>CAXXNC010000002.1:217500-2715000 GCA_963669425.2 uncultured Amphritea sp.
CGGCTAGACGGAAAGACCCCGTGAACCTTTACTATAGCTTCGCAGTGGACTTTGATATTACTTGTGTAGGATAGCTGGGAGGCTTTGAAACTCTGACGCCAGTTAGAGTGGAGCCAATCTTGAAATACCAGCCTGGTAATATTGAGGTTCTAACTCAGGTCCCTTATCGGGATCGAGGACATTGTGTGGTGGGTAGTTTGACTGGGGCGGTCTCCTCCCAAAGAGTAACGGAGGAGTACGAAGGTGCGCTCAGCATGGTCGGAAATCATGCAACGAGTATAAAGGCATAAGCGCGCTTGACTGCGAGACAGACACGTCGAGCAGGTACGAAAGTAGGTCTTAGTGATCCGGTGGTTCTGAATGGAAGGGCCATCGCTCAACGGATAAAAGGTACTCCGGGGATAACAGGCTGATACCGCCCAAGAGTTCACATCGACGGCGGTGTTTGGCACCTCGATGTCGGCTCATCACATCCTGGGGCTGAAGCCGGTCCCAAGGGTATGGCTGTTCGCCATTTAAAGTGGTACGCGAGCTGGGTTTAGAACGTCGTGAGACAGTTCGGTCCCTATCTGCCGTGGACGTTTGAGATTTGAGAAGAGTTGCTCCTAGTACGAGAGGACCGGAGTGAACGAACCTCTGGTGTTCCGGTTGTCACGCCAGTGGCATTGCCGGGTAGCTATGTTCGGACAGGATAACCGCTGAAAGCATCTAAGCGGGAAGCCCCCTTCAAGATGAGATCTCACTGGGACCTTGAGTCCCCTGAAGAGCCGTTCAAGACCAGGACGTTGATAGGCTGGGTGTGTAAGCGTTGTGAGGCGTTGAGCTAACCAGTACTAATTGCTCGTGAGGCTTGACCATATAACGCCAAAAGCGTTTGAAGAAAGCTGATAGATACATGACTGAGTTGATTGAAGAAAACAATCAGCCAGACGAAGGATTAGAGTTTGTACAGACTCTCGTAAGACACAGGATTCAATTAGACGCAACGCGTCAAGAGCAACCAGTTTTGCTTGGCGACCATAGCGAGATGGAACCACCCGATCCCTTACCGAACTCGGAAGTGAAACGTCTTAGCGCCGATGGTAGTGTGGGGTATCCCCATGTGAGAGTAGGTCATCGCCAAGCACCTAATATGAAAGAAGGGCCATCCAATCGGATGGCCCTTTTTTTATATCTGTTCGATACCTTCTGTTCCGTAAAGCAAGCCAGAGGCTTGCCATGTGACAACCTCTGTTCCTGCGGAACGAGGTTGGGGCGCCAAGGGCGTCGCTTGCGATGACGAGCACTGCTCGTCACCCATTGTAGGTCATCATCTATCTGATCAAGGTAATTATAGTAGCTGGACCGGAAGGCAAGCCTTCCTCGCTCGACCGCATTGCAAGCAATGCTCGCTAGTGGCTTATGTGGACTCCCCTCTGTCAACAATGAATCGCCCTTTAACAGAAAAAACGCAAGCTTATGTCCGAGCTCACTATGGGGACGCGATCCCCGGCTCACTGAGATTTGCGCGAACAGTCTTATCATCTCTCGAAAGCGAGCGCTGAGCTCTTAGCCACTAACTGATTAAGACTGCATCTGTATCAAGCGCTTTTCATTGCCTACAGGTTCAGGCGGTGACTGCCTGAGCCTGATACTCGCTGCCATCCCGCAATAAAGCAAAGGCGGTACGTACTGTTTTATTGGCTAAAGCCACGGCGGCGCAGCGTTTACCCCGCCGCTCGATCAGATTTTTCAGCCAGACTTCTTTCTGGGATTTAGCGGATCGTCGGCTCAGTGCCCCCACCACGGCCATCGCGCCGCTGATGAGCTGACTTCGCACCAATTGGTTACGGATATGTTTACCTATGCTACCCAGCACGGCCTTACCACCGCTGGAGTGCTGTATTGGCGTTAGACCAACACAGGCCGCCGCTTCCCGACCACTCCTGAAACTCACGTCGTCCCCCAGCTTCAGGAGGTTGAAAAGATTAATCGCATTGATCACCGATACCCCTTCCAGCGCCATCAGACGTTGACAGTCCGGATGCTGCTTGATGACCTTAGCCAGCTGCTGATCATAGTGCTGAATACGTTCAATGATTGCCAGATAGGCTTGCCAGGTCAGATGCAAGGCCTCCCTGAAGATCATGCTGAAGCCGTTGTCTGCCGTTTCCAGTGTGTCCTGAACCGCTCTGCTCAGACCTGCCTGAGCCGGAGATGCAGTAATATTAAATTCAGCGAGTAGTGCTCTGATCTGATTACCCAGAGCCACTTTTTGTTTAACGCCCAGCTCTCGCATGCGCAGAATGGTTTGTAATTCCTGCTGTTCAAAGGTTTTGCCGGAGATGAACTGCACCTCAGGTAACTGTGCAGCCTGCGCAATCGCCAGTGCATCATTTTTATCAGTTTTCTGCTGCTGGCGAACCGCTGCAACCAGGCGAGTAGAGATCAGTCGTGCGATGTGACCGTGTTCCTGAGCCTTCTGCTTCCAGTAATTCGACATAGAACAGGCTTCAAAAACGATAACCACAGAGCTTTGGGTTGCCAGCCACAGACTGAATTCTGAAGCACTCATCGCTTCATTAAGTAAGAGTTTATGGCGTTTAACAACGCACACTTGAATCACTTTTTTGGCCAGATCGACGCCGACAATGGTATTGTTCATGTATTGGACTCCTAGCTAATTTTTGGTCGAATTCAGCATACCTCGCTGCTGATATCAGGGCGAGGGGAGTCCAATTCTCTCGAAAAAGCGAAGAACACTGGATGCCATAAACAGCAGTGTAGCGAGGCACGCCCTCGTGCCGATAAGGAATTTAGTCGTTTGTAGCTGGACCGTCTCGTAAACGAGACTCGCTCGAACGGCTGGCGAGCCAGCCTTGCTAGAAAAAGCAAAGAAGCTTGACAGTGCCTGGCAGTAACCCAAACAGTGTTAGCCACTAGCCACTAGCCACTAGCCACTAGCCACTAGCCACTAGCCACTAGCCACTAGCCACTAGCCACTAGCCACTAGCCACTAGCCACTAGCCACTAGCCACTAGCCACTAGCCACTAGCCACTAGCCACTAGCCACTAGCCACTAGCCGCTGTTCTACTCCTTAACCTGAAAATGACATCTGTCATCCCGTAATGATCTCAGGAGTGGTATGATGATTGCGGTTTACTCTCAGAGTCAGAGCGGTTGTTTTGCACTGCTTTGTGTTCTGACGCATGAGTAATTACGTAATTGATTAACTGAAGCAGGAAAGAGATGTACAGCGAAGAGGATATTCGTCGTTTACGCTGGCAGAGCCGTCGCGGCATGCTGGAGTTGGATGTATTGTTTGTGCCGTTTGTTGACGAGGCGTTCCGTGATCTGGATGTCGAAGACCAGAAGCGCTTTGTTGATCTGCTGGCATGTGAAGATACCGATCTGTTTGTCTGGCTGACTGAGCGTGAAGAGGCTCCGGATCCTGACATGCAGCGCATTGTTCGGATTATTCTGGATCGTGTTCAGCCCGCTTCTGATTAAGATCAGCCCTTCTTTAACAGGTAAGCTGGTCGTTTCAGTTCTGGCAGCGTTGGCTGTTACTGGGATGGCGGCCAGCGCCCTGTCTGTTCTGTTATTAGTATTACTGAGTCTGATTTTACTGGTTCTGTTCTGGCTGAACTGGAAGCGCTATCTCAGCCTCAGACACCCGGATTCTATCATTGCTGTTCATTGGGTTGCTGACACAAGGGCTATTGATCTGCAGCTTGCCTGTGGGAAGTGGGTAACCGTTACCAGGATAGCGGGGCGGGTGAACACCCCGTTTATGCTGGCGGCTGAGTTATATAGTGATGACCGTCGGACGCCCTATAAGCTTGTGATCTGGAATGACTCTGTAAACAGAGATACTTTTCGCAGGCTGAAGGTTATATTGCGCTATGCGCCTTCACCCTCTAGCGCCACTCATAGTTAACCGGTGTCAGAATAGTGTCACGGGGTTCCGGACGGGTTTTAGGATAGTCGAGAGTATAGTGCAGTCCACGGCTTTCCTTACGGTGCATTGCTGAGCGAATGATCAGGTCGGCAACGACTGCAAGATTCCTCAACTCAAGCAGATCGCGGCTGACTTTATAGTTACTGTAGTATTCGCTGATCTCCTGCTGCAGCAGGTCTACCCGGTGTTTAGCCCGTTGCAGCCGTTTAGTGGTGCGCACGATCCCTACATAGTCCCACATGAAACGGCGTAGCTCATCCCAGTTATGCGCGATGATAACGTCTTCATCTGAGTCAGTTACCTGGGACTCATCCCAGCAAGGAATAACCGGCAGCTGATCTTCAGCAGGGCGATTATCGATGATGTGCTGTGCTGCTGACGAAGCATAGACGATACATTCCAGTAACGAGTTGCTCGCCAGTCTGTTGGCTCCGTGCAGGCCTGTAAAGGCTGTCTCGCCAATCGCGTAGAGGCCTTTGACATCTGTCATGCCTGCCTGATTAGTCATGATACCGCCACAGGTATAGTGTGCAGCAGGTACCACGGGAATTGGTTCCCGGGTAATATCTATGCCATACCCCAGACAGCGTTCATAGATAGTGGGAAAGTGCTGCTTAACAAACTCTGCCGGTTTATGAGATATATCCAGGAACAGGCAGTCTGCACCAAGGCGCTTCATTTCATGGTCAATTGCCCGTGCAACAATATCCCTGGGCGCCAGTTCACCCCGTGGGTCAAATTTATCCATAAAGCGGCTACCATCAGGTAGCAGCAGGCGGCCACCTTCGCCTCTCACAGCTTCTGTAATCAGGAATGATTTAGCCTGAGGGTGGTAGAGGCAGGTTGGATGGAACTGATTGAATTCCAGATTGCCGACCCGACAGCCTGCACGCCATGCCATAGCGATGCCGTCTCCTGATGCACCATCCGGATTACTGGTGTAAAGATAGGCCTTGCTTACGCCACCTGTTGCAAGCACCACTGAGCCGGCTTTAAAAACCTCGACGTGTCCGGTTGCATTGTCCAGAACATAAGCACCGATACAGCGGTTGTCGGCCAGATTAAGTTTATGGCGGGTAATAAGGTCTACCGCGATGTGGTCTTCAAACAGATCGATATTGTCACTGTTACGGGCTTTTTCGATCAGCGTTTGCTGGATCGCCTGTCCGGTTGCATCAGCGGAATGGATAATCCGTCGATGACTGTGTCCGCCCTCTTTGGTCAGGTGATATTCATCGCCTTCGCGGGTAAAAGGAACGCCCTGCCGGATCAGCCAGTCGATGCTTTCTTTACCGTGCTGTACTGTAAATTCAACAGCATCGCGTCGGCTCAGGTTTGCACCGGCAGTAATTGTGTCGTCAATGTGTGATTGCGCGCTGTCGTTGTTATCAAGTACGGCTGCGACGCCGCCCTGAGCCTGGTATGTAGAGCCGCTGGTCAGGTCTGCCTTGCTCAGTACCGCAATCCGGAAGTCTGCAGGTAGTTGCAGGGCGAGTCCGAGGCCGGAAGCGCCGCTGCCAATTACCAGTACATCGTAGTTAAACTCTTTGCTCATTGACGAGCTCTCTCCAAACGTGCAAAGCGCAATTATTGCCTGAAGTCCTTTCCGGAGCCAGTCTCGGAAGAAAAAATATTTTTTACATAGCCATGGAACTTAATGGGTTATGCAAGTTCTTACCTTATAACTTGGCACCCCGGCAATACCGCAGGGTTGCAAAATTGAGGGGGTGACATTCATACTTCCTTGAAATAAGAGTCTTATTTTCAGTCTGGTTTTTTCATATTTAAGGAAGCGAATGTCCACTGAAAGCCAAGCATCGATTGATAACAAGCTGGTTCAACGGGTCCAGGCAGGCGACAAAACTGCATTCGACCTGCTGGTTAAAAAATACCAGCATAAAATTATCGGTCTGATTGGTCGTTATGTTTACGATCATCACGAAGCAATGGATGTGTCCCAGGAAGCCTTTATCAAGGCTTACCGCGCACTGCCTAATTTTCGTGGCGATAGTGCCTTTTATACCTGGTTGTACCGGATTGCTATCAATACCGCTAAGAACCATCTGGTAGCCAAAGGGCGCAGACCACCGGATATGGATATCGACGTTGACGATGCCCATCATCTGGAGGGAGATCGGGGACTCAAGGATATAGAGAATCCTGAGAACAATTTATACCGGGATGAATTGTCCCGGGTTGTCAGAACAGCGATGGATCGTTTACCTGAAGATCTTCGCGCAGCATTGTCGTTGCGCGAGTTTGAAGGCCTGAGCTATGAAGATATAGCGCAGATTATGGATTGTCCGGTAGGCACTGTGAGATCACGTATTTTCCGGGCACGGGAAGCGATCGATAAAGAGATTGCTCCACTGCTGAATTAAACAGCAACTGAACTAAACAAGAGCTGAAGCTAATTCAGCCAAACTGAACACTGGTTGAGGAGTCGGTCAATGAGCCAACAACCCAAAGAGATGCTCTCTGCTTTGATGGATAATGAAGGCAGTGACTTTGAGTTGCGCAGAACGCTGGAACAGACAGCTGACGATAAACAGTTAGGAGAACAATGGCGTCGCTACCATGTGATCCGTTCCTTTCTTAAACAGGAAAATCTGGCTTCAGGAGATATCAGCAGTGCGGTAATGGCTGCTCTCGATGAAGAGCCAGCTTACCAACAACAGCCTGCTACAGAAGCGCAGAGCAGTCAGCCTGCCAGGACCGGTTTTTTCAAACCACTGATCAGTATGGCAGTCGCGGCTTCAGTCACTGCCGTTGTGATCCTTGGTGGTCAGAACTTCGGTGTCGGGGTACCTGCTACGGATAATACTGTTGCGACTAACGTGCCAGGTTATTCATTGCCAGCACTGACGGCACCTACTGATTTTATGCGCGCGCAGTTTGGTCGACCAGACACTTCCGTTGATGTTGGTGATGAGGCTGACATTATCCGGCTTAATAAAGGTCTGAATAGCTATATCCGTCAGCATCAGGTGCTAACGACGACAGACCTTGCCAGCAGTAATCCAGGCTGGCTTCCGGAAGGCTATTCTCCGGTGAAGAATGCAGTGGCCCCGGGTACTGATATCACCGTGTTCAGTAACGGTAAGAACTCATTCACTCTGTGTATAGAGCGTGCGGGTAATGCTGTTGTGCCGGAAGGGGCAACCCAGGTTGGTGAAATGGTGGCTGTAGGCAAGCGTGTTAATCAGCACTTTATCACTGTGGTGGGTGATGTACCGTTACTGGTTGCTGACAGGGTTGCAAATTCACTGACGAGTACCCATTAACTTTTCTGTATTCAGTAGTGAAGGCAGAAACGGATAGCGTTTTATGATTGAAGAAAGTGGCCGGGTTGTCAGAGTAGCTGATAATCAGGTCTGGGTGGAAACCGTTAAGCAGAGTGCCTGCGCTTCCTGTAGTGCGCAAAAGGGGTGTGGGCAGAGTTTGCTGGCCAGAGTCGGTGATGGTCGGCGTCTGGAAATTCAGGTCGATAATCCGGACCATCTGGCCGTTAGTATCGATGATGAGGTGGTGCTGGGGGTAGGAGAGCGCACATTTATCACCGCATCTTTGCTGGTTTATCTAGTGCCGGTACTGGCAATGTTTATTTTTGCTGTGATTCCTCAGCAGGCAGGTTTTAGTGAACCCTGGGTGATTGCCGGAGGATTGCTGGGATTGGCCTCAGGTTTTGGTCTGACCCGACTGATCTCTAATCGGATGAGTCAATCCTGCAGTTACCGTTCGGTGCTGCTGCGTCGGGTTTCAGTTTAAGTTCTGATTTTTAATGTATCTATTCAGATGTACAGGTAACAGACTATGAAATTGCTTAAAGCAACGTTCAGTTTGGTGTTGTGTCTATTGGTTGTCGGTCGTGCTCATGCTGAGCTACCCGAGTTCCGGGAACTGGTAAAAGAGGCTTCACCTGCGGTAGTAAATATCAGTACTGTGCAGGAAGCACTGGCCCGTAATTCCAATGCCCCGCAGTTTCAGTTTCCTGAAGGCCAGGATATCCCTGAGATATTCCGTCACTTTTTCCGTATGCCGCCTAATTCCGGTGGTAATGCGCCGCGGCGTCCGGCACCACAATCTCTGGGATCTGGCTTCATTATCTCCGAGGATGGCTACATTCTGACCAATCACCACGTTGTTGATGGGGCAGAGAAAGTGATTGTGCGTCTGAACGATCGCAGACAGCTTGAGGCGGAAGTCATTGGCTCGGACAAGCGTTCGGATGTTGCTTTGCTGAAAATAGAGGCAAGCGACCTTCCAGTGGTGAAGGTAGGTAATTCTGATCGTGCGGAAGTCGGAGAGTGGGTACTGGCCATAGGGTCGCCATTTGGCTTTGATTACTCTGTCACCGCAGGCATTATCAGCGCGACTGATCGTAGTCTGGCGAACGAAACCTATGTTCCTTTTATTCAGACCGACGTTGCTATCAATCCGGGTAACTCGGGCGGCCCTCTGTTTAACCTTGACGGTGAAGTGATCGGAATTAACTCTCAGATCTACACCCGCTCCGGTGGCTTTATGGGCCTGTCTTTTGCGATTCCTATGAATGTTGCAATGGAAGTGGCGGATCAGCTGAAACAGGATGGGCAGGTCAGTCGAGGATGGCTGGGTGTGATTATTCAGGAAGTCAGTCGTGATCTGGCTGAATCCTTCGGTCTGGATAAACCGGAGGGGGCTCTGGTAGCGAAAGTCCTGCCTGATAGCCCGGCTGAGGCTGCGGGGCTGAAAGAGGGAGATGTTATTTACAGCTTCAACGGTCAGGCTATCAACCGCTCAGGCGATCTGCCGCATCAGGTGGGTCGTTATAAGCCTGAGACCGAAGCGAAAGTGGGTGTGGTTCGTAATGGTAAGAAAGAGACCATCCGGGTCACTATCGGTCTGTTGCCTGATGCCGGTCAGACTTCAAAGCGTGGAAAAACCAGCAAAACCGAGCCGGCCCTGAACCGCCTCAATATTCAGCTGAGTGAGCTGGATGATCAGCAGAAAGAGCGCTGGAATGTGACTGCCGGAGTTGTAGTCCGCCGGGTTGAGCCAGGAGCAGGTGCTGAAGCAGGTCTGGTGGTCGGTGATGTGATTACCATGCTTAATGGTAAGGAAATTGATTCCATTGATACCTTTACCCGGGTGGTGAAGGCGATCCCTGAAAATAAGGCTGTGCCAATGCGAATCGTGAGACGGGGCAGTCCGTTGTTTATACCGTTGAAGGTAAAATAAGACGACATCAGAACAGGGGGCTACAGAGCCCCCTGTTTATTTTCTGACGGGGCTTATTTTAAGGGCCTAATTTAACGGCTTGTTTTCAGGGCTCGCTTTGATGGTGGTAGGTCATGAAATACGGTACACTTGCCCGCTTCAGAAAGATCCCCGTAATTCCTTCGGGTTGACGTAATTAGAATGGCTGGTGATTCCACGGTGAGTAAGCTCGAACATATTCGTAACTTTTCGATTATTGCCCATATCGATCATGGTAAGTCGACCCTGGCTGACCGTTTTATTCAGACCTGTGGTGGTCTCTCCGAGCGGGAGATGGAGCAGCAGGTGCTGGACTCTATGGATCTTGAGCGTGAGCGTGGGATCACCATCAAAGCTCAGAGTGTAACTCTGAACTATACCGCTAAAGACGGTAAAACCTACCAGCTGAACTTTATCGATACACCGGGGCACGTAGACTTCAGTTATGAAGTATCCCGTTCTCTAGCTGCCTGCGAAGGTGCGTTGCTGGTTGTGGATGCCGCCCAGGGCGTAGAAGCGCAGTCAGTGGCGAACTGCTATACCGCGCTGGAACAGGGCCTTGAAGTGTTGCCGGTACTGAACAAGATGGATCTGCCGCAGGCGGAGCCTGAGCGGGTGCGTCTGGAGATCGAAGAAGTGATCGGTATCGAGGCTGACAATGCGGTGCCTTGTAGTGCTAAGAGTGGTCTGGGTATCGAGGACGTGCTAGAACAACTGGTGCAGGATATTCCCGCGCCGGAAGGTGATCCGGATGCTCCTCTGCAGGCACTGATTATCGATTCCTGGTTTGATAACTACCTGGGCGTCGTGTCTCTCGTGCGGGTTAAAGAAGGCACTCTGCGTAAGAAAGACAAAATTCAGATTAAGTCCACCGGTCAGATTCAGCCGGTTGACGGTGTGGGGATCTTTACCCCGAAACGCCATGAAACCGGTGAGCTGAAAGCCGGTGAAGTAGGTTATGTGGTTGCTGGTATCAAAGATATTCACGGTGCGCCTGTCGGCGACACCATCACTCATGCGAAGACGCCTGAAGTGGAAAGTCTGCCGGGTTTCCAGAAGGTACAGCCGCAGGTGTATGCCGGTTTGTTCCCGACCAGCTCCGATGACTACGAAGATTTCCGTGAGGCGCTTGATAAGCTGACGCTGAACGATGCTTCACTGTTCTTCGAACCAGAATCCTCCGATGCACTGGGCTTTGGTTTCCGTTGTGGTTTCCTGGGCATGCTGCACATGGAGATCATCCAGGAACGTCTGGAGCGTGAATATAATCTGGATCTGGTGACCACTGCGCCAACCGTAGTGTACGAACTGGAACTGAATAACGGCGATGTGATTCATATCGATAGTCCGTCTAAGTTGCCGGATCCGGGCACCATCAACGAGATGCGTGAACCGATCGTTGAAGCGAATATTCTGGTGCCGCAGGACTATCTGGGCCAGGTTATCGGTCTGTGTGTGGATAAGCGTGGCGTACAGAAGAACATGAACTTTGTTGGTAATCAGGTTCAGGTGTCTTACGAGTTACCGATGGCTGAAGTGGTATTGGATTTCTTCGATCGACTGAAGTCAGTCAGCCGTGGCTATGCGTCTCTGGAATATAACTTTGTGCGCTTTGAACCAGCGCATCTGGTGCGCCTGGATATCCTGATTAACAGCGAGAAAGTCGATGCACTGGCGGTTATCCTGCACCGGGATAACGCTCAGTACCGTGGCCGTCAGCTGTGTGAAAAGATGAAAGAATTGATTCCACGGCAGATGTTTGATGTTGCGATTCAGGCAGCTATTGGCGGCAAGATTATCTCCCGGACCACAGTGAAAGCACTGCGTAAGAACGTAACTGCCAAATGTTACGGTGGTGACGTGAGCCGTAAGAAGAAGCTGTTGCAGAAACAGAAAGAAGGTAAGAAACGGATGAAGCAGGTAGGTCGGGTAGAGATCCCGCAGGATGCCTTCCTCGCCGTGCTTAAGGTAGATAACTAAGGACGGTTCCTTATGAATTTTGACTTTGCGCTGGTTCTGGTTGTACTGACGTTCATAACAGCGCTGGGCTGGATCTATGATCGGGTGGTCCTGGCAGGGCCGCGTCGCGCACGGATCGCTTCAGCACAGCAGATGGCTTCTGAACCGCTGCCTGACGAGGTGCTGGAAGGCCTGGGCAAAGAGAATGGAGCAGTTGATCTGTGCCGTTCACTGTTTCCGGTTTTGTTGATCGTTCTGATACTGCGTTCCTTTGTTGTGGAGCCATTTCAGATTCCGTCAGGTTCGATGAAACCGACTCTGGAAGTGGGCGATTTTATTCTGGTGAACAAATGGCATTACGGTTTCCGTCTACCGGTCGCGGGTAACAAAGTGATCCCGATGAACGACCCGAAGCGCGGCGATGTAGTGGTATTCAAGTATCCGGAGCAGCCAAGCATCAATTACATCAAGCGGGTTGTGGGTTTGCCGGGTGATACCGTGCGGTATCACAATAAAGTCATCTATATAAATGGTAAGCCACAGGCGCAGGAACTGCTGGCGCAGTTGCCGCCTCAGAATCCAAGCGTTCTGCTTGTGGAAGAGCAACTGGGCGATGTCAGTCACGAGATTTACCGTGACGTGACCCGTCCCCGAATCTCAGCAGAATGGGTAGTTCCGGCTGGTCAGTATTTTGTAGTGGGTGATAATCGGGATAACAGTAACGACAGCCGCTTCTGGGGTTTCGTCCCGGATGAACTCCTGGTAGGTAAGGCCTTTGCCGTGTGGATGCACTGGGAAACCTTCTTCAGCCTGCCTGATTTCAGTGCTGTAAGATCCATTAAATAAACCTGATCGTGAGCAGGGAGATAACGATGACAGCTATGGCTAAACAGAAGGGCATGACATTCTTTTCGCTGATGATCGTACTGATTGTCGCGGGAATTTTCTTCTCAGTTGGCTTTAAACTCTATCCGGCCTACTGGGACAATCACCTGGTGAAGTCTGTGTTGACTGATCTGGTCGCAGAAGATGCCACGCGCGATGATTCTGTGCACGAGATTCGTTCAAAGATTCAGAAGCGCCTGCGGATCAACCAGGTTAAGTTGCCATCTCAGGAAGCGATTACCTTTAAAACAGACGAGGGTGTAAGAACTATCACCCTGGCATATGAGGTACAGGTGCCGATGTTCTATAACGTTGATGCACTGGTTAAGTTTAACGAGCAGTATAAAGTGATTCTCCGTTGATTATTAAGTCTGGAACTGAACTGGCGAAAAAGCTGGATTACACATTCACCGATGAGAGCCTGATCGAGCTGGCGCTCACTCACCGCAGCCACGGCAAGCGTAATAATGAACGGCTTGAGTTTCTGGGTGATTCAATTCTGAACTTTGTTATCGCTGAAGCCCTTTACGCGCGTTTCCCTGAAGCGAAAGAGGGGCAGTTAAGCCGTTTGCGTGCTCAGTTGGTGAAGGGGGAGACACTGGCTGAACTGGCTCGTGAAATGAAACTCGGTGATTACCTGCGTCTGGGGTCTGGTGAGCTGAAAAGCGGCGGTTTTCGTCGTGATTCTATTCTGGCGGATGCGGTAGAAGCAATTATCGGTGCTATCTATCTCGACAGTAATATGGATACCTGCCGGCCTTATATTCTGCGCTGGTACGCAACCCGTCTGGAAAAAACCTCATTGCAGGATACCCAGAAAGATTCCAAAACCCGTCTGCAGGAGTTTCTGCAATCGCGCAAGGTTCCGTTGCCGGAATACGAACTGATCTCCGTAACGGGTGAAGCGCACAAGCAGACATTCGAGATCCGTTGTCATGTGACGATGCTCGATCAACCCTCCCCAGGGGTGGGCAGCAGTCGTCGTCAGGCCGAACAGGAAGCGGCAAAACACGCACTGGATGCACTGAAGGTAGGTGTAAAATGAGCCGTGATCTGAGCTATATGCTCGATGAGCCGAATGAAGACCAGCGTTGTGGCTTCGTTGCCATTGTTGGTCGTCCGAATGTGGGTAAATCCACGCTGATGAACAACATTCTGGGCCAGAAGCTCAGCATCACTTCGCGTAAACCGCAGACCACCCGTCATCAGATTGTCGGTATCAAGACCGAAGGTGATGTCCAGGCGGTGTATGTGGATACACCGGGTCTGCATAAAGATCAGGACAAAGCGATTAACCGCTACATGAACAAAGCAGCCAGCTCTGCGCTGCGTGATGTTGATGTGGTGGTATTCATCATTGACCGTACTGCCTGGACTGAAGAAGATCAGATTGTCTTTGATAAAGTTCAGGGCGCCAAATGTCCGGTGGTACTGGTGATCAATAAGATCGATCAACTGGAAGATAAGGAATCGCTGCTGCCGCATCTGGCAGAGCTGTCTCAGAAAATGGACTTCCTCGATATCGTACCGATCTCAGCTAAGAACGGTACCAGCGTTGACCGTCTTGAAGCGGTTATCAACGAGCAATTGCCGAAAAGTATGCACTTCTATCCTGAAGATCAGGTCACTGATCGCAGCTCCCGCTTCCTGGCGGCAGAGCTGGTGCGGGAAAAGCTGATGCGTAATCTGGGTGACGAGATCCCCTACGGTACCACCGTTGAGATCGAAGAGTTCCGTCGCAGTGAGTCCGGTACTCTGATTATCAGTGCACTGATCCTGGTTGAACGTCAGGGACAGAAACGCATCGTGATCGGTGATAAAGGAGCCAAGATCAAAGGCATCGGTCGGGATGCTCGCCTCGATATGGAGCGTATGTTCGATTCTAAAGTGATGCTTAATCTCTGGGTTAAAGTACGCAGCAACTGGTCTGACGATGAGCGTGCTCTGCGTAGCCTGGGATACAACGACATCGACTAAGCGCAGGCACTGAGCTGATGAGTTTTCAGGTTGAGGCTCAGGCCGCCTATGTCCTTCATACTCGCCCTTATCGGGAAACCAGTCTGCTGGTGGACTTCTTTACCCTTGAGCAGGGTAAGATCAGCGCCGTTGTAAAAGGGGCGCGAAGTCCGCGTTCCAGAATGCGGGCGATGATGCAGCCTTTTACGCCTTTACAGATCAACTGGCGTGGCCGGAATGAACTGAAGTCTTTACTGCAGGCTGAAGCGGTTGCTGCGCCGATTATGCTCAAAGGCACAGCACTGATGTGCGGTCTGTATGTCAATGAATTACTGGAGCGATTGCTCCAGCCTGCCGATCCTCACCCGGAACTATACGTCTATTATCAGTATGTACTGAACGAGCTGCTCAGTGGCGAAGATATTGAGTTAGCACTGCGTACCTTTGAACAGCAACTGCTGCAACAGCTGGGCTATCAGTTTGATGTCAGTCACTGCGTGCCGGACAGTATCTACCGTTATGATCCTGCACAGGGCTTTCTTCCGGTTACTCAGTTAACCAGCAGTATCCGTCCATTCTGTTTTACCGGATTGCAGCTTCAGGGGGTGGTTGCCGAGCAGTACCAGCAACCGGAGATCCGTCGGGCTGCGAAACGACTTATCCGTCTGGCACTTGAAGCGCAGCTGGGTAGCAAGCCGTTACGCAGTCGCGAACTGCTGCAGAAATACAGCACTGGTAGCAGTGCTCAGAGCTGACCCGGAAAAGTGATAGGTCCTGATCGCTTTTTGCAGTAAGCTGTCGGGCAGTTAACTAGCTAGTTTATGAATAACGAGGTTTATCGTGGTAGAACCAAGCCGCTTACTTCTGGGTGTGAATATTGATCATGTTGCGACGCTGCGTCAGGCGCGCGGTACCCGTTACCCTGATCCGGTGCAGGCTGCAGCGCTGGCTGAAGAAGCCGGTGCTGATGGCATTACCGTGCATCTGCGCGAAGACCGTCGTCATATCCAGGACCGTGATATCTATATGCTGGCAGAGACTCTGCAGACGCGGATGAATTTTGAGTGCGCGGTAACTGAAGAGATGATCAGCATCGCAGAGAAAGTAAAACCAGCACATGCCTGTCTGGTGCCTGAAAAGCGTGAAGAGCTGACCACTGAAGGTGGTCTGGATGTGGTTGGTCAGGAAGCGCGAATCAAAGAGGCCTGCGATCGACTGGCCGCTGCAGGTGTAGAAGCATCGCTGTTTATCGATCCGGATAATGATCAGATCGATGCCACTCTGCGTTGCGGAGCTCCGGTCATTGAGCTGCATACCGGTGCATACGCGGATGCTGAAACCAGTGCTGAACAGAAGGCTGAGCTGGAGCGGATCAAGCAAGCAGCTAGCTACGCATTCAGTAAAGGACTGATTGTTAACGCCGGCCATGGTCTGCATTATCATAACGTAGAGCAGATCGCCGAGATTCCGGAACTCAATGAACTGAATATCGGTCACGGCATTGTTGCCCGCGCAGTATTTGTGGGACTGAAAGAGGCTATTGCCGAGATGCGTCGTTTGATGATGGAAACCCAGGCTCGGGTTCAGTCTGCGCGGGATGCTATTCGCGGATGATCTTTGGTATCGGCACTGACCTGCTGGATATCCGTCGTATTGAAAAAGCGCTGGCTCGCACGCCACGCTTTGCTGAACGGATTCTGACGCCGGCTGAACTGCAACAGTTTCAGCAGTCCCGGCGGCAGGTCAACTTTCTTGCCAAACGCTTTGCAGCTAAAGAGGCCGCAGTAAAAGCACTGGGGACCGGTATTGGTCGGGGAATCAGCTGGCAGCATTTTGAAGTCAGTTATGACGAACTGGGTCGCCCTTTGATGACTCTGAACGGTAATGCTCAGATCCGTGCTGAACAATCGGGGATTACCAGACTCCATCTGTCCTATACCGATGAGGGCGATCACATCGTCGCTTTTGTCATTGCTGAAATCTGACAATCTTCCCTCTAAAGTCTATTCGTTAAGCGCAGTTGAAATAATTGTGATTGAGCTTTAATGGAACCCCCGGTACTATTCCGACTCTATTTGTCGGGTATATAAACCCTTTTATTAATCCCTTCTGGTTATAACTATATGAGCATTGAGTTTCCCACCATCGAAGATTACGTCGGCAATACGCCGCTGGTCCGTCTGCAGCGTCTCAACGTTGGCCGGGGCAATACGGTACTCTGTAAACTGGAAGGTAATAATCCTGCGGGTTCCGTAAAAGACCGTCCGGCACTGAGTATGATTCAGCGAGCCGAAGCCCGTGGCGATATCAGGCCTGGTGATACGCTGATAGAAGCCACCTCCGGAAATACCGGTATCGCACTGGCAATGGCCGCTGCGATCAAAGGCTATAAAATGAAGCTGATCATGCCGGATAACAGCAGTGAAGAGCGAAAGGCCTCGATGACTGCTTACGGTGCAGAGCTGATTACCGTGACCAAAGAGGAAGGTATGGAAGGTGCCCGCGATCTGGCGCTGCAGATGCAGTCAGAAGGTCATGGAATCGTGCTGGATCAGTTTGCTAACTTCGATAATCCGGAAGCTCACTATCAGGGAACCGGACCTGAGATCTGGCAGCAGAGTCAGGGACAGGTTACTCACTTCGTCAGCTCGATGGGGACAACCGGCACGATTATGGGAACCTCCCGCTATCTGAAAGAACTGAATCCGGAGGTTCAGATCGTTGGCTTGCAACCGGCAGAAGGTGCTGCGATTCCGGGGATCCGACGCTGGCCGGAAGCTTATCTGCCATCTATCTTTGAGTCCAGCCGGGTCGATCAGGTACTGGATATTACTCAGGAAGAAGCTGAAACCACGATGCGTGCACTGGCCAGTGAAGAAGGGATCTTCTGCGGTGTTTCATCCGGTGGTGCCGTGGCCGGAGCCCTGCGCCTGGCGCAACAGGTCGAAAATGCAGTGATCGTTTGTATTATCTGTGACCGTGGCGACAGATACCTGTCGACCGGGGTATTCAGTAACTGAGTGTACACTGATCTGATGAAAAGGGGCCTGAGGCCCCTTTTCTGTTTCTGTTGAAGCAGGATCAATGAAACGCTTGAAAAAGCCCCAATGTGTCCAGAATGGGCAACAGTTAAAACTGAACTTACTCGCTATTACCGGTCTTAAAGACTAGAATGTGCTCCCTGGACAGGCCCGGTGTTTTGGCATTTTTTAGAGTTTTCCGGGCAACAAAAATAACAATAGTGATAGCAGGTAAAGGCCAGCCCCGGGATTGTTTGCTACCCGTGCGCCATTGGGCAGGTCAGGTTAGGAGTGGCATTGTGCCATGGTAAAAGTACGCGAAGATCACCCGATTCATGACGATGGCAGTGTCGATCTGGAGCTCTGGCTGGAACGGCTGCAGGAGCAGGTCGAAGTCAAGGATATAGAGACGGTCCGTCAGGCCTGCCTCTATGCCAAGCAGCTCAAAGACGAAGGCGAGCCCTCGGAAGATTCCTGGAAAGCTAAGGATAGCTACATCACCGGACTGGAGATGGCGCAGATTCTGATTGAACTCAATCAGGATGAAGACGCCCTGGTTGCGGCGATTCTCTATCGTAGCGTACGGGAACAATATACAACCCTCGATGATATTCAGCGGCGTTTTGGTCAGACTATCTCAGGTCTGATTCAGGGCGTGTTGCAGATGGCTGCAATCGGCAGCCGACAGAATCCCCGCCGTGAGAATGTTTTAGGACAAAGCGGTAACCCGCTGGATAACGTCCGGAAGATGCTGGTGGCGATGATCGACGACGTGCGTGTTGTGCTGATCAAGATCGCCGAGCGAACCTGTGCCATTCGTGGCGTAAAAGAGGGGTCCCGCAAAAAGCGTTATCTGGTTGCCCGCGAAGTATTTGATGTTTATGCGCCACTGGCGCATCGACTCGGTATCGGCCACATTAAGTGGGAACTGGAAGACCTTTCTTTCCGCTATCTCAAGCCTAATGACTATAAAAAGATCGCCTCGCTGCTGTCTGAGAAGCGTCTTGAGCGTCAGCAGTTTATCGAGGATGTGATCGGTATTCTGGATGGCGAACTTGATAACGCAGGTATCGATGGTGATGTCAGTGGTCGAGCCAAGCATATTTACAGTATCTGGCGCAAAATGCAGCGTAAGAATATCGACTTTAATCAGGTCTACGATATTCGCGCGGTACGTATTCTGGTGCCGGAGATCCGGGATTGTTACACTGTGCTGGGTATCGTACACGGTTTGTGGCGCAATATTCCCCACGAGTTTGATGACTATATAGCTTCACCGAAGCCGAACGGTTACCGCTCATTGCATACCGCCGTTTTCGGGCCTTCCGGTAAAGTTCTGGAAATCCAGATCCGCACCTATTCAATGCATGAGGAAGCGGAGCTGGGGGTATGTGCTCACTGGCTATATAAAGGCACGGATACCCAGTCTCAGAGTAACAGTTACGAAGAGAAAATCGCCTGGTTGCGGCAGGTACTCGAGTGGACTGAAGATCTGGGCAGTAGTGAAGAGTTCTCCGATATGATCGGTTCGGATGTGACCCATGACCGGGTCTACGTCTTTACTCCGGATGGCCACGTGGTCGATATGCCGATCAACTCCACACCGGTGGACTTCGCCTACCGGGTACACACAGAAGTTGGCCACCGTTGTCGTGGCGCTAAGGTCAATGGCCGGATTGTGCCACTGACCCGGGCCCTGCAGACCGGTGATCAGGTGGAGATCCTGACTGCCAATACTGAACATCCGCGCCGTGACTGGCTGAACCCTAATCTGGGCTATATCACCAGTGCCCGTTCCCGGGCCAAGGTGCAGCAGTGGTTCAAGCTGCAGGACAAAGATAAGAACGCCGCCGCGGGTAAGAAGATCGTCGAGCGTGAATTCCGTCGTCTGGCGCTGGATCTGGCGGATCTGAATATCGAGCGGATGGCTGAGGCGGTTAACTATAAGACCGCTGAAGATATGTACGCAGCACTGGGGGCCGGCGATATTCGTCTGTCCCAGGTGATCAACGCGGCTCAGCAGCAGGTTGATACTGTTGCTCATGATGAGCAGCTGGATCTGGCATTGCCAGTCAGCGCCGATAAGTCCAGTACTGAATATGACGGTATCAAGATTCGCGGTGTCGGCAACCTGATGACCTCAATCGCACCCTGCTGCCGTCCGGTACCGGGTGATCCGATTATCGGCTATATAACCAAAGGCCGGGGCGTTTCTATTCACCGGGAAGACTGTACTAATGCATTCCAGTTGCGCGAGCATGAAGGTGAGCGGATTGTCGAAGTGAGCTGGAGCGATGATGGCGAGTCGACCTATCCGGTGGATATCTTCGTCGAAGCCTTTGACCGTTCCGGTCTGCTGCGCGATCTGATGATCGTACTGGCCAACGAAAATATCAACGTGGTGGCGGCGAATACACTCTCAGATAAGAAGAGCAATATCGCCCGTTTGTCCCTGACCGTTGAGATCGCTCGTCTGGAAATGCTGGGTAAGATCATGGATAAGATTAATCAGATCCCGAATGTTACAGACGTTCACCGTCAGCGCAGTGGTTCCTGAGGCGGCTATGTCACAGAATAAACAATCAGAGCAATACAGCCTGGATGATCTGCTGTATCTGATGTCCCGGCTGCGGGATCCGGAAACCGGCTGTCCCTGGGATATCAAACAGACCTTCGCCACCATTGTTCCCCATACACTGGAGGAAGCCTATGAAGTGGCGGATACCATTGAGCGGGAAGACTGGCCTCATCTGCAGGGAGAGCTGGGTGATCTGCTGTTTCAGGTGATCTTCTACTCACAGATCGCTCGTGAAGAACAGCGCTTTGAGTTTAACGATATTATCCACACGCTGGTGGAAAAACTGATCCGACGCCATCCTCATGTATTCCCGGAAGGCACTCTCGAGAGTCGACGGGCTGCGGGAGAGCCGGATGAGGCGCAGGTCAGCAGCACCTGGGAAGCGATTAAAGCGGAAGAGCGTAAAGACAAGCCGGTCGCTAAAGTCCGTGTGTTGGATGATATCCCCGCAGCGCTGCCAGCACTGAATCGGGCCGATAAGCTGCAAAAGCGGGCTGCCCGGGTAGGTTTTGATTGGGGCGATCCACTGCCGGTACTGGATAAGATCGAAGAAGAGATTGAAGAACTGCGCGAAGCGATCGCCAGCGGCAATAAGACTGAGATCGAGCACGAACTGGGTGATCTGCTGTTTGCGCAGGTCAATCTGGCCCGTCACCTTAAGGTGAATCCGGAAACG
Source organism: uncultured Amphritea sp. (assembly GCA_963669425.2). Taxonomy (GTDB): domain Bacteria; phylum Pseudomonadota; class Gammaproteobacteria; order Pseudomonadales; family Balneatricaceae; genus Amphritea. The sequence continues at coordinate 237,754 of CAXXNC010000002.1, forward strand.
GCACTGCGCCATACCAATCAGAAATTCACTCGTCGCTTTGGTTTTATTGAAGACCAGGTCGATGCGAGCGGTCAGGATTGGAATGATTTCTCACTGGATGAGCTGGATGCCTGGTGGGATGAAGCAAAGGAAAAAGGTCTCTGAGAATGGCAAGGAGAAAGTCTATGCAGTGGTTTATTGTCGGATTAATTGTGATTCTAGGACTGGCTTTCTGGAACCATAAACGTACTCAGACCCAGCATCAGGCGCTTCACAGTAGCGGCTTCAGTGTCAGCCACTACCTTAAGGGGAATCCTGAACTACTGGTAAGCGAGATTCAGCAGCAACTGGCGGTAGTGCGGGCTGGGGATTACCTGCGGATTGATTTTGCTCAAGTAGAGGAAGCTGCGATAGTGTTTGATGCCGCCGCCGCGAATGACCGCAATTTCCGTATCCGTCTGCAGCTGAGTAACGCTCCTGAATCGGTCATCGAAATTGCCTATCAGGATGAACTGGGCGCCCACTCCGCCCTGAAACAGCTGGACAAGATCCTGGGGCGCTAATCCTGATCTTTTTCTCTGTCGGCCATTCACCGACTTAAGTGTGAGCGCAAAAATTTGTGCAATGCACTTTGAATGTAGTATCTATAGGATATGTGCTGCCACAGGGGATAGTTATGACGACGCTTCATGAAGACCTGCGCGACGATGTCCGGATGCTGGGAGAGTATCTGGGACAGACCATAGCCACGCACAAAGGCCAGGATTTTCTCGATACAGTTGAGACCATTCGAAAACTCTCCAAGGCGGGACGGTCTTCCGGACAACCTGCCGATGATGAGCTGCTGGAGACGCTTTCTCAGCTTAATGATGATGAGTTGTTACCGGTTGCCCGCGCGTTCACCCAATTCCTTAATCTGGCTAATATCGCTGAAGAACATCACCGTGTCCGACGCCGCTCCGGTGTTATGGATGCCTGCACCAGTGATTCATTCTGCGGCTTGCTGGGTCGCTTGTTACAGAAAGGCCTGAGTAAGCAGGAACTGGCTGAAACCGTCAAAGAGATGGACGTTGAGTTAGTACTTACTGCTCATCCAACTGAGGTTAACCGCCGTACGCTGATTCAGAAATTCGACTCGATAACCGATTGCCTGCAGCGGATCGATCGCGGTGAGAATGTCCGTCACCGTTTGCGAGAGTTGATCAGTCAGGCCTGGCATACCGATGCGATCCGAAAGCAACGTCCGACCCCGGTTGATGAAGCCAAGTGGGGCTTTGCGGTCATAGAAAACTCGCTCTGGGAAGCAGTGCCGGTATTTCTGCGTCATATTGATCAGCAACTCTTCGATGCCACTGATGAGCATCTGCCTCTGACCCATTCGCCGGTGCGGTTTGCCTCATGGATGGGGGGAGACCGGGACGGTAATCCCAATGTCACCTCCGTTGTGACCGAAAAAGTCTTGCTGTTGTCCCGCTGGATGGCGGCGGATCTATATCTGAAAGATATCGATACTCTGCGTAGCGAACTGTCGATGAATAAGTGCAGTGGAGCTTTGCGCGCACAGGTCGGGGAGCATTCTGAACCTTATCGTGAACTGTTACGTGGCGTGCGTGACAGCCTGCGGATGACGAAATTCTGGGCGACCGAACTGCTGGATGGCCGCTTGTGCGAAACCGATGATGTTTATCTGCAACCGGAACAACTGCTTGATCCCCTGTTACTGATCGAAGCCTCCCTGCGTGAATGTGGCATGGAGGTGATCGCCGAAGGCCTGCTGACCGACACCATTCGCAGGGTCGCCTGTTTTGGTATGACTCTGGTTAAGCTGGATATCCGTCAGAATTCGGATCGGCATATGGAGGTTTTTGATGAGCTGACCGGCTACTACGGACTGGGATGCTACAGCGAATGGAGCGAGGTGAATAAGCAGGCGTTCCTGCTGAAAGAGCTGCAGGAGAAGCGACCGTTGTTGCCCCGGGACTGGCAGCCTTCCGACAATGTACGGGAAGTGCTGGACACCTGTCGCGTGATTGCACGGGAAGAGCAGAGTTCGCTGGGCTCCTATGTGATCTCCATGGCCAGCCAGCCATCGGATGTCCTGGCGGTAATTCTGCTGCTGCAGGAGTGCGGTATTCAACACAATATCCGGGTCGCGCCACTGTTTGAGACGCTGGATGATCTTGATAATGCCGAAGATTGTATCCGTCAGCTACTGGATATTCCCTGGTATAAGCTTTACACCGAAGGCCATCAGGAAGTGATGATCGGTTATTCCGACTCCTCTAAGGATGCCGGTCAGCTGGCCGCGGCCTGGGGGCAGTACCGGGCTCAGGAAGCCCTGACCCGACTCTGTAAAGAGCATGATACCCATCTGACGCTGTTCCATGGTCGCGGCGGTACGGTAGGCCGTGGCGGTGGCCCGAGTCATACCGCGATTCTGGCTCAGCCCCCGGGCTCCGTCGCAGGCAGCCTGCGGGTAACAGAGCAGGGTGAGATGATCCGATTTAAGTTCGGTGTACCGGAAATTGCGGTGCGCAATCTGGAACTCTATACCTCAGCGACGCTGGAAGCCTCACTGGCGCCGGCACCTGAACCGAAGCCAGAGTGGCGTGATCTGATGGACAATCTGGCTGGCAGTGGCTTGCAGTCTTACCGGTCGATTGTCCGGGAAGATGCGCAGTTCGTGCCTTATTTCCGCGCAGCGACACCGGAACAGGAGCTGGCGAAGCTGCCTTTAGGTAGCCGGCCTGCCAAGCGCCGGGCTGATGGCGGCGTGGAAAGCCTGCGGGCTATTCCCTGGATCTTTGCCTGGACTCAGATACGTCTGATGCTACCGGCCTGGCTGGGCAGTGATACCGCTCTGCAGAAGGCGCTGGATGAAGGGCGTTTCGATCTGGTGCAGACGATGCGTCGGGAGTGGCCGTTTTTTCAGTCCTACATCGATATGCTGGAAATGGTGGTCGCCAAGGCAGATGCCAATATTGCGGCGTACTATGAAAAGCGTCTGGTGTCCGAAGAACTCGGTGTACTGGGGGCTGATCTGCGTAACCGGCTGGGCAGTACGGTTGAGCTGGTGAAGAAGATTAAACAGCAGGATGAGCTGTTGCAGGAGAACCCGATCATTCGTCAGTCCATTGATGTGCGTAACCCTTACATCGATCCTCTCCATTTCCTCCAGGCAGAGCTGTTGCACCGGGACCGGAATCAACCTGATGAACGTCTGGAGCAGGCCCTGATGATCACTATGGCCGGGATCTCTGCCGGCATGCGTAACACCGGCTGATAAACCGGCGAGAAGTAACCTTCCTTTCCCTGCTTGCCGGTGTCGCTTATCAGCAAGTAGGGAAAGACGTTCTTGTTTACGATCAGAATGGATCAGATCGGCGTGATCCGGCGCATGCAGGATTGTAAAAGCAGTGGTGTTATCCCTTTGGGGGGTTGATACCTCGCCTGCTTTTGTCTAACCTCGAGCGTTCGTTTTAACGGCTTTGTCATAACTGATAAGTCGCTATAAAACCTGAAGTCGCCTCCTGTGGACAACCTGGCAGAGCCAAAACTGCCGGAGTAGACCAAATGTCCAATTGTCGGTTGCAGGCGCCGGGCGGTATTGTCATAGCCACTTTTGTGAGTGCTTTTTTGTTGGCACCTTTGTCAGTGTCGCTGTGCAGTACGCTCAGACAGAATTCAACAGCTACCACACAGGCTGTAAAGCTTTTTGAAATTATAAAATTAGAAATGGAGCAATCCTGATATGCGTATCATTCTTTTGGGAGCACCGGGTGCCGGTAAAGGCACACAGGCCCAGTACATTTGTGACAAGTACGGTATTCCACAGATCTCTACCGGCGACATGCTGCGTGCAGCGGTTAAAGCGGGCACTCCACTGGGCGTAAAAGCCAAAGAAGTGATGGATGCCGGTCAACTGGTATCCGATGACATTATCATCGGTCTGGTAAAAGAGCGTATCACTGAAGCGGATTGCGAGAAGGGTTTCCTGTTTGATGGTTTCCCACGTACCATTCCTCAGGCTGATGCTATGAAAGATGCCGGTGTATCTATCGATGCTGTTGTAGAGATCGATGTTGCTGACGAAGAGATCGTTAAGCGTATGGCGGGTCGTCGCGTACATCCGGGTTCTGGTCGTACTTACCACGTGGTATTCAATCCACCTAAAGAAGAAGGTAAGGATGACGTGACTGGTGAAGAGCTGGTTCAGCGTGCAGATGATGCTGAAGAAACCGTACGTGATCGTCTGAAAGTTTACCATGACCAGACTGCACCGCTGATCACTTACTACAAAGGCTGGTCTGAAGAAGGCGCAGCGGAAGCTCCTAAGTACAACTACATTCCGGGTGTTGGCAGCGTAGAAGATATTCGTGATGCGGTGTTTACTTCTCTGGAAGGCTAAGCGCTTAAGCCTGACTAAGAAGTCTGACTTAAAAGTCTGAATAGAAAAACCGCTCAACTGAGCGGTTTTTTATTGCCTGTAATTTGCGATAATAGCGCTCTTTCTCTTGCATGGACCGATACTGAATGAGTCAGTCTAAAACTGCAGTATTGCTGGTAAATCTGGGATCACCGGACGACCCGACCCCGGGAGCAGTGCGCCGCTATCTGAAAGAATTTCTCTCCGACCGCCGGGTAGTAGAAGGTGACGGACCGATGCGTCTGATCTGGTTGGCGGTACTGAATGGTATTATCCTGACCTTCCGACCGAAAAAGGTCGCTAAGCTCTACGCTTCGATCTGGGATGAAGATTCGCCATTACGGCTGATTCTTAACCGTCAGGTAGCGGCGCTGAATCTGAAGCTCCAGCAGCATTACCCGGACAGCGGTTTGCAGGTCTTCTCAGCGATGACCTACGGGAACCCTGGTCTGACACCTCGCCTGAAGGAACTGACGGACGCCGGTTACGAGCGAATCTTTGTTATCCCTCTGTATCCGCAGTATTCTGCGACTACCACGGCGCCGATCTACGATCAGATTAACCGTTTCCAGTTGAGCCGCCGTAATATTCCTGATATTCGCATTGTCCGTGATTATCATGATCATCCTCAGTATATCGAGGCGCTGGCTGAATCCGTACGTAGCTTCCGGGCCGACAAGCCAGCAGTGGATAAACTGGTGCTGTCTTATCACGGTATTCCGAAAGAGTATGCTGATAAGGGCGATCCATATCCGCAGCAGTGTCACCGCACCTCTGAGCTACTGGCTGAAGCGCTGAATCTGAAAGAAGGTGAATGGCTGACCACATTCCAGTCCCGTTTCGGACCAAAAGAGTGGCTCCAGCCATACACCGACAAAACCCTGGAAAGCTTTCCGGAGCAGGGAATTAAAAAGCTGGAAGTTATCTGCCCGGCGTTTGCTGCAGACTGTCTTGAAACGCTGGAAGAGATCGCCGAAGAAAACCGTGAAGTCTTTACCGAAGCTGGTGGCGAGCAGTATCAATATATTCCGGCACTGAACGACAACGAACCGATGATCCAGCTGCTGCTGACGCTGATACAGCAACAGGCAGGCGACTGGTTGGGAAACCGTGCTTAACGGTATGCATCAAAAACTGAAGAGAACAGACAAAAGAGGCGCCGATGCGACCTGAGTATATTTTTGGCATTCATGCCGCGACTACCACCCTGAACCGTGACAGCAAGCGGGTCAAAGGGATGTGGGTCCAGAAAGGCCGCAACGACAACCGGATGCAGAAACTGCTGGATCTGGCCGCTCAACAGGGAATCCGGATGCAGTGGACCAGCCGTAAAGAGCTGGATGATATGGCTGAAGGCGGTGTGCATCAGGGCGTCGTTGTTGCAGTAGAGCCGATTCAGGCCAAGAACGAACAGTTTCTGGATAGCATGCTGGATAAGCTCGAAGAGCCTGCTTTTCTGCTGGTACTGGACGGAGTAACTGATCCTCATAACCTAGGGGCCTGTCTGCGTACTGCCGATGCCGCCGGTGTGCACGCCGTGATCGCACCTAAAGATAAATCAGCGCCTCTGAACGCAACCGCAAGCAAGGTTGCCTGTGGCGCTGCTGAAGTCGTGCCCTACGTGCTGGTTACCAACCTGGCCCGTACCCTGAAAGATCTGCAACAGCGGGGTATCTGGATTACCGGCACTGCCGGTGAAGCCCAAACCCTGATCTACGATGCCGATCTGAAAGGCCCGATGGCGTTGGTGATGGGCGCAGAAGGCAAAGGCATGCGCCGTCTGACCCGCGAACATTGCGATCACCTGGTGAAGATCGATATGGCAGGGGAGGTGTCTTCTCTGAACGTATCAGTGGCGACCGGGGTTTGTTTGTTTGAGGCGGTTAGACAAAGGAAAGCAGATTCGTAGCTAGTGGTTAGACCGGCGGTCAGAGACCGCCTTGCTCGACCGCGGCGGAGCCGCTTGCTGGAAAAAGCGAGAAGTCCAAGATTTCTATAAACTTCGCTGTAGTGAGGTACGGTCTTGTGCCAATATCTCAGGGAGATAGCGATGTCTTCAAAGACGGAAGAGGCGATGGTTCTATATTCTGATCTGGCGGCTGTTCTGGCGGAGGTTGAGCGCAGCCCGGCGGTGTTGTTGTATTTCAGCGGTGAGAACTGTTCGGTTTGTGAGGCACTTAAGCCTAAGATTGCACAGATCGTGGGGGAGCGTTTCCTCCATGTACAGCAGATTGAAGTCCATCTTCAACAACTCAACACCATCAGCAGTCACTTTGGTGTATTCAGCATCCCTACCATTCTGTTTTTCCGAGAGGGTAAAGAGTGGCTCAGAGAGGGCCGGAATCTCAGTGTAGGCCAACTGGTTGCTGATATCGAGCGGATTATGAGCTACTGAGCTGGTTGTGCTGGGGAGGCTGTTATTCAGATAAGCCACTCGCCACTCCTGTGAGAGCGGCATTATCATGCCCTTGGGTACTTGCCGCGATAGGTTGGCATAGTAATCAGATTATCGCCGCGAGGGCGCGCCTCCCACAGAATCTTTTCGAGAGAATTGGACTCCCCTCGCCCTAATATCAGCAGCGAGGTATGCTGAATTCGACCAAAAATTAGCTAGGAGTCCAATACATGAACAATACCATTGTCGGCGTCGATCTGGCCAAAAAAGTGATTCAAGTGTGCGTTGTTAAACGCCATAAAGTCTTACTTAATGAAGCGATGAGCGCTTCAGAATTCAGTCTGTGGCTGGCAACCCAAAGCTCTGTGGTTATCGTTTTTGAAGCCTGTTCTATGTCGAATTACTGGAAGCAGAAGGCTCAGGAACACGGTCACATCGCACGACTGATCTCTACTCGCCTGGTTGCAGCGGTTCGCCAGCAGCAGAAAACTGATAAAAATGATGCACTGGCGATTGCGCAGGCTGCACAGTTACCTGAGGTGCAGTTCATCTCCGGCAAAACCTTTGAACAGCAGGAATTACAAACCATTCTGCGCATGCGAGAGCTGGGCGTTAAACAAAAAGTGGCTCTGGGTAATCAGATCAGAGCACTACTCGCTGAATTTAATATTACTGCATCTCCGGCTCAGGCAGGTCTGAGCAGAGCGGTTCAGGACACACTGGAAACGGCAGACAACGGCTTCAGCATGATCTTCAGGGAGGCCTTGCATCTGACCTGGCAAGCCTATCTGGCAATCATTGAACGTATTCAGCACTATGATCAGCAGCTGGCTAAGGTCATCAAGCAGCATCCGGACTGTCAACGTCTGATGGCGCTGGAAGGGGTATCGGTGATCAATGCGATTAATCTTTTCAACCTCCTGAAGCTGGGGGACGACGTGAGTTTCAGGAGTGGTCGGGAAGCGGCGGCCTGTGTTGGTCTAACGCCAATACAGCACTCCAGCGGTGGTAAGGCCGTGCTGGGTAGCATAGGTAAACATATCCATAACCAATTGGTGCGAAGTCAGCTCATCAGCGGCGCGATGGCCGTGGTGGGGGCACTGAGCCGACGATCCGCTAAATCCCAGAAAGAAGTCTGGCTGAAAAATCTGCTCGAGCGGCGGGGTAAACGCTGCGCCGCCGTGGCTTTAGCCAATAAAACAGTACGTACCGCCTTTGCTTTATTGCGGGATGGCAGCGAGTATCAGGCTCAGGCAGTCACCGCCTGAACCTGTAGGCAATGAAAAGCGCTTGATACAGATGCAGTCTTAATCAGTTAGTGGCTAAGAGCTCAGCGCTCGCTTTCGAGAGATGATAAGACTGTTCGCGCAAATCTCAGTGAGCCTGGGATCGCGTCCCCATAGTGAGCTCGGACATAAGCTTGCGTTTTTTCTGTTAAAGGGCGATTCATTGTTGACAGAGGGGAGTCCACATAAGCTACGAGCTACGAAAGCCCTTCTTCCCAGTCCACATACCAGACTTCCGTTTCAATTCCCTGAGCAATCAGAAACTCTATCCATAGTCTTTGGTGATCCTGTAGCCTGTCGCCCGGGCCTTTTACTTCGATCAGTTGGTAGGACTGATTAGCCGGATCGAAGCAGGTCAGATCGGGCAGGCCGCGTCGATGGTGCTTAAGATCCAGAAGCAGGTGTTCAAAAACGGTTTTAAGGTGATCGGACGGAATCAGATCCAGTGCAAGATCCAGCAGCTCAGAGGGCAGTGAAGGCCAGTGGATCATGGCGCAACTGGTGCCCAGTTTCTGGTGGTATGTGCTGTGGATCTGCTGTTTGTACTGATCACTGTTGAGGTTTTTCAGTAAGGAGTCGGTCAGGCTCTGCCTGCGTGTGGTAAATGCAGGGTCGTAGAGGTCGGCGGGTCCACTCTGGAAGGGGTGGAAGAAGGTGCCTTTTACCGGACTGAAAATTGCGGGCCAGAATAGCAGGCCGAACAAGCCATTGATCAGCTGGCTTTCAGTATGAAAGGCTCTGTAACCCTGCCGGGTCAGGTGGTCGATTACCTGCTGCTCGACGCTTTTATCCTGCTGTCTGGGGAGTGTAAGACGCTGTTCAGGGAGCTTTATCTTTGCTGGACGTGAATGACTGATACCGGCTTTACGGGCACAGCGCTGGCTGACACGTTCAAAGCTGATGCGATATTCCGGTTGCTGATATTTCTCCGAAAGCGCCTGCGCTTCCCGGTAAAGAGCGCAATGGTCGTTATCTGGTTGCTTCTCCTTTACACGGAGTGCACGTATAGCTGCCTGTGGCGTGTTACTGCGCTGATACAATGTCAGGGCTGTGGATATGTCGCCTTGCCGCTCGGCACTGTGCCCCAGCTCAAACAGAAGCTTGTGGTAGCGCCGGTTGAGCCAGTCATTGTCAACCTGGGTGGGAAGGTCTGCAGCCAGAGTAGTTGAGCTTTCTCCCTGTTCTAATGCTTCGTAAACAGCCTGCATCTGCAGATACAGGTCAACATCCTGGCGGGAGGAGAAAGCTCTGGACTCCCGGTTCAGCGTGACCGTTTCATAATGCTGGATGCCCAGCTCAGTCAGTACAAACTCAGACCAGTCCTGATGCAGATTGCCAAAGAACATCAGCCGCAGTCGTTCAAACAGTGGCATCACAGTGAGCTGCAGCAACGATGTGGTGGCCGATGGCCACCACTCCGAAAGCGAGCGTGCCGGTACGTCTGCAAACTGCATCAGCAGTTCCTCTGTCAGGAGTGTTTTGCTGGTGGAGGCCGGAATTTGCTGATCAGGAAGCAGGCTTCGGGCAAGTATCAGGCATTCTGCCTTGCGCAGTAACCGGCATAACTGCTCTATGTTCAGCGCCGGATCTGTGTGGATCAGCCCCTGTTGCTCCAGGCTTACTATTGCAGAGTGGTTATCCGCAATCTCGCGATACTCCAGGCTATCCAGGCGAAACAGCTCACCTTTACGCATCACCATCCGGATCAGCAGTGCCTGCGTGTCATCAGAGGTTTCCAGCAATCTGTTTAACTGGGCGACCTCATCAGGCAGTAACAAGTCATGGTGGTGTTCCAGTGACCACTGGATCAGTAACCGGGCATTGGCCAGATAGTAGAGAGGATCAGAGAGTGGGGCGGGTTGAAAAGAGATGTCTGCCATAGCCGCTTATTCTAGCAAGCGGTATGGCAGTCTCCAACGAGGGGAGGGAAGCTCCCCCGGTGAGTCGAATCAGTCTTCTGATAAGACTTCCTCAGTGTGCAGTGCGATCATCGCTTCTTCGTTGGTTGGGATAACCCGCACCGTTACCGGGCTGGTGGCTTTGCTGATAATCGCTTCAGCTTCCTTGTTGGCGGACTTATTCAGCTTAACGCCCATCCAGCCGAGCTGGTCACAGATGCGCTTACGGATCTTGCTGTCGTTTTCACCCACACCGCCGGTAAATACCAGTTGTTCCAGCCCCTGCAGCGCAGCACTCAGACGGCCAATTTCCAGTGCCGCACGGTAGCAGAACATGGCGATCGCTTCTTCTGCTTCCGGTTGCTCAGACTGTTGCAGTTCCAGCATATCGGAGCTGATACCAGAGACACCCAGCCAGCCTGCTTCTTTGTACAGGAAGCTTTCCAGCTGATCGACGTCCATATCATAATGACGCTGCAGATACAGCAATACACCCGGATCAATATTACCGGTGCGGCTGCCCATAGGCAGACCGTCAACGGCGGTAAACCCCATAGTCGAGGCGATCGATTTACCGTTGTTCACCGCGCACATGCTGGCGCCAGCACCCAGGTGGCAGATGATGGTTTTGCCGTTTTCGAAGCCCTGTCCGATACGCTCCAGTGAGCGCTGAATAAATTCGTATGACAAACCATGGAAGCCGTATTTATGGATGCCCGCTTCGGTATACTTGCGCGGGATCGCGTAGTGTCGCTCGACCTGTGGCTGGCCGATATGAAACATGGTGTCAAAGCAGGCGATCTGAGGCAGTTCAGGTTCCAGTTGCTGGCAGGCGCGGATCAGCTTGAGGTTGTACGGCTGGTGCAGGGGGGCCAGAGGGATAAACTCCTCCAGCTGTTGCAGAATATCTTCGCTGATCAGTACCGGATCGCTGAACGCCTCGCCACCATGCACAACCCGGTGTCCGAAGGCGCTGATGCGGCTATCTGGCAGCTGCTTATGGACCCATTGAATCACCTGATCCAGACAGGCCTGATGGCGGTTGTCCCGATCGATTTTCGCCATGTCCAGCTGCTGTTGTTCCAGTGTTTTACCGTTACCGGCAATGACTTTCAGGGTTGGCGTGTTGAGAATATTGCCCAGCTTAAACTGGTACAGGCATTCACTGTTCTGGGTGTGTCGGGAAAACAGAGCGCACTTCAGGCTGGATGAACCGCCGTTGACTGTCAGAATCAGGCTCATATTACTTCTCTCCCTGAGGGTGCAGGACCATATGAGATGCCAGGGCGCAGGACGCCAGGCGGGCCAGAGTACCATCGGAACGGCTGTTCAGAATGATCGGTGCGCGAGCGCCCAGCGCGATTCCTGCGGACTTGGCGTCGGCAAGATAGATCAGTTGCTTGGCGATCATATTGGCGGCCTCCAGATCCGGTGCCAGCAGGATATCGGCATCACCTGAAACCGGTGAAGTGATATGTTTATCAATCGCTGCTTGCTGGGAAATTGCATTATCAAACGCCAGTGGGCCATCCAGTAGCGCACCGGTGATCTGACCGCGGTCTGCCATTTTGCAAAGTGCAGCGGCATCAATGGTACTCGGCATAGAGGCTTTCACTTTTTCAACCGCGGCAAGGATCGCTACTTTCGGTTGCTTGATACCGAGTGCGTGACAGAAGTCGATCGCATTCTGAACGATATCCCGTTTCACATTCAGATCCGGTGTGACGTTGATGGCAGCATCGGTGATCATCAGTGGCTTATGGTAGTTTGGCACATCCAGAACGAAGATATGGCTCTGACGGCGTTCGGTACGAATGCCCTGGGTCTTGTGAATTACCGCACTGAGCAGCTCTGATGTCCCCAGATCACCTTTCATCAGGGTTTCTGCTTTCGCTTCCCGCACCAGACTGACGGATTTTTCCGCCGCTGCATGGCTATGTTCTACGTCGATCAGTTCATAACCGTCGATATTCAGTCCGTTGGCTTCAGCAGCCGCTTTAATGCGGGCTTCAGGACCGATCAGAATCGGCTCAATCAATCCCCGCTCTGCGGCTTCAACAGCCCCCATCAGTCCGTTATGCTCAACCGGGTGTACCACTGCCGTTCTTACCGGGCGGGCTTTTACCGCTTCTTCAATAAAGAACTCTAACTGATTATGGATAGGGGGCTTTTCTGAAAGGATCATTCTGACAACTCCTGAATCGAAAGGGCACAGGATCACTGTAGCCGTCGCGATTATGTTCCGTAATAAAGACTGGCTTTACTCTATGGCATGAGTATGAACCTCTTATGACGCAGTGCAACAGAAATGATCACTATTTCGGGGGATTAGCAGATAAATTAGATGGCAGTTGATATGACGCAGGTGCGGAAAAGCAGCGTAGCTGGAACGGAAGGCGGAGCCTTCCTCGCTGGACCGTCACGCAAGCGTGACTCGCTGGACGCAGCAAAGCTGCTTGCTGGAAAAAGCGGTCGCTGCTGCGGAGTTTCAGATTACATTGTAGTGAGGCACGCCCTCGTGCCGATAAGGGCGTTTGTGGCTCGAACGGTGAGCAAGCTCACCTTGCTGGAACGTCTCGCAAGCGAGACTCGCTGGACGCAGCAGAGCTGCTTGCTGGAAAAAGCGGTCGCTGCTGCGGAGTTTCAGATTACATTGTGGTGAGGCACGCCCTCGTGCCGATAAGGGCATTTGTGGTTCGAACGGTGAGCGAGCTCACCTTGCTGGAACGTCTCGCAAGCGAGATTCGCTGGACGCAGCAGAGCTGCTTGCTGGAAAAAGCTTTACAGCATCCGTTAGTAAGCCAGGCTCTGTTCGCCGCTCGCCACTTCCTCTCTTTCTGCCAATTTCTACTTGAACCTTTGGCTGGCGGGATGATGTAATCGGATCATTAATAATTCTGAAAATGATGAGTAACAACTATGGATGATCTGTTTCTAAAAATTGCGAATAAAGAGATTCCGGCAGATATCGTTTATGAAGACGAAAAAGTGGTCGCCTTTAATGATATCAGCCCACAGGCACCGACTCATGTGCTGATTATCCCTCGCAAGCGCATCGCGACCCTGAACGACATTGAGCCTGAAGACTGCGAGCTGGTGGGTCATATGGTGATGGTAGCGGGTAAGATCGCTAAACAGCAGGGTTTTGCAGAGGACGGTTATCGCACCGTGTTTAACTGCAACAGCCACGGTGGTCAGACGGTTTATCACATTCATCTGCACCTGCTGGGTGGTAAGCCAATGGGCTGGCCACCGTATCAGGAGACGTTGAAGACGCCGGTTTAAAGAGAAGCTTTAAACCGGGAGTGGCTAGAACGGCAAGCATAGCTTGCCTTGCTCGTGGCTGGATCGTCACGCGAGCGTGACTTGCTGGAAAAGCGGGTAGGGTGCGTTACAACGCACCATTTTATTTGTGGTGCAATACGCTGGCGCTATTGCACCCTACAAGAAAAATAAATCATCGTTTTTCGCCACTCGCCACTCGCCACTCGCCACTCGCCACTCTTACGAGTGGCGTTACGCTGCATCCTCCGATTGTGGCAGCGGTGGGCAGTGATGCACTGAAACAACCTGTCCATCCGGATTGACCGATTCCATTCTGACATTAAAGCCCCACAGCAGATGAACATGCTTGAGTACTTCGTCGGTGGAATCACCCAGTGGGCGATCATTATGCATATAGTGGCGCAGTGTCAGTGAGCGATCACCTCTGACATCAACGTTGTATACCTGGATATTGGGTTCACGGTTGCCGATATTGTAGCTGGCGGACAGGTCTTCACGGATCTTCTGATATCCCGAGTCATCGTGAATCGCGCCAACCTGCAGAGTACTCAGCTTCGAGTTATCGGTGATACTGAAGAACTTCATCTCCCGGATCATCCGTGGTGACAGATACTGCAGGATAAAACTCTCATCCTTGTAGTTACGCATCGCGTGCTGCAGGGTTTCATTCCAGTCTGTGTCGACGATATCCGGGAACCACTCCCGGTCCTCATCGGTGGGGTTTTCACAGATGCGGCGGATATCCTGCATCATACCGTAGCCCAGCGCATAGGGGTTGATGCCATTGAAGTAGGGGGCATCAAACGGGGGCTGATACACCACACTGGTATGGGAGTGCAGGAACTCCATTATAAAACCGTCGGTGACCAGGCCTTCGTTGTGCAGATGGTTGAGCAGGGTGTAGTGCCAGAAGCAGGCCCAGCCCTCATTCATCACCTGAGTCTGACGCTGTGGATAATAGTACTGTGCGATCTTACGAACGATGCGTACCACCTCCCGTTGCCAGGATTCCAGTAGCGGTGCATTCTTCTCGATAAAATAAAGCAGGTTTTCTTCCGGATCAGAAGGGAAGCGCTGCACGGTTTCGGTGGCCTCTTCCTCCTTCTTCGGAATGGTATTCCATAGTTGGTTCAGGTGGCGCTGGATATATTCTTCCCGTTCTAACTGGCGGGTTTTCTCCTCTTCCGGGGTGATCGGCTGTGGTCGCTGATAGCGGTTTACGCCGTAATTCATCAGCGCATGGCAGGCATCCAGAACCTGCTCGACGGCATCCACCCCATAGCGCTCTTCGCACTTGTTGATGTAGTTTTTGGCAAACAACAGGTAGTCGATAATCGCTGAAGCATCGGTCCAGGTACGGAACAGATAGTTGCCTTTAAAGAACGAATTGTGGCCGTAACAGGCATGGGCGATAACCAGCGCCTGCATGGTCATGGTGTTCTCTTCCATCAGGTAGGCAATACAGGGATCGGAGTTAATCACTATCTCATAGGCCAGACCCATCTGCCCCCGCTTGTACTGCTGCTCGGTGGATACGAACTGCTTACCGAAGGACCAGTGGTTATAGTTCAGTGGCATGCCGACGGATGAGTAGGCATCCATCATCTGCTCGGAAGTAATCACTTCGATCTGATTCGGATAGGTGTCCAGGCCGTAATGGGCTGCGACCCGGGCTATCTCATCGTCGTAGCGCTGAATCAGTTCGAAAGTCCATTCAGAACCGGTAGAGATCGGTTCATACTTTTTCTTTGTCCCCTTCATACACCTACTCCTTCTTCTCGAACAGTTTTCGGAACACCGGATAGATGTCCGATGGCTCGACAATGGTCTGCATAGCGAAGGTTTCTTCGAACTGTTCGCGTATCTGTTCGTACTCCAGCCACAGATTCTGATGCTGGCCGGTGGTGATTTCGACATAGGCGAAATACTGCACCAGCGGCAGGATCTGTTGCTCCAGTACCTGACGACAGATATGTGAGTCGCCATCCCAG
This sequence comes from uncultured Amphritea sp., assembly GCA_963669425.2. GTDB lineage: Bacteria > Pseudomonadota > Gammaproteobacteria > Pseudomonadales > Balneatricaceae > Amphritea. The sequence continues at coordinate 253,014 of CAXXNC010000002.1, forward strand.
TTATCCCCATCAGAGGCCTGGGCAACATAGACGTTCCAGTCACCCGGTGGATAACGGTTTTTAATAATCTCTGCGCTCAGATTCAGGGCGCTGGAGACGATGGTGCCGCCTGTTTCGCGGGAATAGAAAAACTCCTCTTCATCCACCTCTTTTGCGTGGGTATGGTGTCGTACGAACACCACCTCGATATGTTTATAGCTACGGGTCAGGAACAGATACAGCAGGATAAAGAAACGCTTGGCGATATCTTTAATCGACTGCGTCATTGAGCCTGATACGTCCATGATGCAGAACATCACCGCTTTTGAGCTGGGTACCGGTGTCCGGATCAGGTTGTTGTATTTAAGATCGAACTCGTCGATGAACGGCATCCGTTTAATCTTCTTGTTCAGAGTATCGATCTCTTCCTGAAGCAGACTGATCTGCTGTTCCGCTTCACTATCCGGTAAGCGGCTTTCCAGCGTGGCGATCTCTTTCTTCAGTTGCCGCACCTGGCGGCGTTCTTTACCGGACAGGGCGATACGGCGGGCATTGGCTGCCCGTAATGAACGCACTACATTGAGCTTGTCCGGTGAGCCAACGTTGGTAAAGCCGGCGCGACGGGTTTCAAAGCTGGTGGCATCGCGCAGCTGTTTTTTGATCATGTAGGGCAGTTCCAGATCCTCAAACATAAAGTCGAGAAACTCTTCCTGATTGATCTGGAAGGTGAAGTCATCTTCCCCTTCGCCCTGATTACTGGCCTGTCCCTGACCGGCACCGCCACCACCGCTCCCTTCGGGGCGTTTGATCTCATCGCCGGTGACGAACTCTTTGTTCCCGGGGAACACCCGCTGGCGCACGCCACCTTCACCGTGGTGAAAGATCGGTTCCGAGATATCTTTATTCGGGATGCTGACTTCACCGCCCTGATTGATATCGCGGATGCTGCGGGAGTTTACTGCGTCCTCTACGGCACGTTTGATGTGCTTTTTGTAGCGACGCAGAAACCGTTGGCGATTGACTGTACTTTTCTTCTTCGCATTGAGGCGACGATCGATGATATAACTCATACGCGCTCTCCTGCTCAGGCGGGATGGTAAATCCCATTACTGGGATTTACGCACCCGGATATACCATTCGGACAGCAGACGAACCTGCTTCTCGGTGTAACCGCGTTCGGTCATCCGTTTCACAAACTCGCTGTGTTTCTTCTGGTCCTCGCTGGAGGCTTTCGGGTTGAATGAGATCACTGGCAGCAGATCCTCGGTGTTCGAGAACATCTTCTTCTCGATCACGGTACGCATCTTCTCGTAGCTGCTCCAGGCCGGATTCTTGCCGTTGTTATCGGCGCGGGCTCGCAGCACGAAGTTGACGATCTCGTGACGGAAGTCTTTCGGATTGCTGATACCGGCCGGTTTCTCGATTTTTTCCAGCTCTTCGCTGATCGCCTGACGGTTGAGAATGTCGCCGGTTTCCGGATCACGGTATTCCTGATCCTGAATCCAGAAGTCGGCATAGGTAACATAGCGGTCGAAGATGTTCTGACCGTATTCGGAGTAGGACTCCAGATATGCGGTCTGAATCTCTTTACCCAGGAACTCGATATATTTCGGCGAGATATACTCTTTCAGGAAGCCGATCAGCTTCTCCTGGGTCTCCTGTGGGAACTGCTGCTGTTCGATCTGCTGTTCCAGTACGTACATCAGATGTACCGGGTTGGCAGCGATCTCAGCAGGATCAAAGTTGAATACCTTAGAGAGAATCTTGAAGGCGAAACGGGTCGAGATGCCTTCCATACCCTCATCAACACCGGCAGAGTCTTTATACTCCTGCATCGACTTGGCTTTAGGATCGGTATCCTTGAGGTTCTCACCGTCGTAGATACGCATTTTGGAGAAGATGTTGGAGTTCTCCGGATCTTTCAGACGTGACAGCACTGTGAACTGTGCCAGCATATTCAGGGTATCCGGTGCGCAAGGCGAATTGTTCAGGGAACTGTTCTCAAGCAGTTTCTCGTAAATACGCACCTCTTCAGACACGCGCATGCAGTAAGGCACTTTGACGATGTAGACCCGGTCGATAAAGGCTTCATTGGTTTTGTTGTTCTTAAAGCTCTGCCACTCAGACTCGTTGGAGTGGGCCAGCAGAATACCCTCAAACGGTATTGCAGCCATACCCTCGGTACTGTTGTAGTTACCTTCCTGAGTTGCTGTTAGCAGTGGGTGCAGGACTTTGATCGGCGCTTTGAACATCTCCACGAATTCCATCAGACCCTGGTTGGCGTGACAGAGTGCACCGGAGAAGCTATAGGCATCCGGATCATGCTGTGGAAATTCTTCCAGCATACGGATATCCACCTTACCCACCAGGCTGGAAATATCCTGGTTGTTCTCATCACCGGGTTCGGTTTTTGCCACCGCAACCTGATTGAGAATGGATGGATAGAGTTTCACCACCCGGAACTGGCTGATATCACCGCCGTATTCGTGCAGACGTTTAACCGCCCAGGGGGACATCAGGCCTTTCAGATAGCGGCGGGGGATACCGTATTCCTCTTCCAGAATACCGGCATCTTCCTCAGGATTGAAAAGGCCCAGAGGTGATTCCTGAATCGGGGAGCCTTTGATCGCGTAGAAAGGAATATGCTCCATCAGCGCTTTGAGTCGCTCGGCCAGTGATGATTTACCACCACCTACCGGGCCTAGCAGATAGAGAATCTGTTTCCGCTCTTCCAGACCCTGAGCTGCATGCTTAAAGTAATCGACGATCTGCTCAATGGCGTCTTCCATGCCATAGAACTCATGAAAAGAGGGGTATCGCCGAATCATCTTGTTGGAGAAGATTCTACTCAGTCTTGGGTCACGGGAGGTATCGATCATCTCCGGTTCGCCGATTGCAGCCAGTAATCGTTCGGCTGCACTGGCGTACGCCATCGGATCGTTTTTGCAGATCTCCAGATACTCCTGCAGGGAAAACTCCTCTTCCTGTTTGGAGTCGTATCGCGCCTTATACTTTTCGAAAATACTCATATGCCACCTTCCTGTATCTTTGCTCTTGCAAGCGGGGTAGCCTTGCCACCCCATCTGTCTTTAAGGGCTCATAACATGATCTCTCTTTTTTTCCTTCCTTTAGTCTAGTCCAAGCTGCGTTAGCCGAAAGGAAATAACGGACTTTTTTTCTCCGCAAAAGAAGAATTAACTGATTGATTTTTTAGCTAAATCGTCTATCACAGCACGAATGAAGCGTGCTGCTTCTCCGCCGGTTGCTGCACGATGGTCAAAGGTCAGCGACAAGGGTAGTACCCGGCGGGCCACCACTTCTCCTGCTACGGCCATCGGTTGCTCCCGGATCACACCGGCTCCCAGAATTGCCACTGTGGGCGGAACGACTATCGGGCTGGCGTAGCGACCGGCAATGGTGCCGAAGTTACTCAGGGTAATGGTGCCCCCCTGAAGTTCTGATGGCGGGATGGTGCGGTTGATAACATCTTCCCGCAGCCGATCCAGACCATCACGAATATCGTCGAGATCCCGGTTACCAATATCCCGGATCACCGGTACGAACAGTCCTTTATCGGTATCGACCGCCACCCCCAGGTTGATCTTGCTATGCAGCCGTCTTGCCAGTTGCTGACCGTCAAACCAGGCGTTCATCGCAGGCTCAGCCTTACAGCCTGCGGCAACTGCATGGATCAGACGCATGGTGATGTCTTCGCCCTCTGTCCAGTCATGGATGTCGACATCTTCACACAGAGTCACCGGAACCGCTTCGGCGTGGGCCAGCGCCATGTTTTTCGCCATCTGTTTACGGACACCGCGCAGTGGTTCTGCTTTACCGTGAGTCCGGTCGGCACGGGCAGCCCGTTCAACATCATCCGGTGTGATCTGGCCGTTGCGACCACTGCCTTTTAAACCGCCGGTGTCCACTTCCAGGCGGTTGGCCAGCGCCCGGACTGCAGGCGTCATCTGTGCCTGATGCGCAGCCGTACTGGGCGCGGCTCCGATAAAGAAGTGGTCTTCGCTGGTGGACTGAGCATCGCTTTTCAGTTCTCCGACCACCGTACCGGAGTCATCTTCTTCGCCGGCAAACTCGATCAGCGGTTCGCCGGTGTGGATGGTATCGCCCGCAGCACCGAACAGGTGGGCAATGGTGCCATCCTGCGGTGACGGGATCTCAATAATGGCTTTGGCGGTTTCTACGCTGACCAGAACCTGATCGGTGGTGACTGTATCCCCTTCGCTGATATGCCATTCCAGAATTTCAGCTTCGGGCAGACCTTCGCCCAGGTCCGGTAGCTTGAAATACTTCATGCGAACTCCAGTGTTGTCTGTACCGCTTCCATGATGTCTGCGGTATTCGGCATGTAATGATGCTCCATACGGTAGTAGGGCATCACAGTGTCGTAGCCAGTTACCCGGGCAACCGGCGCCTGCAGACTGAGCAGGCCTTTTTCAGCAATCGTTGCGGCAATCTCGGCTCCGACAGCACCGCTGCGGGGGGCTTCGTGAACGATCACACAGCGGCCGGTCTTGGCAACTGATGCCAGAATTGTATCGTGATCGATCGGGTTCAGGGTGACCACATCGATCACCTCGCAATTGACGCCCTGTTCAGCTAACTGGTCGGCTGCCTCAAGGGTTTCCTTGATCATTGCACCCCAGCTCACCAGGGTAATATCGGAACCTTCACGCAGGGTGTAACAGGTATCCAGGGGCAGCGCCTCACCGGTGTCTTCGACCGGTTGTGCATTCAGTCGGTAGATCCGTTTCGGCTCCATAAAGATGACCGGGTCGGGATTGCGCATCGCCGCCAGCAACAGACCGTAGGCGCGTGCCGGAGACGAGGGTATGACGACCCGTAATCCGGGAATGTGAGCAAACAGTGCTTCGGTACTTTCAGAATGGTGCTCAGGTGCGTGAATCCCGCCACCAAAAGGGACCCGTACTACCATCGGGCAGCTCAGGCGCCCCCGGGTTCGATGACGCAGACGGGCAGCGTGACCGATCAGATGCTCCATGGTCGGAAAGATAAAGCCCATAAACTGAATCTCCGCAACCGGTTTCAGGCCCTGAGCAGCCATCCCCACCGAGAGTCCGGCGATCATGGTTTCTGCCAGCGGTGTGTCCAGTACCCGTTTGATACCAAATTCTTCCCGCAGTCCCACGGTCGCCCGGAACACGCCGCCGTTGACGCCGACATCTTCACCGAGAACCACCACCGATTCGTCGCGGCGCATCTCTGATTGCAGCGCCAGATTCACCGCTTCTACCATCGTAATTGCATTACTCATGACGATTTCCTCCCGGTTGGGCATTGCGGATTAGTCGCTGACGCTGTTCCTGCAGTGCTTTGGGTAGTTCGGCATAGAGGTAGTCGATCAGATCTTCTACTGGCTGCTGTGGCATCGCCAGATACTCATCCACTCCGGCCTGAATGATCTGATTAACTTCGTTTTGCCAGGCCTGTTCCTGTACTTCGTTCCACCAACCCTGCTGATGCAGGAAGGTCTGCAGCCGTTTAACCGGCTCTTTTTCCCAGGCGGCTTTGAGCTCCTCATTGGCGCGGTAACGGGTCGCATCGTCGGCGGTGGTATGGTCAGAAAGGCGGTAGCTCATCGCTTCTATCAGTGTGGCCCCTTTGCCCTCCCGGGCGTGTTTCAGTGCTTCTTCGAAGGCTTCATGCATGGCGATCACATCGTTGCCGTCAACCTGTTCGCCGCGAATGCCTGCCCCGATCGCTTTCTGTGCCAGTGTCTGGGCTCCGCATTGAATGCTGCGCGGCACGGAGATCGCCCACTGATTATTATTGACGACGAATACCACTGGTAGCTGCCAGGCGCCGGCGACATTGAGGGCTTCCAGGAAGTCCCCCTTGGACGTTGCACCATCACCACAAATAGTCACCGCGACCCGTTTCTCACCACGGATCTTGAACGCTGTGGCTACCCCGGTGGCATGCAGAGCCTGAGTTGCGATAGGTACTGCGTTGGGGAAATCCTGAGCCATTTTGACTGATGAGTTACCCCGTTCATCACCACCCCAGTAGCTGAGGATGTCTGACAGGGCCAGACCTCTCAGCATCTGCAGAGCGTGGTTCCGGTAATAAGGCACCAGCACATCGTCGTCCAGCATCAGATCGCCAATAACGGCATCGATCGCCTCTGATCCCAGTAAGGATGCGTAAGTCCCCATCTGACCGGTACGCTGCAGGGCGATAATCTTGTTATCCAACTGGCGCGCCAGCACCATATTGCGGTAATAACGCACCAGTGTGTCGGGCGACTGAGCCCAGGCCGGTAGCTCAGTCAGCGCATGGCCTTCTTCGGAAAGGTAACTGCGGTAGTGAATCTGAGCCTGATATACGGTTTCCATGATTAACCTCCTGCTGTTCAAGCCGCTTCATGCTGGGTACGGGCTGCCGCTTCCAGAATGGCTTCGGCGCGCTGATCGGCTATCAGATTAGTGGGTTGGTTATCAGCTCTGGCATGCTGGTAGAGCTCATGCAGCGATTCATCGATGGCGAGTATTTTCTGCTGAATCACCTGATCCTGATAATGTGCGTGCTGTAGTGCGACAAAGATCAGCCCACCGGCATTTATCAGATAATCAGGCGCATAGAGAATGCCCTGTTGGTGCAGCGCCATACCTGAGTCATCGTCGGCCAGCTGGTTGTTAGCAGAACCGGCGATACAGCGGAATTGTAATTGCGGCAGAGTCTGCTGATTGATGATGCCGCCCAACCCACAAGGGCAGAACAGATCGGCTTTAACGGCGTAAATCTCATCGGGATTGACGGCTCTGGCGTCAAATTCTTTCACTGCCTGCTGTACACGCAGCGCATCGATGTCGGTTACTGTCAGTTGTGCCCCGGCTTGATGCAACAGGCGTGCAACAGCGTAGCCAACATGACCTAAACCCTGTATAGCAACATGAATGTGATTCAGATCATCAGTGCCATCCAGAAAGCGAATACTGGCCCGGATTCCGGCAAAAACGCCCTGGGCTGTGGAAGGTGATGGGTCTCCCATTGCGCTGGTGCAGGTGACGTAAGGCGTACTTTTTGCGATGTTATCCATGTCACTGACCTGAGTGCCGCTGTCCATGGCGGTGATATAGCGTCCCTGAAGGCTATCGACAAAGTGGCCAAAAGCCCGCATCAGTGCGGCACGGTTCTGAATGTGGGGCGGTTGAATAATCACTGATTTGCCGCCACCGTGGGGTAAGCCTGCTAAAGCGGCTTTGTAACTCATTCCCTTAGCCAACCGTATTGCGTCACTGATAGCAGCATCAGTCGATGGATAGCTGATAAAGCGGCAGCCACCGATGGCTGGGCCCCTGAGGGTATCGTGGATGGCGATTATTGCCTGTAGGCCGGTCTGTGGATCCTGACAAAAGTGCAGATCCTGTAAGCCGGCGCTTCCCATTTGTTCAAACATGTCGGGATCCTCCGCACGCGTCTTAACTCTGGAAACAACCTGAAAATTTCTGTTCTTTTTAAAACAAATACGACCAATCTTTTGGATCGGCTCACCTTTTGGATAGCACAGTCCCCAGGAAAGTTCAGGGATGAAAACAGTGAAAAGGAGGGAGCAGGGCTGCCTCTTGCTGGAATTTTATTCATGTTGCGGTGCATTAAATCCAGCGCTGGCAGGGTCTGGGAGAAAGCCCCTGCTTTCATACTGATTTACAGGCAGAGGCTGAAAAAAATATCTGAAATTCTGCCTTGCTTTCAGGGTAATAAATGCTAATGGCAGAACTATAGGGGGCAATCAGTGAGTAATACTTGATGGTCCGGCAGACAGGGGCTTCAGTTTCTGCCGTTGAGGCCGTTAAAATGTTGAAATTATTAGCCGGTTATAGCGCTGAAACTACAGTAATCCGGCGAAGCTGGGTATAATCGATCCCTAATCCTACTGATATCTGAGCAGCTGAACTTAGAACATGAACAAACATTCTGCTGATTTTCTGAAGAAGCCGTTTCGCAGAACGCTGTTATCGTTACTCTGTGCTGCGTTGCCACTGACCTCAGTGGCGCAGGATAAAGTAAGCGATATTGATCAGGAAACCCTGTTGCTGGCCAGTCTTGGCGATCTGCAGCAGAATCAGGTCAGTGGTGCTGTTGATAAACTCCGTACGCTGGTGAAAGAACAGCCTGACTTCAAACTGGCACAGCTTATCTACGCAGACCTGTTGGCTTCGCAGAGTGGTTCGCTGGTTGCGGTGGGTAACAACGGCCGCAGTGATCAGAAAACCCTGCAGGGGCTTATTAATGAAGCTCGTGCGCGACTCAGCGTAGCGCAGTACAAGCCTGAGCCGGGTACTATCCCGGGCAGTCTGCTGCAGATGTCGGACGATCAGGAACATGTGATCGTGATTGATACCAATCTGTCACGCCTTTATCTGTTCGAAAATCAGAATGGCCTGCCGGTGCTTATTAAAGATTACTATGTGTCTTACGGCCGCGGTGGTGTGGATAAGCGCAAGCGGGGCGATCTGCGAACTCCGCTGGGGGTGTATTTCACGACCGGCCGTCTGACTGATGATGAGTTACCGCAGCGCTATGGTACCGGAGCATTGCCGATTAACTATCCTAATGCCTGGGATGTCCGGTTGGGCAATACCGGCAGTGGCATCTGGGTACACGGGTCGCCAAAAGATACTTTCAGTCGTCCACCGCAAGCCAGCGAAGGCTGTATCTCGCTGAGTAATGGCCACTTCACCGAGCTGGATGGCATTGTGGATTTCGAGTCCACCCCGGTTCTGATCGGTACTCAGTATGAATGGCTGCCACAGGAAGAGTGGGCTTCTAAGCGCGAAGCTTTCCGTCAGGTTGTTGATAACTGGCAACAGGACTGGGAAAGTCTGAATAATGATCGTTATCTGGCAAATTACTCAGCAGGTTTTGATAACGGCAGTATGAATTACAACCGCTTCGCGGCGCATAAGCGTCGGGTGAACTCCAGTAAATCCTTTATTGATATCGAAGTGAAGGATCTGAGTATTTACCAGCACCCGGATAAGCAGGATATGTTTATCGCGACATTCACGCAGACCTACAGCAGCGATAATTACAGCGGTACCGATCTGAAGCGCCAGTACTGGATTCAGGAAAATGGTCGTTGGAAGATCGCTTATGAGGGTCAGCCGCATCGGGGTAAGCCTTAAGAGCAGAACCGATCCGAGCGACAGGTTCAGATACAAAAAAACCGCCATTGGCGGTTTTTTAGTTTATACACAGAAAGCATCCATCAGAGCGTTGTCTCAGCGGCGATTTTCCAACCGTCCTGCTGTTCACTGAAAATCAGCGTTTTATAGACAGTATCCTGATAGGTATTAGAGCGATAATCCTGACGGAATACAGTTCTGATACGGCCATCGTCCATTTTTGCCAGCGAGATATCAGACACAGTAACCTTGATGAATGCTGGTTTTTTCAGACGCTTATTACGGCCCTGACGCCATTGAGAATGGCTGATCTCCTGACTCGGTGAATAACCGTATGCGTAATAGTTAAGGTAGGCCAGCACGTCCTGACTGGACCAGGCTGAAGCCCAGCCATTAATCAGTTGTTCGATATCGGAGCGGGTGCTGTCATCCAGAACTTTAACCGCTGCAGCAGCGATCTGTTCCACCTCCTGAGCATCTGGTTGTGCGTCTGGTTGAAGTTCTGATTGCAGGTCTGGCTGTTCAGCTATCTGTTGTTCTACCGCTGGACTGTTGTCCTCAATGGCTTCGTTGCTGGCCAGAGCTGTTGGTTCTGGTTGCTGTGTATCTGCGACAGCGTTTTCATCTTCGTAGACCGGTACAATGCCTTCCGAGACATCACGTTCTTCAATCACCAACTCTGCTGGTTCAGCAGGTGCAACCGGAGCGGTACTTTCTGGTTTTACAGCCGCTGTCGCGGGAGCAGAGTTGACCGGAGCTGCAGCGATCGCAGCCGGTTCAGCTGCTACCGCCTGAGGAATAGGGTTTGACTGATAGACCTGATCCAGAATAGCCAGTTTGGCACGGGCCGGTGCCTGGCTGTTGTCCAGGTCCAGAGCTCGATTGTAGGCCTGGGTTGCCAGAGCGGCGTAAACAGACTTCAGGTTCTGCTGAACCTGGGCATAGCTGGGATGAGTCTCAAATGCCTGTAGCAGGGTTTCTACGGCTTTTTCATTGTTTCCCTGACGGGCATAAACGGCTGCCAGGTTGTTGTAAGGTTCTGGTGCATCCGGATAGAGCTGAATCAGTTTAGAGAAGATATCAGAGGCTTCGGTCAGCTTATTCTGATTCATCAGCGAGACGCCATAGAGTAGCCAGGCATTCGGGTCTTTCGGGTTGCTGCTCAGGTAGGTATTGACCCGGTCAAATGCCCCTTGATAGTTACCTTTTGCCTGCAGAACCTTCGCTTGTCTGAGCTCTTCGGCCAGCAGTGCAGAGTTGGTTTCGATCTTGGCGCGCAGGTCGGCAGAAGTGGGCTGAGAGGTTTTCGACTGTGGTCCGACTTTCGCCAGCTCTTCATCTTCAAGCCAGCGATTCAGTTCGTTCAGTTTGGCATCAATATCGGCCTGATCGGTTTTGATCTGAACTGCTTTATCGCAGGCGTAATTGTTTTCAGATCCGGCACTGAGACAGTAGCTGCTGTTATCCGCAGCGTAGGAGGAGGCGTTGTAGCTCAGCAGACCAATGGCTATCGCCAGTGGGACTTTTTTCATCGCTGTTGGATATAGCTGTCTGAACTTGCTGAGTGTTGCCATGCGAATCTGTTCCATTTCCCGGTTGTCTGAGACGAGTTGATACTGCGAGTCGAATACTGCCGTAGCGCTCGATTATAACTGGAAATCGACCTAGGGTAAGCCCTGAATAGTGATTCCGGGCAGCGAATCACGATGCGGTTGCAGCAGAAAGCTGGGCTGGGGGAGCAAAGCAGAGGCTGTGTTTCTTGGAAATAGCTGTCATAGGGCCTGTAGGTAATAAAAAAGGAGCCCTTAAGGCTCCTTTCTGAAACAGTTTTTTACTACAGGTTTTATGCCTGTTCGCGCTCAATCGCCCGGTAAGCGATATCGTCGCGGTGGAACATGCCGTTCCAGTCGATCTGCTTAACCAGCTCGTATGCACGTTGCTGGGCTTCGGTAACACTGTTACCCATTGCCGTGGCGCACAGTACGCGGCCACCGCTAGTGACGATCTGACCGTCTTTCAGTGCCGTACCGGCGTGGAATACCTTGGTACCTTCTGCAGTCGCTTCGGGCAGTGAGATAACATCGCCCTTAGCATAGCTGCCCGGGTAACCGCCTGCCGCCAGAACAACACCCACAGCAGAGCGCTCATCCCATTCCGCAGAGGTCTGGTCCAGCTTGCCATCCAGTGCCGCGTTGCACAGTTCAACGATGCTGGATTTCAGACGCAGCATAATTGGCTGAGTTTCCGGATCACCAAAGCGGCAGTTATATTCAATCACTTTCGGTGTACCGTCAGCAGTGATCATCAGGCCTGCGTACAGGAAGCCAACATAGGTGTTGCCTTCTTCAGCCATGCCCTTAACGGTTGGCAGAATGACCTGCTCCATGATGCGCTGATCGATCTCTGGTGTTACAACCGGAGCCGGGGAGTATGCACCCATACCGCCGGTGTTCAGGCCGGTATCGCCATTACCGACACGCTTGTGGTCCTGGCTGGTAGCCATCGGCAGTACATTGCTACCGTCAACCATCACGATAAAGCTGGCTTCTTCACCTTCCAGGAACTCTTCGATCACGACGCGGTGGCCCGCTTCGCCGAAGGCATTACCGGCCAGCATATCTTTCACAGCGTCTTCAGCTTCTTCCAGGGTCATCGCGACGATAACACCTTTGCCAGCCGCCAGACCGTCGGCTTTCACCACGATTGGCGCGCCTTTCTCACGCAGATAAGCCAGTGCTGGCTCAATCTCGGTGAAGTTCTGGTATTCAGCCGTCGGGATCTGCTGGCGTTCCAGGAAGTCCTTTGTGAAGGCTTTGGAACCTTCCAGTTGTGCAGCACCCTGGCTCGGGCCGAAGCAACGCAGGCCTTCGCTGGCAAAACGGTCAACGATGCCTTCAACCAGTGGCGCTTCAGGGCCAACGATGGTCAGTGCAACAGCATTCTCTTTAGCGAAAGCAACCAGTGCGTCCTGATCCATCACATCGATGGCAACGTTTTCCAGTTTTGGTTCAGTGGCGGTACCGGCGTTACCCGGAGCAACGAAGACTTTCTTAACCTGGCTGTCCTGAGCTGCCTGCCATGCCAGAGCATGCTCACGACCGCCGGAACCAATTACTAAAATGTTCATATCTGTACCTTATGCTTTGTACTGTATGTTCTGTATTTCTGCTCTGTGCTTTGTAAGCGCTCACTGCAGAAAACAGAAAAGCCTGCCGCTACAGAGCAGGCAGGCTTTCGATGTTGTGCTTAGTGGCGGAAATGGCGCATACCGGTGAAGACCATTGCCATGCCATGTTCGTTAGCAGCGTTGATCACTTCCTCGTCGCGCATTGAACCGCCTGGCTGGATAACCGCTTTGATGCCGGCAGCAGCAGCTGCATCGATACCGTCGCGGAACGGGAAGAATGCGTCAGATGCCATGACAGAACCTTTTACTTCCAGACCTTCGTCTGCCGCTTTGATGCCGGCAATCTTGGCGCTGTATACGCGGCTCATCTGGCCGGCACCGATACCGATAGTCTGGCCGTCTTTAGCGTAAACAATAGCGTTAGACTTAACGAATTTAGCTACTTCCCAGCAGAACAGCAGATCACGGATCTCCTGTTCGGTTGGCTGTACCTGGCTAACGATTTTCAGGCCCGCAGCATCAACCATGCCCAGATCCTGATCCTGAACCAGCAGGCCGCCGTTAACGCGCTTGTAGTCAAAACGACGGGCACGGTCAGCAGACCATTCACCGCACGCCAGCAGACGTACGTTCGGCTTACCGGCAACAATATCGGAAGCTTCCTGAGTCACGCTTGGTGCAATGATTACTTCAACGAACTGACGATCAACAATCGCTTGTGCAGTGGTTGCATCCAGCTCGCGGTTGAACGCGATGATGCCGCCGAAAGCAGAGGTCGGATCGGTCTGGAATGCTTTGTTGTAGGCTTCCAGAATGTTTTCACCGATCGCTACACCGCATGGGTTAGCATGTTTAACGATAACGCAGGCAGGCTCTTTGAACGGCTTAACGCATTCCAGAGCAGCATCGGTATCAGCAACGTTGTTGAAAGACAGTTCTTTACCCTGCAGCTGACGGGCAGTGGAAACACTGGCTTCAGCCGGGTTGGATTCAACATAGAATGCTGCTTTCTGATGCGGGTTCTCACCGTAACGCATCTCTTGTGCTTTAACGAACTGGGTGTTGAAGGTGCGTGGGAAGTCCGCTGGCTCTTCTTCAGTACCGTCGGTGATAGCACCCAGGTAGTTCGCGATCATACCGTCGTAAGCAGCGGTGTGTTCAAACGCCTGTACCGCCAGATCAAAACGGGTTGGATGAGTCAGACCCTGCTGCTCGTCCAGTTCTTTGATGATGCGGTCGTAGTTGCTGGCAGCAACAACAATAGCAACGTCTTTGTGGTTTTTCGCTGCAGAGCGAACCATGGTCGGACCGCCGATATCGATGTTCTCGATAGCCATTGGCAGGTCGCAGTCAGGGCGGGCGATTGTCTGTTCGAATGGGTACAGGTTAACTACCACCATATCGATCGGCGTGATGCCGTGCTCAGACATGATCGCATCGTCAGTGCCACGACGGCCCAGAATGCCACCGTGTACTTTTGGATGCAGGGTTTTCACCCGGCCGTCCATCATTTCCGGGAAACCGGTGTAGTCGGAGACTTCGATTGCCGGGATATCGTTATCTTTCAGCAGCTTGTATGTGCCGCCTGTGGAAAGAATCTCAACGCCGCGCTGGCTCAGTGCCTGGGCGAATTCAACGATACCTGTTTTGTCGGAAACACTGATCAGTGCGCGACGTACCGGAGTGATTTTCTGCTCTGCCATGGTTTAATCTTCTGCGTCAGTTAAATGAAGGAATCGGGTTACAGCAAACCGTACTGCTTCAGCTTCTTACGAAGTGTGCCACGGTTCAGGCCCAGCACTTCAGATGCTTTGGTCTGGTTGTCGCGGGTGTATGCCATTACCGCTTCAAACAGAGGGGCCTCAATTTCAGACAGCACCATCTGGTAAACATCGGTCACCGGCTGGCCGTCAAGCTGGCGAAAGTAGTTGTGCATGGAGACCTGTACGCTGTCGCGCAGTGTACGTTCCTGAACATCGATGTTTTCTGGTGCAGTTACTTGTGTATTCAATGTATTGTTATCCACTTGCATAAACTCAAAAATGAACCGTCGCTCAGGCTGCTTGTTCAGCCTGCTCCAGGGCATCGAAATAAGCCCTGATAGCATCCTGTTGCTGCGCGGTTTCTTCTAATTGATTAAATTCTTTACGGAATTGCTCTGCGCCCTGCTTGTTTTTCAGATACCACCCCACGTGCTTACGCGCGATCCGTACACCCAGATAATCATCATAAAAGCGATAAAGTGACTGGGTATGGTTTAGCAAAGTATCACGCACTTCACTGACAGACGGTGATGGTAGGATCTGACCGGTTTTCAGATAATGAGTAATCTCTCTGAAAATCCAAGGATTCCCCTGAGCAGAGCGCCCCATCATGACGGCATCGGCACCGGTGTGCTCGAGTACCTGACGGGCTTTTTGTGGAGAACTGATATCGCCATTGGCAAATAGCGGGATATCAATTGCTTCACGAATCTGGGCGATGGTGTCGTATTCCGCGTCCCCTTTGTAACCGCAGGCACGGGTACGACCATGTACCGCTAATGCCTGAATACCTGCATCTTCGGCTATTCGCGCAATGGTGACACCGTTACGATTAGCCTGATCCCAACCGGTACGAATTTTCAGTGTAACCGGGATGTCGACCGCAGCAATGGTTGCCTGAAGGATATCAGTCACCAGTTGCTCGTCTTTCAGAAGTGCGGAGCCTGCTGCTTTATTACAGACCTTTTTGGCTGGGCAGCCCATATTGATATCAATAATATGTGCGCCATTTGCGGCATTCACTCGTGCAGCTTCTGCCATCATTTCAGGGTCGCCACCGGCGATCTGAACAACGTGAAGATCATCGTTTTCGTCTTTTTGCAGACGATAGCTGGATTTGCGGGTATTCCAGAGGCGGGTATCGGCGGTGATCATTTCGGAAACAACCATTCCTGCACCGAGCTGTTTGCACAGCTGACGGAACGGGAGGTCGGTTACACCGGCCATCGGTGCCAGAATAACCTGACTGTCAATGGTGTGATGTCCGATCTGAAACATGCCCCAACCCCGAATTTAAAGAACAGGCAGCCCTGAGAGCCAGTAGGGTTCCCGGTTTAACTGCTGCTTGGAAAGGCGGACAATAATACCCTTTCACTGCCTGACCGCCAAGGGATTTTTGATGGTTTTTTGATCATTATAGGTGTTGCATTATAAGCAGAAAATGCTATGGACTCTGGCTTTGACAGTGTTCAATCCTGCGTCAGGGCGCATTGCCAGAGAATCAGAGCAGGCGACCGAACAGAATTTCCTGCCAGCGGTTGCTAGTTGCTTCAGCAGCGATGCGGGGTTTTTCCAGGCGGGCTTCATAACTGATGGCACGGCGGCCCGGATCGAGGATATCGAAGCTGATCTGTACCATCTGTCGGGCAGGCATCTGCTGCAGGTTCAGCTCTCGATTATTGAGGTAGTCTTCCGGTTGAAACAGGCGCTGACTGATCAGTTTACCTTTGCGGTCTGTAAAAGACAGACGCACCGCAGGGTAGGGCTGTGTTACCGGAGCGATATTCTCAATCAGCAGGCTGACACTGAGGGCACCCTGATACTGGGTATGTTCCTGGATCACCAGTTGTCGGGTATCAATCTGTTGCAGATCGATAACCGGTAACAGCTTGCAGGGCAGATGCTGGCAGGCTTGTTGATAGGCCGGTGTAAGTTCCGGCAGTGCCGATAGCGGCTGGCGATTAAACCAGAGTAGCTGACCACAGAACAGTATCACCGCGAGTAAAACCAGCGTGATTCCTGTGAAATTCATACCGCTTTTCGTCTGAGTGCTACGGATCATGACCGGTTCCGCTCTGACAGCGGTGAATGGCCGGGTCTGTTCCGGATCAGGAACAATTGCCGCCGGCGCTTCTGCTGCCTGTTCTACAGCCTGTGGCTGATCGGTCTGGCGCAGTGTTTCGGCGACGCTTTCAACCAGTGGGTCGGACCACTGCTGCGGTTCTTCTTCAAGGGGAGCGGCGCTGTTATCTGCGAACGTCGGGCTTGATTCAGTGGTGAGTTGCGGTGCGACCTCAGGGTGTTCTTCTTCAATTACAGCCTGCACAGGCTGTTCCAGCTCAGCGTTATCAAACCCCGGGTCAGGACTGTTGTTGAGTTGCTCTGCCAGGAGTTCATCCGCAGCCTGATCAGTAGCGTGGTCTTCTTCAGGGCTTTCGCTGTGAGATTTACTGACAAAAGAGGGGATATCAATCGCTTCAAAAAGCGGGTCTTTATGGTCTTCTTCAGCCGCTGGGGTAACTGTTGGCTCAGCAGGTTCTCCGGTGGGCGTTTCAAGCGCTTCCACAGGTTCCGGGATATTGTCGCAGCGATAAACTTCAGCGTTGAAAACTTCGAGGCAGGCACCACAGCGCACCTTGCCGCCGGCCAGCTTCAGCTGGCCTGCGGTTACCTGAAACCGGGTGGTGCAGGCAGGGCACTCTGTAATGATATATCGGCTCATAGTCGCTAAATACTGCTTTCCCTGTGACGGCGGTTGAGTGTTATCCCTCGGTTATCTGCATCTCAGTGCTTACGACCGGTAATGCGGATCCAGCCCTCTTTTTCTGCTACAGCATCCAGAGCAAAGTCGCTACCGTAAGCGTTACGGATCTCTTCTTCCTGTTCCTGTAGCAGACCGGACAGCACCAGTTGGCCACCACTGCGACACAGTGCAGTCAGTGTTGGTGCCAGTTCAACCAATGGGCCAGCCAGAATATTGGCAACCACCAGATCAGCCTGATCCTGCGGGGCTTTTTCTGGCAGATAGACCTGCAGGCTGGTGGCTGGCAGATTGTTGCGTTTGAGGTTTTCCAGGCTGGCATCCAGTGCCTGAGGATCTATATCCACGGCAGTAACATGCTTTGCACCCAGTAACAGTGTTGCAATACCCAGGATGCCGGAACCACAACCGTAATCCACGACCTGTTGATCATCCAGTTCCAGGCCGTCGAGAAATTCCAGACACAGTGCTGTGGTTGGATGGGTACCGGTGCCGAATGCCAGACCGGGATCAAGCATCAGATTCACCGCGTCCGGGTTGGGGACTTCCTTCCAGCTCGGGCAGACCCAGAGGCGAGTACCAAACTGCATCGGATGGTAGTTGTCCATCCATTCCCGTTCCCAGTCTTTATCTTCCAGGATCTCGGTTTTCATCGGCGGAAATGGTTTGCCAGGGAATAGTTGGTTGTGAGATTCGTGCAGGAACTGTTCGGTTGCTTCCAGATCATGGTCGGCAGAGAACAGACCTGTCAGGACAGTGTTGCTCCACAGTGGTGTGGTGCCCAGATCCGGTTCGAAAATAGGCTGATCTTCACGATCCTGAAACGTTACCGCAGCGCAGCCGGAAGCCAGAAGCAGGTCTTCGTACTGTTCAGCGTTATCAGGAAGTACATCCAGTTTGATCTGTAGCCAGGGCATGGGGCGTCCTTAAAAAGTTATGTAACTCAGTTATAGCAGGAGGAATAGACGAAAAAAAGCCTCCGTGAGGAGGCTTTTTTAAAAGAGAAATCAGGCAGATATCAATCCAGACCCAGTTTCTTCTCCAGATAGTGGATGTTCACACCACCTTCGGCAAAGTTCGGATCACGAACAATATCCTGTTGCAGCGGGATATTACTGCGGATACCTTCGATCAGCATCTCATCCAGTGCGATCTCCATGCGCTTCAGTGCTGTCTCACGGTCTTCACCGAACGTGATCAGCTTAGCGATCAGAGAGTCGTAGTGCGGTGGTACGCTGTAGCCGCTGTACAGGTGGGAATCGACACGAACACCGATGCCGCCCGGCGCGTGGAAGTGTTCCACTGTACCCGGTGATGGCATAAAGGTTTTCGGATCTTCGGCGTTGATACGGCACTCGAAAGAGTGACCCTGCAGCTTCACATCTTCCTGTTTGATGCTCAGTGGCAGGCCGGATGCAATACGCAGTTGTTCCTTAACGATGTCGATACCGGTAACCATTTCAGAAACCGGGTGCTCTACCTGAACACGGGTGTTCATCTCGATAAAGTAGAAACGACCGTCTTCGTACAGGAACTCAAAGGTACCCGCACCGCGGTAGTTAATCTCAATACAAGCGTCAACACAGCTTTGCAGAACCTGGGCGCGGGCTTCCGGATCCAGATGTGGTGCAGGAGCTTCTTCCACAACTTTCTGGTGACGGCGCTGCAGAGAGCAGTCGCGGTCGTACAGATGGATAGCGTTACCCTGACCGTCGGACAGTACCTGAACCTCAACGTGACGTGGGTTTTCCAGGAACTTCTCCATGTACACGGTACCGTCGCCAAAGGCTGCTTTAGCTTCAGCTTTGGTAACGAAAATAGAGTTCAGAAGGGATGCTTCGGTGTGCACCACACGCATACCACGACCACCGCCGCCGGCAGCAGCCTTGATGATCACCGGGTAGCCGATGCGACGGGCAATCGCCATCACTTCGTCAGCGTCTTCCGGCAGCTCGCCGTCAGAACCCGGTACCGTTGGTACGTTGGCACGCTGCATCGCTTCGATCGCCGCTACCTTGTCACCCATGGTACGGATGGTATCCGCTTTAGGGCCGATAAATGCGAAACCGCTCTGCTCAACACGCTCTGCGAAATCAGCGTTCTCAGCCAGGAAACCGTAGCCCGGGTGGATACCCATTGCGTCGGTGACTTCTGCCGCTGCGATAATCGCAGGAATGTTCAGATAACTCTGCGGTGACGGCGCCGGGCCGATACAAACCGCTTCATCTGCAAGGCGAACATGCATCAGATCGCGGTCCGCAGTGGAGTGGATCGCAACGGTCTTAATGCCCAGTTCCTTACAGGCCCGGAGGATACGCAGTGCGATCTCACCCCGGTTTGCAATAACTACTTTTTCTAGCATGTCTCAAACCTGTCGGTGAATAGCTTAAACGATAGTAACCAGTGGCTGATCGAATTCAACCGGCTGACCGTCTTCTACCAGAATTGCTTCAATTACACCGGACTTGTCAGCTTCGATCTGGTTCATCATCTTCATCGCTTCTACGATGCAGATAGGATCGCCCGCTTTAACGGTCTGGCCAACTTCTACAAACGGAGGAGAGCTTGGAGATGGAGAACGGTAGAAAGTACCAACCATTGGTGAGTTAACCTGATGGCCGCTCATCGCTGGTGCTGCTTCTGCTACAGGCGCAGCCGCTGGAGCTGCTGCCGGTGCCGCTACCGGCGCTGGTGCTGCAACAGCAATAGGAGCCGGCGCTGCAACAACGCTGGAACCACGGCTGATACGTACAGACTCTTCGCCTTCTTTGATCTCGATTTCGTTGATGTTGGATTCTTCCAGCAGCTCGATCAGCTTCTTAACTTTGCGAATATCCATGCTAGTGAAATTCTCTATTAATTCAGATGTTAATGTGACTCAATCCGCGTGATCGCAGATTGTAATGCAAATTCGTAACCCAGGACGCCGAGACCGCAGATCACACCAACCGCCACATCCGAAAGATACGAGTGATGACGGAAAGATTCGCGGGCGTGCACGTTGGAGATATGAATCTCTATAAAGGGGATAGCAACGCCCAGCAGTGCATCGCGCAGGGCGACACTGGTATGTGTGAATGCAGCCGGGTTGATCAGTATAAAGTCGATCTGGTCTTCACGGGCCTGGTGAATCCGGTCGATCAGAACGTGTTCAGCGTTGCTCTGCAGACATTCCAGCTGGTGACCAGACTGCCCGGCCAGAGCGATGAGGCGTTGCTCAATATCCTGTAGGGTGTCGGCACCGTAAACCTCTGGCTCGCGGGTTCCGAGCAGATTCAGGTTAGGACCGTTAAGTACAAGAATTTTCGCCATTACTTTTTAGCCTTAGAATTTAGCCTTAAAAAGTGCCTCAATTGACGCATGATCGCGACCAAAGGGTATTTGAGACTGATTAGTTTGCCGGAAAAGGAAATCACTGTAAACATTTTTGCTATTTATTGTGTTTTGTCTTCAAGATTGCCGACGTTCTGTATGCTTTCTGATCATAATGTGACTATGGTTGTAGGGGTGTCTGGTGCTTTTTTGGTATAAAAACAAGGCTTTATAGAACCCTTTTTAAGGGAATCTCCTGATTCCATAGTACTCAGTTTAAGGTTTTAAGAAAGTTCACTACAAGATCGAAGATTTTTAACCCTGAAAAGCCTTTAAATGTCCCGTTTTCCGACAATTTACCTAACTTTACAGCTGCGCCAATTGACCCTTCCGGTAAAATCCGACATATTGCGGTGCAATATGCACGTTTTATGTTCAGTAAAGGATAGATGATGGATCAGTTACAGCGTTGGTGGTTTATGTTCTGGGACAAACTGGTCGCGACCACCGGTGCCAGCCGGATCGTGCGGTTACTGTCAGTGGTTATCGGGGTATACCTGCTGGTGTCTGTGGTACTGGGTATCTGGTGGAGCTTTGAGCCGGATCCCGTTGAAGTTCAGCCGATCACGGTGCAGACCGCTGAGGGTAAAGAGCAGGTGGTAGTGGGTTCTGCAACAGTATCAACACTGATTATGCTGACTGAAACCCTGCTCGATAAGCCGGGCGGTTATCTGTCTAACGATCGCCTGCCGCCGGGTATCTGGCTGGATAATATTCCTAACTGGGAATTTGGTGTACTGGTTCAGGCGCGGGATATGTCCCGTGCTATGCGCAAAGACTTCAGCCGTTCCCAGTCACAATCCACTGAAGATGTTGATCTGAAGGAAGCTGAGCCGCTGCTGCACTTTAATAACAACAGCTGGCTGATTCCCCGTACGGAAGGTCAGTACCGTAAGGCAACTGAGTATCTGCGGGCTTATGAAGCGCGTCTGGTTGATCCTCAGCAACAGGATGCTCAGTTCTATGCCCGTGCGGATAACCTGAATGGCTGGCTGGCCGATGTATCTACCCGCCTGGGCAGTCTGTCACAGCGTCTCAGCGCCAGTGTAGGTCAGCGTCGGGTCAATACTGATCTGGCCGGTGAGTCTGCTGCTCGTCAGTCGACTGATGCCGCCGGAGAGCTGGAAGTGAAAACCAGCTGGATGGAAATTGATGATGTATTTTACGAAGCCCGTGGTACCTCCTGGGCGCTGATTCATCTGCTGAAAGCGGTAGAGATCGACTTTGCTACCGCACTCGAAAAGAAAAATGCGCTGATCAGTCTGCGTCAGATTATTCGTGAGCTGGAGGCTACTCAGTCGACTATCTGGAGCCCGGTGATCATGAACGGTACTGAATTCGGCCTGGTCGCTAACCACTCGCTGGTGATGGCGTCTTATATCTCCCGGGCAAATGCGGCGATCATTGATCTGCAGACACTGCTGGAACAGGGCTAAAGGTAAGCGGACAGGAAAAGGACAAACCAATGATTCGGGTGGTATTTAACCAGAAGGGTGGCGTAGGGAAATCAAGTATCAGTACCAATCTGGCGGCAATCAGTGCCAGCAAGGGACTGAAAACCCTGGTGGTGGATCTTGATCCCCAGTGTAATACCAGCCATTACCTGCTTGGTGATCAGGTGAATGAAACCGAAGGGGATATCCGTGATTTCTATGAGCAGACTCTGAGTTTTCAGGTACGGCCAAAAGAGATCACGGAATTTATTCATCCGACGGAATACGACAACCTGGATCTGCTGCCATCCAATCCGGAACTGGGCGACCTGCACGCCAAGCTGGAAGCTAAACATAAGATCTACAAGCTGCGGGATGCGCTGCAGAAGCTGGAGCAGTATGACGCTGTTTATATTGATACGCCGCCGGCGTTTAACTTCTATACCCTGTCGGCATTGTGCTGCGCTGACAGCTGTCTGATTCCGTTCGATTGTGATGAATTTTCCCGTCAGGCTTTGTACAGCCTGATGTACAACGTTCAGGAAACTCAACAGGATCATAATGATAAGCTGCAGATTGAAGGCATTGTGGTGAATCAGTTCCAGCCCCGGGCGAAGGCTTCGAGGATGATTGTGGAAGCACTGCTTGAAGATGATCTTCCGGTGCTGGAAAACAAGATATCTTCATCGGTAAAAATGAAAGAGTCACATAATGAGTGTCGACCGCTGATCTACTTCGCGCCTAAGCATAAGCTGACCCAGGAGTATCTGGCGCTTTTTAATGAGCTGAATAACGGCTAATCAGCGCCTCATACTTTCTCAAACTCTTCCGGCCACAGAAACAGTGTGTGCCAGTGTTCATCATCTCCGGTGCCGAAGTTCTGACTGACTTCGGCACTGTCGTATTCGATACTCTCAATCCGGAATGTCTGACCGAGAAAGGTGTTAACCACCTGTTGCTCTTCTGCAGGAAGGTCTGTCACCGGCAGTGATAATACCCGGATAGTATCGCCAACTCTCACTGGCACGCCGTGCTTGTCATTAACCCGCTTATCATTAACCAGCTTATCTTTAAGAGTATCGGTCATCGCTTTTACTCTGAAATTGCGCTCAGATCGAGCTTATATCCGGCACTGTAGACCGAGCTGATCGGTGATTGCTGGTTATTACCCAGAGTCAGCTTAGCCCGCAACTTGCGTACATGGCTGTCGATAGTACGGTCACTGACGATACGGCCGTCGGAATAGATAAGATCCATCAATTGATCCCGTGACAGGATCTGACCCGGGCGACGCAGTAGCGCCTCCAGCATCCGGAATTCGATCACCGTCAGACTGATCTCCCGTCCCAGCAGTGCAGCGCTACAGGTGTCCTCATTCAGAACCAGAGGTTCAAGTAGCTTGTGTGAATGCTGGGGGGCAGTGGCTTGTTGGCGTCGCAGTACAGCTTTTACCCGCGCCACGACTTCACGAAAACTGTAAGGCTTACAAACATAGTCATCCGCACCGGACTCCAGTCCCAGCAGACGATCGATCTCTTCGGTACGGGCGGTTGCCATAATCACCGGAATGGAAGCCTCTGTGCGCAACTGCCGGAGAATGCTCAGACCATCCTGTTCGGGCAGCATCTGATCCAGCAGGATCAGATCCGGATGATGTTCTCTGACCCATTCCAGCACGCCACCGCCAGAGTAGAGGCAGTGCACCTGAAAGCCATCCTGCTGCAGATAGTCCCGCAGCAGGTCCGCGACCCGTTGCTCATCTTCGACGACCAGTATCTGTTTATCCTGCATATTGATTCTGCTTCCTGATCGTTATTTTTGTGCCTGTGCTGGCAATTCAATGGTGAGGCTCAGACCGCCCTGTTCACTCTGGTTCGCACTGATTGTGCCGCCGTGTGCCTGTACGATATTCCGGCAGATCGCCAGACCAATGCCAACACCGCCCAACGCCCGGTTGCGGGATCGTTCCACCCGGTAGAGTCGATCGAACAGACGGGGCAGGTCGGTATCCGGCACACCGGGACCTGAGTCTGAGAAGACCAGACGGTACTGATCTGCTTCACTGCTCAGCGTGACCGACAGACTGCCCGGCTTGTCGGTATAGCGCAGGGTATTGGACAGAATATTATCGAATACCTGAGCCATACGGTGCTGATCAGCCTGTATCGGACTGGTATCCGGCAGTTGCACATTCAGACTGATCTGCTGTTCGACCAGCTGACCGCGGAATTTATCCACTGACTGACTCAGCAACTGATGCAACTGACAGCTTTCCCGTTCCAGTTGGATCGCGCCGGGTTCCGACTGCCACAGGGCTTTCAGGTCATCCACCAGATGGTTGAGTCGGGCGACGTCCTGACTCAGCAGTTCCAGCGTGCCCGGAGTCACTTCACGAATCCCGTCACGCACAGCTTCAATCTCACCACTGATCAGTGTCAGCGGGGTTTTCAGTTCGTGGGAGATATCCTCGACCCATTTGCGTCGGGCGACCTCATTCTGCTCCAGGGTACTGGCTAACCGGTTGAAGTCCCGGCTCAGATCCGCTAATTCATCTTTACCCTGCACCGGAATACGGGTTTTGTATTCGCCCTCGGTCAGTGCCCGGGTGCCTTTGATTAATGGCCTGATGGCTTGCTGAAAGTGGTTGGCAGAGATCAGCGCTGCGGCGGCCGAGATCAGGACCATAATCAGTGCGATCAGCCAGAACTCACGGGTTTGTGCCTCGATAAAGGTGACGCTGCCATCACCGAAGACCTCTTCGTGGATGCCCAGCCAGCCGATCTGATTCTGTCCCTGATAGATCGCTTCCATCCGGGCCGGCAGATCCGGATCATAATCGCCGTACAGAGCTGTTTTTTCCGGGCTAAGTATAAAGAACAGAGGTGCGTAGTATTTTTCCAGCTCGACCAGCTCCTCTTCGGGAATATCGTCCAGTAGCTCGGTCTCGTTTTCCCCTTCCCAGAGCAGGCCTTCCAGAGCCGCTGCCAATACAGGATCTTGTTCCAGAAACTCAAAATCACCGTGCTGCAGGTGCAACTCCCCCAAGCGCTGGCTGAGTTTATCCATACGCTGTTCGTTGACATCGTTAAGATACTCGTCGAAGCCCACTTCGAAGGACGACAGGGTAAAAAACAGCATGCTGAGAATCAGCGCGACGCTGGTGCCTACCAGTATCAGGAACATTTTCAGCCGCAGGGTCAGTTGCACCGTATCACTCCATTTATCCGGTTGTTGATTCAGGGGAGCGGGGCTCCCCTCTGACTTAGATTACTGTGACTTAGAATACTGGGTTTCGGCCCAGTATATCTCGAACTCATCGTCGGCATCGAGATACTCATCCAGTTCACGCTGAATGATCTCATCTTTCAGGGACAGTCGTGCTGCTTCCCAGGCGGTCAGTTCAGAGCGCTGCGCCGGGGTCAGTTTGCTCCAGATCTGTTCGTTTTCGATATCCCGGATCTGCATTTCCAGTTCAAACATCTCTGTGACTGCCTGATACAGGGCTTCGTACTCGGCGGTGGCAGGGCTGTTCTGACTGGACTGAACTGCCAGATATTCCATCGCCAGCCATTCCGCTTCCAGATCTTTCAGATCGATCTGCAGGTACAGATCAGCCGTTTCCAGACCGGCTTCGATGCGGGTCATCTTATAGCTTTCCGCAATATCATACAGCTCCCAGATCAGTTCGTTGTAGATTTCGGGTTCTTCCTGTTGCAGCTCAGCCAGTTCATCCCGCATCGGCAGATAATCACCGATGGTGTCGAAGACGATATTCTCCACCATGGGATAGCTTGTCACAGGGTGTTCTTCAGCGTTCGCCGGGGCGATGATTGCAGCGCTGCTCAGAATAACGGTAGCGGTCATCAGTTGGAAAAAACGTTTAATCTTCATGTCCGGTTCTCCTTGTCACATGAGGTTGCTTATCTCTGGGTGTAACTATCGCGAACCTTTGTGCAAAAAAGATGGAGCAAATGTGCAAACAGTGTGCAAATTGGAGTGATCTGGCCCTAAGACTTTTGGTGCATAAAGGAGTATGATAGCGCCAATTTTTGCGGCTGCTCTGACTACCTGTTCAGAGGGTGGTGTCTCATAAGGACAAAACCACCCGGTTGCAGTTTCCTTTTCCGGCGCCTTGAAGTGAGAACCCTGCGATGCGTATTAACGAGATTACACACCCACTGGTAAAGCATAAGATCAGCCTGATGCGTGCGGCTGATGTCAGCACCCGTAGTTTCCGTCAGTTGGCGGCAGAGGTTGGCTGTCTGCTGACCTATGAAGCCACCAAAGATATGCCAACTGAAACCTATCAGTACGAAGGCTGGTGCGGTGAGATCAGCGGCGAGCGTATCAAGGGTAAAAAAGTGACCGTAGTACCGATCCTGCGTGCCGGTATTGGCATGCTGGACGGCGTACTGGAGCTGATCCCAAGCGCTCGTATCAGCGTTGTGGGCCTGTACCGTGATGAAGAGACTCTGGAACCGGTAACTTATTTTGAGAAGCTGGCCAGCGAAATGGATGAGCGTATGGCGCTGGTGATCGACCCGATGCTGGCAACCGGCGGTTCAATGAACGCCACTATCGATATGCTGAAAGAAGCGGGCTGTAAAGAGATTAAGGCACTGGTGCTGGTGGCTGCGCCTGAAGGTGTTAAAGCGGTTAACGAAGCGCATCCTGATGTGGAACTGTACGCGGCTGCAGTCGATAGCCACCTGAATGAAAACGGCTACATCATCCCGGGTCTGGGCGATGCAGGCGATAAGATCTTCGGTACTAAGTAAGAGCTCAGTAAGAGCTGGGCAAGAGCTGAGTAAACGCTGATTTAAGCGTTTTCTAAGTTCCTGGAATTTGAACCAATTGAGTTTTTCCTTCTGGAGAATATGATGAATCAATCAACCTCATCCACGGAAGTGGAACTGAACGGTAGCGAGCCGATGTGGCGTAGCGTGCTGGCGGGTTCTCAGATGCTGTTCGTGGCGTTCGGTGCGCTGGTACTGATGCCGCTGCTGACCGGTATGGACCCATCTGTTGCACTGTTTACAGCGGGTATCGGTACCCTGTTGTTCCAATTCGTGACCAAGCGCCAGGTGCCGGTATTCCTGGCATCCTCCTTCGTGTTTATTGCACCGATCATTTACAGCACCCAGACCTGGGGTATGCCTGCCACCATGGGCGCGCTGTTCTGCGCTGGTCTGGTGTACATGATTCTGGCGGTGATCGTGAAGTTCCGCGGTGCTGGTTTCCTGCACCGTCTGCTGCCACCGGTCGTGGTGGGCCCTGTGATCATGGTTATTGGTCTGGGTCTGGCGCCGATCGCTGTGAATATGGCGATGGGTAAAGCGGGCGATGGCAGTGTTGAGCTGTTCCCGTATATCGATTCTATGATCGTTTCCATGTCTGCCCTGTTTACCACCCTGATCGTTGCGACCTTCGGTCGTGGTCTGTTCCGTCTGCTGCCAATCATGGCTGGTGTGGTGGTTGGTTACATCGTGGCGAATTTCTACGGCATGGTGAATTACCAGATCGTATCTGATGCAGCGTTTATCGCAGTACCTGCATTTGTTTTCCCGGAACTGCACTGGCAGGCGATTCTGTTCATGATTCCGGTGGCGATTGCACCGGCGATTGAGCACGTGGGTGACGTACTGGCGATCGGTAGCGTAACCGGTAAAGACTACATCAAGAAGCCGGGTCTGCACCGGACTCTGTTCGGTGACGGTATCGCGACTTCTGCAGCGGCGATGTTCGGTGGACCACCTAACACTACCTATTCGGAAGTGACCGGTGCTGTGATGCTGACCCGCTCTTTCAACCCGATGATCATGGTATGGGCGGCAGTTTTTGCCATCCTGCTGGCGTTCGTGGCGAAGTTCGGTGTGCTGCTGCAGACTATTCCTGCGCCAGTGATGGGCGGTATCCTGATCCTGCTGTTCGGTTCTATCGCAGCGGTAGGCCTGAACACTCTGATCAAAGCCCGTGTTGATCTGGCAGAGCAGCGTAACCTGGTGATCGTTGCAACCACTCTGGTATTCGGTATCGGTGGCATGGTTGTCGGTAACGGTGAATTCAGCATGCAGGGTGTGAGCCTGTGCGGTATCGTCGCAATCGTACTGAACCTGATCCTGCCGATGTCTAAAACGGCGGCAAACGACTTGCATGAAGAGCAGGAAGTGGTTGAAGATCTGGTGAAACACGCTAAATAAGCGTTAGCTATTTAAATAAAAACCGGCCTTGCGCCGGTTTTTTTATGCCTGGTCACAGAAAGGATCAGATTTCGCTTTGAGGTATAGTGAACGGATGAAGGATAAACAGATAGATCCCGAACAGCTGATTCTGGAGTCATGGCAGATCAATGCTCAGCCATGGATTGATGTGCTCAGCGAGGGCAGGATTCTCAGCAGAAAGCTGGTCACCGATCAGGCAATCATCAATGCGGTGCTTGAAACCGGTCCTGAAACTGTTCTGGATATAGGTTGTGGTGAAGGCTGGCTGGTCCGCGCCCTGACTGAAACGGGGATCAGCGCTACCGGTGTCGATGGTGTTGCCGCTCTGATTCAAAGCGCTGAGGAACAGGCTGAAGGCCGTTTTATGCAGCTGGCATATGACGAAATCTCGGCTGCTACGATCACGGACCGGTTTGATGCTATTGTCTGTAACTTTTCTCTGCTGGGCGGAGATTCCGTAGAGCAGCTGTTTAGCGAATTCCCCGGGTTACTGAATGGCCGGGGCTATCTGATTGTGCAGACGCTGCATCCGGATAATTTTCCCGGCCCGGAAGGCTGGCGTGAGGGGACCTGGGCGGGCATTGAAGGGGACTTCAACCAACCTGCACCCTGGTATTACCGGACCCTTTCTTCATGGCTGTCACTGTTTACCCGGTCGGGTTTCGAGCTCATTTCACAGATCGCTCCATTACATCCTGAATCCGGACTGCCAGCCTCTCTTATACTGGTTGGCCGTTATTCTGGTTGAGCCTCACTTTCTTGGGGATTAGGGTTAACCCTTATAAAATGATTGATTTTCTGCGCTGATGGTGGAACACTCATGGCCGGTTTGATGAGGAGTTAGCTATGTCTATTAAGAGTTTTGGTGTAATTGGCGCGGGTCAGATGGGCGGTGGTATCGCTCAGGTGGCTGCCGTATCCGGTTTTGATGTTGTCCTGTACGACCTGAACAATGAAGTGCTGGAGCGCGGTATCGGCGTGATTCAGGGTAGTCTGGCGCGGATGGTTAAGAAAGAGAAGCTGACTCAGGCTGAAGCCGATCAGGCGGTTGCCCGTATCAAACTGACCACTGCCATGGCAGATCTGGCTGACACTGATATTGTTGTTGAGGCCGCCAGTGAAAACGAAGAGATCAAAAAGACCATCTTCCGCGAGCTGGATGCTACCTGTAAACCGGAAACCATCCTGGCCACTAACACCTCATCGATCTCCATCACCCGTATCGCGGCCGTGACTCAGCGTCCTGGTAAAGTGATCGGTATGCACTTCATGAATCCGGTACCGATGATGCAGCTTGTGGAAGTGATCCGCGCACTGCAGACCGATGACGAAGTATTTAACGCTGTTAACCAGTTGTCGCTGGAAATGAATAAAGTACCGGTGGATGTGAATGACGCACCGGGCTTTGTCTCCAACCGTATCCTGATGCCGATGATCAACGAAGCGATTTTCTGCCGTTACGAAAACATCGCCTCTGCGGAAGAGATCGACACTGTGATGAAGCTGGGTATGAGTCATCCTATGGGCCCACTGGCGCTGGCTGACCTTATTGGCCTGGATACCTGCCTTAGCATCATGAACGTGCTCTATGACAACTTCAAAGATTCCAAATACCGCCCATGCCCACTGCTGGTTCAGATGGTGGATGCAGGGTATCTCGGACGGAAGGTTAGTCGGGGATTCTACGAATACGAAGGGTGATGAGTTCTTCAGTAAAAAAGCGCCTTTGGGCCACTGCTGTCCCATAGTTTAAGACGGTAAATGAAAAAGCCTGAGATCCATTGATAAACTGTTGTTACCACACACCAGTAAAATCAAAGGACTCAGGCTTTGTCACATCATAACACTGCTTTTCATCAGTTGCTTCAACCACTCCCGAGACATGAATTTGAAGCGCTGGCAAAACAGCATCATCAGGGCCAGAAATTACGCTCTGCTTCCCGTTGGGATCAATTCATTGGGATGACCATGTCTCAACTAGCTGGCCGGCAGAGTCTACGTGATATCGAGTCGAGCTTATGCAGCCAGAAACATAAGCTTTATCACCTGGGTGCCAAGCCAATTGCTCGCACTACACTGGCTCGACTGAACGAAAAGCAGCCTGCTGAGCTCTATGAAGCGGTGTTTTATAAGCTACTCCAGCGTTGCTCATTACGCACAAGCAATCATAAGTTTCGCTTTAAGAATCCCCTCTATTCGTTAGATGCCAGCATCATCGATCTGTCACTTAAGCTCTTCCCCTGGGCGAAATGCCATCAAACGAAAGCCGCGATGAAACTACATGTCGGCTTGAATAATGGCTCTCTGATTCCAGAGTTTGTATCGCTCAGTCATGGTCTGGAAAGTGAATTGATCAAAGGCCGTCAGTTCAACTTTCCGAAAGGCAGTATTGTGGCATTTGATAAAGGTTACAACGACTATAGCTGGTACGGTTTACTGACAAAACAAGGGGTTAGCTTTGTTACTCGGTTGCGACCTAATGCCGTTTACAAGGTTGTCGAACGGTATAATAGTATCGGTGTCGATTATGATCAGACCATTGAGCTGACAAGCCAGCATGCCCAGAAACAAGGTGCGCCGAAGCTACGTTTAGTGGGCTATACCTGCCCTGAAACCAAGCGAGCGTATCGCTTTATAACCAATAACTTCACACTAGCCGCTATTACTATCGCCGCAATCTATAAAGACCGTTGGCAAGTTGAACTATTCTTCAAAGCGATTAAACAGAACCTTAAAATCAAAGCGCTTTTAGGGAGTTCGCAGAATGCCGTAATGACTCAGATCTGGATTGCGATGATCAGCTATCTGTTGTTGGCATATGTACGGCACTGCGCAAAGAAGGGGTGGACAGTGCAGCGAATTATGCGAGTTCTGCAGGTCAGTTTATTTGAGCGTAAGCCGCTGTCGGAACTGCTTAATCCCATACCGCCGGATAAACGGAAAAAGGATCCTCAAATGAGGATCCTTTTATGATTAAAAAATTGTGGGACAGCAGTGGCCTTTGGGCGCTTTTTTAGTTTTGGAGAATCGTGGCTCGACCGTCTGGCAAAGCCAGACTAGCTGGACCGCATTGCAGGCAATGCTTGCTGGAAGGAGCAATGAGAAGCAAAACATCTGGATACGTGGGTAGGGTGCGTTATAACGCACCGGTTATTTGTAGTAATTCAGACTTGAATCTGACAGTTACCGATTTTTCATGAAGGTGTCTGTCAGGTCAGGTTCAGTTCACGAACTTTTCCTTCCAGACTGATTTCCCATCGAGCAACGTTTCCATCGGTGTTCTGCCGCAGCAACCGTTTACCCTGATGAGTTCGTTCATTATTGTAGTATTCCAGCCAGTCGTCCAGATCAGCTTGTAACTCCTCTATTGAACCATAGATTTTCCGTCGTAAAGTCGGCTGATAAAACTCCTGTAAAATGGTCTTGTGGAAGCGTTCACAGATACCGTTAGTCTGGGGATGTCGAGCCTTGGTTTTGGTGCGTGCTCGATGTCGTTAATGGCCAGATAGAGCTGGTAATCATGACTTTCTGCTTTACCGCAGTATTCAGTGCCTCGATCCGTCAGAATACGCAACACAGGAAGCTCCTCTGAGGCATAAAACGGCAACACACGATCATTGAGTAGATCTGCTGCGGTGATCGGCGTTTTGGTCGTATAGAGCTTACAGTGAGCCACTCGGCAGTAGGTATCCACATAGGTTTGCTGATAGACACGACCAACCCCCTTGAAAGTGCCGACATAGAACGTATCCTGAGACCCCAGATAGCCAGGGTGTGCGGTATCAATCTCACCACAGGCTTCGTCATCCTGTTTCTTCCGCTCCAGTGCCTGAACCTGTGGTTCCGTCAGGATTAGACCGTCTTCGGCTACTTTGGCTTCCAGTGCCTTCAGCCGCAGTTTGAAGTTCGCTAAGTCATTGCGAAGCCAGATCGAGCGAACTCCACTGGGAGACACAAAGATGCCTTTCTTGCGCAACTCATTGGAGACTCGCACCTGGCCATGAGCAGGCTCATCAATGGCATATTGAATGACGGCTGACTCAACCATCGGATCAACACGGTTCTTGTGATTGGGAACTCTGCGGTTCTGCTCTAACAGTGATTCAACACCACCATCACTCACCGTTTTTCTTTGTATCGATAGAACGTATCTCTGGATACGCCCATCATCTTGCAGGCTTTGGATATGTTGCCCAGCTCATCAGCCAGATTAAGCAGGCCTACCTTGTGTTTGACGATCTTGTCGTTAGTATGAAGCATGAGGGTTACCTCTGATTATGATTGATTTCAGGTTTAGTCACCTTCAATCAAAATCGGTAACCCTCTCTTTTTCAAGAAGAAGTGTCAGATTTGGTCTGAACTAATCCAGGTTATTGATGTCGGTGCAATACGCTAACGCTATTGCACCCTACGAAATGTGAAGTACTCTCTTCGCCACGAGCCAAAAATCTTCAACCCCTTATCGGCACGAGGGCGTGCCTCGCTACACAGCAATTTCAGAGTCCTTAGTGCTTCCCGCGTTTTCGAGCAAGAAGCTTTGCTGCGTCGAACGAGTCTCGCTTTGCGAGACATTCGAGCCACGAACTCCCCAACCCCTTATCGGCACGAGGACGTGCCTCGCTACATAGTAATTTCAGACTCCGAAGTACTTCCCGCTTTTTCCAGCAAGCATTGCTTCGCAATGCGGTCGAGCTAGCCTCGTTTACGAGGCGGTCCAGCTAATCTGGCTTTGCCAGACGGTCTCGCCACTTCGTATTTAGGCCCAATTCTTGCTCCTTCTCCTTTTACACAATTAACAGGTTTCTACCAACCCACTGTCGCGTATGGCTGAAATGAACAGTCAGACGGCGCTGCAGTTGCGGCTGCGGCTGGGCTATCAGCTAATAACCACAATGGGTTCAGGTAGTTAGACGTGAGGGAGATAACTATCGGTTTGATTTCTACATAACGCTTTTTCCAATCAAGTGACTTCGTCTGAGGAGTACTGACTTGCTGGCATATTGGCCGGCAGGGTGTTTTGTTGCCGGATGAAACGATTCTGACGGCAGTGGTGTTCCTCATTCATTCAAGGCCCGTTTCTGACAGCTTTTGCATTTGGCGAGAGCGGGCTTGTTGCGCCCTGAAGAAAGTATTTGCGGTTGTTGATCTGTCAGCTGCACGGGGGGACTTTGCCTAAAAGGAGCAAAAGATGATTATAAAAACCAGCAGTATGCATATGAGTGCAGAGCACGAAAAATCAGAGTTCAGAGCGGTGTCCAGTACGCTGGATGGCGAGGCGCTGAGTAACAGTTTCGGTTTCCAGCTGCAGGAGATTCAGCTGAGTAATCAGCAGTCCCGGCTGGAGATGATGGCCGGTTTGGCGAATACCGGGTTTTCCGGCATCAGTTTCGGTCTGGCTCAGGCCAGCAGTCTGCAGTTCAGTTCAGCGTTACTGGTAACCGGGCAGGGGGCACGGTTTGAACCATTGGGCACTCTGGACAGCACCTCTGGCAGTCACAGCCAGGAAGATGTTACCCGGGCCCGGTTATGGCAGAGCCTGCTGAACGCGATACAGCCGGATAATCCACCGCTGGTGAATGTGGATGAGTTAATTGCACCGCAGCAGCGGGCGGTTCCTACGGATCAGGCACAGCAACCTGAGTTGAAACCGGTTTCGCTGCAGATGGCGTTTCGTGTCAGTGAGACGGTCGAGGAATATGAGCACTGCAGCTTTAATAGCTGCGGCAAGGTAACCACGGCTGATGGCCGCTCTATCGACTTCGATCTGAATCTCACTATGGAACGCAGCTATTCCGCCACCCGGGAATATGAAGTCACCCAGGAGGTGGTGTTTACCGATCCGCTGATTCTCAACTTCGAGGGCAATTATGCCGACCTCAGCGATGAGAAGTTCGAGTTCGATCTGGATGCCGATGGTAATACAGAGCTGATCAGCTACCTGACCGGTAGCAGCGGTATGCTGGCGCTGGACAAAAATAATGACGGCATTATCAACGATGGATCGGAGTTATTTGGTGCTCTGACTGGTAATGGTTTTGCAGAGCTTGCTGCCTATGATGAAGACAGTAATGGCTATATCGATGAAGCGGATTCAATTTTTGATCAGCTGATGATCTGGAACAAAACCCGCGATGGCGATTCGCTGGAGAGTCTCAAAGACCGTGATATCGGTGCTATTTATCTGGGCTCCACTGAAACACCGTTTGAGATAAAAGGGGAGGATAATCAACATAACGGCCGGGTGAAATCCAGTGGCGTGTATTTTACTGAAGCCGGGGATGTCGGGACGTTGCAGCAGATCGATATGGTGGTTTGATCTGTATCTAAGGTAAATTATCGCCGCGAGGGTACGCCTCCCATAGCATTTAATCCTATGTAGGAGGCGCGCCCTCGCGGCGATATATATCAGGGCCTCTCTTTAAAGCCTTAGTCCCCCATCACCGCGCCTTCGCGACGGGGATCAGCGGCACCGATCAGTTTGTCATTGTGTAGCAGAATACCCTGTATGCCGGAATTCAGATCACGGACATTGACGGTATAGCCCATCGCTTCCAGCGGTGCTTTAAAGCGTTCGGCTTCGGTGCCTTTTTCCAAGTCGTAGGTACCGAAACGATTCAGCAGGTGGGGCAGGTTGATCGCTTGTTGCAGCTCCATGCCCCAGTCCAGATGGGCGATCAGAGAGGTTGCAACATAACCGATGATTCGCGAACCGCCTGGCGAGCCGATGGCCAGATAGGGCTGATCATCTTTCATCACAATGGTCGGTGCCATGGATGAACGGGGACGCTTGCCAGGCTCCAGCCGGTTAGCGATCGGATAGCCATTTTTATGGCTGGCAAAGGAGAAGTCGGTCAGCTCGTTATTAAGCAGGAAGCCGTTACTCATTACCCGGGAACCAAAGCCATTCTCGATCGTACTGGTGATCGATACGATGTTGCCTTCACGATCGACAATCGCGAAGTGAGTCGTAGAGGGCAGCTCGATAGACTCATCATCTACTTGTGCAAGAGAGGCTTTCTCCCAGCGTGGTTCGCCCGGTGTCACGCTTGCCAGCGCTTTACCCGGTGTGATCAATTTTGCACGCTCTGCCAGATAGTTTTCATCCAACAGACCTGCCGGCATCGGCACATAGTCGCTGTCGGCCATATAGCGACCCCGGTCAGCAAAGGCCAGACGGGATGCATCGCCAATAATCTGCCAGGCCTCAGTACTGTCTGGTCCCATCGATGTCAGGTCAAAGTGGCTGGCAATACCGAGAATCTGGCCCACAGTCAGTGCGCCGGAGCTGGGTGGACCCATGCCACAGATATCATACTGACGGTAAGGGGCGCATACCGGAGCGCGTTCTTTAATCCGGTAGCTGGCGAAATCATTCAGGCTGAGCAGGCCGGGATTGTCCTCAATGCTGCCTACCTTGTTAACGATATCCTGTGCAATCTGGCCCCGATAAAAAGCATCAGCCCCCTGATTGGCCAGTGTAGCCAATGTGGAGGCGTATTCCGGGTTCTTCAGCAGAGTACCTTGCGCCAGCGGTTCACCGGATGGGGTAAAGAAATAGTTGCGGGTATCGGGATAACGACTGAGGCGCTCTTTATCGTTGGCAATAGCACCGGCCAGACGGGGAGATACCTTAAATCCGTCCCGGGCGGTCTGTTCTGCTGGCTGCAGTAATTCGGCCCAGTTTTGTGAACCGTAGCGCTGGTGAATCTCTGCCATCAGTTTAACCGTTCCCGGTGTGCCGACAGAGCGTCCGCCAACAACGGCATCGTAGAATTTCAGCGGCTGGCCGTTATCATCCTGAAACAGTTCCGGTGTGGCATTCTGAGGCGCGGTTTCACGACCATCGAAGGTGGTTAGCTGGCCGGTGCTGGCATCGTAGTAGACCAGAAATGCACCGCCGCCCAAGCCAGAGGATTGAGGTTCGACCAGCCCCAGCATTGCCTGTACTGCAACCATGGCATCGGCAGCATTGCCGCCGTTTTTCAGTACGTTGTAACCGGCCTGAACTGCCAGCGGGTTGGCCGCAGTGACCATATAGTTTTCAGCGCTGACACTGCTTTTTTCGGCAAAGCCGCTGGCGGCTTCAGGAGCGACGATGTCAGTCACCTGAGACGTAGCGAACAGCTGGGTGGAGAACAGGGAAGTGGACAAGAGTGCTGCGGAAAACAGTACGCTGAACCGGGTCCGGTTAAATTGGCTGGACATGGTGGGAATCCTTTTCAAATCTCGATCTGCTAAGAGTAGATCATGGATCGGAAACAGATCCCAGAAAAGTTTATTCTGTCCGTTTTTATTCAGACAGGCTCTTATTTAGAGAGATAGCGAATACCGTCTTCCAGTCCTTCCAGTGTCAACGGATACATCTTGTCATGCATCAGCCGTTTAATCATCTGGGTGCTGGTGGTGAAGTCCCAGTAGCGGGGATGACTGGGGTTGAGCCAGATCGCTTTATCCCAGGTATCGAGGATTCGCTGCATCCACACGGCACCGGACTCTTCGTTGCGGTGTTCGACACTGCCGAACCGTTCAGAGACTTCGTAAGGCGCCATCGCTGCATCGCCGATAAAGATCACCCGGTAATCTTTACCGTAGGTGTGCAACAGGTCGAAGGTGGAGATATGTTCATTCCAGCGCCGGCTGTTATCTTTCCAGACCCGTTCGTAAACACAGTTATGGAAGTAGAAATATTCTAGATGCTTGAATTCAGAACGGGCCGCTGAGAACAGCTGCTCGCACTGACGGATATAGGGATCCATAGAACCGCCGACATCCAGGAACAGTAGTACCTTGGCGGCGTTATGACGCTCCGGCACCATTTTCAAGTCCAGCAGGCCAGCATTGTTGGCAGTAGAGCGAATGGTGTCATCCAGATCCAGCTCTTCGGCGGCACCGGTGCGGGCAAATTTACGCAGCTTGCGCAGGGCGACCTTGATATTACGGGTACCCAGCTCGACGTTATCGTCCAGATCCCGGAACTGACGCTTTTCCCAGACTTTTACCGCCCGCTTGTGTTTGCTTTCGCCGCCAATACGCACGCCTTCCGGATTGTAGCCGCTGTGGCCGAAGGGCGAGGTGCCGCCGGTACCGATCCACTTGCTGCCGCCGGAGTGGCGTTTCTGTTGCTCTTCAAAGCGTTTGGCCAGAGTTTCCATCAGCTTGTCGAGACCGCCCAACCGTTCGATCTCGGCTTTCTCTTCGTCAGAGAGATTGCGCAGAAAATCGGCCTTCAGCCAGTCTTCGGGGATGTTACTGGTATCCAGTGGATCGGGCAGATCCGCCAGCCCTTTGAAATAGTGGCCGAAGGCCTGATCGAAGCGGTCGAAGTATTTCTCATCCTTGACCAGACAGGTGCGTGCCAGCAGATAGAAATCATCCCAGCTGGCAAACGCCAGATGGTTTTCCAGTGCCTCCAGCAGTGTCATCAGCTCTTTGATGGTGACCGGCACCTGCGCTTTGCGCAGAGTGTAGAAAAAATCGACCAGCATGACCGGGCCTCGCTCAGCGGTTTTCGCGACGGTTCATAAACGCCAGACGCTGCAGCATGTGCACATCCTGCTCATTTTTCAGCAGTGCGCCGTATAGTGGCGGAATGGCCTGACTGTTATCGCGGTTCTGCAACAGATCGGCAGGGATGTTGTCTGCCAGCAGCAGTTTCAGCCAGTCGATCAGTTCTGAGGTGGATGGTTTCTTTTTCAGGCCGTTGATCTGGCGTACCTGGAAGAAGATCTCCAGCGCTTCGTTGACCAGATCGGCCTGAATGTTCGGGAAGTGAACATCAACGATCTGCTTCATGGTCTCGGCATCCGGGAAGCTGATGTAGTGGAAGAAGCAGCGGCGCAGGAAAGCATCCGGCAGCTCTTTCTCGTTGTTACTGGTGATGATGATAATCGGACGGTGTCTGGCAACCACCTGCTCACCGGTTTCATACACGCTGAATTCCATCTTATCCAGCTCAACCAGCAGGTCGTTAGGGAATTCGATATCCGCTTTATCGATCTCATCGATCAGCAGCACCACCTGTTCATCCGCTTCGAAGGCCTGCCAGAGCATACCTTTCTTGATGTAGTTTGCGATGTCATGCACCCGGTCTTCACCCAGTTGAGAGTCACGCAGACGGGATACCGCATCGTATTCGTACAATCCCTGTTGTGCCTTGGTGGTGGACTTGATGTGCCAGCGCAACAGCTTCTTGCCAAAGGCCTGAGCGACTTCATCGGCCAGCATGGTCTTGCCAGTGCCCGGTTCACCTTTGATCAGCAGGGGGCGTTGCAGGGTTGTAGCAGCGTTCACCGCCATCTGCAGATCGTCGGTGGCGACGTAGCGTTCGGTACCTTCAAACTTCATGGAGCTGTTCCTTGATATTTAAAACAGAATCAGCCGCTAATCTTAGCAGAAAGGCAGTTGTGCTAACCGGACAATTGTTGATCTTTTCGGTCATATGATCGAGGGATTGTAAAACCCTCCCATTGGATCAGTAGCATCGCCAGACTGACCAGGAGTAACCCCGGTAACAGTGACCAGATGAAGGGAGCCGGACTGATCAACTGATTCAGGATCATGACAAATACCGGGGTAAGAAAGCTGTAAGCGGATACCCGGGTGGCGCCCAGTCTGAGCGTGCCAAACTGTACCAGATAGAAGGTTATCAACGTGGTAAACAGTGCCAGGTAGAGAGCGCCTGTGAAAGCCCGGTAGCTGACATCAGGCCAGTGAATCTGCTGAATATCTGGCAGCGAGAGTAACAGTAACCAGATACTGCCGATCAGAATGACCCAGAAAGTCATTACCTCCAGCGGCTCTTCGTTATAGAGCTTTCTGACCAGCGGGCTGTATGCTCCCATAAACAGACAACCAATCAGAAAGATGCCGTCGCCTTTATTGAGCTGAAGTTGGCTTAAGGCGGCGAACTCGCCCCCAAAAACAATCCACAGTGCCCCGGCGGTACCTGTGAGCAATCCAATCAGCCGCTTCCTGTCTGTGCTCTCCCGGTTAATCAGTCCCGCAAATACCGCAGTGATAGCCGGTACCAGTGTATAGAGTGCACCGGTATTCAACGCCGTGGTATGGCGCAGCGCTTCGAACATGCACCAGAAAAAGGTTACCAGGGGGATGCTCAGCAGTGTATAGCTGGCCAGCTGTTTCAATCCGGGTAAGTGCAATCCATACCGAATCAGGATCAGCGGGGTGAATAGCAGTGCCGCCATGGAGAAACGAATCCACATAAGCACTGCCGGTGGCAGATCTGCAGTAATCAGGGCGGCCACTGGAAAGGAGCTGGCAACCAGTATGATCATGAGCAGCATCAGGCCGTGGGCGTACAGCTGTGAACGCGGAGTGTTAACTGAAGGCATGGTGGTTTCCTCCGGGAAAGTTTTTACATCGGAGACAGGTTATTCTGTTTTAATATTGGCGATAATCCTGTTAATGATGGAATAACTGTTGAGAAAAAGTTGACGGTAGGTGATATGGAAACAATTGGTGCTATTCCGGTATTTGTCGCGGTAGTCGAATATGGTGGCTTTTCTCCTGCGGCCCGTTATCTGGGGATATCCAAATCCGCAGTGAGTAAACGTATTACTCAACTGGAGGATCAGTTGGGGGTGAAGTTGTTGCACCGGACAACCCGTAAACTGAGCCTGACGGAAGCAGGTGAACATTACTATGAGCATGCTTTACTGGCCCATCGGGCAGCCAGAGATGCCGAAGATGCGGTGGCGCAATTACAGGGCGAGCCGCGGGGCAAGTTGAGAATCAGCGTGCCGATGTCGTTCGGACGCCTGCATATGGCACCGATGATCCCCCGGTTCCTTAAACGCTATCCCCACATCAGCATCGACCTGGTGATGGATGACAAAAATGTAGACCTAGTCCGGGAAGGATTTGATATTGCCATTCGCGGTGGAGAGTTAGCTGATTCAAGCCTGGTAGCTCGTCGGCTGGCGCCGTTGAAGAGTGTTCTCTGTGCCTCTCCGGCCTATCTGCAACAGCACGGTCAGCCTGAACGGCTGGATGATCTTGTGAACCATAACTGCCTGCCTTTCAGCTATTCCAGCGATGTCAGAGAGTGGCGTTTCAGTAAAGAAGGGGTGAGTCAGTCGGTGACGGTTTCCGGCAATTACCAGGTCAACAACAGTGAGGCGCTGAGGGATGCGGTACTGCAGGATCTGGGCATCGCCCGGTTACCCACCTTTGTGGCCGGAGAGGATATCAGGGCAGGCCGGTTGGTCAGGTTGTTCCCGGATTACGAGATGCCGGTTTCAGCGATCAATGCGGTGCTGATTGAGCGGCAGTTTATGCCGGCGAAGGTTCGGGTCTTTCTGGATTTTGCGATTGAGTATTTTGGCAGTGATCACCCTTGTTGGGATCGGTAAAGAAAATCATATTTGTTGAGCTTTAGTTAACAGTGAGTTGTTTTATTGAGGGATTATCGTTTAATCGAGCACTATATAGACTCTGGTTTCAGTGACGGTCCGGATGCGCGGGTTACTGCTCTGTGTGGGCCGTCGATCAGATTAACTGCAACCGGAGTATTCCTATGGACCTTTTCAACGTTATCGAAGCACGCCGTTCTATCAAGCA
The DNA here is from genome assembly GCA_963669425.2 of uncultured Amphritea sp. Classification (GTDB taxonomy): domain Bacteria; phylum Pseudomonadota; class Gammaproteobacteria; order Pseudomonadales; family Balneatricaceae; genus Amphritea. Next base: position 293,413 of record CAXXNC010000002.1, read on the forward strand.
TTATGATCCCCACTCCCGTGTCACAGAGGATGACTTTCTGCGGATTATGAACGCCGTATTGTTATCTCCAACCTCCTATAACATTCAGCACTGGCGCTTTATCCGGGTTACCGATACTGCGGTGCGCCAGCAGGTTGAAGAAGCGGCCTGGGGCCAGACGCAGATTACTCAGGCATCGGAGCTGATAATTCTCTGCGCTGATCCACAGGCCTGGGATGAATTACCGGAGCGTTACTGGGCGGACAGCGATAACGATACCCGGACGATGATGGTGGGCATGATGAGCGATTTCTACCGTGGTAAAGCGCAGTTGCAGCGGGATGAAGCGATCCGCTCCTGTGGTATTGCAGCACAGACACTGATGCTTTCTGCTAAAGCGCTGGGCTACGATACCTGCCCGATGATCGGCTTTGATGAGCAGAAGCTGGCTGAGATAATCGCGCTGCCTCAAGGCTATCTGATCGGAATGATCATTACGTTGGGCAAAGCCGCTCAGGCGGCTTATCCCCGGGCTGGTCAGCTGCCCCTGACCGAAGTGATGAAAGAGAACCGGTTCTGAAACGTCAGGCTGTTACTGGCTGGCTACAAAGCAGTTACGGCCATTGGCTTTAGCTTTATAGAGGTTACTGTCAGCCTTTGATAGCAGTTCGCTGATCCCATCTTCATGGTTTTCGGTGGTGATCACGCCGATACTGGTTGTGATCCGAATACTCTGATCCTCGAAAGCGAAGCTGTGTTCAGCGACGACCCGATTGAGTCGGCCGGCGATAATCTCAGCCTGTTCCGGAGTGGTGTCTGGCAGCAGTGCGACAAACTCTTCGCCACCATAGCGACCGATAGAGCAGTAGGATCTCATTGAATTGCGTAACAGCAGGGCGGCCTGCTCAAGCACCGCGTCGCCTGCAGCGTGGCCATAGTCATCATTGACCTTCTTGAAGTAGTCCAGATCGATCATCATCAGAGTGAAGTATTCGGGATCGGTCTTGCGCTTGAAGCGGGCCAGCTCATTTTCCGCCCGGTGGAGAATCTCCCGTCGGTTGAACAGATGGGTGAGCGGATCGGTAGTGGCAAAGCGTTCCAAATCCTGCTGGGCGGACAGTAAGCGCAATGCGGTACGACGGATAAAATAGAACGCGGTGATATAGACAACGATCAGGATCACAGCCAGCGAGATAATGGAGAGATAGATTCCTCTTTGTACCTGATGCTGCTCACGGCTCATATCCTGATAGATTTCGAAGGCTCCGATAACGGTTTTTTCTTCGTCATAGATAGGCACATAGGTTTCCACCACATCGACGTTGAAATGCATCTCATGGGAGAGGTCGAGCATTTGATTCTTGGTCTGGATTTTGGAATCAGGCGTGCCGGACAGCGCTTTCTCCAGTCGTGGGTTATTGCTGTTGTCCTGACCGATAATACTGTGATCGGTACTGTAGAGGATAATGCCCTGGGGTGAGAACACCTTTATTTTCAGAATATGGTAGGGACTCAGAAACCTTTCAATACGCTGATCCAGCCAGATCAGTCGGGCCGGGTTCATTACCGGTTTCCGGTCAGACAGACCGAACTCATTCAGCAACATGGACTGCTGGCCAGAAACGAACGCCTGTCCCAGACTGATTGCTTCATCCCGGGCATCATCAATCACGAAGCTCTTGTAGAGCTGACCAATACCATAGGTCGCGGTAGCAAGAATTGCCAGTAGTGAGATCACTGCAGCGATACGGAGTCGGCTCAGTAGTTGCAATGGACCGTGTTGACGATGGGAAGTGGAATACATGAAGAACAGCAGACTCTTTCAGACGCGTACAACTTACGACAAGATGTCCATTTTAAACTGTCGCTGTTTGGAATCATACTTTTAAAAAGGCATAAAAAAGCCCGCAGAACGCGGGCTTCGGCAATATAGCGGTGTGCTTACTTGCTGTTTTCGTAAGCTTTAGCTGCTTCAACGATTGCTGCTTTCGCAGCTTCAGCGTTGTCCCAACCTTCAACTTTAACCCACTTACCTTCTTCCAGACCTTTGTAGTTCTCGAAGAAGTGCTTGATGCGATCCAGAGTCAGTTGTGGCAGGTCAGCAATGTCCTGAACATCTTTGTAGACTTTGGTCAGCTTGTCGTGTGGTACAGCAACCAGCTTAGCGTCTTCGCCAGCTTCGTCGGTCATGTTCAGTACGCCAACAGGACGGCAGCGGATAACAGAACCTGGGATTACCGGGTATGGAGTCAGAACCAGTACGTCCAGCGCGTCGCCGTCGTCAGCCAGAGTGTCGTTGATGTAACCGTAGTTTGCTGGGTAGAACATAGGCGCAGCCATGAAACGGTCAACGAAGATCGCGTCTTCTTCTTTCTCGATCTCGTACTTAACCGGAGAGCTTTCAGCCGGAATTTCAATGATTACGTTGATATCGTTTGGCAGGTCTTTGCCAGCAGCTACTTTATTGAAGCTCATTGTGTCGCCTTCCTGTTTAAAGTGATGAAAACGGTAGAATGGGCCGCATTATATACGGCCTTCTGTTAAAAACTGAATACGACTTAAAGATCATAAGTCGTATCTGCTGATCAGTCTTTGCTGTGGTAACCCAGCATCGTTTCGACTTCTGCTTTTGAACCCAGGCCCACAGCAACACGCTGGTGGATCTTCTCAGGTTCAACATCCATGATGTTGTCATAGCAGGTCGTGCTCAGTCCGCCAGCCTGTTCGATCAGGAAGCTCATCGGGTTGCCTTCATACATCAGACGCAGCTTACCCGGCTTGGATGGGTCACGGTTGTCCCATGGGTACATGAAAATACCACCACGGGTCAGAATACGGTGTACTTCCGCAACCATAGATGCAACCCAGCGCATGTTGTAACGCTTACCCAGCGGACCTTCTTCACCCTGCAGCAGATCGTTTACGTAGCTCTGCATGTTGGGTTCCCAGAAACGCTGGTTGGACATGTTGATAGCAAATTCCTGAGTCTGCTCAGGGATCTGTACATGCTCTTCGGTAAGAATGAAGTCACCACCGTGGCTCAGGGTAAACATGTTAACGCCGTTGCCAGTGGTCAGCGCCAGAACTGCGCAAGGACCATACAGAACGTAGCCTGCAGCAACCTGTTTGCGACCGTTCTGCATGAACGCAGCATCATCGCCACCGTCCAGACCTTCCGGCTTTTCCAGGATGGAGAAAATAGTACCAACGGAAACGTTGATGTCGATATTTGAAGAGCCGTCCAGTGGATCGAAAGTAACCAGGTATTTACCTTCCGGGTTACCACCTACCGGGTGGTCTTCCTCTTCTGATGCGATACCCGCAACGGTCGGGTTATCCAGCAGTACTGCTTTGAGGATGTCGTTGGAAATAATGTCCAGCTTCTTCTGGGTTTCACCCTGAACGTTAACACCTTCAGAGGTGCCCAGAACCCCTGCCAGTGCGCCTTCACGCAGTTTAATTGCGATCTCTTTACAAGACAGCATCAGACTGTCGATCAGGTCAATCAGTTCGTCGGGGGTATCCTGATGTTTCAGGAACTGGTTCAGCAGTAGCATCTGTGCTTTTAAACCTATAGGTTTGGGTGGGTGGAAAAAGTGACGCAATTTTACGCTTAAAGTGTAGTGAATGACACCGGCGTTATGTCAAAAAATCTTAAAAATAACGTAATTTTTCTACCATATCGGGTGATCTGTTCAGGGCGGCTGAAAATCCATAGTGATGATGGAAAATGCCACTGGTATGATACCGGCATTCAAATGATGGGAGTAATGCACGGGTGCACGTACATATTCTGGGAATCTGCGGAACCTTTATGGGTAGTCTGGCGGTACTGGCGAAGGAGTTGGGACACCGGGTAACGGGGTCGGATGCCAATGTCTATCCGCCGATGAGTACGCAGCTGGAACAGCAGGGTATTGAACTGATTGAAGGTTATGATCCGGCACAGCTGGATCCGGCGCCGGATATGATCGTGGTGGGTAATGCCATGACCCGGGGTAATCCCTGTGTGGAATACATGCTCGATCGTGGTCTGCCTTACACCTCTGGCCCGCAGTGGTTATCCGAGCACTTGCTGCAGGAAAAATGGGTACTGGCTGTTTCCGGTACTCACGGTAAAACCACCACTGCCACAATGCTGGCCTGGTTGCTGGAATATGCCGATATGGAACCGGGATTTCTGATCGGCGGCGTGCCGCATAACTTTGATCGTTCCGCTCGTGTTGGCGGGAGCCCGTTTTTCGTGATTGAGGCGGATGAATACGACACGGCGTTTTTTGATAAACGCTCCAAGTTTGTCCACTACAAACCCCGTACTCTGATACTGAATAATCTGGAGTTTGATCACGGCGATATTTTCGATGACCTGAAGGCGATTCAGCGCCAGTTCCACCATGTGGTGCGCATTGTACCAGGCAATGGTCAGGTGATTATGCCGACTGATCAGCCGGCGCTGGACGAGGTGATCGAACAGGGGTGCTGGACTCCGTTGGTGAAAACATCGGTAGGTAAAAGTGATGAACTTGATGCCGCCGCCGAATGGCAGGCCCGGCTGATTAAAGACGACGGCTCAGAGTTTGAAGTACTGCATAACGGCGAACTGCAGGGTACTGTGCGCTGGACGATGACCGGCCGTCATTCGGTAAATAACGGACTGATGGCGCTGGTTGCCGCGCGGAATGTCGGTGTTCAGGTGCCTCACGGGATCGAAGGGTTGTGTCAGTTTGGCGGAATCAAACGCCGGATGGAGCTGATCGCTGAGGTCAATGGTATCCGTGTCTATGATGATTTTGCCCATCACCCAACGGCCATTGAAACCACGCTGGAGGGGATTCGTGCTCAGGTTGGCGATGAAAAAGTCGTAGCGGTGATTGAACCACGTTCCAATACCATGCGTATGGGGATGCACCGTAAGAATCTCGCCGAATCGGCGCGCCAGGCGGATGAAGTGCACTGGTATCAGCCAGCAGGACTGGACTGGTCGCTGCAGGATGTCATTGATGCCAGCCCGGTTCCGGCGACGCTACAACGCAGTACCGATGAAATGATTGCAGACCTGCTGGCGAATACCGCGCCGGGCAGCCATATTGTGATTATGAGCAACGGCGGCTTTGAAGGTATTCATCAGCGACTGGCAACCGCGTTGCGCCAGCACTATTCATCACTACCAGGAACACTGACCGATGGCAGAACAGACATTTAAGGATCGTATCACTCTGGCGATAACCGGTGCGTCCGGTGCGCAGTATGGCTTGCGCCTGCTGGAGTGTCTGGTGGCTGCGGATTGTCAGGTGATGGTGATGATCTCCCGTGCGGCGCAGGTTGTCATCGCTACCGAAACCGATGAGTCACTGCCCGGTGGTACAGCGGATCAGGAAAGCTACCTGACAACCCGTTTTAATGCCGAGCCGGGGCAGATTAAGGTATTTGGCCGTGAACAATGGATGGCACCGGTGGCGTCCGGTTCCGGGGCGCCGAGTAAAATGGTGGTTTGTCCCTGTTCAACCAGCACGCTGTCAGCAATTGCCTGCGGTGCCAGTAATAATCTGATCGAACGGGCCGCCGATGTGGCGCTGAAAGAGCGCCGGCAACTGATTCTGGTGCCCCGTGAAGCACCCTACTCAGAAATCCATCTGGAACATATGCTGAAGCTGACCCGTATGGGCTGCGTGGTGATTCCCGCCAGTCCTGGCTTCTACAACCGGCCACAGACTATCGAGGATATGATCGATTTTGTGGTGGCGCGTATTCTGAATCAGCTGGATATCGAGCAGAGCCTGCTGCCACGCTGGGGTGAGGATAGCCTTTCCTGAGCACAACCATTAAAATGCGGCTCACTTTTTTATAACTCAATATCGGCCTGTAACCGTATGGTTACCCCGATCGCACAGACTGATTACCGGACTCTGAATATGACAAAAATCCTGGCGTTGGATACTTCAACGGATGCCTGCTCTGTAGCGCTGTCGATTGACGGTGAGTTGACGGAAGATTTTCGGATTATTCCCCGCCAGCATACCAAGCAGTTACTGCCGATGGTGGAACAGATGCTGGCCGCTGCTGAGCTGAAAGTCAGCCAGTTGGATGCGATTGCGTTTGGCCGTGGACCAGGATCGTTTGCCGGTATCCGTATCGCTACCGGTGTCGCGCAAGGGCTGGCCTTTGCGGCAGAGTTACCGGTGATTCCCGTATCGACTTTGCGAGCTATCGCTCTTAAGGCGGCTCGGGAGTATCAGGTGGATCGGGTTGTCAGCACGCTGGATGCACGCATGAATGAACTCTATTGCTGTGCCTATGAGATGCAATCCGGTCTGCCGGTGGCGCTGATCGACGAACAGGTCTCTGCGCCGGGTGATATCGTGCTACCGGAGGGTGACTGGTTTGCCGCCGGAAAAGGCTGGGTGTATCTGGACGATATGTCTGATGCTGTGAAGCAGGCGGTAGCGGCGAATGAGCCTGTTATTGATGTCTATCCTGCCGCGGCGATGATGGCGGAGCTGGCGGTGGCGCAGTTTGCAGCGGGCGAAGCAGTTGAGCCGGAGCAGGCGTTGCCGGTCTATCTACGCGATGAAGTGGCCTGGAAAAAGAAAGACGAACAGAAAAAGAAGGGCCAGTAACGGCTCGTTTAATTAAAGGATAAGTAAACAAATGGATTGGTTTCAGGTTGTCTTTCTGGCAGTACTGCAGGGGCTGACGGAGTTTCTCCCTATTTCGAGCTCTGCTCATCTGATTCTACCGTCGCAGTTGTTTGGCTGGGAAGATCAGGGGCTGGCATTCGATGTTGGCGTGCATATCGGTTCTCTGGCGGCGGTGATGATCTATTTCCGTCGTGATATCGGCCAGATGATTGTTGCCTGGCTGAAGCAGGTCACCGGACAGGGCGGCAGTCCTGAATCTCGCCTGGCCTGGTTTGTTGTGTTTGCCACCATTCCCGCGCTGATCGCCGGTTTTACCCTCAATGATATGATCGATCACTACGGTCGCAGTATTCTGGTGATTGCCGCGACAACGCTGATCTTCGGCGCCCTGCTGGGCTGGGCCGATCGCAATCGTACTGAGGTTCGGGCTATTGAAAAACTGACCCTGAAAGATGCGCTGTTTATCGGTGTTGCTCAGGCGATTGCGCTGATTCCGGGGACCTCCCGTTCAGGCATTACCATTACTGCCGGACTGATGTTGGGTTTACAGCGTCAGGCAGCGGCGCGTTTTTCCTTCCTGATGTCGATTCCGGTGATTCTGGGGGCTGGTTTGCTGAAAGGTCTGGATCTGGCGGAAACCGGTAGCTCCAGCGAGTGGACCATGGTTATTGCCGGTGCGGTGCTGTCAGCAATCAGTGCGTATTCCTGTATTCATCTGTTTCTGAAATGGCTGGACCGGATCGGTATGATGCCGTTTGTCATCTACCGGATGGCCTTAGGATTTATACTGTTAGCTGTTTACTGGTTAGCTTAATTTTCTGAGACTGCTCTGACCGCACTTTTTGTAAGAGAGTACAGTGACTGATACTGCTTTGAATATGGCAATTGCCTTTACCGATCCTGCGGGAGAAATAGATGCCCGTGCACTGACAGGGCGTCTGGGATTACCGCTGTATAGCGATGCTGTTCTCACAGCGGATCAGGTAACCGGTAAAGGGTTGCAGCATATTCAGTGTGAACAGTTACTTATCTGCAGTGCGCAGGGACGGCGACTACAGCAGACAGGTCGCAAAGCACCGGGGCCTGTATTAGCAGATTTTGTCACCGGTGCCGTTGCTCATCGGCGCAAGTTCGGGGGTGGCAAAGGTCAGATGATCGCCAAAGCGGTGGGTATTAAAGGCTCTGTACGACCCACGGTAGCAGATGTTACCGCGGGGCTTGGCCGGGATAGTTTTGTGCTCGCCACTCTGGGTTGTGAGATGCAGATGGTGGAACGCTCTCCAATCGTTCACGCGTTGCTCGAAGCAGGGCTCGAACAAGCCCGACAAGATCCGGAAGTTGCCGATATTGCTGCCCGTATGCAGCTGCATTTTGGTAACAGCATCGACTGGTTAAAGCAGGTGGCTGACACAGAACAGCGTCCCGATGTGGTCTATGTCGACCCGATGTTTCCGCATACCGAAAAAACCGCGCTGGTCAAAAAAGAGATGCGGGTATTCCGTGATGTGGTTGGCGATGATACTGATGCGTCTGAGCTGTTGCAGGCGGCAATGGCTGCGGCTGAGTATCGGGTAGTGGTGAAGCGCCCCCGCAAAGCTCCCTGCATTGACGCGGGCGATCTGAAGCCCAGTTATGAGCTGGCAGGTAAGTCCAGCCGTTACGATATCTATACCCTGAAGAGCCTTGGGTAAAATCATCTGAATTCAGCTACCTGTAGCTCTCACCATGTTCGCTGAATGTTTGTAGCGAGGGCCTTCCAGGCCCGAAAAAGCCTGATTACTCTCCTCAGAAGAGAACTTCTCTAATCTTCACCAGCCGTTCAGAGCCGGGCTTTGATAAAGTCCAGCAACTGGCTGCGCAGTACTTTCTCTGACTGTCGGAACACCACCCGTAAATTAATCGCGGCCATGACCTGGTCACCTTCTCGCTGCAGAACCCCGGCCTGATACTGCAATGTGATAAAGCTTCTGAAAACCTTTTTGTCGGCATACTCACGGGATTCGAATCCGAACAGGCTGTGGGCCTGGCTGGCAATCTGTACGGCACTGTCCAGCAGATCTTCCTCGCTGATTCCCGGATATTTCTGCAGCAGACTCAGACAGATGTAGTAGCGCAGTAGCACCGGTTCGGTGGTCTGAATCAGGCTCAGAGCCAGTGCCGACTGACACAGCTGCCAGCGTTTCTGTTGCCGTTGAATCAGCCCCTGTGATGCCAGTGTCTTCAGAATGTTTTTAGTGACGCCACGGAGCTCATCAGCAGGCCAGGGGAGAAACAGCTCGTTCTGAAGCATCGGGTAGAGTTGCTTCAGAATGCGGTTGATCGATTGCGTCAGCGGCTGATCAAGCCGTTGGATTAAGAGCAGGATCAGTCCGGGCAGCACCGTCAGATGCAGAATGTTATTACGGTACATGACCAGCTCGCCACATTGTCCCTGATTCAGTTCAATCAGGCTGTCCTTATCCGGCGATACAATCCCCAGCTGCACAGCCTGATCGAACCAGTCGCATGGCTGTGTCTGTGGCATGGCTGCCGGTGCATTCGGCAGTGCCGGTAACAGATCGGACAGTTGCTGCAGTTGCTGGCCCAGACCGTTACGGTTGTGGATATCTCCGGGGCGTGCCAACAGCACGGTGGCCAGCATGGCAGAGCTGTTCACGATACAGCTACGATTGATACCCTGCATGACTTTATGGGCCAACCGGTTCACCGACTCTCTGGAGTTACTCAGTTGCGTTAACGACTGCAGTTCGATGGGATCGCCAAAGGCCAGACTGGCTTCGCCGTATTTTTCCCGCAGTATCCTGAAGGTGGCCAGAAAGCTACCCAGTGATTCTTTACGCTTGGCAGCCCCGGACAGCTCCTGCTGATAGCTGCGGCTTTCCACCAGACGGTCATAACTGATCCAGACCGGGACCAGTGTGACAGCGCGGCCGGGGTCCGTCAGATAGTTCTCCACAGTCATCTGTAGCAGACCGGTTTTGGGTGGCAGCAGGCGCCCGGTACGGCTGCGTCCGCCTTCAATGAAGTACTCAAGAGAGTGGCCTTTCTCCGCCATCATATTCAGATAGGCACGGAAGCATTCACCGTACAGAGGCTCTCCCTGAAAGCTGCGCCGCATAAAGATAGCGCCACCCCGGCGCAGCAATGGACCGACTACCGGGATATTAAGATTATCGCCCGCGGCGATATGGGGCAGCATCAGACCGTGTTCGAACAGCATGTAGGAAAGTAAAAGGTAATCCAGGTGACTGCGGTGACAGGGTAGATAGACCAACTGCTGATGGCGATGACGGTCCTGTAGCTGTTCGGCGCCTAATACTCTGATGCGATGATAGAGACGACGCCAGACCCAGCTCAGAAAAATCTGCAGCATGCGTGAAGTTGCCGGATTAAAGTTTGCGGCGATGTTATCCAGATGGTTCCGGCACTGCTGTTCCAGAGTTCGCTGAGATTCTCCGCTCCGGGCTGCTTCAGCGGCAATGGCTCTCTGTAAACCGGGCTCGGTCAGGGTCTGCTCCAGCAGTGTGCGTCGATGAGACAGGTCCGGTCCGATCATCGCTTTGCGGGAACTGCGGAAATGGTTGTGCAGAATCTGCTCGGTCTTCTCACTCAGTGCCGCGATCGAATCATCGCAGTTGATAATGCGTTGCAGCTCCAGTGGAGGGCTGAGTCGGATCAGGGTTTGCCGACCGTTAAACAGCAATTGCAGGCTACGTTTAAACAGACTGTGTTGCACCCAGCTTTCAGCAAACAGCAGCCGCAGCCAGTTGCTTTCCCGTCGCGGCATCCGGCCATGATAGATACCCACAGGTATCAGCTGATAATTCAGTTCGGGATGCTGGCGCTGCTGACTGATAAGGGTGCCGATAACCGTCTGAAAGGATTCTTTCTTGCCATAAAGGGGGACAATGGGGCCGGGCGGGTGCTGACTGTCAGCCAGCGTTTCTGTCAGGTCGTGGTGACTCCAGCGATCAGACTCAATGATGTAAACAGGCTGGCCGGCAACAGGATTGTGGCGGTTATGATCCAGTACTCTGGCACGGACCAGACGGCGCAACAGTATGCGTCTGCCGGCTCTGAAAATCCGTGTCAGAATTGCCATAGTGAAAGGCGATATCAGTAATGTGGCGGAGGCACGTCTGCTTCTGCTGCACCGGGATTATTGTCCGGTCCCAGCAGTTTGACCTGATCACTCAGGTGCTTGACGATGCGGTTCAGGCGATCAATTTCAACGGCCTGCTGGGCCATCTCATTGCTCATTTTATCCAGCGCATCTTCCTGAAAAGCCAGGCGGGATTCGAGATCTGCGATGCGGTTTTGCTCAGACATAGTCGGGCAGTGCTCCGGTTAAATTCAACTGCTGAAAAGGTTATGAGGCTGATTATACTGCTTTCCGGGCCGCGGCGTTACAGCTTAAGCTGTTGAATAGTTGAGTAAAAGTGGGTATATAGGAGTGTCAGCTTCCGGTTCCTGGGAAGTGACTACATAGTAAAATAATTTTTAATGACGATAAGAGATTCATAATGAGCGTTAATCAACTGATACGTAGTGTTGTTGTCAGTGCAGTTGCCACCGCCGTGATCCTGTTTGCTCAGGGTGTGCTGCCCGGTGAAGGTACGCTGCCAGTAATGGATATGGTAATTGTATTTGCTGTTGTAATGATCAGCTGCTTTGTTGCAGGCATGGGTGCAGCTGAGCCAGCTGCTGCGGCTGTGGCTGAAGAGAACGACGAGAATGATGATCGTGAGTTGGGCACGGTTAAATGGTTCAACGTCACTAAAGGGTTTGGCTTTATTACCCGTGAAAATGGTGACGACGTGTTTGTTCACTTCCGTAATATTCGTGGTCGTGGCCATCGTTCACTGTCTGAAGGGCAGAGTGTGCGCTTCAATGTGAAAGAGAGTGACAAGGGGTTGCAGGCGGAAGACGTATCCGTGGTACGGGCGTCCTGATCGTCACAGATCAATAAACATCAAACGGGAGCCAAAGGCTCCCGTTTTTTTATGCTTGCTGGTTACTCAAGAATGCCCAGTTTACTGGCTCGTTGCAGCAGCTGATCCCGGTCGCAATAGCCGGAGCAGATCACATCGATACCGTTGGGACCTTCCAGGCCCAGAAACGGGAATCCCTGAATACCATAGCCGGCGCAGTACGCCAGATCTTCCTGCAGAGTCTGTTCGGTCTTATCGCTCTGCATCTGGCTATAGAAGCGCCGTGCATCCAGCCCGATCTCCAGAGCCAGATCAGTGAGCGTTTCCATGTCGGAAGGGTTCCGGGCTTCCAGATAGTAAGCTCTTTGTATCGCTTCAGCCATTTGCATGCCACTGCCGGTTGTTATCAGTTCGGCGCTGATAACGGCACGACAGGCCGGATAGGTGGAACGGCGCGGTTGGCAGCGTTGCCAGAAATCGTGATTAAACGGAGTGCCGGTCATCTGCTCAATACGGTGCCAGGTCGCTGAGATTCCCTGTTGCAGTTCATCGGGCATAGGCTGATCGCTGTCCGGTGCCAGACCACCCATATAGCAGAATACCCGGGTGCCGGGCTTGAGTCGGCCGATCAGATCTTTCAGGTGCGGATGAAAGGCGTAGCACCAGCTGCACATGGGGTCCATTACGTAGATCAGTGCCATTGCAAGGCTCCAGACTTAAACAAGCTATTACTCTATTTATAACAGATGGCAGCGATTAATCGATTGAATTTTATGTTTTTTTATCGGTGTGAAAACCGTGTAGGCCAGCGTTTTAAGGATTGTGTTGCAACGATTGTGTTGTCAGGATTGTAGGAGGGCGACTTTTCTGACATCGCCTTCCTACGGTTTTTTAACACTCACTGTGATGGACCTCTTCAGGAAGGACGTTAACAAATCAATCTACCCTGAGTTTCAGCAATGCCGATCTCTATTATGGTACCGGCATTAAAGCTGATGAAGTCTGCTTCAATACCGTCCGAGAACACGACGCCATTTTCAGGCATCAGCGACTCGAGTCTGAAACGGGTACTCTGATTAATCGTGCCAAAGGCCAGCTCCACACCGGTTGTCTGACTGGGAAACGGCTCTCTTACAGAGAACTGTAAAAAAGATGCATCCCAGGCAAAACCCTGCTGCAGATCGTGTCCATTGCTACCGGTAACAGCCATTGCGCCCGCCAGTATGGACTGGAACCAGCCGGTGGAGCCAAACCCGGTGGAAACAATGATTCCGGAAGAACTTTGCTGTTCGGAACGGCCAGCCCAGTCGATGCGATAGCGGGCTGATGTGTGACTCCTGGGGCCGATAAACAGGTCGTTCACTGCCAGCATTGACTGACCATCGTTGCTGCGGGCCTGTGCAAAAGTGATATTGTTCGTATCGTAATCACTGGCAATTGCTCTGGCTGCGATGGGCTTTAGCTGCTCTATTGTAAAAGGCAGCAGTTTACCATCCCAGCGGTCCGGATCAGGATTGATGGCAATGACAGGCTGACCATTGAGATATTTCAGGGTATTGGCAACCAGCCCATCCTGCCCGATCACGACCACGACATCATCCGGCGCAAATTGGTAGTTGGGTAGAAAGCCCCGCTCCAGAAGCTGGAAACGACCGAACTGTCTGAGAGTCTTTTCCGCTTCTTGCAGGCGGGTTTTATAGAGGTCGTGTTCATCCAGATATTCCTGGCTGTCGACCTGGTTATGCTCCAGATAGAAGCAGGCCTGGGGCCAGGTATTAAAGCGTTCAATCAGCTCCTGCAGGCGGCTTTTACGGTAGATCAGAATGAAGCGTGGTGTATTACTGCTAGCCATAACCTATTTCCTTTTGATTATCTGACCCAACAGGTCAGGGCTGATATTGAGTTCGCCAATTTTCCCGGCATTCATGGCCAGTGAATCAAAGGCCTGGGCCATTAACTGATCCGGTGTCATGCTGGCCAGCGCAATCGCTTTCAGGTTATCAACAGGCAGCTCCCGGAATGCCTGCATACGGGATTGAATGCCGTAAGCTTCAGCATCCGCTTCTAACTTACGGTTCTGAACATTGAGGCTGACCAGTTGTGCCCGCTGATCCTCGGCATCGATTTCGGCCTGCAGTTTTTCCTGCTCTGTTTCGATCTGGCGGCGCAGCAGGGTACGCTCATTCGCCAGCCGGGACTCCTCAATTTCCTGCTCTTTCTGCTGTACCGACAGCGTTGTCTGCAACTCTGCTTCACGAATTTTTCTTTCCTGTTCCACGGCTGATTCACGACGGTTATAGATAGCGTCGTCCGACTCTTTCAGGATCTCTTCCCGGGCCTGAGCTTCGAGTGCTTTGGCGGTTTCAGGCATTGCTGTAATGGCGTTAATGGAGATATCGATGATGCTGATCCCCATTGTCTGCAGGGTGTCCACCTCCGGCAGTTGCTGTTTAAGAATCTGGACCAGAGACTGGTTGAGTTTCAGTGCCTGACGCAGGGTACGGCCCTGAATTTCGTTCTGAATAATGGTCTGAATTACCCGGATTATCCGGTCGCTCAGCTTCATAGGGTCTTCTGACAGATAGCCCCGACTGTTGTCGTTGAGGTTGAAGTTAAGAATTTCGTTGATGGTTTCCGGTGCATCGATTCGATAGGTCACCTGACCCTGCAGCTTAACGGTCTGGAAATCAGCGGTCTGCAGACTGGCGACAAACGGTGCTTCCTGAGCATTAACAGGTATTGCAGCGATAGAGCTGGCTGCACTGTTGTAGAAGAAACTCAGTCCTTTGCCTCTTTTCCGGATCCGTCCGTTAACGGTTTTGATGACGAATGTGGATGAATCAGCTTTGTAATATCGAATGCCGAACATGATTAATCTCCTTAAGTGTCTTTGTGTCACTAAATACATAGTGGCTAATAGTCACTAACAAAGTCAAGCCTGTTCAGATGAAAAGTGTCTAAAAGACCAAAAATCGTTTGATCAGTGATAAATGGCTAATTACCATTAGGCGCATAGCAGTGAGGATGGCCTATGAGTGAGCAACAGTATCTGGATAATTACGACCGTAAAGCATTCGATGCTCCGTTAATGACGGTTGATAGTGTGCTCTTCACCTGCCATGAGGGGCAGTTGAAGGTATTGCTGGTTAAAAGAGCCAGTCATCCGGAGATCGATAAATGGGGACTCCCGGGTGGCTTTGTTGATCTGGAAAATGACCAGACACTCGAAGACTCGGTTATGCGTCGTCTTAAGCAGAAAACCGGAGTGGTTCCGCCTTATATCGAGCAACTGAGAACCTATGGTAATGCCGGCAGGGATAAGCGGGGCTGGTCAGTCACAGTCTGTTACACGGCGCTGGTGTCCTATCAGGTCTGTGAGCCGCATATTGAGACGGTTGCAGATGTTCAGTGGCTGGATATTGAGCAACTGGATCAACTGGCACTGGCGTTTGATCACCGGCAGCTGATCGCCGATGCCCGGGAACGTTTACGGCAGAAAGCACTCTATTCGATCATCCCGGCTTATGCTCTGCCGGAGCTGTTTACCTTGCCTGAGTTGCAACAGGTTCATGAATTACTGATCGGTAAGACGTTACAGAAAAAGTCGTTCCGGCGCCGTATAGAACAGGCTGAACTGTTAATCGAGACCGGTGAAAAACGATCTGAGCGGGGGAGGCCTGCGACCCTGTATCGCATGCGTGGCGAGGCGGGCCAGTATAACTTCGTCCGTAACCTTGAGTTCTGATGGTCGGTTCTTTCATAAAAAAGCCCCGCTGATGCGGGGCTTTTGTTTTATCCAATGCCGTTGATGGTTACATCAGGTTGTAGATGAATACCACCAGTACCGCCGCCGGAGTGATGAAGCGCAGTACGAACATAAACAGGTTGTAGGCCAGACCGTTACCCATATCCAGTTCGTTCTCGCCAGCCTGTTTCGACATAAACCAGCCGACGAAGATGGCGATAGCCAGGCCGCCTAGCGGCATCATCAGATTAGCAGTGACGTAATCAAACAGATCAAAGAAGGTTTTACCCTCGAAGCGTTCGAACATCCCCAGTGGGTGGACGTCAGACCAGACATTGAGTGACAGAATAGTCAGGATACCAAGTGCCCAGATGCTGAGACCGCCGATCAGGGTACCGCCCAGTCGGCTGATGCCTTTCTGCTCTTCAAACCATTCAACCACTGGCTCCAGCAGGGAGATCGCAGAGGTTACAGCTGCAACAACCAGCAGAACAAAGAACAGGGTACCGAACAGTACGCCACCGCTCATCTGACCGAATGCCAGTGGCAGAGTCTGGAAGATCAGACCGGGACCCGCACCGGCTTCAAGGCCATTGGCGAATACCAGCGGGAAAATTGCCAGACCTGCCAGCAGTGCAACCAGTGTATCCACCACCGATACGGTGACTGCGGTTTTAACGATGGAGACTTTTTTCGGTAGATAGGAGCCGTACGCCATCATTACCCCCATACCCAGGCTCAGGGTGAAGAAGGCATGGCCCAGTGCAGTCAGCACGCCCTCGGTGGTCAGCTTGGAAAAGTCCGGCTCGAACAGGAAGCTGACACCGGCACCGAAGCTGTCAGTACTCATAGCGTAACCGACCATCACCAGAATCAGTGCGAACAGGACGGGCATCAGGATATTGATCGCTTTTTCCATACCCGAGCTCAGGCCGCGGGCAACGATCATGATCACCAGAACCATAAACACCGAATGCCACAGCAGCAGGGTGTATGGATCGGACAGCAGGTTGCCAAACATAGCGCCGATGGTCTCGGTATCCGCGCCGACAAACAGGCCGCCCGCGGAGTTACCCACATAAGACAGTGCCCAGCCACCGATTACCGAGTAGAAAGACAGGATCAGGAAAGAGGCGAGCATGCCCATGCCGCCGATCCAGACCCAGCGGCGGGATAAACCATCCCGCTGGGCCAGCTGGCGCATACTGTTGAGTGGGCTGCGGCCACCGCGACGGCCGATCATTACCTCGGCGATCATGATCGGGATACCGATCAGGGCGATACAGAACAGATAGACCAGTACGAAGGCGCCACCACCGTTCTCACCGGTGATGTAAGGGAATTTCCAGATGTTGCCCAGACCCACCGCGGAACCACTGGCGGCCAGTATAAAGGCCAGTCGTGAGGACCATAGAGGGTGATCTTTGCGGGTATCATCGGCAGCGCCATCAAGCGGCGGATTCTGGACCAGTTCAGTCATGTGTAATGTCTCCAGTTTTATTTTTATGGTTAGAGAAATCAGAAATAAAAAGGCCCGCCGCCGAAGCGGTCGACGGGCAACAGCAAGGAGCTGACGCTATGTTTCGGTAAGAAAACCAGCAGCTCAGGGTAACAACGGTTATTTCATGAAGCGTTCTTCAGCCAGCTCGTCGGCGATCTCACCGGTCGGACGATCCTGCTGGTCGGCACGCTGGAAAATCTCGATCAGAGTGTCGGCGATGGTTTCAATATGGGCGCGCACTTTGTTGTGCTCATGGCCAACACGCTCGTAGAAAATATCGATAATGCCGCCTGCGTTAAGCACATAGTCCGGCGCATAGAGAATGCCCCGTTCACGCAGCATGAGGTCATGCCGCTGAGCCGCCAACTGGTTGTTGGATGCCCCGGCGATCACGCGGGCTTTGATCAGTGGAATGGACTCGTCATTCAGCACCGCCACCCAGGGCGCAGGGGGCTATGACGTCAACATCCAGTGACAGAATCTCGTTCTGGGTAACGGCAGTTGCCCCCAGTTCGCGGACCGCTTTGTCGACCTGTTCCTGATGAATATCGGTGACGTAGAGCTCAGCACCCGCCTCATGCAGGTGTTCCGCCAGACGATAACCCACGTTACCAACGCCCTGAATCGCAACCTTAAGACCTTTCAGGTCAGTGCGGTCCAGTTGATACTGCACCGCGGTTTTCAGGCCGATAAAGGTGCCGTAAGCGGTTGCCGGGGATGGGTCGCCATTACAGGGCAGGCCGTCGATGCCGGTCCGTTCGGTAATTCCGGCGACATTGCCTGTTTCCAGGCCCATGACCTTGAGGTCCGGGACCGAGGTGCCGGAATCTTCGGCGGCGATGTACTGGTTACCGGTGCGCTCCAGAAAGCGGCCCATCGCAGCCAGCAGATCTTCTGTTTTATGTTTACGGGGATCGCCGATAATGACCGACTTGCCGCCGCCCAGATCAAGGTTGGCCAGGGCCGATTTATAGGTCATCCCTTTTGACAGACGCAGTACATCGGTCAGTGCCTCTTCATCGCTGGCGTAATGCCACATACGGCAACCCACTCCAGTGCCGGTCCGCGGTTGGTATTGTGAATTGCGATAATGGCTTTCAGACCGGTGGCTTCATCGTGGCAGAACTGGATCTGTTCATGGTTATCAAATTCGTTATGGCTGAATACAGACATGTTCTATGTTCCTGTTAATTCTGTTCTTGTTATCAGGCGGTGGCTTGCTGAGTGGACAGATCACTGGTGATCAGTCCTTTCAGTTGCTGTCGCTGTGGCTGTGCGTTGTCGTAGGCCCTGGTCTTTTACCGGGCCGTAGCCACGGATCTGTTCCGGCAGGCGGACCAGCTGAATACAATCCTGCAATGTGTCGGGTGTGAGGTTGGCCAGTACTAACTTCAGGTCGGCCTCATATTCGCGGATCATACGGCGTTCCAGGCGTCGATCGGCGCTATAACCAAACAGATCCAAAGGCGTACCCCGCAGACTTTTCAGACTGGCCAGACAACGCAACAGCGGCAGTGTTCTGGCACTGAATGTGTGTTTTTTCGGGCGTCCTGTGGCTGGATTAATCCGGGATAACAGCGGCGGTGCCAGGTTGAATTCCAGCTCAAACTCACCTTCGAACTGAGCTTCCAGCTGCTCTCTGAAACTGCTCAGAACTCAACTGACGAGCGACCTCATATTCATCCTTGTATGCCAGTATCTTGCTGTAGTTTTCAGCGACAGCCAGAGATAGTTGCTGGCCCCGTCCCAGCTCAGATTCGGCGGCCTGGATCTGGTCGATCAGTTTGCGGTAGCGCTGTGCCAGTGCACTGTTCTGGTAGTCGGTCAGATGTGCGGTTTCGCGGCTGATTACATCGTTGAGTGATGGCATCAGTTTAACCGGCTGAACGTCTGGCTGAGGCAGGGCGATCGCTTCGACCTGCTGCTGATCATGAGCAGCCCGACGTCCCCAGAGGAACGCCTGCAGGTTGGCTTTGACCGCGACGCCATTCAGTGCAATAGCCTGCTCAATAGAATCCTGTTGCAGCGGGATCAGACCTTTCTGCCAGGCAAAACCGATGCAGAACAGGTTCACTGCCATGCCGTTGCCCAGCAGATTGGTGGCCAGGGTAGTCGCGTCCAGACAGTAAGTCTGTTCCGGTTGGGCTGTGTCGCGGATAACCTGCTCCATGGCGGCGGTCGGAACTTCCAGATCCGGATCACGGGTAAAAGCGGCTGGCATCGTTTCGTGATTATTCACCACCCACCTGGCTGCGTTGACGATCCAGTTTGCCCAGTGCTTCTTCGCTGGCGCCTACCATCAGATCAAAGCCGATCATCAGGTCAGTCTCACCTGCAGGAATCCGGACGGTATGGATCTGTTCCTGACTTGCAGCGATACGGATATGGCTCATCACCGCACCGAACTTCTGCGCCAGACCGATCTGGTCCAGTACACCGGCCCCTTTGCCTTCGATATGGGCTGCCATACCCAGCAGGGCGCTGACGGTGACAACGCCGGTACCGCCGACGCCGGTCAGCATAATGTTGTAGGGCGTATCGCAGACCGGTACCTGTGGGGCAGGCAGTTCCGGGAAGTGACTGTCGGTGCCCAGAGGCTCTGGTTTGCGCAGTTTGCCGCCTTTGACTGTGACAAAGCTCGGGCAAAAACCGCGTACACAGCTGAAGTCTTTGTTGCAGGCGGACTGATCGATGCTGCGCTTGCGACCGCGATCAGTTTCCTTTGGCAGCAGGGACAAACAGTTCGACTGAACACCGCAATCACCGCAGCCTTCGCAGACCTCCTGATTGATCACGACCCGCTTATCCGGATCGACCATTTCGCCTTTCTTACGGCGACGGCGTTTTTCCGCCGCGCAGGTCTGGTCATAGATCATTGCTGTACAGCCGGAATCTCCCGCAGCTCCATCTGAACCGCTTGCAGATCATTCCGGTGATGAAAAGTCACGCCATCGGCAAAGTCAGCCCGACTGGGGTATTTATCTGGCTCGTCACTGACCAGAGCGATGCGGGTAACACCTTCGCCGAACAGCTGGTGGCTGATCTGCTGCACAGTGAGCTGGCCATCGATCGGTTGACCACCGGTCATCGCGACCGCGTCGTTGTAGAGCACTTTGTAGGTGATGTTGGCACCGGCGGCGACCGACGCCCGGATCGCCAGCAGTCCGGAATGGAAGTAGGTACCATCGCCCAGATTCTGGAACACGTGGTTGTTGTCCGTGAAAGGTGCCTGACCGATCCAGGTCGCTCCTTCGCCGCCCATCTGGGTAAAGGTGTCGGTGCCGCGATCCATCCAGGTCGCCATATAGTGGCAACCGATGCCACCCAGCGCTCGACTGCCTTCGGGTACTATGGTCGATGTATTGTGCGGACAGCCGGAGCAGAAGTGAGGCGTACGTTCCAGCAGGGCTCTTGGCTGCGCCAGTTCTGATTCCTTCTCGGTAAGAAAGCTGAGACGGCTGTCGATCTGCTCGCTGCTATGGAAAGGTGCGATCCGGGCGGCGATAGCACGGGCGATCATTGCCGGAGTAAGTTCGCTGAGACTGGTCAGCAGCTCATTGCCCAGTTCGTCCCGCTTACCGACAATGCGTGGACGTTGCTGTCCAGTGCGATCCTGCCAGCTGTACAGTTGTTCTTTCAGCTGATCTTCGATCAGGCCACGCTTCTCTTCTATAACCAGAATTTCTGACAGACTGCCGGCGAACTCGTAGATACCTTCTGGCTCAAGTGGCCAATGGCATCGCGACTTTATAGAGACGGATACCCAGTTCGGCAGCCTGCTGGTGGCTGATACCCAGATCTTCCAGCGCCTGGAGCACATCCAGATAGGACTTACCGGTGGTGACGATACCGAAGCGCGGTTGTTGTGGTTCAATGATGGTACGGTCCAGCCGGTTGTGTCGGCAAAACGCCTGAGCGGCACGAATCTTATATTTGGTGCAGGCGCTCTTCCTGTTGCAGCGGTTTGTCCGGCCAGCGGGCGTTCAGGCCGTCGGCTGGCAGTTCGAATGTTTCAGGGATCTCAATCTGCAGACGATCCTGATCCAGATTGGCAGAAATCGCTGAATCCATCACTTCAGCCAGTGCTTTCATGCCCACCCAGCAACCGCTGTAACGGGACATGGCCCAGCCATAAAGGCCGTAATCCAGCATCTCCTGAATACCGGACGGATAGAGTACCGGCATCATGGCATCCATGAATGCATAGTCGCTCTGGTGTGGCAGGGTAGAGGATTTACTGGCGTGATCATCCCCGGCAATGGCGAGGACGCCACCGTGGGGTGTGGTGCCAAAAGCGTTCGCATGCTTCAGGACATCGCCGGTACGATCAACACCGGGGCCTTTGCCATACCAGAGGCCAAACACACCGTCGTTAGCGGGCCCCTTCAAAAATATTGACCTGCTGTGAGCCCCACACGGCGGTAGCCCCCAGATCTTCATTAACGCCGGACTGGAAGGTGATGTTGTACTGTTTCAGATAGTCACGGATCTGCCACAGTGTCTTATCGAAATTGCCCAGTGGTGAGCCGCGGTAACCGGAAATAAAACCTGCGGTATTCAGACCCGCTTTACGGTCACGGTCCGCCTGCAGCATTGTGCAGACGTGCCAGTGCCTGGCTGCCGGTGATGTAGACACGACCAGACTGTTTTTCCCCACTTGTCATTCAGGGAGACAGAATTTTTCATACTGATAGCCTCTGGCTCGATGACAGGCCATTGCACAGGCGCTGTCAGAGCACATTCAGAAAATAAAAGACAGAAACCGGGTGGATCAGGCGTAATCAGGCCTGTGGATCCGGAGACGGAATATCAGTAATGAATTGAATTGGAATGCTGTGTGAGCACAGGACACTGTGCCGGATGGATTGACGGCTTGTCATTGTATTTACCTTCTGCCGCAACTGGATCACAGTTGGGCGTAACTGTTGTTTTTATTGTGCCGGCAGGTAGGCCGGTATAGCTCAGCTGCACTCTCGTGAAGAACAACTGGAATGCGAATCTATCGGGATGCTCAGATCGAGTCAAACCGCCCGGCGCTGATCAGGCAGTCGTTTTTGAATGGTTTTTTTAAGTGAGGATTCCGGATCAGAATTATTTCTTGTTGTGTAGAATATGCTCAATGGCGGGCTATCTGCTTGAAAAACATAATATGCATTGGGGAAAACCTGTATTTACCTGTATGGGGGAATATCCTGTATTTCATTCTGAGGCAGAGTTATTTATGGTTTTTGCGCAAACTGATCTGTTTATTCAACTGTTCCGTAAAATCTCTTGCCAAACGAAAATTGGCGCTGTACTATTCGCGCCACATTGATGCGGGGTGGAGCAGCCCGGTAGCTCGTCGGGCTCATAACCCGAAGGTCGTCAGTTCAAATCTGGCCCCCGCTACCACATACAAAGAAAAAGGGGTAACCGAAAGGTTACCCCTTTTTCTTTGTATATTCATAAGCACGGAAGCCAGATTGCAACTGACTTCTGTGAAGTCAGTTCAGCGATTGTGTTCAAAAACACAATCACCAACGAGCCGCTTGCGGCGAAGCCCGCAGGGTCGAAATCGCCTACAGGCTATTTCGATTCAATCTGGCCCCGCCATTAGTCCTGTTCCATTTTCAAATAGATCTCTGAAGTCAGTCCACTAATTGTGCTCAAACGCACAATTAGTCGCCCTTTTTCTTTGCTCTTAGGTACTGATCGGCCAGATACATCAGGCTGAAACTGCAGACCTCAAATAGCTATGTAGCGAGGCACGTCCCCGTGCCGATTGAACGTGGTAGTCGGCACTAGGGCGTGCCTCACTACAGCGGAACAAACCGTTTCTGAGGGCTCCGTTGTATGGATCTCTGGTGACATACTACCTACGAGCCACGAGCCACGAGCCACGAGCCACGAGCCACGAGCCACGAGCCACGAGCCACGAGCCACGAGCCACGGCGTTAACTTCGATCTCCTTTCCGATGCCTTTTTATTCCCACCCAATCGACAGATTGCTTCTGACTGTCAGCACGAAAAAATCTGTTTTTCCCGATCCGTTGCTGAGGGATAGTGGGTTTAAGCAAAAAAGGAGACCTGTTATGAAAACCGTAGAGAAGCATACACTGATGACTGATAGTAAATTGCAGACTCTGTCCCTGAAACAGGGTCACCGAATTGTCAGAATTGAGTATCTGGTTACCGAGAAATGCATCTGTCTGTGGGTTGAAGTACCGCTCAGAGCAGATATCCCAATGACCCGGAAAACCTATCGGGTGACCCGGACTAACGAATCGATACTAATGGAGTTTAAGCATGTGCATACCGCAGTTGATCTGCTTAAACCGGAAGCATTCCACATCTACGAAGTGATGCAGGAGCCGAAGCATAAGCAGCCTGAGCTGGATCTGTGGCATAGCCGCACAGCGGAGAATGATCTTGCGGCCTGATCTGAGGCGGTAAGATAAACGTAATAGTTGACAAAATCACTCGGTTATATAGCCTTGTTTCAGCAAGGCTATTTTTTTGCAATGAACCGGGAGTCAACGCTGATGAAATCGCTGAACCTGAAACACCTGCAATACTTCTGGCTGACCGCCAGGGAAGGCTCTATCTCTAAAGCCTGTGATATTCTCGACCTTGCCCCGCAAACCCTCAGCGCTCAGATCGCTACCCTTGAAGAAAACGTCAACCATATGCTGTTCAAGCGTGAGGGGCGTAATCTGGTACTAACCCCGATGGGTAAGCAGGTATTCACTTACGCCGATAAAATTTTCGATATGAGTGCTCAGTTAGAGGCCGTATTGGAGCAGCCAGCAGACAGTCGTTCCTTGGATCTGACGGTGGGGATTGCTGCAACTGTGCATAAAATTCTGGCCTGGAAGGTAATTAAACCGGCGCTGGATATCCCCAATGATGTGCAGCTGGTGTGCCGTACTGGAAATGGCAGTGACCTGCTGTTGCATCTGAAGCAGAAGAAGATCGATCTGTTGATTACGGATTATCTCCCCCATGAGTGCGACAGGGAGGGGCTGGCACATGAGAAAATCCTCAGTACCTCGATGTCATTCTTTTTTCACAGCGGGGATATTGCTCAACAGCTGAAACAGGGCTTTCCTGAAAGCCTGAGTGACCAGCCCTTTCTCAGCTATGGGCGTCAGACACCCTATCTGGACAAGTTGAAAGATTGGTTTAAGGACAATGCGATCAGGCTGAATCTGAAGGCAGAGATTGATGACAGCGCATTGCTGAAAGTACTGGGACAGTCCGGGGAAGGCTTCTTTTCGGCACCCACGGTAATAGCTGAGGAAATTTGTCATCAGTACCATGTTGATGTGATCGGTCAGGCACCTTCTATTACGGAAGATCTTTATGCCATCTATCGGGAGAGTAGCCTGATTAATCCGGCTGTTGAGAAGCTGCTGAATTTTGATATTGAACAGCAGAACTGAACTTCGCAGCTTAATCGTTCAGAGTTTAACGCAGAGGCTTTTACAGCAGAGAATGAACAACAGAGTCAGTCTGTTAGTTCAGGCAGTCCCTTGCCATGTTGTCCCATCAGTTTCTGAGCATAATGTCGAGCTGGTCGACTGCTTCAGCCAGTTGATTATCGTAATACAGCGAATCGCGGATAAAGGTTGCCTGGGAACCATCCCAGCAGGGGGCGTCGGCGATATGAACGTCAAATCCGTAGATCTTATTCCGTTCAATAAACTCATCGATACTTTGCGTATCATTATCCAGACCGAGCTGTTCGAAAAGGTCCTGCATATCAGAATCATAGTGCAACATAACGGATCTCCTCTATGGCCTTTTCAGGCTGTTAATCGGTTACATGAATCCTGTTGTTGATCTAATTATTTGCACGAAAACGCAGTAAAAAAATTCGAATCTGTCTGAGTTGCTTTAAGAAAAATTGGAAGGAATCTGTGAAGCGTCTTATTGTCCCGGAGTTATTGTCCCGAAACTGATTTCAGGGTGATCGGTCCCGGCTTCGATACCGTAGAAGTAAGCAGGGAGGAGCTTAACATTATGCAACACACCGATATGCCTGTTCGTACTGCTGATCAGCCTGGCAAACAGAGTCTGGAACTCACCGATACTCACCGGACCCTGGGGATTGCCGGTCTGATGCCTTTTATCGGCTTATCGCTGGTCGCCATCAGTGGTTCGGAGCTCTACAGTCTCTATCTGCTCACCTATGCAGCGTTGATTTTCTCCTTTCTCGGTGGTGTTCTTTGGTTTGTATCGCTCAATCAACAAGCCCCGGGTCACCTGGCCTGGATCTCTGTCTCGGTGATGCTCTGGGCATGGAGTTGGCTCCATCCGCAGTTTCCCGCAGCGTTGCTGTTAGCTGCAGCATCATTCATCGGGCTGCATCTTTATGAACGTTCTTATCTGTCTGGCTTGTATCCACAGGCGTTTATGACCCTGCGTTCGATGCTGACGGCTATAGCCAGTGTCAGCCTTGCTGTGGCCGCACTGTTGGGAGGATGAACAGTGTCCGATTCTGTTCGTCACCTGTGTCTGATCCTGGGCGATCAGCTTAATCTGGATAGTCAGCTGTTTGACGGGTTTGATCCTCATGCTGATCGCCTGTTGATGATGGAAGTGAGTGGGGAGTCTGTTGCGACCGCTTCGGGCTTTCAGCGTACGGTGCTTTTTCTGTCGGCGATGAGACACTTTGCTGAGGAACTGCGAGGGTTGAGTCTGCCGTTGATCTACCAGTCACTGGAGCAGGGCACAGTCAGCTTCTCTGACGGATTGAAGCAGGTGATACTGGCGCTTAAGCCGGAACGGTTGCGTGTTGTACTGCCCGGTGACTATCGGGTTTTGCAGGAAATACGTGATTGCTGCCACGAAATGGATCTGGAGATACAGGTAGAGCCGGATAACCACTTCATTGCTCAGCCGGGAGAGTTCAGTGGCTGGATGAAAGGGCGCAAACAGCCCCGGATGGAGCATTGGTATCGTCACCTGCGTAAGCGTACCGGTATTCTGATGTGTGGTGGGCAACCTGAGGCTGGGCAGTGGAACTTCGATGCGGCAAACCGGAAAAGCTTCGGCAGGAACGGTCCGGATTGCGATCACAAAGGCCCTGCGGTTGAGATGGACCCGATAACCCGCCGAGTGACCGATGATGTCCAGCGCTTTCTTCCTTCGCTGGCTGGTGATGCGAAAGAGTTCCAGTGGCCGGTGACCCGCAGTCAGTCACTGCAGTTGCTTGATCAATTTATCGCCCGGCGCTTGCCCTCATTCGGCGATTATCAGGATGCCATGTGGACTGATCAGCCGTTTCTCTATCACGCCTGGATCTCTTCATCCCTTAACCTGAAGCTGCTCAATCCCCGAGAAGTGATCGACAGTGCGGTTCAGGCTTACGAACAGAGTAATGTGCCCATTAACGCAGTAGAAGGGTTTGTCCGGCAGATACTCGGATGGCGTGAGTATGTGCGCGGTTTGTACTGGTACCGAAAAGATCTGTGGTCAACCCTGAATGGATTGCAGCATGAGCAACTGCTGCCGGAGTTTTACTGGAGCGGGCAGACAGGTATGCAATGTCTGCAACAGAGTATTACTCAGGTACTGGAAACCGGTTATGGCCATCATATCCAGCGGCTGATGGTGACCGGGTTATTTGCGTTGCTGTACGGCGTTGATCCCCAGCAGGTCCATCGCTGGTATCTGGCGATGTATGTGGATGCTGTAGCCTGGGTTGAGGTACCTAACACGCTGGCAATGAGCCAGTATGCAGATCTTGGTTTTCTTGCTTCGAAACCCTACATCGCAAGCGGTAACTACATCCGAAAGATGTCCAACTACTGTCAGCACTGCCCATACAATCCAGCTAAAGCAGACGGCGAGGATGCCTGCCCGTTTACCACGCTGTACTGGCGTTTTGTGGATAAACATCAGGCTTTACTCGCGCAGAATCCCAGGATGGGGATGCAGGTGAATCACTGGCTCAATAAAACAGAACAGGACCGTCAGGCCATTCTTGAACGGAGTCGCTTTATCGCTACTTCTGTCGAGCAGCTGTGACACCTGTGATCTGATCTGCCAGTACTGGCGTAATACTTTATGTCTGTGAGCTGATCCCGCTTCCTCTGGTGAAAAACATCGAGTCAGTGATGTTTTTCATGTTAAAGGGATCAGTTCAGGACTCTTGTTGCCAATGAGATTAGTTCAGTCTGAATGATCTCAAAGCGTTTTCTCATGATACGTATTTGAGCCTGATACTCTCAGGCTCTTTTTTTTAGAGGCAGACCGATGGCATATTCTGATATCAATCCAGATTCTTTATCCGACCCCAGAGTTGACCTGGTGAAAGTACTGGGGGTATTTAACTGGATAATGGATCATGGCGAGAAGCAATCAGGCGGTGAGCATCTGTTGGATGGGCTTTATGCCTGCCACGATTTCGATGGCTATACACTGACACTCTATGATGCTGGTACCCGGCTCGATCTGTTTTTCCATAACCGCTATAAGCTGGATTATCAGAGTCGGGAACAATTCATCAGTTTTATGAAAAAAATTGATCTACTGTTTGACCGCTGTTGTCATCAATAAAATCCAGATAAAGCTCAAGATTTGATACTTTAGTTTAGTGAGAGATCCCCGGGCTGGACGTTTTCTGTGAGCAGAGTAGACTGAATTTATCCGCGATAAGTTTCAGAGTTCACTGGGCGTCCTGCCCGCTATCAGTCTTGGGAGTCGCCAGCTTTAAGCTGGTTTCACCTGAGATATGCAGTAGGCGCGACGCCCATTAATACCTGGAACTTATCGCGGGTCTCGCATCTTACCTTTCCTGAATTCCATTCCTGATAGTTTAAATTCTGTCTGAATACCGGGATTTTCGTTGTATTACAGTGCTGAAGTGCTACAGAAATCTTCGGGATCATGCCATAGTTACTGACAGCTTGCGTTTTCTTAGTGAAATCGGAATTTCCATACTTTAATTATCTGGAAGTAACGCATTTTAAGAGAGGGAACTATAGGAGGGGGTTATGAAGTTGTCTGTATTAAAGTTGATAATATCAGGTGTGATTGTCTGCTTCAGCGCTGGTGCATGGGCCGAAGCTCACAAAGTACTGGTTGTTATGAGCTACGAGAAGGATAATCCCTGGTGTCAGGAGATACAGCGTGGTATCGACTCTGTCCTTGGTGAATCTTCGGATATTACCTATTTCTACATGGATACTAAGGTGAACCCCGATGGTGGAATGAAGAAAGCGGCTGAAGCTTCGAGGCTTTATAAAAGTTTGCAGCCAGACGGTGTGATTGCTGTGGATGATAATGCACAGGCGATGTTTGTGGTACCTGAATTAAAAGAGAAAACGGATACGCCGGTTATGTTTGCAGGCGTTAATTCTGCTGCAGCAAAATACGGTTATCCGAACAGCCATATTTCAGGGGTTCTTGAGCGTGCTCATGTACGTGAATCAGTTGCATTTGCAAAGCAGCTAATCCCTTCCATTCATACTGCTTGTTTTATGACAAACGATGTTCCGTCTGGCAGAGCGCTTAAAGCTCAAATTGACAATGAAAGTACCAGCTATCCGGTAGAAGCCGGGACTTTTTATCTGATCAGTAAAACCTCTCAGATCGATGATTCAGCCGCACAGATGAATATTCACTGTGATGCGTTATTTGTCGATAGCCTTGAAGGTATTCGTGACAATGATGGAAGCCGTCTCAACTTTTCTCAGATTCTGGCTTACCTGTCTGATAGGTATTCCGGCCCGCTGTTAGGCGGTAATCGCTATCAGGTTGAGCAGGGAGCATGGGCTGCTGTCGTAAAAACAGGAAAAGAGCAAGGACAAACCGCTGCAGAAATGCTGGGCAAGGCAATGGAGGGAACACCGGTTTCAGATATTCCGATTGTGACCAACTCCAAAGGTCAGCGTGTTGTGAATGTAAATGCCTTGAAACAGCATGAGATCCCCTTAAAGCCTCTCGTTCTTCGGGGGGCAACGCTGGTGAAACAGAACTGATCAGAACTGATGAAGTTCGCTTTTTTTTCCAGTATAACCGCTAAGCTTCTGATCTTAGCGGGCATCAATGTATCTGCTTTTCTGGTTGTCGGGTTGGTTGCCAGTCTGGGATTTTTCCGGGTGGAAACTTTATCCGGTGAGGCCGTAGGTAATGAGCTTACCCGAATGGTTGATACCTCTTTACTCAGCCGGGATATATCCGTTCTTTATATCGAAATAGATCGTTTCAGTGGTAACTGCCGCAGCAGTCTGACCAATCAGAATCGTGGTCCGGAGCTATATAGTGAACTGGGAGTTATTGCGAGCAGAATCTCTGACAGTTCCCTGAAATCGCTTTATACAGAGTTTAAAAGCGTTACAGCAGAGATTATTGGCCGCTGTCAGGAGACTCAGGCTGCTTTATCTGCATTGACCGGAATAGATCAGAGGACGGCGAATATTCTGTCTGAACTTGAGCAGGAGATAGCGGAGGAACTGATTAATGAAACACTGGCTGGCCGATCGACAGATCATCTTGATCAGATAATGGTACTGACTTCTGGTCTTAATGAAATGTTGTTACTGATTGGTAAAAAAATTGCCGAGCAGGCTGTTTTTAAGCCCTCAGAAACTTTGCAGACGCAGTCCAGCATCGAACTGCTGGATGATATGAATCTGCAGTTGCACACATTAATTGCTGTTACTGAAAAAGTAGGTTTGATCAGTCAGTCTTTATCTGCGAGTGTCAGCGACTATCGGGATCATCTGATCCGATACAACGATGCGTCTCAAGCACTGAATATTGCCCGGGACCAGGCGGTAGGAACAAAGCTGAAACTGATTAAACGCTTGCAGCGTATGGATAATGAAGCAAGTGCTCGTGCAGAAAGTGTGCAAACTGAAATTGCAGGCATTGTGCGTAACTCAAGTCTTCAGGTTCTGGGAATATCCTTCCTTATAGCACTTGTTACCCTGTTGCTGACGGCCACTATAAACCGGAAAAATATTCGTGGTCCTATCTCGCATATCCTGAAACTTATTCATCACATTCAGCAGGGAAGGCAATACTCAAAAGAACCACTGGAGAGTACTGAATGGAATACAATTCAGACTGCACTGGTTGTTATGGATCAGGATCTTCAGAGCTCCAGAGCTGACCTGATGTTCAGTCGTGAACGCCTGGAGCTGGCGCTGGAAGGCGCTAATGATGGTTTGTGGGATTGGAATCTGGAAACTAATGAAGTCTATTACTCACCCTGAATCGACCAGCCTATCGTAGACGCTTTAGTGCTTGTTGATCTGCTGTTTTTCAAATTCGATTGGAGACAGGTTGTTCGTATAACCATGTTTCCTAACTGAGTTATAAAACATTTCGATGTAATCGAAAACATCTTGCCGCGCTTCTGCTCTTGTTGAGTATATTCGGCGTTTAATCCGTTCTCGTTTAAGGAGCTGGAAAAAGCTTTCAGCTACTGCATTATCATGGCAGTTTCCGCGTCGACTCATACTGGGCTTCAAGCGGTGAATTTTCAGGAACTCTTGCCATTCATAACCCGTAAACTGGCTGCCCTGATCAGAATGGATGAGCACTTCATTTTGCGGTTTTCGTCGCCAAACAGCCATCAAAAGAGCATTCAGAACCAGATCTGTTTCCATTCTTGAATGCATCGACCAGCCCACGACCTGGCGGGAATACAGATCCAGAACAACAGCAAGATACAACCAACCTTCATGGGTACGGATGTAGGTTATATCGGTTACCCAGTACTTATTGGGTTCACTCACCTGAAATTGACGTTGCAGAATATTGTCAGCTACAT
Source organism: uncultured Amphritea sp. (assembly GCA_963669425.2). GTDB lineage: Bacteria > Pseudomonadota > Gammaproteobacteria > Pseudomonadales > Balneatricaceae > Amphritea. The sequence continues at coordinate 323,972 of CAXXNC010000002.1, forward strand.
GCGATGGACGCCCTGAGGTTTTACCTCGGTACTTCTTGTAACCGACTTGGGCTGATAATCCATCGAGCCTCATTAGCCTTGATACTCGGTGTTTACTGCATCGCTCACCCAGATCCTTAAGGTCATGATGGATTTTACGGTAACCATAGACGCAACCGCTCTCAAGCCATGACTGCTTGATCAAACCCAGTAACCGCTGATCCTCTTTGGCGCGAGGTGATACTGGATCATTCCGCCAGGCGTAGAAGCCGCTGTGATGAACTTCAAGCAGCTTACATAGAGTCCTGACCGAGTGTTGGTCTCGGTGCTGTTGAATAAAGGCGTACCTTACTCGGACTCTCTGGCAAAGTACGCGGCGGCTTTTTTTAAGATGTCGCGTTCTTCAGTAACCCGACGCAGCTCTTTCTGGAGCCGCTTAATCTCAACATCCTTCTCGTTCACTTCCTGATGATGCTCACTGTTGCTGCCGTAGCGTTTAAGCCAGTGGTACATACTGTTGGTCGAAACACCTAAACGGCGAGCAACTTCCGCAACAGGATGGCCCCGTTCTGTGACTTGCTTAACGGCTTCAATTTTGAACTCTTCGGGAAAACGCTTGGTACTCATGACACCTCCTAGTGGCGTTATTTTAACGCAATAAGGTGTCTACTAAAGGCTGGTCGATTCACCCAGATGGAAATCGATGCTTGGGTATGAAGATCATGAAATAGCGAATTCTACAGAGTCCTGGGAATTGTTGATGGATCCTTCCCAGCGTGAGGGCGTTCAGAATAAGGTGGATGAATATCTGGCGGGTGATGCCCAGGCCTATGTTGCTGAATTCAGAATGAGGCATAAAAGTGGTGAATGGGTCGATATTCTTTCCAGGGGGCAATTGGCGAAAAGGCTTGATGGTGAAATTTCTGTTCCCCAGCGCTTGGTTGGAACGCATACCGATATTACAGCCAGAAAGCATGCCGAGGTTCAGCTTCAGCGCAGTGAGCAGGATCAGAGAGCGCTGATCGAGGCATTACCGGATATTATTATGCGGGTGGATAAGCATGGACGGTTTTTGTTCGTTTCTGACAATGTTCAGACCGCTTCATTTATGAATGCCAGTGAATTCATCGGTAAAAGAGTGTCGGATATAGCACTTCCAGCAGTGGTGACAGATCAGTGGTCTGCAGCCATTAATAAGACTCTCGATACAGAAGCTCTTTATGAAACAGAGTTTGAGCTGGAGGGCCCATCCGGGAAAAAGGTCTTCAATTGGCGTCTGACTCCGGACTTTAATAATCAGGGGCAGGTGCGCTCTGTGTTAGCGGTGGCGCGGGATGTCACACTATTGAAGGAGCACCAGCAGCGCCTGACCCGTATTGCGCATTATGATTCTCTTACCGGGCTGCCTAATCGCCTACTGCTGGCAGACCGGATGCAACAGGCTATGATGCTTAGTGCCCGCAGAAATGAAAAAATTGCAGTAATTTACATCGATCTGGATGGCTTCAAAGAGATTAATGATCGATACGGTCATGATGTGGGGGATCGGTTATTGCGCCAGGTGGCTAAGCGTATGAAGGCCACTCTAAGAGATGGAGAAACACTGGCGCGATTAGGGGGTGATGAATTTGTAGCAGTATTACAGGGGCTGAAAGATCTCTCGGATTGTGAGCCCTTACTTGAGCGGTTATTAAATGCATCTGGCAGGGAGTTTCAGGATGAGGGACGTACCCTCAGAGTTACCGCCAGTCTGGGGGTGACTGTTTATCCCCAGGAGAAATCACTGGATGCCGATCAATTGCTGCGCCAAGCTGATCAGGCTATGTATCAGGCTAAAGTTGCCGGCAAGAATCAGTTCCATCTGTTTGATACTGCTGAAGATCTGGCTGTCAGAGATCTGCACCAGAGTCTGAAACGGATAGAGCAGGGGCTAATGAACGATGAATTTATTGTTCACTATCAGCCTAAGGTCAATATGCAAACTGGTGAATTTGTCGGAGCTGAAGCGCTTATTCGTTGGCAGCAGGCCGATGGCTCAATCGTGCTGCCGGGAGATTTCCTTCCGGATATTGAAGATCATCTGCTGGATCTGAAAGTGGGTGAAAGAGTACTGAATAAAGTGTTCGGTCAGATGGTATCGTGGCAGAAGGCTGGATATAAATTCCCGGTCAGTGTGAATATCAGTGCGATGCAGCTTCAGCATCCTGATTTTGTTGCGAATCTGACGGATATGCTCAATTCTTATCCGCAGCTTGTGCCTCAGGATCTGGAACTCGAAGTACTTGAAACAACTGCAATTCAGGATCTGGATCACGTTTCATCTGTACTGGATGAATGCCTTAATCTTGGATTCAAAGTATCTATAGATGACTTTGGGACAGGGTATTCATCGCTCAACTATCTCAAGAAACTGTCTGTGAACTCTCTTAAGATAGATCGCAGTTTTGTCAGGGATATGCTGGATGATCCGGATGATCTGGCTATATTGCGGGGAGTAATCGGTCTTGCATCCGCGTTTCAGCGAAGCGTCATAGCAGAAGGCGTTGAGAGTGAGGCTCATGGGCAGATGTTGCTTAATCTGGGCTGTGAACTGGCACAGGGTTTTATTATTGCCAGACCAATGCCCGCGACTGATCTGATTGACTGGATTGAATCCTGGCATGCACCGGATGCATGGGTAACATTCCGGTCGAAGTTAGAAGCACGTACTGTTCTGGATTGAATGATTTCCTATTCCAGTCATCATGTGCCCATACGTGGTAAGCAGTTGAGCTGGTATACCTCCTTAACAGAATCACGCTAATATGTTCGCAACTGTTTTCTAAACTCCAAAGTAATTCTCTTATGGTCAAACCTACCGATCAGTCTTCAGATAACCTCTCCAGCTCAGAGGATGCCTGGGTCAGTGTGATCCAGAAAATGGATGAAGCCTATGCCGATCTGGTGCATTACCAGGTGGAGGTAGAGGAGAAAAATGCTGAGCTGGAGGAGGCCAGAAGTTTCTTCGCCAGCATTCAGAGTGCCATGAGTGATGTGCTGATCGTCTGTGATCACAGCGGTGCTATTGAGGGGGTTAACAGTGCGCTGGAACAACTCACCGGGCTGAACGAATCTGAACTGATCGGTTTATCACTGCCGGAACTGGTAGCACCCGCGTATCGACAGAAAATTGATCAGTTTCTCTCGCAGCTGAACCGCGAGCCGATCCGGGATTGTGAAATTGAGCTGATCGGTCGGGAAGGTACCGTCCCCCTATCAATGAACTGCTCACCACGAAACAACCGCCGTGGTCGTCTGGTGGGCATGGTGATGGTTGGTCGCCCACTGGGTGAACTGCAGCGCGCCTACAAAGAACTCAATGAAGCCCATGCCGAAGTGCAGCTGGCGCAGGAGCGACTGGTGCAATCGGAAAAGATGGCATCACTGGGGCGTCTGGTAGCCGGTGTGGCCCACGAACTGAATAACCCGATCAGTTTTGTTTACGGCAATATGCACGCCCTGCAGCGCTATACCGATCGGCTCTGTACTTACTTTGATGCCATTAACGAAGGCCACAGCCGCGAACACCTGCGGGCGATGCGTGAGCAGATGCGCCTGGATAAAGCGATCCGTGATCTGAATTCGCTGGTGGATGGCACCATGGAGGGGGCTGACAGAGTACGTGAAATCGTCAACGATCTGCGCCAGTTTTCCTCGACTCAGATCTCGGAAAAAGCCAGCTTTGATATGACCCATGTGATCCGTACCGCGTTGCACTGGATTATCAAAGAGAGCAGGGCACCGGTCGAGGTGATTGATAATGTGCCCGATCAGCTGACCGCGTTTGGTCATGCCGGACAGATTCATCAGGTAGTGGTTAATCTGATTCAGAATGCCCTGGATGCGATGGCTGACAGCGAAACCAAACGCCTGCAGCTGGATGCTGAGATCCGTGATGGACGCATGATTTTTGAAGTGCGGGATAGCGGGCCGGGGATTGAGGAAGAGGCGCTCTCCCGATTGTTTGAGCCATTCTTCACCACTAAACCGGTGGGCATGGGAACAGGGCTTGGGCTGTCGATCAGTTATGGCATTGTCTCCCAGCATGGCGGTGAACTGAGTATCGCCAACCATGAACCCGGTGGCGTTATCGCCCGACTGGAGCTGGATGCCGACGCTGAACAGACCCATGAGGAGGTAACCGACGATGCTTAATCTGCTCTGGTTACAATCCGGCGGTTGCGGTGGTTGCTCCATGTCCCTGTTGAATGCTGAAGGACCTGATCTCTACAGCTTGCTGGAAAGTGCCGGGATCAACTTGCTGTGGCACCCCTCTCTCAGTGAGCAGAGCAGTGATGAGGTGATCAGCCTGCTGGAATCTATTGTTGCAGGTGATCAGCCACTGGATCTGCTTTGTATTGAAGGTTCGATGATGACTGGTCCTCAGGGTACTGGTCGTTTCCACATGCTTGGCGGTACCGGTAAACCGATGATTGAGTGGGTTCGAGATCTTGCTGAAAAAAGCCGCTATACCCTGGCGGTGGGCTCTTGTGCTGCTTATGGCGGTATCACGGCAGCGGGCAGTAACTTTACCGATGCCACCGGTGTGCAGTTTGATGGCGAGCTGGCCGGCGGTCTGCTGGGGGACGAATATCGCTCTGCCGCTGGGTATCGGGTGGTGAATATCGCTGGCTGCCCGACACATCCAGACTGGGTGACCGAAACCCTGATGAGCATCGCGCTGGATGAGCATAGCGAAGCGCAGTTAGATTCACTGGGCCGCCCCCGCATGTATGCTGATCAACTGGTGCATCACGGCTGTAGCCGTAACGAATACTATGAGTACAAAGCCAGCGCGGAAGCGCCCGGTGAGCGTGGCTGTATGATGGAAAATATGGGCTGCCTCGGTACTCAGGCTCATGCCGACTGCAATATCCGTGACTGGAACGGCTATGGTTCCTGCACCAGCGGTGGCTATGCCTGCATCAACTGTACCGCGCCGGAATTTGAAGAACCTGGTCATAGCTTCTGTAAAACGCCGAAAATAGCGGGTATCCCGGTGGGACTGCCCACCGATATGCCCAAGGCCTGGTTTGTGGCGCTGGCTTCGTTATCAAAAGCAGCTACACCGGAACGGCTGAAACAGAATGCGGTGTCAGAAAAGCTGATCTATCCACCGACTATCCATAAGCGTAAGGGCTGAAGTCTATGAGTCGTATTGTTGCCGGACCGTTTAATCGGGTGGAAGGTGATCTTGAAATCACGCTGGATACTGCGGCTGATCAGGTACAGAGCGCGCGGGTGAACTCACCTTTGTATCGGGGCTTCGAGCAGATTCTGGTGGGCCATGAGCCCATGGATGCGCTGGTGTATACCCCACGTATCTGCGGAATTTGTTCGGTGACGCAGTCGGTTGCCTGTGCTCGGGCGCTGGCCGATCTCAGTGGTCTTGAGATGCCGGAGAATGGCCTGCTGAGTACCAACCTGGTACTGGCCAATGAGAATATGACTGACCTGCTGACCCATTTTTATCTGTTCTTTATGCCGGACTTCGCCCGTGAAGTGTATGCCGATGAACCCTGGTTTGATGAGATCGCCGGGCGTTTCAAGGCGGTGACCGGCAGCGCCAGTAAAGCGATGTTGCCAGCCCGGGCTGAATTTCTGCATCTGATGGGTATCCTGGCGGGTAAGTGGCCCCATACCCTGAGTCTGCAGCCCGGCGGTACAGCGAAACCGGTTGCAGCGCAGGAGCGTATCCGTCTGCTGGCGATTATCGCTTCGTTCCGGGGCTTTCTGGAAACCGAGCTGTTCGGCGATGATCTTGAGGTGATTGCCAGTCTGCAGTCACTCGATGATCTGGAACAGTGGCGTCAGCAGAAACCTTGGCACAGCAGCGACTTGCGGCGTTTTCTGCACATCAGCGAGCAGCTTCAGCTGCAGAGTTTAGGTCGTGGAACCGATCAGTTCCTGAGTTACGGAAGCTATCTTCAGAGTAGTGGTAATCTGTTCCGATCCGGTGTGGTGCTGGGTGGCGAAGCACTACCACTGGACAGCGCATTGATTACCGAAGATGTTGCTTACAGCTGGATGAGTGGCGCTGACCGGCCAAGGCATCCGGCGAATGGGTTGACGCAACCAACGCTGGATAACGGTGATGCCTACAGCTGGTGTAAGGCCCCCCGCTTTAATCGTCAGGTGATGGAGGTGGGTGCTCTGGCACGGCAACTGATCAATGGACACCCGCTGGCCCGCGATCTGGTTCAGCGGCAGGGCGGTAATGTGCACAGTCGGGTTGTCGCACGGCTACTTGAGTTGGCTATCGTTGTGCCGCAGATGCAGGACTGGGTCCGGACTATCGATCCGGCAGCACCTTTCTGTAACCACGCGCCACTATCCGACAGCGGTAGTGGTGTGGGTATGATCGAAGCGGCACGGGGTTCGTTAGGCCACTGGATTGAGGTTAGCAGGGGCAAGATCAGTAACTATCAGATCGTTGCGCCGACCACCTGGAATTTCTCACCCCGGGATCAGCAGGGCACTCCTGGTGCGCTGGAACTGGCACTGGAGGGGGCGCCGATCCGCGCCGGTGAAAAAACACCGGTATCGGTACAGCATATCGTTCGCTCATTTGATCCCTGTATGGCTTGTACGGTGCATTAAGCTCAAGATGCAGATATTTAAGGGGGAAAAACCATTCCCCAAAATATCCCCAAAACTCCCCCAAAACCCCCTCTATGCCGGAGTGGTATTTTACCGGCACTATTATCCTGTTGCTTCAACAACGATGCAGTAATGGCCTCGCATGAAGGATGTGATTCAGGGATGGTTGGCTGCTTTTTCCAGTAGTGATTTAGCGGTATCAGGATCGGCTTTGAACATCGCCAGTAGTACCCGCGCAGTGCCTGTTGGCTGACGCTGCCCTTGCTCCCAGCTACGTATTGCCGATACCGAGGTACCCAGCATTTGCGCAAACGCTTCCTGGGTTCTGCCAGTGGATTCCCGGATCGCTTTAACATCCATTGCGCTGAACTCAAAAATGCGGGTGGGAGCAATTTCATCCCGACGAATAGCGCCTGCCTGCTCGACGCTGGTGACTAGTTCGTCAAATAGGTTACTGTCCATCGAAGGGCTCCTGTAGTTCTCTCAGAACCAGTTGTCTGAGCGTATTCTTCTGTTTCGATGTCAGGGTATCCTGAGTGGATTTAGGATACGCCAGCAGCATGAAAATCTGATTCTGTTTAGTTATCCAGTAATAGATCAGCCGGATACCCCCGCGTTTGCCAGTGCTTCTCTGCCGCCAACGAATTTTTCTGATACCTGAGGTGCCCGGAATAATGTCGCCAGCATCTGGTCTGTCTGTCAGTTGTATTTGAAGCGCTTTATATTCATCATCACAAAGCAACTCTGTAATCTGTCGGGTGAATACCGGGGTTTCCTTGAAAACAAGCTTCATCAGCAATCCTTGCTAATACATTGTGGTATTAATGCTAATACAATGTATTAGTTTGTCAATGTGGTGAGAGAAGAAGTATTAAGGTTCTGGTATTAAGTTCCTGGGATTAAGGTGCTGATATTAAGGTCTTATGAGGCTGCGGCAGCCTGAAGGTTTTAGGTCAAGTAATGAAAAAAGACAGCAACGGCTATCGGCTACGGATCAGTGGTGAGGTGCAGGGCGTGGGTTTCCGACCCTTTGTTTGGCGTATTGCACATGAGCTGCATCTGAATGGTTGGGTGCTGAATAATGCTGCGGGTGTCGAAGTCGCCATTGAGGCAGACCATACTTGCCTGCAGCAGTTTATTTCACGTCTCAAGGATGAGTTACCGCCCCTTGCCAGTATTACCGATATTCACAGCGAGCCCCTCGATATCAGCAGCGATGGCTTTGAGATCATTGCCAGCCAGTCTGGTGAAGTCACCACTGGCTGCGCACCGGATGCAGCGACCTGCAATGATTGCCGCACAGAGCTGTTTGATCCAGAGAATCGCCGTTACCGGTATCCGTTTATTAACTGTACCAACTGTGGTCCCCGGCTGAGTATTATCCGCCAGATCCCCTATGATCGTGCCAGTACGACTATGGCTGATTTTACACTCTGTCCTGCTTGCGAGGCTGAGTACAACGACCCTGCCGACCGGCGCTTTCATGCGCAACCCAATGCCTGTGCTGAGTGCGGTCCGCAGGTCTGGCTGGAACAGTCAGATGGGCAGAGAATCGATACTCAAGAGCCGTTCGAGTTGCTGGCTAAAGCAATCCGTGCCGGTCAGATTGTCGCCATTAAGGGGCTAGGTGGATTTCATCTGGCCTGCGATGCCACCAATGAAGCTGCGGTGGCTGAGTTGCGGCAGCGTAAGTATCGCCCGGCGAAAGCCTTTGCTCTGATGGCGAAAAGCATAGAGCAGATCCGTTGCTATGCGGATATCGATCCTGTCAGCGAGGCTATGCTGAATAGCCCGGCTGCGCCGGTTGTACTGCTGACGCCTGAGAGTGAACCACAGGCATCAGGCGCTTTATCTTCTCTGATCGCACCGGGTCAGTATCAGCTGGGTTTTATGCTGCCCTATACCCCGATCCATTGGTTATTAATGGATCGGCTGGATACGCCCTTAGTCATGACCAGTGGCAATTGTTCCGGCGCACCACAGGCGATTACTAATGTAGATGCTCAGGAACAGCTTAGCGGTATCGCTGACCTGCTGCTGATGCATGACCGGCCGATCCATAACCGGGTCGATGATTCGGTGGTGCGGCAAGTGGAAGGGCAGACGCATATTTTGCGGCGTGCACGGGGCTTTGCGCCCCGGTCGATCCCTCTGCCAGAAGGGTTCACCAATGCGCCGGATCTGCTGGCGTTGGGGGCGGATCTGAAAAACACACTCTGCCTGATCCAGTCCGGCAGGGCAGTGCTCAGTCAGCATATTGGTGATCTGGAAGATGCCCGCACCTATGAGCAATTCCAGCACACTCAGGCACTGTATCAGAATCTTTATCAGCACAATCCAGAGTATCTGGTATGCGATCTGCACCCGGAATACTTCTCCTCAAAATATGCTCAACAACTGGCTGATAGCAATGGCCTTGAACTGCTGCAGGTGCAGCACCACCATGCCCATCTGGCCGCTTGTCTGGGGGATAACAATTATCCGCTCGGCGCTGAACCGGTTCTGGGTATCTGCCTGGATGGCACCGGTTTTGGTACCGATGAAACCCTGTGGGGTTGCGAGTTTCTGTTGGGTGATTACCGACAGTCGGAGCGGGTCGGATCATTACAGCCTTTCCCGCTGATCGGCGGTACCCGAGCCATTCGTGAACCCTGGCGCTGCCTTTACGCGCAACTGAAGCAGTCTCTGCCAGAACAGCCTGATAACCGACTGGAAACACTGTTCCCGGTACTGTCTGGCAAACCTCTGGCAACGCTGGATCATATGGTGGCGAAACAGCTTAATGCGCCGCTGAGTAGCTCTGCAGGCCGGCTGTTTGATGCTGTTGCAGCAGCGTTGGATTGCCAACCGGAGACGATCAGTTACGAAGGACAGGCCGCCATTGAGCTGGAAACTCTGGCCTGGCAGGGGAATGCTGAATCAGAGCCTTATGGTTTTGATATTGATTTGCAAACAATGAAGATTGATCCAGCACCTTTCTGGCAGCAACTCATCGATGACATCGAAAAAGGTGCACGTACTCCGGCAGATATGGCAAGGGCTTTTCACTGCGGCTTTGCTGAAGTCGTGGCTGAACTCGCCGGGCAGTTGCAGACGCGTCATGGATTCTCCACGGTGGCACTCAGTGGCGGTGTGATGCAGAACCAACTGCTGTTCCTTGCTCTGAAAGAACATCTGCAACGGGCTGGATTTAACGTTCTCTGGCACCGGGAGTTGCCCACCAATGATGGTGCCATTGCTTTTGGACAGGCATTGATTGCCGCTGCTCAATTGATCGATCTGTCAGGCCCGGAAGGGGCTATCCACAACTGAGGCTTCAGGCCGTCCACAACTGATATTTCCGGCTGTCAGCCGCTTCCTGTTGTCATTTTCTTATTGTTAGTTTACTTACCGGTTAGTGCTTGTACTGGTTAACTGGTTATCTTTTTATTTTGGGATAAAAGTTCAATCTATTGATTTTAAAGGTTTTTATTTATTGGCCTGATATTTGCGATAACTCCGCTGGTATATAAAAAATATAAAGCTGAACGCTGCAAGCCATCAGTACCGAAAATTCAGGGCTGTTTATAGCTCGCTCAGGGCTGTGCTGGTCTTTTGAAAGTGTCCGAGGTGGGGCGCTCTGATTGCAGTGTATTTCAGCGGTTCCACGCGGAGTGAGCCGGATGTCCAGTATAGAAACCTTTTATGAAGTCATGCGACGACAGGGGATTACCCGTCGTAGCTTCCTTAAGTATTGCAGTCTGACTGCCGCAGCGTTGGGATTGGGGCCCACGTTTGCGCCAAAAATCGCCCACGCCATGGAAACTAAAGAGCGCACACCAGTGCTCTGGTTGCATGGTCTGGAGTGTACCTGTTGTTCTGAATCCTTTATCCGTTCGGCCCACCCGCTGGTGAAAGATGTGGTGCTGTCGATGATCTCTCTGGACTATGACGACACGCTCATGGCATCCGCCGGTCATCAGGCAGAAGAGGTGCTGCATGAGACCATCAAGAAATACAAAGGCAAATATATCCTGGCTGTAGAGGGGAACCCGCCGCTGAATGAAGATGGCATGTTCTGTATCTCCGGTGGTAAGCCGTTTGTTGAAAAGCTGAAATACGCGGCGAAAGATGCGGCGGCGATTATTGCCTGGGGTTCCTGTGCTTCCTGGGGTTGCGTACAGGCGGCGCGCCCGAATCCGACCCAGGCGGTGCCTATCCACAAAGTGATTACTGATAAACCGATCATCAAAGTACCGGGTTGTCCGCCGATTGCTGAGGTTATGACTGGTGTTATCACCTACATGCTGACCTTTGGCCGGATGCCGGAACTGGATCGTCAGGGCCGTCCGAAAATGTTCTACAGCCAGCGTATCCACGATAAATGCTACCGTCGGCCGCACTTCGATGCCGGCCAGTTCGTTGAGCAATGGGATGACGAAGGCGCCCGCAAAGGTTACTGCCTTTACAAAGTCGGCTGTAAAGGCCCGACCACCTATAACGCCTGTTCCACCGTGCGCTGGAATGAAGGGATATCGTTCCCGATTCAGGCCGGTCATGGCTGTATTGGCTGCTCTGAAGACGGCTTCTGGGATAAAGGTTCATTCTATGATCGCCTGTCCAATATTTCGCAGTTTGGCATCGAGAAGAATGCCGATGAAATTGGTACCGCGGTAGCGGGTGGTGTCGGTGCAGCCATTGCTGCTCACGCGGCAGTGAGTGCAATCAAGCGTGCGCAGCATAAAGGAGATCAGGAATAATGAGCACCCAACTGAATGCAAAGAATCTGGATAACAGCGGACGTCGGGTAGTCGTTGATCCGGTCACCCGGATTGAAGGACATATGCGTTGTGAAGTGAACGTGGATGAGAATAATGTCATCCGCAACGCTGTATCCACAGGTACCATGTGGCGTGGCCTTGAGGTGATTCTCAAGGGGCGTGATCCGCGTGATGCCTGGGCGTTTGTTGAGCGTATCTGTGGCGTTTGTACCGGTACCCATGCGTTAACCTCAGTGCGTGCAGTCGAGGATGCGCTGGATATTCAGGTGCCACTGAACGCTCACCTTATCCGTCACCTGATGGATAAAACCCTGCAGGTGCACGATCACATTGTGCACTTCTATCATCTCCATGCACTGGACTGGGTAAACCCGGTGAACGCTTTGAAAGCTGATCCGATCAAAACCTCGGAGCTGCAGAAGATGGTTTCACCGCGACATGCTAAATCCAGCCCGGGTTACTTTAAAGATGTACAGACTCGCCTGAAGAAGTTTGTCGAAACCGGCCAGTTGGGTCTGTTTGCCAACGGTTACTGGGATAACCCGGCTTATAAACTACCACCGGAAGCGGATCTGATGGCGGTATCTCACTATCTGGAAGCGCTGGATTTCCAGAAAGAGATCGTCAAAATTCACACCATTTTCGGCGGTAAGAACCCGCATCCGAACTATATGGTGGGCGGTGTTTCCTGTGCTATCAATCTCGACGGTACCGGGGCTTCCGGCGCGCCGGTTAATATGACCAGTCTGAACTTTGTGCTGGAGCGAATTCGCGAAGCCCAGGAGTTTACCAAGAATGTCTATATCCCTGATGTGATGGCGGTTGCCTCCATCTATAAAGACTGGCTCTACGGTGGCGGTCTGGCGGCTGAAAACGTGCTGTCTTACGGCACCTATACTCAGGTGCCTTACGATAAATCCACCGACCTGCTGCCAGCCGGTGCCATCGTTAATGGTAACTGGGACGAGATTCATCCGGTGGATGTACGCGATCCTGAGCAGATTCAGGAATTTGTTGATCACTCCTGGTACACCTATGCCGATGGTAAGAAAGGCCTGCATCCGTGGGAGGGTGAGACCGAGCCGAAGTTCGAGTTGGGACCGAACACTAAAGGCACTAAAACCAACATCAAAGAGCTGGATGAGTCGGCCAAGTACAGCTGGATCAAGGCACCTCGCTGGCGTGGTCACGCGATGGAGGTCGGGCCTTTGCCGCGTTACATCATCGCTTATCTGTCCGGCAAGGAGTACGTGCAGGAACAGGTGGATCGCTCGCTGGCGGGCTTCAATCAGGCCACCGGTCTGGATCTGGGCCTGAAGCAGTTCCTGCCATCCACACTGGGTCGTACGCTGGCGCGGGCGCTGGAGTGTGAGCTCTGCGCAGACACCATGATTGATGACTGGAACCAGTTGGTTAACAACATCAAAAACGGTGACTCCTCGACGGCCAATGTCGATAAATGGGATCCGTCCAGCTGGCCGAAAGAGGCGCAGGGCGTGGGTATCAATGAGGCACCACGAGGCGCACTGGGTCACTGGATCAAGATCAAAGACGGCAAAATTGAGAACTATCAGGCGATTGTACCGACCACCTGGAACGGTTGTCCGCGGATGCTCAGGGTAATATCGGTGCGTTTGAAGCGGCGCTGCTGAATACCCCGATGGAGCGCCCGGAAGAGCCGGTTGAGATTCTGCGTACCCTGCACAGTTTCGACCCCTGTCTGGCTTGTTCAACTCACGTGATGTCGGAAGACGGCCGTGAGCTGACCAAGGTAAAAATCCGGTAATGTGCTGTGCGCAGGGACTGTTCTCTGCGCACCGTTCGAGGAGGTTATTAAGATGACTATCTCAGTCAACGATAAAGATCTGCAGACCGGAAGCGGTACCGACCAGGAACAGCAGCTTGTGCGCAAGCAGACCGCTGTTTATGTCTATGAAGCGCCGGTGAGATTGTGGCACTGGGTGACAGTGCTTTGTGTACTGACACTCTGTGTGACCGGCTATTTTATTGGATCGCCGCTACCGACTCAGCCCGGTGAAGCGATCGATAATTACCTGATGGGTTATATCCGTTTTGCGCATTTTGCGGCCGGATACATTGTTGCTATTGCGTTTGTTGGTCGGATCTACTGGGCGCTGGTGGGTAACAGCCATGCCCGGGAGCTGTTTCTGCCTAAGGTGTGGAATCGCGACTGGTGGAAAGAGGTCTGGCACGAAGCGCGCTGGTACCTGTTTCTGGAAAAAACGCCGAAGAAGTATATCGGTCATAACCCGCTGGGGCAGATGGCGATGTTCTTCTTCTTTGTGCTGGGTATGATTTTTATGATCGTTACCGGCTTTGCCCTTTACGGTGAAGGCTTGGGACAGGGTAGCTGGGCCGATGAGTTGTTCGGTTGGGTAATACCGATGATGGGGCAGAGTCAGGATGTGCATACCTGGCACCATCTCGGTATGTGGTACCTGATTATCTTCATCATGACCCATATCTACGTCGCGATCCGTGAAGACATTATGTCCCGCCAGAGTCTGATCTCCACCATGGTTGGCGGCTGGCGTATGTTCAAGGATGACCGTCCTGACTGATTCGGGACTTTCAAAAGGCTCGGCAGGTGCCTTAAACCTGCCACCCCTGTGGTGTGCTTCACCCACTTTGCTATCACCCAAATAGCTTGGCCTGCCTTCGGGCAGGCCCTTTTTATTTGCGGACAACTTTATTTACGACCAGCTGTATTTACTAGCAAGTTTTACGAGCATAACAGGAGTCAGTCATGCAGCCAGCAGCCCATTCGGGTATGAGTCGACGCCGCTTCTGCAGTCGTAAACCGGAGCATCCGGGCCTGTTTCTGGAGCGCTGCTACCTGCAGCCGCTGGGGATATCTCAGTCTGAGCTCTCCCGTCTGCTCGGTATATCCCGCCGCCGGATTAATGAGATCGTCAACGGTCAGCGCGCCATCACCGCCGATACAGCTCTGCTACTGGCAGAGCAATTCAATACAACGCCGATGTTCTGGCTGGAAAAGCAGCAGCTCTGGGAGCTGTATCAGGTGACCCGTCAGGGCTGAAAGAAAGTATGCTTTTATTGCGATAACTGCAAACTAACTTTCCATTAATTTGTTTTGCTGTTATCTGTAACCCCTCCTGTAACACCCGCATTATCGCGCTTTTAGTGTTTTTCAGACGATTGGCACGGTACTTGTAACGGATACCGTTACAACAAGAACAGCGGCTTCTACAGATGAATGACAAGCAAATTCTAATTCTGGGTATCGGTAACATCCTCTGGGCGGATGAAGGCTTTGGTGTGCGTTGTGTCGAGACGCTGAACCAGCGTTATCGCTTTCCTGACAATGTCAGATTGATGGACGGCGGTACTCAGGGTATCTATCTGGTGCAGCACGTACAGGCGGTGGATGTGCTGGTGGTGTTCGATGCCATCGACTACGGCCTGGAGCCAGGCACACTGAAAGTGGTGCACGGTGATGCAGTGCCTAAGTTTATGGGTGCCAAGCAGATGAGTCTGCACCAGACCGGCTTTCAGGAAGTGCTGGCAATGGCGGAATTTACCGGCAGTTATCCCGAACATCTGCTGCTGGTGGGTTGTCAGCCGGTGGAGCTGGAAGATTTCGGCGGCAGTCTGCGTGAACCGGTTCGGGCAGGTATTGATCCGGCGCTGGATATTGCGCTGGAGTATCTGCAACAGTTTGGTATTCAACCCCAGCCTCAGACCGGAGCCGCAGAGCAGCTCTCTCCGGGGCATCTGGAGCTGCAGGAGTATGAAACCGGACGTCCCTCAGAAGAGGATGCATTCCGTAAGGGAGATCTGCGCTTTCTGACCGCGACCGGTCAGGAGGAAAACTGATGTGTATCGGTATTCCGATGCAGGTTATCCGCAGCGAAGGCCATCGGGCCCTCTGTCGTCATGGTGAGGAGAGTCGCGGTGAAGAACAGAGCTGGGTGGATATGTCGCTGGTCGGCGAGCAACCAGCAGATAGCTGGGTGTTGGTCTTTCTGGAAACCGCCCGGGAAACGTTAACCCCGGAACGAGCCGCGCAGATGCTGGATGCCCTGACCGCCATGCAGGCAGTGATGGCCGGTGACAGTGCTGACCTCGATACGCTGTTTGCCGATCTGGTGGATCGCGAACCGCAACTGCCTGCGCATCTGCAAGCGCAGCCATCTCAATCAGAACAAAAAAACAGGAACTGATTCAATGCCATCGCCACTGATTAACCGGTTGGTAGACGAGCTGGGGTATCCCAGACTCGACCTGAGCAACTTCGACGATTTTATAAAGTCGGCGCCATTCTCGGTACTGTTCTTTACCGAACAACCCAAACGCTTTCCTGAGAGTAATGATGTAGCAGTGATCCTGCCAGAGCTGGTTAAATGCTTTCCACAGCTGACACCGGCGGTGATTGCGCCAGAGTCGGAGAAAACCTTGCAGGGCCGTTATAACTTTACCGTCTGGCCTGCGTTGGTGTTCCTCAAAGAGGGGCGCTATCTGGGGGCGATCACCAAGGTGCAGGACTGGGATATTTATCAGGCTGAGATCAACAGCATTCTGGCGTTAGAGCCTCGTCGCGATCCGGGTATCGGCATTCCGGTAGTGGTTAATCCGGTCAATAGCGGTTGCGGTCAGTAAGGCGGCCATTAAATCGATTTTTCAGGAGAATGCGCGATGCAGGATAACTTTATTCAATTGCTGAATATTCCGATGGGACCCGGCAGCCAGGAAGAGGGTGATCAGGTTCTGGATTACATGCCGATGCCGTCGGAAATGAATACCTATGATATGCCGGTATTGCCGGAAACTGACGCGGTGCAGGAGTGTCCGCAGGCGGTAGCGGTGCTGGAAAGGTTGCAGACCATGCTAGCCTCCTATGAGCCAGGGCAGCCGACTCAGAGTATGGTGCTGGATACCATGCCCGAGGCGGATCTGGATATGCTGAACCAGATTCTGGGTGAAGGGGAGGTCAGCGCAGTGATCAGCGCGGACCCGTTGATCCGGATACAGGAAACGGTGATGGCGGGTGTCTGGCGTCTGCGTACTATCGACCAGCAGGGTGATGTGATTACCGAAACGCTGGAGGTTGCCGACGTTCCGGCGTGTATCCGTGAGCACGCTTTCAATGCCCTGATCGATCTGAATGTCGAGCCGTCGGCAATGCCGCCAGGTGTGCTGAATGCACCTTCTGTGCTGGTGGAGATTGCAGAAAAGTCGGCTGCATTTAACGGTAAGAAACCAGACCAACCTCATGTGATCAATCTTTCGTTGCTGCCGTTTTCTCCGGAGGACCACAGCTGCCTCAGCAACAGTACCGGCACGGGTGCTGTGACGATTCTGTCCCGTGGTTACGGTAACTGCCGTATTACATCGACCTGTATTCAGGGGCTATGGCGGGTGCAGTATTTCAACAGCACCGATCAACTGATTCTGGATACTCTGGAGATCACCGATATACCACTGGTGGCCTGTGCTGCGAAGGAGGATCTGGAAGATTCCGCTGAGCGCTTGCATGAGATCCGTGAAGTATTTGCCTGATTGTTCGGTACTGTCTTCAGGTAGAGAGTCTTGCAGGTAGAAAGCATCAAAGATAGAGGAAAGAAGATGAGTTATCAGGGGTTTGAAGGCAGCTATCTGGGCGACAACAGCCGCATTGATGACAAGGCGGTGCTGGAGTGTAAGATCTGCTGGTATCAGTACGATCCGGCGCAGGGTGATCCGGTCTGGCAGATCGCAGTCGGTACGCCATTCAGTCAGTTACCGGAATTCTGGCGCTGCCCTGAGTGCGATGGTGAAAAAGACCAGTTTATGGTGCTTGAGGACTGAGTTTGGAAAAGCTCCTGGAAAAGCACTTAAATAAGCTGGATGAGCTGGTTGTACATTATCAGCGCGCGGCGCTGAAGATGGCGGATCTGCCTGTGTATAACCCGGCGCTGACCGTCGCCGCGGTTGGTTTTCAGGAGTGGGCCGGACGGCAGATCGGCGTGTTGATCACGCCCTGGTTTATGAATCTGATCTGTTTTGCGAATGCTGATGATCCCTGGTATCGCTGGGGAGAGGAGCAGATCGGTCATAAGCAGATGCTCAGCCTGCCTTCCGGCCAGTATGAGAGCCTGTATAACTGGGCCGAAGGCGCAGAGGGGTATCTGAGCTGTTCACTGTTTTCGCCAATGGCCGAGTTTGAACAGCAATCGGTGGCGCTGGAGACCGCAGAAGCGGTAATGGCAGCGCTGTTCGATGCCGAGCATATTGCTCTGACTGATCGTCAGCGGGCTATGCAGCAAGCGCAACAGGAACAGGAACAGGCCGCGGAGCCAGTTGCCAGTGAGAAACAGGTAGAAACGAAGCAGGTTGTAAAGAGGTCTACAAGAACTGGTCAGCCTGAATCGGAAGGTCTCAGCCGTCGGCGTTTTATGACTGCGGGTTTGGGCTCAGAGCGTCATGATCAATCGGGTTCAGAACGATGAGCAGGCTGGCAGGGCGGATAGAGGTCACAATTGGCTGGCGCGATGGGCGGATCAGCTCAGTTGAGATCCATAACAGTCGGCCGGCTGTCGTATCACGGTTGTTGCAGGGTAAAACGTATACCGAGGCACTGACACTGATCCCGATGCTGTTTTCTGTCTGCGGTGTGGCGCAGCAGATCGCTGCGACCGAGGCGGTAGAAAGCGCCCTGCAAGCAGAGACCTTACAAATAGAGGCTTTTCAAACCGAGGCTTTTCAAACAGAGCTCTTAAAAAAAGAGCCTTCAGTGTCGGTAAGCCGGGCGAGGCAGCAATTGCTGCTGGCCGAGAATATTCGTGAGCTGGGCTTGCGTATGGCGAGAGACTGGCTGGATGACCGGTTGATGGCGCAGCAACTGATGCAGTGGTTTGTCAGGATCAGAGCTGAGTTGCAGTGGTCTCTGGCGCTGAATGCGCAAGAGCAGACAGAAGAACAGATACAAGAGCCATCGAATCAGAACCTGAAAATGACTGAACTGATCGAAGATGTCCGGTCGATTCTGCCGGGCCAGGATCAGCTTAATGAATGCCGGCAGCAACTCGATGCGGCGTTTGGCGATATCCGTCTCAATTCCGGTGTCAGCGCAATGCCTGCGCTCAACAGTAAGGCTATGATGCAGTTACTGCCGGAGATTGAGTGGTCATTGAAATCGGAAGCCGGATTCGCCCAGCAGCCCTCCGTACTGGGGCAATGCTATGAGACCGGATATGCTATCTCAGATGCTGAAGACTCAGAAGCAGACGAAAAAGCGCGTCAGACATTACCGGAGCGGTTTGATCGCTTTGTCAGCGCGCTGATGGTACTGCCGGATCAGTTGCTGCAACCTACTGATCTTATCTGGCGTGATGATCAGGGTTAGCGTTGGTGACTGCCGCCAGAGGGGGGCTAATACATCGTGTATCCTTGCAGGATGAGATCGTGGAGGATTATCGGCTAGTTGCGCCAACCGAATGGAATTTTCATCCACAGGGCGCGCTGTTGAGTATGCTTGAAGGTGTGGCCGTGGAATATGACCGGCTGGAAGCGCTGGTGAATCGTTTAATTGTACTGGTCGACCCTTGCGTTGACTGGTCGGTAGGGATCAGAAAAGATCATGCATGAGATGTCGATAGCAGAAGGGATCGTTCAGGTGCTGGAAGAGCAGGCCAGCGCTCAGCAGTTCCAACGGGTCAAAACCGTCTGGCTGGAGATCGGCCCGCTGGCAATGATCGAGTCTGAGGCCCTGCAGTTTTGCTTTGACGCCGTGACCCGGAATACCCTGGCCGAGGGCGCGGTACTGAATATTATAAAGCTGGATGGTCTGGCGTTTTGTATGCAGTGTCTCAAGGAGGTACCGATACAGCAGCGTTATGACAGCTGCCCGGAATGCGGCAGCCATCAGTTGCAGATTACCCAGGGTGAAGAGATGCGGATTAAAGAGCTGGAGGTGGATTGATATGTGTACTGTTTGCGGATGTGCGGAAGGCGAAGTAAAGATCGAGGGCGTCGACGGCCATCATCATGATCATCACCACGACCAGCATCAGGGCCATCATCCGGGCTTTCACGATCACGACCATACTCCGCGTCAGGACGGCGATAATATCCACTTTGGCACAGGTCCGGCCCATGCCCATGTGCCAGGACTTAGTCAGAGCCGGATGGTACAGATCGAACAGGATATTCTGGGTAAGAATGATCGTTATGCAGCGATTAACCGGAGCCGCTTCAGCCAGCAGAATCTGTTTGTGCTGAATCTGGTCTCCAGCCCGGGCTCAGGTAAAACCACGCTGCTGACAGAGACTATTAATCGCGTTAAGTCCGATTACCCGGTCGCTGTCATTGAAGGCGATCAACAGACGGCGAATGATGCCGATCGAATTCGCGAAACCGGAGTGCAGGCGATTCAGGTGAACACTGGCAAAGGCTGCCATCTGGATGCTCATATGGTCGGTCACGCACTGGATGGTCTGGGTGAAATGCCCGGAGGCATGCTGTTTATCGAGAACGTCGGCAATCTGGTCTGCCCGGCGGCATTCGATCTGGGAGAAGCGCATAAAGTGGCGATCCTGTCGGTTACCGAAGGGGAAGATAAGCCCATTAAGTACCCGGATATGTTCCATGCTGCCGATCTGATGCTGCTGAATAAAACCGATCTGCTGCCGCATCTGGATTTTGATGTTGAACGTTGTATCGATTATGCCCGTCAGGTAAATCCGGATATTCAGGTACTGCAACTGTCGGCGCGTTCTGGCGAGGGCATGGCTGAATGGATCGACTGGCTGGCACAGCAGCGCCGGCAACTGATTCAGGGGCGGATCGATAGCCTGCAGACGGAAATTGACCAGATAAAGGCGCTGTTATGATCGGACTGGCTGCACGACCCACGGTACTTTGCGTCGACGACGAGATACGCTCGCTGGAAACACTCGAACGGACGCTGGATGAAGAGTTTGATGTACTGACCGCCAGCAGCGCAGCGCAGGCGATGGAAATTCTGCTGCAGCATGATGTGCAGGCAATTCTCTGTGATCAGCGTATGCCGGATAAAACCGGTGTGGAGTTTCTTGCGGAAGTCCGTGAACGCTGGCCCCATATTGCCCGGCTGATCCTGTCCGGCTACACCGATTCGGAAGACATTATCCGGGGCCTGAATGAGGCCGGTATCCTGCAGTACATTACCAAGCCCTGGCATCCGGATAACCTGCTGCTGATTATGCGCAACGCCTGCAAACTGCATCAGCTGCAGAGTGAAAACGAACTGCTGGCGCTGGAGATGCGCCTGACCGAAGGCCAGGCAGAACAGAATATCAGCCAGAAGAAACAACGTTTACAGCAGACGTTTCAACTGGATGAGATCCGCCGTCACCCGGATAGCCCGATGAACGGTATCTGCAAGCAGGTCGGGCGGATCGCACCTTATGATGTGTCCGTGCTGGTGACAGGGCCATCCGGTGCCGGTAAAGAACTGTTTGCCCGGGCACTGCACTACAACAGCCTGCGTTCGGATAAACCTTTCGTGGTGGAAAACTGCGGGGCGATGCCGGATGAACTGCTGGCTTCGGAGTTGTTCGGTCATAAGAAAGGCGCCTTTACCGGTGCGATTACCGACCATATCGGTTTGTTTGAACAGGCCGATGGCGGCACTATTTTCCTTGATGAGATCGGCGAGATCAGCCCGGCGTTTCAGGTGAAGCTGCTGCGGGTATTACAGGAACGGGAGGTGCGTCGCATCGGTGAGCATCAACGCCGCAAGGTGGATGTACGGATTGTGGCATCGACCAACCGGGATCTGGAAGAGGAGGTGCGGGCCGGTCGCTTCCGTCAGGACCTCTATTTCCGTCTGGCAGAGGTGACGCTGGAGCTGCCGCCGCTGTCCCGTCGACTGATGGATATTCCCGTACTGGCACAGGATTTTCTGCAACGGGCGCAGAATGATTTTGATAAACCGGTGCAGGGCTTTACCGACGAAGCGCTGGAGTGCATGAGCCGTTACGGCTGGCCGGGCAACGTCAGGGAACTGCAGAACGAAGTCCGGCGGATGCTGGTGCTGGCGGATGAAGACTGGCTCTCGGCGGATCTGCTCAGTCCCCGTGTGTTACGCGCGATGCCGGTGGAAGACTGCAGTGACAACGAGTTGCTGAATGATCTGGAAGGGGCATTGCTGGAAGGCACGCTGAAGGATCGGGTCGAGATACTGGAAAAACGCATTTTGCGTGAAACCCTGATCCGACAGCGCTGGAATAAGAGCCGGGCCGCGAAAGAGTTGGGGCTGTCTCGGGTGGGGCTGCGTTCCAAACTGGAGCGTTACGCCCTTGAACGCAGTGCCGTAAAAGCACCCCAACAGGAACAATAAAGCGCACAGTAATAAGAGCTCAGAAAAAAACTCAGTAAAAGAGAGTACAGCAAGATGTGTTTAGGTATTCCAGGACAGATAGTAGAGATTAAAGACGCCGAAGAAGGGCTGGCGTTGGTGAACGTATCCGGCGTGCGTCGGGAAGTGAATCTGGGCTGCGTATTGCCGGAAGACGGTAACCTGGATGCCCTGATCGGCCGCTGGACGCTGGTGCATGTCGGCTTTGCCATGAGCCTGATCGACGAAGAAGAGGCGCAGCGTACTCTGGAAATTCTGGCCGAGCTGGGTGAGTTGCAGGAAGAACTCGACGCCATGCGTAATACCGAGTTGCACTGAGCGGAGGTTGTATGTCCGATTCATCTAATAACGATATGCTGGGGGCGCTGTATCCGTTTATGGACAGTGGCGCCGGGCAGAAACCTGAAAACCGCGATAAATCTGCCGAACTGCTGGATTCTATTCGTCTTAAAACCGCCGAGAGTATCGCTGTAAAAGAGCAGTTCTTTGCTGACAATGCCACTCTGCTGGCCAGTATCGCCGAAGCGATTGCCGACAGTTATCGAAACGGCGGACGTCTGATCACCGCCGGTAATGGCGGTTCATCCTGCGATGCGGCGCATCTGGCGCTGGAGTTTATGCACCCGGTGACGGCGGGTCGTCCGGCGCTGCCGGCTATCAATCTTAGTCAGGACAATGCCATGCTGACAGCAGTGGCCAACGATGTGGGGTTTGAGCATGTACTGCCCCGCCAATTGCTGGCGCTGGCAAAACCTGAAGATGTGCTGGTGGTGTTTTCGACCAGCGGCAACTCCGCCAATATCACCTCCGCCTGCGTAAAGGCCAAAGTACTGGGCATGACCGTGGTGGCGTTCTCCGGTGGTGATGGCGGTGAACTGGCTGGTCATAGCGCGGTGGATCACTGTCTGATCGTGGCTACCGACAGCGTGCACCGGATTCAGGAGTGCCACCTGGTGAGTTATCACATTCTCTGGGATCTGGTGCATACCCTGCTGGCCGATGACCGTGGCTGGATCGGAGAACACGGCCGTTAAACCTTCTTACCTGCGAGCGAACTATGAAATTTGTTGATGAATTCCGTGATCCGGAGATGGCCAGAGCGATACTGGACCGTATTCATATCCTGGTGGATGAGATTCCGCAGGCAAAAGAGCGGCCGCTACAGATCATGGAGGTGTGCGGAGGGCATACCCATTCGATCTTTCGTTACGGTCTTGAGAGTCTGTTACCGGATAAGATTGAACTGATTCATGGCCCTGGTTGTCCGGTGTGTGTGCTGCCTATGGGGCGCGTGGATGATTGCGTGGCGATCGCCGAGCAACCGGATGTGATTTTCACTACCTTCGGTGATGCGATGCGGGTACCCGGTTCCCGTAAAAGCCTGCAACAGGCGAAGGCTGAAGGCTGTGATGTGCGTATGGTGTACTCGCCGATGGATGCACTGGCGCTGGCACGCAAGCACCCGGATAAGAAGGTGGTGTTCTTCGGCCTTGGCTTTGAAACCACCATGCCCAGCACCGCTCTGACGGTGAAACAGGCTCAGAAAGAGGGTATTAAGAACTTCTTCCTGTTCTGCAACCATATCACCATTATCCCGACCATTAAGGCGATTCTCGATTCGCCGGATATGTATATCGACGGCTTTCTGGGGCCGGGCCATGTCAGCATGGTAATCGGTCAGGCACCCTATGAATTCATTTCGGCCCATTATCAGCGGCCGCTGATTATCGCCGGCTTTGAGCCGTTGGATGTACTGCAGTCTCTGCTGATGCTGCTGGAGCAGATGAAGGCGGGTGAGGCGCGGATCGAAAACCAGTACAAACGCATCGTACCCGATGGCGGTAATCGTCAGGCCTTGCAGGCGGTGGCCGATGTATTCGAACTGCGCGAGTTTTTTGAGTGGCGTGGTCTGGGATCAATCGATCACTCCGGGGTACGGATTCGCGATACCTTCGCCGACTTCGATGCTGAGCGTGCGTTTGTACTGCCAAACCTGAAGATCGCCGACCCGAAATCCTGCCAGTGCGGTGAGGTGCTTAAAGGCGTGATCAAACCAGCCCAATGCAAAGTGTTCGGTCGCCAGTGCACACCGGAAACGCCGCTGGGGGCGCTGATGGTCTCCACCGAAGGGGCATGTTCAGCCTATTACAGTTACGGCCGTATTGATGCTCAGCAACTGAGCTGAATGACAGGAAAGATTATGACCAAGCCAAGAAGAACCCTGAAAGCTGATACCATCACCATGGCTCACGGTGCCGGTGGTAAAGCGATGCGTGACCTGATCGAAGATCTGTTTGTGGGCAGTTTTGATAACCCGGATCTTAATGCGCTGGAGGATCAGGCCCGTTTTGATCTGGCGGCGTTGCAGGCACAGGGAGAGCAACTGGCATTTACCACCGATTCTTACGTTGTTGATCCGCTGGAGTTTCCCGGTGGTGATATCGGTTCGCTGGCGGTGAACGGTACAGTCAATGATCTGGTGGTATCCGGCGCGATCCCTAAGTATCTCTCCTGCGGCATGATTCTGGAGGAGGGGCTGGAGGTCGCTCAGCTGCGTCGGATTGTTGAGTCGATGCGTCGGGCCGCGGATGAAGCTGGGGTGGTAATCGTTACCGGGGATACCAAGGTGGTGCCCCGTGGTAAGGGCGATAAGGTGTTTATTAACACTACCGGTATCGGCGTGATTCCGGGCGGTGTGGATATCTCGGCCAGCCGCTGTCAGCCTGGGGATAAGGTGATTGTGAACGGCTTTATCGGTGATCATGGCGCAGCGATTCTTAATGCTCGTGGTGATTTGGCCTTAGAAGTCGAACTGATCAGTGACTGTCAGCCCCTGCATGGTTTAGTGCAGACGATGCTGTCAGTATGCCCGGATCTGCACGCGGTGCGCGATGCCTCCCGTGGTGGCGTGGCAACCGTGCTGAATGAGTTTGCTGAAAGCTCTGAAGTATCAATCCGTCTCACCGAACGGGCGATCCCTGTGCGGGATGAAGTGCGCGGCGTGTGTGAGATTCTGGGTCTGGATGCGCTGTACTTTGCCAATGAAGGCAAGCTGGTGGCGGTGGTACCGGGCGATACAGCAGAAGCGGTGCTTGCCGCGATGCGCGATCATCCAGCGGGCCGTGATGCCGCTATTATCGGTGAGGTGATCGATGGCTACGCGGGCCGCGTGCTGGTGGAAACCGGTTTCGGCGGTGAGCGGATTATGGATATGCTGGTGGGCGAGCAACTACCACGGATCTGCTGAGCTTATTAAAAATAATACCGTAGTCCGAACTGCAGCTGTTGCTCCAGCTGTTCGGGCTGTTCGCCAATATACATTCTTGCCGGACGCCGGCTGTTGATACGATTGTATTCGGTCAGCATAAACCACTGCTTGCTGATCCGGTAGCGGTAGCTCAGAGTCTGGGCGGTGCCGTACTCAGTGTTGTTATCGCCCGCAGTCGGATCATTATCCCATACCTGAAACTCTTCCAGACGCCCGCTGACACGGTGGTTTTTGTGACGCCAGCTCAGTGTCAGGTAGGCGCTGCGGTAATCATTATTGACCACATCTTCACGGTGATGCGATTGCATCAGGGTATCTCCCTGCAGGATCTGACCACTGATCTGCCAATGTTTATTCAGATGCTTCTGAAAGCCAGCGTAGGCAAACCGGGTTTGCCAGCCATACTGGCCCTCGGTCTCTTTATATGGGGTGGCGTTGTTATGGTAGTAGCCCAGTTGAAAGCGACCCTGCTTTGGCCAGTGCCAGAGGGCATTCACAGTGACGCCCGGATTATTATCCTCTTCATGAAAGGGGTCAGAGCCTCGGGCCTGACGGGCAAGCGCGCCATTATTCAGTGCTGGCAGAGCGGTAATTGGCAGAGTCTCACCCACAACCGTCTGGCGACTGCTCTGAGTCCAGCCGTGCCAGGATAGCATCGCTCCGGCCGGATCATTGTTGATAAACAGTGAGCCGGTCAGCTGCAGGTTATAGGGCTTGTCGGTAATTTTACCTAGCCACTGTGCGCTGTATTCTATGCCGGTCAGGCGGATCTCTTCGCCGATCCAGCTGTTCAGGGTAGAGGGTGTCAGGGTATTGGGTGATGACCAGGCAACGGCGTTGTTTTCCAGTGAGATCGGAGGGTAGTAAAGGCCGGCACGCAGGCCCTGACGCAGGCCGGAATCATCAGGCAGGCCTCGATATCTGATAAAGAGTTCGGTAATGCCGGTCCGGCCCCTGGCATCATCGACAAAGCTGTTACCGACGGCTTTGAGGCTCAGAGTTTCGGAAAATGTCAGATCGCCGACCAGCGACAGCTGACCCAGAGCGATCTGATCGTCATCGTAGCGCAGTTTACCCAGTCCTCCCTGACTGTAGCTTTCACTGCTGTCAGATGCGATTGCCCGAAGGTCAATCATGCCTGCTACTGATGCCTCAAGCGCCAGGACTGATTGGCTCAGGGCCAGCGTGACAAAGGTTGTGCTAAGCGTTCGAAACAGTGTCTTCAACGCCTGAATACTCCGAAGTTGCCAGCCAGTCGATCAGTTCATTAGCTGGCTGTGGGCGGCTGATAAAGTATCCCTGTGCCAGTTCACACTGATGCTGGCGTAGCCAGTCCAGTGTCTCGGCGTCTTCAATCCCTTCGGCGACCACTGTCAGGCCCATATCATGAGCCATACGGATGGTCGAACGGACAATAATCTGGTTATCGCTGTCTTTATGAATCTTATCGACAAATGAACGATCAATTTTAAGCTCCTGCACCGGCAGCTTTTTCAGCTGTGCCAGTGAGGAATATCCGGTGCCATAGTCATCGATTGACAGTTTTATACCCTGATCACGGATGTCACAGAGCATGCTGATCGCACTGTCAGGATCATGTACAACCGCACTTTCCGTAATCTCGAGAGAGAGGGCGTCCCGAGGCAGCTCGTAATCATCCCAGATCTGTTTCAACTCATGGGTAAACGTGTGATTTTTGAGATTTTCAGCGGAAATATTCACCGCGATACAGAGTCTCAGCCCCTGTTTTTTCCACTCGTTGAACTGGCGGGCCGCTTCTCGGATAACCCAGTCGGTCAGCGCGTCTATCTGACCGGTCTGTTCGGCGATTGAGATAAAGGCATCCGGCGGAATCATACCCTGTTCCGGATGAATCCAGCGCACCAGTGCTTCAAGGTGGTGAATACGGCCACTGACCAGATTCAGCTTAGGCTGATAGAACAGACAGAGCTGGTTTTGCTCAATGGCAATTTTCAGGTCATTCACCAGACTCAGGCGGCGGCCGGCATCAGCATCCATCTGTGGTTCGTAATGCAGGAAGGTTTTGTGGTCGCGCTTGCTGTGGCTCAGTGCGGTATCCGCTTTCTGCATCAGTTTATCGGGATTCTCAGCATGCGCTGGAACGCTGGCGATACCGGCATGGATCTGCAGATGGAGCAGGGTACCATCACCACATAGCGGCTCATCCAGGGCCTGTTCAATATCCTGTTGCCAGCGTCCCAGAGTATTTATATCAGCCTGAGGAATGATCAGGGCGAACTCGTCAGCCCCCAGATGATAGAGACCGGAGCCGTTAGCCAGTCTGTTCAGGCGATTGCCGCATTCTGTGATCAGTTGGTTGCCGGTTTCATACCCCAGAGTATCGTTGACGGTTTTGGTACGTCGGATATCCAGATGGACCAGCGCAAATTCAGCGTCACTGCTTTCAAACAGTTGCTCAAGATGTTGCAGCAGAGAATTACGGTTGGGCAGATTCGACAAACCGTCAAAGTAGAGCTGGTGGGTGATTGTCTGTTCTCGCACCAGTACCGCCCGTTGCATGGTATTAAACTCGCGGGCCAGCTGTCCCAGTTCATTACTTTCGGCGATCTCTACCGAGGTATCGTAGTTACCCCGGGCGATATATTTCGCTTGCTGTACCAGTCGTTTGACCGGTCGGCTGATTCCGCCAGCCAGCATATAAGCGGCCAGCAAGGCGATCAGTATGGTGGCGGCTTCAAGCACGATCAGGCGCCACCAGTTTTTTCTCAGAGTTTCCAGCAGGTTGGCACGGGAACCATAAATAGCCGCATACAGATCCATACCGTCGACGAAGCCGATATGAGTACTGGTCGAAATAATGCCATCGATAGCGTTATGTCTGCCGACGGAAGCGGGAAGAGTGTGTTCGGAAAGAATCTGTTTACCGTAATCGCTCACCCCCTGCATTGTTTCTGGTGCAGCAGTGGCCAGCAGCTCCCAGTCATGTTCTGAACTGTTCAGGAGGAATTCCACTTTCATGCCGGTAATGCCGGCAAACTGTTGCGCCAGACGGCTGTCGATCAGATAACCATAACCGACCCAGCCTACCGTTCTCTGACCGCTTCTGAGTGGCGCAAAGCTGAGCTGGTAAACATGATTGTTCTGGCGGTAGAGACCCGATACGGTGGTATTGTTGCCCCGGAACCAGTTGTTGTCGGGAAAGGTTTCACCGGCACGATAGCCGATCTTCACCTTCGCACTCTGGTCGGTGCGCATCAGTTGTCCGACCACAGATCCTTTATTATCAACCGCGATCGCCATATCGGCTTCGATACGCTTGCGATGATTATTCAGAGCAATAAGAAAACTGCGATTATCCGAGCCAAATACCTGCTTCAGACCAAAATCTTTGGCGGCGGTTTCAGCGAAAGCGGTGAGGTAGTAGCTGCGACTATCAAACTGCGTATGAAAGGTGGAGATTGCGTTGTTCAGGCGGTTCTGAATCTGTGTGTTCTCCTGGGACCCGTTAGTCTGGTAGAAAATACCCAGAGATACCGCTTGTACCAGCAGCAGCAAACTCACAAATGAGATGAATACTTTGGTCCGCAGGCTGTTCATACGCATCATTATCATCTCTGATCAGTATTCATCCAGAAATTCGAAGTCGTCATCGCTGGCTTCTGGCTCTGAAGCATTGAGCTGCTCCTGCAGGTTCCATTTAATCTGCGCCTGGTCCTGATAACTCAGGTTGCGGCTATAGATATGGTCCTCGCTGGTGAACATCGGATGCCAGAGATAAAGCTGATACTCGCCGTTATCCTGCAGAGGCAGTGATGCATGGCCGGTATTGTCTGTATGGGCAAAGTAGGGGGTATCGAGAATCAACAGAAAACCGCTCATCCAGTCGTGAATATTGCAGCCCATGGCAACCTGTTCAAAGGCTTTTTCCTGATGCTGCAGCTCCAGTCCCTGGCGTTGGCCAGCCCTGAGTTTGAAAGAGAAACGATTACCTTCAGACAGGGAGTAGATATGGTGTGTGAAATCATCCCGGTTAACGAACTGGACATCGTCCTGCCGTTGCATAACCGTAATGTAGGGCTGGAACAGTTTATCCTGCTGGGCTATCTCAATATTGGCGGTTTGACCTGCGGGTAGATCAACGCTGTCAGACAGAGCAAAAACCACAACGTTGGCTGCAGCTGTGCCATCAGGGTTCAGTACCCGGATATCGACCGTGGCGTGACTTATCGCAGTAACGGTGGTCAGAAGGCAGCCAATGATCGCTTTTTGCCAGATTTGCAAAACAGATTCCCCCGGTTATTTTGCTGCTTCAACTTGGTAATGCCTGAATTATTTCCATATAAAAATAGCGGTTTTATAGTTGTCTATATTCAGGCAGAAAGCCAGCTTATTTTTGAGCGTCTGCTCATTTTGGTGGAGGGTATGATGTAACTCAATCAAATTAGTACTGAAAATGGGTAATGAGCAGGCTATGACTTGCTTCTCAGCTGCTCTATCAAGGCTCCTTCGGCTCTGTCCCCCATGCCGGCATCAGTCATATCTCTGAAGTATTGTTCAGCAACGTCTCCCAGCAGGCTGGGGGCATCCATCTGCCGCGCAAATGCTGCTCCATACTCGGTATCTTTATGACGTAACCGGGCATTGAAGGGGATCTGTTCCGGGTCCTGTCCCAAGCAGATCTGTTCGCAGATACGAATCACGTTAGGGCTGGAAGCTGCCCCGGTAGCCAGCGCAGAGGAAACCAGATTCAGATCCAGACCGGATTGTTCGGCGATTCGCATCGCCTCCGCAGTAGCTGCAATCTGAATAGAACCCATCAGATTAACGATCAGTTTATAGGCGGTGCCACTGCCGATATCCCCGAAGTGTAACTGTTTCACGGAGATGGCATCGAAGAGCGGCTGAGCTTTTTTAATGGTGGCGGCCGGACCTCCAAGGAATAGAGTCAGCTGACCGGCTGCTGCGGCATCCGGAAGACCGGTGACCGGACAATCCAGATAACTCAGGCCACGTTGCTGGGTTTCCTGGCACAGCTCTGTGACCCAGTTATGAGACAGCGTGGAGCATTCGATGATCAGTGAATCTTTAGGAGCCGCATCCAGCGCGCCCTCAGGCCCCAGCCAGATGGATCTGGAAGCGTGATCATCGCTGAGCATGGCAATAAGAAAATCAGCATTCTGCGCAGCCTCAGCCGGAGTGGTTGCCAGAGAGGCTCCTTCATCGACTAATGTCCTGGCTTTTTCAGGGGTACGGTTGTAGACCGTGAGTTGATGGCCTGCGCGAATCAGATTCCGGGCAATGCCCAGCCCCATATTACCTAATCCAAAGAATGCGATGTTAGCCATGATCTGATCTCACAGGATAAAAACAGCACTTTAGCAACCTGAACATCAGAGCGGCAAGGTATGAGTGTTACAGTCAGGTTTAGTTTTTATTAAAATTATTGCAGTTAATGCTTGCTAAATACCTGATCCGTCGGTAGTATTCGCCCCACATTGATGCGGGGTGGAGCAGCCCGGTAGCTCGTCGGGCTCATAACCCGAAGGTCGTCAGTTCAAATCTGGCCCCCGCTACCACATACAAAGAAAAAGGGGTAACCGAAAGGTTACCCCTTTTTCTTTGTATATTCATAAGCACGGAAGCCAGATTGCAACTGACTTTTGTGAAGTCAGTTCAGCGATTGTGTTCAAAAACACAATCACCAACGAGCCGCTTGCGGCGAAGCCCGCAGGGTCGAAATCGCCTACAGGCTATTTCGATTCAATCTGGCCCTTAAGAAAGCCGGGCTCGACTCTTTATAATCTCTTCGGAAGGTTGTCAGCTCAAATCTGACCTCACAGCCACTAAACAACATAAACCGAAAGGTTACCCCTTTTTATTTGGTTCTTCGCGGGTTAGGGGGAATTAGGAAGGAGACGGTGGTGCCTTCCGGTTAAGCTGTTGTCGACCAAAACCTCAGCTAACCAACACCACCGCCAACATGGATGCTAACCTGCTTAACCTTTTCTGGGAAGGCTTCGAGATTGATTGCTATGAAGCCTTCTCTGACCAATCGCTGTTAATCCTACTGCGACCTGACCCTGACTACACACCTCGCTGCAGTGGCTGTAACGCACCCTGTACTCAGATTCATGACCGACGGATAAGACGGGTTCGTGAGCGAGATCTTTTCGACTACAAAGTCTGGCTGGATGTACCCGTTCGGCGCCTGCGATGTACTCACTGCGGCCCAACGCTGGAGCGCATCGACTGGCTGTCAGGTCGATTTCGTCTCACCCACGCCATGCGCTGTTGGGTTGAAGCTTTAACCAAAATCCTGCCGATACGTCATGTCGCACAGTTGCTGAGCTTGCACTGGCATACGGTCAAGAATATCGATAAACAGCGTTTGGCCCGCGATATTGTTCCACCGGATCGGAGTAAGCTGCGACGGTTAATCATGGATGAATTCGCGCTTCACAAGGGGCACCGCTACGCGACCGTCGTGATCTGTGCCGATACACAGCAGGTGCTATGGATCGGCGAGGGGCGAAGTCGTGAAGCGATACGACCGTTCTTTCACTGGTTGGGCGAGGCCTGTCAGAACATAGAGGCTGTCGCGATGGATATGAACACAGCATTCGACCTGGAGGTTAAGCAGCATTGCCCAAAGGCTTGCGTGGTCTACGATCTCTTTCACGTGGTTGCCAAGTACGGTCGCGAAGTTATCGACCGGGTGCGGGTCGATCAAGCCAATCAACTACGTCACGATAAGCCAGCAAGGCGTATGGTTAAACGCAGCCGCTGGTTGTTATTGCGTAACCCCGAGAACCTCGCACCCGACCAAGTAAACAAGCTGGATGAGTTGCTTGCCGCAAACGCGCCATTAACGACCGTTTACATTCTGAAAGCGCAGCTCAAAGAACTCTGGTATGCACCTGATGAGAAAACCGCGAGAGCCCGTTGGGAAAGCTGGCTAGCTATGGCTGAAAAGAGTGGTATTTACGCCCTGCAGCTCTTCGCCAGACGTTTAGGCAATTATCTTGAAGGAATCGTATCCAGTGCCCGTTACCGCTTAAACACCAGTGTTCTGGAAGGGATGAACAACAAGATCAAAGTGCTGAAGCGGATGGCCTATGGCTACCGGGACAAGGCTTACTTCTTCCTGAAGATTAAGGACGCCTTTCCCGGTAAAGCGCGATGAACCTTTTATTTTTACCTATAGTATCGATCGGCCAGATGCAGAACGTAGTTCACTAATTGTGCTCAAACGCACAATTAGTACCTCATCGCTCTATGATGAGCCCGAAGGGTGCTTACAGCCCCAAAGCTGTAAGCAGTATATTCTGGCCCCGACGTCAGCCCTTCCCAGCTTTCAAATACGTCTCTGAAGTCAGTTCAGCGAGTGTGTTCAAAAACACAATCACCAACGAGCCGCTCGCGGCGAAGCCCGTAGGGGCGAAATCGCCTACAGGCTATTTCGATTCAATCTGGCCCCGCAGTTCCTCTCTTCATAATCGATCTATTTTTGTGGCTGGAACGGAAGGCAGAGCCTTCCTCGCTCGACCGGCAAGCAAAGCTTTCCTTGCTAGAACAAGAAAAAAGCTTGGCAGTATTAATCAGCAACCCGAACATTGATCGCCACTCGCCACCAATTGCCATCCCCAATCAATCCAACAGTTACTAATCTGCGTAATCAGAAATAGCCGGTCAGACTACCTCCTTAATGGCCGCTAGTAATTTTACTCCTGATCCGGAAACGCAGATGACCGATAAACAGAATTCCGCCACGGTTCCACACACACGGTTGTCCCGGTTCGGTCAGCTGAGTGCTCTTGCCAGCAGAGTGGCTGGCAATATCGTGCTGGAAGGCAGTAAAGATTTAGCCCGAGGGCGTATGCCTGTGGCACGAGAACTGCTGATCTCGGAGCATAATCTGCGTCATCTGGCTGATAAGCTGGCAACAATGCGCGGGGCGGCAATGAAAGCCGGGCAGTTACTGTCGATGGATGCAGGAGCACTAATACCCGAAGAGTTGTCTTTTGTACTGGACCGGTTAAGGGATGGCGCGAAGACCATGCCGAGCCTGCAATTACTGCAGGTGTTAGAAAGCAATTGGGGTACCGACTGGCAGGATCGGTTCAGGCGCTTCAGCTATAACCCCATTGCAGCGGCATCAATTGGTCAGGTGCATCAGGGATTGACCCGTGATGGTCGTGATCTGGCGATTAAGATTCAGTATCCCGGCGTGAAGGCCAGTATCGACAGTGATCTGGATAACGTGTTCGGCTTGCTGCGATTAAGCGGTGTTATACCGAAAGATCTGGATCTGACCCCGTTACTGGAAGAAGCAAGGGAGCAGCTAAAGCAGGAAGCCGATTACCTGCTCGAAGGTCGTAAGATCGGGCTTTATCGAGAGCATCTGAGCGCATTCAGGTTCCGGGATCAGGTCGAAATACCGGCATTTTATGACGATATATCCACGCCTGAGATTCTGTGTATGGAGTATATGCATGGGAAGCCCTTCACTGATCTCAGTCATGCATCTCAGGCGGCCAGGGATCAGATGGTCAGCGTGTTGTTCGAGCTGTTTTTTGCTGAGTTTCTGCACTTTCGCTGTGTTCAGACTGATCCCAATATGGCGAATTATCTTTATCGTCCGGAGAGTCGGAAGCTGGTGTTACTGGATTTCGGTGCTACCCGGGAGTTTGAGCAGACATTTGTGACAAACTACAGGGCTGCTTTATTGGCCGCTATCTCGGAAGACCGGATAGGGTTGCGCCAAGCGCTGTCTGATCTTGGCTTCTTCAGTAGTGGGGCTGGCAGGCAGAACGAAGCGATTGTGTTGGATCTGTTCCACCTGGCGACAGAGCCGATGAGAATATCCGGTGATTATGATTTTGCGGCGTCGGATCTGGTGCGCAGGATTCATGAACAGGGCATGGCGGTCAGTGGTGATCCGGAAGCCTGGCATACCCCACCTTCAGATGTTCTGTTTCTCCACCGTAAACTGGCGGGTCTGTATCTGATCGCCAGTCGAATGCGAGCCAGGGTGAATATCAGCTCGATCATTTCCGGGTTTCTGTAAAATCCGCAATATCCCTGCTGTGTATAAGTGATTCTGTTGTGTAATCGCCCCGCATCAGTTTTGTTAACTTTTTGTAATATTTAAGAAATTTACAGCACGTACAATGCCCGGCTTACTGTTGGGATGTCTGAGGCTGTAACATGAAAACGACGCTATTCGACCTGATCTGGAAGTTAAAGCGCGCCCTTGAAAAAGAGGGGCATGCTGAGATTAATCTGCAGAAGTTTACCGAGGACGGGGAGTACCGCCGCAGTATTCTGCTGAAGGCCGATAGTAGCCAGTTTCAGTTCAGCGCCGGAATTAAAGCGATCTATCCGGATCTGCTTAAAGATGAAGCGCTGGATCTGACCAAAGAGATTGATCTGCAGCAGGCGGAAGCCGACAATTATCCGGACTATCCGGAGGCAACAGCTGCTACAGCAGCATCGGTGGAGACTGTAGCTGCAGAGAAGTCTGTGTCCGGCATGGGTAAACCGGTTGTTATCGCTTTGCTGTTGTTACTGCTGGGCGGTTTCGGGTATCTGTTTACCGCATTGCAAAGTTCGGTTAACGAAAGCCCGGTTAACGAAGTGGCAGTTCAGCCTCAGTCACACCCGTCGCCCCAGCCAGTTCCTCCGTTAATTTCTCAATCGACGTCCACTGTTGCACCGGTTGTATCAAATGTTGCTGTCTCAGTACCGGCAGGGACACCAGCCGTTGAAGCGATGTCAGAAGTGGCGCAGCCTCAACAGATCGAAACACTGTTCCGCCTGCACGGTTCCAATACCATTGGTGAAACTCTGGCCCCTGAGCTTCTCAAAGCGTTTCTGAAAGCAGAGGGTTCTGAGGATGCGAAACTGATGGCCACAGATGTGGCTGTGGAAAACGAACTGTTGTTCAGCCTGCCGGGCAGTGAACAGTCATCCCGGATTGAAATTCACGCTCATGGTTCAAGCACTGGCTTTAAAGGGCTGGATCAGGGCGTGGCTGATCTGGCGATGGCATCACGCCGGATTAAAGATAAAGAAGTTGAAAAGTTGCAGAGCCGCTTTGGTAATCTGCGCTCCCGGGGGACAGAGCATATTATCGGGATGGACGGCCTGGCGGTGATCGTCAATCCGGAGAATCCGTTGAATGATCTGAGCACCGCACAGTTGGCGGCACTGTTTTCCGGCCAGGTGAAAAACTGGTCTGCTTTCGGTGGCGGCGATATGCCGGTCAGAATTTACGCCAGAGATGCTAACTCAGGAACCTGGGATTCGTTTAAGTCGATGGTGCTGAAGAAACACGGTGTTGAGCTGAGCAGTGATGCGGCCCGGATTGAGTCCAGTATTGAGTTATCGGATCTGGTGAGTAAAGAGCGCGGCGCTATTGGTTTTATCGGTCTGCCATATATTTTGCGTGCAAAAGCGCTGGCCGTTTCCGATGAAGAGAAAGCTCAGCCGATCTATCCGACATCATTCACGATCTCAACGGAAGATTATCCGTTGGTGCGTCGACTGTATATGTATGAGCCGGCCAGTGTTGATACGGCTTCTGTGTTGCATCGTTTTGTCAGCTTTGCGTTGTCAGAAGCCGGTCAGGATGTGGTGAAAAAAGCCGGTTTTATCTCGCAGAATATCAGCCAGAACCGCCCGGCGCTGAGTGCCGATCTGCCACCGACATATCGTCGCCTGACTCAGAATGCTGAGCGTTTGTCGCTGAACTTCCGTTTCAACAGCAGTACCACCATTCTGGATAACAAAGCTCAGCGGGACCTGGATCGGGTGGTTCGGTTCTTTGAGGATAATCCGGCTCAGAATGTCATTCTGATCGGTTTTTCGGACAGTATCGGGGAGCCGGAAGCGAATCAGCGTCTGTCTCTGTTGCGGGCGCAAGCTGTTGAGCAGGCCCTGTTTGCCCGGGGTATCAACGTTAAGCAGGTACAGGGTATGGGGGAGGCAGTGCCTATCGCTTCCAATCTGACCCGAGCGGGGCGTCAGCGCAATCGCCGGGTGGAGATCTGGGTTCGTTCTGATATCGGGCTGGCTCAGCTGCAGTAATCAGCAATTACAGAGTGGTGCCCTGCTTCCGTCGCCAGTTTTGCTGAAAGCGCTCGCTCCAGTATTGCACCACTGGGTCGAGTGATGCCGTTGCTGAACTGCCAGTGGTAACGGTGACAGGCTCAGTGGTTCGCTGGTCTGCCATTGCAAACAGTGGTTTGCCGGTGGTGGCGTCATAGCCCTCCATTTCGATGGCAACGCTGTATACGATTTCCTCTTCATCCTGGAGGGTGTTGATCACGGCACTGGCACTGTCAATGACCAGCCGGAAGGGCAGATAATCCGTCACACCCCGTTCCGGGGAGTGACGCCTGAGCGATGTGATGGTCACTCTGACTGCCAGAGTATCCTTAGCTGGCTTTTGGACCTGAATCATGCTGTTTCCGAGCGCTTGTCTGAGACTCTGGTCCAGCTGGCGGCGCAGATACTGACGCTCCTGAGGTGTGATATCCGCGGCTTTACCTGGCAGGTCATCAATATAGCTGACCGGTTCCAGGATCACGGTCTTGTAACGGTCCAGCTCCACACTGTCCAGTCCCGGTGCCAGATAGATTTGCGCACCATCGCTCCAGTATGTGGTGGCCATCTGGTCCGCATGGGCAAGCGTTTTAATCTGTTGGTTATTGCTACAGCCATGCAACAGGATGGCCAGCAGAATCAGGGTAAGTCGACGGGACATGATGCTACTCCGTATCGGTGAACAATCTTGCTTAATGGTATAGAGTGAGCCTGAAGCGGTGATAATCATTCCCTGACAGAGGATAGTCCTCCGCCGCCATCTGACCATATTTATTGAATTGCGACTGTTTTTACGATGCCAGAGCAGCCTCAGACACCTTTCACGACCCATAACGGTATTGCACGTACGCTCTGGAGCACTCTGCAGATGCTTGGGGGAGATGCTGCAGGTATTTTCGAACAGGCAGGGGTTAAGCTAACCGGCGTTGATGATGAGCGGATCAGTGCTGCGTCATTACAGCAGGTCTGGCGTCTGGCGGTGTCGGCGACGGATGATGGTTTTGGTATTCAGTTTGCCCGGAGTATTCAGCCGGTGGCGTTGCATGGCCTGGGATTTTCCTGGATGGCCAGTCAGACGCTCAGGCAGTCACTGGAACGTCTGGTGCGCTTTTTCCGGTTGCTGACTACCGCCGGTGACATTGAACTCCATGAAGAGCAGGGGCAACTGAAACTCTGGTTCCGGTTACCGGTTGCTGCTGGTATTGCGGCGCCGGCGTCAATCGATGGTGCGTTGGCCATGTTTGTGCACCTGTGTCGTATCAGCCGCGGGGATTCGGTCGATCCGGTGCGGGTCAGTTTGCAGCGACCACGACCTGGTCGGGACGATCTGTTCGCTGAATTCTTTGGCTGTGATCCTGAGTATGATGCCCCTGAGAACTGCCTCTGGTTTGATCTTAATATCCTTGATCAGCCGCTGCCGATGGCCAATGCAGAGCTGGCCCGGGCCAATGATCAGATTGTGATGGAGTATCTGGCCCGCTTGCAGACCGGGTCGTTACAGCAGCAGATCCGGCATCAGGTGATTGAATCGTTGCCTTCGGGATTGCCTGATCTGAATGAGATTGCGCAACAGCTGAATATGAGCAGCCGAACCCTGCAGCGTCGCCTGAAAGAGGAAGGTCTCACCTACA
The DNA here is from genome assembly GCA_963669425.2 of uncultured Amphritea sp. GTDB lineage: Bacteria > Pseudomonadota > Gammaproteobacteria > Pseudomonadales > Balneatricaceae > Amphritea. Next base: position 361,697 of record CAXXNC010000002.1, read on the forward strand.
AGCAGTTACTGGAGGAGACGCGCGCGCAACTGGCGCAGCAGTATCTCAGTAACAGTCAGCGCAGTATCGGTGAGGTGTCTTATCTGCTGGGCTTTACTGAGCCGAGTAACTTTATCCGGGCGTTCCGGCGCTGGACCGGGGAGACCCCGGCCCAGTATCGTCAGTCCTCGGTCAGACCTTAAACTGGCTGACCTGTCTGGACAGATTCCGGGAGCAGCAGTCGATCTCTTCGCTCATCAGAGAGATATCATTACTCTGCTGCGAGATCTGATTAGCAATATCGCTGACTTTATCGAAACGTTCTGTCAGATTCCGGGCGACCACGCTTTGCTCTTCTGCTGCAGTAGCAACGGATTCATTGGTGCGGGCGATCTGATCAATGGCCTGAATGGTCTGACTCATCGCTTCATCGGTGATCGCTGCTTCAGCAACGTTCTGCGAGGCTTTCTCACGGCCCTGTTCAACCACTGAAACTGCTTTGCGGGAGCCGTCCTGTACCGCTTCAATCATCGACTGGATGTCGCCAATCGCCGTTTGTGTGCGCTGCGCCAGCATCCGTACTTCATCTGCTACCACGGCAAAGCCCCGTCCTGCACTGCCGGCCCGGGCTGCTTCAATTGCTGCGTTGAGTGCCAGCAAATTGGTCTGTTCGGCAATGCCGGTAATCACATCCAGTACCTTACCGATATTTTCCGATTCGGATGCCAGTTCCTGAATCACCAGATTAGCCTGTTCCAGATCATCAGACAGGCTGGAGATGATCAGGATGTTTTTCTGCAGACTGTCCTGGGTCGACTGGGTGGTGGCATCGGCCTGTTGCGTCTGCACCGAGGTGCTGGCGGTGCCTTCGGCGGTAGAGCTGGCTGCCTGAGACATCTCACTGGCGGCAACCTGAACTTCCTGACATTCACTCTGCTGATCCTGCGCCCCTTCATTGGCGTCGTTAGCCAGTCCGTTGAGCTGGGTGGACATCGATTTCAGGTCGGTGCTGGTGCGGTCAATCTCCTGAAGGATCCCCCGTACCCGCCCCAGCATGCTGTTAACAGCAGCAGCGACGTTACGGATCTCTTCATCGCCTTTTTCTTCAATTGTCAGTGACAGATCGGAATCCTGCTCGATCTTCTGTACCGTGTTCTGCAGGCGAACGATAGGTTTGGTGAGCATCCGGGCAACAGTCAGGCCAACCAGCACTGCGACGATTGTTGTACCGATAGCAAACAGAATGGTTTCCCAGATCACAACCTGTTTCATCTGTTCTGCCGCAGCGAAGGCTTCATCGCGATCAACTTCACTGAGAATGGCCCAGTGCATCCCTTTGATATCCACAGGGCTGTAGGCCGATAACACTGGTACTCCCCGGTAGTCATCGAAGATCTGAAAACCTGTCTGACCACTCAGCGCGGCTTCGCTACCGGGGGACTTGATCGGCATCAGACCAATGCCGGTCCCCCGCGCATTAATGGCATCCACAACTGTGCTGCTGATACCGCCCTGTTGCAGGGCTTGCAGAAAACCCTGAGGGTCTTCAATCAGGAACCGGCTTTCGCTGAGCATCAGACCCTGATCATTGATCAGGTAGGTTTCGCCACTCTGGCCGAGACCAAATTCTTTCCAATTCTGCTCATAGGTCATCAGATTATTAATCCGGTCCAGTGGCATCTGGAAGATCAGCGTTCCGATACGTGATCCACGCTTGATAATCGGGGTGGCGATAAAGGAGGCATAGCCTTCATAGGAGGGCAGGTAAGGGGCAAAATCGATCAATACCGGCTGCGCTTTTGTACCGGTTTTCAGTGATGCTTTAAATGCCTGAGCCAGACCTGATTGCGCAAATGGCCCTGTTTTAAGGGAGGTGCCGTAATCGACCTCTTTGAAAACTGAGTAGACCACGTTACCTGTTTCGTCATCGATGAGGAAAATGTCGTAGTAACCAAAAGATTCCAGGTACTGTCGGATAATCGGGTGATACTGACCGTGCGCGCGGGTGTAGTTACTGAAGTCATCGGCTTTATCCAGCAGATGCTTACTGCCCAGAGGGTGCTTATTACTGGCGATATACTGATGCTGGAGTGCCGCACCGGACGGGTTGATCGTGTTGATAATCTTATCAACAGGATAGGCTTTACCGTTTTTTTCCTGGTAAAGAGTATTGAACTGATTGCGGTAGTAACTCTGTAGCCCTTGCTGAACCTTATCCGCAGCTGGAGCCATCTCGTGAGTGTAAGTTCTGTACCCGTCTCTGAAGGCCTGTATGGCAGAGGTGACGGTATTACCGGCGGCAAAGTTTATGATCTGGCTTTCGATGGTGCTGAAGTAATCCTCCAGCTGTTTACGCTGAGTTTCGCGTTTGGTGGTCAGGTTCCGTCGGGTTTCTTCAGTGAAGCCCTCAAGAAATCCCTGATAACTGTTGTATCCGATCACCAGGCAAGCCAGCAGCATCGGAACAATCATGGTACTCAGGGTGACCAGCGTCAGGCGGGTTTTTATTTTCATTATATAGCTCTCCAGACTGCAACCTTCCATGGAGTGCTTACTTCTTTAGTGTCTGGAAATCATAATCAACAATTGTCGGTGTTAGAACCGCTGTACTAAAGTTGAATCCCCATAATGGTGCGATTTTCTGGTCGCTGCCGCCGGTCAGTTAAGCATCATCGCGATGGCGCTGTCGCACATCTGTTGCAGATGGCTGTCCTCGGTGTAGATGCCATCATTGAGTAAACGGCACAGCCCGTGGAGGGTTGCCCAGGTAATCTGAGCGGTTCTTAAAGGATTCTCGCCGCGAAGCAGGCCGACTTGCTGCAGTTCTGTCACCCAGTTCAGCCAGTTCTGAAAACTCTCTTTGGATAGTTGTTGCAGTGAGGCTGTCGGTTGTCCGTTGCGCCAGATCTCCCGGCCAAACATCAGATCATACTGCTCACGGTGTTGATGGGATGATTCGATGTATGTCAGGACGTACTGGCGGAATACCGCCTGCAATGATTCTGTTCCGGATGCTTCACGGGCCCGGTTAAGGATCGACTCCTGACGGCGAAAGCCCTGTTCTGCAATAGCGCAGAGCAGTTCATTCTTATCTTTGAAATGATGATACGGCGCGGTTCGGGAGACGCCTACCCGGTCTGCCAGCTTGCGCATAGACAGGCTCTCGGTACCACCTTCAGCGATCATCTCCGTGGCAGCCTGAAGCAGGGATTGTTGCAGGTCACCATGGTGATAGCTCTGGCGTCCGGAGGTTGTGGTCTTGGTATCAGTCATGAGGGGAAGGTATCAATCAATCTTGACAGTGTCAAAATATCGCTCTATCTTGACGCTGTCCAGTTTGTTTAAAAAATAATCATAATGGTGAGATAAGCATGGATTACAGCACCCTCAGTATTGAGATAAAGGACCGCATCGGCCATCTGAAATTTATCCGGCCGGAACAGAGCAACTCGATGAACCGGGCGTTCTGGCAGGAGTTTCCGCAAGCATTAAGGCAACTGGGCACAGATCCTGAGATCCGTGTGCTGGTGATCTCCGGCGAAGGTAAGCACTTCTGTTCCGGTATGGATACCGAAGTTTTCACGCAACCGGATCCTGAGTTGTTTCAGGGGGAGCCGGGACGACGTGGGGAAGCTGTTCGGCGTCTGGTGCTGGATCTGCAGGCCTGCTTTAACCAGATGGAGCAATTACGAATTCCGGTGCTGACTGCGATTCAGGGCGGATGTATCGGTGGCGCGGTAGATCTCGTATGCGCAGCTGATATGCGTTACTGCACAGAGAATGCTTATTTCACTATAAAAGAAACCGCTATCGGTATGACTGCCGACCTGGGGACGCTACAACGAATGCCAAAGCTGATTGCTCCGGGGCTGGCTAGGGAGCTGGCCTATACCGCCCGTAAGATGCATGCGGATGAAGCTGTCAGCAGTGGTTTTGTGAATGCCTGTTATCCGAATGCTGAGGCAATGCTTCGTGGTGTTATGGAGATCGCTGCACAGATCGCCCAGCAGTCACCACTGGCAGTGTTTGGCACTAAAGAGATGCTGAATTTCAGCCGCGATCACAGTGTCGAAGACAGTCTGCGCTATATGGCCACATGGCAGGCGGGCATGTTTCAGCCTGCTGATCTGATGCAGAGCTTTTCTGCCATGATGCAGAAAGCTTGTCCGGAATATGAGCCGTTGCGGGGCTATAAACCGCTGATGCAAAAAGACTGAATATGAGAAAGCAAAAGAATAATCAGGTGAGAACAAGATAATGACCGCAAGTAGCCAATATCCGAATTTATTACAACCGTTGGATCTGGGATTTACCACTCTGAAAAACCGTGTCCTGATGGGCTCTATGCACTTGGGTCTGGAAGAAGCACCGAACGGCTTTGAACGTATGGCGGCATTTTATGCTGAACGCGCCCGGGGTGGCGTAGGCCTGATCGTGACCGGTGGTATCGGCCCCAATCAACAGGCAGCGGTACATGCTCACGCTGCGTTGATGGCAACCTCACAGGATGTCGAGAATCACCGTGTCGTTACTGATGCTGTGCATGCCGAAGGCGGTAAGATCTGTATGCAGATCCTGCATACCGGGCGTTATGCATATAACCCCCAACCGTTGGCTCCATCACCGCTTAAGGCTCCGATCAATCCGTTTCAGCCTCATGCGGTATCCATCGATGAAATCGAGCAACAGATTGAGGATTTTGCCAACTGCGCAGAACTGGCCAAAGAAGCCGGTTACGATGGCGTCGAGGTGATGGGATCAGAGGGGTATTTTATTAACCAGTTCATCGCCACCCGAACTAATCAGCGTGATGACGAATGGGGTGGTGAATACGATAACCGAATTCGCCTGGCTATCGAGGTCGTGAAGCGGGTGCGCGAGCGGGTCGGTGAAGAATTTATCATCATCTACCGTCTGTCGATGCTGGATCTGGTTGACGGTGGCAGCAGCTACGAAGAGATTGTGCAGTTGGGGCGGGCAATTGAGCAGGCCGGTGCCACGATCATTAATACCGGTATCGGCTGGCATGAAGCCCGGATTCCGACGATTGCCACCAAGGTGCCACGTGCAGCCTTTACCTGGGTGACGGCAAAGGTGCGTGAAGCGCTGAATGTGCCGGTGATTACTTCCAATCGGATCAATATGCCTGATGTTGCCGAGAAGGTGCTGGCCCATGGCGACGCTGATATGGTCTCCATGGCGCGCCCATTCCTGGCGGATCCTGAATTTGTGGTTAAGGCTGAACAGGGCCGTGCGGATGAGATCAATACCTGTATCGGCTGTAACCAGGCTTGTCTGGACCATATCTTTGGAGGCCGTCTGACCAGTTGTCTGGTCAACCCGCGTGCCTGTCATGAAACCGAGCTGCAAATTATTGCTACGGACAAGCCTAAAAAGCTGGCGGTTGTTGGTGCTGGCCCCGCGGGTCTGGCATTCGCCACTACCGCTGCGCAGCGGGGCCATCAGGTCACGCTGTTTGATGCTGCGGATGAGGTTGGTGGGCAGTTCAACATTGCCAAGCAGGTACCGGGCAAAGAGGAGTTCTACGAGACTCTGCGTTACTTCAAACGTCAGCTGGAACTGACAGGCGTTGAAGTGAAGCTAGGACAGAAGGTTTCGGCAGAACAACTGGAACAGGCCGACTTCGATGAGGTGATTCTGGCGACCGGTATCAGCCCACGCACTCCGGATATTGAAGGTGTGGATCACCCTAAAGTGCTCAGTTATCTGGATGTACTGCGCGACAAAGCTGCAGTCGGTGAGAAAGTCGCAGTGATCGGTGCCGGCGGTATCGGCTTTGATGTCAGTGAGTACCTGAGCCATCAGGGCGTTGCCAGTAGTCAGGATATTCCGGCATTTATGGCGGAGTGGGGCATCGATATGACCTTCTCTTCCCGTGGTGGGGTGGAAGGCATGGCTCCAGCATTCGAGCCTTCACCACGTCAGATCTGGTTGTTGCAGCGTAAGCAGAGCAAGGTGGGGGCGAACCTGGGTAAGACAACCGGTTGGGCGCATCGTCTGGGTCTGCAGAAGCGTAAGGTCGAAATGCTGGCGGGCTGTGAATACCAGCGTATTGATGATGAAGGTCTGCACCTGACAGTGGCAGGTGAGCCGCAGGTGCTGGCTGTGGATAATGTCATTATCTGCGCCGGACAGGAACCGCAGCGGGCTCTGGCTGAAGGTATTAAATCAAAGCCGGTTCACCTGATTGGTGGAGCGGATGTCGCTGCTGAGCTGGATGCTAAACGGGCGATTGATCAGGGTACCCGGTTGGCGGCTCAGTTATAGCCTTACTGTTAAGTATAAGAATGTAGCGAGGCACGTCCTCGCTACATTTTTCCGTAGGTCTTTATTCAGATAGCGCAACTGCCGCCGTTTTTAGCGTGATACTGCTGGTGATATTCCTCTGCCCGCCAGAAGGTATCGACGGGGGCCAGCTGCGTCACAATCGGATCACCGAAGATGCCACTCTTATCCAGTACCACCATACTCTGTTCGGCCATAATGCGTTGCTGATCATTATGGTAGAAGATCGCCGAGCGGTACTGATCGCCAATATCCGCCCCCTGTTGGTTCAGGGTAGTTGGATCGTGCATCTGCCAGAACAGATCCAGCAGAGCATCATAATCGATCTGCTGATCGTCATACTCAATCTGAACCACTTCCGCATGACCGGTTGTTTTTTCGCAAACCTGATCATAGGTCGGGTTCTCGGTATGGCCGCCCATATAGCCGACAGTAGTCTTAAACACTCCGGGTTGCTTGGCAAATTGCGCTTCGACGCCCCAGAAACATCCGGCGGCAAAGGTGGCGATTGGCATGGCGGTTACTCCTTTTCCTGAAAAGTAAGCCTGTAAAGTGAGTCTGAATCTTGAGCCTGAACAGACAGTCGCTGATTTTTGCAGCGACAGCGTTAAGATTAGACGTAAACAGCGCTTTTTTGGATTGATATTCATCAGGCCGGGTGAAAAAAGCGCTGCCTGTTGACGCTGTTACAGAATATCAGAGTCAAAAAAAGCTGATCCGGTTCCCCGGATCAGCTTATCGTTTTTAACGCTTAGTATGGTCGTTTGTAGCGGCCTGATCAGCCAGCCAGTGCGTCCAGCTTCTGCTTCAGCATACCCTGCACCTGGCCCGGGTTCGCTTTGCCCTGAGAGGCCTGCATTACTTTGCCCATGAAGAAACCGATCATTTTGCCGCGTTTCTCTGGCTCTGCATTGACGTACTGATCTACCTGCGGCTGGTTAGCAGCGATCACTTCATCCACCATCGCTTCGATAGCGCCGGTGTCGGTAACCTGCTTCAGCCCTTTAGCTTCGATCACTTCATCCGCGCTGCTGCCTTCGCCGGCCCACAGTGCTTCGAAGACCTGCTTGGCAATCTTTCCAGTGATGGTGTTATCGCTGATCCGTTGCAGCAGTCCACCCAGCATCTCTGCTGTTACCGGCGAGTTGGCGATCTCGGTATCATTCTGGTTAAGGTGCTTGGACAGTTCGCCCATCACCCAGTTAGCCGCCAGTTTGGCATCGCCCGCTTTGTCGGCCACTGTTTCGAAGTAACTGCCCAGATCACGATAGGCGGACAGAACCATAGCGTCGTAATCACTCAGCTTGAACTGTTCGATAAAGCGCGCCTTACGGGCGTCTGGCAGTTCTGGCAAGGTGTCGCGCAGCTTGCTGACATACTCGTCATCGATCACGATCGGCAGCAGGTCCGGGCAGGGGAAGTAACGGTAGTCGTTGGCCTCTTCCTTGCTACGCATGGAGCGGGTTTCATCTTTGTTTGCATCATACAGGCGGGTTTCCTGAGTGATGGTACCGCCGTCTTCCAACAGATCGATCTGACGCTCAATCTCGCCCTTGATCGCTTTTTCGATAAAGCGGAAGGAGTTGATGTTCTTGGTCTCGGTGCGGTTGCCGAACTCTTCTTCGCCCTTGTAACGCACGGAGACGTTACAGTCGCAACGGAAGGAACCTTCGGCCATGTTGCCGTCGCAGATACCCAGGTTGGTTACGATAGAGTGAATCTTCTTCACGTAAGCAACCGCTTCTTCAGCGCTGCGCATATCCGGCTCGGATACGATCTCCAGCAGCGGCGTACCGGCCCGGTTCAGGTCGATACCGGTCATGCTCGGAAACTCTTCGTGCAGGGATTTACCAGCGTCCTCTTCCAGGTGTGCGCGGGTTACGCCGACACGCTTGGTGGTACCATCTTCCAGTTCAATATCGACGTGGCCGATACCCACTATCGGGTGAAACAGCTGACTGGTCTGATAGCCTTTCGGCAGATCCGGATAGAAGTAGTTTTTACGGTCAAACACCGAGGTGTAACCGATCTCAGCATCAATCGCCAGACCGAACATCACAGCCATGCGCAGTGCTTCAGCGTTGAATACTGGCAGAGTGCCCGGCAGTGCCAGGTCAACGGCGCAAGCCTGAGTGTTAGGCTCCGCACCAAAAGCGGTGCTGGCGCCGGAGAAGATTTTGGACTTAGTCGCCAGTTGGGCGTGAATCTCAAGCCCGATGACTGCTTCCCATTCCATTTTATAAACCTCTTCAGGCCGCAGCATCAGCTGCGGCGTTAAATTCTTTACGCGTTTACAGGCGATTGTTTGTGCCAATCGGTCGCTTGCTGGAACTGGTGCGCTGCATTCAGCAGGCGCTCTTCAGCAAAGTAGTTACCGATCATCTGCAGGCCTACAGGCAGGCCGCCCTGAGCAAAACCGCATGGCACAGACATACCAGGCATGCCCGCCAGGTTGAGGGAGATAGTAAAGATATCTTCCATGTACATCGCCACCGGGTCGGAGGTTTTCTCGCCCAGTTTAAAGGCCGGATGCGGGGTGGTCGGGCCCATAATGATGTCCACTTCCTGCAGCGCATTGACGTAATCCTGCTGGATCAGGCGGCGAATCTGCAGTGCCTTCTTGTAGTAAGCATCGTAGAAGCCTTCGGACAGGGCGTAAGTACCTACCATGATACGACGCTGTACTTCGGCACCGAAGCCTTCGCCACGGCTACGCTTGTACAGGTCTTCCAGATCCACCGGGTTCTCGCAACGGTAGCCGTAGCGAACACCGTCGAAACGGGACAAGTTAGATGAAGCTTCTGCCGGCGCAATGATGTAGTAAGCCGGAATAGCCAGGTGGGTATTCGGCAGGCTGATCTCTTTTACCGTTGCCCCCAGTGCTTCGAACTCTTTAATCGCACACTGAACCTGAGCGGCGATCTCCTGATCGATATCATTGGAGAAGAACTCTTTCGGCAGACCGATTTTCAGACCGGCCAGGGATTCGTTGAGCTTCAGAGTGTAGTCCGGTACTTCGCGATCCAGACTGGTGGAGTCACGCTGATCAAAACCGGCCATCACATTCATCATCATCGCTGCATCTTCTGCAGTGCGCGTCATCGGACCGCCCTGATCCAGTGATGAAGCAAAGGCGATCATGCCGTAACGGGATACCCGGCCGTAAGTCGGTTTCAGGCCGGTAATGCCGCACAGTGCCGCGGGCTGACGGATTGAACCGCCGGTATCGGTACCGGTTGCAGCCGGCGCCAGACGACCAGCCACAGCCGCGGCTGAACCGCCGGAAGAACCACCTGGTACGCGGTCTTTATCCCACGGGTTGCGGGATGGACCATAGAAGCTGGATTCATTGGAGGAGCCCATCGCGAACTCGTCCATGTTGGTTTTACCCAGCATCACTGCGCCGGCAGCATTAAACTTTTCGATAACCGTCGCATCGTACGGAGAGACAAAATTATCCAGCATCTTAGAGCCGCAGCTGGTGCGAACGCCCTGAGTACAGAAAATGTCTTTGTGGGCAACCGGCAGACCGGTAAATGCACCAGCTTCGCCAGCAGCACGGGCCTGATCGGCCGCTTTTGCCTGTGCCAGTGCTTGTTCTTCAGTGATGGAGATGTAGCTGTTCAGCTGGCCATCTTCTGCTTTGATGCGGTCCAGATATGCCTGGGTCAGCTCGACGCTGCTGAATTCGCCGGATGACAGCCCCTGCGCCAGTTCGGCAAGTGTTTTCTCAAACATGATTATGATGATTCCTTAAACGGGTAGGGGATGACTCATTCAATAACTTTAGGTACCTGGAACAGGCCGGCCTCAACGGCTGGAGCCACTGTTTGCAGGTGATCGCGCTGATTACCCTCAGTGACTTCGTCCAGACGCAGGCGTTGTACTGCATCCAGCGGGTGTGCCATCGGGGTTACGTCGAAGGTGTCTACAGCCTGCATCTGGTCTACCAGATCAAGGATGCTGGTCAGGTTTTCAGCATATTCCTGAACATCCTGATCGGCGATCTGCAGGCGCGCGAGGTGGGCGATTTTTTCCACATCAGAGCGGTCTAGAGCCATTATTGGATTCTCACAGATTGGCGATAAATTTTGAGCGAAAACAGTCGTGAATTGCGGACATTGCCGGGCCTTTTTTCGTCGCTTGTGAGCGTATTTCGAAACGGGACCGGAAAAGTGCAATTTTTTCCTGTTATTCCTTAAAGAAAGGGCTACGTTAACACATTTGCGGCTTGCCCAAAATCCCCGCCGTTGCTACAGTGGGCGTTTTTTTATGACTAAGAAAATGTGCGTTTGCACAATTTAGGGCGGACACTCAATGTTTAAGAAAATTCGAGGGATTTTTTCCAGTGATCTTTCCATCGATTTAGGCACTGCAAATACCCTTATTTATGTTCGCGATAAGGACATTGTGCTGAATGAACCCTCAGTGGTTGCCATTCGGCAGAGCAGCAACGGCGCGCAGAAAACCGTTGCTGCAGTAGGTACTGATGCTAAGCGCATGCTGGGCCGGACCCCGGGTAACATCACCGCTATCCGGCCGATGAAAGATGGCGTTATCGCAGATTTCCATGTAACTGAGAAAATGCTGCAGCACTTTATCAGCAAAGTGCACGATAACAGCTTCCTGACACCAAGCCCGCGGGTACTGGTTTGTGTACCTTGTCAGTCTACTCAGGTAGAGCGCCGGGCGATTAAAGAATCAGCCATGGGCGCCGGTGCCCGTGATGTGTATCTGATTGAAGAACCGATGGCCGCGGCGATCGGTGCCGGTCTGCCGGTTGAAGAAGCGAACGGTTCAATGGTCGTGGATATCGGCGGTGGTACCACCGAGATCGCAATCATCTCTCTGAACGGTATTGTTTACTCTGAGTCTGTGCGTGTCGGTGGTGACCGCTTTGATGAAGGTATTGTGACCTATATCCGCCGCAACTACGGTAGCCTGATCGGTGATGCGACCGCTGAGCGTATCAAGCAGGAGATCGGTACCGCATACCCGACCCCGGAAACGTTTGAGATTGACGTGCGTGGCCGTAACCTGGCAGAAGGTATTCCGCGTAGCTTTACCCTGAACAGCAATGAGATTATGGAAGCGCTGCAGGAGCCGCTGTCGGCGATTGTTCAGTCAGTGAAGAGTGCGCTGGAACAGTGCCCGCCGGAACTGGCATCGGATATTGCTGAGCGCGGTATTGTGCTGACTGGCGGCGGTGCGTTGCTTCGCAACCTGGATAAGCTGCTGAGCGAAGAGACCGGTCTGCCGGTAATCGTTGCAGAAGATCCGCTGACCTGCGTTGCCCGTGGTGGCGGTCGCGCTCTGGAACTGCTGGATAAGCATGCCTTTGAACTACTGACGTTCGAATAATTTCATGGTCGAAACTGTTCGTCTGATACAGGCGAAGGGATACCCCGGACAGGAGGTGTCCCATCGCTAGAATCTTTAATAGCGGGTCTTCATGGACCCGTTTTGTCGTTTTACTGATACTGGCCGTGGTGCTGATCGTGCTGGACCTGAAATGGGCACAGATGAATCAGGCCCGTTCCTATCTGTCACTGGTGATTACGCCGCTACAGTGGGTGGTAGATACCCCAGCGCAGGTTGCCGATGAGCTCAGTGATGTACTGGTGACCCGTAAAGAGCTGGTGGATGAGAACCGTCGTCTGCGCCAGGAAGCGTTACTGCTTAAGCAGCGGGTACAGCAGGTCTCATCCCTGACCGCTGAGAATGTTCGCTTACGTGAACTGCTGGCAGGCCGTCAGCGGTTGGAACAGGATGTCGCGCTAACCGAACTGATCGGCGTAAATCCCGATCCTTTCCAGCATCAGATTATCCTCAACCGCGGTTCCGAAGATGATGTCTATGTTGGTCAGGCGGTGTTGGATTCCGGCGGTATCATGGGGCAGATTGTTGAGCTGAGCCATTACACCAGCCGGGCAATGCTGATTACCGATTCCCGTCACGCTATTCCGGTAGAGGTGAATCGTAACGGTTTCCGTTCGATCGCCCTGGGTAACGGTTCATTCTCTGAGCTGGAACTGGGTCATGTGCCGGATACTGCAGATATCCGGGAAGGCGATCTGCTGGTGTCTTCAGGACTTGGTGGACGTTTCCCGAAAGGGTATCCGGTGGCTAAAGTGACCAGTGTGAAGCGTGATCCTGGCCAGCCATTCGCGCTGGTTAAAGCGATGCCGACGGCGATGCTGAATAAGAGTCGCCATCTGTTGCTGGTGGATATGCCCCAGGCGCTGACGCTGCCAGCTGAGCAGGAATCAGCCGGTGAAGGCAAGGTGACGGCAACGTCTGTGGAGGCGGCCGTCAGTGAACAATAAGCGTGGTGGTGGCTCGATTATTCTGGCGACCTTTCTGGTCGGTTTTATGCTCAGTCAGATGCCATTGCCTCACATGATTGAGTGGTTCCGCCCGGAGTGGGTGATCATGATTCTGATTTACTGGGTCATGGCGCTGCCGGAGCGGATCGGTTTGTTTTCTGCAGCAGCCGTGGGGCTGGGACTGGATCTGATCAAGGGCAGCCCGCTCGGTCTTAATGTTATCTCGCTTTTAGTTATCAGTTATCTGACGCTGTTGCTTTATAAGCGATTGAGGATGTTCCCGCTGGTACAGCAGGCTGTGATGGTAATGGTGTTGGTGGGTATTAATCAGTTGCTGTTCAACTGGGTACACGGGTTGCTGGGTACCCGTAATGATAATCTGATTTTCCTTCTTCCCGCTGTCATGAGTGGTCTGTTCTGGCCCTGGTTGTTTGTGCTGCTGCGGGGCTTACGTCGTACTTTCCATGTCACCTGATTAAGCCGGATACCTGTTATGAGTGATCTGATTCTTGCTTCTGCATCGCCCCGTCGCTTTGAATTACTGCAGCAGATAGGAGTCAGCTGCACTCGTCGGCCCGTCGATATTCCTGAAATTCAACAGCCTGGTGAAGCGGCTGAAGTGTTTGTCGAACGGTTAGCGCGTGAGAAAGCACAGGCGGGGGTAGCGGTGAGTGACCCCGGAGCTATTGTGCTGGGATCCGATACAGTGGTGGTGCTGCAGGGCGAAGTGATGGGCAAGCCCAGAGATAAAGCGGATGGAATCCGGATGCTGAAGTCTCTTTCCGATAATAATCATCAGGTTATGACTGCTATTGCGGTTGCTTGTGGGGAACAAATTCGTGCTACTGTAGTCACTACAGAGGTCCGCTTTCGTTGTTTATCAGATTCAGAATGCGACGCTTACTGGGAAACCGGTGAGCCACAGGATAAAGCGGGCGGTTATGGCATCCAGGGGCTGGGTGCAGTATTTGTTGCTGATATTTCAGGCAGTTATTCGGCGGTAGTGGGTTTACCTCTGCTGGAAACTGCTCAGTTGCTGGCCCATCATGGGATTGAGGTCTGGCAGAATGCGTGTAGGGACTGAGCATGAGTGAAGAGATTCTGATCAACTTTACCCCGATCGAGACCCGGGTTGCCGTGATAGAAAACGGTATGCCGCAGGAGATCTATATTGAGCGGGCTGAGCGGCGCGGTATTGTTGGCAATATCTACAAAGGTAAGGTTGTACGGGTGTTGCCGGGAATGCAGGCGGCATTCGTGGATATTGGTCTCGAACGGGCGGCTTTTATTCATGTGGATGAACTGCAACAACCGAAAGATGAAGACGATAACGGTAAGGGCAGCTACGCCATTAACCGGCTCCTGAGAGAGGGGCAGTCTCTGGTGGTGCAGGTTACCAAGGACCCGATTGGTACCAAAGGTGCGCGACTGACGACCAATCTCTCTATCCCATCCCGCTATCTTGTGTATATGCCGGGTAATGAGCACATCGGTATCTCCCAGCGTATTGAGGACAGCGAAGAGCGTGATCGTCTGCGAGGGATGGTCGAATCGGTGGTTGCAGAACTGGATGATCAGGAAACCAATGTCGGTGGCTTTATTCTGCGGACAGTATCGGAAGGTGTTTCAGAATCTGAACTGAAACAGGATGTGGTATTTCTGTGTCGCCTCTGGGAGTCGATTGCCAGAAAGATTAAGGAGTTTTCTGCTCCTTCCTGTATCTACGAGGACCTGCCGCTGAATATGCGTGCGCTGCGGGATATGGCGCATTCCAGTGTTGAGCGAATCCGTATTGATTCCAAAGAGACATTTCAGAAGTCGAAAGAGTTTGCGACGGCGCTGGTACCAGAGATTGATACTATCCTGGAGTACTATCCGGGTGAGCGGCCAATCTTCGATCTCTATAATATTGAAGAAGAGATTCAGAAGGCGCTGGGTCGCAAGGTTGAGCTGAAATCCGGTGGCTATCTGATCTTTGATCAGACCGAAGCTATGACCACTGTGGATATCAATACCGGTGCCTATGTCGGACATCGGAATCTGGAAGAGACGATCTTCAAAACCAACCTTGAAGCGGCGACCGCAATTGGCCGTCAACTGCGCCTGCGTAACCTGGGTGGCATCATTATTATCGACTTTATCGATATGGCCGATGAGGATCATCAGCGTCAGGTATTACGCACTCTTGAACGGGTACTGGAACGGGATCATGTTAAGTGTAAGGTGACTGGTGTATCAGAGCTGGGTCTTGTCGAAATGACCCGTAAGCGGACCCGGGAAAGTCTTGAGCATGTGCTGTGTGAACCCTGCAGTCACTGTCAGGGTCGCGGCTCAATTAAAACGCCGGAAACTGTCTGCTACGAAATTTTCCGTGAGATCCTGCGTCAGCATCGTGCATACGATACCGATTCTTATCTGGTACTGGCAGCTGAGCGGGTTGTTGAGATGCTGCTGGATGATGCATCTGATCATGTCGCGGAACTGGAGGCCTTTATTGGAAAGACGATTCGATTCCAGGTTGAGCCGATGTATGGCCCGGAACAGTTTGATGTTGTGCTGCGATAAGCATCTGAGTCGCTTGCTGCCTCATAACTGAAGCTGATCGGGTAATACGTGTCTTCCTCTACAACAATTCTCCGGGTGCTGGTCCGCTGGTCTGGCTGGGCCCTGGTGATCCTTATTCTTCTGGTGGCGCTGCTAACGGTTGCGCTACGTCAGCTCCTGCCCGGAATCTCGGAATACCGGGATGATATACAGTCGTATCTGAGTGAGCGGCTGCGTACCGAAGTGACTATCGGAGCCATCCACGCCAGTTGGGAAGGACGTTATCCGACGCTGTTGATTCAGGATCTTAAGATCGCAGATCACCGTTCGCGGGTGGTAGGCCAGGTCAGCTCTGATCAGATAATTCTGGGGCTGAACCCTGTCAGCTCAGTGATGACAATGCAGCCTGTGCTCAGCAAGGTTGAGATCTGGGCGCTGAAGACCGATCTGCAACTGCGATCTCCTGAACCCAGTGCAGAGCCGCAGGACGCTCCCTCTTTCGATGCCAGTACCGCTGTTGATCCGTTGGCAGCGCTCTGGTTACAAC
This sequence comes from uncultured Amphritea sp., assembly GCA_963669425.2. Taxonomy (GTDB): domain Bacteria; phylum Pseudomonadota; class Gammaproteobacteria; order Pseudomonadales; family Balneatricaceae; genus Amphritea. The sequence goes on from CAXXNC010000002.1 coordinate 377,399, forward strand.
CCCATATTTTTTTCTATGACAGCGAGGTTGATCTGATACTGCCTTCCGGAGCAGAGCTGCGGGTGACCAGTGAGCGGATTAACCTCGAAAACAGTACTGGCCAGCACCACTTTATTGGCGAACTGGAAGTTGAGCATCAGCAGCGGGCGGCTGCTGCTAAGCTGGTTATTGAATCTGACAGTCACCGCTTTGATCCGGCCACCAATAATATCGACTTCTATTTCAAACTGGCAGGATTTGATAACCATCTGCTGGCCCTGGGGCGGGAAGTGTTACCCCTGCCGATGCAGCTTGAGCAGCTGGAATTCAGTTCGGAATTCTGGGGTAACTGGTCGGAAGGACGTCTGAGAAAACTGCATGGCAGTCTGGAAGCCGATCTGTTTGAGCTGGTTCCCGAGCAGCCGGAGCGTCAGAAGTTACTGGTGCAGGACTTTTCTACCGGCTTTGCTCTGCTGCAACCTGAACCGGACAATTACCAACTGCAGCTACATGATTTTACTTCGTTGCTGAACAGCAAGCCGTTATTACTTCCGGAGCTGATCGTTGATTACCGGCAGGATCGCCTACATGCCGTGTCATCACGATACCTTGATCTGGCTCAGTTGAGTGCGCTGGCTATCGCCCAGTCACGATTACCGGCAGAGGTGGTAGAAGCATTACAGCAAGTGGATGTCACAGGTGAGGTGCATAATCTTCAGATTAGCTGGCCACAGAGTTCCAGTGGAGATTCGCAGGATTGGCTGAATCTGAGCGCCCGAGCGGACCTGCAGCAGCTCAAAGTTGAGGCTGCTTATGGTGCCCCCGGGATGTCTGGTATCGATGGTCTTCTGGAGTTGGATTATGATGGCCAGGGCATTGTGGGTCGGGTCGACCTGGTAAGCAATAATTTCGGATTGTTTATCCCTGATATCTATAAAGCAGGCTGGCAATTCAGCGCCGCCCGGGGTGTTACACATATCCGTTTTGTTGATGATGTACTGCATCTGAGCAGTGAGTATGCCCAGCTCAGTAAGCCGGGTATTAATGCCGATGGTCGTTGGAGTCTCTACCTACCGATGGATCGTATGCAGGAAAGTGAACTGACGCTACTGATCGGGGTTAAGGATTCTGACGGGTCCCTGGCGCCGGAGCTGATCCCGGATTTTGAAGTGGATCCCGAGATTAAGCGTTGGGTAGAGGCTTCAGTGAAGCAGGGGACTGTAAAGCAAGGTGGTTTTCTGCTGCATACGGAAACCCGGGATGTGCCGACCCGGCAGTCGCCAACGGTGCAGATGTTCATGGACATTGACGAGGCTGAAGTCGTCTATGATCAGGGCTGGCCAGCGGTCAGTAATGCTCGTGCCAGCCTGTTATTGCGTGATCAGGGGCTGGAAATAAATGTACCTGATGGGCGTATTCTTAACAGTACTATCAATCATGGCTGGGTTTACCTTCCACCCGGAGAGCAGGCTCTGAAAGTGATTGGTACTGTCTCCGGTGACGGATCGGATATTGTGACGACATTGCTGAATAGCCCGGTGATGTCTTCAGGTGGAGAGGAGTTCAACAGTTGGAAGGTCTCCGGTAACGCGGCAACCAATCTTGATCTGACGATTCCTTTAAAGGGCGGGCAGGAGCCAGCGGTGGATGTTGCCAGTGTGCTGACTGATGCCAGTCTTGTTTCTGAGTCTCGCCAACTAAACTTCAGTTCTGTGAATGGGCGTATCGCCTATCAGAATGCCAAAGGGCTGCATTCGGAGGCGCTGACAGGGATACTGTTCGGGCAGCCAATGCAGGCCAGTATTGATACTGTAGGAATTGGGACAAAACAACATATTCGCACTCGCCTCAATTCATCCGTGGATATGGACACGCTCAGAAAGTGGAGTGGTATTGAGCAGTTGAAACTGGCTGAAGGGCTGCAGAAATATCAGGCTGAGCTGGCTATATGCACCCGGACTGATTGTGCTTCTCTGACATTGAAAAGTGACCTGAAAGATACTCAGTTGAGTCTGATGCCGCCGTATAGCAAAGCCCGGGGCTCGCTGATGCCGCTGACTGTTCAGACTGACTTTAATGCGCCTCAGACTATCTATATCTCCCTGGCAGATGATCTTAAAGCGCAGTTGTTGGTTGATAACTATGTGTTCAGGAAAGGGACTCTGGCATTCGGTACCGCACCTTCACTTCAGCGTAGCACCGGACTCAGTGTTCTGGGTCGTATTCCGCAGCTGGATGTTGAGGCGCTGATCGATCTGCTACAGCGTGCAGGAGTGTGGGGTGATAACGATAGCCCTGCTTCTACCACTGCTGAGAAGACTGAAGTACTGGCTGTGAGTGCTGATGTGGCTGTCGGAGGACTGAAAATCTCAGGTTATGTCCTGGAGAATGCTTCGCTCCGACTGCGGAGGGAGCCTGCAGGTTGGAATCTCTCGGTAGAGAATCCAGATAGTCGGGGACAGATCAGCCTGCCGGATCAGGGCCTCAGTCAGGTGAAATTTGACCGGCTTGATCTGGATGCACTGTTAGCATCGAGGCAGGAATCTGAAGGTGCTGAAGATAGCCAGTCAGACGCTGATAACCTCAAGCCAGGGCAGTTGATTAATCTGAACGTGGATATCTCAGAGTTACTGTTTAAACAGAAAAACTGGGGGCGCTGGCAGTTCGCACTGCGCAACAGTGACGGTCAGACCCGGATCGAGGATATCAGCGGCCAGGTGGGAGAGATGTCGATACAGGGTTCTCTTGGCTGGTTACCGGAGACAGCTGAACAGCCAGACCGCTCAAGGCTGGTGCTTCAGCTGAGTGACCAGAAGCTGGCTAAAACGCTGGAAACTGCGGGTTTTGAACCGATTCTGAGATCGAATAATTTTAAGGCGAGTCTGAACCTGGGCTGGCCGGGAGCGCCCTGGGCGTTTGAGCTGGCTGAGACCGGTGGTCAGGCTGGCTTCGATATCCGGGATGGTCAGTTAGTCGGAGCGGGAAGTGGTACGGGCTTCCTGCGGGTGTTCGGTATCCTGAATATGAACGCTATCGGCCGCCGCCTGCAGCTGGACTTTGCGGATCTGTTTGCCAAAGGAATCAGCTTTGACCGTATGAAAGGGGATTATCGTATCCGACAGGGGGTGGCTACGACCCGAGAACCATTCATCATGCGTGGGCCGTCGGTTGATATGGCGATTACCGGAGACATTGATCTGGTGGCGGAGACAGTTGATCAGCAGATGGCTGTTACATTACCGGTGACGGACAATATCCCTCTTGCCGCAGTGATCCTGGGTGCGCCGCAGGTTGCTGGTGTGGCTTTTCTGCTTGATAAGCTGATTGGTGATGAGGTGAAAGAAAAGCTGGCTACTGTCAGCTATACCATGAAAGGGGACTGGAGTGATCCTCAGGTTGAGTTACTGCAGCAGAAACAGGATTCTGATGCGGAGAAAACCGGCGAGGTGATTATTCCTGGTGAGGGCGACGCACGATAGCGATCGCCCAAACGCAGAAAGGGGGGTAATACCGATTAGAGACGGGCTTCAGCACGTTCTCTGAGGTACTTAAACAGCTTTTTGCCAGCACCGGCAGGCTTACCCTGTTTGGCTTCTTTCTGGGCATTGCGCAGCAGCTGACGCAGATGCTGAATATCCGCTTCTGCATCTTCTTCGAGATAGGCCTGCAGGTCATTATTATCACCACCTATCAGGCGATCGCGCCAGCGTTCCAGTTTATGGAAGATTTGCAGATGAGCTTGCTTACCTGCTTCAAAGCGGTCCAGAGCCTGTTGAATTGCTTCAGCATCTTCACCGCGCATCAAACGGCCGATATACTGCAATTGGCGACGAATCGCTTCTGAGCGTGGCTGCAGGCGCTTAGCCTCCAGTACCGCACGGCGCAGATCATCACCCATTGGTACTTTGTCCAGCTGCTCCTGATTCAGCTCAGGGAGTTGGGCGCCAATGGCCTGTAATGCTTCCATTTCCCGCTTTCGCTGGGTTTTTGAGACCCACTCTTCATCAAACTCATCGTGGGATTCAAACTCGTCGTGTTGACTCATAACTCTCTCTTAACACTTGTCAGCCCGGCTGTTGAAGATGGGCTATTTTACTATCAGCGAATCAGCTGTAGAACACCGTCGCCAGCCCCAGAAAGGCAAGGAAACCGACCACATCAGTAATTGTTGTCAGCAGAACGCTGCCAGCCAGCGCCGGATCAATGCCCCAAGCTTTCAGTATAATCGGTAGCAGTGTACCGGCCAGGGCGGCGGCAAACAGATTAATAACAATTGCGCAGGCGATGATCGCACCGATGGTCATATCCTGAAACCAGACCACTGCGATGGCAGCTACGACCAGCGCCCAGAGTACACCGTTCAGTGTCCCTACGACCAGCTCCCGGTTCAGCAGCCAGCCTGCGTTAGCTTTTTCTACGTGGCCCAGCGCCTGACCGCGGATCATCAGAGTCAGAACCTGACTACCGGCAATGCCGCCCATACTGGCGACGATAGGCATCAGTACTGCCAGCGCAACCACTTTTTCGATGGTGTCTTCAAACACACCGATCACCGCTGACGCAATAAATGCGGTAATCAGGTTAATGCCCAGCCAGACTGCCCGGCGGCGGGTGGTTTTCATGATCGGCGCAAAGGTATCTTCATCTTCGTCGAGACCTGCCATGCTCATCAGAGAGTGATCGGCATCCTCCCGGATTACGTCAACCACGTCATCGATGGTGATACGGCCGAGCAGTTTGTTGTTCTCGTCCACTACCGGAGCCGATACCAGGTCTTCCTGTTCGAACAGCTGGGCAACCTTGCTGTCTTCCATATCCGCTTCGATGGCATGGGTTTCGGTGACCATCATCTCCCGCACGGTGGCAGTCGGATCACTTACCAGCATGGTTCGCAGTGGCAGGGTGCCGATAAACGAGTCTTTCCTGCTGACCACGAACAGGCTATCGGTCATTTCCGGCAGTTCATCGTGGCGGCGCAGATAACGCAGCGCCGCTTCAATGGAGATATCCGGCCGTACGGTGATGGTGTCGGTATTCATCAGACCGCCGGCGGTATCTTCCGGATAGGACAGGACTTTTTCCAGACGCTCACGGTTCTGGTGATCCATCGAGCGCAACAGTTCATGCATTACCCGTTCGGGCAGCAGCTGCATCATATCCGCCAGGTCGTCGGTCTCGAGAGATTCTGAGATCGCCAGTACCTCGGAGGTATCCATGGTGCTGAGAATCTCAGCCTGGACATCGTCACCCAGCTCCTGCAATACATCAGCTTCGTTCTCGCTGTTGACCATACTCCACAACAGGCGTCGCTCCTTAGGAGGCGATTTGTCGAGCAGATGGGCCACTTCTGACGGGCGCAGGGTTTTATTCAGGGTATAACTGATCTGCTTGAATTCACCCTCTTCGAGGGCTGTATTCAGCTTATCGAGTTCGCTCTCATTGGTGATGGCGTTCATACCTGAATCCCGGGCAGATGAGGAGGGCGTTATTACGAGGCTTGGGCAGGCAGTACCTGACTCTGGTGTCGTATCCAGAGCCTATTATAGCGAATTGTTTTTAAAGGAATAAGACCGGAAAGATTATTCTTCTTCGTCAAACCGGTTGTTGATCAGCGTTTCGATCGCTTCCAGAGCTTGCTGTTCATCTTCGCCGCTGGTGGTGATGGTCAGTTCAGTCCCTTTGCTGGCAGCCAGCATCATCACTGACATAATGCTCTTGCCATCAACCTGGCGGCCGTCTTTCTGAAGTTGAATATCAGCAGAGAAAGAGGTGGTCACATTGATCAGTTTCGCGGCGGCACGGGCATGCAGGCCGAGTTTATTGATGATGGTGATCTGTTTTTCCAGCATGATGTTCCTGATAATCCTTATTTCAGCTCACGATGACGTATCTGGACATTATCCATAGATGAGCGGAAATGACCAGCCAGTCGCTCAGTGATGAAAACTGAACGGTGCTGTCCGCCGGTGCAGCCGATACCGATGGTGATATAGCTGCGGTTGTTCTGCTCAAACCTGGGTAACCAGCGCTCCAGATAATGGATTATATCGTCGAGCATTTCCTGAACATCCGGTTGTGATTCGAGAAAACCAATCACCGGATCTTCCTGCCCGGTATGACCCCGTAGTTCAGGAATCCAGTAGGGGTTGGGCAGACATCGAACGTCAAAAGTGAAGTCGACATCCAGTGGTACACCGTGTTTAAACCCGAAGGACTCAAACTGCAGTGACAGCTCCTGTTCCGGACGCTGTGCAACCCGGAGTTTGATGCTGTCGCGTAGCTCATAGAGCGACATACGAGTGGTATCGATACGGATGTCGGCGAGATCTGCCAGCGGTTCCAGCAGTGTCCGTTCAGCAACAATGGCATCCTGCAGGCCCTGCTCGCCGTCCGATAACGGGTGTTTGCGACGGGTTGCACTGTAACGCTTCAGTAGGGTCGCTTCGGCGCTATCGAGAAACAACAGTTCGCAGGTCAGCCCCAGAGTCTGGCGCAGTTGTGTGAATATTTCCGGAAACTTCTGTAGATTGCTGTGCAGGTTGCGGGCGTCAATGCTGACGGCAAGTTGATCCGGGTGTTCCGGTTCAATCAGGATCTGACCCACCAGTTCCGGTAGCAGCGCCGCTGGCAGGTTATCGATACAGTAGAAGCCGACATCTTCCAGTGCCTGCAGGGCGGTGGATTTACCTGAGCCGGAGCGGCCACTGATAATGATCAGCTTCATGTTGGTTAACTCTGTTGATAGCCAATGGCTGCAGTGTAGAGCGCATCGTCAGACTCAGCCTGTCGCAGTCGTTCACGGAAGTTTTCCTGACTGAACAGTTCAGCCAGATTGCCCAGAGTCTGGAGGTGCTGGTCGCAGGCTTCAGCGGGGACCAGAAGGATAAACAGGAGATCAACCGGACGACCATCAATAGCGTCAAAGTCGATTGCTTCCTGAAGTTGAATCAGTAGTCCGATGGGACTCTGATAGTCAGTTAAGCGGCAGTGAGGGATGGCGACACCTTCGCCAATACCTGTGCTGCCCAGGCGTTCCCGATTGATCAGGCCGGTAAATATCTCGTCAGCAACCAGTTCCGGGTGCTGTTCAGCGATATGTTGCGCGGCGATCTCCAGAACACGCTTTTTACTGCCCCCCTCAAGGGCGCACAGCGCTCTTGAGGGTGCTAATAATTCCGAAATCAGCATTGGCTTATATTATTTGTGATTCTTCAGCTTTTCTTTGTGTTTGATTACCTGACGGTCCAGCTTGTCGATCAGGCCGTCAATGGCTGCATACATGTCATCATGTTCGTGGGATGCAAACAGTTGACCACCGGCCACATGGACATCAGCTTCCGCTTTCTGGCGGGTTTTCTCAACGCTCAGAGTGACCTGTGCATTGGTGATGTTATCGAAATGACGCTCCAGCTTCTCAAACTTGGTTTCTACATAGTTGCTCATTGATTCAGTCAGTTCGACGTGATGGCCAGTAATGTTGATCTGCATGGCATTCTCCTAGTTATTTGGATCAGCAATCTTGAATCGGGTCAGACCCGTTGTTCCATGAATAAAAGTATTAAACCAGACGCTTCCGCTCATTAGAAGGCGGAATGTTCAGGGATTCCCGGTATTTTGCAATGGTTCTCCGGGCGACATTAATTCCCTGCTCGTCCAGCAGTTGGGCTATCTTGTTATCACTCAGCGGTTTTGCAGGATTCTCTGCAGCAACCAGTTTCTTGATCAGTGCGCGAATTGCGGTGGATGAACAGGTGCCACCACTGGCGGTTGCTACATGGCTGGAGAAGAAGTACTTCAGCTCGAAAATGCCCCGCGGGGTGTGCATAAACTTCTGGGTGGTTACCCGCGAAATAGTTGATTCATGCATCTCTACCGCTTCCGCAATATCGTGCAATACCATCGGGCGCATCGCCTCATCGCCATGTTCAAGAAAGCCTTCCTGACGGGCAACAATCTCACGGGTCACTTTTAATAGTGTGTCGTTGCGGCTCAACAGGCTTTTAATAAACCAGCGGGCTTCCTGAAGGTGGTTTTTCAGGTAGGTATTGTCCGGGCTGTTATCGGCGCGCTTGATCAGATCGGCGTAACCATCGTTTATGCGCAGTTTGGGAGCCACTTCAGGGTTCAGATGAACTTCCCAGATGCCCCGCTCTTTTCGTACCAGTACGTCCGGGATAACGTATTCTGACTGGCTGCTGGTAATCATGGCGCCGGGTTTAGGATTCAGGGTCTGAATCAGACTGATAACCTGCTGCAGCTGAGGTTCCTTCAGCCGGGCTTTACGCATCAACTGCTTATAGTCGTGGTTACCCAGCAAGTGGATGTACTGATTCACAACTTTCAGTGCTTCGTTTCTGAAAGCGGTGTCGTCCGGTAGCTGTTGCAGCTGAATAGCCAGGCATTCACTCAGATCCCTTGCCGCAACACCGGCCGGATCAAACTGCTGTACTCTGCGTAGTACCGCCTCAATCTCATCCATCTCAATGCTGTTGAGCTGCTCATCATCCTGAGCCTGAAAATGTTCCAGAATGGCTTCAAGAGCCACCGTCAGATAACCATCGGTATCGATACCATCGATGAGGCTGGTCGCGATCAGCTGATCGACTTCACTCATCGGTGTCAGGTTGAGCTGCCAGTATAGATGGTCCTGCAGGGTTTCGTCGGCGCTGTCATTCGATTCCAGTGCCATTTCTGCAAAGTCATTGCTGACAGAGGAGGATGTGCCTGCGGTCTGAAAGGTGTCTTCCCAGTTGCTGTCCGTTGCCAGTTCATCCGGAATATTCTCACTCCAGTCACTGTCGGCTACCTGAGTCTCTTCGGTGTGATTGTCGGTGGCGGAGTCAGTGGCCGTTTCGGCAGCGGAAGGGGAGGATAGTGTTTCATTCTCAGCGTCGTTGCTGGTCTGAGACGGTCCCTCTTCTTCGGTCACTTCCAGCATTGGATTGGATTCCAGGGCTTCCTGGATTTCCTGCTGCAGATCAAGCGTTGAGAGCTGCAACAGACGGATAGCCTGCTGTAGCTGGGGAGTCATGGTCAGTTGTTGACCGAGTTTTAAGTGTAACGCTTGCTTCATAGAGAATCGCTTTGGTATTACAAACTTACAGTCGGAACTGCTCGCCCAGATAGGCTTCTTTAACCTGCTGATTACTCAGTATATCCTCAGGAGTCCCTGCCGCAAGAATATAACCTTCACTGACAATATAGGCGTGTTCGCAGATGTCCAGAGTTTCACGGACATTGTGATCAGTGATCAGCACGCCGATACCCTTACTTTGCAGGTGGCGTACGGTCTGTTTTATATCGCTGACTGATATCGGATCGACGCCGGCAAAAGGTTCGTCCAGTAGGATGAAGGTCGGCTCGGTGGCTAATGCTCTGGCGATTTCCACACGACGTCGTTCACCGCCGGAAAGGCTCATGCCCAGGCTGTTACGCAGGTGGGTGATATGGAACTCTTCCAGCAACTCGTCCAGCTTCTGCTTCTGTTCAGAACGGCTCAGCTCTTTGCGCGTTTCAAGGATCGCCATAATATTGTCCTGCACGCTGAGCTTGCGGAAAATAGAGGCTTCCTGAGGCAGGTAGCCTATCCCTTTGCGGGCTCTGCCGTGCATCGGGTCATGAGTGAGATCCTCATGGTCGATGCGCACCCGGCCCTGGTCCGCGTCAACCAGACCAACAATCATGTAGAAACAGGTGGTTTTACCTGCGCCATTGGGCCCCAGCAGGCCAACGATCTGGCCGCTGTCGATGGTCATCGAGACATCTTTAACAACAGCGCGGCTTTTGTAGCTTTTAGCCAGATTTAAAGCTTCCAGTCGACTCATTGAGTATCGGCATCCGTGGCAGGCGAATTATTGGTCGGCGTTTTGGGTTTCGGCTGAATCACCATCTGTACCCGTTCGCTCTGGCCCTGAGTTTTGTTACCGCTGAACGCATTAACAGTGCTCTTCTGCATATCGTATATGATCTTGTTACCACTGAAGCGATCGCTGCCCTGGGTGACTTTAGCCTTGCCTGTGATAACCAGCTCTTCTGTGCGGACATTGTAATCCAGAACCTTGCCATATGCATGGGTTAAAGGTTCATCGACTTCGGGTTGCTGCTGGAAGTGCGCCAGCTCTCCACGGGCAATGATAGTCGTGACACTGCCTTCCTGGTTCTGGCGAATTTCGATGATCTGACCAGCGATTTTCATGCTGCCCTGGCTCAATTCAACATTGCCCTGATAGCGGGTGATACCGGTTTGTTCGTTGCGGCTGGCGCTGTCGGCGCTGATATGAATCGGCTGCTCTGCGTCGGTTGGAAGCGCAGATACGCCTGGACTGACAAACATCGGCAGCGCGAAAATGGCGGCCTTGAGTCCGATTGCCCGAAACTTAGTCAACATGATGAATACCCTTTACATCGGAGAGTAGTTTTATCACTCCGGTAGCGGAGTCTATCTCCATCCCTACCGCTGTTGTAGTGCCTGTCTGATTCGATAATGTCACTGGATCAGCTGTCTCTGCAAACTCTTTTTTCGGATAGATCAGTAACGATTCTGTTTTCAGAGTGCTGGCCTGATCCGGGTCTGGATGGTCCTGCAGGGTGACCTTGCCAGCCAGAGTAACCAGCTCATTGGAATCAGCAATAATGCCGGTTTCGCTGGTCGCTATCTTGGTGGGATGTCTGTCGTCGAATATCTGTAGCTTCGGATTGACCAGTAGTGTCTGCTGCAGGGCTGGCTGGTGCTCAAGCTGAGATGACTCCAGATGCTGATGGAGTGATCCGCTGGTGCTGAAATCACGGATGCTACCATTGATTATGTAGTAATCGGACTGTTGGTGGGCGTCATTTGGCGGTGGTGGGGCAACAATCCGGGTCTGACGGGCCTCATCAAGCCCCAGATAGATCACTACCGGAATCATCACGATGATAACCGCAATAAGGCGGATGCGCCCTGACAACATTACAGATACTCGTTGTACAGTGGCTGGAGCTTGTCCTGGCCACGGAGGATCATTTCACAGAACTCACGGCCGGCACCATTACCCGCGGTGCGCTCGGTTATCCAGTCAGCATGTTCGGCAACAAAGGGATGTCCGCCATTAACGGTAGCACCGAACTTCACCGCGCGAATGGCTGCCAGATCAGGCAGATCATCGCCGATGTAGGCAGTATTGTCTGCTGTAAAGCCGGTATCCTGCCAGAGCTCTTTCAGCGCTGTCAGCTTGTCTTCCCGCCCTTGGTAAAGATAGTCGATTCCCAGAGACTGAACCCGGCGTTCAACCTGAGGTGAAGTGCGGCCGGTAATAATGGCTGTTTTGATACCGCACTGAGCCAGCATTTTGATCCCCAGGCCATCGAGGGTATTAAAGTTCTTTACTTCTGTACCATCGGCCAGGAAGTTCAATTTGCCGTCAGTCAGTACGCCATCAACATCAAATACCGCCAGTTCAATACCGTTTAATAGCGGTCGAAGAGCTTCATTCAGTTCAGTTTGCATCAGATCACTCCGGCTTTCAGCATGTCGTGCATGTTCAGAGCACCGACAGGGCGGCCCGCTGCATCAAGTGCGACCAGTGCGTTAATTTTTTTATCCTGCATAATCTGCAGGGCTTCGGCAGCCAGAATGTCGCTCTCCACTGTGGTGCAGTCACGGGTCATTACTTCACTGATCGGAGTGCTCTTCATATCCACTTCGTGGTCGAGCGAGCGACGTAGGTCACCGTCGGTGAATATGCCCTGCAGAATGCCCGCTTCATTGACAACAGTGGTCAGGCCCAGGCGTTTTCGGGTTACTTCCATCAGAGCGTCATGCAGCAGGGTTTTATCCGATACCATGGGGACATCGTTGCCTTTGTGCATGATATCCGAGACCTTCAGTAACAGGCGGCGACCCAGGCTGCCACCGGGGTGGGAAAACGCGAAATCTTCGGCGCTAAAGCCTCGTGCTTCTAGTAGAGCAATTGCCAGCGCGTCACCAATAACCAGAGAGGCTGTGGTACTGGATGTTGGTGCCAGATCCAGTGGGCAGGCTTCGCTCTCAATCGCAACATTCAGATTGGCGTCAGCAGTGCGGGATAATGTTGAAGATGGGTTCCCCGTGATGCTGATCAGCGGAGCGTTCATGCGCTTAATCAGAGGCAGGATAGACAGTACTTCGCCAGTTTCGCCGGAGTTGGACAGAGCAATCACAACATCATCCCGGGTGATCATACCCAGATCACCGTGACTGGCTTCGCCTGGGTGGACAAAGAAAGATGGTGTGCCAGTTGAGGCGAGAGTCGCGGCCATTTTTTTGCCAATATGGCCGGATTTACCCATGCCGGTCACAATTACCCGACCGTTACAGTTCAGAGTCAGTTCACAGGCTTTGCTGAAATCTTCATTAAGATGCTGAAGCAGTGTATCAACGGCATCGCGCTCCATTTCGATAGTACGGCGAGCGGATGCCAGAAAATCCAGTTCTTTATTCATACTGATGTGGTGTATTCCCGTCTCAGTTAGTTGTGCAGCGTATTAAACGCTCATTGTGTATAGCAGTACCAGATAGGCGATATAAGCTGTTAGCAGGAAGCCACCTTCAACTCTGCTGATTCGTGGTGGTTTCTGAATCAGTGCCAGCACAGCCAGTAGTAACGTCAGCCCCAGTGTTACACCATAGTCTCGCCACAGGACTTCGAAATCAAGTGTGATGGGGGCCAGTAAACCCGGTACAGCCATCACAGCTGCAATATTAAAAATGTTGGAGCCAACAACATTACCCAGGGCGATATCAGTGTGACCTTTCAGGGCGCTGGCGACGGACGCGGCCAGTTCAGGAAGGCTGGTACCAATAGCTACGATTGTCAGACCGATAATAAGTTCACTGACACCCAGCGCCAGAGCAACTTCTGTTGCACCCCATACCAGTAACCGGGAACTTCCGGCCAGTAGCAGGAGTCCTATGACCAGCCAGAGAATAGCGCGCTTGGTTGGCAGGTCCGGTAGCTCTTCATCTTCCTCGGATTCATCATCGCCGGCATCGCGTTGAAAGCGGGCGAACAGATACAGGCAGAGCAACAGTGCTGCGCACAGTAACAGAGCATCAAATCTGCCAAGATAAAGATCGTAGAGTACAAAACCGGCCAGCAGCGTAACGGCGACCAACAGCGGTACTTCCTGCTTCAGTACTTTGGATTTAACCGGCAGTGGCGCGATCAGGGCAGTAACACCGAGCACCAGGCCAATGTTGGCAATATTCGAACCCAGCGCATTACCGATAGCCAGGCCACCTGCACCGGTGGTTGCAGCCATTGTTGAGACCAGAATTTCCGGGGCAGAGGTGCCGAAAGACACGACAGTCAATCCAATCAGCATCGGCGACATGCCAAAGTTTTTGGCTGTAGCTGCGGCGCCGATAACAAAGCGGTCAGCGCTCCAGACCAGAACGATGAAACCGATTATAAGTGCGATGATTGGATAGAGCATGGGCCTCAGATTCAGCTGTGATTAAAACGGAGGCCTATTTAATGAAGAATCGCAGGCATGTGCAAGGGGCCAGAGCCACATGAGGGGATTTTATTCCCGTTTAATCCGGACAATGGTATAGTTTCCGCCCATTTTATATGCTGCAACTGCGTTATAGCAGGTAGTGTTGCTGCATTCGGGCAGGGATGTCGACGGCGTCAGAACATGGAGTGATAGTTGTATGTTCTGTTCTACCAAACAGGAGATCCCGGACGTTATCATTTATGAGTTTTATCCGTTATGGATTTCTTTGACGATACTATTATCGATATTCAGCAGCTGACCTTCAGCCGTGGAGAGCGGATTATCTACAGCAATGTGGATATCAGGATCCCTCGTGGCAAGATTACAGCGATTATGGGTCCCAGCGGGACCGGTAAAACCACGTTGCTGAAATTGATTGGCGGCCAGATAAAGCCTGATTCCGGATCTATTCTGCTGGACGGCGATGATATTCCACGGCTGGGGCGTAAGCAGCTTTTTAATGTACGCGAAAAAATGGGCATGCTATTTCAGAGTGGTGCTCTGTTCACCGACATGACGGTGTTTGAGAATGTTGCTTTTCCAATCCGGATACATACCGACCTGCCTGACGATATGATCCGTGATGTGGTGCTGATGAAATTGCAGGCCGTCGGTCTGCGCGGCGCCTCACGACTGATGCCGAGTGAACTTTCCGGAGGCATGGCGCGCAGGGTTGCCCTGGCCAGAGCTATCGCTCTGGATCCACAACTGGTGATGTACGATGAGCCGTTCACCGGACAGGATCCGATTGCCATGGGGGTACTGGTCAATCTGATTAAACGTCTGAATAACGCTCTGGGTCACACGAGCATCATCGTTTCCCATGATATTCAGGAAACGCTGGGTATTGCGGACTATATCTATCTGATCGCTGATTCCAAGGTGATCGCTCAGGGAACCCCTGAAGAGCTGAAACATGTGGTTTCCTCTCAGGTGCGCCAGTTTATGGAAGGACTGCCTGACGGGCCTGTACCGTTCCACTTCCCAGCGGATGATTACTACACAGACCTGATGAAGGGGCACGGATGAAAGCACTGATTGACTGGATTCAGGGAATTGGCAGCGATACTCTGCACCGACTTTCGGCGCTGGGGCGAGCAGGGTTGATTCTGGCGCAGGCGTTGATTGCCAGACCGACACCGGCACAGTCATTCCCATTATTTATTCGCCAGCTTTACTTTGTCGGCGTATTGTCGCTGATCATTATTGTTGTTTCCGGGCTGTTTATCGGCATGGTTCTGGGGCTGCAGGGCTATACTATCCTGGTGGATTACGGCTCTGAGCAGGCCGTGGGACAGATGGTCGCACTGAGTCTGGTGCGGGAGCTGGCGCCGGTGGTGACAGCCCTGCTCTTTGCCGGGCGGGCCGGATCGGCTCTGACGGCTGAAATTGGTCTTATGAAGGCTACCGAGCAGCTTTCCAGTATGGAAATGATCGGGGTAGATCCTCTGCGACGGATTATAGCGCCGCGCTTCTGGGCCGGATTTATCAGTTTGCCGATTCTGTCGATGATCTTCAGTGCTGTAGGTATCTGGGGCGGTATGCTCGTCGGTGTTGACTGGCTGGGGATCTATGAAGGTTCATTCTGGGCCAATATGCAGAACTCGGTCGACTTTTTTGATGACGTGGTCAATGGCCTGATTAAAGCTCAGGTGTTTGGTCTGGTGGTGACCTGGATCGCGGTATATCAGGGCTATGACTCGGTACCTACTTCGGAAGGGATCAGTCAGGCAACAACTAAAACCGTTGTATATTCCTCTCTGGCGGTGCTGGGAGTGGACTTTATTTTGACAGCATTGATGTTTGGAGATCTGTAAGCATGCGTATTCGCGGTGTTGAACTGGGCGTAGGGATTTTTATGCTGGCCGGCGCTATTGCGCTGGCTGTTCTGGCATTGAACGTCAGCGGTCTGAACCTGTCCAAGCAGGAGGGTTCTTATAAAGTGTATGCGCTGTTTGAAAATATCGGTGGTCTGACCCCTCGTTCAAAAGTGACGATGTCCGGGGTGACGATCGGTCAGGTGACTTCAATCACGCTCGACTCTGACCAACTGATGGCACGGGTTGAGATGGAAATTTACAAAGATATCGACTATCTCTCTGTGGACAGCTCAGCTTCGATTCTGACGGCTGGACTGCTGGGTGAAAAGTATATCGGAGTAACCACTGGCGCAGACGACGAGATGCTGTCAGAGGGTGATTACATCGAAGATACTCAGTCAGCTCTGGTGCTTGAAGAGCTGGTCGGTAAGTTCCTGTTCAATCAGGCAACTGAGTAACGAAGGAGAGAGTTATGAAGCAGTTTTGCTCTGTATTTAAAGTTGTGTTGCTGATGCTGGTGTTTACCGGCACGCAGTCTGTTCAGGCCAGCTGGGAAGAGAGCCGTAACGTGGTTGACGGTGCCATGGCTGAGATGATGCAGATTCTGGAAACTCCAGAGCTGCAGGAGGATGCCGCAGAGGGTGAATTGCTTACCCGCATTGAAACCATTCTTGATCCGGTTGTCGATTTTGAATATGTCGCTAAACGGGTAATGGGTAAGTATTACCGTCGTGCTTCTGCCGAACAGCGTGATACCTTCTCCGGGGCGTTCCGCGATACCCTGATCCGTACTTATTCAAAGTCGCTGGCTGAGTTTAACCTGCAACGTTATGAAATGGCGCCCGAGGGTAAGCCAAGCCCGAAACCGAATAAACAGATCGTCAGTGTCTATGTCTATTCCAGTACTGGTCAGCGCTATACCCTGGTGTATTACATGCTGAAGCAGGATTCTGGCTGGCAGGCTGTGAATGTTCTGGTTGATGGTATTAATCTGCGTCTGAACTTCAAGAACCAGTTTGCCGATATGGTCTCCCGCGCTAAAGGCGATGTTGGTCAGGTCGTTGCTGACTGGCAGTCACTGGTGGCGATTGATTCTGACGATGAGAAATCAGCTGAGGGGGCTTGATGAGTCATCAGGTATCACAGTCTGACGGACGTATCCTGCTCAGTGGGGATCTGGTGTTCTCCCGGGCGACGGCATTACGCTGGCAGCTGGAAAAACTGATCGGCCAGTCTCAGGGGCGGGTGCTGGTTGATTTTGAACATGTCGAGCGCGTCGATAGTTCAGCGCTGTCGCTCTGGCTCTGCCTGGAACGTTATGCAGAGCCTCGCGGTGTTGAGTTGGTGGCGCTGAATGTGCCTGACGAGCTGCACTCGATCGCCCGTCTGGCAGGTCTGACCGATATCGGTCTGGCCTGATCCGGAATTGTGGCCGCAGAGAATGCGGCCATCGCCTTTTAAGGAATAATCAGCTATTATTCCTCGCTTACTATTTTTCCCAATTTAATCGGTATTTTTCATGCAGATCGAAGACGTAAAACAGATTCTGGAAGCCCAGCTGGAAGGGTGCGAAGTATTTCCCGAAGGTGAAGGCTGTAATTTTCAGGTCACCGTCGTAGGCGATATTTTTGAGGGTCTGCGGCCGGTTAAAAAACAGCAGATGGTTTATGCCTGTCTGGCAGACCAGATCGCTGATGGCAGCATCCATGCACTGACAATCCGTACTTTCACCCGTGCCCAGTGGGCTGAGCAGCAGAACTGATAGCTGGCGAGATCATATCAATGGATAAACTGATTATTTCCGGCGGTAACCGACTGGAAGGTGAAGTACGTATTTCCGGAGCCAAGAACTCCGCTCTGCCAATTCTGGCGGCAACGCTGCTGGCTGATGAGCCGGTGACGGTAAGTAATCTGCCACACCTGCACGATATTACAACCATGCTTGAGCTGTTGCGTCAGATGGGTGTTGATCTGACCATTGATGAAAAGCTCAGCGTAGAGATCGATACCCGCACGCTGACATCGACAGTCGCACCGTATGAGCTGGTAAAAACCATGCGTGCGTCGATTCTGGTACTGGGCCCGTTGCTGGCCCACTTTGGTCATGCTGAAGTATCCCTGCCAGGTGGTTGTGCCATCGGTAGCCGTCCGGTGGATCTTCACCTTAAAGGTCTGGAAGCACTGGGTGCTGAAATTACAGTTGAAGAAGGTTTTATCCGTGCCACCAGTGACGGCCGCCTGAAAGGTGGTCGGGTGTTCTTTGATATTGTTACTGTAACCGGTACTGAAAATATCCTGATGGCTGCGGCACTGGCTGAAGGTCAGACCATTATTGAAAACGCAGCCCGTGAACCGGAAGTTGTCGATCTGGCTGAGTTCCTGATCGCCATGGGTGCAGATATCCAGGGGCACGGTACCGATACGATCACGGTGAATGGTGTTGAGTCTCTGAAGAGCTGCAGTTTCCCGGTAATTGCTGACCGGATCGAAACTGGTACCTATCTGGTTGCCGCAGCGGTTACCCGGGGTAAGGTGAAAGTTAAAAACACCCGCCCGGACATTCTGGATGCGGTGCTGCAGAAATTGCAGGAAGCTGGCGCTGAGATTGAGTGCGGTGAAGACTGGATCTCGCTGGATATGAAAGGCCAACGGCCGAAGGCAGTAAATCTGACGACAGCACCTTACCCTGCATTCCCTACCGATATGCAGGCTCAGTTTGCAGCGATGAATGTCGTGGCAGAAGGGGTTAGCCGGATCAAGGAAACGGTATTTGAAAACCGCTTCATGCATATGCAGGAGATGCTGCGTATGGGGGCGAAGATCACTATCGATGGTAACACCGCGATTACCGAAGGTATCGAAGAACTGAACGGAGCGCCGGTCATGGCAACAGACCTGCGGGCATCGGCAAGCCTGGTGATTGCTGCGATGGTGGCGAAGGGAGATACCATGATTGAACGTATCTACCACATCGACCGCGGTTATGAATGTATTGAAGAGAAATTGCAGTTGCTGGGTGCGAAGATCAAGCGTGTACCGGGTTAACAGCTCTGTAGTCTATTCAGGGTATTGTTCACAGGGCTGAAAGGCTTAATGACCCCCTGATCTATTTATTGGTAACGAAACTGCGAAAATGAAACAGAATCTGACAATTGCGCTATCCAAAGGGCGTATTCTGAAAGACACGCTGCCTCTGCTGGAGGCTGCCAACATTATCCCTGCTGAAGATATTTTCAGCAGCCGTAAGCTGATTTTCGATACCAATCATGAAAACATCAAGCTGGTGGTTATCCGCGCAACCGACGTGCCGACCTATGTAGAACATGGCGGCGCAGATATGGGTGTTGCTGGTAAAGACGTACTGCTGGAGTACGGTGCTAAAGGTCTTTATGAACCGCTGGATCTGGACATCGCCAAATGTAAGCTGATGGTTGCTGGTCTTAAGAATGCTGCACCAGTTGAAGGGCGCATGAAGGTGGCGACTAAGTTCGTCAATGTCACCAAGGAATACTATGCCCGTGAGGGCCGCCAGGTCGATATCATTAAACTTTACGGCGCGATGGAGCTGGCACCGATAATGGGAATGGCGGATCGTATTGTGGATATCGTTGATACCGGTAATACGCTGCGGGCTAACGGTCTGGAACCGATGGATCATATCGGCTACATCAGCTCCCGTCTGGTGGTAGGTAAGGCGGCGATGAAGATGAAGCATCGTCAGATCCAACCGATCATCGATATGCTGTCAGAGGCGGTGGAAGCACGTAAAACGCCGTCTGAGAACGATTAAGTATTCTATAGAAGGCTACAGATTATGGCCAAAATTGAGATCCGTCGGCTGGACAGCAAACAGGCCGATTTCGATACACAGCTGGATAAGCTGCTGGCGTGGGAATCCGTATCCAACGCCGAAGTGAATACCATCGTTGATGATATTCTGAAACAGGTTAAAAAAGAGGGTGATAAAGCGCTGGTAGAGTACACCAACCGTTTTGATCGTCTTTCTGTCAGCAGTATGGCTGAGCTGGAATTCAGTCAGCAGGACCTGCAGCAGGCACTGGAAAATCTGCCGGAAGATCAGCGTCATGCCCTGACGGTCGCTGCGCAACGGGTTCGTGATTATCATGAGCGTCAGAAAGGTGAGTCCTGGCAGTACCGTGAAGCTGATGGCACTCTGCTTGGTCAGAAAGTCACGCCGATGGATAAAGCGGGTCTTTATGTACCGGGCGGTAAGGCATCTTATCCGTCTTCCGTGCTGATGAATGCCATTCCGGCCCATGTTGCCGGCGTAGGCGAACTGATCATGGTGGTACCGACCCCTGACGGTGAAGTGAATCAACTGGTACTGGCAGCTGCAGCGCTGGCCGGTGTTGACCGTGCTTTTGCCGTGGGTGGCGCGCAGGCTGTTGCGGCGCTGGCTTACGGTACTGAAACCGTACCTAAGGTCGATAAGATTGTTGGTCCGGGTAATATCTTTGTCGCGACGGCTAAGCGTGCCGTATTCGGTGCTGTAGGTATCGACATGATTGCTGGTCCATCGGAGATTCTGGTGATCTGCGATGGCCAGACTGATCCGGACTGGATTGCGATGGACCTGTTCTCTCAGGCAGAGCACGATGAAGACGCACAGCCGATCCTGATCAGTCCGGATGCCGCATTCCTGGATAAGGTGGCTGAAAGCATTGATAAGCTGCTGCCGACCATGGAGCGTGAAGCTATTATCACCCGCTCACTGGCGGATCGCGCGGCTCTGATTAAAGTGGCGGATCTGGAAGAGGCGGCGGTGGTGAATAACCGTATCGCGCCTGAGCACCTTGAGTTGTCTGTCGAAGATCCGGAAGCTCTGCTGCCACAGATCAAACATGCTGGTGCAATCTTCATGGGACGTTACACAGCAGAAGCGCTGGGTGATTACTGTGCGGGACCAAACCACGTATTGCCGACATCCGGTACAGCGCGTTTCTCATCACCACTGGGTGTATATGATTTCCAGAAGCGTTCTTCGTTGATCATGTTTTCTGAGGATGGCGCCTCTGAGATGGGCAAGGTAGCATCGGTACTGGCCCGGGGGGAAAGTCTGACGGCCCACGCCCGCTCTGCCGAGTACCGGATCAAGCCTGACTAGGCATATCTTTGCTTTTAAAAAAGCCCTGCATTGCAGGGCTTTTTTTGGGTTCTTCGCGGGTTAGGGGGAATTAGGAAGGAGACGGTGGTGCCTTCCGGTTAAGCTGTTATCGACCAAAACCTCAGCTAACCAACACCACCGCCAACATGGATGCTAACCTGCTTAACCTTTTCTGGGAAGGCTTCGAGATTGATTACTATGAAGCCTTCTCTGACCAATCGCTGTTAATCCTACTGCGACCTGACCCTGACTACACGCCTCGCTGCAGTGGCTGTAACGCACCCTGTACTCAGATTCATGACCGACGGATAAGACGGGTTCGTGAGCGAGATCTTTTCGACTACAAAGTCTGGCTGGATGTACCCGTTCGGCGCCTGCGATGTACTCACTGCGGCCCAACGCTGGAGCGCATCGACTGGCTGTCAGGTCGATTTCGTCTCACCCACGCCATGCGCTGTTGGGTTGAAGCTTTAACCAAGATCCTGCCGATACGTCATGTCGCACAGTTGCTGAGCTTGCACTGGCATACGGTCAAGAATATCGATAAACAGCGTTTGGCCCGCGATATTGTTCCACCGGATCGGAGTAAGCTGCGACGGTTAATCATGGATGAATTCGCGCTTCACAAGGGGCACCGCTACGCGACCGTCGTGATCTGTGCCGATACACAGCAGGTGCTATGGATCGGCGAGGGGCGAAGTCGTGAAGCGATACGACCGTTCTTTCACTGGTTGGGCGAGGCCTGTCAGAACATAGAGGCTGTCGCGATGGATATGAACACAGCATTCGACCTGGAGGTTAAGCAGCATTGCCCAAAGGCTTGCGTGGTCTACGATCTCTTTCACGTGGTTGCCAAGTACGGTCGCGAAGTTATCGACCGGGTGCGGGTCGATCAAGCCAATCAACTACGTCACGATAAGCCAGCAAGGCGTATGGTTAAACGCAGCCGCTGGTTGTTATTGCGTAACCCCGAGAACCTCGCACCCGACCAAGTAAACAAGCTGGATGAGTTGCTTGCCGCAAACGCGCCATTAACGACCGTTTACATTCTGAAAGCGCAGCTCAAAGAACTCTGGTATGCACCTGATGAGAAAACCGCGAGAGCCCGTTGGGAAAGCTGGCTAGCTATGGCTGAAAAGAGTGGTATTTACGCCCTGCAGCTCTTCGCCAGACGTTTAGGCAATTACCTTGAAGGAATTGTATCCAGTGCCCGTTACCGCTTAAACACCAGTGTTCTGGAAGGGATGAACAACAAGATCAAAGTGCTGAAGCGGATGGCCTATGGCTACCGGGACAAGGCTTACTTCTTCCTGAAGATTAAGGACGCCTTTCCCGGTAAAGCGCGATGAACCTTTTTTATGGCTGATCTCAGCCGCCGCTGGAAGGTGGGCGTTCCGCAACGGTGATTTCCAGATCCATATATTCACCGTTACGCCAGATCCGGATCGGCAGTTTGGTGCCTGGTGGCATTCGTGCAACATTGTTCATGGAAGCGTAGCTGTTGACGATTTTTTCACCGCCGATTTCAACCATAATATCGCCGGGCAGTAAGCCCCCCTGGTGTGCCGGACCGTTGCGAAAAATGCCGGCAATGATCAGACCCAGGGTGTCCCGCAAGCCGAAGGACTCGGCCAGTTCGGCGGTCATCTCCTGGACCTCGACACCGACCCAGCCGCGAATCACCCGGCCGTGCTTAATCAGATCCTGCATGACCTGCTGGGCTTGATCTGAAGGAATGGCAAAACCGATCCCCTGCGAGCCTCCGGTGCGGGAAAATATTGCAGTATTGATACCGATCAGATTGCCTTGGGCGTTGATCAGCGCACCACCGGAGTTACCCGGGTTGATGGCGGCGTCAGTCTGGATGAAATCCTCATAGGTGTTCAGGCCTAACTGGTTACGGCCGGTTGCGCTGATAATCCCCATGGTTACCGTTTGGCCCACGCCAAACGGGTTACCGATCGCCAGGGATACATCACCGACACGCAGGTTGGCCGATGAGGCCATCGTGATGCTGGGCAGATCCGGCAGGTTGATTTTCAGTACCGCCAGATCCGTATCCGGATCAACGCCGACAACATCTGCCAGAGCTTCCCGGCCATCTTTGAGGGCGACAATAATACTGTCTGCACCGGAGATAACATGGTTGTTTGTGGCGATATAGCCGTCGGCGCTGAGAATTACCCCGGAGCCAAGGCTCGACTGAATACGCTCCCGACGACGGTTTTCAGCATCGTAATATTTGCGGAAGTTAGGGTCGTTATAGAGTTCATTGCTTTTTTTCTTTACCACGGTGCGGGTATAGATATTCACAACACTGGAGGCAGCATGCTCAACGGCATCGGCATAAGAGTATGGACCGCTGAGAGGAGCGCTGCTGTGGCTCTGTTGAGTCTGACGTATTTCGACGGTTTTTACCTGCGGCGAGAACAGATCCGGGACAAATGTAAGGATCAGTATCGCGGCCATGATACCTGAGATTGTTGGCCACACCAGAAAGGAAAAAGGTCGCATTAGTCAAATTGCCTGTATATAACAGTGGTAAAGGATTTCAGCTGTTCTTAGAATTATACGGATTGTCCGATCCATTTGGAAAAGAAAGAGTGGTTATGTCTGCCCGATTGAATGAAATTATCGAATTCTGTAATAGTTTGCTCACCCCTGAGAAATACCGTGATTACTGTCCGAATGGCCTTCAGATAGAAGGGAAGGCGAGTGTGAGCAAGATCGTTAGCGGGGTTACGGCCAGCCAGGCGCTTCTTGATGCGGCTGTTGAACGAGGTGCTGATCTGATTCTGGTTCACCATGGCTATTTCTGGAAGGGCGAGTCTGAGCTGGTCGTGGGTATGAAGAAACGTCGGTTACAGACATTGCTGACAAATGATATCAGCCTGCTGGCTTATCACCTGCCGCTGGATGGCCATCCGGAACTTGGCAATAATGCACAGTTAGCCGACAAACTGGGATTGCAGATCAACGGAGGTCTGGAGGTGGACAATCCTCTTAGCATTGGTCTGACGGGCCGTCTCGAACAGCCTTTGAGTGCAGAGGAGTTTGCCCGTCGTATCGGTGCGGCGATGGATCGGGATGTACTTCATATTGATGGGGGTAAGCCGCTGATTGAAACTGTCGGCTGGTGTACCGGTGCCGCTCAGGGCTATATCGATAAGGCGGCAGCACTGGGATTGGATGCTTATATTTCCGGGGAAATATCAGAGCCTACAGTGCATTCAGCCAGGGAACTGGGTATCCATTATTTCGCCGCCGGGCATCATGCCACTGAGCGTTATGGGGTTCAGGCGCTGGCCGATAAGCTGCAGTGTCAGTTTGGTATTGAACATGAGTTTGTTGATATCAATAACCCGGTATAACGCTGATGACATAAAAAAAACCGGCCTATAGCCCACTGCTGTCCCACAATTTTTTAATCATAAAAGGATCCTCATTTGAGGATCCTTTTTTCGTTTATCCGGCGGTATGGGATTAAGCAGTTCCGACAGCGGCTTACGCTCAAATAGACTGACCTGCAGAACTCGCATAATTCGCTGCACTGTCCACCCCTTCTTTGCGCAGTGCCGTACATATGCCAACAACAGATAGCTGATCATCGCAATCCAGATCTGAGTCATTACGGCATTCTGCGAACTCCCTAAAAACGCCTTGATTTTAAGGTTCTGTTTAATCGCTTTGAAGAATAGTTCAACTTGCCAACGGTCTTTATAGATTGCGGCGATAGTACTGGCGGCTAGTGTGAAGTTATTGGTTATAAAGCGATACGCTCGCTTGGTTTCAGGGCAGGTATAGCCCACTAAACGTAGCTTCGGCGCACCTTGTTTCTGGGCATGCTGGCTTGTCAGCTCAATGGTCTGATCATAATCGACACCGATACTATTATGCCGTTCGACAACCTTGTAAACGGCATTAGGTCGCAACCGAGTAACAAAGCTAACCCCTTGTTTTGTCAGTAAACCGTACCAGCTATAGTCGTTGTAACCTTTATCAAATGCCACAATACTGCCTTTCGGAAAGTTGAACTGACGGCCTTTGATCAATTCACTTTCCAGACCATGACTGAGCGATACAAACTCTGGAATCAGAGAGCCATTATTCAAGCCGACATGTAGTTTCATCGCGGCTTTCGTTTGATGGCATTTCGCCCAGGGGAAGAGCTTAAGTGACAGATCGATGATGCTGGCATCTAACGAATAGAGGGGATTCTTAAAGCGAAACTTATGATTGCTTGTGCGTAATGAGCAACGCTGGAGTAGCTTATAAAACACCGCTTCATAGAGCTCAGCAGGCTGCTTTTCGTTCAGTCGAGCCAGTGTAGTGCGAGCAATTGGCTTGGCACCCAGGTGATAAAGCTTATGTTTCTGGCTGCATAAGCTCGACTCGATATCACGTAGACTCTGCCGGCCAGCTAGTTGAGACATGGTCATCCCAATGAACTGATCCCAACGGGAAGCAGAGCGTAATTTCTGGCCCTGATGATGCTGTTTTGCCAGCGCTTCAAATTCATGTCTCGGGAGTGGTTGAAGCAACTGATGAAAAGCGGTGTTATGATGTGACAAAGCCTGAGTCCTTTGATTTTACTGGTGTGTGGTAACAACAGTTTATCAATGGATCTCAGGCTTTTTCATTTACCGTCTTAAACTATGGGACAGCAGTGGCCTATAGCCGGTTTTTTTTATGTCAGACGTGGTTAAGCGCTTTGCTTCTGTTCGTCCTTCTGAGATTCACCCGGAACGTGATCTTTAAGTACCGGGATATCTTCTTCGTCCTGGTCCTTTTTCAGACCGTAGCTTTCAGACAGTGTACCCTCTTCATCAGGCTTTTTCGGAGCGTAGTCCAGGGGCGGTGCCACAACTGATTCATCAGTTGTTTCGGTCACGGTTGGAATCTCTTCTTCCCGGACTTCTGTTTCGCTCTCGTCACTCAGACGTGCGGTATTTTCATTGGCTTCAAGCTTCACCGGTGCATGCTCACCCATGCACAGTGCTTCGGAACCCTGAGCAAGATGGTTGTGCACCGCCTTGTAGCTTTCCGTCAGGTTGTTCACCAGCTCTGCGGTTTTTTCGAAGTGACCGTTGACCTGATCCTTATACTCATTGAGTTCGCGCTGCGCTTCATTGAGTTGATCCATCAGCTTCTGCTGTTTACCGGAACTATCACTGGTGCGCCCCAGCAAATACCCGAACAGTGCGCCCACTGCCAGTGCTACAAGACCGATAATCCAAACCAAATTGTCTTCCACGGAAACTCCTTACATAGCGCTTCGACGATCTGTGAGAGCGCTTAGCTAGCTGTACTGTTACAGAGTGAAGAATACCGTAATAACCACGGAAAGCCTATGCTATTTTCGACTAGTACTGGCCGTAATCAGTCGCTTTGACGGGCTTTGTGCTCCTGAGCCTGGATCGCCTTCTCAGCCAGGTAAAAGAGTTGTTGGCGAAGCGTCTGGCAGGCTGCTTCACCGTCACTATTGTTCAGGGCATCAAATATTTGCTGATGTTGTTCAATAATGACGGAGCGCTCCCGAAAACGGAAAGTAATCATATTGCTGACCGGTTGCAGGGCTTCGACAACGCTGGCCATGATAAAACTCAGTAACTGATTGCCGGAAGCTTCTGCGATGATCCGGTGGAAGCGGACATCGGAGGCGCAGAACTCCTCAGGACTGAGTTGTTCATCCTGTTGTATCAGCAGTTCCTGTTGCAGCGCCTGCAGTTGGGTTGGGGTAATGTGCTGAGCGGCCAGTCGCATGCAGTTTTCTTCCAGCATGGCCCGGGTTTTCAGAATATCCTCCAGGCTGAAGGCATTCATACCGACCAGCAGGGTCGTCGCGCTGCTAAGGGCGTCGCTCAGATCCTGGGTTGAAGGGCGGTTGATAAAGGTGCCGCCGGTTGGTCCACGACGCGAGCGCACCAGATTCTGGGCTGCAAGGCGCTTCAGGGCTTCACGAATTGTTGGTCGTGACACTTCATACCGCTGTGCCAGCTCCGCTTCGGTTGGCAGGCGGTCGTCGGCCTTGAGAGAACCCTCAATAATCGCCTGGCGGATTTTGTCGGCGATCTGGCCGGACAGGCTGCGTTGGATGACGGGCTCAATCTCAAGACTCATAAAGTTCTCCTATGCTGTAGGGGTTATTATCACATAGATTTTTTATTAAGTTAATTTGTCAGACAAATAAGTTTGGTGTAGGCTTATTGTTAATTTGTAAGACAAATAGACTGTCTGAGCATTGAGACCTGTCGGTTCAGGTATCGAAAAGCACAGCAGCGCAATCACAACAAAGCGAGGTGGACTATGTTCAATGCCCTGGTACTGGAGCAGGAAGAAGGAAAAACGCTGTCGGCTGTGAAACAGCTGGAGCTGACCGATCTGCCAGATGAAGATGTGCTGGTTGAAGTTACCTATTCATCACTGAACTACAAAGACGGTCTGGCGATTACCGGTACCGGTAAAATTGTACACAGCTTCCCGATGGTGCCGGGTATTGATCTGGCGGGTGTCGTGAAAGAGTCCCGCTCCCCTGATTATCAGGTGGGTGATCAGGTGATCATGACTGGCTGGAGTGTCGGTGAGCGTTACTGGGGTGGTTACAGCCAGTATGCACGCCTGAAACCTGAATGGCTGGTAAAAATGCCTGAAGGTATGGATGCGAAAACTGCGATGGAGATCGGCACTGCGGGTCTGACCTCTATGTTGTGTGTAATGGCTCTGGAAGAGGGCGGTATCACGCCGGATAAAGGGACGATTGTCGTCACTGGTGCAGCAGGTGGTGTTGGCAGTGTGGCTGTAGCGATTCTGAATAAACTGAGCTACGACGTAGCCGCAGTGACCGGTCGTGAGTCAACTCATGATTATCTGCGCGGTCTGGGTGCCAAAGAGCTGTTGTCCCGCGAAGAGATGGCAGCAGCACCGCGTCCGTTGGAGAAGCAGCGCTGGGCGGGTGCCATTGATACTGTTGGCGACACTATGCTGGCGCGGGTTATTGCTGAAACGGATTACCGCGGTACCGTAGCGGCATGCGGTCTGGCGGGTGGATATAAGCTGCCGACCACCGTGATGCCATTCATTCTGCGCGGTGTGCGTCTGCAGGGCGTTGATTCAGTGATGTGTCCGGTGGATATCCGTACTCAGGCATGGAACCGTCTGCTCACTGATCTGCCAGAAGGTGCTCTGGGTGAGATCGCATCGGTGGTTGGTCTTGCTGAGCTGCCACAGGCAGCGGCTGATATTGTCGCAGGTAAAGTGCGTGGCCGGACACTGGTTGATCCGAATAAGTAAAATCAGTTGTTGTAAAAAAAGGAGCTCTTCTGAGCTCCTTTTTTAGTTTTACATAATGCTAAAGCATTGAATTAACAGACTGCAGATAAGCCTGTTAAACACCATTGATTAACAAGTGAATGCCGATACTGGCAACATAGCCCAGCGCAATTGCGGGTGTCCATTTAAGGTGAGAAGCAAAGGTGTATACGCCTCGTGCAGTTCCCAGTAGTGCCACACCTGCCGCAGATCCAATAGCCAGCATACTGCCACCTACACCTGCCGTCAGCGTCACCAGTTGCCACTGACCCAGTGACATAGTCGGATCCATAGTCAGCACAGCAAACATCACCGGAATGTTATCGACAATGGCTGACAATAAACCCACAAGACTGTTGGCCCAGGTTGGGCCCAAATCGCTGTACATCAACTCAGAAACGATAGCCATGTAGCCAAACTGACTCAGGCCCGCTACGCACATGATGACGCCGTAGAAGAACAGCAAGGTATCCCATTCCGCACGTGATACCCGTTCCATGACATCAAATCCTTTAACCTCTTCCCGCTTCTCAGTCATATCTTCGAATAGCTCTACCGCACCGATTGTTTCGCCATTCTCATCAATAACAGGCGCAGCGCTGAACATCAGATACGCACCTGAATGACCAATGTTGTCAAAGTAATTAGCCGCATCATACGACTTACCACCGATAGGGTTATTCCGGTACTGGTTATGAAAGTGCTGGCGAACTCCGGCGCCTGATTCATCTTCCAGAACAACATCAGCCAGTGTCGGTCGCTGTTCCTTATAAAAGCCCTTCCATTGATCTCTGGTACCAATCATCTCTTCGGCTTTAATGCCTGTCAGCTCTTCCAGAGCTGTATTCCAATGGGTGATTCTATTATCGGTACCAATCATGAATGCTGGATATGGCTGGTCGTTAAGATGCTCACCAATAGCTTTGCCATAGGTCTGTAACACGCTCAGAGGGTTTTGATGAGCGTCGCTGCGTCCACCAAAAATTGAGTCTGCCATCACGGTGCGACCTTCAATCTTTTTCAGGTAGAACGAATACAGACCTAAGTAGCCAAGACCAAACATCATGCCCGCGGCTGGCGGGAGATGCAGGAAGCTGTGAAAGCTTACCGCAGTAACAATCGTGGCCAGGAAAAGCCCCATCATTACTTTGGCCCCCATCTTCATCAAGGATTTCTCCTGGGACGCTTCAGGGATTTCATTCGGAATCGCAAAGTTCATTATGATCGCAGGCACAAACCAGTTGACCAGGGATGGGATAAACAGTGGCAGGAACTCTAAAAATTCAACCTTGCCCTTTTGCCAGACCATCAGGGTAGTAATATCGCCGAATGGGGAGAAAGCACCACCGGCGTTTGCCGCCACAACAACGTTGATACAAGCGATCGAAACAAAATGAAGATTCTTACCACCAACAGCCATCACAACCGCACCCATCAATAGTGCCGTGGTCAGGTTATCCGCAATCGGAGAGATCACAAATGCAAGCGCACCGGTCACCCAGAAAACTTTCCTCAATGAATACCCGCGGGATATCAGGTAAGCCCTGAGTGCCTGAAACACATTCCGATCTTCAAGCGCATTTATATAGGTCATCGCTACCAGCAGGAACAGAAACAGTTCTGCATACTCGATGATGGCATGACGAATTGCGTGGTGTGCCTGATCTGACGCCCCGACTTCATTGAATGCGATTGCTACCAGAACCCAAATCAGGCCAGCAGCTACCAGTACCGGCTTACTCTTAAGCAGGTGAATATTGTTCTCCAGCGGAACAAGTGAATAGGCCAGGATAAAAATAGCTACGCTCGCATAGCCATAAAAAGAGGCACTCAGCTCCGGTATCTGCACGGCGCCCCCTGCAGATTCTGCCAGAGCGGTCAGTGGGAACAGGAGCAAACTCAGACCCGCTAGCAAACAATGTAGCCAGGAGCGGTTAATCAGAGGATAAAATAACGACAGGTTCATCATTGAATTCCGAGGTTAATTCAGTTGAGTCAGGAACGGAGTAAAGGTGTCACAGACAGTCACTACGTTATTGATCAGCAAATATTGTGGCACTCACCAGGTAAATGCCTTTAACAGGAAGCATGATTGTACAGGCATCTCTGGTTGGTACGTAAGGCTAACGTTTAAATAGAGAAGGGGGAAGGGGTCTTTAGTGCAAGCGAGCAGCCATCTTTAGTAGGCATTTCAAAGCGTTAATCCTGATAATGCTTTGCATCAGTATGATACAGGTACATTGAAATCAGAAAGGAGCTCCACTGAGCTCCTTTTTTTTGTTCGGCTTGTTCCACTTTTAAGAAGCGGGGATTACTTCTGCATAAAGCCTTTGCCTTCAAGAAATGCCCGCATATGTGGGCGGGCTTCTTTGGTGAGCATGCCGGATATCTGCTCGCTCCAGGTCATCTCCTTATTGCCGCCGGTGCGGGTACGGTAGTACTCGCTGACTGCCTGATCATACTCAGCAATACGCTGCTGGTCCTGGCTGTCATCGTAGCTATCCTGCTTCAGGACCACTTCCAGTGGCAGGCGGGGTTTCACTTCTGGGTTCTGATCAGGGTGACCGATGCACAGTCCAAACACCGGATAGACCAGATCAGGCAGGCCTAACAGTTCGGCAACATCTGCAATACGGTTGCGTATTCCACCGATATACACGACGCCTAAATCCAGTGACTCGGCAGCTACCGCAACGTTCTGGGCAAACAGACCAACATCCAGAGTAGCGGTAATAAACTGTTCCGTGAAACCCGATTGCATTGGTGCGTCATGCATGCCGCAAGCCAGCTGGTGACGGCGCATATCGGCACAGAACACCAGAAAAACTGGCGCTTCGGCGACATAGGCCTGGCCGCCGGCATATTCAGCCAGTAATGCACGGTTTTGCTGATCATTCACCTGAATCACGCTACAAGCCTGGATGAAGCTGGAGGTTGCAGCGGCCTGGCCGGCCTGAATCAGCGAGTTAATGGTATCCTGGTCGACCGCATCCGGAGTGAACTTACGGATGGATCGGTGGCTGTTCAGTAAGTCGATAACAGCGTTCATAAAAGCATTTCCGGTCGGTTGATTATATTCAGCATGTCAGGCGAAAGGTCAGATTAATCCGTCCCTGCATGATCCGTTTAGTTTTCGGGATACTGTGCTGCCAGTGATGCTGTAGCTGGTCTGCCATTATCAGCAGAGAACCATGTTCTAGCAATAGCTCCTGTTGGGGGATAGCTTTGTCTGATTTATGGCGCAGAAGAAACCGTCTTGGCTGACCCAGTGTCACCGATGCGATAGTGGGATTCGGGCCCAGCTCAGGTTCATCATCACTGTGCCAGCCCATACCATCCTGACCGTTTCGGTAAAAATTAATCAGCACCGAATTAAACCGATATCCGCATACCTGTTCGATCTCATGACGCAGAGCGTTGATCGCCGGATGCCAGGTCTCTGTTTCCAGCGTCAGTCCTGAATAGCGATAGCGGATCCCCGGTTCGCCCTGGAAAACCTGTAAGCGGGGAATAGCTACGATGCGTCCGAACATCCTGATACTGTCCTGACGCCAGTTAAGTTCCTGACTCAGCTGCTGATACAGGCTATCGGCCTGATCAGTATTCAGGAACTGCTGATCCAGCGTCAGTGTGCCATCAGGAACAGGGATTGCCTGCATCACTGTTGCAGATGATCCCGGACGGCAGCCCCGATTGCGGGTGCAATTTCGATCATACTACTGGGGTGGGGAATACAGCGACTGGTAACGACATTAGCGACATCATCCAGCTGTGTGAATGCTTCTCCGGCGAAAATACCGTGTACTGCAATGCAGGTGGTTTTGGGCATGTCCGCGGCATTCAGGTGGTTAACGGTTTCAAGCATGGTACGGCCGCTGGAGATAATGTCATCAACCAGAACCGGAGTATGCTGCTGCCAGCGTTCGACATCGGGCAGAGTGACTTCAACATCATAGTCGCCGTGGCGGATTTTACTGAGGACCTGAAACGGAGCACCGGCCAGATCGGCCACATGGGCGACCCATTGTTCGCTTTCGCTATCCGGGCCGATCAGCAGTGGCTGCTGGATATGTTCTCTAATCCATTCAGCAATCAGTGGTGCAGCATGTACCACGGTGGATGGAATGGTGTAGATCTCATCCAGAGATTTATAACGGTGCAGGTGAGGATCGACCGTGACCATAAAGTCCAGATGGCTGGAGATCAGTCGTGCGAAAGGTCGGGAGCTGACGCACTCACCGTCATGGAACTGTTTGTCCTGGCGCATATAAGCCAGATAAGGCGTGACCAGCCCGATGCGGTTGGCTCCCATCTCTCTGAGTGTGCTGGCCAGTAGCAGAAGACGCAGGATTTTATTGTCCGGCTGATAGAGGTTGCACAGGACAATAACATCGCGCTCCTGACAGTCGGTGAGTACCCGAAGGTAGGTTTCCTCGTCGGGAAAACGGCGCAATTCCAGCTCGCCCCGTTCTGCTTCCAGCTCATCACACAGCTGTGCTTCCAGTACCGGATCGGATTCCAGATTGATCAGAATTGGTTTCATGATGCTATCTCCTCGGGAGGGCATAGGCTGATAATGTCAGCGTGATTTTCCAGATAATCGACGGCGTAGTTCAGCTCGCCAGAACTTTCCGCATGAATAGTCAGAAGGGTTTCGTGAGGGTGAACCTCCTGACCTACCTTTACATGAATTTCCACTCCGGCAGTAAGGTCCAGTGGCGCACCTGCCAGCTTGGCGACCTGCGCAAGCCGGCGATTATCAATGCTTTTGACAATGCCGTGCTGTTCTGCGATCAGTTTGAACAGGTAAGGGGCTTCATCCGGCTGTTTCATACCGCCCTGGGCTTCGCAGATTGCTGAAAACTTCTCCCAGGCAAGACCGCTTTCAAGCACTGTAGTGGCTTTGCTCAGTCCCTTATCAACGGGCACAACCTGCGCCATCTCCAGCATTGCCCCTGCCATAGCCAGGGCCCGTTGCTTCAGATCCTGCGGTGCCGCTTCATCATTCTGCAGAACCGCCATCACATCCCGCGCTTCCAGTGCCGGACCGATGCCGGTGCCAACAGGTTGAGTGCCGTCGGTATAGAGGATCTTGATACTGATCCCCAGTTGCTCTGCAACAGTCTGAAAAGCATTAGCCAGTTTATCCGCTGCGTCTTTGCTGCGTACTTTGGCGGTCGGTCCGACTGGAATATCGATCAGTACATGGGTGGCGCCGGCGGCGATTTTTTTCGATAGAACGGAGGCGATTAACTGACCCTCACTGTCGATGTCCAGCGCCCGTTCTACCTGTATCAGAATGTCGTCAGAAGGACTCAGCCGGACGGAACCGCCCCAGGCCAGGCAGGCGCCTTCCTGTTTTACCACCTGCTTCATCTGTTCCAGGGACAAGCTGACTTCGGTCATTGTCTCCATGGTGTCTGCTGTTCCGGCGGGCGAGGTAATCGCCCGGGAGGAGGTTTTTGGCATGGTCAGACCGCTGGCCGCCAGAATCGAGACAACGATTGGGGTGGTGCGGTTGCCGGGCAGACCGCCGACGCAATGTTTATCCACAACCAGTGGCTGGCCCCAGTCAATGCGGCTGCCGGAATCAATCATCGCCTGTGTCAGAGCAGTGATTTCGTCATTGCTGAGCTTGTCATCACCGCAGGCAGTGATGAAGGCGGCCAGATGAACATCGGCGTAACGGCCGTCAACAATGTCGTTGATGATCTCCTGAAACTGGCTCTTATTCAGCGAATGGCCATAGACTTTGGCTCTGACATGGGACAGAGACTGTACTGGGCGAGGATGAGACAGCCAGACACTGTCGTCGGTTTTGAGTTGTAAGCGCTGCCAGGCGGACTCCGAGAATCCAATCTGGCCCCGGCGTAGCATCTCGCCGGTGATGATGTTCAGGGTGGCTATGATCTTACTGTGATCCGTTCTGACCAGTACCCGTGACATGGAGGAAAATCCTTCCGACCGACACACAGGGCTGTCGGCGCGAAGATAGATCACCGGCTCCTGACGGGTATCAATACCCAGTCTGCGAGCCTGCAGTGGTGCACTGCGATCGGGGGCGAATGTCATTCAGAAAGCTCCTTATACCCGAATGCCGAAGCGGTATGATCTGGTTATAGCAGAGTTTATCCGCCACTGTATATGACATAGATACGCATAATGTGCTGATCTGTAAGATGATCTTTGTCTGCGGTTGATGCTGCCGGTGAGTCTAGCTGGTAAACTATTGACCGCTTTACACACAACAACCGGGGGCTACACAACTCCCGGGCCGATAACGATAATTAAGCAGGTTTATATGGAACGTAGATTCAGACTGGTACTGGCATGCCCGGATCGCCTGGGCATAGTGGCAATGGTGAGTAATTTTATCTCCAGTCACGGAGGCTCAATTGCCGATGCTAACCAGCACTCCGATCCCAGCACAGGCTGGTTTTTTATGCGGGTAGAGATCGCCGATGGTTCGCGCAGTTTTACCCTCGAGCAGCTGCGTGAGCAGTTCACCCCGATCGCGCAGTCGTTCAATATGGACTGGCAGATCACCGATTCTTCAGTACCGAAAAAAGTTGTGCTGATGGCCAGTCGCGAGGCTCACTGCCTGGCTGATCTGCTGCACCGCTATCATGATGGTGAGCTGGATTGTGAGATCCCCTGTGTGATTTCCAATCACGATGATCTGCGTAGCATGGTTGAATGGCACGGTATTCCATTTTTCCATGTGCCAGTCGACAAAGATAACAAACAGCCGCATTTTGACCGGGTGCATGAGCTGATCGTTGAGCATCAGGCTGATGTGGTCGTGCTGGCCCGCTACATGCAAATTCTGCCAAGTTCAGTGTGTGATCTTTATCCGCACCGGATCATCAATATCCACCATAGCTTCCTGCCTTCATTTGTCGGCGCCAAACCATACCATCAGGCCCATGACCGGGGTGTGAAACTGATCGGAGCGACCTGTCACTACGTCACCGAAGAGCTGGATGCCGGTCCGATCATTGATCAGGATGTCTCCCGCGTCAGTCATCGGGATCAGCCGGAAGAGATGGTGCGTCGGGGTAAGGACGTTGAGAAAACCGTGTTGTCCCGCGGGCTGCGCTGGCATCTTGCGGATCGTGTATTGGTGCATGGCAATAAAACGGTGGTTTTTGACTGACGACAGTTATCTGGTCAATTTAAGATCAGGGGCAGTGTTTTGTTACAAAATACTGGGCTAAGATAGAGTTAAGTCGGTGGCAGCGCGCCGTCAGGTGGGACAGCCGCTGCTGATCGTTATTAGCCGGCGTCTATTATCCGCTCTGGAGGATTTACAATCATGCTGCGATCTGTAAAAGCCAGCGATTACATGGCTGAGAAGCTGATCACCTTTACCCCTGAAACTGATCTTTTTGAAGCGATCAACCTGCTTGTTGAACATCGTATTACCGGTGCACCGGTGATCTGCAGTGACGGTAAGCTGGTGGGCTTGCTATCGGAAGCTGACTGTCTGAAAGCGATTCTGACCCTGACCTACCATGAGGAAGAGATGGGTGGCAAAGTGGGTGACTATATGTCAGAAGAGGTCTATACGATCCGCCATGATGCAGACATCATTGCCGTCGCTGAAGAGTTTATAAATAACGGTCGACGTCGCCTGCCTGTAGTAAAAGATGGTAAACTGGTTGGCCAGATCAGCCGCCGGGACGTGCTGCGTGCCGTAGAGCGCTTTGCGCAGGATGGCTGATCGGTCAGGCACTGATTACTGAAACCATCAGAAGCCGCCCTTCATTCTGGCCAGCTATACTGCAGACCAGATAAAGAGGCGGCTTTGTTGTCTGTAACTTACGTTAAATATAATTGATTCAGGTTGTTTATGGGCTTCCGTTTTCCGGAGAAACCACTGCTTTTTTACCCGTCTCTGGCGCGTCAGATAGGTTCTGATGAGGCATTGTTGCTGGGTATTTATCATGACTATCTGCAGCAGCACGGGCTGCCGGATCAGCAGGGCCGCAGTGCCGCGGTAATCGCACGCCAGGAATGGCTGGCGCTGGCGGACTTCTGGGATGAAGAACGTCTGGCTATGACAACCAGCAGTCTGGTTGAGCAGGGGATGATACTGGCAGCGTTCAGTCATGGTGGCGCGATCCGATTGACGGAACCGAATGCGGAACAGCCGTCGCCGCCTGTGCAGACGCAATCTGAGCCACCGCCTGTGGTGGTACAGGAGCTGCCGGTTGTAGAACAGCCGCCGGAGCGAAATGAGATAAGCCGCCGTGTGCATCAGGCGCAACCTGCGACACCGCGCGGACCTGCTCCGACTTTTGGTGGCAGTATAGGCTGGTCGCGCAGTCGTCAGAGTACCGCACAGGGAGAGTTTGCTTCCCGGCTCAACGAGATCGAAGAGAAAAACCAGAAACTGCATTCAATGTTTCTCGGCTGGCGGCCATCGCAGGTATTGTTTGATATGCTGCCAAGACACAATATTCCGGCAGACTTTGCCGAGCAGCTGCTGGATGAATTTGTACTCTACTGGCTTGATAAAGACCGTAAAGAGTCGAACTGGGATCAGAAATTTCTGGCATGGGTGAAGCGGGAGTGGGTTAACAAGCAAACCCGTGATGCCCGTAAACAACGTGCTGAAGAAGGCTATAAAGGTGTAAACCATGAAAACCCCCGCACAGATTCTAGGCAAAAACGACAGCGGGTTACCGCAGCCATCATGGACATCAAGGACACCGACTGGTGAGCCTCAGCCTGCACCTGAGCAGGCGGTTATCAGTAATGAAACCAAAACGCTGATCAATATGATCTTTGCCCGCTTTATGGCGATCTATGGGCATAAGTTCAAGAGCTGTTTTGAAACACAGGATGAGATCCGGATTGCTAAACGGGAGTGGGCGCTGAGTCTGCGAGGTTATGGTGAAGCGGAGCTGGTGGCGGCAATTGACCGGTGTAAGGAAACGCTGGCCTGGATGCCGACGATCTCCGAGTTCCTGTCAATTCTCAATGAGCAGAGTGGTGACTTTGGTCTGCCCGCGGCGAAACATGCGTATATTGAAGCCTGCATGAATGCCGATCACCCGACGCAGCATAACTGGACCCATGATGCTATCTATCATGCCGGGAAGGCGACGGGCTGGTTCCGCTTGCGAACTGAAGATGAAGCTCAGGTGTTTCCCGATTTCCGTTACAACTATCAGGTTCTCTGCCGCCGGGTAAGAGATGGTGAAGATCTGACTGTCACGGTACCGGTCGCATTGGAAGATAAAAGCGATAATACGCTGGTGGAATTTATCCAACGCTGGGGCGAGGAAAATAATCTCACCCCTGAGCAAGCCAGTACTTTGCTGTTCTATATGACTAAGCCGGTCGGTACCGGCGTAAGAGAGCGTTTTCGTCAGGCCAGTCAGCAACGCGCGGAGAGCTGGGGGCTGACAATTCAGTTACCTGACGATTACCAGTAGCTCAATTCTGAATACGAAAAAGCCCTGCACTGCAGGGCTTTTTAATGTCCGGTATTTGTCTCTATTCAGATAAAACCGTCGCCGAACATGCCGCCAATGGCTTTACTCAGCGCTTCACTACGATCCGGCGAGCGGAATTTCTGCAGTGACAGAGCCCGCAGCGTAGGTATAAACATCAGATCGGCCATGACCCGGTTAAAACAAGCCTGGCCGGCTTCGTTCACAGCCAGTTTTTCCAGGAACAAGCCCAGTAGTTCGGGGAATTGCAGGGCGCTCCAACAACGACTGGCCAGTGCCGCGATCACTTCCGGGTCAGTGCCGTGCTGATGCTGCAGTACCTTGCTCAGTAGTTGAGCTTTTGCCTCGGTATCCGGACAGCGCGAAACTGCACGGATCAGTGCGCCAATCTGGTTGGCGCTAACGGCCTCACTTTTAAGTGCTGTTTCAAGGCGGGACATGATGGCCTGGCTCAGTGTTTCACCGGGCTGGATATGTTCCAGAAATGTGCAGGCAGCTTCCAGTGGCGTATCCGGCAGTTCGGCAAAGTGATCGGCCAGATCGGTTTCATTATTATCCTCTTCGTGGCGGATAACAAAATCAGCAATGCCCTGATAGCCCAGTTCGCTCCAGCTCTCCAGGGCTTGTTGGCCTGAGAAGTAAGCTTTTGCTGCCGGATAATAAGAGGATGCCGGTTGGCGGGTCGTCAGTGTGGCGGTGGCATGAAACGCCGCCATCTTTTCCTGATCCGGCGTAAAAGAGAATGGATTATCTTTCAGGGCGTCACGGTACTCTTCTGGTTCAGTTGGCTGATCCAGTGGGCCTTTACCCATGCTGTTGCTCAGATTCTGTAGCAGGCGATTAAGGAAGTCGTCCCGGGCAGCCTGAACCAGAAAACCCTGTTCATCCAGCGGCAGTTTCAGGAACCAGACGACATTCTCTTCGGCCTGTTTCGGGTTCCACATCAGAATGGCGATCCAGGCCTGATGGAGAAATGGCGCTGGATAGGGAATGTGGCCCATCTCAACTTTGTGGAAGGTGTCCGGTGACAGTTTGCTGATGCAGCGCCCCATATCAAATATCCGGAATTGTGCTTCGGTCTGACGGATAAAGTCGACTAGGGTTTCAAAGTGCGCCATACAAAAATGCCTGATCAGGAATGTGGATGAGGTCAGGCATTTTACCAGTCTGAAGGAGGGATAGACAGAGTTTAGCCAGAAGCAAGAAGCTCACTAAACTGGTGGCAGATTAACTGTCTCGAGGCTTGCGTTTTTTATATTATACAGGTGTAAAAAGTAGGTATTTAACTAACCTGTTACAGAGTGCTGCTAGGGTATTCTGTTATGCCGTAATCC
The DNA here is from genome assembly GCA_963669425.2 of uncultured Amphritea sp. GTDB lineage: Bacteria > Pseudomonadota > Gammaproteobacteria > Pseudomonadales > Balneatricaceae > Amphritea. The sequence continues at coordinate 415,941 of CAXXNC010000002.1, forward strand.
GGCCTCAATCTTTCACAATAATAAGGAAGTTCAGTTGCGTAACGCCTTGCTTGCACTCGGAAATTCCATGGTTGGCAGTCTTCGGGATCTCCTGCCAATTGTTCTGGTTATCGCATTTTTTCAGATCTTTGTACTACAACAGCCGGTGCCCGATTTTATCGGTCTGGTGACCGGATTACTCTGCGTGGTTGCCGGTCTGACATTCTTTATTTATGGCCTTGAAATGGGCCTGTTTCCAATCGGTGAAACCCTGGCTCATGCTTTTGCCCGCAAGGGGAGTGTGATGTGGCTGATGATCTTTGCTTTCTCATTGGGGTTTGGCACCACCGTCGCGGAGCCTGCACTGATTGCTGTGGCCGCAGAGGCCGCCAAAGTGGCTGCTGAAGGCGGGATGATTGAGGCAACTGAAGCATCGATGATCAGCTATGCATCCGGTCTGCGCTATACCGTAGCTTTCTCGGTAGGACTGGCGATTGTTATTGGTGTGCTGCGCATTCTTAAAGGCTGGCCGATTCACTACATGATTATGGTCGGTTATCTGCTGGTGGTGATCATGACCGGTTTTGCCCCCCGTGAAATTATCGGCATTGCATATGATTCCGGCGGGGTTACAACTTCTACGATCACGGTGCCGCTGGTAACCGCACTTGGGGTTGGGCTGGCTTCCTCTATCGAAGGGCGAAATCCAATGATTGATGGCTTTGGCCTGATCGCATTCGCCTCGCTGACGCCGATGATCTTTGTTATGGCTTATGGAATGGTGATCTGATGGAACTGCTACACGAACTCTGGACCATTCTGTTGTCGACGATCAAGGATGTTATCCCGATTGCGATTATTATCTTTGGATTCCAGTTACTGGTTATCAGACGGCGAATCCCGAATCTGAAAAAGGTCATCATCGGCTTTGGCTATGTGATTCTTGGATTGGCGCTGTTCCTGTTGGGACTGGAGAAAGCACTGTTCCCGATCGGTGAGCTGATGGCACAGCAGCTGACTGATCCGGAATTTATCCGTGGTGGTCTGGAAAGTGTGGGCGAAGCGCTGCACTGGTCGGACTACTACTGGGTGTATATTTTTGCCTTTGCTATCGGCGCCAGTACCACGATTGCTGAACCGTCTTTGATAGCCGTTGCGATCAAAGCGAATGAGGTATCCGGTGGCGCCATCGGAGTATGGGGATTACGTCTGGCGGTCGCACTGGGTGTAGCCGTGGGCATCAGCCTGGGAACCTGGCGAATTGTGACCGGTTATCCGATTCACTGGTTCATTATCAGTGGCTATGTGTTCGTCGTGATCCAGACATTCTTCGCACCGAAGATGATTGTGCCACTGGCTTATGACTCCGGTGGCGTAACAACGTCCACTGTGACCGTGCCGCTGGTGGCGGCATTGGGGTTAGGACTTGCCAGTACTGTGCCAGGGCGCAGTGCGCTGATCGATGGATTTGGACTGATTGCGTTTGCCAGTCTGTTCCCGATGATCACTGTGATGGGGTATGCCCAGATGACCGAGTGGGTGGCCCGGCGTGATCGTCAGAAACGGCAGCAGGCGGAACAGGTTAATCAGTAATAGGATGCGGTTATGCACTTCAAACTGTTAGTGGTCTTTGTCGAAGACTCGAAAACCGACAAAGTAATGAAAGCGGCACGGGAAGCCGGTGCAACCGGGGCTACCGTGATTAATAACGCCCGCGGTGAAGGGGTAAACAAAACCAAAACGTTTTTTGGTCTGACGCTGGAAACCCAGCGTGATGTGGTGCTGTTTATTGTTGAGGAGCACCTGAGTCGGAAGATTCTGGAAACGATCTCTGCGGTAGCCGGTTTTGATGAAGAACCAGGCCAGGGGATCGCAATTCAACTGGATGTGGAAGATGCTGTGGGCGTTGCCCATCAGATTGAAACGCTGACTAATGTAGTCGAGGAAGAGATATGAGTGAGCGCAAAATTGTTCGTGCCAGGGATGTAATGAGCCAGGACTACGCGATGGTGGATGGCCTGATCACCATTCGTGAAGCGATCAGTATTTTCAAAGATAAGCAGGCCTCTGTGCTGCTTATCAATAAGCGCAACGAGGATGACGAATACGGTATTCTGCTGCTGTCTGATATCGCCAAGAAAGTGCTGGCGCAGGATCGTTCACCGGAACGTGTGAACGTTTATGAAGTGATGAGTAAGCCGGTGATCGGCGTTGATCCGCAGATGGATGTTCGTTACTGCGCACGCCTGTTTGATAATTTTGGCCTGTCCAATGCGCCGGTACTGCAGAACGGTGAAGTGGTGGGTGTTGTGGGCTATAACCAGATCGTACTGGACGGCTTGCTGACTGAGTAAAAATGAAGGCTGCTGTCAGTGTTGCACTGACAGCAGTTGATCCAGCTCAGCGAAATAATCCAGCAGTTTGCTGCTTTTTACCTTGCTGTGGAGCAGGGCCTGCTCGGCCATCGGTAACATATTGCTGCCATTGGGCAGCGGCTGGCGGGAATCAATCATCACCTGAAAGCGGGGCAGCATAAGCCACTGTACCCACTCCCAGAAGTTCATGGTATCGACACAGAAGGGCTGCTGGCTGGACAGCGCTTCAGGCGAAGGAGAGACTGCGGTCCAGAGCGACCAGGCCCGCATCTCAGCTTCAATATCCAGCAAGAGCTGATGCAGTTGCTGATAGCGGTGCATCAGCGGCCACGTGCCTGCTTCAGGGTATCAGCGATCAGGAACGCCAGTTCCAGTGCCTGATCAGCGTTCAGACGCGGATCACAGTGAGTGTGATAGCGATCTGCCAGCCCCTCTTCTGTAATACGGTAAGCTCCACCGATACATTCGGTAACATTCTGGCCGGTCATTTCAAAGTGTACACCACCGGCGTAAGTACCTTCAGCGCGGTGCACTTCGAAGAAGCCTTTCATCTCTTTCAGAATGCTGTCAACGCTGCGTGTCTTGTAACCGCTGCTGGCTTTGATGGTGTTACCGTGCATAGGGTCTGAGCTCCAGACCACTTTGCGGCCTTCCTCTTTCACGCGGCGTACCAGCGCTGGCAGATGCTCGGTGATTTTGTCGGCACCCATACGGCTGATCAGAGTCAGGCGGCCAGGCAGGTTATCCGGGTTCAGTGCATCAATCAGTTGGATCAGTTCGTCCGGCTGCATAGTCGGGCCGACTTTAACGCCAACTGGGTTTTCTACGCCACGCAGGAATTCGATGTGTGCACCGTCCAGTTGACGGGTACGATCACCAATCCACAGCATGTGCGCGGAGCAGTCGTACCAGCGGTTGGTCAGGCTATCCTGACGAGTCAGTGCCTGTTCGTAGTTCAGCAGTAGTGCCTCGTGAGACGTGTACAGCGAGGTTTCTTTCAGTTGCGGTACATTACTGCTGCGAATACCACAGGCTTCCATGAAGGCAAGCGTATCATCGATCTGTTTGGCCAGGTGCTGATACTTTTCGCTCTGCGGGCTCTTTTCCACAAAGCTCAGGTTCCACTGATGTACTTTGTGCAGATCAGCAAAACCACCCTGCGCAAACGCTCTCAGCAGGTTCAGGGTAGAAGTTGCCTGATGGTAAGCTCTTACCAGTCGTTCCGGGTTCGGTGTACGGGAGGCAGCATTGAAGGCGATGTCATTGATGATATCGCCGCGATAGCTTGGCAGTTCGATGCCATCTACGGTTTCAGTGCCTGCAGAGCGTGGTTTTGCATACTGGCCAGCGATACGGGCTACCTTAACAACCGGGCAACTGCCAGCGAAGGTCATTACCACCGCCATCTGCAGCATAACCTGGAATGTATCGCGGATATTGGTCGCGTTAAATTCAGCAAAGCTTTCAGCGCAATCACCGCCCTGCAGCAGAAATGCCTGACCGGAAGCAACATCGGCCAACTGCTTTTGCAGTGAGCGTACTTCACCGGCAAATACCAGTGGTGGCATCAGTGCCAGTTCATCTTCTACTTTTTTTACTGCGCTGCTATCCGGGTATTCCGGCTGTTGCAGAATGGGTTTGCTTTTCCAGCTGTCGGGAGACCAGTTTTCCATCAAAAATGTCGCTCTAAAACGGAGATAATCAAAGAAGGCCCTAGTGTAGCCCTGATGGTGTAGACAAGTAAGGGGCTCAGGTCAAAAAAACAGGTGCGGAGCCCCTTGGATTGAGGTGTTTTATGGCAATAAGTAACTATTTTATCTTGTATATTCGCAATATCATTTTGCCCGGAGGTGATTCTGGAAATAATCTGTCATAACGTCGGTTTTGAAGGGTAGAGCTGTGTTTCCTGAATCGGCTATATGCCTGAGATACCAAGGTGATGTATGGTGTGCTCCATTAAAGCAATATGATGGAGATTGATGATGTCTGAGCAGGACAAACAGAACGGCCTCAAAGTACGCACTGAAGTAATGGGTGAGAAGTTTGTAAAGCGGGCGCAGGATAATACAACCGAGTTGACCGCGCCTTTGCAGGACTGGATCAACGAGCATGCCTGGGGTAGTACCTGGCAGCGCGATGGCTTGCCGCGTAGCACCCGTTCGCTGGTAACGATTGCGATGCTGGCCGCATTGAAAGCGCCGACGGAGCTGAAAGGTCATGTACGTGGAGCGCTGAATAATGGCTGTACTCCGGAAGAAATTCAGGAGGTGTTGCTGCACTCGGTTGTATATTGTGGTGCTCCTGCGGCCCAGGAAGCTTTCAGGGCGGCTCAGGAAGTGCTGGATGAGTGGCAGGCAGCACAGGTCTGAGTATATTTCAGGCAATCAGTCGCCGGTTTCACTGATCAGTAGCGCTTTCAGCTGTTCGATCAGAAGATTAGGGAACTGGCGATAATCCGGATAGGGCGTGAGAAAGACACGCCCTTTTCTATACAGACGCTGGTTGTCATCCAGTGCTTCGAATTCATCGGGGTTATAGCCCATCCGCTCCCAGCTAGCTTTTCCCGCAATCAGATGAAAGGCCTCCGGCCTGTGTATCAGCTTGTTCTCAAAACTGATCAGTTCTGAATCTCTCAGAAGGTTGTTATCCCGGTATTCACGCCAGTTTTCATCAGGGCTCTGAAGTTTGGCGAAAATGGTCATAATCTTACGCCAGTGATTGCCATTTGCGGCGATCAGGTCAGGAATATTCAGCGCTGCATCTGCTTCCCATTGTGGGGCGTTTGGCAAATAGAGAATACAGGAGGGCTGTTCGGCTGTGCCGAGGTGCTTGATATGCAATCGAGGCTACTCAGGCTGATTTGATACCGGACAGATTACGGAAGGTAATCTCTTTGGCAGTGCTGAGAAAATCGACCATAAAATCAGCGTCTTTCTGGTCTTCGCGAACCGCAGCAAAGAGTGTGCACCAGACGCCTTTTTCTCCCAGAGGTCGGGAGGTGATGTAATCCTGCTCGATATACTGATGGATTGCCCAGTTCGGCAGCGCGGAAACGCCCCGACCACTGGCGACCAGTTGCATGATCATGACGGTAAGTTCCGAGGTTCTGACATCCGCAGGCTCCACACCGGCCGGATCCAGAAAGTGCTTGAAGACATCCAGGCGGTGTTGCTCGACCGGGTAGGTAATCAACGTCTGCTGCTCCAGGTCTTCAGGCTGAATCGCTTTTCGGGCCACGAGCTGATGTTGTTTGCTCATCGCCAGTACTGATTCATAGGAGAACAAAGGCAGGTAGGCGATACCGCTGCGCTCTTCGGGATCGGCAGTCACCACCAGATCCAGGTCGCCCCGGGCAAGAGCCGGTAGAGGCTGAAAACTGAAGCCTGTGGTCAGATCCATCTCAACTTCGGGCCAGTTCTGGCGGAAGTGATCGATGGTAGGCATCAGCCAGTCAAAACAGCTATGGCACTCAATGCAGATATTCAGGCGGCCTGCTTCGCCACCGGCAAGGCGGGCAATATCCCGTTCTGCATTTCGGATCATCGGTAGAACATCATCCGCAAGGGCGAGAATACGCTGACCGGCGCTGGTAAAACAGATCGGTTTGGTCTTACGGATAAAAAGGGAACAGTCGAGCCGGTCTTCCAGATCCTTGATCTGATGAGACAGGGCAGATTGGGTCAGATGAATTCGCTCTGCAGCTTCAACCAGACTGCCTGCATCTCTCAGTGCAGATAGGGTCTTCAGATGACGAAGCTCAATCATAAGGCCTTCCTCTGTAATGGCGCGACTTAAATTTGATTATAGTATGAATTCTGCTCAACTGAAGGTATGTGCCACAATAAAAAAGCCAGTCCTGATGACTGGCTTTTTCAGAGGTTGGACGGTGATCAGTTAACCATCAGGAATTCCAGCAGGGCTTTCTGTGCATGCAGACGATTTTCGGCTTCGTCAAATACCACAGAACGAGGATCATCCATCATCTCCGCGCTGACTTCTTCGCCGCGGTGAGCGGGCAGACAGTGCATGAAAATGGCATCGCTTTCGGCCTGGTCCATCAGTTCAGGAGTAACCTGATAGCCGGCAAACGCCTGCTCGCGCTCTTTCTGCTCTTCTTCCTGACCCATAGAAGCCCAGACGTCGGTCACAACCAGGTGGCTGCCGGCAACGGCTTCTTCCGGAGTACGGAAGATGGCAACACGATCACTGTTAGCCGCGACCAGTTCTGCATTCGGATCAAAGCCTTCCGGGCAGGCGATCTGCAGTTTGAAATCAAACTGACGGGCCGCATTGATATATGAGTGGCACATATTGTTGCCATCACCGATCCAGGTCACGGTCTTGCCTTTGATTGCGCCGCGATGCTCCAGGAAGGTCTGCATATCGGCCAGCAACTGACACGGGTGGTAATCGTCAGTCAGTGCATTGATAACCGGTACTTTCGAGTTTGCAGCAAAGGTCTCAACAGTGTTGTGATCGAAGGTACGGATCATCACCACGTCACACATGCTGGAGATTACCCGGGCACTGTCTTCAATCGGTTCGCCGCGACCCAGCTGGGTGTCACGGGGAGACAGGAACAGTGCATGGCCACCAAACTGTGCCATACCCGCTTCGAAAGAGACGCGGGTACGTGTGGATGACTTTTCAAAAATCATCGCCATTACCTGGTTCTTCAGCGGCTCGTAAATCTCACCATTGTTGCGGATCTGCTTCAGCTCAACCGCCCGGTGAATCAGTGTGTTCAGTTCCTCTGGCGACAGGTCCAGCAGGGTAAGAAAATGTCTTGTAGTCATAATTCAATCTGAGGCCGTCACTGGCCTCTTACTCACTTATTCGTCAGCCATATAGACTTTAATAATCCGGGACACAGTATTGACCAGCAGTTCTGCTTCAGTGTCACTCATGATCAGTGGTGGTAGCATACGTACAACTTTGCCGCCGCCGGTGATGTTCAGCAGTACGCCCTTAACTTTTGACAGAACAGCCAGTTCTGCGCCGGCTTCGTTCAGCTCAATGGCGATCATCAGGCCTTTGTTACGGATCTCTTTGACGTAACCTGCATCACCCAGCTGGGCACGGAAACCGTCGGCAATTTTATCGCCCAGCTCTTTTGCCCGCTGATCCAGTTTCTCGTTGGTGATGGTTTCTACTACTGCCAGCGCTGCTGCGCAGCAGAGAGGGTTACCGCCATAGGTGGAACCGTGAGTTCCCGGTGACAGGATTTCTGCTGCTTTACCTTTCGCCAGGCAGGCGCCAATCGGAACACCGTTACCCAGACCTTTCGCTGTAGTCAGTACATCCGGGGTAATGCCGTTCTGTTGGAAGGCAAAGTAACTACCGGTACGACCGTTACCGGTTTGTACCTCATCCAGCATCAGCAGCATGTCGTTAGCATCGCACAGTTCGCGAAGGTTGTTCAGATAGTCATCCGCTGGGATAACAACACCGCCTTCACCCTGAACCGGTTCAACCAGAATTGCGACTACGTTCGGATTGTTGCTGATAATGTTACGTACCGCTTCCACGTCATTAAAAGGCGCGCGTACAAAGCCGCTGACCAGTGGTTCAAAACCGGCCTGGGCTGAACGGTTGCCGGTCGCGCTCAGAGTTGCCATGGTGCGGCCGTGGAAGGAACCTTCCATCACAATAGTGACAGGCTTTTCGATACCTTTCTGATGACCATAACGACGCGCCAGCTTGATTGCCGCTTCGTTGGCTTCAGCACCGGAGTTGCCGAAGAATACGCTGTCCATGCCGGAGATCTGGGTCAGTCGTCGGGCCAGTTGCTCTTGCAGGGGAATGGTGTACAGATTGGATGTATGAATCAGTTGGCTGGCCTGTTCACTGATAGCAGTAGTGACCGCCGGATGAGCATGACCCAGACCGCATACAGCAATACCACTGAGTGCATCCAGGTATTTGTTGCCGTCGGTATCATACAGCCAACAACCCTCTCCGTGGTCGAACGCTACGGACAGGCGCGAATAGGTGTTCATTACGGGCTGTGTAGACATCTGTCTCCCTCATTTGCAAAGCAAAAGGCAGCCAGGATGTCTGCGGCGCGCTGTGTATCTATTAACAGAAGGCGCTCATGTTGCAGTTATCCGGAGGCTGCCGAACGGAAAACAAGCCATTCTAGGGGCTTGTTAGGGAATTGGCAAGAAACCTGAGATGGTTGTGTTTGGGAAGATTGTCCCCATATATAGGGATACAGGAAGCGGGACCGGTCTGGTTGACAGAAATCAGGACCTGAAATATTTATCCGAGTAAATTGATCGGGTTTATGCTAGGCTTCCCGTCTTTCAATGATATAGCCCGTCAAACGGGACAAGAGCGATAACATAGGTAGACTCATGAGCGTTGTTGATACTATTAAAGAACAGATCGAATCCAACGATATCCTGCTGTACATGAAAGGTACGCCACGTTTCCCACAGTGTGGTTTCTCGTCCCGTACAGTTGAAGCAGTAATGGCTTGTGGCGCTCGTTTTGCTTTCGTCAATATTCTGGAAGCGCCAGAGATCCGCGCTGAACTGCCAAAGTATGCAAACTGGCCGACTTTCCCACAGCTGTGGATCAAGGGCGAGCTGATCGGTGGTTGCGATATCGTTACTGAGATGGCTGCCAGTGGTGAGCTGCAGCAGATGATTGACGAAGTGGCTGCAGAGCAGGGCGACGAAGCTTAATCTGCTATTTATAGCCAGACTTTATCAGTAAGATAGTTGTCTTTTATTAGTGTTATTCTCAGGGTGCAGTTACTCTATCTGCACTTTGAATATTCTGATGTTTTGCGTTTAACGCTTTACTTTAAATGGAGAAAAAAATGGGCGTATTAGTAGGTAAGCAGGCTCCGGACTTTACAGCACCAGCGGTACTGGGTAACGGCGACATCGTTGATGCTTTCACTCTGTCTGAAGCAACTAAAGGTAAGAAGGCTGTTGTATTCTTCTACCCACTGGACTTCACCTTTGTTTGTCCTTCTGAGCTGCTGGCTTTTGATCACCGTATTGAAGAGTTCAAAAAGCGCAACGTTGAAGTAATCGGTGTTTCTATCGATTCTCACTTCTCTCACAACGCATGGCGTAACACCCCTGTAGATCAGGGTGGTATCGGTCCTGTTAACTACACTCTGGTAGCTGACATGACTCACAGCATCTGCCAGTCTTACGACGTTGAATCTGAAGGCGGTGTTGCTTTCCGTGGTTCTTTCCTGATCGACGAAGACGGTCTGGTACGTCACCAGGTTGTTAACGATCTGCCACTGGGTCGTAACGTTGACGAGATGCTGCGTATGGTTGACGCGCTGGCATTCCACCAGGAGCACGGTGAAGTTTGCCCAGCTGGCTGGACTGAAGGTGATAAAGGTATGGACGCTTCCCCAGCAGGTGTTGCGGCTTACCTGAGCGAGAACGCTGACAAGCTGTAAGCTTATATATCAGACAGTGCCTGCACTGTCTTTATTTGAAAAACGCGCCTGATGGCGCGTTTTTTTGTTTTCGTACAGATCATATATATGTTTTCCGCATAGAGCAGATACGTAAAAAGCATGACCTGTTATGCAATGACTGAGGTATGCTGGCGGTTTACTTTTTCGTGGAGAATCCGGGTGTCTGAAAGAGCAAATACAGGCTCTGTTTCATTTGTGGAATTTATCGTGCTCATGGCGTTGATGATGTCATTGGTGGCGCTGTCCATTGATGCCATGTTGCCAGCGTTGGGGCAGATTGGGCAGTCACTGGAGGTTGTCCCGGCAGCGGATGTACAGCTGATTATTTCAGTGATGTTTCTGGGGCTGGCAATTGGTCAGTTCTTCTATGGTCCTGCATCCGACAGTTTTGGCCGGCGCCCGGTTATACTGGTGGGCTATCTGATTTTTACCGCTGGTCTGTTGCTGAGCATTGTGGCTGATGATCTGAATACTATGCTAGTGGGGCGTTTTCTGCAGGGATTCGGTCTTGCTGCTCCTGGGGCGTATACTGACTGTTGCTATTGTCATTGTGGCTGATGATCTGAATACTATGCTAGTGGGGCGTTTTCTGCAGGGATTCGGTCTTGCTGCTCCCCGTATACTGACTGTTGCTATTGTCCGTGACCTCTGTGCCGGTCGCGAGATGGCCAGAGTTATGTCATTCATTATGATGATTTTCATCGTCGTGCCGATGGTCGCGCCTCTGTTTGGGCAGAGTATCCTGTGGCTGGCTCACTGGCGTTATATCTTTGCCGCGATTCTGGTAGTTGGGCTGATCTCTCTGATCTGGTTTTACATCCGGTTAGATGAGACTCATCCGCCGGAGAAGCGCACCCCGTTTGCCCCCGGAGCAATCTGGCTGGCTTTCAGTAAAGTGCTGGGAAATCGTTTAGCCATGGGGTATACGCTGGTGGCGGGTATCGTCTCTGGTGCCTTTATCGCATATCTTGGGTCTTCTGCCCTGATTTTTCAGGGGCTTTATGGGTTGGGAGATTTCTTTCCTTTCTATTTTGCTTTGCTGGCATTTGCGATCGGTTGCTCGTCATTCCTGAATGGCCGCTGGGTGGTGCGTAAAGGGATGCGTTATCTCAGCTGGCGGGCGATGTGGCTATTGTTTATCAGTTCTGTTGTCTGTTTTGGATACAGTGTTAGCCAGGATGGTCTGCCTTCGCTGCTACTTATTACTCTGTACTTTCTGTTGGGCTTTGCTGCTATTGGAGTGCTGTTCGGCAACCTGAATGCGTTGGCGATGGAAGATCTGGGAGAGGTAGCAGGTCTGGGGGCTGCGGTGGTCGGAGCCTTGTCTACCCTGATTTCGGTGTTGATAGGGATGCTGATCGGAGCGCTGTATGACGAAACCGTGTTACCTCTGCTGGGCGGTTTTGTTTGTTGTGCCGGGTTGGGGCTGGTGATGATGGGCTGGTTGGAACGAAAAGTAATCCAGCAGAAATAGCCGGTAAGAAGGTAAAAAAATCCCCGCATTGGCGGGGATTGTTTTATTCGTAGTGATCCTGAACCATCTGCCAGCCGCCGAGATCTTTCCAGCGGTTGACGATTGTGCAGAACAGCTCGGCCGTTTTCATTGTATCGTAGAGCGCTGAGTGCGCCTGATTGCCGTCAAAGTCGATATCGGCGATATCGCAGGCCCGGGCCAGTACTGTATGGCCAAAGGCCAGGCCTGCCAGGGTTGCTGTATCAAAGGTTGAAAACGGGTGAAATGGATTGCGCTTAATATCACAGCGTTCTGCCGCCGCAGTCACGAAGCCGTGATCGAATGACGCGTTATGTCCGACCAGAATTGCCCGTTTGCAGTTATGGGCTTTGACGGATTTACGGATGGGCTTGAAAATTTTATCCAGCGCTTCCTCTTCCGGAATCGCTCCGCGCAGTGGGCTGAAAGGATCGATGCCGGTAAATTCCAGAGCAGACTTTTCAAGATTAGCCCCTTCAAAAGGCTCTACATTGAATTCATAACTCTGGTCGATCAGCAGGTTGCCATCATCGTCCATGGTCAGAGTCACTGCGGCAATTTCCAGCAAAGCATCAGTCCGGGCATTAAAGCCGGCAGTTTCGACATCCACAACAACAGGCAGATAGCCTCGGAAGCGATTGGACATCGGGTGCACGTATTTATTCAAGTCATATCCTTAATGGTGATCAGAAGAGTGCAGATTAAGCGCTCTCACCAGCTGGTTATAAAGCCTTGCTGCAGTGTAAAGAGTTCAGGGCATTTTCACAAATCCTGCTGTGCTTCTGTGGTATCGGAATGCGGTAGAAAAGCTGTGATAAACTGTAAAGAATTCCTCTGTCGAGCCGATAGCAAAGGGACTTGGTTCTGTATGGGTAGAATGTATCTGATGTTTCGCGGTGTTCTGGCGCTATTGTTATCTTCTCTGGCGCTTCCGGTGATGGCGGCGGGCTTTGTTGCTAGTATTGATCAGTCCAAATGGGATCTGGAGGCGTCGAAGTTTAATTGCCGCCTGTCGCAGCAGATACCAATGTTTGGTGAAGGCGTGTTCAACCATGAAGCCGGTGAGATGCTGAATTTTACGCTCAGACCACTGCAGGGGCATGGTTTGCAGGGCAAGGCTCAACTATTGGTGCAGGCCTCACCCTGGCAGCCGGGTATTCCGGTTCGTTCGCTGGGGGTAGTCAAATTTGCCACAAACGGTGAAATACCAGTCGATCAGAAGTATGCACGGCAGATGCTGGCGGGCCTTTATCAGGGAATGATGCCAACCTTCCTGGCGCGGAACTGGTCAGGTACTACCGAGTCTGTTCGTATCGGTCTGTCTGCAGCTAACTTCCCTCCGGCGTATGAAGCCTACTCCCAGTGTGTCTCCAATCTGTTGCCGGTGAACTACCGTCAGATTGCCCGTACAGCGGTGCTGTTTCCTTCCGCTCAATGGCAGTTGTCTGATTCTACCAAGGCGCGACTGGACCTGATTGCGATCTACGTCACCAATGATGACTCTGTTAACTCTGTGTATGTCGACGGCCATTCCGACGCTCAGGGCCGGCGTCTGGCGAACCGGGACCTGTCTAAGAAGCGGGCCGAGGCGGTTACCGCTTATCTCGAAAAACAGGGTGTTAATCCGGAGATGATCGTGACCCGGTATCACGGTGAGCGCTATCCTGTGGCGCAGAAGAATAACCGCGCAACCCGTGAGCGTAGTCGACGGGTAACCATCCGCCTGGATCGGGACTGATCCACGATCCATTCAATCTGCCCCGGGCAGGGGATATTCATTTCATCGGCGGCTCTGTAACTCAGCGGTAATCGTGTTACAATTGCCGCCTTTACCTGTTTCTAGGTTGCCCGCGCGGTTCGAAAAGTTCGGCTGCGGGGCAGAGATTCGTTTGGAGCCTCTCTATGTCCGACATTAAAAAGGTTGTGCTGGCCTATTCCGGCGGCCTTGATACTTCTGTAATCGTTCGTTGGTTACAGGAAACGTATAACTGTGAAGTTGTTACCTTTACTGCTGACCTGGGTCAGGGTGAAGAAGTTGAGCCAGCGCGTGCGAAAGCCGAAGCGCTGGGCGTTAAAGAGATCTACATTGAAGATCTGCGCGAAGAGTTTGTTCGCGATTTTGTATTCCCGATGTTCCGCGCGAATACCATTTATGAAGGTGAGTACCTGCTGGGTACTTCGATTGCACGCCCACTGATTGCTAAGCGTCTGATTGAGATCGCTAACGAGACCGGTGCTGATGCAATCTCTCACGGTGCGACCGGTAAGGGTAATGACCAGGTACGTTTCGAGCTGGGTGCATACGCGCTGAAGCCGGGCGTTCAGGTTATTGCACCATGGCGTGAGTGGGATCTGACGTCCCGCGAAACTCTGATGAAGTATTGCGAAGAGCACAACATCCCTGTTGATTTCTCCAGCAGCAAGAAAAAGTCTCCTTACTCTATGGATGCTAACCTGCTGCACATCTCTTACGAAGGCGACATCCTGGAAGATCCATGGCAGGAAGCTGAGTCTGATATGTGGCGCTGGTCTGTATCTCCTGAGGAAGCACCGGATGAGGCAACTTACCTGGAGCTGACTTACGAGAAGGGTGACATCGTTGCTATCAACGGTGAGAAGATGAGTCCGGCAACTGTTCTGGAATACCTGAACAAGGTTGGTGGAGAGAACGGTATTGGCCGTCTGGATATCGTTGAGAACCGTTTTGTGGGCATGAAGTCCCGCGGTTGCTACGAAACTCCGGGAGGCACCATCATGCTGCGTGCTCACCGTGCGATCGAGTCTATCTGTCTGGACCGTGAAGCAGCACACCTGAAAGATGAGCTGATGCCACGTTACGCGAAAGTGATCTACAACGGTTTCTGGTGGTCTGAAGAGCGTAAAATGCTGCAGAAGATGATCGATGAATCTCAGCAGGTCGTGAACGGTGATGTACGTCTGAAGCTCTACAAAGGTAACGTAGTCGTTGTTGGCCGTCGTTCTGAAGACAGCCTGTTCGACGAAAACATCGCGACCTTTGAAGATGATGCGGGTTCTTACGATCAGAAAGATGCGGCTGGCTTTATCAAGCTGAACGCACTGCGTATGCGTATTGCAGCGGGTAAAGGTCGTAATCTGCTGGACGACTGATTCCCAGACTTCTGAAAAGGCCCCGTTATGTCCTCATAACGGGGCCTTTTTGTATCTATAGATGCTTTGATAATTGCCTGATTTATATGATACTTTGAGGCATTCCGACCTGATGTAGAGCCTATGGAAATCAGCTACTCAGAGAAAACAGTACTGATTGTTGATAACCGCCTGGAGGATCTTGGCGCACTCAAGACTATTCTGGGGCGTATGGGTGTGTCCGCAATTCAGGTCGCTTCATCGGTAAATATGGCTATGATCCTGTTGCGAGAGCAGCAGTTCGATCTCTGCTTTGTCGAATTTGATCTCGGAAAGGATCAGAAAAACGGCTTGCAGTTGATTCAGGAAGCCACCGCCGAGCAGGTACGGCTATTCTCCACCGTGTTTGTGCTGGTAGTTGATCCCGAGCGTTCTAAGCTGTTATTCGGTTCTCTTGATAGCTCCCCGGATATTTATATCTCCAAGCCTTACGCTGAAGCTAAAGTGCGGCATCGCATTGAAAAGATCATGCGAATTAAAACCGTATTGCGGCCGCTGGAGCAGCTCCTGGATCAGGGCGAGCTGGATAAGGCGTTGCTGGTCTGCGATAAGCTGGTAAAACAGTTCCCTGCATTGACTCTGTATGTGCAGCGCATCCGAGGCATCATTCTGCTTGAACAGGGGATGTATGCTGAAGCCGAGCAGCTGTTCTCCGCGTTGCTGGATCAGCGTGATTTGCCCTGGGCTCAGGTCGGGGCTGGCTTGTCTCTGTGCCATCAGGGGCATTATCTGCAGGCGCAGGAGCGTTTGCAGCAGGTAATTGATAACTCTCACTTCTGTGTTGAAGCCTATTCCTGGCTGGCACGAACTTATTATGCGATGGGCGCGCGGGGTGATGCTATTGGCCTGCTGCGTAAAGCGGTGATGCTGCAGCCTACCGTGCCTGAATTGTTAGGTGCACTCGGTAGCCTTGCGGCGCAGAATCAGGAGTGGAATGTTGCGGTTGATGCTTATCGGGATGCGATTCGCTATGCCCGGCACAGCTGCTATCAATCCGATGAGTATTATTTCAGTCTGGTCAGTTCGTTGTTGTCTCAGGGGCGCAGGGATGTCGAGACTGATGAGGAGATGATCCGGGCGCTGGAAAATGCCGTACTGGTATTTCCGGATGAACCGGTTGTGCAGTTCAAGTCCCGGCTGATGGCGGTGCGGGTTTACCGTGAATCGTCTGCTACAGAGCGTGCAAATCTGGCGGCCCGTAATGCCTATGATCTGTTCCGGGATCTGGAACTGACAGAACAGGCGGAATGGATCGAGCCTTTTGTAGAGGGTATGGAAGGCACCGTAGTAGAAGAGTCCGCCAGAGATCTTAAAGCCCGGGTTAACCGGGATATGGCCAGTCTTGAGTGGGGCAAACTGAATATTCAGGGCATGCTCTGCTATCGGAAAAAAGAGTATCGACAGGCGCTGGGATATTTTGTCCGGGCCGATGGCCTGTTACCCAATAATCCCAGTGTTA
Source organism: uncultured Amphritea sp. (assembly GCA_963669425.2). Classification (GTDB taxonomy): domain Bacteria; phylum Pseudomonadota; class Gammaproteobacteria; order Pseudomonadales; family Balneatricaceae; genus Amphritea. Next base: position 431,864 of record CAXXNC010000002.1, read on the forward strand.
TGCTGAATCTTGTGCAGGCGGCACTGGAACAGGCCCGCCATCCTGGGCCTGAAAGGCAGGATCTGTTATTGCAGAGTGATAATGCTCTGTATAGCCTGAACTTTGCTTCCCTGAGTGCCCGACAGCAGAAGCGCTTTACGTCTTTATCTGAGCGTTGCGCTGAGATGATAAAGGAGCTGCTGGATTCCCAGTAGGTCGGTATCGCTCCAGACTGACAGGTCAGAGAGTTTCGTCGTCGGTGAGGATGAAGTTGTCGGTCGAAGGCTTATCGTTACTCTGTGAATAGGCTGAGCGAGCCAGTTTTCGGGTCAGAAGCTTCTGTTGTGCTGCTTCCGGCAGTTCGGTGAACAGAATCGTGTTCTTCATTACCAGCAGATCGATCAGATCCTCAATGATCCGGCTGGCTTCATTATCCGACTTTTCCAGAAACTCCAGCGGTGTGTTGGTTTCATTGTTCCGGGATAGAAACATGATAACTTCCGGATCCCGGATGTCCACAGGCCGCGAGTCGTCTACCGGGTTGGCCGACAGTGAAGTGATCTGTCCCTGAGTATTTCTGATGGCGAATAACATAATCTCTGATTTCCGCAAAACAGTCTGTTGTGTTAGCCCGGCAGTATGGCCCGCTTATCGGAAGTGGGCAAGGGTCAAGGTAATCAGTTTGAGGATTTTATTGGTTGCCTGTTTTGGGGGTATTCCAGAAGAGATATACCCCTTAAGCCTTTGAGTGAATTGCATAATCGTGGGGGGGTAGATAAAATTGCCCGCTACGAACGAGCATCCAGGGGGTGTTGCAGGTTCTTGTATAACACTGCAGCAGCCCTTTTTTATTGTGCATAGATGACTATGAAATCCCATAAAATCCAGCAAGCCCCCATTCCAATGCGTACCGTTGGTCCACTGAAGATCAGTGGCCATATCCTGAACGAAAAAATCGCAGTACCGCTGGCGACTTACGAGACCCCGTTGTGGCCATCGGTTGGCCGCGGTGCGCGGGTGTCGACTCTGGTCGAAGAGGGCATCAAAACAACGGTTATTGACGAGCGGATGACCCGTTCGATCTTGCTGGAAGCGGATGATGCGCTCGAGGCGATGAAGGCCCTCGAATCAATTAAGGCCCGCAAGGACGATCTGAATGATGTGGTGGCTACCACCAGTCGTTTCGCCAAACTGATCGATATGCACAGTCAGGTGGTTGCCAACCTGATCTATCTGCGCCTTGAGTTCACAACCGGTGATGCTTCAGGCCATAACATGGTGACCAACGCAGCAGATAAGCTGATTCCGTGGCTGCTGAACGAGTATCCGCAGCTGCGTTATTCATCGATCTCGGCGAACTACTGCTCGGATAAGAAAGCCACTGCGGTTAACGGCATTCTGGGCCGTGGTAAGTACGTTGTCAGTGAAATTCTGATCCCTCGGGATATCTGCGAGCGGCGTCTGAAAACCACTCCGGAAAAAGTGGTTGATCTGAATATCAAAAAGAACCTTATAGGTACTATGATTGCTGGCGGTTTGCGCAGTGCTAATGCCCATTACGCGAATATGCTGCTGGCCTTCTATCTGGCAACCGGGCAGGATGCAGCCAATATTATTGAAGGTTCACAGGGTATCGTTCACGCTGAAGTGCGTAATGGTGACCTGTATTTCTCCTGTACGTTACCAAACCTGATCATGGGTAGCGTCGGTAACGGCAAAGGTATCGAGTTTGTTGAAGACAACCTGAAAGCGCTGGGTTGTAAAGAAGACCGTGAGCCAGGTGCTAATGCCCGCCGTCTGGCAGCAATCTGTGCTGCAACTGTATTGTGTGGCGAGCTGTCTCTGATGGCTGCCCAGACGAATCCGGGCGAGCTGATGGAATCCCATCTGAAACTGGAACGCTGAACAGATTATGGCGACAAAGAAATCCGATCTTGGCAGTCAGTTGACCAATGATCGCAAGCTGGAGCATATCCGCGCGATTGAAAACGATCCGCAGACGGATCGTGAAGGCCGCTATTTTGATCGCATCCGGTTGATGCACCGGGCATTGCCAGAACTGAGCCCGGAGCAGATTGATACGTCGATTGAGTTTCTCGGTAAAAAACTCTCTTTTCCTTTGCTGATCTCCTCTATGACCGGTGGTGATCATGAGCTGATCAATACCATAAATCGTAATCTGGCACTGGCGGCGGAAGCGACCGGTGTTGCGATGGCGGTAGGGTCTCAGCGGGTGATGTTTACCCATCCGGCGGCCAGAGAGAGTTTCGATCTGCGCCAGTATGCGCCGAACACTGTCCTGCTGGGTAATGTAGGGGCTGTACAGTTGAACTACGGCTTCACGATTAAACAGTGCCGGGAAGCTGTGAAAATCCTTGATGCAGATGGTCTTTACCTGCATCTGAATCCGCTTCAGGAAGCGATTCAGCCGGAAGGGGATACGGATTTCAGTAACCTGTCGGAAAAGATTACAGCAATCGTTGCCGGTCTGGATCTGCCTGTTCTGTTTAAAGAGGTGGGCTCCGGGCTGTCTCCTGCAGACATTGAAGCGGGGCTGAAGTCCGGGATTCACTGGTTTGATCTGGCCGGAACCGGCGGTACGTCATGGAGTCGAATTGAGTATCACCGTACTGCTGATCCTGCCGACCAGCTGGGTCTCTGTTTTCAGGACTGGGGCATTCCAACCCCGGAAGCGCTCCGGCTTGCAGAACCATACCAAAATAGTGCCAGTTTCATCGCCAGTGGTGGTCTGAGGGATGGGATTGATATGGTTAAATCTGTTATACTCGGCGCCTCGCTCTGCGGGATGGCCGCGCCTTTCCTGAAACCAGCAATGGAATCTGCTGAGGCGGTTATTCAGGTGATTGAGCAACTCCGACGTGAATTTACCACAGCGATGTTTTTGCTGGGCGCGGCGGATGTGAACAGTTTGTTTATGAATCGGGCTCTCATTCTGGGTGAGCGTTGAGGATTTGAAAGATCTATGTCCGTCGGTATTGATGAAATCAGTTTCTATACTTCCAACTATTTTCTGGACCTGAAACATCTGGCTGAAACTCACAGCATTGATGCAGATAAGTTTTATCAGGGAATCGGCCAGGAAAAGATGGGCATGCCTGCACCCGATGAAGACGTGGTGACGATGGCGGCCAATGCTGCTTTTCCGCTGATTGAGCGTGTTGGCACTGATGCCATCAGCACAGTGATGTTTGCCACAGAAACCGGTATTGACCAGTCTAAATCCGCAGGTGTGTATGTGCACCGTTTGCTGGGCCTGAACGCCAACTGCCGGGTAGTCGAAATGAAGCAGGCCTGCTACAGCGCGACTGCGGCAATTCAGATGGCGTGTGCGCTGGTGGCTCGTCAGCCAGAGAAAAAAGTTCTGGTGATCGCGTCTGATGTAGCGCGTTATGATCTCGACACGCCGGGCGAAGCGACCCAGGGTTGTGGTGCCGTGGCGATGCTGATTACCGCTAACCCACGATTGGTTGAGCTGGATTCTGAAGTCGGCAACTACACCGAAGACGTGATGGATTTCTGGCGTCCGAATTACCGCTCTACCGCGTTGGTGGACGGTAAGTATTCAACCAAGATCTATCTGAAATCCCTGAAAATGGCCTGGGAGCACTTCCGTGAAGTCAGCTCACTGGCGTTTACAGATTTTCAGCATTTCTGTTATCACCTGCCGTTCACGCGTATGGCGCAGAAAGCCCATAAGCATCTGGCTCGTGTGAATGACAGCCAGCTGACACCGGAAGAGCTGGATCAGCAGGTTGAAGATACCCTGCTATACAACCGCATTATCGGTAACAGCTACACTGCCTCAATGTATATTGGTCTGGCGTCTCTGCTGGAAAACTGCAAACAGAATCTGGCCGGTAAGCGTATCGGTTTCTTCAGCTACGGTTCCGGTTGCGTCGCAGAATTTTTCTCCGGCAAGATTGTCGCCGGATATGAGAAATACCTGCACAGCGACAAGCATCAGACGATGCTGGAAGCCCGTAATGCAGTGACCTACGACGAATACCTGAGCCTTTATAACGACGTCGATCCAACCGATGGCGGCGAACATACAAAAGCTGAAGGTACCACGGGGCGCTTCCGTCTTGCCGGTATCTCCCATCATAAGCGTGAATACATCGCCTGCTAAGAGGTGCTGACAAGGACTTATCTCATGCAAGCCTGTGCCCCGGGAAAGCTGATTCTCAGTGGAGAACATTCAGTCGTTTACGGGGCGCCGGCTATCGCGCTGGCGGTTAATCGTCACGTCACCGCTTCAGCGCAACTTACTTCCGATAATCAATTACACTGGCAACTGGAAAATACCGGTCAGCAGGATGTCATTGCCTGGTCTGATCTGCGCCAGTTGGTCGCCCGTCTCGATCAGCGCTTTGCTGAATTTGATGCAGGATGCCTGAGTGCGGCCGACATACTGGAAGCCCCGCATCAACTGGTTCTCTACGCCCTGGCTCAGGCACTGCCTGATGATTTTGAGCAGGGGATCGAACTGACGGTGAGCTCCGAGCTGCCGCTGGGGGCCGGAATGGGATCATCGGCAGCGGTCAGTGCTGCTGTCCTGCAATTGGGTTATCGTCTGACAGGTACCAGCGTCGAAGATGATCTTTTGTTTCAGACTGTGCGTTACTGCGAGCGTCTGTGCCATGGTCGTGGTGGACTGATCGATTCAGCCACCGTCAGCTACGGTGGTCTTATCCGTATTCAGAATGGTCAGGCCGACCCGTTACCACTTCATCTGGGCGCTGGCTGGTACTATATTCATACCGGTATACCTGAAGCAGGCACCGGCGAGTGTGTTGAGCAGGTACGTGCAAAACATGGTGACAGTGATATCTGGCAGCAGTTTACCGAAACCACTGAAAATCTGATTACGGTACTTGAAGCTTCGGGCAATCCCTCAGAACAGATTCGTGCAAATCACCGGTTACTGGTCGATATTGGAGTGGTGCCTCAGATTGTTCAGGACTTTATCGGTCAGATCGAAACGCTGGGGGGCGCGGCGAAAGTCAGCGGTGCCGGTTCTATTCGTGGTGAGCATGGCGGAGCGGTGATCGCTTATGCGCCAGGTACGGACATTCAGAATGGTATCGAAGCGCTGTGTCAGAAGACAGGTTATAGCTATATGGCGATAGAAGAGGATAAGCAGGGTGCCAGAAGCCTCGGTTAAAGATGCATCGATTAAAGTGACAGCGCCCGGCAGTCTGATGCTGATGGGCGAGCATGCAGTCCTGTTTGGTCAGCGGGCGCTGGCCTGTGCAGTGGATAAGCGTATCAGTGTTGAGCTAAAGCCCCGTACTGATCGTGCAGTTGTCATTGATTCGGCGTTGGCACAGTATCAGTCCAGTCTTGATGATCTGGCGCAGGAGCCTGCGCTGAGCTTTGTTCTGACCGCTATTCAACGTCGTGAGGCGGACCTTCCGAATGGTTTTGAACTGATTATCCGCTCTGAATTCTCCCATACGGTAGGTCTTGGCAGTTCTGCAGCCGTAACCGCCGCGGTAGTCACTGCACTGACCGCTTATGCCAGCCTGCCGGTGGATCAGCCTCGTTTACTGTTTGATGAAGCGCTGGCGGTGGTGCATCAGGTTCAGGGTGGCCGGGGTTCCGGTACTGATCTGGTGGCTGCTGTATACGGTGGCGTAGTGGGATACACCGTTGCTACCGCTGAGCGTCCTGCACAGATTCGTGCCCTCAGGGGCTTGCCCGAGCTCAGCCTCTACTATGTTGGCTATAAAATGAAGACGCCGGATGTACTGCGCTACGTTGAGTCTCTGGCACAACAGCAACCCGGGCTTTATGACGGCTTGTATAAGTTGATGGGGCAGACTGCAGTGCAGGCTGAAGAGGCTGTGGATAACGCCGACTGGGATGCTCTGGGACGACTGATGAATATCTATCAGGGGCTGATGGATGCGCTGGGGGTGAATGACCGCCAGCTGGCAGAAATTATCTATACTTTGCGGCAGTCAGATAAAATCTCCGGAGCTAAGATTTCCGGCTCCGGATTAGGAGACTGTGTGCTGGCGCTGGGGCAGGATCCAGACTCAGATCTTATCCAAGCGCTCAATTATCAAGCTATCCCGGTCGCCGTATCGGCACAGGGAGTTATCGTTGAGCACTACTAATGAGCACTACTAATTCACCCATTACCCGTCAGTCGGTCATCGATCAGTACCTGCCAAAGACCGCCATACCTGTTGCCGATTCCATGAGCGAAGCGGTATTTGCGCCCAGCAACATCGCTCTGTGTAAGTATTGGGGTAAGCGGGATGCGGAGCTGAATCTGCCGATCAACAGCAGCCTGTCGATCTCGCTGGCACACCTGGGTACCCGGACTTCAATCAGCGTGGCACAGAGCGATGAGGTCTGGCTGAATGGTCAGCAACTGGCCGCTGAAGATAAGTTTGCCCGCAAAGTGATCGCCTTTATCGACCTGTTTCGCCGGGGCAGCGATCATCGGGTAAAAGTAGAAACGGAGAATAATATTCCCACCGCTGCTGGTCTGGCTTCTTCGGCATCGGGCTTTGCTGCGCTGATGAAAGCGGTAGATCAGTTTTACGGTCTGCAGTTACCGTTGCTGCAACAGTCTGCGTTTGCCCGCATGGGCAGTGGCAGCGCCAGTCGCTCCCTCTATGAAGGCTTTGTTGAGTGGCAGATGGGTATCCGTGAAGACGGCATGGATAGCGTCGCCGCGCCGCTGGATTGTATCTGGCCGGAGTTGCGTATTGGTTTGGTGAAAGTCAGTACCGGAGAGAAAGCGGTGGACTCCCGTTCTGGTATGAACCGTACTGTAGATACCGCACACCTGTATCAGAGCTGGCCACTACAGGCTGCAGCAGACCTGCAACGCTTACACAATGCTATTGAAGCTAAAGACTTTACTCTGCTGGGTGAAACCGCCGAGCAGAACGCACTGTCGATGCACGCTACAATGATCGCCTCCTGGCCGCCATTGTTATACTGGCAACCGGATTCGGTCGCCGCAATGCAGACTATCTGGCAAGCTCGTGCTGCAGGTACAGAACTGTATTTCACTATGGATGCAGGGCCTAATCTTAAGCTGCTTTTCCTTGCTGATGCCGAAGCACAGGTGCGCAAGTTCTTCCCTGATCTGGAAGTGATCTCACCTTTTGCCTGAGTTGTCACCTGGCAGACAGTCGATTTTCGTTTTCGAGGCAGTCGATGCAAGGCAAAAACTGACGAACAGAGGGAGTTTATGAGTGATAAATGACCGAGGTGAGTCAGTTTTTAACGCAGCAGGGGCAACACAGATAGAAAATCAACAGCCAGTCTCATCTGATCTCCCGTTCGGGTTTATTCTGACCCGGCAGCAAAGTGATACCCCCAAAGGGATCGAATTTAAATTCTGGCTCAGCACGCCGGATGGCCCGCAAAAAGTCACTGTATCCGGTCAGGAAGCGGTGCTGTTTGTATTCAGTGAAGATATTCCCCGTATTACTGAAATCCTGCAGGCGGTCAGTCACTGGCGTGTCACCGAGCTGGCGCTGAAAGATCTGCAACAGCGGCCTGTGCATGGGCTGTATTGTCAGACTCTGCAAGCCTGGCGTCAGGTGGTTGAGCAGCTGCAGCGCTACGCCATCGCGATGATCGAGGAGGATATCCGCCCGGTAGATCGCTACCTGATGGAACGCTTTATTCAGGGAGCCGCGCAGGCGGTACAGACCAGCAAAGGGATACAGCTGAAACCCTGGGAGGCGGTCGGGAATACTTCCAACAGCTATGAACCTTCGCTGCGGATGTTGTCGCTGGATATCGAAACCACCATGCGCGCCGATCGGGTCTTCTCTATCGGTCTGTATGCCGATGATTATCAGAAAGTGCTGATTGTCGGTGATGGTAAGGACGAGCCCTGGCTGGAGTATGTCCGGGATGAAAGGAACCTTCTGCAGAGGTTGGTAGAGGAAGTAAATACTTACAATCCCGATATTTTCCTGGGCTGGAACGTGGTCGGTTTTGACTTCCGGGTACTGGATGAACGTTGCCGACGGCTGGGGGTACCGTTGCGGCTTGGACGGGATAATTCCACGGTTCAGGTGATTCAGTCCGGACTGGGACGGAGTTTCTGTCGTATCTCGGGTCGGGTGGTGCTCGACGGTATTGATACTCTGAAAGGTGCGACGTTTCAGTTTGAAAGCTTCTCGCTGGAATACGTTGCTAATGAGCTTCTGGAGCGGGGTAAACTGCTCGGCCATCAGGTGGATGATGGACTCAACCGGGGTGAAGAGATCCAGCAGGTCTACCGCGAGAATCCCCGGCAACTGGCTGAGTACAACCTGGAAGACTGTAAGCTGGTCTGGGATATCTTCGAGAAAGCTCAACTGCTGCATTATCTGATTGAACGCACCCATCTGACTGGTCTGGCACTGGATAAAGTCGGTGGTTCTGCCGCCGCATTTGATAACCAGTACCTGCCAAGACTACACCGGCAGGGTTATGTGGCACAGGTTTATGCTTCGGGTGCCAGTATGGGGGCTCCCGGTGGCTTTGTGATGGATTCAAAGCCGGGCTTATACAGTCATGTGCTGGTGCTGGATTTTAAGAGCCTGTATCCGAGTATTATCCGCACTTTTATGGTTGATCCCTTTGCCCTGGCGGAGGGCACCGGCATTGAATGTGAGCCAGAGGATCTGGTGCCCGGGTTTAATCAGGCGATCTTCTGCCGCAAGGATGCCATTCTGCCGCAGATTATCGAGCGTCTCTGGGCGGCCCGCGATCGCGCGAAGGCGGAACAGAATGGACCGCTGTCTCAGGCGATCAAGATCATTATGAACAGCTTCTACGGTGTATTGGGATCGGATGTCTGCCGTTTCTTTGATCAGCGGCTGTCCGGCTCGATCACTCTGCGGGGGCATGAGATTCTCAATCGCACCAAAGACAGGATCGAACAGGAATTTGGTTATCAGGTTATTTATGGTGATACCGACTCCGTGTTTGTCTGGCTCGGTGATGATTTCCCCGTGGCCGATGCTGCAGAGGAAGGTCGCAGGCTGGCCACTGAGCTGAATCGCTGGTGGCAGAATGAACTGCGTCAGCGCTTCGATCTCGATTGTTATCTTGAACTGGAATACGAAACCCACTTCCGCCGCTTTCTGATGCCGACCATGCGCCACTCTGATAAAGGCACCAAGAAACGCTACGCCGGTATCCGGTTGTTTGAAGATGGCCGTGAGACGACGGTCTTCAAAGGTCTGGAGACGGTGCGTACTGACTGGACGCCTCTGGCTCGCCGGGTGCAACAGGAACTGTATGAAAAGATCTTCCGTGATCAGCCCTATCAGGATTACCTGGCTCAGATCGTCAATGATCTGAAAGCCGGCTTGCTGGATGAGGAGCTTGTTTATCGCAAGCGTCTGCGTCGCTCACTGGATGAATATGTGAAAGCCCAGCCACCCCATGTTCAGGCTGCGCGAAAGGCTGAGGCCGGCTTTGAAGAGCAGGGCATGCCGGTGCGGTATAAGTCCGGTATGAGCATTGAGTATGTCTGGACCGTGAATGGACCGGAGCCGCTGCGTTTCAGGCGTTCCCCACTGGATTATCAGCACTATATGGATCGCCAGTTGGCACCCATCGTGGATACCATTCTGGTATTTCTGGATGCTGATTTTGAAGCTTTGAATGCGCCGCAGATCAAATTATTCTGAAACAGCGGATCTCTGGCTGAAACAGACAGCCACTCTGGATCTTTTAAAGCGTTCCTATAGCAGGTAGGATGCCACGCTGAACTTTCATAAATTGTTCGGGTATTAAAGCGCATGCAACGCAGTGATTTGCCTGTTTATATACAGGTTCGTGATCAGCTCTGGCTGTGGATCAGTGAGCACCGTCTTGGTGGTCAGGAGCGCTTGCCTGCCGAACGGGAACTGGCATCCCGCTTTAATACCACACGTGTCACCGTAAGACAGGCACTCGGTCAGTTGGAAGCGGAAGGGAAGATCTTTCGTTCCAATCGTCGCGGCTGGTACGTTACGCCGGAACGGTTGGAGTACGATCCGAGCCGTGATATCGGTTTTTACAATACCGTGTCTGAACAGGGTTATACCCCATCAACTGAGACACTCAGTAAGGAACTGACCGAGATGCCATCCTGGCTGGCTGAGATCAGCGGATTACCTGAAGGTACACCGGTTTATCATGTGCTGAGACGTCGTTCCATCGATAGTCGTTGCGTATTGGTCGAGCATAACTATATCAACCCGGTGAACTGTCCGGGGCTGCTGAGCCAGGATACCGATCACTCGATCTGGGAGTTATTGCGCGAGACCTATAACCTGCATCCGTCAAAACGACAGATTGAGATATATCCGCAGGCACTGACCGGTATAGAAGCAGAGGCACTGGGAGTGAATCCCGGTAGCGCTGGTTTGTATATGCAGCGCTTAACCCTGGATACGGACGGTAATTTCCTCGAGTTTGACCGGGAATACTGGGTACATGATGCCCTCAAAGTCTCAGTACAAGCGGATCAGTGATTCAGATTATCTCTGATAACATCAGCTTTTATCTTTTTAAAATTCTGTAACTTTTCTGTCATTATTTGTCCTTAATATCTGGTATATACCAGATTGATTTTGAGACAACTGATGAGCACTTCTCAGGCTGTAGAAAGCGACTTTCTTATTATCGGGGGCGGCATTCTTGGTGCTGCTACGGCCAGTTATCTGGCGCAGTTCGCCAGCGCCGGAACACGTATTACGGTTCTGGAAGCCAGTCAACCGGCCACAGGTACAACCTGTCAGGCGGCAGGTCTGCTGACCCGGCTAAAAACTGATACGGTGATGGCTGAAATGGTGGGTGAAACATATACCGCCATTGACCGCCTGAGTCAGCATTCAGATCAGCCTCTGCCTTTCCGACAAGTAGGCAGTATCCATGTTGCTAAAGATGATCAGCAGTATCTTGAGAACACCGCTGCACAGGCGCAGCAGCTCAATGTTGAGTTTCAATGGTTAAGCCCCTCCGCTGTCACATTACAAGCTCCCTGGTTTAACCAGACGGCGGCGGAGCGGGCGCTTTTTATTCCCGATGACGGTTATATCGATCCGGCATTGCTGGCGCAGGCCTATCTGAGTGAGGCCCGTCAGTTGGGGGTAAAACTCTGCCAGAACACCCGGGTGGATAACCTGATTATCGAGCAGGGCAGAGTTGCTGGTGTCCGTTGTGGAGAACAGGTTTTCCGTGCCGGAACAACCATCAACTGTGCCGGCCCCTGGTCCATCGCACTGCTTGCTGAAGCAGGAATCATGCTGCCTATGGCACCGGTGCGTAGTCATTACTGGATTACCGACGATAGCGATCTGTTCCCAATGCACAGTCCGGCGATGATTCTGGCGGATGCTAATGCATATACCCGTCCGGAAGTCGGAGGGCTGTTATTCGGGCTGCGTGATCAGCAGCCGGTCTATGGCGACCCAGCTAACCTGCCGGCGGATCTGCAGGGCTATCTGTTCAACTGTGATCCGGATGGTTTCGAATGCCTTGAATCCGGTTATGAACGTTTGCTGGAGTTCTGCCCGATGCTGGAGACGCTCGGACTGCGGCATTACATCACCGGCATATCCAGTTATACGCCGGACGGTAAACCGATTCTGGGTGCGACAGATCTGCCGGGTCTGCTGCTGGCAACTGGCTGTTCCGGTTCCGGAATTACGCTATCCGGAGGCATTGGTCGACTGCTGGCTGAGCAGGCGCTGGAGCGTGAAACATTTGTCGATGACAGCGCCTTCCGCTGCAACCGTTTCGGAGAGATTGATCCGTTTTCAGATAGCTTCCGGGCCCGCTGTGCACTGGCGCGCAGTGCAAAACGGTCCGGTTAATTCAGATAAAAGACAGACGATCAGTAAGGATTATATTTCAAGATTTGATCATTTTTTTGTCATCTTAGTGTCATCTAACCCTGATCTAATAATTGGTATATACCAAATTGATTAAAGGTATATCGGCTGTCACTGAACTGAGTGACGTCACAGACTGATACCAAAAAAATCCTATGGAGTTACGCATGAAACTGTTTGCTAAAGCTCGCCTGGCGGCGGCTACTGTTCTGGGTATGGGCGTTGCGATGTCTGCTCAGGCGAAAACTGAACTGACTGTTTACACAGCGCTGGAAGCTGACCAGCTGAAGCAGTACGAAGCTGCTTTCGAAAAAGCTAATCCAGAAATCGATGTGCGCTGGGTGCGTGACTCTACCGGTATCGTGACTGCGCGTCTGCTGGCTGAAAAAGAAAACCCACAGGCTGACGTTGTCTGGGGTCTGGCTGCAACCTCTCTGCTGGTTCTGAAAGGTCAGGACATGCTGGAGCCATACAAGCCACAGGGCGTTGAAAAGCTGAGCACTAAGTTCGTTGATGCTGATGCGACACCTTCCTGGGTCGGTATGGATGCATGGGTTGCTTCTATCTGCTTTAACACTGTTGAAGCTGAAAAGCACAACCTGCCTAAGCCAACCAGCTGGGAAGATCTGACCAAGCCGGTATACAAAGGTCACCTGGTAATGCCTAACCCTAACTCCTCCGGTACCGGCTTCCTGGACGTATCCAGCTGGCTGCAACTGTTCGGTGAAGACAAGGGCTGGATGTTCATGGACAACCTGCACGCCAACATCGACCGCTACACTCACTCCGGTTCCAAGCCTTGCAAGATGGCGGCTGCTGGTGAAACACCAATCGGTATCTCTTTCGCATACCGTGGCGCCAAGCTGATCAACAAAGGTGCACCGCTGAACGTTGTATTCCCGACTGAAGGTGTGGGCTGGGATATGGAAGCCGCGGCAATCGTTAAGGGTACTGACAAGCTGGAAGCTGCTCAGAAGCTGATGGACTTCGCTGTTACCCGTGAAGCGAACGAGCTGTACAACAGTGGTTATGCCGTAGTTGCGATGCCAGGCGTTGCCAAGCCGGTTAAGAACTACCCAACCAACATCGAAGAGCTGATGATCGACAACAACTTCGAGTGGGCTGCAAACAACCGTACTGCCATCCTGAAACAGTGGCAGCAGCGTTACGACGGTAAGAGCGAGCCTAAGAAGTAATCTCAGGGCTTAGCATACAGGCGGCTCTGAACTGACAGAGCCGCCTTTTTCCGTTTTTTAAGATTTTATTTTCCCCAGGGTTTCTGCATAAGGGACTGACCATTCGGCGTCTTTATGCAGGAGCCTATTAACCCGGCACCTAAATATCGGTCATTCAGGACAAACTCAAAGCCGCATATCAAGGCAAGGCTTGCAGGTAATAGTGGTTCTATTGGCAAAAGCCGTAACGCAGAAATGCGACTTTGAGTTTGTCCCTAACATTATATTTTTAAAGGAAAGGTCGCCCTTTGCTTGCCCTCGGACGGCGTTATCAGTGTTGGAAGTAGAGTGACTACTCCGGCACACTGATGTCTTGCCGAGAACAAGCAAAGGACGACTGAATAACCGGTATTTAGGTGCCGGGTTAATAAGATTCAGGAGTATCGTCATGACCTCATATCTGAAAATCGAACAGCTACATAAACGTTTTGGCAGCTTCACTGCGCTGAACAATATCTCTCTGGATGTGAAGGATGGCGAGTTTATCTGTTTCCTTGGCCCTTCCGGCTGCGGTAAAACAACATTGCTGCGCGCAATCGCCGGTCTGGAAATGCAGGAAGAGGGTAGCATTGTTCAGGGCGGGCAGGATGTTTCTGCATTGCCACCACAACAGCGCGACTTCGGTATCGTATTCCAGTCCTACGCGCTGTTTCCTAACCTGAGTGTAGCGGACAACATCGCTTACGGTCTGGTGAATCAGAAAATGAACCGTCAGCAGCGCGGCCAGCGGGTTAAAGAGTTGCTGGAACAGATCGACCTGCCGGGTATTGAAGAGAAGTTCCCGGGACAGCTTTCCGGCGGTCAGCAGCAGCGTGTCGCACTGGCGCGGGCACTGGCGACTGAACCGGGCCTGTTGTTGCTGGATGAGCCGCTGTCGGCACTGGATGCCCGGGTGCGTTTGCACCTGCGTCAGGAGATTCGGGACCTGCAACAGAAACTGGGTATTACGACCATCATGGTAACCCACGATCAGGATGAGGCGCTGACTATGGCGGATCGCATAGTGGTAATGGATCACGGTTGTATTGCTCAGGTGGGTACCCCGAAAGAGATTTATGACCGTCCGGCGACCTCCTTTGTTGCCCGCTTCATTGGCAGCATGAACCTGATTGCTGCTCAGGTGATGGAAGATGGTGGTGTGATGCTGGGTAGCGTAGAAGCGAACCTGCCAATCGCCGCTCAGCCTTCTACCGGTCTGCTGGGCTTCCGTCCAGAGGCGGCAGAGGTAAGCTGCTGCGCGACTGTTGTCGATCAGAGCAAGTTACAAATGCAGGGGGAAGTGCGTCATCTGAGCTTTATGGGCGCTTATGTGCGCGTTGGCGTTGCGATCTCTGATGAACTGGAAATCGAACTGGATCTGGCAGTATCTGAGATGGATCAGAAGCAGATCACAACAGGTACCTCTGTGTGGATTAATGTTGCCGCTGAGGCGTTGCACTATTATCCAGACCAGGATCCGGACCAGGCTGAAGCTGAAAGCCGTGTTGCCGCTGGAGCGGTGGCATCTGCGCAGAACAACATGGCTCAGGTTGCGGCGGAGGCATCCTGATGAATACCCAGACACTTCAGCGTTCTATGCCTGCCTTTGACCGGGAAGCCTGGATTCAGCGCCTGGTGCTGCTTGGTGCGGTGGTGTTTCTGTTCATCACCCTGCTGGCACCGCTGGCGACCATGCTGGCCAAGAGTATGCAGAACCAGGCCGGTGAGTTTATCGGGCTGACTAACTACATCGAATATTTCACCAATCCGGCGCTGTTCCAGTCGATCTTCAACTCGCTGAACATTGCGATCTGGACCACGCTGATTGTCGTCAGCACCGCGTTTGTGTTCGCTTATGCGCTGGTTCGTTCAGGTATGGCTGGCAAGAAAGTATTCCGGACAGTCAGCATGCTGCCGATCTTTGCTCCATCGCTGCTGCCGGCACTGAGTATGATCTATCTGTTCGGTAATCAGGGTGTCCTGAAAGAGTGGCTGCCTGTGGATTCTATCTACGGCCCTATGGGGATCGTGATGGGCCTGAGCTTCTGGATCTTCCCGCACGCACTGATGATTCTGATCACTGCAATGGCCAACAGCGATGCGCGACTGTACGAAGCGGCAAAAGCACTGAAGACGCCGCCATGGCGTGTGTTCCTGACGGTGACGCTGCCGGGTGTTCGCTATGGTCTGATCAATACCATCTTTGTTGTGTTTACCCTGGCGATCACCGACTTCGGTGTGGCGAAGGTAATCGGCGGTCAGTACAACGTGCTGGCGACTGATATCTACAAACAGGTTGTTGGTCAGCAGAACTTCCAGATGGGGGCCGTGGTGAGTGTGGTTCTGTTGCTGCCTGCGCTGTTTTCATTCTGGGTTGAACGTCGGGTTCAGCGTCGTCAGACTTCGCAGCTGTCATCCCGCGCAGTGCCGATGCAGCCTGAAAAGCATCCGTTGCGGGATCTGTTTCTGACCGGTTTCTGTCTGCTGGTATGTGCATTCCTGCTGACCGTTGTCGGTATGGCGATCTACGCATCCCTGATCACTTTCTGGCCTTATAACCTGACGCTGTCTCTGAACAACTATCAGTTCGATATGATGGACGGTGGCGGCTGGGAGTCCTATTTCAACTCCCTGCGCCTGGCATTCTGGGCCGCTGTGATTGGTACCGCGGTGGTATTTATCGTTGCTTACATGAATGAGAAAGTGAAGGTGATGCCGCAGGTCCGTAAAGTGCTGCAACTGCTGGCGATGATGCCGATGGCGGTGCCGGGCATGGTACTGGGGCTGTCCTACATCTTCTTCTTTAATTCACCGGGTAATCCGCTGAATGTGATGTACGGTACGATGGCGATTCTGGTCCTCAATACCCTGGTGCACTTCTATACCGTTTGTCACCTGACCGCGGTCACAAGTCTGAAGCAGATCGACGCTGAGTTTGAGTCTGTGTCTGCTTCTCTGAAAGTACCGTTCTACACCACCTTCCGTCGTGTGACTGCACCGCTATGTCTGCCAGCGATTCTGGATATCTCGGTGTATATCTTTGTGAATGCCATGACCACGGTTTCTGCCGTTGTATTCCTTTACTCAGCGGATACCACACTGGCGTCGATTGCGGTGATGAACATGGATGAAGCGGGCGACACTGCTCCGGCTGCGGCAATGGCGGTCATGCTGATGATGACCTCTCTGGTGATCAAAGGAATCCACTGGACGCTGAGTAGTCAGTTGCTGAGCCGTACCCAGCGTTGGCGTCAGCGTTAAGGAAGGGGTATTGGATGAGTTCTGCCATAGGGCGGAACTCATTCCTGTGAACAGGTATAAGCAGAACTTTGGTTTATCACTGAAACTGAACTCTGTCATAAGAATTTAATTGGCAATTATCTGGTGTATACCAGATAATTCTGATTCATCATAACTGCTGCATAAAGATGGCAGAAATAATAAGACGTCAACGGCGTCTGGGATTTTAAGAACCAGCTTATGCGCGGTGCAGAGCTGGTTTTATTGAGCATATTAAACTGGTATATACCAAGAGGTTAAAATGTCTAAGCAGCAACCTTATCTGTTAACACCGGGTCCGATCACGACCACCATGAGTGTGAAGCAGGCGATGTTGTGGGATTGGGGTTCATGGGACGGTGATTTCCGTGCTATGACCAAAGCACTGTGCGAACAGCTGGTGTCCTACGTTGATGATCAGGGTGAATTCGTCTGCGTACCGGTTCAGGGAAGTGGCACTTTTGCTGTTGAAGCAACACTGGCAACTCTGGTACCGGAAGAGGGTAAAGCACTGGTATTGATGAACGGTGCTTACGGTCAGCGTATGACTAAAATCCTGGACTATATGGGCCGTGATTATGTTGCACTGGACAAGGGGGACTATGAGCCGCCCCGGGGTGAAGAGGTTGCAGCGATTCTGGAAGCGAACGAGAAAATTACCCATGTGCTGGTGGTTCACTGCGAAACCAGCTCCGGTATTCTGAATCCGATCGCAGAGATTGCTGAAGTGGTTGAACGCTTTGACCGTCGTCTGATCATTGACTCCATGAGTGCATTCGGTGCTATCGATATTCGCAGCACAGACTTCCGTTTTGACGCCATTGTTTCCTCTGCCAACAAGTGCTTTGAGGGTGTACCGGGTTTTGGTTTCTCTCTGCTGCGTAAGAGCGAGCTGGAAAAGGCTCAGGGCAATGCGCACTCACTGAGCATGGACCTTTATGACCAGTGGACATACATGGAAAAGACCGGTCAGTGGCGTTTCACACCACCGACGCACATTGTTGCTGCGTTTATGCAGGCTCTGAAAGAGCACGCGGAAGAGGGCGGTATCTCAGGTCGATTCGCGCGCTACAGCCGTAATCAGCAACGCATGGTTGCTGGTATGCGAGAACTGGGCTTTAAGACCCTGCTGGCGGATGAATGGCTGTCACCTATCATCGTCACCTTCTTCTCTCCTGTGCACGAGAACTTCAGCTTCGAGCGTTTCTATGAACTGTTGAAAGCCCGGAACTACATTATTTATCCGGGCAAACTGACCGAAGCTGACAGCTTCCGTCTGGGCTGTATCGGTCAGCTGTACGACGCTGAGATCGACGGTTTGCTGGAGGCGATGGCAGCCGTACTGGATGAGATGCAGATTCCGAATGGTAACCCTGCGCAATAACTTTTTTAATTTCAAAGATTAAGGCGGGTTACTGCCCGCAAGATGGAGACAATCCAATGTACCGTTACGAACGTCAATACACCGGCCCACTGCAGGCAATCATCATGGACTGGGCAGGCACTACTGTCGACTTCGGTTCTATGGCCCCGATCCGTGCATTCCAGAAGCTGTTTGAAAATCACGCCGTACCGGTTTCCGAAGAGGAAGCCCGTGGCCCGATGGGTACTGAGAAACGTGAACACATCCGTCAGCTGTGCGCACACTCCCGTATCCGTGCTGCCTGGACTGACGTGAAAGGCGCTGAGCCGACTGAAGCAGATATCGACAGCATGTACGATGAGTTCGTACCCCTGCAGATTGATGCGATCGCTAAGACTGCCGTGCTGATCCCGGGTCTGCTGGATACGCTGGCATGGGCAGAAGAGAATGACGTAAAAATCGGTGCTAACACCGGTTACGCTGATGTAATGATCGAAGGCTTGCTGGCAAATGCAGCAGAGCAGGGCTACAAGCCAGCTTCCAACATCTGCGCGACTCAGGTACCACAAGGCCGTCCTTACCCTTACATGGCGATGATGAACGCTATCGAGCTAGGTGTAGAAAACCTGGGTGCCTGCGTTAAGATCGACGATACCCTGACCGGTATCGATGAAGGTCTGAACGCCGGTATGTGGACCATCGGTGTGGCGATCAGCGGTAACGAAGTAGGCATGAGTCTGGAAGACTGGAATGCGCTGGAAGAAGCGGAGCAGGATCGCCTGCGGGCGAAAGCCTATGACCGTTTCCTGCGTGCTGGTGCTCACTACGTGGTGGACAGCATCGCTGATGTGATTCCTTGCCTGGAAGAGATTGAAGCGCGTATGGCAGCAGGCGAGAAAGCTTGACCCCTGAAGCCTTTATCCTGATTCTGGTTTCAGCGCTGCTGCATGCAGGCTGGAACCTGATCGGCAAACGGACCGCCCAGACGGTCCGTTTCTACGCCTGGGCTATGGCTGCGGGCATGGTGTTTTACAGTCCGCTGCTGCTAAGCAGTCTGGATGCTATTCAGGAACTACCGCCATCGTTCTGGGGGCTGCTGTTCGCTTCAGGTTTCTGCCAGACCTGTTATATGACCGGGCTTGCCCGCGCCTATACCCATGGCAACCTGAGTATGGTTTATCCCTTAGCCCGTGCACTGCCGGTGGTGATCGTGCCGTTGTTGGTGATTCTGGTATATGGCCAGACGCAGCTCGATAACGCAGCTCTGCTGGGCATTGTTCTGATAGTCTTTGGTGCGATTGCCTTACCGCTAAAGCGTTGGCGGGACTGGCATATCAAAGACTACCTGACGCCAGCTATTGGCTGGGTGCTGGTGGCTGCATCAGCAACTGCCGGATATTCGATTCTCGACAGTATGGCCATTGGGATAATGAAGGACGCTGGCTTGAGTGCCTTTAATGCCGGGAGCTGTTTTGTGGTTCTGCAGGCAGGGGCTACCCTGTGCTGGATGCTGCCCACGGTTGCCTTTCTGTTTCGCGAAAACCTGTTTGAATTCCCCGACCGCCGCTGGACCCTGGTGGCCGGCTTATTTGTGATTGGAACCTATATGCTGGTACTGGTGAGTATGTCACTGGTCACAGAAGTCAGCTACGTGGTGGCACTGCGTCAGATCAGTATTCCTATCGGTTTCCTGATTGGCATCATCTGGCTTAAAGAGAGTCTGGGGTTACCCAAGCTGCAGGGGTTTGTAGTGTTGTTAAGTGGGTTGCTACTGGTGTCGCTGTAACAACCCGCTTTATTTTGCTGTCAGAACAGAACGCCAGCCAGAATCGCCAATCCAACCAGCGCCATAATTGGCAGTTTAAGCACCCGTAGCAGGGCAAAGCCAACGATTACCACCGCAAAGTCAGCGCCGGTGAGTACCGCAGAGCTGAAGACCGGTTGATAGAGGGCTGATAGCAGCAGGCCTACTACGGCGGCGTTGACGCCGTTAATTGCACCGCTGAGCGCCGGTTGATTGGCCAGCGCTTCCCAATTTTTCAGTACCCCTAACAACAGCAGGAAGCCGGGTAGGAATACACCGGCGGTGGCGATCAGAGCTCCCAGAATCGGCGCGCCGGGAAGCAGTTGATAGCCGAGATAGGTTGCCAGCGTAAACATCGGGCCGGGCACGGCCTGAGCGGCGGCATAGCCGGTGATAAAGCTATCCTGAGTGATCTGATCGCCGACAATATTCTGCAGCAGTGGCAGTACTACGTGACCGCCGCCGAATACCAGACTACCTGCCTGGAAGAAATCGGAGAACAGTTGAGTTACCGGTGTTACACCGGCCAGCAGTGGGAAGATCAGTAGCAGAGCTGCAAAGGCGATCAGTGGTTTGCGCGATAATCCTTTACTGCTGTAAAAACGATGCGCCACCAGACTGTCCATCAGCCAGAGCCGACCGATAATCGCTGCTACTATCAACACCAGAATCTGTGTCCATAGTCCTGGCGCTATCAGCAGTGCTGCAGCGGTAAAAACACACAGGCCGATACTGATACGGTTACGGCAGAAGTTGCCGAACATGCCCAGCGTGGCATCGGCGACCACAATCACCGCCAGCAACTTAAGACCGTGGATAATACTCTGGAACAGGGAGCTATCGGTCAGACCGCTGCTCACAGTTGCCAGAATCAGCATCAGAATCACTGAGGGCAGTGTAAAGCCGAGAAATGCGGCACAGGCCCCCTGTAAACCACCTTTACGATAGCCCAGTGCGAAGCCTACCTGACTGGAGCCCGGTCCCGGCAGAAACTGGCTCAGGGCAACCAGTTGCGCGTATTCCCGGTCACTGATCCAGTTCAGTTGTTCAACGAAGGTGCGGCGAAAATAGCCGATATGGGCCGCCGGACCGCCAAATGAGATCCAGCCCAACAGGAAAAACTGACGGAAGATAGTGGTAAACGTCATCGCGAAAAATTCTTAAGAAGATCAAATGCGGAAATTATCTGACAGAAATATTACAACATCGTGTCAGGTTGAAGCCTGCGGTATCACTTGTCAGAGCTTTCAGGGAAGCACTTTTGTGCTTTATATGTAGCGAGGCACGCCCTCGTGCCGATTCAGAGTTGTCGGCATGAGGGCGTGCCTCGCTACAGGTGCATTCAGTCGGTTACTGAGCGTTTTTCAACTCGACCTTTTCAATGATGATGGGCTCTACCGGAACATCACGGTAAGGCCCCTGACGACCGGTCTGGGTGTGGCCTACAGCAGTGACCACATCCATGCCGTTGATAACATGACCGAACACCGCGTAACCCGGTTTAGGTCCGTTGGCATTGAGGAAGTGATTGTTCTTCAGATTAATAAAGAACTGCGAAGTCGCACTGTGTGGGGCGTTGGTACGAGCCATCGAGATAGTGCCGCGCAGGTTTGGCAGGCCGTTGGCGGACTCGTTCTGGATTGGAGGCAGAGTATCCTTGCGCAGCATATCTTTATTAAAACCGCCGCCCTGAATCATAAAGTTATCGATCACCCGGTGGAAAATGGTGCCTTCATAGAAGCCGTTTTCCACATAGCGCAAAAAGTTTCTGACGGTGATTGGGGCCTGCGCTGGCATCAGTTCCAGTTCGATCACACCGGCAGAGGTCGTCATAACGACAACCGGATTGCTAGCCGCTTGTGGTTTTTGTTCGCTATCGGCAGTGCTTTCTGTCTGAGCGACAGCCGTAACACTGGTCAGGAACAGCAGGGCGCAAATAAATTTCTTGAACATCGGATATCCCTTAAAAATTAAATACCTGTTTCAGCAGATCGGTGGTGCGGGCTGCCGGGTTTTCGCGAATCTGTTTTTCCTCAGCGGCCAGCATCGTAAACAGACCATCCAGAGCGGCTTCGGTTACATGGTCTTCCAGCTTATAGTTCTGTGCCAGATCGCCAACCATGGGAACAGATTCGGCTTCTTTTGTGAGATCGCCATAGTAACGGGTCACACCGACTTCATCCATGGAGGTTTTAATGGATGGCTGGAACAGTTCGGTTAAACGCCCGGAGGTCTTTTCCCGGAAATACTCCGTGGCAGCATTGTCCGGCCCGTTGAGAATATTACGGGCATCTTCGATGCTCATCTCTTTGATCGCGTTGACGATAATTTCGGTAGCCTGAGGCGCGGCTTTTTCAGCAGCCCGGTTCATGCTCAGTTCGAACGCTTCTACCTGGGATTTCAGGCCGAATTTTTTCATCAGGCCGCTGGCCTGTTCGAGTTCGTCTGGCAAAGGAATACGGATCTGGGGATTGGCAAAATAACCATCCTGCTGGCTGATCGTTTCAATTGCCCGGCGGCTGCCAACGTCCAGCGCTTCTTTCAAACCGTCGATAATAGTCTGGTAATCAAGGTCGCCGCCCTGGCTGGCGGATGCACCGGAATCCTGTTGCTGGCTGTCCTTGAGAATCTCCGTACCTTTATCTTCGATTTTTTTCAGCAGGTCGCCGAATCCTGCCTGAGCAGGCAGTGCCGCGGCCATAGCGCAGACCAGCGAAACTGGCAGTGTGATTGAGAGTAGTTTTTTCATTGTCCCTGACCCGTATCGGTTACATAGCAGGCAGTATAGCGTGTTGCCCGGGAATGTCGTTAGTACAACTAAGCCGCTGAATTGACTGCGTATTTTCGTTACATAACTTTACCAAACTTTACGCCGTTGCCGGTTAATTAATCAGTATTTTCTAATTAAAGTGAACCTCAGCTTAAACACTTACGAAACACGAGGATTTTGTCATGGATGCACACGCGAGGCTGACCCGGACTACGGTGGCGCTGCACTGGTTAATTGCGATCGCAATGATCGGCAGTCTGATACTGGGGCTGGTGGTCGAAGAGATGGAACGGGGGCCGGATAAATTTATGCTGATTGGTCTGCATAAGTCGGTGGGTGTACTGGTTCTGATTGTTGCGGCTTATCGCTTTATCTGGCGTCTGCGGGAGGGCTTTCCAAAGCGCTTAACTCCGGTGGCTGACTGGCAGGAGCGGGTAACGTCGGTGGTGCACTGGTTATTGTTGTTGGGGACGTTGCTGCTACCTCTTTCGGGAATTGCTATGTCGGTAGGAGGTGGATATCCGGTTGGAGTATTCGGTTTTGAGCTGATCGCAGGCGGTGACAAGAATGAGCTGTTGGGAGAGGCCGGTCATATTGTTCATGGGCTGGGTGGTAAGATCATGATTGCCGCGGTACTGCTGCATGTAGCGGCTTCCTTCAAATATGCTCTTGTTACCCGTGATGGTACCCTCAGACGGATTCTGGGCGGGACCGCAGGTTAGGGCTTTTGGGTCAGGACTTTTGGGTCAGAGCTTCTGCAGGCAGCGATCTTTCAGGTCGCTGTCCGGTGGCAGAAACAGACTTCGTTTGTCCACTGAAAATCGACTGATGGGCGGGCAATTCTCAGGATCAATCTCCAGGCTGGGTAAAACCAGTTCCCAGCTATTCTCAAGTGGGGAATCCGCCCGCTTGATACGGTAACCGAAGATAGTGGAGAAATGTTTGCCGCCACTGCCATCCCGGGCCTCTTTCTTCAGAAACAGATGCCATTGCGCTGTTGAGCCGACATATCGCGGTTGATGCTTATAAGCTGACAGGATTCTGGTGGAGATCTGCCGGAACTCCTGCACGCTGGCAGCAGTAATGATCAGCGAATGCTGGTCGGTATTACTTTGGGCCAGAGTGGTAACAGGTAGCAGCAGGCAGATAGGGAACAACAGAAACAAACAGCAGAACAGCGGCATAACAGGGTTTCAGCAATAGCAGTGGATAACCATAGGGCATTTAAATTTCAGAGTCCGGATGGGCCCTTACACAGGAACCCGTCCGGTCCGGAATAATTCCGATAAGGTAGGGATTATTTTGCGCTGCGGTTATTCCAGTCGATACATTCCTGCAGAGTGACGCCGCTGCCGCCAAAGATATCCAGCGCGCTGCCAATGGTCAGATCGACGCGACCGTTGGATAACTCCTCGACCAGCTTCAGATCCTCCAGCGAGCGAGCGCCGCCGGCGTAGGTGCAGGGGATAGGGCAAGCCTCGCCCAGCA
This sequence comes from uncultured Amphritea sp., assembly GCA_963669425.2. Taxonomy (GTDB): domain Bacteria; phylum Pseudomonadota; class Gammaproteobacteria; order Pseudomonadales; family Balneatricaceae; genus Amphritea. Next base: position 455,631 of record CAXXNC010000002.1, read on the forward strand.
GACGTACCAGATCCTCATCGATACCGCCTTGCAGGCCTTCAACATCGGCTGCATGGATCAGAAATTCTGCACAGTGCTGACCCAGTTGTTCCAGCGTTTCTGCATTCACCGGAGTGTCGGTCACGGTCTGCCAACGATCAGTGGCGATGTTCCAGCCAGTGTCGGTGCGACGGCAACTCAGATCCAGAATCAGTTTATCGGCACCGGTGATCGCTTTGATCTGCTCCAGACGTTCCCAGCTGAACTGACCATTATCGAACAGGTAAGACGTAATGATGACGTGGGAAGCACCAGCTGCCAGAAATTCAGTGGCATTGTCGGCGTTAACGCCACCACCAAACTGCAGGCCCTGTGGCCAGGTGCCCAGAGCGCTCAGCGCCTGTTCCTTGTTGCCGGGACCCAGCGCGATAACATGGCCACCGGTCAGATTATGCTGCTGATAGAGGCCTGCGTAATAGGCCGCATCATACTGGCTGACAAAATTAGTGTCGGCACCCTGATCATTCAGGCTGCCACCGACAATCTGCTTTACCTGACCCTGGTGCAGGTCGATACAGGGACGAAACTGGGTCATGGGCTTGGTCAAAGGAGATCTCCGTTACAACATTCTGAATGTGCGGCGATTGTAGCAGATGGGCTGGGCAGGCTTAAACCTGATCATTGAACCCGTATCAGAATAAGTAGTATGTGCTACAGAAAAAAAGCTCGGCATCAGGCATAATGGAAGGAACAACATTTATATAATCAGGTCACAAATGCAGCTCTCTTTTCTGATCAGAAAGGGCTGTTATAAACACCTTCACAGTGAAGGCGAAAGCAAGGGGATTCTGTGACACAACTGCGAACGCTGCTCAGCGCGCTGAAAACTGTTTTTGGTCATCTGCCCACGGCGCATCAGATTGCCCTAGGCTGTGCGACGCTGCTGATTATCGTCTCTCTGAGCTTATCCGATGACAGCTCTGCGGTAGCACCGACGGTCGGTCAGCTTTCTGAACAACTGAACATTTCCAGTACTGAAGGGGTGATTGATCCCGGTGCCGTGCCCAGTGGTGAGCCGGAACCGGAAAGCGAGATCGCCTATGTGGTGCAGAAGGGCGATACCCTGAGTACCATTTTTGATTTCCTGCGCATCTCCCAACCTACGCTGCATAAACTGATGGAAGCCGACGTTAACGTGCTGGCACTGGATACCATCCAGCCGGGTCATGAACTGGGCTTTAACTTTGATACCGATGGTAAACTGAAACAGTTTATTTTCCGCTCCGGGCTGACCTATAAAGTGATCTTTGATCGCAGTAAAAAAGGTGGTTTTGAGTTTGAAGAGCTGATCGAGAAAGGCGGTTACCGTACCGAGATATTCAGCGGTGTGGTGAAGGGCAATCTTCCATCTTCAATGCAGAAAGCCGGGGTGCGCATTGCTGAAGCGTATCAGGTGACCAGTCTGCTGAAAGAGCGGATGAACTTCCGTAACCATCTGCGTGCCGGCGACCGCTTTCAACTGGCTGTATCGCGCCAGTACGTGGACGGTGAATATACCGGCAACAGTGTTATTGAAGGCTTTGTCTATGACGGGGCTGTCCGTAAACAATCGGCCTTTCTGTTTGATGAAAATTATTTTGACGCTGAGGGTGAAAGCCTTGAAAAAGCCTTCCAGCGTATTCCTCTGAGTAAGCGCTACCGGATCTCTTCTCACTTTAACCCGCGTCGGAAACATCCTGTTACCGGATTGGTTCGTCCTCACAATGGTACTGACTTTGCCCTTCGTATTGGTACGCCGGTACTGGCAGCAGGGGATGGTATTGTGACCCGGGTGGTCAAACACCGTTACGCAGGCCTGTATATCGAGATTAAGCACGGTCAGAAATATAAGACCCGTTATCTGCACCTGCATAAAGCCTATGTCCGTAAAGGACAGAAGGTCTCGCGGGGACAGAAGATCGCCGCTTCAGGGAATTCCGGCCGTTCAACCGGGCCGCACCTGCACTATGAGCTGCATGTGAATAACCGTCCGGTAAACGCGATGACGGCACCGATCCCTGTGGTTCAGACCATCGCCCGTAAAAAGCGAAGTGCTTTCAAGAAGCAGGTTGCGGCGATTAAAGCGCAGATGACCGAACAACTGGCGCTGGCTGAAAAGCAGGCACAGTAAGAGAGCAATTACAGGATAGGGGTTTAGCTGGGATTCTGGCTGAACCAGTCCTGTAGAGCCTGACGTGTCAGTTGTACCGGCTGGTGGCGGTTATCACTGCGGCGGCTGGCCACATACCAGGTCAGCGCCAGGCCACGTTCGGTCAGAGGTGTTCCATGAACCAGCCCCTGGTTCAGCGCCCTGTGCAGAGCCCAGCGCGGCAGAATACTCACCCCCAGATTTACGGCAATCATTTCCACAATGGCATCAGTCATCTCCACAACCTGCAGATGTCTGGGTCTGACACCGGCCGGGCGGATAAACCGTTCATATTCGAAACCGGGCAGTACATCGGAACTGTAGGTCAGATACTCTTCCCCGATCAGGTCTTCAGCTTGGATGTAAGCTTTAGCTGCCAGCGGATGCTCGGGGTGAGTGATCAGTACCAGCTCATCGGCGATCAGGGGCTGGGAGCGCAGCACCTGATTATCGATCTTTTCTGGCGTTATAAGCAGATCCACAGCGCCACTCTGTAACTGCGTGAGGCTGTTCTGAGCGGTTGTCGCAACGAAATCGATCTGGAGTTTCTCCCGGCTCACCGGTAATGACTGCAGAAAGCCTGGTACCCAGTGGTACGCGCTATAGCCGGCAACCCCGATTCTGATCAGATGACAGGCATCGGCAGCCGTCTGCTGAAACTCGGCTTCCGCTTTAGCCAGTTCAGGCAGCAGGTTCTCGGCAGCCTGAATAAGAATTCGGCCCGCAGGCGTGACACGCAGGCGGCGGCCATCCCGTTCAAAGATGGTACTGCCCAGACGTCTTTCTGCTTCAGCCAGCCGGTGACTGAGTGCTGACTGAGTCACTCCGATCGCGTCCGCTGCATGTCCCAGATTGCCATATCTGGATACTGCTTCCAGCAGCTGCCAGTGTTTAATATCTAATCTCATATATGAAAGATATTAATTGAAATTATAAGTTTTTCATTAAATTTTTTGTGCCTGTTTCACTATTATGCAGCCCGTGAAGTGACTTTATCGAGCTTAAGGAGCAGGCATATGAACAGGCAAAGACGGGAGAGCGGTGAACTGTTGATTCTGATATCAGCAGTAGGTTTTGGCCTGAGCCCTATGTTAGCGCAACTGTTGTTGCAGCAGGGTTTAACACCGGAAGCGGTGGCGTTGTTCCGTTTTCTGATTCCGACACTGATTATCCTGCACTGTTTGCGCAGCCGCGAATGCTTATCCGCAGAATATCTGCGCACAGTGCTGATCGGGGCGGTAGCCGGATGTGGAATGCTGGCATATTTCTACTGTTTTGTATTACTCCCGGCGACCACGGTGATTCTGATCTATTACAGTTATCCCCTGTTTGCGATGCTGATCGGCTGGTTTGCGTTTCGCCAGCCCATGACCCGCAACCGTCTGATCGCGGCCGCGATGATTATGTTGGCAGTCATGCTGATGCTGGAACCGGCTGAAGCCGCAGGACTTTCGTTCTGGTCGGTCATGCTGGCGTTCGCCGCACCAGTAGCTTTTGCACTGTTGCTTAATTATTTTGCCCGGCCAGTCGAAGCGATTGCCCCCCGCAGTCGGATGAGTGGCAGTTTGCTGGGGCATATGCTGATACTGGTGCCTGCGTACCTGATCAGCGATCAGCCTTTTCTATTGCCTGAATCTGATTCGGTACTGCTGCTGATTCTGGCGATCGGTATTCTGGCAGCGGCACTGCCACAGTATCTGTTTGCCCGCGGGTGTATGTCGGCCAGTATGGAGCGTATCGCCACTTTCAGCTCAACAGAGGTGGTATTTGCGCTGCTGTTCAGTGCACTGTTTCTGGGAACAGAGATCGGGCGTATCGAGATGATCGCCTCCGGACTGATACTGATGGCAGGCTTTATCCGTTTGGAACCGGATGACAGCGCGCGTTTAAAGCAGCAACCCGGGGACCACTCCCTGATCCATGAAAAATAGTTAAACAGATGTTTTCCTTTCCCCGGTGGATGATCTACGTTTAGTAGACGAAATCATAAAGATAAGGACTGTCCATGAAATCTGTGCTGACTATTAAAACTGCTTTCATTGGTTGCCTTGCCTGGGGCGTCGCGGCTCTGGCTCAGGCTGGGTGGATGCTTAACCCTTCTGAATCCGACTTTAATTTCGCCTCGATCAAGAAAAACCACGTCTATGAAACCCACACCTTTAACCGGGTATCAGGGCAGATAGACGATAAGGGTAAAGCCGAGCTGATGCTGGATCTGACATCAGTGAATACCGGCATCGGTATCCGGGATGAGCGGATGCAGAGTATGCTGTTCGATACTGCGAAATTCACCTCAGCAACATACAGTCTGATGGTGGATGCTGAAGGGCTGAAAATGATGCCCGCCGGGGCCCGGCAACAGATCAGCGCCGAGGGAATGCTGTCTTTGTTCGGAACGGCAAAGGCTCTGCCTGCCACGTTGAATATCTATAAATTATCGGACAACCGCTTATTGGTGAGCAGTGCCTATCCCGTGGTAGTTCAGGCGGCTGATTTTGGTCTGGATGGTGGTGTTGAGGCTCTACGGGAAATCGCCGGATTACCGGCTATCTCTCAGGCGGTGCCGGTGACTTTCAGTCTGGTGTTTGAACTGAAATAGCTTTTATCGCCGCTTAGTTCTTATTCGGGTACGGAGTTTTGTTGCCGTACCCGGACTCATATCCACTATTTTGGGGACTTAGCGCCTGTTCTGGTGCTTCTAACCATAGCCTTCGTAAGGTTATTAAATTATTCTGCCTGTACTTATCTATCTTTGAAGTAGCAGAGTAGCAATCAGGAACGCAACTCTTAATCTCTGGCTAAGCGGTAGTCGCCATATCTTTGAGTAGCTGAATGCAGTACCTGGAAAAACGCTCCTATAACTTTCCCCAGTATCTGATGTGGGGCGTGCTTGGCATCGTCTTCCTCATCTTCGTTTTTCTCCTGGCGTACTTTCTGATCATGCAGCATATCGCTGCCGAGCAGGAATTTAATGACCTCCGTAATCAGATTCTTGAAGAGCAGCGTCAGCGAATTGTGGCTGAAGCTGACGATGCCGCTGAGCATGTTCTGTTTGCTTACAGTCAGGCCGAGCAGGTGCTTCAAGCTCAGTCCCGCAGTCAGGTAGAGCAGGCGATAAGCGTTGCCTGGTCGTTATACAACCAGAATAAAGGTGGGATGCCTGAGCCAGAATTACGGAATCTGATTATCGAAACCCTAAGGGAGATACGTTTCTTTGGTGGCCGGGGTTATCTGTTTGTGGATGATATGGAAGGCAACTGTGTTCTGCTGCCAACAGCGCCGCATCTGGAAGGTAAGTCACTGATCGATAATCAGGATGATACCGGGCATTACATCATGCGTGGCTTAATTGACGCGGTCAGCAATCCGGAAGGCCGGGGCTTTTCGAAATACCGCTGGTACCCGCCGGGTAGCAATGCTTTCATGATGGATAAGCTGGCTTATGTACAGAAGTTTGAGCCTTACGACTGGATCATCGGCACCGGCGATTACCTTTACCGTATAGAGCAGGATCTGCAGAAACCAGAGCTGGAACGTCTGGCACAGCTCCGTTTTGGCAAAAACGGTTATATCGCCGTGGTCTCGTCTGATGGCACTCTGCTAAAGAGCGCTGGTGCCCCTTATCTGGAAGGAGAGCACTTCTCAATGATGAATGAGCGGGATGGCAAGACGATCTCGATGATTCTGGATAAAGCCAGGGAGGGAGGCGGCTTCCTTGAATATGACTGGTACCTTCCGAATGGTGATCCGGTGATGAGCAAGGTCGGTTATGTGAAGCCGTTACCGGTGTGGGGCTGGATCATAATTACCGGCTTTTATCCCGATGATCTGAACAACCTGATTATGCAGCGGCAAGAGAAACTGGATAACCACTTTCAGCAGCATATCTATAAGTTGTTAATCGCCTTTGGTGTCTTTGGCACCATCGCCATTGTGATATCGATGCTGTTCAGCCGTTGGATCAGGAAACTGTTTAACGCTTATCGCACTGAAATTGAGAGCCGTCAGCAGACACTGGAAGACAATGCAAAATCGATGGAGATCAGCGCCCGGATTGTGACCAGTGCTTCGGAGGGAATCCTGGTTACGGATGCCGATAACCGGATCATTGAAGTCAATGAGGCCTTTACCCGAATTACCGGTTATAGCGCTGAGGAAATTCTTGGACAGCATCCCCGAAAACTGGCGTCTGGCAAGCATGATGCGTCGTTCTATAAGCAACTCTGGCGTACCCTGCTAAAAGAGGGAACCTGGCAAGGAGAGATCTGGAACCGGCGCAAGAATGGTGAACTTTATCCCGAGTGGTTATCGCTCACTCTTTATCGGGATGAGACAGGTAAGATCCTCAATCATATCGCCACATTCAGCGATATCAGCCATCGTAAGCAGTATGAAGAACGTCTGAGTTATCTGGCGGACTACGATACCCTGACGGATCTGCCTAACCGACGCATGCTGTCCGACCGGCTGTCGCAGCAACTGGCCGAGGTGCACCGGAATAAAGCTGAAAAGCTGGCGGTCATTTTTGTCGACCTTGATCACTTCAAGAACATTAACGATTCGCTGGGGCACGCCGCAGGTGACGCGGTACTGATCGAGATAGCCAAGCGACTCAAAGCCTGTGTACGTGAGGGGGATACCGTCAGTCGTATCGGTGGTGATGAGTTTGTACTGCTGGTTAAACACAGTGGCGATATTCTTACCCCTGCTGCACACCTGTCCGAACGGATTCTTGAGACTGTCGCCCAGCCAATTCTGTATAACAAAGAGGTGCTGGTACTGACATGCAGTCTGGGGGTCGCGGTCGCGCCTGATGATGGCGACAGCGTTGAGGCGCTTTTGAAAAATGCCGATACCGCGCTTTATCATGCCAAGCATGAGGGCCGTGATAACTTCCAGTTCTTCACTCAGGAGATGAATCAGCGGGTGACGCTGAGAATGGAAATGGAAGCGCGCATTCGCGCTGGCCTGAGTAATAATGAGTTTACCCTGCATTATCAGCCGCAGCTGAGTCTGGAAACGGGCCGGATTGAGAGTGTTGAGGCGCTGATTCGCTGGCGTCAGGCAGATGGCTCTCTGATTCCGCCGAATCAGTTTATCCCGGTGGCTGAGGAATCCGGACAGATTATCGAACTGGGCAGCTGGATCATTCAGCGTGCCTGTGATGACGCAGCCAGTTGGCTGGCGAAGGGGATGCCGGTATCCGTGGCGATCAATATATCGACCCGACAATTACGCTATTCCAAGTTAGCCGCAGTTATTCATGATGCGTTGCAGAGCAGTGGCCTGCCGGCACAGTATCTGATCATTGAGATCACAGAAACAGCGCTGATGGGGAATATGGAAAATACCATTCAGGTGCTGAGTGAGATCCGTAATATGGGAATCAGAATCTCGCTGGATGATTTTGGCACCGGTTATTCCAGCCTGACCTTCCTGAAGAGCTTTCCGGTGGATGAACTTAAAATCGACCGCAGCTTTATCGATGGTCTGCCGGATGACAGTGACGACGCAGCCATTACCTCTTCACTGATCTATGTCGCCCATAGCCTGGATCTTAACGTGGTTGCCGAAGGGGTAGAAACCGAACAGCAGCAGACTTATCTGCAGCAGCGTGGCTGTGATAAAGCGCAGGGATTCCTGTTTTCTAAGGCTGTACCGGCGCATGATATTGAGCCTTTGTTATCACGTAATCCCTCTGTGCCTGTTGAGTAAACTGCCGCCCGCATAGCAGGCGGCAGTAGTGATTAGATCACCCGTTTCATTACGATAAAGTCACCCTGTACTGACAGCGTCAGGGTCACGTTTTCCTTGGTCCGGTTACGCCAGAACCAGCCATGATTGCCGTCGAAAGCGGCTTTCAGGATACCCTGTTCACCCGGCTGGAAGCGGCCTTTGCCGTAACCATGGTAAAAACCGCTGGGTGGATTGTAAGGATCACCGTGGGTATCGAAGTTCAGCTTGCCGCCGTTGGCGCTCCAGCTGAATTCCACTTCAGCGCCTTTACGCATCTCCAGTTTCACTTCCGCACCCTGGCCCGGACGCAGTTCAAAAGTGATGCTGTCCTGATTCAGCGGTGTTGCGGGTTTGACTGGTGCCGCTTTTTTCACTGCTGCTTCGGTCTGTACCGCTGCGGCGACTTTCACCGGAGCAGGCTCAGCTTTAGCCTGTGGAATCACTGCAATAGCGACGGTAGGTTGTGCAGCTGACTCAGCAACCGGTGCAGGCTTAGCGGCGTTGGCGGCCCGGTCTGCGGCGGCTTCATCGGCCAGTTGTTCTTTTATCTCGCCCATTTCGGTCAGCCCCAGCATACGGCCAATACCCGTAGGATCGATGCCGTATTCACCGGGCAGTACCGTGGTCACCAGCAGAACGATAGCAACAACAAAAGCGATAACAGTGGAGCGCAGCAGCTGACCCGAAGTTGGCAGCTCCTGTTGAGTTGGGATATTTGCGTTAAACATGATTTTTCCTTCAGATATTCAGTGCCAGACCGGTGAGCTGATAACCCATAAGCATAAAGCCGAGCATCATCATCACGACGTTTGCGCCATAGGCATGACGCCAGAAACTGCCAGAACGGCGCCAGTAACCCATCAGAATAAGTATCAGGCTGAGGGCCAGTAGCTGACCTATTTCGACACCGACGTTGAACGCGATCAGATTGGTGATAAGGCCATCCTCGGCGATCTCAAAGTCCTGGATCTTAGTGGCCAGACCAAAGCCGTGAATCAGGCCGAAGATCAGCGTGGCAACTTTGGTATTGGGTTGAACACCAAACCAGCGCTGGAACGCGCCCATGTTATCCAGAGCCTTGTATACCACCGAGAAACCGATGACGGCGTCCACCAGATAGGAACTGACATTAATACTGTTGAGCACACCGAATAGCAGGGTCACAGAATGGCCGACCGCAAACAGCGTGACATAGATACCGACATCCCTGAGTCGGTAGAGGAAAAAGATCACTCCGAACAGGAATAAGAGATGATCGTAACCGGTCACCATGTGTTTGGCGCCGAGGTAGGTGAAGGGCAGCAGCATTACGCCGCTGATCTCCTGAATATAGCCTTTGTCACCTTCGGCAACGCCGTGGGCAAAGGCCGTATCGATACTGAAGGCCAGCAGAATTACCAGCAACGACAGCAGCATATTGCGGCGCGCGCGCGCAGGCGCAGCGAAACCGCTGATACAGTGTAAGTACATTTTATAGCCTCAAAGATTGAGTTATTGAGTGTGTAGGTTCCTTAACTCAATGATCTTGGAGGCTTTTTGATGGTATCCAGTGGTGGAAGTGGGAAGGTCGGGACCGTGCTGCCAGGCGCGGCAGACAGCTCAAATGGCTCGTGATCAGCTTCCGGTGTCAGTTGCACTGAATCGTGAGTGTGATCGGCGGTATGGCCGTTGTGCTGATGTTCGATATCAAAGGCTGTGTGGGATACAAGCGGCTCGTGGCTATGGCCATGATCTGTCATATCCGGCGATGACTGTGTTATTTCAGCGCCGGAAGGGGAGATAACTATAATTGGTGAAGGCGTGCACGCACCACATTGTCACCAGTGTGACAACGAGGCATAAAGCGAGGGTGCGATTAGAGTGCGTAGCCATAAATTCAATCAGTTATTCCGAACAATGGTCATGATAAAGTAGCCGGTTTCAGTTGTATGTCCTGCAGCGGCATAATCTTTTCATGACTTCGGTCTCTAGTGACAAAGTCGATTCAGGTTAGTTCCTTGGGATGGATCGAATAACCCCATTTTCTTTTTTGCTTTGTTTGCAGGGGGTTGCCCCTCAATGCGGCATAAGATAATCGAAACCTTGTCATTAATCAGCAGGAAATTGTATTGGATCGATATCTATCCACAACGACAAAAGGTGTATTTCTGGCGCTGCTATCAACAGCGTTATTCACCCTGGTCGGCGTATTAGTCAGGTTATTGAACGAAAGCATCGATCTGCTTCAGATCCTGCTCTCCAGGCAGATAGTCTTTATTGCGTTACTGACGCCGGCGATGTTGAGGTCAATCGATCTGCTGATGAAACCGCAGCGGCCAGTTTTGCATTTGCTGCGTATTTCCGGTGCCTTCTGTGCTCTTTATCTGGGCTTTTTCACCGTCAGTAATATCCCGCTGGCGGAGGCGACGGCGCTGGGATTCACCCAGGTGCTGTTTGTGGCCCTGATTTCAGGACTGTTTCTGTCCGAGCGGGTAAACCGATCGCGCTGGTTCACGATTCTGGTCGGTTTTGCCGGAGTGGTGCTGGTGGTGCAGCCGGTATTTTCCGATACGCCTTTATTGTTTCTGTTGTCTGGTCTGGGCGGTGCATTGGGTGCGGCGATCGCCGTTGTTTGTGTACGGAAGATTGCTCAGAGCGAGTCCCGGGTAGTGCTTCTGGCTTATCAGGCGATATTTGTCGGGTTGATTGCTCTGGTGCCAAGTCTGATGGTGTGGCAGTGGCCAACGCTTTATGAATGGGGATTATTGCTGGCAGTTGGGGTTATCTCATCGCTGGCTCAATGGCTGGGCGTCACGGCTTATAAGCAAGGTGAAGCCAATGTTATCGCCAATGTGGAGTATGCAAAAATGCTCTATTCGGTATTGTTCGGCTACTGGTTCTTTTCCGAGATACCTAACGCTCTGGCGTTAGCTGGCATGGTGCTGATCGTCGCCAGTGCAATCTGGCCGCTGGTGATTAAAGCCCTTAATAAGAGCTCTTTATAAGAGTCCTTCATAAGAGCTTTTTATAAGAGCCTTGCGTAAGGGCAATGCTATTGAATGAAGTTGACTGACACTTTTGCAGAGATCTCTATTAATCGGGCCTGGAAGGCCCTCGCTACAGCTATACCTCTGTAGCGAGGCGCTTCCAGCGCCGATACTCCTGTTCGCAATACTTCTTAACTCAACGACATAACCCGGAAAAGACGGTTATAGCGGATATGCTTCAATCACCTGACGCACTTTTATCAGCGCCTCTCTGAGTAGCTCTTCCGATACCGAACCCAGTGCCAATCGCAAGGCGTGTGGCGGGTGTTCTGAGGTTGAGAACGGCTCTGCGGTTGAAACTGAGATTCCCTGTTCAAGCAGGGTTGCGACTACGCGGTCTGCCCGTACTTCCTCGGGCAGATTGAGCCAGATAAAGTAAGCGTTCGGATGCGCGACATAATCCAGCCCTGCCAATATCTCCCGGGCCAGTTGCTGCCGTCGGCGGGCATCGGAACGCTTTTCCGCTTCCAGTCGGTCGACGGTACCATCGTCAATCCAGCGACATACCAGTGCCGTGATCAACGCCGGGGTATTCCAGCTGGTCGCCCTGACAACCCGTTCAATAGCCGGGATGCAGCTACTTGGTGCTGCTATATAGCCGACCCGTAATCCGGTGGCGATATTCTTGGAGAAGCCGGAGATATACAGGGTGATATCCGGAGCCAGCGCCGCCAGTGGAGGCGGGGGATTCTCAGCATGGAATGCATAGGCCGCATCTTCAATAATCCACAGGTTGTATTTGCGGGCAAGTCGGATCAGTGCCTCGCGGTGTTCCAGATCCATCACCCAGCCCATCGGATTGTGCAGCGTCGGCATGGTATAGATCGCTTTTACCGGGCGTTGCTGGCAAAGCTGCTCCAGCGCGGTCAGGTCAGGACCTTTGTGGGTGGCTGGCAGGCCGATCAGTTCGAGCTTCTGAACTTCAGCGAGTACCTTAAATCCCGGATAGATCAGCTCGTCAGTTACGACAATATCTCCAGGATTCAGCAATGCGCTGGTGGCTGTCGCCAGCCCCTGTTGTGCACCGCTGACGATCACCACCTGCTCACTGCTGATACTCAGTCCGCGTTTTTCAAGGTGCAGTGCGACGGTTGCTCGTTCATGACGGCGTCCGGCGTGGGGCTGATAATGCAGCAGAGACTCAATATCGCCGGATGCCGCTAACTGACGCAGCGCTGTTCTGAGCATCTCAGCCTGACCGGGCATCGAGGGGGAGTTGAAGTTCAGATCAGCAGCACCTTCCGGAATTGGTTGCTGATCAATACCGTGCCACAAAGGCAGAGTGGTTTCCCGTACAAAGGTACCCCGGCCGGTCTCTCCGCTAACCAGTCCCATGGATTCCAGCTCAGAGTACACGCGGGAGGCAGTGACCAGCGCCACGCTTTCCTGAGCGGCTAACTGTCGATGAGTCGGCAGCCGGCTACCGGGCAACCTTTCACCGGCGCGGATCTCTGCCGCCAGTTTATCCACCAGATGTTTGTATCGGGCTCGGGCCATTGTGAAATTGTATCCATTACAATAATTTTATTGTCATGATTTTAAGGCGATACACTGCGGCTCTGCAATCACATCAGGAGATCACAATGCATATCGCAATTCTGACCTTTGACGGTTTTAACGAGCTGGATTCGCTTATCGCGCTGGGGATTCTTAACCGGATACAGAAACCCGACTGGAAAGTCTCCATCGCAAGCCCTGAACAAAGAATTACCTCGATGAACGGCGTGGTAATGGAGCGGCATATCGATCTCAAAGAGGCGAACCGGGCGGATGCCGTGCTGGTGGGCAGCGGTATGAAAACCCGTGATGTGGTGGCTGATCCACAGTTGATGGCGCAGTTGCAGTTACAGCCTGAATCTCAGCTAATCGGTGCGCAGTGCTCGGGGTCACTGGTACTGGCAAAGCAGGGGCTGTTGCAGATGATCCCTGCCTGCACCGATCTGACGACGCGTCCCAGGGTGGAGCAGGCGGGTGTTGAAGTGCTGGATCAGGCATTTTATGCCCGGGGTAATATCGCAACAGCGGGTGGTTGTCTGGCTTCCCAGTATCTGGCGCTGTGGGTTATCGCCCGTCTGGAGGGCGTTTCTGCAGCAGAAGATGCCCTTCATTATGTTGCCCCCGTCGGTGAAAAGGAGGCATGGGTCAGCCATTCTATGGCGGTTATTTCACCCTACTTATCGGCATCCTGAACAGTTGCGCTGGTCTCCGAACGTCCGGAGAACCAGCGCCGGATCGTCCGCTCACCGCTGACCAGTACGATACCTGACATCACCATCGCCGCACCGAGAATGAAGCTCTGTTCCAGCGGCTCACTCAGAATTACCACACCAAACAGGATGCCAAACAGGGGCGTCATAAATGAAAAAACGCCCAACTGTGAAGCCATGTATTTCTTCAGCAGCCAGAACCAGATCAGGAAACTGGCAAAGCAGATAATTGCGCCCTGAAACAGCAGGCTGGTAATTGAGGTGCTGGTCAGGTTAATGTCGGTCCGGCCGGTGATCAGGGCTGCGATCAGTACCAGAACAAAGCACACCAGCAACTGATACATCAGGGTTTGTCCCGCCGGGGCTGAGCTCAGATCTGAATTGCGGATCACCACGGTGGTCGCGCCCCAGGACAGTCCTGCCAGTAGCCCCAGCATATCGCCAAAGATCATGTTGCTGAATTCTGCCGGTTGCTCACTGCTGTCCCGCGCCAGAAAGGTAATGGCGATACCGGAAAACGCCAACAGTATGCCGGTCCACTGAAGCCTGTTCAGACGTTCCGCCGGTAGCGTCAGATGCAGTCCCAGTGCGGCGAAGATCGGCGCACTGTATACCAGCACCGACATGTGGGAGGCGGTGGTGTGGCGTAAGCCTTCACCGACAAAGAAAAACTCAGCTGAAAACAGCAATCCCGCCAGTAATCCCGGTTTCCAGGTATCACCCAGAGTGAATGAGTCCTTGCGCCATAGCATCAGTATCGCCAGCAATAACGCGGCGATGCCTGAACGCAGGGCGATCTGCATAATGGTGGCGATATCATCCGCTGCGAGTTTAATCGCTACCTGCTGCATGCCCCATACCATGCAGAGCATCGTCATCAGGGCGATAGCCTGACCGTCGACCGCTTTTCGGATCATTGTGTTGGTTCCAGAATCTGAGGGCGGCATCCTGCCCGGGTGAATAACAGATGTTGCTGTAACAGAAACAGCGGAATAGAGCGACAATGTTACTTGTTGAGACGGGTGGAGCGCCAACACTTTTTATTATAAATAAAAGCTAAAAACTGATTCGTTAGGTGTCCTGATTATCTTGTTTATATTGAGTGCTATTGTGCTTATCAGAAGCTCTTAGTGAGTAATTGTTATCAAAAAAGCAGTTTGGTTGAGGCAGGCGATGTCACAAGAATCGACAGATCAGAAATTCCAGTCCATCAACAGGGGCTATAACGGAGTATTCCGGTCCGGCCGATTATCGATCGGGCTGGTGGTACCGCTGGAAAACTATCAACACGGACCGGTACCCACCATGCGCGAACATATCGCGCGCATTCAGCTGGCTGAGTCGCTCGGTTTTGCTTCAGTCTGGCTAAGGGACGTACCCTTCAATGTGCCTTCCTTCGGTGACGCCGGACATCTGTACGATCCCTTTACCTATCTGGGCTACCTCGCTGCCAGTACCGAAAAGATCGCCCTTGGCGTGGCCAGTATTGTATTGCCGTTGCGTCATTCTGCCCATGTGGCAAAAGCCGCCGCCAGTGCTGATGTACTCTCCGGTGGCCGCTTGATTCTGGGTGTTGCGTCAGGGGATCGACCAGAAGAATACCCTGCACTGAATCAGACCTTTGAGGATCGGGGCGAGCGCTTTCGCAGCAGCTTTGACTATATTCAGCGTATGTGGGAAACCCGTCCGGAGTTCAGCAATCCTTATGGTTCCCCCGGCGGTGGTCTGGATATGCTGCCCAAACCAGAGCAGGGGCGATTACCCTTGCTGATTACCGGCGCCAGTCAGCAATCACCGGAGTGGATCGCCAATAACGGTGATGGCTGGATGCTCTATCCCCGGGAGCTGTCACTGCATGCAAAGATCATCAGTGACTGGCGGCAGCGGACTCTGGAAGCCGGTCGTGCTGCACAGCCAGCGATGCAGCCACTCTATATCGATCTGCTGGATGACGATAATGCCAGAGCTGAACCGATCCATCTGGGTTACCGGTTGGGAATCAACAGCCTGAGAAAATACCTGCAAACCCTGCAGGAGATCGGCATTAACCATGTCGCTTTGAATCTGCGCTTTAATGAGGCGGATACCGAAACAACCCTGAGACGTCTGGCGGATCAGGTCTTGCCGGACTTTACTGTTGAGCCTTAATACCGGACTTTTACTATCGGGCTTTAGCCAGGAGCAAGAACATGATGAAAACATTACTTATCACCGGATCAACCGATGGCATTGGTCTGGCGACCGCGAGAAAACTGATCGCCCAGGGACACCGGGTGCTGCTCCACGGCCGCAATCCTGACAAGCTGGAGCAGGTAATGCAGGAACTGAGTGAGCACGCAAAAGAGGGGCAGATCGAAGGCTACGTTGCCGATCTGTCATCCCTTCACGGTGTTGAGGCGTTGGTACAGGCTATTAAGGCGCGACACTCGCAGCTGGATGTACTGATTAATAACGCCGGTATTTTCCGTACCGGATCATCGATCTGCAGCAACGGTCATGATGTGCGCTTTATGGTGAATACCTTCGCGCCGTATCTGCTGGCGAAAAGCCTGTTGCCTTTGATGAGAGCGTCCAGCCGTATTGTTAATCTCTCGTCTGCCGCTCAGGCCCCGGTCGAGCTGGATGCATTGCTGGGACAGAAGCATCTGGATGATGAGTTTAAGGCCTATGCCCAGAGTAAGCTGGCCCTGACCATGTGGTCGAATGCCATGGCGAAAGAGCTTCCGGAAGGGCCGGTGGTTGTGGCGGTTAACCCTGGCTCGTTGCTGGCCAGTAAAATGGTGCAGGAAGGCTTTGGTGTGGCCGGCGGCGATCTCAGTATTGGTGCTGATATTCTGATTCGCGCGGCACTGTCGGATGAATTTGCTGATGCCAGCGGCCTTTACTTTGATAATGATGCCGGGCAGTTTGCCGCGCCGCACAGTGATGCGCTGGATGACGCCAAAGTCCGCGAGGTGGTCGCAGCCATTCAAACCGTTGTGACAGCCACTCCCTGAAGTGGCTGTCTGAAGGGCTCAGTTCATAGCCGCTGTCATACGTTTATACAGCGAGTCTTTCAGCATTGAACGTTGGTGTTTCAGCTTCTGCATTTCCAGATCGTCAATGGGAGAATTTCGTAGTTCCAGCACCCGGATCTCTTTATCCAGGCTGGTGTAGTGTTTGTTGTCTTTTGCAAAGAGTTCATCCGACTTTGAAAGCTGGACGATAACATCCTGATGTTCCGGGAAATCATGGGCCAGCGTGTGTTCTTCGCCTAACATAGAAATGCCTCCATCGGTTGGTTTATCTGATCTATCAGTAAAGGAACCTGCGAATAAGTCAGGCGCACCTCTGGCTTTCAGAGCGGTTCGAGCTCACGACAACGATTGCAGGCATGCTGGTTGCCTGTCGAAAATAGTTAACACAGAGATCGGATCGCTCTGCAAGCCCCGTAGGGCGGGCGCTAAAGCCGCCTTCTACAGTGTCAGCGAACTTGCAAAGGACTCGCCATTCACTGCGTACGCTTTCGCGTATAAGGCGGCTTTATCGTCCCGCAGAGAAAGTGCCTGACTTATTCGAAGGTTCCTAAACCAATTAGTCAATCTCCCTGGCTTCTGCCACTCCCGCACATGAGCATTTTGCATTCTCTGCCGGATCTCTCTGCTCTTTCTGTTAAGCACGATAATCAGGTATAAAATAGAGTTATTCTGTTGCTACTGTTGATAATTAAACGATGAACATTGAACACCTGCGTCTCTTCATCCGGGTTGCCGCCACTCAGAATATCAGTGCTGCGGGGGCTGAACTGGGACTTTCACCGGCGGTTGCCAGCGCGCACCTGAATAAGCTGGAAGAGGGGCTGGGTGTCCGGTTGATCCATCGCACCACCCGGCGGGTGGCTCTGACGGAAGAGGGCAAGGCGTTCCTGGCCCATGCCGAAGAGGTACTTGCCAGCGTCGAGGCCGCCCGTGCATCAGTAGGGGCGGGGCAGGCGTCACCCTCAGGCACTCTGCGCGTATCTGCTCCGGCATCATTCGGGCGTATGCATCTGGTACCGGCCATTGGAGAGTTTCTGCAGCAGTATCCTGACCTGAATGTGGAGTTTCGCTTATCGGACTCCATCGTCGATCTGGTGGAGGGCGGCTTTGATGTGGCGATCCGCAACGCCGAGCTCAAGGATTCAACCCTGATCGCCCGTAAACTGGCGACCGATAACCGAATCATCTGTGCATCACCCGGCTATCTGGAACAGTACGGTGAGCCAACCTCGCCAGAACAGCTGGCGGAACATCAGTGCGTCAACCTGATCGGAGGTCTTGAGAGCTGGGTATTTGAAACGAACAGAGGTCCGGTCAGCATTAAACCGAAAGGCCATTTCCGGGCGGATAACGGGGAAGCGGTGCGGGATGCCTGCGCCAGCGGTATCGGAATTGCGCTTAACTCTGCCTGGAGTGTTTACAGCCATCTGCAGGACGGTTCACTGGTGCAGATACTGAAAGACTATCCACTGGTGTCCGATACCGCGATCTGGGCGGTCTATCCCAGCTCACGATTACTGGCACCCAAGGTGCGGGCCTTTATCGATTACTTCGCCAAAGCCTTTGGTGATCCACCATACTGGGATCGGTAAGGCGCTGACGATCTATAAATCATATTTATTCGTCGGATAAAAACAGTCGATTTTATTTATTTCGCTGCGGCTCTTACTCTTGTAGTTTAGGGAACCTGCGAATAAGTCCGAGACTTTCTCTGCGGTCGATAAAACAGCCTAATGCGCGAAAGGTAGCGCAGTGGAATGACTGGTCCTTTCCAAACTACCTGACAAAGCAGTAGGCTGTTATAGCGTCCGCCCTTCGGGGCTTACAGGGCGATCCGATCTCTGTGTTAGCAATTTTCGTCGTACAACCAGTATGCCTGTAATCGCTGCCTTGATCTCGAATCGCCCTGTAAGCCAGAGGCGTTTCGGACTTGTTCGCAGGTTCCTTAGGTATCGAAGAACAATAAAGAACATAAAAAGGATCGCCCGATGAGCAAGACAATCGATTTCTACTACGACTATATCAGCCCGGCTTCTTACTTTGCCTGGGTCCGTTTGCAGGAACTTTGCGAACGCACCGGTGCATCCATCAATTACAAACCGATGCTGCTGGGGGGGATCTTCAAAGCCAATGGCAATACCTCACCGATCACCGTGCCCGCCAAGTGGGAATGGATAAAACGGGACTTTGCTAAAACAGCGGAATACTACGGCATCCCCTATCAGCTCAATCCACACTTTATCTTCAGTACCGTCAATGTGATGCGCGGCGCGTTGTGGGCATTATCGGCAGGACGTATCGAAGACTATAACCGGGCGATGTATAAAGCGGCCTGGGCCGATGGTAAGGATCTGTCGGATGCCGATACCGTGAAAGCGGTGCTGGAAGAAGCCGGATTTGATGCCGCGGAAGTACTGGAAGCGATGACGCAGCCAGAGATTAAACAGGCGCTGATCACTGCCACCACAGAGGCAGCCGAGCGCGGCGTTTTCGGTGCGCCAACTATGTTTGTGGGTGATGAGCTGTTCTTCGGTCAGGACCGTCTGGACTTCGTTGAAAGAGCCCTCTGATCGATCAGATCATGCACCTTTGTGATCGACAAAGGTGCGGCACTGGAAAAATCTGCTAAAAATCCCCCTAAAAGGTTGCAGAACGTCAATATTTTCACTGTTTTGCACAATAATTCTGTACCCCGAGATCGCTTAGGAATAACATATCGTCGGTTAAACATTTGATAAGCAGAACAACTGTCGAAAGTCTGCAGAAAGCTGGGTTATTGATGATAAAAACTCATGGATTAACCACCATTGAGTAACCAATACACCTCCTGATTCGGACAATCGCAACTGAGTGATTAGAAGGTACTGAATTATTATGTTCTCACAGTTAGAGATGCCGCCAGCGGATCCGATTCTGGGTTTATCGGTTAAGTTTAAAGCCGATACTAATCCTGACAAAATCGACCTCGGTCCTGGAATTTACAAAGATGAAGCGGGCAAGACGCCGGTTTTAGCTTGTGTAAAAGCTGCTGAAACTTTCCGCGTTGAGAATGAAGACACGAAGGTATACCTGGGTTCCACAGGTTCTGCTCTGTTTAATGACAAGATTACTTCGCTGATTCTGGGTGCTGATCACAAGATCATCGCTGAAAACCGTATTCGTACCCTGTCCACGCCGGGCGGTACCGGTGCACTGCGTATTGCTGGTGAGTTTATCAACCGCAGCAAGCCAGGTGCGACCATCTGGGTCAGCAACCCAACCTGGGCGAACCACCAGGGTGTATTCACCGCGTCTGGTCTGAAGGTTGAGAACTACCCGTACTACGACTACGAGAACAAGTGCCTGGACTTCGACGCGATGGTTGAAGCCCTGAAGCAGGTTTCTGCGGATGATGCGGTACTGTTCCACGCTTGCTGTCACAACCCAAGCGGTATGGATCTGAACCAGGAGCAGTGGCAGGTTGTTGCTGAACTGGCTCGTGACATCGGCTTCACGCCGGTAATCGACATCGCCTACCAGGGCTTCGGTAACGGTCTGGACGAAGACGCTGCTGGCCTGCGTGCAGTCGCAAACGTGGTTGATCAGATGATCATCTGCAGCTCCTGCTCCAAGAATTTCGGCCTGTACCGTGAGCGTATCGGTGCATGCTCTGTGATCGGCAGCAGCGCTGCCCAGGCAGACATTCTGGGTGCAGTAATGGCAACCGTTGTACGTGTAACGTACTCCATGCCGCCAGCACACGGTGCCGCAATCGTTGAGACTATCCTCAGCTCTGAAGAACTGACTCAGCAGTGGCACGGCGAACTGCAGGTAATGCGCGACCGCATCAGCGGCATGCGTCAACTGCTGGTAGAGAAGCTGGCTGAAAACGGCGTTACTGAAGACTTCAGCTTTATCACCCGTCAGAACGGTATGTTCTCTTTCCTGGGTATTACCCCGGAACAGATCGCCCGTCTGCAGGATGAGTTCAGCATCTACATCGTTGGCTCCAGCCGTATCAACGTAGCCGGTGTAGCACCAGCCAATGTTGATTACCTGACCCAGTCGATTGCCAAAGTTCTTAAATAAGTTCTTGTGTATGTTCTTAAATAAGAACTGGCTTGATACAGAAAACCGCAGCTAAGGCTGCGGTTTTTTTATGTCCGAAGAAAGATGGTGCGTTACGCTCGCTAACACACCCTACAGAGGAACGATGCTTGCGTATGGTGCGTTGTAACGCACCTTTTATTGAAACTGATTCGATGTAAGGGAATATCTGAAAGCGGTAAGCCAATTGCTGCTATATCTTAAATACACTTCTATGCACACAGTTGTGCGCATAAGTTTGAGGTATTGTCATCCTCGATATGGGTAATGCAGTCTCGTATTACCCTTGCATCCGCATAAAATTGATTAGATATTAAAGACTTAGGGAAGTCGCTGTGTAGGCCATTGAAAGGCTAAACGCATAGCAGAATCATCAAAGCGCGCATGTACATTTTTATCGGAGGAAAATGGCAGTGCTGTCTGAAAATTAAATAAGTTCATGCGGTTACAGCTTTTCTGACTTTTCCTGACGGCAGAAAAACGCGCTGGCTCTTTATTGAACTGTTAGCTGTTCATAAGAAACATCAAGTTCATAGGAAAGATTGAGATTGGAATATTTTATTTTATATATCTCTGAAAATAAAGAATGGTTGTTTTCAGGTTTAGGGATAACTTTTTTTACACTGGTTTTTGGTGGGTTGTTCTTAAAGAACGACAAAAAAGAAATAGTTGTGATTAGAGATATAGAAAAAAATGAAAGTATTGCTAATTCACCTGTGAAAAACGAAGAAACTGAAGTGGTAAAGTTAAGCCTAAGGTTTTCTTCTGTTTTGAAGCTAATGAATGAAAATAGAAATTACGATAAATTTAATATTTCTAGGCTTGCTCAAATAATGAAGCTGCATAAAGTCAGTGAGCTGGAGGATTTTTTTACAGGGAAAGAAGAGCCTACTTTTGATTTTATCTCAAACTTTTGCGAAAACTTTGGTGTGTCATACAGATGGCTTACTGAAGGAGATGGAAGTCCATTTGAGAATAGGGAAAGAACGAACACTTACCCATATGACTACTTAGAAGAAATCTTAACACTAAATCCTGAAACTGTTTACTTTATTAGAGCAAGTACAGAAATCTCAGAAGCATTTATTCTCTTAAAAATATCTGACTGGAAATATAAAATATTTCCCAGAATATGGCATGTAAGTGATCATGTTGGTGGCACAGGCAGTGCCCAGCTAGAAAGCTTATACAATTTAATTATTGAATTGCGTGACAATAGAAATATTTACTGCTCTGGCAGAACATTAGAGAGCAAACAGTTCAATAAATTGGTTAGTGGCAATAAATTTCCAGGGGCATATATTGATAGCAGTCCATCCAATGACCCTTGGTGGGATGATTTAACAGATATAAATCACTCATATCCAATTGCTGAGAACTATGAACGCTGGCATGGGATTAGTTTTATAAAAGCGCAAACTATTATTAAAAGTAGAGTTAAAGATCGTGAACACAGCTGACAAGTGCATCCAAGTGACGCCTTCGGTATACCTGATGCAGGCGTTATGCGTCTAAGGAAGTGAATCGACCAGCCTATCGTAGACGCTTTAGTGCTTGTTGATCTGCTGTTTTTCAAATTCGATTGGAGACAGGTTGTTCGTATAACCATGTTTCCTAACTGAGTTATAAAACATTTCGATGTAATCGAAAACATCTTGCCGCGCTTCTGCTCTTGTTGAGTATATTCGGCGTTTAATCCGTTCTCGTTTAAGGAGCTGGAAAAAGCTTTCAGCTACTGCATTATCATGGCAGTTTCCGCGTCGACTCATACTGGGCTTCAAGCGGTGAATTTTCAGGAACTCTTGCCATTCATAACCCGTAAACTGGCTGCCCTGATCAGAATGGATGAGCACTTCATTTTGCGGTTTTCGTCGCCAAACAGCCATCAAAAGAGCATTCAGAACCAGATCTGTTTCCATTCTTGAATGCATCGACCAGCCCACGACCTGGCGGGAATACAGATCCAGAACAACAGCAAGATACAACCAACCTTCATGGGTACGGATGTAGGTTATATCGGTTACCCAGTACTTATTGGGTTCACTCACCTGAAATTGACGTTGCAGAATATTGTCAGCTACATGCGATGGACGCCCTGAGGTTTTACCTCGGTACTTCTTGTAACCGACTTGGGCTGATAATCCATCGAGCCTCATTAGCCTTGATACTCGGTGTTTACTGCATCGCTCACCCAGATCCTTAAGGTCATGATGGATTTTACGGTAACCATAGACGCAACCGCTCTCAAGCCATGACTGCTTGATCAAACCCAGTAACCGCTGATCCTCTTTGGCGCGAGGTGATACTGGATCATTCCGCCAGGCGTAGAAGCCGCTGTGATGAACTTCAAGCAGCTTACATAGAGTCCTGACCGAGTGTTGGTCTCGGTGCTGTTGAATAAAGGCGTACCTTACTCGGACTCTCTGGCAAAGTACGCGGCGGCTTTTTTTAAGATGTCGCGTTCTTCAGTAACCCGACGCAGCTCTTTCTGGAGCCGCTTAATCTCAACATCCTTCTCGTTCACTTCCTGATGATGCTCACTGTTGCTGCCGTAGCGTTTAAGCCAGTGGTACATACTGTTGGTCGAAACACCTAAACGGCGAGCAACTTCCGCAACAGGATGGCCCCGTTCTGTGACTTGCTTAACGGCTTCAATTTTGAACTCTTCGGGAAAACGCTTGGTACTCATGACACCTCCTAGTGGCGTTATTTTAACGCAATAAGGTGTCTACTAAAGGCTGGTCGATTCACCTAGAAACCCGGATCATGCCAAAGAAGCAATTGATTCGTATATTTCTCATGGCTTGGATTCTGAAACATGGCATCGTGATGTAAATGATTGCTGGGAAAGGGCTGCAAGGCTTTGTATGCAACTAAGAGAATTTGATCGCCTTGATAGAATCAAGAATCAACTATTCGCTGCATTTAGACTTGGGAACCTGCGAATAAGTCCCGTCTTCTAACTCATTCCGACGATCAAGCTGCATTTACGGCTTAGCCGCGCGATTATTGGTCGTTTCTTAGTGCCTGTATGCCGATTCATCAGCATACAGACGGACTTGTACTACGCTCGCAGCATCTGATCCACGCGCACGACATTCGCTAACGCGAACAGCATGGCCAGCTTGCTATCGTTCTTCATCAATCCGCGATAACGAGCCTTGGTAAAGCCAAACTGGCATTTAATAATCCGGAACGGATGCTCAACCTTGGCGCGGATACTGGCTTTCAGGTACTCGGTCTTCAATTGGACCTTATTGATTCGTGGATGTTTCTTCAGCTCTTTGACCTTGCTGGGGATTTCAGCAATATGCCAGTCGGCCTCCACTTCTTTGAGCTTTTCACGATTATCTGCGCCACGATAACCACTATCAGCGAAGATAAAGCCTTCTTCTCCGTGAAGAAGGTGTTCAGCTTGGTTGAGATCATGCTCATTAGCAGCGGTAGTGGTGAAGCTGTGCGTCAACCCTGTTCTGGCATCAACACCGATATGGGCTTTCATACCGAAGTGCCATTGATTACCCTTCTTGGTCTGGTGCATCTCAGGATCACGCTCACCCGCTTTATTCTTGGTGGAACTGGGGGCTTCGATAATAGTCGCATCCAGCAGTGTTCCTTCTTTTATCAGCACGCCAGCTTCGCTCAGCCAGGTGCTAACCTCGTTGAATATTTGGCGAGCTAAGCCATGCCGTTCCAGTAGATGGCGGAAGTTCATGATAGTGGTGTGATCGGGTATCGCACCATCCAGGGAGAGGCCAGCAAACAAACGCATAGAGGCGATTTCATAGAGCGCATCCTCCATGGCGGGGTCGCTCATGCTATACCACTGCTGCATGCAATGGATGCGCAGCATGGTTGGTAATGGATAAGGCTTGCGACCATTACCAGCCTTTGGATAGTGAGGCTCAATCACTGACTCAAGTCGCTGCCAGGGAATCAGTTTTTCCATGCGACCGAGAAACTTCTCTTTGCGGGTTTGGCGACGCTTGTTGTTGAACTCGCTGTCAGCGAAGGAGAGTTGGTGATCCATGGATAGTCCTCAGCACATCAGAGTATTGATTATCTCATGCTGCGGACTTATTCGCAGGTTCCCTTGAGTATTCTAGCTGTAAGTTCATGACCTTATGGCTTGCTGAGTTGATGGATAAGCTCAATATAGATTCTGATTTCAAAGAGGATATCTCTTCTACACTATTTACCAGTGGGAATGATTTGATGGACTCGGGTGACTTTAATTCTGCTAGATCTTATTACGAGTTGTCGGCCAAGAAATACAAACAATCTGATGATGAGAATGGGTGGCTTGAATCCCTTGTTGCTCTAGCTAATTGCTTTGAACGAGAGGCAGACTCCAGAGCTGCTGGCAGTAATATGGTTGCAAATTCATTTTATGAAAATGCAATACAAGCTTTTAGGCGTATTCCGACAAAGCATCGTGACGACTATAACATCAGCGAAAGAATTAATGAGATTCGGAAGAAAATATCGGTAACAGGAAGGGAATCTTTAGGTGAAATGGGGGTGATTAAAACCCCGGGGGTAGATCTCTCTGATACTATGGAAGCGTCCAAATCCCATGTTTCTGGAAAACAGTCAGTTGAAGAGGTACTAATGTACTTCGCAGGTTTGTCTTCTGGGCCTAATTACAATGCATTGCATTCAAGTGCTCAAGAAAGCTTGCAAGATAACATGATAAGTAGTCTATTCGGCTCCACGCAAATGAGTAGTGATGGACGTGTTGTTGGGAAAACTCCGCCTATGAATCTTAATGCAGGTGAGGGTGATCAAGACAATGAGGCTGTATTAAATCGACAGATTCAACAACATTTTCGAATAGAAACCCAATTAGTCGTAGAGGGACAAATAATACCTGCATTGCGACAGATCTTAATCGAGCATAGAGTGACAAAGGAGCTATTGCAGGCTCTTTGCCATCATTCTCCTATTGTGCCGGAAGACCGTGGGTATCTCCTTGGGCATGCTTTGTGGTTAGGCTTTGAACATGAATTCGGAAGTTCTATTCATTTGTTATGTCCTCAAGTTGAGCACATTGTTCGTATGAAATTAAAAGAATCTGGTGCTCACACCAGCAATATAGACCGAGATGGTATTGAGCATGAAAATGGCCTGAGTACATTAATGGAACTACCTCAAGCTTCTCAGGTTTTCGGAAAAGACTTATGTTTTGAATTAAAAAGTATATTTACTGACTCGCTGGGGGCGAATTTGAGAAATGAAGTTGCTCACGGTTTATTAAGTGATAGTTCTTCTTCATCGATTTCAACTGTGTACGCATGGTGGATGATCCTCAGGGTTATTGTTCACTCTTTAATAGGAAAAAATGGAACTAACGAAGAGGACGCTAATGAGCAGTCCGCTACTCAAGGCGCATAACAAGTTGCCGCCCTCGAAAAATTACTCTCTGCGCTCCTAGTTTTTCGATGAGCAAAGCGTTAGGAATGGCATTAAGCTCTTACGAGCGACAAGCCACAAAAAAACGCGATCTATGATCGCGTTTTTTCATCCAGCCACTAGCAAGCGCCAACGGCGCGTCTCGCCACTAGCTACTTATACGATTCGTTCTGCCGTAACAATAACCCCATCCGTATCCCCGTACAGGTAATCACCGGTACTGAATTCGATGTTGTCGAAGGTGACTTTCACATCGCGCTGGCCTTCGGTGGCCGGGATGTATTTACGAGGGCAGGTACCCAGTGCGTAGAGTGCAACCGGGATATCTTTGATCTGTGCGGTATCACGGATATAACCGTTAACAACGATACCGGCATAGTTGTTCTGGTGGGCGAACTTCATCAGGTTTTCGCCGACCACGGCGTAGTATTCGCGATCTACATCCACAACCACGACTTTGCCGGTGCCGTCTTCGTCACGCAGCAGCTTGATCAGTTCGCCGTTGTGCTTGTCCAGTTTGACGGTAACAATCTCGCCCTGGCACTTTTCTGCGCCACCGTACTGTTGAAACTCAGGGCCCAGTACAAAGACTTTTTCACTGTGCTCATCACAGATATCAGCTGTAAAAAACGACATAAACTATCCTGTGCAATTATAACTATCTGATTATTTTATCAATTATGTAGGGCGCAGTGTCCATTGTTGAGAACAGGGAACTGCACCCTTTAAGTGTTCTGCTTATGATTCAGAGCATACAGCATTGTTACCTGAATTGAAGCAGAGCCAGCAATGTTCAGGTGCTGCTGAGGGGCTTTTCTGACCCGTCATAGATAATAAATCCACCTACATCGAAGATGACTCTGCTTTATGCTCCCCGGTAAAAGGGCGTTACTTTCGCTTCTATGCCGATATACATTTTTGGCACAGACTTTATATCCCCTCTGTGCAGCCGAGCACCTGGTTTTATAATGGATCAGAGGAGCAAACTGTCTGAGGCGCTCTTTGCCGAGTTTTTATAGCCGCAAGCGGCTACCCTTCGGGCCAGCTAAAGCTGTTCAAGCAGAGCTTGTGCCACTCCCATTATCAAACCAGGCGCACAGGGAAGTCGGCTTGCCGACCAAACAGCGGGGCGGCCTTTGGGTTGTCAGGGCTTTTGGCCGTGTGAGTTCAATGGATCAGTGCAACACTTCATCAAACACCATGATGGAGTACCTCAATGAAAAGAAAAGCCAGAAGGTTTTCAGATAAGGAGCGCGATATTATCTGGAAACGTTGGAAGCAAGGTGATTCACTTAAAGCAATTGGAACAAGCCTTGATCGTCTTCCTGAGAATATTCTGAATGTTCTTGAGAAGAATGGTGGTGTTAAGCAACTCCAGCCAAGCAGAGCCCCAACTGCTTTGTCTTTCAGGGAAAGAGAAGATATTTCCCGTGGTTTATCCGCAGGGCTAACTCTCAGGAAGATTGCTCAGAATTTAGAGAGATCTCCATCTACTATTAGCAGAGAAGTTAAGCGTCATGGTGGGGTAGACGCATATCGAGCAGAAAGCGCAGACAAAGCTGCGTGGGCTAATGCGAAACGCCCAAAGCCTTGTAAATTAGCTCAGAAGCCTCTTCAAAATATAGTCGTAGACAAGCTAATGTCTGATTGGTCGCCGCAGCAGATTTCTGGCTGGCTCAAAAGAGAGTTTCCTAATGATGAGAGCCTTCAAGTGTCACATGAAACGATTTATAAAAGCTTATACATTCAAGCACGAGGAGTGCTCAAAAAAGAGCTGTTAAAACAGCTTCGGAGTAAACCGCGCATAAGGGCTACACGCCATAGTTCAAAAGGCCAGCGAGGTATAATTCCAGGATTGGTTTCTATTAGTGAAAGACCTCCTGGCGTTGAGGATCGAGCTGTGCCCGGCCACTGGGAAGGAGATCTGATAGCCGGATCAAAGCAGAGTTTTATCGCGACACTGGTGGAGCGACATTCCCGCTTTGTATGCCTAGTTAAGGTAAATAATAAAACCACTCAGGAGGTGGTTAGTAAGCTAATCAAGCATGCTGACACAATCCCTGATCATTTATACCAGTCTCTCACTTGGGACAGAGGGTCTGAGCTTAAACGTCATCATGAATTCACATTGGCAACGGACATTGACGTCTATTTCTGTGATCCCCAAAGTCCTTGGCAAAGGGGAACGAATGAAAACACTAACCGACTACTAAGGCAGTATTTCCCGAAAGGCACTGATCTGGCGAAGCATTCCCAGGCTAAACTGAACGAAGTCGCGAGAAGGCTGAATGAGCGTCCGCGTAAGACATTAGGCTATGAAACACCGGCAGAGTGTTTTATGAAATGTGTTGCATCCACCGGTTGAACTCACACGCGCAAAAGCCATGACTCGCCTACAGGCGAAACCCTTGCCTGAACGTAAAACAAAACACTGAAATTGCTTTTCAGACAGAGCCTCGACTGAGCGATTACCTTTTCTATAGGAGGTGGCTCAGGTTTTAGCCAGGGCCGGGTCAGAACTTGTCCCGAAGGCTTCGCTTGTTGCGGGTCCAGCCATCTTTGATAACCATCCGTCCACTGCGCTGAAACATATAGTACGTATCGTTTCTGAACCAGATATCCCGTGTTCTCGAACAGTAGTTGCGCTTCAGTTCGACGACTCTGTTGCATACTTTCTCTGTGGACAGGGTCATATCGGGTCTGCCCCAGACTCTGTAAACCTTGGCAATGTTGTCTCCGGGGGAGACCAGATCGCCATTCGGCAGTCTTATGGCTTCTGCGCTGATGCTGGTTGTCAGCATCAGGGAAGCTAACAGGATTCGTTTCATCCTTGTTGTCCTCTGTGAGCACTTAATCCACAGGGTGGTAATAAGTGTCTGAATTCCATTTTCTTTATTTCCTGCTCAAAAAATCAGACCTGAATGCTCTGCAGCGATATTCCGACGGAAATGATCGAAAGAGAATAACCGTGCGCTCCGCAGGGCCTTACAGGACCTGAAGGGGGCTGAGATATCGCCATAACGACATTTTTTTTACAGGACCCTTAATTGGCGCATAATTCTACCATTGCAGGGCCGTTTTTTAGATAGAGTTTTGCTATCATTGCCGCCAATTTAAATATGCTGAGCAATAACGCGATTATGAAGGTAGTTACGGGCGTTGTTGGCAACGATATCCATGTGGTTGCCAATCGACTGATTGATCTCTCTCTTCGGGCCAGGGGCTTCGAAGTTTTTAACCTGGGTGTGAACACCTATCTGGAAGAGTTCTTCGATGCGGTGGTGGAAACCGGCGCTGAGGTGCTGCTGATCTCTTCTCTGAACGGCGAAGCGGAAGGCTGGGCCCGTGAGGTGAAAACCCTGAAGGCGAAGTACAAGCACCTGGATAACCTGATTCTGATGATCGGCGGTAACCTGGTGGTGGGTACCGGTAAAGCGGAAGATATTGTGCCGCGCTTTAAGAACTACGGGTTTGATCTGGTGTGCCATCAGGTCGATCTGAACACCGGTCTCGATATGCTCGAAGACTTTATCGAAGAGAGAAACAGCCAATGAGTTTGCTGCAGGAAGAACGCGAAATCATCGTCAGCAATGAATACGTTGATTCATTCGATTTCGCCGAAGTTAAAGAGTTTGTAAAAAACGCCAGCAAAGATCTGTTTATCTCGCATCATTTTAAGAATGCCGAGAAGATGCTGGTGCAGCCCCGTGGTGGCTTCCCGACCTATAAAAAGCAGTTTGCGCTGAACGAGTTTTTCGTTAACGCCAACGTTGACGTACTGCCGCTGACCATCGACTCCAATACCCGTCTCAACGACTACTCCACCGCCAGCCGTATGCTGCGTCTGAGTGAAGAGAACGACGTCGATATGCTGAACGGTTATCCGCTGGTTAACCACGGCTACCGGACTACCCGTAAGATGATCACCCACTTCAATAAGCCGGTGAGTCTGCGTCACGGTACGCCGGATGCCCGTCTGCTGATTGAAACCGCGATCGCGTCCGGTATTTTCGATATTGAAGGCGGCCCGATCACCTATCTGCTGCCGTACTCGAAGAACTTCCCGCTGGATAAGGCGTTCCTGTACTGGAAGTATGTTGAGCGTGTCTGCGCGAACTACTCTGAGCTGAACGAGCCGATCAACCGCGAATCTTTCGGCCCGCTGACAGCGACGCTGGTACCGCCGGCGATCACCATTGTTATTCAGTTGCTGGAGATGCTGCTGTCATTGGAAGAGGGTGTGAAGTCCTTCTCGGTATCCTTCTCGCAAACCGGTTCCATGAACCAGGACATTGTGATGGGTGCGGTGATCAAGAAGCTGGCGAAGTTCTACGCTGAAGAGATCGGTTGCGGTGATGCTGCAATCCACCTGGTATATCACCAGTGGATGGGCGCGTTCCCGATGGATAAAGACTTCGCCGAGCAGCTGATCAATATGTCGACGGTGATCGCCTCGATGGTGGGTGCCGATAAGATCATCACCAAGACCCGTGAAGAAGCGTCCGGTATTCCGACCAAGGAAGCCAACGCCAAAACCGTGGCTAACACTCAGTACACGCTGCGTATCCTCAACGGTCTGCCAACCATCGTTGATGAAGAGGAAGAAGAGATCCTGACGCTGGAAGTGAAGGCGATCATGGAAGCGGTCTTCAATGATCCGGCGGATACCCTGTGGCGTAAAGTGTTCAACAGCATTAAGAATGGCATTATCGATGTGCCGTTCTCGCCACACATCATCAACCACAATGAGATGATTACCATTCGTGATGCGAACAAAAACATCCGCATCATCGAGCGCGGCAATGTACCGATTCCGGATCGCTGTTTTGAATATGAACGATCTCAGTGTGACCTGAGTAAAGACACCACCAGTATCGTGAACGATATCATTCACGACATCGGCATTATGATGTGAGCGGCATGATGAACGTAGAAAAAGATAAGCTGCTGATCGATGTCGGCAGTACCTATTTTAAAGTCAGCACCGCGGACAGCATCGAGCAGCACGCGCGTGACTTTAACAAGAAAATTCTGGATGACCTGACCCAGCGTTGCGGTAAAACCATTGATCGTTTTGCCAAAGAGGATGTGTATATCTGTTCCTCGGCGAATGGCGGTCTGAGCACGCTGATTATCGGTATTACCCAGTCATTCTCGCTGAAGTATGCGACCAATATCGCCTTCAACTCCGGTATCAACATTATTGATACCGTGCTGTATCAGAACATTGAAGAGTACTCGATTCCCAGCGATCTGATCGACGTGGTGATCGTGGTGGGCGGCATCAACTCCTGCGGCGATATCTTCGGCGACGATCTGTACAACTATCTGGGCAAACTGAACTACTCCAACATCGTGTTTGTGGGCAGTGAGCAGGATGCACCGGCGATTCAGCAGAACATCGACAATGTGGTGGTGCTGCCAAACATCATCGATGACAAACTGCATATCGTAGAGGAAGATCTGAAAAACTATCTGACCAACCTTTACCAGCAGGACATCGAGGGTAAGGAAGATATTAAGCACCTGTACGATATTACGGCGAACCAGATCTACTCCACGCCGTACATTGTGAATAAGACGCTGCCACTGATCGATGGCAGCTTCTCGGTGGCGAACCCATTCATCCTGCTGGATGTCGGCGGTGCGACTACCGACGTGCACTACTCGAAGGATCTGGTGGACGACAATATCGTTACCGAGAACGAGTACGACCGTCTGGTGTTCAAAAAGCTGGGTGTGTATAAGTCCCGGCCGTCACTGGTATTTGCGGCGAAGAACAACGAGTTTGTTTACGAGCTGCTGATGCACCTCAAGGTAACCGAGAATATCTTTGAAGAGCACAGCGAGAAGGCAACAAAAATACTGATGCAGGTCGCGATCTTCCTGGTTTTGTGTAAGATTTCCTATTATAGAAAAGCCTACATAAACCTGAAGTTGCTGGCGATTAATTCCATCGTACTGACCGGTGGTATTACCAAAGTGCTGAGCAACGAGGAAGTTGAAGACATTGTGGCTTTCTTCTACAAGAAAATTCTGACCTCAGAGCATAAGCCGACCGTGGTAATGGACGGCAACTACGATATCTGGACTCTGGGTGCAAAAGGACAAGAATAATGTCAATTAACTGTATCAGAACCCTGCTTGAAGCGGCGGTAGAAACCCACGGCGATAAAACCGCGGTGGTGTTTAACGAACAGAGCATCACTTACTCCGAGCTGTTTACCCGTGTTAATCAGGTGGCACTGTATCTGTCGGAACTGGATCTGCCTAAAGATACCCGTGTCGGTATCTACTCGATCAAAAGCATCGAACAGGTGGTGGCAATTCTGGCGATTTTGTCCACCGATTACATGCTGGTGCCACTGACCAAGATGCTCAAGCCGGAGCAGGTTGAGTACATCATCAATGACTGCGGTATTAAGTGCATCATCACCGACAAGCTGGAAAGCATTGAAGAGATCAACTTCGATGGCCACGTGCTGTCTTACGATACTGCCAGCAAAGATGTGCCTTCGTTTGAAGAGATCTTCAAGTACTACAATAAGCCTTACAGCTGCGATGTGAACGGTCACGATAATGCTGTGATTACCTATTCGTTCGGTATGACCGGTACGCCGAAGGGCATCGTGATCTCGCACCGTAACCTGATCGACTCGGCGCGTGTAGTATCTCAGTACCTGGATCTGCAAACCGACGATGTAATCTCCGGTCTGCTGATCTTCAATCTGGATTACGGTCTGAACCAGATCTTCTGCTCGCTGTATCGTCGTGCGACCCTGGCGCTGCACCGCTTTATTCTGCCGGAAGATTTCTTCAACCACCTGATCAACGACAAAGTCACCGTGCTGCCGCTGATGCCGGTGAACATCTCGCAGATGTTCGAAGACGGTATGCAGCGTATTCCGAGCCCGGAACTGCTGGACGGTCTGAAAACCATCACATCATCCGGCGGTAACGTTACCGCGAAGATGGTGAAAGACTGCAAGAAGACTTTCCGCAACGCTAAGTTCTTCTCTATGCACGGTCTGACCGAAGCGTTCCGTTCCACCTATCTGGATCCTGAACAGGTGCAGATCCGTCCGGATTCCATCGGTAAGTCGATCCCGGATGTTGAACTCTACGTTGTTAACGAAGAGGGCAAAGAGTGCGGCGTACGTGAAGTGGGTGAGCTTATCCACCGCGGCGGTTATATCTACCGTGGCTTCTGGAACGCCCCGGAGCAGAATGCCCTGCGCTTTAAGTCTGTGCAGATTCTGAAAGACGTGATCAATCTGGAAGGTCAACTGACCGACGAGACCGTGGTGGCTACCGGCGACTATGTGTACAAGGACGAAGAGGGTTATCTGTACTTCGTATCCCGTCACGACGATATGATCAAAACCCGTGGCTTCCGTGTGTCGCCATACGAAGTTGAATCGATTGTGGCGAAGTACATTCCGCAGATCGATCAGTGCGCGGTATTCGGCCTTGAGAACGAGCAGATCGAAGAGGAGATTGTGATGGTCTACTCCTCACCGAATGAGATCTCTGGTGAAGAGATCGTGTTCGAGCTGAAGAAGCATCTGGCGTCTTACATGATTCCGAGCCGTGTGATCTACAAGCGCTCTCTGCCGCTGGTACAGAGCGACAAGAATAAGATCAACAAGGATGAACTGAAGCGGGAACTGACCGCCAGCTGATCGCTTTCAGATCTGATAAAAAAGGAGCCTTAATGGCTCCTTTTTTATTGTTCTGTTGGTTGATTCTATGTGAAAGATAATATTGAAAATGCGAATTACTATCATATACAATTGTTATATTGTAACTTTATGTGGAGATGGATTCGTATGAGAAAAGGTATTCACCCGGAATATGACTATGTGATTTTCCGTGATACCAGCTGTGGTCGTGACTTTAAAATTCGCTCGACCTGTAAGAGTGACCAGACCGTCGTCTGGGAAGACGGCAATACCTATTCGCTGGTGAATCTGGATGTCTCCAGTGCATCACATCCGGTTTACACCGGTGAGAAACGCCAGGTGAAAGCGGAAGGCCGTATTGCGCAGTTTAATAAGCGCTTTGGTAATCGCGGATCAAAGGCTTGATGTAAGAGCATTCAGAAAAGGGTTTCAGATATGAAGGTGCTGCTGTTATGAAAGTCTTAGGCTCGCTGAAAACAGCGAAAAAGCGTCACCCTGATTGCCAGGTGGTGAAGCGCCGTGGTCGTCTGTATGTGATTTGTAAGAGTAATCCGCGCTTCAAAGCTCGTCAGGGCGCAGCGAAGCGGAAGTAATCAGGCTTCTGTGGATAATAAAAA
Source organism: uncultured Amphritea sp. (assembly GCA_963669425.2). Taxonomy (GTDB): domain Bacteria; phylum Pseudomonadota; class Gammaproteobacteria; order Pseudomonadales; family Balneatricaceae; genus Amphritea. The sequence continues at coordinate 489,581 of CAXXNC010000002.1, forward strand.
ACCACCCATCGGGTGGTTTTTTATGCAGCCGGTAGGGTGCAATAGCATCAGCGTATTGCACCAATCAAGGAAGCAAAGAGTGGTGCGTTATAACGCACCCTACGCCGTAGGATGGTGTTGCTTTTTCGAGCCACGAGCCACGAGCCTCGTTAATGGTGCGTTATAGCGCACCCGACACAGCATTATTCGCCAGATACTCCCGCGTAATCCGGTTCAGCCTCGCTTTCTCATCTTCCCCAATAAAACTCGCTTCAATCGCATTCAACGTGAATTGAGCGATCTCTGCTTCACTCATTGAATGCGCCTCGGCGACTGCCAGGAAATTATCGTTCATATAACCGCCGAAGTAGGCGGGATCATCGGAGTTGATGGTGACGCACAGCTCCTGATGCAGTAGCTCAACGATATTGTGCTGTCCCATTTCATCGAATACTTTCAGTTTGATATTCGACAGCGGGCAGACTGTTAGCGGCGTGCGCTTCTCTGCCAGCTGTTTAACCAGTGCGGCATCTTCTGTGCAACGTACACCATGATCGATACGGGTAATCTTCAGCAGCTCCAGTGAGTCCTGAATATTGCTGGCAGGGCCTTCCTCACCGGCATGGGCGACGGTGATGAAGCCATGTTCGATCGCTCTCTTGAATACCCGCTCAAACTTCTGTGGTGGGTGGCCCAGTTCACTGGAATCCAGCCCGACACCGATAATCTTATCCTTGTGCGGCAGCGCCTGTCGCAGTGCTTCAAAGGCGGATGTTTCATCCAGATGGCGCAGGAAACACATAATCAGCTGGCTGCTGATGCCCAGATCCTGCTCAGCCTGTATAAGTGCCCGATGAATACCGTTGATCACCGTATCGAAGCTGATACCCCGTGCTGTGTGGGTCTGAGGGTCAAAGAATATCTCGGTGTGCAGCACATTATCCTGCTGGCAGCGTAGCAAGTAGGCCCAGGTCAGATCGAAGAAATCCTGTTCATGGATCAGAACATCGGCGCCCTGATAGTAGATATCCAGGAATGATTGCAGGTTGTGAAAGTTGTAGGCTGCGCGAATCTCATCGCAGGACTGGAAAGGGATCTCTACACCGTTACGTTGCGCCAGTTCAAACATCAGTTCAGGTTCGAGAGTGCCTTCGATATGCAGATGCAGCTCAACCTTTGGCAGGGCTTTTATAAATTCAGTTTGGACAAAATGTGTCATAGTCAGCTCTTAGTTCGTAAGACGAGCGCTTATAAGCAACTACTTCAATTAGTACTTATAGGCCATTAACAGCAACTAAGCGCTTCTCTTTGAGTCGACCGACATAAAAATACAAAGAGAAAAGCGCTAATGCACTTAACTCTTCGTAATCAGACATTATCGGTGCCTGGTAGAGACCCCCGAACCATATCATCGGGGTTATACGAAGGGATGGCAGCGATGGTGATGACCACACTGCAACACGGCCGGTAAAGTAATTGAACACTCCCTGACTGTCAATGCAGCCTTCCTGACACCGGAGCTATCCTTCTTCTGATCAGGGTCATTAGCGCTATCGTTATCGATTGTCAGAAGGGCATTAATTCCCTAAGCTGACGGTGCCTGTGACAGTTAACCGCAACAGAATTCCCTGAGAATTAACCTATGACTCAGTCTGCGCCAAAGACCATTCATTGTCAGAATGAAACCCGGCTTTATAGCCAGCAGGATTCACATCCCTGGGTCTATCGGTTGAATGAGGGATTTGTTCTGATTGACGGTATCAGCCCGGATGGTAAGCACGGAATTACCGATCTGTATGGGCCCGGCAGTTGGTTTGGCCCTGGATTGTTTGGCGGTGGCGCGTTACAGAATGCCGTTGCTCAGGAGGGCTGTGTCCTTGAGCGTTATTCGGAAGCTGATTTCAGGTCTGAACTGAACAGTAACAGCGCGCTGGCACAGGAAATTATCAGTCAGTTGGGTGTGCGAGAGCAGCAGTTGCTGGAGCGTCTGTTTCTGCAGCAGACAACGGCGTTGCCCGCCAGACTGGTGCAGCTGCTTTGCTATCTGTTTTATCACCAGGGACAACCCTGCAGCCACGGCCACGAACGGGATGTATATCTGTCGCAGCAGGATCTGGCAGATATGGTGGGTGGCAGTCGTCAGAGTGTCAGTCAGTTACTGGCGTCCTGGAAAAAGGCCGGAGCAATCGATTATTCCCGGGACTATATCTGCCTAGAAGATGTTTCTAAACTGAGATCTTTTTCGGAAACCTGAGTTTTTTGGTCAGCTGTGTCAGCTAGCTGACAGACCTTCGTACATCGCCTGCATACCATCAGTGCATACATTCACAACGGTATGGAAGTGAGAACATGAAAAAACTCATTATTGCAGCGACTACACTGCTTATTAGCACCAATGCCCTGAGCGGTCCTTCGGTTGATAACACCTACGAACAGTTAGTTGATAAGCAGGGCAACATTACCCTGCCTGCTGACTATCAGAAAAACTGGGCTTTTCTGGGCTCATTCTTCGTTGAAAATGCTCCGGCTACGGGGATGACCGCGAATAGCGAACCGAGCTTTGATGTACATACAGTTTATACCCAGCCGAATGCGGCAGAGTACTACCGTAAGCATGGTAAATTTCCGGATGGTGCGGTACTGATTAAAGATGTTAACGCAACCAAGAAGGAGCCACTGACAACCGGTCTGGTACGTTATGAAGACGCTCCTAAAGTGACCTTTGCCATGGTAAAGAATACTGAGGGGCGGTTTGAAGAGAATAAAGCCTGGGCAGAAGGCTGGGGCTGGGCGTTGTTCACTCCGGACAGCCCGAAAAGTCAGACGACTGACTGGCAGGGCGAAGGCTTTAACAACTGCTTTGCCTGTCACGTACCTGTCAAAGATCAGGACTGGGTTTACACGCAGGGCTATAAAACGGTTCTGGGTCAGTGAAACTAAAGGTGGCTTAAAGAGGGACAACTGGAAAAGCATCGCCATAGACTGGCGATGCTTTTTTGTTATGGGTCTCTGGCCTGTTAATTCAGACGAAGAAACAACCCGGGAGGAGTGGTAAAACCGCGATCCCGATGAACTACGACTCCCTCGTTATCCACAACGTAGTAGCTGGGATAGGCATCGATCTGATAGGCCGCCTGCGTTTCCCGTGAGCCCAGTAATACCGTACCTTCATAGCCAACCCGGTCGATAAACTGGTTAACTTCTTCGATGTTCTGCCAGTCCAGTGCCACAACGATAATCTGTGCATCTGTATCCGGTAGCAGCGCAAGTCCCTTCATGCTGACACTACAGATACTGCACCAGGGAGCAAAGAAATAGATCAGGGTCTTATCACTCTGCTGCCATTGAATCGTTTGAATCGGATTCGTGCCAGCACTGTTTTCAGTGACAGCAGATAATTCAGGAAGGCTCAATACCGGTACCCGGTCTTCCACAGCCAGCATATCCCTGACCAGATACATGCTGATCGCGGCGAGAATGCCAAACACAACAAACAGTTCGATCAGCCATTTGCGTAGGGTCTGTGTAAACGATTTTTTGCTCAAGGTTTTACTCTTAATACCGGGCGAATAGATTCATTACATGACAGTGTCAGAGGCGATCAGTTCAGTTTGCTCTTATCTGAGTGCTCTATAAACAAACAGGCCGCTCATTGAGCGGCCTGTGTATCTCGCAGTTGAAATACTACTTATTCTTCCGCGTAGCTCTCAATTGATGGGCAGGCGCAGAACAGGTTGCGGTCGCCATAGACGTTGTCGATACGATTCACCGTAGGCCAGAACTTATTAGCTTTCAGGCTTGCCAGCGGGAAGGCACCGTAAGCTGCACTGTACGGACGGTTCCAGTCCGGATCGATCAGATCTTCCAGAGTATGCGGTGCACCTTTCAGTGGGTTCTGCTCGGCATCCAGGTTGCCGCTTTCTACATCGGTGATCTCCTGACGGATGGCGATCATCGCTTCGATAAAGCGGTCGATCTCGGCCTTGGATTCGGACTCAGTTGGCTCGATCATCAGTGTCCCGGCCACCGGGAACGACATCGTTGGTGCGTGGAAACCGTAGTCCATCAGTCGCTTGGCCACATCCTCCTCGGTGATGCCTGAGCTTTCTTTCAGCGGGCGTAGATCGATGATGCACTCGTGAGCGACTTTGTTGTTACGACCGGTGTACAGCACCGGGTAGTGCTCGCCCAGTTTCTGAGTCAGGTAGTTGGCGTTCAGAATCGCGACTTCGGTTGCTTTACGCAGACCCGGCTGGCCCATCAGAGCAATGTATACCCAGGTTATTGGCAGGATGCTGGCGCTACCCCATGGGGCTGCAGAGACCGCACCGTTGTCTGCTTTCGGGCCTTCGATGGACTGTACCGGATGGTTGGCAACAAAGGGTGCCAGATGGGCTTTGATACCGATCGGGCCCATACCCGGACCGCCACCGCCGTGCGGGATACAGAAAGTTTTGTGCAGGTTCAGGTGGGACACATCCGCACCGATGTCGCCCGGCTGGCTGATCGCTACCTGGGCGTTCATGTTGGCGCCATCCATGTAAACCTGACCACCATGCTGGTGGATGATGTCGCAGATCTCACGGATGCTCTCTTCATAGACACCGTGGGTCGATGGGTAGGTGATCATCAGGCAGGACAGATTATCAGCGTGCTGTTCTGCTTTGGCCCGCAGATCATCCATATCGACGTTACCGTTATCATCGCAACCGATGATAACGACTTTCATGTCTGCCAGTGCTGCAGATGCCGGGTTGGTACCGTGGGCTGAGCTTGGAATCAGACAGATATTGCGGTGATCATCGCCATTAGCAATATGGTAGTTACGGATTGCTAGCAGACCGGCATATTCACCCTGAGCACCGGAGTTTGGCTGCATGCAGATGGCGTCGAAACCGGTAATCGCTTTCAGCATCTCTTCCAGCGAGTTAATCATTTCGCTGTAACCGGCGGCCTGGTCAATCGGCGCGAACGGGTGCAGGTTACCGAACTCAGGCCAGCTTACCGGAATCATCTCTGCGGTTGCGTTCAGCTTCATGGTGCAGGAACCCAGCGCGATCATGGCGTGGGTCAGGGAGATATCCTTGTTCTCAAGCTGCTTGAGATAACGCAGCATCTCGGTTTCGCTGTGATAGCGGTTGAACACCGGATGGCTCAGAACTTCAGTGTTGCGGATCAGATTAGCCGGGATTGACTGACTACCCGCACTCAGCTGCTGATCGATGGTGTCGATATCCAGACCGTGGTCTGCACCGAGAATAGCCTGCCACAGATCCAGGATTTCCTGACGGCCGGTTTTTTCATCGCAGGTGATACCCAGTTTGTCTTCACCGACTTTACGCAGGTTGATTCCCAGTACCAGAGCAGCGTTGTAAGCGTTATCGCGCTCTGCGCCCAGTTGCAGGGTGAGGGTGTCGAACCAGCTGCTGTTAACTAGCTCAATGCCTTTGTTCTGAAAGCCCGCAGCCAGAATATCGGCCATACGATGAATACGACTGGCGATGGTTTGCAGGCCTTGTGGGCCATGATAGGTGGCATAGAAACCGGCCATGTTGGCCAGCAGTACCTGCGCAGTACAGATGTTCGATGTCGCTTTCTCACGGCGGATATGCTGTTCGCGGGTCTGCATCGCCATACGCAGCGCCTGCTTACCACGGCTATCCACAGATACACCGATGATACGGCCTGGAACTGAGCGCTTGTAGGCATCACGGGTGGCAAAGAATGCTGCGTGAGGTCCGCCAAAGCCCATCGGTACACCGAAGCGCTGGGCGGAACCGAATACCACATCGGCACCCAGATCTCCTGGTGATTTCAGCAGTACCAGACTCATAATGTCAGCGGCGGCACAGAACAGCGCTTTTTTAGCGTGAGTCTTTTCGATCAGGTCGGTCAGGTCTTCAACATGACCGTAAGTTCCCGGGTACTGTGCAACCACACCGAAAGGATCGTGCTGATCGATCAGTTCATTCAGATCACCGACAATCACCTCATAGCCCAGAGGCTCGGCGCGAGTCTGAATAACGCTGATATTCTGGGGATGCATATTCTCATCCACCAGGAAGATATTGGCTTTGCGGGCCTTGGCCATACGCTTACACAGGGTCATCGCTTCTGCGGCGGCGGTTGCTTCGTCCAGCAGGGAGGCGTTGGCCAGGTCCAGACCGGTCAGATCCAGAATCATCTGTTGGTAGTTCAGCAGAGCTTCCAGACGGCCCTGTGCAACCTCCGGCTGATAAGGGGTGTAAGCGGTGTACCAGCCGGGATTTTCCAGCACATTGCGCAGGATAACATTGGGCACGATGGTATCGGTGTAGCCCATACCGATCATGGAACGGTTAATGACGTTCTTGCCTGCGATCTGCTTCAGCTCGTTCAGCACGTCGGTTTCAGTACGGCTGGCAGCCAGATTGATCGGGCTTTCAAGACGGATGGTTTCCGGTACGGTCTGCTCAATCAGCTGATCAAGACTTTCCAGTCCCATATCACTGAGCATCTGTTGCTGCTCATGAGGTTCAGGACCGATATGGCGGCGAACAAAATCGTCTCGTTGTTCCAGCTCTGTCAGTGAGCGGGAAGGCTGATTAGGGAAAGCATCGGCGTTCATGTTGTGTTTCCTGCATAAATCATTGTGTAAGCGAGTAAATGTCGGCTTGTTTGCGTCTGCCGATCTTTTTGATGTCTATGCGACATTTTAGGTCGCATATTATACAGTTTGTGTTGATTGATGTATTAAAAAATAGTCGATGTTTTCCAATGGGAAACTTTTTTGACCGTTTGATTAACTTCCTCTGACCTGCGACATCATGTCGCGGCAGGTGCGACAACCTGTCACATCTCAAGCCTGTTCGCTGTCATTACAATGGCGCCAATTTCTAAATTAGTAATCTCTAATTAAATTTGATTGGAAGGATCTGGCCGTGATTAAGAAGAGTCTGGTAATCGCTGTATCCGCTGTTATCGCGGGACAAGCCCTGGCAGGACACAGTGACAGTGAAGGTGCGCAGAAAAACCTGGTGATTGAGATCACTTCAGGACTGCCGCAGGTTGAAAGCACAGAGCAGAGTGAAATGAGTGCGGTGCAGGCATCTCCAACAACCGATGCCGGTGATCTGCTGCAAAGCCTTAACGGCATTACCGGCATTCGTATGGGAGGCCGGGCGATTGATCCGGTGATTCGTGGTCAGAGTCAGACTCAATTGAACATTCTTTTAGATGGCGCTTATATTCACGGCGGCTGTCCGAACCGGATGGATCCACCAACCTCTTATGCCAGTGTGGACAGTTATGACCGGGTGACTGTGATTAAGGGAAACCGAACCGTTGTATACGGAGGCGGTGGTCCGGGCGGCACGGTATTGTTTGAACGTGAATGGCCTTCATTCGCTGAAGGACGCGTTACCGGAGATGTCAGCAGCAGCTATCACAGCAATGGTGATCGCTATGAGCTGGGGGCTGATGTTGCAGGAGGCTCGGATACTGGTTATCTGCGCTTTATCGCCCATAAAGCGTCGGGTGATAACTACGATGATGGTAATGGCGATGAGGTCCGCTCTTCCTTTGAAAGTCAGTCCGGAACGCTGCTGGGTGGATATCGTCTGACAGCCAATACCACAGTGGAAGGCAGCTTTGAGAAGACTGAGGAGGACGATGTTCTGTTTGCCGGTGCCGGTATGGACTCCCCCTATGCAGACGCTGAGAACTCGCGTCTCAAACTGACTCATGAATTTGATGGCGGTGTACTTCAGCAGTTGGTATTTGAGCTGTATCGCTCTGATGTGAAGCACAATATGGATAACTACAGCCTGCGCACTCCGCCGGCGATGATGTCGATGTGGTCACAGGCGCCCTCTACCTCAGATACTACGGGTGGACGGCTGGTCATGGATGCAAGGGCAGCCGATATCGACTGGACCTTCGGTGCGGATTTCCAGCACCGTGACCGGGATGCGGAGCTGCAATCATCAACTGGTACGATTAAGCGCCTGTTGTGGCCCGGAGCAGAAATTGATCAGACCGGGCTGTTTGTCGAAGGCAGTAAAGGGATCGGCGCGGATGATCTGGTTGTTGCCGGTTTACGCTATGACTATGTGACAGCAGAAGCCACCCGTCGTGATGAAGTGACCGGTTCCGGAGGCGGTGCCCGGACCTCTGATCAGATCTGGCAACTGGCAGGCAGTGCTGCGGGTCAGGGTGAAGCGCAGAATGAAAACAATGTAGGTGGGTTTATCAGCTGGACCCATCGGCTGGACAATCAATACAGTATCGAGTCGACGCTGTCTCGCAGTGTGCGGACCGCTGATGCCACCGAGCGCTATATGGCCAAGTTCACCGGAACCCCGGCGAGCACATGGATCGGCAATCCGGAACTGGCGCCGGAAAAGCACCATCAGTTGGAGATCAGTCTGCAGAAAAATGGTGACAGCCTGAACTGGTCTGCCAGTACCTGGTACAACCGGGTGGATGATTACATTCTGCGCTATAGCGCTGGCGTGGGAGACACCTATCGCAATGTCGCTGCAGAGCTGTATGGGGCGGAAGTTGAAATGAGTTACGCCATTAATCCGAACTGGTCGATGGCCCATGAGCTGGCCTGGACCGAAGGGAATAATCTGGATGACGATGTTTCGCTGTCCCGGATTGCGCCACTGCAGCTGACCAGCTCGCTTGATTATCAGAAGGATAAACTGCAGGCGGGTATCGAGCTGTTACTGGTGGCGACCCAGAACGATGTATGTCTCAGTGGTTCTGCTAACTGTGGCGGTCAGGATGTACGCAAAACACCGGGCTACGGGGTGATCAATGTGCATGCTCAGTATGCTTTCGATAACGGCATCACGCTGGTGGCGGGTATCGATAATCTGGCAGACAAGGCCTACACCCTGCACGAGAGTCGTGATGATGCTGTGAACCCTGAACCGTTCCAGGTGCAGGAACCGGGCCGCAGTGGCTGGGTGCGTCTGACGAAAACGTTCTGATTTGCATGCGCTGACCTGTTGTCAGGTCAGCGCCGCATCAGCAGATAGCAGAAATAGCTGCCGCCAATGGCGCCGCTGATAATCCCTATGGGAAGCTCTTGTGGAGCAAGAACAATCCGGGCAAGAATATCCATTCCCAGCATAAAGGCTGCGCCAGCCAGAGCACTAACCGGTAGGAGTGTACGGTTATCTCCACCAATAAACGCCCGCATTATGTGAGGTACGACAAGACCGACGAAACCGATCGTTCCTGTCAGGGATACGATAAGGCTGGTGACCAGCGTTGCTAGTAGCAGAATATAACGTTGAGTCCGTTTCACAGATATGCCAATAGCGGCTGCGCTTTCCTGTCCCATCATCAGAACATTCAGATTTCTGGCTTGCCATATCAGTAACGCGGTGCCAATGGTGATCGCTGAGATAGGTATTGCCAGCATATCCCATCGTGCACGTCCGAGGCCCCCCAGCATCCAGAATACAACTGACTGAGCGGCTCGTTGATCGCCCAGAAAGATTAGTCCATTCGTTCCGGCCATTAACAGGAACGAGATCGATACTCCTGCCAGAACCAACCGGTCTGTGCGCTGATTTTTAGGGTTTTTCAGCAGAGCAAGCAGTAATAGAAACGACAGCAGGCCGCCAGCAAAACTGAATATTGGCAGAGTCCAGATACCCAATAACATACCTGTATGGGATATCACCAATACAGCTCCCATTGATGCCCCCGAGGAAACGCCCAACAAAAAAGGATCCGTTAATGGGTTTCTTGTTGCTGCCTGAAGGGCCGCCCCGGTAACCGCAAGACCAGCTCCTGCAAAAATAGCCAGTATTACCCGTGGTGCTCTCAGTTCATTGATGATCAGGGCCTGGGATTTCTGCCAGGTGACAGTGTCCCCGTTTGTGAATAACTCAGGCGCAAGGTTTTCCAGAACGATACCAATTACCTGATATGGAGAGATCTGGCTGACACCTGTCATTACGCCGAGCAGCGCTAACAGAAGGATGATCAGCAGCAGGATGCCGCTGATCAGTGATACGCGGATGCTATTCAAATCTTACAGTCCGCTCAGATACATCTTGCTTGCCAGCTTTTCAACTGCCTGAATATTCAGAGGACCCGGGGTTATCTCGCCGTATTCCAATGGCAGGAAGCGATCATTTTTTACGGCATCTAACTGAGATAGCACTGGATGATTCTTAATAAACTCCCAGGAGGCCTTCCACCCTCCCTGTTGATAATCAACCAGAATAAAGAAATCCGGTTCTGCTTCCGCTACGGCTTCGATTCCGACTTTGCCCCAGCTTGTGTCGATATGGTCCATTACATTGTTACCGCCAGCTGCCCGGATCAGTGCAGTTGGCATACCGAAGCGACCAGAGGTGAAGATCTTGTCTTCTCCGGAATCGTAGAGGAATACTTTCAGTTTCGGCTTATCCTGAATCTGCTCAGTTACTTTTGCGAGTCGGCCTTTCCAGTCAGATACCAGTGCTTCAGCTTTTTCTCTGACGCCAAACACTGTCCCCAGACGAAGTACATCGTTGTACAGCAGATTCATTGATGCATCCGGACCAGACTGAGTCAGATGTACGCAGGATTCTGTCAGTTCCAGCACGGGAATACCAAAGCTCTTAAGGCTCTCTGGTGTCAGGTCGCCATCAGTACGCATGCCGTAGTTCCAGCCTGCGAAGAACAGGTCAGGATTAACGCTGATCACATTTTCGGTCGTAGGGTGTTTGGGGGCTAATTCAGGAATATCTCCTTTCTGGTGTTCAAATTCAGGAGTCATTTTGTACCAGCCAGTGATCCCTGTCAGGCCTGCCAGGTTATCCTGTAATTCCAGAGCAAAGGCCATCTGAGCCATATTCTGATCATGAATAACCGCTCTTTGAGGTGCTTTGTCAAATGTGATACTGCGACCACAGCTGTCTACCGTAACAGGAAACTCAGACGCCTGAGTCAATGGTGACAGACTGGCCAGGCACACTGCGGCACTAATAATTAACTGCTTCATTCAGTCGTTCCTTGTTGTTTGAGGAGGTGCATGAAAAATCTGAGAGAGAGGTGGTATAGAGAGACCATTGCTCCCAGGGGTTGGTATATGGAGTGGCCTGAACGCCAAAAGCTGACTCAAATAATTGTGGGGTGAAGACCTTTTCAGGTGAACCCTGCGCAACTAACTGGCCCTGATCCATCACCAGTACCTTATTGCAGTAGCGAGCAGCCATAGGAAAATCATGCAATGAGACGATACAGCTGATGGGAAGTCTCTGTAGTAAGTGCATGAGGCTATGCTGATGTCTGATATCCAGGTGATTACAGGGTTCATCCAGAATCAGCAGTTCAGGTTGTTGTACAAGAGCCCTGCAGATCATCACCCGCTTTCGCTCGCCGCCGGAAAGCTGGCTGATATCACGATCAAGATAACGGCTGAGGTGAAGGAGGCGAACGTTCTCATTGATAATCGTAGCGGCATTCTTATCGTGGCCTGTTAACCAATGCTGGTGGGCGCTACGACCGGTAGCAATGACTGATCGGACACTGAGTTGAAAATCGGTGGGTATTTCCTGGGTAACAGCTGCTATTTTGGTCGCCCGTTGGCGGTCTGACATACCGGAAAGATCTTCTCCACGGAAAGATATCTTTCCTGAATAAGTATCTATTGCACCAAAAAGGCAGCGAAACAGCGTGGTTTTGCCAGCGCCGTTCGGACCAAGAACACCGATGACGTCACCAGCATTGAGATCAAAACTGATATTGTGCAGTAGGGAGACAGAATGATCAGTAACGCAGAGCTCTTCAACCCGTAATAAAGGTGTCTGGTTCGTAGCGCCAGATTGACTGTTATTCAAAGAAATCTTGCCATGCGTCGATGTAGGACACACCACAAGCGATATCGGGATGAAAGTGTATAAAACTTTCGCCCAGAAACCGCCCGCCGCGATCATACAGGGTTATTACGCAGGCTGGTTTCCGGACTTAAACAGTGGCAATGCCGGTGATCAGGCCATCCCAAGCACAAAGTCTCAGTGGCTTATCTGATCACATTAACCGTATTTACCGTTGCGGGGGCAGCGCTGGATTTTCACCAGCTTCCCAATTATCAGCCATCCTTTCTTTCGGATGGCTGCACCTGACGTATACAGAAGTTGTTCGGCCAATAGTATTTGGGATTATATCGGAATACAATCAAAAAACCTGTTGGTGCCGCTTCTGCACACAACAATGGTCCATGTGTATCAATGCTGTCTAGAAGCTATAGGACACCGACAAAGAACCAAAGCTGTGGGTCTCTTCCTGAGTATCGAACTCTTTGCTGCGGAATACCCGGGCGTAGGATATTTTCCAGTCATCGATCAGCACGCTGGCGCCGATGCTGAAGTCTCCGACGAAGTTCTTCTTATCCACCGAGTGGCTGCTGCTGAAGGTGTTACCGTCGAGAAAAATGTCCCGCAGTACCCAGCGGCCATCCACTGCGACGAAACCATGTACACCGAAGTTCTGATCAGCACTGTAACCGGATTCGCTTTTGGTGCGTGGATCATTTTTGCCCGGCGCGCTGTTATCACCGCCAGGACGCAGAGATGAGGTACCGAAGTCATCGGGCAGGTGCCAGCCAATTCGGAATTCCGCACCGGTATTAACATAGGTACGCACGTTACCGACGCTGATACCGCCGTGATAGATGGTGTCGTATTCCAGCGCCCCTTTAATCCGGGTAACCGGTTCGCGGTATTTACGCTCGTAAACTACCTGCAGGCCCAGTTCGTTATTCAGTTGGTTATGCCAGCCATCAAACTTATCGATACCGCGGATATCATGTACCAGATCCTGCGCCTCTTTAGCCTGGGAGGCAGGGCCGACGATACCGACATTCAGCGTGGCGGAATCCAGCTGGCGCTGATTCTTAATCTGATAGCCCATGCCCAGATAGAGCCAGCCAGCGTAAGGTCGGTCCAGCGGATCTATGGTGGTGCGGGTATTGTCCTCCGGAGTGTACATCTCCTGACCCAGGGTGATGACCAGGTTACGTACCAGCTCTTCCTGATTTTCCGGGGTATCGTCAAACAGTCCCAGTGGTGCGGTAACAAAGCGGTTATAGCGCCGGGCCCAGGCCGGCAGGCTTTTATCTTCCAGATAGCTGGTGAGATCCGGTGATACCCAGGACACCCGTACGCCGTTGGTGTATTGCTGATCGGTATCGGCAAACAGGTCATTTTCCAGATAGAAGGTCAGGGTGCCGGGATTGTCGAAACTGCTATCCAGTATCGATTGAGCGTTCGCCAGTGGCGATAGCGCGGCCAGTCCGGTGGCCATCAGTGCAGTTTTCAGCATCAGAAGAACAGGTTTCTTGGTTGTTTTTTAGTGAGTATTTTCCAGACCACGATCAGCAGCAGAATACATACTATGAGTGCGAAATGGGCAAATCCAAGCCCGCTGATATTCCATTCAAGGCCCGGGCACAGCGCGGCATTGTTGAGGGCTGTTAGCGCCGTTTCAGGATTCAGCTTATTACTCAGCAGGGCTGAAGCGTTATCTGAACAGCTCGCCGGAATGCTATCTGTCGGCGCCAGCAGATGCCTCACGATAGTCACGATTCCGGTACCCAGTAATCCCAGATGGAGCAGGGCAAACAGTCGTTGCAGTACACGGAAATTAAGTACAAAGCCCACCAGATAAAGGCCCGCCATAATCACCAGCATAAGGCGGATCATAGAGCAGAGGGCACAGCTTTCCAGGTCGGCTACCGGTGCCAGATAGACGGTAATGGCAGCCAGTGGCGCAGCGCTGAGCAGAAAGCCCAGCGCATTGTTAGAACGATATGAGGTTTTACCTGATACTCCAAAGGTACTCATATGCAGGTCCTGTCGGTTCGTTGTCTATTTTTTCGACCACTGCCCGTTACTGTTCTGAATGTATTGCCCTTTGGTGGCCCGCTGAATCAGTCGTTCACCGATGCGGATCTCAATCACATTGATATCAACGCCAGCCTTGCGGGCTTTTTCGGCATAGGCCGCACGGCGCTTTTTATTGATTGAGTCAGCCAGCGAACGGGCTTCGCCGGAGGACTGCACCACACCCAGGTAACCGTTCAGCTGTTCGCCGACCATGCCCCGGTTTTTGGCTTCGTCCAGACTGATAGCCCAGGCAGAAGAGAAGGATACACTGAAGAGCAGTGTTGCCAGTGTCAGAATGCGAGTGATCGTTTTCAAGGTATTTTTCAAGTGCTTGTTCATCATGGGCTCCTAGAATAGATCGCTGTTTTCTTCGAACAAGTCGTCGATCTCTTTATCGACTTTGACCAGAATCTCATGCTCAATTTTGACATTGAGGTTGATCGTGATCGGCTCGTTCGGAACGGCGACCTGCACCGTAGGGGCACAGGCTGACAGTACCAGCATCAGGCAACACACGCTCAGTGGTCGCAGTGTTTCAGGCATCTGCATAAACTGTTCTCCGTTGTCTTATAACGCACTTATATAAGAGAGTTCCTGTTGAGGAGCTCTTTATGCAAGTTCCGGGTACTGTCATTGCTAATGATAAGCGCTAACGGTACCGCTTCTCTATGGTTTCCGTCAATTTATCAGTAAATTGAAGGGCTTGTATCAATTTGGGCAGGTTTTCTTCTATGTTTACTGTGAAGTCGACCGGCTGTCCATTGTTCCAGTCCGGGTTATTGCCTTTCAGATGAGTTTTCAGCAGCGCTGTCCCATCAGCCAGATAATCCAGCTCTATTCCCAGACTGTCATACTGCAGGTTTTCCAGTGCATCAAACGCGATGCTCAGCGCCGGATTAGCCTGCGCCATGGCTCTGAATTCAGGTGGGGGATCAAACCGTATCCAGCCACCTTCCGGGGTGCTGAGTATCTGCCCGTTGGTGACTGTCAGTTGGTTATCCACAAACCTGACCGGCATCTGGCCGTTCAGAGTGCCCGCGCCGCTCAGACCCCGTTGCTGCTCCAGCGCGATAAGCTCTGCCAGATCGAGATGCGTCAGCGCAACAGCGGTTTTGATATCTGGCTGGGCCGGATCAAAGCTGACGGGCAGGGTGGTGAGTTCGCCACCCAGTAACCTGACTGTACTGCTATTAATATCAAGTTGTTGCTGACCGGCGGCTGAACGGCGCAGGCGGTAACTGCTGCGAAAATCCTGCAGTGGCAGGCCGAGATCGATAAAGCCGATCTCAAGTTCCCCGGTATCGGTCAGTTGCCCGGAATGACGTTGCAGCGTTTCTGATTGCCAGCGGGTATCAAACAGGCGGGTCTGGTCATAGTTCAGACTGAGATTATCGGCCCGGTTAAGCAGCCGCAGGGCTAACCCCGCAGAACGATGGTCGAACCAGCCCTGATGTTTGAGGGTTCCGCCATTAATCACCAGCTCGGGGGGCAGGTCGCTGACAAAGCTGCGCGCCAGTTTATCGATGCGGCTCAGATTGATCGGCTCAGCTCGCCAGTAGCCGCTGCTGATCTGTGTCTGCAGGTCGGTTTTCGAACGACCGGTAATATGGATCTGGCCATCGGGAAAGCGGCTATCCAGCAGCTTCAGCTTAAAGCGCTGGCTGATCTGTTCGGGTTGCAGATCTATCTGACTACTGAGCTGAATAGTGGGTATCTTCAGGGAATCTGTCTGGGTTGTCAGGTGGATCTTTGGCAGATTCACTGCTGCGCTGAGTTTTTGCAGATCGATTCCGGTGAGTGTTACCGGCACTGGTTCAAAGCGCAGCTGGCCGGCCAGAGATTTTGAATCTGGCTGCTGCTGTTGCTGAAAGTCGAAACCGATTTCCGTGCCTTTTAACAACAGTTCGATATCGGAGATGTCTATTTGCGGTAACTGGTCGGGGTGGCTGCTGACTGTAGCCGGTTGTACCAGCGACAGACTTTGCTCGTCGCTGTTGAACTGGCCTCCTGGACTCTGGTAGCTGATCTTTTGAAGCGTTCCCTCAAGCTGACTGAATATCATCTCAATCCGGTTTTGTGGATCAATGCTCAGATCCGCGCCGAATGTCAGGTTGGCCTGTTGAATATCGAGTGGACTCTGACCCAGTAACCGGGCTGGCTGGAGCAACTGCAATTCACTGTGCAACTGATAGTGATGCTCGCCTGACAGGGATTGATCCGGGGATATGTGCAGCTCGGTAGCGCCATCGATCATTAACTGGCCAGCTATCTCGGGCAGTTGTTGCTGTATATAAGGTTGTGCCAGCATGCCGGCAAACAGCGGGTGCTGTCTGATCTGACGCCAGGAACTGAGATCAAGCAGGCTCTCACTGGTTACGGTAATCCGGTCTGGTGCTAGTGCCAGTTGTAACTGGCTTTGCAGTAGCGGTGCGTTGTCCAGTGTCAGATTCAGCCCGATCCGATCCTGATTATCAGCGTTCAGCGCCAGGGCGAGGGTGGCATTCTGAAATTCGTTCAGTGACTGCAGGCGGGTAGTGAATTGTTCTGCGCTAAGCTCCAATGCTCCTGTCAGGCTGATCTGTGGCGGCAGGCCCGGCAGTTGTAACTGGCTCAGGTCAGTATGAACGCTATATTGCTTTACCCTGATTCGGGAGGCAGGCAGTAGTTTGAGTATCTGTGATGGCAGTGGTGGAAGTACTGTCGTGGAATCCTCAGAGGGCTGCAGATGCAGCTTCAGACGGATATCTGTATTGCCGATGATGAACTGCTCAATCTCTGTCTGACGGAATAGCTGTAACAGAGAGAAGCGGGCTTCCACATTGCTGCTATCAAGTTGCAGGCTATAGTCCGCTGTATTCTGATGCAGTTGCAGATTACGGATCAGCACCCTGTTCCAGCCCGGGTGCTCCAGATCGAACCGATCAACTTCGACGCCATAAGGCTGGAGGGTAGCGATGACGGCCTGTTCAGCCAGTCGGGGCAGGGCAGCATAGAAGCTGAGCAGAGCAATAATCAGGAGGAGACTGATGATCAGCCGTTTTCGCATGCTCTGCCCTCCCTGTGAATAGTTAAAATCAGACCCTAGTAATCGTCCAGTTCCAGTTCGTAGAGTCTGTCGATGGCATCTTTCAGGTGGAAGATGATATCAGTGTACTGATCGCTGTCCTGCTCAATATCGATATCGCTGAGCCGGTCGGCGGTTTCTTCCAGAGATGCACCGGCAGCATTGATGCCGTGATCATTGAGTAACCAGTGAATCAGCCCATGAATCTCGGCGGCGCTGTCGATTTCGTCAAGATCTTCCAGAACCTGGTCCCTTATTAACTGTAGCTGACCGTACAGCGGGGTATTCAGTTCCGTCGCCACATATTGCCGTAACAGGGTGTCGCAATCGGGGATCTGCAGATCATCTGCAGATTGTTCCGCCTGTTGTAAAGCGTCGATAGTGTCGAACCTTTCGGGAGGCAAAGGCTGATCAGTATTGCCGTTGCGGATAAGAAAGAACATCCGGTACTCGCTCTGTAGTAGCTATGTCAGTGACAGGTGCTGAAATCAGCGGATTTTACGAACGACGTTGAGGCCATCGCGTACGGTAAGGAAGACGTTCTCCACATCCGGGTCCTCTGCGATTACGCGGTTGGTTTCCACCAGAATGTCATCGATCTCAGATTCTGGCTGAACTACCTTACCGGACCAGAGCACGTTATCGAGAATGATCAGACCGCCCGGACGGGTCATCTCTTTCACCCGCTTCCAGTAGTTCATGTAATTGCGCTTATCGGCATCGATGAAGGTGAAGTCCAGCTCGATATCCATGTTCTCGATGGTATCCAGCGCGCGGCCGAAAATCACTTCGATCTTGTGGCCGTGTTCACTGCGATCATAAAAGGTTTGGGCAAAGTCGATCGCCCGGGGATTGGTTTCGCAGCAGATCAGGCGACCATCGTCTGGCATGCCTTCAGCGATAGACAGTGCGGAATAACCGGTAAACATACCGATTTCCAGTGCAGTTTTGGGTTGATGAATGGCGCTGAGCATCTTCAGCGTACGGCCTACCAGGCGGCCAGAGAGTTTCTGCGGCCAGCCCATGTTTTCATTGGTTTTATCGATCAGCTCCTGAAGCAGCTCAGGTTCTTTTCCGGTATGAATAAAGGCGTAATCTTCAATGGTTTCATCAACCAGATACTGGGTCATTCTATCTCTCTCAACATCACTTTACTGGCCCAGACGGTGACAGCGGGTTGCTGTGCTGGCTCCAGGCGAAACTGGCAGAGGATAATATCACTTTCGGGGCACTGAAGGATAATTGCTTTTGCTCCGGCAGGGGCTTTAAAACAGCCGCTTTCGGGCGGTTTTCCCACCCCATAAAGACTGAAGTTGAGCAGTTGCCGGTATTGTTGCTCGGTTTCGCAGACCTGATAGCTGTCATCGATAACTTCATATTCAGGCGCCGCGATGGCAGTCAGTGGTAGCAGTAACAGGGAGATTAAAAGAGTTCTATACATAGTGGATAAAAATGACGTGTAAAAAAAGAGCCGTCAACTTCCGTTAACAACAGAAGTTGACGGCCAATCCTTTGCGGAGCTCTTATGAAGAGCTCTTATGCAGAACTTTTAAAGCAGAACTTTCATTCAGCGCTCCCATGAAAAGCGCTGGATGCAAGCCTCAGTTTGCAGAAACATGCACAAAGCAATGAAGCAGACCCGGCACTCAGGTTACCCGGAGTCTGGCTGATGCCGGCGTTGCTCCCTGACTATCTCTGGGATAATCGATAGATAGGTAACTAACACCCCAAAGATTAGCAGTCGCTTATTTAAATTCAAATTGGTAATAAGTATATATCTATTTGTAATATCTGGTCGTCGCATAACTCTGGTGATGGACCTGCATTTCACTTACGTCGCAGTAGGTTGCATCCCTGAAATACCTTACAATGACTACTAATTTCTTTTTCCGACGATCTCAGGAGTTACTGTGGAGCCGCTATTTCTCTTTCTGTTTACCGGGTTTGTATCCATGTCTGGTGCGCTGAGCGCAGGCCAGTTAAATAAACTGCCGGATGAAGAAAAGCCTGCCTTCATGCAAAGCCGTAACGGTATGGTTACCGTGATTATGATTGGTAATCTGGCTGCACTGACTCTGATCGGTTCTCTGGCGTACGGTTTCAGAACCCTTGAATGGTGGATTCCATTAAGCAGTATCTTCCTGTCTTTCCCGGCGGTGTCTGTGGGTATCACCCAGCGCTTGTTCGGCGATAAAGTGAATCTGTTCCTGATGTTGCCACTGACGCTGGCTTCAATTGGTTTGCTTTATTACTACTGGTAAGCCCCGGCGTTTATTCCTAAGGATTGCATATAGATGACTGAATACCTCCAGAATCCTCTGATCATAGCGCTGGCCGGCACGGGCATTGGCCTTATCTTTGGTCTGCTATTAATGCAGCTGGCAAAACTGCGGTTACTGGCTCAGCACAACGAGCAACGTCAGCAGTTGGAGTCTGAGCGTACCGGGTTGCAGGAACAGCTTGAAAAAGCTCAGGCAGAGCAAGCCATTACTCAGGACAAGCAGCAATATCTGGAGGAGGAACTGCAGGCCAGTCACGCCAGTGTGCGCGAATTGGAGCTGGAGCAGGTGCGTCTGCAGCAGATCGAACTGCAAAAACAGGAACTGGAATCCCAACTTTCAGAGCAGTCAGAGCAGATCGATAATCAGCAGCGTCTGCTGAGTCAGCGGCAGGCTCAGGTTGCCGAGCTGGAAAGCCGTCTGGAAACTGAGCGAGAAGCACAGTCAGAAAAACTAAAACTGCTCACCGAGGCCCGTGATCAGCTGAAAAGCGAGTTCCAGAATCTGGCCAATAAGATTTTCGAAGAGAAGTCACAGAAGTTTACCTCAGCCAATAAGGATTCACTGGGTACGCTACTGACGCCACTGCGCGAACAGCTGGGTGAGTTCAAACGTAAGGTTGAGGATGTTTACGATAAGGAAGCCAAGGACCGTCGTTCCCTGTATGAGCAGATTCATCAGCTGAAAGAGCTGAACCAGCAGATGAGCACCGATGCGGTCAACCTGACCAATGCGCTGAAAGGCGAGAGTAAAACTCAGGGTAACTGGGGCGAGGTGATTCTGGAACGGGTGCTGGAACAGTCCGGTCTGCGTAAGGGCTATGAGTATGAAGTACAGGTATCCCTGACTGAAGAAGGGCAGCGTTATCAGCCGGATGTGATTATCCGCCTGCCGGATGAGAAAGATGTCATCGTCGACGCAAAAGTTTCCCTGACGGCTTACGAGCAGTTCTGTTCCAGTGATGATCCTACGGTGCAGGATAAAGTGCTGGCCGAGCATATCCAGTCATTGCGTAATCATGTACGTGGACTGGGGGATAAGTCTTATCAGTCATTGGAAGGCGTACGCTCGCTGGACTTTGTACTGATGTTCGTACCAGTAGAGGGGGCTTTCCTGCTGGCTCTGCAGCAGGACCAGGATCTGTTCAGCTTTGCCTATGAGCGCAATATCATTCTGGTCAGTCCGGCCACATTGCTGGTAACACTGAGAACCATCAATAATATCTGGCGCTACGAGAGGCAGAACCGTTATGCCCAGGAGATCGCCCGTCGGGGCGGCGAGTTGCACGATAAGTTTGTTGGCTTTGTCGAAGCGCTGGATGATGTCGGTCGTCATCTGGGACGCACTCAGGCTGCTTATGAAACAGCCCATAAACGTCTTTCCAGTGGCCGTGGGAACCTGGTTAACCAGGTAGCCGCGCTGCATAAACTGGGCGTAAAGAATAAGAAAGAGCTGGATAAGAAGCTGACTGAAGCGGCTTCCGAGTCCGATCCGGAAGCAGGCGATGAGCCGCAACTGGAGATGCTGGACTGATGATCTCGGTAGTAGGCTACGGTTCACTATTGTCAGAACAGTCAGCACGTCAGACTGTACCTGAGCTGGAGAACTTCCGTCTGGTTCGGGTACCGGGTTACCGGCGGATCTTTAATAAAGTCGGCGTGGTGTTCTTCAGTCGTCATGGTGCCATTGAGGCAAACCTTGATATCGCATCCTGTTCCACCGAGCCTGCTCACGCTACTGAGATTATCTGTTGCCAGTTTGAATGCTCTGAAGAGGCATTCGCCGATCTCTATGAGCGTGAACACCGCTTTCGCTGGATCGAAGTGGATACCGTCAGCCTGAAGCAGGCTGAGGCTGCGACCGGGCGAATGTGCACCGGCTATTCAGATGCTGAGTACCGGCTCAATAAATGTATAACCGCATCGGAGTACCATCGACGGGTAGGGCAGTTCTATAGTGGCCCACTCTGGCGCGAGGACATTCTGCCATTTCCCCGTTACCTGGTTTTCTGTCTGCAGTCGGCTGCAACTCAGGGGGATCAGGTTCTGAATAACTTTCTGGATACAACCTTCCTTGCTGATGGTATGACCACCATCCGTCAGCATATTGCAGACACACCCTCACTGCATGACTGGCGTTCTTTCGATACCGGCTATAACTATCCTGTTAAGGGTTCCTGAGCGTTCCTGAGCGCTTCTGATCTCTCCTTTCTGTATACACTTCGGGATTGCTCTCTGTTCATTGGCAGAGGCGATCCGAAGGTGACAGCTCTTCCCTCTGCGTCCGTTCCAGGTTGTCTGGATCGATAGATTCAGGGCTGTTACGCCGGCCGTCAAAGGTTGCTCTGATGGAATAAGATTCATAGAGATATGCCTGAAACTAAATCAAAATCCAAAAATGAAGATTGCTTGAAAAATCAAAATTAAATTTTGAATTTTTTTAAAATCATCAATATTAATTTTTGAAATTTCTCAAAAACATCAAAATTAAATATTGATTTATAGTTTTAAATCAAAAATGAATTTTGATTTTTGTATATTTTTTGTACAAAAAAATATGTAGATATGATAAAAATACAGTTACGGCAGGGGTTGGACTGTGATTCGCTGTAGCGCTTACGCTACGTGGAGAAATTGCTGCTAAAGCTGTCAGAAAATGGCCGATACAGATAATAATGCTGATATTTATGCGATCTGATTATTTACTGACCGGTTGTATGAATATAATTACTCATTTTTAGCATTTCGGCGGTTTATTTTTTGCTATATTTGTAAATAATATTCCGGATGGCTAATAGGATGGTGTAGTTGCCCCTGATCGAAAGATATTGAACAAAAAGTGTTCAGAGATAATCTGGCTGTATTTTGTTCATTTACCGCTGCAACGGATCGATGATCGGGTCAGCGAGAGCAGAGGCTGATGCATTTTCAGATTAGCCATAAGGCCGGATCAGAGTTGATCCATTGAGCCGAAACCCAAAGCCGGTAGCAGAACGGTCTGCATCGGGGTTGGATAAACACTAAAACTGGGTGAATAACGAATGAGCAACATGATCGTGGCACTGGATATCGGCACCTCCAAGGTGGTGTGTCTGGTGGGCGAAGTCGGCCTGGATGGCACGATCGATATCGTCGGCATTGGCTCCCATGAGTCCCGCGGACTGAAACGGGGCGTGGTGGTGAATATTGAATCCACCGTGCACTCCATTCAGCGGGCCGTGGAAGAAGCCGAGCTGATGGCCGGTTGCAAGATTCACTCGGTCACCGTGGGCGTGGCGGGCAGCCACATCAACAGTATGAACTCCCACGGCATCGTCGCAGTGCGTGACGGTGAAGTAATGGAACACGATCTGGAGCGGGTGATTGACGCGGCCAGAGCGGTGGCGATTCCGGCAGATCAGAAAATTCTGCACATCCTGCCGCAGGAGTACGTAATCGATACTCAGGAAGGTATCCGTGAACCGCTGGGCATGTCTGGCGTGCGTCTGGAAGCTAAGGTACACCTGGTGACCGGCGCGGTGAACGCGGTCCAGAACATTGAAAAGTGCGTGCAGCGTTGCGGTCTGGAAGTGGACAACAGTGTGCTGGAGCAACTGGCCTCCAGCTACTCGGTGCTGACCGAGGACGAAAAAGAGCTGGGTGTCTGCATGGTGGATATGGGCGGTGGTACTACCGATATCGCTATCT
Organism: uncultured Amphritea sp.; assembly: GCA_963669425.2. Classification (GTDB taxonomy): domain Bacteria; phylum Pseudomonadota; class Gammaproteobacteria; order Pseudomonadales; family Balneatricaceae; genus Amphritea. The sequence goes on from CAXXNC010000002.1 coordinate 512,463, forward strand.
TCACCGGCGGTGCGATCCGTCACACAGCAGTGATCCCGATTGCCGGTGATCAGGTGACCAACGATATCGCCATGGCGCTGCGGACACCGACGCCGCATGCCGAAGATATCAAGATTAAATACGCCTGCGCGCTGGCTCAGCTGGCCAGTCCGGAGGATTCCATCAAGGTCCCGAGTGTCGGTGACCGTCCGGCCCGTGACCTGTCCCGTCAGGCGCTGGCGGAAGTGGTGGAACCCCGTTATGACGAATTGTTCACCCTGGTACAGGCGGAACTGCGTCGCAGCGGGTTTGAAGATTTAGCCGCGGCAGGCATCGTGCTGACCGGCGGTACGGCAAAAATGGAAGGCGCAGTGGAACTGGCGGAAGAGATCTTCCATATGCCGGTACGACTGGCGATACCGAAAGGCGTACGGGGCATGGAAGATATTCTGTCCAGCCCGATCTACGCCACCGGCATCGGCCTGCTGCAGTATGTCAAACAGGATAACCAGCATCTGGGCGAAGCGGCACCGGTCGAGGAAGAGACCGTACAGCGCCCGAATGTACTGAACCGGATGAAAGCCTGGTTTCAGGGGAATTTTTAAGCTTTTAAGTTTTGAGTTTTAAATTTTAAGTGTGAAACCCTCAGCAGTGACGCAGTATCGGTCTGAGGGATGAGTCGAAGGCTCACAGGGTGACACCGCATCAGGACGTTCCGGTGGAGCACATGACACAGCAATTCATGGTAAAGGTGAAGCATAAGACACCTTTACCGCGACAACAGGTGCGGGTTGGGCACCATACCTGGAGGAAGGGAGATGTTTGAATTAGTCAATAATGTAGCGCAGAACGCGGTCATTAAAGTGATCGGCGTTGGCGGTGGCGGCGGTAACGCAGTTCAGCACATGGTATCGACCGATGTCGACGGTGTTGAGTTTATCTGTGCCAATACCGATGCACAGGCACTGAACAACATGCATGCACGTAACGTGCTGCAGTTGGGTGGTGATATCACCAAAGGTCTGGGTGCGGGTGCAAACCCGGATATCGGCCGTCAGGCGGCACTGGAAGACCGTGAGCAGATCGTTGAGATGCTCAGCGGTGCTGACATGGTGTTCATCACCGCCGGCATGGGTGGTGGTACCGGTACCGGTGCGGCACCAATCGTTGCGGAAGTCGCAAAAGAGCTGGGTATTCTGACCGTGGCAGTGGTAACCAAGCCATTCCCGTTCGAAGGCCGTAAGCGTCTGCTGATCGCTGATGAAGGTATCAAGGAGCTGTCCGAGAACGTCGACTCCCTGATCATCGTGCCGAACGAAAAACTGATGCAGGTACTGGGTAAGAACTGCAGCCTGATCAACGCATTCAATGAAGCCAACGATGTTCTGAAGGGCGCGGTTCAGGGTATCTCCGACCTGATTATCCGTCCGGGTATGATTAACGTCGACTTCGCTGACGTACGTACGGTCATGTCCGAAATGGGCATGTCGATGATGGGTACCGGCTCTGCTCGTGGTGAAAACCGTGCAGTCGAAGCGGCAGAGGCGGCAGTACGCAGCCCACTGCTGGAAGATGTCGATCTGCAGGGTGCCCGCGGGATTCTGGTGAATATTACAGCCGGTCTGGACCTGGGCCTGGGTGAGTTCTCAGAAGTGGGTCAGGTGGTTGAAGAGTTCGCCTCTGAAAACGCGACGGTGGTTGTGGGTACGGTAATCGACCCTGAAATGACCGAAGAGATTAAGGTCACTGTTGTTGCAACCGGTCTGGGTGAAGCGAAAGAGCAGGATATCCGTGTCGTAAATCAGCAGAATACAGCTGCTGTTGCTCAGGGCTCTCGTCGTGCAGCCGCGGCTGCCAGCGATTATAGCCAGTTGGAACTGCCAACAGTAATGCGTAACCGTAACGACGGTGTTCGTGCTCAGGATAACCCGGTGGTTGAGCCTGAAGTACAGGAAACGCAGAAAACCGGCACTGACGATATGGAGTTCCTGGATATTCCGGCATTCCTGCGCCGTCAGGCGGACTGATAAAAGATTGCCCACAGGGATCTGATCCCTGATCTTTTACCATTGCTTTACCCCGTATCCGGTGTTTCGGTGCGGGGTTTTTCTTTTCTCAGATACCCGTATTTTTCTGTATCTGGTCATTCTCTGAACAGTTCATAAAAAAGCTATAAAAATTCCCGTGAAGGGTTTGATTTAACATCCGATTTCTATTAAAGTACGCGGCCTCTGAGGTTGATCCCAGAGAGCTGGTGAGGTGTTCGGGTTGTTGATTCGGAGGCTTTGACCAGAGAAAACGTCGACGTTTACGGCGACGGTAACGAGCACGCAGGCGTGCAGTTATTCAGCTCATAAAAGCTACGTAAACATTTTGCGGTGAGGTGTCCGAGTGGTCGAAGGAGCACGCCTGGAAAGTGTGTGTACGGCAACGTACCGAGGGTTCGAATCCCTCCCTCACCGCCATCGAATTCAAACAAAAAAGCCCGGTCATTGACCGGGCTTTTTTGTTTGTACTTCCCATTGCTGTGATGGGGTGGGTGAGAACCCTCGCGGTTCGAACCGAGCAGGCTCTGCCTGCGACACATTTGCCCTCCGGGCAAATAATCCCGACCATCATTTATCCTTCACTGCATAGACCTGATTTTGTTGTTCGTATATTCAGCTGCGATGATGGGGTGGGTGAGAACCCTCGCGGTTCGAACCGAGCAGGCTCTGCCTGCGACACATTTGCCCTCCGGGCAAATAATCCCGACCATCATTTATCCTTCACTGCATAGACCTGATTTTGTTGTTCGTATATTCAGCTGCGATGATGGGGCGGGTGAGAACTCTCGCGGTTCGAACCGAGCAGGCGCTGTCTGCGACACATTTGCCCTTTGGGCAAATAATCCCGACCATCGTTTTTCCTTCAGTGCATTGATCGGGCTTTTTTGTTTGTATTTTCTGGTTACAGTGGTTGTGTTACTGAGCTACCTCACGTTCAGAATTTGCTACAAACACCACCTTTTCCCAAAGAATTCAATGTGCTGAGCCTCTCTGCCTCAGCGTCACCGAATCAATCCTGATTGACATCATTTCTTATTTCATATCTGAGATAGCAGATCGATCATTATCGAAATGCCCACTCTGGGCAAGATGACTCTGGTGTTTACCTGCTATCAAGTATTAGATATCCCGATGCGTCTGGCACCCAGCGTGGCCTTAGCTGCGTAAAAATTTATAACATTAACTGAGCTTGTGCCGGCACGAACGAAAGGGGCAGTAATGGATACCGATACCACCGTCAATCGTCACACCGACAAAGAGATTAATCCGGCAGAGCTGTTGAGTCAGATCGAAGCGATCAACAGATCTCAGGCGGTGATTGAGTTTAATCTCGATGGCACCATCATCACCGCGAATGATAACTTTCTCGCGGCGATGGGTTATAGCCTTGATGAAATCCGTGGTCAGCATCACAGCTTATTTGTTGAACCGGGTTATGAACGTAGCGTTGAATATCGCAATTTCTGGGACGCTTTGGCTCGGGGTGAATATCAGTCGGCGGAGTACAAGCGGCTGGGGAAGCATGGCAAAACTGTATGGATTCAGGCGACCTACAATCCGGTTTTTGACCCAGACGGTAAGCCCTACAAAATCATCAAATTCGCCACCGATATTACGGACAGTAAATTGCGTGCAGCGGAGTTTGAAAGTCAGATAGCGGCTATCAGTAAATCCCGTGCGGTGATCGAGTTTAACCTGGATGGCACGATCATTACTGCCAATGAAAATTTTCTGGCGGCGATGGGTTACGAACTGAATGAAATTCGTGATCAGCATCACCGTATGTTTGTTGAGCCGGGATACGGTGCCAGCGCCGAGTATCAGAAGTTCTGGGAAATTCTGAATCGTGGCGAGTATCAGTCCGGCGAGTTCAAGCGTTTGGCTAAGGGCGGTAGGGATATCTGGATACAGGCGTCTTACAATCCGATTTTTGATCCGGACGGTAAGCCTTATAAGGTAATTAAGTACGCTGTAGATATTACCGAAAGCAAATTGCGCAGCGCCGAGTTTGAAGGCCAGATTGCGGCGATTGATAAATCTCAGGCAGTGATCGAGTTTAATCTGGACGGCACCATTCTTAACGCTAATGGCAATTTTCTGGCGGCGATGGGCTATCGTCTTGATGAGATCCGGGGCCAGCATCACCGCCTGTTTGTTGAGTCTGGGTACGCTGCCAGCCAGGAGTATCGTCAGTTCTGGGATAAGCTCAGGAGCGGTGAATACCAGGCGGGCGAATATAAGCGGCTGGATAAAAATGGTGAAGAGGTTTGGATTCAGGCTTCTTACAACCCGATTTATGATCCCAGTGGGCAACCCTATAAAGTTGTGAAGTACGCAACGGATATTACGGCACAGAAAAAGTTTCAGGTGCTGATCGAGGCGGTTCTTAAAGATGCCACCGGGGTCGCCTCAGCACTTGCTGAAGGGGATCTGTGTCAGTCCATGAGTCGGAACTATGATGGTCAGTTCCGGATGCTGGCTGATGCCATGAACGGTTCCACCGAGAATCTGTTAAAGATGGTTGCCAATATCCGCGAAGCATCCACCAATGTGTTCAGCGTGGCCCGGGAAATTGCACAGGGCAATTCCGATCTCAATTCCAGGACTGAAACTCAGGCTTCCAGCCTTGAGGAAACGGCTTCGGCTATGGAAGAGATCACCACGACGGTACAGCAGAATGCAGACAATGCTGCAGAAGCCACCAGGCTGGCGGTTGAAGTGGTCGGTAAAGCGACCAATGGCAGTGCTGTTGTCGGCAGTGCTGTGACCGCGATGGAGGATATTAATCGATCCAGCCGGAAGATCTCTGACATTATTGGCGTTATCAATGAGATCGCTTTCCAGACCAATATCCTGGCGCTTAATGCTGCAGTTGAAGCCGCGCGTGCCGGTGAACAGGGGCGTGGCTTTGCGGTTGTTGCCGCAGAGGTAAGAAATCTCGCGCAGCGCAGTGCGGATGCTGCCAAGGAGATTAAAGGGCTGATTGATGACAGCGTTGAGGCTGTCAGTACCGGTACAAAACTGGTTGGTGAAACCGGCCAGACTTTCGATGAACTGGCTGCTTCGGTGCAGGACGTTGCGGCGATGATTTCCGATATAGACAACGCCAGCCGCGAGCAGAGCGAAGGTATTCGGGAGGTCAGTCAGGCAGTGTCGAAAATGGATCAGATGACCCAGCAGAATGCGGCTCTGGTTGAGCAGGCTGCTTCTTCCAGTAAGTCGATGGAAGATCAGGCGCAGTCATTACTGGAGCAGGTGAGCTTCTTTAAAACTGGTGACAGCAGTGCTGCCAGCATCAGCCCTGTTGCACAGGTGACAACCACAATACGCCGACCTGCGAGTCAGCTCCCCGGGCCTGCTCCAGTAAGCCAGAGCGAGGAAGTCTGGGATCAGTTTTAAATCCCAAAAATCGCTCTTTGCGGTCTGATAACGGTGTTCCGATGACGTCAGCTACCCTGGTAGCTGACGTTTTTTTTCCGCGATTAAAACTGGAAGTTGCCGTTTGATGCATCTTATAATGCCGGGGCTGTTGAAAGTCGCTTATGCGCCGCAAACCCGCATGAATCAAGGGGCTTTACAGTCTTAGAACAACAATTACAAAAATAATAATAAGGGATAATCCGTTATCCTCAGCGCATAGATTTTATATTCTTTTGTAAGGATAGAGCTTTGCTTGGAAATCGTTTTGAAGACCTGAGCCTTAAGGGTGATCTCTTTGGTGGTGTCACCACCGCAATTATCTCTTTGCCACTGGCGCTCGCCTTTGGTGTTGCCTCCGGTGCAGGTGCTGAAGCGGGCCTCTGGGGGGCGATTCTGGTGGGTTTATTTGCCGCTATTTTCGGTGGCTCCTCCAGCCTGATCTCTGAACCGACCGGCCCGATGACCGTTATTATGACGGCGGTACTGACCAGCATGATGGCTAAGTACCCCGAGACCGGAATGGCGATGTCATTTACGGTGGTGATGATGGCCGGGGCGTTTCAGATACTCCTTGGTACCTTAAGGCTGGGGCGCTATATAACCCTGATGCCCTACAGCGTGATATCGGGATTTATGTCCGGTATCGGCGTGATTCTGATCATACTGCAACTATCTCCGTTACTGGGCCATGCCACACCACCAGGTGGGGTGCCGGGCACACTGGCTGCACTGCCGGATATTATTACGGATATCCGTTGGGGCGAGCTGGCGTTAGGCGTGCTGGCGCTGTTGATCCTGTTCTACTTCCCTAAACAGTATCGCAGATATGTACCTGCACAGCTGGTAGCGTTGGTGATTGTGACGCTGCTCTCTGTGATCTTTTTTGATACTGATGATATTCGCCGAATCGGTGAAATCCCGGCGGGCCTGCCCAGCTTCGTGATGCCGCATATCAATATGGATATGTTCATGACGATGGTGATTGATGCGCTGGTACTGGGGACGCTGGGCTGCATCGATACACTGCTGACTGCGGTTATCGGCGACTCCCTTACCCGCAAGGAGCATGACTCTGATAAAGAGCTGCGTGGACAGGGGATTGCTAATATGATTTCCGGTTTATTTGGTGCGCTACCCGGAGCAGGGGCGACCATGGGGACCGTAACCAATATTCAGGTTGGCGGTTTGTCTCCGCTGTCGGGCATTATTCGCGCTCTGGCACTGGCGATTGTGGTGCTGGTCAGCGGTGGCCTGACGGAACCGATTCCGATGGCGGTGCTGGCCGGTATCGCTATATACGTGGGCTTTAATATTCTCGACTGGAGCTTTATTCAGCGCGCGCATAAGGTGAATATGCTGGGGATGGGCATCATGTACGGAGTGATGCTGCTGACAGTGTTTGTTGACCTGATCGTCGCTGTGGGGCTGGGGGTGTTTATCTCCAATATCCTGATCATTGAGCGGCTGAGCCGGGTGCATGAGCGCAACATCAAAGCGATCAGCGATGCTGACGATGATGACGTACCGCTCACGGATCAGGAGCGTAAATTGCTCGATCTGGCCAATGACCGGGTGCTGTTTTTCTATCTGTCGGGGCCGATGATTTTCAGCGTATCCAAGGCTATATCAAGACAGCATTCCTGCATCGAAAATTACGATGCTATGATTCTGGATCTCAGTGATGTACCGATGATTGATGTCAGCGTGGGGCTGGCATTGGAGAATGCGGTAAAAGATGCCAAAGAAGCGAAGTGCGAAGTGTTCCTGTTGTGTCCGAATGAAAGCACCATTGAACAACTGGCAAAGTTTCAGGTATTTGAAGTGGTGAGCGCCGCGAACATCTTTACTTACCGTTATGAAGCACTGAAAGCTGCTCTGGAATATCTTGAAAGGGATAAGCTTGAAGGAGATGAGCAGGTCGCTCTGCCGATTTCCTGATCATTACTCATCAGACGGTGCTGTGCCGTTATTACAGCTCTATAACTTCATTCAAAGCCCGGTGACTGACCGGGCTTTTTCATTCGTGGATGCAAAAATCTGCGGTAATCCGGGCCTGATTCTGCTTAAATAGTCGACCTTAAGAAATTCAGATAGAACGGGTATAGCAATGTCCTACGAGCTGACCGGCAAGGTTAAAGTAATTCAACAGGCACAGACCTTTAATAGCGGCTTCACCAAGCGCGAGCTGGTAGTCACTGTGGATGATGGTAAGTATCCACAGGATATCAATCTGGAATTTGTGCAGGATAAAGTAAGCCTGCTGGATACCCTGAATATCGGTCAGGAAGTGACGGTTTTTTTCAATATCCGTGGACGTGAGTACAACGGTCGTTACTTCAACAACCTGCAGGGCTGGAAGATTAATACAGCTACTGTCACGGATGCCTATGATCAGACCCCGGCGTTTGATAACGACGCCCCTCCGGCATTCGATGATGATGTCCCGTTCTGATTGCATCTTCTGATCAGTTTAAAGAGCCCGGTTATTAACCGGGCTTTTTTGTGCCGCTGAAATATCCGGTAACCCCAGTGTAGCAGCTGGATGCCCCGGCTCTTGTTGTTTCCCGGGTTATTGTTGGTATTTATACCGTTATCTATTGTTGTGTCTTATTTCAATAGTTACCGGTGCAGGTAACTGTCTGAATATCTTTTCCTGTTGCCATTGGTGATGGCAGGAGACTGACTCTGAGTCAGCAGCTACTCAAGTTAGAAGCTTTAAGCTACTGTTGTAATTCTGACATGTACTGAACATTTCGTGTGCGAAACAAATCTCAGACAGGATATGAACTTGGGTATTCAAAAGTGGTTACTGCTCAGCCTGATGGTGGCTCTGACCGGCTGTACCTCTTATGGCGTTATTGAGAATCAGCCTAAGGAGGTTGTTGATTTCCAGCTGACAGTTAAGCAGCGTCATCAGTCTGCCATACCTGCGGATGCTGACTCCAACCATGTGTCTGTATTACTGGCATTCTCGGGCGGTGGTCACCGGGCAGCAGCGTTATCCTATGGCGTGCTGGATGCCCTGAGAGATGTACCAGTTGCATCAACAGCAGGGGATACCCGGTTGCTTGACCATGTTGACACCATCAGTGCTGTATCCGGTGGTACCTTCACTGCGGCTTATTATGGTCTGGTGGGCGACCGGATCTTTGATGATTATGAGCAGCGTTTCCTGAGCTGGAATATGGAGGAGGTGCTGGTCAGTAATGTGAAGAGTTTTTCCCATCTGCTCAGTGACCGGGGCCGCAGCGAGATAATGGTTGATCTGCTTGATGAGAGTTTGTTTCGGGGCGCGACGATTGATGATATCAACCGGATTGATGGCCCTACGGTGATTCTCAATGCTTCTGATCTGGGGCGGGGAGTACGGATGTCATTCCTGCCAGGGTATTTTGATCTGCTGTGCTCTGATGTCAGAGAGTTCCCGGTTGCCAGAGCGGTGACGGCATCGGCGGCGGTGCCGCTGGTTTTCAATCCGATTGTGCTGCAGAACTACGATGACTGCGGCAGCGGCTCACCCCAGTGGCTGGGTGAGGCCCGGCAACGTCTGTCAGATAACGAAGAGATGCTGTTAGTTATCGACGGGCTGACCAGTTACGGTGATAAAGAGAAGCGTCGTTATATCCATCTGGTGGATGGCGGTATTACCGATAATCTGGGGCTGCGGGCCGTTTACGAAAATGTCGAGTTATCCGGCGGTATTCAGTCGGCAGTGAAAAGAGTGGGTAGAGAGGTTCCGTGGCAGGTCGTCGTGATCGCTGTTGATGCGTCCACGAAAGTGGATATCGCGATGGATCAGAGTATTGAAGAGCCTGGTATAGAAGAAACCGTGAATGGTATTACGGATGCCCAGCTGCATCGCTACAATGCCGCCACTCTGACGCTGTTCGAGCAGGAAGTGAATCGCTGGGCAGATGAACTGAGTGAAGTGAACGGACATCCGGTTAACGCTTACTTCATCAACCTTAGTCTGCAACAGGCCAGCACAAAAGAGCTTAAACGCTATTACAACAGTATTCCGACCAGCCTGAGCCTGACGCCTGAACAGCTCGACAGTATGATTACCGCAGGCCGTTCACTGTTGTTTAATCATCCTGAGTTTAAGCGTTTCCAACGAGACCTTCAGCGTCACTGACTGCGGTACAGAGGGCATTGATATATGAATGCCCTTTGTGGCTCATGCGCCTTTATACATCAGTAAACTCTCTTAACTTCCTTTTCTTCTACCTCTTCGACGGTATGGGCAGAGATGCCCTTAAATGCCAACAATAGGGAAAGAGACAATGGAGGTAAAAGCGATGCATATAGTTCAGGCAACAGAAACTCATCTACAGGATGTAGCCAGGTTATTTGATCTTTATCGACAGTTTTACAGCTGCGAGCCGGATTTTCCCAAGGCGACTGCTTTCATAGAGGAGCGGATCAGAAACAATGAATCGACAGTCTTTATCGCTCTGGAAGGAGATAGCGCTCAGGGTTTTGTTCAACTTTATCCTTCCTTCTGTTCGGTGGATGCGGTGGCGATCTATATCCTTTATGACCTGTATGTGGATGCGGCTGCCCGTAATTCCGGTGCCGGTGCCAGACTCATGAATCGGGCTGAACAGTTTGCCCGGGAGAAGGGGGCGGCGCGTATTGATCTGCTGACCGGGCACAGCAATAAAGCAGGTCAGCATCTGTATGAGAAGCTAGGGTACAAACGCGCCAATGAAGACTTTCATGCCTACTCTCTGGCTTTATAAGAGTACTCTCGCCAACAAGGAAAAATACTTTTTCCGAATCTCATCCATGTAGACGATGTGTATTGCCGGATCGCTCAGTTAATATTGTGAACATGCTAACTATACTCAATATCACCGCCCCGATTTTTCTGCTGATTCTGGTGGGCTATCTGATCGTCAAGTCAGGAATCATGCCCCGTGAAGCTTTGCCGGGGATGAGCCGTTATGTACTGTTTCTGGCATTACCGCTGCTGGTCTTTCAGAAGATATCGCAGATGGATATCCGCCGGATTGTCGATGCCGACTATATGCTGGTCTATGGTATTGGCTGTCTGGCGGCATTTGCACTGGTCTACGCTGTGAGTCGCTATTTGCAACAGGACAGTGTCAGTTTTGCCGGGCTGAAGTCGCTCGGCGGTTCATTCCCTAACAGTGCTTTTATCGGCTTTCCGATACTGCTGCAGTACTTCGACAGCCCGCCGACGCAAGCCTTCGTGATGACCATGCTGGTGGAGAATATTCTGTTGTTTCCGATTGCCTTTGCCCTGATGGAAACCACAGATGATCGCAGCGCCGATATGAAGCAGCTGGTTGTGACAGTCGCCACCCGGGTAGTGAAGAATCCTATTATCATTGCGGTATGCGCAGGGGTTGCAGCGTCGCTTACCGGGTTGACTCCGCCTCAGTTTGTCGATCATGGGATGAGCCTGCTGGCCAGTTCGGCGGCCCCAGTTGCACTGATTATTATTGGTGGTTCGCTGGCCGGTGTGGTGTTCAGCATAAAACTCAGGGACGTGCTGCTGATCAGTGGTGTTAAGTTAGTATTCCAGCCGCTGCTGATGTTGCTGCTGGTGATCTTTCTGGTGCCGGATCTGGATCCGGTTCTGAAGCAGGCCGCGGTGATCTTTGCCACGGCACCGATGATGAGTATGTTTCCGATCATCGGTGGTCAGTATGGTCATCAGACCTGGTGTTCCGGTGTCCTGCTGATGACCACGGTGATGGCGTTTTTCAGTATTACGCTGATGCTTAGCCTTTTAAATCTGCTGGCCTGATATCGGAATTGTCTGTGCTGCATGGCGGATTTTTCGATGGCTATGAAGATGGTAATTCTGCAGCGGAGTGATACAGTTAAATTACCCTTCACCGAGCGATATTACCTCCATGAGAAGACTGGATTTCAATCAGTTAGCTACTTTCGTTGCCATTGTTGATGCGGGCAGTATTACCAAAGCGGCGGCCTCTCTGCACCGTACTCAGGCGGCCATCAGTATTCAGCTGAAAAAGCTGGAAGAGGGCACTGGTAAACAACTGCTGAACCGTAGCTATAACCATTTTACCCTCACCCGTGAGGGGGAAATCCTGCTCTCCTATGCCCGTAAGATACTTAATCTGTCTGAAGAGGCGTTCAATGCCATCAGTGATGAAGAGGTATCCGGTGTGGTGCGCTTCGGTATTCCCGATGGCTATGCCCGGGTTTTTATTCAGAACTCCCTGCGTCAGTTTATCAGCCGCTTTCCCAATATCCGTATTCAGATTAAGAACGACAACAGCCACAACCTGTACAAGAGCCTGCATGAGGGTGATCTGGACCTGATTCTGGCAACCCGCGACCCAAAAGAACCCGGCGGTCAGCGGGTGCGGCATGAAAAAATCTGTTGGGTTGCGGCAAAGGATTTTGTGCTTGATGGTTCCCGTCCCATCCCGCTGGCGCTCTATGAACAGGGCTGCGAATACCGGAAGAACATCGTCGAGAAGCTCAATCAGGATGCCCGTGACTGGTTCGTCTCATTTGAATGTCAGGGCGTGACCGGTTTCGATATTGCGATCTCTAACGGGCTGGCCATTTCTGCGCTGGCTGAGTCTCTGGTCAAAGATGAGTGGCGGATTATCCAGCCATCAGAGGGGGTGCCGGATCTGGGGGCGATCGAGATCGAACTGCATACCCTGCCCGGCGAGGTGAGCGAAGCAATTCGCTGCTTCCGTGACGAGATCATCAGACAGGTGAGTAATATCTGATTCGCTTCAGATGCTCGAAAATTAGCGCAATATTGGTTCTGGAAACTTTTCATAGGGAAGGCTTTTCGGGCCTGGAAGGCCCTCGCTACAACATCATAGTCCGGTAGCGAGGTGCTTCCAGCGCCGATCACTCTGGCTAAGCCAATTGATCAGCGTATTTCAGGTTGTCTTAGTCAGTCAGACTGTCCGGGCGGTTGGCTTCGCGCTCGTAATGGATCGGCAGGGCGCGACCGTAGAACTGCTTTGAGTGCTCCGGACGGTTTACGGTATCCGGATCCGTCATATAGGTTGGCAGGGCGGTGATCCAGGCGCCAGGCCCTTTCACTTCCTGAACCCGGTGCAGGGTATAGCGGCCTTTAAACAGCTGTAGATAACCCGGTTTCCATTCCAGTTCGTAGACACCCTCTTTATCGCCATCCAGAACCCGGTTCACCCCCCTCCAGATTTTCGTTTTCTACAGAGCGGATGTTGGGTGCGTATTCGAATACTCCGCCTTCCGTCGGTTGTTCTACAGATACGCTGACGATGAACTCGTTACCGTCGAAGTGCCAGGGGAAGTAATCACCGTCTTCCAGCACAGCATAAGGACAGCGCGCCAGCGGATCGGCCCAGGTGTAGATAGGCCATGTTCCCAGGCAGGCGCCGATAAAGCGGGTCATGATGTCATTGTCATACAGCGCCAGCATATCAGATTCCTCGGGGATAATATCGGAATTGATAAAGCCAGCGGTGCGGCGCTGCAGATAGTGATTCGGGTGCGAATCTGGCAGCTCGCCATCCTCTTTGGTCATATACGGGTTATGTTTCTGCTCTGAACGGAAGATGCAGGGCATTAAGCGGCGGGCTTCTTCCTGCATTCGTTGCAGGGATTCGGGTTTAACGAAATCAGCGATTACACTGCAGCCGGTGTCATCCAGTTGTGCCCGGCAGCGTTCAATCAGGGCCTGTGTCACCGGGTGTTCCAGGTCGTGCACCGGGTATGCCTCGAGATCGACCACCCGGCCTAAACTTTCCAGCTGTTCCTCAAAGTTGCTGATGGTGTTTTCGAAAGCGCTGGTTTCTGTTGCCTTGATAGCGCTCAAAGATGTCATTGCTGTGGTTACAGTCATAAGAACCTCTCAGGTTTATTGTTGTTCTGACTCTATGTTTCCCCGTGGCGCAGGGGCTGCACAAACAAAGAAAGCCGCAGTGCGGTATCGGAATAATCAATATCCCTGTGGTGACGGGCAGTTACGGAGGGAAAAATTATCAGACCAGCTTTTTTTCGATATCTGAAAGTCAGTTTTCACCGGTAAAACGATTCTGTTGCCGGTAATGGATATCGAAAGATTCGATGGTTGATATCAGAAAAAAGAGATCGGCTGTTTTGCCGGGATTCAGCTCGAATATCAGTCACCGGTGTTTGTCTGTTATTAATATATTGTTTTGCCGGGATTCAGCTGAATATGTCAGTGTTTGTCTGTTATTAATATATTGTTTTTTAAAGAATTTTTTGTTTTTTGATCGTTTTTGTCTGGCTTTTTTATGTATCGAAAAAAGCGATATTACTGATCTGAATATTTAGTTTTTCTGTCGGATCGTTGTTGGCTAGATTGCATCCATTGGCAACAAGCCATAACTCAATTGAACAACCGATAATGATAAAAATCAGGTTAAGACCATGACAGAAGCAGTGAATGTTAGTGAACAGAATGCAGTGGATATGTCCATCGCACCTTCAGTAATGCCAACCCTGGCAGACTTTGTTGATCTGGAGACTTATCCGATTGATGACCCTGATTCGCCAAAGCGTAAAGCGCTGGTGGAGCAATGTCGTAAAGAACTGGATGCCGTAGGTTGCTGCCGTATCCCTAACATTATTCGTCCTGAGTCCATTGAACGGATGCGTCAGGAAGTGGAGCGCCAGCGGGAAAATATCTACTGGTCAGAAGACAGTCATAACCCTTATATGACCAAGGACGATGAGTCGCTGCCTGCGGATCATCCACGCCGCTTCTTTGAGAAACGTTCCAGCGGCTTCGTAAACTCTGACATTCTGGAGGAGTTCTCTGACCTGCGGGCGATCTATGACAATGACATCATGGTGCAGTTTGTATCTGACTGCTTAGGTATCGCACCGATCTACCGCTGGGCGGATCCACTGGGTTGTAATCCTTACAGCGTAATGGATGAAGGGGATTACTTCCCATGGCACTTCGACGGTAATGAGTTCACAGTCAGCGTTCTGGTTCAGGAACCTGAGAAAGGTGGTGAGTTTCAGTACTATCCGGATCTGCGTACACCGGAAGATGAAAACTTCGATGAAGTAGCGAAAGTACTGGGTGGTGATTACAGCAATGTGCATTCTCTGGCGCTGCGTCCGGGTGATATGCAGATCTTCAAAGGCCGCTTCTCTATGCACCGTGTAACGCCGGTGGAAGGTACCCGCTCCCGTTACATTGCGCTGCCTACCTATATGCGTGATCCGGATACGGTTAACCGTCCTGAGCGTGCCAAGCAGTTCTATGGTCGTGCGCTGCCGATTCACTATGAGCGTGAAGCGAACCGCCCGGATGACCTGGTGGATTAATTCTTAACTAAGCACTCTGTGTTCCCGGGGCGGCTCTGAGTAAAGGGGTCGCCCTTTTTGTTTTTACCTCCTGATGACATTGAATACGACATAGTTGTGTGAATCAGCTGTCTGAATCCGACCTGTGTTGTGATTCTTGTTGTCCAAAAAAGTAAATCTAACTAGTCTTAGTAGAAAAATAATAAATGGCTATGCTGTATGAACATCAACCATATGCGCGCCTTTCTCGAGGTCGCCCGCAATGGCAGCTTTCAGGTTGCTGCGGAAAATCTATACGTAACACAGTCCACCGTCAGCGCCCGTATTAAGGTGCTCGAAGATCAGCTCAACACGACTCTGTTTATGCGTAAACGGGACGGTTCAGAGCTGACAGCGTCAGGACGTAACTTTATCCGCTATGCCACCACAGCAGTGCGGGCCTGGGAACAGGCCAAACATGAGATTGCCCTGCCAGAAGAACTGGAAGCGATGATCTCACTGGGTGTGCAGATGAACCTCTGGCAGCAGATTAGCCCCAGCTGGATCGAGAAGATGCAGACCGACTCACCGGAGATCGGCACCCGGGTGGTAATGGATTACTCAGACAGTCTGCTTAGTCAGTTGGCTGATGGCGAGCTGGATCTGGCGCTGACCTACGTTAACCGTCAACAGTCCGAACTCAGAACCGAACTGCTGATGGAAGACGAGCTGGTACTGGTAGCCACCGAACAACGTAAGGTGCAGCCTGGCTGGGTAAAAGACTATGTCTTTGTCGACTGGGGGGATGAGTTCCGCGAAGCTCATGCATTGGCGTATCCGGACACTCAGGCTCCGCGATTGTCGGTGGGTATCGGTATGGTTGGCCTGGACTATATTCTCAATTACGGTGGGGCGGGCTACTTTCCAGAACGGATGGTTGAGCCGCACATTCAGGGCGGTCGGTTATTCCGGATAGAGGATGCGCCGACATTCAAGCGACCGGTCTACCTTTCCTATCCTAAAGAGCCTATCAATCAGGATATTCTGGATATGGCGCGAGAAACTATCCGCCAGGTGGTGGGTATCGACACTTAACTGAACACCGGTATTACTACTTAAACAGTTGTTTCGCTTTATCCATTTGATTTTCTGGGTTTTTGTCCTAGGTTTTAAAGAACAAAAATAAAAAGGAAGTTAAATGGATATCCTGTTTGTGATGAGTGGTGTTATTACCGGTGTGGGTATGGTGTGTGGTCTTGCTGTCGGTTGGGGGCTGGTAGTTGGTTCGGCCACCGAAATGTTCAGAGAGTGGTAATCGTTTTATCTGTAAAAAAAGGAAACGGGCAGCGGACTGGCAACCGCCCATTTCCAAACGTTCTGAGCCGGACCGGCAGGTTTTCTGTTTGCCGGGCCGATCAGATACGAGGGTACCTTTCCAATTAGTCTGTGTGCTGAGTCTTTATATCCGGGATCTTATATCCTGCGCCTTATGTCCGTGGATAGAGCGTCTCAGTGTGGCCGTCCACGCCGACAATCTGACCAGATATATGCCGTCCATAGTCAGAGCAGAGGAAGCAGATCGTGTCTGCGATCTCTTCAGGATCTACATAACACTGCATTGAGGTACCTATAGCGTACAGACGCCGTACTTCGTCCGGTGAGATATCCTCCGCTTCGGCATGGGCGTGGATGACCCGCTCCATGCGATCGCCATTAACATTGCCCGGTACAATGCCGTTTACCCGGATATTGTCCGGTCCCAGCTCCATCGCCATCGATTTAGTAAAGCCGGTCACGGCCCACTTAGCCGCGACATAAGGGCTGCGATTCGGGAAACCCAGTATGCCCGCCGCCGATACCAGATTGATGATCACGCCACTCTGCTGAGCCTTAAATACCGGTACCACGCGGCGAGTGCAGTAAAACTGGGAATCGATACAGACGCCCATACACTGCTGCCATTCCTCATTGGTAACCTCCTCAACCGGCTTGGTCGGGCCACCGATACCGGCGTTATTGACCATGATATCCAGCCCGTCAGGCAGGATCTGATCAAATATTGCGTCCACGGCTGACGGATCTGAGACATCGCAGACAAATGTGGTGATACCGTCGGGCAGTGACGCCAGACCCGCTTCATCCAGATCACAGGTAAATACAGTTGCGCCCAGTTTATGCATTGCAATTGCGGTTGCCCGGCCCATACCTGCGCCACCGGCGGTGATCATGACCCGCTTACCTGCCAGAGAAATTTGCATGTTGTTTAACTCCTAAGCTGAATCAGGCGGCATTGATCTGATTTCGAATACCTTCGGTTGAAGGTGCCCGTGGCACCAGCGCCCGCACCAGATCTTTCATGCAGATGGTACCGACCGCTTCGCCATTTCTGATCACCTGATAGATTTTGGTGGTGTCGCCATCGGAATGGGAGATGACATCTTCCAGCGTGTCGTTATAGTCCACGGCACCGGCAGTCGGAGTGATTGTGTCCGACAATGGCTGCATAACCGAGCGAACCCGCAGTACCCGCGCCCGGTTGATATCGCTGACAAAGTCCTCGATATACGGGTCAGACGGGTTAAGCAGAATCTCCTGAGGTTCCCCCTGCTGAACTACTTCACCGTCTTTCAGGATTACCAGATGGTCAGCCAGCTTCAGCGCTTCATCCAGGTCATGACTGATAAAGATGATGGTTTTATGCAGCTCTTTCTGAAGTTCCAGCAGCAGGTCCTGCATATCGTTACGGATCAGCGGATCGAGGGCTGAGAAGGCCTCATCCATCAGCATCACTGCTGAGTTTGAGGTCAGTGCCCGGGCGATACCTACCCGTTGTTGCATACCGCCGGACAGTTGATGAGGATAATGCTCTTCGAAGCCGGACAGGCTCACGCGATCCAGCCACTTTCTGGCTTCGGTATCGGCGTCATCAGCCTGAAAGCCCCGTACCCTCAAAGCTAAGCCTGCATTTTCGAGTACCGTTTTATGGGGCAGCAGCGCGAACTTCTGGAACACCATCGACATATCCGCCTGACGCATCTTGCGCAGCTCTTCATCGGATAGCTGCATGACATCCTTACCGTCGATCAGAATCTGACCGTCGGTAGGTTCGATCAGGCGGTTAAAGTGGCGGATCAGGGTCGATTTACCGGAGCCGGACAGCCCCATGATCACCGTGATCTCGCCGTCCTGCATGTCGATATTGATATCTTTCAGCCCGAGTACATGGCCGTGTTCTTCCAGTAACGAGGGTTTATCCACACCGTTCTTTGCATGTGCTAGAGCTGCCTGTGGTTCAGGGCCGAAAATCTTATACAGATTCTTGATAGATACTTTTACATTGGTAGTCATAGTGCACCTCAGGAATCTTGTGAAACATCAACCCGGGCCAGGGTTGCTTTACTGACACGGTCAAGCAGGATAGCCAGAATCACGATACAGAAGCCGGATACCAGACCCACGCCCAGTTCAAGGTTGTTAATACCGCGCAGTACCAGTACTCCAAGGCCCGGAGCGGATACCAGAGATGCGATAACCACCATTGCCAGAGACATCATGATGGTCTGGTTCACACCGGCCATAATATTTGGCAGGGCCAGTGGCAACTCAACACTCAGCAGTTTCTGACGGGCGGTCATACCGAAGGCGTTGGCCGCTTCGATGATGTCCTGATCCACCAGCCGGATGCCCAGATCGGTCAGACGGATTACCGGTACGATGGCGTACAGGATTATCGCAATACCATAGAGCTTGGATTCGGTGACACTGAACAGGAAGATCAGCGGAATAAGGTAAACGAACGACGGTAGTGTCTGCAGCATATCCAGAATCGGGATAATCGCTTTCTGCAGACGGTCATTTTTCGACATGGCGATACCGATCGGTACCCCTATCAGGACACTTAATCCGGTACAGACAAAGATGATCGCCATGGTCTGTACGGCGTAATCGTAGTGATCGATAAAGGCCAGGAACAGCCAGGTAATCGCGACCAGCAGGGTGGAGCCTTTGGAGCGGGTAATCCACTGTACCGCAACCAGCGTCAGGCCGATCAACAGCCACCACGGCATCGCAATAAACAGCCAGATAGAACCATCCAGCAGCCAGCTCAGCGGCTGGGTTAACGGATCCAGTACAAACTGCAGGCCGCTTTTAATATCAAGAAAGAACTGTTCAACCCCTGAAGTCATGTCACGGGTACGTGGCACTGCCTCGCAGGCCGCGTGGAGATTATCCAGTGAAGGGAAGGGCAGGTTCCAGGCGGAAGTCTCTTCGGTAACGGTGGTGCCTTTGCTTCTGGCCAGCAATTCGGCCATCGTCATCGGGCCGCCTTTGTCATCGGCGCCGCACCAGTCGCGTAACCCAAGAGAGTCGAATAATGAGTCGTAAAATGCCATTGTCCGGGGTCCTGTTATTATTATTTTCTGAAGGGTTTTATCAGATGCCCTTCAGATGAATAGCCATGCATCGGTCGGTTACCGCAGGGTGCGGACCGATGCATGGTTGTGGAGCAGAGGCCGGTAGTGACCGGCCGGTGGTTGTTATTTCAGCAGTGCTGAAAGGTTGCTGCGTGCATCATCGCTGATCCACTTCGACCAGGTATCCTGCTGAGTGGTGATAAAGTGCACCGCGGTCTCTTCAGAAGACGCTTTGTTCGCTTCCTGCCAGGCCAGCAGTTTGCTCATCTCTGCGTTGGTGAAAGAGATGTTTTTCATCAGCGCCAGCACTTCCGGCTCACGCTCCGCCAGATCTTTAGTCACAGCAGTAATAACTTCAGCCGCAGGCAGTTTGGTTTTCTGTGGATCTACACATTCAGCGGTTGCTACGCAATCGTGAGCGGCTTCATTGAATGGACCCATATCGACAGCGACCATTTCGTATTTACCGAGTACAGAAGTCGGTGCCCAGTAGTAACCAAACCATGGCTCCTGCGCGTTATAAGCCGACGCGATAGAGGCGGCCAGTGTCTCGCCGGAACCGTGGTTAAACACTTCCATATTATGCCCTTCGAAGTCGAAGGCTTTGAACAGGTTGTCGTTCTTAACCCGGATACCCCAGCCATTCGGCGCGTTGTGGAAACGACCTCCGACCAGTTCAGGGTTTGCCAGAACACCTTCGATAGTCTTCAGTTCAGGGTGTTTATCTACCAGATACTTCGGTATCCACCAGGCATCCTGACCACCATCGGACAGAACGTGAGTAGCAGTAATAACTTTGCCCTGCGCTTCCAGATCCTGATACAGGGTGGCAGAGTTCAGCCATAGCTCGGTCACGATATCCGGCTTACCTGTTTCCGCAACGGAGGTTACAGAAGGAATAGTCGACGTGGGTACACTCTGAACAGAGCAGCCGTAGCCTTGCTCCAGCAGAAATTTGGATACGGAAGTCACCAGCTGAGACGAAGCCCAGTTCATTTCACTAATACTGATGTCTCCGCACTTTGCCTGTGCAGTTGCAGAGAACATTGAGGTGCTCGCGAGAATACCGGCCAGTGCCAGAACAGATTTTTTCATTATTGTTGTCCCTGGTTTGGTTTTAAGTTGTGTCTTCTGAGTTCGTTTGCCCGGACCGACAGCTATAGCGTTGTTCTTGTGGCTACAGATACCCGGTGGGCAGCAAAGCATTCGATAGCTGAGATCGAAATCTTCTGAGTCCGATACTGGGGCGAGAAAAACTGTTTGTTAAATTTATAGTTGTTGCAAAGAACTTAAATGAAATTTATGGGTGGCTGAACTGCCTGATTTTTCAGGGGAATCGATCAGGATCAGTGGAAAAGACCCAGGGGTATAAAAATTATTTTAATTAAACTTAAACTATTTAAATTTCAGTTGTCTTTACAGCTGTTCTAGGATGGAGTGAAACGATAAAAACAACAGGTCTGCAGAGATAACTCAATATGCCCCGGCAGTGGCTACCACTACTGCGATTGACGTCCAGAAAGATTGAGCAATGTGATAGATCTGTCTGAATCAGGACAGGAGTACTTGTGAAGATAACCAAAGTAACCACGCTGAAGGTGGAAGTACCGTTAAAGAAACCACTGATCACTGCGATTCACCGTACCGAGTCGGTCGGTTGTGTACTGGTACGGATCGAAACCGATACCGGTCTGGTGGGGGAGAACTATGTGTTTGCTCTGAACAAAGCCCGGCTACCCGTCTTCGAGGCGATGATAAACAGTCTTGAACCATTCCTGATCGGCCAGAACCCTGTCTATGTTGAAAAGATCTGGGAGCAGATGTGGGTTGACTGTAATCCGCTGGGGCAGAAAGGTGTGACCATTGGTGCTATTTCCGCGCTGGATACTGCTCTCTGGGATCTGATCGGTAAGCAGGCGGGGATGCCGTTGTATCAGTTATTCGGTGCCTGCCGGGATAAAATCAGAGTCTATGCCAGCAGTGGCTTGTGGTTATCACAGTCTATTGATGAACTGACCGAGGAGGCTCATCAGTTTATCGATCAGGGCTTCCGCTCGATGAAACTGCGACTGGGTAAAGAGAACCCCCGGGAAGATGTTGCCCGTGCAAAAGCGTTGCGTGAAGCCGTCGGTGAAAATATCGAAATCCTCACCGATGCCAATCAGTCGATGACACCGCGTCAGGCTATTGCTCTGGCCCGACAACTGGAAGAATTTAATATTGGTTGGCTGGAAGAGCCGGTACCGGCACAGGATCTGGCAGGCCATGCCCGTATTCTGGAAGCGATTAATATCCCCGTCGCCAGCGGTGAAACTGAATACACCCGCTTCGGTATGAAGGATATGCTGGATGCCCGGGCGGTGGATATTCTGATGCCTGACCTGCAGCGCATTGGCGGGCTGACTGAGTTCCGTAAAAGTGCGGCACTGGCATCGGCTTACAATGTACCGGTTTCAACCCATATTTTCACCGAGCAGAGTCTGAGTATTGCCGGTTCTGCTCCGAACTGTATCTCTGTCGAGCATGTAGACTGGTTTGCGCCGCTCTACAACGAATCGATGCAGATTGAGGATGGCTATATTCTGATGCCACAAGGTCCTGGTCTGGGCTTCACTTTCGATAATGACTTTATCGAGCGGCACAGGATCGACTGAAATACACGCCATTGACTAAGATGCCAGTTACTCCGGTTCCCTGAGATATATGTAACTGGCATCGGTTCTTTTCATGATTTTGTGAGTATCTGTCGGTTTTCTAACCAAAATTGACTCAGTGCGACACCGGCTTGTGCTGCGCAAAGAAACTATCGAACACATATTGACCTGCCATAACATCCTGTCTTATATTCGCCTCCGAATAGTGGTTTCGTATTAATTTACGAATTAAAAGGGAACGCGGTGAAGCAAGTTTTTCTGCTGAGTCCGTGGCTGCCCCCGCAACTGTGAGCGAAGAATCGATGCTCAATAAGCCACTGATGAATACCCTGAGTATTCATTGGGAAGGCGAGTAATCGGTGTTGACTCGTGAGCCAGGAGACCTGCCATTATCCAGTCACCCATTCTTTAACGCGGGGCGCGTAAAAGAGCGGCACACCGTTGAGGTGACACCCAATATGTCCGATCGGGACTGGTGACACTTCGTACGGTTATCCCCATACCTGTGCGCGCGCGTCTGCGTGTTCGTTATTTGCCGGATCGGTTCGTTGTTATGTACGTTCGGGAGTGTTTCAAAACATTCCGGGCGAGCAGTGAAGGTGTATCCTGGATGAACTACAGTAAGAAACAGTTTTTCGGCCTCATTGGATTGAGTGTCGCAGTCGCGTTGCCTGTTGAAGCGCAGAATCTCGAATTAGATGAAGTACTGGTATCTGCAGGCCGGGTACCTGTTGAATCTGAAAAGGTGGGCCGTGCCCATACCGTTATCTCCGGTGAAGAACTGGAAACAAGTCAGATCCGCTATGTTGCTGATGCTCTGCGTCGGGTCCCTGGTCTGGCGGTATCCCGTAGCGGTTCCTTTGGTGGTCTGACACAGATCCGGGTGCGTGGATCTGAAGGTAACCATGTACTGGTGCTGATCGACGGTGTCGAAGTCGCTTCTACCTCCGGTGGCGAATATGATTTTGGTGGTCTGCAGGCTGCAGACATCGAACGGATTGAAGTGCTGCGTGGGCCGCAAAGTGCGTTGTATGGTTCCAATGCAACCTCCGGTGTGATCCACATTATCACTAAAGGTGGTCTGCGAAATGACTACCGTTTTACCGCACAGTCTGAACTGGGCTCTGATGGCACTGAGCTGGGTCGACTGGGTGTTCAGGGTGGTGGCGAGACCTTCGACTTTGCGCTGTCCGGTTCCTATCGCAAAACTGATGGCTTTAACATCTCCTCTCAGGGCGATGAGGATGACGGCGACAAAAATACCACGCTCAACGGCAAGCTGAACTGGGATCTGTCAGATGATGTGTCTCTGGATCTGAATCTGCGTTATGTCGATCGTGATTCTGATACTGATAATCAGTCCTCCGGTGTGGTCGTGGACAGTGTTGGCAGCTATGTTAAAACTGAAGAGGTGTATGCCGGTGCAGGCCTGAACTGGGCGTTGCTGGACGGTCAGTTTGTACAGAAAACGCAGGCAGAGTTTTCCGAGTTAAAATCTCGTGGCTCAGGCAGTTTCGGATCTTACGGTAACAATGATCACCGCTATCATCTGAGTCATCAGGGCACTTACTTTTTCGATACCTCTGACGATGCTAAGCACAGTCTGACTGGTGCAGTTGAAGCGGAGCGTGAAACCTATCAGAACGCTTTTCCTACCCTGAACCCATCGCAGCGCGGAACCCGTGAACGGGACTTGCTCGGGTATGCCGCAGAGTATAAGGGGGAGTTCTCCGAGCGACTGTTTGTCAGCACCGCAGTACGTCATGATGATAACGATGACTTCAAAGATGCAACCACCTACAGCGCCAGTGCTGCTTATCTGTGGTCGGACAGCGGTACTCGCCTGCATGGTTCATTCGGTAAAGGGGTAACGAACCCGACTTTCTTTGAACAGTTTGGTTTTATTCCGGCTACTTTCACCGGCAATCCGAATCTCAAACCCGAAGAGAATAATGGCTGGGATATCGGTGTCGAGCAGGCATTTATGGATGATCTGCTGATTGTCGATCTGACCTACTTTAACGAGCGTCTGGAAAACGAGATAAAAACGCAATCCAATACTGCCATCAACCAGGATGGCACCAGTGATCGGGAAGGTGCTGAGCTTTCTGTGCAGCTGAATCTGACTGACGACCTGTACGTTAAAGGCAGCTATACGTATCTCGAAGCATTTGATCCTGATGGTCAGGAAGAGGTACGCCGTCCGATGCACTCCGGTGCGGTCAATGTGGCTTATAGCTTTGATAACCGCAAAGGGAATTTCTTCGTCGATACTATTTTTAATGGTGAGATGCAGGACTCTGATTTCAGAACCTTTCCTTCAACCCGGGTTTCGCTGGATAGCTATACGGTTGTGAATGTGGGGGCTGATTATCAGATCAATGATCAGTTTCAGGTCTACGGACGGGTAGAGAACCTGCTCAACGAAGAGTACGAAGAGGTGTTTGGTTACAACACCCAGGGTATCACCAGTTTCGTAGGCGTGAAGGCAACCTTCTGAAGAGCTGGACCACTGCCAGTATAGCGCTGGCAGTGTTCAACCGGTGAGGTGAGTATGACGCAGATATGGACGGGTAGTTCTGAACCAACCGAAGTCACTCTCAGTGAGGATGGCGTCCGTAAGCGGGAAATCTGGGCTGTTTCAACTGAGCAGGATGTGCTGGATGCATTGCTTCGGGATATTTTTACGGAGCACTGGCAGGGGATTCGCTTCGGACCTCTCATTGAGGGGGCGGCCTATGAATGGAAATGCCCGTCGGCCCCGGAATTGATCAGTGTGCGGGATGGTTACATGACCATCATGTTTGGCAATGGCGGGCACTTTCACCTGTGTATAGGTGATAACCTCGGTACCGAAAAATTTCCGACACCGGATGATCTGCGCAAACGGCGTAAGCCTTCCAGAGCGCAGTTATTCAGAGGTTTTGGCCGGGATGGCAAACCGCTGAGCTGGGGCTTTGAAATGTGGAATGGGGCAGGTGAACCGATGATCTCGGTGTTTTTCCCTAATCCTTTCCTTGAAGACGATGATCGTCTCTCAGAGGAGCCGGTGTTTGAGCGCCTGGCGACCTGGCGGGCGATCGCTAAAAAGTGGCTCAATCGCGATCCGGAAAGCCTGGATGAGGAAGGCAAAGGCTTCCGTGGTTGATTTCAGAGGTGTATCCCGTCTGCTGCCTGTCCTGTTTTTGCTGACGGCACAAGCGGCATTGGGCGCATCACCCCAGAGGGTGGTGTCGATGAACCTCTGTACAGATCAGTTGGCGATGCTGGTTGCTGAACCGGGTCAACTGATCTCTGTATCCCATCTCGCGGTGGATGAATCGGCGTCGGTCATGGTGGAGGAGGCCAGTCCCCTGATTATTAATCAGGGGTTGGCAGAGCAGGTAATCAGATTAAACCCCGATCTGGTTATCGCAGGTACATACACCACCCGCGCCACAGTCAATCTGCTTAAAAGGCTTGGGGTTAAGGTTGCTGAATTTCAGCCGGCTTACAGCTTTGCTGACGTCCGAAGCAACCTTAAAAAAATGGGAGAACTGTTGGGCAGGGACGCCCACTCTTCCCGATTAACCGATATGTTTGACCAGCAGCTTCAGGAGGCTGGTCGAACAGCTGAGGCAATAAAACCTGTGCTGGGGTCATACGGGGCTAATAGCTATACCGGCGGCGGTTCCTCTCTGGAAAGTGAGATAGTAACGGCCGCAGGTTTTACTCATCTTGGTAGCCAGTTACAACTGCAGGGCAGCTCAAAATTACCGCTGGAAAGTCTGATATATGCCAATCCTGATCTGCTGATGTCATGGCAGCGCTGGTCTGATCGTCAGGGTCGGGCCGTTGAGATCCTGCAGCATCCAGCGCTGGAACAGTGGTTCGGACCTCTGCGAAGAATCAGTGTGGACTCCCGATACTGGATCTGTGGTACGCCGTACACGGTCAGTGCTATTCAACAACTGCAGGCCGCCGTTGCCAGTAAGGAAAAAGATGATGAATAGATTACCCTATCCGATACTCCTGAGTGGTCTGGCGCTGCTGGTGGCTGTGTTGTTTGTTATCTCTATAGCGATCGGGCAGGTATGGATCAATCCGGCTAGTGTTCTGCTGCCGGGTGCTCATGGTTATGGTGAAGCCGACCGTCTGATTCTCTATGAAATTCGTGTACCCAGAGCGGTGCTGGCGTTACTGATCGGGGCTACCCTGGGTCTATCCGGTGCTGTGCTGCAGGGATTACTCCGTAACCCTCTGGCTGAACCTGGCCTGCTGGGTATATCTGCCAGCGCATCATTGGGTGCCGTTATTGCTATCTACAGCGGTCTGACCGCAATTTTTGCTTATGCTCTGCCGATCAGTGCATTGGCTGGTGCTTTGATTGCAGTATTGCTGTTACGTGGTTTAGCAGGCAGAAGCGCCGATATCCTGACCATTATTTTATCTGGTGTGGCCCTGACTTCTCTGGCCGGAGCCCTGACGTCGCTGGCCCTGAACATGTCTTCCAATCCATTTGCTGCGCTGGAAATCGTATTCTGGATGCTTGGCTCGCTGGCGGATCGCAGTTGGGTGCATGTCGGTATGGCGTTGCCCTTTATTCTGATGGGCATGCTACTGCTGTTTGCCACAGCCCGGGCACTGGATGCCCTGAGTCTGGGGCATGATGCTGCCCAGTCTCTGGGGGTGAACCTGCAGCGGACCAATACGCTGGCCATTCTGGGCACTGCGATAAGTGTGGGCGCCGCGACGGCAGTCAGCGGTGCGATCGGTTTTGTAGGGCTCATCGTCCCTCATCTGCTGCGTCCCTGTGTTGGAAATAAACCCAGCCGCCTGCTGGCCGTCAGTGCTCTGGGCGGCGCCGCTTTTCTGCTGTTAGCTGATATTTCTATCCGGGTGTTACTGCCGGAAAAGGATCTTAAGCTGGGTGTTGTCACGGCTCTGATCGGTGCTCCGTTTTTCCTTTGGTTACTGCACAGTGTTAAGAAGAGGGCACAGGTATGAGGCTGACGGTATCCCGTTTACATGCGCAGCGCAGCGGTAAAAGTGTGCTTCGTGATATCTCGCTGAGTTTTGATAAGCCTGAGCTGATCGGGTTGATCGGTCCGAATGGCGCCGGTAAATCGACACTGATGCGAGCTCTTTCGGGCCTGCAATCCTACAGCGGTAGCATCCAGCTCGACGGTACAGATCTGGCTCAGTATGCGCCGCAGGCGCTGGCGCGTCAGCTGGCTTTTTTACCGCAGGAGCGCACCGTGCACTGGGCGCTGGATTGTGAAGAGGTTGTCATGCTGGGGCGCATGCCCTATCAGTCTGGCTTTGACCGGGCCTCAGTCGGGGATCATCGTATTGTGGAGCGGGCGATGCAGACTATGGATGTGCTGGAGTTTTCCCGACGCTCTTTTGAGCAGCTTTCCGGTGGTGAGCAGGCGCGGGTATTAATCGCCCGGGTTCTGGCTCAGGAGCCGGATATGATCATTGCCGATGAGCCGATCAACGGTTTGGATCCGGCGCATCAGATCAGCCTGATGAAAACCTTCCGCGAACTCGTTGCTGCCGGACGGACGGTGCTGACCTCTCTGCACGATCTCTCATTAGCGAGTCACTGGTGTGATCGCATCATTATTCTGGAACACGGTGATCTGATTGCCGATGGAGCGGTGGATCAGGTGATGACTCCGCAGCAGATCCGCAAAGTTTACGGTGTTGAAACAATGGCTGTATCCACGTCGGGCCGCACTCTGATTGTGCCAACTGACCTGGCTGAATAAGTGTGTCGGTTGTGACGTATCAGGAGAAATATAGATGGCAACTGAATTGTTAAAACTGCTCAGAACTCAGCTTGAGGATATTGACGCAGGCTGGAGTATCGGTTCGTTCGGAGCAATAGGGGAGTTTCATCAACGCCCTGATGATGTACTGACGGTGAATGATTCTGAGGCTCTGATACGTGCCACAGAGAAGGGCGGGATCCGTATCTACCCGAACAGTCTGAATCAGATCGAGACTGTTGCCTATGAGACCCTGAGCCCCCGGGCACATCGCTGGAGCCAGGGAGTCGTATTCTGTCTGCCTGAGAAACAGGCGCTGATGAATCAGCGATCAGTGCTGACCGAACTGGGTAAAGACAGCCAGGCGATAAGATCTGAGCACCGTAAAGGGATCCTGTTTGATATGGGCCTGGCTCAGACCCAGATCGATTTCTGTATCCGCACAGATAATCCGGAACTGATCGCTATTCTGCGAGAAAACGAAGGTAAGTCACTGCAGGCACCGGGTAATCCGGCGATGATGGCGATTCTGAAAAGTCATCCGCATCGGGTAGTACTGTCGAAACTGGGCAGAGTTGAGGTGTATCAGAAGATCGGCGGTCCGGATACCGGTGGGGTTTCTCCGGATGGTCCGCATACTCATGTGCTGCCAAAATTACTGAAAGCGGGTCGAACCCATTCTGCCAATGTACCGGTACCAGAGGGATATATTCCCTGTGCCAGCCTGCATCCAGCCAGTCCTGTAATGGGCCCGGCCGGTGAAGACATTCCATTCCATGCTGAACGTTATGATGCTTTCCTGAGTATTCTGCAGGCGTATGGACGCTCCGAGTATCTTGATGCCCGCAACGGTGTAATGCAGGCGTTTAATGAGTTTGCAGATGTCGATTCATTTACCACGCCGGAAACCCGGGTGGGCCGTACTGCGGTGAAAAATACGTTGCGCCAGATCCGCCGTATCGGAGAGTGGGATAATGATAGCCGTCACGGACAGTGGCTGGATGCCTGGCAGACCCGCTTTGATCGGGTAATCGAGCAGGATGATGCTGATGATGAATTGATCGGGCATCAGGGAGCTGGCTGATGGAACTTTATCTGCCGCAGTTGCAGGATCTCTGGGTACTGATCCTTGAGCGTGGTGGCTGGACACTGGTAGCGCTGATAGGTCTGTCTGTACTGACGATTGCGGCAGGCCTCAACGCGATGATTCAGCTGTTCAGCCTGAGACCCTTCTCTTCGAAATGGGGAGCGGCCCTGGCGCTGACCGAATATATCCGTTCTTTACAGGTGGGCCAGGTTATTGCCTCACAGGTTGAAGAGCGGGCAACTATTCGGGCTAAAGGCTATCTGCGGCGTGCGCAAACAGGGTTTCGGTTATTGGAATGGATTGTCACAGCTGCGCCGCTTCTGGGTCTGTTCGGAACCGTGTTGGGCATGATTGATGCCTTTCAGGCAATGCAGATTGCCGGCCAGTCAGTAAACCCCGCTGATCTGGCTGGTGGTATCTGGGTTGCCCTGATCACCACCGCTGCAGGTATGTTGGTCGCTTTGCTGGCATTGGCGCTGCTTACAGCGCTGGATGCAGTGGTGGATCAGTTTCGCTTTCGTCTGGAATGTGTGGCCAATGAAGCACTGGCAACACCTTTCTGGAGTGCTGAAGCCACAGGGCAGTCTGCGAATGATGAGCGTCCTGTTCAGGCGATAGCGGAATCCTGACCGGTGAACCTGCAACACCAGAGACGCAGGCCGTCAGTAGGCTTAACCTCACTGATCGATGTGATCTTCATTCTGATCGTGTTCTTTATGCTGGTTTCAACGTTCAGCCAGTACCGCACGCTCGACCTGATCAGTCGTGGTTCCACGGTATCAGATCAGCAGACCATTCGCTTACGCTTACTTGCTGATGGCCGGAGTCTGACGGGCCTGAACACTGGTGATCATTCTGCAGACCACCTTATTCAGCAGGCTGTAGTAAAGCGATTACCTGTCAGCATCTTTTTGCCGGGAGAGGTAACTTTGCAGCAGGGTGTGGATCTGCTGGAGCGATTAAAGCAGCAGGGTGTTGTTTCTGTATCGCTGGTGCCATCAGGTGGACAAACAGATGCAACTCAATGAGCCTCAACAGAAACCTGTACGTGAGCTGATGCTACCACTGATCAATGTGGTGCTCTTGTTGCTGATTTTTCTGATGATGATGGGGCGGGTGACAGAGCCGGAACCATTCCGGGTTAACCCGCCTGAAAGTGATACTACAGAAAATACCCAACAGGCGATTACCCTCTATTACAGTGCTCAGGGGCAGCTGCAATATCAGCATTATATTGGTACAGAGATGATCATCGCTGCGCTGCTCTCAGATCAGGGTTTTGCTGATGAAAAGACGCAGAAAATTATTATCCGGGCAGATGCTCAGGGGGAACTGTCTGAATTACTGCGACTGGCAAGGCAGCTATCTGCAAGCCTGGCTGTCGATATTAAGCTGGAAGTGAAAGCCAGATGATCCGCTATTCCGGATGGGGGATGACCATTCTGCTGGCAGTCATCTTTCATCTGCTGATCATGCTGTTGTTCTGGCCTGTCGTTGAGAATGAAGGTGCAGGAGGGATCGCAGGCAATGGTGCTTTCAGCACTGATATGCAAGTAACAGTGAGTGCTCAAAGTAGCGCTTCAGCAGGCGCAAAAAAACAATCTGATTCGAAGCAGGAGCCGGAACCAAAGCCGGAACCAAAGCCGGAACCGAAGCCAGAACCGAAGCCAGAACCGAAGCCAGAACCGAAGCCAGAACCGAAGCCAGAACCGAAGCCAGAGCCAGAGCCAGAGCCAGAGCCAGAGCCGGAACCAGAGCCAGAGCCGGAACCAAAGCCGGAACCAAAGCCGGAACCAAAGCCGGAACCGAAGCCAGAACCGGAACCAGATCCCATAACAGACACGACGGTGTCTGAGACAGGTGTTATTGATGCTGATAGCCGTGAGGCGGCACTGGCTGAAGCCAGTGATTCAGACGGGCAGATCCAGAATGATAGTCAGGGCGCTGATAGTCAGAGTTCAATGAATGCCTGGCAGTCTTCCACAGGGAATGGAAGCTCGTATGCATTACAACTCAGGCGCTGGATTGAAAAGTATAAACGTTATCCTCCTATGGCCCAGCAGAGGCGCATGCAGGGAGTCGGAGAATTGGAGATTACGATTGACCGGCATGGACGGTTGCAGACGGCAAGACTGATCAGAAAAACTGGCTACCGTATTCTGGATAAAGAACTGCGTTTGTTGCCTGACCGGGCATCGCCTTTTCCGCCGATACCTTCTGAGTTCGGCGGTAGTACACTGACATTCACGGTACCGGTGCGATTCGGACAGAAGTAACCTTCCTGATGTTATTCGGGTGGCTATCTGGCAGACAATCCGCCGCTAGATTATGCCTCCCAGAGATTGTTCTCTGTAGGAGGCGCTCCCCGCAGCGATTGCATTATCGGGCCTGGAAGGCCCTCGCTACGGGGTAGTTGTGGAAGGAGACTGTAGGAGGCGCTTCCAGCGGCGATTGAATTATCGGGCCGGAAGGCCCTCGCTACGGGGGAGTTGTGGAAGGAGACTGTAGGAGGCGCTTCCAGCGGCGATTGCATTATCGTGCCGGAAGGCCCTCGCTACGGGGTAGTTGTGGAAGGAGACTGTAGGAGGCGCTTCCAGCGGCGATTGCATTATCGGGCCTGGAAGGCCCTCGCTACGAGGCAGTTGTGGGAGGAGCCTGTAGGAGGTGCTTCCAGCGGCGATTGCATTATCGGGCCTGGAAGGCCCTCGCTACGAGGCAGTTGTGGGAGGAGCCTGTAGGAGGCGCTTCCAGCGGCGATTGAATTATCGGGCCTGGAAGGCCCTCGCTACGGGGTAGTTGTGGAAGGAGACTGTAGGAGGCGCTTCCAGCGGCGATTGAATTATCGGGCCTGGAAGGCCCTCGCTACTGGGTAGTTGTGGGAGGAGCCTGTAGGAGGCGCTTCCAGCGGCGATTGCATTATCGGGCCTGGAAGGCCCTCGCTACAGGGTAGTTGTGGAAGGAGACTGTAGGAGGTGCTTCCAGCGGCGATTGAATTATCGGGCCTGGAAGGCCCTCGCTACGGAGTAGTTGTGGGAGGAGCCTGTAGGAGGCGCTTCCAGCGGCGATCACTTATTGATTGCAACGTCAAAGAAAAATATTAAACGCAAACCCACCCAGTACCGCCATCGAAAAAATGACCACCAGGAATGCTGCCAGCAGCGGCCAGTAGAACAGTCGCTTAAGCAGGATCACTTCTGGCAGGCTGGCACCACCGCTACCGATTACCAGTGCGATGATAGCACCCATGCTTACGCCTTTTGCTGCGAAGCTACCGATCAGGGGCAGCAGGGCGGTTACCCGGATATAGAGCGGAATACCAATCAGTGCAGCGGTCGGCACAGCTGCAGGGTTTTCTGCGCCAGCAACTTCAGCAAAGAAGTCAGCGGGCACAAAGCCATGCACGAATGCTCCGATCAGCATTGCAATCAGCATGTACGGGAACATCGTGCGAAACATGGGGAGCGTTTCCTGCCATGCCTTCTGATACATACTGGGTTCTGCTACAGGTTCTGCGGGCTCAGATCCACATGGACTTTTGGCGCAGCAGCTTTTCGCTTTTTGTTCCAGCAGCTCCTGCTTGATATAGCGATCAAAACCCAGAGTCTGCAGCAGGTAACCGGCCGCTATCGAAGTGATCAGTGCCAGTGCACCGTACCAGAGGGTGATCTCCAGACCGAGCACCGGAATGAACAAGGCAATCACAATCGGGTTCAGCAGCGGTGAAGTGAACAGGAAGGTCATGGTCGGGCCAAAGCCTGCACGGGCTTTCAGCAAACCAATAAGCATCGGTATCGTGGAACAACTGCAGAAGGGTGTTACAGCCCCGAGACCTGCAGCCATCAGATAACCACGACCTTTACGTCCACCGAGCAACCGTTGAATTTTCTCAGCAGGCAGTTTCTGGTTGATGATGGCAACGATATAGCTGATCAGCAGAAACAGTACAGTCAGTTCGGTAAACAGTTGCAAAAACATCATGGCGCTTTCCCATAGCATGGCTTGCAGGTCTGGGCTTAGGAGGTCTGATTGCATCGTCATATTCTCTTATATAAAAATTTCTATATATATGGAAATAATTTTCGGAACTGATCCCCTTAGTCTGTCTTAAACAGCATTTGGTAACGTTCGGTCTTTTATATTTCCATGTTTGTAGAAATATTATTTACGAGATTTAACTTGTCTGTCAAGATAATTCTATTATTATCGAAATATGTTTTTTGAATGAGGTCTTCCATGGATACTGAAAACGCCGCTAAACAGCTCGCAGAACTGGGGCATACGACCCGACTGGAAGTGTTCCGTTATCTGGTCCGGGGTGGCCATAGTGGTGTCCCGGTGGGAGAGATCCAGGCAGCGCTTGATGTGCCGGGATCAACATTGTCCCACCATCTGACCCGCCTGGTCAGCGTTGGCCTGGTGAAGCAACGCCGTGAGGGACGCATACTATACTGTACACCTCAATATGATGAGCTGAACGGTCTGATCGGTTTTCTGAAGGAAGAGTGCTGTATCAATGAGAGATCTGTACCAGCCTCAGAATAAGCCGAATAAACCCTTTTACCAGTAACAGTCAGAACAATGATTCTGACAAGCTCCGGTGCACAGACATACGTCTCAGGGGACCATCAATGAAAAGAGTACTGCTGCTCTTCAAGTGTTTGAATAATGAATAAAACCGACAAGCTGTTAACCCCTGTACTGATCGCAGGGTGCGTTATCATTCTCATCAGTTTCGCCATCCGATCATCTTTTGGCATTTTTCAGATCCCGATTGCTGAAGAGTTTAACTGGCTGAGAGCTGACTTCTCTTTTGCTATTGCGATTCAGAACCTTTTCTGGGGCATCGGACAACCATTGTTCAGTGCTCTGGCTGAAAAGTACGGCGACAGAAAAGCAATCATTGCTGGTGCAGTCACTTACGCCGCGGGTCTGGTGCTCTCCTCTTATGCTATAACTCCGGGTCAGCATCAGTTCCTTGAAACCTTGGTTGGCTTTGGTATTGCGGGCACCGGGTTTGGGGTGATACTTGCTGTGGTTGGCCGGGCTGCGTCCGATAAGCACCGGTCACTGGCACTGGGTATTGCCACGGCTGCCGGTTCTGCAGGGCAGATTGTCGGACCGCCATTAGCGCAGTTCCTGCTGCAGGATATGCCCTGGCAGTCAGTCTTTGTTGTGTTTGCCGGACTGATTCTGACATCTCTGTTGGCGCTCTTTTTCATGCGGGTGCCACCGCCGGTTAAAGCAGAAAGTAAGGATGAAGGCCTTGGCAGGGTTGTGATTAAAGCGGTTCAGGATCCAACATTCGTATTCATTTTTGTTGGGTTCTTCTCCTGCGGTTACCAGCTGGCATTCATTACTGCGCACTTTCCTGCGTTCATTACGGAGATGTGCAGTGCGGTGGCGCCGGGCAGCATCATACAGGCTTTGGGTGTCTCTTCGACCTCAACGCTGGGCGCAGTGGCGATTGCCCTGATCGGGGTTTCCAACATTGGAGGTACTATCCTGGCGGGTTGGCTGGGTAACCGATACTCCCGCAAATACCTGCTTGCCGGCATCTATCTGCTGCGGACTCTGGTTGCCGGAGCCTTTATTCTGAACCCGATCACCCCTGAATCAGTGGTTCTGTTCTCTATCCTGATGGGCGCGTTGTGGCTGGCTACAGTGCCTCTGACCGCAGGTCTGATCGGTCAGATCTATGGATTGCGTTATATGGGAACCCTGTATGGACTGGTGTTCTTCTCCCATCAATTAGGTGGTTTCCTGGGCGTCTGGCTGGGCGGCACGATGTATGACCAGTACGGCAGCTACACGTTGGTCTGGTGGGTTGGTGTCGGTGTCGGGGCGTTTTCTGCGCTTATTCATCTGCCGGTCAACGAGAAACCCTGGGCCGGCAGACAAACAGCGACCGTTTAGGTGCAGTCTGCTCAATGTTATGTCGTGACTGAGGGAAGGCTAAACGCTTCAGAACCGCTGTTTTATGAGGTTGGTGAGACAGGAATAAATGAGCCTGGCGTGTGGGTATGATCAATTGTGATTACCAGGGCGTTTGGCCGGGATCACTGCTGATTTCGCACAACCTTCATAAAGAGCTCTACCCACTTCTTATCAAAATCGACTTCGGCTTTATTACTGATTTCCAGCAGGGCACGCATTAGTGGTCGCTTGTGGTGGGACACACTGGTGTGGCCATGGGTGATGGCTTCAAAGGTGTGCACAATGGCGATTATTTTTGCCCCGGTACTGATCTGATCACCGCTGAGCCCTTTAGGGTAGCCCTGACCATTCATCAGCTCCTGATGCTGCATAAGCATTGTTCCGGCACTGTGGGAGTCAAACATTGAGCGCATCAGGTGTGCTGATACCTGCACGTGCTGGCGCATCAGCTTGATCTGATGGGCGTCCAGTGAGCTCTGTTTGGTCAGCAATGTGGTGGGCAGGAAAGCCATCGCGATGTCATGAGTGAACAACGATGCTGCCAGTTCGTTCGCATCAACCGGACTGCCACCGGCTTCATTCAGAGCCAGCGCCAGTTTGACGACCCGGTCGGTCCGTCCTTGCCAGTAACCAACCCGTTGTTCGCAAGCTCTTGCTGCGTTGTATAGAAACTGCAGATCGCTACTGGGTTTGGTGTAACTATCCAGCCAGTGCTTCTCTTCCTCTGGCACCTGCCGGGTGCTGGGATCAATCAGGGCAATGATATCAACCAGTTGTGGGGCGATCATTTCTGGTGACGTGCCGGATAGTTTCTGCAGACCTTCACCGACCGCTGCATAGAGTTCTGAGTCGTATTCTACCTGTTCGTTTTCATTGTACTGATCCATAAAGTCACGGGCTTTATCCATCAGCAGAAGAACCAGATCACCGGCCCGGTCTGAAAAGGGAATCTCGCCGTCGCGGACCATATCCAGCACGTTTTCAAGCTCCTGAAGGATCATCACCATCGGAGTGAAACTGATCATACTGGAGTTGGCTTTGACGGTATGTACGGTGCGGAACAGATCGTTAAGCAGAGCATCATCGTCGGGAGTATGTTCCAGTTCTACAATACTGGATTCACAGAGGCGGTACTGTTCGACAAACTCTTCGTAGGCTTCAGCGAAGATTTCGCTATCAAGCGTACCTCCAAGTGAAAATGTAGCCATTGGGTGATCCTTTCCGACGACAGGGTAGTTATTCTTTAAGCAATATACAGCATGCTTCACTGTTTCAAAGTAGCAATAAGGCTATCAGCTTTAAAAATTCGTTTATTGCTTATCAACCCCGGAACTTTTTCTGTGGAAGTCAGAATCCGGATAACCTGATGATTTTCAGGCAACCACTATCTGTTTGTAAGCTTCAGCCTCAATAAATGCACCCTCTTCGGTTTGGTAACTGATAACCGTTTCATTGATGGTCAACTGGGTAGCCTCTTCATCGTGTTCGAGGCGAACAGCGATCTCTCTGAAAGCTTTTTTACTGATGCGGGCAAAGCGGGTTTGTTTATCCATCTTAATTCCTTTTACTTCGGGGTACCGATAATCCGGACCCCGGAAAAGCCGAGTCTGCGCAGAAGGCGGGCATGGGACTCTGCTTCAGGTCGTGCCTGAAAAACAGCTGAATCGAATAGTGTCTCTCCATAAGCATTCGAATAGCTTATCTGGTATTGCATGATCGTTATCCTTAACGTGATGCTTTGATCTGAAAAGTGCCTTCTGCCCCGGTTAATACTGCTGAAGGGGAGCAGAGCAAAAGGCGGGCACAGTGTAAGCCGGATCTGTCTGGAGCGGGAATAGGAAAAAGTCTGAATTTGCCTATAAATGCCGGGATATGAGGTTAATTTCCGGTATGAGGTGGAGCTGACAGATATGAACAGCAGGGAAGGTGTCTACAGGTGTTCAACGTGCCTGAAAGTGTCTGCGATAACTGCCCGGTGTGCCTTCCATCCATTGCTCCCAGGCTCGTCGCAGGCTTCTTTCTGCGGCAAAACCACACCGTTCTGCGACTGCGTCTAGTGAAAAGCTGGTTTGCTCCAGCAGCTGTCGGGCTAATTCAACCCGAGCCTGTTGAAGATACTGCTGGATGCTGAATCCGGTTGCTTCAGTGAACAGTCGTCGAAGATGGCGTTCGCTGAGAAAAACCTCATCGGCTAACTGTGCAATCTTCCAGTCCTGTCCCGGGGTCTGCATGATCAGATCCTGAACTTTGTGGATGCGTGACTGGGTATGGTTGCGGTGCTGCAGCCAGAAACTGAGCTGTGGCTCATTGCCCGAGCGTCGCTGGTAGAGCACCATCTCCCGGGCGATCTGTAGTGCAGTATCCTGTCCCCAGTGTTCAGCAACAAGTTGCAGGCACAGATCAAGACCGGTGGTGATCCCTGCGCTGGTCCAGATATTGTCATCAGCGACAAAGATACAGTCTTCCTGCACCTGTGCCTGTGGTGCGATCTGGCTCAGTGAGCGGGTCAGGTCGTGGTGGGTAGTGCAGCGTCGTCCATCCAGCAGTCCTGCTTTGCCAGCCAGTATGGTGCCTGAACAGATACCTGCTAACAGGCCAAACTGATTGCCCAGTCCGG
Organism: uncultured Amphritea sp.; assembly: GCA_963669425.2. Lineage (GTDB taxonomy): Bacteria > Pseudomonadota > Gammaproteobacteria > Pseudomonadales > Balneatricaceae > Amphritea. The sequence goes on from CAXXNC010000002.1 coordinate 549,637, forward strand.
CCAGCCAGCTTATTGCTTGCTGGTATTCCGATTCATGCAGGTGTCTGTCCAGACGACTGGTACCGATTAACAGTAACCAGTCATCCGGTTCAATGCTGTCCGGAAGTGCTTCCAGCTGAGCCAGATGTAATCCCTGTTTAGAGGACACTTCAGGACAGGGGGATATGTAATGCAGCTCAAGCGCATCTTCCAGAATGGGATGGGCAAATATCTGCGCCGGTGCCGCCAGATCCAGAATATGGACTCTGGGTAGCACCAGCAGATAGATTCGACATCGTTTAGCCTGCATATTCCTCGGTCCAGCGAATGGTGGCAAAACGTTTCTCCAGTACCAGGCAGGTACGCTGCTTAATCTCCTCTACAGTTACCAGCTTTCCTGTAAAAGGGTCCTGCATAGGAAACGTTAAGGTTGCATCGACAACATAATCGACTTCATAGCCCAGATCACTTCCCACCCGGGTGGTGGTTTCGCAACACTGCTCGGTACGGATACCGCTGATGACCAGCTTCGTGATCCCTCTGGCCTGCAAGTGCTCATGCAGGCCGCTGTCCAGTAGTGCGTTATGAACATGTTTATTAAACACCTGATCATCCGCCTGTTGATCCAGAAAGTCCATTAAACGGACGAGTCCGGACTCAGGTGAGAATACTCCGGTTGCCTCATTGTGCAGAACAAAGATAACGTCCCAACCCTGGTGACGGGCATGAGAGATTAACTGGTTCTGTTTCATCTGATAAGGCATGAAGTATTCTTCACTCCAGTAGTCCCGCTGTTTAAAAGAGTCCTGAACATCAATTACTAAAAGTGCTGTATCGGTCATGGTTCAATCCCTGCTGTTGTAAACTCGATGGGGATTATTGTGCACAAGACCGGAATGACAGATCAGATATTAACCGGACCAGAATCGGACAGAATTGGCCATCTGGCCAGTTGTCACCAGAAAGTTGCCTTTAATGGCATCAGATATTCAGCACACGGTATCTGTGCAGCCAGTTCTTACTCTTCAGCCAGACCGTAACGCTGAATAAATTCAGTAGTTTTCAGGCCCTGAATCGCCGTCTCCACTGATGGGTCGTGGCGTTTGGCTTCACTGATGGCCAGATGGATCGTCAGTTTAAATTCCGTGGCATTGTCCACTTCAAACAGTGTCCCTTGCTGGATAAGAGGCTCTGCGGTAGAGCGGGCGAGGTATGCGGAGCCGCCAGTGACCAGCATCTGTTCCAGCGCCTGAGACTCGAGTGCAACGGTGATGCGGTGGTGGGGCACGTCCGGATAGGCCCGGTTGTGCTGTGCACGGAACTGATTGCCCCAGTCGACAAAAATGTAGCCTTCGGCCTGTCCCTGGCAGACTGTGCGAGGCTCGGTCGCCACCATAATCAGTTGTTCGCGGAACAGTGGTGTCTGATAGAGGCCGGGGCCCGGTAAGGGCTCAAAGATGATTGCCAGATCCAGCAATCCTTCCCGCAGTTCCTGCAGAAGATAAATCGAGTAGTCAGACTGAATCCGGGTGGCGATGCCCGGTGCGTGGCTGTTCATCCAGCCCAGCCAGTCGCCGTAAATCTTATTCCAGTAGTGGACTGGAATCCCGAGACTGACTACACCGGCGATACCTTCCGGAAGAGAGACTTCCTGTTGTGCCTGCTGCCAGGTTTTTACCATCGACAGGGCAAAGGGGTAGAAGGCTTTGCCGCCATTGTTCAGCGCAACACCGTCACGTTTGCGGGTGAACAACTCGCGGTTGAGTCGCTCTTCCAGTGCTTTAATCCGTGCACTGACCGAGGACTGAGTGATATGCAGATTTTCTGATGCTTTCTGAAAACTGCCGGTGGCAGTGACTTCCAGAAATGCACGCAGGTTTTCGATATTCATAGCGGCTACATCGAAGCTCTATTGTCTGTACTGCATTGAATCATAAGACAGAAATCGTTGTATATCGAAAAATGTCCTGTCTCTTATCCGGGTTAAGACAGCTGTAGCGAGGCACACCCTCGTGCCGAAAAATGAATATCTTGGCACAAGGGCGTGTCTTGTTACATATCTGATTAAGCTTACAAAGAGACCGGATTACACCGGCTCTTTGGATAAGCCTTTATACAGGCTGTAACACATAAAGATCAGAACCACGCAGAACGGGAAACCAGTGGATACTGTGGCCGCCTGCAGTGATCCCAATCCGCCCCCGACCAGCAGGGCGATCGCCACCAGACCTTCAAAAGTACACCAGAAGACACGCTGTGCGACCGGTGGATTAAGAATGCCGCCTGCGGTAATAGTGTCGATGACCAGCGAGCCACTGTCGGATGATGTGACGAAGAAAATCACAATCAGCAACAGTGAAACGAAGGAGACAAAGAAGCTCATCGCTAACTGATCCAGCAGACGATACAGCGACAGCTCTGGTTTCCAGTTCACCACGGTATCCCGGACACCGTCATAGCCCATCGCCATCTGTTCAATTGCGGTGCCGCCGAAAACAACCATCCACAGCAGGCAGAAGATAGTCGGTACGATCAGTACAGCAATAACGAATTCACGTACCGTACGGCCACGGCTGGTACGGGCGATGAACATGCCTACAAACGGCGACCAGGCAACCCACCAGGCCCAGTAGAAGGTGGTCCAACCATGGTAGAAGCCAGTATCTTCACGGCCGACAGGGTTGGACAGTGGTACCGCATAGTAGAGATAGTCACCCAGACCGACGATGAATTTGCTCAGCAATTCGAGGGTCGGGCCTGTGAACATAACAAACAGCAGCAGCCCTACCGCCATGATCATGTTGATCTCACTCAGGCGTTTAACCCCAGCGTCCAGACCTGCTACTACCGAACAGATCGCGATCGCGGTGATACCGAGAATCAGGATGATCTTAACAATGGTGGTTGGCTCAATGCTGAACAGCTCGTTCAGGCCAGCAGCGATCTGCTCGGCACCGTAACCCAGTGAGGTGGCCAGGCCGAATACGGTGGCAAATACCGCCAGGGTATCAATCACATGGCCGGTGAACCCCCATACCCGGTCTCCCAGCAGGGGATAAAACGCGGAGCGCAGGGTCAGTGGCAGACCGTGGTTCTAGCTGAAGTAAGCCAGCGCCAGTCCGACCACAGCATAAACTGCCCAGGCACTCAGGCCCCAGTGGAACGTCGCGGCGGAAATACCCAGACGGGCAGCTTCTTCGCTATCACCGGCGACGCCCAGTGGTGGGCTGAGCATATGCGTCACAGGCTCAAGTACGCCGAAGAACATCAGACCGATACGATACCCGCGGAAAACAACATTGCCAGCCAGCCCGGGGTACTGAATTCAGGTTTGGCATCTGCACCGCCGATTCTGACCCGGCCGGTTCTGGAGAAGGCGATAAACAGGCAGAACAGCACAAAGAAATTCACGCTGACCACGAAGAACCAGTCCAGCTGAGAGGTCAGCCAGGGACGCAGTTCGCCGAACAGGGTAGCGGCTTGTTCAGAGAATCCCAGTGTCAGGGCAACAAACACGATGATGCAGAGCGCTGATACAGGGAAGACCAGATTGTGAATATCCATGCCAAAGGGCTGAATATTATCCTGACCGATCTGGTAATCGGTTGTCGAAGAGAGCGGCGTGGGCCTTTCTTCTTGGGTGCTCATAATTTAACCTCTTGATATTTATGCTTTTTATTCTGAGGTGGACGTTTTGGTTTAGCAACACAGATCAGCATAGAACTGTGTTGTTGGGGGGGAACTGAACAGATTCGGAAAGACCGGCAACGGGGCTTTCGTTACCGGTTAAGCAGGTTCGTGGTCAGCTGCGCAGTAACTGATCAGATTGCTCTTCAATCAGTTTCAGTACGCTCAGGTGAGGCACTTCAGGACCATACTTTTCGGTGGCGGTCTGATAGGTGCTGTAAACCTTGTCTGCCAGCGTCATATCGATACCCAGATGGCTGCCCAGCTCAGTGATCAGGCGCATATCCTTGGTGGCCAGACCCAGTGCGAAAGAGCGATCATAGCTGCCGTCCAGTACTTTCGGAATGTAGCTGTCGACAACGTAGCTCTGGGCGCAGCTGTTCTGCAGAACGTTGTGCAGGACATCCAGGTCAAGATCGGCTTTGGCACCCATCATCAGTGCTTCACCGATACCCTGAGCGACCAGGTAGTTCAGGTGCAGCTGGGCCAGCTTGGTAACATAACCGGCACCGGCAGGTCCCATGCGAACGGCTTTTTTGGTGAAAGATGCCAGCAGTGGCGCGAAGCGTTCCAGCACATCCTCATCAATACCCAGCAGCATAGACAGGGTACCGGCCGCAGCGCCTTCGGCACCGCCGGTGACCGGACCGTCAATCAGTGTCATCCCTGCAGGCGCAGCACTCTGTACCTTTTCCCATTCGGCCAGTTCATTGGTGCTGGTTTCAAACCAGACTGCATTGTCCTGGGCATTTTCCAGGATACCCTCCGGACCGAATGCAACCTGATTCACCTGCACTGAACTTGGCAGGGAGGTGAAGATCAGCTCACAGTTCTGAGCAATATGCTTAACTGATTCACCGGCGGTAGCGCCGTCGGCGATAAATTTTTCTACTACGGTCTGGTTCAGGTCCAGTACCAGCAGTTCGTCACCCGTATTCTTACAATAGTTGAGCAGATTGGCTGCCATGCCTGAGCCCATATTGCCCAGACCGATAAAACCGATTTTCATTGTTATTTTCCGCTATGTCGAAGTTGCAGAGCAGCGGGCAGGTCAGGCTGCCCGCTGCGGTAAAACTGTTCGTAATTCGGTAGGGATCAGAACTTGTAGGATGGATCCATACGGTCACACTTGCGCAGCAGACCCGGCCACTCGTACATGCCAGGAGAGAACGCTTTGTACTGCTTCGCAGCCAGTTCCCACAGTTCAGTTGCGCCGGGCTCGATTGGCTGACCGGTGGCCAGTGCCTGCAGAGCCACTTCACACATACGCACCAGGTAGTACATGTTCATAAAGCACTCGCCCGCCGTTTCGCCAACAGTCAGGAAACCGTGGTTTTTCATCACCAGGCAGCTGTTCTCGCCCATGTTCTCAGCGATACGGAAACGCTCATCCGGATCAACTGACAGGCCTTCCCAATCATGGAAGCCGACCTTGCCGTACAGCATTGAGGAATCCTGTACCAGGAATGGCAGCTCTTTCAGAGCGGTTGCCGCAATGGCAGATTTTGGGTGAGTATGGAAAACAAACTTGTTATTGCGGTGGCTATCACTCAGGTGGATTGCACCGTGAATGATAAAGCCCGCAGTATTCACATCGCTCGGGCCTTCCAGCACGTTACCTTCCTCGTCGACCTTGATCAGGTTGGACGCGGTGACCTCTTCGTAATTGAGGCCAAAGCGGTGCATATAGAAGTGATGATCAGAACCCGGTGCCCGTGCGGTAATGTGGTTCCAGATGGTGTCATCCCAACCAAACATGTGGGTCAGTCGGAACATCGCCGCCAGATCGATACGAACCTGTTCCTGTTGTTGTTCAAGTGTCAGCTCTTGTGTTGTCATGCTGTAGCTCTCTTTGTTTTTATGATTTCACTGTCATGGTTTATGGAAATTCCCGGATCGGCTCGCTTAACTGGCGGCGGCGATACGGGAGGGATGCTGGTGCAGCGGAAACGGCGCTTCGCCGTTTTCGATGCGCCGGATATTGTCGGCAATCAGTCGGGCAGCAGAACGGGCGTAGGTGGCGCCCGACATATGCGGGGTAATATCAACCTGAGGGTGCTGCCAGTAAGGTGATTGCTCCGGTAACGGTTCAACAGCAAAGGCATCGAGTACCGCGTGGCTGATGTGCTGGCTGTCCAGGGCTTTGAGTAATGCCTGATCGTCAATCACTTCACCGCGGCTGATATTGATCAGTGCAGCCCCCTTGGGCAGTTGTTGCAGCCGTGTATCATTAATAAAGTGACGTGTACCCGGTGTCAGCGGCAGACAGTTCACCAATACGTCGGTCTCTGCCAGTGCTGTCGCCAGTTGCTCATCGCCCTCGTAACAAGAGATACCGTCAATCTGATGGGGATAACGATCCCAGCCTTGTGCGGCAAAACCGTTGTTGTGCAGTCGCTGTGCGACGGTTTTACCGACTGCGCCGAGCCCCAGAACCGTGACCCTGAAGTCCCGTGGCTGGCCAATATCGTGACGTTGCCACAGGCCTTGTTGTTGCTGCTGGCGATAAACTGAAAACTGACGATGCAGATCCATCACCCAGTACAGGGTGTAGAGCGCCATATCATTGAGTACTTCAGGATCGATCAGCCGAACGATTGGCAGATCCGGCACGGTATTATCCTGATCGATATGCTCAGTGCCCGCGCCCAGCAGCAGAATGCCTTTCAGATTCTGATAACGTTGCAGATCACCAGCCGGATGATTCCAGATCACCGCATACTCAATCTCTGGCGCAATTGCTTCCAGCGCTTCTTTGTCCAGTTGGTTGTAGATATACAGAGGCTGCTCGGGTAACAGCTCTCTCAGAATCTCAGCCCAGGAGGCATTATCGTAGCCGTGGTTATTCAGCAGTATTGACATCAGCTTGTTCTCTGGTTTCTTTACTTACGGATTCAGTACTGACGCTGTGCAGGCCAAGAACACCGACCAGAATCAACGCGATAAAAAATAATCGTCCCGGATTCATCTGCTCGGCGAAGAACAGCACTCCCAGACAGGTAATCAGAACAATGCCTGCGCCGGACCACACCGCATAAACGATGCTGATATCCAGGGTCTTAGCACTGAGATTTATCAGGCTCAGAGCGATAACGAAAAACACAAAGCAGAGCACCGAAGGCAGCAGATTTGCGAAGCCTGAAGACAGCTTCAGGCAGAAGGTGCCAGCGACTTCAAAAAGGATGCCTAATGCCAGATAACTCCAACCGCTCAAAGTAATGCTCCCGTCCGGAATTCAACTGCATTTCACTATGGTTTCTGCCCCTCTGGCTGTAAAACGGAAAATTTAGATCGGGGGTATCTATAAATTTTGAGGCCCTTTAGTGGCGTGGGCTGGGGGCTGGGGTGTATAAAGCCGGTTGAACGACTTTTTTCGGGTCGTGTCTGCTTTTGTTCTGGAGATATTCTTACTTATGACCAGCGGTACGATGCTGGCAGGGCGCTCAACCGGTTTCGGTATCATGCTCTGTCTTGGTTCAATGTTTATATTCGCGGCCCAGGATGCGATTACCAAAGTGATCGTGCAGGAGATGGCCGTGGCCCAGTTTGTGATGGTGCGTTACTGGGTGTTTGCTCTGTTTGCGCTGGTCTGGGTTGGCTATACCGGCAGTATCCGCCAGACGCTCAAATCCGCCCGCCCGGTATTACAGGTGTGGCGCTCAATTCTGTCAGTGGCAGAGATCGCGATTTTTAACCTGTCCCTGCGTTATCTGGGACTGGCCGAAGCACATTCTCTGCTGGCGATGTTTCCGTTGATCGCTATTGCTCTGGCTGCGCCACTTTTGGGCGAGCATGTTGGCTGGCGTCGCTGGATGGCGGTGTGCTGGGGCTTTATCGGCACCATGATCATTCTACGGCCGGGTTTTGAGGTATTTAAACCCGAAGCACTGATCGCACTTTCTGCGGCATTCTGTTTCGGCTTTTACAACATCATCACCCGACAGGTGAGCTCGGCGGGCGATACCTTCAAAACCAATATGCTGTACATGGCATTGATTGGTTGTGGAGCCGCAACCGTATTCGGCATTCCTGTATGGCGTGAGCCGACCAGTGCCGAATGGTGGATGCTCTCAGTACTTTCGGTGACCGGAATTCTCGGTCACCTGTTGCTGGTCAAAGCGCTGGAGTAAGCACCGGCTTCGATGTTGCAACCGTTTAACTACAGTCTGTTGGTATTTGCGACATTGTTTGGATTGATCTTCTTTGCTGAACTGCCGGACTTCTGGACCCTGGTCGGTTCCGGGGTGATTATCGCCAGTGGTCTGTATGTTATTGCGATTGGCAGACGGGGAACTGGCTGATTCAGCGCAAACGTATCGGTCAGATCGAAAAAGCCAATTCACAGTAGTCAAAGATTGATTTGGCGTATTGAGACATAGATTTCAGACTGAACAGCAATAATAAAGGCGAGCTTGTCCTATCGGTGAGGGGGGACAGCGCTCTGCCAGACTATGCTGTGAGGTGCGTTAACTATGTCTGATAATATGTCTGAAAGTATGTCTGCAAACCGGGATGCTCTGGTTCCGGAAAGGCGGATTAAGGCGATCAATCTGACACCGGATCTTTCTCCAGAACAGCGTCTTAACCGGATTACCGAAGAGGGAATGTGTACCGGTTGTGGTCTCTGTCAGTCTGTCATCGGCATCAATTACATCCGTATCAAAAAACAGAGCTCAGGTTATCTGCGACCGGTTGCAACAGGACCTCTGAGCCATGCTCAGGTAGACCGGGTGTACCAGATCTGTCCGGGCATCAATGTCAGCCTTGATCAGCGCAGTGTTGATGCTGAAAAAGATATTCTCTGGGGCGCAGGTCAACGCTACCTGATGGCCTGGGCCGGGCAACCGGAAGTCCGTTTTCAGGCATCAACCGGCGGTGTGATGACCGGGCTGGCGCAGTATCTGGTTGCCAGCGATGAAGTCGACTTTGTGCTCCATGTCCGTGCTTCAACAACAGAACCGGCTTTCGGTGAGAGGCAACTCAGCTATACCGATGCCGATGTTATCGAGGCATCGGGCTCCCGTTATGGTCCGGCAGCGCCACTACTGGATCTCTGTCAGTTACTGGATCGTGGACAGCCGTTCGCTTTTATCGGCAAACCCTGTGATGTTTCTGCCCTGAACAACTATGCCCGCTATGACAGCCGGGTTGATCAACTGGTGCGGTACCGGCTGGCGCTGGTCTGCGGTGGCTATCTGACACCTGAAAGCTTCAATGATTTTCTGCAGCATGCTGGTGTTCCCCGACCGGAACTTACCCGAATCCGTTATCGTGGTAACGGTTGTCCGGGGCCGGTTGAGATAGAGAACAAACAGGGGCAGGTGTTCTTCCGCAGTTATAACGATTTCTGGGGCGAAGGCGAGACCAACTGGTCGATTCCGTTCCGTTGTAAGGTCTGTCCAGATGGTATCGGAGAAGGGGCCGATCTGGTGGCTGCAGACAGCTGGCCGGAGTGCCAGGTTGATGCCCGGACTGAACATGAAGACCCTGGCTACAACGCTGTGATAGTGCGTAATAACAAAGGTGAGATACTGATGCAGCGGGCAGTCGCTGCGGGGTACATCTGCCAAGGTCAGCAAATCAGTGCCAGAGAGATGGACGGTTTCCAGCCTCATCAGGTGATAAAGAAGCAGGCTGGCAAAGCCCGGATCGCAGGTATACAGGAAGCAGGAGGTCTGGGGATCGTCTGCCAGGGATTACGACTGGATCAGGCTGCCGCGATGCGCGATAACGAGTATGCAGAACAACAAAGAGCTGGTGCCCGGGAACGTTTCCTGAACCAGAGTGGAGCAGAAGGAACACCAGGTTAAGGTTATTGGTATTTGAAGACCGGCTGTAAGCCGGTTTTTTTATATCTGGATGCTGATGTTAAACAACTGTTTTACAGAATAGGTAATTACGTGATTGTCATAGAAATAAATGACTGGTTATATTGATATATACGCGGGGCAGACCAGGATGTGTGTCGATCTTCAGACAATAACCCAGACCCAGACGTTGGTAAGGACAGCTAAGTTATGATCCGAACTCAGCAGCTCAGTGTTCCGGAACAAACCCTTCAGCATTGGCAGAAGATGGTTGATCTTATTGCTGATATTGCTGATATCCCAGCCTCACTCATCATGCGGGTACATGAGCATGAGATAGAGGTACTCACCTCCAGCCGCAGTCCGGGTAATCCTTATCACGATAACGAGATGGCGGATCTCGGTACTGGCCTTTACTGCGAGACGGTTATTAACACTAAACAGCCTCTGTTGGTTGAGAACGCTCTGACAAATCCGAGCTGGGATGCCAATCCCGATATCAAGCTGGGAATGATCTCCTATTACGGTTTACCGATAAACTGGCCTAACGGTAAGCCATTCGGCACCATCTGCATGCTGGACAGTAAAGAGAATCAGTATGGTGAACGACCTAAAGAGTTACTGGCTCGCTTTCAGGAGGCTCTGGAAGCTGATCTGAAACTACTTTATCAGCAGAATGAACTGATAGAGACCAATCAGTTGCTGGAGCAGCGTGTAAAAGAGCGTACCCGGGATCTGGAGCAACTGAATAATGAACTGGCGGGCGAGATTGACCGTCGCAATGCCGTTGAAAGTTTACTGGAAAGAAATCAGTACGTTGATCTGCTGACCGGTCTGCCTAACCGGGCATCCCTGACCGAACGTCTGGATCATATGCTGAATCAGGCCACCGAGTCTGAGCGCCAGGTCGCGGTTGTCTGCTTCGGACTGCAGAACTTTAAATCGATCAATAACAGCTACGGGCATCTGGTCGGTGATGAAGTGCTGAAGCAGTTCAGTCGACGTTTAAGGGATATTGCAGAACTCGATCAGTACATTGCCAGGGGCGCCGGCGATGAATTTCTGATGGCCATAACCGCAGATGATGCCGCGGAAACTGTCCGTGATCTGATGCATCGGTTAGCCGCCGTGTTTACGCAGCCATTTGTGATCGATGAAACGCATATCTCGGTTGTACTCAATGCCGGAATTTCAATCGCTCCTGAAGATGGCCGAGGCCCCTTTGCATTGCTGCAGAAGGCCAGTGCGGCAATGTCGGTTGCGAAAGAACAAAATCATCCCTTCAGCTTTTTCAGTGAAGAGATTCAGTCTGAAATGCAGGAGCGCTATCAACTGGAATCTCATCTGTTTGATGCGCTGGCGAATGATGAGATGCATCTGCATTATCAGCCGGTGATCTGCACCCAGACCCGCAAGCTGTTAGGGGCGGAAGCCTTACTGCGATGGCATAATCCTGAATTGGGGAATGTGCCGCCGGACCGGTTTATCGGCGTGGCTGAACGCACCGGCCAGATTATTGAGATCGGGAACTTTGTGCTGCGTACCGCCATCGCACAAGCCGCCAGATGGCAGAAATTGCTTAAGCGTGAATTCCGGATTGCGGTCAATATCTCACCGGTTCAGTTTTCCGATCAACAGCTGGTGGAGAATATCCACCATCTGTTAGATGTCTACCAACTGGCACCTGAAAACCTGGAACTGGAAGTGACTGAGGGGGTTCTGCTACAGGATACCTATCAGGCAGAAACGGTGATCGGTGCGATCCGTGATCTGGGAATCCGTATTTCACTGGATGATTTCGGGACCGGTTATTCATCGCTCAGTTATCTGCAGAAATATGCCTTCGATACTCTCAAGATTGATCGTAGCTTTATCATGAACCTGGAGCACAGTAATCAGGATAAAGAGCTCACCCGGGCTATCATCGCCATTGCCCGCAAGCTCAACCTGCAGGTAATCGCAGAGGGCGTTGAGTCTGAACAGCAACATCAGTTCATCAAGGCCGAAGGTTGTGATTGTGGTCAGGGGTACTGGTATGGGCGACCAATTGCCGAAGAGCAGTTTACCTCTCAGTATATTGAAGCGGGCAGGACACAGAAGCTTCAGTAAATTAGCAATGAGTATTGCTGGATTCATTTTTTCGGCTGCCAGCCGGGCGGTTTGATGAGGTATTTGAAAAATACCGCTGCACTGTCGGCTTTCACCAGATCCTGATACAGCCGTGGGAATTCATAGAACTGTACAGTGATCGGGTTTTTACTGGTCATCGGAGTGGTAAGACCGTAATTGGGTAGCTCTTCTTCTTTCTGGAAGGTGCCGAAGATCCGGTCCCAGATAATCAGGATACCGCCAAAGTTTTTATCGATGTATTTGGCGTCAGAGCCGTGATGAACCCGGTGATGAGAAGGGGTATTGAGGAACCATTCCAGCGGTCCCAGCTTGCCGATCATCTCATTGTGGATCCAGAACTGATAAGCCTGAACCAGTACTTCGGCGGCAAAGATCAGAATCGGGTTAAAGCCCATCAGTACCAGTGGCAGATGGAACAGCACAGAGACAACCGGATCAAACAGGCTGAACCGGAAGGCGGTCGCCGTGTTGTAGACACCGGAACTGTGGTGCACTGAGTGGGCCAGCCAGAACAGACGGATTCTGTGAATCGCGTAGTGTTCAATGTAGTAAGTCAGATCGGCCAGAATCAGCACCAGTACCGCGCTGTAGCCGTTTACCGGAATCTGCCAGGGAATGTATTCATAAATAGTGAAGTACAGGTACACAGCGCCGGCAAATACCAGTCCTTCAGTCAGATAGTAGGGGACCTGAGTGAACATACTGCTCAGGGTTTCCAGAAACCGCTGGCCGTTAAAGCGGCGGGTCAGGGCTTCATTCAGCAGCTCCAGACTGATAAACAGAATGGCAAAAACCAGCGTCCAGTCATAGATACTGAAGGACATATACTCGACATATTCCAGCCAGTGAGTCGGGCTCATGACAGGGCTCCTGTTGTTAAGTTCTTATAGAGAGTTCTTATTGAAAGCTCTTATAGCTATTCCTGATGCATACCAATAAAGGCAGTGACAGCAGCGGGCTGAAAGTTTTTATCCAGTTGCCACTGTTCAAAGTCAGTCTGGAAAAGGTATGTATCGGTGCCAGCAGCTGCGTCATTGTCAATGGATTCCCAGGCTTGTAGGACGGTGCTATTCCTGAAGGTCTTATAGTTGCCTGGTTCAATAGTCAGGGTGTTATTCCCTCTGGCAACAGCAGGGCCCAGGGTCAGCATGACGCTATTCTGGGAACTGTTGAAATCGGTGTAGATGGCGAATACCGGCTCGGTTGGTGCAAGTTGGCTGGCCTGAGCAGAGCTGGCAAAGCGACGCCAGTGCTCTTCAATCTGCCAGTCCACCTTATCATCCAGATAGATCCGGGTACTTACCCCCAGAATATGCAAGGCCCGTACATTCCGGGTAGTCGTTGCAGTCAATTGAGAGACCTCCGGCTGTGTATATTCTGTAACTGTCTGCGTACTCATTTCTGTTACGTTCTGATCTGTGCCTGCTGCGTAGGCTGAACTGTCTGAAAGAGGCGCCCAGGCTTCCCAGGCCAGAAATGTCACCATGGTTATCATCGCCAGACCGTAGAGAATCCGGACCGGCAGACTGCGTGCTGGCAGAGACATGTTTATAACTCCCAGAAAAAGCAGGACAGGGCGACCAGCAACCACAGCAGCATGGTGATCCAGTAAGCGCCGGGTTCATTGGCCCGGGTGAATTCCCGGTGCAACCAGGCTTTGCCGCTGAACAGATCCCATGCAACCCAGAGCAGGAGGATGATTCCGATAATGGATGTAATAGACATATAGACTCCGGTATCAGTGATTCAGTGAGTTCAGCAACGCTTTCGCTGCCTGGCGGGCTGGCTGACGATAACGATCATTCATGCCCAGCGGCGCCAGTGAATCGAGGTTGAAGTAGAGAGAGATCAGACCAAAAGAGACAGCACTGAGCTGATCTTCCGATGCGCTGGCAAATTCACCTTTAAGCAGCTGTTCGACATCGTCTGTAAAACCCTGCATCCACACCTGCATCCGTTGCTGCAGCTGTGCATCGCGTCCAGCAGCAAAGATCAGGGATTCGATAACCAGGATGTACTCGCCATCGCTGTGCTGATCACTGAATAAGCCTTCCAGCAATTCTGTTGATGGCTGCTCTGCAGGCAGGCTGCTGAGGAATCCCTGCCACTGTTGATTCGATTGCTCGAGCACCCGGTCAACTAACATGGATACCAGCTCGTCACGGTTACCGACAAAGTGGCGTACCAGGCTGCGTTTCAGTCCGGATTCTTCGGCAATACGCTCCAGCGTGCTGCCTTCAAGACCATAGCGGGCAACACAGCGATAGAAGGCATTCAGTATCTCTTCGGTGCGTTCTTCTTTTTTACTGGGGCGACCCATTGTCACTCTCCAAAGCTAAACTCGTAAATAAATTGTCATTGTTGCCAGTTTACTCTAGAATTTTAAATTGTCAAACATGACAATAAAAAGGTGAGGATATGAATCAGATACTTCTGCAAGCATATAAAGATGGTGCCGGGGCTTCTTTGTCCGGGGCAGAGAGCTTGCCATTGGCGGTGTACAGTGACCGCGATGTCTTTAATCAGGAAGCCCTGTCAGTCTTTATGAATGACTGGATATTTATCTGCGCAGAAGCAAAGCTCAGTCAGGCCGGGAATTATTTTGCGATCACTATTGCCGGTGAACCGGTTGCGGTTGTTCGTGGGCGTGATGGGCAGTTAAGGGCATTGTCCAATGTCTGCCGTCACCGGGGGACACCGCTACTGGATGAAGGCTTTGGCTCACTGTCGAAGCATATTGTCTGCCCCTACCATGCCTGGACCTTCGATGATACCGGTGAGTTTCTCGGAGCACCGCTGACCGGCGCGATAAAGCCTGACAAAGAGAAACACTGCCTACCTGTTTTTTCAGTGGAGTGCTGGAATGGCCTGGTGTTTATCAACCTGTCACAAGAACCAGAGCCGCTTAGCAGACGCCTTGCTGGCCTCGATGACTATCTGGGCTGGTTCGATCTGAGCTGCTTTAAAGAGGCCTACCATATGCCAGCAGAACACTGGCAGGCGAACTGGAAGCTGGCGGTCGAGAACGGTATCGAAAGTTACCATCTGTTCAAGGTGCATAAAGAAACCCTGGAACCGATGACACCCAGTAAACAGGCATATTATGTTGCCGGCAGTGCTGAGTGGACGCTCACTGGTGGTCTGATGAAAGACGACCGCAGCACGCTGGCTAAATGGTTCAGTGACAAACATCCGGACGCTTATAATCATTATCTGCTGATCTTTCTGCCGCCTTCGTTTATCGGCATTCTGACCTACGATGGCCTGCACTGGATTCAGGTTCTGCCGGTGGATGCTGAGCATTGTACTGTGATCGCGGGTGGCTTGTCAGAGCATAAAGTCCGCAGTTTTGAGGCCGCGGAGTTTGATTTTACCCGTGCATTTCTGGAAGAAGATAAGGTTATCTGCGAGCGTGTTCAGCGCGCCACCCATGCCCGGATTGGCCGCGGCGGCAAGCTGGTGGAACTGGAACAGATTCTGGTGGATTTCCGCCACTACCTGGGCAGCCGCCTGTTCGGATCACAACCGGAAGATTTCCGAGAAACCAAAGAAGCGGAGCGTTTTATAAGACAGGAGTGACGAGGATCGATGTAGCGAGGCAGGCCCAGGTTCCGATAAGGATTTCGTGGCTGGACCGTCACGCCAGCGTGACTTGCTCGAACGCGGCTAAAGCCGCTTGCTAGTGGCTTATGTGGACTCCCCTCTGTCAACAATGAATCGCCCTTTAACAGAAAAAACGCAAGCTTATGTCCGAGCTCACTATGGGGACGCGATCCCCGGCTCACTGAGATTTGCGCGAACAGTCTTATCATCACTCGAAAGCGAGCGCTGAGCTCTTAGCCACTAACTGATTAAGACTGAATCTGTATCAAGCGCTTTTCATTGCCTACAGGTTCAGGCGGTGACTGCCTGAGCCTGATACTCGCTGCCATCCCGCAATAAAGCAAAGGCGGTACGTACTGTTTTATTGGCTAAAGCCACGGCGGCGCAGCGTTTACCCCGCCGCTCGATCAGATTTTTCAGCCAGACTTCTTTCTGAGATTTAGCGGATCGTTGGCTCAGTGCCCCCACCACGGCCATCGCGCCGCTGAGGAGCTGACTTCGCACCAATTGGTTACGGATATGTTTACCTATGCTACCCAGCACGGCCTTACCACCGCTGGAGTGCTGTATTGGCGTTAGACCAACACAGGCCGCCGCTTCCCGACCACTCCTGAAACTCACGTCGTCCCCCAGCTTCAGGAGGTTGAAAAGATTAATCGCATTGATCACCGATACCCCTTCCAGCGCCATCAGACGTTGACAGTCCGGATGCTGCTTGATGACCTTAGCCAGCTGCTGATCATAGTGCTGAATACGTTCAATGATTGCCAGATAGGCTTGCCAGGTCAGATGCAAGGCCTCCCTGAAGATCATGCTGAAGCCGTTGTCTGCCGTTTCCAGTGTGTCCTGAACCGCTCTGCTCAGACCACCCTGAGCCGGAGATGCAGTAATATTAAATTCAGCGAGTAGTGCTCTGATCTGATTACCCAGAGCCACTTTTTGTTTAACGCCCAGCTCTCGCATGCGCAGAATGGTTTGTAATTCCTGCTGTTCAAAGGTTTTACCGGAGATGAACTGCACCTCAGGTAACTGTGCAGCCTGCGCAATCGCCAGTGCATCATTTTTATCAGTTTTCTGCTGCTGGCGAACCGCTGCAACCAGGCGAGTAGAGATCAGTCGTGCGATGTGACCGTGTTCCTGAGCCTTCTGCTTCCAGTAATTCGACATAGAACAGGCTTCAAAAACGATAACCACAGAGCTTTGGGTTGCCAGCCACAGACTGAATTCTGAAGCGCTCATCGCTTCATTAAGTAAGAGTTTATGGCGTTTAACAACGCACACTTGAATCACTTTTTTGGCCAGATCGACGCCGACAATGGTATTGTTCATGTATTGGACTCCCAGCTAATTTTTGGTCGAATTCAGCATACCTCGCTGCTGATATCAGGGCGAGGGGAGTCCAATTCTCTCGAAAAAGCGAAACGTGTAGCGGTGTTTAATTAGCTTCGCTACAGGATTCGTTTAAATTCAGTTGCGCTCTTCGCTTTTTCCAGCCACGAGCAAGCATCACCTGTGATGCGGTCTAGCAAGGAAAGCTTTGCTTTCCGGTCCAGCCACATATTTCAGCTATGTCTCATTACAGATCTGACTTACCTTGCCAGCAGTGCCTGCTCGAACGGATAACTGGTCAGCCGCTCAAAACCGGTTTTGGTAACGAGCACCATCTCCTCCAGCTTGACGCCGTGCTGGCCGCCGACAACACCGGAATAGCTTTCTACGCAGATCACCATGTTCGGTTCCAGTACGCCAGGGAATCCGTGTTCATCCCAGTCTTCGGCGTAGTAGATCTTCGGGTGTTCGTCAGACATGCCGGCACCATGGAAGGCACAGACATAGCGTTGCTGACGGTACTCTTCAGCGCGTGGCCACGCGTTTTTCGCCAGCTCGGCAAAGCTTATTCCCGGTCGCAGCAGCTCCATATTGTAGTGTACTTCGTCGTAAGCATGCTGGTAGGCATGCTTTTGTTCTGCGGTAGACGGTTTGTCACCGCATAACCAGGTACGGGAGATATCCGCCAGATATCCATGCGGGCCAATCATATCGGTATCAAATGCCACCAGATCACCAGTTTCAATAACCCGGGCAGTGGCTTCCTGTAACCAGGGGTTAGTGCGGGGGCCAGATGCCAGCATCTTGCCTTCGATCCAGTCACCGCCGTGGGCGATATTCACCTGATGAATCACCGACCAGAGCTGGTTTTCGGTGATACCGGGTTGCATCGCTTCATGCATCTTCTTAATACCCAGCTCACCGACAGCGATACTGTGGCGGATGCAGCGGATCTCAGTATCACTCTTGATCAGCTTAGCCCGTTCAATCAGCGTCTCGCCGTCGATCAGGCGGTAGCCTTTTTCAGTGAGTGACTGGCTGATCAGGGAGGAGGTGCGTTCCAGAGCGATACGGCTATCGCCGGGCTTCAGTCCCATCGCTTTAAACTGCGCCTCGATATCCGCTACCACCTGGTCACACTGGCGTTGCAGATCCAGACCACCGTCAAACGGGGTGGTGAAACGGGACGGTTGATAGTCTTCAACATTGGCGTGATGGCGCTGGCTGGCCCCGAACAGCGTTACCGGACCGTCCGCCTGGATAAACAGTGACGCCGTTGGTATATGCGACTGGAACAGCTGGTATTCATTGAAATTCACCGCATAGCGCATGTTCACCGGACTGGTCAGCAGGCACAGTGCGACATTCTGTTCGCTCATCATCTGCCGGATTCTGCCCAGACGGTATTGGTACATCTGCGCAAACTCGGCATCACTGATCGCCGGTTCAGGGATTAGCTCAAGCATAGCTCTGTCCTTATGATTCTTATTTTCCGGCAGTGTGCGCCGGGGGGGGATATTCGGCAAACGAAGTTATTGGGCTCAGGGATCGTTTTTTTTGATGAGCCAATCAGCGCTGTAGACACACACAGGAATTTATCCGTAATGCCCGTGCTCATAGTCGTAAGAAATAAATAAGATACTTTAGGTTGTTTGTAATAGATTGATATATAAGTATTTATTGTTGACTTGGAGCTTGTTTTTGTAGATGTGGCAAACATAAATACTTTGACTCGCTGGAGTTATTTCTATATCCTTCCTCACTGCTTGATTTTTGACTTTGATTTATGTTTATCACTTCGTTCTTCCCTCTGTTGTAGTCCGTTCTGTTTTTTCATAATTTTTAGTAAAAGTTTCAGCGCTAATTGCCTTTTCATAAGGCTCAATTTTTGAAAAAAATAGGATTTATCTTATGTCTACACATACTGGTACCGTGAAGTGGTTTAACGACGAGAAAGGTTTTGGCTTTATTGAGCAGGAGAACGGTCCTGACGTATTTGCCCACTTCCGCGCTATCGTTGGTGATGGTTTCAAGACTCTGGCTGAAGGTCAGCGTGTTGAATTTACTGTGACTCAGGGTCAGAAAGGCCCTCAGGCTCAGGATATCAAGCCTCTGTAATTACAGCTTTCAGATGATTTACATCTGGGCTTCAGCCGATAAAGGCTGATTGTTTATCAGAAAAGAGCAAGGCGGTTTTACCCTTTGCTCTTTTTTTTCGCTCTAAAAAATGAGCTGCATTACTCGAGGGTTATTTCAGAGTTGTGATAACTGAAAATTACTCCTGTTGTGCAATCAGACGCCCTTCCATAACAATAACAAAACACAGGTATATATGATGGCCGCTAAACCGAAAAAAGCACCGGCAATAGAGACGCATCAGACCATTGCTGAGCAGACCGAGCAATTTCTGAAAAATGGTGGTGAGATCCAGCAGATACCCACAGGCGCCAGCGGCTATGATCACGGTAAGGCTTCTAAGCACATCGTGTTGGGCACTAATGTGAAAAAGTAAGCGCTAGCGCTCTTGTCTTCTTTACGAGCCGTCACTGGGTTAGGCGGCCTCTCTGAGTTCAATGAAAAGTCGCTCCGTGATGATTCCCACTGTAATCTTCCCGGCTATCTTTTGCCGGACGCATACTCTACTATCCTGTCGATCTGGCAACTGAATTTCTCGGTTGCTTTCATTGTTTCAGAGTGAGGGAGCTGCAATGACCAGCCGTGTATACGTGTTAGCGCAATTTAAACCGAAAGCGGGTAAAGAAGAGGAGTTGTTTGAGGTATTGAAAGCGCTGGAACCGGATTCACTGCGAGAAGAAGGGTGTATTCAGTATATTCTGACCCGTCAGATCGACCATCCAAGCGCCACCCGCACGGAATATCCGATTGTGTTTAATGAGATCTGGGTTGATGCTGAAGCCTGGTCGGCGCATGGTCGTCGTCAGCAGATTCAGCATTTCTTTGAAACTCAGGTGCAAGCGCCAGAAGGATTGGTCGAAGATGCTATCGTGACCGCGTACTCGGATGAGGGCTATAACTTCGACGCACCGGTATTCGAGTAATTGATCCGGGCAGTACACCCTGGTGCTGCCCGCCTTCCTGACATTCCTCTTTCACTGCAGTGGCTGCAGTTTTTTCTTTTATAGATTGTCATTCTCTGGCTAACACTGAATTTGGTGACTGCCGACTACTGCCAGACAGACTGGCAGGCTAATATAGATTCTCCAACGTGTCTTTTTTGTTTTCTGTACGTTTATTGTTTTGGACTGTGTATGACATCAATTATCAGTGTCACAGGTTTGGGAAAAACCTATGATTCCGGTTTTACAGCTCTGCGGGATGTGAATCTGGATATTAAGCGGGGTGAGATATTTGCGTTGCTGGGGCCCAATGGTGCCGGTAAAACCACCCTGATCAGCATTATCTGTGGCATCAGCCGTCAGACAGAAGGACTGGTGACCGCCGACGGTTTCGATATTGTTAATGACTACCGTGCTGCCCGCAGCAAGATCGGTCTGGTACCGCAGGAACTGAGCACCGATGCGTTTGAAAGTGTCTGGGCGACGGTGACCTTCAGTCGAGGGTTGTTTGGTAAAGCGCCTAATCCGCAATATATCGAAAAGCTGCTACGCCAGTTATCCCTGTGGGATAAAAAAGATGCTCAGATGCGGGAGTTGTCCGGCGGTATGAAGCGTCGTGTAATGATCGCCAAGGCACTGTCCCATGAACCTGAAATTCTGTTTCTGGATGAACCGACTGCTGGCGTCGATGTTGAGCTGCGCCGGGATATGTGGGAGATGGTGCGTGAGCTGCGTGAGCAGGGCGTGACCATTATTCTGACGACCCACTATATCGAGGAAGCGGAAGAGATGGCCGACCGGATCGGAGTGATCCGTAAAGGTCAGATTCTGCTGGTGGAAGAGAAGCAGGCGTTGATGGACAAGCTCGGCAGCAAGCAGTTAACCGTGCATCTGCAGCAGACGTTGGATGCTATTCCTCCTGAACTGTCAGAATTTGATCTGCATCTGGAGCAGGATGGCAGCTATCTGAGCTTCAGCTATGACTGCCGTCAGGATGGTGACAGTGTTGCCCGACTGTTGCGCAAGCTGAGTGAGCTGGGGCTCGAAATCCGTGACCTGAACTCCAGCGAAAGCTCACTGGAAGAGATCTTTGTCAGCCTGGTGCATGAGGAAAACTGAGATGAATTTTTACGCAATCCGGGCGATCTACAAGTTTGAAATGGCCCGAACATTCCGCACTCTGATGCAGAGTATCGCCTCGCCGGTGCTGTCCACGTCACTGTATTTTATTGTCTTTGGTACCGCGATTGGTTCCCGTATGGGCGAGATCGATGGCGTCAGCTACGGGGCGTTTATTATTCCCGGTCTGGTGATGCTGTCACTGTTGAGCGAGAGCATCTCTAACGCTTCGTTCGGGATATTTTTCCCCAAGTTTTCCGGCACGATCTATGAGGTGCTATCGGCTCCGGTATCGCCGCTGGAGATTGTGATCGGCTATGTTGGAGCTGCCGCAACCAAGTCGGTGATGCTGGGGTTACTGATTCTTGTGACCGCCCGGATCTTTGTCGATTACACCATTGTGCATCCGTTCTGGATGCTGGGCTTCCTGCTGCTGACGGCGATTACTTTCAGCCTGTTCGGTTTCATCATCGGGGTCTGGGCGGATGATTTCCAGAAACTGCAGGTGATCCCGCTGATGGTGATTACGCCGCTGACCTTCCTGGGTGGTGCGTTTTACTCAATCAGTATGCTGCCTGAGCCCTGGCAGTCGCTGACGCTGTTTAACCCCGTGGTCTATCTGATCAACGGTTTCCGCTGGGCGTTCTATGGCATTGCTGATGTGAACGTTGGTGTGAGTCTGGGGATGACGCTGCTGTTCCTGGTGATCTGTCTGGGCATCATCAGCTGGATCTTCAAAACCGGCTACCGCATCCGTAGCTGAGCCCTCCTGTCACGGAGTGCCTTCAGGCACTCCGTTTCTGCTTTTCTCTTGCGAATACCCTTAAACCGACGCATCTGTCGATTGATATCAAAAAACTGTCGAAAATCTGCATCACCCTCAATTGCTCCTTTGCTTAGTGTGAATAAAAGGCCTGAGTCATGCTCAGTCAGCCGATCAGCCTCTGCAAAATAAATACAAAAGGAGCCACCCGATGAACTTTGATCTCACCATGGAACAGAACATGATCGTTGATACGGTCAGAGAATTCGTAGAGAACGAACTGTATCCACTGGAAGAAGAGGTAGGGTTTAACTGGCGCTAAAAGTAGAGGTTAATCCACCCTCAGTGGCGGCTTGCCGTCATTGGCTTTATGAGGGCGTTCATGATTGTAAAACCAGAGCCACTGAGTTGTATAGTCCTGCACTTCTTCCAATGTCTCGAATAGATGCTTGCTGACCCAGCTGTAACTGATTGTTCGATTATGCCGCTCAAAATAGGCGTTTTGCTGAGGCTTGTCTGGCTGAATATATTCAACCCGAATACCCCGCTGTTTAGACCAGCTAATGAACTCGTGACTGATGAATTCAGGGCCGTTATCACAGCGCAACACTGCTGGCTTTCCACGCCACTCGATTAATTGGTTCGGTGTTCTGATAACCCGCATAGCAGGGAGTGAGAAGCCCGCCTCAATTGCCAAGCCTTCCCGCCGCTAGTCATCAATGACGTTGAACAGACGGTAGTTACGACCATCCGAAAGCTGATCATGCATGAAGTCCGTTGACCAGACTTGATTCTGGCGTAGCGGTTGCCTCAGAGGCTCTGGTTTATGCCGCTCTAACCGCCGACGTGGTCGTATCCTAAGATTAAGCGACAACTCGCAGTAAATTCGGTAAACCTGCTTATGATTCCAGTGAAAGCCTTCTACGTTACGCAGATATTCAAAGCACATACCAAAACCTCAGTCGGACTCTTTATTGGTTAGTAGAAGCAATCAATCTGCGATTTCAGCATTTTCAGAATCCAGCTTAATCTGGCGCGCTTGGGCTATATTGCTGCAGCGATCATCTTAATTGTTGTGACTATTTTCATCTTTGTACCGATGCAGAAGGACGACGAGCAGTAGAAACTACAGAACGGGCGCTTTGATCCAGCGCCTTTTTTGTCTGTCTGGAAATGCGCGGATCTTTATTGGGGTCAGCCACAAACGGGAGGGCAGTCAATATAGGCCACCACCCGGTTTCTTCCACTGTGTTTTGCTTTATACAGTGCCTTGTCGGCCAGCTTGATTGTGGCTCTCTCAGTGCAGCGGCTGTCTTCAAAGTTGCACTCTGCAACACCGATACTCACTGTGCACTTAATATTGTGCTGGTTCAGTGAGGTGGTGCAATCGTTGACTGCTTGTCGAATGCGCTCGGCAAGGGCATTGGATTCAGCTCCCGTAGTCGCTGGTAATAAGACCAGGAACTCTTCTCCGCCAATACGGCCGAGAATAGAGTCTTTCCGACTCACCGTCCGCATTGTTTCGGCTACTTTTCTCAGCACCGCGTCACCGGCATCGTGGCCGAACTGGTCATTGATCGATTTGAAGTGATCAATATCGATCATCAATAAGCTCAGGTGAGAACATTTCTGCTTCGCCCGGCGGAACTCATTATGGAGCTTTTCCATCACATAACGTCGATTAAACAGACCGGTCAATTCATCTGTGCGAGCCTGTTCAGACAACTGTATCCGCTGTGATTCAATGATTCTTTTTTCCCGATGGATCTTAATATTGAACCAGATAAAGAAACTGAAAATGGCCAGCAACAGCAGCAGGATAAGATAGATCAGTTCGTACCAGTCACTTAAAACCTCATCGCGGGACAAGGTAGAGAACGCAGTGATATTGAACTGATCAAGATGCTTGTAGCCGGCAATCCGTTCGACATTATCGAAAGGAGACAGAGCGTCAAAGTTGCCGCTGTGCTGCTGTTTCAGTACCGCATATGGCAGGGGGATATTCCGGCCAACATGCTGTGCATGTCCAGGCACCCGGCTGATGATATTACCCTCTTTTGAGATCAGGGCCAGGGAGCCGAAGTAGGGCAGTTCCATCGTACCGATCAGAGACTGGAATTTCTCGATATCCACAATTGCGACAACGATATTTTTCAGGTTTTGGTCTGGTGCCCGAACCGCTTTGCTGATAGCAAAGAACCACTTGCCCGAATGCACCTTGGATAATAGTGGTTCGCCAATGTACAGCTTAGAATCAGGTTTATCCAGATGGTAGCGGGTATATGCCCGGTCCGTCACTTTCGGTGGTGTTCCCGAGCCGGTCCAACCTGAAATTATCCCTCTGGAGTCAAGTACCAGCAGGTCCATAATCTGCGGATTATAGGCTTTGGTTTCCTTCAGAAAGGTAACAATATTCTGGTAGGGAAGTTGGGTGGGACTGGCATCATGCAGTTTAAGCTGGACTTCTACTCCGTGGAGTAAAGTATCAAGTTCAGCAATGGTGGATTCGGTCTGCCTTGCGACCAGGCTGGCAATAAACCGGGTGTTATTCTCGGCCGTCTGGATCTGTCGGGCATGATCCTGATAGATGGCAAAACACGCCAATGCCGTGATCACCAGCAAGGCGATTAAATTCAGGAATTGCAGCGGAGTGACTCGATTTATAAACATCAACTAACCAAGTGGCGGTGCGTGAACCTAAATTATGTATTTGGAATGCAGAATGCCCTATTACAGGGCAGAAGTGAATAAGTTAAGCACAGCAATTTTACGATGTATCAAGCGTAGTGGCCTTTCAGATCATCCAGAACCTGATCCATCGAAGGCATTATGGTACGCCCCAGAGCCCGTACTTAATCAAAGAGGGGAATCAGGTCCGGGATCTGGTAAGTGAATATTTTGGCGGCGACTGAGGATCGAACCCCACTGTTGGAATCTTCAAAAGTCAGGCAAGTTACCTGATTGATGTTGATGCTGAACTCAGGAGTGGTGCTTTGATTTCACAATTGGCAGAGTATCAGTCAACTCCTGCTCAGTTGTATCTGCTTTGTCCGGACTGGAAACAGATGACCCCGGCTGTCATCGAGCTAAGAGAAATGCTCAGAAGACAATGTGCAGAGTTAGAGGTGAGTAACCATGATTCATTTCATATTGGGTGTTACAAATTCAATCCATATTGGCGAAATGAGGTTCTAAAGAAGCAGTGTTGCCATTCGGTCCTTGATAACACGGATCCTGAGTTGCTTAAGATTTAATAAATAATCCTGGTCAGGCGCTGTTATGAGTATGTAGCGCATTGAATTATTACTCGCTGAAGTACTGCTATATGACCGAGATATGGTGTTGAATTGGATTACTTAAATATTACTTTAAATCACCATAAAATGATTCTTCTTGAATATGGCTCATGTTTGATCAAAAAATGCTCGCTTTTGTTGTGGCCAGAATGTGGTTGAATAAAGTCATTCTTTTACAACGGTTCGGGTACACACACATGACTACAATTACAATTCTTGATGGCGGCCTGGGCCGTGAACTGCAACGCATCGGCGCTCCTTTCTCTCAACCCCTGTGGAGTGCTCAGGCGCTGATTGAATCCCCACAACATGTAAAACAGGCTCACCAGAACTTTGTTGATGCGGGTGCACGGGTCATCACCGTCAATAGCTATGCCTGCGTGCCATTTCATCTGGGAGAGGAACTGTACGCCGAGCAGGGTGCCGCGTTGGCAACTAAAGCGGCGCAAATCGCTTACGAAGTGGCTGAAGAGTCTGCTGATGAACTGCTGATTGCCGGTTCCATTCCTCCGGTTCAGGGCTCTTACCGGCCAGACCTTTTCGATGCCGATGCTGCTTATCAGATCGCCTCTGAGCTGCTTCAGGCACAGGAAAAGTATGTTGATATCTGGCTGGCTGAAACGGTTTCCAGCCTGGCTGAGCTGGCGGTGTTGACCCGGGTATTTGAACAGACTGATAAGCCTTACATTATCTCCTTCAGTCTGGTCGATGATCTGGCGCAATCGGCTCGTCTGCGTTCAGGTGAATTGGTTAGCGATGCAGCTAAAGCACTGATCGATAGCGAGGCGGCAGGTCTGTTTTTTAATTGCTCGATTCCTGAAGTAATCGAGCAGGGTATTCGGGAAGTGAATGCTGTGTTGGAAGGGACAGACAGAGAGCTGACCATTGGTGCCTACGCTAACAGCTTCTCGGCAATCAAGCCGGGTCACCTGGCGAATGGTGCACTGCAGGAAACCCGCTACTTCTCACCAAAAGAGTATCTTGAGTACGCAAAAATCTGGCAGCAACTGGGTGCCACGTTTATCGGCGGCTGCTGCGGTATTGAACCGAGCCATATTGAATTGTTAGCGGCATGGGCTGAAGAATGCAACGCTGCCGATAACGAAGAGCTCTGTCAGGGTAAAGATCGTGAACAGAATGCTCCTACCTGGTGGAGTCTGGTCGCCTGACATACTTTCTTGAGACTAGTCGATGAAGTGCCCACTTTTTAACAGAAGTGGGCATTTTTTATGGCTGTCAGTCATTGGACGTGCCTAAAAGTTACAGAAGTACATGTAAACTGTAGAAAAAGAGGCAGTTTACAGCAGGCTCGCCCTGTTACGGCCCCATTTTGGCAACTCAGAAATATACTTATGTCTTGCGGTTTGTTATTTATATCTCCTAATTAAATGTGTTTGAATTTTGCGACAGCAATTAAGGCATGGAATGCAACATCACTCGATCAACGACACCATCCTCAATATCCATGATGAACTGCGCGGACGTTTTCCCAGCCTGCGCCGGGTAGCTCTGGCGGTGTATGAACCTCAGACCGACAGTCTGAAAACATTTGCTCACAGTACCGAGGGCTATCCTCCCCTGGCGTTTTATGACGTTAAGCTCAGCGATGTGCCCTCGTTGAAGGAGCTGGCTGAATCAGGTCAGCCCCGTGTGATTGATGATCTGTCCATCTTTGCTGATTCCACCTCGCAGCATAGTCAGGGGATGCTGGCTGCGAACTACAAGTCCAGCTATACCGAACCGCTGGTGTGTGATGATCTGTTGCTGGGGTTTCTGTTCTTCGATGCGGACTGTGTCGGTTACTTCGATGCGGAGACCACCCATTACCTGTCATCCTATGCCAAGATGCTGACCGCCATTATCGCTATTCAGTTTGCTTCCATGCGCACTCTGAATGGGGCGGTGAGCACGGCGATTGAGTTCAGCCGTCATCGCGACGAAGAAACCGCAATGCACCTGAAGCGGATGGCTTGTTATTCCCGCCGTATCGCGGTTAAAACCGCAGAACAGTTCGGTCTGGACGATGAGGATGTCGAGTTTATCTACCGCTTTTCAGAGCTGCATGATATCGGCAAGATCGCGATCCCTGACAGTATTCTGTTCAAGCAAGCTAAGCTCAGCGCTGAAGAGTATGAAGTGATTAAAACCCATGTCACCAAGGGCCGTGAAATGGCCGATATGATGACCCGGGAGTTCGGTCTGGACGGTATCTATCACATCAGTATGCTGAAAAATATCATCAGCTATCATCATGAGCGCTACGATGGCAGCGGCTATCCGGAAGGGCTGGCGGGTGATGAGATTCCGGTGGAAGCCAGAATTGTCGCTATTGCCGATGTGTTTGACTCCCTTACCTGCGACAGACCCTACAAAAGAGCCTGGTCGGTGGATGAGGCGATCGCCTATCTGCAGGAAAATTCCGGTGTATTGTTCGAGCCTGTGTGCGTTGAGGCCGTGACCTCTCTGCGGGAAGAGTTCATAGAGATCCACGCCCGCTATCATGACGACCCCTGGCACTGAATAACCTAAGTTTTTTCAGCTTGCTTTATAGGTGATTACCCTTAGACTGATTGCATTGTTTTTCGCCCGGTTGTGATGGGCTCGATGAATTGTTGAGGGTATAGCCATGCAGGATAAGCGTCAGTTTTATATCAACGGTCAGTGGGTTGATCCGGTTCAGGGACAGGATTGCGAAGTGATCAATCCATCCACCGAAGAGACCTGTGCGGTTATCTCTCTGGGTTCTGATGCCGATACCGATGCGGCGGTTGCCGCTGCCCGAGCAGCGTTTGATAGCTGGAGCCAGACCAGCAAAGAGCAGCGCCTCGAGCTGCTGGATAAACTTTACAGTATCTACAAAGCCCGCTCTGCTGAGATGGCAGAAGCGATCTCGACTGAGATGGGCGCACCGATTGCGTTGGCACAAACCGCTCAGTGGGGTGCCGGTGCAGGGCATATCAAAAACCTGATTCGCGCATTGAAAGAGTGTGAATTCGATCAGTTTCTGGGCGAGCATGCCCCGAATAACCGTATTCTGATGGAACCGATTGGTGTCTGTGCACTGATCACCCCTTGGAACTGGCCGATGAACCAGGTAGCACTGAAAGTAATTGCTGCACTGGCAACCGGTTGCACCATGGTGCTGAAACCGTCAGAAGTATCTCCGCTGTCGGGCATGCTGTTCGCTGAAATGATCGATGAAGCAGGCTTCCCGGCCGGTGTCTTCAACCTGGTGAACGGTGATGGTCTGGGAGTGGGTACCCGTCTGTCCGGTCATCCAGAAGTGGATATGGTCTCCTTTACAGGATCGACCCGCGCCGGCATCGCGATCTCCAAGAACGCTGCGGACACCGTCAAGCGTGTCAGCCTGGAGCTGGGCGGTAAGGGTGCCAACCTGATCTTCGCCGACGCTGACGAAAAAGCCGTTATCCGTGGTGTTCGTCACTGCTTCAATAACAGCGGGCAGTCCTGTAATGCGCCGACCCGTATGCTAGTGGAGCGTTCTGTTTATGATCAGGCCGTGGCTACCGCTGCCGAGGTTGCTGCTAAAACCGCAGTAGGCCCAGCTTCAGAAGAGGGGCGTCATATCGGCCCGGTGGTGTCTGAGGTTCAGTTTAATCGTATTCAGAACCTGATTCAGGCGGGTATCGATGAAGGCGCGCGTCTGGTGGCCGGTGGTACAGGTAAACCGGAAGGTATGGAATCCGGCTACTTCGTAAAACCAACGGTATTCGCCGATGTAAACAACGACATGACCATCGCCAAAGAAGAGATCTTCGGCCCGGTCCTGTCGATCATCCCGTTCGATACCGAAGAAGAGGCGATCGCCATCGCCAACGACAGCCCATATGGGCTGACCCATTACCTGCAAACCCAGGATGGCGAAAAAGCCAACCGCGTTGCCCGTCGCCTGCGTGCCGGTATGGTACAGATCAATGGCGAGCTGCTGGGCGCAGGCTCTCCATTCGGCGGTTACAAACAATCCGGTAACGGCCGTGAAGGTGGCCGCTGGGGGCTGGAAGAGTTCCTTGAAGTAAAAGCGGTTGCCGGTTGGGCTGAGTAATATTCACTCTAATTTAATATCTGCCGGGGACCAGACTAGGCCTCGGCAGAAAAACACTCAGTAGGTTAACCGGTCGAGAGGGCTGGTTGTTCCTGCGAATTTATCACCAACCACATGGGTATAAATTTGCGTCGTTTTAACATCACTGTGGCCCAATAACTCCTGCACTGTTCTGATATCTTTTCCCGCTTCAAGAAGATGGGTGGCAAAGCTGTGCCTGAAGGTATGGCAGGTAACCCGCTTATTGATAGGACGGATTTCAGTCAGTGCTTTTTTAAGAGCCTTTCTGGGGACAGTATCATGCAGGTGATGCCTGCATAGCTGCCCCGTGATTGGGTGGTTACATAATCCACTTGAAGGGAAGATAAACATCCATGCGGGCTGTCTGAAAGCATTGGGTATTTTTCTGCCTAAGGCATAGGGCATAGAAGGGCCGACTCCTTCGCGGTTATCTATCTCCTGTACTTTCAGAGAGGCCGCGATTTGTTGTTGAAGGGCAGGAATCAGTGATTTGCTTAGCAATGTGCTTCTGTCTTTTCCGCCTTTACCGTCTCTGACCAGAATCGAATAATTATCGAAATCGATATCTTTAATCCTTAGCCTTAAACACTCGCTGACTCGTAACCCGCTACCGTAAAGCAGTGAAAATATCAGCCAGTCCCGGCCTTCCATTTTTAACAGTAAAGATGAAACTTCGGTTGGAGTCATTACGGTAGGTATTCTGCGGTACTGTTTTGCACGCTGAAAGCCCAGATCTCCAAGTTGTTTATTGAGTACCTGATGGTATAGAAATGCCAGAGCGTTTAACGCTGTTTTCTGAGTATTGACAGAGACATGGCGTTCGTTAGACAGAGCACTGAGAAAGTGACGGACATGTGACCGATCAAGATCTGCCGGATGCCTCAGGCTGTGGAAACGAATGTATTGTTTAATCCAGTGGAGGTAGGTTTTCTCAGTTCGAAGACTGTAACCGCGCAATCGTATTTCCTGGCGTACAGAATTGATGAATGGACTGCTGGACATGACTCACACTCCCTGTGAATAAAATCAAAGCTATATATGTATATATATGGCCCTTCACCAAATTCAGTGGGTAGGCTCTAGTGAGAGTCCCCCGAAGTGGAAGAGAATCGCCCGCTTGAATCGCTCCTTATTACGATATCCGTGCGCTTTGACCCGCAAGATTCTGATCTTACTATTGATCGCTTCTGCCAGTGCATTTGATGCCTGCAACCGCATTGCATTTAAGATGCCCCATAGGTTCTTTTCTATATGCCCTGCCGTAACTTGCAGTGGCTTTATGGCAGACGCTTTAGCCAGACCTATCCATTCCCGCCACGCAGTGGTAGCTCCTCGTACTCGGTTTCCTTTCCAGATATCACGTGCTTTCTCCTTGAAGTACCACACTAGTGCGGTATCTGACAGCTGACACACTAAGGCGTCTAATTGTGATTTCTGTTGAATATCCAACGTGTGACGATTCCGCATCCAGTGATAGCGGGTTTGATGTGCATGCTTTCGTAAGCTTTGATCGACTTGTAGCAATTCTGATTTACGCGTGACGTTGAGCGCCTCAAGGAGTGACTGAGCTATATGAAAGTGGTCGAAGGCAATTTTTCTTTTTGCATCAGGAATATACTCCAAAGTAGCCTTTTGAAAGGCTGGGCTCATATCCATTGAAATGGATTCGACCTTGACGCGCTGAGCTGGAGATAACGATTTGTAGTACTGGGCCAGGCTACTTGATGACTTCCCTTCCTCAACAGCCAAGACCTGCCCATGCTGATTCGATACGATAGTGACGTAATCGTGTCCTTTGCGGAATGATGTTTCATCAACTGCTAGTCTGGTTGCGTCTAATGTCCCTCTGCGTTTGAGGCCCCTTTTGACAGCGCGAGCCATGATGCCGTCAATAGCACTCCAACTAAGTCCCAGTCTCCGGCTCACAGCCCGAATGGACGTTTCCTGTAGCCATCGAATAACACTGCCTTCGAATAGCTGGGTATAACGGCTGCTATCTTCTGCCCAAGGTACTTGGATCGTTAATGCCCCATGTTCTGGACAGTTAATTCTTGGAACGTCAGATCGAATTAAGGTTTGGAATTGGCAGGTATCAAGATGGCGCCACTTTCTGGGCCGGTGGTCATAGCGCGGACAGGACTTTCCGCACTTGGGACATAGCAGCAAGATACCGTCTATAAGGTCGACTTCAACGGTAATTTCACCACTTGCTTCATTGAGTTCAACTGAGGATACGTACCAAGGCTGGGATAAGCCCAGAATTCGTTCATAAAGCCGGTTCTGATCCACTATCGTTCCATGAGGCTGTTGAATGATTCGTCAAATAATGCCGAAGAATGGGACAGAGAGGAAGGTGAACCCACCAGAAAAAGCGAAGGGCCATATATATACAGCATATCTGGATAAGTCCAGACTTTATGGCTCGGTTTGCTGTTCAAGTTGGCTCGTTTTTACGCTTGCATTCTTATGAAATTGATTAGATATTAAGCACTTAGGGATATCGCTTCGCAGAATAACGCGCAAGCAAAATCATCAAAACGCGCGCGCTCGTTTTTATCGGAGGAAAATGGCAGTGCTGTCTGAAAGTTATTCAGATTCAAACTCTTACGGCTTTTCATATTTCCCGAGTTGGAAGAAAAACGCGCTGGCTCGTTATTAAAATGTTGTCGCTGACCCCGTCGGTTATCTGATAGAAAAGCAGAGCATTACGCTCTTCATTATTTTATGAATATCTCAGAGGACGAGATAGTGTTACCCGGTGCAAAATTCAGAAATTGTCCTATATCTGTGAAATCACTCACATGCTACCGTGAACCGCGAGCGGCGCTCTTGAACGCGTTCAGTAGACGCCGAACCCGATTCACGGCAAGGATGATTCACGATATGGGCTTAGTTTTCTGCACTGTGCCGAGTAAAAAGCGCATCATGTCTTTTCAGCTCAGTGGTTCCGTAATGGAGTCCTTCCTGTCAGAAAGTTCTGGCACGGTCGGGCCAGGACAACAAATTGCAGCACAAGATCCTTTATTGCTTCGCAAGTCGGACTTGTGTGCCAGTCGTTAGGCTTTTAAAAAAGGAACGTAGTTGAGCGTAAAATGGAAAAATGGCTTTAACCCAGATGTCGTATTGGGAAAGCTCGATGCAATTAGAACACTAGATGGCGAAAAAGCGTCATTTAGTGGGTTTGAGTACAATGAATATATTCAAGTGCTCAAATCAATGGTTGATGTCGATGAAGGGATTTCGCAAGAGATTGCTCATCAGCTTATTGTGAAAGGGTTTCATGAGGCAGCGAAAAAACAGGAATTGACAAAGAATAACGTTATTTCCGCTGTCAAAAAATCCGTGAGGGAACATTTGGGAAAACCAAATGAACCTTATTGGCTCCTTACTACGCTAAATATCAACTTTGGTAATGATTTGCCGAGATATAGCATTAATGGCTGTACTATTCGTTTTTACAAGCAAATACCAAAGAAATATAGAAAGGCCAGAACTAGTGTTTTGTCGGAAGTATCGTCTTGGCTGATAGATAAAGATGAAAGCTTCTCATACTACGTAGTAGCTCATATCTCTGATAAAACCGCCCATGAGGCTGTGGAGAAAATGCTGGATGCCATTGATTTACTACGAGGAATATGGAACTTACACATTAATAAATCAATGGTGCTGAGCTTCGGCGGAAGAAAGAAACCAATAAATCAAATCACCTTGGGTGCCTTGCATACTCTCCATGATAAAAATGGTGAAAAGGTAAATGATACATTCTGGTATGAGCCGGAGCATTACAAGGATCATTCGAAAGTAGATTTTGCTAAGAACTCGTATAAAACGCTTGAATTCACTAAAAATGTCCGAAAGGCTCTGAGGAAAAATAGCTACGGAAAAGACGTTGAATCTGCAATTATCAGGTATGTAAGAGCATTGGATTCGCAAGACTACAATGCTGTTTTTATTAAACTGTGGAGCGTCCTTGAAGGTCTTACTCATACACTGAAAGACAGTTACGATAAAACAATCAAACGCGCTGCATTCCAATATGCCGATCGTGAATACAATAGGCAGGTTTTGGAGCATTTAAGGCAATACAGAAACAGGTCTGTACATTTGGGTGCAGGTGAAAACGATATTGATACACATGTATATCAACTAAAGAGCTATGTAGAGCAGTTATTGAGATTCCACATTGCCAATCACTTTAAGTTTGAAAGTATGGAGGTGGCAGCAAAATTCATGGACTTACAGCCCGACAAAGAGGCCCTCAAAAAGCAAATAGAACTTTGCCGGGCTGGTATTACATTCATGGGCGGCTAGCCTAACAAAATAATCAACCAGACACTCAAAAAGCTAGCGCTTTTCTCGCGCTGGTTATTATAGGCGTTATATTTTTTGAGCTATGAGCAAGCCTTCGATTAACGGCGAATGGCCAAAACTTGAAAACCGAACCATTGAGAAACTCATTGCTCAAGAGTTTTGGTGTGATGAAAAGCTAGAAGATGAGGCCAATGTTCTGTATATCAAAGCTTCTGGGGAGTGGTATCGCCTTTATTTCGACGATGAAATAGTCTTCTGGCGAAATGGAAGTAACGGACTCCAAGATGAAACAGCAAGTAGAAACCAGGAGTTCGGATATCCATTAGTAGACTGGGGTCACAAGCTTGGAGTGGAGGGGGCTACAGTTTCCTCATGCACAAGCAGGTTAACCTCCGAAGGGGCACAAGTAGAGTTTGTCTTTTCTAATGGAAGATCACTAGCAGTAGAAAGTATTGATGACCAAACCAGAATCAAAATATAACAAAAGGGTCAACGCTCGCCAGCAAGCTGGCTGGACCTCCGTAAGCTTCGCTTACTCCGGCCCGTTACCCTAAGCGTTAAATTTCAGTGCGGTTAAAATCCGTCAAAAATATGAGAATAGATAAAAATGTAATATCGGGGAAATACAGAAAATTGTATTACTGCATTTCTGCAATATTATTTGCAAACGATATCGAAGGGATAAACTTCGAAACGAATGACGATGAGTACGAACCAGAAGTAGAGACGATACTGCCACGGTTACCCGAAACGGAAACAATAGAAGATATCCAGGTGGTTGTTCAGGAAGAGTTTGCACGATGGTTCGGGGAGAAAAGAGAATTGGACGAGTTCTATATTGTTGCTAAAGAAATTTGGGCTGCATGGAATACATACAAAAGTGGAATGTCGTAAAAATTTAACAAGGCTAGCCAACATCGCCGCTACGCGGCTGGACGGCCTTTCCGGCGCTTCGCGCCTCCAAGTCCGCCGTTGCTAGCGGCGTTAGTTGCGCTTGGAGAACTCATGAACTCAGAACTTGAACGGCTTTTAGAATTTTCCAGTTCATTTGATTATGAGCATGATAATGATCGTGAAATCGTGATTGTTGGCTGCGCATATATTGAAAGCCTGATAAAGGAAATAGTTGAGGCTACTTTCATTGATGATCCTAAAGAGGCGGGAGAACTTTTGAGTGACTCGATAGGACCTCTGTCTGGGTTAGTCCCAAGAGCAAGGCTACTATATCTACTTGGAGTAATTCCTGAACTGGTATACAAGGATATTAAAGCCGTCGGAAAAATCAGAAATGAATTTGCTCACAAGGTAACCGCATCATTCACCGATAACAAAGTGCAGCAGCTCTGTGGGAATCTTAAGTGGCACGTACATAGCCTTTTTATGAAACCACCTCAGGAAGCTACAGCAAGAGATATCTATCAAGTAGGAGTTAACCAATTGGTGTCGCATCTTGGAGCCTTACCAGAGTTACAAAGGCTCAAACGTGAGAAAAGCAACTAACAAGCAAAGGCAATCCGACGCCTTCGGCGCGGTTGCTTTGGGCGTTAAATTTCAGTGCGGTTAAAATCCGTCAAAAATATGAGAATAGATAAAAATGTAATATCGGGGAAATACAGAAAATTGTATTACTGCATTTCTGCAATATTATTTGCAAACGATATCGAAGGGATAAACTTCGAAACGAATGACGATGAGTACGAACCAGAAGTAGAGACGATACTGCCACGGTTACCCGAAACGGAAACAATAGAAGATATCCAGGTGGTTGTTCAGGAAGAGTTTGCACGATGGTTCGGGGAGAAAAGAGAATTGGACGAGTTCTATATTGTTGCTAAAGAAATTTGGGCTGCATGGAATACATACAAAAGTGGAATGTCGTAAAAATTTAACAAGGCTAGCCAACATCGCCGCTACGCGGCTGGACGGCCTTTCCGGCGCTTCGCGCCTCCAAGTCCGCCGTTGCTAGCGGCGTTAAATACTACAAGAAAATGAGCATCGAAAACGAATACAAAAATATTACAGAATGGATCAACTCAGATTGCAGTATATCTTTTGATCCACAGCACAATGGAAGCTACTTCATTACCGCATGTGATGAATCAAATATGGTTGTAGCTTTTTGCTATGATGGAAAGTCACTCGATAAAGCATTTGCCAAACTAGATCATGCAATCGGGCGGTACTTTGAATATGAAGAAACCCTTGATGAAATTAATTCACCTTAGCCAGATTTGGCATTTAACAAGCGGCAGCAACACGTGCTGTAAGCTGCACTGGACTCGCCACTGCGTGGCTCGCCGTTGTGCCGGGCGTTATATTTCAATCGGAGTACTTAAGTGAGTCAGCAGGAATTACACGACTTAATTATTTATCAAGATAGATACTTTGAGATATTGACCGAGTTTTTCCTCAGCGTGACAGGACGTCTACCACGTGACTTTTCACCTCTGGATAGCTTTTCAGACTCTATTCAAAGAATGGCTGTTAGTTTAAGAGAAAGATCTAGCCGGGCTGAAAGTGCTATGGTGGCATTTTCAACTCTCGAGACAGAACTTAAGAAACTATATTCGGAAGAAGGTGAAAAAGCCTTTAGCGCAGCTAAGAAACTAGATGCATGTAAATTGAATTTGGGCGGAAGCAGTCGTTTCCTAGAAACACAGTTAAATGCTACACGAAAATCACTTTTATATTCCGATACAGTTTTAATTCCAGACCCCGTAATGCCATGGCTAGAGAAAAAACGAGACGAAGAGAAGTTCAGTCATGTTATCCCGCTTCAGATGGCATTTTTCATATTGCATTTGTGTGATCTAAAAGGAGATGAATTTGATCTCCCACCATTTTTTGTATTTCCAAGTTTTGATAAGTCACTTGAAGAATATGATCAGCAAACGCATGAAAATAGCATTCAGCTTATCACCGATGTATTTTCGCATTATGTAGACTCAGGTATAACGCATTCTCAAGATATTTTGGAGTTTGCTACAAAATACCCTGACCTGTACTTTGAAAAAATTGAAGGAGCGAGGCTCTTTGTCTCACCCGGATCTGAACCTGGGGAGCCTCTAAAAGTAGAGCTAGAAAATTACAAGGCAGAAATGAGGCAATGGAGGTCAGAAGATTGGTGTAATGAGCTGTTTTCGAAAGGTGATGCTAGCGTTGTGACCAACGCTATTTTTGAGCGTATTATGCCAAACTACCATTTACTGGAAAATTCCGATGAGCTAAGAAGCCATCCATTTCTGTGTGTAAACGCACAGGCGCATTATTACCAGCTTATCGCAAGTATGAAAAATTCATCTGCTGGTGAAGTTGCCTCATTTGATCCCTCTACCTCAGCAATTCTACAGTCTCTTACGTCTAAAAGGCTTGATTATTTGGCCAATATCAAAGACGCGCAGCTCGTAGCATTGAGGAAGACCGATGAGAATGTTGAATTTAGGAGAGAGCTAAGAGATTTAGTTAACAGTTTGCCTAATACCAATCTCGATGATTTAGGGTATGTTGCTGCCGAAGTATGCTCTCACATTGAAAGAGCCATATCGAAACACGAGAAGCAGATTTCATCACTTAATGATAAATATCAAGCCAAACATAAATACACGGCTTTAATTGCTGGTGGCACACTAGCTGTAACAATGTTTCCAGTTCTAGCCCCTTTCTTGGGTGCATTACTTCCCCTAGGTGGGGTGGCTGCAACAGGTAAATATATTTCCGACAAGCTCGATGAAAAAGCAGAAATTGGACAATTTTCTCACTCCATGATGGGTGTGATATCGAGAACGAAAGGGAAATGAAATATAACAAGACGCTGCTACGGAAAATTTACTCGCTGGCGCTCCTAAATTTCCGCAGAGCGCGGCGTTATAAGTCACTCGTTCTATCTGGTCGTTTGTAGTATTCTGTATTACATGTGAACACAATGTGTGGGGGCCACTATGAGCGTTACTAGTATTCGCCTTAATGCTGAGGTTGAAAAACCTCTAGAGAAGCTTTCGATTAAATTAGATAGAAGTAAGAATTATATTATAAATCAGGCGGTTAAAGAGTTTTTGGCTCGTCAGGCCATGGAGGATTCTCGCTGGGAAGATACCCTCCAGGCCTTGGATTCCGTAAAGTCAGGCAAGTCCATCAATGGCACTGAAGTTGAGGAATGGCTTCAGAGCTGGGGCTCCAAAGACGAGAAGGCATCACCTGAATAATGACTATTTCCTATACGCCGGAAGCTATAGGTGATTTAGAGCGGTTACGGGAGTTCATTGCCGAAAAGAACCCAAATGCAGCCCAAAGAATCGCTGGCGAACTTTTAGAAGGCATCAGTAAACTCGACAGGTTTCCCAGAATGGGTTTACCTGTAGCCAAAGCACCTGACCCTGAGCTTATCAGAGATTTATTTGTAACCTCGTATACTGTCCGCTATCTAGTAGCTGGTGAAGAAATTCACATTTTGCGTGTATGGCACAACAAAGAAGCCGAGAAAAACTTATAACAAGTTGCTAGATAAAGGTGCCAGGCTCTTTTTATTTATCGCCTATTATCTATCGTCGTTTACCTGACCGGGCTGTGATCTCTCCGCCAGATCAGGAATATCGATCAGGAAATCGGTTACACCGATATCTGTGCCGGCCTGGCTGAGCAGGGTAGAGGCCTGACCCCGATGATGCGTCTGATGGTTAAACAGATGTGCAACCAGCTCGCCGAAATTACGCTCGCTGACGATGCCTTTTGTATTGGTGTATTTCAGCGACCGGGCAAAATCTGGTTCCTCAACCTCTGACGTCAGCCATCGCTCAATAGCCTGATCAGTCGTGTTCCGGGCGATCTGTAGAGATGCCAGATCCGGATAGATCATATCATTCAGCTTGGATGGTTGATGCAGTGCCTGCAGTTCGGTTAATGATAGGTAACGCTGTGAATGTGTTGCAAACCGGGATAACCAG
Organism: uncultured Amphritea sp.; assembly: GCA_963669425.2. Classification (GTDB taxonomy): domain Bacteria; phylum Pseudomonadota; class Gammaproteobacteria; order Pseudomonadales; family Balneatricaceae; genus Amphritea. The sequence continues at coordinate 587,762 of CAXXNC010000002.1, forward strand.
ATCAGGTCGCCAACCAGTATGTGATTCAGTGTACCGATGATGGAACCAAAGAAGGCTCCGCGATCTACCTGCAATTCAGATTCGGATAACTGTGCTGCGGCCTGAAAAAGTTGCTTATTCATTCGGCTGTTATAGGTGGCCATCAGAATAAAGTGGGCTTGTTGGGTCATTGCTTAATTCTCTATTGTTCAGCCTGATGTCAGGCTCTTCCGGGCCTCGTTGTAGCCCAGCTCGATCATCTCTCCGGCACGATCAAAGTCGAACATACTGCAGGCGTTCCTGGGCAGAATAATGCTCTGGTCCGGTGGATAAGCCGCCAGCTTCTGCCGGGCGATGGTGCTCTGCATGGCATCGAACGCCTGGTTGGCGATGGCGTAAGCATCCCAGTCGACGCCTGTGGACAGGTCGGTTTTATCTTTCAGCTTATCGATATAGTGGCTGATTTTGTCGGCGATAGAGTCGCTTTCCGGTTCAGCAACGGGTTCAGGAAGTACCGGTGCGGACAGGCTTTCAATTAATTCGCCGCCGAGGTTCACGGCAATACTCATATCCGTTTTGTCGCTGAATGTCGGTGCGATGGGGACCGGATTCAGCACGCCACCATCGATCAGATGGGCGCCATTGTAGTAATGGGGCGTGAAGAACATGGGCAGGGAGATAGAAGCGCGTATTGCGTCAAACAGCCGACCGGAGTTCATCCAGACCTCACGCTCTTTGTTAACATCAGCAGCCACCGCCGTGTAACGGATTGGCAGATCTTCGATGTGGATATCTCCCACCAGATCAATCAGGGTGTTGATGATTCTGTCGCCCTTGACCAGCCCGGTTTTACTCCATGACAAGTCCAGCAGCGCCAGAATATCCAGTTTGGTTATGGCGCGTACCCAGCTTTCAAACTGATCCAGTTGGCCTGCGGCATAGATACCACCGACCAGTGCGCCGATAGAGCAGCCGGAGATTGATTCGATCCTGTAGCCGTTTTCTTCCAGATAGTGGATGACACCGATATGGGCCAGGCCGCGGGCGCCGCCGCTACCCAGAATAAGTGAGACTGTTGTCATTGTGTTTCCCTACGCTGCATCTGAGAATTTCGGTTTATTTTGACTTGCGGTAAGCGCTGGGTGAGATACCGGTCCAGTGCTTGAATGCCCGGGTAAAGGCGGCCGCTTCGGTAAAACCCAGCTTACGGGCGATCTGAGATATCGGAAGATCCGGCTGGCTGAGATAGTGGATCGCTTCGTCCCGCCGTACGCTGTCTTTCAGTTCCTGAAAGCTGGTGCCTTCTTCGATCAGTTTGCGGCGCAGGGTACGGGTGGTGGTATGTATCTGATCAGCGATCAGCTGCATATTCACACCGGCCATGTCTTCGGCACCTTCCAGATAGTCCATCACTTTACGGGTATAAACCGGATAGTAAGACTGCCGTTTGAACCAGTCCAGCGGGCAGCGTCGAAGATAGGCGCTGAGGGTTTGCTGGGTCTGAATAATCGGTGCGTTCAGTACCTGATTATCAAATTCCAGATAGTTGTGCGGCTGGTCGTAGAGCACTTCGCAGGGGAACATCAGCCGGTATTCGCCATAATGAGCGGGTTTCGATTGTGTGAAACAGACCCGGTGCAGCTGGATTTTCTGGCCGATCATCCAGCTCGGAAAGCGATGCCAGAGCAGCAGCAGGAAATCCACCAGAGTATTCCCTTCATCCAGTTCCGGCTGTTCCAGTTCAAGATAGAAGCGAGCGCAGTCATTTCGTTCTTCAAAGCGTAACTGTTTTGAAGGTGTGACCAGATTGTAGAAGCGGGCCGCACGGCGATACAGCTGACGCAGGTTACCACTGGGCAGTACCTGTTTAGCCATCAGACTGAATACGCCGTGGCGGGAAGGCTGGCTTGCCATACAGAGCAGTTCGTCATCAGCGATGCGCCAGACCGACTGCATCAGGCTACTCAGTTGTTGAGGGGTGATGCGGATCTCATCGTTTTCCAGCAACTCCCGCGACAGCCCTGCTTCCTGCAATAGCTGTGCTTCGTCCAGCCCCCGGCGTACCGCCGCCTGGGTAACGTTCTTGGCAAAATGGGCCGAAATTGAATGATGCTCGTGACTCATGCTGGTTGCACTCGCTGCTGTTTTGTATTGATTACCTGTCCCTTAATGCACTGATCATAGCCTTGCTGTCCTAATAAGTCATGTATCGTCCGGTATGGTTGACCCTTTTTGTTAATCATTGGGCTTTTTTTGATATTGATGGCAGCGGCCGCTAACGCCAGACTAAAACGGACAAAAAACAGGTCAATGGCTGAATAAAAAAAGGCAGGTAAAGCGCTATGAAAATTCTGGTCCCGGTGAAGCGGGTTATTGATTACAACGTCAAAGTACGGGTTAAGGCAGATAACAGCGATGTGGATCTGGCGAACGTCAAAATGGCGATGAATCCGTTCTGCGAGATCGCTGTAGAAGAGGCCATTCGTCTGAAAGAAGCCGGAATTGCTGAAGAGGTTGTGGTGGTATCGATCGGTGATAAGGCTTGTCAGGAACAGCTGCGCACCGCAATGGCGCTGGGTGCTGACCGTGCAATTCATATCAATGCCGAAGGCCCTGTTGATGCACTGTCGGTTGCGAAGCTGCTGAAAGCGGTCGCAGAAGAGGAGCAGCCAGGCCTGATTATTCTGGGGAAACAGTCTATCGATTCTGATAACAATCAGACCGGCCAGATGCTGGCGGCACTGATGGATCTGCCACAGGCTACCTTCGCATCAGAAGTGAAAGTTGAAAACGATACAGTGCAGGTGACCCGCGAAATTGATGGCGGTCTGCAAACGCTGCAGCTGAGTCTGCCAGCCATTGTTACGACGGATCTGCGTCTGAATGAACCGCGTTACGCCTCTCTGCCGAACATTATGAAGGCCAAGCGTAAACCGCTGGCGGAGAAGAGTGCTGCCGATCTGGGAGTCGCAGTCAGCAATAACATCACTCTGATCAACGTGCAGCCACCGGCTGAGCGTCAGGCAGGTATTAAAGTCGGGTCGGTAGAGCAACTGGTCGACAAACTGAAAAACGAAGCCAAGGTTATCGGATAAGGAGCACGCATATGTCTATTCTGGTTATTGCTGAACATGATAATGCCGGGCTGAAACCGGTAACCCTGAACCTGCTGGCGGCCGCTGAGCAGATTGCTGCCAAAAACGGCGCTCAGATTGAACTGCTGGTTGCCGGTGCAGGCTGTCAGGCTGTGGCGGATGCGGCGGCACAGATCCCTGCTGTGGCAAAAGTACTGCTGGCTGATAACAGTGCCTATGAGCACCAGCTGGCTGAAAACATTTCTAAACTGATCCTCGCGCTGGCAGGGGGCCGTAGCCATATTCTGGCACCGGCAACGACCAGCGGTAAAAACTATCTGCCGCGGGTTGCTGCGTTGCTGGATGTGAACCAACTGTCCGATGTGACCGCGGTTGAAGCTGAGGATACCTTCCAGCGCCCGGTCTACGCCGGTAACGCGATTGCGACTGTTAAAACAGCGGATGCAGTGAAGCTACTGACTGTTCGTGGCACGGCATTCGATCCTGTGGCTGCTGACGGCGGTTCAGCCGCGATTGAGAATGTTACTGAAGCCTGTGATGCCGGTCAGTCCAGCTTTGTTGGCGAAGAGTTGGCGAAGTCTGATCGCCCTGAGCTGACCGCTGCAGACACCATCATTTCCGGTGGTCGCGGTATGGGTAACGGGGATAACTTCGAGCTGCTCTATAACGTTGCTGACAAACTGGGTGCAGCGGTTGGTGCATCCCGTGCTGCAGTCGATGCCGGCTTTGTGCCGAACGATATGCAGGTCGGTCAGACCGGTAAAGTGGTTGCCCCTCAGCTGTATGTTGCGGTGGGTATCTCCGGTGCAATTCAGCATCTTGCGGGTATGAAAGATTCCAAAGTGATCGTGGCGATCAATAAGGATGAAGAAGCACCGATCTTCCAGGTGGCTGATTATGGCCTGGTGGGTGATCTGTTTGATGTCCTGCCTGAACTGAATCAGCAGCTGTAAGGAGAAAACGTGATGAGTGATTATCGACACCCTCTGGCTGATGCCGAATTTGTTCTCAATGAACTGGTGGGCTTCGACGACCTGTGTGAAAGCCTGGGGCAGGAAGATCTGAACGCTGAAATGGCTTCTGTAATCCTGACTGAGGCGGGCAAGCTGGGCAGCGATGTAATAGCACCACTGAATACCGTTGGCGACCATCAGCATCCGGTACTGGGCGAGCTGGGTGTAGAAGAAACTGCCGGTTTCTCCGATGCCTATCAGGCATACATGGAGGGTGGCTGGGCGTCTCTGACTTCCGATGAAGCATTTGGCGGCCAGAACCTGCCCAATGTTCTGGGCACTGCGGTGAACGAGATCTGGCAGAGCGCCAATCTGGCGTTTGCGCTGTGTCCGTTGCTGGGGCAGGGGGCTATCGAATCAATCGCTCATCACGGCAATGATGCACTTAAGCAGAACTATCTGCCGAAAATGATCAGCGGGGAGTGGACCGGTACCATGAACCTTACCGAGCCGGATGCCGGTACGGATCTGGCGGCGGTGAAAACCAGAGCAATCCCCAACGGGGATCACTATCTGATTACCGGTCAGAAAATCTTCATCACCTGGGGCGATCATCAGATGACTGAGAATATCGTCCATCTGGTGCTGGGGCGTCTGCCGGATGCACCGGCGGGTGTGAAAGGTATTTCGCTGTTTGTTGTGCCTAAGTTCAAACTGGATGCTGCGGGCAATCCGGCTGAGCGTAACGATGCTCACTGTGTCTCCCTTGAGCATAAGCTGGGGATCCACGGCAGTCCGACCTGTGTTATGAGCTTTGGTGACAATGGCGGTGCTGAAGGTTATCTGGTTGGTGAAGCCAATAAAGGTCTGGCCTATATGTTCACCATGATGAACCATGCCCGTCAGGGGGTGGGCTTGCAGGGGCTGGCAGTTTCTGAACGTTCTTACCAGCAAGCGCTGGAATATGCCCGCGAACGTTTGCAGGGTACCCGTAAAGACGGTTCCCGTTTCCCGATTATCGAGTTTCCGGATGTGCGCCGCATGCTGATGCAGATGAAATCCGGTTCTGAAGCGATGCGTGCTCTGTGTCTGACGGCTGCGGCTGAGATCGACCGGGGTAATCAGGCCCGGGTAGAACTGCTGACGCCGATTGTAAAAGGCTGGGTGACAGAGCTGGCACAGGAGATGACCTATCTGGGAACCCAGATCCATGGCGGTATGGGGTTCATTGAGGAAACCGGCAGTGCACAGCATTACCGGGATGCCCGTATTCTGACTATCTATGAAGGCACCACCGGGATTCAGGCGCTGGATCTGGTGGGGCGCAAGACGCTGGTGAATGGCGGTACTCATCTGGCTGAACTGCTGGAAGAGATTAGCGCCGATGTTGCAGATTTCGCTCAACTGGGTGGTCGTTTCTCTCTGGCGGCGCAGCGTCTGACTGCTGCACTTGACGCAGGTCATCAGGCGCGTAAATGGTTGCTGGAAAACAGCGAAGATCCCCTTTCTGCGGGAAGTGTCAGCGTTAACTTTATGATGCTGTTCGGGTATCTTTGTGGTGGCTGGCTGATGGCGAAGAGCGCGATGCGTGCTCAGGCTAAACTGGATGCCGGTGAGGGCGATCCGGAATATATGTCTGCCAAGCTGAATTCTGCTCAGTTTTTCTGTGAACAGTTAGTGCCGCGCACGACTGCTTGTCTGCAGGTGATTGAAGCAGGTAGCGAAGCTATCCGTGATGCACAATTTTAAGTAGCGTTCCCACGAGCATAAGGTGAGAGAGATGCAACGAGAAGCAATGGAATTTGACGTGGTGATCGTCGGGGCTGGCCCTGCCGGTCTGTCCACTGCCTGCCGTCTGATGCAGCAGGCCAATGATGCAGGCCAGGAACTGATGGTCTGCGTGGTTGAAAAAGCCGCCGAGGTGGGCGGTCATATCCTGTCCGGTGCCGTGGTGGAACCCCGCGCCCTGAACGAACTGTTCCCGGACTGGAAAGATCAGGGCGCTCCCCTGATCACTGAAGTTACCGAAGATCAGATCTACCTGCTGAAAGACGGCCAGAAAGCCAGCAAGATCCCGAACGGTCTGGTGCCGAAAACCATGCACAACCACGGCAACTACATCGCCAGTGTGGGTAACCTGTGCCGTTGGTTAGCCGAGCAGGCTGAGCAACTGGGTGTTGAAATCTTCCCGGGCTTCCCGGCTTCTCACATCATCTACGGCGATGATGGCCGTGTTGCCGGTGTCGGTACCGGCGATATGGGCCTGGATGAAAACGGTGAGCAGAAAGACACCTATATGCCGGGTATGGATCTGCTGGCGAAGTACACCATCTTTACCGAAGGCTGCCGTGGCCACCTGGGTAAAGAGCTGATCAGCAAGTTCGAACTAGATAAAGATGCCGATGCTCAGCACTACGGCATCGGTATTAAAGAGCTGTGGGACATCGATCCGGCCAAACATCAGCCTGGTCTGGTACTGCACGGTGCCGGCTGGCCGCTGACTGAAGGCGGTGCCAGCGGTGGCTTTTTCCTCTATCACGCCGAAGACAACCAGGTGGTGGTCGGTTTGATTACCGACCTCAACTACGATAACCCGCACCTGAGCCCGTTCGACGAGTTCCAGCGTATGAAGCATCACCCGCTGATCGCCGATTATCTGGAAGGTGGTAAACGCGTGTCCTACGGTGCCCGCGCTATCACTAAAGGTGGCTTCAATGCTCTGCCGAAGATGAGCATGCCTGGCGCACTGCTGCTGGGTTGCGATGCCGGTACCCTGAACTTCTCCAAGATCAAGGGCACCCACACGGCGATGAAGTCCGGCATGATTGCTGCTGAAACCCTGTTTGCCGCGTTTGCTGCTGAAGACGAGGGCGGTAACGACCTGACGGCTTACGGCGAAAACTTCAAAAACTCCTGGGTGTATGAAGAGCTGTACCGCAGCCGTAACTTCGGTCCGGCGCTGCACAAATACGGCACCATGATCGGCGGCGCGCTGAACTTTATTGATCAGAATATTTTCAGCCTGCCGTTCCCCATCCGGGATAATCATGAAGACTACGCCCAGATGAAACCGGCCAGCGAGTGTAAAGCGATCGACTATCCGAAACCGGATGGCGTGCTGAGCTTCGACAAGCCTTCTTCGGTGTTCCTGTCCAACACCAACCACGAAGAGAGCCAGCCGTGCCACCTGAAACTGACCGACAGCAGCATCCCGCTGAGTCAGAACCTGCCGAAGTTCAACGAACCGGCCCAGCGCTTCTGCCCGGCGGGTGTGTATGAAGTGCTGACCGACGAGAACGGCGAGCAGCAGTTCCAGATCAACAGCCAGAACTGCGTGCACTGTAAAACCTGTGATATCAAAGACCCGGCCCAGAACATTACCTGGGTAACGCCGGAAGGCGGCGGTGGTCCGAACTATCCCAACATGTAAAAGAAACGGGGCTTAAGCCCCGTTTTTTTATGTTGGGATAGAGACCGCTAAGCAAGCTTTGCTAGCGAGTGGCGGGAACGCCGCTTTGCGGCTTGCGGGTGGCTGGGAAGAGCGGGACCCGAGGTCGCTTAAATTTGTGGGAGCGGCATCTTGCCGCGATGAGCCACAAGACCTGTAAATCTTAATCTGTGAGAGGCGCGCCCTCGCGGCGATCGATTGGCACCGTAAAGATTAATCGCCGCGAGGGCGCGCCTCCCACAAAATACTCCCTGCCTGTGAAATGCCTCAACAACACCTCTGATTATTTCTCCACCACCTTGTATCGCCGGCTTTTTCCAGCAAGCTAAGCTCTGCTTAGCGGTCGAGCGAGGAAGGCCCTGCCTTCCGGTCCAGCTACGATTTCCATACCCCCAAATCGGCACGGGGACGTGCCTCGCTACATATTGGCATCCTGCCGCGATGAGCCACACGACCTGTAAATCTTAATTTGTGGGAGGCGCGCCCTCGCGGCGATCGATTGGCACCGTAAAGATTAATCGCCGCGAGGGCGCGCCTCCCACAAAATACTCCCTGCCTGTGAATTGCATCAACAACAGCTCTGATTATCTCTCCTCCATTCTGTATCGCCGGCTTTTTCCAGCAAGCTAAGCTCTGCTTAGCGGTCGAGCGAGGAAGGCTCTGCCTTCCGGTCCAGCCACGATATCTTGCTCCATTAATCGGCACGTGGATGTGCCTCGCTACGTATGCTTTTATGGCACTTCTCTTTCGTGGGAGGTGCGCCCTCGCGGCGATTGAGTGGCATCGTTCCTACTTTATTACCACCTGGCGGAGGCTTACGCTTCCGGGGTCCGCTTCTCCAGCGCCAGATAGTTTTCGATCCCTTTGATTTGATCTTCCGGATGGTGGTTTACATACAGGACCGAGGTTTCGGTACCGGCGCAGATCTTCTCGATCAGGGCCAGGACCAGTTGCCGGTTCATGTCATCCAGACCCAGACACGGCTCATCCAGAATCAGCAGTGGTGGGTGTTTCACCATCGCACGAGCGATCAGTAGCAGTCGCTGGTCACCGTAAGAAAGCTTATTGAATGGGGTATCAGCACGGTCGCTCATACCCAGTAGCTTCAGCCACTCATCAGCGATCTGCTTCTGTTTCTCTGTGGCTTTAGTGTACAGGCCGATGCTGTCGTAGAAGCCGGAGATAATGACGTTTCTCAAGCCGGTACCGACTTTGTATTCCCACTGCAGGGCGGTGGATACGTAGCCGATAAACTGCTTGATCTGCCAGATGCTTTCGCCGTTGCCGCGCTGGAAACCAAACACGAAAATATCGTTCACATAGCACTGTGGATGATCACCGGTAATCAGTGATAGCAGGCCGGTTTTACCGCTGCCGTTCGGGCCGCTGAGTTGCCAGTGCTGGTTAGGTTCGATGGTCCAGTCCAGTGAATCGATAATGCGGTGACCATCATAGGTGATATTGATCTTGTTCAGGCGCACCAGTGGCTGGGTCGGGTCCAGACGGGGAATGTCGTTTTCCGGGTCTGCAGCAGGTACTTCCAGGTCAGTGGTTTTCAGGTGTAGCAGTTGATACAGTTCGTTGTAGGCCTGCTCATCTTTCCGGTCAACCTGAAGTTGTAAGCGGCCCTGATCAACGTAAGCGATATGGGTGATAAAGTCGGGGAACTCGTCGAAACGGTTCAGTACCAACACCATAGGTACCGACTCAACCAGCCCGGCCAGATACTGTTGCAACATCTCCAGAGTGTGGGCGTCCAGACCGTCAAACGGCTCATCCAGTACCAAGAGGTCAGGTTCACTGGCCAGGGCACGGATCAGCATCACTTTGCGGGATTCGCCGGTGGAGAGTTTACGGAAAGAGCGGTCAACCAGGCTGTCCAGTCTGAACATGGTCACCAGTTGCTCTACCAGCTCGGGATTACGGCCATCTTCATTGAGGATTTCACGGACCGGTGTACCTTCGGAGATAACGTCCATGATGTCGGCGTCATCTTTCTTGCGTTCCCGTTCGATCAGTTCTGCCTGAGCTTCGAAAGAAACCAGTCCGACTCTGGCTGGTACACCTTCGATGCTGCCTGATACCTGCTCACCGGCACCCGCCAGAATAGCGGCTAATGCAGATTTACCGGAACCGTTGGCACCGGTGATCACCCAGTGCTGGCTGTCATCCAGCTGCCAGTTGATATCATCCAGTTGAAAGCGGTCGTCGAAGTTAACCGTCAGGTTGTCCAGGCGAATATTCATGAAGATCCGTTGCGTTTGGTTGAGTTTGAAAAAGAGTTAAAAAAAAGGCCAGGCGATTAAGCCCAGCCTTTTTTCAGTAGAAGAAAACGTTATTAAACGATCTTCTTCATGTCAGACATGTGACCACGCAGCTCTGTACCGATCGCTTCAACCGGGTGAGCACGCAGTGCTGCGTTCACTTCGATCAGGCGAGCGTTGTCTACGCCGTTGTCTTCCAGATCCAGGCCTTTACCGATAACGTCGGTGTCGATGCCCTTCATGAAGTCTTGCAGCAGTGGCAGACATGCGTGGTTGTACAGGTAGCAACCGTATTCAGCAGTGTCAGAGATAGTTGCGTTCATCTCGTACAGCTTCTTACGTGCGATAGTGTTAGCGATCAGCGGAGTTTCGTGCAGGGACTCGTAGTATGCAGAATCAGCGATGATGCCCGCAGCAGTCATCGTTTCGAATGCCAGCTCAACACCCGCTTTAACCATAGCAACCATCAGGATACCGTTGTCGAAGTATTCCTGCTCGGAGATTTCTACATCGCCAGCTGGAGTCTTTTCGAATGCTGTTTCAGCGGTTTCTGCACGCCAGCCCAGCAGGTTCTTATCATCGTTAGCCCAGTCTTCCATCATAACGCGGGAGAAAGTGCCATCCATGATGTCGTCCTGGTGCTTGTTGTACAGCGGACGCATGATATCTTTCAGCTCTTCAGCCAGATCGAATGCTTTGATCTTAGCTGGGTTAGACAGACGGTCCAGCATGTTGGTAACGCCGCCGTATTTCAGAGCTTCAGTGATAGTTTCCCAACCGTACTGGATCAGCTTGGATGCGTAACCAGCGTCGATACCCTTCTCAACCATCTTGTCGAAGCACAGCAGGGAACCGGTCTGCAGCATACCGCACAGGATAGTCTGCTCACCCATCAGGTCAGATTTAACTTCAGCGATGAAAGAGGACATCAGTACGCCCGCTTTGTGACCGCCGGTACCTGCAGCGTATGCCTTAGCCAGAGCCAGACCTTCGCCTTTAGGGTCGTTGTCTTCGTGAACAGCGATCAGCGTAGGTACACCGAAGCCACGAACGTATTCGTTACGTACTTCAGAACCCGGGCACTTAGGAGCAACCATGATTACAGTCAGGTCGTCACGGATCTTCATGCCTTCTTCAACGATGTTGAAACCGTGAGAGTAAGACAGGCAAGCGCCTTCTTTCATCAGCGGCATTACAGCGTTAACTACAGCTGTGTGCTGCTTGTCAGGCGTCAGGTTCAGTACAACGTCAGCTGTTGGGATCAGCTCTTCGTAAGTACCAACAACGAAACCGTTTTCAGTCGCGCTTTTCCAGGACTGACGCTTTTCAGCGATCGCCGCTTCACGCAGAGCGTAAGAAACGTCGCAGCCGGAGTCACGCAGGTTCATACCCTGTGCCAGACCCTGAGCACCACAGCCGATAACGACCATTTTCTTGCCTTTCAGAGCTTCTACGCCGTCAGAGAATTCAGAAATGTCCATGAAGCGGCATTTAGCCAGTTGCTCAAGCTGCTCACGCAGAGGCAGGGTATTGAAGTAGTTATTTGACATCGTAGATGGTTCCGTTAACTAAAGTTCGTAAAAAGTACTTTATTGAAGGGAGTAATAAAGCACTCTGTTAAGGTATTCCGTTAAATCCTGTAACCGCTGAAAATGCAGTTACCGGGCAGATTATTCAGTGGTCTGTTCGTTCGGACAGAGCAAATTTAAATATCTATGGCGCATCATACAGAAGGCCGGCCCAAAATCTAATAGCTGTACTGTATAGAAAAACTATTCTTTCGTATATTGATATATTGTCATCACTGTATTGCAAAAAATGAAATGACATCGAAAGTGTTGTTTGTGGTTCTGAACCTGGAGAGTAGGGTGTGTTATAACGCACCCTGTATTCAGTGTTGGTTCAATAGGCAAGCGCTAGTGCACCCTGCGAGTCGAATCAGAAATATTGTCGAGCCATTAGCTATCAACTGCGCTGATATCTGCGCTCCGGCCTGCCGACAGTGCCGTAGCTGACTTCGGCACTGAGCTGAGAGCAGCCCACCAGATACTCCAGATAGCGTCGTGCCGTGGTTCGACTGGCACCAATCAGCTCGCCCACCTCTTCGGCATTGAGGGCATCATTTCTGTCCGCGAAAACTTTGCGGATCTTTTCCAGTGTCAGGCCGTCGATACCTTTGGGAAGGCGTTGTTCATCCGTGCGTGGATCGTTGCTGCTACCGGTTTTTGGCAGAACGCTATCAACATCTTTCTGTTCGAGAGACTGCAAGGTCTGCAACCGGGAGATATGCTTGCGGTAGTTGGTCAGAGTTTCTTGTAAACGCTCAAATACCAGCGGCTTGAGGATGTAATCAAACACGCCGCCGTGCAGCGCTTCGCGCAGGGTTTCTACCTCTTTGGCGGCGGTGATCATAATGACATCGACACTGCTGTTTCCTGCACGTAACTTACGCAGAAGGTCGAGCCCGGTACCGGTGGGGAACTGAATATCCAGTAGTAGAAGATCCGGTTGGAGTATCTCTACCAGGTCTTCCGCTTCTTCCAGCCCGTGGGCCAGTCCGGCCAGTTCGAAGCCTTCAATCCGTTCGAGAAAACGGCGTTGTATTTCGGCTATCTGAAGGTCATCTTCGGCGATTACTACTCTGATCATACGCACTCTGTTTTTATTTTTGGAATGTATACAGTAAAGCGGCTGCCACCGTTGCTGCCACCTTCGATGGTAATAGTGCCCTGCAGTTTATCCAGCAGATTCTGCACCAGATGCAGGCCGTAACCATGGCCTTCATTGGCTTTACTCGAAACCCCTTTTTCGAAGATCCGGTCCTGTTGGTCCAATGGAATACCCGGTCCCTGATCTTCGATTTCGAAGATCAGGTCGTTGCCCATATCGGTCATCGACAGTTCGACTGTGCCGCCTGGACCCCGCTGCTGCAAAGTCGCTTCCAGTGCGTTGTCGATCAGGTTGCCAATGATGCTGACCAGCTGTTCACGGGGCAGGTGATGGGGCAGTTGCGACATCTGGCTTTCCGGGTCGATCAGGAGTTGCAGACCGAGTTCCCGGGCACGGTTGTACTTACCCAGCAGGCAGCCTGCCAGTACCGGGTCAGGCACCGCATCCATCAGCAGACGGATCAGCTCCTGATGACTTTCAGATTCCTGACCGATTAGTGCCAGCGCCTGATCATTGGCTCCGATCTGAATCAGTCCGGCGATGGTGTGCAGTTTATTGGAATATTCGTGGGCCTGACTGCGCAGGGAGTCAGCGTACTGCTGGATGCGGGTCAGTTTACGGCTGACCATCGCCAGTTCATCCTTGCGCCGGAAGCTGGATACCACACCGGTAATTGTATCCCCCTGACGGACCGGGATCCGGTTGGCGACAATGCAGATCTCGCCGCGCCAGACTTCACGGTCAAATTGCGGTTCACCGGTTTTCAACACCTCAAGCATAGAGCTGTCGGGCAGAACCTCGGTAACTTTACGACCGATGAGTGAGATCTCAGTGGGCAGGGCCAGGGTTTCAATAGCGGTGTGGTTGACGGTTGTGATCTCACCGGCACTGTTGATGGCGATGATGCCTTCCCGGACCGATTCCAGCGTGGCCCGCTGTTCATCAAACAGCCGGGCGATCTGTTCCGGTTCCAGACCGAAAATCGCCCGTTTGAAGTGCTGGGCGAACCAGACCGCAATAATGGCGCTGAGCAGAAACGAACAGGCGATAACGATAATCAGCGTGACCCGGTAGCGATTGATAATCTCATTGACCCGATCCAGCCCGTAGCCAACTGAAACGATGCCGATAACCTCGCCATCCGGTGCCAGAACCGGTGCTTTACCGCGCATTGACCACCCCAGCGATCCTACTGCTTTGGCTATATAGCCCTGACCCAGTGTCAGCGCCTGATATCCGGTATCGCCGTCATCATCGGCCATTGAGCGGCCCAGTTTCTCAGGTTTAGGGTGCGCCAGACGGATACCACTTTTATCACCGATAACGACGAAACGGGCACGGGTGGTTTCGGCCAGTGACAGGCTGACGGGTTGCAGGTATTCACTGTCCCGCTGTTTCACTGCATCGATAATCTGTGGCATGGCAGCAATGGTTTTTGCCACGTCCAGAGCCCGTTCACCGATCTGTTCGTCGAGCGAGCGCTCCAGATAGTGCAGGGCAAACAGACCAATAAAGCCGGTTTGGATCAGCGCCATGATGCCGAGGATCAGAATCATACGCTGTTTCAGTTTCAGCTGACGCAGTTTCATTGTTGTTCTCTTTATTCAGCGACTGTCTGAATAGTAATCAATGGTGGCTGAAATAGCCCGTAAACAATATGAACAAAATGACTTTTATGCTTTAAAAAGCCTTTAAATTCAAAAGCTTTCGATAAAGGGTAAGCACTACTAAGGTGACTCCAACAACAAAAAACGACCTGCGCGATCGATCGATGGTGACAGGTGGGTGAAGCATGAGGAGTTGGCCAATGCAAAGTAAAACATTCAGCAAAACACGAAATAACAAAACCCTGGTTGCAGCACTGCTGGCTGGTTGCCTGAGTGCCGGGGCTTCGTTCCAGGCGGCGGCACTGGATAATGTTCACTTTCTGATTCCCGGCGGTGCCGGTGGTGGCTGGGATTCCACGGCCCGGGGTACCGGTGAAGCGCTGTCCAATGCCGGTCTGATTGAGACGGTATCCTACGAGAATATGTCCGGCGGTGGCGGTGGTAAAGCGATTGCTCATCTGATCGAAACCGCTGGTCAGAACACCGATACCCTGATGGTGAATTCGACGCCAATCGTGATCCGCTCACTGTCTAAAGTCTTCCCACAGTCTTTCCGGGATCTGACGCCTGTGGCCGCTACCATCGGTGATTTTGGTGCCTTTGTCGTAGAGAGCGATTCTAAGTACACCAGCTTTGACCAGGTGGTGGCGGATTATCAGGCTAACCCTCGTTCAATCAAAATTGCCGGTGGTTCTGCCCGGGGCAGTATGGATCATCTGGTTGCAGCAATGGCATTTAAGGCTGCTGGTGGTGATCCGCGTCAGGTTCGTTATGTCGCGTATGACGCCGGTGGTAAGGCGATGGCCGGTTTACTGTCTGGTGAGACCCAACTGCTGTCTACCGGCTTCAGTGAAGCGCTGGCGATGGCAGAAGCCGGTGAAGTCCGGATTCTGGTGATGACCGGCACGGAGCGCAATGCCGCAGCGCCGGAAGTACCAACGCTGAAAGAGCTTGGCTATGACTCCTCTTTTGTGAACTGGCGTGGATTCTTTGCCGCACCGGGTATCAGTGATGGTCAGAAGGCGGAGTTCGTGAAAACCCTGAAAGCGATGTACGAAACCGAAGAGTGGGAGATTGTCCGTGACCGCAATGGCTGGGTTGAGATCTTCAAACCGGATGCAGAGTTCATCAGTTTTCTGGAGCAGCAGGAACAGGACGTCGGCGCTCTGATGCGTGAGCTGGGCTTTCTGAAGTAGTCGGCCGCACAGGCTCAGACCAGAGCTGAACGCTCTGGTCTTCCCCGTTTCACCGGCCACTGTTCTGGCTTTCTTAGCTGTTCTCCGGGTCTGCGTTGCCGTGCTTTGCCTGCCTGTCAGGTTTTTGATTGCGGCCCGGAGCTTTTTCCGACAGAGCCGATTCTGTCCGGAGGTATTTCATGATTATTACAAGAGACCATATCGGCGGGCTGGTGTTTCTCTGCCTGTCGGTTGTTTACGGTTACTACGCCGGCGAGATTCCATTGCTTCCAGGTGATGAATTTGAGCCTTTCCATGCCCGGACGCTGCCCGAAACACTGGCTGTGATGGGGGGATTGCTATCACTGGCACTGATCCTGACAGCGCAACGGTCTGAGGATCAACGGCTGAATCTGTC
Source organism: uncultured Amphritea sp. (assembly GCA_963669425.2). Taxonomy (GTDB): domain Bacteria; phylum Pseudomonadota; class Gammaproteobacteria; order Pseudomonadales; family Balneatricaceae; genus Amphritea. Next base: position 603,371 of record CAXXNC010000002.1, read on the forward strand.
CGGCTACAACGTTGCGCTGGTTGCGAAATTACTGGTGCTGGTTGTTCTGTTCGGGCTGGCCCTGAAGTGGCTGGGGTTCGTGATCGCCACGATCTTCTTCCTGATGGCGGGCTTCTGGCTCCTGGGCGAGCGACGTATCAGAACACTGCTGATCGTTGCTGTGCCTTTTGCTGTGGGTATCTGGTTTGTGCTGGCAAAGATGCTGGATATCTATCTGGCACCCGGTGCTCTGTATTTAACTCTGTTTGGAGGTTAAGACTATGTTAGATGGCATCTTGACCGGGCTGGGCACAGCTGTAATGCCCTTTAATCTACTGATGGTGGTGGTTGGCTGTTTTGCCGGTACCTTTATCGGCATGCTGCCGGGGCTGGGACCGATCTCTGCTGTGGCACTGATGATTCCGATTACCTATGGACTGGATCCTTCATCCGGCATCATTCTGATGGCGGGTGTGTATTACGGTGCGGTATTCGGAGGATCTACCTCTTCAATTCTGATCAATGCGCCAGGTTGCGCCAGCACCGTGGTGACTACCTTTGATGGTTATCCTCTGGCGCAGCGTAACCAGGCGGGTAAGGCGCTGGCGCTGGCTGCTTATTCCTCATTTACCGGAGGCACAGTGGGAGCGTTGGCTCTGTTGTTTGCTGCCCCCGCACTCGCGCAGGTATCACTGAGCTTTCAGTCCACTGATTACTTTGCGCTGATGGTGCTGGGCCTGACCGCTGTGGCAGCGTTTTCGGGCAAAGGGCAGGTGCTCAAAGCGTTGTTGATGACAGTCTTCGGGCTAATGATCGCAACGGTGGGTACCGATACCACATCCGGTGCAACCCGTTTTACTTTCGGCAGTGTCGACCTGATTGATGGCATCAGTTTCCTGTTGCTGGCAATGGCCACTTTTGCGCTGACCGAAGTTGTGATGACGGTCCTTAACGGTCAGCACAAAGAGGAAGAGGAGCAGGTAGATATGAGTAAGCTGGGCAGTATGAAGCTCAGCAGAGAGGAGGTGAAACAGGTTGCTCCAACAGTAGGCCGGTCATCCATTTTTGGCTTTCTGGTGGGCGTTCTGCCAGGAGCCGGGGCAACAATTGCTTCTTTCCTGGCCTACGGTCTGGAACGAAATCTGGCATCGGCTAAAGAGAAACTGAAGTTTGGTAAAGGCTCATTACGAGGCCTGGCGGCACCGGAGTCGGCTAATAATGCTGCATCGACCGGCTCATTCGTACCCTTGTTAACCTTAGGTATTCCCGGATCGGGCACTACAGCAATTATGCTGGGCGCGTTGATCGCTTACGGTATTCAGCCGGGTCCTAGGTTGTTTCTGGATAATCCGGATGTGTTCTGGTCGGTCATTATCTCTATGTACTTCGGTAATCTGGTGCTGTTGATTCTGAACCTGCCGCTGATCCCTTATATATCCAAGCTGTTGATTATTCCGCGACCGATTCTGATTCCGTTGATCCTGTTCTTTTCGATTACCGGTGTCTATCTGGTCAGTTTCGATTACTGTGACACTTTCGATCCGATGGCGCCGATCTATATGATGGCGGCGATTACTGTGATCGCTATCTTCCTTAAACTGCTGCAGTTCCCGATGGCGCCGATGTTGCTCGGTTATATCCTGGGCGGGCTGGAGGCTGTGTAAAAACGCCTCATAATCGGTAAAATACCCGCATACATTTATGCGGGTATTTTTTATGCGTCATATACAAGGTGATGGAAACCAACCTCAGTCGGGCGCTGGTCATTTCTGATGGTAGCCTGGCATTCCTGTGGGAGCGTCCGCTGACACTGGGCATTATCTGTGTGCCGGGAGGCAGATTTGCTGCGGTGGTACTGGTATTACCGCCGATACTGGATATGCTGGCTCGTAAACGTGCATCCCGGGGACCTGAAGTGGCGGTCAGCGAAGGAGAGGGATAGATAAGCCTGAGCGTTGTAATAGTGAAGTGATAGAAGTGAAGTGATAGAAGGGTACTGTATATGCAGTACCCTTTTTTTGTTCCTGAATATGTCTGATGAAAACCGGCGATGGCCGGTTTTTTTATGCCTGTAAACTAAACGTTTTTAATACGCTTTTAACTCAATAAATTCTTTATTTTCAATAACTTCTTTCTAAATGCGCCGTTTTTGGTCTGGATAAGGTGGTCTTAATACACCGGCACCTAAGGGTTTCAGGTTCCCCTCTGAACCTGGCCAATAACCAGAAAGTAAGCTATCCGGATAATGGAGAAAGATGATGAAGAAGGTAGTTTTAGCGACTGCGGTTTCTGCCGCTCTGGCCGCTTCGGCACAGGCAGCGACAGTCTACGAAGGTAACGGTCTGAAATATGACATCAAAGGGGATATTCAGATTCAGCTGCGCCAGAAGGTGGGGCAGGATCAGGAGCAGGATCTTGAGTTTGATGATGCCGAGATCAAAAACCGTGTGACCTATGATCTGCAGGATAATATGAGCGCCTTTGCGCAGTTGGATTACAGTTTTGATAAGCGTGCCAACGATCAGAGCAGCGATGCGCAGGACGGTGGCCGGCTTGAGGAAGCCTATCTGGGCTTAACCTTTGATAATGTCGCTGTACGCCTGGGTAAGCAGAACTATTCCACCGATGAGTTCAGCGTCGAGAAGGCTTACGAGACTGTAGTAGAGGACGATATTTTCGATCTCAATGACGATGCCGGTGATGATGTAATCCGGGTTGATGCGCAGTTCGAAAATGTATTTGTGTCGTTGTCGACGGATCTGGAAGCCGAGGGTAATTCGGACAGTGACCGTAACAGTTCTACCGATCTGTTTGTTTCAACATCGGTTGGTGATGTCGACCTTATGGCCGCTTATCAGAACTTTGAAGCTGCTGGCGCTGACAGTCGTTCGGCCTGGGGTGTGGGAATTAAGTACGATGCCGGTTTCGCTTCATTTGGCGCAGACTATGGCTCAATGGAAGACACCGCGGACGTATACAACCTGGTTGCGGCTTTCCCGGTGACGGCCAATACCGAGGTGGCTGTGGGTATTCAGAGCCGGGATGAAGATGCCGGTGAGGAGCTCACAGGCTGGTACACCAACGTGACTTACAAATTCCCGAAGCAGAAAAATGTCAGCCTGTTCGCAGAGCTGTCTGATACGGATGCCGATAATGCAGATCCGGGTTATCTGGTGGGTATGCGTCTGAAGTTCTGATCAGCGGACTGTGCTTTGCAGTGTCCGTGGTCACCCCCTTCAGAGCACGGATACTGCCTTTTCAATCCCAATTATCGGGTTGTGATCCCGCTGCGGATATTTCATGCTTAGCGTTCTTAAGGAGCATGAAAGCTATGATCGGATATCCACCGTTAGATCAGCAACAGATTGATAACGCCCTGCAACAATTAGCCCTTCAGGATGATGATGTTGCCCGGGGACTGGCGTTAGTAGGGACACCGCCGCCAAGAATTCGCCCGTCCGGGTTTCCTACCTTACTCAGTATTGTGATCAGCCAGCAACTGGCTACCAGTGCGGCTGCGGCGATTCGTGAAAGGGTCGAAGGCCTGTTAGGCGAGGTAACACCGCAGCGCTTTCTGACGGTGGAAGATCAGGCTCTGAGAGATGTCGGTCTGTCCTGGCGCAAAATTGAATACGGTAACGGTCTGGCCCGGGCCATTGATGAACAAACCCTGGATTTGCAGAAACTTCCTGAGCTATCGGATAGCGAGGCGATCAAAGCAATTACTGCGTTACGAGGCTTCGGTCGCTGGAGTGCCGAGATCTATCTGATGTTTTCACTGAACCGGCCTGATGTTTTTCCTGCTGATGATCTGGCTTTGCTGGTTGCGTTGCAAAGACTGAAAGGCTTAGACGAGAAGCCCACCCCGAAGCAGGCACGGCAACTGATTGAACACTGGGCACCCTGGCGCAGTGCAGGTTCTCTGTTTCTCTGGCATTACTATCATGGCGCGCCAACCTGACCCGGTAGCATAGTTAAGAACAAACGTTACCCATTTTGGGGAATGGCTTGTGGCACAGACACCATACCGTAACTAGATTTGATTTAAATCAACTCTGTATCCACCAATGTGGGGAAACAGAACCCGAACAGGAAGTGCGTCTCGGGTTTGCAGATAAAGGGATCTAGTTATGCAGTTTCTCAGAGATCAGAAGATCGCTGTCAAAATCTTTGGCAGCATTTTTCTTTTATTGCTATTCGCAACCGCCACCATCTCCTACGGTTTGATCAAACTCAATAATGTCGGGCAACAACTGATCGGTGTCGCCGAGGAGGATATGCCGCTGATTGAGCTGACCACCGAGATGACCATCAATCAGCTGGAAAGCGCTTTACTGATCGAGTCTGCATTGTCCCGCAGTGGTATCCATGCGACCCAGGCGCAGGTCTGGAGCAGGTGCAGGCCCGACTAAAAGAGATGGATGACGAGATCAATAACGAGCTGGAAAAAGCCCGTACCATCCTCAATGCTGCACTGAGCCACGCCTATACTGAAGAGCTCAGGGTCATGGAAACCGAGATGCTGGCCAAACTGGATCTGCTGGAACAGCATCATAAAACCTATGAAATCCATCGCAACGAGCTGCTGAAGGGAGCTAAAGCAGATCAGCCCAGTGTTGCCTTAGAAGTAAAAGCCGCAGCATTTGCCAAAGAGCTGGCTGCTATGAACAAGGAAACCGAAGAGTTTCTGCTGTCGGTGGAAAAACTGACCGAACATGCTTTGCGCACTGCAGAAAAAGAGGAAATGGAGGCGTTCAAAGGGATGCTGATCAGCGCCGTGTTATTCCTGTTGGTGGGATCATCCCTCGGTGTCGTTGTCAGTCTCAACGTTATCCGGCCTCTTAAAGTGGCGGTGGATGTTGCTAACAGAATGGGAGACGGTGATTTCAGTAATCAGATTCAGCCCCAGAGTAAGGACGAAACCGGTCAGTTGCTGTCGGCGATGGATCAGATGTCGGAGCAGTTGAAAGGAATGCTTCACGAAGTACAGGTGTCGTCTGATCAGCTCAATAGCTCGGCCACTGAGCTGCAGAAAGTCTCGGATGACAGTCATAGTGAGATCAGTCACCAGAACCAGAGCACCGAACAGATGGCGGCGGCCATTGAAGAGATGGTCGCAACCCATAAAGAGATGGCTGAAAACACCGTCAGAGCAAGCAGTGCTGCAGAACAGGCCAGTCAGGAAGCGGCTTCCGGTGCCCGGCTTGTAGAGCGTAACCGTCAGGGTATGTCTCATCTGGTTAAGCAGGTAAATAATGCCGCTGACAGTCTGCATAACCTGAAACAGTACAGCGATAATATCGGCGGCATTCTTGATGTGATCCGGGATATTGCTAACCAGACAAACCTGCTGGCGCTGAATGCTTCAATCGAAGCGGCCCGTGCCGGAGAGCAGGGACGTGGATTCTCGGTGGTGGCCGATGAAGTACGGACCCTGGCACAGCGCACACAGAATTCAATTGAGGAAATTCAGGATTTGATTGAGCATCTGCAGGCAGGGGCTCAGTCAGCTGTGACTCAGATGGATGAGAGCAAGGCTTTTGTCAGCACCAATGCGGCACAGGCGGGTCAGTTGGATGAGGCGCTGAGTAATATCATGGAGGCGATTACCACCATTAACGATATGAATACTCAGATTGCTGCGGCCAGTGATGAACAGTTGGCGGCCGCAGAAGAGGTGCATAAGAACGTTGAGGGGATCAGCTTCTCAGCAGATCGTATTATGCACAGCTCCAGTCACAGTTCTGAAGCCAGCCGTCAGTTGACGGAACTGGCTCAGTCTATGGATGCCCACGTCGGGCGCTTTAAGCTGCAGGCGTAAGCTGTTGGGCCGGTTGTACCACTGGGAACAGCCGATCATAGGCCCAGTTAAAGATGAAGGTGTAGATCATCACTGCACCGATCATAATCACATCCATCAGAATTGCTTCCAGCAGTCCCATATCCAGCCACCACATCAGCAGTGGCAGTGAGGTTGAGCTCAGGAACAGTTCTGATGTGATCGCATGAATCATCCGACCACGGAAACTGCGTTGGTTCGGGATCCGGCCGTAGTGGACATCTATCTTATCGAAGCAGTAGTTGAATACGACTGTCAGTATCATCGCCTTAACCGCCAGCATCACCGTCAGAATACCGGTATCCATAATGGGTTTCTGTGCCAGATAAGCCATCAGTGGCGCCAGTACACCCAGCAGGCAGACTTCAAACATCAGCGTGTGACGCAGACGATCAGCCGGGGAACGGGTAACAATTGCAGCGGACATATAAACAGACTCCATTTCCTTTCGCTCGGGGCGATATAGCTCAAAATACAGATATCCACGTGCTCACCTGGCAGCGAAGTCAGGGTCAGCAGATTGGGTGTATTCTAGGAATTATTCAGATGGAAAAAAGTTAGTTTCTATCTGGTATTCAGATATATTAGAATGCACGACTCAGTAAGATAGAGAAGGTATATCTGTGTCCAGTTTTGATCAGTTAGAAGCGTTTGTGACCGCTGCCGAAACCGGTTCGTTTTCTGCTGCAGCCCGACGTCTGAATAAAGCGCAATCCGCTGTCAGTACTGCAGTGATTAATCTTGAGCTGGACTGCGGAGTAGAGCTGTTTGATCGCAGTAAGCGAAGCCCGGTACTGACAGAAGCCGGAGAAGGTTTGCTGGAGTATGCCCGGATGGTGCTGCATAGCCAGCATGAATTCATGGTACACGCTGCTGCGCTTGGTGAAAGCGATGAGATTGCGCTGAGTCTGGCAATTGAGCAGAGTATTTCCGATCCTTCGCTGCTGCAGTTGCTGCATCAGTTTGAGGAACGCTTTCCTCATGTAGAGCTGGAGTTGCTTGATCCTGGCGGTAGTGATGTCGCCGATCTGATTCGCAGTAACCGTGCCGATCTTGGACTGATGCTGGAGCGGGAAACCTATCCGCAGGGATTTGCATTTCGCGGGATAGGTTATTCCGGGGTGATTGCTGTTGCCCGCAATGATCATCCGCTGGTGGCTCAGCAACCTCTGACTCACGCGCATCTGCGCCCCCATCGCCAGATCGTATTGCGCAGTCTGGATCTTGAAGATCGTAGTCATGAGCGACATATGTTCAGCCCTAAAGTCTGGTTCTCTGAAAGCCCGCATATCATTATGGAGCTGCTGAGCAGTGGGCTTGGCTGGGCATTTCTGCACCGTTCAGTGGTACAGGAAAAGCTGGATACCGGTGAGTTGGTGGCGCTGCATCTGGCTTATCAGCAACCGGACCGGCTACAGGGCGTGGATGTGGTGTGGGCGGAAAATCGTCCTTTAGGCCCTGCAGGTAGCTGGCTACTGGAACAATTGAGTCTGTTGAAGATCGGTCAGCGCTGAGATTGCCCCAAAATGGGGCTGGCAGAACAGCAGGTGTCGCACTGGCGCTTGACAGTTTCCGGGGCAAAGGGCACTTTAACCGTAGTCTTTACAAGTATATGGAACGCTTTTCATGCCAAAAGTCGGAATGCCCGCAATCCGTAAGCCGCAACTGATCAATGCCACCATGGAGGCGATCAATTCGGCAGGTCTGCAGAAAGCCAGTGTAGCAATGATCAGCAGCTATGCTGGTGTTTCTCCGGCGATTATTAACCACTATTTTGGTGGTAAGAACGGTTTGCTTGAGGCGACCATGCGCTCTGTACTGCGGCAGCTGGCTGATGGGGTACAGTCCCGCCTTCAGGAATCTGATAAGGATGATGTGGTCGGGCGGATTAAAGCGATCGTTGGCGGTAACTTCGACCCCCGCCAGTTGGACAGTAAGGTGGTTAAAACCTGGCTGGCATTCTGGTCTCAGGCTATGCATGACGAGCAGCTTTATCGTTTGCAGCGGGCCAACGAAAAGCGCCTGCTGAGCCATCTGGTCTATGAGCTTAAGCGGGTACTTCCCCGTGAACAGGCTATTTTTGTGGCGCAGGGTATCGCGGCACTTATTGATGGAATCTGGCTGCGTGGAGCGCTGACCCCTACCGGGATAAACAGTGATCTGGCGCAGAAGCTGATCGAAGATTATCTGAAGTTACAGCTTCCCAAAGAGTACTTTGAATAACCCTTTCTGAGCTTAAAAAACTCCGGCAAATGCCGGAGTTTTTTAAATCTACGGACCTGAAGGGGGATAGGCCCGTATCAGCGCCGGTTACTCGAAAGTCCGGCTTACGCTGAATACTACCCGGGCATCAGCGGTATCACCCCAGTGATCTTCATCGATATTGGTGTCTGTATAAGCTAGTGCCATATCGAAACCGGCAACCGATTTACCCACTGACACTCCCCAGTGAGAGTATGAGTTATCACCGGTATCAGGACCGTAGTACGCACCAGCCCGGTCTTCATCCATCAGCAGAGTATGAGAGCCGTCGACAGTCAGACTGAAGTCATTTGGCAGACCGAAGGTGTGACCCAGATAGAGAATCACTGAGCTACCCACATCCCCAGAGTAGTTGTCCGAGTAGTACAGTTTTGCCGTAGTGCTCTCATTGAATGTCAGCGCACCGTAGATTTCACCATAATCATACTCGGCACTGGCATCGTCAGCTCCCGGATAAGTGTAATAGGCGTATCCAACATCATAAGCGATGGTGTCAGTCAGACTGCCAGCGTGACCGAAGTAATAGTCAATTTCTACCTCTTCATTGGTGCCGACATCAAAGTTAACCCCTGATCCCCAGACTCCGGCATAGAAGCCCGCGTCGTTGTACCAATCCACACTGCCCTGAATAGTCGGCTCATTGTTGTTTGAGCTGACGCCGTTGTACACATAGTCAGAAACCAGTGTCACAGTCGCAGAGACCTCAGCATTGGCCAGACCGCTGGTGCCCATGGCTGAGGCGATGATGGTTTGCGCTTATTATTTTTTTTAGCATGAGCTATAAACCCTCTCTTGGTTTGTTGTAGCCTGAGTCTGATCGACTTTTTTCAGGCAAAGGGGTGCCGCGACCTGAATTTTTCAGGCCGTGACAGAGTCGTTAATCAGAAGTAAATCAAGCTGGTTGTGAGACCAGTGCCTGACGCTGACGGAACAGCATTACGTAGATAATCAGGTAGAGACCGATGACCAGTAGTCCCGACCCACTCAATATCAAACGGGGTGAACTGATAAGCCAGAACCAGTCCGTACATCATGATGAAGTTGCCCAGCATGTAGGGCAGTTTACCGAAGCGCTCAACGGTAATGTTGAGGTTCAGGGTGTACAGGCGGATCAGAGAATCCAGTGAGTTGATAACAAATACGATGCCCACAAACACCATCGCCATTTTCAGCATGTAGCTGATCTCGATAGCATTTTCGAAGTGGTAATAAAGTACTGAGAACCAGATCGCCAGAGGAATTGATGGGATAACCAGCAGTGCCAGACACAGTTGCCAGGTCTTCAGACCACCCACAAAACGCGCCACAAACTGACCGATCATGATGCTCCAGCTGAACCACCAGAACAGGTAGAACTGATGATAATCAGAGATTGGTGAGGTGAACTGATGGATATTACTGAAGTAGCCCCCGATACCGGCCAGGGTGCTGAACATTTCGCTGACACCGAGTCCCGGTGCTGCTGCCATAATGACTGCAATCAGCGCAAAAAACAGCCAGGTTGAAGAGATACTCAGTACTTTGATGTAACTGATATCAGTACTGGAGAATACCGCCAGAGCCACTACCAGGGCGACCAGACCGAAGCGGACTGGATCTGAGATACCTTCAACGTAGCTTGGCAGGTAATCAAGGAACAGGAAGCCGGTGAATGCGCAGGTACCGATGATCACAAGGTTATTGATCACTTTTACCAGCGGGATTTCGAACAACTTCACCCTGGGTTCAATAACACAGAAGTAGAAGGTGGTCAGGAAATAGAAGCCCCATACCAGAAAGCCCCAGAAACCAAACTCAATCGCCAGTGGATTGGTGAACTGATAGGCCTCTTCAGACGCGTAGGTCGGGAACTCTGTCAGTGGGAACATGATCAACCCCACATCCAGCCCTGAGGTAAACAGAATTGCGATGAACGCAAACAGTGAGCTTGGTATTTCACCCTTGCAGACTATGTTGCTGCCACGAATAAGAATAAATGCTGATGTCAGTAATGTTACTGCAATAGCAGCGCTGAGAATTGTAACCATCTCAGTGGTACTCCGGTGTATTATCGTTTTAATTGGATCTGCTGCTAACAGCCGATTTCAGGACGAACGAATCCAGACAATCGGAACACCGGTTGCCGGATAGACGGACTGATTTTGGCTTATATAGCTACAGAAGCAGCTGACAGCTGAGTCTGAATAGTTCTGGTTCACAGACTCAGCTGTAGCAGATACCTGTCAAATCAGGCAGAGCTTGCAGAGAAGTGCTTCCCAAGCAGAGCATGATAGAAGTCTTTGTCAGACAGCATACCTACCAGGGAATCATTTTCGTTCAGCAGTACCGGCTGGCCGGTACGGTATCGGATTTCAATTGCCTTGCGCATTGAAATGTCCGGAGTGGCCATCACCAGCGTATCCTCACTGATCTGGTCAACATCCTGACCTTCCTGCCACTGATGCAATGGCAGCGGTTCACCCTGGCGGCTGGCAGCCACAACCCGGCCGGAATTGTCGGTACTGATACAGGTATTGTCGTTGCGATTAAGCACCAGCATATCGTCCAGTTTTTCCATTTGATCAGCACCGGTCATCAGTGAACGACCACGCAGTACATTCAGAGGATTGGTGTGGGCAACGAAGTCTTCCACATAGGCATTACATGGATTCAGGACGATCTCTTCCGGTTTACCGTGCTGGATAATCCGGGCCGATTCCATGATCGCAATGTTGGTTCCGATCTTCAGCGCTTCATCCAGGTCATGGCTGACAAACAGGATGGTTTTATTCAGTTTCTGCTGCAGTTCGATCAACTCATCCTGTAACTGGCTGCGGATCAGCGGGTCGAGAGCAGAAAAAGGCTCGTCCATGAGCAATATGTCGCTATCCATAGCGAACGCTCTGGCTAAACCTACCCGTTGTTGCATCCCCCCGGAGAGTTCGTGGGGATATTTGTCTTTCCATTCATCCAGGCCGACCATCTCCAGCTTTTCCATCGCTTTCTCGCGACGTTCCTGCTTATTGATTCCCTGCATTTCCAGACCAAAGGCGACATTATCGAGGACCGTGAGCCAGGGCATCAGAGCGAACTTCTGGAACACCATAGAGACCCGGTGAGTACGCATATGGCGCAGTGTTTTGGCATCACAGTCGGCCATGTTGACCATGCGATCGCCGTCTTTAACCAGCAGCTCGCCACGGCTGGTAGGGTTCAGACCATTAACGGCGCGCATCAGGCTGGATTTCCCGGAGCCCGACAGGCCCATCAGGACGCAGATCTCACCTTCTGCCACTTCGATACTGGCATCGTGTACGCCGACCACTGCACCACCTTCAGAGATGATCTCCTGGCGGTTTTTACCTTGATCAAGCATCTTCAGGGCGTTATCGACATTATCACCGAATACAACGTCTAAGTTTCGAATACTGATAGCCGACATAATTAACCTTCCTCTTTCGCGCCAGGTTTCTTGCAGATGCGGTCGAGAATAATTGCGACCAGTACGATCGCCAGACCGGCTTCAAAGCCCTGAGAAATATTAACGGTGTTCAGAGCACGGATGACCGGTTTACCCAGGCCATCAGCTCCAACCAGCGCTGCGATTACGACCATCGACAGGGACAGCATGATGCACTGGGTAATGCCGGCCATGATGTTCGGCATTGCCGCTGGCAGTTCCACTTTCCACAGCAGTTTCATCGGGGTCGCGCCAAACGCTTTACCCGCTTCGATCAGATCTTCCGGTACCCGGCTGATACCCAGATAGGTCAGACGGATCGGTGCAGCGATTGCAAAGATAATGGTAGAGATCAGGCCTGGTACAACACCCAGACCGAACAGTACCAGCGTAGGAATCAGGTACACGAAGGTCGGAATAGTCTGCATCAGATCGAGGATCGGGCGCAGGATGGTATACATCCAGGGCCGGTGCGCGGCCATAATCCCGATTGGAATACCGATGATGATCGACAGTGCAGTGGCGGCAAGAACCAGAACAAAGGTTTCTACCATCTCCTGCCAGTATCCCAGATTGAGAATCAGTAGCAGGGCTGCGACCACAAAGATAACCAATGGTACGCTGCGGTGCAGAAGCCAGGCGATTGCGGCGGTCAGAGCCATCGGGATGAATGGGGGGAACCATAGGAAAATATCCGTCGATGTCAGTATCAGCCACTCCAGCGAGATTGAGATAGCATCGAAGAATCCGGCGGCACTGTAGGTCAGCCAGTCAACGAAGTTCTCCATCCAGCTACCCAGCGGGATCTTGTTTTCAGTAATCCAGTTCATAAGTCAGCCTTACAGCTATGTCTGTCATAGGTATCACGGTGCGGTTATACAGCCTGCCGGGTAGCAGGCTGTATACGATCGATCAGATTTCCAGGTGGCTGCGAACAGCAGTCAGGCCGTTACCGCCATCTTTGGTGGTAACGCCATCCAGCCATGCGTTCAGTACTTCAGGATGTGCTTTCAGCCATGCGCGGGCTGCGTCCTGAGGGTCCTGACCATCGTCGAGAATGGCTCCCATCACTTCGTTTTCCATTTCCAGAGAGAAGGACAGGTTAGTCAGCAGTTTGCCCATGTTCGGGCATTCTGTGGTGTAGTTCTTACGAACGTTGGTGTACACGCTGGCACCACCGTAGTTAGGACCGAAGTAGTCATCGCCACCGTCCAGATATTCCATCTCGATATTGGCGTTCATCGGGTGCGGTGCCCAGCCCAGGAATACTACCCACTGGTTACGCTTAGCGGCACGGGATACCTGAGAGATCATACCTGCTTCACTGGACTCAACCAGTTTGAAGCCTTCCAGACCGAAGGCGTTGCCATCGATCATATCCTGAATCAGACGGTTACCGTCGTTACCTGGTTCAATGCCGTACAGGCGGCCTTTGAACTGGTCTTCGTGTTTGGCGATATCGGCGAAGCTTTTTACACCCGCATCATATACATATTTAGGCACCGCCAGAGTGTACTTAGCACCTTCCAGGTTTGCACGAATCGTTTCAACAGTGCCCGCCTCACGGTATTTAGCGATATCGGCTTCCATGGTTGGCATCCAGTTGCCGAGGAAAACATCGATGTCATTGTTTGCCAGAGAGGTGTAAGTAACCGGTACAGACAGAAGCTGTGTGGTGGCTTTGTAACCCAGTCCTTCAACAACTTCGCTGGTGATAGCGGTGGTTGCTGTGATATCGGTCCAGCCAACATCAGAGAAGCGGACGGTATCGCATTGTCCGGCAAATGCCATGGACGCGGAGAGGCCAACGGCAGCTGCAACTCCCTGCATCAGGCGGGTTTTGGATGGGGCTTTAAACTGTCGGTTCTTCATGAGTTATTTTCCTTATTGTTTTTGTATCGCTCAGGTCGTTTTTTGTGGCCCGGGAGATAGCTCCCGGTGCCGGTAGCGCAAAGCGCTATATTTGGTTCAGATCAGGAACTCCTGTTTTCAATGCTGGACAGAGAGCGTTGAGGTTCGCCCAGCCGTTGCTTCTCCTGCCAGTGTTCATCAATCCAGACATCCACGCCAGCCTCTGGCAACGCGGGCTTACCCAGAATCATATCTGCAGCCTTTTCTGCCACCATGATGGTCGGCGCGTTGAGGTTGCCATTAGGTATAGTCGGGAAGATAGAGGAATCGACAACCCGGAGGTCTTCAATACCCCGCACCCGGCATTCGCTGTCCAGTACAGCCATTGGGTCTTCATCGTCGCCCATTTTGCAGGTACAGGATGGATGGTAAGCACTTTCAACGTTCTCTTTTACCCATTGATCAATGGCTTCATCGCTGCTGATATTCATGCCCGGCTGAATCTCTTCACCGCGGTACTGATCCATTGCTGGTTGATTCAGGATCTCGCGGGTCAGACGAATACAGTCGCGCCAGTCCTGTTTATCCTGTTCGGTACTGATGTAGTTAAACAGAATAGACGGTTTATCTTCCGGGTTGGCTGAACGGATGCGGACAAAACCGCGACTTTCCGGTTTGTTAGGGCCTACGTGAACCTGGAAACCATGGCCATCAAAGGCTGCCTGGCCGTCATAACGCATCGCTGCTGGGAGGAAGTGATACTGGATATTCGGCGACTTCAGGCCCGCCCGGGAGCGGATGAAAGCACAGGATTCAAAATGGTTAGTGGCGCCCAGGCCGTCCTTAAACAGAATCCAGCGGGTACCGATCAGACCTTTGCTGATCAGGCCCAGCTTGCTGTTCAGGGTGATTGGCTGTTTACAGTGGTACTGGAAGTACACTTCCAGATGGTCCTGCAGGTTTTCCCCGACGCCGGGCAGATCGTGAACCAGTTCAACACCAGCATCCTGAAGTACCTGTTTTGGACCGATACCTGACAGTTGCAGCAGCTGTGGAGAGCCTACGGAACCTGCAGACAGTACAACTTCTTTGCGGGCTTTAGCGACATGTACCTTACCGCCTTTAGAGTATTCGATGCCGGTAGCACGTTTACCGTCCATTACCACCTTGCGTGACAGAACCCCGGTGATCAGGGTCAGGTTGCCGCGTTTCATGGCACTGCGCAGGTACTCGTTGGAGGTTGAGGCACGTACACCGTCACGCACGGTCATGTGCATGGTACCGAAGCCTTCCTGCTGGTAACCGTTATAGTCTTTAGTGGTCGGGTAACCTGCTTCTTCACCGGCATCGATAAACGCCTGGTACAGCGGGTTCAGTTTCATATCATTACCGGCGCAGGTTCCCAGTGGGCCTTCCCCGCCGCGATATTCATCAGCACCCTTGTTCCAGGTTTCCGCTTTTTTAAAGTAGGGCAGGCAATGCTGGTAGCTCCAGCCTTCAGCACCATGCTCTTCCCACTCATCGAAGTCACAGGCGTGACCGCGTACATACACCATCCCGTTAATGGATGAGCCACCGCCCAGTACTTTACCCCGTGGACAATGCATGGAGCGACCATCCAGATCGGCTTCTTTTTCGGTGTGGAACTGCCAGGCGTACTTCTCAGTATTCATCGGGTACGACAGGGCGGTTGGCATCTGGATAAAGATGCTCTTATCGGTGCCACCCGCTTCCAGCAGCAGAACTTTATGTTCGCCGCTTTCCGTCAGTCGGTTTGCCAGTACGCAGCCTGCGGAGCCGGCACCAACAATGATGTAATCGTATTCAGTTGTTGTGGTCATCTCAGATCTCTGTCTGCTTTATTCTTATCGCTATAAGCGATTATTGATACGGGCACTCAATATCACCCAGTTCTACAAAGACACTCTTGGTCTGGGTGTAATGGTTCAGGGTTTCGATGCCGTTTTCACGACCAATACCGGATTGCTTATAACCGCCGACAGGCATTTCGGCAGGAGAGGCACCCCAGGTGTTGATCCAGCAGATACCTGCTTCCAGACGAGCAATTACACGGTGAGCGCGGGCGAAATTGGTGGAGAATACACCAGCAGCCAGACCAAACTCGGTATCGTTGGCACGCTTGATGACTTCCTCTTCATCGTTGAAACGAAGGATCGACATCACCGGGCCAAAGATCTCGTCGGTAATATTCGGCATGTCATCGGTGCAGTCAGCAAATACGGTTGGCTTTACAAAGTTACCCTTGTCCAGGCCATTTTCCATGGCACGCTCGCCGCCACATACCAGACGGGCACCGGCTTCTTTAGCTGCTTCGATATAGCCAAGTACTTTTTCCATGTGCTGAGTGGAGATCAGTGCGCCAACCTGAGTTTCAGGATCGCTTGGGTCGCCAATGATCATACGCTCGGTACGCTCTGCCACTTTAGCGACGAATTCATCATAGATACTGTCGTGGACGAAGACCCGGGTACCGTTGGTGCAGACTTCGCCCTGGGTATAGAAGTTAGCCAGCAGGGCGCCGGATACTGCGTTATCAATTTCAGCGTCTTCAAACACCAGCATCGGTGATTTACCACCCAGCTCCATGGTGACATCCTTCAGACTGCCAGCTGCATCGGCCATTACCTTCTTACCTGTACCGCATTCGCCGGTGAAAGACACTTTAGCAATCTCTGGGTGGCGGGATAGTGCCTGACCCACACGGTAGTCACCCTGTACTACGTTAAATACGCCATCTGGCAGACCTGCTTCGGTGAAGATTTCAGCCAGTTTCAGTGCTGTCAGAGGAGTTTCTTCTGAGGGTTTGAAGATCATGCAGTTCCCAGCAGCCAGTGCCGGGCCTGATTTCCACATAGCGATCTGAATCGGGTAGTTCCAGGCACCTATACCGGCGCAGATACCCAGAGGTTCACGGCGGCTATAGAAGAAGTTGGTGCCGCCCAGATCCTGTTGCTGACCGTGAATGGTTGACGCCAGACCGGCGTAGTACTCGATGACATCTGCGCCGGTAACGATATCGACGCAGTTGGCTTCCTGAAGTGGTTTGCCGGTGTCCTGAACTTCCAGCATCGCCAGTTCATCGTTGCGTTCGCGAAGAATCTGTACCGCACGCATCAGAATGCGGCCGCGATCTGCACCACTCATAGCTGACCAGACCTTAAAGCCTTCCTGAGCAGCCTGTACAGCTTTGTCGACATCCTCCATTGAGGCTTGCTGAACTTCTGCCAGTACTTCGTTGGTGGCAGGGTTTTTGGTGACAAACGTTTCCCCGGAGGTCGCCGCCTGATAGCGGCCACCGATATACAGCATAGCTTGCATAGTTATTGTCCTGTTGTGCTTTAGCCGGTCACTGGTCTCTTCATGAAGAGTTCGCCAGAGAAGAAAGTGCCGGATATTTTTTATTAATCGATCATTTAATTAAAAACCACTTTGGCTATTTATTGCCCAAATGTCAAAGTTTTTTAATGTCGCTTTCAGGTTAAGAGGGGAGCAGTTGACGATCGGGGGGAGGTGGTGTGAAAGTGAAGATTTTTTTAGGATTTGGCGGTTTTTGGTGGGTTTTTGGCGCTGTTGAGTGACTTTTTTCGGCCTTTGATTGTGTGGGATACGCTCCCAAATCGATTCTTATACGTCGATAATGGGCTTCAGTTTGGCGTAAATGGTCAATTATCTACCGTTCAGATATCGAACTTCAGGACCGCATTTGCAGAAAGACGGAAGCAACGGGCCAGATGCTCGACTGCTGAATCATCCATATTATCGGAGCTGATCCGGCACATTCTTAATACCTGATAGCTATTCAGGATACGGTTAGGCAGGGCGCGGCTGTTATTACTACGTAACAGGGATTCCGGTAGCAGAGAGATGGCATAGCCCTGTTCAACTGCGGTTGCCAGGTTATCCATCACCGGGCTGCCAAACACCACCCGGTAGTTTATTTTGCAGCGCTGCAGTTCAGCCAGGCTGACATCACGGATGATGCAGCTGTCTTCATAGAGGGCGATAGGCAGCGGTGATATATCTTCCAGCCGGGTGCCTACCGGGGCTGACCAGATCAGCCGTTCGGTCCAGATCAGTCGTTCGTCAAAGGTTTCCGTCTCGGCCGCGACGATGGCGATATCCAGCTCACCGGCGGCGACTTTGTTGCGCAGATTACGGCTGCGATCACAGACAATACGGGCTTCAAGGTTGGGCTGCTCTCGCTGCAGTACCGGCATAAAGTGGTACAGAAAATCCTGTGCATAGTCCGTAGGGATGCCAATATTTAGTTTACCCTGCAAGTCGTCAGTTTTCAGAGCCGACAGTGCAGCTGAACTAAGCTTAAGCAGCTGCTCGCCGTAGCTGAGCAGTGTTTCCCCGGCCTCGGTCAGGCGAATACCCCGGTTATTCCGGGTCATCAGACAGCTGCCGGTCTGTTCCTCCAGCCGTTTGATCTGCATGCTGATAGCACCCTGAGAGCGGCAGATAATCTCTGCGGCTTTTTTAAACTCACCGGTGCGGGCAACGGTGACAAAGGTTCGTAGCAGTTCAAGGTCGACAATGGGTTCCATAAGGGCTCAGTACGGGGTCACGAAGAATGCATATCGTAGTTTAATAAACATGAATTATTAGTTTTTGTTTATTCGTTTGCCTGAAGTATGCGCTCTTTTTAAAGTGGAGTGCAAGTATTGAGTAATCGCTTTACTGGCGGATAACTCAGATACAGAACGATAATCACAGCTTGATGTGGAGAGAGAGATGACTGCAACAATTCCGCAACAGATGGCAGGCGTAGTACTGACCGGTCACGGTGGGCTGGAAGTCCTTGAATATAAGACCGACCTCAAGGTACCGCAGCCGCAAGCCGGAGAGGTGCTGATCAGGGTTAGCGCCAGCGGTGTGAACAACACCGACATTAATACCCGTATTGGCTGGTACTCCAAAGCGGTCAGCGGTGAAACCAATGCCGGTGCGGCCGATGGTTTTGATTCAGTGAACGATGATGATGCCAGTTGGTCTGGTATTCCACTGACCTTCCCGCGTATTCAGGGCGCCGATTGCTGCGGTGAGATTGTTGCCGTGGGCGAGGGCGTTGATCCGGCGCGTATTGGTGAGCGTGTATTGGTGCGCACCATGCAAAGTGCATTCGATGCAGAAGAGCCCTATCGTTGTATCACCTTTGGCTCAGAGTGTGACGGCGGTTTCTCTCAGTATGCGGTTTCCCGTGCTAAGGAGACCTATGCTGTGAATAGCACAATGACCGATGCTGAGTTGGCGTCTTTCCCTTGTGCTTACTCTACAGCGGAAAACATGATTGATCGCGCCGATGTAAAAGCTGGTGAAACTGTAGTCATTACCGGTGCTTCCGGTGGCGTTGGCTCTGCCGCGATTCAGCTGGTGAAACGCCGCAATGCAAAAGTGATTGCGGTGTGTGGGGAAGATAAGCGTGCTCAGGTTGAAGCGCTGGGTGCTGATCAGATTGTTCCCCGTGGTGAATCTCTGGTAAAAGCGCTGGGTAAGGACGGTGCCGATGTGGTGATCGATCTGGTGGCAGGTGAACAGTGGCCGGAACTGCCGGATCTGCTGCGCTTTGGCGGTCGTTATGCGGTGGCCGGTGCTATCGGTGGTCCGCTGGTGGAGATGGATGTTCGTACCCTGTACCTGAAAGACCTGACCTTCTTCGGTTGTACCTATCAGCCACGCCATGTCTTCGAAAACCTGGTGCGCTATATCGAAGCCGGTGAAATTCAGCCAGTGGTTTCCAAAACCTATCCACTGAGTGAGATTGGCGAAGCGCAGCAAGCGTTTATGGCCAAGCAGTTTACCGGCAAGCTGGTGCTGATTAATCAGAACGACTAGCCCGGCGTCTGAGGGGGGCTGTGCTTCCCCTGATCGATAGGATCTCTGTTACGAGAAAAGTACATGAAAATTATAAAGATTGAGGTGTTTGCGCGTCCGCTGCCGGTCAAAGGCAAACCCTACAAAATGGCGTTGCAGACACTGACCCATCTGGATTCCACGCTGGTGGCTGTGACCACCGATAGCGGCATCGTCGGTTACGGAGAGTTCTGCCCACTGGGCCCGAATTATCAGCCGCAGCATGCCTTAGGTGGCCGCACGGCGCTGGAGGAAATTGGTCCGCATCTGCTGGGACTGAATCCTCTGCATATCGAACGGGTCTATGAAGTCATGGATCAGGCGCTGTGTGGATCAAACTATGCCAAGTCCGCCATTGATATGGCGCTTTGGGATATTGCCGGTAAAGCTTACGGTACCCGCGTCTGTGATCTGTTGGGCGGTGTAGCCCGGGAGATGATACCTTCTTATTATGCCATCGGTATTGCCAGCCCGGATGAGGCGGCAGCGATTGCAATTAAGAAGCAGCAGGAAGGCTTTAGACGGTTGCAACTGAAGGTTGGGGGGCGTGATCTGCAGGAAGATATCGCCGGGGTCCATAAAGTGTGCGAAGCATTGCAGCCGGGTGTAACCCTGGCGGTGGATGCCAATAGGGGACTGCTGCCCCGTGATGCAGTGCAGCTTTCAAATGCCTGTCGGGATCTGCGCTTTGTCATGGAGCAACCCTGTCAGACCTACGAGCAGGGCCTCGATATCCGTAATCATCTGCAACATCCGCTGTATCTGGATGAAGTGATTGAGGATGTGAACACTCTGCTACGGGCGATCCGCGATAATGCCGCCGATGGCTTTGGTATGAAACAGAGTCGGGTCGGAGGGATATCCCGGATGCGCACTATCAGGGATATATGCGCGGTAGCCGGTCTGCCGATGACATCCGATGATGGCTGGGGCGGCGATCTGGTTGCTGCGACCTGTACTCATATCGGTGCGTCGATGAATCCACAGTTGTGTGATGGTGTCTGGATCGCAGAGCCATATATCAATGGTCATTACGATGCTCAGCAGGGACTTGCAGTAGTGAACGGCACGATCAGCGTACCTGAAGGTGTTGGACTGGGTATCACGCCTGAGATTGCAGAGACTGAAGCGCCACTATTGATGTTTGGTTAATCAGGGCTTATATCAGGGCTCAGATCCTGATCAACGGTCGCCATTAATCAGACCTTATGAATAAGATCTTATGACCAGGATCTTATAACCAGGATCTTATAACCAGGATCGCTGCTGACAGAGTCAGCGGCGCTCCTGTATCACAGACAACAACCACTTCCGGAAGCATTCTACGCCGGGTTTAGGGCGTGAAGTCTGCGGCGGCTGCAGCATATAAAACTGTGATGTGGTGATCATGCTGTTATCAGTCGCTTTGACCAGCAGGCCACTGGCCAGATAATCATCTACCAGATGCTCCCAGCCCAGTGCCAGGCCCTGACCATTCAGCGCTGATTGAATCACCAGCGGGTAGTTGTTGATGTTCATCCTTCGACTGGCTTCAGGCATATGGGTTATACCGCACTCGCGGAACCAGTCATTCCAGGTGACCCATTCTTCGCTGATCTCCAGTGATAGCAGGGTGCCTTTAAGCAGGTCTTCCGGCTGTTTTATTTCTGGATTCTTTTGCAGATAGGCCGGGCTACAAACCGGAAAGACGGTCTCATTAAACAGCGGCGTCGCTTCCAGATTGTCAGGCACAGAACGGCAGTAGAACAGTGCGATATCAAACTCGTTATTGCGCACATCGTTGATTGAATCCACCGCCAGAATGCGCAGATCAATATCCGGGTGCTGTTCCTGAAATTCGCTGAAGCGGGGCAGAAGCCAGAACGATGCCATCGCATTACTGGTGACCACGGTCACCTGCTGGTCGCCCTGCCACTGCAGAATGTCGCCGGTGGCACTGGAGATCAGCTGCAGGGACTGGTGAATACTGTCGTAGTATTCCGCGCCGGTCGGGGTCAGTGTTAAGGACCGTTTATCCCGGATAAACAGTGCCCGGCCCAGATAATCTTCCAGATGACGGATAGAGCGGCTGACTGCTCCCTGAGTGACGCTCAGCTCATCAGCAGCCCGGGTAAAACTTAGGTGTCGGGCGGCGGCTTCAAAGGCAACCAGACTGTTCAGTGGCGGTAGTGGCTTAATGCTCATAAGTGACGACCGTTAATAATTATTGTTATTCACCACAAAAGCCCGGACCTTACGGTGCCGGGCTTATATTCAGTGTATATCGTGCTATTAGATCATGCAGCGCTCGCGCTTGCATCACCGCTGTCTGCCTGATGCAGACGGGCGATCGGTTCATCACGCAGGGCGCGGTGTATCGACAGTGCCATCAGTATCACCAGTGCGGCGGCAGGCAATGCTGCACAGATGGTGGCGGTTTGCACAGTCTTCAGACCACCTGCCCACAGCAGACCTGCAGCGATAGCACCGACAGTCAGACCCCAGATAATCCGGCTGGCCTGCGGTGGTTCAAGGCTGCCGCGAGAGCTCAGCGTACAAAGTACCAGAGTGCCTGAGTCAGCAGAAGTGATGAAGTAGGTCACCAGCAACAGCGTTGCCAGAGCACTCAGGATTGTGCTGACGTTGGCACCGGAGGCCTCTTCGATCTTATCGAACATAGTGAAGATCGCCTGGGTGGAATCTGCTTTGGTTGCCAGCAGAATATCACCGCCTTTGAACTCCGCCGCTTCACCGGTTAACTGTTGCTCGGCAACCACTGTCTCGTGGGCTTTGCGGTCAGCGTGCTCATAGTTCAGGGCTGCACCACCGAAGGTGGCGATCCAGAAGAAACCGAACAGTGTCGGCGCAATCAGCGCACCGCCCACCAGTTCACGGATAGTGCGGCCGCGGGAGATGCGGGCAATAAACATCCCGACGAATGGTGCCCAGGTCAGCCACCAGGCCCAGTAGAATGCGGTCCACCAGTTCTGCCACTGAGAATCACCCTGGGCATCGCTCCACAGGCTCAGGCCGACAATGTTCTGAATATAGTCAGAGGTGCCTTCCAGATAGGTGTGCAGAATGTAACGGGTCGGACCAAACAGCAGCACGCCAGCCAGAATCACCAGCGACAGAATCATGTTCCACAGAGATAGGATGCGGATACCACGGCCTACACCAGACATCACCGATAGAATCGCAATAAAGGAGATCACCACGATCATAGTGATCTGATTACCGATGCTGACTTCGATACCGAACAGACGCTCCATACCGGTACTCATCTGTACCACACCCAGACCGAAAGAGGTTGCGATGCCGAATGCGGTGATCGCAACGATCAGAATATCCACAGTGTGACCGAGCCAGCCCTCCAGACGCTTTTCACCGAAAACCGGCGTCAGTGCCGCACGGATAGTCAGGGCTTTGCCTTTACGGTAGGAGAAATAGGCCAGGGCCCAGTGCTGTCATGATGTACAGCGCCCATGGGTGCAGGCCCCAGTGGAAGAAGCTGACACGCATGGCCGTCTGAGCAGATTCTTCGCTCAGCGTGGTAGCTGAGAAAGGGTTACCCGCGTAGTGCCACATTGGCTCGGCAACCGACCAGAACAGCAGGCCGATACCCATACCGGCGCTGAACAGCATCGACATCCAGGCGCCCATGCTGAATTCAGGTTTCTCGTTGTCTTTACCCAGTCTGATATTGCCGAAGCGGCTGGTCATCAGGTAAAGCAGAAAGATCAGGACGCCAGAGGCCATGACCAGATAGAACCATTTGAAGTGGTGCAGGATATCACCAGAGATCTCAGTGAACAGGGCACCGGCTTTATCAGCCAGAACGCCACAGACCACAACAAATCCGATAATCAGAATTTTGGATATCAGGGTGACAGTAGGATCAATTCCGCGGAGGATTCCGCTATCAGTACGCATTGAGGCGTCTCCATTGTTATTATATTTGGCTCTTTTTTTGACCTTTCCGGAGCCGTGATAACGGCTGGAAAATGTCTGAACTACAGTCTGGTTCCGACTGTAAAAATGCTTACCTGAGCCCCGGCGCATAGAAACCGGTTTGTGGCTGAGGTATGAAAGCGCAACCAATAGTCGAGAAAAGCCTGATCTGGATCAAACGACTTTTCTGCGCTGCTTTAATGAGTTTTTGTCATGCAGGTGAGGGCAGTTATCTAAAAAAGGCGCTGTGCAATGCATTAGCGCCTGTGTCTGGGAAGGGGGGCAATTACCGGAGCCAGTCTTCCTGCCATGGATAGGTGGAGAGCTCTTCGACACCGTCGCGGGTGATACGTACCTGCTGTTCCAGCTTAATACCTTCAGCGGCGCCTTCAGCACCGATATAGCTCTCGACGCAGATCACCATATTCTCTTCGAATACACCGTCATAGCCTGCGCTGTTCCAGTCGCTGCCCTGGTGGGCGATGGCCGGATACTCGTCACACAAGCCAATACCGTGACTCACACAGCAGTAGCGGTTGTGATAGAACTCGTCAGGAATCTTCCAGGCCTGTTCTGAGAACTCTTTGTAGGTCACGCCGGCTTTCAGCAGTGCCATATTGGTCTGCACCTGTTCGTGAGCCAGGCTGTACAGTCGGCGTTGCTCGTCCGTCGGCGCCACATGGCCGACGGTCCAGGCGCGGGAAATATCGGCGCAGTAACCGTATGGGCCGATCAGATCGGTATCAAAGGAGATAATCTCACCTTCCTGCATGATCCGGTCGCTGGATTCCTGCATCCATGGGTTGGTGCGCGGACCACTGGCCAGCAGACGGGTTTCGATCCACTCACCGCCGTTGCGGATGTTTTCATAGTGCAGCCAGGCCCAGAGTTCATTCTCGGTCATACCCGGGCGCAGTTCATCATGCATGCGCTGAATGCCCTGTTCACAGACCCGGATGGTCCAGCGCATCAGCTCGATCTCCTCGGCGGATTTGATCTTGCGGGCTTCCTCCATCAGGCTATGGCCTTCAACGATTTCGATGCCATTTTCCTGCAGCATCTCCAGGCCTTCCAGATCGGCCCGGTCTACCGCCAGGCGTATTTTTTTGCCCCCATGCTTGCGCAGCACATCAGTCAGCTCGCCGGCCCATTGTTCTGCCTTCTCAGTGATGCGGGAGCCCGCGCCGAAGTAACTCCAGTTAACCGCGGTGCGTACTTCATCAATCAGATGGCCTTCATCAAGCAGATGCTCACAGTTATGGAACTCCCACAGAATCACTGGGCCTTCAGCAAAGACCAGGCAGTAGCGGGCGTAGTTATGCAGCGTCCAGACCTGCATGTTTGAACTGTCGGTGGCGTAGCGGATATTGACCGGATCATAGAGCAGGAAAGCATCGCACTGGCTTTCAACCAGCTGTTGCTTAACCCGCTCCAGGCGGTACTGACGTGCCTGCTGCAGGGTGCTCTGAGGGACTGGATTGACCAGTCTTCCGGACTCATCGGTGGTGTAGTAATGCTTCTTATCGGACATGGGGCTAACTCGAAAAAAGTGGCTTGGTACGGTTGTTATTATTTTGCAGAGGGAGATTAACTGCATAGCGTATTAGGTTTCGCCACGGGTATCGCTGTAAAGCGATAAGAAGTCATCAGCTCATGAGTTCTGATCATCAGCTTTTTGCGCTGGCGCAAGAGTGCGAGCGCTTTATTTGCAAAAAAGTCATGGATACCGGATAACAGAACGGGCTGTAAAAGAGCTGATTCTGAAGTCGCTCAACCCTCCGCAATGCCTGATATTGCAGGCCTTTTCCCGAACCGGGTCCTCCGGTGCTTTCGGGTGCATGAGTTTTTATCATTAACTCACGTCGAAAAAGTCGTTTGTCTCACCTTTTTTCTCATCAGTACTATCGGTTCTGAAAGCTGCGGGCCTGTCGTTTTCTTTTGCTGAGCAAAACGGTGCACTGCAAACCATAACAATAATCGCGAGCCGCTCCTCAATGGGTGGTTTCCAGGTGAGATTCTTAAAATGACTACAGCAAAACATCGCATTCCAATGACTGCACTGGATGCAGTACGTAATCCAATCGCTGAAGCTAACGGTATGCCGAACGAGGTATATGACGATCCAGCGCTGTTCGAATATGAGCGTGATAATGTTCTGGGCCGCAACTGGGCGGGCCTGCTGTTCGCCAGCGAGCTGCCAAGCAATGGTTTTGCTAAGCCGGTCGATTTTATGGGCCTGCCGCTGGCGGTTATGCGTAACCGTGACGGTGAACTGAAAGTATTCCACAACATCTGCAGCCACCGCGGCATGATTATGCTGCGCGAAGAGACCGAAGTAGAGGGCATGGTTCGTTGCCCATACCACTCCTGGACCTATGACCTGAACGGTAACCTGAAAGGCACACCGCACATCGGTGGTGTCGGTGTTCACACTGCAGAAGGTTTTGTCTGCGAGAAGCACGGTCTGAAGGAAGTTCGTTCTGCAGTATGGAACGGTATCGTATTCATCAACCTGTCCGGTGATGCGGAAGATTTCAGCGATTTCATCCAGCCGCTGGTACAGCGTTGGGAAGAGTTCACCGGTGCTGGTGGTTTCGAGAAAGTTGAAGTGGCTAACAACGGTAGCCAGATGGAACTGACTGTCGAGTCTAACTGGAAACTGGCGGTTGAGAACTACTGTGAAGCGTACCACCTGCCATGGGTTCACCCGAGCCTGAACACCTACTCACCACTGGATCAGCACTACAACCTGATCGTCAACGACAATATGTCTGGTCAGGGTAGCTACACTTACAACCTGTCCGACGTTGCCGGTACCAGCCTTCCACAGTTTACTGACTGGCCAGCAGATAAGATCCGCCAGGCTGAATACGTGTCTCTGTACCCGAACGTTCTTCTGGGTGTGCAGGCGGACCACGTCTTTGCCATTATCCTGCAGCCACAGGCGAACAACCGTACTCTGGAGAAGCTGCAGCTGGCTTATGTGGGTGCGGAAGCGACTGGCGATAAGTATGAAGCATGTCGTTCAGCGGTACTGGAAAGCTGGAAAGTGGTCTTCAGTGAGGATATTTTCGCAGTAGAAGGGATGCAGAACGGTCGTAAATCACCAGCCTTTACCGGCGGTGTGTTCTCCCCGGTGCTGGATGGTCCGACTCACCACTTCCATCAGTGGGTTGCTAACCAGTACGCGGTAGATGCCGAGTAACACCTGCATCTGACAGTCTGTGCTTAAGGAGGCTCGCTGTGGCTTCCTTGAGAAAAAGAGTGCCCGGAACCGGGCGCTCTTTTTCCGTTTAACAATAATAAAGTGATAACAACCATGAATGATACAACCAACAACTGGCTTAATTTTATCGGTGGTGACTGGGTCGATTCTGAGCGACAGATCGATGTCTTTGATCCGGCTACCGGCAAAGCTTTTGCGTCTATTGCCTGCGCTGACGAAGCGGATGTTGATCGTGCTGTTGCCGCGGCCCGCACCTGTGTCAATTCTGGCGTACTGACCAGCTGCCGACCTGCTCAGCGGGCGGAGCTGATGTTCAGAATCGCAACTGAGATTCGCAAGATTGCCGAGACCGGGGCGCCGCTGCTGGCCCGTGAAAACGGCAAAACCCTGAATGATGCCAAAGAAGAATTCCTGATTGCTGCCCGGTACTTCGAATACTACGGCGGCATGGCTGACAAGATTGAAGGTCAGTCGATTCCACTGGGTGACAACTATGTCGACTTTACCTATTACGAACCCGTCGGTGTGTCTGCGCAGATCGTACCCTGGAACTTCCCGGTCGATATCTGTGCCCGTTCCCTGGCGCCAGCACTGGCAGCCGGTAACGCCGTGGTTGTTAAATCCCCTGAGATCACGCCGCTGGCGATTACCTGGCTGGCGACTGCTTGCAAGCGTGCCGGTCTGCCGGATGGCGCGTTGAGTATTCTGTGCGGTTACGGCCACGAAGTGGGGGCCGCGCTGTCTGCCCACAACGATATCGATCAGATCGTATTTACTGGTTCAGTACCGACTGGCCGTGCGATTCTGAAAGCGGCTTCTGAAAATGCCGTGCCTTGTGTGATGGAGCTGGGTGGCAAATCCGCAGCAGTGGTCTTCAACGACGTGGATATGGATGAGCTGCTGGACAGTGTGAAGTGGGGCATCTTCTTCAATGCGGGCCAGGTGTGTTCGGCGATGTCCCGGATGCTGGTGCAGCGTGATATCTACGATGAAGTCGTTGCTAAGGTTACGGAGCTGGCGCAGAGCCTGCGTATCGGTGCCGGTATGGATAATGCTGATCTGACACCGGTGGTGTCCGACAACCAACTGCGTCAGGTGCTGCAGAAATGTGATCAGGCGGTCGCCGACGGTGCGCGTCTGGTGACGGGTGGTCAGGCTGCTGATCGTGCTGGTTATTTTGTCGAGCCTACAGTGTTCGCTGATGTTACTTCGGATATGACGCTGTTTACCGATGAAGTATTTGGTCCGGTGATCGCGATTACGCCGTTTGACACTGAAGAGGAAGCCTGGGAACTGGCCAACGGTACTGAGTTTGGTCTGGTTGCCGGTGTCTTTACCCATGACCTGACCCGCGCGATGCGCGCCAGCCGTGCCCTGAAAGCCGGCCAGGTATTTGTCAACGAATGGTATGCCGGTGGTATTGAAACGCCGTTTGGTGGTATCGGTCTGTCAGGTTTCGGTCGCGAGAAAGGCCAGGAAGCGCTGTACAGCTATGTGAATACCAAGAACGTTGCGATTCGTGTAACCCCTGCGAAGTAAACCGGTACTGGAGGTCGAGATGAAAAAGTGGCTCTGTATTATCTGTGGTCTGATCTACGATGAAGCCAAAGGCTGGCCGGCTGACGGTATCGCAGCAGGTACCCGTTGGGAAGATGTGCCGGATGACTGGCTCTGTCCTGACTGTGGCGTTGGTAAAGCCGATTTCGAGATGATTGAGGTGAAGACTGAAGCGGTCGCCGCTGTGGTTGCTGAAGCAGAGCCTGAGAAAGAGCCGCCGTTGGTTATCATCGGTAGTGGCTATGCTGGCTACAATCTGGCAGATGCCCTGCGTCAGCGCACCACTGAAAAAGAGATCGTTGTCTTTACGGCGGATGACGGTGCTAACTATTCCAAGCCAGGCCTGTCGAATGCTCTGGCGCGTGATAAGGCGGCCGATGAATTGGTCACTGAAACGGTTCTGGATATCGAGCAGCGTCTGGATATCCGTATTCATGCCCGCTGTCGGGTTCAGCGTATCGATCCTGAAACGCAGACCCTGTTTACCGACTACGGTACTCAGAAATACAGCAAGCTGATTTTGGCGCTGGGTGCCGCGCCGATCCGTCTGCCATTCAACGGTGACGGTGGTGATGTACTGAGTGTTAACGATCTTGAAGATTACCGTGTCTTCCGTGAGCGGCTGGAAGGCCGTCGTCATGTCACCATTATCGGTAACGGTCTGATCGGTTGTGAATTTGCCAATGATCTGTCCGGCAAGGGCTATGAAGTAGCTGTTGTTGGTCTGACCGGCTGGGCGATGGATCGTTTGTTGCCGCAGCAGATTGGCGAGCAATTGCAGGCGAATCTGTCTGATCAGGGTGTCAGTTGGTATCTGGAAAATACCGTTGAACTGATTGAACGGCAGGGCGAGGGCTATCGCCTGACGCTGAAAGATGGGCAGGTGCTGGAAACCGATCTGGTGGTCTCCGCTGTGGGCCTGAAACCGCGCACTGAGCTGGCAGAAACCGCCGGTGTCACCTGCAATAAAGGTATTGTGATTAACGGTGGTCTGCGAACTAACGTTAACAATATTTTTGCGCTGGGTGATTGTGCCGAGATTCAGGGACAACTGCTGCCTTATATTGCGCCGATTAACTTCGGTCTGCGGGCGTTGGCAGATTGTCTGCTGGGTCGTCCGACCATGGCGCAGTACCCGCTGATGCCGGTGATGGTGAAGACACCAGCACTACCGCTGACGCTGCTGACGCCGACACCGGATCAGACTGGTCATTGGCAGGTTGAGCAGACCGAACAGGGTATGCGTGGCCTGTATATCGCTGATGATGGCCGGATTCTGGGCTTTGCCCTGGCTGGTGACCTGACCGCAGAGCGCCAGCAGTGGACCGATAAAATTGCTGCAGGGGCCGTGCTCGACGTCGCCTGATTTCAAAACTTCTTAATTGAAAGAACCTCCTGAGCCGCTGGCTGACTGAGTGTCAGCCCGCGGTAAGGGTTTCGTGCGTCCTGAAAAAGCGGGTGAGCGCTTCAGGATCATGATTAACGCAACCACTACGGAACGATCATGAAAAAGATCAAACTGCCATTCGACGACAAAAGTTGTGGATGGTATGAAACGCTGCCAGCAGCGTTGGCCTATAAACCGGATACCAATGTCCTGCGGGGTATCGAACATACCGACTGGCTGGTGATTGGTGGTGGCTTTGTCGGTGTTGCTGCAACCCGTCGGCTGGCGGAACTGAATCCGGACCAGCGGGTAATCCTGGCTGATGCACAGCCAGTCGGGCACGGTACTTCCGGCCGTAACTCGGGCTTTATTATCGATCTGCCGCATAAGGGTGACCTGGAAGGCGATGATATCGAACGCAAGCAGAAGTTTATTCAGCTTAACCGGGCTGCGATTGAGTTTCTGCGCGAGCGGGTTAATCAGCATGATATCCCTTGCGACTGGTCTGATGCCGGCAAGTTACAGGCTGCGGTCAGCGATCGTGGCGTGAAATTTCTGGATCATTTTCAACATCTGCTGAAAGAGCTGGGCGAGCCTTTTGAAGTGCTGGATCGTGCCGCGCTGAAGCAGAAGACCGGTACTGAATACTATCAGCAGGCGCTGTTTACGCCGGGTTGTGTGCTGATGAATCCGGCGGCGCTGATGCGCGGCATGCTGCTGAATATGCCGGATAACGTGTCGGTTTATGAAAATACGCCGGTAGAGAAACTGGAACGCCGTAATGGCTCCTGGGTAGCGCAGACCCGTGATGGTGAGATTGTTGCCAATAAGATTCTGCTGGGCACCAATATCTTTACCGAGCAGTTGGGGTATCTGAAGCACCGGATGCTGCCGATCATGACGTTTGCCAGTATGACCCGACCGCTGACCGATGAAGAGTTCAAAGCCTACGGTGGCACCGCCGACTGGGGTATGACTCCAGCGGATTACGCCGGTACCACGCTGCGGATGACCCGTGATCGTCGTCTGATCGTGCGAAACCAGTACCGTTACGTGCCGGAATACAGCAGCAGTCTGGATGAGCGAAAAGAGATCCGGGTGATGCACAGGGATGCAATGACTGCGCGTTATCCGATGCTGCACAACGTGCCTTTCGAGTATACCTGGGGCGGTGTCTGCACGCTTTCCAGCAACTACACCTCATTCTTTGGCGAACTGGAGCCTGGCTTGTATGCCTCATGCTGTCACAACGGTGTGGGAGCTGCGCGGGGCACTATCTCCGGTAAGTTGCTGGCAGAGATGGCGTCCGGTGGTGACTCGGAACTGCAGCGTTATATGGCTGAAGTGTCCGGAATGCCGGCCCGTCTTCCGCCAGAACCGGCGCTGGGGCTGGGTGTGCGTACCCGTATCAAAATTTCAGAATGGATGAGCCGCAGCGAAGTCTGAGACTGACTTATTCGCAGGTTCCCTAAAAACAGGATTTAAAAATGAGTAAAACAGAAACCGCTCCGGCGACGCCGGTGCATAGCCGGGCGGGCAACGCCTTGCTGGTGAAAGGTGGTGATATTCAGTTTAACCATCGCGGTGGGCCTCCGGGCCACGCGGAAGTCGGCCGGGCTATCTCGACCGATGTCAGCGGTACTATGGGGGCAGGGCTGGCGCGCTTTGATAATTGTTCTATCGCCTGGACCGTGCTTTACGACGAAGTCGTTTATGTTGTTGATGGTCTGTTCCGTCTGGTGACACCGAATGGTGTGCTGGAAGGGGAAGCGGGCGATGTGATCTGGATTCCCGAGGGTACTGAGCTGAAGTATGAAGGTGAGCAGGCCACTATTTTTTATGCAGTCTATCCCGGCAACTGGAAGGAGTTGCTGAAGGACTGAGCGTGCGTGCGTCCCGAGTAAGCACGAACACCTGTCAGTGAGGGTGGCTAATCATTTCACTGGGCAGTCGGGTATCTGGTCCGTCGGCAGATACCGGGCCTGTCTTTCCTACCTCCTGCACTTTGCAGGCTTGCCGTCTGTATCCAGACCGAATGCTGGATACAGGCGGCTTTTTTATTGTCTGTCTGAAACTACCCCCTATGGAGGTGGTGATCGTTCAGTCGAGGCTATGCATTAAAAGTAATATAAGAGTTTCGTGCTACGTTCAGTCAATGGTTTCGCCTGTAGGCGAGTCAGGGCTTTTGCGCGGCCAAAAGCCCTGACAACCCAAAGGCCGCCCCGCTGTTTGGTCGGCAAGCCGACTACCCTGTGCGCCAGATTTGATAATGGGAGTGGCAAAAACTCGGCAAAGAGCGCCTCAGACAGTTTGCCACTCTGATCCATTATAAAATCAGGTGCTCGGCCGCACAGAGGGGGTATAAAGTCTGTGCCAGAAATGTACTTCGGCGTAAAAACGAAGGTAATGCTCTGACACAATCCCTTAATTGGGGGGGGCAAAGCAAAGCTACCTTCTAAGAAGGTAGCTTTTTACTGGCGTTATAAGCGATCTGGGCGGTGCCCCATCTCCTCAGATATTGCCCGTGCGGTGTCCAGTAGCTGTTGTGTGATCTCTGCCCTGATGTTTTCACCCAGCATAAAGATATCCGGGCCGGAAATATTGATCGCGGCGATCACTTCATTGGTGTAGTTGCGAATCGGCGCGGCGATGGCGGTCGCGTAATCTGACTGATTGACGGCATAGCCCTGCGCTTTTTCCTCTTTTATCCGCTGACGCAGTTCTGGCAGGCTCTGAGGATTTGGTTTCGGAACATTATCCAGCTGCACACCCAGATAGAGCTGGCTGAATTCCGCATCGTTAAAGCCCATCAGCAGAGCCCGGCCGAGCGCGTTACTGTGGCAGGGCAGGCGGGTGCCGATCGGCACATTCACCGAAAGCCGTTGGGAGGCCAGAGCGCGATAGATATAGATCACATCACGGCCTTCCCTGATCGCCAGGTGGCAGGAAACCGAAGTGATATCACGCAGTCGGCACAGGTGTGGGGTCGAGATATCGATGATGTCGCGGCCGGCAAGATACGCGTAACCGCGGGATATAACGGCTGGTCCCAGTTCGTAAGTGTTGCGAGCCACTTTCTTCAGAAAATTCATATCGGTAAGGGTTTGCACAATCCGATAAATTGACGAAGTGGTCACACCCAGATGCTCGGCAAAATCGTTGGTG
Source organism: uncultured Amphritea sp. (assembly GCA_963669425.2). Lineage (GTDB taxonomy): Bacteria > Pseudomonadota > Gammaproteobacteria > Pseudomonadales > Balneatricaceae > Amphritea. The sequence continues at coordinate 635,883 of CAXXNC010000002.1, forward strand.
CTCAGCACTGGTGTTTCTTCGTTGAACATGTCCAGTATTTTCAGTCCCCGGGCGAGAGCGGGGACGGTGTAATCTTTCTCTTCGAGCGGTTTCAAATGCGTGCTCCAATCCAGTGCGTAATCGGGGTGAATTATACGGTTAAAAGTTTAAATATAAATCAACTTTTACTCAGTAAATTTATTGCGAATTTTTGATAAAGGTTTTCGCTTTTCTGTATTGATGGGTTAATTATTTGTTCATATATTGATTTAGCTCAAGATGATTAAGTTTATATCATCTTTTCTATTCATATATGAAAAATAAATTCTTATTTGAATGTTTTTCGGCTCGAAGAAGCAGGCCGGGACAACATTCAGGAAAGGAGAGAGACCGGGTCAACGCTATGCACACAGAGAATCCAAATCCGAATCAGTTTGTCCTCAAGGCTACCTGTGAAGCCAGCAGCGGTATTGTTGCCGATGTCACCGCATTTCTGTACGAGCATGGCTGCTATATCAGCGAGCTGTCACAGTTTGATGATACCGATACCGGTAAGTTCTTTATGCGTGCGGTGTGCCACGTCGAGTCCGGTGACAGCACACTGGATGATATTCGCGAACAGTTTGATGGTGTGGCTGAAAAGTTCGGCATGGAGTGGGAAGTTCACTCTGTTGCGGCGCCTGCCAAAGTACTGATTATGGTCAGTAAGTTTGATCACTGTCTGGATGACCTGTTGTACCGCCTGCGTAAGGGCGAGATCAATATGGAAGTCACAGCGATCGTTTCCAACCACCTGGATCTGCGTCCAATGGCTGAACGAGAAGGTATCCGTTTCATCTATCTGCCGGTGACTAAAGAGAATAAGCGTGAACAGGAGCTGGCGCTGCTGGATATCATCGAAGAGACCGGCACGGAGCTGGTGGTGCTGGCGCGTTACATGCAGATCCTGTCCGACAACCTCTGCACCGAGCTGAGCGGTCGGGCGATCAATATTCACCACTCCTTCCTGCCAGGCTTTAAAGGCGCGCGTCCTTATCATCAGGCACACACCCGTGGCGTAAAACTGATCGGTGCCACCGCCCACTATGTGACCTCTGATCTGGATGAAGGACCGATTATTGAGCAGGCAGTACAGCGTGTGAACCATGCTTATAGCCCTGATGCACTGGTGGCCGTAGGTCGTGATACCGAGACCGTGGCACTGGCCCGTGCAGTGAAACTGCATATTGAACAGCGCGTATTCCTGGACGGTAATAAGACCGTCATCTTCCCATAAGGTGGCTGAAGATATGGCACTTTCAATGGCAGAACGTATCGACGGCAAGCAGATCGCTGCGCAGGTACTGGACGAGGTGGCGACTGAAGTTCAGGTCCTGCAGCAACAGTCCGGAGTGACGCCGGGACTGGCGGTGGTGCTGGTTGGTGAAGACCCGGCCAGCCAGGTTTACGTGCGCAACAAAATCCGCAGTGCTGAAGCTGCCGGAATCCGGTCTATCGAGCATCGCCTGGACAGCAATATTTCTCAGACTGAGCTGAACGATCTGATTGATCAACTGAACAGTGATCAGTCTGTGAACGGCATTCTGGTTCAGCTGCCGCTGCCGGCGCATCTGAATGACGATGCCATTATCAGCGCGATCGATCCGGCTAAGGATGTGGATGGTTTTCACACCCAGAACGTCGGGGCGTTGTCTGCCGGTCAGCAGGGCATGATTCCCTGCACGCCGTTGGGCTGCATGGTGATGCTGCGCCAACAGTTTGAAGATCTGAGTGGCCTGAATGCAGTAGTCGTGGGCCGTTCCAATATCGTTGGCAAACCGATGGCTGCTTTGCTACTGCAGGCGAACTGTACCGTCACTATCGCTCACTCCCGCACCCGCAATCTGGCCGATGTCTGCCGTCAGGCTGACATTCTGGTGGCGGCGGTGGGTCGTCCTGGCTTTATCTCGGCAGACTGGGTTAAACCCGGTGCAACAGTGATTGATGTTGGTATCAACGCTGTTGGTGAAGCAGACGGTGCCCGCAAGCTGGTGGGGGATGTTGATCCTGCTGCGGCTGACGTAGCGGGTGCTATGACACCTGTTCCGGGTGGCGTGGGTCCGATGACCATCGCCTGCCTGATGAAAAATACTCTGACTGCGACTGCATATCAGTTGGCAGCCTTGAACCCGGCTCCTGCAGTCGAACAATCCTGAATTCCGGAGGGTGTATGCCTTTCTCACTATTAAAGTACGGTCTGAATAACGACTATCCGTTTGAAAAGGATGCCGATCTACCCGTACCAACGGACCTCAAGTCCAGCTATGACGTGGTCATTATCGGGGCCGGTGGCCACGGGGTGGCGACCGCTTACTATCTGTCCAAGTATCACGGTATTAACAATATCGCGATTCTGGAAAAGGGCTATCTGGGGGGCGGTAACACTGCCCGTAACACTGCGGTTATCCGTTCCAACTATCTGACCTCTGAGGGCGTTCGCTTTTACACCGAGTCGGTGAAGATGTTTAAGGAGCTGTCCCATGAGTTCGACTTCAACATCATGTACTCCGAGCGTGGTCAGCTGACGCTTGCGCACACCGATGCCACCGTGCGGGCGTTCCGTCAGCGGGCAGAAGTGAATAAGCACTTCGGTGGCCGCACTGAGCTGATCGGCCCGCAGGAAATTAAAGAGCTGGTGCCAACCCTGAACATGAATCCGGCACACATGCCGGTACTGGCAGGTCTCTGGCATATGGATGGCGCAACCGCACGTCACGATGCAGTGGCCTGGGGCTACGCCAAGGGCGCAACTCAGCGCGGTGTGGAGCTGCATCAGTTGACCGAAGTGACTGATGTGGTTGTGGATAACGGCAAAGTGACGGCGGTGAAAACCAACCGTGGCACAGTTAAGTGTGGCTGCGTGATTCAGGCGGTAGCGGGTCACAGCTCACTACTGGCGGCGAAAGCGGGCTTCCGGATGCCGATCACCACCTATCCGCTGCAGGCGATGGTGACCCAGCCGGTGAAACCGTTCCTGGATCCGTTGGTAAGCTCCTCTGCGCTGCATTGCTATGTACAGCAGACCAGCCGTGGTGAGATTGTTTTCGGTGGCGGTTCCGATCCGTATCCGCTGTACAACACCCGTTCCACGCTGGAGCTGAAAGAAAGTCTGCTGGCGCATGCCATCGATATGTTCCCGTTTATGGCCAACCTGCGCTTGATGCGTCAGTGGGCCGGTATCACCGATATGACGTCTGACTACAGCCCGATTATGGGTCTGAGTCCGGTAGAGAACTACTACCTGGACGCTGGCTGGGGCACCTGGGGCTTCAAGGCCACGCCGATCTGTGGTCGCACGATGGCCGAGCTGGTTGCCAGCGGCGGCAAGGTGCCGGATCTGATCGCACCGTTCTCGATGGATCGCTTCGACGTCTTCCGTCAGGTAAACGAGATGGGCGCTACGGCGGCAAGTCACTAATCCTGCCTTTGGTTGAGGAACTGCACGATGAAAATTATGCACTGTCCGTTAAACGGACCCCGCAATATCAGTGAGTTTGTTCACGGTGGCGAAGTGCGCGAGATGCCAAACCCGGCAACCTGCACTGACCGTGAATGGGCTGATTACGTTTTTTACTCTGATAACCAGGCCGGTGTTGTGACTGAATGGTGGTTGCACGCGCCATCCGGCTACTGGTTTATCGCTGAACGTCACACGGTGACCGACGAGATCATCCGTACCTTTGATGCGTCTGAACTGTTTAATGAGCGCGTCGAGTTCAGCGCAGCAGAAACTGGGGAAACTAAGGAGACTGTGGCATGAGTGCGCAACGTCTTAAGGCGCCGATGGGTCTGCTGATCGATCGTAACAAGCCGATGAATTTTAGTTTTGAAGGCCGGACATACAAAGGCTTTCAGGGCGACTCCATCGCCAGCGCCCTGCTGGGTAACGATTGCTGGCTGATGTCCCGTTCGTTCAAATATCACCGTCCACGTGGGCCGCTGACCATGGCAGGTCAGGATGCCAATACCTTAATTCAGCTGGGTAAAGAGGCTAACGTGCTGGCGGATCGTATCGATCTGTCCGAAGGCGTATCCGCGACGGGTCAGAACTGTAACGGTTCACTGGAAAATGACCGCGATGCGATGCTGGGTCATTTTTCCCGCTTTATGCCGGTGGGCTTCTACTACCGTTCCTTCTTCAAAGCGCCACTGATGCCAAAGAAGGATACCTGGAAGTTCTGGGAACCAACCATCCGTAGGATGGCAGGTCTAGGTGTACTGGATCTGGATTTTAAACCTGAGTACTACGATAAAGCCTACCTGTTCCATGATGTGGTGGTTGTGGGTTCCGGTCCTGCTGGTCTGAAGGCTGCGCTCATAGCTGCGGAAGCCGGTGCGTCGGTACTATTAGTAGAAGAGCAGACAATCCTGGGCGGTTCTCTGACCTACCACCGTTTTGATGCCGAAGGTAAGAAAGCCGATAGCCTGCGTGGCCAGCTGCTGGAATCTGTGCAGCAGCACGGCAAGATTGAAGTGCTGACCAGCGCTTCCTGTAATGGCTGGTTTGCCGATAACTACCTGCCGGTGATTCAGGGTAAGCGCATGTACAAAGTGCGTGCGAAAGAGTGCATCGTCGCCTCCGGCTCGTTCGAGCAGCACGTGGTATTCCGCAATAACGACCTGCCGGGCGTGATGATGAGCAGCGCAGCAACCCGCCTGATGAAGCATTACGCGGTGAAACCGGGTAAGACTGCAGTGGTGCTGACCGGTAATGATGATGGCTATCTGGCTGCGCTGGAGCTGCACGAGCAGGGCGTTGAGGTCGCGGCTATCGTTGATATGCGTCTGGAAGTGGAAAATATCCACCTGTCTGCAGCGGCTGCGGCGAAGAATATTGAGATTCTGACCGGCCATACGGTGTATGAAGCACTGGCAACCAAAGGCAACAAGCGTCTCAAAGGTGTGGATATCCGCCGTATCACGGGGCGTGGTAGTGTGGCGGGCGATAGCCGCAAGCTGGACTGTGATCTGCTGTGTATGTCGGCAGGCTACATGCCGGTTTATCAGTTGCTGTGTCAGGCCGGTGGTCAACTGGTCTATAGCGATGATGCGGCTGAGTTCTCCCTGAAGAAACTACCTGAGCATCTGCATATCGCTGGTTCCGTGAACGGTGTTCACGATCTGAATGCGGTGTTGGCTGACGGTGAGCGAGCTGCGATTAACGCCTTGCAGAACCTGCAGCTGGATAACGGTGGTGCGGTGCCGGTGGTGAACTGTCAGCGCCGGGTTAACTTCGACTGGCCGATTTTCAGTCACCCGAAAGGCAAGGACTTTGTCGACTATGACGAAGACCTGCAGGCGAAAGATATCGTCAATGCCACCCGCCTGGGTTACCGCGATGTGCAGCTGGTGAAGCGTTTCTCCACGGTCGGTATGGGACCGTCTCAGGGCCGTCATTCGGCGCTGCCAACAGCACGTCTGGTGGCTAATGCAACCAACCGGACAGTGACTGAAACCGGTGTGACCACTGCGCGTCCGCCGTTCTCGCCAGAAAAGCTGGCGCATATCGCTGGCCGTATTTTCGATCCATATCGCCGTACCGCGATGCATCACCGCCATAAAGAGCTGGGCGCGAAAATGTTGCCAGCGGGTAACTGGCAGCGTCCGGCATTCTACGGTCGTCCGGAGCAGCGCGAACAGTGCATGCAGGGTGAGTCTACCCATGTACGTACCAAAGTTGGCGTCATCGATGTCAGTACCCTGGGTGGTATTGAGTTGCGTGGTCCGGATGCAGCGGAATTCATGAACCGCATCTATACCTTCGCGTTCCTGAAGCAGCCTGTGGGTAAAACCCGCTACGCAGTGCTGACCAACGAACACGGTGTGGTGATTGATGATGGTGTTGCCTGCCGCATCAGTGATGAGCACTTCTACGTCACAGCCACTACCAGCGGTGTGGATCGTGTTTACCGCGAAATGATGAAGTGGAACGCCCAGTGGCGTCTGAATGTGGACATTGCCAACGTGACGTCTGCATTCGCCGCGGTCAATCTGGCCGGTCCTGATTCCCGCAAAGTACTGGAGAAGCTGGCAACCGATCTGGACCTGAGCCCAGAAGGCTTCCCATATCTGGCATACCGCGAAGGTCATGTGGCGGGTATCCCGGCGCGTCTGCTGCGGGTCGGCTTTGTTGGTGAGCTGGGTTACGAGATCCACGTGCCAGCACGTTTCGGTGAAGCCCTGTGGGATGCACTGATGGAAGCGGGTAAAGCGTTTGATATCCGTCCGTTCGGTGTTGAAACCCAGCGTCTGCTACGTCTGGAAAAAGGTCACATCATTGTCAGTCAGGATACCGATGGTATGAGTCATCCGGGTGAGCTGTCACTGGAGTGGTCTATCAACCGTAACAAGCCATTCTTCGTCGGTCGCCGTTCGGTGGACATCGTGATGGCGCAACCGCAAACCCGCAAGCTGGTGGGCTTCAAACTGCCTGCAAACAGCAGCAAACCGGAAGAGGGCCACCTGGTACTCGAGGGTGTCAACATCAGCGGCAACATCACCTCCTGTGAGTACTCACCATCCGTCGGCGCGATTATCGGTCTGGCTTACGTGGGTATTAACCAGTGTGCTGTGGGTAATCGTTTCCCGATCCGGGTTGCCGGTGGCGAAATGGTTCAGGCCGAGGTTGTGGAACTGCCGTTCTTCGATCCGCAAAACCAGCGTCAGGAAATGTAACGAGAGGCTATGTGAAGAGCTATGACTATGACAGCTATTACACCTGAATCTTTCAGCAAGCGCAGCTTTGTCTATCGCAAGCTGAAGGGCGCTGAATTTGTCGAACAGGCTGGCGCTGCGCTGGCCTGCGATTTCTATAACGGCCGCGGTCAGGCGGAAAAGGCGGGTTTGCTGGATCTGTCAGTCCTGCCCCGCACAGGCTTCCGTGGTTTGAAAGCGGCGGAGCATCTGCAGGCAGCAGGTCTGCCGGTACCGGCTAAACCGAACCAGGCAGAGCAGTCTGCCAACGGTGAGCTGGTCCTGCGCCTGAGCCAGAAAGAGTTCTGGGTGCTGGGTAATCCTCAGGATGCTGGTGCTGGCGTTGAAACTCTGTTGCAGCGAGGCCTGCCTGAATCTGATTGCTACGGCCTTTACTGCCAGGACAGCCATGGCTGGATGACCCTGACTGGTACCTCTTTACCGCAGGTTATGGCCAAGGTGTGCGGGGTTGATCTGCGTGAAGAGAGCTTCCCGCTGGGCAGCATCGCGCAAACCTCGGCAGCACGGATCAACGTGATTGTTGTGCATCATGAGATTAATGGCGTGCCTTGCTTCTCGGTGCTGAGCGACAGCGCATCGGCTGAATATCTGTGGGATTCCCTGCTGGATGCAATGCAGGAATTCGGCGGTGAAGTGATCGGTGCTAAGGCACTGGTCGGCTGATTAAACGAATTGAGACCGCTCTCCGGCAAGGGCAGTGGTCTGATCAATACGGTCTGGCTGGCAGAGCCTGATCAGACTTACATTACGTAAAAAGGATAAAAAAGATGGCATTTCCTACTAAATCGCCTTACGTCATTATTGGCGCAGGCATTCATGGTCTGAGTACTGCTTATCACCTGGCTCTGCAACTGAAAGCTCAGGGTAAAGGTAGCGGTGAGGACATCATCATTGTTGATAAGTCCGGTATCAGTGCTGGTGCAACCGGTATCGCCTGTGGTGTTATCCGTAACAACTACTATCAGCCAGCGATGCGTGAGTTGATGGCACACAGTGTTAAGGTCTGGGAAAGTGATCCGGAAGCGTACAGCTACCACCCGGTTGGCTACATGCAGATCAGCCCTGAGTCTATGCACGAAGATGTTGCGTCTATCTACGAGCAGCAGCAGGCGATCGGTTACGAGTCCCGCTTTATCGAAGGTGAGAAAGAGTGTACTGAGTACATGAAGAACATCTTCCATGACTGGCAGGCGAAAGGCATCACCTCTGTACTGCACGAGATGCCAGGTGGCTACGCGAACAACACTAAAGCGATGTACGGACTGGCGGCTAAAGCAGAAGCTGAAGGCGTTCGCATCATGTCCGGTGTGACTGTCACTGGCTTCAAACACGCCACTGATGGTGCAATTACTGCAGTAGAAACTGACCGCGGTACCATCGATACGGATTACGTTGTTATCGGCGCAGGCCCATGGGCGAAGACCTTCTGGGACATGCTGGAGATGCCAAACACTGTTAACATCAAGAATCCTGAAACCGGCACTATCGCGACTGATATCCCAATGTGGGTTTACTGGTCTCTGCAGGAAGGTACGCTGGGGGTCGATCCGAAGATGCAGGTTACCAATGACGGTAAGATGCCACCGGTTATCCACGTCGACAGTAATGCACCACTGTACTGCCCGGATGATGGTTCTCTGATCACTGACGAGATGTGGGGTATCTACTACAAGCCTGATTTCCATTTCGGTGGTGTTCAGGGTGGTGCTGCGCCGTTCATCATCGACAAGCCTGCTGAGCAGGTTGCGGTTGATCCGTACGGTCCTGAGTCACCGGAATTCATCGTGGGTCCTGAGTTTGCGCACATGTGGGTATCTGCACTGGCGCACTGTCAGAAGCGTTTCGAAGGCACCATCGTTAAGTACAAGGATGAGCCGTCCGGCGGTATCGGTTGCTTCACACCAGATAGCTTCCCGGTATTCGATACAGTCCGTAAGAACTGTTTCTTCATCGCTGACTCTAACCACGGCTACAAAATGCTGGGTGTGGGTAAACTGGTGGCTGAAGAGATCTGTGGCGCTAAACCGGCACTGCTGGAGCCATTCCGCCTGTCTCGTTTCGAGGAAGGCAAGCTGCACCCGGTATCTAACAGTCCGTTCCCATGGAGCTGATCTGATACGGTTAATTCCGGGTATTCTAAAGGCTGCTTTATGCAGCCTTTTTGTGTTTCTGGCTGATGGAAAAAAAGATGCAGAAAGATCGTTATTATTTGTCTGACTTTATCGCCGATGCGTTGCAGCTGATGGCGGAAGAGCAGGATGAGTCGCGCTTACTCGAACGCCTTGCTCCCTTAGCGCAGCGTGCTGCAATGGATCCTGGCTGGCGAACGGAGGCGATGCTTGAGGCTGACCTTGAGCTGGGTTTTGGTTCAACGCTGCTGCATGCGGAGGAAGATCACTCGTTATTTGTGGTGGCCGACAGCTGGTTGCCTGGCCGGGGTGTACAACCCCATAACCATGGGACCTGGGCGATTGTGGTTGGTGTCACCGGTCCGGAGCACAACCTGTTCTGGCAACGTACAGCTCCCGACAGTGCTGAGTTGCAACAACTTCGGGAAGAGGTGATCGATATCGGTGAAGTGGCCTGCATGAGCAGTGATGCGATTCATAGTGTCGAAAACCGTACCGCGGAAACGACGCTGTCATTCCATGTCTATGGTCGGCATCTTAATTTCACGGGGCGCTCCCGCTTTGATATCGATCAGCAGCTTGAAATTCCGTTTATCATCGAGACCCGCTGATCAGTCCCGGCTGTGTATAAAAAAGCCCGCAATGGCATGCGGGCAATACGGGAATCATTCCAGCAAGGCTGGTGAGGGTTGATCAGTTTGTCAGGTGGACATAGCTGTCGACGAAGCGCTTGTACTTGTGCTGGCCACAGGTGTAAGGCTGGTACTTCGCCGGGTTGTCGTCGCTTTTACAGGTATCTACCACCTCAACAACAGCATCGAAGTCCAGGTCCATAAAGAACGGTACTGAGTAACGCTCTTTACCACTGGTGTTGATTACCCGGTGCATGGTTGAGATGTAGCGATCGTTGGTGAAAGTCTGTACCAGGTCACCGATATTGACGATAAAGCAGTCTTCGATCGGCGGTGCGTTGACCCAGTCGCCATCGTGATTCTGTACCTGCAGACCACCCACCTGATCCTGGGACAGGATGGTCAGAACTCCGTAGTCAGTGTGCGCACCGATACCGATCTCTTCCTGAGTGATCTGGCCTTCCTGCGGTGGATAATGCAGCAGGCGCTGAATGGTGATCGGCTTCTTCTGCAGCGCTTCGAAGTAGTTTTCCGGCAAGCCCAGGCTCAGAGCGATTGCGGTCAGCAGTTTGCGACCCAGCTTCATCATCTCTGCGTGATAGCGCTCCATGGTTTCAGTGAAGCCTGCTGGTTGTTTCGGCATCTGATTCCGACCGAAGAAGGGAGACACTTCCTCTTCATCCTGCGCAAAATCGAAGCACTCTTTGTAATCTTTGGTATTTTCCGGGTCGACATTTTCGCCGAACATCGGGATATAGCCACGCAGGGTCGGACCGGAGTTGATGATATTGAGCTTTTCTTTCTCTGCCAGTGGCAGATCAAAGAATGCCGCCGTCTGAGCGTAAACGTCCTTGATCAGCTGAGCATCGACACCGTGGTTACGGATATACAGGAAACCGATATTTTCACAGATATAACCGATCTCATCGGCGACTTTCTGTGGATCGGAACCATCGATCAGGGAGCCTACATCGACAATAGGAATCTCCTGAAATGAAACGGATTTGCTATCTAAACGGGCGTCGATAACGGTACTGGTTGCAATAGACACTGTCACACCTTCAGTTGGTTTTTTATTCTACCCGGATAGTATGAAGTGGCCTGAAACAGGCATATATCACAAAAACGAAAAACAGTATTACGGATGCGATTTTTTACCGTCTGTTGTCAGGGTCTCAGATCGGAGGGGCGGATCTCGTAGAGATCACGGAAGCATTTACTGAAATGACTTTGACTGCTGAACCCGGTGGCCTGGGCGATGTTGGCAATGCTCAGATGGGTTTCCTCCAGCATATGACGGGCCTGCTTCAGGCGCAGAGTGAGGTAGTAGCGGCTGGGAGTGGTCTGTACGTGCTTCTGGAATACCGTTTCCAGATTACGCTGGGTGGTGCCGATACGATCGGCAAGGGTTGCGATCGGGTAGGGTTCCGCGATGTGCTTCTCCATCAGCTCTACCGCTGCGCCAAGAGTCGGTGACTTGATCCGCAGATTGAGTATCCGACGGGAGCTCTGCATCTCTTCACTGCTGCGGATTCGGTCCTGCAGGAAGCGTTCGGTCACCTGATGAGCAAAATCACGACCATGATCCAGGCTGATCAGGTAAAACATCATATCCAGGGTCGAGGTTCCCCCGGCACTGGTGAAGGTGTTTTTGTTAACCGTATAGAGGTTTTCCTGCAGATTGATATGTGGATAAAGCTCTTTGAAAGTGCCCCGGTGTTCGGGTACCAGGGTGCAGCTGTTATCGGTGATCAGGCCTGCGCGGGCCAGGATAAAGCTGCCGCCGCTGAGGGTTGCCAGCCGGGCACCACGGCGATGCAGGTTACGTAACATCGAAAACAGCTCTGCGTTTTCAAATTCGGCGGCATCCTTGTAGGCGCTGACAAAGACGAGGTCGCTTTTGGCGCACCAGCTTAATCGGGCGGTGGTTTCTACCGGGACGAAGTTAGAGCTGACGACACGCCCGCCCTGTTGCTGATCAAGCGCACTGCAGATGTTGTAACGATAGATTTCCCGACCGCTGAGAATATTGGCGACACTTAATGCTTCAATCGCCAGGGCGAAGGAGGTCAGCGCAAAACCGGGTAGCAGTACAAAGCTGACCTCTATGGGTCTGGATACACTGTCGGGCTGGTTCTGCTCGTTCATGAGTGCAGCTCCGCTCAGACTTGCTTACGCTGCTGGCGGGCGGCACTCGGTGATAGCCCGAAATAATCTTTAAAACAGTTACTGAAGTGACTGCTGCTGACAAAGCCGCTGGCCAGCGCGATATTGGTGATGCTTTCGTTGCTCTGTAACAGCAGGCGACGGGCATGGGTAATGCGCAGTTCCAGATAATAACGCGACGGGCTGGCTTCCAGGTGACTCTGGAACAGCCGCTCCATCTGGCGTCGGGAGATACCGGTACAGGTTGCCAGTTCTTCCAGGCTTAATGGCTCTTCAATATTGTTGCGCATCAGCTCCATAATGCTGAGCAGGGTCTCCGGCAGGGTAGGGTTATCGCCCAGTTGTAAGGGGACAGAATCCTGATTTTCGGCGACCTGATCACAACTGAGAATCTCACGGATCGCACGTACCACATCGCTGCCTTTGAGCTGACCGATCAGTTTCAGCATCATTTCCAGCGCACTGACGGGGCCGGCGCAGGTAGCACGGTTATCACCGATCACCATGGTTTTATCGGAGACCTTTAGCAGTGGGAAGTTCTCCCTGAGGAAAGCGTGATTGTCCGGGTGGGCAGCGCACTCCTGATAATCCAGTAAGCCTGCATGGGCCAGTGCAGCAGCACCGTTCCACAGGCCGCCGACGATCAGATCCATATTTGCAGCGGCCTTAAGGCAGCTGGTCAGTCGTGGATTCGCTTCCAGACTGCAGCGGAAACCGCCGCATACCACCAGAATATCAATATCGCCCCGATGCTGGATGGCTAATGATTCGACAGTGGCATTGGTGGAGATATCAATGCCCAGATCACTGACCACTTTACGGGAATCAATGCCCAGGGTTACATGCTCAAAAATCGGACTGGATTGCACCAGGTTGGCGGTGACCAGAGTATCGACCGCCCCGGTAAAGGCGACCATAGAGAAGTGTTCAAGCAGGATAAAGCCGACCCGGATTGGTTGGTCAGCCTGCGCACTGTTGCTGATAAACGCCCGATTGGTATCGTTGATGGTTTTGCTGAAGTCCCGCTTTTTGACACTGTCGGTCATCGTAACTGCCTGATTTTTATCGATCCGAACTCAATCTGTTCAGTTTAACCGCTTCCGGGGGAAATGAAATGCAAAAAACTGACAAAAAGATGCCGGATTGCTGCCAGGGCAGGTTTCCGGCATCTTTTATGTCGTTTAAGGTTGCATCAGCAGTTCAAACAGTTCTGAACAGTTTTCTGCTTCTGGCAGTTGATCAACCGCACTGATGATTGAATCGATACGGGTCTGATCGAAGTTTACCGATGCCAGCAGGTTAAACTTGGCGCGGAACTCTTCCTGAGTCATTGCTGTTGCCGGATCGCCTTTAGCCTGGGTGATCGGACTGACCAGTTCTGAGCCATCCTGCAGTGTAATGGTTACACGGGACAGGATCTCTTCCGGGAAGCGTGCTGACAGATCATCGGCTTCGACAATCTCGATCAGACGGCTGACACTGAGAATATCCTCGGCATTGATCGCATCGCCAGTGACTTCCGCCGGGCCGACCTGACCGCGGCTGATCAGTGCTGCCAGTGGGAATGCCAGGCCGTACTGAGCTTCGTCAGCATTTGCCGGGAAGTGACCCTGCAGACGCATGGATTCGTGGAAGGTTTCGACCTTAACGCCACTGACATTTTCAGCAACGATTTCCGGATGTTCTGCCATCATCGCAGTCACGGCGGTCAGTGCTGGCTGTGCCCAGCGGCATACAGGCCAGGGCTTGAAGTACTGGGCGTCGATCTCCCAGCGTTCACCCAGATCGTTCCAGCAGTTGGCGATCTTCTCCATCTCCACGGTCTCTGCCGGCGCACCGGTAATACCGGACTGTGCCATAAAGATCGCGTTCACACCGGCGTAAGCGCCGGCACCGTGAGCGTCCCGTAGCATGGATGGGAAGTCTACCAGGCGCATCATCGGGCAGCGTGGACCGAAGTATTCAGCGATCCCCAGCGCGTGCATAAACTGCTCTTCGGTCAGTTTCAGCATGCGTGCTGCACCACAGACCACACCGAGGCCTGAGAATGCGCCGGAGGCGTGATACTCAGCAGCGGTGTCCATTAGCGCGACGCCGGCACGCAGACCTGTCTCGTACGCTACTGCAACAGCGGAAAGAAATTCATGTCCGGATATTTCCTGTCCCTGGCTGCGGCAGGCATCCGCCAGTGCCAGCAGTGCAGGCACAACGGTTGCACCAGCATGGCCTTTAGAGGTGAAGTGACCCTCGTGGGCATCCAGACTGTCGGCACTGAAGCCGCCGGCCCAGGCAGCACCCATAGGGTGTACTGAGCGACCATCGAACAGTAAGCGGCTGCTCAGGCGGCTGGCCGGGTAGTGATCGGCAGCATAGTTGCGAATGCTGTCGGTGGTCTCGTTATTCCGGGCGCCGGCGATAACGCCGATAATGTCCAGAAAACCGGTGCTGACCAGATAACGGGTGTGTTCCGGCAGGTCACGGTACTGGAGTTCATTGATAAAACTGTACAGAGACATGAATTGAATCCTTAAAACAGAGTTTAAAAAGGCACCCGCAGGCGCCTTTTCAACACTCGGATAGCTTATTCAGCAGCAGCGCGTGCTTCTGCCAGCCAGCCGTCGAAAGTTGCCTGGTTTGCAGCGATCCACTCTTTAGCGTGACGCTTGATGTCATCCAGAGATTTTTCGCCGTTCTGCATTTTCAGGTTCTGAGCACTTTCGTCAGATGCAGTGATCTGAACCAGCGACAGGAACTTGGTTGCGGCTGGGTTTTCCTCAGCAAACTCACGGTTCAGTACCGACTGAACCTGATCAACTGCGAAGCCCAGATTCTTGCCGTTGAATGAGGTGTTTACGCTGTTGTTGCCGTCTGGCAGATCTGTACGTGGAACTTCCAGCCAGACAACGTCTTCGTTCTCAACCAGTACACCGGCGATCCACTGTGGTACCCAGGTGTAGTACAGGATTGAGCCGCCTTCTTTATAACGGGCAATGGTATCAGCCATCAGCGCGAAGTAAGAACCACGGTTGTGAGTGACAGTGTCGCTCAGATCGTAGGCTTCGATGTGGTGGTCGATAACCAGTTCACAACCCCAGCCCGGGTTACAGCCAGTCAGCTCAGCCTTGCCGTCGCCGTTTGCATCGAACAGTTTAGCAATTTCTGGCTTTTGCAGATCAGCCAGACTGGTGATGTTGTGCGCATCAGCCGTTTTCTTGTCAATCAGGTAGCCCTGCAGTACACCCGGGATCATGTTGCCGGCACGCAGCATGGTGTCATCGCCGCCAGCCTTCTGATAGAAGTTCTGGTGCAGTTTATCCCACATGTGTACTGTAAAGTCAGCATCACCGTAAGACAGTGCAATCATCATGGTTGGGTATTCGGTTTCTTTTGGTTCTTCGACTTCATAGCCCAGTGCTTCCAGGCCCGCGATTGCGATCTCACCACGGAAACGTTCTTCGGCGATGGCTGGGAAGATTGGCTCCACTTCCACGCCTTTACCCGGCATTGCCTCAGCCATTGCACTGCCGCTAACGGCCATCGTTGCCAGAGACACTGCTGCAGTCAGTTTCGCGATACTTTTAGTAAAATCTTTCAGCATCTTCGTATATTCCTTGCTGTTGTGCTTTTTGCACACTTTTTATGAGATTTCCGGAAGCTCCGGCGTGTGCCCGTCGCTTCCGCTATTGATTTTTCGTACTTACTTACGGAACAGACTTGTCAGCAAGCCGACAGGGCCCGTCTGATACCAGTGCTGGGTAATGTTGGCATCGGAGCGCTCACCCATCGCCTGAGTCAGACGGTCCAGGAAGATTGCCAGCAGTACCAGGCCGACACCGCCTACAGTTGCCAGACCCATATCCAGACGGCCGATGCCACGCAGAACCATCTGACCCAGACCGCCTACGGAGATCATGGAGGCAATAACTACCATGGACAGAGACAGCATCAGCGTCTGGTTTACACCGGCCATGATGGTCGGAGTTGCCAGTGGCAGTTGAACTTTGAACAGCATCTGACGTGGGGTACAACCGAAGGCACGGGCCGCTTCAATTTTGTCTTCCGGTACCTGACGGATACCCAGGTTGGTCAGACGTACCAGTGGCGGCAGGGCGAACACGATGGTTACCAGTACACCCGGTACGTTACCGATACCGAACAACATAACTACCGGTACCAGGTATACGAATGCCGGCAATGTCTGCATGGCATCCAGAATCGGGCGCACGATCTTTTCTGTACGGTCGCTGCGGGCGGACAGGATGCCCAGCGGAACACCGAACACCACACAGAAGAACAGGGCGGTCAGTACCAGAGACAGGGTGGTCATAGACTCTTCCCATACACCGACCAGACCCAGCAGGAACAGGGTAATGGCGCAGAAAATGCCCATTTTCTTACCGGCTACCTGCCAGCCAAACAGGGACGCGAGGATAATACCGATCAGAGGTGGCACTGCTTGCAGAATGCTTTCAGTGATATCCAGTACCTGATCAATAGGCCAGCGGATGGCGCGGAAGAAACCGCGGAAGTTCTGTACCAGATAATTAAGAACGCTTTCTACCCAATCTCCCAGCGGGATCGTGAGAAACTGAAATGGATCTAACAGGTTAAATTCAGACATATCGCTTACCTTATTGTTCTTCTTAGCTGTGGCTCAGGGTTTGCAGCATCAGATCTTTAGAGATCACGCCGCGGAATGCGCCATTCCGTTCAACGACAGGAACCGGGTAGTCGGATTGAGCAACCTGCTTCAGGGCGTCTTTCAGTGGTGCATCGCTATAGATAAGGCCGTGGCCATCAATCTGCTGGCCCATCAGGGCGTCCACGCTGGCGGTAGTGGTATCAATGCCTTCCATAGGAATAACCCCCTGCAGCTTGTCGTCACCGTCGATCAGGTAACCAAACTGATGTTTATCGCTCTGGGTAAACAGATTCATGGTGCCGTTAATCAGCACTTTGGCGCTGCTTTCCTGGCTGGCGACATCGCCGGCTTTGAGCAGTTTGCTGACATCCACACCTTTAAAGAAGGTTTCAACGTAGTCATCAGCCGGGTTGCGCATGATCTCTTCAGGGGTACCGATCTGAACTACGCGGCCGCCTTCCATAATGGCGATACGGTCACCGATACGGATCGCTTCGTCGAGGTCGTGAGAGATAAAGATAATGGTACGTTCCTGCTCTTTCTGCAGGCGGATCAGCTCGCCCTGCATCTCGTAGCGGATCAGCGGGTCAAGCGCGGAGAAGGCTTCGTCCATCAGCAGGATGGTCGGATCGTTGGTCAGGGCGCGGGCCAGACCGACACGTTGCTGCATACCACCGGACAACTGATGTGGGTAGCTGGAGCCGTGCTCACCCAGACCGACCTGGTCCAGTGCTTCCTGAGCGCGCTTGTTACGTTCTTTGGTATCAACGCCGGAGATCTCCAGACCGAAGGCAGCGTTTTCCAGCACGGTCATGTGTGGCATCAGTGCAAAGGACTGGAAAACCATGCTCATCTCTTTACGGCGGACATCCAGCAGATCAGCGTCGCCCAGTACAGTGATATCTTTGCCCTTAAGTTCAATGGTACCGGAGGTGGGTTCGATAAGGCGGTTCAGGAGGCGAACCATGGTGGATTTGCCGGAGCCGGACAGGCCCATGATGACGAAGATTTCACCTTTTTTAACGGTGAAGCTGGCATCGAAAACACCGACAGTCTGACCGGTTTTTTCAAAGATTTCGTCTTTCGTCGCACCGTCGTCCAGCATCTTCATGGCGGTGTCAGGATCCTGACCAAAGACCTTAAAGACATTACGGATCGACAGAATGTCTGTGTTGTCTGTCATGTTGCCCTCATTTTCTTATGTTTATTATTAGTACTGATACAGCGTGGAGAGTTGATCCCAGAGTCAGCGGATCATGGCCGTCGATAAACCTTTAGCGCTTGCCGTAATTGGTCTCACACGCGGTAGTTTTTCTAATGACTTTTCTCATGGTCGGGATACGTTAAAAGCTTTTAAGAAAACGATCCAACGACATTTGCTGGGTACAAGCCATAACTAATCGTTATGAATTTTCCGGGTATATGATGAGTATGAGGAGAGAGGGTGATGGTTGTACTTTTTTAGGGCGCATTCCGACTAGACAGCCCGCTAATGGCTGGCGTAACAGCCGTGAAGCCCCGCTGCACGCAGGAGATGTCATGATGTGAATAGAGGTGGAGCGCAAAGGTTGGGTTTTGCTGGCTGGTACGCCAGAGGATGTTCGTATTATCCTGCGATATCCGGGCTTTGTTTTAGTCCCGAGTCAGAACGAAAAAAGGCACCCGAGGGTCACTGCTGTCCCACAATTTTTTAATCATAAAAGGATCCTCATTTGAGGATCCTTTTTTCGTTTATCCGGCGGTATGGGATTAAGCAGTTCCGACAGCGGCTTACGCTCAAATAGACTGACCTGCAGAACTCGCATAATTCGCTGCACTGTCCACCCCTTCTTTGCGCAGTGCCGTACATATGCCAACAACAGATAGCTGATCATCGCAATCCAGATCTGAGTCATTACGGCATTCTGCGAACTCCCTAAAAACGCCTTGATTTTAAGGTTCTGTTTAATCGCTTTGAAGAATAGTTCAACTTGCCAACGGTCTTTATAGATTGCGGCGATAGTACTGGCGGCTAGTGTGAAGTTATTGGTTATAAAGCGATACGCTCGCTTGGTTTCAGGGCAGGTATAGCCCACTAAACGTAGCTTCGGCGCACCTTGTTTCTGGGCATGCTGGCTTGTCAGCTCAATGGTCTGATCATAATCGACACCGATACTATTATGCCGTTCGACAACCTTGTAAACGGCATTAGGTCGCAACCGAGTAACAAAGCTAACCCCTTGTTTTGTCAGTAAACCGTACCAGCTATAGTCGTTGTAACCTTTATCAAATGCCACAATACTGCCTTTCGGAAAGTTGAACTGACGGCCTTTGATCAATTCACTTTCCAGACCATGACTGAGCGATACAAACTCTGGAATCAGAGAGCCATTATTCAAGCCGACATGTAGTTTCATCGCGGCTTTCGTTTGATGGCATTTCGCCCAGGGGAAGAGCTTAAGTGACAGATCGATGATGCTGGCATCTAACGAATAGAGGGGATTCTTAAAGCGAAACTTATGATTGCTTGTGCGTAATGAGCAACGCTGGAGTAGCTTATAAAACACCGCTTCATAGAGCTCAGCAGGCTGCTTTTCGTTCAGTCGAGCCAGTGTAGTGCGAGCAATTGGCTTGGCACCCAGGTGATAAAGCTTATGTTTCTGGCTGCATAAGCTCGACTCGATATCACGTAGACTCTGCCGGCCAGCTAGTTGAGACATGGTCATCCCAATGAACTGATCCCAACGGGAAGCAGAGCGTAATTTCTGGCCCTGATGATGCTGTTTTGCCAGCGCTTCAAATTCATGTCTCGGGAGTGGTTGAAGCAACTGATGAAAAGCGGTGTTATGATGTGACAAAGCCTGAGTCCTTTGATTTTACTGGTGTGTGGTAACAACAGTTTATCAATGGATCTCAGGCTTTTTCATTTACCGTCTTAAACTATGGGACAGCAGTGACCCGAGGGTGCCTTTTTTAATAGTCAGATAGCTTATTTAGCAGCAGCGCGTGCTTCTGCCAGCCAGCCGTCGAAAGTCGCCTGGTTTGCAGCGATCCACTCTTTAGCGTGACGCTTGATGTCATCCAGAGATTTCTCGCCATCCTGCATCTTCAGGTTCTGCGCACTTTCGTCAGATGCAGAGATCTGAACCAGAGACAGGAACTTGGTTGCAGCTGGGTTTTCATCAGCAAAGTCACGGTTAACAACTGCCTGAATCTGGTCTACTGCGAAGCCCAGGTTCTTGCCGTTGAAAGAGGTGTTTACGCTGTTGTTACCGTCAGGCAGGTCAGTGTGAGGTACTTCCAGCCATACAACATCCTGGTCTTCAACCAGTACACCGGCGATCCACTGAGGTACCCAGGTGTAGTACAGGATAGAACCGCCTTCTTTGTAACGGGTGATGGTATCAGCCATCAGCGCGAAGTAAGAACCACGGTTGTGGGATACAGTGTCGCCCAGATCGTAAGCTTCGATGTGGTGGTCGATTACCAGCTCACAACCCCAGCCAGGGTTACAGCCGGTCAGGTCTGCTTTGCCGTCGCCGTCAGCGTCGAACAGTTTAGCAATTTCAGGCTTTTTCAGATCAGACAGGTTGGTGATGTTGTGCGCATCAGCCGTCTTCTTATCGATCAGGTAACCCTGCAGTACGCCTGGGATCACGTTACCAGCGCGAACCATGGTGTCATCACCACCGGCCTTCTGGTAGAAGGTTTTATGCAGTTGATCCCACATGTGTACGGTGAAGTCAGCATCGCCGTAAGAAACTGCCAGCATCATGGTGGCGTATTCAGTTTCTTTTGGCTCTTCGACTTCATAACCCAGTGCTTCCAGACCGGCGATTGCGATTTCACCACGGAAGCGCTCTTCAGCAATACTTGGGAAGATTGGCGCAACATCAACGCCCTTACCCGGCATTGCTTCAGCCATTGCGGTACCGGATACAGTCATCGCTGCCAGAGAAGCTGCTGCGGTCAGTTTAACGATACTTTTAGTTAAGTCTTTCAGCATCATTGTTTGTTCCTCATTGTTGTGCTTATTGTGTTGAGTTTCTTTTTAATCGAACTTTTTTGAGCTTATGTGTTGATTCTTATTTCCGGAAGGTCCGTACCACCAGACCTACAGGTCCGGTTTCATACCAGTGTTGGGTGTGATTAGCATCGGAGCGCTCACCCATCGCCTGAGTCAGACGATCCAGGAAGATTGCCAGCAGTACCAGACCGACACCGCCTACGGTTGCCAGACCCATATCCAGACGGCCGATGCCACGCAGTACCATCTGACCCAGACCGCCTACGGAGATCATGGAGGCGATAACTACCATGGACAGAGACAGCATCAGCGTCTGGTTCACACCGGCCATGATGGTCGGAGTTGCCAGCGGCAGCTGGACCTTGAACAGCATCTGACGTGGGGTACAACCGAAGGCACGGGCCGCTTCAATTTTGTCTTCCGGTACCTGGCGGATACCCAGGTTGGTCAGACGTACCAGTGGTGGCAGGGCGAACACGATAGTTACCAGAACGCCCGGTACGTTACCGATACCGAACAGCATTACCACCGGTACCAGGTATACGAACGCTGGCAGTGTCTGCATGGCATCCAGAATCGGACGTACGATCTTTTCTGTACGGTCGCTGCGGGCGGACAGAATGCCCAGCGGGACACCGAATACGACACAGAAGAACAGGGCGGTCAGTACCAGAGACAGGGTGGTCATAGACTCTTCCCAGACGCCGACCAGGCCCAGCAGGAACAGGGTAATGGCGCAGAAAATGCCCATTTTCTTACCGGCTACCTGCCAGCCAAACAGGGAGGCGATGATAATACCGATCAGTGGAGGTACGGATTGCAGAATGTTTTCTGTGATATCCAGAACCTGATCGATAGGCCAGCGGATGGCACGGAAGAAACCGCGGAAGTTCTGTACCAGATAGTTAAGAATACTCTCTACCCATTCTCCCAGCGGAATAGTGAGAAACTGAAATGGATCTAACAGGCTAAATTCAGACATATCGCTTACCTTATCGTTATTCTTATGCTCAGCTGTGGCTCAGTGTTTGCAACATCAGATCTTTAGAGATCACGCCGCGGAATGTGCCATTGCGTTCAACGACAGGAACCGGGTAGTCGGATTGAGCAACCTGCTTCAGGGCGTCTTTCAGTGGTGCATCGCTATAGATAAGGCCGTGGCCATCAATCTGCTGGCCCATCAGGGCGTCCACGCTGGCGGTAGTGGTATCAATGCCTTCCATAGGAATAACCCCCTGCAGCTTGTCGTCACCGTCGATCAGGTAACCAAACTGATGTTTATCGCTCTGGGTAAACAGATTCATGGTGCCGTTAATCAGCACTTTGGCGCTGCTTTCCTGGCTGGCGACATCGCCGGCTTTGAGCAGTTTGCTGACATCCACACCTTTAAAGAAGGTTTCAACGTAGTCATCAGCCGGGTTGCGCATGATCTCTTCAGGGGTACCGATCTGAACTACGCGGCCGCCTTCCATAATGGCGATACGGTCACCGATACGGATCGCTTCGTCGAGGTCGTGAGAGATAAAGATAATGGTACGTTCCTGCTCTTTCTGCAGGCGGATCAGCTCGCCCTGCATCTCGTAGCGGATCAGCGGGTCAAGCGCGGAGAAGGCTTCGTCCATCAGCAGGATGGTCGGATCGTTGGTCAGGGCGCGGGCCAGACCGACACGTTGCTGCATACCACCGGACAACTGATGTGGGTAGCTGGAGCCGTGCTCACCCAGACCGACCTGGTCCAGTGCTTCCTGAGCGCGCTTGTTACGTTCTTTGGTATCAACGCCGGAGATCTCCAGACCGAAGGCAGCGTTTTCCAGCACGGTCATATGTGGCATCAGTGCAAAGGACTGGAAAACCATGCTCATCTCTTTACGGCGGACATCCAGCAGATCAGCGTCGCCCAGTACAGTGATATCTTTGCCCTTAAGTTCAATGGTACCGGAGGTGGGTTCGATAAGGCGGTTCAGGAGGCGAACCATGGTGGATTTGCCGGAGCCAGACAGGCCCATGATGACGAAGATTTCACCTTTTTTAACGGTGAAGCTGGCATCGAAAACACCGACAGTCTGACCGGTTTTTTCAAAGATTTCGTCTTTCGTAGCACCGTTGTCCAGCATTTTCATGGCGGTGTCAGGGTCTTCGCCAAAGACCTTAAAGACATTACGTATCGACAGAATATCTGTGTTGTCTGTCATGTTGCCCTCGTTTTTTATGTTTATTATTAGTGCGTTGTGTCGCTGTTTGTAGGATAGCCAGATATCCGTTTAAACAAGGCTTAGTCCCATTTTGGGAGCGAAAGCAATTGGCAGGCATTTTTGCTTGCCGAAACTGGTTGAGAAACAGGGTGCTTTCCCAGCAATTTCTTAGTCTTCCAAATAACTTAAAAGCTTTTGAGAAAACGATCCAACGACATTTGTTGTGTAGAAACCATAACTAATCGTTATGATTATTTCTCCTCTTTGTCGCAAATCGTCATTTTTGTGCCGTAAAGTGATCGATTCGATGGTCTGACGCTATTGATCTGTAAGGAGAAATAGCATTTATTCGGAAGTTGTTCCGGCCCTTGCTATAGTGCATGTTATAGTATTGAAATCTGGTCTAAAGATTTTCTTTTAAGCTGTCTGCCATCGTGCCGATATATGAGATCTGATGCATGGATAGCGTTTCAATTTGAATGGTTTCAGTGGTGATGGTTTGCAGTTTACCCTGTCTGCGTTTAATTCATTAAAGATCCGCCTGTTGGCGTTACTTCTATTGGTCGCGCTACCCGGTATCGTGATGATATTTGTCCAGGCGGACTCCCGGCGCAGTGCAGCATTGCAGGATACTCTGATTCGGGCTGAAACATTGACCCAGCAGATCGTTTTTAATCAACAACAGATCATCAGAAATACCCACCGTTACCTGCAACGACTGGCCCAGGCTGAGCCTCTGCAGAATCCCTCTGATCCGGCTTGTTCGGCCTATGTTGCGGATGTCCTCAAACTGACCCATAGCTATGTCAATATCGGTGTTCCCCGGGTCGACGGAGAGTTGCTTTGTAATGCCTTTCCTTTGCAAAAAAGAGTGAATGTCAGGGATCGGGGGTATTTCCAGCGCACCATCAGTCAACGGGCGTTTGCCATTGGCGAGTTCCAGATGGATCGGGCGGCAAATCAGGTCAGCGTTAATTTCTCTTTGCCTGTAATCAGTCCTGCCGGGGATATTCAGGGCGCAGTGGTTGCCGTAGTTTCTCTGGAGTGGTGGAATATCCGGTTAGCTCAGGCAGGATTACCGGAAGGCTCCGTTGCGTTTATCAGCGATGCTGAAGGCAATGTGGTCGCGAACTTCCCGGCCGAATCAGAGATGCTGGGGCGCTCTGATCAGTTGTATGGCGCTCCGGACAACGATCAAACGGTAACCGGTGCGGATGGTATTACCCGGGTTTTCAGTACTACTGAACTGTATCGCACTCCGGCTGGTCGCACGGTGATGATGAGTATCGGTATTCCGTTGGGCGAGACCATCGAAATCATCAATAAGCATTTTACCTACACCTTGTTGCTGTTCATGATCCTGATGTGTGGTGTGCTGGTACTTGCCGTTGCCGGTCTGCGGCGCAATGTGCTGGAACCTCTGGATCAGCTAACAAGTGCCACAGAGCAATTATCCCACGGTGAGTTGCACAGTATTCGTCGTAACCATGCCAGTTGTGAACTGTCCCGCTTACAGGACCGCTTCCATGATATGGCGGTTACCCGTCTCACAGCTGAGCAGAAGGCTTTGCAGCGAAATGAAGAGCTGAACTCTGTATTCAATGCCTTACCGGACCTTTATTTCCGGCTCAGCTATGAAGGCAGGGTGCTGGACCACCGGATAACGGAAGCGTCTGATTCTCCCTGGAGTATCGAGTCTCTTGGGCAGTTATCGATACTCGAGTTGTTCCGGACGCAGAAGCAGAACAGTTGCTGGATGCGATGAGCGACGCCAAAGAGAGCGGTCGAATGGTGAATTGGGAGTTCAGCCTGATCTGTGATCATGATGAACAGATCTATGAAGCTCGCCTGAACGCAATTCGCAGCACCGATCAGTTTATTCTGGTTCTGAGGGATATTACCGAGAAAAAACGCTTTGATGAAAAACTACTGCTTTCGGCAATGGTATTTCGTTCTATCAGTGAGAGCATCATGGTGACTGATGCAGACGGTATGATCCTGGATGTCAATCCTGCTTTCTCACAAGTGACCGGCTATGAGTTGTCTGATGTGATCGGTCACCGGCCATCTATTCTCAGTTCCGGTGAGCAGGATGGTGAGTTTTATAAAGTGTTCTGGAACAGTCTGCAGCAGACCGGTCGCTGGCAGGGCGAGATCACCAATCGCCGTAAGGACGGTGAGGTTTATCCCCAATGGATGACTGTGAATACCGTCTATGATGACCAGCATAAGCCTTATCGTCGGGTGGCAATGTTCCTGGATATCACCGAGAAGAAGAACACTGAAGCGCTGATCTGGCGGCAAGCCTACCTGGACCAGCTCACCGGTCTGCCAAACCGTAAATTGCTATCAGACCGGATTGAGCAGGAATTGCGTTATTCCAAACGGACCGGTCTGCCTACCGCATTGCTGTTCCTGGATCTGGATCAGTTCAAAGAGGTGAATGATACCCTGGGCCATGACGTTGGTGATGCATTGCTGGTACAGGCTGCCGAGCGCATCAGCGGCTGCCTGCGGGCGGTGGATACGGTTGCCCGTCAGGGCGGCGATGAGTTCACAATTATTCTCAGTCAGATAAAGAACACCCACGTGGTCGATGCCATCTGCGATAAGATCCTTCATGAGGTCGGTAAGCCCTATCAACTGGGTGAGCATCTGGCGTATGTTACCTGCAGTATCGGTATCGCGTTCTATCCTGATGACGGTAGCGACAGTGACACCCTGCTTAAAGGGGCTGATCAGGCAATGTATGTGGCGAAGAAGCAGGGACGAAACTGCTATCACTTCTTCACTCCGGAGATGCATGATGCTGCCATGAAGCGGATGCAGATGGTGCGTGACCTGCGAATTGCGATCAGCGAGCGGCAGTTCCTGCTGCACTACCAGCCGATTGTCTGTATGGATGACCGGAGTATCTGTAAAGCGGAAGCGCTGATTCGTTGGGAGCACCCTGAGCATGGCATGGTGGGGCCGATGGATTTTATCCCGATTGCCGAAGAGACCCGACTGATTACCGCGATTGGTAACTGGGTACTGGATGAGTCGGCAAGGGTTGTGGAGCGTTGGCAGCGGGATTATAACCAGCGTTTCCAGATCAGTATTAATATCTCACCGATTCAGTTTGAATGTCTTGATAGCCGCATAGAGAGCTGGTTGCAGCAACTGCGGAATCAGGGCTTGTCCGGTCTGTCGCTGGTGGCGGAGATCACCGAAGGTGTGATGATGAATCCGAGCCCGGAAACCGGGAAAAGCTGCTGGCCTTTAAGGATGCCGGAGTTCAGGTAGCACTGGACGATTTCGGTACCGGTTACTCCAGCCTTGCCTATATCAGCGAATACGATATCGATTATCTGAAGATCGATCAGCATTTTGTCAGAAAACTGCTGCATACATCAGAGGCTTACGATCTCTGTAAAGCGATTATCGATATGGCCCATAACCTGGGTATTAAGGTAATTGCAGAGGGGATTGAGACCGATGAGCAGCATCGGATTCTGAAGGAACTTGGGTGTGATTACGGGCAGGGATACCTTTACTCAAGACCATTGGTTATGGCTGAGTTCGAAAAGCTGATGGTTGAGAATAGGGTGCTTTAAATCGGTGACTAACGAGAGGCTCAGAAAAAAGTTTTCCGCAGATTCTTTTGGATAAGTGGCTCGACCGGAAGGCGAAGCCTTCCTCGCTGGAACGCATTGCTCAGCAATGCTTGCTGGAAACAGCGCCGTACATTTGTAGATTGAAATGGCTGTTTTAGTGAGGCTGATCCTCGTGCCGATGGTTCCAGTAATAGATCAGTTTTGGTAAGTGGTTCGACTGGAAGGCAGAGCCTTACTCGCTCGACCGCATTGCGAGCAATACTTGCTGGAAAAAGCATAATCCATCGGAAGATAAAACGAATCGTTGTAGCGAGGCACGTCCTCGTGCCGATTATTCTGATGTAGCGCTGCCTGAGAGTAGACCAGTGAAACAATGCTCTGTTCGTTATTCTCAGCGCTCATAAAAAAACGGGCCTGAAAGGCCCGTCGAAAAGTTGTGCAGAGGCGCTGGGGGCTCTGCACAGGCAGGTACCAGGCTATGCTCAGCCAAACATCGCTTCAGCAGTTTCCCGCAGTACTTTAACCAGACGATCGATATGCTCTGCTTCGATGGTCAGCGGTGGTGAGAAGGCGACGATGTTGCCCATTGTACGAACCATTACGCCGCGCTCATAACAGCCTTTCTGGAAGTCCAGACCGATCGGGCCGTTAGCCGCAACAGAAGCATCAAACTGAATCGCACCAACCAGACCGTAGTTACGCACGTCGATCACTTTCGGTGCGTCTTTCAGGGTGTGCAGCGCTGTTTCAAAGTGCTTACCGATATCACCGCCGGCACGGGTCAGCAGACCTTCCTGCTCGTAGATATCCAGAGTAGCGATACCTGCTGCACAGGCAACCGGATGCGCGGAGTAGGTGTAACCGTGATAGAACTCGATACCGCCCACAGCCACGTTGTTAACGATCTGGTCGTGAATTTCATCTTTGACGAAAACGGCACCCAGCGGGATCACACCGTTAGTGATACCTTTCGCTGAGGTGATCATATCAGGCACTACATCAAACTCTTCTGATGCGAATGCCGAACCCAGACGGCCCCAGCCAGTGATTACTTCGTCAAAAATCAGCAGGATATCGTACTGGTCACAGATTTCGCGCATGCGCTTCAGGTAACCCTGAGGCGGCATGATAACACCGCCAGCACCGCTCATTGGCTCAACGATCACCGCTGCAATGCTGTCAGCACCGTGGAAGTGGATCAGTTGTTCCAGTGCTTCAGCTTTGTCGATACCGTGCTCAGGCAGGCCTTTGCTGAAAGCGTTGTTAGCAATATCCAGTGTATGTGGCAGGTGATCTACTGGCAGCAGTGGACCGAAGCCAACGCGGTTAGGTGTCAGGCCGCCCACAGAGATACCACCGAAGTTAACACCGTGATAAGCCATTTCCCGGCCCAGCAGTTTGGTTTTGCCGCCTTTACCGCGGGATTTCTGATACTGCAGGGCAATCTTCAGCGCTGATTCAACCGCTTCTGAACCGGAGTTCGTGAAGAACACTTTGTTCAGTGGTTGTGGGGTGTGCTTAACCAGACGGTTAGCAAACTCAAACCCGATCTCATGGCCGAAGTTGAATGGTGATGCGTAATCCAGTTCCAGCAGTTGCTTGTTAACGGCTTCAGCGATCTGGGTACGGCTGTGACCAGCATTCACGCACCACAGGCCGGCGGTAGCGTCGAGAATTTCCTGACCTTCATTGGTGTAGTAGAAGACGCCTTCTGCGCGATCAATGATACGTGGCGCGTTTTTGAAGTCCCGGTTAGCCGTAAACGGCATCCAGAAGGCATCCATATTGATGTTGTTGCTCATGGTGAACCTTGTCCCAGTTAGCTGTTCTTGTGTCTTGTCGTTATGCAGGGGGATGCTGTGACCGGAGTCTCAGCAGTCTGGCAATCAGCTCCCCTGATTTTGATGACATGGTAGCTTCAGGTATAAAGTCATATAAATTACAAACTTTAAATACTTACTTTGATATAATTCAAACTTTATTCAGAGCGAAGCGGATTGGATGATGGTCAACAAAGCGCTACAGGGGATGGGTAAGGTCGGAGACTATGAGATCCGCTTACTGAGAGTCTTTAAAACCGTGGTCGAATGCGGTGGCTTTTCTGCCGCAGAGGTTGAGCTGAATATCAGTCGATCGACTATCAGTGTGCATATGTCCAATCTGGAAGGCCGCCTGAAGTTGAAACTCTGTCATCGTGGGCGTTCCGGCTTCTCTCTCACGGAAGAGGGCCTGACCATCTATAACGCGACTAAACAGTTGTTTTCCCGCCTGGCGGAGTTCCGCTCAACGGTGAATGCGCTGCATCAGCAGATGAGTGGTGAAGTCCGGATTCTGACGTCGGATACCATCAGTCTGGATGAACGTTGTGGCCTTGATCAGGTGGTAGCGGAGTTTGCGGCTCAGGCACCGGATGTATATATCAGCTTTGATACGGCGCCGATGGGGGAAATTGAACGCCGGGTGATTAACGGCGACGCCGATGTTGGTTTTATCCCGCATCATAAGGATATCGAGGGGTTGGATTTTCTGCATATGTATTCCGACCGCTCACTGCTCTATTGCGGTGATCGCCATCCGTTATTTCATGAGAAGGATGAAGCGCGTATTGCTGAGGCCCTGAAAGAGTGCAAACTGGTGCATGCAGGGGTGCAGACCAATCAGGAAGCCAGTATGCAGCTGGCAGAGATGAATAAAGCGGCAGAGGCCTATTATTACGAAACCCGGGCTACCATGATTCTGTCCGGCGTTTATGTCGGGTTTATGGCGGAAAAGTTTGCCCAGCAGTGGGTTGATCGGGGACGTATGCGCGCGCTGTTGCCGGAACAGCGACGCTATGAGCTTCAGATTACCGCGATCAGCCGACGCTCAGGGCCTCTGAACAAACCCCGGGATCTGTTTATGGAGCTGTTGTCTGCACATATTGAGGGGCTGGATAACCGCCTTTAATTCCGCTTCAGGTCAGACTGTAGCCACTGTTTCACCTGACTGATAAGCCATTCCGGCACATCATGGGGCAGATCATGACCTGCCTGAGGGTGTTGGAGAACAGGCACCAGCCACTGTCTGGCCAGGCAGTCCGAACTGATGGGATCAACCAGACGATCCTGTGAACCACTGACTAATAGCGTTGGACGTTTGGGTGGTTGGGAGTCGGCTTTGCAGCTGTTTGCCAGTAACAGCTGCCGGATCAGATTAGTACGACTGACCGGACACTGTTGTAGCCAGAGGTGCCATTGTATCAGTGTCTGCTCCCGTTGCTCCTGATTGGCGCAGGTCAGATCGAAAATCAGAGCTTCCCGCTCGTAGCGACTGTGCTTAAGTGCTTGTAATAGATTTTTCAACGCTCCGGGCCGTAGCCGCTGCCAGCGGTGATTAAAGGGGGCCAGGCTGCTGTTGATCATGATGATCGCACGAATATCCTGCGGATATTTCTGCATCCAGTGATAGGCAACCATGCCGCCCAGCGAGAGTCCCAACAGAGTGATTGGTACAAGGTGGCTATAGCGGTCATGTAACCACTCGATAAGTGATGCGATCTGGGTAGGGCTGCGATGCTGCCAGAGTGTGCCATTGCCCGGCAGATCAATGCACTCAACTGTGCTGCGGGGAAAATGCTGTTGCCACAGGGACGGCAGTTCTCCCCAGTGTCGTGCTTCACGTCCCAGTCCTCTGATAAATAACCAGCGGTGCTCCACCAGTTCAGCCATACCAGCGCTGCCTCGCATTTATATCAAAGCGTTGTCGCTCCTGATCACTGCGCGGCAGCCAGTGCTGCCATGACTGGCAACTGCGTAGCAGAAACTCCAGTAGCAGCAGATGGCGACGAAAGGTGCGCTTTTCCCGGTGGGGGACCAGAGGATTGAACAGCCCCATAAATGATGCCAGCTGTAGTGGATTCTTTCTGACCCAGTTCCAGGATCCCATTTCCAGTGTCAGCGGCAGAAACACCCGTTCCGGTTGCTGCAGGGCCTGATGATAAAGGTAATCCCAGAGATCTCCGTGGGTCAGGTAGCTGTGATGCTGGGGCTCAACAATATAGTTGTGGTGGGGATAGCTGCGCTCGAACAGGTGCACCAGTGCCGCTATTTCTGCACTGTGATGTATAGGGTCCCGTGATCCGGCCAGAGGAAACCAGATCCGGTCGCGCAGGCCAAAGCCGGAATGGCAGTCCAGTACCAGACTGAAAGGACTGTCAAACAGGTGTTGACGAATGCAGTCGCACAGAGCTCTGGCTTCCGTCTGCATCGGACTGTCACTGTGACCCCGGTACCATGGGAGTCGGGGGCTGAACCGCTGACCGCCGATCAGCCAGGTTGCCTTGTGAGTGGCATTGACCGGCGCGTTACGCATCAGATCAACTCTCTCTGCGTTGCTTCTCAGTTTCAGTGCCATCCCTGCGGGATTGATCAGTGGCAGAAATAGCAACCGGATCTGGCGTAGCTGCTGATGCAGACTCTGATCCCAGCTGAGCCGGTTGAGTAATGAACTCAGAAACGCCAGTAATACCCGGGTACCGATTCGTTCGACGCCATGAATACCGCCAACAAAGGCGACTACCGGTGCCTGTGGGTCAAAGCTGCCCAGTGTCAGGGCGTAGATTGGCAGAATCTGACTGCGGCAGTTGATATAAGCCAGCCGGCGTAACTGGCTCTGCTGTGGATACTCAGAGCGAGCCTGTGCAATCAGTTGCTCCAGTTGTTGCAGCTCAGGCAGATGACGGTGGAGAAAAAGTTGTCGTTGTTCCGGGTTCTCGGTTCTGAGTGGTTCCGGTTCAGCATCATTCATAGTCACAGAATCCAGACGGTGATGGATTCAGTGTAGAAGCAAATCGTCGATCAGGTCAGGAGTTGTTGCACAGAATCGCGGAATCCATCCGGGTTACCCAGCCAGTGTTCGTGAGGGATGAGAATCAGTGTCTCGTCCTTCTGCAGAATGAAGCAGGGGACCCCGTCATAATGGACCTGTTGGAGCAGGGTCGCGGCCCGCTGTTGCTGTGTGTAAGCCTGTTGTTCAACGCGCTCGTCGTAGTGGAATTTCTGATGAAACAGGTCCGCCTGAAGTCCGATAGCGGCCGCCAGTTCGCACAGTATGGACGTATCCGTAATCACCTTACCCTCGATAAACCGGGCCTGTTGTAACGCCTTGAAGAATGGGATTACCTGATCCGGATTGTAATTGCGGATAATCTCGATGGCCTTAGCTGTGGGCCAGGAGTCAAAGATCAGATGGTTGCGGTAAAACAGATTATCCCGATAAGCACGGGAGAAGGTCTGACCGGTCAGTTCTGCAATACGGCGATCAGCCTGCATAACATAGTCGGAAAAGCTTCGGCTCATCCAGCGGGTCATCTGACCGGTGAACAGTGCCCGGTGTATCAACTCGGGGCCGGGCAGTGTTGTATCGTTCAGGAGCGATTGCAGCAACGGTGCTGCGGCATAACACCAGCCACACAGTGGGTCGGTGAGGTAGAGAATACGCGTGTCCGTTGCTGTCATCGGATCTCCTTTATGCGTCTTCCAGCGCAGCGCCCCGTTGCTGGAATTTCTGCATCTCTTCAGCCGGTACAAACAGGCCGCCGGTGGTCCAGATCAGATGCGTGGCCCGGGAGATCGCCGGATCAAGCTTCTGACCCTGCAGGTAGGACTGCCCCTCAGCACTGTTCAGCAGTTGCAGAGGACCGTTAAAGCCTGCAGCGGCGGACGGTTCTATTTCAAGGCCTTCAGTTTGCCACAGTTGATAAAGATAGCGGAAGAGACTGTCGTCACTGACAGTCACAACTCCGGACAGCAGTTTCTCTAAAACCGTGCAAACCCAGCCCGAGGCCATGCTCACCGCCAGACCGTCAGCTTCGGTATCGACCTGCAGCCCGACTTCGTAAACAGAGGGAGGGTGCTGCTTATCCGTTGCCTGCATACCCATCAGCACGCAGGGAGCCTGAACCGGCTCGGCGAAGAAGCAGTGTACATGGGGGCCGAATACCTGCTTCAGGCCAAAATTAATACCGCCGGGGGCACCGCCTACGCCACAGGGAATATAAACAAACAGCGGGTGTTCAGCATCAACAGCGATCTGCTGTTGTTGCAGTTGCTGTTGTAATCGCAGCGCTGCGACTGCGTAGCCCAGAAACAGGCGTGGGGAGTTTTCGTCATCGACAAAGTAGCTGTTCGGATCGGCGTCTGAAGCCGCACGCCCGGCAGCAACCGCCGCGCTGTAATCTTCACTGTGTTCAACAACTGTAACGCCGCGGTTGCGCAGACGTTCTTTTTTCCACTGTTTGGCTTCCACTGACATATGTACCACGACCCGAAAGCCCAGTGCGGCACTGATGATGCCGATACTCAGCCCCAGGTTGCCGGTGCTGCTTACGGCTATCTCATACTGGCTGAACAGTGTTCTGGCATCTGCTTCTGTCAGTTTCAGGTAATCATCCTGCTCGTTGCGCAGCAGGCCCTGTTCAATTGCCAGCTGCTCTGCATGACAAAGCACTTCGTGGATACCACCCCGAGCTTTGATTGAGCCGGCTACAGGCAGAGCATGATCGCCTTTAACCATCAGCCGGCCCGGCAGGTCAGTGAAGTGTTGCTTTTGCATGGCAGGGATCGCCAGCAGCTCGGATTCAATGAGTCCTTCTGCCTGTTCCAGTTCCGGAAACAGTTTTGTCAGCAGCGGGGCGAAGCGGCGTAATCTGGCATCGGCCTGATGAATATCATCCATACTCAGACCGTGCTCAAGCCCTTTAGCTGTGCTGTCAAAGTCAGGGTTTGCCCACAGGAAAGGCTTGCCCTGTGCCAGCGTCTGATTCAGTTGTGGGTCTTTGGTGATTGGCATTGTCCGATCCTGTGCTTGTGTTGTTAAGACTGAGGGTATTATTGTTTGTTAGTGTTGCTATCATCAAACGATGATTTCTATATTACTTGATAGTCTGACTAACTTAATTCAGGAGAAGTATGCATCTGAACAGCCAGATTCTCGGCGCGATGAAAACCTTTGAAGCTGCAGCCCGGCTGAACAGTTTCAGTCAGGCCGCGAAAGAGTTATCGATCACTCCCGGGGCAGTGAGTCAGCAGATCCGCAATCTGGAATCGCAGCTCGATGTACCTCTGTTTTACCGACAGGCCCGGCAGGTCCGTTTGACTGTTCAGGGGCAGTTGTTGTTTGACACAGTGAGACCTCTGCTGACCGGGCTGGAAACCTGTCTCGGGCGAATTAAACAGTCGGCGCTGACCGAGCATGTTCGTCTGCGTTCGACACCATCGTTTGTGTTTAACTGGCTTATTCCCCGGCTTGGCAGCTTCCGGCAGCGCTATCCGGATATCCGGATAGAGACATTTGCCGAGGAAAGTCTGCTGAATCTTGAGGCTCAGGACTTTGACATCGCGATCGATTATGGCCGGGGAGAGTATCCAGGCCTTGAGGCACAACTGATGATGGAGGAGTGGTTGTTGCCTGTACTGAGCCCTGAGCTTTTCAGCGATCAGAGCTGGCAGGATCGGGATGCGCTTAACCATGCACCTTTGCTGCATGATTCCCAGCCATGGGCGGGAGCTGACCCGAATTCAGAGTGGCGGTATTTTTTAGAGCAGGCCGGATTGCAGGGTGTCGATACTGATCGGGGATATTACTTTAACCGCAGTGATATGGCGCTCAGAGCTGCGGTGTCCGGGTTGGGAGTGGCTATCGCCAGGGAGTCATTGCTGAATGATGAAATCACCCGGGGACGGTTGATTGCCCCGTTCGGAAAGCAGCGCAGTTGCTGTAGCTACTATATAGTCCATGCTCCCGGCGCGTTGGAAAAACCGGGAGTCAGAGCGGTGTATGACTGGCTGCTGATGATCGCCCGGCAGCCAGATATCACCCGTTGAATCAGTGACGCGGCTGATTCGGGTTGATCGGCAGGCTGAGAGACTCTTTGACCTCTTCCATGACGATATAGCTCTTGGAGTTTTTCACCCCCGGCAGCGTCAGCAGCATCTCACCCAACAGGGCGCGGTATTCAGACATATCGGCAATCCGGGCTTTGATCAGGAAGTCGGCGTCACCGGATACCAGATGGCACTCCAGTACATAAGGCAGTGTGGCTACCGCCTGATTGAACTTCTGGAATGCATCCGGTGATTGGTACGAGAGTGAGATCTCGACGAATACCAGCATACCATAACCCATCGCCTGTGGGTCGATACGGGCATAGTAGCCCTGAATCAGGCCATCCTTTTCAAGTCGTTTTACCCGCTCCATACAGGGGGTGGTACTCAGGCCTACAATATCGGCCAGATCCACATAACTGATGCGTCCGTTTTCCTGCAGGGTTTTCAGAATATTCAGGTCGATCTTGTCCAGCTTGCGTTTCTGATGTGATTTCATAGGGTTACTTCGCCCGCTTTACCGTCAAAAGCTAAAAGTTATATTTAATGTATTTTTATAGGGTAAAAAAATTGAAAACATTTTAAATACAAAAAAATAACCTGTCAAAGCTGCAATATACTAGCCGAATCATTTGTTCGCGAAAGCGCTTTTACATTAATAATAAATAGATAGGTAATAGCAATGCAGATTTTAATTTTGGGTAGCGGTGTTATCGGCGTCACCAGCGCCTGGTACCTGGCTAAGCAGGGCCATCAGGTCACTGTTGTTGACCGTCAGGCAGGTCCCGCTCTGGAAACCAGCTTCGCCAATGCTGGTCAGATCTCCCCGGGCTATTCGGCTCCCTGGGCCGCACCGGGCGTACCGCTGAAAGCGATCAAGTGGATGATGCAGGATCTGGCACCACTGATGATCAACCCCAAAGTTAATGCTAATACCCTGAAATGGATGACAAAAATGTTGTCCAACTGTAATCAGAGTTCGTACCACACCAATAAAGCCCGCATGATGCGTCTGGCTGAGTATAGCCGTGATTGCTTCAAAGATCTTCGCTCTGAAGTTGAAATTGATTATGAAGGTCGCACCCAGGGCACGCTGCAGTTGTTCCGTACCCAGAAACAGGTTGATGCGGCGGCTAAGGATATCGCGGTTCTGGAAGAGTGTGGTGTTGATTATGAAGTACTGGACCGCGATGGCTGTGTATCCCGTGAGCCGGCTCTGGGACAAGTAAAAGAGAAGATCGTTGGTGGTCTGCGTCTGCCGGGTGATGAAACCGGTGATTGTTATAAATTCACCACCGCTCTGGCGGAAGAGTGTAAGAAGCTGGGTGTTGAGTTTAAGTTTAATACCGAGATTGAAGGTCTGATCAGCGATGATAATGAAATCGTTGGTGTGAAGACCAAAGAGGGAACCCTCACAGCGGACCGCTATCTGATGTGTCTGGGTAGCTATTCAACCCTGCTGCTGGCCAATGTCGGTGTCGTGGTGCCGGTTTATCCGATCAAAGGCTACTCACTGACGCTGCCGGTTGTTGATGAAACCAAAGCGCCGGTTTCTACCATTATGGATGAAACCTATAAAGTTGCCGTGACCCGTTTTGAAGATCGCATCCGGGTGGGCGGCACTGCTGAGATAACGTCATACGATACGTCGCTCCAGGAAAAGCGCCGTAAGAATGTCGAGTTTACAGTGGGAGACCTGTTTCCGGGTGGTGGTGATATTGATCAGGCAGAGTTCTGGACCGGTCTGCGGCCGATGACGCCGGACGGTACGCCGATTCTTGGCGGTACCCGCTATCCGAATCTGTATCTGAATACCGGCCACGGTACGCTGGGCTGGACCATGTCTCTGGGCTCCGGCAAGTTTGTTGCTGACGTTATCAGCGGCAACAAGACTGATATCGATCCGGAAGGCATGTCAGTCGCCCGTTACGGACAGGCATAACATTTTTCAGGTCACTGTTCGGGACCTCTTAGAGCCTGGATCTGGGCCACCTTTTATAGGTAGTCTGGCTCCTGTGCTCGGTTTTTATTAAAGGCTATAATCCGGGTCGGTCTGTCGCTGGGGGACAGGCGGCCTGGAAGACCCGATCAGGGCCTCTGTTAACAATAAAGAATTTAAAAATCTGGGGATTAAATCCATGCCAACTAAAACAATTATCGCAACTGAAAATGCACCATCTGCAATCGGTACTTACTCTCAGGCAGTAAAGGTCGACAACACTGTATACATCTCTGGTCAGATCCCACTGGATCCAGCGACTATGGAGATGGATAACGCGTCTTTCGAAGCGCAGGCAGTACGTGTATTTGAAAACCTGAAAGCGATTGCCGAAGAAGCGGGCGGTTCTATGAATGATCTGGTTAAGGTGACCATTCTGCTGACTGATCTGGCGAACTTTGCGCAGGTTAATGAAATTATGTCCCGTTACTTCGAACAGCCATACCCTGCACGTGCAGCATACGCGGTTAAGGCGCTGCCGAAAGATGCAGATATCGAAGTTGAAGCGGTTATGGTTACTGGCTGCTAATCACAGCCTGATTTGAGGTAAATGAATGAGTCGTGCAGCAAAAATCACGGTTGATCTGGATGCTATCCGTCACAATTTCCGGTTAGCCCGTTCCCTGCAGCCAGCAGCGAATGCTGCGGCAATCATTAAAGCGAATGGTTACGGCCATGGTGCGGTAGAGGTTGCTAAAGCGCTGGAGTCCGAAGCAGATGCTTTTGGCGTAGCCTGCATCGAAGAGGGCGTTGAGCTGGTGGAAGCCGGCATCAGTAAGCCGGTTCTGCTACTGGAAGGTTTTTTTGAAGCTTCTGAGCTGGAATATATCAGTGACAATGGCATGTGGAGTGCTGTTCACAGCCTGGAACAGATCGATCAGATCGCTGCTGCACAACTGAGTCAGCCGATCAATGTCTGGCTGAAAATGGATTCAGGCATGCACCGTCTGGGTGTGAACCCACAGGATTATCAGGAGGCTTACAAGCGACTGAAGGCGCTTGATAATGTCGCTGATGTGATTCTGATGAGTCACTTCTCCAGCGCTGATGAACTGGATAAGTCGGTGACGGCTGAACAGATCGAAGTGTTCAATGCGGTAACTGCTGACATTGATGCGCCCGCCAGTCTGGCAAACTCTGCTGGCACACTGGCGTGGCAGGATGCCCGTCGTGACTGGTTGCGACCTGGTCTGATGCTGTACGGAGCGACCCCGTTTCCGGACGCTCAGGACAATGCAGACAAGCTGATTCCGGCGATGACACTGACCTCTGAAGTGATTGCTGTGCGTGACGTGCCTGTGGGTGAAAGTGTCGGTTATGCCTGCACCTGGACCGCGGACAAACCTTCCCGGGTGGGTACTGTAGCACTGGGTTATGCTGATGGTTATCCACGTCATGCTGAGACAGGCACACCTGTATGGATTAACGGCCAGCGCAGTCGGATTATCGGCCGGGTATCGATGGATATGCTGGCAATCGATCTGACTGATCTGCCGGAAGCCGGTGTCGGCACTGAGGTGGAATTCTGGGGTAAGAACATTACCGCAGCGGAAGTCGCACCTTATTGCGGCACCATTCCATATACCCTGTTTACCGGAATTACCCGTCGGGTACACAAACACTATATCAACCGTTGATTGTTTGATTGAGTGTGAACCATAATCAAAGCCGTTGTCTTAACAGGACAGCGGCTTTTTTGTATAGCGTTTTTGTACAGAGTTTTTGTACAGAGTTTTTATATAGAGTTCTCGAATAGATAGGCAGGGCAGGGAGTATCTATGATCAGGAAAATGGTTTGCGCCGGTATTGCTGCACTGATACTGGGAAGTGTCTCAACGGCTCAGGCAGACAGTGCTGTCTGGCAGGTCAGTAATGATCGCCATACCCTGTATCTGGGAGGCACCATTCATGCCTTAAGGGCATCTGACTACCCTTTACCCGCGGCCTTCGATCAGGCCTATGGCCAATCAAAACTGGTGATTTTCGAGACAGATCTGGCACGGCTGGCTTTGCCGGAGACCCAGATCATGATGCAGCAAGCTTTGCGATACCCGCAGGGGGATAGCCTGAAACGCTACATCTCTGAACCGCTCTATAAGAAGCTGTTAGCTCGCTGGCAGAGCATGGGGTTACCGCCGCAACTGCTGGAAAGTTTCCGCCCGGGCGGTATCGCTATGACCATGACCATGATGGAGCTACGACGTATCGGTGTGACTGCACCGGGAATTGATGAGTTCTTTCATCAACTGGCTGTAACCGACAGTAAACCGGTAGCAGGTCTGGAATCGGTGGAAGCACAGGTTGGCTTTCTTGCAGAGATGGGAGAAGGGAATGAAATAGCGTTCCTTGAAGGCTCGCTGGAGGAGCTGGACCAGTCTCAGATTTATATGGATGAGCTGATCAGAGCATGGCGTACAGGTGATCAGGCCGATCTGGAGCGGCTGATTATTAAAGATATGCGTAATGAGTTGCCCACACTCTATCGGGCGCTGATTGTGCAGCGGAATAACGACTGGCTGCCGCAGATCAGGAATATGCTCAGAACCCCGGAAACCGAACTGGTACTGGTGGGCTCGGGGCATCTGGTGGGTACCGATGGGCTGTTGCATAAGCTTGAAAAGCTCGGCTACAGGATAAAACAACTGCCCTGATCACTGCATGCTCTGCATATTTGCAGGGGCAGGGCAGGAGATCTTGCCGGGTTAATCCGGCGTCAGGTGCCTGATATCGTCTTTCGGTGTGATCAGAGTCAGTAGTGCTGACAGGCCCGAGCCAAAATAGAAAGCTGCCGATAAACCGGACAATTCTGCGACCAGTCCAGCCGTAAACGGACCGATAAACTGTCCCAGCGACATGATCAGAAACACCAGCCCGAAGCCCGCGGATGGTCGCTGGTGGAAACTGTGTACCGCCCAGATACCGGCAAACGCGGTCAGAATTACAAAGCTACTGCCAAACAGCACTGCCGAGAACAATGCAAGTGCGCCATTGCCAGGCGCAATAGCAAGGCAGAGCATGCTGCCGCACAGTAGCAACGACATGCTCCGGATTGCAGTGATTATGCCGGTTTTCCTCACCAGATCTCCGGCAATCACTCCCAGGCAGCCGGCAGCGCCCAGCAGAATCCAGAACACACGTGTGCCAAACTGCGTGTCCATTCCCATAAAACCGCTGACCTGATTGTTCTCGGTGATTATATCCACAGAGAAGGTCCAGTAGACTGAGCTGGCCAGACCGACGCTGCAGGCATACAGATACAGTCGCAAACGCTGCCTGTTTAATAGCCACGTCAGAGGCGGTAATCCCTGACTCATCGATGTGGTGCGGTTGCATCGTCCAGGCATCAGATACCAGTTGTACAGGGTGATCAGCAGGGAGAGTCCGGCAAACAGTAACCAGGCGGCTCGCCACTGGTCACCCATCCACAAGGCCAGCGGGCCGGCGAGAATAACACCGAATCCAGTGCCGGTATTCATAAAAGCATATGCCCGGCTCTGATGATTCTTTGTATAGCTACGCACCACAACATCTGATAGCGGCGTATAGCAAAGGCCCGGGCTTATACCTGCCAACACTAAGCCGAACAGTAATGTTGTCGCGGTTTCAGCCTGCGATACCAGAAGTAAGCCTCCGGCAGCACAGAGACCGCCAACTGTGATCAGAATCCGGGGACCGAGCAGGGTTGCCAGCAGGCTGCTGAACAGTGTTGTCAGCAGGTAGCCGGTATAAGACAGGCTGCCGATCAGTCCCAGCCAGGCGGGAGAGAGAGAAAAAGCGCTCTTTATCTCCGGCAGAAAAAGGCCGTAATTGTATCTGCCCCAGCCGTAGCTAACGGCAACAATCATTGCTCCGGCAACGGCCATCTGGATCTGCTTGTGTGCCTGAAGCGTCTGTTGCTGAGTTAGGGGTAGGGTTGTATCTACGGACATTTTATTTCCTGGTTGTCTGATGATTCTGTGCCATTGTGGGGTGTTACTTGCTTTGACGGAAATGACATTTAAATTAAAATAATATTAATTTCTGTCATGTCTGTTTTGATCCTACCAGGGTGTTTTATGAGGCTGGATGTCGAATCGTTAAGAGCATTTCGTACGACTGTTGAGAGTGGTGGAGTAACCCGGGCGTCGGAGCTGCTTTGTCTGAGTCAGTCGGCGGTCAGCCATAAAATAAAGCGGCTGGAAAACCGGGTAGGCAAGCCACTCTTTCTCAGGCGTGACGGTCAGATGAATCTGACCGATGAAGGGCACAGCCTGTTTGATTACGCCCGACGAATACTGGCACTGCATGACGAAGCGGTGTTGAGTCTGAAGTCTTCCAGTGTCAAAGGAGAGCTCTGCCTCGGTGCGACAGAGAATATAACCCTGAGCGGCCTCACACCACTGCTGAGCCGCTTTGCCAAAGCGCATCCCGGGGTTGATCTGAGCGTCAGGGTTGAGCAGAGTCTGGTATTACAGAACTGGCTCAAGCAGGGCCGGATCGATATTGCGCTGCTGCAGATTGAAGAGGACAAAGCCGAAGCGGATGATCTTCTGCTCTGGCGTGATGAGCTGGTCTGGATATCGGCACCGGACCGTGACTGGAGCAGCTATGTGAACCTTCCACTGATCACTTTTGGCCCCAGCTGTTTTTATATTCCTTATATCAAGCAGGCGCTGGACCGGGCCGGGCTGACGTTCCGCACCGTACTGGAGTGCCCCACTCATTCGGGTCTCTATAGTGCCGTTGGTTCTGGTTTAGGAATATCGGTGGTAAATCGCCATTCGATGCCCGAAGGGGCTGTGGAGTTGAGTTGTGAGATCTACGGCAAGTTGCCGGGAATTGCGTATGTTGCGCGTTTGGCAGGTGGGCAGCGCAGTGCGGCGATGGAGACCCTGCTGCAATCTTTACCGGAACTTTCAGGTGCTTAGCCGGATTGATTGCAGCAAGGGGAAGCTCCGGTTACTGGTTGGCGTTTTTTGCCTGCAGATCCGCGTGGTATGACGAGCGTACCATCGGACCACTGGCGACATTCTTGAAGCCAAGTTCGTAGCCGATCTCTTCGTACTCTTTGAACTCTTCCGGTGTCACGTAACGCTCAACAGCCAGGTGGTATTTACTTGGCTGCAGATACTGGCCGATCGTGATCATATCCACATCGTGGGCGCGCAGGTCTTTCATCACCTGGATGATCTGTTCTTTGGTCTCGCCCAGACCCACCATCAGGCCGGATTTGGTATCCACCTGTGGATGCAGTTTCTTGAACCGTTGTAGCAGGGTCAGTGACCAGTGGTAATCCGCTCCCGGACGTACCTTGCTGTATAGCGCGGGTACAGTTTCCATATTGTGATTGAGGACGTCGGGAATATGATCTGACAGCTTCTCCAGAGCGATATCCATGCGGCCACGGAAATCCGGTACCAGAATTTCGACCTTCAGGTTGTCATTGATTGCCCGGGCTTCTTTAACACATTCGGCAAAGTGAGAGGCGCCGCCATCTTTCAGGTCGTCGCGATCAACAGAGGTGATGACCACGTAGCGCAAGCCAAGCCGGTTAATCGTGTCGGCAACATTCTTAGGCTCGTCCGGATCCAGTGCCATCGGGCGGCCGTGGGCAACATCACAGAACGGACAGCGGCGGGTACAGATTGCGCCCATAATCATCAGCGTTGCAGTTTTGTGGCTGAAACACTCGGCCAGATTCGGACAGGATGCTTCCTCACACACGGTATGAAGCTTCAGATCACGCAGCTGCTTTTTGACTTTTTTGACATTGGCGTTGGAGTGGGCGTCGATACGGATCCATTCCGGCTTACGTAACCGTGCCCGGGTCGGGTCTGGTTTTTCCCGTAAGCGGGACATTTTTGATTCACCCTTCAACTCTTTCAGCGGGATCATCTCCATAGGATGCACCTCCGGTCGATAGAAAAAGAAAGAGCCGGCTCTCCGGACTCTCCGCCTGAATAAGGCAGCAGAATCCCCGACTCTTCAGAAAAAACGACAGAGTGCGAAGCATGCGTTTAAAGCGTGCATGCTGCGCACTTTAAACGTCACTTAGCCGCGGTAATAACGCTGTTCGATGAATGGTGCTTTAGACACCACCATCGGCAACTGCTTACCACGAACCAGAGCATATACTTCGGTTTCCAGTGCAGCATGCTCAATAGCGACATAGCCCATAGCCACCGGTACACCGACGGTTGGACCAAAACTACCGCTGGTTACTACGCCGATCTTGTTGCCTTCAGCGTCTACCAGTTCAGCACCTTCACGGATAGGCGCTTTACCCTGACCGATCAGGCCGACACGCTTGCGGCTGTAGTTTTTGTTAGCGATCTGATCAAAAATTTTGTCAGCGCCAGGGAAGCCACCAGCACGCTCGCCGTCAGCACGGCGGTTCTTGCTGATAGCCCAGATCAGGCTACCTTCGATCGGAGTAGTGGTCTGATCCAGATCGTGACCGTACAGGCACAGACCGGATTCCAGACGCAGAGAATCACGTGCACCCAGACCGATGAATTCAATTTCAGGCTGCTCCAGGAACAGGCGGCACAGACGCTCTGCTTCGGCATTTGGAATTGAGATCTCGTAGCCATCTTCGCCGGTATAACCGGAGCGGCTAACGAAGCAGTCGACACCATCGATAGCGATGTGACGGGAGTCCATGAATACCAGTTCATTCACTTCAGGGCAGATACGGGACAGCGCCTGAGCTGCCTGAGGACCTTGCAGGGCTACCAGTGCACGGTCATCCAGTACTTCGATCTCTACGCCTTCACCCAGGTTAGCCTGCATGTGAGCGATATCCTGCTCTTTGCATGCT
Source organism: uncultured Amphritea sp. (assembly GCA_963669425.2). Classification (GTDB taxonomy): domain Bacteria; phylum Pseudomonadota; class Gammaproteobacteria; order Pseudomonadales; family Balneatricaceae; genus Amphritea. The sequence continues at coordinate 678,638 of CAXXNC010000002.1, forward strand.
GCGTTCACAACGACGTAGAGGTGATCGCCATAGTTGGTGACCATCAGGTCATCCATGATGCCGCCTTCATCGTTGGTGAACAGGGCGTAGCGCTGCTTACCTGCTGGCAGATCGATAATATCGACAGGAACCAGTTTCTCCAGTGCTGCAGCGGCGTTTTCACCGGTCAGCTTTACCTGGCCCATGTGGGATACGTCGAACAGACCGGCGTGGTCGCGGGTATGAATGTGCTCTTTCTTAACACCCAGTGGGTACTGAACAGGCATTTCAAAACCTGCAAAAGGTACCATTTTGCCACCCAGTTCAATGTGCAGATCATACAGAGGGGTTTTGTTCAGTTCGGACATTGTCTTCTCCATCATTATGGCTGGCTGTGCCAGCCGCAATCATTTATCTCGGCTGTGGAAAAAGCTCTGTGTGCAGCAGTAACCTTTTCAACAAACGGGGGTGTTTGAATAAGGTAGGGCCTGCGTACAGGCCCTGAGGAAAAGATATCCACGCTACCGCGAAAAGCATGGATATCTTTAGCGGGTGCCCGCTTGCTTACTTAGTAGCGTTACCTTCTGCATCTACTGGTGCACCGTTACGAGCGAAGTATTCCTTAGTCAGACGGAATACCACAGGGCTCAGCAGTGCCAGTGCGATCAGGTTAGGAATTGCCATCATAGCGTTCAGGGTATCAGCTACCAGCCAGATGAAGTCCAGGCTTACACCTGCACCTACCGGTACCAGAATGATCCACAGAACACGGTATGGGGCAATTGCTTTCAGACCGAACAGGAACTCGATGCAGCGTTCGCCGTAGAACGACCAGCCGATGATGGTGGTGAAGGCGAAGATTGCAAGAGAGATCGCTACCAGATAGTTACCCAGACCAGGCAGTGCCTGAGCAAACGCTGCAGAAGTCAGCGCTGCACCGGATGCACCGGAGGTCCATTCACCGGAAGTGATGATAACCAGACCAGTAATAGAGCAGATGATGATGGTATCGATGAAGGTACCCAGCATTGCTACCAGACCCTGACGAACCGGATCTTTAGTCTGTGCCGCCGCGTGAGCGATTGGCGCAGAACCCAGACCTGCTTCGTTAGAGAATACACCACGTGCAACACCAAAGCGGATAGCCGCCCATACTGCAGCACCAGCGAAACCACCTTCAGCAGCAGTTGGAGTGAACGCGTGAGTGAATACCAGATCCAGCGCAGCTGGAATTGCATCAGCATTGATAGCCAGTACAGTCAGACCTGCCAGCAGGTAAGCGATCGCCATCAGAGGAACCAGAGCACCGGCAACATGACCGATACGCTTGATACCACCGATCAGAACCGCGCCTACCAGTACCATCAGGATTACACCGGTTACCCATACATTGATACCGAAGTTAGCGTGCAGTACGTCAGCAACAGAGTTGGACTGTACAGTGTTACCGATACCGAAAGCTGCTACCGCACCGAAAATCGCGAACAGAGTACCCAGCCAGGCCCACTTAGAGCCCAGACCGTTTTTGATGTAGTACATCGGACCACCAACGTGGTTGCCATCTTCGTCGACTTCACGGTATTTAACAGCCAGAACGGCTTCGGAGAATTTGGTGGCCATACCCACAAGGGCTGTACACCACATCCAGAACAGCGCACCCGGACCACCCAGGAATACTGCTGTTGCCACACCTGCGATGTTACCGGTACCTACGGTAGCGGAAAGAGCGGTCATCAGAGCCTGGAATGGTGAAATCTCCCCTTCATTCTCTTCACCTTTCTTAGCATTACGACCTGCAAAAAGCAGTTTGAAGCCAGTACCCAGTTTCAGGATAGGCATCAGACGCAGACCAAGCATCAGGAACAGACCAACACCGAGGATCAGCACCAGCATCATCGGACCCCAGACGATACCGTTAATTGCGCCAATTAGATTAGTTAACGTTTCCATAAACGTAGACTCCCAGAGGATTTTTATTGTTATTGCCTGACTGCCCAGAGAGAGTGAACAGCCGACTTCTAAGGAAATCCCAACAGCAAAAACTGTCTCGCATACCGTTTCCTCTTTTTCTCTTCGCGGAGCAGAAAGTGTGAAAACGAAAGCGACTTGGGGAATATATTTCCAATAGGAAACAAGCTAGACGAAAGGGAAACTCTTTGCAACAAAAAAATTACGTTTTACGAATAAATTTTGTCGCTATCAGGCAGGTTGATAAGAGGGATCTGTTTGATTGATAAGGGGAAATGTAGCAAGTGGAAAAATTTTAATTGTTGTTCGTATTGGAAACAGCACAGCTGGAAGGCAAAGAAAAGTCAGAGGGCGAAAAATATTGTAGTCAGGCACGGACTTGTGCAGATATCTGTGATGGGGAGAGTCGTGGCTGGATCGTCGTGCAAGCACGACTTGCTCGACCGCATTGCAAGCAATGCTCGCTAGTGGCTTATGTGGACTCCCCTCTGTCAACAATGAATCGCCCTTTAACAGAAAAAACGCAAGCTTATGTCCGAGCTCACGATGGGGACGCGATCCCCGGCTCAATGAGATTTGCGCGAACAGTCTTATCATCTCTCGAAAGCGAGCGCTGAGCTCTTAGCCACTAACTGATTAAGACTGCATCTGTATCAAGCGCTTTTCATTGCCTACAGGTTCAGGCGGTGACTGCCTGAGCCTGATACTCGCTGCCATCCCGCAATAAAGCAAAGGCGGTACGTACTGTTTTATTGGCTAAAGCCACGGCGGCGCAGCGTTTACCCCGACGCTCGATCAGATTTTTCAGCCAGACTTCTTTCTGGGATTTAGCGGATCGTCGGCTCAGTGCCCCCACCACGGCCATCGCGCCGCTGATGAGCTGACTTCGCACCAATTGGTTACGGATATGTTTACCTATGCTACCCAGCACGGCCTTACCACCGCTGGAGTGCTGTATTGGCGTTAGACCAACACAGGCCGCCGCTTCCCGACCACTCCTGAAACTCACGTCGTCCCCCAGCTTCAGGAGGTTGAAAAGATTAATCGCATTGATCACCGATACCCCTTCCAGCGCCATCAGACGTTGACAGTCCGGATGCTGCTTGATGACCTTAGTCAGCTGCTGATCATAGTGCTGAATACGTTCAATGATTGCCAGATAGGCTTGCCAGGTCAGATGCAAGGCCTCCCTGAAGATCATGCTGAAGCCGTTGTCTGCCGTTTCCAGTGTGTCCTGAACCGCTCTGCTCAGACCTGCCTGAGCCGGAGATGCAGTAATATTAAATTCAGCGAGTAGTGCTCTGATCTGATTACCCAGAGCCACTTTTTGTTTAACGCCCAGCTCTCGCATGCGCAGAATGGTTTGTAATTCCTGCTGTTCAAAGGTTTTACCGGAGATGAACTGCACCTCAGGTAACTGTGCAGCCTGCGCAATCGCCAGTGCATCATTTTTATCAGTTTTCTGCTGCTGGCGAACCGCTGCAACCAGGCGAGTAGAGATCAGTCGTGCGATGTGACCGTGTTCCTGAGCCTTCTGCTTCCAGTAATTCGACATAGAACAGGCTTCAAAAACGATAACCACAGAGCTTTGGGTTGCCAGCCACAGACTGAATTCTGAAGCGCTCATCGCTTCATTAAGTAAGACTTTATGGCGTTTAACAACGCACACTTGAATCACTTTTTTGGCCAGATCGACGCCGACAATGGTATTGTTCATGTATTGGACTCCCAGCTAATTTTTGGTCGAATTCAGCATACCTCGCTGCTGATATTAGGGCGAGGGGAGTCCAATTCTCTAGAAAAAGCCAGAAGCCTAGGGGCTGTGAGAAAACAGTGTAGTGAGGCACGCCCTCGTGCCGATAAGGAATTCAGTAGCTTGTGGCTGATTGCCACGCGAGCGTGACTCGCTGGAAAAAGCAAAAAACAAGCAGGGTGAGTTATAACGGACCGATCTCGGTGATGGTGCAATACGCTATGCTATTGCACCCTACGTAGTTAAAGATATTATGCTCGCCACTTGCTCTTTGTGGGAGCGGCGCCCTCGCCGCGATAGGCTGGCATTGAGTCGGACCATCGCCGCGGGGGCGCGCCTCCCACAGAATCTTTCGAGAAACAAACAACGAGTGCAAAAAAAAACCGCCGGTTGGCGGTTTCTTTTAGGAAAGGCTACTTAAGCAGTTACCCAGAGAACCTCAGCGTCTTCTTCGCTGGTGGATACTAGGGCATGGCCCATTTCGCAGTCATAGTAAGCACTGTCGCCAGCCTGCAGTTCGATCGGTTCGTAGAATTCGGTGTAGAACATGATGCTGCCGCTGAGTACATAGAGGAACTCTTCACCGTCGTGTCGTACCCAGTCTTCGTACTCATCCCAGGAATGGGTGCGGACAGTGGTTTTGAACGGGATCATCTTCTTGCTGCTAAGCTGCGTAGCCAGCAGTTCGTGCTCGTAAGTCGGGGTCGGGTGTGGCTTGCCCTCACCGCTACGGGTGATATCACGGCGGCCACCGCTACCGGGAGCTTTGCGCTTAGGCTGAGTGAACAGCTGCGGGATATCAATGCCCAGGCCCATTTCGCTTTAACCAGCTTGTTCACCGCCGTAAAAGTAGGAGAGATCTGCTCGTTCTCTAGTCGGGGTCGGGTGTGGCTCACGGCGGCCACCGCTCTTAGAAACTTAGAAAGGGTAGAACGTGCCAGGCCGGTCAGCTTACTGGCTTCTTCAAGCGTCAGATTCTGGCTCAGACGGATTTCGCGGACGCGCTTACCCAGCTCCAGAGGCTCCACAATAGCTTCGGCATTGTCTTTCTGAGCCGTAAAGAACTGTGGTTCGTCCTTCAGGAAAGAGGGTTTATCTGACATCAAAGACTCCATAGATACATTCCGCGTCATTTTTACAGATTTGTCACAGTCTACCGGTTATGTCCTGATCCGGCTCTGCTCCAAAAGTCCTGTCGTTATTGTTTCTTTATATATCAGCAGCTGTCTGGCGTGTTGTTCAGGTGCGACCTTTTCTGGACTGATCTGTTTCCTATGGTCCGAGAAGAAACGCCAGATATTCAAGCAATTACAGCCACCGCGTTTCCAATAATAGTACACAAGCCCCCCTGCCAATTAAAGAAAGGGTGTTATTTCTTCAAGTTGACACGTTTTGCTATCAAAAAGAAATATGTTTCCAATAAGAAACTTTTTGTTGATTTTGGGAAAAGTGGCTGCTAATCTGAAATTGTATTGCTGGTTAGTGGATGACTATTTGAAGCATAAGTTGATGGATCATTAAGTCATTCGAGAGGCGTGCAAAGAAGCACGTAATAATAAAAACAGCGGATAAGAAGTGTGGTTGAGTGACCCTGAAGCAGGTCACCAACAGTAAAGCTCAATAGCCGCGGCGGAGAAGCATAAATGCCACTGAGTATTTTTGATCTTTATAAGGTAGGTATTGGTCCATCCAGCTCCCATACGGTCGGTCCGGTTGTAGCGGCAAACCGTTTCCTGGATGAGTTGCGTGACAATGATCTGATGTCTGCTGTAGTGAACGTAAAGGTAGGTCTTTATGGTTCCCTGGCGATGACCGGTAAAGGTCACGCTACCGATGTTGCAGTCATGATTGGTCTGCTGGGTGAACAGCCGGATCTGGTTGATCCGGACCAGGTCCCGCACTACATCGATCAGATTAAAAACACTGAACAGCTGAACCTGGGCGGTGAGAAGCAGATTGAATTTCGTATCGATGAGCATCTGCCGTTTTTCTTTGGTGAGTCCCTGCCAAAACATCCCAATGGTATGCGCTTCCAGGCGTTTGATGCGGCTGGCGTCATCGTGTGCGACAGCATCTATTATTCTGTAGGTGGCGGTTTCGTTCTGAGTGACGAGGAAGCGGGCAAGCCTAAGGGTGAAGCACCAGCATTCAAGCTGCCGTATCACTTTGATACCGGTGCAGAGCTGCTGGAAGTCTGCGAAGCAAACAACATGACTATTGCTGAAGTGGTGCAGAAAAATGAACTGCACTGGCATAGCGAAGAAGAATTGAAAGAACGCCTGCGTCAGATCTGGCAGGTAATGGATCGTTGCATCAAGCGTGGTTGCGGTGAAGAGGGTGAATTGCCCGGTGGCCTGAACATCAAGCGTCGTGCCCATGAGCTGTTCGAAGAGTTGAAGAATAGCCCGGAAGCTGCGCTAAAAGATCAACTGACAGTGATGGACTGGGTCAACTTGTTCGCAATCGCTGTGAATGAAGAGAACGCTGCCGGTGGACGGGTAGTGACTGCACCAACCAACGGTGCAGCCGGTGTTATTCCTGCAGTACTGGCTTACTACGACCGTTTTGTACCCGGTTCTAATGAACAGGGCATCTTCGATTTCCTGGCAACCTCTGCTGCGATCGGCATGTTGTACAAAAAGAATGCATCTATCTCTGCAGCCGAAGTGGGCTGTCAGGGAGAGATCGGTGTGGCTTGCTCTATGGCAGCAGGTGCACTCTGTGCTGTGTTGGGCGGCACGGTTCAGCAGGTGGAAAACGCCGCTGAAATCGGTATGGAGCACAACCTTGGCCTGACCTGTGACCCGATCGGCGGTCTGGTACAGGTGCCATGTATTGAACGAAATACCATGGGGGCAGTGAAAGCAATTAATGCTGCCCGACTGGCCCTGCGTGGTGATGGTAAACATCACGTATCCCTGGATTCGGTGATTGAGACAATGCGTCAGACCGGTCTGGATATGCAGGACAAATACAAAGAAACCTCGCAGGGCGGTCTGGCGGTTAACGTCGTCGCTTGCTGATTCTCCCTGAACAATCGTTAAAGAGAATAATAATCATGAGTCATAGTGAAAATTACCGCGGTGATGCGGTGTGTGAAGCATTTTTTACTCAGGACCTGGCGGCACGTGATGCTGACCTGATGGCTGCAGTAAACGAAGAATTTGAACGTCAGGAAATGGGAATCGAGCTGATCGCTTCTGAGAACATTGTTTCTAAAGCGGTAATGCAGGCTCAGGGTACTGTTCTGACCAACAAGTACGCTGAAGGTTATCCGGGTCGCCGTTACTACGGTGGCTGTGAGTACGCTGATAAAGCGGAAGGTCTGGCTATCGAACGTGCTAAGCAACTGTTCGACTGTGAATTTGTTAACGTTCAGCCACACTCCGGTGCGCAGGCGAACGGTGCGGTAATGCTGGCGCTGCTGCAGCCGGGCGATACTGTTCTGGGTATGTCTCTGGATGCCGGTGGTCACCTGACTCACGGCGCGCGTCCGGCACTGTCTGGTAAGTGGTTCAACGCTGTTCAGTACGGTGTATCCCGCGAAGACAGCCGTATTGATTACGATGAGATCGAGAAGCTGGCGGTTGAGTGTCAGCCTAAAATGATCATCGCCGGTGGTTCTGCTATTCCACGTCAGATCGATTTTGCCCGTTTCCGTGAGATCGCTGACAAAGTAGGTGCATACCTGTTTGTTGATATGGCACACATCGCTGGTCTGGTTGCTGCGGGTGTACACCCAAGCCCACTGCCATACGCTGATGTTGTCACAACCACGACTCACAAAACCCTGCGTGGTCCACGTGGCGGTATGATCCTGTCCAACAATGCTGAGATTGGTAAGAAGATCAACTCTGCAGTATTCCCGGGTCTGCAGGGCGGCCCACTGATGCACGTTATCGCTGCTAAAGCGGTTGCGTTCGGTGAAGCGCTGCAGCCTGAATTCAAGACCTACATCAACCAGGTTGTTGAGAACGCTAACGTTCTGGCTGAGGTAATGGTTGAGCGTGGTTGCGACATCGTAACCGGTGGTACTGATACTCACCTGATGTTGGTAGACCTGCGTCCTAAGGGCCTGAAAGGTAACGCGGTAGACGAAGCTCTGGAACGTGCGGGCATTACCTGTAACAAGAACGGTATTCCGTTTGACCCTGAGAAGCCAATGGTAACGTCCGGTATCCGTCTGGGTACTCCGGCGGGTACCAGCCGTGGCTTCGGTACTGAAGAGTTCCGTCTGATCGGTAACCTGATCAGCGATGTACTGGATGGTCTGGTTGCTAACCCTGAAGACAATTCTAAGGTGGAAGCTGAAGTACGTGCTCAGGTAGAAGCACTGTGCAAGAAGTTCCCGCTTTACAAGTAAGACGTGCTTTAAAAACAAATAAGTCATTGACGAAATGAATATGCGGCAGGCCCAAGCGGCTGCCGCACTAAAGAGACAGGAAAATTATTATGAGCATTCCATCTAACTATCGCTTTGCACCAAGCCACGAGTGGGTACTGGATAACGGTGACGGTACTGTAACCGTTGGTATCTCCGATCACGCACAGGAACTGCTGGGTGACGTTGTATTCGTTGAGCTGCCAGAAGTGGGTCGCAGCGTTGACGCTGGTGAAGAGTTCTCCCTGGTTGAGTCTGTTAAAGCCGCTTCCGACATCTACGCACCAATCGGTGGTGAGGTTGTTGAAGTAAACGAAGCGCTGGAAGACGAGCCAGAGACTGTTAACAGCGAGCCTTTCGAAGGCGGTTGGATTGTAAAGCTGAAAGTAGCTGATGCTGCTGAACTGGATAAGCTGCTGGATGCTGATGCATACGCGGCAACGATTGCAGAAGAGAGCTGATCATTGCTGGGAGTGATGGAGGTCTTCTGACTGAAATCGCTGCCACTGTCCCCCGATCAGAACTTTTTTCGCAAACGCGGGGTGGTTGTGCAGGACCGCCCCGCACCCTTTAACTGAATGATCTGAACAGCACTGTTTTCAGATCATCGTTTGCTACAGGTTATTGTTATGGCAGTAGATACTCAAACACTGAGCGCTCTTGAGCAGACCCACGACTTCACTCGTCGTCATGTTGGTCCTGACGCAGAACAGACTCAGGCGATGCTGTCCGAGCTGGGTGTTAATTCTGTTGAAGAGCTGATTACTCAGACTGTACCGGATTCAATCCGACTGGATGATGCGCTGGACATGGATGATTCCATGACCGAAAGCGATGCGCTGGCGTATCTGAAATCACTGGCTGATCAGAACAAGGTGAATAAATCTTACCTTGGCATGGGTTATCACAACACTAAGGTGCCGAATGTTATTCTGCGCAACGTGATGGAAAACCCGGCCTGGTACACCGCTTATACGCCGTATCAGCCTGAAATCGCTCAGGGCCGTCTTGAAGCGCTGCTGAACTTCCAGCAGGTTGTTATGGATCTGACAGGCATGGATCTGGCGAACGCTTCCCTGCTTGATGAATCGACAGCCGCTGCTGAAGCAATGACGCTGTGCAAACGTTCTAACCGCAAGAAGTCTAACGCTTTCTTCGTTGCGGATGATGTGCACCCGCAAACCATCGACGTGATCAAAACCCGCGCTGAGTACTTCGGTTTTGATGTGATCGTTGGTAACCCACACACGGATCTGGATAGCAGCGATGTGTTTGGTGTTCAGCTGCAGTACCCGGGTACTTACGGTGATATCACCGATATCAAAGCGCTGATTGAAAAAGCGAAAGATCAGAAGGCGATGGTTTCTGTCGCGGCTGACCCACTGGCGCTGGTACTGCTGAAGTCACCTGGTGAACTGGGTGCTGATGTTGTTCTGGGTTCCTCCCAGCGTTTCGGTGTGCCGATGGGCTTTGGTGGTCCTCACGCGGCGTTCTTTGCTGCATCTGAAAAGCTGAAGCGTTCTGTTCCTGGCCGTATTATCGGCGTATCTGTTGATGCTAACGGCAATCAGGCACTGCGTATGGCGATGCAGACCCGTGAGCAGCACATCCGTCGCGAAAAGGCGACGTCTAACATCTGTACCGCTCAGGCACTGCTGGCGAACATGGCTTCTTTCTACTGTGTTTACCACGGCCCACAAGGTCTGAAGACCATTGCTGAACGCGTACACCGTCTGACTGCAATTCTGGCTAACGGCCTGAAGTCAAAAGGTGTTGCGGTTAACGATACTTACTTTGACACCCTGACTGTGACGCTGCCGGAAACAGCTGCTGAGGTTTATCAGCGTGCGCTGGACGCTGGCTGTAACTTCCGTCAGAGCGGTTCTGATAAGCTGGGTATTGCGCTGGATGAAACAACGCTGGCTGCTGATGTTGCTGAGCTGTTTGACGTAATCCTGGGTGAAGGTCACGGTCTGGACATCGTAGCGCTGGATGCTGAGATTGTTGCCGGTGCTGCGACGGGTATCTCTGCTGAGATGCGTCGTGAAGATGCGATTCTGTCGCACCCAACCTTCAACAGCTACCACAGCGAAACAGACATGCTGCGCTACATGAAGAAACTGGAGAACAAAGACTACTCTCTGGTTCACGGCATGATCCCGCTGGGTTCCTGCACCATGAAGCTGAACGCGACTGCTGAAATGATCCCGGTTACATGGCCTGAGTTTGCCAATATCCACCCGTTCGCTCCGGCGGATCAGGTTGTGGGTTACCACAAGATGCTGAACGAACTGGAAGAGCAGCTGGTTGAGATTACTGGCTACGATAAGGTATCGCTGCAGCCTAACTCCGGTGCTTCCGGTGAGTATGCTGGTCTGCTGGCGATCCGTAAGTATCAGGAGTCCGTGGGTGAAGGTCACCGTAACGTCTGTCTGATCCCTTCATCGGCTCACGGTACTAACCCGGCGTCTGCTGCGATGATGGATATGAAGATCATCGTAACTAAGTGTGACGACAACGGTAACGTTGATGTTGCAGACCTGCGTGCCCAGGCTGAACTGCACAAAGATGATCTGTCCTGTCTGATGATTACTTACCCCTCCACCCACGGTGTGTACGAGGAAGATATCGTTGAGATCTGCGACATCATCCACAAGAACGGCGGTCAGGTTTACATGGATGGCGCCAACATGAACGCTCAGGTGGGTATCTCCAAGCCAGGCGTGATCGGTTCCGACGTATCTCACCTGAACCTGCACAAGACCTTCGCTATCCCTCACGGTGGCGGTGGTCCGGGTATGGGGCCTATCGGTGTTAAGAGCCATCTGGCACCGTTCCTGTCCAGCCACAAGGTCAGCCCGGTTGAAGGTCTGAATCCAGAAAACGGTGCCGTTGCGGCAGCGCCTTTCGGTTCAGCTTCTATCCTGCCGATCACCTGGATGTACAACGTAATGCTGGGTAAGTCTGGTCTGAAGAAGTCTACGCAGATGGCGATTCTGAACGCCAACTACATGACTGAAAAACTGGCTGAGCACTATCCGGTACTGTACCGCGGTCGTAACAACAAAGTGGCTCATGAATGTATCGTTGATATTCGTCCGCTGAAGGAAGAGACCGGGGTATCTGAGGAAGATATCGCTAAGCGTCTGATGGACTACGGTTTCCACGCACCGACTATGTCGTTCCCGGTAGCAGGTACTCTGATGATCGAGCCGACCGAGTCTGAATCGAAAGAAGAGATCGACCGTTTTGTCGACGCTCTGGTTCAGATCCGTGAAGAGATCAACAAAGTACAGAGCGGTGTATGGCCTGCGGATAATAACCCGCTGTGCCGCGCGCCACACACTCAGGCTGACATTATGGCCGATGAGTGGGGCCGTCCGTACTCCCGTGAAGTGGCTGTATTCCCGAACGAAGCGACCCGTGCCAACAAGTTCTGGCCGGCGTCTAACCGTATCGACAACGTATACGGTGACCGTAACTTCATCTGTTCTTGTCCGGGTATTGAAAACTACATGGACTGATTAGCAAGTATCAGGGCTGGTCTCAGGTTCCCCAAACCAGCCCCGATATCTGCACTGAATAACAGATCTTCGTAAGAAGAAAGGTTACTCCGCAGGGCCGGCCAACCTGTCTCCGGTCGGTCCTGTTTTTTACGGTAGAAAACCGGATAGGTATTCATTGTTGTGTGGGTCGGCTCGTTGTGGCTGATCGTGAGTATCTATCTCGCTTTCTAGCGAACCTGTAAAAGCGAAACTTTGGCGGATCACTTTTGATCCGCTTTTTTTTTGCTTTGCTGAAATCGATTCAGATCTGAAAATCGGATTCAGATCATTGCCAGTCAGTCTTCTCTTGTTTATAAATGCGGTTAACCATATACAGGTGCCCCTGATCAAAAGTGATGGGGAGAATCGGGAAACCGGTGCAAGTCCGGTACGTGCCCAACGCTGTAAAGGGGATTGTGCAGACTGACTGAAGTCAGCCACTGAATTCGTTCGGGAAGGTGTCTGCATAAGCTGAACCTGAGTCAGAAGACCGGCCTGTGTGTATCAGAAAAGTGTTTGGTCAGGCACTTTCCGCCACCATACCAAGGGGAACACCTATGGGGCAGACGCACACCCGGCCAGCGCATCAGGCCGATATCCATTTCAGTTCTGATGAGATAAACGGGCTTTATAAAACCATCTTTAATCGCCGCGATGTCCGCGGTCAGTTCCGCCCGGATCCTGTTCCTGATGATGTACTCAGCAGAGTTCTCTATGCTGCCCATCATGCGCCTTCTGTAGGCTTTATGCAGCCATGGGATTTTATGATTATCCGTGATCAGGCTGTACGACAGCAGGTTCGCGGTTTATTTGATCAGGCGCACACTGAAGCTGCAGAGATGTTTCCGGAGCAGAAACAGGATACCTACCGATCACTCAAGCTTGAGGGTATTCTGGAATCACCCATGAATATCTGCATTACCTGTGACCGCAGTCGTACCGGCCCAACAGTGATTGGTCGTACCCATATGAAAGTGATGGATCTCTACAGCAGTGTCTGTGCAGTACAGAATCTGTGGCTGGCGGCCCGTGCCGAAGGGCTCGGTGTCGGTTGGGTGAGTATTTTTGATCAGCGTGAACTTCAGGAGGTATTGGGCATTCCGCGGCATATTGTCCCCATTGCTTATCTCTGTATTGGCTATGTCGATCACTTCTATGCCCGGCCAGAGCTGGAGTCTGCGGGCTGGTTGCCGCGGGAAAAACTTGAAAACCTGATCCATTTTGACCAGTGGGAGAGTCGCAGCAGCGCGGATGATGAATCAGTTATCCGACAGATTCAGCAAGATGCTGATTTTCCTTATAGCACTGATTAAGCTGTTCCTGTCAGACTTGCTGTTTTGTCAGGGCTCAGAATCATCTGGCCGGTTATCCCTTAAGGAGAGATTATGAAGTCATGGATTGTGATAATAGCGGGCCTTGCTGCCAGCTGGCACTATACTGATCTGGCATCAGACAGCGGGCTATACAGTACTCCGATGCCCTTACTGGTGTTCTTTTTTCTGGTCGCACTGTTACTGAAGATTGTTTTCAGTTTTGCTGGCCAGCGTGCCAGTAACAGCGATAGCAACAGCCACAGTCATGCAGATACCGGTTTCTTTGGCGGTGATGATTCAGGCGGCTGTGACTGATCTTTTCTCAATTGAGTGGATGGACTCTGATGTCGGATATGAGCGATAGCCGGGTAGCGAAAATAACCGGCTTTTTTCTTGAGCTGGATGCCCTTAAGCATGTTCAGAGGCGCAGTTATATTACTGGCGGCGACAGGCTGGAAAACTCGGCTGAGCACTCCTGGCAACTGGCGATGGCCTGCTGGTCAATCAATCGTTATTTTCAGCTGGGGCTGAATGAAGAGCGATTGATTAAACTGGCGTTGGTGCATGATCTGGGGGAGATCGATGCCGGTGATACTTTCCTGTATTCCAGTCAGCGCAGCTCTGCTGATGTTGCCGAAAGGCAGTGTGTAAAAAGACTGGCCGCAGATCCGGGCAATGGCATTGGTGACCTGGAAGCGATCTGGGAGGAGCAGGAGACCGGTTCCAGCCCGGAGACAAAGCTATTGAAAGTGGCTGATCGATTACTGCCGTTCCTGCTTAATGTGAATAGTAAGGGTAAGACCTGGCGTGAACTCGGTGTTAAACGTTCGCAGGTACTTAATGCTCATGCTTTCATTGAACAGGCTTTTCCTGAAATTCATAGTTGGATGCTGATCCAGATCGATCGCGCCACTGAGCATGGTTGGTTGATCAACGATAATGAAGAGTGAGGACACTGATAATGTATGCGGTTATTTTTCGTGCCGAGGTCGCTGAAGTAGACGAACAGTATCTGTCGATGGCACAGCGAATGCGGGATCTGGCCATTGAGGAATACGGTTGCCTGGAGTTCACCGCAGTCACTGAAGGAAAACAGGAAATTGCTATCTCCTACTGGGAATCGAAACAGCAGATCAAAGCCTGGAGAGAGAACCCTGAGCATCAGGAGGCGCAGCGACTGGGGCAATCCCGCTGGTACCGTTCTTACCGGGTGCAGGTTGTTAAAGTTGAGCGGGAATATCAGTTCTGATCCAGGCTGAATCAAATTGAACAGTCAGTCAAAAAAGAGCGGGTCGGGCAACTGATCCGCTTTTTTTGTGTCATATGGTGACGGAAATAAAATAAAAACGGCGAGGGTAGAGATATGTTGGGCGGGAAACAGATAGTAGTCACTGCTTTGATGTGTGCCGGAATGCCTCTGATGGCGGCGGATAAAGTCAACATTGCGGCGGGCAGCTTTAAGATGGGGTGTTCCTCAGGTGACACCGAGTGCGATGGTGATGAAGGTCCTTCCGGAGGTACTGAGGTCAGTGTTCCTGCATTCAGCATCGATCGCAATGAGGTAACTGTGGCAGAGTATATGCGTTGCATTGAGCAGGGTAATTGTACCCGTCCGAAAGACCATCAGCGTAACAAGTACTGTAATCTTGGCGCCGAAGGGCGTGGTAATCATCCTGTGAATTGCGTGGACTGGCAGCAGGCTTTGGAGTATTGCCAGTCAGTCGGAGGTCGGCTGCCATTTGAAGCGGAGTGGGAGATGGCTGCCAGGGCGGGCAGCGAAACTCGCTATCCCTGGGGGCAGGAGGTCAGCTGTAAGCATGCGATCCTGGATGATGGTGTGACGATGGGCTCGGTACCCAATGAACCTGATGATTGTGGTGAAGACCGGACCTGGCCCGTTGGTAGCCGTGATGCCAACAGTCTTGGTCTGAATGATATGCACGGTAATGCCGGCGAATGGATGATGAACTGGTACGACAGAAACGGCATTCAGCTTTACGCCTCGGGGGATCTCTCTGGTCCCGAAACTGGCCGTCAGCGTCTGGTGCGCGGAGGCTCATGGGATGAAAACCGGGCTAATCTGAGAAGCTCATTCCGTAATGTAAAGCCTCCGGTCAGCGGGCGCTCGGTTTATGGTTCGATCGGTTTCCGCTGTGCTTATGATAAATAATGACCGAAGAGGACGCTTTTTCGATCAAATTTGACGTGATGCGACAAGTCCGGACTAAGGTATCTCCGTACTATAGCCGCATTAGGTTTTTATATGTGTGGATTATCTGGTGCTCACCGGATAATCATAAAAACCTATGTCGCTAACCAGCGAACCTGTAAAAGCGAAATTTTTATACGGGCCCTTCCAACAGGCCCGTTTTTTTTGCCTGAAATTCCTGTTGTTTCATTTTTAATACATATTTTTTAAGTGGTTAATTTGCGGCCTGATCCGGTCCTCTGTCATCAGGATTTAATGCACTCCTGTTATGTTGGTGTAGACCAATTTAAAAGTGAGGATCGCAGTCATGGCAGAGATTCTGAAGCAGATTGAAGAGATCTACTCTTCGATGGGACATAACCAGTACGGCGAAGGGATTACGCAAACGGAGCACGGAGTGCAGTGTGCCAGACTGGCAAAGGATGAAGGAGAGCGTAGCGACATGGTCGTAGCTGCGCTATTGCATGATATCGGCCACCTGGTGGAAGAGATCAGTCCTGAGCACGGCAATTTTAAACACGATAAAGTGGGTGCGGAATATCTGGCACCTTATTTTCCCCCAGGGGTCACTGAACCTATTCGTCTGCATGCTCAGGCTAAACGCTACCTGTGTACTGTGGAGTCTGGCTATATTGATAGCCTGTCCGAAGCATCAAAGTACTCTCTGGAGCACCAGGGAGGGCTGATGTCAGAAGATGAGGTCACTGCGTTCAGAGCTGAGCCGTTCTATCAACAGGCCATTAAGCTGCGTCGTTGGGATGATGAGGGAAAAGATCCGGAACTGGCTGCTACGCCGTTTTCGGACTTTAAGGAAGATCTGGAAAGTGCACTAAACTACTGAATGGCAGATATAAAAAAACCGCAATTAAGCGGTTTTTTTATATCCATTTGGCAATGGTCGCTAAGGAAGGTCACGCCCTAATCATTAAGTATGAATGGGGGGGGAGGCTTAACTTTCAAGCGTTCTCCGCCTTTGCTTACTTATATAGTATTCAATGTGTGTGCCAGTTTTAATTAATTGTTTTAAATCAATAGGTTATTGTTTTATAGGCACTTGGCTTCTGCAATTATCTCTAAAAATTGTTACCTATCAGCAACACATATTAACTGGATATATAAAAATCCTTATTTTTCAATGAGATGTATAGTCTCTAATTGGACACACTCACTATTTATCAATAGGTTACGGGTGTTGGGGTTGTGCTGTAAATAAACTTAAGGCAAAAAAAAGGTTCATCGCGCTTTACCGGGAAAAGTGTCCTTAATCTTCAGGAAGAAGTAAGCCTTGTCCCGGTAGCCATAGGCCATCCGCTTCAGCACTTTGATCTTGTTGTTCATCCCTTCCAGAACACTGGTGTTTAAGCGGTAACGGGCACTGGATACGATTCCTTCAAGATAATTGCCTAAACGTCTGGCGAAGAGCTGCAGGGCGTAAATACCACTCTTTTCAGCCATAGCTAGCCAGCTTTCCCAACGGGCTCTCGCGGTTTTCTCATCAGGTGCATACCAGAGTTCTTTGAGCTGCGCTTTCAGAATGTAAACGGTCGTTAATGGCGCGTTTGCGGCAAGCAACTCATCCAGCTTGTTTACTTGGTCGGGTGCGAGGTTCTCGGGGTTACGCAATAACAACCAGCGGCTGCGTTTAACCATACGCCTTGCTGGCTTATCGTGACGTAGTTGATTGGCTTGATCGACCCGCACCCGGTCGATAACTTCGCGACCGTACTTGGCAACCACGTGAAAGAGATCGTAGACCACGCAAGCCTTTGGGCAATGCTGCTTAACCTCCAGGTCGAATGCTGTGTTCATATCCATCGCGACAGCCTCTATGTTCTGACAGGCCTCGCCCAACCAGTGAAAGAACGGTCGTATCGCTTCACGACTTCACCCCTCGCCGATCCATAGCACCTGCTGTGTATCGGCACAGATCACGACGGTCGCGTAGCGGTGCCCCTTGTGAAGCGCGAATTCATCCATGATTAACCGTCGCAGCTTACTCCGATCCGGTGGAACAATATCGCGGGCCAAACGCTGTTTATCGATATTCTTGACCGTATGCCAGTGCAAGCTCAGCAACTGTGCGACATGACGTATCGGCAGGATCTTGGTTAAAGCTTCAACCCAACAGCGCATGGCGTGGGTGAGACGAAATCGACCTGACAGCCAGTCGATGCGCTCCAGCGTTGGGCCGCAGTGAGTACATCGCAGGCGCCGAACGGGTACATCCAGCCAGACTTTGTAGTCGAAAAGATCTCGCTCACGAATCCGTCTTATCCGTCGGTCATGAATCTGAGTACAGGGTGCGTTACAACCACTGCAGCGAGGTGTGTAGTCAGGGTCAGGTCGCAGTAGGATTAACAGCGATTAGTCAGAGAAGGCTTCATAGCAATCAATCTCGAAGCCTTCCCAGAAAAGGTTAAGCAGGTTAGCATCCATGTTGGCGGTGGTGTTGGTTAGCTGAGGTTTTGGTCGACAACAGCTTAATCGGAAGGCACCACCGTCTCCTTCCTAATTCCCCCTAACCCGCGAAGAACCAAAAAAAAGCAGGCCAAAGGCCTGCTAAAAAGAGATAAGAGCGACTGAGATTTGTCGATAAGACGACAATAATTAGCTCTTAGAGAGAAGAGGGTTAAAACAGTTACTTTCAGTTGCCTGCATGCACAGCTTGTATTGAGCTCTTTTGCTCAATGGGCCTGTTACAGGTGCTTTGTTTTTCACCGAGCGCTTCAGAAATGCGAAAGCGTTCATGACCAGTTCTGCCTGCAGTTCTGCACGTAAAGATGATGCTTCGTGGTACAGCTCATAATGGCCGGGTACTTTGTTCATAACGACTGACTGCTTTCTTCAGGCTCTGACTCAGCAGGCTGAGTGAGGGAGTAACGTGTTTAAGTGGTGCAAATTCTAGACTTTGGTCGCATGTTCAGAAAGTGATCAATTTTCAAATGAAGGGTGAAATAAATTCATCATTTGAATTGCTGGTGGATCACGAACTGCAGATTATGAGTCGATTATGAATACCTGATGTAACGGTACCCAAGATGGGTAACTGCTTGATATCTTTCCAGATAGTTCAATCGGTACTATACCTGAGGAGTTTGCTGTGTTTTTGACGCAGCCCTGGCCGAAAGGGATCGCCTTTTACATATGGCCGATAGGTTTAAGTAGTACTATCCGGGAGACATCATGATAAAAATTCTGGCTTTATCTGGCAGTACCAGAAGCGGCTCTTTTAACCAGCGTTTACTTGATATTGCTGTGACCGGGGCGCGCCATGCCGGTGCAGAGGTGACGGTGATTGATCTGAATGATTATCCGCTACCTTTATACAATCAGGACCTGGAATACTCTGAGGGCATGCCTGAGCAGGCAGCAGCGCTGAAGAAGCTGATGTTGTCTCACTCCGGATTGCTTATCGCGTCTCCTGAATATAATGGTTTTCCTACCCCTCTGTTGAAAAATACACTCGACTGGTTATCACGCCAGCAAGCTGAACACGAGCCGCCGATGATGGCCTTTAAAGGAAAGGTCGCCGCTGTGATGGCTGCATCGCCTGGTGCAGGTGGTGGTACCCGTGGCTTACAGGTACTGCGTATTCTGCTGCAAAATCTGGGGGTAATGGCGCTGCCTAATCAGATCACACTTGGGCAAGCCGCGACAGCGTTCCGCGAAGATGGACGCTTGCATAACGATGAGCTGCAACGCTCGGCGTTATTGCTCGGAGAAGAGCTGGTCAATCTGTTGGAAAAACAGGTGACACGTTTTGACTGATCCGATGACGCCTGTCGATTTTCTTAATTATGCGCCGGCCGCTGAACGCAATGCCGAACCACTGCTTGAGCAACTGAAGACTCTGCTGGATAGCAGTAGCCGGGTGTTGGAAATTGGTAGTGGATCTGGTCAGCACGCAGCATGTTTTACTTCGGTTATTCAGGGGGTGGCCTGGCAGACCTCTGAAGTCTTTGAGGCGCTGGTGGCGTTGCAGCATAACCTGAGTCGTTTCAGGAATGATCAACTGCTGACACCTGTCGAATTGGATGTTCTCAATCCGCTTCATTGGTCTAATCCTGATCCTTGTAACACGGTTTTCAGTGCTAACACATTGCATATTGTCAGTTGGCAGGCGGTGGAGGCATTTTTTTACGGCGTGGGCAGTATTCTGCCAAATGGTGGACGGTTGATAACCTACGGGCCTTATCGCTACAGTGGCCGTTATACGTCGGAAAGTAACCGGGAATTTGATAGCTGGTTGCAGGCCCGGGATGCTGATAGTGGTATCCGGGACGTAGTGGAGCTGCAGAAGCTGGCTGCTGTGAATGGTCTGTTGCTTGAAGAAGACAGAGCGATGCCGGCCAATAACCAGTTACTTATCTGGCGTAAGCGTCAGGCGTAGAGAATATAGATAAGAAGTGGGGGAGATAAAGCTGCGGCCTGTGAATGACCGCAGCTGAAGCGTCGGCTATTACAGAATGGTTACATTCTCAGCCTGTGGACCTTTCTGGCCCTGAGTAACTTCGAATGAAACCTGCTGGCCTTCATTCAGAGTTTTGAAACCGTCAGAGTTGATCGCACGGAAGTGAACGAACACGTCAGGACCGTTATCCTGTTCGATAAAGCCGTAGCCTTTGTCAGCGTTGAACCATTTAACGGTACCGGTAGATGTAGACATAACTGTATTTCCTACAAGAGTTTAAATAAAAAATGTGTGTCGTATATGTCCGACACGGGTTTAGCTAAGAACGCAGGATCTACATTTATGACGAAGGGACGAACAAAACAAGTGCTGAGGTCGTTCTCTAATTGCATAAAAATCAGGCCGTACTTTCAAGCTCAACCCATTCTATGCCATTTGGGGTAATAGTCAAAGGTTTATTTTTTGAACAGTTTTTTAGATTAATACGTTGTTTTTAAACTGAAAAATTGAATTTTTATGCTGATTCATAAGTACGAGAAATCAATAAGATAGCGTAACAATCGGTTGACGAAAGCGGCACCGGGTTTTTAAAGTAGTTTTATCCCGGGACGTACAGCTGGATGTATGACCGACCGTTACCGAACGAAAAAGACATTGTGTGTTCAAAGGTTCGGGGCGGAGTGTTCCGGTTTGATCTTCACTGAGTGTCATTGAACAGGAGTAGTTAGGTGACAGAAATATCTTCAAGTCAGGGCGGCATTGTTGTGCTGGGGGGAGGTCCCGCCGGCGGTGCTGTTGCCATTGGGCTACGCCGTTTAGGTTACTCTGTTACCCTGATCGCTCAGCCCAGACCGTTCCTGACTGTAGCTGGTATCTCAGAATCTACCGTCGCCAGAATGAAACGGGCTGGTTTCAGCTTTGCTTTGCGGGATCTGCCAGAACCCTGTGACAAACTGATAAGCTGGAACAGTATGTTGCGCCACTCCAGCGAGCATCTGATCAACAGTAATGAAGTCGATCGGGGCATTCTGCTCGATCTGCGCAGTGCCGGTATCACCGTTATCGAAGCGCATGTCGGCAAGATAACCGCGTTTGGTAATGGCTATCAGGTCGAAGTGATTGACGATGAAGGCACCCGTGTCCTGGGGGCCAGCTTTCTGGTCGAAGCCCGGGGGCGGATGGCTCCTACGCAGGGAGTTGAGCGTATCCGTGGGGATCAGTCCCTGGTACTGCAGTATTTCTGGCAGGAACAACCCTGTCAGCCGGGCACAGTAGTGCAAAGCTTCTCGCAGGGGTATGCCTGGCTGGCGACCTGGTTTGATGGCAGCCGGTATCTCAATCTGACTATGGATATCGAAGATCTGGATCTGAGTGATAAGCAGGCTGTGCGCAGGCAGGGGCAGCGCGTTCTGACCTCGTTGGAGCATATTCTGCCGATGTGTCCTAGCCAACTGGACAGTTGTGCTGTGCATGCCCGTTCTGGAACTGCAACTCTGGTGACAGAGGCGATCGCCGATAACTGGATCAGGGTCGGGGATGCAGCACTGGCTGTGGACGGTATCCTGAATAGCTCTATAGGAGACACATTACATACGGTTGCTGTTGTGCCTGCTGTTATTAACACCCTGATTCAGAAACCAGACAATGCCGGGATTGCCAGGGAGTACTATCAGAACTGGCTGGAACATCAGTTTTATCGTCTGAGTCGCAAGAATCATCAGGTTTACTGTGAAGAGCAACTGTGGTCTATGCAGCCCTACTGGTATAAACGCCAGCGCTGGCCTGAGCACTGGCCTGAACCTGAATTAGGTGATGACACACAGTTGCAGATCGATCTCAGTAAAGCCGAGTTGGGGATACGTCCGGTTCTGATTGATAACTATATTGAGCTGGATGAGGTGGTGATTACCGATGCTCAGCCGTTGGGGATTCAGTCTCTG
Source organism: uncultured Amphritea sp. (assembly GCA_963669425.2). Classification (GTDB taxonomy): domain Bacteria; phylum Pseudomonadota; class Gammaproteobacteria; order Pseudomonadales; family Balneatricaceae; genus Amphritea. Next base: position 700,137 of record CAXXNC010000002.1, read on the forward strand.
AATGGTGTGCCTCTGGTAGCGATGCTGAAAGCGTTGCGCCAGGCGTCGGATAGCGGCAACACTGAGTCACCGCTGGATCGGCTCGACGACATCTCTTCTGAGCACCGTCGTTACCTTTCATTGTGGTTAAAGCACAGAACCGCTTAGTTTCTGTGCTTTAACCGTTCGCTTACCACATCAGATCATCCGGGATCTGGAAGTTAGCGTATGGATCATCAGGGTCTATCTCTTCCGCCTGTTGCAGACTGATGATCAGCTCCGGCCGGCGCTCAGAAATTTTTTCTGCCACACCTGCTGGTATCAGGGTGTATCGTTCCTGCATCAGGGTGATTGCCAGATTGCCTTTGGCCAGTTGATCCTGCAGTTCACCCGTGACATACAGCTTTTTAATTTTGGTGCCATCGACAAAGTTATACTCGACATCGCCGTCTTCCGGAATGCTGATCTGGTTCTGGGAGATCATCTGCTGGCAGGAGGCATCGATTGAGCGACGGGTCAGCTCATCTTCCCGCTCGCGATTCAGCTGGCGATCCTTTTCCAGTTTTTCGGCCTTGGCTTTGGCGATTGCCTCTTCCCGCTGAACCTGGTCCTGATCTTTGTAGACTTCACCTTTCTTAACGCTTTTCGCTTTTTTGGCTTTTTTACGCTTATTGGCCTTGGCTTTATTGGCTTGTTGTTTATTCGCCAGTCCTGCTTTTAACAGTTGATCCTGTAATGAACCTGCCATGATCTGATCCTGTCTGATTAACTCACTGCCGCGCACTATAGCGGAGATCATTGGCAAGCTCTAGAGGCGAGTCAGCCTTAGACAAAGGTTGTAAAAATGTTGGTTAAAAGTTGATCTGGTGCACATCTGTCATGAAAACTACATATAAAATGGGGAAACTCCCTTGATAAAGAGGGAACTACACAGTAAAAGGATTTATTGAGGTGCGTTGCGAAGTGGCGCAGGCGTACCTCTTAACCGGTCTAGTAATGAAATCGGAAAGATATCCTGTGCTTTTGATAAACACACCAACGCTTTTCAGAAGAGACATGGATAGCATTCTGATGGAAGGTCGTTGTCTATGCCTTGCATTGAACGGTGGCGCTAAACCGCAATAAAGATGATTGTGTCGGTTTCTGCAATGTCGCAGAGACGGAGGCAGTCGCAGTAAAGTCCTGACGCCGGAATTGGCGCGGACGCAAGTAGATAATAAAAAGTAATGGGGATCTTATGTCTGATCAGCTTCTGAGTGGTGTCGTTAAGTGGTTTAACGATGAAAAAGGTTACGGTTTCATCGAGCGTGAAGGCGGCTCTGATGTATTCGTTCACTATCGTGCCATTAACGGTACCGGTCGCCGCACGCTGACCGAAGGTCAGCAAGTGACTTTTGAAGTGACTCAGGGCCAGAAGGGCCTGCAGGCGGATAATGTTACTGTAACTGCCTGATCTGATCCTGCCGATAGCCTGCTGGCTATCGGCAGTCACCTGTCTGTTTTTCTGCGCAGTGTATTTCTGGCACTGCGAGCGGTCTGTTACACTTTTCTTCAGTCGGTTCTGGCTGGCGCTCAATCGAATTTTTTAGGTAAATCTGCATGATGAAACTGGCAGTGTATTGTGGTGCCTCAACCGGAAAAGCCGGAGGTAACTATCAGGCTGAGGCGGCAGCGTTGGGTCGTTTAATGGCTCGTCAGAATATTGAGCTGGTGTATGGCGGTTCAAGTGTTGGTCTGATGGGCGCAGTGGCTGATGCTGTTCTGGCTGAAGGTGGTCGGGTGTGCGGCGTGATGCCTCAGGTTCTGGTGGAGAGAGAACAGGCGCATATCGGTTTATCCGAACTGCATGTTGTAGATGATATGCATCAGCGTAAGGCTGTTATGATGGAGCTGGCAGATGGCTTTGTCGCGCTCCCCGGAGGAACGGGAACACTGGAAGAGTTGTTCGAGGTCTGGGCCTGGCGTCAGATAGGTATTCATCAGAAGCCTTTTGCACTGCTCAATACCGATGGCTATTACGATCACTTGTTGGCATTTATTAAACATGCCTGTGAAGAGGAGTTCGTAAGGCCTGAATACCGTGACTTTCTGCTGGTTGAGGCCGACTCTGAGCGTTTGCTGGATCGGTTACATACCGTCACAGGTGTTGAATGAAGCGACTGTTTTTTATCACACTCTCCGTTCTGTTGGCGGGCTGTCAGGTGCAGAGCTCACGAGCTCCGGAGCTGAGAGAGATTATTGTGCAGAATGATAACGTTTACGCAGTGACTGACTTCAGTATCAGGGTACCGGCAACCGGAGCTGTGTATGGTTGCAGTTATATCCCCGCCGGTGGTCAGTGCTCCAGCCGTTTTCCCGCAAGAAAAATAGCTAATAATCCTCCTCTGATCTCCTGGCTGGAACAGGGACAGGAGTATCATCATCAGCCTCAGGGGCGTCCATTGCCCGAAAGTAGTCGTCCTTACCAGATCTTTTTCCATATAGCAGGTGGGGCGCTTACAATTAAACTGGATACGCAATAACAGATAGCTGGAGAGTTATGATGTCAGAGAGACCCTCTGCAACGCCTGTTCTGAGAACCGTGGCAATGCCTGCGGATACAAACCCGGATGGTGATATTTTTGGTGGCTGGATAATGTCCCAGATGGACCTGGCCAGTGGTACTTTCGCCTCACAAACAGTGAAGGGCCGGGTGGTTACAGTGGCCGTTGATGCAATGACATTTCATAAGCCGGTGAATGTCGGGGATTACCTCAGCTGTTACTGTGAGGTTGTCCGGTTTGGGACTACATCATTGGTTATACAGGTTGAGAGTTGGGTGCAAAGGCATCACAGTGAACTATTTGAAAAAGTCACCGAAGGGCGGTTCACTTTTGTTGCCATTGATGATCAGGGCAAGCCCCGGGCTATCGAGAGAAAATGAAAAAAGCCCTGCACAGCAGGGCTTTTGTCTGTCAGCTGGAGGGATTACTGACGGATACCTTCTACATGCAGTTCCATGTAAACAGTTTCAGACGCCGGGCCCAGGTTCTTGGTGATGCCGAAGTCTTTCATCTGGAACTCAGTGGTTGCTGAGAAACCTGCACGGTAACCACCCCATGGGTCATCGCCTTCGCCAATCTTGGTCACAGCCAGTTCAACCGGCTTAGTCACACCGCGCAGAGTCAGGTTGCCTTTCAGTACCGCAGTGCCGTCACCATTAGGCATGAATGCGGTGCTTTCAAAGCTTGCGGATGGGTAGCTTTTTACATCCAGGAACTCATCACTGCGCAGGTGCTTATCGCGCTCTGCATGATTGGAGTCGATGCTTGCAGGGTTAATGTCTACATTGATTTTTGCTTCAGCAGGCTTGGCAGCATCATAGCTGAAAGAACCGCCGAATTCGTTGAATCGACCTTCCAGCCAGCTGTAACCCAGGTGGCTGACACGGAAGTTAATGGAAGCGTGAGCACCTTTGGTGTCGATAACGTAATCAGCTGCCTGTGCACCGGTTGCCAGAGTGCTGGCCAGTGCGATACCGGCAACGAGAGATTTCAGTTTCATGTGCGTGTCTCCTGATGCATGCCAAGCATGCGGGTTAATGTCTGATCTTTATTAATAAAATGGTGCTTCAGTGCTGCCAGCGCATGGAGGCCTGCCAGACTGACCAGTGCCGTGGTGGCTATGTAATGAATTTCACCGGCGATATCTTCCTGATTCTCAACCACAGCGGGCAGTGCCGGTACCTGAAACCAGTTAAAGACATCGATAGGTCGTCCGTCCGCAGTAGATATCATATAGCCTGAAATCAGGGCGATAACCAGTAATACATACAGAAGCATGTGAACTGAGTGTGTAATCACCTTAAGCAATCTGCTCTGCTCGATGGCAGCAGGCTGAACGGTCAGCGTTCGCCAGATAATCCGGACAATCAGTAAACTGGCCAACAGTAAGCCAATGCTTTTATGCCAGTGAGGAATCGTGCGATAGGCCGGGTCATAATAGTCCAGCGTTTCGATATACAGTCCCAGCGGATACAGGCCGATGATAGTCAGAGCCATCACCCAATGCAGAGTGATCGAGCCCAGACCGTAGCTGTTGCGTGAGTTCTTGATTGGAATAGCCATAAGGTCTTCCTGATCATCATGGGCGGGCCCGTTCCGGGCCTGCCTGCTATCTGATTATTGTTTCCAGCGTCGTGCCGCTGCTGCTACTCGCTCACCCAGAGCCTGAACGGTATCACGGTCTGCTTGCGGCGGTGTCAGTTCCGGCCCTTCGTCACCGTTGCTCTGTGCCATGGCGCCGATGAAACTACCAAGCCGGTTAAGATCATCCGTGCTGCCCTGGCTGTTGTTATTGCCCGGTAGCATGCCCAGGCTGACCCAGACCATGCCTTGTTGTGCAGCATAGACAGCCATTTGTACCAGGGAGTTCAACTTGTCTCCGCTCTGGCTGGAAGAATTGGTGAAACCAGCGGCCAGTTTGTCTTTCCACTCCTGTTGATACCAGATCTTTGAAGTGGCATCCATGAAGCTTTTGAATGGGCCGCTAACGCTGCCCATATAGGTTGGCGAGCCAAAGATAATCGCATCGGCTTCAGCCAGTGCGTTCCAGTCAATGGCGTCCAGGTCAGCCACGGAGATGGTAATTGCTGTTGCGCCGGCGTTTTCAACACCTGCTGCAGCGGCCTGAGCCAGGACTTCGGTATGGCCGAAGCCACTGTGGTAGGCAATTGCAACTTTCACTTGTTCTGACATTGTTGTTCCTCGTGGTTCTGAAGGTGTTAAGTCAGGCGCCGTTTTGATACTGATAATGTAATCGTGGATAATGAATTCATCTAATGCATTATTGTGATTTTTATTATGCGCGAAGTGAATTTAAGGTCCGTGGATCTCAATCTTCTGGTGATTCTTCAGCAGCTGCTGATAACCCGGCATGTGACCCAGGCGGCTGATCGGCTGCATATGAGCCAGCCAGCGGTCAGTCGGGCGTTGCAGCGACTCCGGGAAACATTTGATGATCCCTTACTGGTAAGGACCAGTCAGGGCTATGATCTCAGCGCCCGGGCTGTGACGATGTTGCCGGATCTGCAATCCCTGCTAAGCGGCATGGAGCAGCTGATTGCTGAGCCGGAGTTTCATCCTGAGTTATCGGAAGATGTGATCCGTGTTTACGGTCTCGATCTGGAGGTAGCCTGTTTTGTGTCACCGCTGATTCACGTGTTGCGTGGAGAGGCTCCACGGATGCGGCTGGAAGTAAGAACTGAGCCGCGGGACCATTTTGAGCTGCTGGAGAGTGGTGATGTGCACTTTACCCTGACAGGGCTGACACCCAAGACCGGTGAGGATCAGTACCGGCGTTTACTGATTGCACAGACCAAGAGTGTTTGCCTGATGTCAGGAGATAATCCTCTGGCAGAGGGAGAGCTGACCCTTGATCGCTACCTGTCTGCCAGCCATGGGCTGGTTTCAATCACCGGTGTCGGCCCGGGTATCGTTGATGATCGTCTGGCTGCGTTGGGCAGAAAGAGGCATCTGGCGTTGAGATTGTCGAACTTCATGACTGCCGGTGACTTTTGTGAAACCACTGATCTGTTGTTTGTGATGCCGGAGATTGTGGCACAACGGATCGCCTGTGGCCGGAACCTGGTGTTGAAGAAAGTCCCGGAGGAACTCACCGGCCCGCCGATTAACTTCTATCTCTACTGGCACGAGCGTTATCATCGTGATCCGATGTGCCGCTGGATTCGTCAGCGGATTCTCGAAGTGCTCTGAATTCAGTACCAAAGTATCCCCTTCACGGCCTGAAGGTAGCATGGTTTGCTGCGCCGCACCTGCATGATGATGCGTTAATCATCTTCGGGAGGCGGCTATGTGGCAGCGTGTATTTTCAAAACTCTGTTGTTTGATGCTGCTTATTTACAGCGGCTTTAGCGTAGCAGTGCCGGTTGAGGCTGAAATTAAAAGCCTGTTTCCCAAGCTGACCCGGATTGGTCCTGCGTCAGAGAGCCCTTCAGTGGTACCGGTTTACCAGCTGGATCAGTTGCTGGGCTATGCCTTTGAAACCAATGATATGACAGATTTGCCGGGCTTTTCCGGTGAGCGTATTAATCTGCTGATCGGGCTGGATACCAGCGGACGATTTGCCGGTATGAAAGTGCTCAATCACCATGAGCCTATCTTTATTCACGGGCTCGGAGAGAGGCCGATGATCAGGTTTATCGATCAATACACGGACTTATCGGTGGCAGACCGGATCATTGTTGATAGCCGGTATGCCGGTGAAGCGCAACAGAATGGCACTGTATTTATCGATGGTGTTACCAAAGCGACCGTGTCGGTACTGGTGATAAATGATACGGTTTTATCTGCGGCTCTGAAGGTGGCACGTGAGTATCTGGATGATTTTGCTCAGGCCCCGGCCGCGACTGTTAAAACGGAATTGTTCCAGGCTTACAGCTGGGAGCAGTTGCTTCAGGAGGGATTGATAAAGGAGTGGCGTGTTACTGAATCGCTGCTCACAGCATCCCTGACGCAGTCGCTGGACAGTTATGAAGATGAATCACTTCAGTCTGCTCTGGAGGAGAGCAATGGCCAGTGGTTGGGGCGCTACTACTATACCTACCTGAATGCGCCGGTCAGTGGCCGGAATCTGTTGGGCAAGCAAGGATTTGAACGCCTGATGGCAGTGCTGCGGCCGGGAGAGCATGCATTGCTGGTGCTATCAGAGGGACCTTATGACTTTCTGGAACCTGAGTTTCGCAGAGGCACCGTGCCTCAGCGTCTGGCGTTGAGTCAGGGAGGTTTACCCGTCGATATACGTGATCTGGATTTTTTTGAATCGGATAGTCCGGTGCTGAATGTTGCCGGGGACTGGCAGGGACGAATATTCAGGATTAAGGCGCAGGCAGGTTTTGATCCCTCCCAGCCGATGGCGCTTGGATTAAATCTGAAGCTCAGGCGTAATCATCTGATCTCTGACTCAGCGGTTCTGACTGACGAGTTTCAATTACCTGCCCGACTGTTTGATTTTCATGAGCCAGAAATTGATGTGCAGGAGCCATTGTGGCAACGACTTTGGCGTGATCGTGCGCCTGTTCTGGCGGGTCTGATTACTATGCTGCTGGTTGTGACGGCTACGTTTATCTGGCAGCACCGTATTGCAGCGTACCCGGGCATGATGCATCGGCTGCGATGAACGGTAATGATTCTGACGCTGTTTTTTGTCGGTTTTTATGCCCAGGGGCAGCTTTCTGTGGTGAATATCTACACCTTGTTGCTGGAGTTGATCAATGGTTTTGACATTACCGTATTCCTGCTTGATCCGGTGCTGTTTGTTTTGTGGACCTATATATTCATCTCTCTGTTTCTGTGGGGGCGAGGGGTCTTCTGCGGCTGGCTTTGTCCGTTCGGGGTTATGCAGGAAATAGCAGGTAAAATCGCCGGATGGCTGAAGCTGCGTCAGATCCGGGTGCCACCGCGCTGGCATTACTGGTTACAGAAATTGAAGTATCTGATCCTGCTGGTATTGCTGGGCAGTGCTTTCTGGTCGATTACACTGGCCGAGCAGCTGGCGGAAATAGAACCTTTCAAGACAGCGGTGACGCTGGTATTCATCCGGAGCTGGCCATTTGTGTTGTATGTGGTGCTGCTACTGGTTTTGTCGATGTACATCCACAAAGTATTTTGCCGTTATCTGTGTCCGCTGGGAGCTGGATTGGCAGTGCTCGGACGCTTCAGTCTGTTTCATTGGCTGCACCGACGGGCAGAATGCGGTAAGCCTTGTCAGTTATGCAGGGTGCGTTGTGAGATCGATGCTATTCATCGGGATGGAGTCGTTGATTACGATGAATGTGTACAGTGTATGGAATGTATCGTGATTCTGCATGATAAGGAGCAGTGTGCGATTGAGTTGTCTCAGCAGAAGCAGCGGGTGCGGCAGCTGATCCGCGCTCGGGAGATTAATGATTAACCCAGACCCAGTTTTACGCCCAGAAGAATCAGACCGCCACCGATAACCCGCTCCAGGTTGGCGCGAATTCGTTGCAGACCTCGCTGAATTGATGGCTGAGTCAGCAGCATAATGATGATGCTCAGCCAGCTGAATTCAACAATCACAGGGGTAATGCAGTAGAGCAGCTGCATAAGCTGGCTTTCTACGTCAGCGACAATGTGGCTGAAAATGGCGATGAACATGATCAGGATTTTTGGGTTGAACAGGCTGACCATCATCCCAGCGATAAACGGATTGCGACTCTGAGGTTGAGCCTCTTCGGTTTCTGATCGCTGGCGGGTGAAGATGTATACCAGACCCATGTAGACCAGATAGGCGCTGCCCAGCCAGCGAATAGCATGATACAGAGTGGGTGTTTCACTGATCAGTGCAGACAGACCGACTACCGAGAGCAGAACATGGATGCCCAGTGCGCATGCCATACCGCTGGCGGTAATGAAGCCAGTGCGACGTGAGCCCTGCAGGGTATTGCGCAGAATGATTGCAGTATTAGCGCCGGGTACCATCGCTCCCATCAGCATAATGCCTGCAAAGATAAGCCATTCAGTCATGATCCACTCCAGAATAAAAACAGCGCCAGTGTAGTCCGCAGGAGAGCAAATGAGGAATGCTAAAACCGTATCAGGGTTATAATTTATAGTAATGACCTGGTAGCCTTACCGATAATTTAACAGGCTGGAGTATAGTCGCTCTCTGAGATAGCGATGTGCCGGGTCATTCTGCAGTCGCTGGTGCCAGATAAGGTAGTAATTGGTATCGGGTAATTGCAGCTCGCCGGGCAGGGGTTTGACCTTAAGCTGATAGTGCGGCGCCAGCTCAAGCGCGATATGGGTCGGCAGTGTCAGGATGTGGTGGGAACGGGCGGTAATGGCCAGGGCAGAATGGATGAAAGGCACCGTAAGCATCATTTTACGGCTGAGTTTAAGGTTCGCCAGAGCTTCATCGACCGCACGGATTTTATCGCCACCCGCGCTGATGCCGATGTGGTCAGCAGCGGTATAGTCTGCCAGTGTCAGGGTCTGGTGAATCAGCGGGTGTTCAGGATTGATCAGGCAGCTGTAGCCGTCGGTGCCGAGCTGCTTACCGTAGATATCATCGGGTATCTGGTCGAGTATGCAGCCAGCCAGGTCCATCCGTCCCTGGCGCAGTTCGTCAATCATACCGGGATGCCAGAGATGAAAGTGAAGTCGTAGTTGTGGTGCGTCCTGTTGTAGTTCTGCGAGCAGATCCGGAAGCAGATCATGAGTAATAAAGTCGGTGGTGGCAATGTTAAATTCGCCGACATAACCGGCTGGCTCAAAGTGGCTGGGAACCAGCAGGCTCTCCAGTTGATTGAGCATGGGCGGAAGCTCTTGCCACAGCAGTTCTCCACGGGGTGTAAGGTGCATATCATTGCCCACCCGTACCATCAGGCGATCTTTGAATATCTCCCGTAACTGGCCAAGATTCCGGCTCATGGCCGGTTGTGTCAGATGTTGCGCCTGAGCTGCAGAGGTAACGCTGCGGGTCCTCAGCAGATGGTACAGTGAGATCAGCAGGTTAAGATTAATGCGAGACAGTTCCATCGCCTAAGCATATCAATTCTGTTTATAACTTGGAACGACTGAACTTGTTTCTCAGGAGTGCTTGCAGGTCACTCTGTTATGAGCCATTCTGTAGGCTCATATTGATTGTTTGAGGAAATACACATGGCACGAGCCACCGCCCGTCATATTCTGGTCAGTAATGAAATTCAGTGTGCGGATCTGAAATCTCAGATTGAAGCCGGTGCTGATTTTGCTGAGCTGGCACGTCAGTACTCCAGCTGCCCTTCAGGCGCGCAAGGAGGTGATCTGGGAAGTTTTGGTCCGGGACAGATGGTACCTGAGTTTGATCGCGTGGTGTTTTCAGCACCGGTCGGAGAGGTTCAGGGCCCGGTAAAAACCCAGTTCGGTTTTCATCTTCTGGAAGTAACCAGTCGCGACGACTGATCGGTCGTTGTTATGCGCACAGCAATAAGAATCTGATTTATTGCTGTGCCTGTTCAGATCCCTCTTTCCTGCGCAGTGCGGCGCAATAGTCCTTATCCGTCAGTTTAGGCGTAAACCAGATATAGTCCGGCTTTTCAGTCGGGGCTGTATAGTCCTGCCAATCTGACAGATCGCCGTCAGTTTCCTGCAGCTGTAGTGTCAGAATGCTGTTGTGGCCCATGGCCAGCAGATGTGCCGGGACACCAAAATCCTTGCGTATGTGGAAGGCGCCTGCAATCAGGATGGCGGAATGATGCTCAACGATCGACTGGTGCATTGCATATGCCATACTGGCATCCCGGGCGATCTGAATGCGAGCCATCGGTGCGGTATGTTCCATCGGCAGTGAGCCGCAGTGACTATCAAACACTTGCTGACGAATGGTGCTGATCTGATCATCGGTGATCGTCGACATGCTTTTAAAACGCTCATCATCCAGAATCGGATGAGCTGAATCCTGATAGATGTCCATTAACAGTGCGCGGCTGATATTGCCGCTTCTGAGTCGATCGGCTTGCTGCAGGCCGAAGATAACTATCTCTCCATAGTCCTGCCAGGACCAGCCGCGATTATCCCAATCCAGTTTCTGGCGGATCAGTGCTTCTGATTCGGTCTTATCCTGTATCTCTGTAATTCCGGCGTTCTGCTTTTCATTCAGCATCTCAAGTACAAGCTGATAGGGATGTGCTTTGTTCAGATCCTGAAGTAAACGCAGTTGTAGCCGGTGATGGTCCGGGTTGTCATGTTTTTCGCCAATCAGTACCAGGCGGGCTTTGAGTAACTCTGTTGTGAGATCCTGATAGCTGATTACTGCTCCGGAGTGGGTGTCCAGTATCAGGCCTGTCAGTGGATGCTGCTGTTGCAGCGGTGAAAGCCATTGTCCGCTTTCCTGTGCTTTTGTGGTAGTCGCCAGACTGTTCATTGTGCCGAGAGCAAGCAGCAATGAAGCTGTCAGAAATTGTTGTAACCATCTGACGCGCATCAAAAAAATTACTGGTCGCACGGCATAATCCTCTTTCTTCCTTTGTCGGGCAGGAGTACTTTATCAGTATAAGTAGCATATCCGGAAAAGAGGAAATCAGGTATGAAGCAGGGGATTAAAGTCAGTGTACGTAAAAAGGGTGAAGGTGATGCCGGTATTTCACCAGAGCAGCAGCAGAAAATTGATGAAGCAGTTCACTTTGTACACGGGCTGAGAAAGAAAGGTGAGAATGTAAAACAGATGATGGATAAGCTTAATGAGCATGATCATAAGCATCCGGATGGCAGTGACTGGACTTACGATTCACTGCATGACTTTATCGAGAAGTATAATCCCTGATTAATGGTATTCGCTTACCTCAGAATCATTGCAGCCGGCCAAGGTGTGGAAAGTCGGCTGCATACTTTTCAATCCACTCTTTTGCAGCCTGCCCGGAAGACAGCAAACGGCCGCATCTTTGTTGGCGGCGGCGATAGCACTCAATTTCGCAGGCCTGCTCAATCATTCTTACTTTGAAGACTGTTTCCTTGTCAGTGAAACCGATGCTGAGCAGGTAACGTTCCCCCAGACGCTGGCACCATAGAACTAACCCGGTTGTTGTCACGCCGTATTCATCGAGACAGACCCTGAGGCTTATCTGAGTATCCGGGGCGACAAAGATATCTGAGTTACAGCGCAGCCCCCCGCGGCACAGAGCCGGTTGTGGTTCTATTTCGCAGTTGGTTTGCAGAGATTCAGGAATGATATGAATGGGGATTTCATTCGGGTGATACAGATAACAATCTGGCATGTCGACACCTCATTACATTATTTTTGTTGGCGGTGTTTGTGATCTGTTAATCGGCTTATCGGCCGTTGAGCCGTAAACATGAGGTGTGCTCAGTATTGGGCAGTGTGTCTGTATTGAAGCTGAATAAGACCTTTGGACTTTGATTTATATATTTCTAATTGTTATATCGTTATTCACAAGTCTTCTTCAATGGATAATGAATATGATCTCTATACTCAAGCAGCCGCTCAGAGCGGGAATTGCTCTGATTATGACCCTGACCGCCTCTGTCATGGTGCAGGCTTCCCCAGCCGATAAATACCCGCAATCGATGCTGTATAGCGCACCCGTTAAAGTTGCCGATAATGTCTGGAGTGCTATCGGGGCAACACAGTATTACACCTATGAAAATGGCGGCCATAACAACAATCTGTCATTTGTCATCGGTAACGATGGTGTATTGGTTGTGAATGGGGGCTCTGCCTATCTGCTGGCAAAGGCACTGCACGATGAAATAAAGAAGATCACCGATAAACCGGTGCTGTTTGTTGTCGATGAAAACGGCCAGTCGCATGCGGCGTTGGGTAACGGTTACTGGAAAGAGCAGGGGGCGATGATCATTGCCCATGAAGATGCGGTGACTGAGATTGAGCAGCACGGACTTAGCGGATTGGAAGAGCTGACCGGTATTCTGAAAGAGCAGATCGAAGGTACCGAGGTTGTCGCCGTTGATCGCAGCTTCGCGGATAAGATGAGTCTCGAGCTTGGTGGTCTCAGTGTCGAGCTGATTCACTTTGGCCCGGCGCACTCGGCCGGAGACATCTCAGTCGTGGTACCTGAAAGAAACGTTATGATTGCCGGAGATATGGCGTTCCATCAGCGCATGTTACCGGTATTTCCGGATACCGATACGGCTGCATGGCTGGAAACCTGGCGCGATGAGTTCGGTCCCTATAGTCAGAATATGATCATTGTGCCGGGTCATGGCGAGGTGACTGATTTTGCCACCGTGGATAAATATACCCGCGGATATCTGGAGTATGTGCGCGGTAAAGTCGCCGAGCTACTCGATAATGACGGGACACTGGAAGACGCTTACCAGATTGATCAGAACCCTTACGCCCACCTGGAGACCTTTGAACAGTTAGCGGGTAAGAATGCGGGGCGGATTTTTGAGGCGATGGAGTTTGAGTGAATGTCGTATCTGGCAATATTTGTGACATATGTGGCGTAGGTTGATGTGCTTGTTTGTAGTTGTTTTTAATTAACTGTCTGATTATTAAGAGGTTTTGTGTTCTGGCCTTGTTTGTGCAATCAGTTATGTAAACCACTTCAATTTGTCGAGTTTACAGCTGGAGAGCAGTCATGTCAGAACATGAAGAAAATGTAGAAGTCATTGGTGTTATTCCATCCATTCTGATGGTTGTTGGCGGATTACTGGTGGCAATCACACCGGTACTGGTGCAGATCGGATTGCTGGTGAAAGGCTAAGCCGGAATCACCATACACTATCAGGCTCTTAAATCTGGATTGAGGTTATTGTTCAGAACCTCAATCCGACCCGGTCCATCCGGACCACCCATGCGCTACGAGCAAACATTTTTGCTTCGGTACTGTACTTCGGTACTTTTCGGGGGATTGTAGAGCCCTATATACAGGCTCTGCATCCCTCTTTTTTATTCAGGCATAACTCAATTAGTCTTCGATTCTAAGTTCATAGAGATAGGATTTGTTATCCATATGAGTATCTGTCGAAATGAAGGAGGTTTAGTAACCCTGGCTTTTTCAAAAATAAGTGTCAGATATGGTCAAACTAATCGACCTGACCTATTTTAAAGCTCACAATAGTGTGTATGACTGGCTCAATGATCAGAAGAGATTGCAATATAGGAAAGAAACAACCAGTGTTCCGAATCCTATCACTGTGTAAACAGGGTCTTCAGTATCTATAACCAGTAAGCGGCTTTGGCCGCGGTCGAGCGAGGCAGGTTTGCCTGCCACTCAGTCTTTCTTCTTCCAATTAGCCCATGGATCGGCATCGTCTGACTTTTCTTGTGGCTGCTTGGGCTTGTCGCTCAATCCATGGCGAGAGCCGCTCAGCTTATTGCTCCGGCGTTTTGGCGTATAACTGTTTCCGCCACTGCCACTTCGGTCGGAACGATTTCTGCCACTTTTACTGAACTCTGCAGCCTTCTTCGCTTTCTTTTCCCGTTGTTGCGCGGCATCTTCCAAGCTCAGCTCTTTTGGCTCGCGGGGCAGGTGCCCATCGGGGATGATGCGTTCGCGGGGCGGTGTGGAAAACTGCTCAGAAGAAACCCGTGGCAGGTTTTTAAACTGGTACAGGTAGAACAGTTCAACTTTCTCACGGGCCCAGTCGGTTTTCTTCAGAAACTTAACGCTGGACTCAATGCTGGGATTGGTTTTGAAGCAGTTGATGTTCAGGTAGGCGTAGAGAATTTCAAAACCGTAGTGATCAACGATCTCGGTCAGTAGCTGCTTCAACCCTAAACCGTGCAGGGGATTGTTCTTGTAGTTGATCTCATCAGTCATGGCAGTATCCAGAAGGGAAAGCGAGGAATAGCGGTAGTATATCGTAAGAGAGGGGGAGGTGTGTGCTTACGTATGTTACAGAGTTTTCTTTCGGGCCTGGAAGGCCTTCGCTACAGCGAGAAGAGGAGGTTATGAGGCACTTGTTCATGCCTACTATTTCTCGCCACTAGCGAGGCTGGCTTGCCAGCCGTTCCCGCTAGCATCGTTTACGGTGCGGTCCAGCTGCTTCAGCTAAAAAGCTACGCTTTTTAGCTGATATTCCCCGTCACCCGCACACGGCGAGATTCACCAGCTGATTCTGCCGGTTCTGCCGGTTCGGCTTTTTTCTTCTCTTCGATCCGCTTATCGACGATGTTTTTCAGCGCGATCAGCAGACCCATACCGACAAATGCACCTGGCGGCAGAATGGCGAACAGGAAGCCAACGTAATCTTCGACCAGTACAATCTTCCAGCTTTCAGCGGCAGGGCCGAACAGCAACTGCATGTCGCTGAACAACGTGCCCAGACCCAGTACTTCACGCATAGCGCCAAGAATGACCAGTACTGCAGTGAAGCCGATACCCATCATAAAGCCATCCAGTAGGGAGTCTGCGACCGGGTTTTTACAGGCGAAGGCGTCTGCGCGACCAAGGATAATACAGTTGGTTACGATCAGTGGGATGAAGATACCGAGGATGGTATACAGCTCATAGGTGAATGCCTGCATCAGCAGTTCGATGCAGGTTACGAATGAGGCGATGATCATTACAAAGACCGGCAGGCGTACTGCATCCGGAACAAACTTACGGAACATGGATACGGTCAGGTTGGAGCCGATCATAACCAGAATACTGGCGATACCCAGTCCCAGCGCGTTAACCACGGTGCTGGTCACCGCCAGCAAAGGACACAGCCCGAGTAACTGTACCAGCGCTGGGTTATTGTCCCACAGGCCGTTCAGAGTGATTGTTTTGTAATCGGTAGCCATCAGTTAGCCCCCGCTGTTGTCTGTTTTTCAGTATCCGCTGTGTTCATGCTTTCAGCTTCGATCAGCGTTGTCTTATGTTCACGGAAGTAGTGAATCGCCCGTTCGGTGGCGTTTACGACTGCCCGTGGAGTGATGGTAGCGCCGGTAAACTGATCAAAGCGCCCGCCGTCTTTTACTACTGCCCAGCTGCTGTCTTCATCACCCTGGTAGCGCTGGCCGTTGAAGTTGAGCACCCAATCGGACTTTTTTAGCTCGATCTTGTCACCCAGTCCCGGGGTTTCTTTGTGGGCCAGAACCCGCACACCGGCAATGCTCTCATCAGCGTTGATGCCGATGATCAGATCAATGTCGCCGGTATAACCGTCCGGTGCGGTGACAGGCATGATCACTGTGACCACCTGACCGTCGCGACGGGCACGGTAGATATTTACCGGCAACTCGTCAGTGGTCAGTTCAGGCGCAGTAATTGTGATTGTATCTTCCTGCAGATTATTCTCGATACTGTCGCGGGGCACGATCTCATACAGCGCTCTGGCTGCGGCTTCCCGGACATTGGTTTCGATCTGCTCTTTGGTAGATACCTGTGTAATCGCGATTGCACCTGCGGTGATTACCGCAAAGATACCCAGTCCTGCCGCGCTGTTGCGGATAGCCTGTAACATCTCCATCGTTAGAACCTCCCCGGGCTTCTTGAGCAGATTCTGCTGGTGGTTAAGCTCGTGCACGGCAAGGCAGAATAAGCGCTGTGTGGTGATTCCACATGAGCGAATGATAACGCCGCTGTGCACGAGCTTAGCCCCAGCCCTGCGGGACGAATTGAAAATTCGCCACTCATCGTTAATCGTCGCTTATTTAGATGCACTAAACTTCTCTCCTCTCGCCTTGATTGGCAAATTTTCACTAACGTCAGAAACTGCTCAAGAAGCCTGGGCAGGTTCTATTCTCCTTTCAGGCCGCGATTGGCTTTGCTATGGCCATAAGTACGTGGCTGTGTGTACTGGTCAAAAAACGGTGCACAGAGGTTCATCAACAATACAGCAAAGGCGATCGCATCCGGGTAGTTACCCCAACTGCGGATAATAAAGATCAGTAGGCCGATACCCGCACCAAACCATAATTTGCCTTTGTTGCTGGTGGCTGATGAGACCGGATCGGTGGCGATAAAGAACGCCCCGAGCATGGTTGCCCCGGCAGTCAGATGGAAAAACGGATCAGGGTACTGGTCAGGCATGATCAGGAAGAACAGCGTTGAGATCACCGCCAGTGCACCCAGCATCGCCACCGGGGTATGCCAGGTGAAGATCTTTTTGTACATCAGGAAGACGCCGCCCATAACATAAGCTGCGCTGACCGCATGCCACGCGCCAATGCCTTCTGAAAGCATCTGGCTCTGAATCCACATCTCTTCGGTGGTAAAGCCGCCACGATGTTTCATAGCATCCAGCGGAGTGGCCATAGTGTAGGCATCAATCATGGTTGGGCTGATGTTGCCAAAAATTGCACCGAAGGTATCCGCCAGTCCCAGCACAGCCCAGCCTTCGCCTGTGAGAACAAACGGAGCGGTCCAGCTGGTCATCTGTACCGGGAAGGAGACCAGTAGTAGCGCGTAGGCAACCATCGCCGGGTTGAACGGGTTACTGCCCATGCCGCCATACATATGCTTGGCTACTCCAATGGCGACCAGAATACCGACGGTCATTACCCACCATGGAGCAAACGGCGGTAACGCCAGACCCAGCAGAACAGCAGTAACCACGGCACTGTAGTCCTGCAGATAAAACCTGACCGGGCGGTTACGCAGGCGGATGATCAGTGCTTCCAGACCGACCGCCAGCAGGCTACCCCAGATAACCTGAATCAGGGTTCCCCAACCGAAGAAGAAGGTCATCGCTGCCAGTCCGGGCAGGGTGGCCATCAGCACGGTCAGCATCACATTACCGGTACTGCCCGGCTTGTGTGCGTGAGGAGATGTAATTCGGATCAATGCCATGTCTGTGTCTCAGTGATCGGTTTATTCGGTGAAGCGTTCAAGGGTAGCGCTCAACTGATCTGCCTGGGTTTTAGCAGCGACCAGCGCAGCTTCCAGTTCAGATGTGTCGCTAGCGTCTTCGACTTTGCTCAGGGCGCGCTCTGCTTTGGTTACTTCAGCACGGGCCAGCGCGGCATCGATCTTCAGCTGTTTCAGATCGATACCTTCTTTGGCTGCGGCTGCGATCAGTTCTGCTTCTGCGGCATCCAGTGCTGCTTTCGCTTCATCGTGGCGCTGCTTCAGCTGCTCGATCTCGGCGTCCAGCGCCGGATCTGTATTATCTGATTCAGCGCGTTGCTTCTCGGCTTTCTTCAGCTTGGTACGCATAATGGATACCTGCTGTTTCAGCGCCTTCATATCCAATGGCTCTGGTGTCGGCTCTGAGGTTGGTTCTGCCGCTGGCTGGTTTGCGCCTTTAGCCTGAGCCAGTTCATCCTGCAGCTCTTTGAGCTTGCCTTTGAGCTTCTCAACACCGGCAGCCATTTTGTCTGCCGCAGGGCTTTCGGACTCAACCGCTTTTTTCCAGGCGGCTTCAGCTTTCTCAACTTTACCCTGTATCACCTGAACATCGGCTTCCAGCTCTGAAGTATCAATCGCTGGCGCAGCAGGAGCAACACTTGCCTTAGCTTCAGCCAGTTCGTCCTGCAGATCTTTCAGTTTGCCTTTTAGCTTTTCGACACCTTCGGCCATCTTGGCGGCAGCCGGGCTTTCGGACTCTACTGCTTTCTTCCAGGCTGCTTCAGCTTTCTCAACTTTACCCTGCATCGCCTGAATATCGGCTTCCAGCTCTGAAGTATCAATTGCAGGTGCTGCCGGGGCGCTACTCGCCTGAGCTTTGGCCAGCTCATCCTGCAGATTTTTCAGTTTGCCTTTCAGCTTTTCGACACCCTCGGCCATCTTGCTTGCAGCCGGGCTTTCGGACTCTACTGCTTTCTTCCAGGCCGCTTCAGCTTTCTCAACCTTACCCTGCATCGCCTGGATATCGGCTTTCAACTCTGAAGTATCAACTGCAGGTGCTGCAGGGGTGCTGCCCGACTGACTGTTGCTTGCCTGTGACCTACTTGCCTGAGCTTTAGCCAGCTCATCCTGCAGATCTTTCAGCTTGCCTTTAAGCTTATCCACACCGGCAGCCATCTTGTCAGCAGCAGGGCTTTCAGATTCAACAGCTGCTTTCCAGGCCGCTTCCGCTTTATCGACCTTGGCCTGCATCGCTTTGATATCGGCTTCCAGCTCTGTGGTATCTATCGCAGGTGCTGCAGCCGTCGGTGCTGTGGTTCCGGATTCAGCGGCTTTAAATGCAGCTTCAGCCGTAGCAGACTTCTGCTGTAATTCAGCCACCTGTGCTTTCAGTGAATCAACGTCATCGCTGCCACTCTCCTCGGCGGCCAGCAGTTGTTTCTCGGCTTTTTTCAGCTTAGTACGTGCGACGGCGGCATTGGTCTTCAGCTGTTTAATATCTAGCGCAGGTTTTGCCGGAGCCGCAGGAGCTTTCTGAGCATCGTCGTAGGCTTTCTGAGCGGCATCGCATTTCTGTTGCAGTTGCTCGACCGTTGCCTGCAGAGCATCGATGCCGTCGAGGCCTTTCTCCTGTGCGTTGGTCAGCGCTTTCTCTGCTTTCTTCAGTTTGGTACGGGCAATGGCCGCGTTACTCTTCAGCTGCTTCAGATCTGGTACACCAGACGCTTTTTCGGCGGCAGGGGCGGCAGCTTTGGTCAGTGCTGCATCCTTACGGGCAGCCTGTGCCTTAGCCGCTTCTTCTGCACGGGCCTTACGACGTTCCTCTTTCTCGATCTTCTCGCGCTCAAGGCGATCCTGACGGGCTTCGAAACGCAGACGGGCGTGATCAGCTTTACGTTGTTCTTCTTGCTCTTTACGGATCTCGCCTTTGGCAAACCGGTAGTACTGGACCAGCGGAATGTTACTCGGACAGACATAAGAGCAGGCACCGCATTCGATGCAGTCAAACAGGTTATGATGACTGGCTTTATCGAACTCACGGCCTTTGGCGAACCAGTACAGCTGCTGCGGCAGCAGTTCAGCCGGGCAGACCTGTTCGCACATGCCACAGCGGATACAGGCCTGGGCCGGCGGCTGTGGTGGCATTTCTATGGATGTGCCAGCGATCAGACAGTTGGTGGTCTTGATCACCGGGATCTCTTCGTTGTCGACGGTGATACCCATCATCGGGCCGCCAACCACCAGACGATAGAGCTGGTCCCGCTCGGCTTCTGTATGATCCAGCAGATCTTTAAACAGGGTACCCAGACGTACTTCCAGATTCTGCTGATGGCCAGCAGCGTCACCGGTAATGGTGACAATCCGGGAGATCAGTGGCTCACCATATTTCACGGCACGATAGATCGCCGTTGTGGTACCGATGTTCTGACACACAATACCCACGTCCGCAGGTATCTTGCCACTAGGCACCTCAACGCCGGTGAGCAGTTTGATCAGCTGCTTTTCACCGCCGGATGGATACTTGGTCGGGATGATGACGATGTCGATATTCAGCGAACTGTCATCCAGAGCTTCATGCAGTGCGCGGATCGCCTGAGGTTTGTTGTCCTCAATGCCGACCATGATATGCAGCGGTTTCAGCAGGTGAGCAATGATCTCGATGCCGCCAAGAATCTGATCAGCGCGCTCGCGCATCAGCATATCATCGGCGGTGATGTAGGGCTCACACTCAGCGGCATTAATGATCAGGGTGTTAACGATATGATCATCGCCCAGGTGCAGCTTCACGTCGGTTGGAAAACCTGCGCCGCCCATACCGGCAATACCCGACTGGCGGATATACTCAATCAGTTCAGGTTTAGGCAGGCTGGTGTAATCTTCAAGCCCCTGGTGTTCAACCCACTCATCCAGACCATCTGCTTCGATAATCATGCAGTCGGATGGCATGCCGGACATATGCGGTACCGCATGGGGCTCAATAGCCACCACGGTACCGGAGGTAGAGGCATGGATGTTGGCACTGATGCGGCCGATCGCTTCTGCAACCAGTTGGCCTTTCAGAACCCGGTCACCGATGTTTACCACCGGATCAGCAGGCAGGCCGATATGCTGTTGCAACGGCAGCACAATACGGGACGGTATCGGTGCGGCACTGATCGGCGCGCCGGTGGACTGGCGCTTATTTTCCGGCGGATGAATGCCGCCATGGAAACTGTGTACTTTCACTGGACTGTTCATGCCTTACCCTCCAGTGCAATACCGGGGGAACGATCGGTGGCTATCAGTTCTACGCCGGGTTTAGGCTGCGGCCATGCCCAGCTGTTCGGAGTGGTTTCAATGGGCAGCATATCAATGCAATCAACCGGGCAGGGTTCTACGCACAGGTCGCAACCGGTGCACTCGGATGTAATAACGGTGTGCATCTGCTTGGCGGCACCGAGGATTGCGTCCACAGGGCAGGCCTGAATGCACTTGGTGCAGCCGATACACTCATCTTCGCGGATATAGGCAACCGCTTTAACCGGATCTTCGTCGTGATCGCCATCCAGCGGCAGGGCTTCCACGTCGAGCAGGTCTGCCAGTGCTTCGATAGTGCTCTGACCGCCTGGTGGACATTTGTTTATCGCTTCGTCGCAATTCACGATCGCTTCGGCATAAGGACGGCAGCCAGGATGGCCACACTGACCACACTGAGTCTGCGGCAACAGGGAATCCACCTGATCCACCAGAGGGTTGCCTTCGACTTTAAAGCGAATAGAGGAGTAGCCCAGCAGGATACCGAAGACCAGACCCAGTCCCAGCAGTACCAGAATGGCAATTAAGATCGCGCTCACGGTGACTCCTTAAAACTGAACCAGGCCGGTGAAACCCAGGAATGCCAGTGACATCAGACCGGCGGTAACCATACCGATAGCGGAACCGCGGAACGGTGTTGGCACATCGGCAACGGCGATACGCTCACGCATAGCTGAAAACAGAATCAGCGCCAGAGAGAAACCAACGGCAGCACCAAAACCGTATACGATGGAGTCGATAAAACCGTTCATCTTCTTGATGTTCAGCAGGGCAACACCCAGCACTGCACAGTTAGTGGTGATCAGTGGCAGGAAGATACCCAGCAGCTTGTACAGTAGCGGGCTGGTTTTACGTACCACCATCTCGGTGAACTGCACTACAACCGCGATCACCAGAATAAAGGAGATGGTCTTCAGGTAAGCCAGCTCCAGCGGTGCCAGCATATAGGTATAAACCAGGTAGCTGCAGACGGACGACAGGGTCAGCACGAAGGTCGTCGCCAGTGACATACCCATCGCTGTTTCCAGCTTGTTGGATACCCCCATAAAGGGGCACAGGCCAAGAAACTGTACCAGTACAAAGTTGTTCACCAGTACGGTACTGATAAGAATAAGCAGATATTCAGTCATAATGTCCGTTACATCATCACCGGCACTGTCACTACCGGGGGCTACCCTAAAATTAGAAAGTTCTAAATTTTACCGGTTTGCGCGGCTTTCCGGTATATCTTTATCGTTGATATGTCTCAAGTTTATTGCAACTGCGGAAAGTTGCAGCATCACAAATCCGTGTGATTTTTATGGTTTTGTTACCCTTGGACAAACACAGCCGGGTCTGTTTCCAGACCCGGCTGCGCGAATCGCGGGCGGATTTTACACTGCTTCGTACTGGCGCAATAGTTCCAGAATAGCATTAACTTGTGCCGCAACTGGCTGGCTGGTGCTTTCCAGACGCAGATCCGCGTCGGCACCGTCCAGATCAACAGTCAGAGTGCCTTCTGGCAGGTCAGCGCTTGCTTCCGCAAGTACCAGCAGACCGTTGCTGGTCAGCAGCTGTGCAATCGGTGCCAGTTCACCCGGCAGGTTGTTACGATTCAGTACCGCAACAGCACGACCCTGGCCGAACAGCTGATGCTCCAGAGTGAACAGCAGCGTATCGCGTTGCTGCTCGCTGCCACCACGAATGGCAACAGTCACAGCGCGCTGGCCGAAGCGGCGTTCTTTGTCGCTCTGGCTTACCGCAGATTCAGTCGTAATCAGTTGATCGGTAACCTGTGCATCGGCGCTGCTACCGGCAATCATGCCTGCTGCAACAGTGGTGTTGGTCAAGCGGTCAACGATGATGAATGAACCAGTGCTGTGATGATCACGATAATCATCGACGACAACAGGGCGCTCCAGTGTGATTTCACAACGGGCGATCTCATTCAGTTTCAGCGTTGCTGCAGGCTGTTGTGCCTGAGTGTTCACGTCGATGGTGTGGCGAATACTGCTGATCCCACCGGCAATTGTCTGGGTAGCCAGCTTAACGTCGTACTGACGACCCGGCAGCAGTTCCTGCTCGGCCATCCATACCACCATGGCGTCAAAGCGGTTGCTGACTTCAGCGTTATCATCACTGTGAACGATCATATCGCCACGGCTGATATCGATCTCATCTTCCAGCGTCAGCGTGACGGACATCGGTGGGAAAGCTTCTGCAATCTCACCTTCGTAAGTCACGATGGATTTTACCTTGCTGCTCTTGCCTGATGGCAGCACGGTGATCTCGTCACCCGGGCGAACAATACCGGAGCCGATGGTGCCGCAGTAGCCGCGGAAATCGAGATTCGGACGGTTAACATACTGAACCGGGAAACGCAGTTGTTCGAAGTTCTGGTCGTTAGCGATCTCAGTGTTTTCCAGATACTGCATCAGGGTTGGCTCCTGATACCACGGCGTGTTATCGCTGTGGTTAACCACGTTGTCACCTTTGAGTGCAGACATCGGTACGAACTTGATATCGTGCAGATCCAGGCTGGATGCAAACTCCAGGTAATCCTTCTTAATCTCTTCGTAGCGTTCTTCGCTGAAGTCCACCAGGTCCATCTTGTTCACCGCAACGATGGTGTGCTTGATGCCCAGCAGGGAAACGATGAAACTGTGACGCTTGGTCTGGACCTGTACGCCGTGACGGGCATCGATCAGGATGATTGCCAGATCACAGGTTGATGCACCGGTCGCCATGTTACGGGTGTACTGTTCGTGTCCCGGGGTGTCGGCGATGATGAACTTACGCTTTTCCGTAGAGAAATAGCGGTACGCTACGTCGATAGTGATACCCTGCTCACGCTCAGCCTGCAGACCGTCTACCAGCAGTGCCAGGTCCAGCTCTTCGCCGGCGTTACCCACTTTGGTGTTGTCGGAGTGCAGTGCTGCCAGTTGATCTTCATAGATCATCTTGGAGTCGTGCAGCAGGCGGCCGATCAGGGTGGATTTACCATCATCTACGCTACCGCAGGTCAGAAAGCGCAGCAGCTCTTTGTTTTCGTGTTGTGCCAGGTATGCTTCGATGTCGCTGGCGATCAGTTCGGACTGATGACTCATTGTTCTTTACCGTATTCTTAAATTCTGTTCAGTGCTGTAGTGAAGAGAGGCTCAGAAGTAGCCTTCCATCTTCTTCTGCTCCATGGAACCGGCGCCGTCGTGGTCGATAACCCGGCCCTGGCGTTCGGAGGTCTTGGTTAACAGCATCTCCTGAATAATTTCTGGCAGAGTCTGTGCGGTTGATGGCACAGCACCGGTCAGAGGGTAACAACCCAGAGTACGGAAACGCACCATCTTCATCTCTGGTGTTTCACCCGGCTCCAGCGGCATACGCTCGTCGTCCACCATGATTTCCACGCCATCGCGCTCAACCACCGGGCGCTCTGCAGCGAAGTACAGTGGTACGATCTTGATGCTTTCCAGATAGATGTACTGCCAGATATCCAGTTCAGTCCAGTTAGACAGAGGGAATACACGGATGCTTTCGCCTTTGTCGATCTTGGTGTTGAAGGTGTTCCACAGTTCCGGACGCTGGTTTTTAGGATCCCAGCGGTGGTTCTTGTCACGGAAAGAGAACACACGCTCTTTAGCGCGGGACTTCTCTTCATCGCGACGGGCACCACCGAACGCAGCATCAAACTTGTATTTATCCAGTGCCTGCTTCAGACCCTGGGTTTTCATGATATCAGTGTGCTTTTTAGAGCCGTGGGTAAATGGGCCTACACCCATGTCCACACCGTCCTGGTTAATATGAACAATCAGGTCCATACCAGCTTCTTCTGCCATCTCATCACGGAAGCTGATCATCTCTTTAAACTTCCAGGTGGTATCTACGTGCAGCAGTGGGAACGGCGGCTTACCAGGGTAGAAGGCCTTGCGAGCCAGGTGCAGCATGACTGCTGAGTCCTTACCAATAGAGTAGAGCATGACCGGATTTTCAAACTCGGATGCAACTTCTCGGATGATATGGATGCTCTCAGCTTCCAGCTGACGCAGGTGGGTCAGTCTGTGTTCGGGCAGTTGGCTCATAAGTAGTAACTCTTCTTTAAGCATTTAAGTAAGTGGTCTGAAACCTGATTGAGTCGCCGGGTGAACAGGTCTGACTGTTTCTACTGTCTGTCCGGCAGCTTTTTGCTGCAGGCAGGGCTCCTCATAGTGGAGCGTATTATGAAAGGCTTTTCTTAAAATTAAAAAGAATATGTTGGAATTTTTTTAAAACTTTATGGAATATAGGACGCCATTCAGTCCTGTTTCTTTATATATGGGTAAGACTTTGGAGTGAGGTTTATTGCTTATTCCTAAATTGCATCAATAAATTTCTAATTATTATTTTGAGTTATAAGGGGTGGGGTATAGTATTGCTCGCTCGAATAGTATGGCCCTGTTGTGCATCGCACTGACAGGGTTAAAGATGACAGCTGAGAATCTTAATGGAAATAGCATACAGCTTCGCCGGCCTGGTGGTTGGTTTTATCGTCGGTCTGACCGGTATCGGTGGTGGTGCGTTAATGACGCCTATCCTGATTGTCGGTTTTGGCATCCCGCCGGTTGTGGCGGTGAGCACCGATCTGCTGTATGCGGCGATTACCAAGTTTGGTGGCAGTATCTCTTACGCCCGTCAGAAGCTGGTGCACTGGCGAGTCGTGATTCTGCTGCTGGCGGGCAGTATTCCCGGTACCATCCTGACCCTTAATTATCTGGATGGTCTGGGTGGACTGGAAAAAGTTGAGCACCTGATGAACATCACGCTGGGTGTATCGCTGGTACTGACCAGTTTTGCGGTCTTCTTCCGTAGCCGCATCCGGGAGGCCGTAGTTGGCCTGCAGGGTACTGTACTTGAACGTCACGGCCGCCGATATCGTCCTTATATCACAGTCGCTATGGGGCTGGTGCTGGGCGGTCTGGTAACACTGTCATCGGTAGGCGCCGGTGCATTGGGTACCGCGATGCTGATTCTGCTATACCCACGGATGACGATGCCGGCCATTGTCGGTACCGATCTGGTTCATGCTGTAGTGCTGACCGGCGTCGCTGGCGCAGGGCACTACACTATGGGTAACGTTGATTTATGGCTGCTGTTCTACCTGCTGATTGGCTCTTTGCCAGGTGTATTCCTGGGCAGCCAACTGGGTACTAAGCTATCACCGAAAGTGATGCAGCCAATTATGGGAACACTGCTGCTGGCCATAGGCATGCGCTTCGTGCTGGCAGGTTAAGGAAGCGGTAGCCTGAGGCTGCGTTTTCTGAAAAACAAATTACTGACAAGAGTTTTAACCAGGGTGAGGGCCGGTTCGCCGGCGATATGAACGATGTATCAATATAACGAACAGGATCAGAGTCTGATCAATGATCGGGTCGCGCAATACCGCGACCAGACCCGTCGATTCCTTGCAGGGGAGATTCCGGATGAGGAGTTTCGTGCTCTGCGTCTGATGAATGGCCTCTACATTCAGCGTCAGGCTCCGATGCTGCGTATCGCGGTACCTTACGGTCTGATGAATTCTACTCAGGTACGTAAACTGGCGGATATCACCCGTAAATATGACAAGGGTTATGCGCACGTTACTACCCGTACCAATATTCAGCTGAACTGGCCGAAGCTGGAAGAGGTGCCGGATATTCTGGCAGAGCTGGCTGAAGTGCAGATGCACGCGATTCAGACCAGTGGTAACTGTCTGCGTAACACCACTACGGATCATTTTGCCGGCATTATCCCGGACGAGATCGAAGACCCACGTCCATGGTGTGAGATCATCCGTCAGTGGACCACACTGCACCCGGAATTTGCTTACCTGCCACGTAAGTTCAAGATCGCTGTGACCGGTGGTCCTGAAGATCGCGCTGCGTCTCAGGTACATGATATTGGCCTGCATCTGGTGAAAAACGACGCCGGTGAGGTTGGTTTCGAAGTGCTGGTCGGTGGTGGTCTGGGCCGTACTCCGCATATCGGTAAAGTGATCCGTGAGTTCCTGCCTCAGAAAGATCTGCTGACGTACCTGGAAGCGATCCTGCGGGTATACAACCTGAACGGTCGTCGCGACAACAAGTACAAAGCACGTATCAAGATTCTGGTCAGTGCGCTGGGTGTCGAGGAGTTTGCCAAGCTGGTTGAAGCTGAGTGGGATATTATCCGTGACACTGAAACCCGTCTGACTGACGAGCATATCGATCGCATTAAAGGTTTCTTTGAACCTCAGCCATACGCTGCTGATGCTGTTGATGGTCTTGCAGTGCTGGAAAATCAGCTGGAAGATGATGCTGAATTCCGCGTCTGGTATGAGCGTAATACCCGTGACCATAAAGTTGCTGGTTACCGTGCTGTGATCGTATCTCTGAAACCGCATCTGAAGGCACCGGGTGATATCACCGATGTGCAGCTGGATGTTGTTGCTGACCTGGCTGACAGGTATAACTTCGGCGAAATCCGCAGTACTCATGATCAGAACCTGGTGCTGGCACACGTCGCGGCAGGTGACCTGTACAATCTGTGGAAGAGCCTGAACGATAACAACCTGGCGCGTCCGAATATCGGCACGCTGACCGATATGATCGTTTGTCCGGGCTTTGATTTCTGCTCTCTGGCAAATGCTCACACCCTGAACGTGGCTGATCAGATTAACCAGAAGTTTGATGATTTCGATTATCTGTACGATATCGGTGAGATCAAGCTGAACATGTCTGGCTGTATCAATGCCTGTGCCCACCACCACGTAGCCCATATCGGTATTCTGGGTGTGGATAAGAAGGGTGAAGATTTCTACCAGATCACTCTGGGCGGTTCTTCCCGTGAAGATGCTTCACTGGGCAAGATTATCGGTAAAGCCGTGCCTCAGGCCGATGTTGCCGATACTATCGAAACCATCCTGCAGGTTTATGTTGAAAACCGTCAGGAAGAAGAGCGTTTTATCGATACCGTGCGCCGTATCGGTGTAGCACCGTTTAAGGAGAGAGTGTATGCCCCTGTTAATTAATCGTGCTGTAGCCACCGAAGATAACTGGCTGCTGGTAGATGCGGAGAATGTTGCTGCGCATCTGAATGAAGATATCGTGGTACCGTTTGAGCTGTTTGCCGAGCAAACTGAAACACTGCTGGCCTCCGAAGGTGGTCTGGGTGTTCAGATCAACGGTGATCAGGACTTTGATCTGGTACTGCAGAATCTGGAGCGACTGTCTCTGGTGGCTGTTGAATTCCCGGCTTTCACTGATGGCCGCGGCTTCAGCTTCGCCCGTATTCTGCGCCGTTCCGGTTTTACCGGTCAGATTCGTGCAGTCGGTGATGTATCTCAGGATCGCCTGGAATACATGGAACGCTGCGGTTTTGATGCATTTGCCATTGCTGATGAGCGTTTCAGCGAGTCGATGGTACAGGCGTTCGGTGAAGTGTCGGTACACTATCAGGGCTGCGCAGATG
Source organism: uncultured Amphritea sp. (assembly GCA_963669425.2). Taxonomy (GTDB): domain Bacteria; phylum Pseudomonadota; class Gammaproteobacteria; order Pseudomonadales; family Balneatricaceae; genus Amphritea. Next base: position 728,104 of record CAXXNC010000002.1, read on the forward strand.
ATGAGCGGCCTATCTTCAGACAACAATAAGTCTGACCGGGAGCCTGTTATCTCAGATAACCGGCTCCTTTTTCGTTCGGTGGTGGATCGAACGGTAATGAATCTGAACAGATGAGTCCCGCAGAGGACAGTGAAGATTCCCGAAAAGCCAGGTGAGGGCTTGGAGAAAAATAATGAGCGAGCAAATTTCATCTGCACTGGCTGCCAAAGTAGCGAATGCGGTGAGCGTACTTCAGCAAGCGGTTGCCGAATACGAAGAAGGTAAAGTGGTGTTTGCCAACAGCCTTGGGGCGGAAGACGTTGTTATTACCGATCTGATCAGCAAGAACACTCCCGATCTGGGCATGTTTGTGCTGGATACCGGTCGTCTGCCGGAAGAAACCCTGAAACTGCTGGCGGATGTTGAAGCACTGTACGGTAACCTGAAAGTGCAGGTGTATTATCCGGAAGCGGCTGATGTGGAAGCGTATGTCAGTGAAAACGGCGTGAATGCTTTCTATCAGAGTCAGGATCTGCGTAAAGGCTGCTGCCAGGTACGTAAGATCAAGCCGCTGAAGCGTGCGCTGTCCAGCCGTGATGCCTGGATTACCGGCCTGCGCCGGGAGCAGTCTGTAACCCGTGATGAGATCGGCTTCAAAGAGTATGACGAGGGCAATCAGCTGGATAAATTCAATCCACTGGCGGACTGGACCGAGCAGGACATCTGGGATTACATCAGAGCTAACAAGGTTCCTTACAATGAACTGCACGACAAAAACTATCCAAGCATCGGCTGCGCCCCATGTACCCGTGCGGTAGCTGAAGGCGAAGATGTGCGTGCCGGTCGTTGGTGGTGGGAAAATCCGGAGACCCGTGAATGCGGTCTGCACGGTGGTGCTAAAGACGACGCTGCTGAAGCCAAACCGGTTAATGTCATGGACTTCCTGCCGAAGGACTGATCCTTGCTCCATCACTGTGTGCTACAGGTACCGTAAAGGTCGCATTTGCGGTATCTGTAACCTCATCTTTTTGCTACTCTTTTCTCAGGGCCTGCTAACACTATTTAAATAGACACTGTTACGACTAAAAGTGTTTCAACCGAGGCGCGAGAAACGCTGTTTGGTTATTCCAAATGAGAGCCGAGCAACACTGGGTGAGGCGCTTTTAGCGGTAACCCGAAGGGCTGGTGCTCTTTTACTCCTTAGCCGCGTTAAAAAATGCTCTTTTAGATGACTAAATTTTGCATGTTTCGCCTTGCTAAGGAGCAAAATAGCAACCAGCAGTGCTAATTAAATAGTGTTAGCAGGCCCTTATAACCCCTTTTCAGCCTGCCGGAGTACTTGCAGTGGATTACCTGCCGTTATTTTTTAAACTCGATAACCGTACCGCGTTGTTAGTGGGAGGCGGGCAGGTCGCATTACGTAAGGCTACATTGCTGGTTCGTGCTGGCGCTAAGGTAACCGTGGTTGCCCATCGGGTTGATCCTGAACTGGTTGAGCTGCTGGAAATGAACGGCGGTCAGGTGATTGTCGGTGAATACCATGCAGAGCTGCTGGATGATAAATATCTGGTGGTGGCTGCGACTGATGACGATGAACTCAATGAACGGGTTCACTACGATGCTGTAGAGCGTCATATACCGGTTAACGTTGTTGATAACCAGCCGCTGTGTACCTTTATCTTTCCTGCCATTGTCGATCGTTCACCGATTGTTATCGGCGTCTCTTCTGGCGGTGAGTCACCGGTGCTGGCCCGTTTGCTGCGGGCAAAACTGGAAACCTGGATTCCACAGGGTTACAGCCGTCTGGGACAGCTGGTGGGTAAGTTCCGTCAGCAGGTGAAGAGCACCTTCAGCAATGTTGAAACCCGCCGTATCTTCTGGGAGAAGGTGTTGCAGGGGCAGATTGCCGAGAAAGTGTTTGCTGGCCGGGATGAAGAAGCTCACGATCTGTTGGTAACCGCGCTTAAGCATGCGGATCCTGAACACCAGGTCGGTGAAGTCTATCTGGTCGGTGGTGGTCCGGGAGATCCGGAATTACTGACCTTTAAAGCCCTGCGTCTGATGCAGCAGGCGGACGTTGTTCTCTATGACCAGTTGGTATCCCCTAAAGTGGTCGACCTGTGTCGCCGGGATGCTGATCGGGTATTTGTCGGCAAGCGCCGTGATGATCACGCCGTACCGCAGGAAGATATCAACATGCTGCTGGTTAAATATGCCCAGCAGGGACGTCGTGTACTGCGCCTTAAGGGTGGCGATCCGTTTATTTTCGGACGCGGCGGCGAAGAGCTGCAGACGCTGAAAGAACACAATATTCCATTTCAGGTGGTGCCAGGCATTACTGCTGCCAGCGCCTGTTCTACCTATGCTGGCATTCCACTGACTCATCGGGATTACGCCCAGTCAGTGCGTTTTGTCACCGGTCAGCTGAAGAACCGTACCTCAGATCTTAACTTCGAGGAACTGGTTCACCCGGGACAGACCATCGTCTTCTACATGGGGCTACACTCTCTGCCGCATCTGTGTGAACAACTGATTGCCCACGGTCGCGCTGCAGACACGCCGGCGGCCATTGTCTCCAAAGGAACCCGTCCTGATCAGCAGGTATTGGTCGGTACTCTGACCGATCTGCCACAGCTGCAGGAACAGGCGCAGCTACCGGCACCGGCACTGATCATCGTCGGGGAAGTGGTCAGTCTGCATGAGAATCTGGCCTGGTTCGGTGAAGAGGTGTTGCATGATCATGGTCTGATTATGCCTGACCCGCACCGGGTTACTGACTGAGCAGATACTCCTTTAACCACTGCTTCTGTTCGGGAAAGCGCCAGCGGTATTGATCGAAGCTGGCGCTGTTAAGCCAGAAGGCTTCTCTTACCTCATGAGCGAATTCAGGATCAGGACGGACATTGCCGGTGACTGAGCAGCGGTAAAGGTGAAAACCGTTATCGAACTGGCGGATCAACTCGCCGGCTGTTACTGTCAGGCCGGTTTCTTCCCAGGTTTCCCTGAAGGCTGTGCAACGGCCCGTCTCACCGGTGTCACCACTGCCACCCGGTATACTTACCTTTCCAGTCATCTCTTTAATAACCAACAGCTGCTTATTGTGGATTACCAGACAGCCTGCACTGCGTACTTCCGGGCCAGGGCTCTGATCAGGACAATCAGGAACGGTCTTGTTACAACCCGTCAGGATTGTAACGGTTGCGGTCAGACAGATCAGAGAGACAGACTTCATCAGTAATCAGGCTGGCGGTGGAAAGGGGCGGGCAAAGGTAAAGGCATCGCTGGTAGGCCCGTATTCAGCCAGTTCCTGCAGTGCTCGCTTACCTTCAGCTTCTGTTGGCGTATGACCTACCGGCACCCACCAGAGTGCAAGTGAGGGACCGTTCAGTGGTGAAAACCACTGTTTCTTTTCCCGCAGAGCGGCCAGGTGATCACCCTTATAGACATAGTCCTTCAGGTCGTCGAGCGAACGCCAGAGAGAAATATTGGTGATAATCGCCGGGTCATCGTAGAGCTGGATGCTGGTAGCATCGCCGGTATCAGTCTTCAGCCGCCATAAAAAGCCCGGGCTGTTTTCAGCCAGTTGATTAATGGCATCAAGTTGCTCAACAAAACCCTGCATTGCCGGATCTTCCAGCGGTGCTACGGCTTTAGCGATATTGACCTGTGCCAGACAGTAATGCTGGTTGTCTGGTGATTCCGGGCTGACATTCATATTGCTGATCCATCTGCATAAAACTGAATAAACTCGGTTATATTAGGATGTGCTCAATTGTGCAACCAGCAGATAGACAATATTCAGCAGGGCTAACCCAATCTGGGTAAAAAATGTGATCTTCATTCCCAGCACCCGGGATTTGAGTTCCTCTTTGAGAATGCCTCTGGCATGGATTATCCGGCCACTGATCATGACGATGCCCAACAGATTGATCAGCAGGATATGGGCACCATTGTATTCCAGCAGGAACAGCATAATCAGGAAGATGGGCAAGTTTTCTGTGGCATTGGAGTGCGCCGAGCGTGCCACGGTCAGCGCCTGAATTTCACCGTCAGAAAACGCTATTTTGTGGCGCCGCCTAACTTTAATCACCTGCAATGCCAGCCAGCAGATCAGTAATCCTGAGAGCGCTGCATAGAGTGCGGTAAACATTATTGTCTCCTTGTCATTACTGACTCTGAACCGTGGAAGGGCTGATCAGGACTCGAACAGTCCCTCGCGGTAGCGATTAACGCTGCGGCGGATTTCCGGTACACGCTCATCACTGCAGAAACCTGGTACTTTACGGGTTTGTACGGCGTGAAAGCCGATTCCGTTCAGCTCATGGGTAATACGGCTTTCACCAAAGCGGGCGCTGAGCAGGCTGATCATCAGCGCTTTATCATAGCCAATGCCACAGGTTTCGGCGGCACCGAGGCGCGACCAGACGGTTTGCAACTGAGAGGCATAGCCCAGCGCATCGGCTCCGGAAAAACCGTTTTCGTAATGATAGAGATAAGCGTCCGGCTTGATGTTCCATTCAGTCATGCCGCCCTGGCCAGCGTAGACTTCTGGCTCCGGGGCAGGACGATCCGTTTGCAGCATGTTGCCACAACCGGTCAGACAAACAGTCAGTGCAGTGAGGGCCAGCCCTGTTTTAACGCCCGGCATCGCTATTCTCCGTTCAGCTATTCAGTTGCTTTACTGTGTCGGCCAGTTGTGCCGGTGATTGAATTTCGTTGCGCTCCAGAATCAGTGTTTCAGCTATTTTCAGCGCCAGTCGCTCGGAATCCGCGCGTGCCGTTTCCGATTCTATGGACGCAATATCAGCCACATGGGCGATACCCACTGTTCGACGGGAGATCTCTACACCGGCATAACCCAGTGTATCCTGCCAGAGTTGCTGTAGATACCACTGCTGATAGCCGGCATCACTCAGGGATGGGTCAACACAGTGTTGCTGCATCAGGTTGCTGAAGCGCTGACTGAATTGGTGCCATAGTTCGCTGATCGTCGCCAGCAGCCAGTCCTGATAAGCAGCCCTTTCATCGACATCTCCCGGCAGGTTGTTCTGTCCGCAGTAGTTCAGCAGGAAGTTAGCCAGCAGTACACCGGTGTCAAAACCTGCCGGGCCGCAGAAGGCAAACTCCATATCGATCACTTTACAGCTATTCTGGTTGGCAAACACTGAGCCAGTGTGCAGATCGCCGTGCAGAAGCGCTTCAGTATCGGACATGTAGCGGCGTTTGAGAATGGCGACTTCCCGTTTCAGATCGTTGTTCTGCCAGAATGCTTCTGCTTCGTCGCGTAGCGCCGGATTAACATCATTGCGCTCGTGATCACAGAACGGATCGAGGAAGAACACCTCTTCATGGATCTGACACAGATCCGGATTCTGGCTCTCTCTGACCAGCTGCTTGTGCTCACCGGATGCCAGTCCCATACCGCTGCCATAAAACTTAGTTACCGCCAGATAGTCAGCTAGCTGAGCTGCCAGATCAGGTAGTCTGACCCGCTGTATCATCAGCTCCCGGAGGTTGTGGTGGTCTCCGATATCCTGCATCAGGATGACGCAGTGCTCAGCATCATAGTGATACATCTGCGGAACGCTTTGCGGGCAGCGCTCAGCGGTACGCTTCAGGCTGTTGTATTCGATACGGGCGCGATCCTGAGTCAGGGGCCAGCCTTCGCCAATCACCCGGATATAGGGTGGTGTCTGCTTCAGAATCAGGCTGTTACCGCCGGCATCGCTGATGCGGTAGACATAGTTCAGGTTACCGTCGCTGAGTTCGGTGACCTGCAATACGCTGTCGTCAGGGAAGTAGTCGCTGTGCTGGGTAACGTAATCGATGATCTGCTGTTGATCGCTGAACTGTGCAAACGTCATGAGAATCCTTAAATCAGGTACTGAAGACTGTTCAGACCAGTCTATATCAGGTTCGGTTCCCGGCGGTAGAGGCTACCAAGCACAGATTCGTAAAATCTCAATGTAAAGAGAGTGGATTAACGTGAGAAAAAAACATATTGATCGCCCAGGTGTTGTTAGGTCCCTGATTTTAAATATGTCTGCTCCTTACTTCGTGACTCTTTTCTTGTACCCATTCTGAATCAGGTGTTTTGTCAGCCTTACAATTGTCGTCAGGGTGCTACACTTTTTCTGCTAAACAGATTTTTGGACCTGGTCTGCAGATCAGATCCATGAGCTCGGGGGGGCTTGGATAACCGGATTACATAGATAAGGATGCCAGCGGAGGTGAGCCTATGTATGGCAAAAGCGTATTGGGGATAAGTCTGCTTCTGGCAGCCAGTTTCAGTCACGCGGTTTCGCTTCAGGAAACTGTGACTACCAGTCTTAATTATCATCCGGCACTCAGTGCCGCGAATCAGGAAAAACAAGCTGCTGAACACCGTATTGATCAGGCCAGCAGCGGTCATAAACCACAGGTAACCATTGAACTTTCCAGTGGTCATCAGTGGGCAAATAATACAACGATACGAAGCTTTACCGATGATGGTCATGATGTGCACATCAACAAGGCCGATTTTCTGCTGCGTCAGGTGATCTACGACGGCAGTCTGACCAGTAACCGGATCAACGCGGCGGAGAGCGGTTATGAAGCGTCTGGTCATCTGGTGGGTGAGCGGAAGCAGGATGTGATTTTTACCGCCATTCAGGCGCACATCAATGTGCTCCGCGGTGCCGACCTGCTGAAACTGGCGCAGGACAATCTCGAAGCTCATCGTCAGTATCTTAATGATATCGAAGACCGTGCGGAGCAGGGTGTGATCACTGAGACCGATGCCCACCATGCCAGGGCTCGTTATGCCTTTGCAGATGCTTCGCTGATGCAGCAGGAAGAGCAGCACCTGGTAGCGCTGCAACGCTATCTGGAAGTTGTTGGCACGCCTGCTGAAGATCTGGTGAGCGCTGTGCGTCCGGATATTGCTTATCAGACGCTGGACGAGGCTTTGGGGCAGACAGTGAATCATCCTTCTGTACAGCAGTCCCAGGCGACAGTGGAACAGGCTCGTGCGATCTATGAGCAGACCGGTGCGGCATTCCGGCCACGATTTGATTTTGAGATCCGCAGTACCGTTCAGGATAACTCTGCCAGTTCTGATCTGTCGCCCTTTAATGGCCAGTCTCACGAAACCTTTGCCGGTGTGGTGATGACCTATGACATCTCTCGCGGTGGTGCAGATACTGCCCTGCGGAAAGTTACTGCAGCTCAGGAAGCGTCTGCGGTAGAGCTGCAGAAGCTGGCTGCCCGGGATATTCGCGAGCAGATCCGGGGTGTCTGGTATACCCGCAGTAAGACCAGCATGCGGGTGCCTCTGCTGGCAAGTTACAGTGATTCGCTGGAAAAAGTACTTTCCGATTATGTGGACCAGTTCTCTGTTAACCGACGGGATCTGCTGGATCTGCTGGATCGACAGGTGGAAACATTCCGTGCCGAAGCTGACCTGATTAACGCTCAGTACGATCTGATCGTGCAGGATTATGAGTTGCTGCAGGCAACCGGACAGCTGGCGACACGATTCGACGGTCAGTAGTACCGTCATGGCTCGAATGAGCCGGAAACTGCGCAGGCATGCAGATGGGGATAGGTCGTTTCTGTATGTCTTGTTGCAGGGGAGATAAATGCTATGAATATTCGTCTTACACTGGTAACCCGTGAAGGGGGTACCGAGTTTCAGGATCTCAACACCCGGGCTGCAGCCGATGTTTCCATGGAAACTCTGCAATCGATGACACTGCCTTTTACCCGCGATGACATACGAGGTATCGAGTTTGATGGCAGTGAACTGACACTGACGCTCGACAGTGGTGAGCTGGTTGTCAGTGATTTCATCGATGAGTTTGGTGAAATCAAAGAGATTTACACCGTTAACGGTCAGCTGCTGTTCAAAGATGCCAGTGATCTGATCTCTCAGTTGAGTGCGCCTGCTGCGGGTAATGTGGCTGCCGATGGTACCACTTCGGTTTTCAGCTTTCTCAATGAAGATACGCCGTTTCTTGATGGTAATGGTCTGGGTTACCGGGATCTTCGCGGGGACCTGGGGGATCCGGAAGCCAGCTCGCCGGATCTGAATGGTGATCCGGATAATCCGCTGGCAGGGGATCCCGAGGCGGATCAGGATCCGGTAATTGACGATACTCCCGCCGTTAACAGCGCGCCGATTGCCAATGATGATCAGGCGGATACCGTCGAAGATACGGTGTTCAACTCGCTGATCGAGCTGGATGCCAACGATACCGATGCCGATGGTGATCCACTGACCGTGGTGGAGGGGACGTTTACTACCAGTCAGGGCGGTTCAATCACCATCCTCAGCGATGGCAGTTACAGTTATACTCCGCCGGAAAACTTCAACGGTGCAGATTCCATTGATTATACCGTCACGGATGGTGAGCTGACCGACACCGGCACGCTGACGCTGAATGTTCAGGCGGTCAATGATGCACCGGTGGCGGTGGATGATAGTGCGCAGACCGAACAGGATACCGTACTCTTATCCACTATTGATCTGGATGCCAATGACTTCGATGTTGACGGCGATACTTTGACCGTGGTGTCCGGTGTATTCGACACTAGTCAGGGTGGGGAGATCACTATCAACAGTGATGGCAGTTATGTGTATACCCCGCCGGCGGACTTCAGCGGCATTGATTCAGTCAGTTACACCGTCAGTGATGGTGAGTTAACGGATGACGGTACGCTGACTATAAATGTGGTGTCCGGTGGTGAGCCAGAGCCGACTAATAATGCCCCCGTCGCCGTTGATGATTTTGCCAAAACCCCGGAGGGAACAGTACTCAACTCGGTGTTAGATCTGGATGACAACGACTTTGATCCGGACGGCGACAGCCTGACGGTGATCGCCGGTGACTTTGCCACCGATCGGGGGGGCAATATCAGTATCAGCGCTGATGGCAGTTACATCTACACACCGGCACCGGGCTACAGTGGTTTCGATACTGTCACTTATACCGTTACCGATGGTGAGCTGAGTGATACCGGGGTCCTGTATATTAATGTTGAGGCAGATGAAGTACCTCCGCCTCCACCGCCTCCGCCACCGGAGCCAGAGGAAAACACCGCTCCCGTGGCGCAGGATGATTTTGCAGAAACGGCCGAGGACAGTGTTCTGGTGTCCACGGTCGATCTGGACGCCAATGATACCGATGCGGACGGTGATGCTCTCAGCGTGGTCGCCGGTACTTTTGCCACCAGTGCAGGGGGCTCAATAACCATCAATGGAGATGGCAGCTACACCTATACCCCACCCGCCGATTTTAATGGCACCGATACGGTTGATTATACCGTTACAGACGGTCAGCTCAGTGATACCGGCACCCTGTCGATTGCCGTGGGGGCCGTGAATGACCCACCGGTCGCCGTGGATGATCAGGCCGAGACGCCGGAGGATGTGGTGCTTAACTCCAGCATCGATCTGGACGCCAATGACTTTGATGTTGACGGCGACAGCCTGACGGTACAGGAAGGTACGTTCGCCACCGCGGAAGGCGGTTCGATCATCATCAGCACTGATGGCAGCTACAGCTATACTCCACCCGCCGATTTTAATGGTACCGATACGGTTGATTATACCGTTACAGACGGTCAGCTCAGTGACACCGGCACCCTGTCGATTGCCGTGGGGGCCGTGAATGACCCACCGGTCGCCGTGGATGATCAGGCCGAGACGCCGGAGGATGTGGTACTTAACTCCAGCATCGATCTGGACGCCAATGACTTTGATGTAGACGGCGACAGCCTGACCGTGCTGGCCGGTACATTCCCGACGACCGCCGGTGGCTCGATCAGTATCAACACCGATGGCAGCTATACCTATACACCGCCGACCGACTTTAACGGTGATGACAGCGTTGACTACACCGTTACCGATGGTTTACTGACGGATATCGGCACCCTGACTATCAGCGTGACGGCGGTCAATGATGCGCCGGTGGCGGTGGACGATAACGCCCAGACCAATCAGGACACGGTGCTGAACTCCACCGTTGATCTGGATGACAACGATTTTGATGTGGACGGTGACAGCCTGACAGTGACTGCCGGTACTTTTGCCACCTCTGAGGGGGGCTCGATCAGTATCAGCGCGGATGGCAGCTACAGCTACACACCGGCCAACGGGTTCAGCGGAGTGGATACCGTTGAGTACACTGTATCCGACGGCTTGCTATCGGATACCGGGCTGCTGACCGTTGTCGTCATTGCCGGGGAGGAGAACAGCCCTCCCGTCGCGGTGGATGATAGCGCGGAGACTCCGGAAGATACGGTGCTGATCTCCGCCGTCGATCTGGATGCCAACGACATTGACGTTGATGGTGATGCCCTGACTGTGACTGCCGGCACGTTTGCCACAGCCCAGGGAGGCTCCATTACCATTGATGCCAGTGGCAGTTACGTGTACACCCCCAAAGAGAACTTCTACGGTACCGATACGGTGGATTATACCGTCAGTGATGGTGAGTTTTCCGATACCGGCACCCTGACGATTACCGTCACACCGGTGAATGATCCGCCGGTTGCGGTGGATGATGAAGTGACTATCGATGAGGGAACCGTATTCAACTCGACTATCGATCTGGATGCGAACGATACCGATGTCGATGGCGATCCGTTGTCGGTGGTCGCGGGTATTTTTGAGACCGACAAGGGGGGCGAAATCACTATCTATAGCGATGGCAGCTACACCTACAGACCCTTACAGAACTTCAACGGTACAGATACGGTGAGTTACACCGTATCCGACGGTCAGTTAACCGATACCGGCACATTAACCATTATCGTCAATGCGGTGAATGATGCACCGGTGGCCTATGACGATACCGCCAATGCCACCGAAGATATCATTTTTAATTCGGTGGTTGATCTGGATACCAATGATATCGACCCTGACGGTGATCCACTGACGGTTGTTGCCGGCACCTTTGCCACCACGCAGGGGGGGGTGATTCAGATCAGCGCCGATGGCAGCTACATCTATACCCCTAAGAACAACTTTAACGGCACCGATACCGTGGACTATACGGTAACCGACGGCCAGCTCAGTGATGTGGGAACACTCACTATCGAAGTGGCACCGGTGCAGGATCCTCCGGTGGCGGTGGATGACAGCGGTGCCGTGAACGAAGATGCGACACTGACCGTCAGTGCTCAGGAGGGGGTACTCAGTAACGATATTGAGGTCGATGGAGAAGGGCTGACCGTTATCGGGATCCGTACCGGAGAGGAGACCGGCAGCGGTGATCCGGGCTCGGTTGGTACCGAACTGGTTGGCGTGTACGGCACTCTGACCCTCTACGCCGATGGCAGCTACACCTATGTTGCCGATCAGGATCGTGCCGATCTGCTCGCCGATGGCGTCAGTGATACCGACACCTTTACTTACACGGTGGCTGATGATTTCGGCGATACCGATACCGCAGAGCTGGTGATTACCGTGACCGGCGTAGCTGACGGTGGTTGCCCGGTATTGCACCCAGGTAATGATGGTGAGGTATTTATTTTCAGTGGTAATGCGAAGGCTAACCCGATAGTGGGAACTGATGGCTTTGATATCCTGATTGTGAATGATACCAGCCTGAATATCAGTGAAAAACCGAATACTTTCTTCGATCTGGAGAGAATTCATCTCTGCGGCAGAAACAATAACTTTACCAACCAGGAACTGCAGAATATTTCAGCGAAGGATATTTTTGATATAACGGATGCGGACAATATATTGCTTGTAACAGGGGACGGCCCGACTGGCGAAAAGGGGGCCGTCAATGCTGGTGATAGCGTTGATTTAGATCCGGCAATCTGGACTCTGGATACGGCTGTTGGCACTGAACTGATCGATGGCATGACATTTGAGACCTATATAGCGACCTATAATGACGGATCCAGCGACCATACTGTGACCTTGAAGGTTGAAACTGAGCTTAATGTTATCTGATCGGTAAGTTTCTCAGAGCGCGTAGATTAGCCCCTCAGGTTTTCTGAGGGGCTTTTTTTACGTTATAGGGCTCATATTACTCAGGTTGAGGGTAGAAAAATTGCCGTTTTTTCATCTGGTTACTAGGCTTTAACAGGTAAGACCCGGATGTCTGGTAAAGGGGATTCGTTGTGAACAGCAGTGAAAGGGTTGTGATAGCAGCAGAGCAGCAGTTGGCGGAGCCACTGTTACGGGCCATTATTGCTGCAGCCAGAGTGCTGGGGCGAAATCTGGATGGTCATGCCCTTATCCGGGGGCTGCTCGCAGACTCTGATTCGCTCAACGAAACCTATATCCCGGATTTACTTGAACGCTCGGGTCTGGATGCCGACCAGATCTCGCTGCGTCCTGATGATATCCCGGCGGATTCCGGTCCTGTACTGCTGCGGCTGGAGCAGGGCTGGGCACTGTGGATTAATCGTCGTTCCATTTTCTGTTTCGATGCCGGTGAGCAGACATCGATAACCCTGCGTCAGCTTCGCCAGCGCTATAGCGGTATGGCCTGGGTGATCTATCTGCCAATTCGCTGGCAACAGGCAGAAGCGCCGCAAACGGATACCCGGGGCTGGTTCCGGAAACTGCTGTACAGCCAGAGCTGGATCTATGGTTATGCACTACTGGCAACCATGATGATCAATTTGTTTGTGCTGGTAGTTCCTTTCTTCACTATGGCGGTTTATGACCGGGTGATCCCCAGTAACGCTCTGTCCAGTCTGACAGCACTGGCTCTTGGAGCACTGGCAGTGCTGCTGTTTGATTTTATAGTTAAAAATATCCGCACCTATCTTATCGAAGCCGCCGGCCGTCGTATCGATAATCATCTGGGAGTGGCGGTATTTGCCAGACTGATCAAATTGAAAGCCGCCGCCCGGTCTCAGCCTGCAGGTCAGTTAGCGGCCACTATCAAAGATTATGAAACGCTACGCAACTTTATGTCCGGCGCAACCATTACTCTGCTGGGGGATCTGCCTTTTGCGGTGCTGTTTATCGCCGTGATTGGCCTGGTGGGGGGCTCCATGTGGGTCTGGCCAGCGGCCGGCCTGGCAACGGTTATTGTGCTGGGGATGTTGCTACAGATTCCCTTACGTCGTCTGGTTAAAGAAGCACAGCGTGACAGCGTTGAGAAAAATGTGTTGCTGTATGAGTCTCTTGACGGCCTGGATTCACTGAAGGCCCTGGGGGCTGAAGACTGGAGTACCCAGCGTTGGCGGCAGCTGATCGCGGTGAACAGTGTGAATCAGGATCTTTACCGGCGCTGGATAGGTATCTCTCAGCACTCTGCCGGGCTGATTCAGATGGCAGTGAGTATCGCGATCATTGTGCATGGTGCGCTGCTGGTAGCCGATGGCAATGTTACCTCCGGTGTTCTGATCGCTGCTTTGATGCTGGGTAATCGGGCGATGGCTTCTTCGGCCCATATCGCCAGTTTGCTGGTGACTTATCATCAGGCCAGTCTCAGCTTTGCGGTGGTCGATGGCATTATGCAGGCAGATTCTGAGGCCCGGCCACAGGATCAGCAGATTTCGAAAAGTCGTTTCGAGGGCGATATAGAACTGGAGGATCTCTCTTTCAGGTATCAGCCCGATCAGCCTGAGGTGTTTCAGGATCTTAATCTGACCATCCGCGCCGGTGAAAAAATCGGTATTCTCGGCCGTGTCGGTACCGGCAAAAGCACATTACTGAAGCTGATCGCCGGTATGGTTCAGCCGGAAGCTGGTCGGGTGCTGGTGGATAATCTCAATGTCGCAGCCCTGAATCTGCCCGAGCTTCGGCGTAACATCGGTTTTGTGCAGCAGGAGAATCATCTGTTCAGTGCCAGCTTACGCACCAATGTTGCGCTACGGGACCTTGCTGGCAGTGATGAACAGGTGTTGCAGGCGATGCAGGTCGTCGGTCTGGATCAGGTGGTTGGGCAGAGCGCTATGGGGCTGGATCTGCCTGTGGGAGAGCGGGGTGGTCATCTGTCTGGCGGTCAGCGTCAACTGGTGTGTCTGGCTCGGGCATTTTATGGTGAGCCGCCGATACTGTTGCTGGATGAACCCACCAGTCTGCTGGATAACCATTCAGAACAACAGGTACTGAAAGGGATGCGCAAAGCGGTCGCTGACAAAACCGTGGTGCTGGTAACCCACCGTCCCAGCTTGCTGGCGTTGATAGATCGCCTGATCGTGATTGATGGCGGTCGTATTGTCGCCGATGGCCCTAAGCAACAGGTGCTGGATGCACTGAATTATCAACAAAGCAGGGAGCAGCAAAAACAAAGTGCTGAAAATCAGGCAGGTGGAGAATCTACCGGGGCGGGTGATGCATGAATATTATGCAGTCCTCGACTCTGCCCCTGCATCTGGATGTGACCCGTGGACCCAGAGCGGCGGTGAGGTTATTGCTTGTTGTGCTGACCGGATTTCTCGCGTCCTTTCTGTTCTGGGCCCATATCGCCTCGTTGGATATTACCGTGTTCGGAGCCGGGCGGGTGGTGCCTTCGGCGCAACTACAAGTAGTGCAGAACCTTGAAGGCGGCATTATCTCGGATATTCATGTGCAGCAGGGTGACTATGTCGAGCAGGGCCAGTTGCTACTGGATATTGATAACACAGGTTTTACCGCTGATCTTGAAGAGCTCAGAGCCAATTATGAAGGTGCGTTGGCATCCGCGGCCAGGCTTTCGGCTGAGGCGGAAGGGCGCAGTGAACCGGTTTATCCGGATACTCTGGCACATCGCTCTGATCTGATCGGGCAGGAAGATGCTCTGTTTCTGGAGCGCACTCTCGAGCTGCAGGCCAGCCTTGAAGTACTGCGCAAACGTGAGGAGCAGCGGAAGCTGGCCCGCGATGAGATACAGCAACAGATCAACGCTAACCGCCGCAGTCTGTCCCTGATCCGGGAAGAGATTCGTCTGAATCGTCCGCTGGTACAGAAGGGGGCAACGTCTAAAGTTGAGTTGATCAGGCTACAGCGGGAAGAGGCCGCACTGATCGGTCAGATTGAGAGTTTTAAAGTTGCCTTTAACCGGACCGATGCCGAGATATCAGAGGCTGGCTCTCGGGTAGCGCAACGAGAGGCGACGTTCCGCTCCGAAGCACGGGCGGCTTATAACGAGTTACAAACCCGTATTACCGCGATGTCTGAGTCACTGAAAGGTGAGCAGGATCGGGTGGCCCGTCGTCAGGTTAAAGCACCGGTTTCTGGCATTGTGAACCGGGTACTGATTAATACGATCGGTGGGGTCAGCCGCCCCGGTGATGATCTGGTAGAGATCGTGCCGGATGAAGATAACCTGCAGATTGAGATGCGGGTTAAGCCGGCGGATATCGGGTTTATTACTCTGGCGCAGCCAGCCATCATCCGCTTTACCGCCTACGACTCTTCAATCTTTGGATCGCTGGACGGCGAAGTAGTGCAGATCGGTGCCGATACGCTCAGCGATGATCAGGGCGAGGTGTTCTACCAGGTGGTTGTTAAAACCAGCGTTGCGCATATGGGCAGTGCTGATAATCCGTTGCCGATCATTCCCGGCATGGTTGCTGAAGTCCATGTCACCACTGGCCAGCGAACCCTGCTGGATTACATTGTGAAGCCGATTATCAAACTGCGTCAGCAGGCCTTACGTGAACGCTGACGTAAGAACCTAAGCTGTTGATCTGAAGAAACAAATTGGGTACTCCCTGACTTCCTTTATATTGATCTCTGGACTAAATTAGTGTCTCTTGTACGCGTCACCTTCTTTAGCTGTCATAAGGAGTGTTTATGCCCAGTGTCGTGATCGGCAACCGTGAGATGAATTATCTGGATATCGGAGAAGGTTTCCCTCTGCTGTTTGGCCACAGTTATCTCTGGGATAGCCGGATGTGGGGACCGCAGATTGAACTCCTTTCTCAGTACTTCCGCTGTATTGTTCCTGATCTCTGGTCCCATGGCGCTTCTGAGCCGCTGACAGAGGGCGATCTCAGTATCGATCAGCTGGCTGAAGATCACCATCAACTGATGCAGCATCTGGGTATTGATCGCTACAGCGTGCTGGGCATTTCAGTGGGTGCTATGTGGGCTGCCAGACTGACTATGAAGTATCCCGCTGAAGTGGCCAGTCTGACGATGATCGGCAGCTCCCTGTCCGAAGAAGCCCCGGAACGGGCGGAGGATTACTTTGAGCTGCTGAATATTGTCAAACAGATGAATGAAGTGCCGCCGGCGGTTATCGATGCCGTGGTAAAAATCTTCTTCTGTCCTGAGACTCAGGAACGCCATCCGGCGCTAGTGGAAACGTTCCGGTTTGATCTGATGTTCCTGCTTCCGGAGCAGATTCAGGGAATTGTTGCGATGGGTGAACAGATCTTCCGACGTGAATCGCTGTTAGATCAGGCTGCGGAGATCCGTTGTCCGACGCTGATCCTGGCCGGTGAAAATGATATGTCCCGTCCGGTTTCAGACAGTGCGGCTATTCATGAACAGATTAATGGCAGTCAGTTTGCCATTATTGAACGTGCCGGACATATGCTGACGCTGGAACAGGCGGATGAAGTGAATCGTCTGCTGGTTAAGTTCCTGACCGCCATCGACGGCGTCAGGCTCCCTCCGGGTGAACAGATTCTGGTCTGATGTCAGAATCGAATTCCACTTCAGGCTGGGTTGTTTATATTCTGCAATGCGCCGATCAGACACTGTATACCGGTGTGACCACAGATCCTGAACGGCGTTTGCAGGAACATAACAGCGATAACCGTCTGGGTGCCCGCTATACCCGCAGTCGCCGTCCGGTGACGATGATCTATCAGGAATCCTGTGCCGATCGTTCTTCTGCCTGTCAGCGGGAGGCTGCAATTAAGAAGCTCTCCCGCCAGGCAAAACTCAGGTTGATCAGTGCATCCCGGCCGGATCAATAAAGGTGGTATCGGCCAGCCATTTCTGATCACTGCTGCTGATCATAAACTGCACCGCCGGGCTTGGGTTTGCATCATCCTGCCGGCAGACCCGCAACTGATATTCACCGCGTTGCCCTAACGGCAACTGAATCTGCTGTGGTCCACTCAGGGAATACTGTGTGTCAGCAACGGCAATGCTCAGCGCCTGTTGATCCAGATAAACGTTTTCTACGGCTAACTGATAGTCGTTACAGATCAGTCCGCGATTATCCACCTGGTAGAGATTCTGACGGTCGCGGCTGATATCGATCAGCACCGCATCACGGTCCATAAAGCCCCAGCCAAGTCCTACAGCCATCGCTGTCATCACTGTCATATAACCTGCCAGTCTTGGTCGCCAAACCGCGCTGGCCTGGCCTGCTTCGGCATTGGCCGATTTAAAGCGGATCAGGCCGGTGGGCTTTTTCGTCTTGATCATGACCTGATCACAAACATCGATACAGGCACCGCAGGCCAGACAGTCAGCCTGCAATCCTTCACGGATATCGATTCCGGTTGGGCAGACATGGATACAGAGTTTGCAGTCGATACAGTCTCCACGGCCTTCAGCGGCGCTCTCCTTACGCTCGGTGCGACGTGGCTCACCCCGTGTGGCATCGTAGCTGACGGTGCGGGTATCTTCATCAAACATCACCGACTGGAAGCGGGAATAGGGGCACATATGCAGACAGACCTTTTCCCGGGTCAGGCCGGCGTTCACGTATGTCAGCAGAGCAAAGATGATAATCCAGCCAGCCAGTTCAGCACTGACATTTAACTGCATAATGTCCGTCGCTATTTCCCGTATCGGAGTGAAGTAGCCGATAAAGGTGACGGCAGTCAGGGTGGCAAACAGCAACCACAGAATATGCTTCAGAATCCGTCGCGCCAGATTCATACCGCGCATATTCCGGTCCGCTTTGATGCGGTTGTTACGGCTGCCTTCAGTCAGATCCTCAATCCGGATAAAGACCCAGGTCCAGATACTTTGTGGACAGGCAAAGCCACACCAGACCCGGCTATAGGCCATCGCCATCGCAAACAGCAGTGTTGCTCCGAAGATCATCATGCCAGCCAGCAGGAACAGATCTTTCGGGCTCAGCAGCAGACCGAACAGGTGGATGCGACGATTGAAGAAATCGAACAGTACAATCTGCTGGCCATCGAAATTAATCCAGGCTGTGGCGAAAAACATCAGCATCAGCGAACCACTGATCAGGCGGCGTAGATTCTGAAACAGACCTTCGGTCAGACGAACATAGATTTTTCCCGACTTCTGATGGGGGTCGTACTCGTAAACGGGGATCTTTTGCATAACAGGCTCGTAGTAATCATTGGCGTGCTGCAAGAGTACAGAAATAAAAAAAGAAGAACAGATTTAAAAAAATGATTATTATTAGGTACAGAAAGCGAACAATTTTCGCTGTACCTGTCACTTTTTCTGGATCTGTACCCATTGCGATTTCTTTATCAGCAACTAGAACAGCAACTCACTGAGCAGATTGAATCCGGTCAACTGGCGCTGGGCAGTCGCTTACCCTCCGTACGCCAGCTTTGCAGTGAGCAGGGACTGTCAAAGTCCACCGTGCTGACGGCCTATGCCCGGTTGGAAGCGGCCGGGCTGATCAGCGCCCGGGCCAAGTCCGGTTATTTTGTCTGTTACCAGCCTCAGTCAGGTGTACCCGAGGTTACCGATGTTGCTCCGATGACACCGGCGTATGTCAGTGTTGATTCCGTATTGCTGGATATCATGGAACAGAGTGCTGCTTTTGATATCTGTCCGGCCGCTGGCGATGCCCCCAGTAATGAGAATCTCAGGCGTTGTCTGGCCCGTGCTGTGCGCCGCCAGCGTAGCGGGCAGCAGCATTACTACGATGAGCCGGCGGGTCTGTCCGGTCTGCGTCAGCAACTCGTGCGACGCTGCGGTGAAAGTGGCAGCCAGCTGAATGCGGATCAACTGGTGGTGACCGGTGGTTGTCAGCACAGTCTGATGCTGGCCCTGATGGCTGTGACACGGCCAGGCGATACTGTTGCGGTTGAGTCACCGGGTTTCTATGGGGTACTCCAGTTGATTGAGTCTCTGGGTTTAAAAGCGGTCGAAATACCGGCTTCAACCAGTACCGGGATCAGCCTCGATGCCCTGGAGATGGCGTTGCAGCACTGGCAGATCAGTGCGCTGGTGACGATGCCAGGGTTTGCGACACCAACCGGTGCCTGCATGCCGGATGAGCACAAGCAGCGCCTGGTGGCTCTGCTGGCCGAACGGGATATCGCGATTATTGAAGACGATATCTACGGTGATCTGACATTCGGGCTGCAGCGCCCCCGCAGTCTGCATTCGTTTGCTCAGGCGCAGGGGTATGATGGGGTGTTACTCTGCTCCTCAGTATCAAAAAGCCTGTCCAGGGATCTGCGAATCGGCTGGATCGCCCCCGGCCGCTATCTGCAGCAGATTAAGAAACTCAAGCTGGTCACTCAGCTGGCCAGTAGCCAGTCATCGCAGTATGGCCTGCAAATGTTTATGGAAGAGGGAGGCTATGATCGTCATATCCGCCAGCGCCGCCAGCAACTGGCAGAACAGTGCCAACAGTTGCAACAACTGATTCAGAGTAGCTTTGACGTACCGGTACAGATGTCCCAGCCCCGTGGTGGTATGGCGTTGTGGCTGGAACTGCCCGATGACCTGAACACTATGGAACTCTACAACCGCGCCCGGCAGGAGGGTATCAGTATCACTCCGGGTTCATTGTTTACCTCTCAGCAGCGTTATCAGAACTGTATGCGACTGAGTTTCTCACAGCCCTGGAATAAACGCCGTATAGAGGCTTTGGAGCAGTTGGCTGGATTAGTGGCGGAGAAAAACTAGATTTTCGGACAAGAGACGGTGTCGGCCAGGCTTCCAGTGTAAGGTCTCTACTCACAAACTGGGTATAAAGGTCGCTGAGCGTCATCAACTTCAGATTCTGTTCATCTATACTATTGATACTCAAGATGATTTTCTGGGGCTTAAGAGTGGACCAGCAGCAGAAACCAAAATTCAGTTATGATCTGGTAAAAGAGCGGATTCACAGCCTGCCTTCTTTGCCGGCTGTTGTGGCTGAGCTGATGACTCTGTCGAAAGATTCTGAAGATTTTCTGGAGCGGGTAGTTGAGCTGGCGAAACTTGATCCGCCGCTAGCGTCTCGCATCCTGCGGGTTGCCAACTCTGTTCTCTCTGCACCCAATACCCCAATCGCTGATCTGCATACTGCTCTGGTCAGGCTGGGTGTGATCAGGACGGTTGCTCTGGTTTCTGCGCTGTCAGTGGCCCGTATTTTTGATGCTAAAGACAGCGAACATAAAGCGGTTTGGCAGCATTCAATCGAAACCGCCTGTCTCAGTCGCCTGCTGGCGAATCTGATTCCTGAATTCAGAATTGATCCGGAGCTGGCATATACCTGTGGACTGCTACACGATATCGGTCGCTTCATCCTGCTACGGATTTCGCCAAAGCTGATCGGTGTGATTGATGGAAAAGGCTGGGAAAGTCCCACTGAGCTGCCGGGCGTCGAGAAGAAACTGATCGGATTTACCCATGCTGATGTCGGAGTACTGGCCGCAAAAGAGTGGAACCTGCCAGAAGATATCACTCTGATGATTCATTACCATCACCGCTATGATTTATGGCACAGCGATCAGTTATCCGGTGAGCAGAAACGTCTGATCTCGGTGGTTCAGTTTGCCGATATGGTGAGCGTGTTTATTGAGCTTCATCCCGACTGGGCCGATCTTGAGCCGGAAGAGCTGAAACAGCGAATTGAAACAGTCTGTAGTCATCCCCAATGGCCACTGATCGATTTCCACATTGATGAGATGGTCGAAGAACTACCAGCGGTGGCGGCTGAGTGTACACAGTTTTTAGAAGCGCTGAAGATCGGTTGATCCGCAGAGTGCCGGCTCAGTTATCCTGTTCTTTCAGGTAGGTTTTGAGTTGCTGGCGGCGCTCTTTTGCGCTGCTCAGATAGGTGTCGTACTGAGCATCACTGAGAATTTCCTGCATAGATTTGTCCCGTTCCTGGACAACCTTTTTCAGACTCCGGTATTTGCTGAAGCGATTCTGATCTGCTTTGCGCAGTTCAGCAATCTGGCTGAAGGTCTGTTGATTAAGTTCATGCACACGAGAGCTCTGTTCACTATCCAGCTGTAGTTCTTCTACCATGGCATCTGTGGTCTGTTGGGCTCGTTCATCTGTGGCTGATTCGGCCAGTACAGCGTGACTGAAAAGGCTCAACATCAGTATAAAACTGGCAGGGATAAGTCTGATTCGGTTCATTGAAATCGTTCCTGACGAAGGCGGATTATCGACTGCTGAGCAGTTTAGGTAATATCAGTGAGCCCGTCTGCGGTGGTTGTGTAAAGATTGGGTAAAGAATTGTTAAGGAAATTCAGAGTTGATTCATCTTCAGGGGCTAAGCTGTCAGATATGGCTCATTGACGGGAGACACGAGCGATGAAGAAAGTGATGATTGCAGTAGGATTATTGCTACTGGCGATGCCGGCGTTAGCAACGTTTCTTTATACGCCGGATGGCGACCGGATACGGCGGGGTGATTCTTCGAGTAAGGTCCTGGTTAAGCTGGGTGCGCCTCTGCAGCGTACCTATGCTGATGTCTGCGAAAAGAGTAACCGCGAAGGGAACTGTATTCGCTGGATTACCGTCGAAAAGTGGTTCTACGTACAGGGAGAACTGTACTGGACAATCCGAATCCGTGGTGGCGTGGTTCAGGATACTGAGTGGACCCGACGTTGACCCGGTTTACAGAAACTGTACCCCATATTTTTACCTCTTCTGGCTCTGTAAAACCGCCCGCCTGTTCCTATAATCGCATTATTCTGAGGAGAGTAATGCATTGACCCCCAATTCCCGTGGCAGTACCTACATGATCCTGGCAATGGCTGCCTTTGCCGTTGAGGATATGTTTATCAAAGCTGCCGCTGATACCCTGGCGATCGGCCCGATCCTGATGCTGTTCGGCGGCGGAGGCATGCTGGTTTTTATGCTGCTGGCTAAGCTTCGGCAGCAGCCGCTTTATCATCCGGCAGTGTTGTCCCGGGCACTGCTTGTCCGTTCCGCGTTTGAAATTGTCGGGCGGCTGTTCTTTGCACTGGCAATCATCCTATCGCCGCTTTCCAGTGCTTCTGCCATTCTTCAGGCAACACCCCTGGTGGTCGTGCTGGGGGCCGCACTGTTTATGGGGGAGCGGGTTAGCCTGTTGCGTTGGTTAGCGATTATTGCCGGTTTCATCGGAGTGCTGATGATTGTACGACCGGGCGTGGACAGTTTTAACCCGGCTTCTCTGTTTGCAGTGATCAGTACTATCGGTTTTGCCGGTCGTGATTTGTCTACCCGGGCTGCACCCCCGGTACTCACCAACCTGCAATTGGGTATATACGGTTTTCTGGTACTGATCATCTGCGGTGTGATCCTGCAGGTCTGGTACGGCTCATCGACCAGCTTCATCGACAGCCTTACTCTGGAAGCGGGGTTACAGGTTGGCGGCGCGATTCTGTTTGGCGTTGCTGCATACAACTTCCTGACCAATGCGATGCGCACCGGCGATGTTTCGGTGGTTACTCCTTTCCGATACACCAGGCTGATTTTTGCGCTGATCCTGGGTGTGATTATCTTCAACGAGCGACCGGATATTTATACCCTCACCGGCGGCATGATCATTGTGCTCAGCGGGGTGTATATATTGATGCAGGGGAGGAGGCGTGGTGCGACCGTCACGCAAGCGTGACTTGCTCGACCGCATTGCAAAGCAATGCTTGCTAGTGGCTTATGTGGACTCCCCTCTGTCAACAATGAATCGTCCTTTAACAGAAAAAACGCAAGCTTATGTCCGAGCTCACTATGGGGACGCGATCCCCGGCTCACTGAGATTTGCGCGAACAGTCTTATCATCTCTCGAAAGCGAGCGCTGAGCTCTTAGCCACTAACTGATTAAGACTGAATCTGTATCAAGCGCTTTTCATTGCCTACAGGTTCAGGCGGTGACTGCCTGAGCCTGATACTCGCTGCCATCCCGCAATAAAGCAAAGGCGGTACGTACTGTTTTATTGGCTAAAGCCACGGCGGCGCAGCGTTTACCCCGCCGCTCGATCAGATTTTTCAGCCAGACTTCTTTCTGAGATTTAGCGGATCGTTGGCTCAGTGCCCCCACCACGGCCATCGCGCCGCTGAGGAGCTGACTTCGCACCAATTGGTTACGGATATGTTTACCTATGCTACCCAGCACGGCCTTACTACCGCTGGAGTGCTGTATTGGCGTTAGACCAACACAGGCCGCCGCTTCCCGACCACTCCTGAAACTCACGTCGTCCCCCAGCTTCAGGAGGTTGAAAAGATTAATCGCATTGATCACCGATACCCCTTCCAGCGCCATCAGACGTTGACAGTCCGGATGCTGCTTGATGACCTTAGCCAGCTGCTGATCATAGTGCTGAATACGTTCAATGATTGCCAGATAGGCTTGCCAGGTCAGATGCAAGGCCTCCCTGAAGATCATGCTGAAGCCGTTGTCTGCCGTTTCCAGTGTGTCCTGAACCGCTCTGTTCAGACCTGCCTGAGCCGGAGATGCAGTAATATTAAATTCAGCGAGTAGTGCTCTGATCTGATTACCCAGAGCCACTTTTTGTTTAACGCCCAGCTCTCGCATGCGCAGAATGGTTTGTAATTCCTGCTGTTCAAAGGTTTTACCGGAGATGAACTGCACCTCAGGTAACTGTGCAGCCTGCGCAATCGCCAGTGCATCATTTTTATCAGTTTTCTGCTGCTGGCGAACCGCTGCAACCAGGCGAGTAGAGATCAGTCGTGCGATGTGACCGTGTTCCTGAGCCTTCTGCTTCCAGTAATTCGACATAGAACAGGCTTCAAAAACGATAACCACAGAGCTTTGGGTTGCCAGCCACAGACTGAATTCTGAAGCGCTCATCGCTTCATTAAGTAAGAGTTTATGGCGTTTAACAACGCACACTTGAATCACTTTTTTGGCCAGATCGACGCCGACAATGGTATTGTTCATGTATTGGACTCCTAGCTAATTTTTGGTCGAATTCAGCATACCTCGCTGCTGATATTAGGGCGAGGGGAGTCCAATTCTCTCGAAAAAGCGAAAAACGCGGGCATTTCTGATTGTGTGGGAGGCGCGCCCTCGCGGCGAGGTTTTAAAATGGAGTTATTTATCGCCGCGGGGCGCGCCTCCCACAAGAATATCTACAGTCCCCTTAACATGGTTTGGTGATCGGGAAATAGCTGTGGGAGCGGCATCTTGCCGCGATGGGGAAGAGTGATTGGACCTGAAAGACAGAATCCTGTTCGTGGTTCGATAATCGTAGGATGCGTTATAACGCACCTTTTTTAATTTTGGTGCAATACGCTAACGCTATTGCACCCTACGATGATAATCAGCAATGTTGCCTGGCTACGAGTTGGGGTATTTCTGATTGTGTGGGAGGCGCGCCCTCGCGGCGAGGTTTTAAAATGGAGTTATTTATCGCCGCGGGGCGCGCCTCCCACAAGAATATCTACAGTCCCCTTAACATGGTTTGGTGATCGGGAAATAGCTGTGGGAGCGGCATCTTGCCGCGATGGGGAAGAGTGATTGGACCTGAAAGACAGAATCCTGTTTGTGGTTCGATAATCGTAGGGTGCGTTATAACGCACCTTTTTGGGTTTTTGTGCAATACGCTGATGCTATTGCACCCTACGATGATAATCAGAAATGCAGGCTAGCTACGAGCTTGACCGGATGGATAGTAGAACTAAATACTGTTTCGCCACTCGCCACTCGCCACTCGCCACTCGCCACTCGCCACTCGCCACTCGCCACTGCGCAAAGCGCCTACCGGCGCTTCGCGAGCATCTGCAGAATTTCTTTGAACACCCGGTTTTCCAGTACTTCCGGCAGGTCCAGCTCCAGTGAGTTGCGGTAGTAGGTAGACAGGTCCAGGCCGAAACCCAGGCCGTAGAGTTCGATATCGCCTCTGGCTTCGATCATTGCGGCGACCTGACGCAGGTGGTTATCGAGATAATCCTCTTCGTTGTTCTGGGCTGTGGCGGCTTCCATCGGGCAGCCGTCAGACAGAACAATCAGGATACGGCGTTGTTCCGGACGAATGGTCATCCGTTCTGCGGCCCAGAGCAGGGCTTCGCCGTCGACACCTTCCTTGAATATATCCTGCTTCAGCATCGCTGCGATATTGGCGCGGGCACGTTTGATGGGCGTATCAGCGTCTTTGTAGACGATATGCTCAAGCTCGGCCAGACGACCCGGGTTGGGTTTGCGGTCGATAGAACGCCACTTCTTGAACGCTTTACCGCCTTGCCAGCTACGGGTGGTGAAACCCAGGATCTCAGTACTGGCACCGGCACGTTCCAGCGCCCGGGTCATGATCTCAACCAGGGTGGCAATGGCACTGATATGCTCCTTCATGGAACCGGAGTTATCCACCAGGAAGGTTACCAGGCAGTTACTGCGCGGCTGGTAGCGCTCTTTGCGGAACAGTTGGCGATAATCCGGTGACGTGACCAGACGGGTCAGGCGGCGGGCATCAAGATAGCCTTCCTCTTCACCGAAGTTCCATCCATCCAGCTCCGGTGCGGCAAGAATCATCCGCAGTTCACGAGCCAGGCGGTGAATGTTTACACCCTGGCCCTTAATGCGTTCATCCAGCTGCTTGCGCAGTTTGCTGCGCAGGAACGGCACCACCAGTTTTTCTGCTTCAATCACCCGGTCGTTTTCACGGGAGTAGATCTTGTAGCTTTCTAGCTGTTCTAGCAGATCACGATAGGCTTTGCGGCCACCTTCGCTGGTGGCCACCGGCATTTCGCCGTTGCCTTCAAAATCTTCGTCGAAGTACAGGCCAAAACTGTAAAACGCTTCCTGGGCCTGACTTTCGCTGTCGTCACCTTCTTCGTGTAGGTTGGTCACCAGCTCGTCGATGACTTGCACGATACCCAGTGCATTCTCGGCGTAAACCTGCTGATCATGCATATTGCGCTTCATACCTAGCAGATAGGTACCGATATGGGGGGCCAGCATCATACGCAGGGGTTCGATCAGGCCTTCGGTGGCTTCGTTAACCGGCTGGCCGGACAGACGTGACCAGACCACCTGGGCGATGGTGTAAACCAGCAGGCCGACATGGTTTTCGGTCATGTCGGAGGCGCAGAACTTGGCGCACCAGTCTTTGTAACGGTAATCGAGGTTTTTCACCATGCCGGGATAGCGTTTCTCGACCAGCGATTCGACCCGTAGCTGTTCCATCAGTTCGAATAGCAGTTTGCCTACCGCCGATTCCGGCATCAGGCTTTTGTGCAGTTCAATGTCACAATGCTTCAGGCGCAGGGCGATGCCATCTGCCGCACCGCGGCAGGCTGTGAAGTTATCCTGTTCTGGATCGGTGCGCAGGTGCGGCGCCCGAATGCCGCTGTGGCGACCCCGGATCAGTGGTTGGCGACCGCGGTATTCAAATCCCCGTTCACCTGACCAGGCCCGTACGGTCGCAGCGCTGATCTCTTCAACCAGTTGCTGGACCTTCTCCTTACGGACGACAACCGGCTTAGGATCGTACCCGGTATTGCACTTCGGTTCGGCAGCCACGGTATATCAGTCCTGGCCCATAACCTGACCGGCCTGATGGGCCCAGGATTCGCTCAGTTCCTGATCGAAGCAGCGCTGGAAGAACTCGGCGATCATCGGACGTTCAGCCTCATCGCATTTATTCAGGAATGACAGGCGGAAGGCGATCGCGGGATCGCGGAAGATTTCGATGTTCTCAGCCCAGGAAATCACGGTACGTGGTGACATCAGGGTAGAGATATCACCAGCGGCGAAGCTGTTACGGGTCATATCCGCTACGGCGATCATGGAGCGGGCCAGCTCAGTGCCGGCATCGTTATTCATGGTCGGCACCCGAGCCTGAACGATCTTCACTTCGTCATCGGTCGGCAGGTAGTTCAGGGTGGTAACAATGTTCCAGCGGTCCATCTGGGCCTGGTTGACCATCTGAGTACCGTGGTACAGGCCGGTGCTGTTACCCAGGCCGATGGTGTTTGAGGTGGCGAACAGACGGAAATGCTGGTGCGGCTGAATGACTTCATTCTGGTCCAGCAGGGTGAACTTACCGTCACGCTCTAAAATCCGCTGGATTACGAACATTACATCAGGGCGGCCCGCGTCGAACTCATCGAAGATCAGCGCGGTCGGGCGACGCAGCGCCCATGGCACGATACCTTCCTGAAATTCGGTAACCTGTTTACCGTCTTTCAATACGATGGTGTCTTTACCCACCAGATCCAGACGGCTGATGTGGCCGTCCAGGTTGATCCGTACACATGGCCAGTTAAGGCGTGCCGCAACTTGTTCTATATGGGTGGACTTACCGGTACCGTGCAGACCTTGCACCATCACCCGGCGGTCGCGGCAGAAGCCGGCCAGAATCGCCAGAGTCACTTCCGGATTAAACTGGTATGCAGTATCGATCTCCGGTACATGATCATCCCGCTCACTGAACGCCGGAACCTGAAGGTCGGTATCGATACCGAATACTTCCCGTACGGAAATCATGGTATCTGGCTGATCAACTTTAATATCGGACATGAGGGCTGCACCTTATAAATTCTTTGATGGGTCCAGTCTATGGAATTGGTGCCAGATCGGGATGGGCCAGTTGTTGGTTTTGGATGCAGCCAGCGAGCGAGCGGAGCTGCAATTGCTGGACGTGACTTCGTCACTTGCTGGTGGTTGGAAAGAAAAACAGCAAAAGTGGCACAGTGCTTTTCTCTCTCTGCCTATAATGCTTTTCCAGCAAGCGACGTAGTCGCGTCCAGCCACTCGCTAGCGGTGAAGCCGCGATCTGGCGAGCAAAGCTATGCTTTGCGGTCTTTCAGCCCTTACAGATTCTTAACCACCAGACTAATCCCAATCACAATCAACAGAAAAAACGCCATGCGCCGGAGCGTATTGGGGCTGACCTTCGGCGGATATTTTTTCCCGATCCAGGTGGACAGAGTCACGATCGGGAGACAGACCAGTGAGAAAATTCCCATCTCAATTGTCAGGCCGCCCTGGGCACCTACGATTGTGGTTCGGCCTACTGCGCTGAGCAGGAAGATACTCAGCAGACAGAGACGGATAGTCTTCAGTTCGAATGGCTGACGGTAGAACAGATACACCAGCGGCGGACCGGCCATACTGAACAGACCGGCCAGGAATCCCGCCGCTGCGCCAGAGCTGGCAAAGGTCAGTACGCCGGAGGGTTTTGCCATCGGTTCCGGTTTCAGCATGATCATCAGTCCGGCAACAATGATGGTCAGCCCGAGCAGGATCTGCAGCAGGTTGTTAAGGCTTTCAGTCATATAGTCCAGCACCAGCAGGCCACCTAGAATCGCCGGGAACATAGCGCTGCAGGTGATAATCACCCGCTTAACATCGACAGCCTGAAAATTGCCTTTCAGTGCAACCGCACCGTTGATAAAAGTAACCACGCTGATTACCACAGAAGTAAAAGCGATGGGGACCAGTTCAAAGGTAGTTACAGCCCCCATCACAATCATACCCAGCGCAAAGCCGGTGATTGTCTGAACATAGGTGGCAAACGCAATGATAGCGATAAAGGGGATCAGTGCTGTCAGATCCATACTGGGGTAAATCCTGTTGGGCAGAGCGAAAAAGAGGCAGTGGCACGAGACCATTCTGATGATGTCACTATTGTATCGGGCTATAGGGTATGCGGGTCTGTCCAGATTAGACCTTTGAGTGAGTCCAGCGTGTGGGGCTCTGGTTTATACCGTTATCTTTTATTGGTCGTTAAACGGCTTTGATGCGCTCTGGTTCAGGTAAACAACGGGTCCGTCGAGGGAGGAGTGATTGCCGTAAACTCAGCTTTCTGTCATTTCAGTGTGTATCTCATCCGCTCAGAGTGAAGCTTTTTCAGTTGTGCTGGCTCCATAGGTGTCCGGCGTCTGGACGTTGTGAGGGTTAGACCGCCTTCTTAGTATGGTTTTTGTTACCCCGGGTCCGACAGGAGGTCGGGGCAGATCTCTTTCGAGCGGAGAACACGATGTCTGTGTCTAAAACAACAGAAAATAATCAGGCAGACCTGAACGCTGATTCGGGAAATACGCTTTCCAGACTGCCGATGAAGCAGTTGGTTTCCGGCGTTATCTTTTTTCTCCTGGCCCTGTTTCTTGGCCAGGTAGTACCCAGTATTGAGATCGCGTGGGTGAGCGCGATTCTGTTACTGACCATCTGGCTGTTTGCCTTTGAAATTGTCGGAGTCGATGTGGCAGCCGCTACCGTGATGGTGCTGTTGGGTCTTACGGGCTTGTTAGCTCCGTTAATGGGGCTGGAACAGGGACTGGTATCTAATACGGATCTGTTTAACGGTTTCTCCAGTAACGCGGTAATCTCGATTATCGCGGTCATGATCATCGGTGCGGGTCTCGATAAAACCGGGCTGATGGGTAAAGTGGCTAACTGGATTCTGAAAGTGGGCGGTACCACTGAAACCCGTATCATCCCGATTATTTCCAGCACCGTAGGGTTTATCTCCTGCTTTATGCAGAATGTTGGCGCTGCAGCGCTGTTTCTGCCAGTAGTGAGCCGTATTTCCGGGCGTACCGGATTGCCGATGTCCCGCCTGCTGATGCCGATGGGTTTCTGTGCCATTCTCGGTGGCACCATGACCATGATCGGCTCCAGCCCGCTGATTCTGCTGAATGACCTTATTCTGACGTCCAATCAGGCACTGCCTGCTGATCAGCAGATGGATACCTGGTCACTGTTCTCGGTGACGCCGGTGGGTATATGCCTGGTGATCACTGGTATTGTCTATTTCATCGTTGCAGGTCGCTTCGTACTGCCAAGCAATAAGGATGACGATCCATCGACCAATACTATGGACTACTTCCGGGATATCTACTGCCTGCAGTGCGATGTCATGGAGGTGTTTGTCGATGAGGATAGCCCGCTGGTGGGGCAGACTCTGGAGCAGTTTGAGTATCCGAATTCGGTGCGCGTAATCGCTGTGCAACTGGCGACCGGCAAGCGTCAGATCAGTACCGGTCTGGCCCGTACCGTGGCGGTTGAAGCTAACTCTGTGCTGGCAGTGATCGGTTCGGATGATGCACTTAACCGGTTTGTTGAAACCTTCCGGGTTGAACGACGCGATGATCTGGAAGCGTTTTCTGAAGATCTCTCCAATGCCAAAGCCGGTATCGCTGAGGTTGTGGTACCGCCGGGTTCCGAGTTGATCGGTAAAACCGCACTGGAACTGCGTCTACGGAATGTCTACGGCCTCAATCTGATGGCGCTGCACCGTGCCGGGGAAACCTCTCAGGCAGGGCAGGGGGTTCGGGCAATTGAGATTCAGCCCGGCGATACGCTGGTGTGTCACTCCAGTTGGGAAGATCTGGCCCGTCTCGAACGGGACCGCAATTTCGTGGTGATGACAAGTAACTACCCGAAAGAGGAACTGCGTCCCCATAAAGTGGGCTGGGCACTAGGCTTCTTTGTCGTCGCGCTGACGATGGTGCTGTTTACTGATATCCGTCTTTCCGTAGCACTGATGACTGGTGCGATGGGGATGATTCTCAGCGGTGTTCTGAGTATCGATGAAGCTTATGAATCAGTGAGTTGGAAAACTGTATTTTTGTTAGCCAGCCTGATTCCACTGGGCATGGCGGTTGAAAGTACCGGTACTGCGGCCTGGATTGCGGATCAGACGCTGGCGCTGCTGGATGGCATGCCTATCTGGGGCTTGCAGCTTGCAGTGGCTGTACTGGCGACCTTCTTCACGCTGGTAATGTCTAACGTTGGTGCCACCGTTCTACTGGTGCCGCTGGCGGTGAATATTGCCATTGGTGCAGGGGCTGATCCAGCGGTATTCGCACTCACTGTAGCGCTGGCAACATCAAACTCCTTCCTGATACCGACGCACCAGGTAAACGCCCTGATTATGGGGCCGGCAGGTTACCGGGTACCGGATTTTATCCGTGCCGGAGGGATCATGACGGTGCTGTTTCTGATCGTTCTGATTGTGATGATGAACATCGTTTTCTGAACTGGACCCATTACCTGAAAAAGGCCGCTCAATGCGGCCTTTTTTGTGTCTGAAAATAATTCATAACTAGCTGTTTTTTAAGGTTTAAGTGGCTGGCCCCATCGCGCCTTTCAGTCTGGTCGTTGTGCGCTTTGATGGCAGTCCCTAGCATAAATACACAGAGTCATAATGCTGCAACATTGCATGTGATTCTCCTCTTACGGCATTTGAATTTCTCATGGGCGACGGTTCCCATGACGCTAAGGTGGATAATAAATATGACAAGCCAAGCCACTCTTAAGCAGGCCGATGTAATCGCAACAGAAAGCACCGCAGGAAAGGTGCAGATCAGCGATGCAAGCCTGCCTCAGTTCGAAGACCGGGCCAATCAGGAGACCAAGTACACAACCTGTTACATGTGTGCTTGCCGCTGTGGTATCAAGGTTACGGTTGAAGACAACAAGGTTCGCTTTATTCAGGGCAACCCGAATCATCCAATTAACAAGGGTGTGCTTTGTGCCAAGGGTAACTCCGGCATCATGAAGCAGTACTCACCTGCAAAACTGAGCTCTCCTCTGCTGCGTAAGCCGGGTACAGAGCGCGGTGCCGGTGAGTTTGAAGAGATCAGCTGGGAACAGGCGTTGGATATGTTGGAGAAGCGCCTTTCTCACATCCGTGCTACCGATCCTAAGAAACTGGCGTACTTCACTGGCCGTGACCAGATGCAGGCACTGACCGGTATGTGGGCAAGCCAGTTTGGTACGATCAACTGGGCAGCTCACGGTGGTTTCTGTTCCGTGAACATGGCCGCAGGCGGCCTGTACACCATGGGCCATGCGTTCTGGGAGTTCGGTGATCCTGACTGGGATAACACCAAGTACTTCATGATGTGGGGTGTGGCGGAAGACCACAGCTCCAACCCGATCAAACTGGGCCTGAAAAAGCTCAAAGAGCGTGGTGCCAAGTTTGTTGCCGTGAACCCGGTCCGCACCGGTTATCAGGCCATTGCCGATGAGTGGGTGGCGATCCGTCCGGGTACTGATGCCGTTCTGGCATTGTCCATGGTGCATGTGCTGCTGAAGAATCAACTGGTCGATGATGAGTTCCTGATCCGTTACACCAACTCACCACAGCTGGTGGTGAATACGCCGGGACAGAAAGGTGATGGCCTGTTCTACCGCGGTGAAAGCGGTCAGCCACAGGTATGGGATCTGGTTGAAGAACGCTTCATGGATGCCAACCTGCCAGAGATCAGCCCGGCGCTGTTCGGTGAGTTCACCATGCCGGATGGCACGCCAGTTCGCACTGCAATGAGCATCATGCTCGAGAAGTATCTGGATGATCAGTACGCACCGGAAAACGCTGCCAAAGAGTGTGGTGTTGCCGCTGAAGATATTGAGCGTATGGCGCTGGAAATGGCCCATGTAGCGTTCAAAGAAACTATTACCATTGATGTTGAGTGGACCGACTGGGCTGGCCGTAAGCAGGATAAGTTCATCGGTCGTCCGGTATCCATGCACGCCATGCGAGGTATCTCTGCGCACTCTAATGGCTTCCAGACCTGCCGTGCAATCCACCTTCTGCAGGTTCTGCTGGGTACTATCGACTGCCCGGGAGGCCATCTGGCCAAGCCGCCATTCCCGAAACATATTCCACCGGGTATCAAACCAGCTAAAGAGATGGCGCCAAACACGCCGCTTAAGTCGCCGCCACTGGGTTTCCCGACTTGTCCGGAAGATCTGGCGATCCATGAAGATGGCACGCCGATGCGTATCGACAAGGCTTACAGCTGGGATGCACCGATCTCCTGTCACGGTCTGATGCACATGGTGATCAGCAATGCGGTGAAGGGCGATCCGTATGAGATCGACACCCTGATGCTGTTTATGGCGAACATGGCCTGGAACTCCAGCATGAACACTGCGCAGACCATGGACATGCTGACTCAGAAGAAAGACGACGGCGAATACAAGATTCCGTTTATCGTTTGTTCTGATGCCTTTAACTCCGAGATGGTGGCGTACTCTGATCTGGTTCTGCCGGATACCACTTATCTGGAGCGTTACGACACTATCTCAATGCTGGACCGTCCTATTTCTGAGCCGCATGCGGCCTGTGACTCGGTACGTATTCCGGTGATTGAGCCAGACCGCGATGTGATGAGCTGGCAGGAAGTGATGGTTGAAATGGCTGGCCGTCTGGGCTTCCCGGCATTTTCCACACCGGAAGGTGAGCGCAAGTACGAAAGCTATAAAGACTTCATTATCAACTTCGAGAAAGAGCCGGGTATCGGCTTCCTGGCGGGTTACCGCGGTAAGGATGGTGAGAAGTCTCTGCGCGGTGAGCCTAACCCGCGTCAGTGGGAAGCGTACGAGGAGAATGAAGGTTTCTTCGAGATGCATCTGGATATGAACCAGCGCTATATGCGTCACGCCAACCTGGATTATCTGACACTGGCGAAAGAGGCGGCCTGGGTCGGTTCTACCGATCAGATCGTGATCGAACTGTACTCTGAGAAACTGCAGAAATTCCGTCTGGCGGGGCAGGGTCTGTACGATGGCCCGCAGCCGACCGAAGAGCATCATAAAGAGCGCTTGGTCGAATACTTTGATCCACTGCCGTTCTACTACATGCCACTGGAAGAGCAGCGTATCGACCGTGACGAGTATCCGTTCCATGCGGTGAATCAGCGTCCGATGTTCATGTACCACAGCTGGGACAGCCAGAATGCATGGCTACGTCAGATCATGTCGCAGAACTACCTGTTTATGAACCGGATAGCGGCAGAACGCGAAGGTATTGAAGACCTGAGCTGGGTCTGGGTGGAATCCCATAACGGCAAGATCCGTGTACAGGTGAAACTGATGGAAGGCACCAACGAGCAGACCG
Organism: uncultured Amphritea sp.; assembly: GCA_963669425.2. GTDB lineage: Bacteria > Pseudomonadota > Gammaproteobacteria > Pseudomonadales > Balneatricaceae > Amphritea. The sequence continues at coordinate 761,941 of CAXXNC010000002.1, forward strand.
TCTGGACGTGGAACGCGATTGCTAAACGGGGCGGGGCATGGGGTCTGTCTGACGACGCTAACGAGGCGACCGATGGCTTCCTGATGAACCACCTGATCTCCGAACTGTTGCCACAGAAAGGCGACAAAGTGGACCGTGTAACCAATTCCGACCCTGTCACCGGACAGGCAGCCTGGTACGACCTGCGGGTGAAGATCACCCCGGCCGCTGAGGGTGAAACCGGAACCTGGCCAAGCTTCAGTGCCCTGAAGCCGCAACCAAATGCGAAGCCGTCTCCGGACATGCTGAGCTACACGTCCCACGAAAACGTCAATCTGGTACGCCCGATGTCAGACATTCTGACGCGTGGCGAGAAGTAACTGCAGACGGAGAAGAAGAATATGAAATTAGGTCTGGTAGTTGATCTGGATACCTGTGTCGGTTGTCATGGTTGTGCCACTGCCTGTAAGCAGTGGAACACCTCCGGCACCATCGGCCCGCTGTCCGATGAAAATCCTTATGGCAAAGACCCGAACGGGGCCTGGCTGAACCGTATCCGTACTTACGAGGTGGATGACAGTCCGAACAGTAAAACGGTAAACATGCCGCTGTCCTGTATGCACTGTGACAATGCTGCCTGTGTCACCGTTTGTCCGACCGGCGCGTCCTACAAGCGAGAAGAGGACGGTATCGTGCTGGTGGATCAGGACAAGTGCATGGGCTGTAACCTGTGTTCCTGGGCTTGCCCATACGGTGCCCGTGAGCTGGATCCGGGTCAGGGTACCATGAAGAAATGTACCCTCTGTGTGGACCGTATCTACGATGAGAGTCTGCCGGAAGATGAGCGTAAGCCAGCTTGTGTAATGACCTGTCCGACTAAGTCCCGTGTATTCGGTGACTTTGACGATCCGAACTCAGAAGTCAGCCAGCTGGTACGTGACCGTGCCGGTAAGCAGCTGATGCCGGAACTGGGTTACAACCCTGTGAACACCTATCTGCCGCCGCGTAACAAGCCGGTTGTGCAGACCTACGAACCGAAGTCCGTGGTGGCAACGGTGAAAGGCTGGGTAAACAAGGTTATTGCCCGTTAATAACAACTATAAATAGGGCTGCTGAACACCGCAGCCCTGAAAATTCGGAGATTGTATTATGCATCCGGCGTTTTCAGTTCTTGTATTTACAGTGATGTCCGGTGCCGGTTACGGCCTGATGACACTGATGATTATCGGCCATCTGGCCGGCTTGCCCCAGCTGCTGGACAGCTCGGTACTGCTCACTGGCGGTATCCTGTCTCTGGCGCTGATCACCGGTGGTCTGCTGTCGTCCACTCTGCACCTGGCGAATCCAAAGAATGCCTGGCGTTCTTTCAGCCGTTTCAAAACCTCCTGGTTATCCCGTGAAGCGGTGTTTGCCGTGTTGTTTTACCCGTTCGCGCTGGTGTATCTGGCGGCGGTATATCTGAACGGTTCTGAAGTGACCGGTCTCGGCCTGCTGGCGGGTATCGCTACAGCGGTTCTGGCGATGGTGACCCTGTTCTGCACCAGTATGATCTATGCCAGCCTGAAGACGATTCGCCAGTGGAACTCCTCGCTGACCCCGGTGAACTATATCGCGCTGGGTCTGATGTCCGGCTCTCTGCTGCTAGCGGCGGTTCAGGCATTGGTAGGTGATGCTGCTTCAACCAGTTTGACTTCACTAGCGCTGACTCTGGTGGTGCTGGGCGCTACCTGCAAGCTGATCTATCTGTTCTGGATCGGTAAGCCGGCGGGCAGCACTATCAATACCGCAACCGGTTTTACCCAGGCCAGTGTTCGTCTGCTGGATCAGGGTCATACCTCGAATGGCTTCCTGAATAATGAATTTGGTTACACCGTTGAAGCGAACCGTCTGGTACGTCTGCGTCTGTTGATGCTGGGACTGGCTTTTGTTGTGCCGTTTCTGCTGATTCTGGCAGCGAATGCTGCGCTGCTGATAATTGCTGCTGCGTCTGCTATTGCGGGTTTGCTGGTTGAGCGCTGGTTGTTCTTCGCGGAAGCACGCCACGTAGTGCGCTTGTTCCACGGTGATCAGACAGTCTGATAGCGCTCGGATCCGAGTACAGAAGGAGAAACAGAATGAACTTTGAAACCCGAAACCCTGCTACCGGTGAATTACTGGAACAGTTCGATTTTCTCAGTGATGTACAGCTGGAACAGAAGTTAAACCAGGCTGAGAAAGTCTCTCTGGCCTGGCGTGGTAGCAGCTTCGAAGAGCGTAGCAAGTTGCTGAAACAACTGGCCGAAAAACTCCATGAACAGCGGGATGAGTTAGCACATACTATCTCTCTTGAAATGGGCAAGCGGCTGGTTGAGGCATTTGGTGAAGTGGATAAGTGTGCCCTGGCATGCAGCTACTACGCTGATAATGCCGAAGCGATGTTGCAGGATGAGCTGGTAGAAACCCCGGCGCGGAAGAGCCTGATCAGCTATGAGCCACTGGGTATCGTACTGGCAATCATGCCGTGGAATTTCCCTTTATGGCAGGTGTTCCGTTGTATGGTACCGGCGCTGATGGCGGGTAATGGTGTGCTGCTGAAGCATGCTCCGAATGTGCCTCGCTGTGCCAGAGCCATTGAACAGTTGCTGCTGGATGCTGGCGCCATGGAAGGTCTGGTGACCGACCTGACTATCTCTGTTGAACAGACCGGTAATGTGATTGCCGATCGGCGGGTGCAGGGCATTGCATTCACGGGCAGTGAAGGTGCCGGTCGTCAGATCGGCGCACTGGCTGGACAGTATCTGAAGAAAGCGGTGCTGGAATTGGGCGGCAGTGATCCGTTTATCATTCTGGATGATGCGGATCTGGAAGTGGCGGTGGATACGGCGATGCGTGCCCGTTTCAGCAATGCCGGCCAGATCTGTATCGCGGCTAAGCGTTTTCTGGTGGTGCCTTCCCGTATCGACGAGTTTACTGCGTTGATGGTCGAAAAGGCTCAGGCGATGCAGCATGGTGATCCTTTACTGGCGGGAACTACGCTGGCGCCAATGGCCCGTGCGGATCTGCGTGAGCTGGTACAGCGTCAGGTACAGGTATCCGTTGAAGAGGGGGCGCGTCTTCTGACCGGTGGTGAAAACCTGCCAGGTGATGGCTACTTCTTTGCGCCGACAGTTCTGGATAATGTGCGCCTGGGGATGACCGCTTATAACGAAGAGATCTTCGGCCCTGTGGCGGCAATCGTTGCTGTTAAGGATGAAGCCGATGCCGTGGCTCAGGCTAATGCGACCCGTTTTGGTCTGGGTGCCAGTGTCTGGACTGAAGACCTTGAGAAAGGCGAAGCGATTCTGCGTCAGCTTGAGGTGGGTAATGCCTTCCTGAATGCTCAGGTGGCCAGTGATATCCGTATGCCGTTCGGTGGCGTTAAAGCGTCGGGTCTGGGACGTGAGCTGGGTATCAGCGGTATCCGTGAGTTCTGTAACACTAAATCCATCTGGGTTGCTTAATGGTGGACGGTTCAACAGTGTTCCTTAATCTTGATGAGGATGAGATTCTCGAGCAGGAGATAGAGGAGCAGGAAGACGATCAGTCTGACGGCGAAGAAGAGTAACAGCTAAAAAGGAGACCGGATGTCTCCTTTTTTTGTATCCGGACGAGAGTCTGTCTAAGGTATAGCTTATACCGGTGGGGAGGAGGATACTGTCAGAGGAAGCTGATATGAGACTCTCAACGTTGACGATTATGTTGTCGTCCCTTACTTGTGTTTGTCTGCCGGTGAAAGCTGAACAGACGCCATCTGTCGCCCTCACTGCAGGCACTTTTGATTTCGAGAATGATGCGGTAGCCATGTACGGAGTTGAGTACCGCTGGGCGGCATCTGAGCGGTTTTTCAGCATTATTCCCGTGGTCGGAATTGAAAGTAATGCTGATGGTGCATTCTGGGTTTATGCTGGCGGCCGGTATGATTTCTGGCCGTCAGATAGCTGGTTCTTAACGCCGCACTGGGCGGCATCCTGGTACAGACAGAATGGTGGTAAGGATCTCGGGTCTGAGCTGGAGTTCAGGTCCGGACTGGATTTGGGCTATCGGTTTGAGGGGGGAGCCAGATTTTCCGTTGGGATACATCATCTTTCAAATGCCGATTATGGTGATACGAACCCCGGCTCAAACAACATTGTATTCAGTTACACCATTCCGCTGGACTGATCCGCTCAAAAATAAAGGAGGCACAGGCCTCCTTTAAGTTATCGATGATCGGATTCAGATACGGTCGAGATTCTCGCGAAGCTCCTGAATCTTGTCAGTCATTACCTGCTCCAGACGGTCCAGCTCACGGCGCAGTGCATCGCGGCGATCAACCTTGCTCAGATTCTTCGACAGGCTGTTCAGTTCGCTGATTGCCGCCACCAGTACCGGATCACTGCCACCGAGTTTCTGAGCCTGCGCTTCGCTATCAGCGGCGACTACGTTGCGCTCAAAATGAAAGCTGCTGCTATCGGGCAGATCAGTGGCTTCCTGTTGCTTGAAGTAGACTTTCAGCTCTTCAGTGTTGGCTCCCTGGCTCAGCTTGTAGTGGCTGATACTGTTGATATCGGTCAGGCCCATCGCCTGCAGGGTTGGAAATTCAGACATCGCGTCGCCTTTGTCAGTCTCTGGATTGTTATATTTTTGTCAGCATCCAGCATATCGGTGCGTGACTGAAACAGTAGGGCCAGTTGTGTTTCCGTGATATGACCAGTCTGGTTCCAGATGCAGTTTTTTTCTGGTCCTAATGTCGTACCGGGGGATCTCTTACAGTAAAAGCCTACTCTGTGACAGCAGACGAACTGCTGCGCAGTCCCCGCTGACAGGTGAATGGTGGCGCCGGGCAGGGGAGATGTTTCAGTATCAGAAAAATAATCAGGAGCTGATATGGCGACTAAATCATTTGTAAAAGTTGAGCTGGCAGCCGAGACCGTTGAGCTGTTTGACCGTTATCACAAGTACACCGGTACCACGCCGGAGTTTTATATTGCTCAACTGGTAGAGAAGACCCTGCCAACCGTTCAGGCGATGGTTGATGCGATGGATGAAGCCAGCGCTGATCCGGAAGCAAACCTCGATGTTATGGAACTGTTTGGTAAGAAAATGGCTGAAGCAGCCCTGGCTCAGAAAGAAGCTGCGAAGGCCGAGCCACTGGTTGTGAACTGAACTGCTGCTGATATTTATTGCATAAAAAAAGCCGCTGAAGAGCGGCTTTTTTATTGCTGGAACTGATCAGAAGCTCGGTACAACCGCACCCTGATCAAACTGTTCGCCCAGAAGCACGCCTTTATTACCGGCGATACGACGGACCAGTGCTGCGTAATCCGCTGCACCCACACCATCAGGAACAAACTCAAAGATAGTCTGGCCGTGAGACGGAGAGCGCGCCAGCTGTTCATCGTAACGTACCGGTGTACATACCTTGTCACCATAAAGGTCCTGCAACTTACGATAGATATTCTTAGGTTGCTCAACCCGGTCATCCAGGAAGGTCGGTACAATGTAGTTGAGATCGATCGGTTTGTAACGTTTGATCGCATGTAGGTTCTTGGTGAACTCTGCCAGACCGTGCAGTGCCATCACTTCAAGGGCGACCGGTGTCAGAATTTCGGTGGCATAGAACAGAACATTGACGGTCAGCTGATCCCAGCCTGGAGAGGTATCGATAATTACATAATCGTAAGCGCCATCGATATCAGCCATCGCTTCGGACAGGGTCCATTCAGCCCCGAAACTCTTCTTATCGATAACTCGCTTAACACCAGCCAGTGAGCGTCCGCCACCGAGAATATCCAGATTAGGACGAGCCTCAAAGATTGTCTCTTTTGCGGTCAGTTCACCGGTCAGCAGCTCGGTCAGGCCGGCAGGTGGCTTTTTACCGAGTACGAAAGAGGACTGGCCCTGGGTATCTGTGTCGATCAGCAGTACTTTGTAGCCAGCCATTGCCAGCCCGGCACTGAGGTTCACAGCAGTGGTGGTTTTACCCACACCACCTTTACTCAACGAAACACAGATCTTGCGGGTATTTTTCGGCGCAGCGGGTGTTGCCTGAGCCGGAGTTGCGGCCGCAGTCGCTGGTGCCGGTTTCTGCTCCTCTTCATGCTCCAGATTGATCAGGAACTTGTGTTCGCAGGCCTTACAACGGACTATGAATTTCTTCTTCGACGTAACCTTAGCCGTATCCGCACGATGCTTTCTGGAACAGTTGGGACAAACAATAATAGTCATGGCTTCGCCTTCTTAAGATCTTCCAGGATGGCGTGCAGTGCAACTTTGGCCAGTCTTTGCACTGAGACATCGGATTTTGACTTTGTAATGAAGTTGAGACTGATCTTACCTTTCACCTTTTTTACCTGGACAGCGAACTTGTCGGTTTCGTTCTGCCAGATCAGCTCGCCCTGAACAGTTGCTTCTTCTTCCAGCATACTTTCTGAATCGCTGAAGATAAGGTTGTTCAGTTGTTCAAGCTCTTCAATATCATCATCAACATCTTCGTTGAGCAGTAAGCTCATTACATCCACTTGCTCTTGCTCAGGCATTTTCAAACATCTCCTGACGCAATGTGAACAGTGCTTGTTTTAGTTGTTTGCTGGTTTCTTTATCCACCTCTGTCCACTGGACTCCACAGATCCAGTTACCTTCGCCGTTGGTGGATTTATGTACCACTTCACCTTTTAGATCGTTAAAGTGCTGCTCATTCAGTACTATGCTGCATTGAGCCAATTCATCATCCTCGTTAAACGGAGCTTCACCATCAATAGCGATACAGACCCCGGACTCACTGGCATCAATCAGCGGATAGCTTTTGCCATCAATGACCACCGAAAAATCGATCTGATCTTTCAGCTTTAAGCGGTAGTCTTTCCGCGTAACTGGTTCTGAATTCTGCTCACTGGGAAGCTCTTCCAGCTCGAAAGAGTCATCACTGATAATTTCCATTGAAAACCTCTGGCATGCCTGTTGTATATCCATATCCCGGTACCATTTCTGGTCGCGGTCCTGATTCCGACGGCAATCAAACTAACGTTTCACAATAGTGTAAGTAGGAACAGTGTTTACCCTCAAGGCTTACACCTCTTAGAATGGGTATATGTTTTTGGCAGGAGTAAAGCCTCTCGGTGAAAAGAGGCTCTGAGGCAGACAGGTAAGCTTATACCATCTCTTTCAGCGCGCTGGTGCGGGCGATATTCAGTACCGGGCCGTTGATTTCAAGCAGTCCCTGAGCCCGGAAGTCATGGATGACCCGGGAGAATGTTTCCGGCTGCATAGCCAGTCGGGCGGCGATCAGACGTTTGGCGACCGGCAGGGTGATTTCGACCTGCTCTTTGTGTCGATCCTGTTCTTCGATCAGGCCCAGAATAAAACGAACCACTCTCTGGGTGGCGGTCTGATGGGTGAGGGTTTCGATTTCTGACAAGCAGTTCTGCAAGCGACAGGCGAGGGCGCCCATGACTTTAAAGCAGGTACTGCTGGACGCTTCCAGAAGTTCTTTGTAGACCCGGTTGCTGAAACTCAATAACTGAGCTTTTTCTTCGATACTGGCATTCACCGGATAGCTCGGCTTATCGAAGAACATTGCCGCTTCACCGGCGGTTTCGTTGGATTTCAGCACATTGATGATGATCTCCCGACCATCGGTATGCAGGCGATAGAGTTTCACTGTACCGCTGATAATCAGGTAGAAACGTTCGGCGGTCTCGTTCTGCATAAACAGCGGCTGGCCGGAGGCCAGATTATGCAGATGAGCGCAACGAACCAGTCTCTTAAACTGGCCATCACCCAGGGAATGAAACAGAGGGTGCTGACGTGCCAGAGCCAGCGCCTGATCGAATTCGGGAGAGTTCATAAGCTATTCCACGCAGTAGATATCCGGCATGGCGTCAAAGTCCTTCACATCCACCTGCAGGTCTTTGATAACGCCATCTTCGATGCTGTAGATCCAGCCGTGAACAGTCAGATCCTGACCTTTTTTCCAGGCTTTCTGGACCACTTTAGTGCGGCAGATATTGGCAACCTGCTGCTGTACATTCAGTTCACAGAGCATGTTTACGCGTGCCTGCTCATCTGCCTGAGTATTGAGAATCTCACGATTGCTGTAGCCGATATCCTTGAGATGACGTAGCCAGTTATCAATCAGACCGAGATCTTTATTGCCCAGTGCTGCTGCCACACCACCGCAGCCATAGTGGCCGCAGACAATAATGTGCTTTACCTGCAGAACTTCCACGGCGTAGTGCAGCACCGAGATGCAGTTCAGGTCGGTATGCAGCACCATATTGGCAATGTTGCGATGAACAAACAGCTCACCCGGTAACAGGCCCACAATTTCGTTGGCCGGTACCCGGCTGTCGGAGCAGCCTACCCAGAGGTATTCCGGTTTCTGCTGGGCAGCCAGTTGCTTGAAAAAGCCCGGGTGTTCCGCCTCCATTCTGTCGGCCCAGGCTTTATTCTTATCCAGTAGATCACTGAGCATGATGAATACTCCTCGCTATGCTGGCTTCTGTATTCTCTTGTGTCCTGCTTACTGCACCAGCAGTGAGTCGGCACCACTGATTTCGAAACCGTTGATCTCAGCGTCACCGGCCAGCAGTTGAATGTACTGATTCACGGCACGGCGGTAGTTGCGTTCCTGCAGGTAGTCACGGATCTTTTCCTCTACTGCTTCGAACGGCAGTTGTTCACCTTCAACCCGTTGATCAATTCGTACCACGTGGAAACCGTAACGGCTTTCGACTGGGCGGTCTGCCAGGCCCGGTTCAAGGGCGAAGATCTGGCGCTCGAATTCCGGCACGGTCTGTCCCTTATCCAGCTGTCCCAGCTGTCCACCCAGTTCTTTAGAGGGGCAGTCTGAATCCTGTTTTGCCAGGGCCGCGAACTTATCCGGGCTGGCTTGCAGGGTTCTGATCAGCGATTCAGCCTGTGCTTTTCGGTTAGCTCGTTCTTCCAGATCCTGCGGATCAGCACCCAGTAGAATGTGGCTGGCGGCGATCAGTACTGGCGTTTTGAATTTCTCGGTATTGGCTTCGTAGTAGCGCAGGCAGGTGGCTTCGTCGGCACTGGACAGTTCTACTTCCTGTTCCAGCAACTGGCTGATACGCAGCTCTTCATCGGTTTCAGTGAGACTGACCGCCTCGGCCCGCTGTAACAGTAGCTCGCGCACTACCAGGGATTGCGCCGCCTGCTGACGGGAAGCTTCCATGGTGTCGGCGGGGTAGTACTGCATCTCTTGCAGAATCGAATGTGAATCGATGGTTTTGCCGTTGACGATCACCTCGTCGAAATCCGGTGCTTCTGTGTTTGGGTCGATAGGCAGGTCAATGGTATCTATCATCTGCATGACGGAAGTCCTCAGTTCTGTGTAAAAAAGCGTCATCAGGTGTTGCTGGGCTCTGGTTGGCGCTTTTTTAGAGGCAATGGTTATCAGGGCGGTTATCAGGGTTAAGTGTCACCTGCAGCCTGAGCTGCAGGTGACGACTGGCGTTATTAACGCTGACGTACGATCTGGTAACCACGGGCAAGGTACTTCACCGGTGCACTCCAGATGTGAACCATCCGGGTGAACGGGAAGACCACGAACATGGTCAGGCCAACAAAGATGTGCAGCTTGTAGATGAAGCCGACATCAGTCAGGTGAGTCGCTGCATCCGCCTGGAAAGTCACAAGACTCTGTGCCCAGTTTGCCAGCAGCACCATGACGCTGCCATCCAGGTGACCCATTGAGAATGGGATAGTCAGCAGGCCCAGTGTTACCTGTGCAAACAGCAGCATCAGGATGAACAGATCCGCTTTAGTACCGGTGGCACGTACGCGGGCATCACCCATGCGGCGTTTCAGCAGCAGGAAGGCACCGACCCAGCAAGCGATGCCGGCAGCACCACCACTGATGATCGCCAACAGCTGTTTGTTAGCTGTGGAGATGAATGGCTCGTAGACAGCGTGTGGCGTCAGCAAGCCCACCAGGTGGCCGAAGAAGATAAACAGCACACCGACGTGGAACAGGTTACTGGCGGCACGGAACCCTTTCGAGCTCAGCATCTGACTGGAACTGGCACGCCAGGTGTATTGCTCCCGGTCGTAGCGAATCCAGCTGCCGATCAGGAAAACTGCACCGGCAATGTATGGGTATACCCCAAACAGAAGATCATTAATGTATGACATGGTTTCTCTCCCGGGCCCCTCAGGAGCCGGTTGTTCCTGGCTGTGAAGATTGAACGGCTGGCTGGATGTGCAGTGGCTTGGCCACATCCACAGAGTCCAGCTCACGGCGACGCTGATTGAGCAGGTTATCCCCACACTGGTCAGCACCGTTCTGGGCGCTACCTTCGGTAAAGCGCACCATCTCCTCTTCCCACACCTGGTCCAGTGCTTCAGGGGTATCGTCGCGGACTTCGTTAGCGACTTTTTCCTTCAGCTCTTCCCGCTCAACGGCAACACCGGTCAGGCTTAGCAGTGCTTCAAACAGCACGGCGTAATTGCTTTCCCGTTTGTGCAGTCGTGTTTCCAGCAGGGCCAGAATATGGCAGACATCAGCCAGCCACTGACGCACTTCCTGTTCCGGTCGCAGAGACAGGAATTCCAGGAACAGTGGGATGTAGTCAGGCAGTTCGCGCTGGTCGATCATGAATCCCTGCTTCTCGTAGATCGCCATCAGGTCCACCATCGCCTGACCACGGTCACGGCTTTCGCCGTGCACGTGTTCAAATAACAGCAGAGAGTGGGAGCGACCCCGGTCAAACAGGGCGACATATTCTTCCTGCGCATCCAGCAGATCTTTGCTGCACAGCTGTTCAACAAAGCTGATCAGCGCAGCTTTCTGTTCTGCGGGCAGGAATGGATCGTTCTGCAGCTCTTCGATCAGGTCCTGGCGACCACCCAGAAGCTCAGCTTCCGGGTAGTCCATCAAGGCAGAGATCACTTTCAGATTTCGCATAACCGATCTCCTAGTCCAGCTCAGCAGGGTCAACCTGCTTCACGCTGCCAATCTTCTCAACCATGGTGACGTTCTGCTTCTTGCCACCGAACAGGTTGAACTCAGTCTCACCGCCGGCACAGCCGTTACCGAAGCTGAAGCCACAACCGTTACGTTCCGGGAACGCTTCCTTAGCCAGCTCACGGTGGCTGGTTGGGATCACGAAGCGGTCTTCGTAGTTAGCAATAGCCAGGTAGCGGTACATATCTTTCGCTTGCTGCTCGGTCAGACCAGCGTCTTCCAGTACTTCCAGGTTGATCTTGCCTTCCACCTGTTCGTCACGCTTGTAGGCACGCATGGCCAGCAGACGTTTCAGGGCGCTGATAACGGGTTTTTCGTCACCAGCGGTCAGCAGGTTAGCCAGATATTTAACCGGGATACGCAGGCTGTCGACATCCGGAATCGCACCGTTCATACCGATCTGGCCAGCGTCAGCCGCAGACTGAATCGGGCTCAGAGGTGGCACGTACCAGACCATTGGCAGAGTACGGTATTCAGGGTGCAGTGGCAGCGCCAGTTTCCAGTCCATCGCCAGCTTGTACACTGGAGATTCCTGAGCGGCACGAATCACGTTGTCCTCAACACCATCTTTGCGAGCCTGCTCGATCACTTTCGGATCGAACGGATCCAGGAAGATCTCCAGCTGCTTCTCGTACAGGTCCTGCTCGTTACCAGCTGCGGCGACTTCTTTGATGCGGTCGGCATCGTAAAGCATCACACCCAGGTAGCGGATACGGCCTACACAGGTCTCGGAGCAGACGGTTGGCATACCTGATTCGATCCGCGGATAGCAGAAGATACACTTCTCGGATTTACCGGTTTTCCAGTTGTAGTAGATCTTCTTGTACGGGCAGCCGCTGACACACATCCGCCAGCCGCGGCACTTGTCCTGGTCGATCAGTACGATACCGTCCTCTTCGCGCTTGTAGATCGCACCTGACGGACAGGACGCAACACAAGCCGGGTTCAGACAGTGCTCACACAGACGTGGCAGGTACATCATGAAGGTATTTTCGAACTGGCCGTAAATATCCTTCTGCACATTGTCGAAGTTCTTATCTTTAGAACGCTTGGAGAACTCGGTACCGAGAATCTCTTCCCAGTTAGGACCCCATTCGATCTTGTCCATGCGCTGACCGGTGATCAGTGAGCGGGGACGCGCAACTGGCTGGTGCTTACCTTCCGGTGCGTTATGCAGGTGCTGGTAATCGAAGTCGAACGGCTCGTAGTAGTCGTCGATCTCCGGCATGTCCGGGTTGGCGAAGATGTTCGCCAGCACCCGCCACTTGCCACCGATACGCGGTTCGATATTGCCGTCCGCTTTACGGATCCAGCCGCCTTTCCATTTGTCCTGGTTTTCCCACTCTTTCGGGTAACCGATGCCCGGCTTGGTTTCAACGTTGTTGAACCAGCCGTACTCCATACCCTCGCGAGAGGTCCAGACGTTCTTACAGGTGATAGAGCAGGTGTGACAACCGATACATTTATCAAGGTTCAGCACCATGCCGACTTGGGAACGAATTTTCATTTGGCTGCCTCCTGAACGTAATCGTTGTTCTCACCGTCCAGCCAGTCGATGTTCTTCATTTTCCGTACCACAACAAACTCGTCGCGGTTGGAACCGACAGTACCGTAGTAGTTAAAGCCGTAAGCCTGTTGTGCGTAACCACCAATCATGTGGGTAGGTTTCGGACAAGCCCGGGTTACGGAGTTGTGGATACCACCCCGGGTACCGGTAGTTTCAGACCCTGGTACGTTCACAATACGTTCCTGGGCGTGGTACATCATGGTCATACCTTCGTTAACACGCTGGGAGACCACCACACGGGCTGCAATAGCACCGTTAGAGTTAAAGATCTCAACCCAGTCGTTGTCTTCGATACCGACTTTCGCCGCGTCCACTTCAGACATCCAGATGATCGGACCACCGCGGGACAGGGTCAGCATGATCAGGTTGTCGGAGTAGGTTGAGTGGATACCCCATTTCTGGTGCGGAGTGATCCAGTTCAGTGCGATCTCCGGATTGCCGTTTGGCATCTTGTTCAGTACCGGCTCGGCCGCTTTAGTGTTGATCGGCGGACGATACACCAGCAGGCTCTCACCGAAGTCACGCATCCACGGGTGATCCTGGTAGTACTGCTGACGACCGGTCAGGGTACGCCATGGGATCAGTTCATGAACGTTGGTGTAACCGGCGTTGTAAGATACGTGCTCATCTTCCAGACCTGACCAGGTTGGAGAGGAGATAATCTTACGCGGCTGCGCCTGTACATCGCGGAAGCGGATCTTCTCTTCCTGTTTTGGCTTAGCCAGGTGAGTGTGATCCAGACCGGTGGCTTCGCCCAGCGCTTCCCAGGCTTTTACCGCCACGGTACCGTTGGTTTCCGGTGCCAGGCTGAGGATCATCTCAGCAGCATCGATCGCTGTTTCCAGCTTCGCACGGCCCTCGTGAGCACCCGGCTCATCGTGAGTCCAGTTCAGCTTCTTAAGGAAATCGACCTCTTCCTCAGTGTTCCAGGTGATACCCTTACCGCCGTTACCCATGGATTCCAGCAGTGGACCCACGGAAGTGAATCGCTTGTAGATGTTCGGGTAGTCACGCTCAACCACTGCCAGTGTTGGCAGGGTTTTGCCCGGTACCGGATCACATTCGCCTTTCTTCCAGTCTTTTACATCGTATGGCTGGGACAGCTCTCCCGGGGAGTCATGCTGCAGCGGTACGGTAACCAGATCTTTTTCCACACCCAGGTGGCCAACGCAGACTTCGGAGAATTTCTTCGCGATGCCTTTGTAGATATCCCAGTCAGAGCGTGCTTCCCATGCTGGATCTGTTGCCGCTGACAGTGGATGGATAAACGGGTGCATATCCGAGGTGTTCAGGTCGTCTTTCTCGTACCATGTTGCAGTCGGCAGCACGATATCGGAGTACAGACAGGTAGTGGACATACGGAAGTCCAGTGTGACCAGCAGATCCACCTTACCTTCGGCGCCCTGATCATGCCATTTCACTTCTTCAGGCTTCTTACCACCTTGCTCGCCCAGGTCTTTACCCAGCAGGCCGTGGTTAGTACCCAGCAGGTACTTCAGCATGTACTCGTGACCCTTACCGGAGGAACCCAGCAGGTTGGAACGCCAGATGAACATGTTACGCGGGAAGTTCTGCGGGTTATCCGGATCTTCCGAAGCAAAGCCCAGAGCACCGGATTTCAGCTGGTCTACGGTGTATTCCTGTGGCGTTTTACCTGCCGCTTCTGCTGCTTTGGTCAGCTCAATAGGGTTAGTACTCAGCTGTGGTGCAGAAGGCAACCAACCCATACGCTCAGAACGTACGTTAAAGTCGACCAGGCTACCGGTGTACTTGGACTTATCTGCCATAGGCGACAGGATCTCATCCACTTCCAGCTTCTCGTAGCGCCACTGGTTAGAGTGGTTGTAGAAGAAGGAGGTACCGTTCATATGGCGTGGTGGACGCTGCCAGTCGAGACCGAATGCCAGTGGCAACCAGCCGCACTGCGGACGCAGTTTTTCCTGACCTACGTAGTGTGCCCAGCCGCCTCCGGTCTGACCGATACAGCCACACATTACCAGCAGGTTGATCAGGCCACGGTAGTTCATGTCCATGTGGTACCAGTGGTTCATACCGGCACCGACGATGATCATGGAGCGACCTTTGGTCTTATCAGCGGTATCGGCAAATTCACGGGCAATCTGGATCACGACTTTGCGATCCACACCGGTGATCTGTTCCTGCCATGCCGGAGTATACGGCGCGTTATCATCGAAGCTGGTTGCGACAAAGTCACCGCCCAGACCGCGATCAACACCGTAGTTAGCCAGCATCAGGTCGCCAACGGTTACCACCAGAGATTCGCTGCCATCAGCCAGTTGAATCTTTTTGGCTGGCATGTTGTGGTGGATAATGTCTTCAAACTTGTTGTTGGTGAAGTGTTCGTTTTCAACACCACCGAAGTATGGGAAGCCAACGGATACCACTTCGTCGTGGTTGTCCAGCAGGCTCAGTGCCAGATGCGTATCGTTACCGGCACCGCCTTCTTTGGCTTCGATGTTCCACTTACCTTTCTCGCCCCAGCGGAAACCGATGGAACCGTTTGGTACCACAAAGCTGTTGCTGGACTCGTCGAATGCAACAGTCTTCCAGTCAGGGTTGTTGTCCTGACCCAGGTTAGCGTCGAAGTCTGCGGCACGGATAAAGCGGCCAGCGGCGTAGCTGCCATTGTCACGCTTCTCCAGTTGTACCAGGAATGGCATGTCGGAGTAGCGGCGTGCGTAGTCAGTGAAGTATTCGCTTGGCTTGTCGACGTGGAATTCTTTCAGGATTACGTGGCCCATCGCCATTGCCAGTGCAGCATCAGTACCCTGTTTCGGGTTCATCCACTGGTCACACAGTTTGGCAACTTCAGAGTAATCCGGGGTTACTGCAACGGTCTTGGTACCCTTATAGCGTACTTCAGTAAAGAAGTGAGCATCCGGAGTACGGGTCTGAGGTACGTTAGAACCCCATGCAATTACATAGTTAGAGTTATACCAGTCGGCAGACTCAGGTACGTCGGTCTGTTCACCCCAGGTCATTGGAGACGCAGGAGGCAGGTCACAGTACCAGTCGTAGAAACTCAGGCAGGCGCCACCGATCAGTGACAGATAACGGGCACCGGCTGCGTAAGACACCATGGACATTGCCGGGATTGGCGAGAAGCCGATCACACGGTCAGGACCGTAGTTCTTAATGGTATAGGTATTGGAAGCGGCGATAATTTCGTTGACTTCGTCCCAGCTGGAACGCACAAAGCCACCCTGGCCGCGTACGGACTTATAGGATTTAGCTTTGGTCTGATCTTCAACGATAGACGCCCAGGCTTCTACCGGATCGCTGTGCTGGGCTTTCGCCTCACGCCACAGTTTCAGCAGACGTTTACGGACGGTTGGATACTTCAGGCGGTTAGCACTGTAGATATACCAGGAATAGCTGGCGCCGCGAGGACAACCGCGAGGCTCATGGTTAGGCAGATCCGGACGGGTACGTGGGTAATCGGTCTGCTGGGTTTCCCAGGTAATCAGGCCGTTCTTCACATAGATTTTCCAGCTGCAGGAGCCGGTACAGTTTACACCGTGAGTTGAACGCACAACTTTGTCGTGCTGCCAACGCTGGCGATAACCGTCTTCCCAGTCACGGCTTTCTGACGTGGTGTCACCGTGGCCGCCAGAAAATTCACCGGTTTTCTGTTTTAGAAATTTTAGTCGATCAAGCAAATGGCTCATTTTGTCTCTCCTGAAACCTCGTGGTCAGGACTCGATCCGTGGGGGATTCCACCGGATTCTGGTCTGTTGTCTGCTTCTGTTTTTGGCCAACAGTTGCGGACGCCGTTTTTTATGTCTGTCGCTTAACCAGTCCATCCTTAGCCCGGTCTCGCGGTTTACTGTGACGTCAAAATTAAGCCAGTTTGGCCTCGGACCACTTGACCGAGATCAACATCTGAAAAGAGCGGAAAAGCCCGGAAAATCGCTTGTACCACCAAAGAGGTATCCCTTTTTTAAAGGGTTAATATGCTGTTTTTAAAGGGGTTTTAGGGTTGGGTTGGATGTGGGTTGCCGGGGTGGGGGTAATGGGAGTTCTTTGTGGGTATTACTCCAAAAACGGAACGTTTTTGGGGCGTGGAAAGAGGAAACTAGCGGGTGGCGAGTGGCTGGAACGTCACTCAGTCGTGACTTGCTGGAAAAAGAAAAGAGAGGGGCGTAGCTCGTTGCTCGAAAAAGCGGAGCACGGTAGAGGTTGGATAGTTTTGTAGCGAGGCACGTCCTCGTGCCGATTTTTCAGAAAGGCGGTGAGTGGTGCTAAAGGTCAGGTTGTGGGAGGCGCGCCCTCGCGGCGACGAATTAGCACATGATCGGTTAATCGTCGCGGGAACGCGCCTACCACAACGACACTTAAGCAAAGCTCTTAAACAAAAAAACGCATCTCAAAGGGTGCGTTTTTCATCTAGCCACTCGCAAGGCGCTTCAGCGCCGTCCCGCAAGGTGGGCTTTGCCCGCCGTTCTAGCGAGCAAAGCTTTGCTTTGCGGTCTGGCTGAATTCAAAACCCTTAAGGGTTTTTGAATTCAGCTTTAGGGCTCAGGTAGTACCACCAGTTCAGCAGCAGACATACTGCGTAGAACACTGCGAAGCCGTACAGAGCTACTTCAGGAGTTGCCAGCTTGATCTGCTCACCGAAGATCTTAGGGATCAGGAAGGCGCCGTAAGCCGCTACCGCAGAAGTCCAGCCCAGTGCAGGACCTGCCTGCTCTTTCGGGAATACCATGGCGATAGTACGGAAAGTAGAGCCGTTACCGATACCAGTTGCTGCAAACAGTACCAGGAACAGGATCAGGAAAGGTACGAAGAACTCTTCCGGAGTTGCTGACTGGTAAGCCGCTTTCAGGAAGTAAGCTACACCCAGAGCACTGGCGATCATTACGATAGCAACGTACTGGGTTACTTTTGCACCACCAACCTTATCGGCCATCCAGCCACCAATAGGACGGATCAGAGCGCCGATGAATGGTCCCATCCACGCGTACATCAGGGCAGATGGACCGGATGCATTCACAGTATTGTGGGTCATCACACCGTCAACCATCAGGTGCTGGTAACCGAATACTACTTTGATCGCTAGGGCGAAACCGGCGGAGTAACCGATGAAGCTACCGAAGGTCATGGTGTAGATGATACTCATCACCCAGGTGTGCTTGTTTTCAAAGATCTTGAACTGGCGTTGCAGGTTCGGCTTGATATCACCCGGTACCATTTTCATCAGCATAACGGTGCTGAAAAGAATACCAGCGATGACAGGCCACTTAGCCCAGCCAGGTGCACCCATACCCAGTGGTGCAGGCAGGATTACATAAAGACCACAGGCAGCGGTGAAGAAACCGATCAGCAACAGACCGGAGATCTTGCCCATCGCGCCAACAGGAGAACCGATATCCGGAGATACGGCATCGGTACGGATGTTGTTCATACCGAACCAGCCAGCGATGGCCAGCGGCACCAGCAGTACCAGCCAGATGAAACCGGCGTTGTGGATATAAGTCTCAGAACCAGCAGGGATCTTACCGATCAGGGTACCGGAGGTGTTCTCCAGAATCATTGGAGTACCGCCGAAGATACCGAAGGTCATCACCAGCGGTACCAGGATCTGCATGGTGGTTACACCGGCATTACCCAAACCTGCATTCAGACCCAGTGCCAGACCCTGCTGACGTTTCGGGAAGAAGAAGCTGATGTTGGACATGGAGGAGGCGAAGTTACCGCCACCAATACCGGACAGGAATGCCAGAATCTGGAATACCCACAGCGGTGTATCCTTGTCCTGCAGTGCGAAGCCGGCACCAGCGGCAGGTAGCATCAGCAGGGCAGTAGTGAAGAAGATAGTGTTTCGGCCACCGGCGATGCGGATAAAGAAACTACTGGGGATACGCAGAGTCGCCCCGGTCAGACCGGCGATACCCGCCAGTGTAAAGAGTTCAGCTTTCGCAAAAGGGAAGCCCAGGTTCAGCATCTGAACCGTGATGATGCCCCAGTAAAGCCATACTGCGAAGCCGCACAACAGACTGGGGATGGAGATCCACAGGTTGCGGTTCGCAACGCTTTTGCCTTTGGACTCCCAGAATTTGGAGTCCTCGACATCCCATACTTTAATATCAGACATGTTTTTTTCCTCTGACTAACGTGGCTGCAGGCGTTGCCATTACAGGTCACGGCATGCTTTCTGATATAACCGAATTGCCAACTTCCCGGCGTACCGGTGGTCAGCCTTCCCGTACATTCGGGTTATGCTTCAAAAAGTTGTTCCGGATCGCGTCCTGCAGGCGTCTGCGACGGTCTTCCACGGACATGCCGTAGTACATGGCGAACATACAGACCGCCAAAAGACCGTACAGCAGCATGAAGCAGGAGCTGCGAATCCCCAGAATATCGGCCACCAGGCCGAAACAGATCGGCAGAATAAATCCACCGATCGCGCCAAGCACTCCGACTGCGCCGCCTACTACACCCATCCTGTCGGGGTAGTAGTCATATACAGTGCGGAATACGCTGGCTTTCCCAAATCCCATCGCGATGCCCATCACCATCACCAAAACAGTAAACAGCCAGACCGGCATCTCCAGCAGGAAAGTAATCTCCCGGTTGATGCCATGAACGGTCATAGTGGTAGGCGGATAGGAAAGGAAAAACAGGCACACCAGGCAGACCCAGAACACCGTCCAACTCACCCGACGGGCACCGATCCGGTCGGAGCACCAGCCGCCGATAATGCGGGTCAGGGCACCGGGAACGGTGAATAGCAGGGTAAGGAAGGAGGCACTCTTAAGATCGAGCCCATAGTGTTCTACATAGTAATCCGGCAGCCAGAGGGCTAACGCCACATAGCCACCGAAAACGAAAAAGTAATACAGCCCGAAGCGCCATACCCGCAGGTCAAGTAACGGGGTCAGTTGCTGCTTCAGAGTAGGCATTGGCAGCGGCTTGCTGGTGTTGGCACGACGTGGGTCGTCCTGAGTCAGTAGCCAGAATATCAGGGCCAGAGTGATCAGGATAAAGGCATAAACAGTCGGTGCCATGCGCCAGCCGTATGCAATGATAATCAGTGGCGCGATCAGGTTAGTGATTGCCGCACCGAGGTTGCCGGCACCGAAGATGCCCATCGCCAGCCCCTGGCTGTCGCGGGATGCCCAGGAAGATACGTAGTGAATACCAAGGGCAAAACTGCTGCCGACCAGACCGACACCGAGACCAGCGATAACGTATTGCCAGTATGTCTCAGCAACAGAAAGAAGATAAAGGGGGATGCTGACAACGAAAACCAGAATCAGCATTAAACGGCGACCACCCCAGCGCTCTGCCATAATACCCATGGGCAGGCGTGCCAGGGCACCGGTCAGGATCGGTGCAGCAACCAGAATCCCGAACTGGGTTTCGCTCAGCTGTAGCTCTTCTTTGATCTGTACGCCAATCACGGATACCAGCGTCCACGCTGCGAAACAGCCTGCAAAAAGCAGGGTGCTCATAATCAGCGCTGATATCTGTTGTTGATTGTCGTTGCTATACATAGTGGTTACACATAAAGGGCAATACAAAAGTGGTCCCGGTTGATAGTTGTCAACTTAATGCCGCTGGGCGGATTAATTATTGATCGAAATCAAGATGTAACTGTCTGATTTGATAGCAGAATTAGCGGAGTACCACCTTGGAGGTACTCCCTATTAACTTTGTAACTGGCTGTTTTTACAGGTAATTTCTGAATTGTTTTTGAGACAGGATTAAGTGGGCAGGCTGAATCAGTTCTTTGTGAGTACACCCGGGCAAACCGGGGACAGTACGCTGAGAAGTGCGGTAAATTTGCTTTGTCCGAATCCGGGAAGCCGTTGTTAGTATGAATTTCTTTAAGCATTCCATTATTGCCCGACTGGGCGCAGCCATGCTGGCCATCAGTATGATGGCGCTGATCGGGATGATCAGTTCGGTGATTGTCGCGGAGAGTACCCAGGGCGATGCGGCCGGTATTAACCTGGCAGGTTCGCTACGGATGATGTCCTACCGCATCATTTCAGAAACCCAGTTACATGAAGATGAAGCGTCCGAAGTCTCCCTGATGCGGGTTAAGCAATCGATCGAAGAGTTCGACCGTCGCCTGCGTAGTCCGGTGCTGGCCAATGTTATGCCCGGCGATGATGATCATGAGCTGACCCGGCAGTACAACAAGATTATGCAGAAGTGGCAGAAAGATCTGTCCCCGGCATTGCTGGTCGCGGTAGAGGCCGGGCCTGCCGGTTATGCCGAATACGTTGATCAGGTTGAACAGTACGTACCGGAGATCGATCAGATGGTATTGCTGCTGGAGCGCAGCACCGAGTCAAAGATCAAACTGCTGAGTCTGGTGCAGGGTATCAGCCTGTTTATGACTGTTCTGATCATCTTTATTGCCCTCTACGATATAAAGAGCAACGTCACCGAGCCGCTGGGCCAGTTGTTACAGATGGCCAAGGATGCCGGGCAGGGTAAGCTGGATTCCCGGGTCTATTTTGAAAGCGAGGATGAGCTGGGGGTTCTGGCATCCACCTTTAACCAGATGGCAGAGGAGCTGTCGAAGATATATGCCGATCTGGAAAATCGGGTGCAACGCAAAACCTCTGAACTGCGAAACAGTAATGAATCGTTACAATTACTGTATCAGGCGACGAAACGCTTCAACCGCGATGAAGATATCTGCCACCGACTGATGCCAGTCCTGAAACATCTGGAAGCGGTCACACCAGTGGGTCCGATTAGCGTTACCCTGTCTGAGCCTAACCAGGATCGGAACTACCGCCAGTTGACGACCCAGCGGCTGGAACGTCCGGTGGACTGCGGAGATCAGAGCTGTAACGACTGTCTGGTGAACCGGATGGATACCCGCGATCACGAGACTATCACCCGTCCGATAAAAACTCGCGAAGCGTTCTTTGGTGAGATGAGCCTGCAGTATCAGGCTGATAATCCGCCCACCGATGATCAGATTCAGCTGATCGAAACCATCATTGAAAACCTCGGTACAGTGCTGTCACTGGAGCTGAAAGCGGAGCGTGAGCAACAGATGTCGTTGCTTGAAGAGCGGGCAGTCATTGCCCGGGAGCTGCATGACTCATTGGCCCAGTCACTGTCTTACCTGAAAATGCAGGTAACCCGTCTGCAGTTGCTGCGCAAAAAAGAGGCGGATGAAGCGCAGATCGATGATGTGGTGGGCGAGCTGAAAGAGGGGCTTAATAATGCTTACCGTCAGTTACGTGAACTGCTGACCACCTTCCGACTGACGCTGGATCAGCCAGGGTTATATCCGGCGCTGGAAAAAACCGTGGCCGAATTTTCAGACCGACTGGGTTTCCCGGTCCAACTGGCCTACGGTATTACTCATCAGACTCTGTCGCCCAATGAAGAGATTCATGTATTGCAGTTAGTCCGTGAGGCACTGGCGAATGTGGTTAAGCATGCCCAGGCCAGTGATGTCTCGGTGAATCTGAAGCAACAAAACGGCACAGTTGAAGTCAGAATTGAAGATAACGGTAAAGGCATTCCGGATAATCAGGATATGACTAACCACTACGGGCTGGTGATTATGCGCGACCGTGCAACCACACTGGGTGGACACTTGCAGGTATTCAATCGGGATGATTGCGGTGTCTGCGTACAGATGACCTTCCGCCCGAAAGCTAAACATAACGGAGAGTAAACAGACCATGAATGATGAAGTAGCCACCGCATCGGTATTGTTGATTGATGATCATCCACTGCTCCGTAAAGGGGTTAAACAGCTGATCGATCTCGAAGATGATCTGACGGTGATCGCCGAAGCCAGTAATGCTGAGGATGGTGTCAGAGAAGCGGTGGAGCATGCGCCGGACCTGATTCTGCTGGATCTTAATATGCCGGAAATTAATGGTCTGGAAACCCTGAAGATGCTTCGCGAAGCCGATGTCAGCTCCCGGATTGTGGTGTTTACCGTATCGGATAACGAAGAGGATGTGGTGGCAGCCTTACGCGCTGGTGCTGACGGTTATCTGCTTAAGGATATGGAGCCGGAAGAGTTGCTGAGTAATCTGCATCAGGCGGCGTTGGGTAAAATGGTGATCAGTGATCGCCTGACCGCGTTGCTGGCTCAGGCCCTGCAATCAGGGCGTACCGCTAAGTCCTCTGATATCAACAGCCTGACCCCGCGGGAGCGACAGATCATCAAACTGATCGCAGCCGGACTGCCGAATAAGCTGATCGCCCGTAAACTCAGCATTACCGAAGGCACGGTCAAAGTGCACGTGAAGCACCTGCTGAAAAAGCTGCATCTGCGTTCGCGGGTCGAAGTTGCCGTCTGGGCGGTGCAGGAAGGCTTGTCCTGAGGCTGATCTGACCTCAATGTAAAGCTCGGCGTTTAAGAGATTTAGCGACTTATCTGCTGTAGTATTCCCCGGATCAGGCAATCGTGGTTAAACATGATTGCCTTTAAATCTCTTTGCCTCTGGAAGCCCGATTATGTCCCGACTTTTTGAAGAAATTGATAGCCAGACCGGCCCACTGGGTCTTATCTCTCTGCGCCGACGCCGTATGCCGGCTCTGGGGGATCGGGATATCTACGAGGTGAAACTCAACGAAGAGTTTCTGATGTCCAGTCTGTTTGTCGATGCTGAAGAAGCGCTGTCTGATCTGGGCCTGGCGGCAGTTGAAGGGGACAATCTCAGTGTCGTCGTCGGCGGCCTGGGATTGGGTTATACCGCGGTTGCGGCCCTGAAAGATCAGCGTATTGATGAATTGCTGGTGGTGGATGCTATCGAAACGGTAATCGAGTGGCATCAGAAAGAGCTGGTGCCACTGGGTAAAGAGCTGAATGCTGATTCCCGCAACCGCTATGTACACGGCAGCTTCTTCGATCTGGCGACAGCTCCGGAAACCGGCTTTGATCCGGATGCGCCGGGGAAGAAGTTTGACGCCATTCTTCTGGATATCGATCACTCGCCAACCGAATACCTTAACTCAGCCAATGCCAGTTTCTATAGCACTGAGAATCTGGCGCTGATGGCGCAGCAGCTTAAACCTGGTGGTGTATTCGCGATGTGGTCGCAGAACCTGCCGGAACCTGAATTTGAAGCCTTGCTGAAAACGGTGTTTGCCGATGTGCAGTCGCACGTTATCTCTTTTCAGAACCCCTTCCAGAGCAGTGAGTCGACCAATTCGGTTTACGTCTGTATTAAGGGTTAATCCTTTTGTCGTTGGCTGGATTAAAGTACCTGCTATTATCTGGCCTTAAATTTGCTGTGAGTTCTCTCTAAGAAATGAAATTACCTGCTTCGTGCAGGATAAGTCTTAGGGAAAAGCTATGTATATACAGCAATCAACCGGGATTCAGGCAGGTTCAGGGGTAACTTCTGGCCGCGTTTCTGGTCGCGAAAGTGCGGCAACCGATCCGCTCATTTCGTCGCAGCAAGCGGCAACATCTGGCCAGTCCGGGACAGTGAATCTGTCGCAGGAGTCAAAATCCCTGGCATCCAGTAAAGCGGTCTACCCAATGGAAACCGCTGACGGACGTCGCGATGTCGATCTGGACAGCTACTTTAAACCGGGCGCTCATCTGAAAAATGGTCTGCTTGATCCGGGCGCTCTGTTGCTGCCAAACGCGGCAAATGTTGCAGCACTGCAGCAGCATATCAGCCAGCGCTTTCCTGAGTTTCTGGCCCGTCATGATATTCCTGAAGCACCTGCTACCATTCGCTTTGACCAGCAGGGGCAACTGGTGCTGCCGCAGGACTATCCCTATGCCCGGCAACTGCAGCAGGCGTTAAAAGATGAGCCAGAGATGCAGCATATGCTATCGACGGTGAATGGTCTGAGCTCTCATGTGGCGGCCCTGAAATCACTGCAGCCAATGCATGACGCACTGGATCAGGCCGGTTCCGATGCCGAGGTAAAGAGCATTCTGGAGCGCTTCAGCCATCTGCTGGGGGATAATGTGCAGTATCCAGAGGTGAGTCTGGCGTTCAGCGCCGATGGCAAGCTGACTGTGCAGGCTGATAACCGGATACTGGTCTGAATCATCAGGGAGTGATTATGAGTCAATCCGATAAATTCTGGGATGGTGTGGCTGAAAAGTATGCCCGAAAGGCGGTACCTGATGAAGCGGCTTATCAGCGTAAACTGGCTGAAACCCAGAGAGTTCTGACTGCCGATATGCAGATGCTCGAATTTGGTTGCGGTACCGGCACCACTGCGATTCATCATGCCCCCTATGTAAAGCATATTGATGCGCTGGATATCTCAGAGAAGATGCTTGAGATTGGTCGTCAGCAAGCAGATAAGGCGGGTGTCGAGAATATCACCTTCAGCCGCGGGACACTGGCAGAGTTTAATGCCGGTACGGCAAGTCAGGATGCGGTACTGGGCTTGAATGTGATCCATCTGATTCCGGACCGGCAGGCAACATTCGCAGAGGTAGCCCGTGTGCTGAAACCCGGTGGGGTGTTTGTCAGCGCCACCGGGTGTCTGGCACATTCATGGCTGCGCTTTCTGACACTGATTGTGCCTCTGGGTAAGATGTTCGGTTTGATGCCGGACCTGTTCGTGATCTCGGAAGAACAGTTGGTCAGGGAGATAACCGATGCCGGCTTCAGCATCGAGACTCGCTGGCATCATGGCACGCAGGGCATCGAGGTATTTATAATTGCCCGCAAAAATGATGGCTAAAAAATACCCCGGTATAACCACAGCATGAGAGGAGAGAGAGCCAGCTGCGTCTGTACCGGGGTGCGATAAAAGATCCTGTTATCTAAGAGCTTAAGGATCGTGCCAGTGCTGCGTTGGCTGAAGTGTGAAGCGCGGTCATGTACTGCATGCTCATGACCGCAACTGAGGTGAGGGGTGCTCACACTTCGCCTTGGCAGCAAACACACTTTAATGAAAACCCGGGCACTGTGAATATTCCTCTGTGGGGGTAACTTTTGTATACCTCTAATAACCCGGATTCTGGCCGTTCAGAATTGACGATGATCATCGTTCATTTTTTATACATGCCGTAAGAGAAAACCCGGGCACTGTGAATATTCCTCTGTGGGGGTAACTTTTGTATACCTCTAATAACCCGGATTCTGGCCGTTCAGAATTGACGATGATCATCGTTCATTTTTTATACATGCCGTAAACTGCTGCGCTTTTTTTCAGATCAATACGACAAAGCGGCAGATACCCCCAAAGAATTGAGGGATAGTACGGTTGCTGATCTGTATCTCTGTATTGATTATAAAAGATATATAAAACAAAGGGTTATAGATGTATGTGTGGTGTACCTCTAAGGTGGTATCTGGTCATATACGGGCTGGGAGGTACCTTTTCGAACTTGATGCATGTCAAAAAGCTCCTTAAGGAATTGGCGTAATTTCACTTGCAAAACACGGGTGACTTCAGGCTGTTTCGGTTCCCCCATAAGCCCCTCCAACCTTCCGGTTGCCCCGTGTTTCTGAAGTTTGGCCCAAAGCCATTTTGACCTTATCAGGAGCAGTCCCATGTCCACCGATAGAATAAGGCTTCTTGATTTCAGTGATCCTAAGATCAAGACGCTGCATATTACCTGGTTTGCTTTCTTCCTCACCTTTGTGGTGTGGTTCAGCCACGCGCCGATGCTGGCGTTTATTAAAGAAGCCTTCGGCCTGTCCAGCGCCGAAGTAAAAGCGTTAATGATCCTCAACGTGGCCCTGACAATACCGTCCCGTATTGTTATCGGTACACTGGTTGATAAATATGGCCCGCGGGCTGTCTACAGCATGTTGCTGGTAATCGGTGGTGCAATCTGTCTTGGCTTTGCCGCGGCGCAGACCTATGAGCAGCTGGCGATAATGCGATTCCTCAGTGGCTTTATCGGGGCCGGATTTGTAATCGGTATCCGCATGGTGGGTGAGTGGTTCCCGGCTAAGCAGGTGGGGGTTGCAGAAGGTGTTTACGGTGGCTGGGGTAACTTCGGTTCAGCCGCGGGCGCTATGACTCTACCAACTCTGGCACTGCTGTATGGCGGTGATGACGGCTGGCGTTATGCACTGGCTACTACTGGTGTAATGGCCATGATCTACGGTGTGATTTACCTGCGTATAGCACGTAACACTCCGAAAGGCTCTACTTACTTCAAGCCTAAGAAACACGGCGGTCTGGAAGTAACCAGTAAGAAGGATTTCTTCTTCTACATCGGCATGAACATTCCTATGTATATCGCTCTGGCGGTACTGACCTGGAAGCTGTCTCCATCTAACCTGGGTCTGCTGGATGATCTTTCTACCAAGGGTATCTACGCTGTACTGGTACTGCTGTTCCTGGTTCAGGTACGGGCGATCTACCATGTAAACGAAGAGAACCTGAAAAACGGTGTTCCTGAGATTCAGCGTTACAAATTCAAACAGGTTGCAGTTCTGGATGTCGCTTACTTCGTAACTTTCGGTTCCGAGCTGGCGGTGGTTTCCATGCTGCCACTGTTCTTCCTGGAAACTTTTGAAGGTCTGGACCCTGTTAAAGCAGGTCTGCTGGCATCCGGTTTCGCCTTTATGAACCTGGTGGCGCGTCCTACCGGGGGGCACCTGAGTGATACTATCGGTCGTCGTAAAACACTGTCGCTGCTGATTGCCGGTCTGGCTGTAGGTTACTTCGTACTGTCTCAGATTGATTCCGGCTGGTGGATTCCGCTAGCGGTGATCGCGACTATGTGCTGTTCCTTCTTTGTACAGGCTGGTGAAGGTGCGGTGTTTGCAGTCGTACCTCTGGTACAGCGTCGTATGACCGGTCAGATCGCCGGTATGGCGGGTGCTTACGGTAATGTTGGTGCGGTATGCTACCTGACAGTACTCTCTTTTGTAGACTACTCCACCTTCTTTATGGTGATCGGTGCGTCTGCCGCAGTGGTGTTCCTGTTCGTACAGTTTATGGATGAACCGAAAGGCCAGATGGCCGAGGTTCTGCCGGATGGCACCGTCCAGCTGATCGATGTGGAATAAGCTCATGTGTTATAAGCTATAGTGCTTGCCAGAAGGGGTTACTCAGGTAATCCCTTTTGGCGTTTCTGGAGTACAGTCATATGCTACTTGCAACGGATATCCGACTGACCGCTGCGCAGAGCAGCCTTACCGGGCGTAAACACCGCAATGAAGACTGCCTGGGGTTTTATATGCCGGAAGGCAATCTGCTGGCTACCAAGGGCGCTGCCGGTCTGATCGCTGACGGTGTCAGTACAGCAGAAGCCGGTGCAGAAGCCTCGCAGTATTGTGTCAGTGAGTTTATCAATGACTACTTTGATACACCGGATATCTGGACGGTTAAAAAGTCAGCACAGAAAGTCCTGACGGCGATTAACCGTGCGTTGTATTCCAGAAGTCACGAGTACCTTTCTACCACCCGCGGCTACGTCTGTACGCTCTCTGTGGTGGTGATCAAGTCCCGCACCGCTCATCTGTTCCATATCGGTGATAGCCGCATCTACCTGCTGCGCAAAGATGGTCTCGAGTTACTCACCGATGATCACACCACGCCGCTGAGTGAGAGTAACAGTTGTCTGTCACGGGCGATGGGTATGGATACGCATCTGGAGATCGATTATCGCACTGTGGAACTGGAGGAGGGAGATACTTTCCTGCTGTCCACAGACGGTGTTCATGATTCCCTTGAACCGTCTCAGATGAAGCAGATTATTCAGCACGCTGATGACCTGCAGAGTGCCTGTGACAGCCTCACCCAGGCGGCTTTCGATGCTGGTAGTACGGATAATCTGAGTTGTCAGCTGATTACTGTGGATGAGCTGGCCGATGACAATATCGATGACCTGACTGACAAGCTGACCCGTCTGCCGTTCCCACCGGAACTGGAACCGGGAATGAAGATCGATGGTTTTCTGATCGAGCGCCAGCTCTATGCCAGTAATCGCAGCCAGTTGTACGTGGTTGAGGATATGGAAGAGGGCGGTCGTTATGTGATGAAAACACCGTCGCAGAATTTCTCTGATGATCCTGCCTATATCGAGCGTTTCATCATGGAGGAATGGGTCGGTAGCCGGATCAGCAATGCCCATGTGGTGAAGATTCACCACCCGAACCGGGCCAAGCATTTTCTTTATTATCTGATGGAGCATATCGAGGGTGTACCACTGGACGAGTGGATCGCTGCGAACCCTCATCCGCAACCGGCACGCGCGATTGAGATTGTTAAGCAGATCGCCGAAGGGCTGAAAGCGTTCCATCAGCGGGAAACCCTGCATCAGGATCTGAAGCCCAGCAATGTTATGGTCACGCCGGATGATCAGGTGAAGATCGTCGACTTTGGCTCGGTGTTTGTGGCCGGTGTGAATGAGATCTTTGTACCGCTGGAGCGGGATAGGATTCTGGGTACCATGAACTACTCTGATCCGGTGTTCCGACTGGGGCAGAATACAGGTACCAAGGGTGATCAGTTCTCACTGGCGGCCATTGCCTACGAAGTATTTACTCAGGAACTGCCCTATGGTGATGCGCTGGAGCGCTGTGAAAAACCACAGCATCTGGAGCGGCTGATCTATATTCCGGCTGATCGTCATAACGCGATTATTCCGGTCTGGTTTGACCGGGCACTGGAAAAAGCACTATCGATCAAACCGGCTGAGCGCTACGACACTCTGGAGCACTTTATGCACGATCTCACCGAGCCGAATCCTGAGTTCCTGACACCCCGGGAAAACACTCAGCAGAGTTCCAGTTCCGTACTGTTCTGGCAACTGATGTCGCTGGTCTGGTTTACCGTCTCGATGTTCCTGTTAATCGCTTTCTGGATGACCTAGAGCAATCTTCGACAGATCGCCTTTGATATCTGTCAAAGGCATCTGGCTGCCGTATCTTTACCATGATTACTCTTACGCAGGATTCTTCAGAAAGCACACCTTTATAAGACCTGCTCTGGTTTATTGACTCATCCGGAGTGACGTTATGTTTGCCTCTTTACCCTCTGTCCAGCTGCCTCAACTATCACCAGCACCGCTGTTTACTCTGGTGCGTAAGGTTGAACCGCTGGTGCCTTTCTCTGTAAAAAAATCAGTGATTGAAACGGCATTAAACAAAGCCTTCAGACAGCCGTTGGCGGATGATGAGTTTTACTTTCTGGAAGATCAGACGCTGGGTCTGGATGTTCAGGATCTGGGGATAAAGGTGAGTTTTCGTTGTCTGGGAGAGCAGTTGATTGTTTGTGAAGACGCTGTGGCGG
Organism: uncultured Amphritea sp.; assembly: GCA_963669425.2. Lineage (GTDB taxonomy): Bacteria > Pseudomonadota > Gammaproteobacteria > Pseudomonadales > Balneatricaceae > Amphritea. Next base: position 791,658 of record CAXXNC010000002.1, read on the forward strand.
ACGCCTGGATCAGAGGGGATGCCGGGGCGTTTATTAGACTGGCAAACCGAGATCAGGACCCGGATACACTATTCTTTCAGCGCAAGTTGCTGATCGAAGGGGATACTGAGCTGGGGCTGGCGGTTAAGAATCTGCTGGACAGTATCGACTGGAGTGAACTCCCTGCGGTATTTCTGAAAGGCATGAGCCTGATGGCTAAGATAACGCCTTCTTCCTGATACTCTTGTAATAAAAAGCCTGGTTACAGAACGGGCCATCCCAGGCCCGTTCTCTTCTTTTGTTGTTGAATGGTTCATTGTAGCGAGCGCCCCCCCGTCGCGACTATCTGTGACCTGGGCTGTGACCTGGGCAGTGACCCGGATTGACTCTCACATCACCCGATCAATACCTGGTTGGGCGTACCAATAGCCGTTGCAGTTCTGATCCAGCAACGGAATACGGTTGGCATCAGTGCTTTCTGTGACACCCTCTATTCGCTGATGGAAACGCTGAATAATCTGTTCCATACCCTGCCGTTCGGGACTGAGGCGTAAGATATCGACGCCCAGATTCTGCATATCAGGAATTTCGTTTTCCAGATTGTAGATATCTCCGGAAAGGGTCTGAATGCCGTTCATGGTGAACAGTTCGGTGCCTTCCTGAGAGCGGGTCTGAATCCCTTGAGGGTATTCAATACAGCAGAAGCTGCAGTTATCTTTCGGCAGGTTACGATAGCGAGCTGTAAAGCAACGGGCGGCGTAAGCCAGCGGTAAACGGCCCCAACTGAACACTTCAGTTTCTATATCCAGATCGGTTTCCGCTGCCTGCTTCAGAAGCTGTTCCAGTGTGCTGGCTCCGAGTTCTACAGGCATCACCCAGCGCCGCATACCGCTCTTATGGAGCTGCTGCAGTACCCGGATATTGTAAATATTAACCGCCGGGCCGGTGACAAACGGCAGACCTGCCTTGGATAACATCTGAACCGCAGCAATATCGTTGGCCTCGATTCTGAAACGGTCATTTTCGCACAGGCGTCTCAGGGTCTTCAGTTCTGATTCTGCTTCCAGTAGCGCCAACGTTGAGAGGACAACCTCTTTGCCGCAATTGGTCAGTGCATCGGCCAGTTCAATCCAGTCAATAAAGCGCATCTCCCGGCGTTTGGAACACACCGTTTCACCGATATAGACAATATCCACCGGCTGATCCGCCATCTCGGCGTAGAAGTTCAGCAGATCCCGTTTCGGCCAGAAATAGAGGACCGGTCCCAGAGCAATTTTCATAGTCATTACCTCTTATTGCCAGGCGCGATGATAAGCACCGATGGTGGTGGTAGAACCTTCGGAAAGATTGGTGAGTTCGCTGCGCCACTGTTGGCGGGGCAGGTAGTTGTCGGGATTCTGCTTAGCCTGATCCAGCGCTTCCCGCCAGATTTGGGTGACCTTGGCAACATAGGCCGGGCTGCGCTGGCGGCCCTCAATTTTGACGGCCTGAATGCCGATACGCTGTAGCTCAGGTATCAGGTCGATGGTGCTGAGGCTGGTGGGCTCTTCCATGGTGTGATAGATGTTGCCATCGACTTCAAACCGGCCCTTACACAGCGTCGGGTAACCGGCGTTTTCACCTTCCTGATAACGATCGATCAGTACACCGTTGAGACGGGATTCCAGTCCTTGCGGGGTTTCTTCCCAGCGCACCGCTTTTGCCGGAGAACAAGCACCGCAGGTGTTAGGGGACTCATCGGTCAGATAGGATGACAGATAGCAGCGGCCTTCGGCCATGATGCACAGGCTGCCAAAAGCGAAAACTTCGAGCTCCACAGGGCTCTGACTGGCCACGTGTTCCACCTGTGCCAGAGACAATACCCTTGGTAACACGGCACGCTGAATACCGAACTGTTCCTGATAGTAGCGCAGCGCTTCATAGTTGGTCGCGCAGCCTTGCACGGACAGATGAAGTTTAAGTTGTGGATGACGTTCTGCTGCGTAGCCAAGTACGCCCATATCCGCAGCGATCAGAGCATCAACCTGCATATCGGCAGCCATATCCACAGCATCCTGCCAGGCTTGCCAACCGGAGGGCTGGGGATAGGTATTAATCGCACAATACACTTTGGTGCCCCGGCTGCGGGCATAGCTGATGCCTTTTTCGGCACGGCTGCGGTCGAAGTTAAGGCCCTTAAAGTGCCGGGCGTTGGTGGCATCCCTGAAACCGAAATAGACTGTGTCTGCGCCGTTATCCACGGCGGCTTTAAGGGCAGGAAAACTGCCGGCAGGACATACGAGTTCCATCCTGATCACCGATACTGACTATTAAAGAGCTGGCAGGCTATCAGTCGGGCAGATCAGGTGTATTTGATGGCTATCAAGCGGCGCAGGACAGGGGGGCGATCATTGATACCGGTCAGTAGTCACAGCTGTTATCGAAGCAGAATGAACTGACTGAACGGTGGATTAAAGTCGTTTTGGAGTATCAGTTTATCCTATCCGATACTTGTGACACGGAGAACTTTCTATATACTGCCCGGTCATACCACTAACGGTATTCAATTGATAAAGGACGCACCGGCGTCCTGAACAGGCATTAATGGCTACTCTAATCAGAAAGACAATGATCGTGTTTGCGATGCTGGCAGTATTTGCTGCTCAGCTGCTGACCGCTATTGCTTCTGCCGATGTTATGTCTGTTCTGCCTGACTCAACCATGGAAACCATGATGGTTGATCATTCGGCTCATCACGCTTCTCAGGCGATGTCTCATGAAAGTGGGCAAACCAACCCCGCCTGCTGCGCAGAGATGACGATGAGCTGTCTCGCGACCACTGCTGCTGCCAGCTGTGATGCGTCTGAACCCTGCTCGATGAACCACTGTGTATCAGTTATGGGCATCAACCTGCAACAGACCTCTATGGGGTCGAAGCTGCCGATGCAGCCTGTTGACCTGTTACATGACAACCCTCTCAGTGGCGTTGTTGTGTCTCTTTACCGTCCTCCTATATCCCACTGATACAGGAAGGGCTGAGTTTCTCTCTGTCCGGGTCTAGCCTGCTCATGCTGTGGCTTCCGGACCTATTGAAATCGATCCGACTGAATTGGAACTGATGCCTGACAGGGCCTGATTTCCTGCGTTTCTTCAGTACTTCCTCTTCATTCTTTCATGGGCTCAGGCCCATGCGCGTTTACTTTGGTTTTTTCATTAAGCTCTTTACAGGGTGTGTGTGATGAACAAGCAAAACAACAGAATAGCGCTTCGTCTTAAGCATTTAGGCAAGGCGCTTCTAATACTTTTTATACCGTTATCTAATGCGCTGTCTGCGGCTGAACTGACTCTGGATGAGGCTGTTAAACAGGCTGTGGAGCGGGATTACTGGCTCAGTGGTAGCGTCTCAGCTGAGCAGGGGCTGCGAGACCGTGGCGAGGCTGCTTACCAGTTACCTGACCCCACGTTGTCATTAAAGCTGGCCAACCTGCCAACCAATACACTGGACTTTAATCAGGAGGCGATGACCCAACTGGTTGCAGGTGTCAGCCAGAAATTCCCCCGTGGGGAGTCCCGGGATCTGATGCGGCGTCTCTATAACCAGCAGGGGGATCAGCAACCTTTACAGCGTATGGAAAGGGAAGCCCGGATTCGTCTGCAGGTGACTCAGCTCTGGCTGCGTCTGCAGCTGGCCCGTAACAGTGAAGCCCTGATCCACCGCAATATCTCTCTGTTTGATCAGTTGGAGGATATATCCCTGGCCAGCTATGCCTCGGCTCTGGGCTCCACCCGGCAGCAGGATCTGGTGCAGGCGCAACTGGAGCGTACCCGTATTGATGATCGTCTTAAGCGCATTCAGCTACAGAGGGATGATGTTGAGCAGCAACTTCAGGGCTGGTTAGTGAGCTTTGAAGAGGCACAGGCATCGGGTCACTCTTTCAGCTTCAATACTGCAGAAACTGATCTGCCATTTCTGGGTGAAAGCCTGTTTGGCGATGAACTGCCTATGCAATCGGATCTGTTAGCGTTCCTTAATCGACACCCCATGATCCGGGATACCGAACAACAGGTTCGCAACGCAGAAACCCGCACCGAACTGGCGCGGCAGCAATACAAGCCGGAGTGGGGCCTGAATGCCAGCTACGGCTATCGGGGGGATGACCTGAATAACAATGATCGTGCCGATTTGTTCAGCATCGGAGTGACGGTGAATATGCCGTTGTGGTCAACCGCACGGCAGGATCATCAGGTACTGGCAACCCAGGCAGAGGCGGAAAAGATCCGTACTGATAAGGCTCTGAAGCTGAAAGAGATGCTGGCCGCAGTGAATGCTGCTTATGCCCAGCTTAACCGTCTCGACGAGCAGGTTCGCTTGTATCAGGGTCGGCTGTTGCCGCAGTTCCGTGAACAGGCACAAGCCACTCTACAGGCATATGAAGCAGATAACGGCCTGTTCAGTGAGGTGGTCCGTAGCCGTATAGAGAACCTGAATGCCCGTCTGGACCTGTTGAAAATCCAGACTGAGCGTCAGATGCGCATCGCCCAGCTTAATTATTATTTCACCGCGGCAGGAGAGCAGTTCCCGGCCAACACAGGAGTCACACAATGAGTAACGGAATTAAATCAGTCGGGTTGTTGCTGTTGGGGGCCGCGGTGGGCGCTGCTGGGATTGTGAGTTATACCAGCTTAATCGGCTCTGGTGAGATGATGGAGGGTATGGGAAAAAGCGCCGATGAACCGCTTTACTGGGTGGCACCAATGGACCCGAACTACCGTCGCGATAAACCGGGTAAGTCGCCGATGGGGATGGATCTGGTGCCGGTTTTCGCTGAGAACAATAGCGGCCCGGATGCTGGCCCTGGCACCATATCGGTATCTCCTGAGGTAATTAATACTCTGGGGGTGAGAACCGGCAAGGTTCAGTCGAAGCCGCTCAATTTTGAGATCAGGAGTGTGGGCTATGTGGACTACGATCAGGATCGCATCGTTCATGTTCATCCGCGGGTAGAGGGCTGGATTGAAAAGCTGTTTATCAAAGCTGAAGGAGAACCTGTCGAAGCCGGGCAACCGGTCTATGAAATCTACTCTCCGGCACTGGTTAATGCTCAGGAGGAGTATGTTTTTGCGCTGGCCCGTAACAATCGCAAACTGATCCGCGCAGCCCGTTCGAGGCTGAGTTCGCTGCAGGTGCCGGATGCGCTGGTAGAAGAGCTGCGTAAAACCCGGAAGGTGAGTCAGACCGTGACATTCTATGCCCCCCAGAGCGGTGTAGTGGAAAGCTTTATGCTGCGTCAGGGAATGTACGTTAAGCCAGGCATGACCATGCTCTCCATCGGTGCACTGGAAGAGGTCTGGGTTGAGGCGCAGGTTTTCGAGCAGCAGGCGGGATTGGTTGAACAGGGTTTGCCGGTACAGATGACCCTGGATTATCTGCCGGGCCGGAAGTGGCAGGGAGAGGTGGATTATATCTATCCCGTGCTGGATCCCCAGACCCGTACCCTTAAGGTTCGGATGCGCTTTGCCAATCCGGACTACCAGCTCAAACCTAATATGTTTGCCGAAGTAGTGATCAACAAACGTGACACGGATTCTGTTCTGACAGTACCAGTGGAAGCCCTGATTCGCGGCGGTGATGGTGACCGGGTGGTGCTGGCACTGGGTGAGGGGCGGTTTAAGTCGATCGGTGTGGAAGCCGGTAGGACTGATGGTGACCGCATCGAAATTATCAAAGGCCTGAAAGTGGATGACAGGGTGGTGACCTCGGCGCAGTTCCTGCTGGATTCAGAGTCCAGTAAGAGTTCTGACTTTATGCGCATGAATAACGAGCCGATGGGTAGCCTGCCTGCCAGTGTCTGGACCGAGGCTCAGGTGAATAAAGTGATGCCGGAAATGGGTAAACTGAACCTTGATCATGATCGCATTGAAGCCTGGAAGTGGCCGGCTATGACCATGGACTTCAAGGTTCAGGACGGTGTTGCTCTGGATCAGCTGTCACCGGGTATGACGGTGCATATCGAGATTACCAAACAGGGCAGTGACTATCAGGTAAGTCAGATCCATATCCCTGATCAGACGATGAAATCACAAAGCATGAATCATGAGGGTATGAACCACGAGGGCATGAATCACGACGGCATGAACCACGAGGGCATGAATCATGAGGGTATGAATCATGAGGGTATGAACCACAAAGGAATGAATCATGAGGGCATGAACCACAAAGGAATGAATCATGAGGGTATGAACCACGAAGGAATGAATCATGAGGGCATGAACCACAAAGGAATGAATCATGAGGGTATGAACCACGAAGGAATGAATCATGAGGGCATGAACCACAAAGGAATGAATCATGAGGGTATGAACCACGAAGGAATGAATCATGAGGGCATGAACCACGAAGGCATGAATCATAAGGGCATGAACCACGAAGGAATGAATCATGAGGGCATGAATCACGAAGGCATGAATCATAAGGGCATGAATCACGACGGTATGAACCATGAGGATATGAATCACGAAAGCATGAACCATGGAATGCTTCTGTCTCCGTCTGAGCCTGATGCTTATCAGGTCGCCGCTACCGGGTTCAATGGAAAGAGCGGGGTGGTACTATGATCGCTGCCGTTATTCGCTGGTCAGTGGGTAACCGTTTCTTTGTACTCCTGACCACTCTCATCCTCATTGGGGGGGGCTTGTTCTCCCTGAAGCAGACCCCTGTAGACGCCATTCCGGATCTGTCTGATGTGCAGGTCATCATTAAAACCAGCTACCCGGGGCAGGCGCCTCAGGTAGTGGAGGACCAGGTCACCTATCCGCTGACGACCGCTATGTTATCGGTACCCGGTGCTGAAACGGTGCGTGGTTTCTCTTTCTTTGGCGATTCCTATGTCTACGTCATCTTCAACGATGATACCGATATCTACTGGGCCAGAAGCCGGGTATTGGAATACCTCAGCCAGGTAGCGCCATCACTGCCGGCCAATGCAAAACCACAATTGGGGCCGGATGCGACTGGCGTGGGTTGGGTCTATCTGTACGCTCTGACAGATCCCACCGGCCAGCACGATATCAGCCAGCTGCGCAGCCTGCAGGACTGGTTCCTGAAATATGAACTGCAAACCGTACCCGGCGTGTCAGAAGTAGCTGCGATCGGCGGTATGGTGAAGCAGTATCAGGTGCGGGTGAATCCGGAGAAGCTGCGTGCATTCAATATGCCGTTGTCCCATGTGCAGAACGCCATTCGTCGGGCCAATCAGGAGGTGGGTGCCTCGGTGGTTGAGATGGCTGAAGCGGAGTATATGGTCCGGGCGACCGGTTATATTCAGGGACAGGATGATCTTGAAAATATCCCACTGGGCCTGAACAAAAATGGCAGTCCGGTATTGCTTAAGCACGTTGCCGATATCGGTACCGGCCCTCAGATGCGTCGGGGTGTTGCCGAGTTAAACGGTGAAGGTGAAGTGGTCGGTGGCGTGGTGGTCATGCGTTTTGGTGAAAATGCCCAGAAAACCATCGATGGCGTGAAGGCGAAACTGGAAACCCTGAAGAGAGGTCTGCCGGAAGGGGTCGAAGTGGTTACCGTTTACGACCGCTCCGGTCTGATCGAGAGAGCGGTGGAAAACCTCTGGTACAAGTTGCTGGAAGAGTTCATCGTCGTGGCGTTGGTATGCATGGTCTTCCTGTTCCATGTGCGCTCCTCGCTGGTGGCGATTATCAGCCTGCCGGTGGGTATTCTGGCGGCGTTTATCGTGATGCATCTGCAGGGTATTAACGCCAACATTATGTCGCTGGGGGGGATCGCTATCGCCATTGGGGCGATGATCGATGGTGCCATCGTGATGATCGAAAACATGCACAAGCATATGGAGCGAACACCGCTGACATCGGAAAACCGCTGGCAGGTGGTGGCGGAGTCTGCTTCTGAGGTAGGACCGGCACTGTTCTTCAGTCTGCTGATTATCACCGTCAGCTTCGTGCCTGTGTTCACGCTGGAAGCTCAGGAAGGACGGATGTTTGCGCCACTGGCGTTCACTAAAACCTACGCGATGGCAGCGGCTGCGGCACTGGCGATTACTCTGGTGCCAGTACTGATGGGCTACTTCATCCGGGGTAAGGTATTGCCGGAGCATAAGAACCCGATCAACCGTCTGCTGACAGCGATCTATCTGCCTACACTGAAACAAGTGTTGTCTTTCCCTAAGCTGACACTGCTGTTTGCACTGGGGGTATTCGCTGCAGGTCTGTGGCCGCTGGATAAACTCGGCAGTGAGTTTATGCCGCCGCTTGATGAAGGTGACCTGATGTATATGCCCACCACCTATCCCGGTGTGTCGATAGGACAGGCAAGGCAACTGCTGCAACAGACCGACAAGCTGATCCGTACTGTACCGGAGGTGGAGTCGGTATTCGGCAAGGTAGGACGTGCGGAAACTGCCACGGACCCAGCGCCACTGACCATGATCGAGACCTTTATTCAGCTGAAACCACGGGATCAGTGGCGTGAAGGATTGTCCACTGATGACCTGAGGCGGGAGCTGGATGCTCTGGTGAAATTTCCGGGTCTGACCAACGCCTGGGTGATGCCGATCAAGACCCGTATCGATATGCTGGCCACGGGTATTAAAACCCCGGTGGGTATCAAGATTGCGGGACCTGAGCTGGAGCAGATTCAGCTGATTGGTCAGCAACTGGAAGGCGTGCTGCAATCGGTAGCGGGTACTGCATCGGTCTACTCTGAACGGGTTGCCGGTGGCCGCTATATCAAGGTGGATATCCAGCGAGAGAAAGCGGCCCGGTATGGCCTCAACATTGCCGATGTGCAGCAGGTAGTTGCCTCGGCGATTGGCGGGATGAATGTTTCCCAGACCGTCGAAGGGTTGGAACGCTATCCGATCAATGTCCGTTATCCCCAGGATTATCGTGACTCACCGGAACAGCTACGCTTGCTGCCGGTGGTGACTCCATCCGGCCAGCGTATTGCTCTGGGAGATGTCGCAGAGATTGGGATTGAGGATGGTCCACCCGGTATCAAAAGCGAAAACGCCCGCCTGAATGGCTGGACGCTGGTGGATATTGAAGGCGTGGATGTCGGCCGCTATGTGGAGGACGCCCGACAGGTGGTTGCCGACCAGGTAACCCTGCCTGCTGGCTACTCCATTACCTGGGCAGGGCAGTATGAATACATGCAACGCGCCAAGGAAAAGCTGAGCTATGTGGTGCCGCTGACTCTGGCGATTATCGTAGTGCTGCTGTTCATGAACTTCAGAAACTTTATCGAAGTGAGCATTATCATGGGCACCCTGCCATTGGCGATGGTAGGCAGTGTCTGGCTGATGTATCTGGAAGGCTTTAACTTCTCAGTCGCCGTGGGGGTCGGTTTTATCGCCCTGGCCGGTGTCGCGGTAGAGATCGGAGTGATCATGCTGGTCTATCTGAATCAGGCTCATACTGCGATGCTGAATCGCTGTGAAGAGCAGGGTGTCCGGCCGGATGTCCCGATGCTAAGAGAAGCCGTGCTTCACGGTGCTGGTTTGCGGGTACGGCCGGTGATGATGACTGCTGCGGCGATCGTTGTCGGTCTGCTACCAATTCTCTACGGTACCGGAACCGGGTCGGAGGTGATGAGCCGTATTGCCGCACCGATGGTTGGTGGTATGGTCAGCTCGGTGATTCTGACGCTGCTGGTACTGCCAGCGGTGTATTTTATCTGGCGACGTGCGGGTCTCAGAAAGATCGTGTGAAAAGATCGCCTTAATAGCCGAACGAAAAAAGCGACTCAATGATTGAGTCGCTTTTTTATTGAGCAGTAAAAAGCCGGAGTTTAGTCGTCTCGGTTGAATAGATAGTTCGCGATGGCGTTCCGGTCTTTCTTATTCAGAAACGCGGTACCGTCCTTTACTACTTCTGCCATACTGCCGCCAAATACATCGCCGTCTGCTTTAACACCGCTTTTCAGTGCGTAAGCCAGATCGGCTTCGGTCCAGCCATTCTGTTTCAGCGCCTGAGGAGTGATTGCAGGCACCTGATCCTCACCTTCGAGCATCGACTCTGCTCCCTGATACAGCGCGGCAGTTTCCAGACCACCAAACAGGTTGCGTGGGCTGTGGCACGCGGCGCAATGTGCGGCAACTTCGACCAGATATTTCCCCCGGTTATAGAGCTCGCTACGGTCATCATCAGCATCGATATCCGCGTTATAGCTGAACCGGTTTTGCCACAGATATAAGCCCTGGCGCTGATTAAAGGGGAAACTCAGATTGTGAGCCGGGGCGGCTTCGGAAACCGCAGGTACGGTCTGAAATGCAGCCCAGAGATCGGCAATATCCTGATCGCTGAAGCCCCGATAAAACTCATAAGGAAAAGCCGGATAGTAAGGACTGCCGTCCGGAGCGATCCCCTGTCTGACGGCGCGAGCAAACTGTTCCACTGTCCAGTTCCCGATGCCGTATTCGGAATCAGTTGTCAGATTCGGGGCGATAAAGTCGCCGAATGGTGTCTTTAATGGTGGACCACCTGCCAGAGGTTTGCCCTTGCCTTCAACGTCGGTATGGCAGGCGATGCAGCCTGAAGCGCGGGCGAGATAGGCACCCCGGCCAACATTGCCGGTTTCAGCCTGAAGTTCAGAAGCAGGTGGTGCCAATAGTGGCAGACTCAGCCAGCCCGCCACCCCAACGGCTACTACAGCAACTGACAGGCCCCATCGGGTCATGGAAACCATAGGGTTTACTTCTTCTCGATACGGAAGCGTTCATGGCAGGAGGAGCAGTTATCTGCCAGAGCTTTGAAGGCCTGTCCGGCTGTCTGCGTGCTGGATTCTGCCGGAGCTGTTCCCATCATCGAGCTGGTGCCCATCATGCTGGCACTGTCGGATTCTTCTTCATCCAGCCCCTGATTGTCTGCGGCAGCATGCAGTTGCTTTGCAAGACGGGTCTGCTCATCGGCCAGTTCCTGAAAGCGTTGCCACTCCTCCCATATCACGGGCTTAGCCTCGGTATGTTTATCGAGGCTACCCTCCGGGAACAGTTTGGTCATCGCCTCGCCGGAGTGTTTTTCGATCAGGCTGGCAGCACGGCGGATCAGATCGGCATCGTATTCACGCTGGCCTTTAAAAATGGCGCTGACTTTTTTGACTTCGTCTTTCATATCCACCATCAGGTCCATGCGTTCCTTCACGATACCGGTGGCACCGCCGTGGGCTGATAGTTGTTGTGCCGGCAGAAGGGCCAGCAGACTGATGGCGATGGTCAGGCCAGGCTTGGTCATCTTAGTCATAATTGGGAATTCTCAGTGGTTTTTATTCTGTTTACAGAAGAGTAAGGCTTCCAGTGGCTGGAGGGTCAAGGGGGTGATGTGCTTAAAACAAAACAGCGACCCGAGGGTCGCTGTTTATTATGGAACTGATCAGCTCTGCGGACGACGACGGCGGGTTCGACGACCGCCACCACCACTGGCAGAGCCGCCGGCAACGCTCAGGTCTCCGCTTAGCTGTGCTTTCGCACCGGTGCTGACTTCGCCCAGTTCCTGTTCCACCGCTTCAAGCTCTGGCTTCTGACCAGGCTGGTAACCTTGCAGGGCTTCATGCATAGCTGCGATGTGGGTGGGAGTAGTACCGCAACAGCCACCGACAATTCGGGCACCGGCATCAACAACCATCTGCGCGTAGCGGGCCATCAGTTCCGGGGTGCCGTTGTAAACGATCTTACCCTCAACATATTCAGGAATACCGCAGTTGGCCTTAGCGACCAGTACCGGCTCCATCTCATTCTTATCCGCAGCAATCTTCATATTCATGATGGCAGCGACCACTTCGGATGCACCAACACCGCAGTTAGTACCGCAAGCTGCTGGCGTATGGTCAAACTCTTTACCCAGAGTTACCAGGTCGGAAGCGGTAACACCCATCATGGTGCGGCCATTGGTATCAAGGCTCATGGTGTACACAACTGGCAGGCCAGTGCTCTCAGCAGCTTCATAGGCGGCTCGGGCTTCCTCTGTGGAAGAGATAGTCTCAATCCACAGCACATCACAGCCACCATCTTTCAGCGCTTCAGCCTGTTCTTTAAATGCCGCTACCGCCGCTTCGTGGGTCAATGTGCCGTTAGGTTCGAAGATCTCACCGGTAGGGCCCATGGAACCTGCTACAACAATGTCACGATCGCTGGCATCGGCCAGCTCTTTGAGGATGCGGGCAGAAGCACTGTTCAGCTCATGAACACGGTCCTGCGCTTTGTGCAGTGCCAGTCGGTAGTGGGTACCGCCGAAGCTGTTGGTCAGCAGGATGTCAGAACCGGCATCGATGAACTGCTGCGCCAGGTTGGCGATACGGTCCGGATGATCGATATTCCAGAGTTCAGGAGCGTCGCCGGTTTCAAGGCCTACGGCAAACAGATTGGTACCCAGTGCGCCATCGGCCAGCAGAAAAGGCCGCTCACTCAGTAGACGTGTAAATAGGTTGCTCATGGGCTGACTCCCGGTAGTGATAAAACTGTTATAAGAATCTTATATAAAGACTCCCGATTATATAACGCAAATATCTGTTTCGATATTGTTTTGCGGCGACAAATTCTTGTCTGTCTCTGTCCGGAATTAATTGTTGATAATCTATATGATAATCATTATCATTAATTTATTCTTTGATTTAAGGAGATGCGGCGATGAAAGGAAAAGTTGAATCGGGTCTTCAGTATCTGACGATGCCTGTGGTCGCTTCGATTGGCGCGGTAATGCTATTCGCGCTGATTGTGCCGGGTATGTGATCGGTTTGTTTTCTCTGGCAGGAGGCGAGAGGGAAACATGGAGTGGTATGACACAGGATTGTCTCTGGGGGAACTGAATTCTGCGTGGTGAAGACAGGGTTCGACAGGGAGTACGAAAAAACAATGCCGGAATGGATTTCCGGCATTTTTCGTTGTCGCTCTTAAACCACCTCCTATGGAGGTGGTGATCGTGTAATCGAGGCTCTGCCTGAAGAGTGCTCATGCTAAAAACAACGTTCGTTTTTTGCCGAAATCGAATGGAGTAAATAGCATGAGTAGATATGAATCCGCATCACACGTTTTCTATCGATGCCAGTATCACATTGTCTGGAGGCCGAAGTACAGGTATCGAATTCTTAAAGGGAAAGTGGGTAAAGAGGTCTGTCGAAGCATATATGTTTTCTGCAATATGAAGAAATGTACAGTTGTGGAATTGAATGTACAGATAGACCATGTTCACTTAGTTGTTCGTACACCGCCAAGTTTGAGTGTTTCGGACTTGATGGGAATTTTGAAGGGAAGAACAGCGATCAGGTTATTCAATAAATTTCCGTATTTAAGGAAGAAAAAATTGTGGGGTAACCATTTCTGGCAGAGAGGCTATTTTGTGGACTCAGTGGGTGCGAATGAAGAAATAATTCGAAGATATGTGCGTTATCAAGAGAAAGAAGCTTACGAAGACGAGAAACGTCAGTTACAACTTGAAATGAATTAAGAAGTACCGCCCCCTTATAGGGGGCTTAAAGCAAAGCCACCTGCTATGCAGGTGGATTTTTACTTCAGATCAGTTATCCGGAGCTGTTAATCAACATGCTCCGGTTTTTGTTTTATTTATTCTTACGGCTGCGAAGCAGGTAGCGAATATCCCGCGTAGCCGGTAGCTCAAAATCATGTGCGCTGATAACCAGCCCGTTGGTTGTATTGACCAGTCGCGTATTGATATACACCTTATTGGGCGAAATGGCATAAGTACCAACCAGTACTGCCAGTGCATCATAATCTGCAGAGATCTTTTCTAGATCCCGGGATAACATAAATTCACCGGACTTTTCTCTGATAAACAAATTGTTACTGAGTTTCACCTCAGTGATCCGATAGCCTCGGTCTGTCAGGCCAGTAGCAATAGTCTCGGCTGCTATCCGTCCGAATGTCGAGGTGCTGTCCAGATCGTCAATATTCACCAGGCTGGTCACAAGTATCGCTGCCTCTTTGTCGAGAGGCTCGACCATCCGGTCAAAGAGTGGCTTATGAGTTTTTGTGAGCTCTTTTGTCAGGTCGATTACATCTTCCTTGTCCGTGGACTGAAAAAAGCCAGATGAGGCTGAGGTTGCGCCATTACGGTTTTCATAGTGCTCGGAGCGCTTGATAGCACACCCGGAAACGATCAGAGAGGCGCTGATGATGGAGATAAGTAGAGAATATCGCATATGACTTCCTTAGCTGCTGACCTTTACCGTTCTGCCTGAGTTTCTTTTTTCCCGGGGAAAGAAATGAGCAGCATTTTTCGAATCGATGAAATAGATATTTGATGAGGAATGAATGATCAGGTCGCCTCTGGATACCTGAGTCGTTATTACAACTTCTGTATCGCTATGGCTTACCTGAGCACTGGTCAGATCATCAATAGCGGACAGCGGCAGTAGCATTCGTCCTACTTCACTCCAGTGGTCGACGGACTGCCCGGTTACCAGGCTGGCGACTGATATACCGCTAAGGAGGATAGTGCGCTTACTTGGAAATGCTCCAGGGGTGTCCTGATTCAGATGTCTGATGACGCCTACTTCGTAACTGACTGTCAGAGCGTTACGATCACTTTTGCTGACGGGCAGGCCTTTCTGAACCAGTTGACTGGTGAGTAACTGTCTGAAATTAGTCTCAAAGGTTGAGTTTTCAGGTGAACTGTCCAGATATAACCGAAAACCTTTGCCTGTCAGTGACTTCGCAATCTGGTCTGCTTCATGTTCTGCCAGCACGTTCCAGTGGTGGACGGACTGCATTTTATGCTGCAGTGATGTGGGGTATCCATCAGCAAGAGGTGTTGGAGCGGTGTTTGTTGAATTACATCCAGTTAACAAACCCGCGCAGAGTGCAGCTGCAATTATCCGGTAGCTCATTTTCTTTCCTTAACGTCCAGAGCGTTGTGGAGTGTGCTTCAGGTCATATTATTCGGCTGCCTTTAGCGTATTGGCAGAACTCCACTATAGATAGAGATTAGTGACCAGAAGCGCGATGGACAGTATCATATATAAAATACAATCTATATGATAATCATTATTATTCATAAAAGAGATGTGCTTTGAAGTTTTACTTCGCTGACGGGATAAAACTCTTAACTTTTCTGTTGCTGTGTGACACGTCAATGGCTGGGGGACTATCAGCCACAAATCAGTTGGAAAAGATCTGGTCTGAGCAGCAGGGTGTGAAGTTAATCAATGCTGCACATGGCGGTCATTACAGGGCTCAGCT
Source organism: uncultured Amphritea sp. (assembly GCA_963669425.2). Lineage (GTDB taxonomy): Bacteria > Pseudomonadota > Gammaproteobacteria > Pseudomonadales > Balneatricaceae > Amphritea. The sequence goes on from CAXXNC010000002.1 coordinate 806,837, forward strand.
TGCTCTGGCCGATCTGGCTCTGAGGCAGGAAGCCTCGGCAAATACCGACTGGACCGAGTACTGGCTGGAACAAGCGGCTAAAAGTTCTCGTCCGGAAGCTTTGTACCTGTTAGCAAAAGTGTTGATGCTTAAGGATCCGGAACGTCAGAATTTTTCCAGAGCGATAGAACTTCTGGAGCAGTCCGCAGAGCAGGAATGGATTCCGGCTCAGGTGCTTCTGGCGGATCTGATTTATGATCAGGCTCCCCAGCGGGCATTGGCCTGGTATCACGCGGCTGCAGATATGAACAATTCGCAGGCGCAGCTCAGGCTTGGAAAAATGGCTTTCCTGAAACAGGAGTATGATCAGGCGCTGTACTGGCTGAACAAAGCCGCTGAAATTGAGTCGCAAGCATTGTTCCTGACTGCAGCAATACATATGCAAAATCTCTCCTCGTATCAGCAAGGGGTAGAAGTGATCTCGTTGTTGAGCAGGGCTTATGATCGTGGTTACAAGCCTGCTTTGCTGCTTCTGGCTCGTTGTTATGCAGAGGGAGTCGGAGTTGAACAATCAACCAGATATACCCGTGAATTGCTTCATACGGCTATCAATGAGGGTGTGCCTGAAGCTGAAGCCTGTTACTCCGCTATTCACTCTATGGCCTGAATGAAGGTGCAGCCGAACGTATGCAAAAGCTGCAGCAGGATGCGCTGGACGGGCGGTTTGATGCGATGAATCGTCTTGGTATGTTGTGGCGTACCGGTCATACGGTTGAACAGGACTTTCATATGGCGCGCTACTGGTACGAGCGAGCAGTAGATGGAGGCTTTTCTCCGGCATTCAGTAATCTGGGCGCTTTGTATGAGCAGGGCGTGGGAGTAGCTACTGATCTTGATAAAGCTGAGATGCTCTATCGCCAGGCTGCGGCAGTCGGGCATGAGCGGGGTTCAGTCAATCTTGCCTCATTGCTGCTTGGCCTTGGAAAAGATGTCTCCTTTGCGCTTGAGTTGCTAAAGCAGTTTCCGGCAAATCCGCGGGCGCTTTTTCTGCTGGGAAGAGCCTATGAATCCGGTTTTCTTGTTGTCAGGGACACCAGTCTTTCTCATGAGTACTTCGTTCGATCCGCTGAGTTAGGTTATGCAAAAGCGATCAAAAGACTGAGTCAACTCAATCAACATAGAAAATAATACAAATAGCAATCGTTCTCATTATTGATTTTATTTCTCTAATGGCGCAAAATGTCGCCGCCTGAAGACGTAATGGTTTTGTATGCTTCAGGCTTTGACTATTCAGATCGGATGAGGATGTTGTGAATAACTGGATAAAGCTACTGGCTGTGTTGTTGTTCAGTGCTGGTGTTATAGCGGAGACCAAAGTCCCTGCAATGCCTGAGCAGTCTGGCCTTGATAAAAGTCTGGAGCAGTTAGAGGCCTACTACCGTTCGATCGATGAGCAGTTGAATCAGCGTATGCGCAACGGTGCTCGTGATCCTTTTGTGGAGCAAGTTCAGGGATCTGTTCTGGCGCCAGCCGCGACATCCAGACAACCTGCGGCCTTTGTGCCTCAGGCTGGAATAAAGACCCCTCCTGAAGCTGATGGGACCGGAGGCGGTTTCAGAAGTTTTCGTGCCGCGCTGCCGAAGATGACCTTTGATGGGTTTATCTCAACTGGTGAACGTAAGTCTGCGTTACTGAATATCGAAGGTGTCGGCACTCTCGTGGTGGCAGAAGGCGATACTATTGGTTTGCAGCCATTCAGTGGGGATGTGGTGATTAAGGTCGTTGAAATTAATTCCCTTAATCTGATTGTGGAGACCGGTGTGCTGGGTGGTAAGGGTGAAAAGATGGTGGTGCAATAATGGGAATTAAACATACTTTTCATGCTTTGCTGATCGGACTGCTGGTACTGACGACGTCGGTGCGTGCGGAGACCAGGCTTGATCAGGTTGAGTTTAAAGATGCTTCTGTCAGTGATGCGGCGAGGATTCTTGCAAGTCTTAGTGGCTCAAACATTGCGGTAACTAAAGAGGCGGGTGGTGAGCGTATTACTCTGCTGCTGCAGGACTCAACTCTGCGTCATGCCGTGGATATGATGGCCCGTGTAACCGGTCTCTGGTATCGCTATAACCGCGAAAATAACAGCTATATCATCATGACTGAACGTCAGTATCAGGATGATATTGTTGTTCATCGGGAAGACCGTATTCGTACTTTTACTCTGCGTCATCAGAACGTTAATACAACAGCGGTGACTATTCAGAGCCTTTTTGGAGATCGGGTAAAACTCTCGCTGCAAAAAAACAATGATGACTTTGATGGTCTGAGCTTCGAGACGGCAGAAGATGCAACGACAGTCACGGTGCCTGCTTCAGAAGACAAAGTTGAGCTGCAGGAGCTTTCCCGTGATGAAGAGCTTGTTGTAGAGAAAGCGTCTGCAGAACTGGAGCAGGATCTCACAAGCGGAGAGCTGCGTGAGTTGGGTGAAGAGCAGGTGGTTGATGGCCAGAAGGTTAGCAGTGCGCTGGGCAGTAAAACGCCGATTTTTATTGCTACAAACAAAATTCATAATCTGTTGTTTGTAAGAACCAGTGATGAAAATGCGATGGCGGAGATTGCGGCGCTGGTTGAGGAGAGTGATAAGCCGACGCCTCAGGTCTTGCTGGAGATGAAAATCGTAGAGATCAATGTGGGGGATGGCTATACCCAGAATTTTGATCTGAGTATTAATGATCAGACTGTCGTAGATACATTGCAGGCAACCGGGATACATAGTGTCCAGAACGGTGATACCGGGAACTATCTGATTGATTACGGCACTACGTCCAGTAGCTCGAATAACAATGATAACAACAATACATCGACAAAGACGATCAGCCAGGCTGAAACAGAAAAAGCTCAGTTGCGGGGTGAAGCGGTTAATTTGCTTGGTTTTGCAGGAGAAAGTGGCGGCTATTATCAATTCCTGAGTAAGTTTGTGAATGCCCGGATTAATCTGCTTCTGGAAAATGATGATGCTGAGGTGGTCGCCAAGCCTGTTGTGATTGCTTCTAATAATCGTCCGGCGCGTCTGTTTATTGGTGGGCAGCAGGTTATTGCCACTGGGTTTGAATCAGATGCTGAGTTTTCGTCAGCTAATAATAATGGTTCACGGACATCACGGGTTGTGCAGACGCTTGAGGTAGAGAGGCGCAAGGTGGGCAATACTCTGGTGTTGTTGCCCAGTGTGAATGCCGACCGGAGCGTAACCATTGATATTATTCAGGACTCGTCTGTCGTGAAAAAAGGCGGTCTGAACTTCCCGTTTTATGACAACAATGCAGGCACTATCCGGACGGTCGCGCTGGATGCGGTGGATGAAACCAGTGTTAAAACGGTGGTTGTTGCTAAAGACGGCTTGACGGTCGCGTTGGGAGGGATGTTCCGCAGTGAGGAGTCTGAGCAGGAAAGCAAAGTGCCTCTGCTGGGGGATCTGCCATTGATCGGAGAGTTTTTTAAAGACCGAACCTCCCGGTACGACAAGTCTCAGTACGTGATGCTGATTACGCCGCATATCCTGTTGTCGCCTGAAGAGGCTGAAGATAAGAGTCGTGAGATTGCTGAATTCGACTTTGATAAACATGCGGAAGAGTCGGTCAGTGATTCTGTGGCAAAAGTCTATACCGATCGCGATTTTATAGAGTTTGTTCGCTTTGCTGCCGGTAATCCTTCATCGGCTCCAGAGGGTATTCGTAGTGTGCCTGTATCCGCCGCGCCGATGTCTTACCTGATAAATAATCCTGATCTTAGTGTCTGGCCGGTCAGCGGCTGGCAGAAGGATGGATTGTATCTGACGCTTATTAAGATGCGTAATCACGGTGATGAATCTGTAACGCTTGATCTGGCTGGGTTGGCAGGTGACTGGTTGGCAGTCAGTGCTGACTCTGAGTACCTGGGTGGCTTTGCTTCCGGTGAGGATGGTGGGCAGATGTACCTGCTTTCTGAAAGGCCGTTTGGGGATGTTGTCGCAGATTTAAATGCAAAAGGGGGGAGCTGATGAAGCGTTTGTTATGTGTCGGTGTGCTGCTAGTGATGACTGGCTGTGTGGATCAGGCATCTGTTAAGCCTTCTGAGGCCTATTCTGCCGACATCTCCTCTGGTGAGAATATGGTGCTGTATGTGTTCGGAGCGAAAGGGCAGCAGGGGTACTTTGTTGAATTTCCTCGTGAGCCTGCATCGGAATCAGGTGTTCAGCCGCGCCTGATCTATCAGGACTAGTATTTTTACTTTTTTTACAAATTTCTTTATTTCAGTGTTGACTTAAATAAAAATCTAAACAATAATCGTTCTCACTTAGATTAAACCTTGGTTAAGGCGGAAGGTATTTCTGTTCAGGCGGTAAAAGGAGTAAAGGTAAGTGGCTCAACAAGGTGTGGCTCAATCAGAAAATAAAGCGGTAAAGCTGGATGAGCAGGGTCAGCATCGCATGGTCCTGGATAAGCTGTTTGATCTGTATGCAGATACCTTTGTTCATGATGGTTATGGTGATATCCGGATCGAGTTCAAGATTCTGCGTCGCGGCCAGAAAGAAGTAATCCTGCATTGTGGCAAACAATACCGCTACGTGCTGGATTGTGCTGAGGCGCTGAAAGAAGAGTCGCCAATCAAGGCGCTGCTGAAGCGGGATATTCTGGCCTGATCTGAATTGAGTTGTTACCCGGAACTCTGGACTCTGGGTATGAATAAAAAAGGATTTAAGTAGGAGTCAAAGGAGTTGGCTCTGAAACGGCGCGAAGCGGATCGCTTCAGTCTCAAGGGGAGGCGGCGCCAATGGAAGCGGGGCTGAAAGGCCATTAAAACTTAGACTAAGACTGTTAAGATGACAAAGCTTCCGCGGGGGGAGTCTGCTCTTGGTAAGGTCTTAAATATTTAACTTACTTATTTTTGGAAAAGTAACAAATGTTTAATTCTCTGATGAGCAAGCGCGCTGCGCTGATGGCTAAATTCTCTAAAGTTGACGTTAACGATATTCAGGATGCTGAACTGCGCGAAAAAGCAAAAGCCCTGAAAGGTAAGCAAGGCGGTTTCACTCTGCTGGAGCTGCTGGTTGTTGTAGCTATCCTGGCTGCTATCGCTGGTACTGCGGCTATCGCTCTACAGGATACTGATGCGCGTGCATCTGCAGCGGCTCATGTTGCAATGATGGACGAGCTGAACAAAGGTATCCGTACCTTCCGTGTATTGAATAAGAATGCTTATCCTAACAACTTTGACTCTCTTCTGGGTTCTGATGTTGCGACAGATGGTAATGCCTCTAATGCTGCTTACCCTGCAGGCTCGCTGATTGCGGTAGAAGATATCGGTACTGTTGCGCTGACTGCTGATGCGGTAGGTATTCTGAGTGATATCGGTATTACAAGCATGCAGTATCTGGATTATGGTAAGTCTACTGACTTTGCTGAATCTGGTACGGCATCTGTTTCTGAGTGTGTTTCGGCAAATATCCTGGGTACTATTTCGAGTCGTGGCAACGCTGTGGTATCCAACAACATCTTTATGGGTACAAATGCGAATGGTTGTGGTACTCCCGTGACATTGGCGGCTGGGGATAATGTTGCTGTTTGGTCTGGTGGTTACGAGCGTGTCATGGGGGCTGCTGGTGTTGCATTCGATACAGCAGGTGCGCCAAATCCATCTGCGCCGGGTGCAGCTCTGGGTGCTGGTACTACCGCAGCCAATACTCCAGTACTGATGGCTGTAGGTCTTGGTCCATCTTCTACTCTGTTTAATGCTAACGATCTTGGTGGTATGACAACAGTTCCTGTATACCGTCACGTATCAGAGCAGCAATATGGACGTTTTATTGCGCTGTTCGAAATCGGTACTTTTACTGATGCAGATGCTGCTTATTCTGCTGCTGATCAGGTAAACCTGGTAGCTATAATTGATGGAGCAGGCGATACCAAAGAAGAAGAGCTGGGTGAATGGGATGGTACTCGTAACACTATCTAATCGTTAACCGGTTAGAGGTGTAATCACCTATTGGCCGGTTGGGGTAACCTGACCGGCTTTTCTTTTGCTAAATGTCTTATCTGAAGTATTGGCTGGCTATGTTTTCTAAAGTTTTCCGTTTCCTGATGATTAATCTGCTGCTGGCAACCGCTTCAGTGGTTGGTGCGACTGAATCAGAGCAGGATATTCAGCAAAAGTTTAAACCGGTTGATCTGGCTGTTTTTTTTGATCAGAACCAGATCTCCGAAAAGCTGGCTACAGAAAAAAAACGGGTCATGCTGCAGCCTCAAGCGATCCGTTTCACCGCAAGGTTAATGTCTGCTCCTAAACCGGGAAAGTTTTCTCTGGTATATGATGCTTTGGGGCTTTGGGGGGCAAAAGGCGTATCGCTCGATGAAAGGCCTAAGGTTACCCATAGTGCGTTTGTAGGTTCTGAGTCGGGTCCGGTTTTGGGGATGTATCTTTCTTCATCTGCGGCAGGTCAATTACAGGAGTATGTCGTTGGTGATGAGCTGACATTCTATGCCGTTCATCTTTATAACTACTCCGGTGGTCCAAGACTGGTAGTGCTGGGTGCAGAATCCTAATTTTAATTTTTAGCAATCCGGGGTTGTGATGGCTCAGAACGGCATAAAGCAGCTGTTAAAGAGGATAGGTCAGAAGCCTGTTGAAAAGGCAAGTGCGAACACTGGTGTCAGTTCGGATGAGCAGATGGTCAACCCGTTTAATGGTCAGGTTGTCGGGTATAAGTCCACGGAGAATGCTGATGGCCAGGCTGGCGAGTTTACTCTCTCCGAAGAGCAGGTGAGAGAATCAGATTCTCTGGACGGAGATCGAACAGATATTTTTGCTGACGATCCCGAGCTGCAGGCTGCAGAAAAACACAGTAAAAAGCGTCTGAATCTTAACCTTTCTCTGGGTAAGAATTTTTCGTTGCTGGTATTTCAGACAGGGAGTTTCGGACTGCGCTGTGCTCTGGCTAGGAAAAGTAAAAGCGGAGTGCAGTTTGGTGCCGTTGTTGAGTCCAGTCGGGTTGATTTTACTCAGGCCATTGCCGATGTCCTGGGGCAGTTAAAGGCGCACCAGCGGATGTTGCCAAAAAAAGCGATTCTGCTGACACCCAGTGTGATCTCTGCGGTAGTGGAATTGCCGGTGAGTCCTTTGCGCCCCCGCTCTGATGAAGAGATGCAGGAACTGATCCGTTGGGAGCTGGAAGGTGCGGTGAGTCAGCAAAATAAGCAATGGCTGATCGGTGCCATGCTGGTCGAGCGGGGCTATCTGACCCAGCAGCAGCGTGATGAACTGGTTGCAGAGCTGCAGCTGCGCCAGAGCCAGGCGTCTGACTCCGGTATCGGTGCCGGATTGATCCGTTTTGGAGAATTGGCGATTGAGCTGGGCTACATCGAACGGGAGCAACTGGATGAGTGTTTTGCGCTACAGGCAAAACTGGTGTCTGTAGATGATGATCTGGTGTATGGCTGGCAAGCAGAAGAGCAGGCGGATGATCAGCGCTTGTCTGATGAGGCTCTGCTGAGCAAAGAGGAAGACAGTAACAGCGCCCACCCCTGGCTGGTATGCGGTATGAGTAAAACCATCCGTCGCCGGTGGCTTGGAGCATTTGCTCTGAATGGTATTCGTGTTGAGGCTTTTTATCCGGCGCTGGGCAGCAGTTTTGCGGTGCTGGCAAATACTGCAGAAGCCCGGTTGGATGAGCAGCTCTTGCTGGAAGTACATCAGGAACAGCTGGTTGCAATAACCGGTTCTGCCCGTGCTGTGCGGCGTATCGAAGTGGCTGAAAGGCAGCCAGGCGAGCTTCGGCCTGAAGAGTTGAATGATGTATTGGGTCAGCTGCCGGAAAATCATAACGTCATCTACCTCAATCTTCAGGGGCAATCCCATGAAGCGCTACTATTCGCGTTAGAGACCGGTTTCAGAGATCGGGAGTTTATACAGCTCCATTACCCTCAGGGCGTAGGTGTTGTTACCAATTTGCAGTTGGATGCGCTGACAGGAATGGTAGGTGCTGCTGAACACTTCCTGGGAGTGGTTGCAGCCCCAGCGCTTAGCTGGATACCAACCCGTGATGCTGAGCCTTCGCTGATTAAAAAGCTGACGCAACCCAGAGTCCTGAAAACAGCCGCTGCAGTTGTTTTGGGGGTGGCGATGATCGGGGCTGATGGCTGGATGTACTGGAATTGGGATAAACAGTCGCAAAGGCTGGTAGATCTGGATACACAATATGAGAACGATCTCAAACTGAAGAAACAGTTTGAACAGATCCGTACGGAACAGAGAACGCTGGCGGAGCAGATCAGGGAGCTTACTGAAGAAAATATTGCCAGTGAGATTATTGTTATCGGTCTGAGCCATTCTCTGGTGCAGGATAAATACTCCGCCGGCCTGATTCTGAAAGCAGCGAGCGTCAGTGCTACGCAGGGGGTTTCGCTGAGACGAATCGAACGCAGCGAGGATAAAATTAATCTGGTTGTTGCCGCAGTCGCTGATGCCGAGGCGCAACAGTTTTCTGTGACGCTCAGTCAGATTCTTAAACCAGCGGGAATAGAGGTACTGGGGTCTGAGCAAAAGCTGGATTCTGAGCAGAATGCTCTTTATCCCTATCTGCTGGATCTTCATTTACAGGAAAGGGTAAAGGTTCCTGAAACTCAGGATGGTGAGCCACAACAGGAAGGAGTGGCGCTATGAACTGGTTGAGGCAGAAATACTACGGCCTGGACAGTCGTGAACGTAAGCAGCTTTTATTTGTTCTGATCTTCTCTCTGATTGGCGGTTATCTTTTCTTCTCGGCCTGGCTCTGGCAGCAGATGTTCGAAGCGGAAAAAATGGCTAATCGTCGGGAAAACCGGATTGAAACCCGGATCGGCAAGATTGAACCGCCAAAACTTGAAAAAGGTATCTCGGATGCGGTTCTGAAACAGCAGCTTGAGCTACAGGCTCTGCTGGAAGAGGATATGCGCAGGTTAGCCGGTGCATTGCTGCCATTGGATGATGCCGGTGCCCGGGAGCAGTTCAAACTGGAGCTGGCAAAGTTGGCGGAAGTTAATAACCTCCGGGTCAGCCATGTTAAGGCTGAAAATAGCGAAATAAGACCGCCTTTGTCTGAAAGTAGCGGAGCTGACCTCAGGAACTATCTGGTTGATCGCCCTGTATTTGATCTGGCCCTGAGTGGCAGTTATCTGAACCTTCTTCATTTTGTAAATGGATTGCAACGCCTGACTTATCGGGCGCATGTTACTGATATGTCAATGGAACCGGATGAAAACTCAGATGGCCGTTTACAGATTCAGTTGCGTATACAGGTCTGATCTGTTTTTCCGACAATTTTTCTCTGACCGCATAGGGATGTTTACGTGACCGGTTGTTTCTCTGATCGAATAATTCAATTAATGGATGACTGTGTAGAACTACAGGCGTCTGACCTGCATCTGTCTGCCAATCTGCCTGCCTGTTACCGTATTCATGGCAAGATTCAGTTGCTGGAAGAAGATCCTTTCAGTCCAGAAGATGTTGCTCTGATGGCTCAGGCACTGATGAATGAACGTCAGCAGGTGCTGTTTCATGATGAGATGACACTGGATATGGGCTATACCACTGAGGCGGGCCACCGGTTCCGGATCAATGTCTATCGTGAGAAAGGGCATGTTGCGCTGACTATCCGCTATCTCAATGCCGAACTGAAAAGTACCCGTGATCTGGGGTTGCCGGTGCAGATGGATTATCTGGCCGAACTGAAGAGTGGCCTTGTGCTGGTCTGTGGTGCAACCGGTTCCGGTAAAAGTACCACCCTGACAGCGATTCTGAACAATATCAATGAGAACCAGGCCCGGCATATTCTGACCGTCGAAGATCCGGTGGAGTTTGTTCATCAGAATAAAAAGTCGATCGTCCATCAGCGGGAGCTTTATACTGATGTACCCGACTTTGCCAGTGCGGTACGTGCGGCACTGCGTGAAGACCCGGATGTGATTATGGTAGGTGAGATGCGGGATCTCGAAACTATGCGGGCAGCGATTACCGCAGCAGAAACCGGGCACCTGGTATTTTCTACGTTACACACCAACGATGCCGTCGGGGTTGTTGAACGCCTTATCGGCAGCTTTCCGGGCAGTGAGCAGACTGTGGCTCGTCAGCGTATTGCCCATGCACTGAAAGCGGTAGTTGCCCAGAATCTGGTCCCGACCGCCAACGGTCGTGGCCGGGTAGTGCTGGCTGAGATCCTGATGATCAATGCCGCGGTGGCAAACCTGATCGAATCGGCGAAATCCAAGCAGATCTACTCGGTGATGGAGAGCAGTACCCGACAAGGGATGCAGACTGTCGACCAGGCCCTGGCAAAACTGGTCCGCAGTCAGGCGATTACGCTGGAACAGGCTCGTGCTTATTGCCGGGATAGCCAGACGCTCGAACGATTGCTCAGTGGTGGGCGTTAAACGATGGCAGCAGAAAACCAACTGATCGATGCCGGGGTTCAGGCCGGACTGATTGATCCGATTACTCTGCCTGAACTGAAATCCACTGCCCGTCGTTCAGGGCTGGATCTGGTACAGCTGATCTGTCGGATCGGTCGTTATCCAGCCGGTGCGTTGTATCGTGCGCTGGCAGAGCGTTATCAGTTGCCGTTCTACGATCGCGGGCAGATCACCGTAGATCCCGGCCTGCTGAAATCCCTGAAAGCTGAGATTCTTCTGCGGCGATTGTTTATGCCGGTCAGAGTCGATGGTCAGCCGGTGCTGCTGGTAACGGACCCTGAAGATCGTAGTGCGGCGGATACATTGCAACGCAGTAGCGGTATGCAGTTCTCGATGGCGATGGCAGAGCCAATGCTGATTGAAAACTGTCTGCGTCAGCACTTTAAGGTCTATCAGACCGGTCAGGATGCTATCGGTATCTTCGATGACATCATGAAAGAAGCCTATATTCGCAAAGCAACTGACCTGCACTTCGAACAGCTGGAAGAGGGGATGCAGCTCAGAATGCGGGTTGACGGCAAGATGCAGGCCTATGAGCGGCCGATAGGAAATCAACTGGCCGAAGCCCTGATATCACGTATCAAGGTACTGGCGGGTCTGGATATCGCTGAGCAGAACATGGCTCAGGACGGTGGTTTCAGCTACCAGATCGCTGACTGGTGGGAAGTTGATGCAATAGAGATGCGTGTGGCTACCATCCCGACCCGTTGGGGGGAGAGGGCGACGATGCGTATTCTGGGGCAGGATACGGCAGATCTGTCTCTTGCCCAGTTGGGTATGCCTGACAACATTCTTCAGCGGGTCAGAAAAGCGATCGTCCGGCCTCATGGAATTATGCTGGTGACCGGCCCCACCGGTAGCGGCAAAAGTACGACTCTGTATGCCGCACTGAGGGAGCTGGATGCGGATAAGCTGAATATCCTGACCGTTGAAGATCCGATAGAGCAGGTGGTCGAGGGTATCTCTCAGGTTCAGGTGGGCGAAAAGGTCAACTTTGCCCAGGCGCTACGATCCTTTCTACGGCACGACCCCGATGTCATGCTGGTGGGGGAGATTCGGGATAAAGAAACTGCAGAAACAGCGGTGCGGGCGTCAATGACCGGGCATATGGTGCTTTCTACCCTGCATACCAACAGTGCGGTTTCTACTGTAAGTCGACTGGTTGATATCGGCTGTCCGCGTTATCTGATCGCTTCCACTCTGGTTGGCGTGCTGGCGCAACGTCTGTTGCGTCGCCTCTGCGAAGGCTGTCGGGAAGCCCGGCAAACCACAGAAATGGAAATGAAGCTGCTCAGACTGGAGCAGCCAGAGACTATCTATTCGGCCTGCGGTTGCGCGCTGTGCATGGGCACCGGCTACCGCGGTCGGGTCGGGGTGTATGAAACACTCTGGATCAATGACGAATTGGAAAACCTGATTCACGAAGGTGCGGATGATGAGGTCATCGCCCGGGCAGCGGATCAGGCGGGGTTACTGGAAACCCTATGGCAGGATGCCGGCACTAAGATTCTTTCGGGAGTCACCAGTATAGAAGAGGCGATGCATCTGTATAAGGCCTCGCACTAATCGGGAATACTCACAGGTTCACCTACCGACTTGCCCATGGGGTTGGGAATCCGATCAGGAAAACCACCGTTATGTCCGTAATTTGATACGGGCAGATTCGGGTATCTCCCTGTTTACATCAAAGCAGTTCAGGCATTGCCGTGCTGTATTGGTTCAGTAACCAGGAGTAAAACGAATGACCAGGTTTACCTATAAAGCCCTCGACCAGCGGGGGCATGAAATCAGTGGCAGTATTGATGCTGAAACTGAATCCGAAGCGATATCTGTACTGCGATCGCGCTCGGTTCAGGTACTCAGTATCGAAATAGATCAGGGCTTTTCCCTGACTGAGATCTGGCGCAAGCTGATGCTGCTGATCTCTATCAAACGCTATACCAGCCCGTCCAGCGGTGATCTGGTGGTGTTTTTCCGGCAGATGTCGCTGATGCTACGGGCCGGTAATACCCTGACTCAGGGGTTGGAACTCTGTTCACAGATGACCACTAAACTCAGTCTGCGCAAAGCTCAGCTGAATATGCTGGTTTCGATTCAGGGCGGCTCGAGCTTTGCTGGTGCGTTGGAAGCCGAAGGGCGGAGATTTCCGCCAATCGTAGCGAAGCTGGTGGCGTCCGGTGAAGCTTCCGGTGAGTTGCAGCAGACTCTGGAGCGACTCTCTGAAAGTCTCGAACGCAGTGCATCTTTGCGGCGTCAGTTCCTTTCCAGTCTTACTTACCCGGTGCTGGTGGTGGTTGCCGCTGTAGGGGTGACGCTGTTTCTGGCGCTGTCCATCGTACCGAAGTTTGCCAAATTGCTTGAAGGACGTTCGCAAGAGTTGCCAGCGTCTACCCAGCTGATGCTGGATATCTCGGCATGGCTGGTGGATTACGGCCTTTATCTGGGGATTGCTACCGGGACAACGATATTCCTGATTCTGGCTGCTTATACCACCGTTCGTGGCAAAGCCGTGGTGGATGCAGTGCTCCTGAGAGTGCCTCTTGTTGGTACTTCTATCCGTAATTCCGGTATGGCGCAGATGGGCTGGACCATGTCTATGTTGCTGAGTTCCGGTCTGACCGTACTTGAAGCGCTTCGGGTTGTTAGCGGCGTGATCGGTAACCATCGTCTGGGACAGTGCTTTATTCATGCCAGCGAACAGATTCTGGCAGGCCAGAGCCTGACCATCGGTCTCCGTCAGCAACAGATTCCCTTAATGGTTCAGCATATGGCAGGTATCGGTGAGCGCAGCGGTGAGCTGGAAACCGTTATGCAGGAACTGGGGCGTTACTATCAGGCTGCCACCGAAGCACGAATTAAAGCGATGATCTCCATGATTGAGCCGGCTATGACGCTGGTCGTGGGTGGTCTTGTGGGCTTTGTTTACTACTCATTCTTTAAAGCGATGATGCAGGTTTCTGCAGGTTAATCAGGAGTTACATTATGCAACTGGATCTTTCAAAACTGGATATCAGTGCCGACAGCCTGATTTTCACAACCCATGAAGACTCTGCGCCCCGGGCTACCGGTCTACAGATGGTTCACAACGACCAGAGTGCGCCGGCATTTCTGAACCGTATACTTCTCGACGCCATTACTGGCAGGGCTTCTGATATTCATTTCGAACCTTACGAAGATAAGTATCGGATTCGTACCCGTGTAGACGGTGTGATGCAGGAAATCGCTTCCATGCCTTCAGGGTTTGGTCAGCAACTGACGGCCCGCCTTAAGGTTATTGCGGGTCTGGACATTGCTGAACATCGCGGCACCCAGAGTGGTCGTTTCCGGATGAAACTGGATGCTGATACCGGGCTGGACTTCCGCTGCTCGGTGGTCCCGACACTCTACGGTGAAACCATCGTGTTGCGTCTGCTGTATCTGCCACCCGAAATTCTGGAACTGGATTCTCTGGGAATGGAGCCGCGTCAGATCGCGGAAGCCAAACGTGCCAGTCAGCAACTGCAGGGGATGATTCTGGTAACAGGACCTACCGGCAGCGGTAAAACGGTCACGCTGTACACATTGCTGAAGCAACTGAACAGCCTGCACCGCAATATCTACACCGTTGAAGACCCGGTCGAGATCAACCTGCCGGGTGTTAACCAGATCAATATCTCGGAACGTCAGGGCGTAACATTTGCCAATGTTGCCCGGACTATTCTGCGTCAGGACCCGGACGTGATAATGCTGGGGGAAATGCGTGACGCAGAAACCCTGGATACCGCTATTAAAGCCGCTCATACAGGTCATCTGGTGTTATCCACCCTGCACGCCAATACGGCGCCGAAAGTGGTGCCCCGGCTGCGTAATATCGGTGCAGATCCTTACGATGTCGCTTCTACCGTGAGCCTGGTGATCAGCCAGCGTCTGGTACGCAAACTGAACTCGGCTGAGGCAGAGCCCTGTATTGAAACCCGCGAAAGGTTACTGGCGGTTGGTTTCAGTGAAGATGAGATTCAGGGCCTGACTCTGTACCGGCCGAAACAGGATGCCAGCCAGCCTTATAAAGGACGTATCGGTATCTTTCAGGTAATGCCTGTCGATAAGTCACTTGCACGGATGATCGCTGATGGTGCCAATGATCATGAGATTGAGCAGTATGCCGCTCATCAGGGGGTAACGGATCTGCGTCGCAGTGCTCTGAATAAACTGAAAGCGGGGCTGACAGACATTTCAGAAGTTGAACGGGTACTGGGCAAGGTGGAATCCGTACTTCCATCAGAGCCTGCAGCGTTGCTTATGGCTGAAGAAAAAGCGCCGGAGGAGATTGTATGAAACCGTTAAGAAGAGATCAGCAGGGTTTTACCCTGTTTGAATTGTTGGTGGTGGTATCGGTGCTGGCTGCAATGGCAAGTATTGCTGCAGTAGCGGTGGATGGTTATCAGCAAACTGCCGAAGATGAATTGGCAAAAGTTGAGATCCAGGCGATAGCTAGCGCTATTCAGCGCTTCAAAGCTGACACCGGTTACTATCCGCGTGAAGGCCTGTTTGCTGATGATCAGCTTTATGGCAGCAATAGCAGTCCTGAAAAGTCTGATTACAACAAAGATGAGAACCTATATTGGTTATTCTCTTCACCTTTGCTCCATGATGTCAATGGTGATGGCAATGTCAATTCTGCGGATCAGAGTGCAGGCGGTCCAAAGGAAAAAATGCCATGGAACGAGTCTGTTGGTAGAGGTTGGCATGGCCCCTACTTGGAAATAGATGGCCGTCGAAGTGTGGTCGTTAATAATGCTGTTTGTGCTCTGGATCACAGTCTTTTTGATACGGGCTTTGATGGTAAGGAATCTGTTGGTCTTTTAGATCGTTTTGAGCGGCGTATTGATGCTGATTCCGAGTCCTGTTCCGCATTGAATACGTCTTCGGGTTGGGTGAAGCGTGATTACTCGGGACAGGCATATCGTTATATTTTGAAGTATTGGAATGATTCAGTTCTTAATTGCGAAACTGCGACAGTTAATGGATGTTTGGCCGTTGTGAGCTCTGGTCCAGACAGCACCTATAGTACTGATGATGATCTTGTCCATGTCTTGAGAGTGAATCCATAATGAAGAAAGTAAATAAACAGACAGGCTTTACTCTATTGGAGCTGATAGTTGTCGTTGCAGTTCTTGGCTTAATTGCTTCTGTTGCGACGGAATATATAGTGATGGATTCCAATCAGACGCGGTTTGTAGAAACTGAGCACCGTGTAGATAAAATTAGATTTGCGATAATCGGAGATGATAATCGAACAATAAATGGCCAGCCTACAATTAGTGGTTTTGTAACTGATACGGGGGAGTTACCTAAGGAACTTCGTGAATTATTCCTAGAAGAATACTGTGAAAATGCAGTCTATTTTTCGTCTGCAGACTGCACTAATAATTCTTCAAATTGGATTGTTCAACAGAACTGGAATGGACCCTATTTAAAACCTAGTGGAATAGAAACGATTATTGATGGGGAGGGCACAGAGAGAAAGATACCTGTCTTTCGGGATGCCTGGGGAAATCATGGTGCCACCAATGCTGAAGATTGGGCTAATTTTGGTTGGGAGTTCAACCGAGTTAAGAAGTCAGGATCTGATTGGATCGATGATGATTCAGCATTTAATCTGAAAGTTCAAAGCATCGGTTTAGATGCAGTGGGTGGCCCAAATAATTTATCAGACTCATCAGCTGCAGAGTATAAATATGAGTCAGATTATCCTGCTCTTGATGCTTTTAATTATCCACTGATAATCTCAAAGGATTACCTTGGTGGTAGCAATGAGAAAGAGATAAGTATTAAATTGGTTAATAACTCTGCAAACCCTGTTGGTGTTTGTTTGACGTGGGATGGAATAGGAGCTCCAGGTTCAGAGAACTTTATTGCTAGTGGCAGCGGCCAAATATCAGCATCAGGAACTGTTAATCATTCATTCGAAAGCACTATGGGACATCTCACCTTCACCGCTACTGTTGATACTGATAATAATTGTAGTACGAGTGACAGCTCTACGATCAATATAGAATTTGTCCCATCAAATACAATAGCCGTCCACGAGTCAGTACTGAGCAAATTAGAAATCAGGTTCAACTAACATGTAAATGGTCTAGAACGTGGGGTGCAATAGCGTCAGCGTATTGCACCGATTTTCAACCCGCAGGGTGTAATAGTATCAGCGTATTGCACCGACTTTCAGGTTGAGGCTATCGCGACGAGGGCGTCAGCCCCACACAGATGTATTTCTATGATGTGGGAGGCGCGCCTCGCGGCGATAAATTCCTGGAGATCAAAGTCGGAGATACCGTCCCCGACGGCAACGTTCGATCGGCATTTTCGGAGCACACCGGCCTTGTCCACAGTGGCAGAGCGCGGGTTGTGGTTTGAATCGCCAGTAAATCAATGACGGGCTGCGAAGCAGGATATAAAGCCCGCAGGCAAGAAAAGCCATCAGCAGTACAACCGAGCTCTGCAGAATAAACGCCAGAGAAAAGGCGTATGCGGCATAGAGTTTAACCAACAATCTGATCGTGGAAAGACTGGCTAAATTGCTGCTGTTTCTGCTCATAAAGTTCATCCATTTCATGCGCTTAGTCAGCAAGATAGCATCTATTTACAAACCATGTGGTTTCTATGGTAATAACGCTATTGCGAATGAGAATGCTTATCTCTAAAATATGGCCGTTTTTCCGTTCTACACCACAGGCCTCACTAACTTGTGATTAAGAATGGCGTAGGGTGCTTTCATCTTTATAGCACCAGTACCGCTCGCACCGACGGCCATAGGTTTGGCGCAGTGTGAGCGTTAAGTTCCTGCCAGCGTCCGAGGGGGATGTGGTAGCGAAACATTAAAACATCCGATCGGTTTCGTAGTGGTTACCGGTCGGTGGATTATTGTTTGCTATTCCCTGGAGACGATCATGAGCACTGATGTGCCAAATGCAATGAACAGCCCGCAAGAGGCTGCTGCAACTGATATAAAAACTCACTCTGTAACCCCTATAAGAAAGCCCTCATGGGTGCTTATTTCCGGCCTTATTCTGCTGGCTATCAGCCTGGCAGTGCTGGCTTATACCTATTACCAGTCTAAGATCAAACCGCTCAGCGGTTATGGTGATGATATGGCTGCGATCTATGAGATCAATAGCCATGATCCCCGGGCATTGTCCGGCGGTGATCTGACCCACTTTATGTTTGGTGATATCTCTTTTGAAACTGAAGCGGCAAATCTGCCGTGGCAGTTGTCGAAACTCTTCGATGACGGTGATGGCGTATTTGAGCGCCCATTCAGTGAAGCGCTTGAATCAGGCTTTCGCTCTGATGCCGATGGCCTGGGGCCGTTGTTCAACCAGGAATCCTGTGAAGGCTGTCACATTGCCGATGGCCGTGCGGCACCTCCGCTGGAGCCAGGTCAGCCTCTGGAAGGACTGTTGTTCCGGGTTTCCATTCCCGGCACAGATCCTCACGGTGGGCCTAAACCACATCCGGTTTATGGTGGTCAGTTAGCCGATAAATCTATTCCCGGGCACCTGCCTGAAGTCAGCGTGCAGATCGATTACCGCGATGTGGTTGGTTATTACGCTGATGGCACTCAGTACACCCTGAAAGCGCCGGTTTACAGCTTTCCTGATCAGAACTACGGCCCACTGGGTGATGATGCGATGACATCGCCCCGTATTGCGCCATTTATGATCGGTATGGGGCTGATTGATGCGATTACAGAAGCCTCAATGCTGGAATATGCCGATCCTGATGACAGCAATGGTGATGGTATTTCCGGTAAAGCCAACCGGGTCTGGAGCATTGAGTTCGAGAAATACATGCTGGGTAAGTACGGCTGGAAAGCGGAAACGCCCACTCTGAATCATCAGGGTATGGATGCTGCCGTTAATGATATGGGCGTAACCAACCCGTTGTTCCCGATGGAAAACTGCACTGCACATCAGGCCGAGTGTAAAGCGGCCCGTTCCGGTATCACTGATGCACCAACAGAGCTCACTGTCGCACAGATGGATATGGTCACCACCTATCTGGAGTTTCTGGCAGTGCCCGGGCGTGATTATCTGGATCATCCGGAAGTACAGCGTGGTGAAGCGCTGTTTAACGAGATCGGTTGTGAATCCTGCCATCGCTCGACATTTGTGACCGGAACAGAGCAGCGTCAGAAACGCCTGCATAACCAGACTATCCATCCATACAGCGATTTTCTGCTGCATGACATGGGCCCGGGTCTGGCGGATCACCGCCCGAGCTTTGATGCTAATGGTTATGAATGGCGTACACCTCCGTTGTGGGGGATCGGCATGATCGAGCAGGTCAACGGTCATACCCGACTGCTGCACGATGGCCGTGCCCGAAATCTGGAAGAAGCGATTCTCTGGCACGGCGGTGAAGCTGAATCCGTGAAGCAACGATTCAAAGAGCTGGCAGCCAGCGATCGTGAGTCGATCATCAAATTCCTGAAATCTCTCTGATTACGGTTCTTTGAGGATCTGCTGTGTCGCCGGTCGGAGCAATCTTACCGACGGCACAGATTAATAATTGAGGGATTCAGCCAATCGCTCGGTGAAACAGCCTGCAGTTGTATTTGCCGGGCTATTGGCAGACTCCCTGATCGAATATAGCTAACCCGCTGATGCTGATCTGCTGAAAGCGGTTTGCTCCGCTGGTTCTACCAGGCGGCTGTAAAAGACGAACTCTTAAGGAAAGAACTGTGAATACCTCTCTCGCTCAAGCGCAATCACATCCGGCGATGCAAACTGCTTTGGAAACTCCTGTTCGTCAGGAGATGCAGGCAACCTTTGATACCCTGAATCAGCTGATTCTGGGTAAACCTATGCAGCTTAAACTGTCTCTGACCTGTCTGCTGGCCGATGGGCATCTGTTGCTGGAAGATCTGCCAGGTATGGGTAAAACCGTCCTGTCACACGCGCTGGCCGGAGTACTGGGGTTGGCGTATAAACGGGTACAGTTCACCAACGATCTGCTGCCGGCAGACCTGCTGGGAGCATCGGTATTCGATAAGGAACAGGGTAACTTCCGTTTTATCGAAGGTCCTGTATTCAGTGAATTACTGCTGGCCGATGAGATCAACCGGGCAACGCCAAAAACCCAGAGTGCCCTGCTTGAGGCGATGGAAGAGCGTCAGGTCAGTCTGGAAGGTGAAACCCGCAAGTTACCCGATCCTTTCTTTGTTATTGCGACTCAGAACCCTGCTGAGCAGGTGGGTACTTCGGCACTGCCAGAAAGTCAGCTGGATCGCTTCCTGATCCGGATTCAGATGGGCTACCCGGTGCGGGATGCCGAGCTGCAGATCCTGGCAGGGCAGAGCCGCCGTGAGATGTTACAGGAGCTGTCTGCATCTCTGACTACAGAGCAGTTGCGTGATTATCAGCAGCAGGCCAAAGCAGTGCATTGCAGTGAGCATGCGCTGGGCTATCTGTACGATCTGCTTAATTACAGTCGTCAGAGTGAGTTGTTTATTAATGGTCTCTCAACCCGTGGCGGTCTGGGTGTACTGAATGCTGCCCGTGCATGGGCATGGCTGGCCGGTAGTGACAATCTGCTGCCGCAGCATATTCAGGCTGTATTTCCTTATGTAGCAGGGCACCGTTTGCAGCGTCGCGATGGCTACAGTGATCCGCTGGATAATGGTTTTCAGGTTCTGCAGCAGGTTGCCGTACCACGATGAGTTTTTTCAGAGAGCTGTTGCGACAGGGCTGGCGTATCAGGCTGACTGCCAGTGGGGCGGGATTCCTGTTGCTGTGCGGCCTGATATTCCTGCTCGGAATTAATTACAGCAATAATCTGATCTTTACTTTCAGTTTTCTGTTACTCGGATGCTTTGGTGTTTCGATCTGGCTTGGTTTACGTAACCTGAGTGACTTTGAAGCCCGCTGTCTGCCTGTTGAATCCGTTCATGCTGGTCAGCCGGTTCAGTATCAACTTCAGGTCCGGGAGCAGGGGGGGCGGGCACACTATGCTCTGAGTACTTTAAATCAGGAAGTGCTGAACGATCTGAGTGATAGTCCGGATGAGACTCAGACCTGGCATCTTCGGATTGATAGTGAGACCCGGGGGGTGCTGCCTGAAAGCTCAATGAGGGTTCAGAGTGAGTGGCCTCTGGGGCTATTACGTATTTCCCGTGAGCTGTGTCAGTTGCCTGAAGTCGTTATTTTTCCATCTGCTAAAGATCTCAGAGCGATGCAGCAACACTATAAAGGCAGCAATGCCCATCTGCATGAAGAGGCGGAAGCACTGGCTGGGTTAAGAGATTATCAGCCAGGTGACAATCTGCGCCGCATCGACTGGCGGGCAATGGCCCGGCGTGATCAGTTACAGGTAAAGCAGTTTGATGGCGCCGCAGGTGATCCATCGGTCTGGTTGCGTTGGGATGACACCGAGGGGCTGGGTTATGAAGAGCGCATTCACTGCCTTTGTCACTGGGTGCTGGACTGTTATCAGCGCGGCCAGGAATTTGGTATCGCGCTACCACAGCAGGAGTATCAGCCTGCCTGTGATTTTCCTCATTTACAGCGCAGTCTTACCGCACTGGCTCTGATGCCGGGTGATCTGATCACTCAGGAGGCTACCCAATGATTAAAGCATTCAGGCAGCCTTCTACCGATACTCTGAACTCGCCTCTGTTAGTTGTAGGAGCATTGTTACTGTTCAGCCTGATCCCTGCGCTGGGAGAGTTGCATGTCGGTATTGCGCTGATATCCCTGCTGCCATTTGTTCTGCGACCTTTATTGCTGAGAAGGCGCGTGATTCGCTGGCTGGCTATTGGCAGTGGTCTGGTGGGTACTGCCGGGATTCTCTGGAGCAGTGGTACCGAATGGCTGAGCGGCCAGACACTACTTAGTGGTCTGGCCGTGATTCTGATGATGAAATGGCTGGAAGCGGACAGTAAGCGGGAGTTCCTGTTGTTGAGTTATGGTGCTCTGTTGCTCACTGCGCTGTCCAGTCTGTACCTGGCGGGTGTATCGGCACTGGTTTATCTGGTACTGGCGACCCTGTTGTTACTCAATGCATTGCTGACAATTGTCCATCAGAAACAAACGACACTGCCGAGGCTGATGGTGGTGGGTAAGTTGTTTCTGCTGGGACTGCCCTTATCAGCAATGCTGTTTATTACTGCTCCCCGTATTCAGGGCCCGTTATGGGATCTGGGTATCGTCATGGGGCTGCCGATTGAGTTGGTTATCGACCAGGAGGAACGCCAGAAAGGTATAAAGGGAACGCTGCGGGCCGGGCAGGTTAGTCGTCTTAAACAAAGTGATGCGCCGGTATTGGTGGCTGAGTTTAAGGGCACCGTGCCCTATAAGAGTCGTCTGTACTGGCGCGGAGCGGTATTCAGTCATTATGACGGTGTTGAATGGCAGCTGCCTGACGGCTGGAATAACCGCTCCCGCTTGCTCAGTAAAGCCTACAAAAAGCGCGGTGAAGTAGAAGCGCTGCTGACCTCTAAAAAGGATCTGGTCAGCTATGAAGCCAGAGTAACACCGCACGGTGAGCGCTGGCTCTATGCTCTGGATCTGCCGGTAGGGCGGAGCGTAGAGAGTTTTATCTCTGCTGATTTGCAGATGCTGGGTATTCGAAAGGTCTCCCTGGAGTTCAACTACGAACAGAAGGCGTATCTGGAGTATACCGGTGGTACCCCGCTGACAACCGAGCAGCGTGAGGGCTATCTCGAGCTGCCAGCGAATTCCAATAGCCGGTTGGTTGAATGGGGGCGTCAGTTGAGTGGTGATCCGATTCATCAACTGCGGGTGCATCTGGCGGAGGGGGGTTATCAGATAACCGCGACCCCGGATATCGAGGAGTATCAGAACAGTCTGGATGAGTTCTTCTTTGATCGTAAAGAGGGCGGGATAGAACATCTTGCATCGGCTACTGCGATTGCCCTTCGGGCCGCCGGTGTGCCGACCCGACTGGTGTCCGGTTACCGGGGCGGAAGTCTGATTGCGCTGACAAACTTTATCGTTGTGCGTCAGGGCAACGCCCATGTCTGGGTCGAGGCCTGGCAGGAGGGTACTGGATGGCAGAGGGTGGAAGCACTTGATTTCGTATCGCCGCCGAAGAAAGAAAACCGACCCCAGTCTGCAGCACAGGCTGCACCAAAGCCTGAGCCAAAGAAACAGACGCCTGAACTGGCAGAGTCACCGGAGGAGCCTGCAGAGCAAGCTGTACAGGAGACTAAGACTCCCGAACAGAAACGATCTCAACGCCAGAAAACTGGCCCGAGCTGGTTACAGCAGCTCTCCGCCGGCCTGGAAACCTGGGTGCTGAACTATAACCCGGACCGGCAGGTTGAGTTGATGCAGAAGTCCGGCTTACGCAAGGTGGATTGGAAAACGCTGATGGCTCTGACCATTGCCGGCCTGCTGTTGATGATTGTGATCTACAGCGCATTTCTGAAGTTGAAACGGCGTCGTCAGGATCCGGTAGACCGGGCCTTTAATCAATTGAATCAACGACTGACAAAGCTGGGTTGTGAGTGCCGGTTTGATGAGTGTCCGCAGAGCTGGATGCAGCGACTTCAGGCCGACAATCTGCCGTTTTACAGCGCACTTGAACACATTATTCAGCAGTATCTGCAGTTGCGTTATGGCACCACGGATGAGCAGAGCGGTGCTGCCGTTAAGGATCTGCAGCGGGATGTTAAGCGTCTGATCGCAATGCTCTGAACGGGCTTATTAGTTAGGAAAATATTATGTACATCATTTTCAGAATATTAAAGCTGGGGGTACTGCTGAGTCTTCTGACCAGTAGTCATCTCATGGCAGCGACCGATTATCCACTGGTGATGCAACAACTGATTGCAAAAGGCGATGCCGCGGCGGATCGCTATGATCCGGCGCAGTCGATCCTTTTCGGTAATGAGTTTTCGCAACTTTATTTTGGTGGCTTTGAAAGCGCCGGGCTGGAGTTCGCCGTGGGGCAGGCTGACCAGGATGCTATGTTGCAGATAGAACTCAGCTTTACCCGACTGATTAACAGTGCGGTGAATGCCGAGCCGAAGGAGATCGTGCAGCAACGTTGGGAATTGCTGCGTGAGCAACTCGAAGCCGCACCGATGATCGCCAATCAGGATGCCGGTTTCTGGGAAATTACGATTCAGTCACTGCTGATCCTGCTGCGGGAAGGTGTGGAAGCTTTGCTGGTAATCGGTGCACTGATTGCCTATCTGCGTAAAGCGGGTGCGGCTGATAAAGTGTCCCTTATCTGGATTGGGGCAGGTGCGGCACTGGTTGCCAGTGTTATCACCGCCTGGTTACTGCAGGGCTTTATTCAGAACAGTGGTGCTGCGAAGGAAACACTGGAAGGTGTCACCATGTTTGTGGCCGCAGCGTTGCTCAGTTATGTCAGTGTCTGGCTCTATGCCCGACGGGAAATGCAGCAGTGGCAGGGATTTATCCATGACAAGCTGGGCGATGCTGTGACCAGCGGCAGTCTGTGGGCGATTATCTCCGTTGCTTTCTTTGCAGTATATCGGGAAGGTGCAGAGACAATCCTGTTCTATCAGGCACTGATCAGTGATGCCGATGGCGCGTACGATGCTATCGCAACGGGCTTTGGTCTGGCAGCTCTGGGACTTGTGGGAATCTATGTTCTGATCTTCATGCTGTCGGTTCGCCTGCCACTGAAGCAGTTCTTCACCGGTACTGCAGGATTGCTGTATGCCCTGTCGATTATTTTTGCGGGTAAGGCGACGCTGGAGCTGCAGGTATCAGGATGGATTGGTAATACCTGGTTAGAAGGCTTCCCGACAATCAGTTGGCTGGGAGTCTTCCCAAGTGTTGAATCCCTGTCGGCGCAGCTGTTACTGCTGACTCTGCCGCTGCTGGGCTGGCTGGTTATCCGTAGTCGACAACAGGCAGTAGCGCCTGCAGGTAGCTGATCAGCCTTACCTGTTTCTTAAATCCCATATCAATAATCGCCGCGAGGGCGCGCCTCCCACGAACCATGTGTGGGAGGCGCGCCCTCGCGGCGATTCAGTCTGTGAATCAGATTCAATTAATTTAAAGACATGATTAAGCGCCTAATTCAATTAAGGTAACTGTAGGAGGCGCTTCAAGCTGCGATATTCCTTTTTTCCTCCGACCATCATCGATCAATGATTCCCGTTCGCCCATTTGATACAACACGTACTGAACCTGCGGACGCGAATTTTTAAAAAGATCAGAACTGATCAATCTGATTTTCATGGGCTATGCCCATGCGAGGCGAGTGCTGCCAGGCGTTTCGCAAAACGCCGCCCGCAGTACAATGCCGACATCTGAACTGCTCGCACATTGCATACAACGAAGTACTGCCCCAGAGGCAGTTCAGATAATATCAATAGTAAAAAAAAGCCGGGGAGTCCCCGGCATAAGTATGACAAGAGCCTGTTGCCAGAAGCAGAGACAACCACTCTGCTGCAACAATTCGTCGTTAGGTAATAACGGGGGAGGATCTGGCCAAATCAGATGCCATCCCCCAGACAGAATACCGGTGAGGTGAGAGTATTCTGCCAACCACTTACGAGCGATATAGATGTTATTGTAAATGATAATGATTAGCAATAGCTTTATATTAAATATCTGATCTTTTTTATCAGGTATTTATTAGACATAAAAAAACCGCCGGGTAAGCGGCGGTTTCAGGTGCTTTCGTTGGCTTTACAGGTTGTTGATGAAGGCCAGCACTTTTTCGCGCTCAGCTTTTGCCAGTGCCATATACTTCTGTTTCGCCTGCTCAGCCTCGCCACCGTGCCAGAGAATTGCTTCCTGAACATTGCGGGCGCGACCATCGTGCAGGAAGTTAGTATGCCCGTTCACTGTCTCCGTAACACCAATACCCCACAGTGGCGCTGTACGCCACTCTCTGGCGGTCGCTTCAAAGTCAGGGCGTCCTGCAAGGCCTTCACCCATATCATGCAGAAGCAGGTCTGAGTAAGGACGAATCAGCTGATTCTCCAGCCGGGAGATCTCGTGTTCACCGGTCATCACTTCAGATTTGTGGCAGCTGGCACAACCCGATTGGTGGAACAGTGCTTCGCCTTGCTGGATCTCTGGTTTGTCCATATCCCGGCGATAGACGACCCCCAAAAGCTGCAGATAGGTTGTTACGTCTTTAAGCTGATCGGGTCTGAGTTCGAAGTCCCGGCTGTCAAAAGCATTCAGGCAGTCGCTCTGTTCCGGTTCACAATTCTGACGAGCTTTGTGCTTAAGGCTTTCAGGCTGATCATCGTGGCGGTAGAGAAACAGTTCATTGTTGATGCCGATGTCGTTGAAGGCAGCAATCGCGGACTGCTGACGGATATCAAATGCGTTAGCTTTCCAGGAGAAACGGCCCATGATTTTACCGCCGCGCTCCAGATCCCAGACGTAGTTCGGGCGACCGGAAATACCGTCTCCATCAGCATCATCAGGATCTGCCCATTGTAGCAGGGTGGCTTCCGGGATCGCTTCCAGTAAGCCCAGGCCGAATACCGGTGGCGCCATACGCATTTCGTACTGAGTATCCGGCGGCAGTTCACCGTATGCCAGATCAGTCAGCAGGAACTCTGGTTTACGCAGTGAGTATGATTCGCCATCCGGAAACTGGCCGGGTATTTCGTGCCAGCGCACCCGAACAGTTGCCTCCGGAGCCACTCCCTCTATCGCCCGGTCGCTGATCTGTGCGCCATAACCTGCCGGTGTCAGTGGCTCACCGTAAGGGCCGATGCCCGGAATGGAAACACGCACAAAGCCGCCTTCAATCATCTCATTTTCGTTTTCCGGTGGCCTGGCCCGGCCATCGGCCTGATGGCAGGCTTCACAGGAGACGTGATTGAACAGCGGACCAAGTCCGTCGGCATCGCCACGCCAGCCGGATTCGACCGATGGGGTAAAGGCTCGCTCAAACACACCATCGCCACGGTCAAAGGCGGCGGAAAGCCCCCAGGACAGATTCGGGGCTTCCTGTTCAAAGGCCATGCCTCCGGAATGGAAGTGGGTCAGATCACCTCCACTCAGGCTGGCAGGCAGTTCCCGATCAAGATAGGACATATCAGCATCGCCATAGCCATCATAGGGCTGCCAGTAGCTTTTGTAGGCCTGCACAGCCAGCGCTGATACGGCGACTCCCAGTCCCGCCAGGCCCAACTTTATGGTCAGTGACAGTTTTCTTCTGTCAGCGGTTACTTCTGCGCTCATCATCAGATCCCCGGTTCAGACACATAGGCACCATCGCCCAGACGTCTTGATTGTTGGCGGGTCAGAAAGAGTCTCAGAATAGTCAGTAGCGTTGCCATGAAGATCAGCCATGCGCCGTAACCGGCCAGCAGAGTGGAGTAGGTTGACTCGGTTTCAATCCAGACCGAGAAAAAGAAATAGGCATACCATGATCCTCCGGCAAATACCGGGCCCAGCCACATGGTGATTTTGCGATATTGCATAGCAAAGGCATTGATCACAATGACGCAGAAGATAGTCAGCCGCATCAGCAATTCAGGATTGTCGGTCCAGTAGATGAAGTTGTTGATATGGTAGTGGTAGATAAATGTGGTGACCTCAGAGACACACACCAGCACCATACCTATGCGCAGAATGGTGTAGACGATATGCATCATCCGGTTCTCTTCCCGGGTCGTAAAGCCCTTGTTCACGACATAGAAGTAGAAGGTCATTGCGATGGTGGAGACCCCCAGACACAGGCCGACGGTCCAGACACGAAACAGTTGTTGCAGGTAGAGCAGTTCCAGTTCGTTCATAGTTATTTCTTAATTAAAATAGTAGTGATAATGATTATTGTTAATAATTCAAGGTGTTGCTATGATGTATATCAACACCGGAAATTATTTATAAAAGGGAGTGGGGAGTGGGTGGCCTGGAACCGGAGTTACTTTTTCAGCTTTTTAGAGGCGGACCAGTAGAAGAAGCCGCCACAGATAATCAGCCAGAGAATAAAGAACGCAGCAGCGCCCAGGGCCTGAAAAAGATCCATTCGTTAAGACGCGCTGGCAATACAGCCAGAATTGTCTTCAGAGAGATGATTATGAATTACCTGGCGGGCGGCGCGGGTACACTTACCGCAGGTTCCACCGACACAGAGTTCGCGGTTCAGATCGCGCACATCCCTTGCACCGTTTTCAACAGCTTCCCTGATATCGCTGTCGGTGATATTGCTGCAGATACAAATGTACATAGATGTAACCGTAATGATTATTAGTAATGAGGATGATAATACATCTCATTTGAATTAATTTCAATAGCTGATAATTAGTCGTATTTTCATATAAAAGTCCTTATTAATCATTGTGTTATGTAACACATCAAGGGTGGCTATAAAAATATTTCATTTTGTTACTAAACAGTCTGATAAATGGTTTATTTTTCCTTTTGTGTTGTCTAATCTGCCCTGACCAAGTCGCTGCAAAGGTGGCTATAAGGAGGATCTGATGAAGGTTGATAAGCAGGTAATTTCATACCTGAATAAAGTGCTAACGGCGGAACTGACGTCGATTAACCAGTATTTTCTGCATGCCCGGATGTATAAAAACTGGGGGCTGGAAGGGCTGAACAGCGTTGCTTATAAGAAGTCGATCAAGGATATGAAGCAGGCTGATGACCTGATTGAACGGATCCTGTTCCTGGAGGGGCTGCCAAATCTGCAGAACCTGGGGCGGCTGCGTATCGGTGAACACACTGAAGAGATGCTGCAGTGTGATATGGATTTTGAGCTGGAGCAGCTGCCACTGCTACGCGAAGCGATCGCTTTCTGCGAAGAGAAGTCTGATTACGTCAGCCGTGAACTGCTGGAACAGATTCTCAAAGATGAAGAAGATTATGTGGACTGGATTGAAACCCAGCAGTATCTGATCACCAATACAGGTATCGAAAACTACCTGCAATCACAGATGTAAGAGGTAAGGACAATGAAAGGTAGTGATAAGGTTATCAACACACTGAACGATCTGCTGGTGGGTGAGCTGACCGCGATGGATCAGTACTTTATCCATTCTCGTATGTATCAGGACTGGGGACTGGAAAAACTGTTTGCCCGCATCGATCACGAATTCGATGATGAGAAGGGCCACGCTTCGATGCTGATCGAACGTATTCTGTTCCTGGAAGGTACGCCGGATCTGAGTAAGCGCGATGGTCTGAATGTCGGATCAACAGTACCGGAAATGCTGGAAAGTGACCTGCAACTGGAATACTCCGTAGATAAAGCCCTGAAGGCAGCGATTAAAGTCTGCGAAGATGAGCAGGATTACCACACCGTGAACTGCTCGAGTCCCAGCTGAAAGATACTGAGGAAGACCACGCATACTGGCTGGAACAACAGCTGCGTCTGATCAAGATGACGGGCTTGCAGAATTACCTGCAAGCGCAGATGTAAGTATTGCTTCTGATATGAAAAGAGCTGCAATTGCAGCTCTTTTTGTTTTCAGCCCTAAACCACCTACTTCAGTAGGTGGTTATCAGCAATTTGGGCTTTGCCCGAATACCTACCCATGTTAGAAGCCGCAGCGATTTTTAGCGAAGTCGTGAGGAAACTAACATGAGTAAGTATGAGCAAGCATCGCATGTCTACTGGCGCTGTCAATATCACATAGTCTGGACGCCGAAATATCGATTTCGGATACTGAAGAATAAGGTGGGTAGGGATGTTTACCGAAGCATCCATGTATATTGTGCGCAGCTAGGCTGTACAGTTTTAGAGCTGAATGTCCAAATAGATCATGTGCATCTGGTGGTAAAGATACCGCCTAAGTTGGCAATATCTAAGCTGATTGGTGCACTCAAGGGCAAGATAGCTCTGAAGCTATTCAGTAAATATCCCTATTTGAGAAAGAACAAGTTGTGGGGAAATCACTTTTGGGAGAGGGGGTATTTTGTTGATTCGGTTGGAATCAATGAGGAAATAATCAGGCGTTATGTAAGACATCAGGAAAAGGTTGAAAAAGAGATGGAACGAAGCCAACTGAACCTGCTATAGAAGTCAGCCCCCTTCGAGGGGGCTTCATCAAAGCCACCTTCTTTAGAAGGTGGATTTTTACTTTCAGGAACAGACGATCAACGGCGCTTATTCAGCATGTGCTTGATATCTTTGTTGATCGGTAGTTGGAAGTCATAGGTACTCAGCACAATATTGTCGCTGCTTCTGACCAGTCGCACATTCAGATAGACATTACTGCCGCCCACCGCATAGGTACCCAGCAGCACGGCCTGAGCATCATGCTTCTGAGACAGGTGCTGAACCTGCCGCGAAAGCATAAACTCGCCAGCTCCCTGTTTTATAAACAGGCTGTCACGCATCTTAACTTCGATCAGCTTGTAACCCCGGTCTGTCAGCCCTGCGGCGATAAGGTCTGCTGAAAGCCGTCCAAAGGTGGATGATTCAGTCAGATTATCGATATTGGCAAAGCTGGTGACCAGCAGTGGTTTGTCCTTATCCAGCGGTTCAATCAGGGATGCATAGAGAGGTTTCTGAGCATCTTTCAGCTCCGCCACTACGTCGACCTTTGGGTCCGTTGGCTGAGTACTGGCACAGCCTCCGGCCAGTAAGGCAGTTCCCAGTACCAGACCGGTTATCAGTTTTTTCATTCTGTTTACCTCAGCCGGTTACCGGGATAGTGGTTGTTGATGGTTCTGGTGGGTTGTAGTGATTCTTGTCGCCGCCATTGATGTAGTAAATGTTGGACGAAGAGTGCAGTACCCGGTTGCCCTGTACGATCTGTGTCGTAATGATCACTTCGTGATTACTTTGCGCCACGCGGTTGCCGCTGTAGAGGTCTGCTCCGATGGCGGCTGGCGCCAGTAATATTTCAGGTGCATTCCATTTTTCAACGGACAGTGCAGCGACTGCAACGCCTGCTGCAAGAGCGGTCCAGGTACCCGGAGCCTGACGCACTGAATCACGATCTGTATGCTCCAGAACTTCTACCTGATAGCGAATAGTTGCCGCACCGTCTGCCCGGGTACGGATATCCGCTCCCTGTTGTACCAACTTGCTGGTCAGCAGGGCAGAAAAACCACGTCCGAACGGCGTTTCCTGAGCTGATTCAGTGATGTACAGCGGCTTGGTGATAGCGGGTAGTGATTGGGTAATCAGTTCAGCTTCATGTTCAGCCAGCACATTCCAATGGTGTGCTGCCTGCATTTTCTGCTGTTCTGAAATCGGGTAGGTGCTTGCCAGAGGGGCCTGGCTGGTGTTGGTCTGGAAGCAGCCGGACAAAAGCCCTGCGCATACTCCGCACACGAGTAGTTTTTTAACCATGTTGTCTCCTTGTCTGGCATCCAGTGCAGACGGATTATTACCCCCACTGACTTCCGATAGATTCCATAATACGGATAGTCAGGGGTGTCCTTGTTGCGCCATAGAACCCAGTCCTGAGCGGGCCTTTTTTCAACGCAGGCAGAAGGTTAGCGTGTTTTGATGATGATATAAACCGTGAATATTGATCTGAGGCTGACTATGGCGAAGAAAGCCTCAGATCTGGCACTGCCCCTGACAGCGGCGCTTATAACGCCAGCCCGCAAATCGATGATAACCCCAGTCCAGAATGGCCGTTAACCGAAGTGCTGTGATGGTGCGGGCCAGATGACGGTATCCCGGAAGTGCTTTCCAGATACACACAAATGCTGCAGCCCCTCTGACTGTATTACCTTTGGGGTCGATCACGTGAAGCACACGCATCGCATCATCGTGATTGATCGAGAAGGGCTTTAATAAGGTGCGGTTCTGACTGATATCACTCCAGTGAACCGGTTGCAGTGCTTTGAGCTTGCGGTAGTGACGGATCTCTTTGCTGCAAAGTGGGCAGCTGCCATCGTAGAAAACGATCAGTTGTTGTGCGGACATATCATTTTGACCAGTCGTGTCAGTGAATATATCAGGAACGATTCCCGGGTTATTTCCTCTGTCTACGCGGTATATGAGTGATCGGTTCAGAATGATTTTCCGTAATGAATGGCAAGGTACCGGGAAGTTCTGAAATGTTCCGCAGGCGTTGCTGTCTGATCAGGCATTACAGGCTGTATGCCTTCCCGAAATGCTGAATATTCAGGGCTTTTCAGTACCTTTCTGTATCTTCATTTCGGGGGCTTATTATGAATGTAATCGTTGTCGGCAGTAGCGGAGCAATTGGTAGTGCGATCGTTGCGAAGTTGTTGCAGGACTTCTCAGTAACCGAGCTGCATTGCTGGTCGCGCTTAAGCCCTGATCAACAGGTTGGCGAAATAGCTATTGCTGATCCCCGGGTTGTACACGGTTTTATCGATCTGGCTGTGCCCGAGAGTATCGAGCAGGCGGCTAAAGCGATAGAACCAGACAGTATTAATCGGGTGATAGTCGCTTCAGGATTGCTGCATAACCAGCAGTTTCAGCCTGAGAAAAGTCTGCGTCAGTTTACCCCTGAGCAGTTCCAGCAGAGTATGCAGATTAATGCGCTTGGCCCTGCATTGCTGGCGCAACAGCTGTTACCCAGAATGCGCCGCCATGAACGGGCTGTTTTCTCTGTGTTGTCGGCGAGGGTGGGCAGCATCAGTGATAACCGACTCGGTGGTTGGTATAGCTATCGTAGCAGTAAGGCAGCGTTGAATATGTTACTCCGTTGTATGGCGCTGGAGTATCGCCGTACTCATCCTCATCTGGTCATTGCCGGGTTACATCCTGGTACCGTGGACAGCCGCTTATCTGAACCGTTTCAGCGTAATGTACCTGAGCATAAACTGTTCACGCCGGCGTATGCCGCTGAACGTTTGTTGGCGGTAATCGAGGGCTTGAGTTCAGATGATAGCGGCAATCTTTTTGCCTGGGATGGGCAAACTATTGATCCGTAAACAGATGGATCTCTGATAGACCGGTCCAGATACAGGGATAGAGATAAAAAAGAGGTGTAACCGGGCATCGGCAGGTTCCCGGTTACACCTTAACGGGAACAGATTTTCACTGTCTTATCAACGGATGTGCCGGCCACCATCCAACTCAAGAGTCCGGCCGGTCATATATATTCCGTCGAGCAGGTAGTTGATCGCATTAACCACTTCACCGAATCCAGGCTCAGTTTTTAACACGGACTTATTCAGGGCTTTGCGCTTGTATTCAGCACTGTCATACGGATTGAAAGCTATCAGCGATGGCGCAATAGCATTCACCTGCACAGAAGGCGCCATTCGGGCCGCAAAGGACAGAGTCATATTCTGTAGCGCTGCTTTACTGGCTGCATAAGCAATATGCTTGGCGCTGCCTTTTTCAGCGACGTAGTCGGTCAGGTGAATAATGTCGGCTCCGCCGATCTGTGCTTCCAGCAATGGTTGCAGTGCCAGATTAATCTGATAGGGAGCGTTGGCATGGACCTGCATCATCCGGCGGAAGACTTCACCGGCTGACAAATCAGAGTTGTCAGGCAGCCAGTCCGATGCGTTATGGATAATGCCCCGCAGGGCTGGGTGATCCCGCTGGATTACACCGATCAGGTCCTGAATACTGCTGTTGTCATAGAGGTCGACCTGATGCAGCCTGGCTCCAAGGTCCTCAAGCTGCTGCAGCTGTGGTCGCTGAGTCCGATAGGTACCGACCACGTTATAGCCCTTTTCCAGAAGGTTAACCGCAATGGCAAAACCAACTCGCTTGGCGACCCCTGTAATCAGTATCGTGCCTTTGTGACTCATAGTGCGCCCCCTGTTCAGGAAAGAAACTCGGCACGGGTACGCGGATTGCTCTTAAAGCTGCCGCCCAGTGCCGTGGTTTCGGTGGCTGAATTGACATCCATAACGCCGCGGGACTTCACGCAGTAGTGAGTGGCTTTGATGCTCACCGCCACATCATCCGTCTCTAACAGGGTCTGCAGGGCAATCAGGACCTGCTGAGTCAGTCGCTCCTGAACCTGTGGTCGCTGGCTGAAAAAGCGCACCATACGGTTAATCTTCGACAGACCTATAATCTTGTTTTTCGGGATGTAAGCGACTCTGGCAGTACCATCGATGGTAACGAAGTGATGCTCACAGGAACTCACCAGGCTGATATCCGATACCTTGACCATCTCCTCCACGCCCATCTTATTTTCGATCATGGCGATCTTGGGAAAGTTGGCGTAATCCAGTCCGGAGAAGATCTCATAGACGTACATTTTGGCGATGCGGTGGGGCGTTTCATGAAGGCTGTCATCGTCGAGATTCAGGCCCAGGGTGCCCATCACTTCGGTCATCAGGCTTTTGATGATGCTGTAGCGCTGCTCGTTATCCAGCCCGTTGTCGATCAGCGGTGTTTCCAGACCTTTTTCGATCAGCTGATTGCGTACTGCTTCTGCTTCGGGAGTGATCATGATTCTGCCTTATTTCTGAGTAAATCACTCGGATTTACGCAGTAGGGGCAGACATGGATCAACTCAGGGTTAAAAGCCAGTTTTTAAGATCAATCGCCGCTGGGCTCAGCGGTTGTCGGCGGGGGGCCTGTAGGATGAAAGGATGCGGACTGCGCCATTTCGCCCGTCCGAGTCTGACCAGTCGGCCATCGGCGAGCAGATCTTTAATGATGTGGTGCCAGCCCAGTGCGACGCCCTGAGCAGAGATCGCTGCTGAAACCGCGATAAAGTAGTCGCTGAAATAGTGGTGACGCTGAGCTTCTGGCGTCAGATACTGCTGATGACTCTGACGGCTCACCTCCTTGAGCCAGGCATCCCAGTTAACCCGGGCTTCGTGACTGGTTTCCAGATGCAGGAAAGGGAAATCAGCCAGTTGTTCAATGGTTACGGTTGCTGCGTCGACGCCGACCTGTTGCAGCAGATAGGGGCTGGCGACCGGGTAGACGACCTCATCCAGCAATTTCCACTGATGATATTCCGCGGGGTTTTCCGGTTGTACCGCCAGCGGTATGGCCAGATCGTATCCAGCACGACTGAGATTCTCATCACTATCACGGGTAACCAGATGAACTTCGATATGGGGATGAAGATGATAGAACTCAGCCATCCGGGGCAGCAGCCAGTAGGTAGCGGTGGCGGTTGAAACACTCAGAGTGACTTTCTGACGCGTTTCAGTCCGTGGCCGTATAGCATCAATAGTATCGATCAACAGCTCAAAGCTTTTGCTGCAGGCCATAAATAATTGTTGGCCTGAATCGGTCAATTTTATGCCTGATCTACCCCGTTCGACCAGGTTGGTCTGTAGGGTTTTCTCCAGCTTCTTAAGGGCATGGCTTACCGCTGGCTGAGTCAGCTTAAGGGCCCTTGCTGCCTCAGATATAGAGCCATTCCGCGCGACTGCCTCGAAGATCATCAGACCATGGAGGGGCAGGCGACCCGGGAAGCTGTCTGTACCGTTTTCTGAATTCATAGGAGGTAAATTAAATATAAATTCAATTTATGGCAAGTTGAATTTTTATGTGGATTTCAAACTGCACTGGCTTATCTAGAATCGGTTAAAGGCTGTCCAGCAGCATAATAAAAAACAGTTTGAGATCTGACTTAAGCGCGGACCTGAGAACTGATCGAAGAACTGAATATAAGAATCGATATAAGAACTGATATAAGAACTTAGCAGAGAGCTTATTTATGTCCCGAAGAACAAGTCGTCCAGGCCGTGGTGGCCGTACCGGTCGCGCCAATCGCGCTCAGGTAAAAGCACCAGCGTATATCACCCGTACCATCCCTTACTTTGAATTCGGCAGAGAGGAAGAACTCGAGCGCATTGAGCGTCACGTTGACTGGCTGCTGGAAGAGGTAGGTGTCGAATTCCGTGATGATCCCAAAGCGTTGGAGATCTGGAAAGAAGCCGGTGCCGATATTGATGGTTGCCGTGTTCGCATGCCTAATGGCATGGCCCGCGAGCTGTGTAAAACGATCCCTTCTGAGTTTACCCAGCACGCACGTAATCCTGAACGCAGTGTCAAAATCGGTGGTGCTCATTCGGTGTTTGCGCCGGCGTACGGTTCGCCGTTTATCCGCGATCTGGATAAGGGACGCCGTTATGGCACACTGGAAGACTTCAACAATCTGGTCAAGATTGTAAAAGATATTCCGTACCTGCATCACTCCGGTGGTGTGGTTGTTGAGCCTTGCGATATCCCGGTGAATAAGCGCCACCTGGATATGGTCTACGGCCACATGCGTTATTCCGATAAGCCTTTCCTGGGCATGATCACCGCTAAAGACCGGGCTGAAGATTCGGTCGAGATGGCGAAGATCCTGTTCGGCGAAGAGTTTATGGAAAACAATACCGTCATTATCGGTAACGTGAACGCTAACTCACCGATGATGATCGACAAGGTCGCTTCCGAAGCGATTCAGGTGTATTGCGGTGCGAACCAGGGCATCATCGTCGCGCCATTTATTCTCGGCGGTGCGATGGGACCTGTTACCACTGCTGCCGGTGTTGCTCAGGCGATGGCAGAAGCGATGGCCGCAGGTGCCTTCAGTCAGTTGGTGCGTAAAGGTGCGCCGTTTATTCTGGGTAACTTCCTCTCCTCTATGAGTCTGAAGTCCGGTGCTCCGACCTTTGGTATGCCTGAACCGGTGATGTCTAACTACATCATTGGTCAGCTGGCTCGACGTCTGGGTGTGCCGCTGCGTTGTGGTGGTTCCCTGACTGCATCCAAAGTGTGTGATGCACAGGCCGCCTACGAAAGTTCGGACTCTATGCACTCTACCGCTCTGGGCGGTGCTAACTACGTACTGCACTCTGCAGGCTGGCTGGAAGGCGGTCTGTCCATGGGCTACGAGAAGCTGATTCTGGATGCTGACCGTCTGGGCAGCTATCAGAAGATGCTGATGACCGGTGTGCC
This sequence comes from uncultured Amphritea sp., assembly GCA_963669425.2. Taxonomy (GTDB): domain Bacteria; phylum Pseudomonadota; class Gammaproteobacteria; order Pseudomonadales; family Balneatricaceae; genus Amphritea. Next base: position 843,055 of record CAXXNC010000002.1, read on the forward strand.
AACCGATGAGAATGGTCTGGCAGCGGGTGCTTACAGCGAAGTGGGTGCCGGTGAGCACTTCCTGGGCTGCAGCCATACCATGGCGAACTACGAAACTGCATTCTACGATGCTGAGATGTCGGACTCTGAAAGCTTCGAACAGTGGGAAGAGAACGGCAGCAAAGAAGCCGTTCACCGTGCAAACGCCCGCTGGAAGAAGATGCTGGAAGAGTACCAGATGCCAGAGATGGACGAAGCGGTGGATGAAGAGCTGCAGGCGTTTATCGCCAAACGTAAAGAAGGCATGGAAGATCGCTGGTACTGATCCTCAGATCGCATGAAAAAAGCCGGTTCTCTGAACCGGCTTTTTTGTTTTCAGCCCTAAACCACCTCCTATGGAGGTGGTGATCGTTCTGTCGAGGCTCTGCCTGAAAAGTAATTTAAGTGCTTTGTTTTACGTTCTAGAAGTGGTTTCGCCTGTAGGCGAGTCAGGACTTTTGCGCGGCCAAAAGTCCTAACAACCTAAAGGCCGCCCCGCTGTTTGGTCGGCAAGCCGACTTCCCTGTGCGCCAGATTTGATAATGGGAGTGTCAAAAACTCGGCAAAGAGCGCCTCAGACAGTTTGCCCCTCTGATCCATTATTAAATCTGGTGCTCGGCTGCACAGAGGGGATATAAAGTCTGTGCCAGAAATGTACTTCGGAGTAAGAACGAAGGTAATGCCCCCATACAGGGCAAAGCAAAGCCACTTTCTAAGAAGATGGATTTTTACATCTACTGCTTCTATTAACTTATTAGCAAGTATTAGCCAGCCTGACAGGACTGGATATTACCGGGATTGGCGATCAGCCAGTCACGGAAACACTCTGCGGCGGGATTCAATGGTCGCTGGCTGTTGTAGACCAGATAATCAGCACTGTCTGAAGTCAGTGGCGTGTCACAGGCCAGTTTCAGGGTGCCGTTGTTCAGCGCCTCGCTGATGGCAAATTCCCAGCCCAGCGCAACGCCCATGTTGTTGGTTGCCCCCTGCAGTGCCAGCGGCAGGTTATTGAACAGTACCGAGCCTGGAGGGATGTTGTAATCGATGCCGAAGTGGCTGAACCAATCGGTCCAGCAGGTCCATTGCCAGCGTGTAGGGCCCATATGAATCAGGTTTTCACTGAGCAGACGAGCTGGTTCTGAGGTCGTTTCAACCGGGTACTGACTGCCACATACGGCATAGATCTTTTCGTCAAACAGATGGTGGGAGGTGAGGGGAGCATCCCATTCACCATCGCCGAACAGAATACCCAGATCGTGCTCCATACAAACCGCCGCATCGACGGAATCCGTTGAGTAGATATTGATATCGATATCGGCGAACTGGGTTTTAAACATCGCGACCCGTGGGAACAGCCAGTAATGCGCCACCGCGACGGTGGCGACAATGGTCAGTTCGTGGGTACGGTTGCTGTCTTTGATACCATCACTGACGGCTGAAATTCTTTCCAGCGCTGTCTGGGCTTCAAGATACAGCCGTTTGCCTTCTTCACTGATCGCCAGCCCCTGAGGACCGCGCAGAAACAGTGGCGCATTAAGATATTCTTCCAGCTGCTTGATCTGTTTACTGACAGCGCTCTGGCTGACGCACAGTTCATCGGCGGCTTTGGTAAAGCTGCAATGGCGGGCTGCGGCTTCAAAAAAAGCCAGCGCCTGAAGGGGCGGGAGTCGTCGATACAGGGGTTTCATCAGTGGGCTCCGGGAAGAACAGACTCTGATGAAAATATAGCAGTGGCGGCGGGCTGTCTATGTCATATGCGACATGCCGGATAGCCTGGGTGAAGAGTGGCTATCCGGCATTTAAAAATGCTTAGCGCTGATGGCGAAGTGCAGAGGTAAGGGTGTTCTGCATCAGCATGGCGATGGTCATTGGACCCACACCACCCGGTACCGGAGTGATCGCGGCAGTTTTCGCCTGTACGTCCTCAAAATCGACATCGCCCACCAGGCGGTTACCACCTTCCGGTGTTTCTATGCGGTTGATACCTACATCGATGACCACAGCGCCCTCTTTAACCCAGTCGGACTTCACCAGTTGCGGCACGCCGACAGCAACAACCAGAATATCGGCCAGTTGACAGATCTGTTCCGGGTTCGGGGTGCCGCTGTGAACGATGCTCACGGTGCAGCTTTCCTGCAGCAGCAGATTGGCGACCGGTTTGCCGACGATGTTGGAACGGCCGACGATGACTGCATGCTTACCGCGCAGGTTATCGCCCAGAGCCGCTTTAGCCATATGCATACAGCCCAGAGGTGTGCAGGGTACCAGAGCAGTGTCGACCGCGCCGGTGCCCAGGCGACCCACGTTAAGGTAGTGGAAACCATCAACATCTTTATCAGGATCAATGGCCTGGATCACTACATCCGGATCGATATGCCTGGGCAGTGGCAACTGTACCAGAATGCCATGAATGGCCGGGTCTTCGTTGAGTTGGTGGATCAGCGTCAGCAGTTCCTGTTCCGAACACTGTTCAGACAGGGTATGTTGCTGAGAGTAAAACCCGCACTCTTCAGCCCGTTTCGATTTGCTGTTGACGTAAACCTGGCTGGCGGGGTCTTCACCCACCAGAACAACGGCCAGACCTGGCTGGATACCAGCGTTTGTAACCTGTGTACGAATGTCTGTGATGATCTGTGCAGAGGCGACTTTGCCGTCGAGCAACTGCGGCTGATCAGGGATAGATGATTGTGTGTTCATCAGTTCAGTCCTGTATTTCTGGTCATTAAACATTGCCGGGCCACCGTTCGTAATTAAACGGCGCACAGCGCTGTGATGGGCCATGCTTTTGCTGGCCCTTATAGTTATATTTTTCAGTGACTTAAGGTGGAGATACGGGCTGTTTTCACAGCCTGTATCATCCCGGGATGATCGTGGCTGCCGTTCCGGCACTCAGACCTTCAGGGCACCGCGATCAATCAGCAGATCGAGCACCCGGTTGGCTTTGTCATCAGCCGATCCATCGCTGACAACCTGCCCCCCACCGCCTGCAACAGCAACCTTGCTGTGTAAACGATCAAAGGCGCTCTTTTCTGATTTAATGGTCAGACGCTTACGGCCCGGCTTGCTGGCTTCGACGGTAGTCTCCGCCAGCAATTCGGGAATCTCACGACCCTGCTGTCTGATAATCTGCAGCTCCCCCTGGCGGGCAGCCCGTGCCAGATATTCCAGTGTTACTGGTGTTTTGTCCGAGCAGGTTATCAGGGCCGGTAAGGTCTGTTTCAGCACCCGGCGTCGGCCTTTAGGCTGGAACTGGGTGATCTCCAGTTGATCGCCTTTCAGCTCAGAGCCCAGGGCATTGTCCACCAGAGACAGACGCAGTTGATCGGCCAGGATGTACGGCAGCAGGCCAGTATCCTGGTTGCCCTGCGCCTGACGGCCAGTAAAGATCAGATCAGCCGGTTCCTGCTTCAGGTACGCACTCAGTTGTGCACAGATATCCTGACCGGGTTCCGCTTCAATGACTTCAAGGCGAGGAAAGCCCAGTCCCAGATACTGGCGCAACACCATCTCGTCACCGGGCTGACCGACATGCACTATCCGGGGCACGGTGCAGATTGAGCGGGCCTGTTCCAGTGCCTGAATATCGTTCGGTGCCAGCATCGGGCGACCGGACTTATCATGGCGGGCGATACTCACCAGCACCACTACATTGAGGTTACTCATGCTTGTTCTCCCGCTTTACGCTGGTTGAGCTGGCCCAGCATCGCCTGCATCCACTCTTCTGCGTCCGCAATAATGCTCAGATCGGCACGCTTGATCATGTCGCAACTCTCGTCAGTATTCACCGCGATTACATAGCGACAATCCTTGATGCCCTGCAGATGCTGTACTGCACCGGAAATACCGATCGCGATATAGATAGAGGCGTTGACGATCTTGCCGGTGGCACCGACCTGACGTTCCCGCGGCAGTTTGCCATCGTCGACGATCACGCGGCTGCCGCCGATACTGGCATCCAGTGCTTCTGCCAACTGGTGGAAGGTATCCATATTCCTGACGCCGTTACCGGCCGACAGAATGAAATCCGCTTCCACCAGAGGAATATCACTGGCGATCAGTGAGAAACTCTCTTCCTCCTGCTGACCAACGCCGGGTGCAGCAGGGGCATCTTTAGCTTTCGCTTCAGTCTGGAATTCCAGCTCGGTGGTGCCGGTGGTGCCGCCTTGCAGCATGATCACTTCAGTGAGAGCACTGCTGGCTTGCTGGCGACCGTTGACACAAGGGCGGCGCAGACCGGTTTCAGAGACCTCGAATACCGAGGTGGCAATGGACTTGCCGCTTCGCACTGCGTAACGACGGCCCAGATCGGAATCACCGAAGTCAGATTCCGGGAACAGCACATGCTTAACCTGAAACTCCTCCTGCAGTTCCAGCAGCAGGTCGACCTGAGCATCCGGCACGTACTGCTGCAGCGCCGGATCGGTGATCATGATCACTTCATCGGCACCCATCTGGGTCAGATCGGTTTCGCTGTCCAGCTCGCCGAATACGATCGCAATGACCGAAGTCTGGCCATCGATACCGGCCAGAGCGCGGCCCACGTAAAGGACTTCGCGGTCCAGTGTGGTCAGGCTCTGATCCTTGGCCTGCAGGCAGACCAGAATCTGATCCGCCGGGTTTTCAACACTCAGGGTGCGCTTGGTTGCCGCGACCTGCCGGAACTCCTGATTCTCCAGGCTGACATCCCGGGCGCGGGCAATACGCTTGATTCCCTGACGGGTAACAAAGCCCCGTTCCTGTTCGAAGCGGTTGATCCGCTTAATGGGTCTGTTAGATGACATCGGTTACACCCCCACCGCTTCAGCGACCAGTTCAACCACATCGATAACCTCAGTTTCCGTCTGCACCACACCTTCCAGCATAGTCATACAGTTCGGGCAGGCTACCGCCACTTTGTCGGCTTTCACCTCATGGATATCGTTCATACGCATATCCGGCACCCGGCGCTCGCCAGGGATATCAGAGTAGGCGGCACCGCCACCCCAACCGCAGCAGCGGGAATCCATACCGGAGCGTTCCATATCAACAAACTCGTCGCTGATCCGCTTCAGTAGCTGACGCGGGGCATCCAGTTCACCGTTATAGCGGCCCAGATAGCAGGGATCGTGATAGGTGAGGGTACCCAGAGACAGTTTCTTCCCGATCATCAGCTGGCCTTTGTTGACCAGATCGTTGAGCAGCTGGGTGTGGTGCAGTACTTCATAGTTACCACCGAAAGCCGGGTACTCTTTGCTCAGGGCATGGAAGACGTGCGGGTCGATGGTCAGAATACGTTTGAAGTTCAGGGTCTTCAGCATAGTGATGTTACGCTCGGCCTGATTCTGGAACAGAATCTCATCGCCCAGACGGCGGGCAACATCACCGACATCCATCTCCGCTGCCCCCAGCACGGCAACGTTCAGACCGGCTTTCTTCAGCAGCTTAGCCACCAGGCGCAGGGTCTTCTGGTTACGCAGTTCAAAGGCGGATTCACCGCTCCAGAACAGAACATCAATAGCCATACCCGGTGCGGCGTAAGGCAGCTCCAGATCGATGGCCCAGTTACCACGCTCTTCCGGATTAAAGCCACCCAGAGTATCGGTGTTACGGATCGCGCTCAGAACTTCCTGGCTCTTCTCCGGCAGGCCGCCCTGTTCCAGCGTGACAAAGCGACGCATATCGACGATAGCGTCGACGTGTTCGATCATCATCGGACACTGATTAACACAGGAACGACAGGTGGTGCAGGCAAACAGGGTTTGCTCTTCGATCAGTGACGGGGTTATTTCACCCGCTTTGCCCGGTTGGTGATAACCCACTTCCATACCCGGGTAGGGGCTACCGGCGTACTTCGCATCGCTGCGGTTTTCAATGCCGGCTACGAGATCCTGAATCACCTTTTTCGGGTTCAGCGGCTGACCGGCAGCGAATGCCGGACAAGCCTGCTGACACTTACCACACTCGATGCAGGCATCGAAGCTGAGCAGACGGTTCCAGGCAAAGTCTTCTACTTTGCCCACGCCTAAGCGGTCAGAGGTGATATCCAGTGGTTTCAGGTCGGTAGACAGTTTGCCAGGCTCTTCGAAACGGTCCTGACGCGGGTGGAAAGCCAGGTTCATAGAACCGGACAGTACGTGCTTTAGTGGACGGCTTAGCAGAGTACCCAGGGCGATTTCCGCCAGGCCCAACGCCGCCACAATCCCGAAGATCACCAGCAGCAGAGTGCTGGAGCTACCGGTCGCTTCCACCAGAGACATCCCCAGGAAACCGACCGCGAAGCTGCCCAGAGAATATGGAATCGCATTCCAGGCACCCGCCGACAGGCGTTCCGGTTTATTAACACGGCGTTTGCCCACAAACAGCGCGCCGATCAGGGTCAGTACCAGACCGCCCCACAGCAGGCCATAAGTGATGCCGTTCTGAAAGCCAAACAGGTACACCAGAATCAGCAGTACCACCGACAAGATGGTACCGCCCGCCGCTGCCACGTGGGTGCGGGCGATGTAGGTGTCACGGGCTACGATATGGTGCAGATCGACCAGATAACGCTTCGGGATTGCCAGCAGCATGCTCCAGTCGACGTCTGCACTGCCACCCTGACGCCACAGGCGCACCCGACGGGTCATGCCGAATGCCACACCGACCAAGGCGATGATCAGTAATGCAGAGATCACGCTAGTCATTTAGAAATCCTTACACAGACGCAGAGAATCGTAGAGCGCACCGTGCAGGTTGCGCATGGAGATAGCATCGCCGACGCGGAACATGACGAATTCACCATCACTGACTTCGCTGAGGCAGGATTGTGGCTGAGCATCATAGAGTTCGTTGATGTCAGTAATACCCTGATTAAAGGCATCATCTTTCAGCGCCCAGTAGAGGGTGTCATTGGGCACGATACCGTTCTCAATGACCACCTGATCCACTTCACGTTCTTCCAGCTCTTCGGTGTACTCGTTCATCAGTACGGCGATCAGCTTGTCGTCTTCGCGGTAAGTTTTTTCCAGCCAGTAGTTAGGCGTCATGATGATGCCCATACCGTAGGTACGACGGTAGAAGATAGGGAAGGTGGTGCCGCCTACGTCATCACCGACTTTCGGTTCCGGTGTTACGATCTCAACACGGCTGCCTTTGTTAGCGATAAAGTCCGCAGTACCGGTACCGGCATGCGCACCCATCACGTCATAAACCAGTACGTTCTGAGCCGGCTCTACTTCGCCAGACAGGATCTCCCAGCTTGATACGCAGCGACCGTCGTTGTAACCCCAGTCCTCTTTTTCATGTACGCCCGGATCACCGCCGGTAGCCAGTACGACGATGTCGGGTTTCTCGGCCAGAATAGTTTCTTTGTCGGCTGCAGTATTCAGACGCAGGTCTACGCCCAGGCGTTTCACTTCCATATCCAGCCAGCGGATGATGCCCGCCATCTGATCACGCTGCGGTGCTTTCGCTGCCAGGTTAACCTGACCACCGACGGCATCGCTCTTCTCAAACAGAACCACGTCGTGACCCCGTTCGCGGGATACGCGTGCCGCTTCCAGACCTGCTGGGCCAGCACCGACAACCACTACTTTACGCAGCTTACCTTCGGTACGTGAAATGATGTGCGGCATGCCCATGTGTTCACGGGACGTCGCGGCGTTCTGGATACACAGAACATCCTGACCCAGGTACTGACGGTCGATACAGTAGTTCGTCCCCACGCACTGACGGATCTGGGTCTCTTTGCCTTCACGCATCTTATTAACGATGTGTGGATCGGCCATATGGGCACGGGTCATACCGACGATATCCACCATCCCTTCGGACAGGATACGCTCAGCCTGGTTAGGATCACGGATACCCTGTGCGTGCATCACCGGCACATCAACAACAGATTTAATACCTGCTGCCAGATCCACGAATGGCTCTGGTGGCAGGGCCATCGGTGGCATACAGTTCGCCAGGGTGTTGTGAGTGTCGGCGCCGGAACCGGTGATACTGATAAAGTCGATCAGACCGGTTTCATCCATCGCCTGGGCGATCTCTTTGAAATCATCGTGGTTGAGACCGTCCGGGTGGAATTCGTCGGCACACATCCGGATACCCAGCGCAAAGTCAGGGCCCACCGCTTCACGCATCGCTTCGTATACCTGGATACCGAAACGCATACGGTTTTCTAAGCTACCGCCGTATTCATCGTTACGTTTGTTGGTACGTGGGCTCCAGAACTGATCGATCAGATGCTGGTGGGCGCAGGACAGCTCAAAACCGTCCATGCCGGACTCTTTAACCCGCACAGCGGCTGCCGCAAAGTCCGCGATGATACGCTTCATCTCATGGTATTCGATGATCTTTGCGGTGCCGCGGTGTACCGGTTCACGGATACCACTGGGGGTTACCAGATGCGGCCAGTCGCCACCCCAGTACGCATTACGACGCCCCATGTGGGTACCCTGAATCATAATCTTGGTACCGTGCTTGTGCATGGTTTCAGCCAGGGTGTTCAGGTAGGGCATCACCCGGTCTGTGGTCAGGTCGACCGCGCTCCACCACTGTTGTGGCTGGTCGCGGGATACCGGGCTGGATCCGCCGCAGATACACAGGCCAACACCGCCTTTGGCTTTCTCTTCGTAGTACCGTACATAGCGCTCTGTGGGCAGGCCGTTTTCCGCGTACACTTCAGCGTGCGCGGTGCTCATAATACGGTTACGGATGGTCAGCTTGCCGATTTCGATCGGCTTAAAAATATGCTCGTACTTCATGGATTACCTGACGCTTCAGTCTTTAGCTATCTGGGATACAGTGAAAACGCACAGGTCATGGCCCTGAGCTGCACACTGGGTTTCTTCACAGGAGAACTTCATATCCAGGCCCAGGTTGTCTGCAACCCAGTCTGCCGCGCCGGCCAGCCAGCCGTTGAACATAAAGCACTGATCTTCAGCAATCGGCGCATCGCCATGCTCTTTCTGGTACTGCAGAACAAATACCGAATGCTGCAGTTCAACTTTGAGCTGGCCGCTCCCGATATCGTCCTCGCTCAGACGAATCAGGCCCCAGCCGCGCTGAGACAGGCGGTTCAGGTAGTGGTGAAAGACATCCATGCCGCTCAGATTGTGTCGCGGAGCTTCGTTTTCACACCAGAAATAAGCCGACTTATAGCCCGCGTCATACAGGTGGCTGGCGTATTCTTCACGGCCGACAGCGTTCACCACTGCCTGGTGATTATTAATAAAGAAATGCCGTGGAACATAGATCATTGGCAGACCGTCGGTGGTCCAGATACCGGTTTGCTCGTCGACTTCAATAGGTACGAGTGGTTGCATGGTTGTCTCGCTTCTTCTTTTTTATCGGTATGTTTGGCTGTACAGCGTCAGGATTGCTCCTGAACTAATGTTCAGCGTTTTTGGTTGTTATTTTCTGTTTCTGGCATTTATACGCACTTATGCCAGATTATTAGGCAGATTAAATTGAACAAATGTTCATAGTCAAATCGCCATTAATTGACGGCATTTTTATGTGAACTGTTGTTTTATCCGATGTTGGTGAAAGTTAGCGCTTGTTTGTCAGCTATTGGCTAATTTTTAGTCTGAAGCAGCGACCGGGGCTGTCGTCTGGCGCTAGAAAACTGTCGCCTGAAGTCTGTTGTTGCGCCGGTCGCTGCGAACTCACCGGTTACTCTGCCGCAGTTGCGACAATCTCGATCAGCATACCCGGCACGGCCAGGCGGCTTTCGATAGTGGCCCGGGTTGGCATATTCTGGCCACCGAACCACGCTTTCCAGACCTTGTTCATGGTTTCAAAACCGCGAATGTCATTCATGTAAACCGTGGTTGTGAGCAGTTTCTCAGGGCTGCTGCCTGCAGCCAGAAGTTCCTTCTTTACATTCTCCAGTGCCTGCCGGGTTTGCTCCTCCAGCGTGGCGCTGTAATCATCCGCAACCTGGCCGCTGGTGGTGACGATGCCGTTATAGCGCACGGTCTGGCTCATATAGTCGTTGCTGTTGTTACGATTAATGTTGCGATCAATTTCCATGGTGATTCCTGTTTCAAATTATACTTCGCCTTTCGCGAGGCGGGCTTCAAAAGACAGACGTACACGGGCGCCCACGGTTTTAACCGGATCCGGTGGCACCCAACTCGGGTTAGCGTTGCTGAGGATGAAGTCCAGTTCCTGACTGTGTCTGCCAGCAATAAACTCAGCCATATAACAGCCCAGATAGGTGCCCTTGGCGACGCCGACCCCGTTCATACCCGCCAGTACAAAGACACCGGGGCGGTGTTCTTTAAAGACCGATTCAAAGTTCATGGTCATGCACAGCATGCCACCCCAGCTGTATTCGAACGGCGTACCGGCCAGCGTCGGGAAACGGGCGTTGAAAGAGCGCACATGCTGCTCCCGGGCTTTGCTGATCAGTTTTTCATTGCTGGTCAGCTCGGGCAGGGCATCCAGTGTGTTACGGATAAACAGTCGGTTATCCGGTGTCAGCCGCACGGTGGTACCGGCAGGATGAGCCGAGGTCAGTCCCCAGGAGGTAACGCCCTCAAAGTCTTTCATTTCGCTGGCACTGAGCGGTCGTGTGAGACTGGCATAGGTGAAGATCGGTGCCAGTTTGTTGCGGCAGACGCCAAACTCTTCAGTGAAGGAGTTGGTCGCCAGCACGATATGCTCTGCACTCAGTACGGCGTTATCGAATTGCAGCTGTTTGTTGTCCAGATCAAAACCGCGGACCGCGGATTTCTCCAGCAGAGTGACATTATCCGGCAGGGCACTGGCAACCGAGACCGCCAGCGCCGCTGGGTTCATCAGAATATTCCCCGGTGTATACACAGCGCGCTTGTAGTAACGGGTGCCCAGACGTCGGGCCAGCGCTTCACCTTCCAACACGCTGTAGCCTTCGTTCATGGCATCCAGTGTGGCGGTAAAGCTTTCCAGATTGCGGAAGTGCTTTTCCTCATGGGCTGCCAGATACTTGCCTGCCTGACGCCAGCGGACATCCAGTCCCTGTTGCTGCTGAATCCTGTCCAGACGGGCGATGGCATACTTATTCAGATCCCGGATACGGGCATCGTATTCAGGATTGGGTTCATCGGAATCGAGGTTATGGGGCAGGTCGATAATAAAACCGGCATTACGACCGGCCGTACCCTGACCTACCATCATGGCATCGACCAGTGCTATACGGGCGTCGGGCAACAGTTCACCCAGACGCCCGGCAGTTGCCAGCCCGGAGAACCCCGCCCCCACCACGATGTAATCATAGTGATCATTTTTTTCGACCTGGCGTACGGGCATAGGACGCTGGAAAGGTACAGTGTCGTACCATCCAAGCTGACCGTCGACGGCCGGTATTTTTTTGATTTTTCTCATATCTTTATCCTCAGGAGTCTATGAACAACTCCAGCGTGAACACTGGGGTGCTGAGGTTGTTCTCAGACTCCTGAGCATGATGCTAAGAAAGAGTATCGGGTCTCACAAACGACATATCGGCATTGGGGTATGCCGGTGGGGAATAGGGGAGGATCAGGCTGGTGTAGCGGTGTTTCGGGCGACTGTTATAAGCGCCAGATCTGGCCGGTCAGGTTATCGATGTTGGCGTTGATGATACTGATCGACTGATCCTGCGAGACGGTATTGAGAATGCTCTGCTCGATCCAGATACCGTGGATCAGGGCGCTGGTTTGCAGTGCGAATGTGTGCGCCAGTTCTTTGTTACAGCCCACCGCGCGGTAGTCGTAGAGCAGGTTGCTGACTAAGCGTTTCGAGAAGGCAGAACACAGGCGTCGAACCCGGGCATCGTGTACAGAGCTGCTCCACATCTGTGGCCAGACGTTGGTTGCGCCTTTGCTGGTCAGGGCAGGAATAAAGCAGAGCTTGGCGGTCAGTTTCATGCGCGCCACCGGATCATCGATCTGGCTGCGGGCTTCACTGATCTGTGCCCGTGCCTGGCGGATCAGATGATCATAGGTGCAGTAGACCAGATTCTCTTTGTTCTGAAAGTGGTGGTGGATGATACCCAGAGAGATATCCGCATGTTTGCTGACTTTGCGGATGGTCAGATTTTCCAGTCCCAACTCGCCAACGACGTCCAGTGTGGATTCAATAATCTTTAACTGCATGCCGTCGTAGGTATTCTGCATCAGGTGGTCCGGTGTCTATCGTTGTTAATCTGCTCGGAATCTTTGTCTGTGCAAAGATAACGCCTTAATAGTAAAGGGAAATGCAAGTGATAGGAACCATTGTGCCGGAACCTGCAAAGAAGAGGTTGTAGACCTCTTCTTTGCGCAGTGCTGATTACAGCCACTCAGTTTCCCAGCGAAAGGTAGACAGTGGCACGCAACCGTCTTTGGTAATCAGTACCTGTTCTTCCACTTTGACGCCTTCTTTGCCGCCTTCTTCACCGATATAGCTTTCCACGCAGACGGTCATATTCTCGTGGAATACGCCGTCGTAGCCGGCTTTCGCCCAGTCATCGCCCACGTGCGCCACTGCCGGGTATTCGTCAGCCATACCGATACCGTGAACCACACAGCAGTAACGGTTTTTGTAGAACTGCTCAGGAATTGGCCAGGCGGTCTCGGTGAACTCTTTGAAACTCATGCCCGGTTTGATCACGTCCATGTTGTAGTGCACCTGCTCGTAGGCAATTGAGTAAAGGCGGCGTTGCTCATCGGTAGGACGGGTGTGACCGACGGTCCAGGTGCGGGAAATATCAGCGCAGTAACCGTACGGGCCGATCATATCAGTATCAAAGCCCAGCAGTTCGCCTTCCTGCATCACTTTGTTGCTGCTCTCCTGCATCCATGGATTGGTGCGTTCACCGGAGGCCAGCAGTCGGGTCTCCAGCCATTCACCGCCGTTGCGGATGTTTTCAAAGTGCAGGTAGGCCCACAGTTCGTTTTCGGTCATGCCTGGGCGCTGTTCGTCGTACATGCGCTGCATGGCGTGCTCGCAGACGTTGATGGTCCACTTCATCAGTTCCAGCTCTTCGTCGGACTTGATCGCACGGCCCATCTCCATCACAGGCTGACCCTGGAACAGTTCGTAGCCTTTCTTCTGCAGGCAGAACACACCTTCCGGTTCCATCTTATCCACCGCCAGACGCTTGTTGCCGCCACCATGCTGCTGCATCAGATCGTCGATCTCTTTAGCCCATTTCTCAGCCATCTCGGAGACGCGGGGACCCGCACCGAAGTAAGCCCAGTTAGTGGCCAGGCGGATCTCATCAATGGTGTCCAGATGAGCGGCCAGGTGCTCGCAGTTATGGAATTCCCACAGAATGACCGGGCCATCGGCAAAGATCAGGCAGTAGCGGGAGGCGTTGTGGGCGGTCCAGATCTGCATGTTGGATGAATCGGTTGCATAACGGATGTTGACCGGATCGTAGAGCAGAATTGCAGCATAGTCGTTTGCGCGCAGTTGCTCCCGGACCCTTTCCAGCCGGTAGTGCTGAACGTTATAGAGAGTCTGGTCAGAAACCGGATTCACCAGCGGTGCATCTTTGGCAACATCGTTCAGGTAGGTTTGTTTGTTGGTCAGGATATTATCCATAGACTGCTCCTAAAACAGGCGCTGGCCTGCAGCGGAACTGCAGGCCAGACGGGTCATTACGTTGTTAGTTATTCTCAGAAGCCTTTCACCGCATCACGCACGGTTGAAACGCACATCAGTACCATAATCATCGAGAACGGCAGGGCGCCGATAATCATGGCGGTCTGAATCGCACCCAGACCACCGGCAAACATCAGGGAGCCGACCACGATAGTCAGGATCGCACCCCAGATAATGCGGTGGTTTACACCCGGATCGCTGTCACCACCGGCCATAATGGTGTTCAGTACCAGTACGCCGGAGTCAGCAGAGGTGATCAGGTAGGTCAGAATCAGCAGTACCACCATCATTGAGATCAACTGAGCGATCTCTGGGCTGAGCAGCTGCTGCAGGGTGACAAACATCTGGCCCTGAATGTTGGTGCCGGTGATAGCGCCGTTAGCGGAACCATTCAGCTCCAGATCCAGCGCGGTGCCGCCCAGCAGAGCGAACCAGACGAAGCACATCAGCGTTGGGATGATCATCGCGCCCAGAACAAACTGGCGTACGGTACGGCCCTTGGAAATACGTGCCAGGAACAGGCCTACGAATGGCGCAAAAGCGATCCACCATGCCCAGTAGTAAATAGTCCAGCCGCTCTGCCATTTGCCCAGATCGCTGTCCTGCTCCCACACGGTAAAGCTCAGTGATGGCAGGTTAACCAGATAGTCGATCAGACCGCTGAAGTAGGTAGACGCCGCGAAAGCAACAGAACCGAACAGCAGGAAAACCGCCAGCAGAATGAAGGACATCGCCAGGTTCAGGTTGCTCAGCCACTTAACGCCACGGCCAACACCGGTGATCGCGGAAATAGTCGACAGACCCATGACCACACCCAGTGCAACCAGCATTGCGGTGCCGGTAGGCTTACCTTCGTTGTCCAGCAGCCAGCTCGCCCCGGAGATGCTTTCAACACCGGAGATCAGCTGTAGTACACCGGTACCCACGGTGGTGGAGATACCCAGAACGGTTGCGACAACGGCGACGATATCCACCAGGTTACCCAGTGGACCGTTCAAACGGTCACCAAACAGTGGTGCCAGAGTGGTACGGATGGTCAGGGGCATTTTGTATTTGTAGGCAAAGTAAGCCATTGCCAGACCCACTGCTACGTAGATGCCCCAGGCGTGCAGACCCCAGTGCAGAAACGAGAAGCGCATCGCGGATTCGACGGTCTCAGGGGCGTTTGCCACGACCGCACCGCTGATCACTTCCGGGTTGCCGGCAAAGTGGTACATCGGCTCGCCGATGGAGTAGAACATCAGGCCGATACCCATGCCGGCACCGAACATCATCGCGAACCAGGAAAAGTTAGAAAATTCAGGTTTGTCTTCGGCGTTGCCAAGTTTGACCTTGCCGACGGGACTGATCGCCATACCGATACAAAAGATCAGGAACAGGCTGACCGAGAAAATGTAGTAAGAGTTAAAGATAGATAGCAGTGCTGAGTTGATGGTCCCCAGTAGTTCGGATGCTTTATCCGGAAAGACAATGGCGAAAATAACCAGTGCCGCCACGACCAGCTTGCTGGTAATGGTAATGATCGGATTCATGCCTTTATAAAAGCCTGAATCAGAAGTGTCTACGTTAATCTGATAGTCGGTGTTCATGGAGTCTCCCGGGAATCGTATTCCCCTGTCTGGCCCGAGATTGGCTGAGCCAGCTGTTGTTTTTATAGTCTCTGGAGTAATACCTGTTACCTCTTCCGTGCCCTGAGGCCGGAGTTGGTTGTTATTTTTATGGTCGTTGTGTGTCTGTGCTGGTCCTTGTGCTCTCCTGAAAGTTAATTAAGGGCGGCATATCCGCGTCCGGATACGCCATCGGTAATAAAAAAGGCCTGCCCCCGGCACCCACGCAGGAACAGACCAAAGTCGTTACAGAGCTTGCTTAATCTGTTTCACATACCATTCGGTGAAGTGTTGCAGCAGGCTCTCGGAGTCTTCTGAATAAGGGCCTGGGATATAGCCATCTGTCAGGCAGCCGGCATGAGTGATTTCGGCCAGCATACGGTCCTGATCGTTGGTCTGTTTCCAGGTGTGAGTCAGGTTGTCGAGATCGTAATCTACGCCTTCCTCTGCATCTTCACGGACCAGCCAGCGGGTACGGACCAGCGTCTGGTTTTCCGACAGCGGGAATACGCTGGTGCTGAGTACATGGTCACAGGTGAAGTGCAGCCAGGCATTCGGATGGGTCCACATTGACAGGCTGCTGTTCTCTTTTTCGGTGAACGGTGGCAGCAGTTTACTGACCGCCAGCTGGCCATCCATGGTCTGGGTGTAAGCACCGGAAGTCAGCAGCATGCGGGCTGCGCGGTACCAGCGATTTTCGTCCAGTTCGACCAGGTCGTAAGGCATGCCCATCGCTTGCCATTGCGGTACTTTGGCGTCGTACAGTGCGTTGAGTTTGTCTTCCACAGCCTGTTTTTCTGCCGGATTATCCGGCCAGCCGAAACCCACGCCGTAAGGAGGCCATACACGCAGCAGTTCAGGGTGGTTAGCGCCGCAGTGGTAGCACTCGCGGTTATTCTCTACCACCAGTTTCCAGTTAGCCTGCTCGATCAGGTCGGCTTCGTAGGCAACTTTCAGTTTGTCCAGCTGATAGAACGCGGCGTAAGGTTCCAGCTCGGATTTCATCTGCTCCAGCGCGGCCATGTCCGGCTCGTCGGACAGGTTCAGGAACAGCAGACCGCCAATATTTTCCAGTGCGATCGGTTTCAGGCCGTTGGCATCACAGTTGAAACCTTCACCCATGCGGGAAGAGTGAATCAGGCTGCCGTCCAGCTCATACACCCACTGGTGGTAAGGGCACACCAGTTTAGGGGCGGTGCCTTTGTCTTCGACACAGACTTTAGCGCCGCGGTGGCGGCAGGAGTTATAAAAGGCGCGGACAATATCATCCTGTCCCCGGACAATAATGATCGAGTTGTTATCGATCTGAATAACGCGGTAGTCGCCTTTCTTTTTCACATCAGCGACGGTGCCAACATGAATCCAGTGCTTTTTAAAGACGTGTTGCATGTCGAATTCAAACGCCTCAGGAGAGGTGTAGAACTTCTGCGGCAGGCTGTAGCCGGTCTCATACTGAGACAGGGCTGATTTCACAACTTCACTCATTTTTGCTTTGGCCTCGGAATGCTCTTGTTCTGTGTACTCAGGGTTGAGTCAGCAGGCATTTCAATATTATTCGTTGATCAAAAGATTGAACGTATGATCGGTGGTTTTACAATTTTTGGGTATGAACGATTGTTCAGGATGAATTTGTCACTGTTGCGGAAATAAGAAAATAGGCGGGTCTTATGCGGTGGATTTTTTGTCGTATATTGTCACTTTTGGCCAGAATGTATGAAAAAAATTCTATTTAGACCGGATTGAAGTCGGGGTTATTTTAAAACTATAATGAACAAGTGTTCAGTTTAGGTCTGTTTTGGGCAGGTCTTATTCTGAATGTGCTCCTTTGTTAAATAATAAAATCATAAATAATTGAACATTCGTTCGGTGTTTGGAGAGAGTGTTAGGTGGGTGTCGATATGGCTGTTCTGCGGCGTGTTCCTGAAAAGATCGAATTTTGCTTTTTGCTGACTGAGGGTTATTCGCAGATGTCTCTGACGCTGATGTTGGAGATACTGCGTGAAGCTAACCGGATACTGGGTGATGAGCGTTATATGATTACGCTGGTGGCGGATGATCCGAGAGTGCGGGCTGTTAATCCGGAGGTGCGCTCTCTGGCTGAGATTGATGGTCGGGCGGAGTCTGCTGTGCTGGCGTTGGTCGGTGGTTCGTCGGTCATTACCGGATGTTCTGAGCGTGTCGCCGCTTTTATAAGGCAGCAGCAGCGTCGTGGTGCCTGTCTGATGGCTATCGAAGGTGGTGTGGGTGTGCTGGGTGCCCTGGGTATGCTGCGTGGTCGTTCGGTTTCCTGTCATGTCGGGCACCAGCGTTATCTGGCGGATCTCTATCCGGAGGTTAGTCTGAATACCAATCTGTTCAGTGTCAGTGATGGCGTCTATTCCTGTGCTGGTGGCGTGGCGACCGTTGATATGTTGTTTGATCTGGTGGAGCGCTTCACACCGTCAGTGTATGAAGAGTTGTGTGTCCGGTTGGCGGTGGATCAGCCGCGCTCAGGTACGGTGGCGCAGCGTAATGTGGTGCAGCGGCGCTACAGTGGTCTGGGGCAGGGCTTGGTTGATGCAATCGAGTTGATGGAGGCGAATATCGACGAAGTGCTCAGTATTACGGAGATTGCTGATCATTGCAGTATTTCAAAGCGTCAGTTGGAGCGGTTGTTTAAGAAGCATCTGGCGCAATCGCCAAGTCAGTTTTATTTGCAGTTGCGTCTGAAGCGGGCCCGTAATCGTATTCTTAACAGTACCAGTCCGGTGCTGGATGTGGCTTATTCCTGTGGGTTTGCAGCGCCTACGCATTTTTCCCGCTGTTATAAGGCGTTTTTTGGTATTTCACCGAAAAAGGATCGTCAGTCTCTGCTGGCTGCCTGCTGATATCAATAGGGCTGAAATAACCCAGGTGGTCGCATTAAGATAAGAATGCGTCGCCGGGGTTTTTGTTTGTGCGGAGGGAATTGTTTAGCGTTCGGTTGAGATAAAAAATATTTGTCCGAACCGTCTTAAGTCGTGTTGACATGGGGGTTCTGGCGCAGGTATCTTGAATCGCTTGTCAGGCCGCATAATCACGGTTATGCAAGGTTTGTGTGTCAGTCTTAAGAAGCTGGCAGATGAATCTGGGAAGTTGGTGCATCATACAGATAATCCCAACGCTGCCCCCGCAACGGTAAATGGCTAATTTAAGTAGTTCATGAGTCCGGTACCAGTCTGGCAATCGAAAACGCCCGGAAGGCGTTTGTTTTATCCTGGTGTTGCGGAGGGCTTCACCGAGTGGCAATGATTCTTAACCGATCCTCTTGTGCTTATCTCCTCCCAACTCCGACTGTATTGTATGTGTTTCAGACGGAGCAAAATAACGTGTTCAAAAAACTAGCTGTTTCTCTGGTGGCCAGCGCTGCCATCGTATCCACTGCTGCTAATGCGCACTTCCAGATGGTGTATACGCCTGAACTGCTGCGTGATCGCGGTGGTGAAATTACCCTGAAAATGCCATTCACCCATCCTGCTGCGAGCGGTCACGTGATGGATGTTGAGGCACCTCAGGAGTTCTACAAAATCCGTAAAGGTAAAAAGACTGACCTGATTGATACGGTAAAAGCATCTAAATGGACCAGTGCTGAAAACACCGGTGGCTCCTACGAGGCTGATGTGAAGCTGCGCGGCCTGGGTGATCACGTTTTTGTAATGACTCCTTCACCTTACTTTGAAGCATCTGAAGAAACGTATATCCAGCAGATTACCAAGACTATCGTAAACGTTGGCAGCCTGCCGACAGACTGGAATGAAGAGCTGGGTCTGAAAGCGGAAATCGTACCGCTGACCAAGCCTTACGCGATCTACGAAGGCGGTACCTTTGTTGGCGTGGTTAAGGGCGATGGTAAGCCGGTTCCTTTTGCTGAGATCGAAGTTGAGTACATGAACTACGAGCCGGACATGGAAAATGACCGCTTCAGCGAAGAAGGTGGTATTAATCAGCCTTCTGATGCGTTTGTTACCATGACGATCATTGCTGATGCCAACGGTACTTTCACCTTCGGTATCCCTAAAGCGGGTCAGTGGGGCTTTGCTGCACTGGGTGTGGGTCCGGATACCGAATACAAAGGTAAAGAGCTGTCTCAGGATGCGGTAATCTGGGTTCAGGCGCACCCGGCGCAGAAGTAAGCGCAGGAATTAAAAGAGGTACGCATGCATATTGTTGATGGCGCGTTATCAGAACCAGTTCTCGCAGCAGGCGCAGTGCTTGCTGCGATCGGTGTGGGTATCGGCCTGAAGAAGATGGACTATGATCACCTGCCGCAGGTAGGTGTGTTATCCGCCGCTTTCTTCATCGCTTCTTACATCCATCTGCCGATTGGTTTTTCCAGTGTCCACCTGATCCTCAATGGGTTGATCGGTCTGGCACTGGGATGGGCGGCTTTTCCCGCGTTGCTGGTGGCGTTGCTGTTGCAAGCGGTGTTCTTCGGTTTTGGTGGCTTTGTAGTGCTCGGTGTTAATGTCGTTAACATCGCACTGCCGGGCCTGCTGGTCTATTACCTCTGTCGCAGCGGTATTGCCGGTGCGTCACCGAAAGGTGCAGCAATCTGGGGCGCGATTGGCGGCGCTGGATCGATTCTCCTGACAACCCTGATGGTGGCAGGTTCCCTGGCACTCTCTGGAGAAGCGTTCATGCTGGCCGCCAAAGCGACCTTCTTTGCTCACATTCCGGTGATGATTGTCGAAGGCTTTGTCACCGCAGCAGCTGTGCTGCTTATCCGCAAGGTGAAACCAGAGTTCCTTAATATCTCAGAGGATTGGGAACGTGCATAAGCTTGATCTATCTAAGGTGATGTTACTGCTGCTGGCTCTGCTGGCGGCACCCGCTTTTGCCCACAATATTGTCGGTGGCGTCTACGCCATCGGTGATCTGATCGAAGGTGAAGTCGGGTTTTCTAATGGTGATATGGCCCATGCGGGCTTAGTGGTGATCATTACCGATGCTCAGGGAAATAAACTGGGCGAAACCGTTGTTGAGGATGAGGGCTTGTTCAGTTATCAGGCACAACAGCGTATTGATCATCATTTCACTATCGATCTGGGTGCCGGGCATGTAATGAATACCATGCTGCCCGCCGACGAGCTACCGGATAGTCTGCCGGGTGGCGATCAGCAACCTGCCAAAGCAACATCAACCCCAGCCGGAAACGGCAATGTTGCTCTGTCAGGTGCTGACGCCGCCGCGTTGCAGCAAATGATCGAACGCTCCGTCTCGAAACAGATCGTACCATTGCGTAAAGAGTTGCAGGCTTACAAAGAGAAAGCCGGTCTGCAAGATATTCTGGGTGGTATCGGCTATATCTTTGGTTTGTGCGGTGTCGGTATGTGGCTGCGTCAGCGCAAACAGCAGAAGCAGGGCTGACCGATGGCGCAGAGTTTTGAACACAGTGGTACCTCATGGAAGGGGCAGAAACTGAAACATCAGACCTCTCTGATCGATCGGCTTGACCCTCGTCTGAGGGTTATCGTGGTGTCTGTCTTTGCGCTACTTGTAGTCCTGTCTGATTCTTTTGCCGTGCTATCGCTGGGTCTGGTGACCGCAGTTGCGATGGCGGTGTTGGCTCAGCTCAACTTCAAGCGTACCCTCCGTCGTGTGATCGCGATGGACATGTTTATGATCTTCCTGATCGTGATGCTGCCCTTTACAACCCCAGGGGAAGCATTGTTCAGCGTGGCGGGGTTCCCTGCCAGTAAGGAAGGTTTTATCCATGCGCTGAAGATTGCGCTGAAAGCCAACGCGGTTGTGTTCTGTCTGCTGGCACTGGTCGGCACGATGAGTGCAACGACTCTGGGTCATGCGATGGCGCACCTGCGGGTGCCGGATAAACTGGTGCATCTGTTGTTGTTCACAGTGCGCTATCTTGATGTGATTGGTCAGGAATATAAGCGGATGCGCCGTGCAATGCAGGCTCGCGCATTTGTCATGCAGGCGAATCTGCATACCTGGCGTTCAGTGGGGTATCTGGTAGGTATGCTGCTGGTTCACTCACTGGAACGCTCCGAACGGATCATGGATGCCATGAAGTGTCGGGGCTATAAAGGAAAGTTCTACCTGATGGATGATATGACACTGCAACGGCCTGATTTCTTTTTCATGGCGTGCTGTGTTCCCTTTTTCGCTGTTTTATTCGGGCTGAATTTCTTATGAGCGTATTAATGGAAACCCGTGGTCTGACCTACCGTTACCCTCGCCGTGGCGTGGTGCTGGATGAGGTCGACTTCAAACTGGAAAAGGGCGACAAGGTTGCGCTGACCGGGCCTAACGGTGCCGGGAAAACGACCCTGCTGCATCTGCTGGTGGGCCTGAAAAAAGCCAAAGCCGGTGAAGTGCATGCCTTCGGTGCTGTGCGTCAGGAAGAAAAAGAGTTTGTTGAAGTGCGGGCTCGCGCCGGTTTTCTGTTTCAGGATCCGGATGATCAACTGTTCTGTCCAACCGTGCTGGAAGATGTGGCTTTTGGTCCACTGAACCTGGGTAAGTCCCGCGATGAAGCGATGCGCATTGCGACGGAAGCATTGGAATCGGTGGGCATGGCGGGCTTTGAAGAGCGTGTCACTCATCAGCTGTCTGGTGGTGAAAAACGTATGGTGACGCTGGCTTCTGTATTAGCGATGGAGCCTGAAGTGTTACTGCTGGATGAACCAAGTAACGCGTTGGACACCAAGGCGCGCTGGCGTCTGATCAATATTCTGCAGTCATTGCCGCAGGCGATGATTATTATTTCCCACGATGATGATTTCCTCGAGCACCTGGCCAATCGCTGGGTGCGTCTGGAAGAGGCTAAGCTGACAGAGGATCGTCGCCTGACGACTCCGGATATTGCCGTCGCTGCTGCCGGGTAAGTATCTGATGGGGATTGTCACGCCGTCTATTCTTGCGCCGCTGAGTAACAGCAATTTCCGCTGGCTGTTCCTCAGTCAGTTAGTGTCGCTGTTGGGTACCGGTCTGATGACGGTGGCCCTGGCGCTGTTCGCCTTTGATCTCAGTCCGGCCGAAGCAGGTATGGTGCTGGGTGGCGCGCTGGCGGTGAAGATGATCGCCTATGTGACGGTGGCGCCGGTGGTCGGTGGCTACATTCATCGCTTACCCCGTCGTACCTGGCTGGCCAGCCTGCATATCGGTCGCGCGGTTGTGGTGGCACTGCTACCACTGGTCAGCGAGATCTGGCAGTTGTTTATTCTGGTGTTCTTCCTTAATGCGCTGGCGGCAGGGTTTACACCTGTGTATCAGGCGTTGCTGCCCGATATCCTCCCCGATGAAAAGGAATATACCCAGGCCCTGTCACTGTCCCGTCTGGCGATGGAGATTGAGAGCCTGCTCAGTCCTGCATTAGCCGCAGCATTGTTGCTGGTTATTTCCTATCCGGTGCTGTTTCAGCTGAATGCCAGCGCCTTTGTATTAGCGGCGGTTTCGCTATCCCTGGCCAGTGTGCCGAAGAGTAAGATCAAAGATCGTAGCGGGGGGCTCTGGCAGCATGTCAGCTTTGGCTTAAAAAGTTATCTGAGAACGCCGCGTTTACGCGGCGTACTGGCGCTTAATCTGGTGCTTTCTATCGCCGGTGCGATGATCATCGTGAACACGGTGGTGTACGTGCGTGCGGTATTGGGGCTGGATGAAGAGTGGGTGCCGCTGGTGATGATTGCGGCGGGTGCCGGCTCTGTGCTGGCCGCCATTCTGGTACCGGGTTTGCTGGACCGTTACGATTCACGTTCGGTGATGCTGGCCGGTGGTACCGGTCTGAGCCTGTCGTTGTTCTGTGGTCTGGCGGAGCCAACCTATATCGGTCTGTTTCCGATCTGGTTTATGATCGGTTTTGCCAGTTCGCTGGTATTGATTCCGACCGGGCTGGTGCTGCGTAATTCCTGTCGGGCACAGGACCGCAATGATTATTTTTCGGCTAACTTTGCCCTGACACATGGCATGTGGCTGGCAGGTTATCTGCTGGCTGGCTGGGCCGGTGCTAATCTGTCAATGTCCGGGGCGTTTGCCTGTCTTGGCATCAGTGCGCTGCTGGCGACCTTGCTGGCGATGAAAGTCTGGCCTGCAAACGACGAAACAGAGATGTGGCACGAACATGACGCGACAGAACACTTGCATCTGCATGTCCATGACGAGCATCATCAACATGATCATGAAGGATGGGAGGCGCCTGAGCCCCATGCCCATCCTCATTACCATCCGCACATGAAACACCGGCATAAGTTTGTGATCGATGAGCATCACGCGCACTGGCCGAAGCAGTAATCGTTATCCGGATGGTTAACAGAGAGAACAGATATTGATGACCGATCAGCATTTTCCATTCAGCGCTGTAGCTGGGCAGGAATCGTTCAAGCTGGCTTTGCAGCTGGCGGCGATCAACCCGGCTATTGGCGGCGTGGTAATCAGCGGCCCCCGTGGTTGCGCTAAATCGACTCTGGCCCGCGGTATGGCTGACCTGTTGCCGCCACATGCCGCAGGTGATGGTCAGGTTGCGCCGGCGGAGTTTGTCACGCTGCCGCTGGGGGCCAGCGAAGAGATGCTGCTGGGTACCCTGGATCTGCAGCAGGTGCTGAATGAAAAGAAAGTTGTATTCAGCCCGGGCCTGCTGAGCCGGGCGCACGGTGGCGTGCTCTATGTTGATGAGGTGAACCTGCTGCCGGATAACCTGGTGGATCTGCTGCTGGATGTTGCCGCCAGCGGGGTTAACCGTATCGAGCGTGATGGCATCAGTCACAGCCACCGCACCGATTTTGTACTGATCGGCACGATGAACCCGGACGAGGGTGAACTGCGGCCGCAGCTGCACGACCGCTTTGGTCTGATGGTTGAACTGACCAATCAGTATTCACCGCAGCAGCGGGTCGAGATTGTCCGCAGCCGTGAACGTTTTGACCGCGATCCGGCGGAGTTTTGCGCCTATTACGAAAATGAACAGGCCGAACTGATCAGCACCATTCAGGACGCTCGTGAGCGTCTGTATCAGGTTGATTGCAGCGATGAGTTGCGCCTTGAGATCGCCGAGCGTTGCAGTGCGGCTCAGGTGGATGGCATGCGTGGGGATATCGTCTGGTATCGCGCGGCGATCGCTCATGCTGCGCTGATGCAACGCGATCAGGTTGAGCTGAGCGATATCGACGCGGTTGAAGAGCTGGTGCTGGCGCATCGTCGCCATGCTGCACCTCAGCCACCGCAGAGTCCGAATCAACCGCCACCGCCGTCAAAAGAGCCACAGCAGAATGGTGGCTTTAAACGTCCGGATGACAGTCATCGTCAGCAGCAGGATAAATCGCAGTCCTCCGGTGACTGGGGCAGTATGGCACCGCGACAGCAGCGCACTGCCGAAAAAGTCGTGCTGCCAGTGGATAAATTGGAAAAGTCATCACTGCCAGCGGGCAAGGCGGAGGAACTGGCGGGAAAGCGTAAAGGCAAATCAGTCGGCGGTCAGTATCAGAGTACTGAACCTTCTACCAAGCCTGACTGGTTTGCCACGCTCGTATCCAGCCTGGGGCAGTGGCCTCCGGCGAATATCCGTTTTAAGAAACAGAAGCAGGGCCAGGCGGCGCTGCATCTGATCCTGCTGGATACCTCAGCTTCAACGCTGGCATCCGAGCAGTTTGCCAATGCCAAAGCAGCGGTGATTGAGATCGCCCGACCGGCTTATCTGCAGCGTGAACAGCTGGCGATATTCGGCTTTGGTAATAACAAGGTTGAAAACCTGCTGCCCAAAGTACGGGCGCCGAAAGAACTGCGCGACTGGCTGGATACCCTGCCAGCGGGCGGTGGAACCCCGATGCGGGAGGCGCTACTGCAGGCACGGGATTATCTTCAGCAGTTACTGCGTAAAAGCGCACAGTTGGAGATACGCACATGCATACTGACAGACGGGCGCAGTACCGCGCAGCTGGGTGGCATTGAGTTGCCTG
Organism: uncultured Amphritea sp.; assembly: GCA_963669425.2. Taxonomy (GTDB): domain Bacteria; phylum Pseudomonadota; class Gammaproteobacteria; order Pseudomonadales; family Balneatricaceae; genus Amphritea. The sequence continues at coordinate 868,175 of CAXXNC010000002.1, forward strand.
GTGATACCGTCTGGATCGATACTGAACAGTCCGCCGTGAAGCGCGGGCGGGGCCGCCAGTTCGCAGAGCAACTGGGGGCACAATATATTGCACTGCTTGCACCAGCAGCACAGGAGGCTTGAACATGAAGACCCATCAGGAACGTATGGCCCATAAAAAGGCCGTTGTAGATGAGAAGATCGCCAAGGCAACTGAGGAGCGTGGCGTACTGATTCTGCTGAAAGGTAACGGTAAGGGTAAAAGCAGCTCGGCATTCGGCACTATGGCGCGAATGGTCGGTCACGGTAAAAAAGTCGCTGTGATTCAGTTTATCAAGGGTCGAAAAGAGACCGGTGAATTCAAACTGTTCCGCGATCATCCGCAGATCGACTGGCACATTATGGGCCACGGCTTTACCTGGGAGACTCAGGATAAAGAGCAGGATATCGCGGCGGCGCAGAAAGCCTGGGCACTGGCAACCGAACTGCTGCAGGACGAAAGCTACGACATGCTGGTATTCGATGAGATGAGCTACATGTTCAAGTACAAGTACCTTGAGCTGGAGCCGGTGGTTGAAGCGCTGAAAAACCGTCCGAAGATGCAGACCGTAATGATCACCGGTCGGGTAATGCCGGAAGATCTGGAAGAGGTTGCCGATACCATCAGTAATATCAAAGATGAGCGTCACGCTTTCCGTCTGGGTGTTAAAGCGCAAGAAGGGATCGAATTCTGATGACTGCTCCACAAACCGTAAGCTGTCCGGCCCTGTTCCTGTCCGCGCCGAGTTCCGGTGAGGGTAAAACCACATTCACTGCAGCACTGGCGCGCTACTTCCGTGATCAGGGCAAAGTGGTGCGTATCTTTAAAACCGGTCCCGATTATCTGGATCCGCAGATTCTGGCGCAGGCATCCGGTCAGGATGTAGAGCAGCTGGATATGTGGATGGCCGGTGAAGAGTACTGCCAGCAGAAGCTGTTTGAAGCGGCGCAGGTTGCCGACCTGATTCTGGTGGAAGGCGCCATGGGTATGTTTGACGGTGATCCGTCTAGTGCTGATCTGGCGGCGCGCTTTAATATCCCGGTGGCGATTGTTATGGACGTTAAGGGCATGGCGCAGACTGCGGCCGCGCTGGTGACTGGTATGGCTAACTTTCGCCCGGATGTGCACGTGGCCGGCCTGATTGCCAACAGCTGTGGTACTGAGCGTCATGCAGAACTGATTCGTAATGCGCTACCGGAAGATCTGCCTCTGCTGGCGACTCTGCCACGTAACCCGGATGTGGCGCTGCCAGAACGTCACCTGGGTCTGGTACAGGCGGAAGAGGTGCGCGACGAGTTGGAACAGCGCTTTAATGCCGGTGTTGAGTGGGTGGCGGGTAATCCGATCACCGAACTGCCCGCACCAGTGGAGTTCCATTCCGCAGAAGTGCCGACGGTTGAGCCGTTACTGCAGGGTAAAAAGATCGCCATTGCTAAAGATGTGGCGTTCAGCTTTATCTACGATGCTAACCTGCGCCTGCTGCAGGCGATGGGCGCCGAGTATGAATTCTTCTCGCCGTTGAATGACTCGGTGATGCCGGAAGCGGATGCTCTGTGGTTGCCGGGTGGTTATCCGGAGCTGTATCCGGCGCAGCTGGCGAGTAATACCGAGATGCATCGCCAGATTCAGATGTTCCATGAGGCGGGCAAGCCGATTCTGGCGGAGTGCGGTGGTTTCCTTTACTGCCTGGAAACTCTGACCGATCTGGAAGAGAACACCTATCCGATGCTCGGTCTGATGCAGGGTCAGGGTGCGATGCGTGGTAAGCGTGGCTGCCAGGGTATGCAGACCGCTGTGCTGCCAGAAGGGGATATCCGTGCCCACGCGCATCATCGCTCCCGCAGTGAAGGTACCCGTGAACCGATCGGTCACGGTCGCCGTCAGCGTCATCCGGCGCCGGGTGAGGCGATTTATCGCGAGCGTGGTCTGACAGCAAGCTACCTGCACCTGTTCTTCGCCTCTAATCCTGAAGCTATCGCCGCTGTCTTTAACGGTGCTGATATAAGCGCTTTGGCCGAATAAGCCTGATCCAGAGAGTTTAGATTATGTGGCCGGAAAGTTCTGAAACCCCGAAACCGTTGCGCAGTGGCCTGACGACTGGTTGCTGTGCTACTGCCTGCTGTGTTGCAGCGGCGCAGGCGTTGCTCAATGACAAGCAGCCGGTGAAGGTGGATGTCACACTGCCACGGGGTAAAGAGGTAGAGCTGACCATCGAAGCTTACACCGAGCTTGGCAATGGCGTACGAACCGAGACCATTAAAGATGCCGGTGATGACCCCGATGCCACCCACGGTGCCACGGTGTTTGTCGAATTGCGCTTAGTGTCGCAGCCGGGTATTCATTTCAAAGCCGCTGCCGGTGTTGGCACCGTCACCCGTGATGGTCTGATGCTGGCAGTCGGCGAGCCGGCCATTAACCCGGTACCCCGCAAAATGATCACTGAGCATCTGGAAAAAGCTGCTTACACCTACGGCTACGACGGTGGTTTCGAGGTTTCGGTGGGGGTAGAAAATGGCGAGCAGATCGCTCTGAAAACCATGAACCCGCGGCTCGGTATTCTGGGCGGTCTTTCAATTCTCGGAACCACAGGCATTGTGCGACCATTCTCTTGCGCCGCCTATATCGCCTCGATCCATCAGGGGATCGATGTCGCCACCACCAACGGCATTACCCATATCGCGGCGACTACTGGTAGCAGCAGTGAGGCGGCGATCCGTCAGCAATACGGTCTGCCGGATATGGCGTTGCTGGAGATGGGGGATTTTGTCGGTGCGGTGCTGAAATACACCAAAAAGGTGCCGGTGCCACGGCTGACCCTGTGCGGTGGCTTTGGCAAGCTGACAAAACTGGCTAACGGTCATCTGGATCTGAATAGCCGTGCTTCCAGCATTGATTTTGATCATCTGGCTGGGCTGGCGGCCCGCGCCGGTGCTGATGCTGAACTGCAGGCCTGGATTCGTGAGGCCAATACCAGTGTGCAGGTACTGAAAGCCTGTCAGGAACGTAATATCGATCTGGCCAGCGTGGTCTGCGCTGAAGCCCTGGCGCAGGCGCGGGCGATAGTACCAGACAGCGTGCAACTGGAGGTCTGGGCGATCGACCGCAAGGGCAATTTTGTCGGCTCTGTGTGTGAATCGGCGCCCGGTGTGGTTGCAGCTGAGGATAGCAAGTGAAGGTTTTGCTATTGGGCGGTACCTCCGATGGCCGCAAAGTCGCGCGTAGTCTGGAACAATCGGGTCTCCTTCAGGCAAGAAATAATCCCGCTGGTGCGATACAAATCGTCTACAGTGTCGCTGGTCTCGTGCGGGTGCCGGAGATGCCCTGCGAAGTGATCAGTGGTGGCTTTACCCAGTTTGGCGGTCTGGGACGATATATCGAAGCCAATGGTATCGATGCCATTCTTGATGTAACCCATCCGTTTGCTGCGACGATGAGCAATACCGCAGTGCAGGTCGCCCGGGAAATGGGTATTCCCTGCTGGCGTTTTCATCGTCCTGCCTGGGAGTCTCAGGAAGGTGACAACTGGAAAAGCTTTCAGGATTGGCCGGAACTGATTCCTGCAATGCAGGGCAAGCGTTCGGTACTGATTACTGCCGGCCAGCTGGAGCAGGATCTGCTGGATCAACTGGTGCAGCAGGCCCGTGAGCAACAGCCGCCGCAAAAGCTGATTCTGCGTACCGCGGCAGTACCGAGGGCAGAGCTGCCCGAAGAGGTGGAATGGATTAAGGCGATCGGCCCGTTTAATGAAGCGGACGAACTGGCACTGCTGCAGGCCCATGATGTTGACCTGTTGATCAGCAAGAACAGCGGCGGCGCAGCGACAGAAGCTAAACTGACCGCAGCGCGACAGCTCGGTATTGAAGTATTGATGCTGGAACGACCCGAGTTTGCCCGGGCGGATCAGCAGTTTTCGACGCTGACCGAATGCGCAGACTGGCTCCGTGGAGCCGCTAAGAAGAACAATTTTCAAGACGTGAACTAACGTCTTCTGACAGGTAAAAAGACGGTGCAATTTGAGTACATCATCGATCCGGTAGCGATCGAGCAGGAAAGTTTTCGACAGATCCGTGAGCTGACCGACCTTGACGGTCTGACCCGTGAGCAGCAGCAGGTAGTGATGCGTGTGGTACACAGCGTCGGTATCCCTGCGGTGGCTGAGCGGGTGCGCTTCAGCGCCAATGCCTGTGAGGCAGGCCTGCAAGCGCTGGCCTCCGACTGTGACATCCTCTGCGATGTGGAGATGGTCAAACAAGGCATCACCAAGCGCATGATCAACAAAGAGCCGGTCTGTAATCTGAACGATCCTAAGGCTGCCGAACTGGCTAAAGAGCGCGGTGAAACCCGCTCCATGGCAGCACTGGAATTGTGGCGCGATAAACTGGCGGGCAGTGTGGTAGTGATCGGTAACGCACCGACTGCGCTGTTCCGTCTGCTGGAGATGATTGAGCAGGGCGCTGACAAACCGGCGCTGATTATCGGTATGCCGGTGGGCTTTGTCGGCGCGGCAGAATCCAAAGAAGCGTTGTGGGAAGTCCATAAGACGCTGGGTATTGAATGTATTACCCTGCTGGGCCGTGAAGGCGGCAGCGCGGTGAGTTCGGCGACCTGCAACGCCCTGCTGCGGTGCAATCGCGGAGAGTGGTATTAGGGCCTGTTGGTGTTTCATCTCCGCCTCTGTTGGCGGCCAAAAATACGTCTATCAAGACGCGAGGAGAGTAGTTTAGTGAGTCTGAATAAACGACAAGCAACGCCGAGAGGCGTATTTTTGACCCCAACCCAAAGGGCTGAGTCGTTTTTTTCGCTCCACTGCGTTGTCAGTCGCTTGTGTATGATCGATACACGGTGCTTCTTCCGCCTTGTTGAGCGAAAAAAATGATCTCAGCAGAGGTGAATATGAAACATCAACAGGCCCTTAGGATCCACATTATTGGTCTGGGGGTTAGCGAAACCGCACAGCTGGAACAGGCTGCGCAACAGGTGCTGCAGAGTGCCGGTTTTGTGATGGGCTCTGTCCGTCAACTACAGACCGTGGGCCACCTGCTGCAACCGCAGCAGCAACAACTGGAACTGCCAAAACTGGCAGAACTGAAACAGCAACTGGATGAACTGACTGCCGCATCGTCTGAAGCGCAGCCTACCGTGGTGGCCATTCTGGCCTCCGGTGATCCGTTACTGTATGGCATTGGTCGCTGGTTCAGCCGTCAGTTTGACCCTGAGATCCTGACTTTCCATCCGGGTGTTTCCAGTGTGCAGGCGGCTTGTCACCGTTTGGGGCTATCGCTGCAGGATCTGCAGGTATTGAGCCTGCACGGTCGTCCGCTGGCTAAACTGCGCACGCAACTGAAGATCAATCAGCGTCTGCTGATCCTTACCGATAAATTCAGCACCCCGCTGGCGCTGGCGAAAGAGTGTATCGCTGCTGGTTTCCGGGATTCTGAGCTGACCGTATGCGAGATGCTGGGTTACAGCGATGAGAAGGTACGTGCCTTCAGCGCCACCGAACTGGTGGATATCTACGAGGATTTCGAGGCCGATGGGCAGACCGGCGAGCCGCCGCTGACGTTCGATCCGCTGCACGTCACTGTACTTGATCCTATTGGCCCTGGCGGAGTGCTTCCGGAATTTCCCGGCATCCCGGATGAGATGTATATCACTGATGCTGGAAACGGCCGGGGCATGCTGACCAAGCGTGAAGTGCGACTGGCGATTCTGTCGCTGATGCAGCCGGCGAATGAGGATTGTATCTGGGATATCGGTGCTGGCTGCGGCGGTGTGTCGGTCGAGCTGAGTTACTGGAATCAGAATGTCCAGGTACACGCCATCGAGAATAATCTGCAGCGTCTGGAATGTTTGCAGGCTAACCGCGAACGTTTCGGTGTGGTCAGTAACCTGCATGTGGTGGCCGGTCGTGCCCCTGAGATACTGACTGAGCTTCCGCAGCCGAACAAGATCTTTATCGGTGGCAGCGGTGGTGAGATGGCACCGATGCTGGCGCAGGTGTGGAATACCCTGCCGGATAACGGCGTACTGTTAGTCAGTGCGGTGATGGAGCGTACCCGTCAGCAGATGGTGAGTTTCTATGATGAGCGTCGGGCTGCGGCTGATTGCGCCATTGAAGCTGTACAGGTAGCGGTGAGTAAAGGTGATGAACTGGCGGGTAATCTGCTGTTCCGTCCTAGCCTGCCGGTGGCGCTGTTCAAATTTACTAAGCAAGAGAAACAGGAAGACAAGGCAGATGACTGAGCCGATGCAAGCGAATGGTCGAGGTAAATTTATCGGCGTGGGCGTTGGTCCGGGTGATCCGGGACTGGTGACCGTGAAAGCACTGCGCCTGATTCAGAATGCCGCCGTGATCAGCTTTCTGTCCAATGATCAGGGTGCCTCCCAGGCGCTGACTATTTCGGATGCCGCGCTGGCAGAAGATGATCGCCAGGTTAATCCTGAACAGCAGCAGATCGCCATTCCGATGCCGATGCTGACCGAGCGTAAGCTGGCCAACGAAGCCTATGATACCGGTGCTGAGCAGATCCGTGTTGAGCTGGATAAAGGCCGCGATGTGCTGTTTCTGTGCGAAGGTGATCCGCTGTTCTTCGGCTCTTTTTCCTATCTGCTGGACCGTCTGCAGGATGATTACAGCTGTGAAGTGGTACCGGGTATTACCTCGGTGAACGCGGCAGCCTCCCGTCTGGTGCAACCGTTGACCATGTTGAAAGAATCGTTCGCGGTGGTCAGTGGTCGTCATACCGATGAGCAGATCCTGAATACCCTGAATCACCATGACTCGGTAGTGATTATGAAGGCCGGTCAGGCCCGGCCACGGATTCTGGCGATGCTGGCGGAAAGTGGTCGCACCGCTGATGCCCGCTATCTGGAATATATCGGTCGTGATAATGAGCGTATTCTTGATGATGTCACCGATCTGGAAGCCGTCGCCGGACCGTACTTTTCCCTGTTTGTGGTTCTGCGCAGTGAGCGTCAGAGCCGTGGCAATGGCTGATGAACCGGATTATTGCACTCACTGAGGCCGGGCTGAAACTGGCACAGCGTCTGGAACGGGCGCTGGATGCTGAGATCAGCTACAAGCCGCAACCCTTTGCTGAGCAGGTACAGCGCTATTTCCGTGACGGAGACCGGCTGCTGTTTATCTGCGCCACCGGCATTGTGGTGCGTACGCTGGCACCGGTAATTGCAGATAAGTACCAGGATCCGGCGGTACTGGTGCTGGATGAGCAGGGACATTTTGTAGTGCCGTTGCTGTCCGGCCATGAGGGCGGTGCTAACCATTGGGCAGCCGAAGTCGCCGGCATTCTTGAAGCGCAGGCGGTGATTACCACGGCGAAACCCTATCTGAGACCGAAATACACCGTGGGCATGGGCTGTGAACGCCACTGTCCGGAAGCGGAACTGGAAAAACTGCTGCTGGCCTGTCTCGATCAGGCCGGGCTGGAGCTGTCTCAGATCGAGTGTATCACCAGTATTGATGTAAAGGCTGACGAGGTCGGACTGATCTCGCTGGCGGAGAAACTGAACAAACCGTATCAGACCTACAGTGCTGAAACCCTGGGGCCGATGAAGCCGCTGCTCAGCACCTGTTCTGATTACATTTTTAAAACCGTGGGTGTATACGGGGTCGCTGAGTCGGCTGCTCTGTACGCCGCTCAGCAACTGACCGGTGATGTGCCGGAACTGGTGCTGAATAAACAGAAAACGCCAAAGGCCACCTGTGCCATCGCCCGGAGTTATCCGACGGCGGAACAGGGTGCCTGAAGGACGATCCATTCAAGAGAGATTAGAGTCAATGAGTAAACTTTTCGTAGTCGGAACCGGACCGGGTAATAAACAGCTGGTTGCCCCGAAAGCACTGGAAGCGATTAAAGCCAGTAGCGATCTGGTGGCCTATGGCCTGTATCTGGATCTGCTGGGTGATGTGTGCGATGGCAAAGAGCATCACGACCTGCCGCTGGGTGAAGAGATTGGTCGTGCCCGTCTGGCACTGGATCTGGCTGCCAGTGGTAAGACGACTGCGCTGATCTCCAGCGGTGATATCGGTATTTACGCGATGGCGACTCTGGTATTCGAACTGCTGGATCAGCAGTTGCAGGGTAAAGAAGATCACCCTGAATGGCTGGATGTTGAGATTGAAGTAGTACCGGGTATCTCTGCGATGCAGGCTGGCGCCAGCCGTGTTGGCGCGCTGCTGGGTCACGACTTCTGCACCGTGTCACTGTCCGATCTGCTGACGCCGTGGGAAACCATCGATAAGCGTATTCACGCCGCTGGTCAGGGTGACTTCGTGATCTCTTTCTACAACCCGGTATCGAAAAAGCGCGACTGGCAGCTGAACCATGCCCGCGATGTGCTGCTGCAATACCGTCCGGCCAGCACGCCGGTTCTGCTGGGTCGTCAGTTGACCCGTGAAGATGAAAGTATCCGTATCATCACTCTGGGTGAGCTGGATGCTAAAGATGTCGATATGTTCACCCTGGTAAGCGTGGGTAACAGTGAATCCCGTCACATTGTTAATGGCAGCAAAGAGTGGGTTTACACTCCACGCGGCTACAGCAAAAAGCTTTAAGAGGATAACCCGATGAAAGTTTACTTTATTGGTGCAGGTCCCGGTGATCCGGAACTGATGACTCTGAAAGGTCACCGTATTCTGCAGGAATGCCCGGTGATTCTGTACGCAGGTTCCCTGATTCCTCGCGAAGTGTTGCAGGCAGTGGAAGATAAAGCGGAAAAGATCATCGATACCGCGTCAATCGACCTGGAAGAGATTACTGCTCACATCACTCAGGCGCACGCTGAAGGTAAGAACGTTGCGCGTTTGCAGTGTGGTGATCCGGCTCTGTACGGTGCCATCGGTGAGCAGATTCGCCGTCTGGAAGAGGCGGGTATTGAGTATGAAGTAGTGCCGGGTGTGAGTGCGGTCGCTGCTTCTGCTGCGTATCTGGGTAAAGAACTGACCCTGTCCGGTGTATCGCAGACAGTGATTATGACCCGCTATGAAGGTAAGACGCCGTTCCCTGAGCGTGAGCGCCTGCCGCAACTGGCGCAGAGCCAGGCGACTCTGGCGATTCACCTGGGTGTGACCCGTATTCACAAAATCGTTGAAGAACTGATCCCGCACTACGGTGAAGATTGCCCGGTGGCGGTGTGCTACCGCACCTCATGGCCGGATCAGGACAAAGTGACCGGTACCCTGAAGGATATCGTGCAGAAAGTCCGGGACAAAGGTTTCTCCCGTACCGCGCTGATTCTGGTTGGCCACGTACTGGATACCGATGACTTTGCTGATTCCTACCTGTACCACAAGGATCAGCCCCATGTTTACCGTCCACGGGTGAAGCCGGAAGTACCGCGCACCGTGAAGCGTGACGCTGTCTGAGACAGCGTCTGATCTATTCTGAGAGAGAATATTATGCAACTGAATAAGATCCCAACCACTGTTGTGACCGGCTTTCTGGGCAGCGGTAAAACCACGCTGCTGTCCAGCGTACTGAAACAAGCTGCGGGTAAGCGTATCGCGGTGATTGTGAATGAATTTGGCGAGCTGGATATCGATTCCGACCTGCTGCGCAGCTGTCCACTGGATTGTGAAGATGAAACTGCAGCAGCGGTAGACGGCGATAACGGTTTCTACGAGCTGGCCAATGGCTGTATCTGCTGTACCGTTGAGGAAGAGTTCCTGCCGGTGATGCAGCAACTGGTTGAACGTCGTGATGATATCGATCATATCCTGATCGAGACCAGCGGTCTGGCGCTGCCTAAGCCACTGGTACAGGCCTTCAACTGGCCGGGCATCAAAGAGTACTGCACCGTGGACGCGGTGATCACCGTAATCGACGGTCCTGCTGTGGCTGCTGGCCGTTTTGCTCACGATGCTGACAAAGTACAGGAACAGCGTCTGGCCGATGACAGCCTGGATCACGATCCAAGCCTGCAGGAACTGCTGGAAGACCAGCTGAGCGCTGCCGACCTGGTAGTAGTGAGCAAGAACGATCTGCTGGACGAAGCACAGCGTGAACAGGTTCAGGCGCGGGTAACCGCGAAGGTACCGAACTCTGTTAAAACGGCTTACATCAGCAATGGTGAAGCGGAACTGGACGTACTGATGGGCCTGGATGCGGCGGCGGAAGAGCGTATTGAAGACGTTCACAACCACCACGATCACCACCACGATCATGGCCATGACCACGATCACGCCCACGATCACTTTGACTCTTTCGTGATCCAGCTGGGTGAAGTGGACAGTGATAAGCTGCAGGCAGCACTGAAGTCTCTGCTGAGTGATTTCAACATCTTCCGTGCCAAAGGTTTTGCGGCGCTGCCGGGTAAACCGATGCGTCAGGTATTTCAGGCTGTGGGTAAACGTCTGGATGTTTACTTTGACCGTCCATGGAATGCGGATGAAACCCGTCAGACCTCGCTGGTATTTATCGGCAAGGGCATCGAAGAGTCTGTGATCAAAGCGGCGCTGGAAACTGCGCTGGTTGATGCTGCCTAACCGATCGCTATAAGGATCAGACTGTAAGATGCATTTGTTGGCGGCCCAGCCGGGCGGTTTTGTCGATGATGAAGGGATCATCGATCTGGATCAGTCTCCGGCGGACATTGTTATATTGTCCGCCGCGGACAGCTCACTGGCCGCGCTGGCGACCGGTGTTCGTACATTGCTGGAAGGTCAAGGGCTGGAAGATGATCAGGCAAACGAGGGTTCAGCGGCTACTGAGTGGCCCAGCGTCAGGCTGGCGAACTGGATGCAGCTGCTGAAACCCGCCGCCTATGATCTGTACGAACACAAGGTGCTGGATCACGCTAAAGTGGTGGTGCTGTCCCTGCTGGGCGGCCAGAATTACTGGGAATACGGTTTTGAAAGGTTACAGGCCTGGGCGCAACAGAGCAGCCCGGATCAGCCCCGTACCCTGATTATCGTGCCCGGTGATGATGCGCCTGATCCGGCACTGGAAGCTGCCTCTAATGTCAGTGGCGAACACTGGCGTCATGCCTGGCGCTACCTGCGTGAAAGCGGCACCGATAACTGCCAGCAGTTACTGCGCTTTATCAGTGCTGAATATCTGCAGGTGGATTGCATGTGGCATGAGCCGCGGGTATTGCCGCGCTGCATGATGTATATGCCGCCGTTGATGAACGCCGCTTCACAAGCGTCTGGATTCAATGCCGGACAGGCCAGCTTTGCCGAATGGCAGCACCGCTGGCAGCAGAACGGCTCTTCAGTCGATCAGACCGATGCGCCAGTATGCGTATTGCTGTTTTACCGCAGCCATCTTCAGAGCGCCAATACGGCGATGTTTGATGGCCTGATCGCCGAGCTGGAGCAGCAGGGGCTGAATCCGCTGCCCATCGCTGTCAGCTCGCTGAAAGACAATGAATCGATCACCCTGGTTAACGCGCTGATTGAACAGAGCGATGCCAGCCTGATTATCAACACGACCGGTTTTGCCAGTAATACGGTGGCCAGTCCGGATCTATCATCTCAACCGAGTGAATTCTACTCGCCGTTCACCCGTAAGCTGCCGGTACTGCAGCTGGTACTGTCCAGCAGCACCGAAGAGGACTGGCAGGAATACAGCCAGGGTCTGCGCAGCCGCGATATCGCCATGCAGGTGGTACTGCCGGAGATGGATGGTCGGATCGTTACCCGGGCGGTGAGCTTTAAAACGGAAAGTTTCTTCGACGAGACCTGCGAAGTCTCTGTCGTCCGTTATGCACTGCATCAGGAACGGGCCGGTTTTATCGCGCAACTGGCGGCGAAATACTGCAATCTGGCGTGTAAGCCTAATGCAGAAAAACGTATCGCACTGATTCTGGCTAACTATCCCACCAAGGATGGCCGGATCGGTAACGGTGTGGGCCTGGATACGCCAGCCTCTACCATCAATATTCTTAATGGTTTAGCCGCGGCCGGCTATCCGATTGAGGATATTCCCGCCAATGGCAACGCGCTGATCGAAGAGCTGCTGGGCGCTGTAACCAATAACCCGAATACCCTGCATACCCTGCCGTGCTGGCAGAGTATGGCACTGGATGAGTACAACCATTATTTCAGTCAGCTGCCGCTGGTAAGTCAGCAGGCGGTACTGGAGCAGTGGGGCGGCCCGGAGCAGGATCCGAAATGCCGCGATGGCCGTCTGATGTTGTCCGGTATCCGTCTGGGTGAAACCTTTATCGGTATCCAGCCGGCGCGGGGCTTCAATATGGATCTGGTGGCGAACTACCACGATCCCGATCTGATTCCGCCGCATAACTATCTGGCGTTCTACTTCTGGTTGCGTCACTGCTACCAGGTGGATGCCATGGTACATGTGGGCAAACACGGTAATCTCGAGTGGCTGCCGGGTAAGGGCACCGCACTGTCGGATCAGTGCTGGCCGGATATCGCCATGGGCCCGATGCCGCATTTTTATCCGTTTATCGTTAATGACCCGGGTGAGGGTTCGCAGGCTAAACGCCGTACTCAGGCCACCATTATCGACCACCTGATGCCGCCGATGACCCGTGCTGAAAGCTACGGCGATCTGGCCGAGCTGGAAGGGTTGGTTGATGAGTTCTATCAGGCGATGGGCATGGATACCCGCCGTGAAGAGTGGCTGCGCTCCGAGATTATCAAGCAGGTTCAGCAGAGCAACGTGCTGCAGGAGCTGACCGGGCTGTCTTCAGATATCTGCAGCGACGATGAAGACTACGAAGAGCTGGTACTGGCGGAGCTGGATGCCTACCTGTGTGACATTAAAGAAGCGCAGATCCGCCACGGTCTGCATATTCTCGGCCAGTTGCCGGAAACCGATAAACTGTCTGACACCTTAGTTGCGCTACTGCGTCTGCCGCGGGGTGAAGATGATCAGAGTCAGGGCATTCTGCATAACCTGATCGCCGATCTGGATCTGCGCATCGACGGTGAACTGTTCGACCCGCTGGCCGCTGAAGCGGAACCGTGGCAGGGCGAACGCCCGGAGATTCTGAATACCATCACCGATCAACTGTGGCGCACCGAAGCGGATACCCGCGAGCGGCTGGAGCTGCTGGCTAAGCAGCTGATCTGTGACTATGTTCTGGCGGATGGTGATCTGAAGGCAGTGCAACATCTGCCACATACCGCAGCACAACTGATCTATGCCCGCGAAACGCTGCACAAAGCGTTGCAGAAGAGCGTGCAGCTGGAGATCGATTCTCTGATTAACGGTCTTAGCGGTGAGTTTATCCCGCCGGGACCAAGTGGCGCGCCAACCCGTGGCCGACTTGATACTCTGCCGACCGGACGTAACTTCTTCTCGGTAGATAACCGTGCGATTCCATCACCGGCAGCCTGGGTGATCGGCGAGCGCTCGGCGAAAGCGCTGATCGAGCGTCACCTGCAGGAACACGGTGATTACCCGCAGCAACTGGGCTTATCCGTCTGGGGTACTGCGACCATGCGTACCGGCGGTGATGATATTGCACAGGCGTTCGTGCTGATGGGGGTACGGCCAATCTGGGCACCAGGATCTAATCGGGTGGTGGATTTTGAAGTGATCAGCAGTCAGTTGCTGGGCCGTCCCCGTGTCGATGTGACGCTGCGTGTCTCCGGTTTCTTCCGCGATGCTTTCCCCAATGTGATGAAACTCTACGATGCTGCGGTTCAGGCAATTGCTGAACTGGAGGAGCCGGGCAACGGCAATACCATTCAGGCCAATATTCAGCAGCGTCAGCAGGAGCTGATCGCATCCGGTATGGATGCTGAAGAGGCGCAGCGTCAGGCCAGCTTCCGGGTGTTTGGTAGCAAGCCGGGGGCATACGGTGCCGGTCTGCAGGGTTTGATTGATGAGCGCTGCTGGGAAAGCCGTGATGATCTTGCTGAAGCCTATCTGAACTGGGGCGGTTACGCCTACGGTAATCAGCAGGGCGATGGAGTGGTCGCGAAGGAAGCCTTCGAACACCGTTTGTCGCAGCTCGAAGCGGTGGTCCAGAACCAGGATAACCGCGAGCACGATATTCTCGATTCCGATGACTATTACCAGTTCCAGGGCGGTATGACCAACGCTGTGACGGTATTCAGTGGCGCCGCGCCGGAGGTGTATCACAATGATCACTCCAATCCGATGGCACCCAAGGTTCGCACCCTGAAAGAGGAGCTGAACCGGGTGATCCGTTCCCGTCTGCTGAACCCGAAGTGGATCAACAGCATGCAGGAACACGGCTACAAAGGCGCGTTCGAGATGACTGCCAGCGTAGACTATATGTTTGCCTATGATGCCACCACCAACCTTATCGCTGATTATCAGTATGAGCAGGTTGCCGATGCGCTGGTGTTCGACGAACAGAACCGGGAATTTTTACAGCAGAACAACCGCCACGCGCTGGAAGAGATGGCCGAGCGACTGCTCGAAGCCACCCAGCGAGGACTGTGGCAGGAGCCGGGCGATTACGCCGATGCTCTGCAGGATCTGTTGTTAGAATTGGATGAAGAACAAGAAAATAGCGGCGTTTAACGACTGTAAGTCGCTAAACGCCAGTGGCTAGTAAAAGAGCAGTGGCTGGTAGCTAGTGGCTGGAAAAAGAAGGTTTGCTGCTTAAACAGATTAGTGCAAAGCGGTTTGTTAATAGTTTTTGAATTAATGGCGGAGTTAGAGAGTTGAATATATTAGTTAGTCTGCGGCTTTTTCCCGCCACTAGCCACCCGCTACATGCGGCGCTTTCCCGTCTCCAGCCACCCGCTACCCGCGGCTGTTATGCGTAAGGTAAAAGTATGACTCAGTTTAAATCGCCGCAAACATTAATGGTTCAGGGCACCACCTCCGATGCTGGTAAAAGCATTATGGTGACGGCGTTGTGCCGGATTCTGGCGCGCCGCCAGGTGCCGGTGGCACCGTTTAAGCCGCAGAATATGGCGCTCAACAGTGCGGTCACCGCGGAAGGTGGTGAGATTGGTCGTGCCCAGGCGGTACAGGCAGAAGCCTGCTTTTTGCCAGCATCGGTGGAGATGAACCCGGTACTGCTCAAGCCCAACAGTGATCTGGGGGCACAGGTGATCGTGAACGGTAAGGCGATTGGCAATATGCAGGCCACCGAGTATCACCACTACAAGCCGAAGCTGCTTAATGAAGTAGTAGCCAGCCATGACCGCCTGTTAGAAAAGTATCGTGTGGTGATGGTGGAGGGGGCTGGCAGCCCAGCGGAGATCAATCTGCGTGAGCATGATATTGCCAACATGGGCTTTGCCGAAGAGGTGGATTGCCCGGTAGTAATCGTGGCGGATATCGACCGTGGTGGTGTATTTGCCCATTTGCTGGGTACCTATGAGCTGCTCAGCGATTCGGAAAAAGCCCGGGTAAAAGGATTTATTATCAACCGTTTCCGTGGCGATGTATCCCTGCTGGATTCTGGCCTTGAATGGCTCGAACAGCGTACTGGTGTACCGGTACTGGGTGTGATCCCTTACGTGCAGAACCTGCATATTGAGGCGGAAGATGCAGTAAACCGTCAGCAGGATGCCAGCGGTGATTACCAGCAATTGAAAGTGGTGGTGCCGATGTATCCCCGCGCCAGTAATCACACCGATTTTGATGTACTGCGGATGAACCCGCAGATCGACTGTCAGTTTATGAAGGATGTGCGCGAGTTTAACGGTGCCGATCTGATCGTACTGCCGGGCAGCAAGAATGTCCGTGGCGATCTCAACTGGCTGAAACAGAATGGTTGGGATGAGGTGATTAAGCGTCATCTGCGTCTTGGCGGTAAGGTGTTCGGTATCTGTGGTGGTTATCAGATGCTGGGGCACTGGATTCACGATCCTGATGCCATCGAATCCGCAGCCGGTTCCAGCGCAGCCCTGGGTTTGCTGGATATGGAAACCACCCTTACCGATAACAAGATTCTGCGAAATGTCTGCGGCAAGCTGCTGGGCAGCGAGATCCCGGTGCAGGGCTATGAGATCCATGCCGGTATCAGTCAGGGGCCTGCACTGGATAACGGGCTGTTCAGTCTGACCGCTACCGAGCAGGATAGCGGCAGTTCTGAGCAGTTGATCGATGGTGCCTGTAACGAAGATGACACCGTGATGGGTTCCTACGTACACGGGGTGTTTGATCAAGCGGCTCTGCTGGAGCACGTCCTCAAGTGGGCCGGTATGGGGGAGATTGAACAGTTTGATTATATGGCATTCCGCGAAGAGCAGATCGAGCGACTGGCGGATGCGGTGGAAGCGGTGATCAGCTTTGACTCTCTGTGCGGGCTGCTGGGGATTGATGCTGCAGAATATCCACAGCAGGAGAGCCGTTAATGCTGGTGCTGAGCTGTGTTCTGCTGGCGTTGCTGCTTGACTATCTGTTTCAGGAGCCACGCCGCTATCACCCGCTGGTTGGGTTTGGCAATCTGGCGATCTGGCTGGAACGGAATTTCAACCGGCTGGCCGGTGCCGATGCGCCGCTGCGTGATGCAAGAGGTCGCGGCACCCGTCTGGCCGGCGTGATCGCCTGGTGTCTGGCGGTAGTGCCGCTGACAGCGCTGGCCTGTGTCCTGCAGGCGCTGGTGGATTTTTCTGACGGCTTGCTGATGCTGGTGAGCGCGGTGGTGCTTTATCTGGCGATTGGCTGGCGCAGCCTGCTGAGCCACGGTATGGCGATTGCCCAGCCGTTAGCGGCCGGTAATCTGGCGGAGGCGCGTCAGGCGGTCGGAATGATCGTCAGCCGGGATACCTCCGAATTGAAAGAGACGGATATTGCCAGCGCGGCGACGGAGTCGATGCTGGAAAACGGTGCTGATGCGATTTTTTCCGCGCTGTTCTGGTTCTGTGTGCTGGGCCTGCCCGGGGTGGTTCTGTACCGCCTGAGCAATACACTGGATGCGATGTGGGGCTACAAAAACGAACGCTATCTGCAGTTCGGTTGGGCTGCCGCGCGGATGGATGACCTGCTGAACTTTATTCCTGCCCGGCTGACGGCGCTGAGTTACGCGCTGGTGGGTAAAACAGGCATCGCGATTGCCGCGTGGAAACAGCAGGCGGGTAACTGGAAAAGCCCTAATGCCGGACCGGTAATGGCAGCAGGTGCCGGAGCCATTAATGTTTCGCTGGGCGGCGCTGCTATCTATCATGGGCAGTTGCAACAGCGTCCGCAACTGGGGCCTGTGACGGGCGACAAAGCATCAGCAGGCAGCATCCGTAAGGCGTGTCGGTTGGTGGAACGGGGATTGATACTCTGGGTAGTGGTGATTGCTGTCCTGGGGATAGGGGGCGTGCTATGTCTGTGAATGATCAGTTGCCTCTGCACGGTGGTGATCTGATCACCGCCAGTCAGCGCTATGGTATTCCGGTGAATGACTGGCTGGATCTTTCCACGGGTCTGAATCCATCTTCTTATCCGGTTCCTCAACTGGATGACGTTCTGTTTCAGCGCTTACCTTATCTGCGGCCGGAGTTTCTGGCTGCAGCGGCAGCGTTTTACGGGAATGATCAGCTGATGCCCAGTAATGGCTCTCAGCTGGTGATTCAGGAGTTGCCACATTGCCTGAATAATTTCCCGGTACTGTTGCCGGAGCACGGTTATAAAGAGCATGAAGATCACTGGAAGCGTCATGGTAATGCCATTGAGCACTATCCGGCATTCGAACCTGAAGCTGCGATGGAAGTGATTGAAGCGGCGCTGGAGCGGGGCGAACCCTTCCATCTGGTGGTGATCAATCCGAACAATCCAACCGGGCTGGAGTTTGGTCCGCAGCAGCTGAAAAACTGGGCTGAGCGGTTACCAGAAGGCGGTTATCTGATCATTGATGAAGCCTTTATTGATCTGACCCCGGAGCAGAGCGTGCTGCAACAGCACTTCTGTGACAACATGCTGGTACTGCGCTCGTTTGGTAAATTTTTCGGTCTGGCGGGTATCCGTCTGGGTTTTGTGTTTGCTAATGCTGCGTTGCGAGCTCGCTTACAGGAGCGGATCGGGCTCTGGACCGTCAATGGTCCGGCACAGGAAGTGGCAATCGCAGCACTGGGGGACAGTTTCTGGCAGATGTCGGCACAGTTGAATATTCGTCGCAGTGCCAGCGTAACCCAGGAACTGCTGCAGCCGCTGTTTGAGAAGCATCCGCCGCAACGAGTGGTCTACACGCCGCTGTTTACCTGCTACCAAATGGAGCACGGTACGGCCATGACTATTCAGCGTTATCTGGCCAGTCGTGGAGTGTTGATCCGGGTGGTGATACTGGATGAAGAGATCAGCCTGTTGCGGTTTGGAATTATTGATGGCGCAGATGATGCGCAGATCGGACGACTGGAGCAGATAGTCGCCGATTTTATAGGTGAGAGCTGAGAGTAATCTATGTCTGACAACAACTCCGACAACAACTCCGACAAAAACAAAGACAGTTCAAAAGCTTATACCGAACAGGCTTATTCCGAACAAGAGCGGGAAGCGATCTACCGGGTGATTGCAGAGCGCCGTGATATGCGCCATTTCCGGCCTGACCCGGTTGACCCGGAGATTATCCGGCGTATGCTTGTCGCCGCTCATCAGGCACCCAGTGTGGGACTGATGCAGCCGTGGCGTTTTCTGAGCATCTCGGATGCTGGTTTGCGCCAGCAACTGGCGGAGCTGGTTGAGGATGAACGCTTGCGCACGGCTGATGCTCTGGGTGAGCGTAAAAGTGAATTTATGAAGCTGAAGGTCGAGGGTATTCTCGACTGCGGCGAAGTGATCGTTGCGGCGCTGCCGGACGGTCGTGAAAAGTATGTGTTCGGTCGCCGGACCATGCCAGAGATGGATCTGGCCTCGGTATCCTGCGCGATTCAGAATATGTGGCTGGTAGCCCGTGCTGAAGGCATCGGCATGGGCTGGGTGTCATTGTTTGATCCGGCTAAACTGGCGCGGATTCTGAAAATGCCGGAACACAGCAAACCGGTGGCGATCCTCTGTATCGGCCACGTGGATGAGTTTTATGACCGGCCGATGCTGGTTGAGGAAAACTGGACCGATGAGCGTCCACTGGAAGAGTTTATTTTCCAGAATTACTGGCCTGAAGCGACTGTGGAAGGCTGATGAACTGTCTGGTTCAGGAAAGATAGTTCAGAAAAATACTGTCAGGAGTGATCTGTTTTTGATCGGTAACGTAGAGATACTTTCGCACTGGCAGACAAGGCTCCCAAGAGCCAGTTAAAAGAGCAGGTAACACGATATGAGCGGAGAAAAAGCTTTGTCTAAGAAAGGTATTATGGTGTGTGGCCACGGCAGCCGCGATAAAGACGCAGAACGCGAGTTCGGTCTGGTTGCTGAAGGTCTCAAGAAACGTTTTCCGGATATGCCGGTGGAGTACGGTTTTCTGGAATTCTCAGCACCGAATATCCATATGGGTCTGAACGCACTGCGTGATCAGGGTGTGGAAGAGATCTATGCGGTACCGGGTATGCTGTTTGCGGCGACTCACGCTAAGAACGATATCCCATCGGTACTGACCACCTACGAACAGGATAACGAGCAGGTTTCTGTTAAGTATGGTGCTGAGCTGGGTCTGCACGATGCTATGATCGAAGCGTTCCAGGCGCGTATCTATGAATCCATGGGTCTTGATCCTCAGAACCCACCAGAGAATCTGTACGATACGCTGCTGGTTGTGGTCGGTCGTGGTACTTCTGATACTCATGCCAACGCAGAAGCCGCAAAACTGACCCGTATCGTCAACGAGAACATGGGCTTTGGCTGGGCAGACATCGTCTACTCCGGTGTGACTTATCCATCTGTAGGTGTCGGTCTGGAGAAACTCCTGAAGCTGGGTTACAAGCGTGTGGTCGTTGCACCTTACTTCCTGTTCACCGGCCGTCTGATCAAGCGTATCTACGGTTATGTTGATCACGTGGCTGAGCAGAACCCGGGTGTTGAATTCATCAAGACGCCATATCTGAACGATCACGAGAAAGTGATCGATGCGTTTGAGATCCGTGTGCGCGAGATTCTGGATGGCAAGCAGGGTGATGAAACTCTGATGGGCTCATTCCAGCGTCGTCTGGCAGCGGGTGAAGTGGAAGTGCATCACCACCATGCAGAATACAACCCGGATGCTGAGCACTCTCATAATCACGACCATGATCACGACCATTCCCATGACCACAGTCACGATCATTCGCACGATCATGATCACTCTCACAGCCACGACCATTCTCACGATCATGGCCATCACCACCATCATGGCCACGGTCATGATCATGGTCACGGACATTCCCATGGCGTGTACAAGCATATCGGTCACCCACTGGGTCCACGTACCATGATCGGTGAAGGTATCTGCTGCTGCTTTATGAGCCAGTTCCCACAGGAAATTCTGGACGAAGAAGCGGAGCGTATTGTGCTGTGCAAGCCGGAAGATGCTCTGGCGCACAAATAAGGGATAAGTTTCCTATCAGGACAGAAGCTTTCTGCTTCTGTCCGCCGTATTTCCTGACTTTCAACACAGTTTCCTGATCACGACGTAAATAAATATGCACTTGTCGCATATTCATTGAACCGAGTCGCTCGCAAGCAGCTTTTCCTGCAGACCTGTGATTATGATGGCCCAATAGAGCGATGCATCCATCAGAATGCTATGTCACTCGAAACCGACGGCTGCCAGCCAGCCCGGCATAACGATTACAGTCACCGGCTGGCGGTAAACAAGAACAAAGGAAACAATGATGACCACTGATACACCGACCTATATTCTGACAGCTAACTGCAAGGGTCTGCTGGGTTCACTGGATGTTGTAACGCGTTTTCTGTACGAACGTCAGTGCTTCGTAACAGAGATGCATACTTACGATGACACCGATGCAGAGCACTTCTACATCCGTGTAGAGTTTAAGAATGACGGTGAAAGCCCACTGTCTTTCGAAGAACTGCAGGCGCAGTTCGGTGAAGCAGCTGCACGCTTTGATATGGAATGGGAAATCCGGAATAAAGCGGTTCCGGAAAAAGTTGTGGTAATGGTTTCTAAGTACGACCACTGTCTGCTGGATATCCTGTACCGCTACCGTACCGGTATGCTGAACATCGAGATCCCGGCGATCATCTCTAACCACCCGGATCTGAAAGAGCTGGCTGATCAGCACAACATCCCTTACTACCACCTGCCGATCACTAAGGACACCAAGCCTGAGCAGGAAGCAGAGATCATGAAGATCGTTGATGGTTGCGAAGCTGATCTGGTGGTGCTGGCGCGTTACATGCAGGTTCTGTCTGACGATCTGTGTAAGAAACTGGAAGGCCGTGCGATCAACATCCACCACTCCCTGCTGCCAGGCTTCAAGGGCGCTAAGCCTTACCACCAGGCATATGATAAGGGTGTTAAACTGGTAGGTGCTACCGCTCACTACGTAAGCAGTGATCTGGATGAAGGTCCAATCATCGCTCAGGGTATCGAGCCAGTAGACCACACTTACAAGCCTGAGGATCTGGTATCTAAAGGTCAGGATACTGAGCGTCTGACTCTGACCCGTGCAATCAAACTGCACACCGAGCAGCGTGTATTCCTGCACGGTAACAAGACCGTGGTATTCAGCTAAGGGTAAGTTCCTGCTGGATTGCTGAAACAGGGTGGATATGTAAATATCCACCCTTGTTTGTTTCTGGGATGCGCAAAACCCTGCGACAGATAGGGATATCCCACAGGTGATGCACCTCGCACCTGATAAAGAACGACCAGACAGTGCCGAATCAAACCGATGATACGCTGTCTCATACAAGAGCTATGTTGTAGATAACTAAAGGTAAGAAGATCATGAGCAAACATGACGGTACATATCAGTCAGATGAAGAGCTGATTGCCAATGCAGAGATGGAACCATGTGTCGGTGTCTGCAAGAGCGATGAAACTACCGGTTGGTGCTACGGTTGTGGCCGTACCGATGAAGAGATTAAAGAGTGGTTTAACTACGATAAGAGCGTTCGTGACGCTCTGGAAGTTGAGCTGCCAGACAGGGTGAAGACGCTGATTGAGCGCCGTCGTGCTGAGCGTGGTGGCGGTACCGGCCGTCGGGCATCCCGTCGTCGTGCATGATCTTATTTCTTGTCATTAAAGGGAGCCTCGGCTCCCTTTTTTGTTGCTGAACGTTTTTTGACAGCTTGGGGAGTTAACCTATACCGGTTCATCAGGTTGTTATTCAGTTCAGAGCGTGTAGATTGAGAGGAAGACATGCAGTAAGGGAGTGATGATGAAGATTACCAGAAAGGATCTGGATAGAGCCGCTAGCGAACAGATCATCTCAACAGATCAGGCCGAAGCACTGTATGAGTGGTTGCAGGTGCAGTCGCAGGATGTGCCCCGGTTCACATTTAACCATGTGCTCTATTATCTGGGCGGTCTGATTGCAATTGGCGCAATGACCCTGTTTATGAATCTGGGGTGGGAAGCGTCTGGCGGTGCCGGTATTGTGTTTATTTCTCTGCTCTATGCCGGTGTAGGGTTGAAGTTCACCCACTCCTTTGCGGCTAAGAGTCTGGCCATTCCTGCCGGTATCTGCGCGACATTTGTGGTTTGTTTAACACCTCTGGCCGTTTATGGTTTACAGCACTGGCTCGGACTCTGGCCGGACGACACCGTATACCGGGATTATCACCGGTATATCAAGTGGCACTGGATGTATATGGAGCTGGCAACGCTGGCGGTGGGTGTGATCCTCGCCTGGCGCTATAAATATCCGTTTCAGGTGATGCCGATCGCGGTGACACTCTGGTACATGACCATGGATATCACCGCGATGATTTCCGGTGGAGACTTTTCCTGGGATCTGCGCAAACTGGTATCGCTGTATACCGGATTACTGATGATCGGACTGGCATTCTGGGTGGATATACGTTCCCGGCACCAGGCGGATTATGCATTCTGGATCTATATCTTTGGAGTTATCGCATTCTGGGGCGGTCTTTCCCTGCAGAACTCCGGCAGTGAATTGTCGAAGTTTCTCTACTTCTGCATCAACCTGTTGATGATCGGGGTTGGGGTACTGCTGATGCGTAAGGTATTTGTCATCTTCGGTGCGCTGGGGTGCTGCGGTTATATGGGGCATCTGGCCTATGAGGTGTTTGAGGATAGCTGGGTGTTCCCGTTCGTGTTGACGTTTATTGGTCTGGGCATCATCTGGCTGGGTATTCTCTGGCAGAAACATGAAAAGATCATCACCGAGAGGACGAGATCCTTTCTCCCGGCTGCCTTCCGGGAGTTGCTGGAACAGCGTTCATAAGCCGTTATCGTTTTTATTTTCAGACAAGACATTTATTCAGGGAAAGGTGTTTATCTATGAAGGGAAAGCCTGTTAACGGCAAAGAGAGACTGAATCCAGTGATTCAGGAAGAAACCACCGGTTGCGGTATCGCTTCTGTTGCTAACATTCTTGGCAAGTCCTACGCCGATATGAAGGCGGTTGCCAATGGCATGGGGATCTATGCCACGGATGAGTCGTTATGGTCTGATACCGATTATGTCAGGCGTTTGTTAGCGGCGGAGGGTGTCGTCACATCTGCGGCCGAAATCCCGTTTGAGTCATGGGAAGCATTGCCCGACCTGGCACTGCTATCGATCAAGCATCATCAGGAAGACGGCAAAAACTTCTGGCACTGGGTGGTCTTTCGATGCGCGGATGGCCAGCCCTGTGTGCTTGATTCTGCCAGCTATCTGCCATCGAATATTCGTACCGATTTTGACGCGATGCAACCGAAGTGGTTTATCAGGGTTGAGGTTTCCTGAGATGGAACTCATAAAGGTGACTGAAAGCCATCTGCAGAGCATGATGGAGTGGTTTCCGGATCAGAAGGCGCTGAAAGACTGGGCGGGCCCCGGGTTTCGTTACCCCTATGATGAAGTGACGTTCAGGGAAGATCTTAATCTTGGTCAGCTGGTGAGCCGGGCTCTGGTGTCTGATGGTGGTGAATTGATGGGGTTCGGGCAGTTTTACTCACGTCTTGGACGCTGCCATCTGGGGCGGCTGGTTGTTAACCCCGGGTGCCGGGGGCAGGGTGTGGTCGATGAACTGATTGGTCAGCTAGCGGCGTTGGGAATGCCTGCATTGCAGACGACCGAGTGTTCTCTGTTTGTTTTACGGCACAACAGGGCGGCGGTGCATGCCTACCAGCGTAACGGGTTTGAGCAGGCTGACTACCCTGAACAATCACCAATGGATAACTGTATTTATATGGTGAAGAGAGAGCGTTAGCACGGATATTCGATAGGATTAAATAATGATTGTTGTTTACGGAATCAGGGACAGGCTGAACCCTGTTAAAGCTGAGCTTTCTGACATACTCCACCGCTGTATGATGGCAGTCTTAGGCATGCCGGAAGATAAGCGGGCACATCGTTTTATACCACTGGAGCGCGATGACTTTTACTATCCCGGTGGCCGCAGTGATGCTTATACAGTGATCGAAATAAACATGATGGCAGGGCGAAAGCCAGAAACTCAGAAGGCGCTGATAAAGGCTATCTTTCAGGCGGTTGAAGCAGAGCTGGGTATCGGAGCAGTCGATATCGAGATCACTATCAAAGAGCAGCAACCCTATCAGTGGGGATTCCGCGGAATGACCGGCGATGAGGTGAAGGATCTTAAATATCAGGTGAATATCTGATACTGCTGTTATACGCATGCTGCCTGACTGGTTCTCACCGACTTTGAAATCTCTGTTTATCAACTACCCTTAGTAAGCTGAACCTGTCGGTTCTCAGAGAATTTGCATGGGGGGGATAAACAGAGGAGATACGCAATGGCTTTACGCATTAATGATCAGGCGCCTAACTTTCAGGCTGATACCACCCAGGGGCGGATCGATTTTCATGACTGGATCGGTGATGGCTGGGCGGTTTTGTTTTCTCACCCGAAAGACTTCACCCCGGTATGTACTACTGAACTGGGTTATATGGCAAAAATCCAGCCGGAGTTTGATAAGCGCAACACTAAAATTATCGGGCTGAGTATTGATCCACTGGATGATCATGTTGCGTGGTTGAAGGATGTTGAAGAGGTAGGCAGTTGTACTGTGAACTACCCGGTAATTGCTGATACGGACCTGAGCATTGCCAAGCTTTATAACATGTTTCCGGCAGATGAGGCCGGCACAGCAGAAGGTCGGACAGCGCTGACTAATGCTACTGTGAGATCGGTATTTGTGGTGGGGCCGGATAAGAATATCAAACTGATGATCACCTATCCGATGACCACGGGCCGCAACTTTGATGAGATTCTGCGGGTGATTGATTCCATGCAGCTTACAGCGAAGCATAAGGTGGCGACACCGGTAAACTGGCAGCAGGGTGAGGATGTTATTATCGTTCCCGCGGTCAGTAACGAAGAGGCGGAGGCCCTCTATCCGGATGGTTGGGATACGGTGAAACCTTACCTGCGTAAGGTAAAACAGCCAGGCTGATCAGGGTATTTAAACAACGCGGTGTTTTAGCGGGGCTGATCAGCCCCGCTTTTACTGAAGGGAAAAGCGAATGCAACTGGTACAGTTTGATTCTTCTCAGACAGTCGATGTGATCGATCTGTTTGGCTCGGTGTTCAGTGATTCTGAAGGTCAGGACGAAGGCCGGATGATTGCGGATCTGGTTGCCAGCCTGATCTCATCGACTGATACTGCTGATCTGGAAGGTTTTGTTGCACGGTCAGATAGCCGGGTAGAAGGGGCTATCTTCTTCAGCCGACTCTGGTTCCCGGATAACCGAACCGGCTTTATTCTTTCTCCCGTCGCGGTGGCAACCAGGCAGCAGGGGAAGGGAGTAGGTCAGCAACTGATTCGCCACGGATTGATGCAGCTGAAGGAAAAGGATGTCGATCTCGTGTTTACCTATGGCGATCCGGCTTTTTACGGCAAGCTGGGTTTTCAGCCGATCAGCGAGTCGGTTGTTAAAGCGCCACTGAATCTGAGTTATCCCCACGGTTGGCTGGCTCAGTCTTTGGCAGGACTGCCCATTCTGCCAGCACAAGGTGCCGTTCGTTGCGTTGAGGCATTGAATGATCAGAAATACTGGTAGTACTATCACTGGATACTGAATCAGGGATACAACAGGTTAATCGATGGATCACAACTTTCCTTTAGCAGAAGAGAAGAAGCTCACGGTTATTTTCCGGGTGGAATCCGGCTGTCTTGGACCTCAGGGAGCGACTGAAGTACTGCGCTTCTGTCCCTTCGCGCAGCAGGGTATGGGGCCGGTAGAGCCGGATTGTATCAATTGGAAAGTGATTCCCCGTACCAATAAAACCGATCCTGAAATTGAATTTACCATCGGCGGTAAGTTACTCACCGATTCTATGGCTGAGCGCTATCTGGGGATGTTCGGTATCTGCAAGGACAGCCTTGAGATGAACATGCTGGATGAAATCACCAATCTGATCGACCTCTTTATGGGCCGGCCGGTCCGCCTCAACTGAGCGTCGCTGTTTGTCCGTTATACATGAATAAGTTCGAAGCACTGAAAGAGATCATCCGTTTCGGAATTCAGAGGGATGATGCTGTTGCCGTTCTGCTGGAGAGTGACAAGCCTGACTTAACCGTTGCTGTAACCGGCGCGGATCTGCTTGACGTTCTGCAACGCTATCTGATCTCCGAGCTGGATCTGGATGATCTTGAAGAGTGGGCGATGTTGCTGGAGTGCCGGGAAGAGATCGACAGTTCCGCTATCGAAGACTATCTCTACGCGCTCTCCAATCCGGAACTGATGGGGGGAATTAACAGCGCCAGCATCAGTAAAATGGTGGCGCTGCTTCAGGCAGAAGGGTTTTAAAGAATCTCTTCCAGTTCCGGTCTGGTTTCCTCTTCAAGTTCTTCAAAATGACCGATCGCTGCTATCTGCGCCAGTTCGATCCGGTCACGGCCATTCTGTTTGGCCAGATACAGTGCCTCATCGGCAGCTTTGATGGTGTATTCCATGGTCTCAGCATGCACCGGGTAGGCCGCGATACCGATTGACGAGGTGACTTTGCCCAGCGCCATCTTGTTCATGGTCAGCTCCAGTACACTGATCGCTTTACGGATACGCTCAGCAATCTGCTGGGCTTGCTCGGCGCTGGTGGTCGGGCAGACAATACAGAACTCTTCACCGCCGAAGCGGCAGGCGATATCTTCCTGGCGGATAGAATCTTTCAGTACCTGGGCGACCGCTTTCAGCACATGATCACCGGCATCATGGCCGAAGTTATCATTAAACATCTTGAAGTGGTCGAGGTCGATCATCATTACAGCAATATCAGATTTGGTACGCTCTGCACGGCTATGGGCCTGATCCAGTGCCTCCAGCATATAACGGCGATTGAACAGGCCGGTCAGCGGATCACGGATCGCCTGTTCACGCAGACTGTCACGCAGCTGGATGTTGGCCAGGGTAAGACCGATCTGTTCCGCCAGCGCGTTCCACAGTCCCTGCGCATTTTCCATATCAATATCTACAGGCATCACGAAGTGCAGCACACCAATGGTTTCCCCCTGTGCCAGCAGAGGGATACAGAGTGTTTGCTGGTTGTCATCCGGCTTTTCCAACCAGTGGTTACAGGTGGTCTGAATACCGTGCTCGGTGGAAAAATGCTGGTGGCCTTTTCGCAGAGCCCAGCATTCACCAGGTGCAAAACGTTCTGCTCCAGGCCAGTCACCGCCCCAGTGGGCAATGCTGTCGAGTCGGTTGCGGGATGACTTGATGATGGATATGCCGCCTTTCAGTTCAGGCAGCAGTTTAGGGATAACGTTGTTGAGTACTTCGCTGGCTTCATCCAGTGTCGAGCAGGCATTCAGCAGTCCGCCAAAGGTCTGCAGAATAGAGATCTCTGTGGTGCGGTCCTGAACCCGTTTTTCCAGCAGTTGTTGCTCGTTCTGTACGGTGCGGTTGAGGGTCCGGGCTCCCAGCATGCCTAGTGCCAGTACCGCAGCCAGACTGAGAACGCCGGTCAGAATCAGGGTTGCACGCATCTCGTGAATGGTGCCCTGTACTGTTAGTTGAGGCCTTGAAATCCGGGCCACCAGTGGGTGGGCAATATGGGAAGTATTATCCGTGTAGTGGGCTTCGTTGGAACGGGCTGCGACATACAGCATGTTTATGTTCAGGGTATTGCTGTAGCGCTCCGATGAGCCGGAACCGCTTTCCATTGCCTGAATGATTTCAGGGCGGTCAGCATGATTTTCAATATGGGTCAGTTGGTCGAAACTCAGATCTGAGTCACCGAGTACCTTGCCGTTAGCGTCGATATAAGTCACCCGGAAATCACC
Source organism: uncultured Amphritea sp. (assembly GCA_963669425.2). GTDB lineage: Bacteria > Pseudomonadota > Gammaproteobacteria > Pseudomonadales > Balneatricaceae > Amphritea. The sequence continues at coordinate 896,392 of CAXXNC010000002.1, forward strand.
GGCGTGGGAGAAGTTTTCCGCCAGGCGCTGGAATGAACGCAGGATTTCGGTGTCGTTCGCGGCTTCTGCTTTCTCCAGCGTCCTCACTGACTCCAGCGATGCTTCAGCCAGTACGTTGAGTTCTTTTTTATTGATATCGAATAGGTGGGATTCGAGATAAAGCTCGATAATCAGAATGGTGGTACTGATCACCAGCAGCATAACTGCCAGTGGGATAACAACAATTTTGTGCTGGATCTTCATAAAACTACAACCTATCCCTATGGTAAAGCGTAAAGCGTGGTCATGTGACCTTTGTCAAAACAGTATAAGCGTGAAATATGATATTGAGAGGCGTCGTTGGTTAAATACACACTAAAATGGGGATTATACCGTTGAGGGATTGTCTGTCTGATCAAGAAAAAGTCGCGATAACGACTGAATTTTCTGTTTAGCAGGGTATTCTTATGACTTAACTGTTTATCGGTAAACAGTCTTTTATGTATAAACAGTATCAGTATGCAGTTCAGGCTCAGAGGAGATAAGCGTGACAATTCGTATTATGGAAACCGGTGATCTGGCAGGTGCAGCAGAAGTACACGCGGATGCATTTACCCGTCAGACTCAGTCACAGCAATGGCTGGAATGTAATCTGAATGCCGCGCCGCGTTTTCTCTGCTATGTCTGTGAAGAGCAGGGTAAGATTATCGGTTACATTATCTGGGCGCAGAAAAGCGGTTTCCGCCCGGAAGCTGTGATGGAAGTAGAGCAACTGGCTGTGCATCCGGAACATCAGTGTCAGGGAGTGGGTAAGCGGCTGATCAATGAATCATTACCGCTGGTCAGACAGGCGCTGGCTGAGCAGGATTCTGTACTGAAGCATGTGATCGTCAGCACTCGTGCCGATAATCACGCTCAGAAGCTGTATCGCGATACTCTGGATGCCGAAGTAGAGGCTACTCTGACCAATCTGTATTCCGCTGATGAGGTGCTGATGGTCGCACGTCATGTGCAACCCTGATCCCTGGGCGGATACTCTTAATCTTCTGATCGGGAGCGACCCGCTTCGGGCTAAGGCTCTGAATTGTGTCGCTCAGCTCAATCTGCCTGACTACTACATCGCCGCGGGTTTTGTCCGCAATCGGGTGTGGGATCATCTCCATGGCTATACCCAGCCGACCCCTCTCAATGATATCGACCTGATCTATTTTGATCCTGCAGAGCAGGATGAACGCCGTTATCTGCAGTATGAACAGCAACTCCGGCTGATGATGCCTGAGGTGCAGTGGCAGGTTCGCAATCAGGCCCTGATGCACCTCCGCAACGGTGATCGTCCTTATCGTAGTTCTCTGGATGCAATGGGATTCTGGCCGGAAAAAGAGACCGCGGTTGGTGTTCGCAAGGACAGCTCAGGCCGCTACATCTGGGTTTCGGCATTCGGTTTTGAATCGTTGTTTAACCTGCAGCTGAGCCGTAATCCAGCCCGCTCTGAAACCCTGTTTAATGAGCGTTTGCAAAGCAAGCGCTGGTTGGAAATCTGGCCCTATCTGGCCGTAGTAAAAAATCCCTGAATCTGATTCTCTGCTGATTCGTTTGCAGATGTCGCATTACGAACAGTTTGCGCCGCGCATGAGTTACGTCATTGTTGGTCTTTTTGATAGTTTGCGACGTTGAGGTTTTGTCTTTTTTTATTCTGAGGTTGGCTATGTCTTTTCGTCTGGGTATTGATACTGGTGGCACCTATACCGATGCGGTACTGGTAAATGAGAGTCAGAAGGTGATGGCGACGTTTAAAAGTCTGACCACGCGTCATGATCTGACGATCGGTATTAACAATGCTTTATCGGGTCTGCCTCAGGATGTGATGCAGGAGATCACGCTGGTAGCGCTGTCCACCACTCTGACCACCAACTCCGTGGTTGAAGGTCATGGTGCGCCGGTTTGTGCTTTGCTGCCGGGTTACAACGAGCGTCAGCTGCAGCAAAGTGGCCTGAACAATATTATCGCTGAAGACGGTGCTATTCTGCTGGCCGGTGGCCACGATGCTAACGGTGAAGAGCAGGAACAGCTGGATCTGGAAAAAGCCCGTGCGGCCATTGAAGCACAGAAAGACCGGGTGTCCGCGTTCGCGATCTCATCAATGTTTGGTACCCGTAATATCAGCCATGAAGTAAAACTCCGTGACCTGGTAGAGGAGATGACCGGTAAACCGGTGGCGTGTGGTCATGAACTGGCCAGCAGTCTGGGGGCTCCGCAGCGGGCGCTGACGGCTGTGTTGAATGCCCGGATGGTGCCTTACATTCAGCGTCTGATTATTTCGGTACAGCAGATTCTGACCGATCACGATATCGCTGCGCCGCTGATGATTGTTAAAGGTGACGGTTCTCTGGTGAATACCGAAACTGCACTGCAACAACCGGTAACAACCGTATTGTCCGGTCCGGCAGCGAGTGTTGTGGGTGCCTGCGCACTGAGCGGCCTGCAAAATGCTATTGTCACGGATATGGGTGGTACCACCACCGATGTTGCCGTGGTTACTGATGGTCAGCCAGAGCTTTGCTCCGACGGTGCCCGGGTAGGTGACTGGCAGCCAATGATTGAGGCGGTCAAGGTATATTCTGTCGGCCTGGGTGGCGACAGTGAAGTGCACTACAGCACTTCCGAAGGTATCGGTATCGGGCCGCGTCGCGTGGTGCCTATGTGTCTGCTGGGTAAAGAGCATCCCTGGGTACTGGAGCGGCTTAAGTTCCAGTTGGATAACTACCCGAATGCCCGTAATAACCGCTTTGTGATGCGCCTTGAATCGAACGATGAGGTACTGAACCACCTGGGTGATGACGAACGTTATGCCTGGGAGCGTCTGGCCGATGGTCCGATCGAGCTGGAAGCGGCTGTCGCTGAAGATCGTGCGCTGGCGCGGGCGCTGGCGAAACTGCAGCGTGCCGGTCTGGCGATTTACAGTGGTTTCACGCCTTCCGATGTTGCTCACGTACTGGGACTGAGCAGCCACTGGTGCCGGGATACGGCAGAAGTGGCTGCCGAGGTCTGGGCCAAGCAGCTGCGTAATCTGTACGGTATGGGCAAGTGGGAGCTGGGTGATGCGAAGAGCCCATGTCGCGAAGTCTATGAAATGATTGTTACCAAGATCAGCACCACCATGGTGGAAGCGGGTCTGCATCAGGCTGGTAAGCTGAGTGAGGCGAAAGCACAGAATCTTGCAGGTCTGCTGACACAGCTGATCTTTAATAAAGGCCGTGAGCCAGGTGCGGGTGCGCTGTTCAATCTCGACTTTGCATCCGACTATCCGGTAGTGGCGGTCGGTGCGCCGTCTGCAAGCTACTATCCGGTGGTGGCCGATATGCTGGGTGCTGAACTGGTACTGCCTGAAAATGGCAGCGTGGCCAACGCGGTGGGTGCGGTAATGGGATCCGTTGTGCAGCGTGCGCAGGTAACCATCTCTCAGCCAACCTATGGCCATTTTGCCCTGTATCATAAAGGTGAGCCGAAGCGCTTCAGCAGTCTGGATGATGCGATGGCGTGCGCTGAAGGAATCGTTCGTGAAGAGGCGCTGGAAGCTGCGCAGGCTGCGGGTGCAACTTCGATTGAGGTCGCTGTAACGCACACTGAAAATCACATTAAGCACGATATTGACGGCGATCTGTTCCTGGATTGCGTGGTAACCGGTACTGCCAGCGGTCGTCCTGACTGCAGTGAACTGACACTGGGTGAGTCTGCTTCGGTTCAGGCTGTGCCAGCTGGCGGTGTTGCTGCCGACTGAGTTCTGATACACGGGCAGGAGAGAGGTCTGTTATGACGGCAATTCCTGAGTCAGCTTCTGAGAACACTTGTGATGTGACTCTCGGCGCTGTTAAACAGCGAATTGCCGGTTTCGGACTGGAACTGCTCGGTGCCCTGAAACTAAATCCTGAAGACCCGCTGCAACCGGCAGGTCTTCCTTTTTCCAGCCGTTCAATATTGCTGATCGGCAACGCCGGATCGTCAATCTGGCCTGCTTTCAGCCAATCACCTGAATATCTTGATGGTCAGCCAGATCCACTGGATCGCTGGAGTGAAAGAGTCGCTGGCGAGCTGTCCGGAGAACTCGGAGCGGAACCGCTGTTTCCGTTTGCCGGGCCGCCCTATCAGCCATTTCTGCGTTGGGCTGAAAAAGCCGGTGCCGGGAAACCATCCCCTTTAGGTCTGACTCTGCATCCTGATTTCGGCTTATGGCACGGTTATCGGTTTGCGCTGGCTTTTCCGGGAACAGTGGCTGGAATACCAGAGCTGGCAGCGCCTGATCATGCCTGCGACAGTTGTCACTCGAAACCCTGTCTGCAGGCGTGTCCGGTCAGCGCTTTTACCGGTAGTAGCTATCAGGTTACCGAATGTGCGGGTTTTCTGAAGCGTAATCCGGCTTATCATTGTAATCATCAGGGCTGTGATGCACGTCGACAATGCCCTCAGGGGCAGCAGTATCATTACGACGAAGCGCATGCCCGTTTTCATATGGGTATTTTTGTAGCCAACAGGGCGCCAAAGGAGATCTGAGTATGGGATACCGGCTACACGGTGCACCGGACAGTGCCAACATTGTTATTCATATGATTCTTGAACAGCTGCAGGCTGATTATGAGCTGGTCTGGGTTGATCGGAGTAGTAAACAGCACCGCAGCGAAGCTTTCCGACAGACCCTTAATCCGCAGGGACTGATACCGGTACTGCAGGACGGTGAGCTGACGATCTTTGAAACGGCAGCTATCGCGCTTTATCTGGCGGATAAGCATCAGCAACTGGCGCCGGCTTTTAGTGATGTTCCGCGGCGTGCCGTTTTTACCCAGTGGCTGTTCTATCTCTCCAATACCCTGCACGCGGATCTGCGGGTGCAGTTTTATCCCCATCGGCATGTATCAGACAGTAACGCTATTCCTGCACTGCTGGAACAGACCCGACAGCGGGTTGTCGGTCATCTCTCTCTGATCGAAGATTATCTGGCAAAGCAGAACGGTGACTGGTTTATGGGAGGCGAGCTGAGCATACTGGATTTTTATCTGGCTGCTCTGTGTCGCTGGGCGATGATTTATCCCCGGGGCGAGTCTCTGTCAGCGGATCAACTGACAAATATGGATTGTCTGGGTCGTTTGCTGGCAAAAATGCAGGCGCTAACATCGGTACAGTCGGTGATGCCGGAGCACAAGATTTCGATGCCCTGTTTTATTACTCCGGAGCCACCGGATCTGCCTGCAGAGCAGGTCTCTGCGTCTTAGTAAGGCTGTTAAGGCTTTTCTGAGCGCTGGTGGTCTTTATAATGGGGCTACATCAATCTCTGTAGAAGCTAGAAGTTATAAGGAGCTCTCTGACATGAAGCAGCTGATACTGGGCGGTGCCCGCTCCGGTAAGAGTGCAATCGCTGAGCGTCTGGCCGATGAATCAGGCTGTGAAGTTCTGTACATAGCGACCGCAACGGTTGGCGATGGTGAGATGGAGGAGCGGATTCGTCTGCATCGGGAGCGTCGTCCCGATCACTGGTTGCTGGCTGAAGAGCCGTTGCAGTTGGCCGCAATTCTGACCGAGCAGGCTGCCGAAGGGCGTTGTATTCTGGTGGACTGTCTGACTCTGTGGCTAACCAATATCATGTTTATGGATGACGGTGCACACTTTCAGTCAGAGATGGATAAGTTGCTTGAAATTTTGCCGGGCTTACCCGGTGAGATCATTATGGTGGGCAACGAAGTAGGAATGGGAATTGTGCCGATGGGCGAAATGTCCCGGCGCTTTCAGGATGAGTCCGGTCGGCTGCATCAGAACATCGCAGCGATCTGTGATCGGGTGGTATTAACCGTGGCGGGGTTGCCGCATACATTAAAAGGCGAAGCATTGTGACAATTGAGTGGCTGAACAACCCGACCAGGGCGTTAGATGAAGGTTTTAAAAACGCGGGGCTGGAACGTCAGGGGCAACTGACCAAACCACCGGGTTCTCTGGGACGGCTGGAAGATATCGCGGTGCGCCTGTGCGCTATGCAGGGCCAGGAGAAACCAGCGCTGGACCAGATCAGTATTAATATTTTTGCCGGTGATCACGGTGTGGCTGCTTCCGGTGTATCTGCTTTCCCGCAGGAAGTGACCGTGCAGATGGTGGCGAACTTCTCTGCCGGTGGTGCCGCGATCAGTGTGTTGGCTAAGAGCCTGGGGGCTGATCTGCAGGTTGTTGATGTGGGTACTGTATCCGATCCCGGTGAGATGCCAGGTGTGATCAGTCGCCGTGCCGGTAATGGTACCGCTAATCTGCATACTGAAGATGCAATGACTGATGAGCAGTTGGCGATTGCGATGAATGCTGGTCGTGAATCTGTGATGCGAGCGCAGGAGATGGGCGCTGATCTGTATATCGGTGGTGATATGGGGATTGGCAATACCACGCCGGCAGCGGCGATTGCCTGTGCCTTACTGGAGGCTGATCCGGTTGCGCTGGCAGGCCCTGGAACCGGTCTGGACAGTGAAGGTGTTTCTCACAAGGCGAAAGTGCTGGGTGAGGCTCTGGCTCGTTACAGCAATCTCTCAGCTGAACCGCTGGAAGTGCTGCGTTGTCTGGGTGGTTTTGAAATCGCAGCGCTGGCCGGTGCCTACCTGAGCTGTGCCCAGCAGGGTATTCCGGCTTTGGTGGATGGTTATATCACAACCGCTGCAGCGCTGGTCGCGATTAAGTTAGAACCTTCTGTCGAAGACTGGCTGTTCTTCTCTCATCGTTCCGCTGAGCCGGGTCATAAGGCGATGCTGGATGCGCTGCAGGTTGCACCTCTGCTGGATCTGGGTATGCGTCTGGGTGAGGGGAGTGGCGCTGCGTCTGCTGTACCAACGTTGCGTCTGGCCTGTGATCTGCATAACGATATGGCGACCTTTGCCGATGCCGGAGTCGCCGAAGGCTAAGCTTATATGAGTTCTCAGAAAAGGCGTCCATGCGGGCGCCTTTTTTGTGCCTGCAGTGTGGTTTAAGGTGCGTTATAACGCACCCTACAGGTAGGTTCATCCCGGATTGTAGGGTGTGTTAGCGTTGCGTAACGCACCAATGAGTAAAATCAGGAAAGGGCGTCCATACAGACGCTTTTTTGTATCTATGACGTGTTCAAGGTGCGTTATAACGCACCCTACAGGTAGATTTATCCCGGATTGTAGGGTGTGTTAGCGTAGCGTAACGCACCAATGAGTCAAATCAGGAAAAGGCGTTCATGCAGACGCTTTCTTGTATATATCACGTGTTTAAGGTGCGTCATAACGCACCCTGCGGAGCTATAGTATTGGTAGGGTGCATTAGCGTAGCGTAATGCACCAATCAGAAACCAGAGAAAGGAGTCTCTGTTATGCCCGATTATCGGAGGGTATGGATACCCGGTGGTACTTATTTCTTCACGGTGAGTCTTGCCAGACGTCATAAGAATGATCTGTTAATCCGGCATATCGATTGTCTTCGAGCTGCTGTCAGGCAAACCAGACAGAAGTATCCTTCTGTAATCCATGGCTGGGTTGTCCTGCCTGATCACATGCATTGTATTCTTTCCTTGCCTGAGCATGATGCTGATTTTGCATTGCGTTGGCGGCTGATTAAGTCTGCTTTTTCAAGGCAGCTGACTGATATTGATGAGTGGCGATCCTTATCTCGCGTAAAAAGAGCAGAGCGGGGAATATGGCAGCGTCGTTATTGGGAGCATCTGATCAGAGATTCAGAGGATTACAATGCGCATATGGACTATCTGCACTTTAATCCGGTAAAGCACGGATATGTTGCAAGGGTCGCTGATTGGCCTTATTCGACGTTTCATCACTGTGTCAGGCAGGGACTTTACCCGCAGGACTGGAGTGATAATAGGGCTTCAGATCAATTACGGATTCCTGATTGAAGATAATGGTGCGTTATAACGCACCCTACAGGTAGATTCATCCTGAATTGTAGGGTGTGTTAGCGTAGCGTAACGCACCATAGAGCTTACACCTTGGTGTCAGGTATCAGGTGAGGTGCCAGCAGTTCGAAGATCTCTTTCTGCTCCTGATATCTGAGCTGGAAATCAAACAGGCTGCGGTTTATCAGTCTGAGCTGGCCCTGTTCTGAGATCAGATAGGGTTGCAGAGTAGCGGGATCGATAAAGTTAATTTTTGGAATTTCTTTAATACATTGCTGCAGGAATCTGCAGTTATGCTCCACCGCCAGTTTCTCGCCGGCAGGGTAGACCGCTTCGGGTGTTTTAGCGTGTACGTTGATCTTGCGGTAGCGTTCGATATTGATAAACGAAACCGGATCAAAGATATGCATCTCCTGCTGGTCACCCCAGGCGATAGTGGCCGGTGGAGTGCCCTTGGGTACGCTGTTATCCAGAAAGTGGTAGTTAAACTTCGGCTTCTTATAGGCCAGCCATTTGAACAGCAGCTTGGGCATGCCGGTATAGGCTTCGATGCTGTGACCGAGAAAATCTTCTACTGACTTATAACGGCCACGCTCAAGGCCCCGCAACCAGCCCCGTTCTACGGTGGCTTCCGGTGGCGTGACAACGAAATACATATACATGGTGTCGACATACTTAGCGTAGGTGTCGTGCAGGATCATGGATATCTTTTCGCTGGTGAAACTGTCAAACCGGAACCGGTCGATCAGCAGGTTGGGGATTGAGCGCTGTTCGGTGGCTTTGTTGCGGATATAACGATCCAGTTTGCTGTCGATGATACTGACTTCGTTGCTGGTCAGGCGACCAGCGTATTTGTATTGATCTCCCAGAGAGTCGTAATCCAGCAGTAATCGCCGCCAGATATCAGGGCTGATGGTGGCATAGTCATTCTCACCGATACCCTGGTAGGCCATGATCTGTTTCAGCATCGGACGGAGTGAGCTTTTGCCGGCGGCCGAAGCGCCTTTCAAGCTGATCAGTAACGGCGCTTCAGCTTTTTGAGTCCGGGTATAGCCCTCCTGACTGATGGCTTGCTCGACACACTGGCCAATACGTTGACCGATCATGCGGCTGCCATAGTTGTTGCAGACGTGCCGGATCACCAGTTCGCTGAGCAGTTGCCGGTCAGTGCCGACATAGCCGTGGGTACTGGCCAGCGTACCGAATACCCGATACAGACTCTTGTAGATTGCCCGTTCCTGCGAGGTCTCAGCAGCCAGGCCTTTCTCTTTGTATCCATTAATCAGCAGATGTTCTTTTTCCTGCGTGCTGAGTGCCGGTGTCAGCGATCTTACCGGTTTGGGCTTTCGTCCAAACAGACGCTGCAGGAATGTCGGTTTGACAGCGGTTTCTGCCGGAGCGAACAGTGTTTCGCTGAGTATTGCATTGACCCGGGTTGTCGTATCCAGTTTGAGTTTGCGATGGCTGGCTTGTAGCTCCGGTAGCAGTGGTTCAATGTAGTTGTTCAGCAGGGTGTGGACGATGGCCCGGAAGTTGATGCCCAGCGCTTCTTCCTCTTCGCCTTCACGGACCACAATGTCGGCGGTAACGCGCACTATCAGTTCGTGTAGTGCCAGTCGTTCCGGCCGGAAAGTGACCAGCTCTTCGGCAGGCAGGCCGGTACGTTGCATCAGCTCCGGAATCTCTTCATAGCGGGTGATTACGTGTTCGTCACGATAGATCGTTTCGAGGCGGCGCAGTGCTTCCGGGATCTCTGTTTCGATTCCCGGATTCCAGGCATGGTTGTGGCTCTGTGTGTTGCTTTCGGTCGGCATAGTATCAGGATAGCTGCTATGTGAATGGCACAAAAAAAGGGACCCGAGAGTCCCTTTATAGCAAAACCTGTGTTCTGAAAATGATCAGTTTGCGACCGGAATCCACTCAGGTACCGGCAGGTTGTTCTGACGGTAGGTGGAGATCAGGGTGTTCAGCAGCAGGCAGGCGATGGTCATCGGGCCTACGCCGCCCGGTACTGGAGTAATAGCACCGGCTACTTCACTTGCGCTGGCGAACTCAACATCGCCGACCAGGCGGTAACCGCCGTCTTCTTTATCAACGCGGTTGATGCCCACATCAATCACAGTTGCACCTGGTTTAATCCAGCTGCCTTTAACCATTTCCGGGCGGCCTACTGCAGCGACCAGGATGTCGGCGCGACGGCACTCTTCTTCCAGATCCGCAGTGCGGGAGTGCGCCATAGTGACGGTGCAGTTCTCGTTCAGCAGCAGTGTGCCCATCGGCTTACCGACGATGTTAGAACGACCCAGTACCAGTGCGCGCTTGCCGCTCATATCGCCGAGATGATCTTTCAGCATCATCAGGCAGCCCAGAGGAGTACAGGGTACGGAGCCGATACCACCGGTGGTGAACAGGCCGACGTTCATCGGGTGGAAACCGTCTGCGTCTTTTTCCGGTGCAATTGAGTTCAGCACGGTATCAGAGTCGATCTGAGCAGGCAGTGGCAGCTGTACCAGAATGCCATTGACGCTGTCGTCGTTGTTCAGCTTGTTGATCAGGTTCAGCAGCTCTTCCTGAGTGGTGGATTCAGGCAGTTTATGGCTGAAGGATGACATGCCAACCTCAACGGTCTGCTTGCCTTTGCTGCGAACATAAACCTGACTGGCAGGGTCTTCACCAACCAGCACTACAGCCAGTCCCGGGGTGATTCCCTTTTCCTTCAGTGCATCTACTTCTTTAGCGATATCCTGTCTCAGGTTCGCGGCAAATGCTTTGCCATCAATAATCTGTGCCATGTGTGTTCGGCCCTTTGTCTTAAATTTCCGGTGTTCGGGTGAAGCCCACACTTTCTCTCAGGATGTCGCTGGCTGTGGTGAAGACAGCGGCAGATCCGCGGTTATTCTAGTTATAGTGTGAGGCAGAGCGCATTATACATGCACTGCCTTATTTGTTTCATCGTTGTGATGAGAGAATGTTGGGCTGCGTCAAATAATGGGAACATTCGAATAAGCCAGACGCTTTCTCTGCGGGCCGCTAAAACAGCCTTGTGCGCGAAAGAAAGTGAAGTGTAATGGTGACCCCTTTCCAAACTTTCTGACAAAGCAAAAGGCTGTTCTAGCGTCCGCCCTTCGGGGCTTTCAGAGCGATCCGATCTCTGTGTTAACGATTTTCGACAGGCAACCAGCATGCCTGTAATCGTTGTCGTGAGCTCGAACCGCTCTGAAAGCCAGAGGTGCGTATGGCTTGTTCGTATGTTCCTCAGCCTGTAAAGCTTAAGTCGGACAGTATATAGCGCATACTCTCTCGCGACCTGCTTTTTGCATCACGCGACGGTTGCATATTTATTACCGACATCGGTTTTGAAGGGGCTGACCTATCTGCTTGATTTAGCGAGGCTGATTGACTGTTTTATGACGAAATAATGCCTGTGTCGCTTTCCAGTAACTTTAAGTCGCACGAATATCAGAATAGAGAGGCTCCTATCCCTAATCTACAATCACATTATCCGTCCCTGTGGCGGTAGCATTTAATTAACTGTTAGGTAGGGGTTGCCTGATGTCTGATGTAGAAGAAATGTACGACGACGAAGAACTGGATCTTTCCACTCTTCCAGATGATGAACTTGTTGAGCAGATGTATGACGATCTGTACAACGGTCTGCGTGAAGAAATTATGGAAGGTACCGAGATTCTTCTCGAGCGCGGCTGGGAACCTTCTAAAGTTCTGAACGAAGCACTGGTTGCCGGTATGGCGATCGTAGGTGTTGATTTCCGTGACGGTATCCTGTTCGTGCCGGAAGTACTGTCTGCTGCGAATGCTATGAAGGGCGGTATGGAAATTCTGCGTCCGCTGCTGGCTGAGACCGGTGCGGAGTCTATCGGTAAGATGGTTATCGGTACCGTTAAGGGCGATATCCACGATATCGGTAAGAACCTGGTAGCGATGATGATGGAAGGTGCTGGTTTCGAAGTAATCGATATCGGTATCAACATTCCGGTTGAAGAGTACCTGGAAGCGCTGGAAGAACACAAACCAGACATCCTGGGTATGTCTGCACTGCTGACCACCACCATGCCTTACATGAAGGTTGTTATCGATACTCTGAAAGAGAAGGGTATCCGTGATGACTACATCGTACTGGTAGGCGGCGCACCACTGAACGAAGAGTTCGGTGAAGCGATCGGTGCTTGTGCATACTGCCGTGACGCAGCGGTTGCTGTTGATATGGCTAAAGAGCTGGTTGCTGCGCGCCGCGCTGCTTAATCAGCACTGAGAAACAGGTAAGAGCCGATGCAGACAAATCACGTAACACTGGATCCGGCTGATGAGATGATGCCGGCTACCAATGAAACGGTAGCTGATGCGTCTGCAGTGGTCATTACCTGTTCAGCATTGTACCGGGATATAACCAATATATGCCGGGCCAATGGCTGGTCTCATCTGGATGTTCAGTGTATTACCGCTGAACTCCATAACCGTCCGGAAAAGATTACCGGTGCGGTGAAAGAGCTGATTGATTCAGCTAAACAGAAGCAGCAGGAAGTATTTGTCGCTTATGGTGACTGCGGTACCGGCGGACAGTTGGATACCCTGCTGGAAGCAGAAGGTGTAGGCCGGATTCCCGGAGCCCACTGCTACGAATTTTTCTCCGGTGCTGATCGCTTTGCAGAGTTCTCTGAGGCTGAGATCGGTACTTTCTACCTGACCGATTTTCTGGTTCGCCACTTTGACCGCCTGGTTATCCGCGGTCTGGGAATTGATAAGCGTCCAGAACTCGAATCAATGTACTTCGGTCATTACCGGAAACTACTCTACATTGCACAGAGCCATGATCCTGATCTGGTTGAGCGCGCTAAAGCAGCCGCAGAGCGGTTAGGTGTTGAGTATGAATACTTCTATGGCGGCAGTGGTGAGTTGGGCACTGCGCTGGAAGATTTTAACCGCAGAATTGCGGTTGAGCTGAAGGATTGAGTTACTGAATCCGTCTGAGTCAGCGATGTTATTGAGTAAGAGTTGTCGAGAAAAGTTGTCGAGTAAGCTGGTATCACAAGGTGTTTAATTTTTATCTTTAGCACCGGTGATACCTGATAAGAATAAGGAGACGACAGTGTATTTTGATGATGAACCATTAGCGGGAGAGAACCTTCCGATTTTACCTGGCCATGTTTCTGCCGGGCGTTTTGAAAGGGTGTTACGGTCCGGTCACTTTGCAGTTACCACAGAACTTGCAGCACCGGACTCTGCTGATCCGCAGGATGTTTATGACCGGATCAGAGTGTTTGATGGCTTTATTGATGCAGTTGTGGCCAGTGATGATGCCGGCGCCAACTGTCATATGTCCAGTATTGGTGTCTGCTCACTGTTGTCCCGGATTGGCTACTCGTCGATCCTGCAACTGACGTGTCGCGATAAAAACCGTATCGCGCTGCAGGGGGATGTACTGGGCGCGGCGGCGATGGGTGTTGCTAATGTGCATTGTCTGAGTGGCAATGCGGTGAAAGGTGGCGATCATCCGGACGCCAAACAGGTTTTCGATTTTGATTGCATGTCGCTGTTAGAAAGTATTCGGGACCTGCGTGATAAGAATCAGTTTCAGAGTGGGCGTAGTATTACAGCACCACCCCGGGTTTTTATCGGGGCAACTGTGAATCCGTTTGCGATGTCGCTTGATCAGTGTACCGGTCAATTGGCTGAGAAAACCAAAGCGGGTGCTCAGTACATTATGACTGATCACTGCTTTGATGTAGCTCGCTTTAAAGAGTTCATGAGCCGTTCCCGGGATCAGGGACTGCTGGAAGATGTATACATTCTGCCGGGTGTCGGGCCGATGGTTTCAGCTCAGGCGGCGGACTGGATTCGTAACCATGTGCCGGGAATGCATATCCCCGACACGATTATTAAGCGCCTGGAAGGTGCCAGTGATCAACAGAAAGAGGGCCTGAATATCGCCATTGAGCTGATTCAGGAGCTGCGTGAAGTTGCTGGTGTTAACGGGGTTCATGTAGTGGCTTTTCGTCAGGAAGAGACGGTAGCTGAAATTATTGATCGTTCCGGTGTTCTGGAAGGCCGTGTGCCCTGGTACCCAGGACGGGACGAAGTACATTCCTAAGAGAGAGTGAGAAAATGACCGATACTATTATCAGCTCAGCAACCAAAGAAGTTGTTATCGGCTTTGAGCGCCCATTCACCATCATCGGTGAGCGTATTAACCCAACCGGCCGTAAAGTGCTGGCTGAAGAGATGAAGAATGGTGACTATAGCCGTGTTGAAGCTGATGCTCTTGCTCAGATCGCAGCAGGCGCGCACATCCTGGATGTGAACGCGGGTATTCCTCTGGCTGATGAGCCTAAGATCCTGGCTGAAATCATCCAGCTGATCCAGGGCATCACTGATATGCCGCTGTGTATCGACTCTTCTATCGTTAAGGCGCTGGAATCCGGTCTGGAAGTGTACAAGGGTAAAGCACTGGTAAACTCTGTAACCGGTGAAGAAGAGCAGATGGAGCAGGTACTGCCACTGGTTAAGAAGTACGGTGCTGCGGTTGTTGCGATCTCTAACGATGAAACTGGTATCTCTCAGGATCCGGACGTACGTTTCGACGTAGCCAAGAAGATCGTTGAGCGTGCTGCTGACTACGGTATCCCGGCATCTGACGTTGTTGTAGATCCACTGGTAATGCCTGTTGGCGCAGTAAACACTGCCGGTGTTCAGGTAATGAAACTGATCCACCGTCTGCGTACTGAGCTGAAAGTAAACACCACCTGTGGTGCGTCTAACATCAGCTTCGGTCTGCCAAACCGTGACGGCGTTAACGGTGCATTCCTGAGCATGGCAATTGCTGCGGGTATGACCTCTGCAATCGCGAACCCGCTGCACAAAGAAGTTATCGCAGCGACTCTGGGTGCTGACGTAATGATGGGTCGTGACCCGGATTGCATGAACTGGATCCAGCGTTTCCGTGAGCCTGCTGCTGAAGGCGAAGGCGCACGCGGTCGTCGTACCAGCGGTCGTCGCGGCCGTCGTCCAGCTTAATAAGCAAGACAATCCGGTATGTATAAAAAAGTCCCGTAGCGTTTCCGACCTGCGGGACTTTGTTCGTTTTCAATACCTAAGAATTAGATACTAGAACCTGTTCTTACTCATGCAACAAAACTGCTGGTTCCATTACGGTGTCCAGCAAGGCGAAATACATGAAGTTTAGTCATTCTAAATGAGCGTATTTCAGCGCAGTTGGAGGCTGTAATGGAGCCAGCCCTTCGGGTTACGGCTAAGAAAGCTTCTATCTGTGTTGCTCGTCACTTACTTGGAATAACCAAGCCGCGTTTCTCGCGCCTTGATTGAAGTATTTTTAGCCGCAACAGTTATTGTTGCATGAGTAAGAGCAGGTTCTAAAAAAGTACGCAAGAGGTTTGTTCTATGTCTGATAAGGCTACTGTTGTATTTACGCCAACCGGTCTCAGGGGTGAGTTTCCGGTCGGTACTTCGGTACTCCAGGCTGCACAGCAATTGGGTGTGGATCTGGAGTCCAGTTGTGGTGGACGCGGTATCTGTGGTCGTTGTCAGGTAATCCATAGTGTGGGCGAGTTCCCTAAGCATGGTATTACCTCTCTGGCAGAAAACCTCACCGGCCCGACCGAGCGTGAAGAGGGCCGTAACAGTGAAGTGCTGATGCACGGTCGTCGTCTGGGCTGCTCTGCGCAGATTTTGGGCGATATGGTTATCGATGTTCCTTCTGACAGTCAGGTTCACAAGCAGCACATCGTTAAAGAAGCGACCGCGGTTGAGATTGATCATGATCCGGCGGTTAAGTTGTTTACCGTTCAGGTGCCACCACCGAATATGGATGAGCCGCAGTCCGATCTGCGCCGGGTGCAGCAGATGCTGCTCGACCAGCACTGGATTACTGCGATTGCGACTGATCTGAATGTGCTGCAAGCGTTGCAACCAGCGCTGGACAGTGCTGAGCGCCAACTGACTGTGGCGGTGTATCAGGATATTGCTGATCAGAACCAGATTATTGCGGTCTGGCCGGGCGTCAAAGAAAAGGTCTTTGGTCTGGCGGTTGATCTGGGCTCCACCACTGTAGCGGCACACCTGTGTGACCTGAGCAATGGTGATGTGGTATCCAGCGCCTCTGTGATGAACCCGCAGATCCGTTTTGGTGAAGACCTGATGAGTCGGGTGTCCTATGTGATGATGAACGAGGGCGGCGACAAGGATATGACTAAAGCGGTCCGTGATGCCTTCGGCGTCATGGCTAAAGAAGCGGCCGGCAAGGCGGGTGTCGAAGTCAGTGATATCCTTGAACTGACCGTGGTTTGTAACCCGATCATGCACCATCTGTTCTTAGGTATTGATCCGACGCCACTGGGTTCTGCACCCTTTGCGCTGGCGACCGATCGTTCGGTAACCCTGAAAGCATCTGAGCTGGATATTCATCTGCATCCGCAGGCGCGTTGCTTCGTGCTGCCGTGTATCGCTGGTCACATCGGTGCCGACACTGCCGGTGTTATTCTGGCGGAGCGTCCGGATCAGGTGGATGACATTACTCTGATCGTGGACGTGGGTACCAATGCCGAAGTGGTGCTGGGTAACAAAGACCGTCTGCTGGCTGCTTCCAGCCCGACGGGCCCTGCATTTGAGGGGGCGCAGATCAGCTGTGGTCAGCGTGCTGCCCCGGGTGCGATTGAGCGTGTCCGTATTGATCGTGAGACGCTGGAGCCGCGCTTTAAGGTGATCGGTTCTGATCTCTGGTCCGATGATCCCGAGTTTGCTAATGAGACTAAAAAGACCGGTGTTACCGGTGTCTGTGGCTCCGGTATCATTGAAGTGCTGGCGGAGCTGTTCCTGGCCGGTGTCATCGATTCTGATGGTGTGATTGATCCGGCAATGGCTAAAAAGTCACCGCGGGTTGTTGCCAATGGCCGTACGTTCTCCTACATCCTGCATGAAGGTGATAAGACACTGGCGATCACTCAGAATGATGTCCGGGCTATTCAGCTGGCTAAGGCGGCACTGTACGCGGGTACTCAACTGCTGCTGGATCATCTGGGCATTACCAAGGTTGATCGTGTATCGCTGGCCGGTGCTTTCGGTAGTCATATCGATGTGAAATACGCCATGGTACTGGGTCTGATCCCTGATTGTGATCTGGCGAAAGTAGGGCCTGTAGGTAACTCTGCGGGTACCGGTGCACGTATTGCGCTACTGAACCGTAACAAGCGTAATGAGATTGAAGGTGTGCTGCGTCGGGTTGAGAAGATCGAGACTGCGACAGAAGCTAAGTTCCAGGATCACTTTGTTCAGTCAATGGCGATACCTCACCTGACTGATCCGTTCGCTGAGCTGTCCAAAGAAGTGGATCTGCCGGAGCGTCGTGTGGTAAATACCGCGCCGCAAGGCCGTGCCGGTGGTCGCCGTCGTCGGGTTCGTAAAGCGTCCTGATGACAAGGGGTTAAGTCAAAGATAAAAAACCGGACATCTGTCCGGTTTTTTGTGTCTCAAGGATAAGGGTTATACCCCCTGATCATCGGTGCCGGCTTTACGCAGCTTGCGCTCATCCCTTGGCGGCAGTCCGAAATAGTCCCTATAGCACTTGGAGAAGTGCGGGGCGGATACGAAACCGCATGCCAGCGACACATCTACCACAGATTTATCTGTCTGCAGTAGCAGGCGACGAGCGCAGTTCAGGCGCAGATCCATATAGTAGCGGGTCGGTACGCAGTTCAGATACTTCTGGAACAGGCGCTCGAGCTGACGACGGGATACGCCGACCAGTTGCGAGATCTCGTCAACACTCATCGGCTCTTCGATGTTTGCTTCCATCAATGTAACCGCTTCGATCAGTTTTGGCTGGCCGGAGCCCAGATGCAGTTGCAGCGGTGTACGCTGGCGATCATGGCGGCCACGAATCCGGTCACACATAAACTGTTCGGAGATATTAGCTGACAGTTTACCGCCATTGGTGTCGGTAATCAGTTTCAGCATCATATCCATCGGCGCGCTGCCGCCAGCGCAGGTGTAGCGGTCGCGGTCAATCTCATAAAGCTCGTCGCTGACCCGGGTATTGGGGAACTCTTCCCGCATACTGGCCATATTTTCCCAGTGGATGGTGCAGCTGTAGCCATCCATCAGCCCGGAACGGGCCAGTAGGTAGGTGCCGGTGCAGAGGCCGCCGAGTTTTACACCCTGGCGATCAAGCTGATGCAAGTGCTTCTGCAGGTCCTTGGTAAAGACGCCGGATACATCGACGCCGGAGCAGATGAACATAACATCTACGTCAGGGGCGTTGTCGATCGAATATTCCGGTGCGATCATCAGGCCATTACTGGCTGCAACCGGGTTGCCGTCCAGAGTGATTACCGGCCATTTGTAGATCTCTTTTTCGAGCAGTCGGTTTGCCATGCGTAAGGGTTCAATGGCAGTTGTCACTGCAATCATTGAGTACTTAGGTACAAGCAGAAAGCCAAAACTGAATAGGTTCTCTTCCTGGAGCGGAGATGTCATGCTTTTCTCACTGTTTTATACATCAGGTGAACTCGGTACAGCCATGTATTGAGCATAGCCTCTACTGGACGAGTTGCGAAGCGTCCATCGGGTTCACACTATTATTATTGTCAGAACTGCAAACCTGTACGCAATCGCTTTGCACGAAGGGCCATGGGTTAGCAGCTTGCTTCTTGTCTACACGGGGCGGACCCCGATAGTGGCAGCAGGAACTTTCAGATCTTTATTATAGTGGCGGGTATTTTATAAATAAAAACGCCGCTGGGATAGACTCCTCAGCGGCGTTTCTTGTCCATTCACGACGTCTTATCAGATATTTGAATCCGGGAAGGACGCTTTGCGTGTCTCGATGTAGTCACGCAGTTTCTGATCAACTTCAGGATCCAGTGCAGGCGCCTGATAGTCGCTCAGCATCTTCTTGTACAGTGCGTGAGCGCGCTCTTCGTGAGTCTTACGACCTTCCGCATCCCACTGCTCGAAGCTGTTGTTATCGGTCAGTGGTGACAGGTAGAACGCAGTCTTGAAGTTAGCCTGAGTGTGAGCACAGCCCAGGAAGTGGTTACCCGGACCTACTTCGCGGATCGCATCCATTGCCTGGCCGTTTTCGGACAGATCAACGCCTTTCAGCATAGTGCACGCCATGCCTGCCAGGTCAGCATCCATTACGAACTTTTCGTAGCCCATTACCAGACCACCTTCCTGCCAGCCTGCGGTGTGCAGAGCGAAGTTTACGCCTGCCAGTGCGGTAGCATTCAGGGTGTTAGCCGCTTCAGATGCAGCCTGAGCATCAGGTACTTTCGCTGCACAGAAACCACCACCGGAGCGGAATGGAACGCCCAGGCGACGTGCCAGGTTAGCCATAACGTACAGTACCAGCGCAGGTTCCGGAGTACCGAAAGTCGGTGCGCCTGACTGCATGGAGATGGAGCTTGCGAAGCTACCGAATACAACCGGAGCACCTGGATTAACCAGCTGAACGAATGCCATACCAGCCATCGCTTCTGCCAGGGTCTGAGCAGCGGTACCGGCTACGGTTACCGGAGACATTGCACCTGCCAGGATGAATGGGGTTACCACACAAGCCTGGTTGTTGCGTGCGTATACTTTAGCCGCACCCAGCATGGTGTCGTCGAACGTCATTGGCGAGTTCGCGTTGATCAGGCTGGTCATAAAGGTTTTCGGCTTGCCGTTTTCGTCGTAGAAATCGTCACCGAACAGAATCTTACACATCTCGACGCTGTCTTCAGCACGCTCTGGTGCTGTTACAGAGCCCATGAAAGGCTTGTCGGAGTATTTCATGTGCGCGTACAGCATGTCGAAGTGACGCTTGTTAACCGGCAGGTCAACAGGCTCACAGATAGTACCGCCAGAGTGGTGCAGGGCAGGAGACATGTATGCCAGTTTTACGAAGTTCTCGAAATCTTCGATGGTCGCGTAACGACGGCCTTTTTCCATGTCGTAAACAAATGGCGCACCGTAGGCAGGTACGAAACAGGTGTTCTTGCCGCCGATTACAACGTTACGCTCCGGGTTACGGGCGTGCTGAGTATATTCAGACGGTGCTGATGCCTGAATGATGGAGCGACACATACCGCGTGGGAATTTAACCAGCTGACCTTCAACGGTCGCACCGGCGTCACGCCAGATCTGCAGCGCTTCTTCATCATCACGGAACTCGATACCCACTTCATTCAGAATGGTTTCAGCGTTTTCTTCGATCAGGCTCAGGCCTTTATCATCCAGTACTTCAAAGTATGGGATGTTACGGGTGATGTATGGCACGATCGGTGCTGACTGGCCTGCGGCTGCCTGGCGTGCTGCGCGACCACCGCCACGGCGACCGCCGCGACGTGCTTTTGTTGGGGTTTCTGTTTCGCTCATTGTGTTACTCCGAATTCAGACGGGCCTGATTAAAAAAATGCCAGAACGTTTTGTTATTGGTGTTGAATAGCAACAGCCCCGTTGGCAGTTATGGGCTCAGTATCGTTTGCGGCGCGTTTGCAGGCTGATCTCCTGGCGACATAGTTCTATGTCCTGGCGTCACTTAAAAAGTAGGGATATTCGCTCTTCGGACGCTTTAACTGCTTGTTTCCTTGGGGTATCGGAGACTTTATATCAGTCCGGATATTTGTCGCATTGAGTACATTGCTGTCGTGTCAGTACCGGACTGGTCGCACCTGAGATATTTTTTCGGACCTTTCTTTGCTACATTGCCGCATTAGTCCCATGCTTTATCAGGACTTTGTTTCGAATCGGATGCCCTGCACCCGGTCAGTTGTATCAGGAGAGTGTGAGTTGAATTATCTGCCACTGTTTTTCAAACTGGAAAACCGCACGGTTGTTATTGTCGGCGGTGGTCAGGTTGCCATGCGTAAAGCCAGTATTCTGGTGCGCGCCGGTGCCAGGCCCCTGGTGGTTAGCCGGGCAGTATTGCCTGAGCTGGAGAACCTGATAGAACAACATAATGGCCAGGTTGTTGTTGGCGAATACCATCCGGAACTGCTTGATAATGCTGATCTGGTTGTCGCAGCGACCGATGACAAACTGCTGAATCAGCGTGTCCATTTCGATGCTCAGCAGCGCAATCTGCCGGTCAGTGTGGCAGATGATCCATCCCTCTGTTCTTTTATCTTCCCGGCGATTATTGATCGTTCACCGGTCATTGTCGGTGTCTCTTCCGGTGGTGAGTCGCCGGTACTGGCGCGTCTGCTGCGGGCTAAGCTGGAAACCTGGATTCCACAGGGCTATAGCGGTCTGGGCAAACTGGTAACGCAGTTTAAAGATCAGGTTAAAGCCCGCTTTAAGAAGCCGGATGAGCAACGGGCATTCTGGGAGAAAACCCTTCAGGGCCAGGTTGCAGAGAAGATGTTTACCGGTTGCGAAGAAGCGGCGCAAACGCTGATGCAGGAAGCGCTGGAGCAGAGCAATCCGGATCATCAGGTGGGCGAAGTTTATCTGGTCGGTGGTGGCTCCGGTGATCCGGAACTGCTGACCTTCAAGGCACTTCGTCTGATGCAGCAGGCAGATATTGTGCTGTACGACCAACTGGTTTCCCCGGAAGTGGTCGATCTGTGCCCGCGCGACGTTGAGAAAATCTTTGTCGGCAAACGCCGCGATAATCATGCTGTGGCACAGGATCAGATTAACGATCTGTTGGTTAAATATGCCCTTGAGGGTAAGCGTGTACTGCGCCTGAAGGGCGGTGATCCTTTCGTTTTTGGTCGTGGTGGTGAAGAGCTTCAGGCACTTAAAGGTCACAATATTCCGTTTCAGGTAGTGCCGGGTATTACTGCCGCCAGCGCCTGCTCAACTTATGCCGGTATCCCTCTGACACACCGGGATCATGCTCAGTCTGTGACGCTGATTACCGGTCATCTGAAGAATAATACCGCCAATGTAAACTTCTCTGAGCTGGTGTATCCGCACCAGACAGTGGTGTTCTACATGGGGCTCAATAATCTGCCGTTTCTGTGTGATCAGTTGATTTCCCATGGACGTGCATCGACTACACCGGCGGCAATTGTGTCCCGCGGAACAACCCCTTATCAGCGAGTGCTGACCGGTACTCTGGCTGATCTTGCGGAGAAGCAGGCTGAGGCTCAGTTACCGGCACCGGCGTTGATTATTGTGGGTGATGTGGTGAGTCTGCATGAGGATCTGTGTTGGTTCGGGGATGATGTGCTTTACAATCATGGCTTGCTGAAGCCTGAAGAGATGGCCGCCAGAGTGTCAGCCGGACACTGAGCCAGCTGTCTGAGAGTTCTGAAAAAGCCCTGTTTGTAACAGGGCTATTAACCCAAACTGGGGCTTTTTTGATTTTACATAAGGGATTTATCGCCTTTCAGCTATATAAATCAACTAGTTATTTGATAACTAATAGCATTGAAAGGCGAATAATCTTACGATTAATACAAAAGAATCAATAAGTTAAAAGCCGAAGAGCCATCTTCGGCTTTTTAGTGATGTAAAGGTTAAAAATTCTTTGGCAGGAGAGCACTAAACAGGTATTGAAGTATAGACAGGATCTAACAATTATCGTCTGAGTTGATCTAGCTCTCATGTCCGCTTTGTGCCAAAAAGCGGACATATGCATTTTAAGTTCCACTATTTTATTAAGGAGTAAAATCTAAGAATTCTAAGTAGTTCGTGCATTAATTGTAACTGACGGAGGTATTGCTAAATGTATCAACGCTGCGACTACTCCTAACACAACACTTACAAGTAGGGCGAGGTCATAATTAGCATTCATATCAAAGAAGATACCGCCTAGCCAAGCCCCCAAAAAAGCACCTATTTGGTGCCCAAGCATTATTAAACCAAAGAGCGTAGCTAATTTCTGAGTACCAAAAAACTGAGCAACGGCACCACTAGTTAATGGAACTGTTGATAGCCATAGAACGCCCATTATTATGGAGAAGGAATAAAAAGCCATTGCTGTCTTCGGTAATAGCAAAAAAGCTAGAAGAAGTATGGCACGAGCCACGTAGATAGCTGAGAGTATATACGGTTTATGAAAGCGATCACCCAACCAGCCAGCGAGTATAGTACCTGCAACATTCACTATACCTATTAGAGCCAATGAATTGGCTGCTACATTTGGAGGTAGCCCACAAAATGAAACTAGGTTAGGTAGGTGAACAGAAATAAATGCTACATGGAAGCCACATACAAAGAACCCAAATACTAAGAGTGTAAATCTCTTATCGTTCAGAGGCAGCTTTTCGCTGTTGATTGAACTGCTTTTTTGAGGCTGATTATTTAGAGCGGGACTAACTACGATAAGAAGCAGTATCGCAGCAGCAAAAAACCACAACGCCCCTTGCCAACCATACTTCTGGCTTGCATACTGAGCCAGTAAAGCGAACAAAAACTGACCTAAAGAACCTCCAGCACTAACTATTCCAAGTACAAACGAACGTTTCTTTTCTTTTACATGAGTGCTAACAGCAGCCAACACTAAAGGGTATGTAGTTGCGCCAACGCCAACGCCGACTAGAATGCCGTTACTCATGTGATACATCCAAGGGGCATCGCTGATGGCCAACCCAATAATACCAAAGAACCTCCAGCACTAACTATACGACGTTTCTTTTCTTTTAGCATGAGTGCTAACCTCCCATCATCAAAACCCTAGTGCCGCATCGCTGTGGCCAACCAAGTATCTTTCTGCGGCAATCCCTGAATCGCCCCTAGTTTGCTAGACACCTCTCAGCCATAGAAAATGGCTTAAAAAGAGGTGTTTATGAGCAACAAACGTTATCCCGAAGAATTCAAAATCGAAGCAGTTAAACAGGTCACAGATCGAGGCTACAGTGTTGCTGATGTGGCTAAACGGCTAGATGTAACAACCCACAGTCTTTATGCCTGGATCAAGAAGTACGGCCCCGATTCAGTTGAGCATAAAGCGAAGTTAGATGAGCAGGCAGAGATACGTCGTCTCAAGAAAGAGCTAAAGCGAGTCACTGAAGAGCGGGATATATTAAAAAAAGCCGCGGTGTACGGGTTCTACCCTAATTTCACGGACACATCCAAAAAGAGGCATACTATGCCCATAAGGAGTGTTCATGACCAAACGTAGAAAATACAGCCCTGAGTTCAAGCGCGAAGCCATCGCGCTGACAAAGCAACCAGGCGTGAGTTGCCGCCAGATCGCTTTGGAGATCGGCATTAACCCCAACCTACTTAGTCGCTGGAAGCGTGAAGCGGAAGCCGCCACAAATAAAGCCTTTCAGGGTAGTGGTAGCCCCCGAGATGAAGAAGTTGCGCAGCTTAAACGTGAACTAGCCCGTGTTAAAAAGGAACGGGATTTTTTACGAGAAGCGGCAACGTTCTTCGCCAAGGAGTTACCTTAAGGTACCAAGCGATCCAGCGTTGCCGCAACGATTATCCAGTACGACTTATGTGTCGCTGCCTGCAAGTATCACCGAGTGGTTATTACGCTTGGTCATCGAGAAAACCATCACCTCGACAGGTTGAAAATGCCAGGCTAATCCAGCGAATCAGGATCATTCATACCGATAGCGGCGGCGTTATTGGGGCGCCTCGCATGCACGAAGACCTCCTTGCAGAGGGCGAGCTCCTTAGCTTAAACCGTGTCGCAAGGCTTATGGCTACTGAAGGACTACAGGGTTGGCCTCGGAAGAAAGGAAGGGGTAGAAAGGCGGCATCACTACGACCTTTGGGGATTAGAAACCACCTGAAACGTGATTTCACAGCACTTGAGCCTGATACAAAATGGGTGACAGATATTACTGAGGTCAAAACACAGCAAGGTAAGCTCTACCTCTGCGTGGTGCTGGACCTGTTCAGTAAGCTAGTGATCGGCTGGTCGATGCATCATCGGCAGGATCGCCGCATGGTGATGCGGGCTGTAGAGATGGCGGTTTGGCAAAAACAGGGAGATGGCTCCTCTGTCCTACATTCAGATCGAGGGTCTCAGTTTACCAGTGGGGACTATCAACGCCTGCTGAAAGAGCATGGTTTGGTCAGCAGCATGAGTGCTGTTGGACATTGTGCTGATAATGCGGCCTGTGAGGGGTTCTTTGGGGTACTGAAACGTGAACGAATCAACCATCGAAAGTATCGGACACAAGATGAAGCAAGAGCCGATATTTTTGAATATATTGAGCGGTTCCACAATCCAAGAATGAGACGTAGACTAGCGGTGCAAGATCAGAAGTTTAACTCGTTTTTAAACCGTCCGTAGAAACGGGGTAGAACCCTAATGCTGTTGCAGAAAGCTATTTCCAACTACTAAAAAGGGAAAGAATCCGTCGACGGGTTTATGCGACCAGAGAAGATGCACGCAGCGATATCTTTGAATACATAGAGCTGTTTTATAACAGCAAGCGACGTCATAGTTTTAATGATCAGCTATCACCGATAGAGTATGAGAACCGGTACGAGGAACGGCTGGTGAGTGTCTAAAGAACTTGTGGCGATTCATTTATCAACTAATGATGTATCGCTAATACCATGAGCCTTAAAAGCCCCCTTGGTGCTTTTCTTGCCTTCAGGATTAATTTGGGTGTTAAAGACGTTGCCTGTTGCGGTATTGCCAATATATTCAATACAGGCTATCTCGATGATCCTGTGACCACCCTTAGTTGGCTTAAGGCCTGTTGTTTCAGTATCTAGGAAAACGATGCGCTCAGTATTCATAGGCGCAATTATAGATCGAAACTTTGAAAAATTAGCTAATTACCTGAAAAATATAAACTAATCGTATATTTGTGGCGGATTTTGACTGTTTTAACGGGATTTAACTGATTGAAAACAAAAGGAATTTACAATCAAGCAGGGGCTATTGAGTTTTTAATAGCCCCAGTTTGGGTTAATAGCCCAGTTTGTAACAGGGCTTTTTTGTGGATGCTGGTTATCGGGTTATCGGGGCTGGAAGCCCCTCGCTACTTTAAGCGTTACCAGCGTTACTTACGATCTATCCCGATTATTTGTAACTGGCGACTGGGTCGCCCATAACGCTCAGATCTGGTGTGATCCCCAGTCCGGGGGCCTGTGGTGCTCTGACCATACCATCAACAATCGGGAAATCACCGCTGGCGGTCTGCAGCGTTACCATATCCCGGCATTCGAGTACTGAGCGCAGCAGGTCCGGACGCACGGTCTGACCCAGGTGTACAATCGCCGCGAAGGCGATATCGGAACCGGTGGTCTCCTGGACGCTGATGGTCAGTCCGGAGGCGGTGCAGATATCCCGCTGCCGCCGTCCCTGAGTCAGACCGCCATTTTTAGAAATCTTCAGGCCGATACCGTCGGCTGCATTATCGGCGATCAACTGGCTGATGCTGCGATCATCCAGTGCCAGTTCATCGGCAATGATAGGCACATCAGTACGCTGACGCAGGCGCATACATTCGTTCCAGGTAGCGCAAGGGGCTTCCAGAACGAAGTCCAGTCCAGCGGGTAGCAGGCGCAGCATCCGCAGGGCGTGCTCGACGCTCATGCCGCCGTTGGCGTCGATGATGTAATACTCGCCGGGTTGGCGATCTGCCAGAGAGGCAGCGATACGCGCTGAGTCCAGAGAGGGGCCGCCTTCCGCTTCGTTGGCACCGATTTTCACCGAATGACTCTTGTAGCCCATCTCACGGTGCTTCGCTACCCGCTGGCGCATGTCCTCCGGTGTTCCGGCGTAGATGGAGGAGATGATTGGCATTGGCTGATCGGTGCTGCCGCCGAGCAGCTCGCATACCGGCATATTCACGCTTTTGCCAAACAGATCCCAGCAGGCGATATCCAGTGCAGTTTTGGCATGCAGATGGCCGACCAGCGCGTTGTCCATGGCATCATAAATCCGGTCTACCTGGCGTGGATCCCGGCCAATAAGATGGGGAGCGATCTCGGCAATACCGGCTCTTACGCCCATTGCATGGGAAGCAATATAGGTTGAACCGAACGGTGTAGATTCTCCCCAGCCCTCCAGTCCGTTATCGGAGGTGATGCGCACAAAGGTGGCATCAAAGCTACTGTAAAGTCGCCCGCCTGACAGTTCATAGGTTCCGCCTGAGTAGGGCAGGTCGGCCTGGAAAACATCGATCTGTCTGATTTTCATTACTGTTCCTTACATTCAGAAACTGCTTGCTGTGGGTTGGCTGCAGGTTCCGGGATCTTATTATTCTGGCACGGTAGCGCTGGTTTTGCTGTGCCGGGAACAGACACAATAATGAAACCTGTGTGGTTCAGACAAACGAATAATCCTGAAGGATCAGTTCAGGGGAACTAAATCTTAATGGGGACAGATTCTGGTGGGTTGGGAAGCGGGGAGGCGTAGTTTGCTACGCCTCTGACGGCTCAACTCTGGTGCTCTCTTTGAGCTGGGCCTGATACCAGAGCAGGAAGGATTCTGCCGGCATCGGACGGGCCACCAGGTAACCCTGAATCTGGTCGCAGTTGAGTTTCTTCATGACCCGGCGCTGGGCTTTGGTTTCGATACCTTCGGCGATTACCGACAGCCCCATCACATGGCTCATCTCGATAATGGAAGAGACAATTGCCTGATCGACTTCCGATTCAACGATATTGATCAGGAAGCTGCGATCAATTTTCAGGACATCCAGTTTGATATTACGGATATAGCTCAGACTGGAGTAGCCGGTACCGAAGTCATCAATGGCGACTTCAATACCCGCTGCCCGCAGTGTATTGATGCCCTGCTGAGTTTCATCCAGGCAGTGCAGGAAGCTGGACTCAGTCAGTTCTACCGACAGCAGATGTCCGGGCACATCACGCGCCTGAAGCGCGCCGAGAATACGTTCGGCAATATCTCCCTGAAGAATCTGCTTGGCCGAAACATTGATGGCAACCGGTATTTCCAGCCCAATGGTGCGCCACTCTGCGATCTGGCGGACCGCATCCTCGATAACAAACTGACCGATTTTGCTGATCAGTCCCATATCTTCGGCCAGTGGAATGAACTCTGCAGGAGAGACGTATCCGAGTTGTGGGTGATGCCAGCGCAGCAGGGTCTCACAACCCACGGCTTTATTGGTTTTCAGATCCAGCTTTGGCTGGAAATAGAGCTGGAATTCTCCGTTACCGATCGCCGCCTGCAGATCGTTACCCAATTGATAACGGGACTGGATTAGACGGTGCTGTTCCTGAGAGAAAAAGCGGAAGCTGTTACGGCCAAAGTCTTTCGCCATATGCACGGCGGAATCGGCGCATTGCAGCAGGCCTTCAGCATCGCTGGCGTCGGTCGGGAAAAAGCTGACACCGATGCTCACGGTCGCCTTGATCTGTTTATCCCCGAACGCGATCGGCTGGCTGATGTTGGTCAGCAGGCGGTTCAGGAAATCACTCATGCCCGGATTGCCGTCGACATCGGTCAGGATCAGATTGAACTCATCGCCGCCAAAGCGGGCGACGGTATCGCCTTCATCCAGTTCCTGTTCGATGCGATTGGCGACCTCTCTTAACACGGTATCGCCAGCTTCATGGCCATGCAGATCGTTAATCTGCTGGAAGAAGTCCATATCGATAAAGGCCACTGCCACCCGGTGATCGTGTTCCCGGGCATAACCCAGAGACAGCTGCAGGCGGTCATTGAACAGTTTGCGGTTGGGCAGACGGGTCAGTTCATCGAAGTAGGCCAGGCGTTTAATGCGGGCTTCAGATTTCTTAACCTCGGTGAGATCAGAAAAGATCGATGCGTATTGGGTGATCTCGCCGGTGTCATCGGTAATTGCTGAGATGCTCAGCCACTCCGGGTAGACGCTGCCATCCTTACGTTTATTCCAGATCTCACCCTGCCAGAAGCCCTGCTCGTTGAGGCTCTTCCACATCGCCTGATAGAAGTTATCGTCGTGGCGACCAGAGCTGAGCATATTTGGATTCTGGCCCAGCACTTCGTGCTCTTCATAACCGGTAATTTCGGTGAAGGCCGGATTGATGCTCTGAATACGGGCAAAGCGATCGGTAATGATGATCGCCTCCATGGAGGCGGCGATGACCCGTTCGGCCAGCATCAGGTTATGCTGAGATTGCTCCAGCGCCTGATCTCTTTCATTCAACAGTTCACGGAGACGATAGACGTAGTCTGTTTCGACGCTGCGCAGAATATCGTTGTAGGAGACCAGACCAGTAACATCTCCTGTCTCATCGGTGATGGCAAGGTGATGAAACTGGTGTTCGTGAAATACTTTGCGTGCGTTATAGAGACTGAGATCTTTTTCAATCGTGACCAGTGAATCACTGCAGCATTCACCGGTCAGTACATCCAGTTTATTCCGTGCCAGCAACGAGACGATGTCCCGTTCGGTGAGAATACCTTTAATCCGGTTATCCTCAGTGACCAACACTGCTGTCTGGTGGCTTTCTGCCAGTCTGACCAGTGCTTCACGCAGCGGTCGGGTGCTGCTGATGCGGATCGGGCTGAGGTTAGCGACATCGATCACAGAGCGCAGGAACAGATCGTGTTCGATCTCCTGGCTATTCACGACATCGGTTTCAGAAATAATCCCGCTGAGGGTGCCCTGTTCATCAACCACCACCAGATGGCGGACGTTTTCGGTAATGAACTTCAGGCCTGCGTCATCCACGGATGTGGTATCGACGACGGTCTTCACCGGCGTCGACATCAGAACGCTGGCGTGCACCTCGTTAGGCAGTTTATCCAGCAGCGCCAGACGAATCATATCCCGTCGGGTGATTACCCCGATCGGCATATGATTTTCACAAACCACCATACAACCGATGTTCCGCTTGGACATAGTTTGCAGAATTCTCGCAGCATGAGTGCTGGGGCTGCAGGTATGCAGGTTCTTCTGCGCAATGTGGCGAACCAGCAGGTCTGCTTTACGGGTAAGCGGTTTGGTCATTAACGGGGAGGGCCTATTAAAACGGAATTACAGTTAAATCGACGGGCAATGGTATCACGGGAGTAAAACATGAATCACGGGCTGATACCCAAAATGAGTGGGTTAACATGAATATATTTAAACAAGAATAACGTTTGAATGAATTTTATATTAAAACGTTTGCGCGTGATTCCTGCTGGTTGATTCGGCGCTGTCCTTGCTGATCTTTTTCTGCACTTTCCTCGTAAAGAGAGTCAGGAGGAAATCGTACATGTTTTCGGGTATTTCGCAGCGATTCTGGATCAATCTGCTTGGTTTTCAGCTGGCATGGTGGTGCGCCATTCTTTTACGGGAGGATGGACTATTGATCATGGCCCTGCTGTTACTGGCTCACCTTATGCTGCATCGGCAACCCGGACAGGAGCTCAAAGCTATCCTGCTGTGCGGCTGTACCGGTTTTGCCATCGATCTGATTCTGACCCGAATGGGTTTGTTTATTTTCCCTGAAGGGCACTGGCCGCCGGTCTGGTTACTGTGTCTCTGGTTCTGCTTTTCAGCCACGCTCAGGCAAAGCCTCAGCTATTTTCGGGAGCATGCGTTACTGGCCTCCGGTTGTGGTGCGGTAGCAGGCAGCCTGACATATCTGGCGGCGGCCAGACTGGGCGCTGTGACATTCGGCGTTTCTGAACTGGCTATGTTCGGGATGTTATTGGTGATCTGGATGGTGCTGTTTCCTCTGTTACTCAAATTAAGTCATTCGGAAATCCGGGAGGTATGGGGCGATGCGCATTAGTCTGCTGCTTTTTTCACTGTTATTTGTTCTGGCGGGAGTGGCGCATGCCTACTCTCAGCCGAAGCCCGGCAATATGACCACGGTGGGTGAGGCGACGTTAAAGGTGTTCTGGTTTGAAATCTACGACGCACGGCTGGACAGCCTTACCGGACAGTACAGTCAGGCAGATCAGCCAATGTCACTGGAGCTGACTTATAAGCGTGATATCAGCCGTAAGGACCTGCTGGATGAGACTGCAAAGCAGTGGCGGAGACTGGGGATCCGCGCTGATCAGTTCACGCCCTGGTTAGCGCTGTTGACTGATATCTGGCCGGATATCCGCAAGCAGGATTCGCTGATGTTCTATCAGGACGATCAGAATAACGGTCACTTTTATCTGAATGACCGGTTTATCGGTTCAGTGAATGAACCCGGTTTCAGTCAGGCCTTTCTGGCTATCTGGCTCTCTGAAAATAGTGCTTTTCCTGAACTCAGCCGGTCACTGAGAGGGGAATAATCGCAGGATGGATATTATGAACGCTACCGCTCTGATTACTCTGGCACTGCCGTTTCTGTTGCTGCTGCCTGGCTGTGCCAGCAATGTTAAAGATTACGAGAATGAAACCCCGAAGCTGGAGCTGGATCAGTTCTTCTCCGGTCGTCTGGTGGCACACGGCATGGTGCAGAACTTCAGCGGTAAAGTGACTCGCCGCTTTACCGCCGACATCGTCGCCAACTGGCAGGATAACACCGGGATTCTGGATGAGCAGTTTGTTTTCAATGACGGCGAGAAGCAGAGTCGTTGCTGGCGTCTGGAGAAACAGGGCCAGCGCTACACCGGCTTCGCCGGTGATGTGGTCGGGCAGGCCGAGGGCGAGGCCCGGGGTAACGCTCTGAACTGGCAGTACACCCTGCAGATCCCGGTGAATGGCAAAGTCTGGAATATCGATCTGGATGACTGGCTTTACCTGATCGATGAAAACAATCTGCTGAATCGCACCCGAATGAAGAAGTTCGGCTTGCCGGTAGGTGAGCTGACGCTGCATATTCGCAAACTCAGTGATGCTGAGGCGGCTGCGATGCCTGAACATATCAGTGCTTGTCAGGAGGGTGTTGAAATCTCCCAGCCTGATGATCCGGAGGTTATATGAGTAGCCAGACTCTGTCTTTACCCTGGAAGCGTGCCTGGGTGACCGGCGCTGGCCGTGGTATCGGAGCGGCACTTGCCAGTCTGCTCTGTCAACGGGGAGTGACTGTCTATGCGACTGCTCGCAACAGTGATGAGTTGGAGCAACTGCGTAACAGTCATCTTGCGGCTGCCGGTGAAATCATTCCGATCACACTGGATATACAGGATGCGGAAGCTGTACGTGGGCAGGTTAACGAATGGCATGAACAGCAGATAATGCCTGACTTAACGGTGTTAAATGCCGGAACCCATGACCCGTTTCCTGCTGAGGAATTCAGCAGTCAGCGCTTCAAACAGTTACTGGACGTTAATCTGCAGGGCACGATTAATTGTATAGATCCGATCTTATACCGTTATCTTGAGGTGAGTGGTGGACAGCTGGCGGTGATGGCTTCGGTGGCGGGTTATCGGGGATTACCGACAGCGGCAGCTTATGGTGCCAGTAAAGCCGCACTGATCAACCTCACGGAAGCGCTACGCCTGGACCTGCAGGGAACCGGTGTGAAACTGCAACTCATTAATCCGGGCTTCGTCAGAACACCTCTGACAGACAAAAACACCTTTACGATGCCCGCACTGATGGAGCCCGAACAGGCGGCAGAGAGAATTGTGTCCGGGTTACTGAAAGAGGGGTTTGAAATAGTATTTCCCCGGCGCTTTGTTTACGTGCTAAAACTGCTGAAATTGTTACCCTACCGATGGTACTTCCCGTTGGTGGCTAAAATGACCGGAACCGGTCGATAAGGAATACGCCGATTATGGATTCAATTGTGCAGTCTTCAACGTCATTGCTACAGCGCTACGCTCAGGTACTGGATCATCTGCAGGCAGATAATCTGAATGATCTGAGTGAGTTGCTGGATAACAGGGTCCGATTTATCGATCCGTTCAACGATCTGTCGGGTAAGTCTGCATTTATCGGCGTAATGCGGGAGATGTTCGAAAAACTGGATGATGTTCGTTTTGACGTACTGCAACAGAATCAGAGTGAGCGCGATGGCTGGCTTTACTGGCGTTTTTCAGCGACGTCAGGTGTAACCGGCTCATTCAGTGTTGAAGGTTCAAGCCGAATTCGCTTTACGGAAGCGGGGCTGGTGGAGTTGCATCATGACTTCTGGGATGCCAGTCGGATGATGCAGGAGTTACCAGTGTTCGGCCGCTTGATTGCCGTGATCAGACGCCGTGCTGCTTATTCCTCTGCCGATTGAGTTGGCAACGTGGCCTGCTTTCGGCGCTTACTGATAGTCAGAATCAGCACAGACAGAGCCAGTAACAGTGTGATCAGGTTGGCCAGAATCATGGGCAGATCTGAGATAATCACACCATAGATCAGCCAGCAGGCGACACCGAAGGTAAAGATCGAATACATCATCAGGGAGATACCTTCGACATTTCCGGTTTTAAGAATATGCACTACCTGTGGAATGAAAGATGCCGTAGTACAGGTGGCTGCCAGTAAGCCAATAAGCGTGATGCTGTCCATTTGGTTGTCTCAGCGGTTAGTCATTCAGCGTCATGAACGACGTGTTAGTTCGTCAGCGAAAACGGGCGGATAATAGGATGATCGTGGTGCCGACTCAATAACAGTTTGATGACAGTGTCTGTTGCATAAGTATGACAACCATAGTCATACACGCTGTATATGTCCTCTAATGATAAAAAAATAGCCCTTTACGATAATTGGTTTGTTGGTGTGCCCGGCCAGAATAGAGTTTTTTACCTCCTCCAAGGGCGCAGTATATGAATCAGGATCCTATCGTTATCAGCGGCACCGGCCTGTTTACCCCGGAACACTCCATTACCAATGATGAGCTGGTTGCCAGCTTTAATCAGTATGTTGAGCATTATAATGCCGAACACGCAGAAGCGATTGCGGAGGGTGATGTCCAGGCGCTGGAAGGTTCCTCTGCGGAATTCATTGAAAAAGCTTCCGGTATTAAACAGCGTTATGTGATTGATAAAGAAGGTGTGCTTGATCCGCAGCGGATGAAGCCTCTGATTCCTGAACGCGGTAATGATGAGCCTTCTCTGCAGTGCGAAATGGCTGTCGCGGCCATCAATGATGCCCTGGCTAATGCCGGTAGAACAGTGGATCAGGTGAATGCAGTGATTGTTGCCGCTTCCAATATGCAACGGCCTTATCCGGCAATGGCGGTAGAGATTCAGGCAGCACTGGGCATACAGGGCTTCGGTTACGATATGAATGTCGCCTGTTCTTCCGCAACCTTCGGGATTCAGGCGGCTTATAACGCGATTGCCGCGGGCAATGCTGATTGTGTTGTGGTGGTGAATCCGGAGATTTGTTCAGCCCATCTGTGT
Source organism: uncultured Amphritea sp. (assembly GCA_963669425.2). Lineage (GTDB taxonomy): Bacteria > Pseudomonadota > Gammaproteobacteria > Pseudomonadales > Balneatricaceae > Amphritea. The sequence continues at coordinate 930,360 of CAXXNC010000002.1, forward strand.
TGGTACGATCGCGACTGTCACTTTATCTTCGGTGATGTGTGTACGGCTATCGTGGTTGAAAGGGCTTCTACGAGTGCGGCCAGTGATACCTTCGAGATTATTGCGACCCGGTTGCAGACTCAGTTCTCGAACAATATTCGCAACAACTTTGGTTTTCTGAATAACTGTGATGAGAGCGGTATAGGACAGCGGGATAAGCTGTTTGTACAGAACGGCCGGAAAGTCTTTAAAGAGGTTTGTCCCGCGGTTGCGCAACAGATCACCGGGCATCTGCAGGATCAGGGCCTGAGGTCCGATCAGCTGAAGCGGCTCTGGCTGCATCAGGCTAACCTCACAATGAATACCCTGATCGCCCGCAAAGTGCTGGGGCGTGAAGCGACGGCGGAAGAAAACCCTACCATTCTCGATGAGTATGCCAATACCAGCTCAGCCGGATCGATCATCGCTTTTCATAAGCATCGCAGTGATTTCGACTCCGGTGAACTGGGGGTGCTCTGCTCGTTTGGTGCTGGCTACTCAATCGGTAGTGTTATTCTGAAAAAGTGCTGATTTCTGGTTGGCTTACAATATTGTTCAATTTCACAATTGCTGGCATGCTCAGGTTTTCGGTTCCAGTTACAGGGAAGGGGAATACCTGAGCTGAGCCCGGACTACCGGCTTTTCTGATAAAGGGCTGTTCGGGACTCCCACCTCTGCGGCGTTACTCTTCTGGTAAGGACACAGGAGGTGTTATGCGGTCATTATTTCGGGTAATCAGAGAGGCACTCTGGCTGGAGTATCAGCATAGTGATGCGTTGCCACGATGTGGTAATGATAATAAGGCTGATCGGATTCATCTGAATGTCCGCGAAGCCGTTGAATCGATTGCTGAGGCCTATTTTTCGCCTGAAGAGAGGCCCATTGTGCTGGAAATTGATCCTGCCGGGTTCGCAGACCAGATTGAATGGCTGCAAGCCGGTACTGACCGGCCCTGGCCTCAGCCGCTGGCCAACATACCCAACTTACCCATCAGCGCTGTTGTTCGGGTCCATACGCTTGAACACAGTCAGGTTGATGGACAGAACCGCTATCGGATGACTGACTGAAGGAGGCCGATCATCAATATTCTCACCGCGAATACCATTCTGTATTGTGATCAATGGGCAATAACGGTGGCGTTTTACCGGTCCCTGGGATTCCGGATACTGGAACAGAATGACTGGTTTGTTGAATTTGAGATTAACCCGGGTGCCCGGCTCAGTGTGGCGGATACCGCCCGGGCTTCGATTGCCAGCAGTTCAGGCGCCGGGATCACGATCACCTTTGAGGTAACTGATATCCACAAGGCGTATGCCGACGTCGTTCAGGCCGGTATTTCATCCGCCGGTATAAAGCAGCATGGCTGGGGTGCAGAGGTGTTTTATATCTTTGACCCTGAGGGTAACCGGATTGAATTCTGGTCCCGGAAGGACTGACCTGTTTACGGCTGAACGAAGTAAATTTGTAATTATTTCAAGAGCATATATTCTGAATAGACCTGCAGCAAAGTGCAGGCGTGAATCTTATTAAAACAATAAAGGGGCGCACGCTTATGATCAGGATCGCAACAATTAACGACTTTGAAGGTATTAACCGGCTGGGTACTACGCTGGGCTATGAAGTGTCATCAGAAGAGCATGCTCATCAGCGCTTACTGCAGGTGCTGAATGCCAATAATACCCACCATGTCTGGGTGTACGAAGAAGATGGCCGGGTACTGGGCTGGATTCACGGTTTCGTGTCTCTGCGCGTCGCATCGGAGCCATTTATCGAGATTGGCGGGATTGTCGTCGATGATGCGATCCGTCGCATGGGGATCGGTACCAAGCTGATTGAACATATCCGTGACTGGGCCGACGAGCTTGGCTACGGTTTGCGGGTACGGAGTAACACTAAGCGACAGGACACCCACGACTTTTACAAGGCGCTGGGGCTGCAGGAAGAGAAAGAACAGTATGTGTTTATCCGGCGCTGATCAGTGCCGGACAGGTAATTCATAACAAGGAATCTGGATGATCAGCACTTTGCTATTCGACTGGGGAGATACCCTGATGGTCGATTTCCCCGCTGCCGAAGGCAAAATGTGTGACTGGTCACATGTGGAGCCTGTCGAGGGGGCAGAACAGGTTCTGCGGTCGCTCAGCGCTTGTGTTGATATCTATGTGGCTACCGGGGCTGCTGATTCCTCAGAAACTGATATCTGTAAGGCTTTCAAACGGGTCAATCTGGATCGCTGGATCAGTGGCTATTTCTGTTCTGCTAATCTCGGGGTCGGTAAGGACAGTCCAGAGTTCTTCCCACGATACTGAGCCGGCTGGAACTGACCCCGGAGCAGGTAGCGATGGTGGGTGACAGTTTAGGTCGGGATGTGTTGCCGGCCATGCAGCATGGGATGCAGAGCTACTGGCTCAACGCTGAGGCTGACACATCCTGCCCCGATGGCGTGCAACAGATTGCCCGTCTGGCAGACCTGGATGTACTGATCCGGAATCAATAAACCGGTTCGTGCTGATTGCCGTTCTGATCAGAGAATAATATGGGGCAGAAAGCGGGACAGATCCTGCGTGATAGGGCTGCGATCTTCCCGTACGGAAATACCTGCCGGTTGGTCATTCACCAGCCAGCTTCCGATCAGGGTGTGGTTTTCGCCGTATCTTGGCAGTGGCTGTAAGGCCTGGATGATATAACCTTCCTCTCCATAAGGGCCATCGGCCTGTTCTACCAGTTGGTTATCCCGGTAAAGGCTGATATTACCGCCTTCACGGGAATAGATCGGCTTTCGAACAAAGTTACTCAGTTCAGCAGCTTTCGGATCGTTTTCGAAAAAAGCTGGCAGCAGGTTGGGATGGTCGGGAAACATCTGCCATAACAGTGGTAACAGCGCTTTGTTAGAGATGATGGTTTTCCACAGGGGTTCCAGAAACTCGGTATTGCTGCTGCGGATCTGCTCAGCATACTGTTCCCGCTGCATATATTCCCAGGGGTAGAGCTTGAACAGCCACTGGATCGGCTGATTGAACTGGTCTATGAACTGCCCATCGCTATCCAGTCCGATCTCTTCCACATACACAAAGCTGTTGCGGATACCGGCCTGTTGCGCACAGTCCTGCAGATACTGAACAGTACCCCGGTCTTCGACGGTATCCATGCAGCTGGCCAGATGCAGGTGAGGGTGGCGGCGTCGCAACTCCATAAAGCGGGTAATCAGCCGTTCCTGCAGGGAATTAAACTGATCGGCCGAACGGGGCAGTACTCCCCGGTCTACCTGCTGTTCCAGCCAGATCCATTGCCAGAAACCGGTCTCATAAAGGCTGGTGGGGGTATCGCCGTTGTTTTCCAGAAATTTAGCCGGACCCTTGCCGTCGTAGCACAGATCAATCCGGCTATAGAGGCTGGGGTCCTGACGTTGCCAGGAGTTCGCTATCTGATCCCAGAACAGTTCCGGGATCTGAAATCGGCGCAGTAGCTGTTCATCTGCACACACCTTTTCCACTGCGGCAAGACACATCTGGTGCAGCTCTGCAGTGGGGTCTTCCAGATCATTCTCGATCTGCTCCAGAGTGAACTGATAATAAGCACTTTCATCCCAGTAAGGCTCGCCATACATAGTATGGAAATGAAAACCGTACTGCTCAGCGGTTTCACGCCAGTCCGGACGTTCCTTGCAACTGACCCGGAACATTTAACCTCCGGATGAACGGCTGGAGATGGTGCGGCCAAAGCCACCCCGGCTGGTCACCCGGCCGGTGCTTTTCGGAGCACTGAAAATCGAGCGTTTAACCTTGGTTTTACTGCTGTAGAAGTCACCATACAGGCCACCCTGGGCACCGATCCACTTGCCGTAACCGGTGCTGCCGCGGCGTTTGCTGCTGCCCAGTGGCTTCGGACGATCAAAGTCGAGGTCGAACTCCTCTTCAGTGAGGTTGTTCTCCGCCATCATGAAACCGGCCATAATCGGGATAAAGTAGGGTCTGCGCTCACGGCATTCCTGGTAGCCAAAGTCATATTCACAGTCGCCCTGGCTGTTATAGCGTGGCGCGGTCTGATCCCATTCTGCCAGGGCCCGGCGATAAGCGTATTCGCAGTTATCGTTATAACCCGGGTTGTCATAGCTGCATTCGGCAACGGTTTTATAGATGTAAGCATCTTCACCGCCACAGCCTGTGAGCAATGATGCCCCGGCCGCCAGAGCGCCAAAGCGGGCGGTATATTTCAGCTTGGGAAAGCGGGCTTTAGCCTGCGGTAGCTGACGCACATTTCTGGAGCGTTTCATCCCTGACGTCTCCTCAGTAGGTCATTGATGCTGCGTTGAGCAGGCCGATAGCGATGGATACAGCGCCCAGTACAATACCGGCCGGTGTTTCGCCATCTTTGATGCGCTGAGTGATTTTAGGCATAAACAGGCGTACCACCAGGTAGGCGATCAGTTGTGCGACCAATGCCACGACAGCCCAGACACCAAAATCGATCAGCGATACGGAATTGCTGATGGCGCTGTGCAGTGCAATTGAAAAGCCGATAATAGCGCCAGACAGCGCACAGGCAGCGGCATTGTTCTGCTCTTTTACCAGTGCCCAGTCGTCATAGGGGGTAAACAGTGTGTATACCACTTTGAAAATCAACAGCGCCGCCAGAGCGATGCCAAAGTAGATTGCGAAATTTGTCAGCCCGATTAGCAGAGCATCCATGCAGATATCCTCGTTTCTGTGTCAAAAATTAGTGCTGGGTAAGGCTGGCCCAGTCCAGTTCTCTAAGCCGTTTGGCAGCGATATAGTAGATCGTACAACCGGGTTTCACGCGTTGCTCCAGTGAAGGATTCACTTCTGGCTTACCGTCATTATCGAGATCGATAGCGATCAGGGTCGCGCTGTAGTGCTCTTTCAGCGGAATATACAGATCCCGGACAGTGATTTCCGGCAGTCTTTCCGGCATGACGACGGAGTACTGGGTCATGCCGGTAGTGGCGTTCAGCAGTTCGTGATGCAGCAGACTGGAACCGGGATCCATGGCGGATTTCACCATCATCTCAGTTGATACCGACGGTGTGCATTCGATGTTGGGGCAGTGTTGTTTCAGCAGTTTGCTCAGGCTCTCATCACGGAAGTAGGCGATCATATGAGCACTGCTGTTAAGGTTATAGATATTCAGGGCGGCGCTCAGGGTCTGATCATCCTGCGCACAGTCGATAATGATGGTTGAGGCATCGGCAATGTCAGCGCGCTTCAGGCCCTCTTCATCGTTCAGAGACAGCGCCCGGACAAACTCGATGGCACCCGGCATCGGGTTTTCCATCTCTGCCGCAACACAGAGGCAGATATCCCGGTTGCGATACTGCTGAGCTTCTTCGCGCAGCAGCTTCAGCAGTGATAAGGTGCGGTCTTCGTTCCAGCCAACCACCACGATATGATCATTCAGGTCTAGTTCTTTCAGGCCCATAACGCCTTTTCTCCACTGAAAAGCACTGAAGGCGGCAAATTTACCGGCCGTCAGCGCGAACATGCTTAATCCGAACGGGATGATATAAAACGCAACCACTGATTTGCCCAGCGGGGTTTCCGGTGACAGGTCACCATAACCGACGGTGGATGCGGTCACGATCAGCCAGTAGATAAAGTCTGAACCGAGCAGGGCGGACTCGCCGGCCCAGCGCAGCAGTACCCAGCTACTGAAACAGTAGATAAGCAGCAGAGCCGCCACGGCCTGCCATCTCATGTTTTTGAAATGTCGGTAGATAAGCTTGCGTAAGCTTTTGAAAACCAGCATAAAATTCCTTTTACCTCAGTCTGGCGAAAGCATTCTACAGAGCTTGCATATGATCTGCAAAAGGGCCTGTCAGCTTTAAACAGAACAGAGAGTAAGATACTCTTGGTCGGGTTAATGATAGAAGACATGGAGTCAATAATGAAAACCTTCCTGATCGCCTTTGCTGTGCTGTTCAGCAGTTCTGCTTTTGCCGCCTGTGACATAGGCGGAGCACCGAAAGACTGGATTACCGATAGCTGTATGTGGGAACTGGAGCAGGGGCCGGAAAGTAGCGCGGTCAGAAAGTGTGTGCGTAAGGCGCTTCGTGAACAGAGTGGCCGGGACGTCTGTAAAGTTAAAACCCTGTATAAGAAGAAGATCTGCCGTTATCGATATGAAAGCAGCGGTCAGACCATCAGTACATCCGACTGCATGAAAGATAAATTCGTTCCGGAATTCTGAAATAATGAGATTACATCTGCAATTACTGCTGATTCTGCTGACGGCCAGTCTGGCATCCCAGGCCAGCGCCAGCCGCTTTAATGAGAAGAAGTTGTACGGTAACTGGTGCTTTTACAAACAGGAGTACCGCGGCGAAAGTGTTGATGAGAAGGTGAGTATCAGCTTTCGTGAAGATGGCAGCTATAGATGGCGTGACCGGGGCTTTAAGCAGACCGGGGTGTGGAAGGTCACCGAAGATTATCTGATTATGAGCGGTGTCGGTCGTCATAAGCTGATCTCTATCAGCAGTCAGCGGGTTACCATGGAACGGATCTCAACGATGAAAATGCGCAAGGGACGTTGCTGATCCCCTGCGCATGAATGGATCTGACTGATTACCCTCAGAACGCTTTGCACTGCTGCAGTGAGTCTGACAGTGCCGAGACGATGTGCCCGCGGGTAACGATTCCGACCAGCTTCTGATCCCGGGTGACGGGATATATTTTCGGCTTTTCCTTCCCCATCAACTGACCCAGTGCAAACACGGTCAGTTCTTCAGAAACAGACAGAGGATTGCGGCGCATCAGACGGGCAACCGTGATATGACTGTCGCAGTGATAACTTTCGGTCATCAGTTGCTGCAGGCAATCCTGTTCAGACAGAAAACCGATCAGAGTGTTGTTGTTATCGACTACCGGCAGTCCCAGTAAACCACTTTCAACAATGGTGTCTACCGCTGCAGGTAATCCCATATCGTCTGTCAGAGCCAGAGTTTTTCTGACCATAATATCGCTGACTTTAAGCATTCTGATACCCTCCGTGCTGCCGCGATTATGCGGCAACCTCTTCTTCAACCGGTTCACGAATCAGATAATCAAAGGCACTCAGGGCCGATGTCGAACCGGACCCCATGGCGATGATAATCTGCTTGTACGGCACAGTGGTGACATCACCGGCAGCAAAGACGCCGGGGATCGATGTTTCGCCGCGATCATTGATCACGATCTCACCGTACTGGCTTAACTCAATGTCACCTTTCAGCCACTCGGTGTTCGGTACCAGACCGATCTGGACGAATACGCCAGCCAGTGCCAACTGATGAGTTTCACCGCTGATCCGATCCTGATAGTTGAGTCCGGTGACCCGCTGGCCGTCGCCTACTACCTCAGTAGTCATGGCGTTGGTAATGATTTCAACATTGCCCAGTGAGCGGGCTTTGCGTTGCAGCACCTCGTCGGCACGCAGGGTATCGGCAAATTCCAGTACGGTAACGTGTTCAACGATACCGGCCAGATCGATCGCTGCTTCGATACCGGAGTTACCACCACCGATCACTGCGACCGACTTACCCTTAAACAGCGGACCATCACAGTGCGGACAGTAAGCCACGCCTCTGCCGCGGTATTCCTGTTCACCAGGCACGTTCATCTCTCTCCAGCGGGCACCGGTGGATAGAATGACGGAACGGCTTTTCAGGGTCGCACCACTTTCCAGTTCGATCTCGATCAGCTCGTTTTTGCGCAGTTTGGCGGCTTTCTGGCTCTGCACCAGATCGACGTCGTAGCTCAGCACGTGTTGCTCGAGGTTGGCCACCAGTTTCGGGCCTTCGGTTGCCTGTACCGAAATAAAGTTTTCAATCGCCATGGTATCCATGACCTGACCGCCAAAACGTTCGGCCACAATGCCGGTGCGAATACCTTTACGGGCGGCATAGATTGCCGCAGATGCCCCCGCCGGACCGCCGCCGACGATCAGTACATCGTAAGGATCTTTTTCATCCAGCTGCGCTGCTTTTACCGCTGCAGAACCGGTGTCCAGCTTGTCGAGAATCTCTGTCAGGGTCATACGGCCCTGACCAAACAGCTCACCGTTCACATAGACAGCGGGTACGGCCATGATATTGCGCTGTTCCACTTCATCCTGGAACAGAGCGCCGTCGATCATGCGTGCCTGAATATTCGGATTCAGTACTGCCATCAGGTTGAATGCCTGTACCACCTCCGGACAGTTCTGGCAGGAGAGCGAGATAAAGGTTTCAACCTCTATGGGCTGATCCAGTTGTTTAATCTGATTCAGCAGCGCTTCTTCCTCTTTGGCAGGGTGACCGCCGGATTGCAGCAGAGCCAGAATCAGGGATGTAAATTCGTGGCCCATTGGAATGCCGGCAAATTCTATGCGCGGTATCTCTCCCTGAGGGCCAATGGCCATTGAAGGCTGGCGGCCCGAAGGCGTGGTTCCGTGAGTCAGACTGATTTTTTCACTCAGGCTGGCTATTTCGCTGGCCAGTTGATTCAGCTCCTGAGATTTCGGGGTGTCGTCCAGTGACACAGTCACTTCAATCGGATTAACAATCTTCTGAAGGTATGCGTCTAACTGTTGTTTAACGTTGGCATCAAGCATTTTAAACCTCTGAAATGACGTATTTTTTTAGTCCTGTAAAGGGTGCCCGGGCACAGGCAAATGGGCGGAAGCCAGGCCCGGGCGGAGGCGATCAGAGCGATGCTCAGATCTTGCCAACCAGGTCCAGTGAAGGAGCCAGTGTCTCTTCACCTTCTTTCCATTTAGCCGGGCATACTTCACCCGGGTGTGCTGCAACGTACTGCGCCGCTTTAATCTTGCGAACCAGTTCGCCTGCATCACGACCGATGCCGCCAGCGTTGATTTCGATGATCTGGATCTTGCCTTCCGGATCGATGACGAAAGTACCGCGTTCTGCCAGACCTGCTTCTTCGATCATCACTTCAAAGTTGCGGGTGATCAGGCCGGTTGGATCGCCGATCATCGGGAACTGGATCTTTCCGATAGTGTCGGAGGTGTCATGCCATGCTTTGTGAGTGAAGTGTGTATCTGTGGATACTGAGTAAACCTCGACACCCATCTTTTGTAGTTCCGGGTAGTAGTCCGCCAGATCACCCAGTTCAGTTGGGCAGACAAAGGTGAAGTCGGCAGGGTAGAAGAACACAACGGACCACTGGCCTTTCAGGTTGGCGTCGGATACTTCGATGAATTCGCCGTGATGAAACGCCTGAGCGTTGAATGGTTTGATCTTGGTGTTAATCAGTGAGTTTGACATGATTGTCTCCATACTAAGCTTTGATAAAAAAGTTCTGATAAATAACGTTTTTTGTCCGCCTCTCTGAGTCGGTGCTGTGTCTCAGAGTGGCTCCATCAAGGTACGGATTTATAGTATGTGTCTGCCTGAATTTGTTGAAATTAATTGTTTCTTTAAAGTTTATAGATTTTTGTAATTGAACTGTTTGGCGGTCACTGTCGTGGCTGTTCAGGGCTCAGGGGGAAAACATGCATCACATAATGTTTGACGTGGATGGCACGCTGGTGCAGTCATACGGCTTTGATGAACGCTGCTATCTGCAAGCGGTATCTGATGTACTGGGTCGCACCATGGATGCCCGGTGGGAACACTTTACCCATGTCACCGATGCCGGAATTCTGAGGCAGTATCTGGAAATGGAGGGGCTTGGTCATCGCTTTAAACAGGTATTACCGGAGGTAAAGGCACACTTTACTGAGCTTGTGAGTCAGCATCTGCAACAACACCCCGCGGTAGCGATTACCGGAGCAGCAGAGTTTCTTACTCAGCTGCGGGAAATACGTGATGTATCCCTTTCAATAGCAACCGGAGGCTGGCTGGCAACGGCACAGCTCAAACTTGAGTCTGCAGGGCTGGATACCCGTGGTATACCGATAGCTTCTTCGGATGATCATATTTCGCGCACCGAGATCATGGCCCTTGCCCGTCGGCGGGCAGAGGCATCTGATTATCAGTCGTTGACCTATTTCGGTGATGGGCTCTGGGACAGAAATGCCTGTGCGGAGCTGGGTTATAACTTTGTACTGGTCGGACAGAGGACTAGCCACCATCAGCAGATTGATGATTTTTCAGATCAGCAGAGCATACTGATGCTACTGGGTATAGGGAGATGAGATTGATGGCAGGCGTAATGAAAAATTGAAAGGTAGCCGTCACGGCTCTTGATCTGTGCTAATTGTGTTATAATATAACATTAGTTGTTTTTCAGGCGGTACACTGAGATCTGCGCATCATTCGGGCGTGATCAGATAGCCAGTTCAGATCTGATCGGTCAGGTACCGCTGCTTTTTTCTGGAGATATTATGTACAAATCACTGACATGGGTAAGCAGTCTGCTGCTGGTAGCGAGCAGTGCCCAGGCTTTTGAACGCCAGCACGACAGCCATGAACACGGTGTTGCTGCAATGCTGGTAGCCCTGGAAGGTAATGAACTGCAACTGGTGCTGGAAAGTCCGGCGGCTAATTTTGCAGGTTTTGAGCATGCTCCCCGTAATGATGAACAGCGTCAGGTACTGGCAGATGTGGAGAAACAGCTGAAGATGCCTGAGGTGGTGCTGGCACTGCCGTCTGCAGCCGGTTGTCAGGTTGAGCATGCCAGCCTGAGCCACTCGCTGGATAGTGAAGGTCAGGAAGAGCATCATGATGACGGTCATAAAGGCCACGACCATGATGAGCACCACGATGACGGTCATAAAGGCCACGATCATGATGAGCATCACGATGAAGGTCATAAAGGCCACGACCATGATGAGCACCACGATGACGGTCATAAAGGCCACGATCATGACGAGCATCACGATGAAGGTCATAAGGGCCACGACCATGATGAGCACCACGATGACGGTCATAAAGGCCACGATCATGACGAGCATCATGATGAAGGTCATAAGGGTCACGATCATGATAAGCACCATGATGATGGTCATAAAGGTCACGATCATGAAGGCGAAGAAACCAGTCACAGTGATTACCGTCTGGAATATCACTTTGAATGCAGCAACCCTGCGGCGCTGAAAGAGATCGAAGTCAATCTGTTCAAACACTTTTCTCTGTTGCACGACCTCGATGTCAATTATATTGGTCCGAATGGTCAGGGTGCTGCAGAGCTGAATCCGGAAAATCCCCGTTTCCGCTTCTGAGCACTCTCTCAGAGTTAATTGATTGAGTGAAAAGTGGATGATCGATCTGCAACAGATCACGTTTGGCTGGCCTGAAAGGCCAGCCCTCCTGGAAATACCGCAACTGAGTATTGAGCAAGGGGAGCGGATATTTATCCATGGCCCTTCCGGTTGTGGAAAAACCACGCTACTGAATCTGATTGCAGGGATTCACCCGGCGCAGCAGGGCAGCATCACCCTGAATGGCGAGCAGTTGAATGCACTGTCCGGCAGTCAGCGTGACCGTTTCCGTGCCGATCATATCGGTCTGATTTTTCAGCAGTTTAATCTGCTGCCTTACCTGTCGGTCCAGGCCAACGTTGAGTTACCTTGTCAGTTTTCTAAGATACGCCGGGAGCGTGCTGAACAGCGTTATGGTTCAGTGGCTGAGGCTGGACTTAGTCTGTTGCAGGAACTGGGACTCAGTGGTTTGCTTCAACAGCCGGTTACGGATCTGAGTATCGGTCAGCAACAACGGGTTGCGGCTGCCAGAGCGCTGATCGGCAGTCCTGAAATCATTATCGCTGATGAACCTACCTCTTCACTGGACAGTGCCAACCGTGCGGCGTTCATCGAACTGCTGATCAATGAATGTGATCAGAACGGTTCCACACTGCTATTTGTCAGCCATGATCAGTCGCTGGCGCAGCAATTCCCGCGACAGATCGATCTGCTGCAACTGAACCGTGCCGGGGAGACTGTGTAATGAGCCTGTTACTATCCCTGACTCTGAAAAGTCTCTGGAATCGTCGTTTGACGGCATTGATGGTGATCGCTTCGATAGCAGTCAGCGTGATGCTGTTGTTAGGCGTTGAAAAAGTCCGTACCGGCGCTAAAGAGAGTTTCAGTAGCACCATCTCAGGGACTGACCTGATCGTTGGTGCCCGTTCTGGTTCAGTCCAACTGCTGTTGTATTCCGTGTTTCGCATGGGGAATGCCACTAATAATGTCAGCTGGAAAAGTTATCAGGATATCGCCAGTAACCGCCATGTGGCCTGGTCGGTACCGATATCCCTCGGAGATTCCCACCGTGGCTATCGGGTAATGGGCACAACAACAGATTACTTTAAGCACTATCAGTATGGTCGTAAGCGCCCGTTAGTGTTTGCCCGGGGACAGCAGTTCGAACAACTGCATGATGTGGTTCTGGGCGCAGAAGTGGCCAAAGCGCTGAACTATCAGATGGGCGATAAGTTAGTCATAGCTCATGGTATAGGCAGTACCAGTTTCGCAAAACATGAAGATCAGCCGTTTACGGTCGTTGGTATTCTGGCGCCCACCGGTACTCCCGTGGATCACACGCTTCATGTCAGCCTGCAGGCGATTGAAGCGATTCACATCGACTGGCAGACCGGAACCTACATTCCCGGCTCTGGCGGCACTACACCGCTGGCTGAACGGGAGCTGGAGCCAAAGCAGATTACGGCGTTTCTGTTAGGACTGAAGTCCCGCCTGGCGACTTTTCAGTTACAGCGGTCTATCAGCAATTATCGTGCTGAACCGTTGCAGGCAGTACTTCCGGGAGTGGCGTTACAGGAGCTCTGGAGTATGGTCGGCATCGCTGAGAATGCCTTGCTGATTATTTCCGCTTTTGTCGTCGTCTCGGGGTTGTTCGGCATGCTGACGGTGTTGTTAACCGGCATGAATGAACGACGACGGGAGCTGGCGATTCTCCGGGCTGTCGGCGCAAGGCCCTGGCAGATTCTGGTGTTGCTGGTTATGGAAACGGCACTGCTGACGCTAGCCGGTTTGTTGGTAGGTACAGCAGTACTTTATCTTGGGTTACTGGCGTTGTTACCCTGGCTGGAGCAGGCTTACGGTTTGCAGGTTGCGCTCAGTCTACCGGCTCAGAGAGAACTTTTACTGTTAATTGCTGTCTTTATCGCAGGTGTTGTAGCTGGCCTGATACCGGGGTATCGTGCCTATCGCTATTCACTGGCCGATGGTATGACGGTAAGAATCTGATGATAAAGAAATTAATTCTTGGATGTGCAGCGGTGTTGTTCAGCGTCACGCTGTATGCCAATACGATAAACGGTAAAGAGGTTGTTGAAACCGAGTGGGATGCGCTGATGCCACCGGATTTCAGTCTTCAGAGCCTGTTTGATGTGAGCCAGTTCGCCAGTCTGGATGATTATGATCCTATGGCGCAGATTAAGTTAAAAGCGATGATGGAAGCGCTCAGCTCAGCACCGGTAGAAGAGTCCATGGATGGCAAGATGATTAAGATTCCAGGATTTGTGGTGCCGTTGGTTGAGGAAGGTCTGAGGGTGACAGAGTTCTTTCTGGTACCTTATTTCGGCGCCTGTATTCATGTGCCACCACCGCCGTCTAATCAGATGATCCATGTGACGTTTGAGCCCGGCACTGATGTTGAAAACCTGTATGACGCGATCTGGGTATCCGGTGAACTGAAAGTCGAGACCGTGGCCCATGAGCTGGGTACTTCGGGTTATACGATGGAAGCTTATCAGATCGAACCTTACGAAGAGTAAAGTCGAAGCCTGCTTGTTTTACTGCGCTAGCCATATCAGATAATGGAATCTCGGCTTTTTTAAGGTTCATCGCGCTTTACCGGGAAAGGCGTCCTTAATCTTCAGGAAGAAGTAAGCCTTGTCCCGGTAGCCATAGGCCATCCGCTTCAGCACTTTGATCTTGTTGTTCATCCCTTCCAGAACACTGGTGTTTAAGCGGTAACGGGCACTGGATACGATTCCTTCAAGATAATTGCCTAAACGTCTGGCGAAGAGCTGCAGGGCGTAAATACCACTCTTTTCAGCCATAGCTAGCCAGCTTTCCCAACGGGCTCTCGCGGTTTTCTCATCAGGTGCATACCAGAGTTCTTTGAGCTGCGCTTTCAGAATGTAAACGGTCGTTAATGGCGCGTTTGCGGCAAGCAACTCATCCAGCTTGTTTACTTGGTCGGGTGCGAGGTTCTCGGGGTTACGCAATAACAACCAGCGGCTGCGTTTAACCATACGCCTTGCTGGCTTATCGTGACGTAGTTGATTGGCTTGATCGACCCGCACCCGGTCGATAACTTCGCGACCGTACTTGGCAACCACGTGAAAGAGATCGTAGACCACGCAAGCCTTTGGGCAATGCTGCTTAACCTCCAGGTCGAATGCTGTGTTCATATCCATCGCGACAGCCTCTATGTTCTGACAGGCCTCGCCCAACCAGTGAAAGAACGGTCGTATCGCTTCACGACTTCGCCCCTCGCCGATCCATAGCACCTGCTGTGTATCGGCACAGATCACGACGGTCGCGTAGCGGTGCCCCTTGTGAAGCGCGAATTCATCCATGATTAACCGTCGCAGCTTACTCCGATCCGGTGGAACAATATCGCGGGCCAAACGCTGTTTATCGATATTCTTGACCGTATGCCAGTGCAAGCTCAGCAACTGTGCGACATGACGTATCGGCAGGATTTTGGTTAAAGCTTCAACCCAACAGCGCATGGCGTGGGTGAGACGAAATCGACCTGACAGCCAGTCGATGCGCTCCAGCGTTGGGCCGCAGTGAGTACATCGCAGGCGCCGAACGGGTACATCCAGCCAGACTTTGTAGTCGAAAAGATCTCGCTCACGAACCCGTCTTATCCGTCGGTCATGAATCTGAGTACAGGGTGCGTTACAGCCACTGCAGCGAGGTGTGTAGTCAGGGTCAGGTCGCAGTAGGATTAACAGCGATTGGTCAGAGAAGGCTTCATAGCAATCAATCTCGAAGCCTTCCCAGAAAAGGTTAAGCAGGTTAGCATCCATGTTGGCGGTGGTGTTGGTTAGCTGAGGTTTTGGTCGACAACAGCTTAACCGGAAGGCACCACCGTCTCCTTCCTAATTCCCCCTAACCCGCGAAGAACCTTTTTTAAAGCATCAATTTACTGTCTTCAGTGTTGGATTTCTTACGCTGCTTTCAGGTAGTGAGGCACTCCCTCGTGCCGATTTAAGCGATTTATTCGGCACAGAGGCGTGTCTGGCTACAAGTCCAGTCAAACCGCTATTTTAAATCAACTCTGAGTGAACGGCATTGCCAGCCAGTCGGCTTTGTATGGCCGTTGTAAAAGCCGTTCACACTGTTTTGACAAAACCCCGTGTATCCTGTTTCTCTTATGTTTAATCCGGCTCCCGGCTATAGTGATAGCAGGGTGGGCTCGAACGACGCTGTCCCGGGGTGTCAGAGTAATTTAACAGGAAAGATGAATGCGAGTACTGCTGGTAGAAGACAACCGCTCCCTGGCCGGAAATATTTATGATTTTCTGGAGCTGCAGGGGCATCAGGTCGACTTTGTCGATACCGGTAATCGCTGCCTGGCGCTACTGGCAGAAGATAGCTTTGATGTCATTATTCTTGATGTCATGATGCCAGGCATTGATGGCTATGAAACCTGTCGTCAGTTGCGGCGTAAGCTGTTCTGCCAGACACCGGTGATCTTTCTGACTGCGAAATCCGAGCTGGAGCATAAGCTGGAAGGCTTTGACGCCGGCGGTGACGATTATCTGACTAAACCCTTTGAGCTGGATGAGCTGCTCTGTCGGCTGACTGCTCTGACAGCACGGGGAAAACGTAAGGATATCGGGCAGATCCAGTACCGGGATCTGCTGCTCGACACCCGTACCGGTGAAGTTCGCCGTGAAGGCCAGAAGCTGGAGGTTAATAATATCCAGTTTCGTATACTGCAGTGCCTTTATAGTCAGGCGCCGCAGGTTGTTACCCGGACTGATCTTGAATATGAGATCTGGGGTGATGAATGCCCGGACAGCGATGTCCTGAGAACGCATATTTATCAGTTGCGGCGTGTTATCGATCCGCCTTCGGGTGAGGGGTATATTGATACCGTAAGGGGGAAGGGTTTCCGCTTGAAACCCTGAGCCGATGCTGATTCGTTATTTCCGCAATAAAGTCGCGCTGGCCCTGACGCTGTTCAGCGCAGCACTGAGTGCACTGTTCTGTGTGCTGGTGTTTTCGATTATGCGCTCCACCGACGATCTGGTGCGCGAAGGTATTCTCAATAATTACTACCAGTCCGTGCAGACGCACTTTGCTAATACCGGTCAGTTACCGGTGTTTGATGATCTCTCCGGTGTGCAGCTAATGGTAGAGGGCAAAGATCCGATCCCGGCCTGGCTGTCAGGGTATCAGCCGGGTTATTTCGAGCGATATCCTCAGGGCCACAGCGAAGGCAGAGCGATTGAAACTCATATTTTAGTGACGGATCTGATACGAGATCAGGAATCACACCGTGCTTATCTTGTATATATTGCCGAGGGCAAAGCGACACTGGATGAGTATGAGCCGGTGGTCGAATTGTTCCTGCTGATCATTGCTGGTGTAGTCACCGTCATGGGGTCTGTGCTGGGGTTGTTTATGGCCCGTCGGCTGGCCGATCCGGTGCAGAAACTGGCGGAGCATGCCCGCAGGATTGATCCTGATAATCCGGTGTTTATCCCGTTAGACAGGGATGATGAATTCGGAGAGATCAGTCATGCGTTTGAGACGGTTATCGATAAGATTAACCGGGTTGTCGAGCGCGAAAAGCAGTTCTCCCGCTATGCCAGTCACGAATTGCGTACTCCGGTTGCAGTGACCAAGTCATCGTTGTCGCTGTGGCAGGCCTGCAGTGATAAGCCTGATGCTGAGACTGCCGAGATCAAAGCGCGCCTGATGGAGCGTATCGGGTTAGCCAATCAGCAGATGGAGGATGTGATTCAGACGTTCCTGCTGCTGAGTAAGCGGGAAGTCCGCTGGCAGGAGCCGGAACCCTTTGATCTGGAATTGCTGTTGCAGGAGCTGATTGGTAAGTATGAGACCCTGAATCAGGATAAGGAGATCGCGGTCATAACGGATATCCGTGATCGTTGTCCGATGGAAAAAAATAAGGTCGCGGTGTCGTTGGTACTGGCCAATGTTTTGCGCAATGCCTTTGACTATTCAGCCAGTCAGATCGATATCTGTCTGACCGGAGCCTCATTGATCATAACCAACGATATCGACCAGCTCAGAATAGAAAAAACCGAACATTTTGGTTTCGGGTTGAAAATCATTGCGGATCTTTGTGCCACGCTGGACTGGCAGTTTCAGAGTAAAAAGCAGGACGATACCCATTTCATTATTCAGATCGACTTTAACTGAGACTCGCTTCACGCTGATTTCACCCACTACAGACTAGAGTATCAGCCTCATACATGATGGTTTAAAAAATCTCAGAGGTAACTCGGTCTATGAAAGCGCTCTGTAAAGCTGTTCCCGGTGCGGTTCTGCTTCTGCTTATATCCTTTAACCTGCGCGCGGCAGATGTGCTGGTCGCCGAAATCGAGCCGTTTCAGAAGGTCATTCTGAGTGCCGAGGTCACAGGTGTGGTCAATCAGCTGTCAGTCTCTCTGGGTGACAGAGTGGAGGCCGGTCAGTCGCTGGTTGCTTTCGATGCGACCGATTATCAGCTGAATGTTGATCTGGCACGGGCCCGGGTAAAGCTGACTCAGGCAGAACGTAAGGCCTACCAGCGCCAGCTGGAACGGTTACAGAAACTCTATAACGCTAAAAACATTTCCGGCAGTCAGTTGGATGAGCAGCAGCGTCTGTTTGATGTCAGCCAGGCTGAGCTGCAGGTCAACCGACTGGGGCTGAAACAGGCGCAGCAGGAACTGCATAAAACCCGTATCAGCTCACCTTTTGCTGCTGTGATATCGCAAACGCTGGTGGAGCAGGGACAACTGCTGAGCCCCGGTGATCCGGTATTGGAGCTGGTGGCTATCGATCAGGTTAAAGTAGTTTTTTATCTGCTTGAAAGCGATTACCAACAACTGAGTATTGGCGACTCGATAGAGATTCAGGTGCCGGTACTGGATGGCTTTTCTCAGTCGGCGGCGGTCAGCCATATCGCACCGGCAGAAACAGGTCAGAAGCCGGGCTACCGTGTAGAAGCGGTTATCGCCAACCCCCAGGGCGTTTTAAAGCCCGGCTTTTCTGCCAGAGTCACACTCTCTGCGGAGATTGTTACAGGGGATAGCAGTCAATGAAACAGTTACTCACTCACATTATCGGTCGGCGAATGACCGCCAATGTACTGACTCTGGTGGTGGTCTTGCTGGGAATCTACGCCGTGGTGCGTTTACCGCTGGCAGAATATCCGGTGGTTGATTTCGGTTCAGCCAGTATTGAGACCAGCTATCCTGGGGCTTCTGCGGAGGATGTTGAAGCCAATGTCACCAGCCGGATTGAAAAAGAGCTGCTGACCCTGTCGGATATCGAAACCTTTACCTCCGTCTCTGAGGACGGCTTGTCCAGCATTCGGGTTAACCTCAAAGATGATGTTAAGGACGTGCCGCAAGCGATGCAGGACATCCGCGATGCGGTGAGCCGTGTCAGCGATCTGCCGGCGGGTGTGACAGAGTCGCCGACGGTTCGGGTGACCAAGTCTTCCAGTCTGGACTTTATGATTGTTGGTGTCAGCGGCAATGTTCCCTATGCCGAACTGCGACAGTATGCCCGGGCGCTGGAGTTGGAGCTACGACGCCTACCGGGTATTGGCAATGTATTGCCCAATGATCTGCGCGAGAAAGAGTTCTGGATCGAAGTGGATCAGGCTCAGCTGTCCCGCTACGGCCTGACCCTGGGAGATGTGGCAACAGCCGTCACCGAGCGTAACGTGCTGATGACCGGAGGCAGTCTGGAGTCTTATCAGTCGGCGCAGGATCTTATCACTCTGTCAGAGCTTAAGAGCCTTGAGGCATTGCGTGAGGTTCAGATCAGCCGTAATCCGGTGATCCGGCTGGATGATATCAGTGGTCAGATCAGCGAATCCTTTGAGCGCCCCGGCAGTTATGCATCGATTAACGGTGAACAGGTAATCGCCTTTGATCTGCGTACCTCGGACGGCGTGGATGTCAGTGCAGCTGCCGCAGCGGTGCGGGAGTTGCTGGCACGAGAGCAACTCAAGGCAGGAGACCGGGTGGAATATCGGGTCGGCTTCGATCTCTCGGTCGAGATTCAGTCCAAGTTTGATGTGGTGAAGAATAACGGCATTGTCGGATTGGTACTGGTGATTGTTACCCTGGCGCTGATGCTTAATCGCAATATTGCGCTGTGGGTTGCGATGGGGATCCCGTTTTCTCTGCTCGGTGTGTTCGCACTCCTGGCACCGCTGGGACAGGTGCTGGACAGCTATACCCTGGCTGCGATGATTCTGATTATCGGTATTATTGTCGATGATGCGGTGGTGGTGTCTGAGAAAATTGTTCACCGCTGTGAATCCGGAGAACCGGTGAACAGCGCGATTCTGAATGGCCTGAAGGATATTCTGCCAGCAGTGCTGACCAGTATGATCACCACTTTCCTGGCCTTCCTACCGTTGATGTTCCTGCCGGGAAATACCGGCAAGATGCTCTACGTGATGCCGATGACAGTAGGATTGGCGCTACTGTTCTCACTGATTGATGTGGTGATTGTATTACCGTCCCATCTGCGCCCGATTCTGGAACGTAAACGGACCGGCAAACCACTGCAGAGAAAGACTGTGGCTGAGTCCCGCTTCCGCTCGTTTTATCTGCGCGTGGTAACTCGGGCGGTGCGTTACCGTTACATTACTATTCCGTTGATGAGTGTGTTGATTATCGGCAGCGGCTGGTTATCCCTGCAGAATCTGAATTATATCTTCTATCCGACACAGGGGGCCTACCTGATCGAGGTTGAAGCGGAGGTGGACTCTAGCGCCAATATCGATGATGCCTGGCGTTACAGTCGGGCGCTGGAACAGATTATCGGTGCCGAAGGTGAGCATGTAGCGCGCTGGTATGGCAGTGTCGGAGCGCCCTACAGTTCGTTTCTGATCAGCCTGGTACCTTCTAATGACAGGAATGTCAGTGCTGACTCGATTGTTGAAAAGTGGCAGGCGCGAGCGGATGAATTGGAAGGCTTTGTCGATGTGGAGTTTGAGGTGGATGCCGGAGGCCCGCCAAAAGGACGACCTATTGATATTATGGTTGTCGGAGGTGAAAACGCCGATCGGGAGCGAATGGCGACCGACCTGAAGCTCTGGCTGGAGCAGGTTAATGGCGTTAAAAGGGCGTTCCGTGCCACCGATGATGAACGACCGGTGATTGTTGCCGATATCGATTATGAGCGTCTTAATCGTTACGGCATCAGCGTACTGGAGCTGGCCCGAACCTTGCGTCTGGGTGTTGATGGAGAGCGTATCAGCCGGGTGTTTGCCGGAGATGAAGAGGTGCACTACCGACTGCTCTTGCAACACGATGACCGTAATCTCGATACGTTGGAAAATCTGGAATTACGGACAGCAGACGGTCAGATGGTTAAGGCACGGGATCTGGTGCAATGGCGGGAAAGCGAAACAGCCGCAGCCATTAACCACTATAACGGTGAGCGCAGCATCCGGGTGTCTGGCATGATCGATCAGGCGCTGACCGATCCGTTGGCGGTGGAAGCGCAGATCTGGGAACAGTTCCCGATCAGTGATTACAACGGTGTGCGCCTGGTGAGTAACGGTAAAGCCAAAGAGACCCGCGAAGCACTGAACGGTTTGTTAATGGCTCTGGCCGTGGCGCTGGTGGCGATCCTGCTGGCACTGATTCTGCTGTTTGACTCGATCTGGGAAAGCCTGATCATCATGAGCATTGTGCCGTTCGGATTAGCTGCCTGCGCGACAGTATTGCATCTGCACGGTGAACCTCTGAGCTTCTTTGCGATGGTAGGGGCGATCGGGCTGGTCGGTGTGATGGTGAACAACTCGCTGGTGCTGGTGTGTCATTATCAGCAGGAGCTGGAAGCTGGTCCACCGGAGAATATCGAGGCGTTTGCGGTACAGGGGTCACTGGCTCGTTTAAGAGCGGTGTCACTGACCACGGTGACCACAGTAGCAGGCCTGATACCGCTGGCGTATGGTCTCGGAGGCTACGATAACTACATGGGGCCGATTGCGTTGGTGATGGGCTGGGGCATTATGGTGGCCGCGCTGGTTACTCTGGTGTTTGTGCCCTGTGTCTATTCTGTCTACTTGCAGGCGCGCTTGCGCAAGCAGAGTAAAGCCGCGGAGTTGTTGTCAGAAACAGTATAAATTGAGACTGCACTTTAACCGACGACAGCGGTTAAAGTGCAGGACTGTTGCCCTTAAATCCAGGCTCAGCGCTTAGCTGACATAGATCAGTGGAATCACTGTATTCCACATAAATACAGTCGCGGATCGCAGTGTTACCAGAGTCACCAGACCGACGGTCAGAATCGAGACACTGAACAGAAACCCTCGTTCTTCAGGGATCTTCATGATCACCGGCACCCCCTTAAACAACAGGAAAGTACTGTAACCCAGACCGGCCATACCGGCCGCGACGCAGAACCACAATGTCGGGTACAAACCCGCAAAACCAGCCAGTAACAGCGGGGTTGCTGTGTACAGGGTCAGGTTCATACAGCGTTCAAGAGATGCCTCTCCACCGTAGGTTTTCTCCATCCAGTGAATGGCGTATGCCACCACGCCCAGGGAAACCCACAGGGCAAAGTAGAATGCGACGGCTGATGCCAGCGCGCTGCTGAAAGCCAGACGGACCGGCTCGCTGGAAAAAGTCAGACTCCAGCCGATCTGAGTGGTCCCGATCAGCAGGGATATAGGCGGAATTGCTGCCAGTATGGCCAGGGTAATGAAAATTTCCGAGGTACCTTTCAGGCGTTCGTCCCGGATATGCTGCATTGCCAGCTGGGGATCGTAGAAGATCTCTGACATTGTTTTTATTGTCATGAGAGTGTCCTCTTCATTGAGTGGATTCTCTGCTGTTACGCCTGTGAATATTTCATGGATCAGAAAATGATCAGATCTGTATGGTTTTCAGTGCCTGGATCTGTATCTGGAATCAACGGCTCTGGCAGGCATACTGAAACCGTGAAGGGAGAAGACGTATGAAGACAATTGGCTTACTGGGCGGTATGAGCTGGGAATCTACCCAGACCTATTATCAGGCGCTTAATCAGGGTATCAAAGCAGAGCTGGGTGGCTTTCACAGTGCCAGAATAGCGATGTTCAGTGTTGATTTTGCAGAGATTGAAGCACTGCAACATCAGGGCCTCTGGCAGGAAACCGGTGATATTCTCACCCGGGCGGCGCAGGGTGTTGAAGCCGCAGGCGCGGATTTTCTGATGATCGGTACCAATACCATGCATAAGGTGGCGGAACAGGTGGAAGCGGGGATCGGTATTCCATTACTGCACATTGCTGATGCTACCGCTGCGCGTCTGAAGCAGAACGGTGTGAGTAAAGTCGGTTTGCTGGGCACGCAGTTTACCATGGAGCAGATGTTTTACCGTGGCCGGCTCGAACAGCAGGGTATTGAGGTTCTGGTCCCGTCCGCTGAGCAGCAAACTCTGGTGCACGATATTATCTATCAGGAACTGTGTCAGGGGCAGGTGCTGAGTGAATCCCGTGCGCGGTATCTCGATGTTATGGAGGCATTAGTGGAGCAGGGCGCTCAGGGTGTGATTCTGGGGTGTACCGAGATCGGTATGCTGGTTAAAGCCGAACACACCGGTATTCCGCTGTATGATACCACCGCTATCCATGCGGAAGCGGCGGTGAAACTGGCACTCAGTTGATATTCAGAGCTGTTGATCAGAGCTTTTGATCAGAGCTCGTAATCAAAGCCGCTTAATTCAGCGCCAGCTCTTCCGGCAGGCGCTGTTTCAGCTGCTGGCGCTGATAGTGGCGGGCGGAGTCACTGATTTTGCCGCTCTTACCGGTGGTGATCCAGCGCTTGATACGACCGGCATCGCCGATCGGAGTGCGCTTGCCGTAGGAATTCAGCATGATCATTACGGTGTCGCGGCCCTGGATCTGGGTCATCATCACCAGACAGCGGCCCGCTTCGTTCAGGTAGCCGGTTTTTGTTACATCAATATCCCAGCTTTTCCGGTGCACCAGCACATTGGTGTTGCCGTAGCGCAGAGTATAACGGGGCTTTTTGAAGCGGGCGGTAAAACCTTTGGTGGTGCTGTACTCGCGGATCTCAGGATAGGTTGCCGCTGCCCGTACCAGCAGGGCCAGATCACCTGCGGTGGAAACGTTCTGTTCTGACAGACCAGTCGGATCGACAAACCGGGTCTGGCTCATACCCAGCTCTGCGGCCTTGGCGTTCATCGCTTTGACGAATGCGTCTATACCACCGGGATAGGTGTGTCCCAGCGCCGATGCGGCCATATTCTCAGAAGACATCAACGCGATTCGAATCACATCTTCACGGGGCAGAGTGGAATCAACCCGGATGCGGGTGAAGTAGTTGTTGTTGGCTTTGCGCTGTGCCTGAGTAAAGGTAATTCGCTCATTCAGTGGCAGTCCGGCGTCCAGTGTAACGATCGCGGTCATCACCTTGGTGATGGATGCAATCGGCATCACCATATCGGCGTGTTTCTGAAACAGCGGTGCACCGGTTCGGGCATCAATGACTGCAGCGCTCACTGAGGCCAGCTCGATTTTATCCTGATCCAGATTAAGCAGACGGTTGGTGGCGCTGGAAACCGCTGCAACCTGAATCGGCTGGGTTTCGGCAGCATGGCTGACGGTGACGAGTGTGGCGCAGCTGGTGAGTGTGATCAGCTGACCGAGACGACGGAAAATTCTGGCGATGCCCATAGTAATGAATATAAAGTACTGCTTACAATTTAATCCGTTAACTTACCATAGTCGGCAGTGATCTTTGATAATTTAACTACTTATTTTAAGGATTTATGACAGCAGTGCTCTGTCGGCTTGCCAATCTGGTCAGTCCAGTTTGCAAAAAAGCATAAAAAGTAATGGTTTAGATTAATGCTTGAATTAAAATTGCCGACGCAGCATATCCACTATGAAGACCCACAAACGAGCTGAACGCCCCTATGGAACAGGTTATCACACTGATTCTTGAATCAGGCCGCACTGCAATTGATATGGCATTGTATGTACTGCTGCCGGTAATGGTGGTGATGCTGGCATTGATGCAGCTGCTTGAATCTAAAGGCGTGCTGGCGTGGGTATCCAACCATCTGTCCCCGCTGTTGCGGGTATTCGGCATTCCCGGTCTGGGCATTTTCGCTATGGTTCAGGTGTTGTTTGTCAGCTTTAACGCGCCGGTTGCCACACTGGCGATTATGGATCGGGATGGCACCGCCCGTCGGGCAATTGCGGCTACCCTGGCGGTAGTGCTGACCATGTCACAGGCCAATGTTGTGTTTCCTATGGTGGTGGTGGGGCTGGATCTGCCGGTTATTATGCTCACTTCGTTGGTCGGCGGCCTGATCGCCGCGATGTGCACTTACTACATCTTTGCCCGTGATCCTGCGCTGGATGATGATACCAGCCACTCCGATCACGCCGCCCCGGAGATGATCGAGAAGAAAAACCCGATTCAGATTCTCTCGGAAGGTGGTCAGGAAGGGGTAAAGATCGTTATTGCTTCGATCCCTTTACTGTTACTGGCGCTCTGCTTTGTCAACGTACTGCGGCATACCGGCGCTATGGATCTGCTGACCTGGATACTGGCTCCGGCGCTGGCTCTGGTTGATCTTCCTGAAGCGACAGTACTGCCTATCGTGACCAAATTCATTGCCGGCGGTACTGCGATGATGGGGGTGACAATTGACCTGCTGAATCAGGGAACACTTACCGCCAACGATCTGAACCGGATGGCAGGCTTTATAACTAACCCGTTTGATATTGCCGGTATCGCGATCCTGCTGGCTGCTGGCCGACGGGTTGCCTCTATCGCCAGGGCTGCGATTCTGGGCGCGCTGATCGGCGTGATCGTGCGGGGCGTTCTGCACCTCCTGATTTTCTGACAACGCCTCTGACTACCCACCCCGGAGTAAATCGGCTACTGTATTGTTATCAGTATGTTGGACGAATACCCGATGCAATACCCTTCCAGTAAGCTGCCCTCCGTAGGCACTACAATATTTACCGAAATGTCGCAGCTGGCGGCACAGCACAATGCGATCAACCTGTCCCAGGGATTTCCTGATTTTGACGGCCCGCTGGCTCTGTTGGATCGGGTGACCTATTACCTTGAAAATGGCTACAACCAGTACGCACCGATGACCGGTGTTGCCTCGTTGCGAAATGCCATTGCCGTTAAATGTCAGCGGATGTATGGCTGTGACCTGAATCCGGAAACAGAGATTACTGTCACATCGGGAGCCACTGAGGCGCTGTTTGCAGCGATCAGTGCGGTAGTTAAGAGCGGCGATGAAGTGATCGTGTTTGATCCGGCCTACGACAGCTACGAGCCGGCCATCGAACTGAATGGTGGGCGGGCCGTACATATTCCGCTGCAAGCACCGGATTTTGCCGTGAACTGGCAGCAAGTGGCGGACGCGATCAGCGACCGCACCCGGATGATCATTATCAATACCCCGCACAATCCGACCGGTGCTGTCTGGGATGAGGGTGATATGCAGCAACTGGAAGCGTTGCTGCAGGGAACCGATATTCTGCTGTTATCTGACGAAGTGTATGAGCATATCTGTTTCGAAGGCGAACATCAGAGTCTCCTGCGTCGTCCGGCGCTGGCTGAACGGGCATTTGTGGTGTCTTCGTTTGGCAAAACCTATCACACCACCGGCTGGAAAGTCGGCTACTGCGTCGCCCCTGAACCACTGAGCCGGGAGTTTAGGAAGCTGCATCAGTATCTGACCTTCTGCACGGTGCATCCGGTGCAGCTGGCGCTGGCCGACTTTATCAATGATTACCCTGAACACTATGAAACCCTGCCGGATTTTTACCGGGCTAAGCGGGATTATTTTAATCAGCAGATGGCGGATAGCCGTTTCAGCTTTACCCCGGCTGCGGGTACATATTTTCAACTGATGGATTACTCGGCTATCCAGCCGGATATGACCGATCTGGAGTTCTGCCACTGGCTGACCCGGGAGGCGGGTGTTGCCGCTATACCGGTTTCGGTGTTCTACCAGCAGCCTCCGGCAGATCAGAGATTGGTCCGGTTCTGTTTTGCCAAGGACGATTCCACTCTGGCCCTGGCCGCAGAAAAATTATCTGAGATTTAAAACGATGCAAGACCTTAAAGTGACACTGGTTCAGCCGGATATGCTCTGGCAAAGCCCGGAACAGAATCGCGAGATGTATGAACGGTTACTGGACGAACATGATTCTGACACCGATCTGGTGCTGTTGCCGGAGATGTTTTCTACCGGTTTTACCATGGATAGCCGTACTGCCGCAGAAGCCATGGGTGGGCCAACCTGCCAGTGGCTGCAACAGCAGGCCCGGCAACGCGGCGTTGCAATGTGTGGCAGCCTGGCGATCAAAGAGGGGGATCAGTTCTATAACCGCATGCTGTTTACCTTTCCGGACGGTACCCAGCGACACTATGATAAACGCCACCTGTTCCGTATGGCAGGCGAGCATGAGCGTTATCAGCCCGGCGCTGAGCGGGTAGTGGTTGAGTACAAGGGCTGGCGGATTCTGCTGCAGGTTTGTTATGACCTGCGTTTCCCGGTGTTTTCCCGTAACCGTAACGACTACGACCTGGCTCTTTACGTGGCTAACTGGCCAGCGGTCAGGCGGCAGCCGTGGCGAAAACTACTACAGGCCCGGGCGATCGAAAACCTTTGCTATATTGCCGGCGTTAACCGGGTTGGTCAGGATGCCAATGGCCATGAGTACAGTGGTGACAGCATGCTGGTGGATTTTTTAGGTGAGCTGCTGATTGATGAACCTGCCGGACAGCCATTCGTTAAAACCCGGGCATTGTCCGCCGATGATTTAGAACAGTTTAAGGAACGTTTTCCTGCCTGGATGGATGCGGATCAGTTTATCTGTTCCTGATCCGGGCAGAGGTATGACAAGGATGTCAGCTACCGCACTATACTGTCAGTGGTAGCCATACAGAGAGCGATGCTCTTGAAATGGAGTTCAGAATGAAACGAACAAACCTGTTTTCAGGCAGTGTGCTGTCAGTGGTGCTGTTAAACTCACCAGCAACACTGGCCAGCGATGCTATCCACTGTGTCAGTATCGGGGTCGGTGAGCGCTCCCAGTCACTCACCAATATCTGCAATCATCCGATCGAGGTGCTCTGGTGCCATACCCGGGATGAACCCGGTTATCAGCGCAGCCTGTGCGGTAGCCGGGGCGATTATTTTCAGAAGCAGACTGTCCTGCAGCCGCAACAGATGAAGCAGAATCAGTTTTCCCTGCCCTTTAACAGCACCCTTTTCTATGCCGCTTGCCCGGGTAATCATGGCGCCGTGAAAGCGATGGACAGAAACGGTAACTATCTGTGTCAGTAGGCTCTCGTAAAGCAGGGCTGAAAGGGTGTTGGTCTATACTGTAGTGAGCCATACAAAGGCGCGTGCGCCTGGAGGTTTGTTATGAAACGGCTCACTTTTCTCGCTCCCAGTCTGGAACAGGTTGAAAAGGTTGTTGAAGGCTTACGGGAGATGGATATCAGCGACGATATGATGCATGTTGTCGCAGAAGATCACGATATGCTGCAGAAAGCGCATATTCATGAAGCAACTGAGATGGAAACCTCTGAACTGGAAAGTGATTTTAACTGGGGGCTGGTGGCTGGCGGCTCTCTCGGACTGGTGCTGGGCTTTATCATGTTTGGTACTGTCATCATGGGGTTTGAATTTGGTTCATTGTCGCTGCTGGTCATGGTGCTGATCGGTACCCTGTTCGGTGGTTGGATCGGTAAGATGATCGGTGAAAGCACTCCCAATGCTGATCTGCAGAAGTATCAGCACGCAGTGGAAGCAGGGCAGATTCTGATGATGGTCGATGTGACTGTTGAGCGGATTCCTGAGGTTTACAAACTGGTACGTAAACATTGTCCCAAAGCACTGATAGAAACATCACACCTTTTCCACGATCACCCGCTGGCAGCCTGATAACCTTGTCGGGAATCCGGTTCCCTGATTCAAAAGGCGGAAAATATTCCGCCTTTTTTATTCACTTTTATCTGCACCCGAACTATGTTTAAGAGTATATTGGAATCAGATTATTGTTTGATTTTAAAAGGGATAATGATATGTCCAAAGGTCACGCTAAACATCATGAAAGGCACCATGGTCTGTCGTTGTTCGGCAAGGACCTGGTACGTCGGTGCAGCTCGAAATGTGAGCTATGCGAAGCCCACGGCGTGAAGCTGAAAGTGTTTGAAGTACCGCCGATTGAAGCGGAGCCGAACTTTGATCACTGCATTATGATCTGCGAAGCCTGTCAGGGTCAGATTGATAAACCGCGTACCATCGATCCGAATTACTGGCGTTTCCTCGCCAATGCAATGTGGAGCAGCGTACCCCCGGTGAAAATCATGTCAGTGACAATGCTGAGGCATCTGGCGGATAAGAATGACTGGGCCAGCGAACTGCTTGAGCAGGTTTATCTGGAGCCGGATGAGGACGCCTGGCTGGTAAAAGTACCGCCACTGGACTGAGTCTGGCAGCCATTGATCAAAAAGTCTTTAGTTGAGTTTTTTTCATTTCAGTTTTTTCCGGAGCAGACGATAACAGTCTGACTATGCAAAACACCGGAGACTGCTATGTTTAACCCACTCAGCTCATCATTATCGAACCTTCCTCTGGAGAACTTCGCGCAGTCCGGCGTTCAGACAGAGCGTCAGGAACAGCGTTCACAGCAGACCCAGGATGTGCACCACCGCCCGAAAGCGGCAGAAGGTGCCTCCCAGACTTACATGCGTGCTGAGCGTTTCAGCAACAGCGAAAGCTTCTCGTTACAGCTGGTGACGCAGGAAGGGGATACCGTAGAGATCAATTTTGGTAGCTCCAGTCAGCTGCAACAGGCTTATGGTGCCCGTAATACTGCAAGTGGCTCAGAAGAGTATTTCAGCCTGGAAAGCCGCAGCAGCAGTGAATTCGGCTTCTCCGTGAAAGGTGATCTGAATACCGATGAGCTGGATGCGATTATCAGTCTGGTAAATGATATCTCTACGCTGGCAGATGACTTCTTCAGTGGTGATCTGCAGAGCGCCTGGGATCAGGCCGGTGATCTGGCCTTTGATGCCAGCCAGCTGGCCAGTATGGATCTGTCTCTGGAGCAGTCCACCAGCTACACCGCGGTCGAAAAATACCGTGAAGTTCAGGCTCTGGATCAGCCGCATCCGGGGCGTGGTCGTGGTGTTCAGCCGTTTGCCCAGCAGTTGGCTGAAAGCGCAGGCCGTGTTGAAGCCTTTGTACAGCAATCCAGCTCCTTCAGTGTCAGCCTGCTGAGTGAACTGATCACCCACGATAACCGTTTCAAAGCGGCTGACGAAGAGACTCAGACCGGTATCCAGGACAGTGTAGAGCGTCTGCGTGCAATGATTACTGAACAGATTCAGGAACAGATTACCCAATCTGGGGACGAGTTAGAGGTTGAAGCCGAGACGGACGACGATAACTGAACTACTATGAACTCACTGAATGACTGACCAGAAGGTTTCAGAGCTCTCCGGGACTGTTTAGTGAGTGATCTTTGATCGTTGTTGACGCCGCATTTTATGCGGCGTTTTTTTTGGCTTTTGTCTTGTATCTGAACTGGCTCTGATTCATTAGCTTTAAACCAACACCTGTGCGGCCAGTTCAGATGTCAGCAATTGTATTGCTGGCGGCGTTTTGCGAAGCGCCTGGCAATACTCGCTTTGCATGGGCATAGCCCATGAATATCTGATGCTTGCTGTATTGGTCCTGTTTCTCTGCAGGTAGATTTTCATTCAGCTCTGTATCCCCTAAAATCCGGATCTTATCCCATGTGTGTTTCAGGAATGTCCGTGACTTCGAATTTACCTATCCATGCTGTTCTTGATGATCTGTGCGCTGCTTTGCAGGCTGCAGATGATGTCGTACTGGAGGCACCGCCCGGTGCCGGTAAAACCACGGTTGTACCATTGGCACTTCTGGATCAGTCCTGGCTCGGTGCACAGAAAATTCTGATGCTTGAACCCCGCCGTCTGGCAGCCCGTATGGCGGCGCAACGGATGGCTGATCAGCTGGCAGAACCGGTCGGGCAAACCGTGGGTTATCGGGTGCGACTGGATACAAAAATCAGTGCGGCGACCCGCATAGAGGTAGTCACCGAGGGTATTCTGACCCGCATGCTGCAGGACGATCCCAGCCTGGAAGGTTACGGTGCCGTTATTTTCGACGAGTTTCATGAGCGCAGTCTCGATGCAGACTTTGGTCTGGCGTTGATGCTGCAGGGCCGTGAGCTGTTCCGTGACGATAGTGCTCTGAAATGCCTGCTGATGTCTGCGACCCTTGATCATCGGGTGGTTGATCAGCTTCTGCCTGATGCCGCACGGGTTTCCAGTGAAGGGCGGATGTTCCCGGTCACGTTAGACTATCTCGCAGCGCCGGGCAGAGATCAGCGTCTGGAGCAGGCGGTTGCTAAAGCGGTGCAGCAAGGGCTGGCAGAACAGAGTGGCAGCTTATTGGTGTTTCTGCCGGGGCAGCGGGAGATTCGCGCGGTTGCGAATACGCTGCAGGGCAATGTGGCGGACAATGTCATTATCTCACCTCTGTATGGTGATCTGAGTATGACCGCCCAGCAACAGGCGATTCAGCCGGCACCGGCCGGGCAGCGTAAAGTGGTACTGGCAACCAACATTGCAGAAACCAGTCTGACCATCGAAGGTATCCGGGTGGTGATCGATGCCGGTCTGAGCCGTGAAGCACGACTCGATCCCGCCAGCGGGATGACCCGTCTGCATACCTGTAAAGTCTCCCGCGCCAGCAGTATTCAGCGCATGGGTCGGGCCGGACGGATGGAGCCCGGGCACTGTTACCGGCTCTGGTCTGAAGCTCAGCAGGAACAACTGGCGCAGTACACTAATCCCGAAATACTGACCGCTGATCTCACCCCGCTGGCACTGCAACTGGCGCGCTGGGGTGTGGACGACCCTGCAGAACTGCGCTGGTTGAATCCACCTCCGGCAGCGGCATTGCAGCAGGGGCGGGATCTGTTGATGGCTCTGGAAGCGCTGGAACAGAATGACCAGAGCTATAGCCTCACTGAAGACGGCGAACTGATGGCCGGTTTACCCATGCATCCGCGTCTGGCCCACCTGCTGGTGCGTGGTGAAGCGCTTGGGCTGGGCAAGCTGGCGGCAGATCTGGCCGCACTGCTGAGTGAGCGTGATCCGCTTAGTGGTGATGCAGATATCAGTCGGCGTCTGGCCTGGATACGGGGGGATATACCCTGTCAGTCGGCTCAGAAAGGCGTATTGCAGCGTATCCGCCAGTTGAGCAGACAATATCTGTCATTGCTTGCAAAGTCCGGAATTGCTTCTGCAGACGATGGTGAACAACTCAGTGAAAGTCAGCAGATAGCGGTGTTGCTGGCTCAGGCTTACCCGGATCGTATCGCCAGCCGACGGCGGGATAATGGCAGTGACTATCAGCTCAGTGGCGGCAGGGCGGTGCGCCTGCGCGAGCATGATTCATTGCAGCGCAACGCCTGGCTGGTGGTGGCCAATTGTGGCGGTGTGCATGGCCAGTCCAGCGATGCGGTATATCTGGCGGCGGTGCTTGATCCTGAATTGTTTGATTCCCTGCTGTCTCCCTTGATCAGCAGCGAAGAGGTGGTTGAATGGGATCGACAGACCGACAGAATGCTCTGTGAACAACAGCGTAAGGTCGGTGTGCTGGTGCTAAGCCGTAAGGAGCTGGCCGAGGTTCCTATGGCGGCTAAAAACCTCGGTCTGATCCGTTTGATCCGAAAGCAGGGGCTGCAACTCCTGCCCTGGGATGAGAAAACCGCACTATGGCGGCAACGGGTGGCGTTTCTGCATCAGGCCTGCCAGCACAGCGACAATAATCCATGGCCCGATCTGTCTGATCAGGCATTGCTGGATACTCTGGAGAACTGGTTACAGCCCTATCTCGACCCTGTGCAGCACCTGAATCATTTCCGTAAGCTGGATCTTGCCAGCGTCCTGCAGGGCTTGTTGCCCTGGCCGTTGCCGCAGCAACTGGATGAACAGGCACCGGTACGACTAAAGCTACCTTCAGGTCACAGCGCCCAACTGGATTACAGTGAATATCCACCGGTACTGGCGGTCAAACTGCAGGAGATGTTCGGCTGTACCAGCACACCTACCCTGGGCAACGGCGTGGCGGTGAAGATTCATCTGTTATCCCCGGCAAGGCGGCCCTTGCAGGTCACTCAGGATCTGGCCAGCTTCTGGGCTAATAGTTACAAAGAGGTGCAGAAGGACATGAAAGGCCGCTATCCGAAACACCAGTGGCCGGATGATCCGTTGCAGGCGCTGCCATCGGACGGGATCAAGCGAAAAAAACGCAATTAAGCCCGTATTGTTGCTAAATCTTTTCAAGATGCGAATCAGCAGGCTGGTCTAAGCTGTAAGTGCCCCGAGCAAATCGGGTATATGCCAGCCTCAATCATTGAGGCCAAAAGCTAGAAGAACATTGTTCGCATGTTTCATGTAGCCCCGCCAGCGCGGGGCTTTCTTTATGGGGCGATAAACGTGCCTCATTCAGGCCATTAATTTTGTGGCAAAAACGATCAGTATATTTATGGCTCTGTTGATTAAGTGCATATTAAGGTGGGAAATGGCTGATTTTGTTGCGCTGCGTAAAAGGAAGATAAAAAAAGGCCCGGCGGGCGCCGGGCCTGTAAAAAGCCAAATTCAGTGGCTCAAAAAGCAAAGTGCCACTTAAATATAGCTAATTTTTTGTGCGATGCAAAATAAAATAATGTAAATCTTTTGTGACAGGCGGATAAGTGATAAAAATCCTGTCAAAACTGTTCAAAAAGAGACAGTTAACATCATTTTAAGACAATTGAGGCTTTGTGCGGTGCGTCAGGGAAGGGTGAAAAATAGCCCTTCTGCCCGATCAATTCCCCGCAGGGAGATAAAGGGCTCGTCTTCAAACAGCATTGAGTCGCCAGCTTGCAGTACGCTGCCGTTGACCTCTAACTCACCTTTGAACAGATACAGGAAGCCATTTTCAGCATCGGGTAAGCCGCAGGGCTTGGCCTGAACCCGGAACTGATAGATACAGCAGTCCTGTTGAATCTGTAGGGAGTTGTCTCTGCCATCCGGTGAAACCAGCAGCTGAATGCCTTCGCGGCTTTGTACCGGCATAGACTGATAACGGGGAGAGGTGCCTGTTTCACGGGGGACAATCCAGAATTGCAGCATGCGCAGGCTGTTCTCCAGTGAACTGTTCTGCTCACTGAACTCAAGCCCGGTACCGGTACTCATCAGTTGCAGGCTGCGGCCATTGAAGACCTTTTTATTCCCCAGAGAGTCAGTATGAAGGGCCTTGCCGTCCAGAATAAGGCTGATGATCTCCATATCCTGATGGCTGGATGGTTCGATCGCAGCGCCGGGATACAG
Organism: uncultured Amphritea sp.; assembly: GCA_963669425.2. Classification (GTDB taxonomy): domain Bacteria; phylum Pseudomonadota; class Gammaproteobacteria; order Pseudomonadales; family Balneatricaceae; genus Amphritea. Next base: position 963,905 of record CAXXNC010000002.1, read on the forward strand.
CAGGTCTTCGTTTGCCACGCGCAATTCTGATATTCCCATCCACTGGGTATCAAAATAGCTGCCAAACGAGAATACATGGCGGGATTCCAGCCAGCCAAAATGGGCGTAGCCCCGGTCATCGGCTCTTCGGATTACAATCATGCTATGCCCTTGAGCGGTTCTTCTGAAAAGAATAACCACTCTTTTGTACCCGTTCCCCGCATGCCTGTAAATATTTCCTGCTGCTTTTTTGCGCTATCATGCCCGCTCTTTTGATCTGAAGAGCAGAAAAACATGGCGCTGATCGAATCATTACCCTGGACCTTCTGGCTGCTGTCGGCCATCGGGGTATTGCTGACCGGAATTTCAAAATCAGGCTTTGCCGCTGGCGTCGGGGTGATCACTGTGCCGCTGATGTCGATTTATATCGGCCCGATCCAGGCCGCTGCCATCATGCTGCCACTGCTGATCTTTATGGATATCTTCAGCGTAAAGGCCTGGTGGCAGCATCGCAGTACAGACCTGGTACGAATTATGTTTCCCGGCGCTCTGGTAGGTATCTTTATCGGCTACCTGCTGTTTGATTATCTGGATGACAATATTCTCCGGCTGCTGCTGGGGATTCTGTCGGTCGCTTTTGCCCTTTGGGGCTTATTTAAATTGGGAGCAGGAGGCAAAGCCCACTCGCAACTGACCGGACGTATCTCGGGCATGGTGGCAGGATTTACCAGCTTTCTGGCTCACGCCGGTGGTCCGCCGATGAACTTCTACCTGATCCCCATGCAACTGCCGAGAAAGACATTCCTCGGAACCGCCGTGGTATTTCTGGCAGGGGTGAACGCAGTAAAACTGATTGCCTACGGTGCACTGGGGCAGATCAATACCGAGAATCTCTGGCTGGGACTGATACTGGCCCCCTTTGCCTGGCTGGGTATCCGCTTGGGACTGCTGATACAGGACCGCCTGGATGACAAACTGTTCTACCGGATTATTCTGGTGATGCTGTTTATCGTGGGTCTGAAGCTGATCTGGGATGGGGTTTAAAGATAGTGGCGAGACCGGCAGACGAAGTCTGCCTTGCCAGACCGCATTGCAGAGCAATGCTCACTCGTGGCTAGAAAAAGCGAAGAGCAGAGGAACTGAACGAGGGGCTTTGTGGGAGGGGCTTCCAGCCGCGATCTTATAGCGAGGCACGTCCCCGTGCCGATAAAGGCTTGGGTAGCTCGTGGCTCGACAATGCTTGCTCGTGGCTCGAAAAGGCGAGAAGAATCCAGACATCTAATGTGGAAGGGCTTCTGTGGGAGGGGCGCCCTCGCCGCGATGGGGAAGAGTGGCTCGTGGCTCGACCGCATTGCAGGGCAATGCTTGCTCGTGGCTGGAAAAAGCGAAGAGCGAAGCCATGGCAAAGGTGCCCGGATATATACTGTGGGAGGGGCTTTATCATGCCGTGGGTACTAGCCGCGATGAGGTGTTGGCGTAGCTTCAACAGTGGATTGTAGCCAGGCACGTCCCCGTGCCGATTTCTGGCGGGTAATAATCATAAGCCTGTAGGCTTGCATGAAATAAGGACACATAAGCCACTAGCAAGCATTGCTTTACAATGCGGTCGAGCGAGGCGGGCTTTGCCCGCCGTTCTAGCCACTCACGAGTTTTCCTTCCTGATAATCCCGAACGGCCTGATCAATCTCTTCCTGTGTATTCATCACAAACGGACCGTAATGGGCGACCGGTTCTTGTATAGGAACACCGCTGAGCAGTAACAGGCCTGCGCTATCGGTAGCGCTGACGGTGACGTTGTCTTCCTGAGTCACTTTGATCATCTGTCGTTCGTTAACGGGCTGATCATTCAGGCTGATACTACCTTCATAGACATAGATCAGGGTGGTTCTGTCTGTACCGGATTGCAGGTTCAGATTGGCACCGCTGGTCAGGCGCAGGTCGGCGACGGTTGCTGAGGCTGGCAGGTGGCGCAGTGGACCGTTGATGGTCTGGCCATCGATATGGCTGTCACCAGCGATCTGTTTGATTTCAGCGTTGTTGAGTGGCTGCCAGGGCAGTTGTTCTACCTGGACATCCTGCCATTCAGGCGTTTTCATCTTGTCTTTGGCTGGCAGGTTCAGCCATAGCTGGAAGCCGTGCATGAAGCCGTCTTTCTGCAGCGGCATTTCGGAGTGGATGATACCCCGTCCGGCGGACATCCATTGTGAGCCGCCGCTGCGGATTTCGCCTTTATTGCCCAGATGGTCTTCGTGAACGAAGCCGCCGTGGCGGATGTAGGTGAGGGTTTCGATGCCGCGATGAGGGTGGGCGGGAAAGCCTGCACCGTAATCATCCGGATTATCGGAACGGATCTCATCAAGCATCAGAAACGGGTCAAAGCCGTTATTGCGGAAACCGTGCACCCGCTGAATCTTTACGCCGGCACCGTCGGCAGACGGGTGGCTGGGAATAATCTGAATAGCCATAGTGGGCTCCTGAAATCTCTTGTGTTGAAACAGATACTGCAATCTTATTCTTTTAATTAGAAATAAAAATCGCTATAAATCGGGTATTAATTTCTAAAAAATAGAAAGCAAGGTGGGTTATGAAGGTCACACTGGAACAGTGGCGGATGCTGAAAGCGGTGGTTGATCACGGTGGTTTTGCCCATGCCGCGGCGGCTGTGCACAAGAGTCAGTCCAGTATTCATCATGCGATTCAGAAGATGGAGCGTATGCTGGATGTGAAGCTGCTGGAAGTACATGGTCGCAAAGCACAGCTGACCGATGCAGGGCACTTGCTGCTCAGGCGGGCGGAACATCTGCTGGAGTCGGCGGCCAGTATCGATGCGCTGGCGGCTAACCTGAATGCCGGTGTGGAGCCGGAAATTGCTCTGGCGGTGGATCAGACGTTTCCAACTGAGTGTCTGGCGCAGGCGCTGGAGTTGTTCTCGCAGGATTATCCCAATACCCGGATTCAGTTGTATGAGACGGTGCTGTCCGGTGCGGCGGAAGCATTAGAGCAGGGTAAGGTGGATCTGGCGATTGCCGGTGCCGGTCTGTCTGACTTTGTGGCGGAACCCCTGTTTGCCGTCGAGTTTCTTGCGGTGGCTGCGCCGGATTATCCGGTATTTGAGCATTGCAGTGCAGACAATCCACTGCCGGTTGATGAGCTGGTTCGGTTTCGTCAGATGGTGACCCGGGATTCAGCACTGTTAAGAAAGGTCGATTCCGGTTGGTTGGGTGCTGATGAGCGCTGGACCGTCAGCAATATAGCCACATCCGTTGAGATGCTCTGCCGTGGAATGGGTTTCGCCTGGGTGCCGCTGACACGGATTCAGGCTCAGTTGGAACGCGGGACACTGAAGCCGATTCCGTTACAGAGTGGATCGGAGCGGAGCATTATGCTGCAGCTCTATTATGCTGATGCCAGACAGCCTGGCCCCGGTGTGCGTCGTTTGGCGGAGCTGCTGCACCAGCAGTGTACAGCTCCTGAGTAGATTCTATTTAATAGAATAAAATATGCGAATTTAAGAGATTTTTTATCAATTAAATAGAAATTAAGATGAGCCCATATCGAATCAGGTTTCAGCCATCAGAAAGGCTGACAGGAGCAGAGAGATGGGTTTATTAGTTGACGGTAAGTGGCACGACACCTGGTATGAAACCAGCAAGTCGAAAGGTGAGTTCGTGCGGGAGCAGGCCGGTTTTCGTAACTGGATCACCGCCGATGGCAGTGCCGGTCCTTCCGGCGAGCCAGGCTTCAGGGCTGAACCGGGCCGTTATCATCTGTATGTTTCGTTAGCCTGTCCATGGGCGCATCGTACTCTGATTTTTCGTAAGCTGATGGGTCTTGAAGATCTTATTTCTGTCTCTGTGGTCAGCCCGAACATGCTGGAAGGCGGCTGGAGTTTTGATCAGGAAAGCGGCTCGACCGGTGATGTGCTGTATGGCTTTGATTTTATGCATCAGGTTTATACCCGGGCTGAATCTGACTACACCGGACGGGTAACGGTGCCGGTATTGTGGGACAAACAGCGCGAAACCATTGTCAGCAACGAGTCATCCGAAATTATCCGCATGTTTAACTCGGCTTTTAATGAGCTGACCGGCAATACTCTGAATCTGTATCCGCAGGCGCTGCAGAGCAAGATTGAAGAGTTGAATGGCTGGATCTATGACACCGTCAATAACGGTGTCTACCGGGCGGGTTTTGCGACCACTCAGGAAGCCTATGAGCACAACGTGCTGGCGCTGTTCGACAGTCTGAACCGGTTAGAAGAGATTCTGATGACTCACCGCTATCTGACAGGACCGGCGCTGACCGAAGCTGATCTGCGTCTGTTTACGACGCTGGTGCGTTTCGATGCGGTATACCACGGCCATTTCAAATGTAACCTGAAGCAGCTGAAGGACTATCCGAACATTTCTGGTTATGTCCGTGAGCTGTATCAGTTGCCGGGTGTGGCAGAGACTGTGGATATGGCGCATATCAAAGGGCACTACTATTTCAGCCACGATATGATCAATCCGACCCGGGTAGTACCGCTGGGACCGGTGCTGGATTTTGAAGCGCCCCATGGTCGGGATCATCTGTAAAACAGACGTTCTTCGTACAATCTGAAACCTCAGAGAGCAAAAGCTCCCTGAGGTTTTTTATTGGAAGCTTGAAACTGCATTTAATGGAGGGAGAGAGCTTAGTAGAGGCTTTGCCTTAAAAGTAATATTGGTGCTTTGTGCTAAGTCTGAACGATGGTTTCGCCTGTAGGCGAGTCAGGCGCTTTTGCGCGGCCAAAAGCCCTGACAACCCAAAGGCCGCCCCGCTGTTTGGTCGGCAAGCCTACTACCCTGTGCGCCTGATTTGATAATGGGAGTGGCACAAGCTCTGCTTGAACAGCTTTAGTTGGCCCGAAGGGTAGCCGCTTGCGGCTATAAAAACTCGGCAAAGAGCGCCTCAGATAGTTTGCCCCTCTGATCCATTCTAAAATCAGGTGCTCGGCTGCACAGAGGGGGAAGTGGTTCGTGCCAGTTCCGAGTTGCGGTGTAATAACCAAAGTAACGCCCCTTTATGAAGGGCAAAATGTAAAACCACCTTCTTAGAAGGTGGTTTTACATTCCTGTTAAGGCTGCTGGCGGGTCGCAGCAACAACCAGTTCACGGATGCAGACATTCTGCGGCTGCTGGTAAACGAACAGCGTGCTGCGGGCGATATCGTCAGCGCTGATCACGCCACCCATGCTCTCTTTCCACTCTTCGTAACCGGCTTTGATGGCATCGCTGGTGGTGTGTGACAGCAGGTTAGTTTCTACTGCGCCCGGCGCGATAGTGATCACTCGCACGCTGTCATCCGCTACTTCTTCACGCAAGTTTTCGCTCATGGCGTGTACGGCGAACTTGGTACCGCAGTAGGCCACGTGGTTCGGGAAGGTCTTTTTACCGGCGATGGAGCTGACATTGATAATGGTGCCACCTTTACGCTCGCGCATTGCTGGCAGTACGCTGTGGATGCCGTTCAGCAGGCCCATTACGTTAACGTCGAACATCTGTTGCCATTCAGATGGATTCTGGGTGTGCATATCGCCCAGCAGCATCATGCCGGCGTTGTTGATAAAGCAATCCACGGCACCGAACTGCGCTTCGGCTTCAGCAACGGCTGCGATCACTGCTTCACGATCAGTAACATCGACCGCTTTGCAGATAGTATCTGGCAGTGCCATTGCTTCCATCTCTGCTGTATTGCGGGACAGCAGAAGCAGTGGGTGGCCGGCAGCGCTGAAAGCTTTAGCCATGGCTGCACCGATACCGGAGCTTGCACCGGTGATTGCGATAAGAGGTAAGTTGTTCATGGTCGGACTCCCTGGTCAGAATCTGTTGTCTTAAGTTGATGAGTCCTATTTTAGGGATTACTATAATTTGAAAAATATCTCTAATCTAAAATTACTGTTAGGTTTTTTCTTGCAATGTACTGGAACGGTATCCGCTCGTTTATGGCGGTGGCAGAGCATGGCAGTTTTACCGCAGCGGCCGATGCGACCGGTCTGTCGAAAGCCAGCCTGAGTCAGCAGGTCAGCGAGCTGGAAAGTCAGCTCGGGGTGCAGTTGTTGCACCGGACTACCCGGCAATTAAGGCTGACAGAATTGGGGCAGGGCTATCTGGAACAGTGCCAGCAGGGTATCGCGCAGCTGGAAAATGCCCGACGTTGGGTGACCCAGTCAACCGATGCTATGCAGGGGACCATTCGAATGAATGCCGTGGGTGGCCTGATCGGTGAGGAACTGATCGCGCCCTTGCTGATCCGCTTTCAGCAACAGCATCCGGATATCCATATCAAACTGGACTTCTCCAGTCAGCGGGTTGATCTGCTGAGCAGTGATTATGATGTGGTGATGCGCATGGGGGAGCTGCCGGATTCCACGCTGATCGCCCGGCGCCTGCATGCGATAACGACACGTTATGTCGCCAGTCCGGCGTTCATTAACGATAATCCTGAGATTCAGCATCCCCGTGATCTTACTCATCTGCCGCTGATCTATGGCAGTGTCAGTGAGTGGCAGTTCAGTAAAGGGGAAGAGCAGGTCTCGGTGCATGCCCAGCAGGGCTTTCAGATTGCTAATGGCCGGGTGATGTATCAGGCGGCATTGGCGGGGCAGGGAGTGGCCCGGCTGGCCGATGTTTATGTGCAGGGAGCGATCAACAGTGGAGAATTGCTGGAAGTGTTGCCTGGCTGGCAGCTTTCGACGCCGCTGTCGCTGGTATGCCCGCCGGGGCGTTATCAGTTGAAACGGGTGCGGGCATTGATGGATTTTCTGATCAGTGAGTTTCCGGCGTTGTATCAGCAGATGATGCAGCAGCCTCTTTAGTCAACAAAGCGTGTAGTGAGCATAGTTTGTATTGAAAAGGTTTTTGGTGACAGAGCTTGTAGAGAACAGTATGCAAAAAGTGGTCGATAGTCTTAACGCGCCGGTTGTGCCGGAAGGGGTCTATGCCGGACAGGTAAAGCAGCGTTTCGGGCTTGAAACGGCGATCGAAAAAAGTCCGGTCACTGATGCTGTGTTTCTGAGCCGGACTGGCCTTGCAGGGGATCAGTGCGCAGATCCAAAACATCATGGAGGCGCTGAGCGGGCACTGCATCATTACCCGCTGGAGCATTACAGCTACTGGCAGTCACGCTATGGCGAGCAGTTTGGTGTCGGCGCTCCGGGCATGGGAGAGAATATCAGCACGCTGGGCATGACCGAAGACACAGTGTGTCTGGGTGATCGCTTCCAGTGGGGGGAGGCGATTATTGAGGTGAGTCAGCCCCGCTCTCCCTGCTATAAGCTGAACCGGCGTTGGGCGGTAGACAATTTCTCGGTAGAGATGCAGGCGAACAGTCGTTGCGGCTGGCTGTATCGGGTCATTCAGGAGGGAACTGTCAGTGCGAATGACCCTTTAGTGTTGGTTGATCGCGTGGCTGAACCGCTGACGGTTAAACAGGTGTGTGACCTGTTCTTTTGTAACCCGCTGGATCGGGAGGCTTTGTTCAGGCTGCAACAACAGGCCCGGCTTTCGGAGAGCTGGATGAGCAAAGTGGAAAGCCGTCTGGCGACAGGGGAGCTGGAAAACTGGAACTTCCGTCTGCTGGGTCACGCCTGATCTGGATTCGTCAGATTCTGGAGCAGAAATAAAAAAGCCCTTTACGGTTAAAGTAAAGGGCTAAAGCGCCTACAGTGCCTGTCGCAACAGGCTCTGGAGTATTACTTGCCGGTCTTGATATCGGACCAGGTACGGTTACGAACACGGGCCACTTTCGGTGGCAGCTGGTCGGTCAGATAGAGACGACCGCGTGTTTCATCATCCGGGTAGATTGCGGTATCGGTGAGAATCTCTTCATCGATGTGGGCATTGGAGGCCGGATTCGGGTTGGCATACCAGACATAGTTGGTGATGTCGCCGATCACATCCGGGCGCAGCAGGTAGTTAATCAGCTTGTGCGCGTTTTCAGCGTTTTCTGCGCTGGCTGGAATCAGCAGCATATCAAACCAGATCTCGGTACCTTCCTTCGGGATGGTGTAGGCGATCTCAACGCCATTCTCCGCTTCTTCAGCACGGGCCTGAGCCTGGAATACATCGCCGGAATAGCCGACTGCCACGCAGATATCACCGTTGGCCAGATCATTCACATACTGGGATGAGTGGAACTGACGCAGGTAAGGGCGAACGCCGCGCAGCGCTTTTGCTGCCGGGCTGTCGAACTTATGTGCAGCCTTGCTCTGATCTGATGGGCTACTGCCGCTGTAGAGCAGGGCCATCGGGTACATCTCATCCGGAGAGTCCAGGAAGGTGACGCCACAATCTTTCAGCTTTTCCATATTCTGCGGGTTGAACACCAGTTCCCAGCTGTCCACGGGAGCATCATCTCCCAGTGCCGCTTTAACCTGCTCGACGTTGTAGCCGATACCGGTGGTGCCCCACATGTACGGCACGCCGTACTTGTTATCCGGGTCTTTCTGGCCCAGTTTCTCCATCAGCGCAGGATCAAGATTGCCGATATTGGTCAGCTTGTCTTTCTGCAGTGGCTGGAAGATGCCCGCTTTAATCTGCTGCGCCATAAAGTGCGAGCTGGGTACTACCAGGTCGTAACCGGAGTTACCCGCCAGCAGCTTGGCTTCCAGGGTTTCGTTGCTGTCGTAGACATCGTAGACCACCTTGATGCCGGTTTCGGCTTCAAAATTCTTCAGGGTGTCTTCGGCGATGTAGTCTGACCAGTTGTAGAAGTTGATCACTTCCTGAGCCTGGGCTGTTGGTACGGCAATCGCTGCGCCGAGAAGGGTTGTCCGAATCGCTTTACCTAACAGAGAAGGAACAGTTTTTTTCATTATTTTCTGCCTCGCATTCAGGGCCTGTATTCAGGATGAGTTTATATACCCGGTCTGCTGGCAGAGCAATACTGCCAACAGATTACCGTGTGAAAATAGATTTGAATCAAACGTTTAGTAACAGATATTCCCGTTCCCAGGAGCTGATTACCTCGTTAAAAGTTTCGAACTCGGCACGCTTTACGCCGATGTAAGCGTCAACGAATTCCGGTCCCATAATCTCCCGCAGTTCCGGGCAGTCTTCCAACAGACGCAGACCCTCTTCCAGAGAGCGTGCGACTTCGACAGTATCGCCTTCGCCGGCTGCCAGCTCAGAGATCGGTTTGTCCGGTTTAAGGCCAGACTTCATACCCAGATAGCCGCAAGCCAGACTGGCTGCGATGGACAGATACGGGTTGCAGTCGGCTCCCGGGAAACGGTTTTCAACCCGGGTGGCGCTGAGCGGTGCATCCGGAGCCCGGATACCGGTGGTGCGGTTATCAATACCCCATTTGAAGTTCACCGGTGCTGCCATCTCTGGCGCAAAGCGACGGTAAGAGTTCACGTTAGGGGCATAGAAAGAGATCGCATGATGGGTGTACTTCTGCAGCCCGCCGAGGTAGTTGTAGAACTTCTCTGAGAACTTATTCTCTTCGGTGCCGGCAAAGATGTTGTCACCGGTTTTCACATCGATCAGGCTCTGGTGGATATGCATGGAGCTGCCGGGTTCATGCTGCATCGGCTTGGCCATAAAGGTGGCATACATATCGTGCTTGAGAGCGGTTTCCCGCAGGGTGCGTTTGAATACAAACACCTGATCGGCCAGTGCCAGCGCGTCGCCGTGCAGGAAGTTAACTTCCATCTGTGCCGCGCCGGATTCATGAATCAGGGTATCAACATCCAGTCCCTGTGCTTCGCAGTAACCATACAGGGTATCGATCACAGGATTGAACTCATTCACGGCATCGATACTGAATGACTGGCGTGCAGTTTCGCGGCGACCGGAACGACCTGTGGCCGGTTTCAGTTCATAATCAGGATCGACATTGCGCTGTACCAGATAGAATTCCAGTTCCGGTGCTACGACCGGGCGCAGGCCTTCATCTTCATACAGCTTTAATACCCGGCGCAGAACGGAACGGCTCGCCAGAGGGTGTAGTTCGCCGTCACGGGTGTAGCAGTCATTGATTACCTGTGCAGTGGGCTCATCGGCCCAGGGCACCAGACGCAGAGAGTCCGGATCCGGTACCAGATCCATATCCCGGTCGGCCGGATCAACAATGTCATAGTGGTTGTCAGCCCACTCTCCGGTCACTGTCTGCACCAGCAGGGTTTCCGGAATCCGGCCACCTTTTTCGGCCAGAAACTTGTTGGTAGGGTAAAACTTACCCCGGGCATTACCGGTCATGTCCGGCAGTGTGGATTCTACTTCAGTAATGCCATTCTCTTTGAGAAAGCGCTCCACGGCTTCCATAAATCACCTATCTGTTATTTATGTTTTCAGTTACAGGATGACAGCATCTGTTGTCACTATAGATCGACCCGGCACCCGACGCCGGATGATTTTGCTGTCTAAGTTATTAATTCGAATAATGTTTCGGTTGTATGAGCTTTGTCAGGCGCTCTGTTGTGTGTTGTCTGTTGAGCTAATAGTTGAATCATTATTCGGTTTTAGAGGTTAGGGTAAGTTTTTCTTAAAAGCAACAGTTAAAATTTAAGAATGCCTTAAATAAAGGCTTGTAGCATGATTAAACTAGAATTATTATTCGAATTGTTGTGTGGTCTTTGGTTGCTTTTTTATATGTTTTAAGTGTTTTGGAGACCCTTTTATGTCCCTCAACGGTTACGAACCGTCTTACTATGCTGCTTCAGCAAACAGTAAGCATGAATATCCGCCATTGCTGGGTGAGCAGCAGGCGGATGTCTGTATCATTGGTGCCGGTTTCACCGGTTTATCTGCAGCGCTGCACCTGGCGCAAAAAGGTTATTCTGTCATCCTGCTGGAAGGTGAAAAGGTGGGATGGGGAGCCTCCGGTCGCAATGGCGGTCAGGTCTGTCCGGGGCATAATATGGGGCATGAAACCCTGGTCAGAAAAGTCGGAAAAACGGCGGCTGATAATCTGTGGCAGATGTCGCTGGACTCCGTACAGCTGGTAAAAGATCTGATCGCTGAGCATCAGATTCAGTGTGATCTGAAGCAGGGCATCATGCATATTGCAGCCAAGCCGGACCACGTGGATGAGATAAAAGAAGCGGTTGAGTATAAGCAGCAGGTGCTTGGCTACGACGGCATCGAGTTTGTGCCGGATCAGGAGGTTCAGGCAATGCTTGGTACGGACCGTTATTACGGTGGCGAGTACTGGAGCGATGCGGTACACCTGCATCCGCTGAACTATGCGCTGGGTCTGGCGGATGCGGCCGAAAAAGCCGGTGTACGGATATTTGAACACAGCCGGGTCAGCGATTACAGCACCGGCATCAGTGGTAAGGATGCCGAAGTCAGAACCACTGGCGGGCTGGTGAAAGCGAAATATGTGATGCTCGCCTGCAACGGTTATCTTGGCAAACTGGAGCCCAGGGTTGCCGGGAAAATCATGCCGATAAACAACTTTATACTGGCGACGGAGCCTCTTAGCGAAGAGCTGTGTCGGCGGATAAACCGGGATGATGTTGCCGTGGCCGATTCCCGCTTCGTGATCAACTACTTTAAGTTGTCCGGCGATAACCGCTTGCTCTGGGGCGGCGGTGAAACCTACACCAGTAAGTTCCCGGCGGATATTCCGAATTTTGTGCGCAAATACATGCTGGAGTTTTATCCGGAACTGAAAGATGTGCGCATTGATTATGGCTGGGGTGGCACTCTGGCAATCACCCTTAACCGGATGCCGCATTTTGACCGTATCGATAATCAGCTGTTTGTCGCCCAGGGCTATTCGGGCCATGGTGTGGCTCTGGCAACGCTGGGAGGCAAATTGATGGCCGATGCGATCAGTGGTTCGGCAGAGAAGTTTGATACCTTTGCTGCAGTCCCCACACCGACATTTCCGGGTGGGACGCTATTGCGCTGGCCGGGTCTGGTTGCCGGAATGCTCTACTACTCGATGAGGGATCGTTTTTTCTGAACGGTCTGAACTGACAAACAACAGTACAGTTATTCCGGAAAGACTGATTGCGCGGCGCTAACTGGATCTGGGAACCTGCGAATAAGTCAGATACTGTCTCTGCGGGACGATAAAGCCGCCTTATACAAGAAAGCGTACGCAGGGAATGGCTAGTCCTTTTCAAGTGCGCTGCCACTGTAGAAGGCGGCTTTAGCGCCGGCCCTTCGGGGCTTTCAGAGCAATCCGATCTCTTTGTTAACGATTTTCGACAGGCCACCAGCATGCCTGTAATCGTTGTCGTGAGCTCGAATCGCTCTGAAAGCCAGAGGTGTGTCTGACTTGTTCGCAGGTTCCCTAGGCACCTTCGAGCAGGTTCCTTTATAATGACCGGGCTATTGCCCCTGTGGGCGATGGCTTCAGAGTGGAACGCAGTCAGCATGGTCGGGTGAGTACGCCTTCTGTGCCGATCGGATAGCAGGAAGGTGAACAGTCAGTGTCAGAAAGTCCGTCAACAAAAGCCGTACCCCGAAAGAAGTCGCAGGATCTCGCGCCCCGCAATGCGCCGGTGCAGGGACGCTCAAAGAAGCGTTCGAAAGAGATTATTGATGTCACCGGTGAATTGCTGGAACGGGTAGGGCTGGATGATCTGAATACGATCCTGATCGCGAAAGAAGTAGGTATTTCGGTCGGCTCTCTGTATCACTATTTCCCCAACAAGCACGCCATTCTCTATGCGATGGGGTCCCGTTGGCTGGAAACAGTAGAAGCAGCGCTGGATGAGATCGCCTCCTGGCCGGTTGAGTCGATGCCGATGGATCAGCTGGTTGAGCAGATGCTTAATCTGAAGCTGAAAACCTATAAGCGCCAGAAAGCGATTCTGACGCTGGTGCAGGCGATGTTCTCGGTCCCTGAATTGCGGGAACTGGATGAGCAGCATGATGAGATGGAGATCACCCGTATGGCTGAGGTTTTCAAGCGTATGGGGATCAACCGTCATCTGAAGGAGCGTGAACGTCTCGGTCGGCTCTATCTGGAAGTGACCCACAGCGTGATGCTGGTGGTGGTTAACCAGAAGGGCGAGCGGGCTAAACGCACCCTGGCGGATCTGAAGATGATCATCTGTAATCTGCTCAACCAGCACCTCAGCGAAGAGAGCTGACAGGCCGTAATCAGCCACCCTCCGGACACCTGTATCTGTTCAGTTATTAATAAACAACAGAGAGGTGTGTTATGAAATCATCCAGTCAACTGTTACGACTGAATGCCGACAGTGTCGGCGAACCCGGGCAGGTAATCGCTGCTGATCGGGTGTTGGCCGGCAATCCACAAGAGGTTGTCGCCAACCTGTTCACCAATACGCAGGACAACTTTTTCTGCGGTGTCTGGGCTTCAACTACCGGACAATGGACCCTGAATTACACCGAAGATGAGTTCTGCTACATGATCGAAGGAACTGCGATTCTGCGGGACGCCCTGGGCAATGAAGAGACGCTCTGCGCTGGCGATGCTTTCGTGATCCCTGCCGGATATCAGGGTAGCTGGGAAACCATCGGCAGCGCGAAAAAGTTCTATGCGATCTACGAGCAGTCCTGAGTCTGCATTAACGCCTCTGTTGCTGGTTAGTGTCTGGTAACAGAGGTTTCCATGGACAACTGTCTTCTGCCAACTTGACCGGGATTACTGATCTGCCGGGCGGGGATGAAAAATCATCCCGCAAACAATCTGCGCTTCTCCACGTGACTGACTAGAATTGGCTTATGACAACCGTAAAGGTTGTCCGGCGTGTGAGTATTCAACCTGCTATCTGCGCGGTTGCTTCCGAAGGGGAGTATGCAGCTGCAGGATATTTGGTTTCCTTGCCCGACTAATTATCAGCCCTGCAAGCCAACCAGCCCGCACATTTCGATTATTCGGATGACTCGGGGGGCTTTGGTTATCCACCACATGAACGTGGAGGCAAGGATAATGGCTGATCTACAGGTTCGTTCCCTCAGTGGAGATTCAGTCTCACTCAATGAAGACCAGTTAGCGCAGCTCGCGGCACAGGTGCGGGGTGAACTGGTTCGACCCGGTGATAGTAACTATGACGAGAGCCGGGAGATCTGGAATGCGATGATCGATCGCAAACCGGGTCTGATCGTCCGTTGCAGCGGCACCGCTGATGTTATCAATACGGTTAAGTTTGCCCGACAGCATAATCTGCTGGTATCGGTCCGCGGTGCTGGCCATAACATCGGCGGTAAGTCGCTGGCCGATGGTGCTGTGCTGATCGATCTCGGTTTGATGAACTATGTCCGGGTTGATCCTGATGCCCGCCAGGCCATCGTCGGAGGTGGCGCTACACTGGGCGATCTCGATCATGAAACTCAGGCCTTCGGGCTGGCTTGTCCGGTGGGTATTAATTCGACCACCGGGATTGCCGGTCTGACTCTGGGCGGTGGTTTTGGCTGGCTCAGTCGCAGCCATGGCCTCACCATCGATAACCTGGTGGCGGTTGATTTGGTAACTGCCGATGGACGGTTACTGCATTGCAGTGCGGCAGAGTATACCGACCTGTTCTGGGCGATCCGGGGCGGTAGCGGTAACTTTGGTATTATCACGGCGTTCCGCTTCAAGCTGCATCATGTCGGGCCGGAAGTGATGTCAGGACCCGCGGTGTTTCCGTTTGAGCAGGCCGGTGACATTCTTAAGGCTTATAGGGATTTCTGCGCCCGTTGCCCCGATCAACTGACGGTCTGGGCGGTTATCCGTGATGCGCCACCGTTGCCGTTTCTGCCGCCAGAGCATCATGGTAAACGCTCTCTGATCATTGTTGCCCTGTATAACGGTGATCTGGGTGAAGGTGAGAAACTGATTTCGCCGATCCGTGAGCTGGGTGATGCGGTGGCCGATGGCTTTGCTCCACATCCTTTCGTGGGTTTTCAGCAGGCGTTTGATCCACTGCTGACGCCGGGGGCGCGGAATTACTGGAAGTCACACAATTTCACCAGCCTCTCCAATGAGCTGATCGAACAGATCGTCGATTTCGGCGGCAGACTGCCGAGCCCGGATTCCGAGATCTTTGTGGCTCAGATGGGCGGGGCGACTAACCGTATCGCGCCGAACGCGACGGCTTACCCGCATCGGGACGCAGAGTTTGTAATGAACGTGCATACCCGCTGGCAGGAACCTTCTCAGGATCAAACCTGTATCGACTGGGCCCGTGAGTTTTATGAAGCCACTCTGCCGATGGCGACCGGCGGTGTTTATGTGAACTTTATCAGCGAGGGAGAAGAGCGGATCGATGGTGCCTACGGCGAAAACTATGCCCGTCTGGCCCGGATCAAGAGCGAGTATGATCCGGATAACTTCTTCCGGGTGAATCAGAATATTCAGCCCGAAGCGTAGGCGGTATTTGTGAAGTGATCAGAGCAGCAGATCATCCTCAATCGGATGATAAAAGGATGCGGCATCAATCAGTGAATTAGCGGTCAGGGCAGGGACGCCATAGACCTCCGCCAGCACGCCATACTTTTTAGCCACTTTATCCAGCAACAGATCAAAGTCACCATCGCCGGAGAGCAGCACAACCTTATCGACACCGGCTGCTGCTTCCATGATGTCGATGGTAATTCCCACATCCCAGTCGCCCTTCGCCGAGCCATCGCTGCGTTGGATGAACGGTTTCAGCTTCACATTAAAGCCGATATGTTTCAGGGCATTCTGAAACTTAAGCTGGCTGTCATCCCCGCGGTGAATAGCGTAGGCGTTGGCCATTACAATCTCTCCCTCCTGACTGATCTTCTGCCAAAGCCTGCGGTAGTTAAACTGTCGACCATAGGCCTGACGGGTGGTGTAGTAGATGTTCTGAACATCGGCGAAGAGGGCGATACGGGTCATAACAACACCTTGTTGTGTGGAGCCGGAAGGATAACAGGAAAAAGGTGGTAAGGCTTTTCAGTTGTTAATAGGGCATGTGGGAGGCGCCCTCGCGGCGGTGAAGAGGGCTATCGTGGCTTGTTGCTCATAGCTCGTGGCTCGAAAAAGCCTGCGACGCATTCTCTGTTTTTTCATTGGTTGTGGGAGGCGCTTCCAGCGGCGATGGGTGGCTTGCTGATCAGGTTTATGCCTGTGGGAGGTGCTTCCAGCGGCGATGGTTTAGCTTGCTAATCAGGTCTATACCTGTGGGAGGCGCGCCCTCGCGGCGATTTAGAAGGCGTTCGTTGTAAGTTGTAGCGAGGCACGCCCTCGTGCCGATAAGGGGGCTGGTGTTCCCGGGTCGATCGCGACGGGGACGTCGCTCGCTACATTCTGATGGTCTGGCAAAACTGCAGGCATTTCAGTAACGTAGAGATATTAATATTCCAATACTAAGTGATTTACTGATGAAAAGAATGATGTCTGGCCTGGTGGCTGTGGTTATGACCCTGACCCTCTCAACAGCGCCGGCTATGGCGGGTCCCCACGAAGATGAGGCTGAGCGCTTACTTGAACTGGCCGGCACCAAAGCCAGCATGGAGTCGATGACCGATATGATGCTGGCACAGCAGCTGGAACAGAATCCTGGTCTGATGCCTTATGAGGGGGTGATGCGCACCTTCCTTGAAAAATACCTCAGCTATGATGCGCTTAAGGGCGAAATCATTGCGATCTACAAGGATGCCTTTACCCTCGAAGAGCTGCGGGAGATGAATGCATTCTATTCCACAGATGTTGGCAAAAAGGCCACTCTTCTGCTGCCGGAACTGATTCAGAAAGGTGCTGAAATGGGTGCTCGCCAGGTTCAGGCCAATGTCGGCGAATTACAGCAGATGATTAAGGCGGAAGCGGAAAGGTTGCAGGCTGAACAGGAACAGCAGCAGTAATCAGGTTTGGGATACAACCGTATGCGTCGTACGAGCATTTATGACATCTGATAGCATGACAATCAGCCTGGTTCAGGCCGCAGTCGTCGATGGGGATCTGCAACAGAACCTGCAGACTCATCTGCGCTGTATTCAGGCCTCAGCGAGTCATGGCGCGAACGCGGTGGTCTTTCCGGAGCTGTCACTGTCAGGTTATGTGCTGGAGCAACTGCGCGACCTTGCACTCAATAAAGATGCGGTTGAGTTTCAGGCATTGTCCCGGGCCTCGGTGGCGCATAATGTTGTTGTGATTGCCGGCTGTCCGCTGGTGACTGACAGTAAGCCTGCTATCGGAGCAGTGATCTGTTTTCCCGATGGTAATGTCCGGTTCTATCTGAAACAGTATTTCCATGAAGGTGAAGGGCAGTACTGTTCTGCAGGTACTGAGGATTGTCTGATTCAGATCGGCGATTACTCTGTAGCGCTAGGGATCTGTGCCGACTTTGCAGAACCTGCACATGCAGGGCGGGCCGCCGATAGTGGGGCCGATCTTTATATTTCCAGCGCCTTGATATCAGAAGCGGGCTATCCGGTGGATGAAGCGATCCTTGCTGGAATTGCAGAGCGTCACGGGATGCCGGTGCTATTGTGTAATCATATTTCGACAACCGGTGGCTGGGAGACCTGCGGCTTAAATGCTGTCTGGGACAGCTCTGGTAAGCAGGTTGTATGCTCCCGGAATAAGGTTCAGGGGCTGATGTTGTGCAGGTTTTCACAGCAGGAGATCACCGGAAAGTTTATAGAAACAGGCTCTCTTTAATACAGAGAATGTTAATCTCAGATTTTACGAACAGGGAATGAGTATGAAACTGAAAGTTTGTATTACGGCGATGGTGTTACTGGCACTCACAGGATGTGCTCCGGGTAATTCCAAACCAGAGGCGGTTACCTCTGGTAAACCGGCACTGACCGATGAGCAGGCCAGTGAATGGCAGCTGATGAGTGGCCGCTGGTATGGCAGTCAGCCGACTAAAGATGGCGGCACTAAAGAAGAGCTTATCGACAAGCTCAGTGACGGCACCTACCAGATTGTCTTTCGGGTCACCCACCCTGAAAAAGATACCCGTATCTCTGTTGAGGTTGGTTACTGGGGGATGTCCGGTGATATCTATTTCTCTATCTTCCGTGGCTGGGTAAGAGACAATCGCCTGATCCAGGCCGACCCTTCCGACCCCTATCACTACGATGCCTATCGCATCATCCGCCTTAACGAAGAGCTGTTCGAGTACCAGCATGTCGAAAACGGCAATCGTTACATCCTGAAGCGGGTTCCGGATAACTTTCAGTTCCCGGGGTAGTTAAAGGCTGGGGGCGATGCTAGTGGCGGGATCGGAAAGCATAGCTTTCCTTGCTGGTGGCTGGAAAAGCGGGAAAACTGGCAAGGCTTTTCAGTTGTTCGAAGGTTTTGTGGGAGGCGCGCCCTCGCAGCGATGAGGGGGGAGTTTCGTGGCTTGTTGCTCGTAACTCGTGGCTCGAAAAAGCCTGCGACGCATTGACGCATTCGCTGTTTTTTCATGGGTTGTAGGAGGCGCTTCCAGCGGCGATGGGAACGGCATTGTTCTGAATAAAAAGTTTCCATGTTTATTTTCAGATAGATCAGTGATTAGATACAGAAAAGATCAGGAATCATGTAAAAGTGTTATTGATTGATCCTTTGAGTAAGGCTCCATCTTTTTGGCAGGCATAGACTGGCGTTAGCGAATCTGCTGAGAATGAAAAGGAGTTGAATGATGCGAAAGACAAAACACGTGATGCGCCCATCGCTGACTGCTGGCTTGTTATGTCTGGCGATTACCAGTCCGCTGGCCGTTGCTGGTTCTCTGGAACTGACTAGCCCAGATATTCGTGAAGGTGAACGAATGGCTAAGACCTTTGAGTTTAAAGGCTTTGGTTGCAGTGGAGAAAACCTGTCTCCAGCGCTGCGCTGGAATAAGTTGCCAGAAGGGACGCAGAGTATCGCGATCACCTCGTATGATCCGGATGCGCCTACCGGCAGTGGCTGGTGGCACTGGATTGCCACCGATCTGCCCGCGGAAATCAGTGAGCTTCCACGCGGTGCTGATATAGCCAGCCTGGGTGGCCGGGAGTTTAAAAATGATTATGGCAATAATGACTTTGGCGGCGCTTGTCCACCGCCGGGCCACGGAATGCACCGCTATCAGTTTACGGTCTGGGCACTGCCGGAAACGAAATTGGAAGTGCCTGATAATGCCAGTCCAGCACTGGTGGGGTACATGCTCAACAGCATGGCACTCGACAGTGCGACTCTCACTGCAACCTACGCTCGCTGAATGACTGCCTTCCGTGTAGATACCTTTGCCAGCCACCAACGCCAGCGGCTGCGCAATGTTGCAGTGATTGCCCCTTGCCTGGTCTGGATCAGGCAGGGGTACAAACAGCTTATCTGGCGTCAGCAACGGCTGGCGTTGGATGGTCAGTCGCTGCTCCTGTCTCCACGTGGTCAGTCACTCACCTTCGATAATCTACCCTATGCCGGTCATTTTGAATCCCGGGTGATCAGTCTTATCAGCCCTCCGGATGAGCAACTGTTGGAGTTAAGTGAGCAGAATGCCACTGCAAAAGGTCCCCGGCTCGAGTTGACCGATGATCTTGCCCATGTGCTTCAGTTGCTTTGCCAACTGGACTGTGAGCGGGTGGGTGAAACTGTCCAGAATCACTGGCTGGCAGGCTTGTATCAACTGCTTGCCGAGCGAGGTGCACTGCACTGGTTATTCCCTGCAGCAACGCAAAGTCTGTCCCAACAACTGGGATTCTATCTCGCTCAGGACCCGGCATATCCCCATACGCTTGAAAGCTTATGTCACCGGTTCGGCCTGAGCCGGGCGACCCTGATGCGCCGTTTAACCAGTGAAGGCACCAGCTTCCGCCAACTGCTCAGCGATGTGCGTATGAACAATGCACTGGGGCTGATGCAGCAGGGAGAGAAGGAGCTAACCCGTCTCGCCCTGGCTTGTGGCTACCAGTCCCCCAGCCGTTTCGCCAAGCGGTTTGAAGCTCAGTTCGGGCTATCGCCAAAGGCGTATATGGGGACGTTACGATAAATGGAAAAGCCATTTATCGGTGGCGGGTAGCGAGACCGGAAAGCGAAGCTTTCCTTGCGGGTGGCTGGGAAAAGCGGGAAAGCCGGCAATGCTTTTCAGTTGTTAGAAGGTTTTGTGGGAGGCGCGTTCTCGCGGCGATGAAGGGGATCATTCGTGGCTTGTTGCTCGTAGCTCGTGGCTCGATAAAGCCTGCGGGACTTCTCTAAGGTTGATTGTCTATGTAGCGAGGCACGTCCTCGTGCCGATCAAGCCAATCGCGGCGAGGACGTCGCTCCTACAGGTGGAGAATTTATTTCTCAAAACTGGCAAAAGGCAACAAGGCTTTTCAGTTGTTAGAAGGTTTTGTGGGAGGCGCGCCCTCGCGGCGATGAAAGAGATCTTTCGTAGCTTGTTGCTCGTAGCTCGTGGCTCGAAAAAGCCTGCGGAGCTTCACTATGATCGACTGCCTATGTAGCGAGGCACGACCTCGTGCCGATCAAGCTAATCGCGACGAGGACGTCGCTCCTACAGGTGGAGAATCTCTTTCTCAAAACTGGCAAAAGCCGTATCAGATCAATTGTTTCTTTGTATACGTTTAGGCACACTGGATGGCATGGAAATGTATGGCGCTAGCTGTACGAACTGATCACTGAGTTACTCAACGATCATGGATGAGAATGCAGTAGCTGTCTTAGTTTTTCTCTATATCTAATTAAGCTGTTTTTTAAAGGTTTGTAATATCAAAGGAGGTTCACATTGAAGTGGGCTTTTATCGACTACGAAAACATTGGATGTCTTAGCAAGATAGATCTCTCGGTTTATTGCAAAGTGGTTCTCTTTCTTGGAGCCAAACAGTCGAAAATAGATCTCGGTGAGAAAAAGTATGATTCGCCGATAGATTTGGTTCTTGTTCAGTTGAAAGCGACGCAATCGAATAATCTGGATTTTCATTTATCTTACTATCTGGGTAAGTATGATCACCAGGCACCTGCTAATGTAACGTTTGATATTATTAGTAATGATAATGGATTCTCGCCTCTAATAGCCCATATCAAGACAAATGGACGCAATTGTAAGCAAGTTAAAGTCAACTCAGCGCCATCAGCAAAGAGTAAGCTGATTAGTTCATTGACATCGAAGCCCAGGGAAAAGCGTCCGAAAAAAGTATCAAGCCTGAGAAATCATATAGCTGCTCATATGGCAGTGAAGGGTAATGAAGTCGCTATACAGAATTACTTTAATCAACTGGTGAATCAGAAACTGATTAAAGTTTCTGGTGATGATGTTGTGTATATTTGATGGGTTCGAATTGTTTGTAATATCAGGGCTGCTTTACGCTTTTTCGAGCAAGGGGGCTTTAGCCCCCGGTCCAGCAAGCCGCAAAGCGGCGTTCTCACCACTCGCCACTCACAGCAGAATAGGTCGCTGAAGGCGACCTATTCTGCTGTGTTTTCCAACTCCTCAATATACGCTTCCCGAATCAGGTTAGTTCGTGCACCTTTCCGGGTGATCGCGGTAAGTCGCGTATTAAAACTGCGTTTTTCCGGCTGAATCGCTTTCAGTTTGCCATCTCTTACCCAGCGTTCGGCGAAGTGGGTGGGGAGGAAGCCGATGTAGCTGCCACTGAGGATCAGGAAGGCGATACCTTCGCGGTCGGTGGAGCTGGCACTGGCTTTGAGCAGGGCTTGTTGTTGCTTGATCTCAGCGGATTGTGGGTAGGCAGGCACTACAGCATCAAACCCGGACAGTTCTTCATCGGTGATATTGCTGTTGTCGGTATTGAACAGGGGGTGGCCTTCACAGCAGTAGAGCAGGGACTGTTCCTCGTACAGCGGGAAGTAGTTCAGGCCTGGCAGGCTGCGCAGTTCGGGCACGATACCGACCAGTAGCTGGCCGTCGATAACACCGGATTCGATATCTTTGGGTGGAATCATCCGGATATTGAAAGTGACTTCCGGGCCGCGCCTTTTCAGGGCTGCAAGGGCGCGGGTGATGCGCATTTGCGGCACGGTCACCATGTTATCGGTGATGCCGATATTCAATTCGCCTTTCAGTTCGGTATTGATCGCATTGATTCGGGAGCGGAAGTTTTCCAGGCTGCCCAGTAACTGCAGGGTAGCATCGTAGGCCTCTTCGCCCTGTTCGGTGAGGGCAAAGCCGGCCCGGCCCCGGTTACACAGGCGCATGTTCATAATCCCTTCCAGCTCTGAGATCGCCAGACTGATGGCCGGTCGGCTGATGTTCAGTTCTACCTCGGCGGCAGAGAATCCGCCGCTTTCAACCACGGCTTTGTAGATGCGAAGCAGGCGGATATGGGCGTCGCCCAACTGGCGGGGGATAAGGTTTTCAGCGCGGCTCATGGTATTAGTCCCGGGTGTTCTGTTGCTGGCTCTACTACTCGTACTATTAGTAGTTCTTTTAAAGTTTAGTAAATGGTTACTTTAAAATTAATAAGTATGAATTTAATAAACTTAGTGGCTGAGGATAATGGAGTCAAATGGAAAAATAAAAAAACAACCGATCACGATCATCAACTGACTGCCACGATCGATATCGGAGATATGAGGTTTGACACTATGACAGATACCAAACGCTGCGGTCTGAGCCAGGAGCAACTGGATGCGCACTGGATGCCATTCACTGCTAACCGCCAGTTTAAACAGGACCCGCGCCTGATTGTTGCCGCAGAAGGCAACTACTACACCGATTCTGAAGGTCGTAAGATTTTTGATGGCCTGTCCGGTCTGTGGACCTGCGGTGCCGGTCACAGCCGTCCTGAAATTACTGAGGCTGTCAGTAAGCAGCTGAAAGAGCTGGATTACTCACCGGCGTTTCAGTTTGGTCACCCTAAGTCTTTTGAACTGGCGCACCGAATCTCTGAACTGATGCCGGAAGGTCTGAACCGTGTGTTCTTTACCGGTTCTGGTTCTGAATCTGTAGAAACTGCCCTGAAGATCGCCCGCGCTTACTGGCGTAAGAGGGGCCAGGCGAGCAAGACCCGTCTGGTAGGTCGTTCCAAGGGCTATCACGGCGTGAACTTCGGCGGTATCAGCGTAGGCGGTATCGGCCCTAACCGTGCGATTTACGGTCAGGGTATCGACGCAATCCACCTGCCACACACCATGCTGCCAGAGAACCAGTTTACCCAGGGTATGCCGGAAACCGGTGCGCATCTGGCGGATGAGCTGGAACAGCAGATCATGGTACACGATGCATCCAACATCGCAGCGGTAATCGTTGAACCGATGGCTGGTTCTGCCGGTGTTATCCCACCACCTGTAGGCTACCTGAAACGTCTGCGTGAGATCTGTGATAGACACAATATACTGCTGATCTTTGATGAAGTTATCACTGCGTTCGGTCGTATGGGTTCCAACACCGGTGCGGAAGAGTTTGGTGTAACACCTGACCTGATGACCACCGCTAAGCAGCTGACTAACGGTGTGGTTCCGATGGGGGCTGTGATTGCGAAACAGGAAATATACGACACCTTTATGGCTGAAGGCGGTCCGGAATACATGCTGGAACTGCCGCACGGTTACACCTATTCCGCGCATCCGGTTGCTTGTGCTGCTGGTCTGGCTTCTCTGGATATTCTGGCTCAGGACAAACTGGTTGAACGGGTGAAAACTATCGCGCCTCAGTTTGAAGAGATGGTTCACAGCCTGAAGGGTACCCAGTATATCGCAGACATCCGTAACTACGGTCTGGCAGCGGGCTTCACTATCGAGTCTGCACCGGGTGAGCCGGCGTTGCGTCCATACCAGATCGCGATGAAGTGCTGGGAGAAAGGTTTCTATGTGCGTTACGGCGGCGACACCATTCAGCTGGGTCTGCCATTTACGACGGAAGCCCATGAGATGGACAGCCTGATCAACGCACTGGGCGAGTCCATTCGCGAACTGGATTAATTCGCCAGGAGCTACTGCGCTTGGTCATAGGGCGTTATAAATTTGCTCAAGCTGCTCATGTACTCACTGTACACTGCACGCTTTCACAAATTTATGCCTTCTCTGACCGGCGCTCGTAATGCTCCTAAAAGTAGATACATATACAAATTGCTGCTCCAGCAACAAATAATAAATTTGCCAGCCTGACGGTCTGGCTGAAATGAAAGGTACTGAACAATGACAACTATCGGTCATCTGATTAACGGTGAAATGGTTATCGACGGCACTCGCACGCAGGACGTCTACAACCCATCCACCGGTGCTGCTGAAAAGCAGGTTTCTCTGGCATGTGCAGGCACTGTTGAGCAGGCAATCGCTGCGGCTCAGGAAGCATTTCCTGCATGGCGCAACACGCCACCGGCTAAGCGTGCCGCAGTGATGTTCCGCTTCAAGCAACTGCTGGAAGAGAATGCCGATAAGATCTGCGCAATGATCGGTGAAGAGCACGGCAAGATCCATCACGATGCGATGGGTGAGCTGCAGCGCGGTATTGAGAATGTTGAATACGCTTGCGGTGCGCCTGAGCTGCTGAAAGGCGAGCACAGCCGTAACGTTGGCCCGGGTATCGATTCCTGGAGCGAGTTCCAGCCACTGGGTGTTGTTGCCGGTATCACGCCGTTCAACTTCCCGGCGATGGTTCCACTGTGGATGTACCCAATGGCGATCGCTTGCGGTAACACTTTCATCCTGAAGCCATCTGAGCGTGATCCATCCTCCACCATGTTCATCGCTGAACTGCTGATGGAAGCGGGTCTGCCAAAAGGTGTTATCAACGTTGTAAATGGTGATAAAGAAGCGGTAGACATCCTACTGACCGATGAGCGCATCAAAGCGGTAAGCTTTGTAGGTTCTACACCAATCGCTGAGTACATCTACAGCACTGCAAACGCTAACGGTAAGCGTTGCCAGGCGCTGGGTGGTGCGAAGAACCACGCGATTGTTATGCCAGATGCGGATATGGATAACGCTGTAAACCAGCTGTTGGGTGCTGCATTCGGTTCTTCCGGTGAGCGTTGCATGGCGCTGTCTGTTGCCGTTGCTGTAGGCGACGAAGCGGCGGACACTCTGGTTGCCAAGCTGAAAGAAGCGATGGCGCCTCTGAAAGTGGGTGCATTCAGCAATCGTGAAAACGACTTCGGTCCTGTAATTACCCGTGCGCACCAGCAGAAAGTAAACGGTTACATCGACAGCGCTGAAGCTGACGGTGCGAACATTGTTGTTGATGGCCGTAACCCACAGGTTGAAGGCTTTGAAGATGGCTTCTTCGTTGGCGCGACTCTGATCGACAACGTAACGACTGAAATGAACAGCTACCAGGAAGAGATCTTTGGTCCTGTACTGCAGGTTGTTCGTGCTGATTCCATGGAAGCAGCGATGAAGATGATCAACGATCACGAGTACGGTAACGGTACCTGCATCTTTACCCGCGACGGTGAAGCAGCGCGTTACTTCTCTGATCACATTGAAGTGGGCATGGTGGGTATCAACGTACCACTGCCTGTACCGGTTTCTTACCACAGCTTTGGTGGCTGGAAGCGTTCCCTGTTCGGTGACCTGCATGCCTACGGTCCTGATGCCGTACGTTTCTACACCAAGCGTAAGACCATTACACAACGCTGGCCGTCCAGCGGTGTACGGGAAGGCGTATCTTTCGCATTCCCAAGCTAAGACCGCGTAAGCGGACTTGCTAAACGGGGGAGACCTTGCCTCCCCTGGTAAGACCGGAAGGTGAAAGCCTTCCAACCCGGGCGGGAATGCGGATCGCCTGCCCGGTTGCATTATCGTTATTTCTTTGCACTTTTGCGGTACAGAGGTGGCCGGTACCGAGACCAGCCTGTCACCTTCGATAGGAACACCACTACTCCTGAGTTTCTATTTCCGCGCTTTTGGGCAGACCTTCTCCAGGTCTGCCCCTTTTTATTCTTCTCCGGTGGGTTGCAGATTCGCCTGCGGACGCAGCTCCAGTTCATAAAGCCTGTCGATCATACTGCTGATAGTGGGCATGTTGTTTGAACTTTTCGATGTAACGGCGTAGACGTTTCGGCTGATTGGCTGACTGCCGTCCACCCGATGCAGTGTCCCTTCTTCCAGATAAGAGGCTACCGTGGCTTTGGGCAGGAATGCCATACCGCCATAGGTAATCAGAAACTCCAGCGCAATCTGACTCTGTTCCGTATGCAGAATCGGAGCAACAGGGGTCTTGAATAGCTTGGCGTGCTTAAGGTTAAACGCTGTACCCCAGTCAACAAAGATATAGCCATACTCACCGGCATCCTGAATGTGTTTTCCTGCCTTGTCACAGACCAGAATCAGTTCGATCTTACCGATACGGATTGTATTCAGTTCTGCCAGAGTGGGAGGATCGATAACAACTGCAATATCCAGCCGATTGGCGATCAGAGAACGGGTCAGTTCCAGATGTGAGTTGATCTCGGTGCGGATCGACACCTGCGGGAACTGTTCTGCCAACTGCGGCAGTATCGACTGCAGAAAAGTCCCCCAGAGATTGGCGATCCCGCCCAGTACTATCTGAGATTCCTGCTGTTCTGAGACGCCAACATCCTGTAGCGCCAGTTGCCAGGCCGCCAGAATATTTTCCGCATGTTGTATCAGCCGCTCACCAGCAGAGGTGAGCATGATGTTATTGCGTTGGCGGGTGAACAGCGGAACGCCGACCATACTCTCCAGCTGTTTGATCCTGAAGCTCACCGCTGATTGGGTGAGATAGAGGTTCTGAGCCGCTCTGCCAAAGTGGCGGGTTTTGGATACTTCAAGGAAGGTTCTGAGTAAGCCGATATCCATAAAATATTTTGATCGAAATGATGAAAATTGATTGCTTTACAGTACTTCGGCTTGAACCAATAATCCAGAAAAACAAGAGAGGCTATATTTGAGGCAGCCTGATGAGATGAAGCCTCAAATACACATTACGTGCGGCACTAGCGTACAAGTACCATATTTGTTGGCTTGCAGGCTTTTGCCTTTACTATACCTGCCTGAAATAGCTTCTCTTAAAAAGCTGAACGGATGAAAGGTTCCCTCAACCTTACCTGTTTAACTGAATAGCTTTATGCAATGAAACTTTTTTATTAAGCGAATTTCTGCTTGCCCCGTTCTGGAGCCGTGAATTGAAAATCTGTTTTCTGATGTATCCGTGGGAGCGTGTGTCTCCTGAGTCTGACTCTACTCTGCGCATGATTCATGAGGCAGCCAGTCGCGGACACACTGTAGCCCTGACCACACCTCATAGTTTAACCATCAGGGATAGTGTGCCCCATGCATTCTGTAATGTGCTGAAGAAGAGTCAAAAACTTACCAGTAACATCCCGGCATTTTACCGTCGGGCTGAGTTCAAACGGTGTAAGCTGCCGCTGGCTGGATTTGATGCGATCATCATGCGGGCAAATCCACCGCTGGACACTGTGGCGCTGAACTTTCTGGATTCAGTCCGTAACGACACATTCATCATGAATGATATCGACGGCCTGCGCATCGCGAATAATAAGTTGTACACCGCATCCTTCAGTGGAGATGCCGGTCGATTTATGCCCGCTACCCATGTGTCCAAGAGCCGGGACTATCTGGAACAAGTGATGGAGGATACCTCCTCAGCCAAGATGATTATGAAACCGCTGAACGGTTTCGGTGGGCAGGGAGTAATCGTTATTGAGAAGAGCGCCCGACAGAACTTCCGTTCGCTGCTGGATTTTTACATTGGCTCCGGTGAGCAAAGTAACTATGTGATTCTGCAGGAGTATGTAGAAGGGGCAGAGCTGGGTGATGTGCGTATTCTTATGCTCAATGGTGAGCCGATTGGCGCGATGCGG
Organism: uncultured Amphritea sp.; assembly: GCA_963669425.2. GTDB lineage: Bacteria > Pseudomonadota > Gammaproteobacteria > Pseudomonadales > Balneatricaceae > Amphritea. The sequence continues at coordinate 991,501 of CAXXNC010000002.1, forward strand.
CGTGTACCCAGTGGGGGCGATGTACGCTCCAACATTCATGCCGGAGGCAAAGAGGTTAAGCATCATTTATCGAAAGAGGAAAAAGAGCTGTGCCGGGCGATCGGACCGCAACTGGTAAGGGACGGGCTCTATTTTGCCGGGCTCGATGTGATCAACGGTAAGTTGATCGAAGTTAACGTCCTGAGCCCTGGTGGCATCACCCGTATCAATCGCCTTAACCGGGTGAAGCTGCAGGCCAAGGTGATCGACTTTGTCGAGAACGTAGTGTCCACCAAAGAAAACCTGATTGAGCGTAAGAACTCTTTCCGTAAGGTAATTGAAGATGCTGAGGCTATCTGAACAACAGATCCTGGAGCGGATAGCGGCGGGAAAAACATTCGAATGCGAGATGGTGGATGGTTCGTTTAGTCTCAAGATTGACGAATATACCCCCGCTATCTGCGCGGCTGTTCACAATGGTCACCAGTTCCGTGACTCGCTGAAGGTTAGCTGTGCTCTGGATGACGGTGAGCGGCTCTATGAGGAGGACCCATTTACCGGTGAGTTGATCGATGCAATGCCAATCACCCTGATCGGTCAGGATTCTCGCTATGAGTATGATCTAAACCGTCCGGTGGCTACCTGCATCTATAAGAAGGCCTGGGGTAAGGAGGTCTGGCACAAACCTGTCAGTGCCAGTCAGCGTAAGACCAGCGTCAACAAGCACAGGGTGTTTTATAACATCCTCAGTGCACTGGTGGAAAAGGTTGAGTCTCTGTACGGAGCCTGTGTGGTTTTCGATGTTCATTCCTATAACCACCTACGCCGGGAAGAGACGGACACGCCGACCTTCAACCTGGGTACAGAACAGATCGACCTTGATCGTTGGAACGCTGTCGTTCAGCGGTTTGAAAAGAATCTGGGGAAAATTGAGCTGACCAACCTTGAGGTTCGGGCAGCGCAAAACGAAGTATTTTATGGTCGTGGTTACCTGATTGCTCATGTAAATAGTCGTTTCGAAAATACCCTGGTTCTGCCCTGTGAGGTCAAGAAGGTCTTCATGGATGAGCTAACCGGCGAACCTTACCGGTTGCTATTGAATGAGCTGAAAGAGGGGATGAAGCACTGCCTGAGCGACACAGGGGCTTTTTTCTCCCGACGCCATACCAGAAAGTCGCGAACCCGGCGACTGGATATGCTGTCATCTCAGCTTGATCCTGCGATCAAGCGGGTTGACGAAGGGTTGTATCGTCTGGCTCGTGGAACAGAAACACTGTTTTACATAAACCCGGTCAACATACTGCAGGAGAAACGGCGGTTCTTTGCCCGCAAGGGCAACTACCAGCCGGAGTTCAGGTATCGGCCGTTGGCAATCGATCCCTACCAGTTTCGTGAGCAGCTCTACAAGCTGCCTGTGGATACGATCCGGGATCCGGGCATACAGCAGATGTACTGTCAGGTAATCGACGGACTTTCGAGCAAGATCGATCTGTTGGTAAGTGCCGGTCAACCGGAGTTCGTGTACAGCTCGCTAAAGTACTACGGTGAGCCCAGTCTGGAAGATGAGGCTAATGCCCGTTTCCTGCTCCATGCGGCGGACTTTGAAGGGCCTGAAGAAGCTACTTACAGTGCCGATGAGGCGGTTGCCCTGTTCAGTCAGAAGGCGGCAGCGTGGGGCATGCAGTGTAAGGTAAAAGCGACCAGTAATCTGGTCGCGTCGGCAATGGTATCCAATAGTAAGCGAACCCTGTTCGTAAACAAGCAGATGCGCTTTAGCGAGATCGAGATAGCGGCACTGACCAATCATGAACTCGGGGTGCATATGGCGACCACGCTGAACGCTGCTGCCCAGACATTAAAGGTGTTTTCGTTAGGGTTACCGGGTAACACCATGACTCAGGAAGGTTTGGCGATTCTGAATGAGTACCACAGTGGCGGCCTGACGCTGAAACGGCTGAAAGGACTGGCCCTGCGGGTTCTGGCAGTGAAAGAGATGCTGAAATATGGCAGTTTCAGGCACACCTACAGCTACCTTCTGGAAGAGATGGGAATGACGCCGGATGATGCCTTTAAGCTGGCAGTTCGGGTGCATCGCAGTGGTGGCTTTACCAAGGACTATCTCTATCTCAGGGGAGTCAGTGAAGCCCTGAACCTGCATCGGGCTGGCGATATCAGTGCGCTTTATGTGGGTAAGACCGGCTTTGATTATCTGCCCCTGCTGGATGAACTGATCACCCGGGGAATGATAAAGCAGCCGCTCTTTGTACCGGAGTATCTGAAAGAGCCGAAACAGGTTTCTGGGATCCTGGACTATCTGGTCTCGTCAATCAGACCGACAGCGCCTGTTGGATTCCTGGATGGTGCCGTCAGCCGGGCCAAGGTTGCAGCCTGATGGTGATCAGAATGTTCTTTGCCAAACGTAACAATCGGTGAGAATCGAAACATGAGTAAAGTAGATATTGATGACGTCTCTTCTGACTATGAAGACTGGACAGATGATATGGCGGAAGAGGGGCGTTCAAAGCGTCAGAAACGTCGTGAACGTAACCTGTCAGAACAGGACATGGATGATACGGACTGGGATGACGAACCGCCGGCTAAGAAGAAAGGCCGCCGGGCTTTTGATCGTCGAAGGGACATCGAGGACCGTCTGGAGCAACGCCGTCTCGAGCGAGAGATCGGCAGTGGTTACGACTATGACTTTATTTAACTGCTGAGGTTCAGATCACCGTCTCCTCAGCAGGATCTGGCTGATCTGGCCATACTGCTGTAATGATTTGAGGAGACAAGCAATGACTAACCCTTCTTCACAGCTGCCTGGGCGTGCCGCTCAGGCGAGGCTGGTAAAACCCGGTATGCCGCACCAGATACTGGACAACCGCGAGCAACTGACCGGTTTTATTCACACCCGCGAACCGTTCTGGCTGGAGCTGGACTGGCAGGCACCTGATGCCCCTGAGTGGTTGAATGCCTCTGCAGACCTCCCCGAAGGCACAACTCAAGCGCTACTGACTGATAATACTCGTCCGCGCTCATTTACTGATGAGCATGGCAATCTGGTGGTGATCCTGAGGGTGATCAATGCTGCATCTCAAATTCAGGAGGATCGGCTGGTTTCCCTACGTTTGTTGATTGAGCGAAAGCGCATTATCAGTTTATGCCGGTTTGATACCCGCGCGGTGCAACAGGTGCGTCGCACTATTGAGCAACCGGGCGCGGTCTTTGAACCTGCCCAGCTTCTGACAGCGTTGTTGCGGGGCATTCAGGAAGATATCAATGAAGAGGTGTTCAGCCTCACTGAGAGGGTGTCCGATATCGAAGCATCCCTTGATGAAGGCCGACCGCCGGTGGATGAGATTAGCCGGGCCCGGAAACAAGCCGGAGAGCTGCAACGTTATCTGGCCCCGCAGCGGACGGTGTTGAGCCAGTTGCGACAGCAACGGGAGATCACCAGTGACAGGGATCTGCAATCTGACTGGCGGGAACTGGCCAACGAATTGCAGCTGAGCCTTGAAGAGGTGGAGATGTCGATCAGTCGGTTGATGATCCTGCAGGATGAGGTGCGCAGTAACCTGAATGAGCGGACCACCCGCATCCTTTACCTGCTGTCGATCGTCACGTTCCTGTTTCTGCCGTTGAGTTTTCTGACCGGGTTTCTGGGTATGAATATCAGTTTCCCCTGGGACAGCTCACCGGAAGCATTCGGGGCACTGCTGTTGCTGATTGCAGGCATATTATCCGGCCAGATCTGGCTGATTAAACGACTGGGCTGGTTGTAGCCCTTAATAGAAACATTTTTTGTATCTGGAACAGTCTGATGCATATGGACCCTGTTCTGCCGACCATTGTCGGCACTATTTTTCTGATGCTGCTGGTGGGAGGTATTCTGAAACTCCTCAACCAGCCGCAGATCATTGCTTACCTGCTGGCGGGAGTACTGATCGGGCCCCATGGTCTGGGCCTGATCAGCGACACCGATTTCATTCACCGGCTAGGGGCTTTTGGTGTCGTACTGCTACTGTTTTTTGTCGGCATGGAAGTCGTGCCCGAACAGCTGCGGGAACGCTGGCGAATTCCGGTAGTTGGCACCTTACTGCAGGTGTTGTTCTGTTTTATGCCAGTGGCGGCGATCGGATTGATGTTCGACTGGAGCTGGGCCCGGATTGCGCTGCTGACATTTGTGGTGAGCCTGTCCAGTTCAGCGGTGGTCATCCGCTTGCTGCAGGACCGCAGCGAGCTGAACACCAGTTTTGGCCAGGACATGCTTGGCGTTTTGCTGGTGCAGGACCTGTTAGTGATTCCAATGCTGATCCTTATCGGTCTTTTCGGTGGTCAGCAGGTGGATATGCACTCCCTGTCGATGCAGTTGATCGGAGTGATTCTGATGGGTGGTTTACTGGTCTGGATCTTCAGTGGCCGTCAGATCCGCCTGCCTTTGGGGGAGCAGATTCGCGCAGACCATGAGATTCAGGTGTTTGCCGCTCTGGCGATCTGTTTCGGTCTGGCGTTACTGACCGGTGTACTGGAACTGTCTACGGCCCTGGGGGCGTTTATCGGTGGCATGCTGATTTCGGCAGTCCGGGAAACCCAGTGGGTGCATCATAAGCTTGAACCGTTCAAGGTGGTGTTTGTGGCTCTGTTTTTTCTGGCCATCGGTATGAGTGTTGACCTTGATTTTGTAGTTCAGCACTGGTGGCAGGTCAGTCTGATGGTGATTGCGGTGTTTATTGTCGGTACCTGGCTGAACGCATTGATCCTGGCCTGGTTGGGCTATCGATGGCGGGAAAGCTTTTATGGTGGCGCTGTGCTGGCGCAGATAGGTGAGTTCAGCTTTGTACTTGCCGCAGTGGGGTTTCAGGCATCGATTATTACAGATGCCGGATACCAGTTGGCCCTTTCGGTGATCTCGGTTTCACTGCTGCTGGGACCAATATGGATCAATCTGGGTCGATTCTGTTTTCGGCCGGAAATTGAACGCACCTGATACAGGTGCAGCTAAACTAGAACAGTTAACCGGACCGGCAACAAGCCGGTCTGTTTTTTACGGAGAATGAGTCTATGACTCTGATGGAGCTTTTTGAAGCAGCAAAACAGCTGGTACTGGAGCACAAACTGATCACTACCAGTGTGTTTCTGGTGATGACCTACCTGATCAAGACGCAGGTGGCTGAGGTCATTAAGCGGCGCGCCCGGGCGCGGGGCGAGGATCGCCGTTATCTGGTCAACGTGATCAAAAACCTGATAAACCTGACCCTGTTGATTTGCGTGTTCATGTTCTGGGCGGAAGAGCTGCAGCGGTTTGCGCTGTCGGTGGCAGCATTTGTGGTGGCTTTTGTCATCGCTACCCGAGAGTTTATCCAGTGCATTATCGGGTTTATCTATATTGTATCGGCGCGGCCCTTCCAGATCGGTGACTGGGTTCAGGTTGGCCAGCATGCGGGTGAGGTAACCGAAACCGACTGGGCGAAACTGACCCTGCTGGAGGTGGATATCGATTCATACAGCCATACCGGCAAAACCCTGTTTCTGCCCAACAGTATGTTGCTGCTGAATACCATCAAGAACCTGAACTTCCTGAAACGGTATGCCACCCATTCGTTCACCATTACCCGTGAACCGAGTGTAAACCTGTTCACGATTGAGGAGGAGCTGCTTGAGCGGGCGGCGGGTCACTGTCAGGACTTTTACGAGGTGGCAAACCGGTATAACGCCCTGATCGAAAAACGCCTGGATGTGAAGATCTCGGGGCCTGCTCCGTCGCTTTATATCTCTACAAATGTTGAGGGGGATGACCAGGCGAGTTTTACGATCTTCTGTCCGTCTGAACAGGCATGGGATATACAGAATAAGATTACCCGTGACTTTATGGAGTTATGGCACCGGGAGAAGCTGAAGATGTCGGAGATCTATGGTCGCTTCGATCTGGGAGACCGCCGTAACTAAGCCTTCAGTACCGAAACCAAACATAAAAAAAGGCGAACCGAAGTTCGCCTTACTGAGGGTATTGCTATGGGGCTGTTGGTGGATCAGTACCCCAGCAGCAACTCTGGTAGGAACAGTGATAGCTCCGGCACGAAGGTCACCAGGAATACCATCGGCAGGTGACCCAGACAGAGGAACATCAGCGTCGGTTTGATATACCTGTCTAACGACAACTTACTGACTCCGCCGGCCATATAGAGCATGGGGGCACAGGGAGGCGATACGTTACCCAGTCCCAGGTTCACACCCACGACTGCCGCAAAGTGGATCGGATCGATGCCCAGCTCGTTGATGATCGGCAGGAAGATAATTGCCGCCAGAACACTGCCAGAGATATCGTCCACGATCATGCCGATCAGCAGCAACAGCAGGTTGATCAACAGCAGCAGTACGTACTTATTCTCAGAAATCTGCAGCAGAGCTGCCGCCAGATCGCGAGGAACTTGCTCCAGGATCATCGCCCGGCTCATGATGAACAGGAAGAACAGTACTGCCATGATCGAACCGGTCATGGTTACCGCTCGCACGGTTACCGAGCCCAGGCTGCGCAGGGACATACCGCGATAGATCAGCAAGCCCACCGGGATCGCATAGATCACCGCAATGGCCGCTGCTTCGGTAGGCGTGGCGATACCGCTGTAGATCGCGCCGAGGATGATCAGCGGCATCAGCAGGGCGAAGAACGCACTCCAGCCGGTACTCAGCACACCTTTTGCTGCTTCTTTCATGGGCAGCGGCGGATCGACCTTGATATCGGGGTTCTTACGCAGGAACCAGATATTCAGCAGACAGTAGAGAATGGTCAGCAGGATGCCCGGAATAATCGTGGACAGGAATGCTGCGCCTACCGACAGACCGCCGGTGATCGAAAATACGATCATCGGGATGCTGGGCGGAATCAGCAGAGCCAGTACCGACGAGCAGGCAACCAGCGCGGTGGCATGGCCTTCCGGGTAGCCCTCACGGACCATGCGTGGAATCATGATCTGACCTACTGCGGCAATTGCTGCAGAAGAACTACCGGAGATTGCGCCGAACAGGGCGCAGGTCAGAACAGTCACCGCACCGAGACCACCTTTAATACGACCCACTAGCGAGTTAACGAAGTTCAGCAGTCGCTCGGAGATTCCGCCTTCGGCCATCAGCAGCCCGGCAAAGATAAACAGCGGCAGGGCCAGCAGGGCGAAACCACTGGCGGTTTTAAAGCCGTGGGGGATCAGAAACGAGATGTTGTTGCCGGTTGTAAAGGCAAACAACAGGGCGCCGATGCCAAAGGCAAAGGCCACCGGGATCTCAATCAGGATCAGGATGACCACAACCAGCATGGCAAGCAGAAACAGTGTCATGACAGCTCCTCCTGACGGTTCTGGATTTCAATAGAGGCGTTACGGTTGCGACGGGTACGGCGCAGATCGCGGAACTCGTTGATCGCTTCCAGCAGGAAGTAACCGACCATCATGGCGAAGCCGATGATCATGCTGCCGCTCCAGATACCGCGGGGCCAGCGCAGGTTGATACTGACACGGCCGCGATCGATCTCTTTGAGCGCATATTTGCAGGCAAAGTAGCCGAAGATACAGGCGGCGATCATACAGACGATGGAGCCAAAGAAGCGGATCATGCCAACCTTGTAGGGGTCTTTAACCACCAGGCTGACAATGCCGCCGTGAATGTGTTCCCGCTCACGGGTGGCGTAGCCCATTCCCAGAAAGTAGATCCACACGGCCAGTAAAATGGAGGCTTCTTCGATGCCGGTAAAGGGTGATTCCAGCACATAGCGCATAATAACCTGACCGAACATCAGGAATGCCAGACCAAGGCCCGCGATCAGCATCATGGCGCGGAAGATCCAGTTCAGAACTCTCTCGAAGCGCATCAGGAAACTGTCGACCCGGTTGTTGGGCTGTTCGGGTATGGCGTGCAGATGCGGCGGCATCGGGTGAGAGCTGAGATCGGGATCGTAATCGTAGATCTTAGTCTTACCCACGGACTGCGCCGGTTTAGTAAGTTTTTCGTGTTGCATGGTACTGATCCTTGAAGTTGCAGATGAGGGCACCGGACGGTGCCCTGTCGTTCGCAATCAGCGGATCACTTGATACCGGCGATATCGCGCATCATGGTCATGATTTCAGGACCTACGATGCCTTCCATGTACGGCCATTCTTTGGCGTACAGGATCTCTTTCGCTTTATCCATTTGCGCAGGGCTCAGTTCAACTACGTTGATACCCGCATCGCGAACCTGCTTCAGGAAGCCTTCGTCGATTGCCTGTGCCTCATCCCAGATTTTGTTCAGGGTTACGTCGGCAGCCGCCAGCAGTTTCTCGCGTTCATCCGCTGGCAGGTCTTCCAGCCAGGACTTGTTCACTACCCAGAAGGCGTGCTCGAAGTAGTCGCGGGTCAGGATGTACGCAGACAGTACGTCACGCATCTGCCAGATCTCTACAGATGGACCGAACGCACGGCCGTCTACAGTACCCAGCTGCAGCGCGGTGTACAGCTCAGAGAATGGCATTGGTACCGCAGTGAAGCCCCAGTTGTTGAAACGCTCAATGCCGATTGGCACTGGTGGAACGCGCATCTGGATACCTTTGGTATCTTCCGGGAAGTTGGTTGGAACACGCTCAACATCTTTACGGATCGCTACAGAGCCGAAACCGGTTGGGATAGTACCCAGTACAACCAGATCCAGATCGCCCAGAATCTCGTTATACACTTCGGTCATGCGGCCGTTAGGACCGTAAACTGTGCGGGCATCATCCCAGTTGTCTACCACGTAACCCAGCCAGGACAGATCCAGGCGTGGATCAAATTCGGAGGCTGCGAAGGTCATACTCATTGGTACGACGCCATCCATGCTTTGCTCGAAGATGGATGCCCAGTCACCCAGGTCGCCGCCCGGATGGTAGTCGATAGTCATACCGGAATTCTGCTTCGCCAGCTCATCGGTGAAGGTGGTGGAAGTCAGGTGGAAGATATGATCAGTCGGGTAGGCGTGCGCCAGCATGAACTCTTCACCTGCCTGTGCGGTTTGAGTCATCGGTGCTGCCAGTGCTGCAGTCAGAGCTGCGCCTTTGAGGAGAGTTTTTACAGAATTTCTGATTGTCATAGCGACCTCTAATATTTTTTTTGTTGGTCTTGCATGTGCACACTGCGATCCGTTTTTGGGTTCGGATTACAGCTGATGAGAAATTCTGAAAGAAATACTAGGTTAGTTAAATTCTTTAATTCTGTATTTAACTTAATTGATTGGTTAACTAATTCGAATCACAATACCCTCTGAGGGGTAGGGCCGTGCAAACGCAGTTTGCACACGTGGCTGGAGCGTCGTGCAAGCGTGACTCGCTCGACCGCATTGCAAGCAATGCTCGCTAGTGGCTTATGTGGACTCCCCTCTGTCAACAATGAATCGCCCTTTAACAGAAAAAACGCAAGCTTATGTCCGAGCTCACTATGGGGACGCGATCCCCGGCTCACTGAGATTTGCGCGAACAGTCTTATCATCTCTCGAAAGCGAGCGCTGAGCTCTTAGCCACTAACTGATCAAGACTGCATCTGTATCAAGCGCTTTTCATTGCCTACAGGTTCAGGCGGTGACTGCCTGAGCCTGATACTCGCTGCCATCCCGCAATAAAGCAAAGGCGGTACGTACTGTTTTATTGGCTAAAGCCACGGCGGCGCAGCGTTTACCCCGCCGCTCGATCAGATTTTTCAGCCAGACTTCTTTCTGGGATTTAGCGGATCGTCGGCTCAGTGCCCCCACCACGGCCATCGCGCCGCTGATGAGCTGACTTCGCACCAATTGGTTACGGATATGTTTACCTATGCTACCCAGCACGGCCTTACCACCGCTGGAGTGCTGTATTGGCGTTAGACCAACACAGGCCGCCGCTTCCCGACCACTCCTGAAACTCACGTCGTCCCCCAGCTTCAGGAGGTTGAAAAGATTAATCGCATTGATCACCGATACCCCTTCCAGCGCCATCAGACGTTGACAGTCCGGATGCTGCTTGATGACCTTAGCCAGCTGCTGATCATAGTGCTGAATACGTTCAATGATTGCCAGATAGGCTTGCCAGGTCAGATGCAAGGCCTCCCTGAAGATCATGCTGAAGCCGTTGTCTGCCGTTTCCAGTGTGTCCTGAACCGCTCTGCTCAGACCTGCCTGAGCCGGAGATGCAGTAATATTAAATTCAGCGAGTAGTGCTCTGATCTGATTACCCAGAGCCACTTTTTGTTTAACGCCCAGCTCTCGCATGCGCAGAATGGTTTGTAATTCCTGCTGTTCAAAGGTTTTACCGGAGATGAACTGCACCTCAGGTAACTGTGCAGCCTGCGCAATCGCCAGTGCATCATTTTTATCAGTTTTCTGCTGCTGGCGAACCGCTGCAACCAGGCGAGTAGAGATCAGTCGTGCGATGTGACTGTGTTCCTGAGCCTTCTGCTTCCAGTAATTCGACATAGAACAGGCTTCAAAAACGATAACCACAGAGCTTTGGGTTGCCAGCCACAGACTGAATTCTGAAGCACTCATCGCTTCATTAAGTAAGAGTTTATGGCGTTTAACAACGCACACTTGAATCACTTTTTTGGCCAGATCGACGCCGACAATGGTATTGTTCATGTATTGGACTCCTAGCTAATTTTTGGTCGAATTCAGCATACTTCGCTGCTGATATCAGGGCGAGGGGAGTCCAATTCTCTCGAAAAAGCGAAAAGAGCTACGGAGTTTTGAAAGTACTTTTGTAGCGAGGCACGTCCTCGTGCCGATAGGAACGAATTCATGGCTGGACCGTCATGCAAGCACGACTTGCTCGTGGCTCGGAGCAGCGTAGGGTGCGTTGTAACACACCTTGTTTGATATAGGTGCAATACGCTGACGCTATTGCACCCTACGATGATAGTCAGAAATGTTCTCGGATATGAATTTGACCGAAACTATGCTCGCCACTCGCCACTCGCCACTCGCCACTCGCCACTCGCCACTCGCCACTCGCCACTCGCCACCGTTTTGGCGTGGGAGCGGCGCTTCGCCGCGATGGGCTGTAGCAATCAATCACCGCGAGGGTGCGCCTCCCACAGGTGTTACCCGAGAACATGAAATAGTTTCTCCTAAGACAGGTCGACACTGCCTCGCCACTATCCCCTGAGGCTGAACTGGATTGGCAGGATGACTGTCAGTGGTTGGTCTGCCAGTACTTGCGGCAGTGGCCGGAAGGGCGCAGCGCGGCGGACCATCGCCAGGGATTCACGGTTTAGTCGGTTATAACGGCTGTTACTGATGATATGTACACTTTGCAGCTCTCCAGTGGGGTTGATAGTGACTCTGACGGAGATAACCCCTTCTTCATTTTTGCGGCGGGACCTCTTTGGGTAGCGTTGCTGTTCTGCAATAACGGCACTCAGATAAGCCAGATATTGCTGTTTATGGTTCTGTCTCTGTTGTTCTGTATTAATCCGGCTCTGCGGTAGTTGTTCTTCAAGCGTTGTAACTGAAACCAAGGTGTCTGGCTGTTCTGGCGCGGATCTTTCTGAAGACAGATATGCAATGGCTTTGGGTGGTTTCTCAGTGCTTTGCTTTATTGGTTGAGGCCGTTTTGGAGGCGCTGTTTCTACTGCCGGTTTGAGAACCTTTGGTGCTGGTTTTCTGATCGGCTCTGGTGTTGGCTTTGGTTCAGGTTTTACGGATCCTGGCTGGGGGCTGGCTACAGGTTGAAGCTCTGGTTGGGGCACGAATACTGGGTCAGGCAAAGAGACTTGCTCGGTAACCGGTATTACAGCAACTGCTGACATCCGGATCTGAATTATGTCCGGAACATTTACTGCTGCCCTGGATTCTGCAGCCTGGGCTGCATTGAGTGGAACCCTCGGTGGCTCGAAGTCGTTGAGCCAAAGGGCAAAGATCAGGAGATGTAAAGCTAGAGAGAGTAACAGGGTTACTCTCCCGGATCGGGTGATCGGCTCCATCAGTTACCGGATGCCGTGACACTGATTTCAGGGCAGGGGATTGCTGTTGTGCGCCGGTGCTTGCTCTTTTTACGGAGCCATATCCACAGACCCAGCAGCGACACGCCACTAATCATGAGCATGAACAGTGCCATCAGACCGTCGCGACCGTTAAGGCCCAGGCCATCGGCAAAACGCCACTTGTGCAGATAACGGAATACCCAGCTGAAGGCTCGGCTATCCGGTGTCGATAGCTTAGAAATCACCTGATCACGGCTGTCGACGTAGATGATTTCATCGGCATAGTGAAGGCCGGTAACTGGCAGACGCTTATCGATAAAGCCATAGTCAGATACGGTTTTATAGTCAGTGACCGGAGTAAACCCATCCGGCCGGACATATTCCGGTAGTAGTGCGCTGACCAGTGCCGAGGCAAAACGCAGGCTACCGTCGGCAACTGTGAGGCCGGTATTGGCGTTTACCCAGAGATCCGGTTGGCGAGGAGGGATAATCTGCCAGACCGGCTGGCCATCAATCGCCTGTAAGCGGATATCTCTGATGCCGGAGTAGCGCTGCTGTAGTTGGTGGAAGTCAAAACTCAGTTGTTGGGGGGCGATGGCATGATCCAGTGTCAGGCCGCGCATTTCCGGATTCAGTTTCTCTGTAGTACGTACCAGACCGCTGACGGTGAACATCAGCAGCGCAAGACTGACCAGAATACCGCTCCAGCTATGCAGCTTACGGGCGTTGTTCTTCTTTCGCTTCCGGATCGGGAGTACCACGAACAGCCAGATTCCTGCTGTACCCAGAGCTGTACTGGCTGCCATCATGGCGATGAACAGGGTATGGCGGGTACTGGATTCTTCGATGAAAGACCAGCTATGTAACCAGCCGAACCACTGCATCAGTTGCATCCGGGTTGAGTCGCTGAGCGTCGCCAGTCGGTCATTACGGATATCGACGTAAACCTGTAACTGATCCTCTCTTTCGAAGCTGACTTTCCATACCGGAAGCAAACGATTGGTCGGGCTATAGCCGTGACCAAATCGGGTTACCCGACTGACAGAGGCAACCGGGCTATCGCTGTCGCCGCTGTAATGCCGGGCCAGTTGAACAGCGTACTGCCGTGAGCTGTTTTGCTGTCGCTGGCCGGTATAAGGATCATAGAAAGTGGCGGGCTGCTGACGGTCGCTCCAGGCCTGGAGTAGCCATTGTCCTTCCACCTGTACCGGGCGTAGCCCGGCCAGCTGTTGTGGCAATCTCTCCAGAAGTTGTGCGCTGAAACCGGGCAGGTTATCCGGCCATACCGGCGGTGGATAGAACATCTTTGCCGGTTCCGGTCGTGTCAGACGCATGGCTGGATGCAGCAGACCGCTGAGGGAGAAGGCCAGAATGGGGACCAGTAACAGCAGTGCCAGACGGCGGTGCCACAGATAGATCAGACGGGTCATATCGGTCTCCTGTTACCAGCTGTATTCGATGCCCGCTTTGACGGTCCGGGGGGCGCCGGGTGCAAACGAAGCCCGGTTCCAGCGGATTTCGGACTGATAGGCATATGCTTTGTCGAACAGGTTCTCGATCCGGCCATACAGAGTGAGGTTATCTGCCAACTGATAACGGCCTTTCAGGTGCGTCAGGGTATAGTCATCGCCACGACGGGTGTTGGCATCATCCATCCAGTAGCTTCCGAAATGATCCACTGCCAGCTGAACATCAGTACGGTTATCCGGTTTCCAGTTCAGGGTGACACTGCCTTTGTTGGTCGGTGCCAGGGCCTGAGTGTTGCCGGAGAAGTCGGTACCGTCATTCACGTAGTCGATATAGGTATGACGTGAGTGGCTCCATGCCAGACCGGCACGCCACTGGGAACTGATCTGATAATCCACTTCAAGTTCAACGCCTTCGTTGCGTACCTCACCGGCATTGGTGCGATAAGAGTCACCGTTCGTGTCATCGGCGCTGACAATCGCATCATCGATGCTCATCCTGTATACGGCGGCGGTAAATGCCAGGCTGTCACGGTATAGCCGGTAGCCGAGCTCAGCAGTGGTGGAGGTTTCCTCATGAACACCGCCGACCAGTGAGGCGCTGTCGCCGCTTTTCAGGTTATACAGAGTAGAGGCGGTTGGCAGGCGGTTAGAACGGGCCAGGCGACCATAGATGCTGCTCTGATCATTCAGCTGCCAGGTAAACCCCAGTTTTGGATTCAGGCTGTTGAAGCTATCGCTGCGATCTGCCAGTTGACGGTTACCGTAGCCGTCGTTGCTGGTAGGGGTCAGATTATTATCCAGCTCAAAGCGGCTGTAGTCATAACGCAGACCTGCCTGGAGTTGCAAGTTATCACCGGCAAACAGGTTGTATTGCGCGTAGGGTGAGGCATTGCGGTAAGTGATGGTCTGATCACGATAGACAAAGCCTTTCACATAGTTGGTTGTGCCACTCCAGCCGGTTACAGAGACATCCAGAGGCTGATAACTGTAGAGATCTGATTCGGAGTGCTCCAGATCCAGGCCGACCAGCAGCTCATCGCCGTTATCCAGACTGTAGGTACCTTTCAGAAGAGTACCGAGTGTATTAACGCTCGAATCTGATTTTGGCGTGTAGGAGCGCCAGGTAGCCGTGTAATCATTGGTATTACGGCGCAGATATGGGATTACGCTGATCTCCAGCTGATCGCTGGCGAAGTGCGTCCATTCGGCACTCAGCCGATAGAAGTCACTGTGACGGACCGGATCGGTAGCCAGTACAGCATCACTCAGGCCTGAGTTGCTAGGATCGTCATTAAATTGCGATTCTGTCAGTGATCCGGCCATCTCATCTTCATGGCTGGAGATCTGCAGCTGTGTTTTCAGCTCGTTGTTTTCGTCAATGGTCCAGTGATGTTTCAGTAACAGCTCACTGCGGTCGCGGGCGGTATGGTCACGCCAGCCGTTGTCCTGTAACAGAGACCCGGCAATCAGGAAGGTCTGATCCTCATTGATTGCATTGCTGTAACTGGCACGCACCTGACCGAAATCATTTTCGCCGCCCTGGACCAGTACCTTACCGGTTGGTGTGTCTGATGGTTCTTCACTGAGAACATTGATGGTTGCTGCGACAGCCCCCGAACCATACAGCGTGGTACCGGCACCTTTGAGTACTTCGATCTGTCCGGCGCTGGTGTTGTAGCTGCTCCAGCGCAGACCATTGTGGTTGAAGAAGGCTGACGATTGCAGTGGCACGCTATCCTGCAGGAACAGGTAGTAACCATCGTAATTGATCGGCATCCGGATCGCAGTGTTGTGTGATGAGCTGCCTGATAACTGATTGATAGTAACCCCCGCCATCTGGCGGGTGCTGTCCTGAATATGACTGCCCTGATCCAGTCGGATCTGCTCTTCACCGGTGACACTGATCGCTTCAGCCAGTTCGTTGTTCGCTTCCTGGCTGCGAGTGGCAGTGATCACCAGTTGCGGTAGCAACTCTTCTGCATGAATCGTAGTTGTGAGCGGTGTCATCGCTGTTGCGACGGCGACTGACAGAGGGCAAAGACGTGCAAGAGGGGATCTGAGCATGGTTTTTAACATCCTGAAAAAAAACTGCTGCGGATGTTAAAGGCTGATGACTCGGGAAAGAATGTGACCGATTGTCACAGGACAAATTGTCGCAGGCTATGGAGGTGTTGGGCGGGACTGGAGTAGGCTGCGTTATAACGCACCTTTTTTGATATTGGTGCAATACGCTGACGCTATTGCACTCTACGATGAGAATCAGAAGTGTTGTCTGGTTGCGCGCTTGATCGGAACTATGTTCGCACTAGCTAGGTTTTTTGTGTGGGAGCAGTGCCTCGCTGCGATGTGCTGGCTCTGTAGTAAGTAATCGCCGCGAGGGCGCGCCTCCCACAAAAAGAAAACGCGGCTTCGCTACTGGCTTATGGTCGCGGTCTGATCCAGCGGTTCGACCTTAACTTTTTTCCTTCGGTCTCCCAGTTCTGAAATCAGCATCGCGAGGATGATCAGGCCTGCGCCTATCAGCCCTTTGGTGCCCAGATGTTCATCCAGAAACAGCCAGGCTGAGAGGTGAGCGAATACCGGCTCGGTGGCAAAGATCAGGGCGACTTTATGGGATTCCAGAATCTGCTGGCTGGCCGACTGAGCCCAGAATGCATAGGCAGTTCCCAGAATACCCGCAACCAGAATGGAGCTGATGATGATCGGATCCAGTAACTGATCAAGCCATGCGACGGGCTCTGCATCCGGGTAGTAAAATGCCGGATCGGAACTGAGCAGGGCGGCGATAGTACTGTAAAGGGATACCGCTACCAGCTGAATAATGCTCAGCGGAACCACCGGCATTTTGTCGACGAAGCGACCGGTAAACAGAATATGACCGGCAAAACCAAAGGCGCAGATCAGAACCAGAACATCGCCCTTGTTAAACTCCAGTTTGTCACCAATTGTCAGCAAGTAGAGACCGAACGTGGCCAGCAGCACTCCAAGCCAGACGGCTTTAGCGACCTGTTTTCTAAACAGCAGAAAGCCGAGTAACGGTACCAGAGGAACATTCAGACCGGTGATAAATCCGGCGTTGGAGACTGATGTAAAGCGTAGCCCTTCGGTCTGGGTGTAAAAACCGATAAACAGCAGGATGCCCAGTAAAGCACTGGCGCCGAGCAGAGGGAGCCATTTAACTTCACGGAGCTGAGACCGACTTATCCAGAGTAGTGGTAGCAGTGATAACGCTGCTATCAGAAAACGGATGGCGTTGAATGTATGGGTAGGCATCTGCGCTACCGCCAGATCAATCAGTACAAACTCAGCCCCCCAGATCAGACTTACAAGCAGGAGCAAACATACTGCGGTCTTTGAAGATTTTATTGTCATCTGTTTTTGTCCTTCTCTGAACCCGAAAAGGAGGCAATGCCTCCTTTTGTTTTTACAGCAAACACTGCGTTGCAATGCGATTTTGCCAGCAGTGCGTTACGCCATCATAAAGCCCAGTACCAGCAGCGATGAGAATGCTAGTACTGCGCCAATCAGGGCATAAGGGATCTGGGTCAGTGCGTGTTGCATCGGGGTACAACCGGAACCCTGAGATGAAAGCACGGTGGAGTCGCTGAAGAAGCAGGCGTGACTACCGAATGCAGATGCTGACAGCAGGGCCCCCACGGTGAGCGGCATCGACATATCCAGACTGATCGCCATCGGGATTACGATTGGCAGGGACACCACAAACACGCCCCAGCTTGAACCAGTGGCAAACACCACGGCGGCCATCGCTGCGAACACCAGTGCTGGTAGCATCTCTTTCGACAAATAAGGGGTTAGTGAGTCGATGATATACGGGGTCATACCCAGTTGATCGTTTACCTCTTTGACCATGAAACCGGCGCAGACTACAGCGATTGGATGCAGCATCACTTTGAAGCCGTCCAGCATCGAATCAACCAGCTGTCCAAAGCTCAGCAGGTTCTGGGCAAAGTACAGAACCATGGTGAACATGGAAGCAACCAGCGCACCCAGCAACAGATCGATCTCGTAGTAAACACTGGCAGCAACCAGTACTGCCATCGGCAGGATAAAATTGATCAGACCAACGATTGGTGAAGTCTTTTTCAGACCAGAAGTGTCAAATCCGTCCTGAGTAATACCGTCCGGGATTGGCTGGCCAGCCTGGGCACGACGCTCGGCGTCTTTCATGGCACCGAAATCACCCAGGAAACCGCTGGCAACCAGGAATACGACCAGCAGAGCTACCCAGCCGTAGACCATGTAAGGGATCGATTCGATGTACAGTGACATACCATTGCCTTCACCGGTGGCACCGTTCTCTTCCAGCAGTGCTGCGAAGTAAACTGCCCAGGTGGACACCGGTACCAGAATACAGACTGGTGCAGCGGTGGAGTCTACCAGGAATGCCAGTTTTTCACGGGAGATTTTGTAGCGATCGGTGAGGTTCTTCATCGACGCGGAAACTGCCAGTGAGTTCAGGTAGTCATCAATAAATACCATGATGCCCAGTGTGCAGGTGGTGAGCATAGTACCGCGCTTGGTTTTTATGCGGCGGGCCAGCATATCACCAAAACTCAGGACGCTGCCGCCACGTTCCAGCATGTTGATCAGACCGCCCATCATGCCGCACACCAATACGATCCAGGCGATGGTTTCATCCATCACCACAGCGATGGACAGGTCACCCAGGCCGGTAACGATATTGGTAGGATCCAGCAATAGCAGACCAGCGATAATGCCGGCAAAAATCGATTCCAGCGGTTTCTTGGTGATTACTGCGACAAACAGAATCAACAGGGCAGGTAACAGGCTGTAAAAACCATAAGGTTCGCCTTCCACATGCTGGGTCGACAGGTAGGCGAAAAACGCCATGATAGAACCGTAGAACACCATCCACTTCAGAGGTGTATTGTTCCGTTCATTGGTAACAGCCGTATTAGCACCGGCGCTGCCGGTTGTGCTCTCAGCCTGAGCAATCTCTGTACTCATCGTTATTATCTTTCTGTTTTATAAATACTTGTTTATCCCCGCAGTCATTGCTGCGAGGCCACGATTGACGCTCGTAAGGAGTTTGTTGCAGCGAAGAGGTTCTCTCCATACCTGTTCGCTGCTGCGCAGAACTGACGGATCAGATGCCCAGTTTGTCGCGCATGTTGTAGTACCAGGCACCCATGGCGGTGTATGGGATGCGGAAGGTACGGCCACCCGGGAACGGATATTGTGGCAAGCCGGCAAACACATCAAAGCGTTCTGCCTGACCCTGAATCGCATCACACAGTACTTTACCCGCAAGATGGGAGCTGGTGACGCCGTGGCCACTGTAACCCTGGGCGTAGTAGATGTTATTACCGATACGGCCGAATTGTGGCAGGCGCATCAGCGTCAGCAGGAAGTTACCAGTCCAGGCGTAGTCGACTTTAACACCCTGAAGTTCCGGGAAGGTTTTCAGCATTTTCGGTACGATCAGGGATTCGATCTTACCCGGCTCGCGAGCACCGTAAGTGACACCACCGCCGTAGATCAGACGGCCATCGCCGGATAGGCGGAAGTAGTCCAGCAGGTAGTTGCAGTCTTCCACGCAGTGATCTTTCGGCAGCAGGGCTTTCTGCTGTGCTTCAGTCAGAGGCTCGGTGGTAATAACCTGGGTGCCGCAAGGCATCGCTTTCTGCTCCAGCTTAGGAATCAGACCACCGAGATAGGCATTACCAGCAACCACGACGAAATCCGCAGTCACAGAACCGTTGGCGGTATGTACTTTCGCTTTACTGCCTTCTTCGACACGGGTTACCGCGCTGTCTTCATAGATTTTACCGCCGCGGGATTCCAGTGCAGCAGCTTCACCCAGTGCCAGATTCAGAGGGTGAAAGTGACCACCGCTGTTATCCAGCAGGCCGCCCTCATAGCGACCGGTACCGACATATTCCTGAATGCTGTCTGCAGACAACAGCTCCAGATCCTGATGACCGTGGGCTTCCCACAGGGCTTTCTTCTCTTCCAGTTCACGCATCTGCTTGTTGTTGCAGGCTGCGAAGATACCGCCATCCTTCAGATCACACTGAATATCGTAGTCTTTCACCAGACGGCGGATGATTTTACCGCCTTCGAAGGCCATCTTGCCCATCTCGGTGCCAGTCTCTTTGCCATAGTGTTTTTCGATGAAATCGATATCACGGCTGTAACTATGCACGATCTGACCACCGTTACGACCGGAGGCACCAAAACCGATGCGGGTACCTTCCAGTACCACTACCCGGAATCCGCTTTCCGCCAGATGCAGAGCTGTGGACAGACCTGTGTAGCCTGCGCCGATGACACAGACATCCGCCTGAATGTGCTGATTCAGTGATTCACGACAGACTTTGTCGTTGGCCGATGCCGCGTAGTAAGACGTGGTATGAGATGGAGCAGCCATATTTCTAACCTCAGTGTTGCGCCATGGATTTGTAGCGCAGGTATTACTAACAATGCTGCGGTGAAGATAAAAAAGTATAGCCCGCAGCTGTGACTCTGTTTTTTACGATAATCATTCAGGCGTTACCCCCGCTATACCTACGAGGGTATATATGTGACAGTCTCAGTAAGGCGCGGCGGTATCAGACAGGTTGTGGATCTGCTTGATGGTATGAACGAACAGGTCCCGGGCGCGGTTGGGCTGGGCAGATTTCTTGATGATCACTGCGACCCCGAGACGGAAGGTTTTCAGTTTTTTTGCGATGGCTTTCAGTTCCCCTGACTCGACATAAGGTCGGGCGACCTCTTCGGGCAGGAAACTGATAAAACAGCCGGATAAGAGCATCGCTATACGGGTTTCATAGTGATAAGAACTGCCCGCCAGATTCATCTGTGCCAGCTGATGATAGATCTCTTCATGGGGCTTGAGGCCCGCGTGAATCAGCTTACATTCCTGAACAATCTCTTCGGTAATCTCGTCATCGTCAGCATTAAAAAGGGGGTGTTCGTGGCCGCAGTATAGGTAGTTAAAATCGGTAAACAGATGGATATAGTCGAGCCCTTCAAATTCACGGTGGTAGGGAATGATCGCCAGATCAAGCTGGTTATTGAGCACCATCTTTTCCATGGTTTTCATATGCTCGACTTCCAGCTGCAGTTCAACCTCCGGGGCCTGCAGACAGAATTGCCGGAGAATTTCCGGTATCCGACAGCGTGGGTCACTACTGAAAGTATCGCTCAGTGCTATCTTAAGCTTGCCGGCCGGCTGTTCCCCCAGATTGTTGATCACATTCCGGAACCGTTCCATCCGGTCCAGTAGCTGACAGGTTTGTTCAAATACCACAGCGCCCTCTTCAGTCAGGGCAAAACCACCCCGGCCGCGTTTACAGAGCGTAATATTGAGCCGGGCTTCCAGTGCCGCAATATGGTTACTGATGGTCGGACGGCTGATATTGAGTTCGGTTTCTGCCGCGGAAAATCCGCCGCATTCGGTGACCGCTTTAAAAATTTTCAGCTGTTTTATCTCAATATCGCCAAGTTGGCCGAGACTGAACGCTGCCATAAGAAAACCCTGTAACCCGTGATATTTATGCTAATGGTTTGGATTGTATGCCATAAAACTATTTATTGCGTAAAGAAACTCAAACGTAAGGGTGGATTTGTCAGAATTTAACCTCTTCTCATGATCTGTGAGCATGCATTCACACTATCTGATCACCTCATAACTATTAAAAGAGAAGAGAAGAATGATTAAGACTCTGAAAAAAGTATTTTCTACTTCTGCACTGGCAGCGACTCTGGGCATGGCCACCATCGCTGCTGATGTGTCTGCCGCTGAACACAACTGGCGTTTCAGTAATCTGTACGGTCGCGGTACCGCGTTTGGCGAGGTTTATGAAAGCCTGGCTAAGAATATCGAGGATAAGTCTGAAGGCCGTATTAAAGTTCAGGTGCTGTATTCCGGTGAAGGTGTGGGTACTGCAGGTCTGCTGGGTGCGGTTAAATCCGGTCTGGTAACCATGGGTGCTCCGTTCCAGTCTATGCATGCCGGTGAACTGCCAGCCGGTGTGGTTGAGATCGGTCTGCCGGGCGGTACCGATGATCCGGCCGAGCTGCAGTCTCTGTTCCACGATAAAGGCTGGGATAAAGTTCTGACTAAAGCCTACGGTTCTCAGGGACTGGTCTGGCTCGAGCCTTACATTCAGCCGCCGGTTTATATCCTGACCAAGAAAGAGATTAAGTCCGTTGACGACTTTAAGGGGCTGAAGATCCGTGCGCCGGGTGCATACGGTAAGTTCCTGCGTAACCTGGGTGCGTCGCCGGTATCTCTGGCCTGGAGTGAAATCTATACCTCACTGGCGACTGGTGTTATCGATGGCTCTATCGGTTCCAATATGATTGATCACCGCGATGGTAACCACGTGGAAGTGGCGAAGTATATGTACCGTCTGCCGCTGGCCGGTGCTCAGGTGCTGCCGATCATTGTAAACCGTAATGCCTGGAAGAAACTGCCTGAGGATCTTCAGCAAGCGGTAAAAGAAGCGACTGTCGAACACGCTGCCGATCAGCTGCGTCTGTCCAAACAGTGGGAGTCCGAAGCGGTTGCTGACATGGAAGCGAAAGGCCTGAAATGGAGCCCGGAGCCAACTGACGCTGACCGTAAGGCATGGGCTGATGCCGGTGCCGGTTTGTGGGACGAGTACGCAGCGCAGGACAAATACAGCAAGGAGCTGATCGATATCCTGCGTAACCAGTAACAGAAACGTTTGGCAAAAAGGGGAGTCGTTCCGGCTCCCTTTTTCTGTTCCAGGTGATTATATGTTTGAACGTACTCTGAAAAGCCTCTGCAGCATTATAGATCTTGCTGTCAGGCTGACAGGCAAGCTGGCCGGGCTGCTGATGCCGCTACTGGCGCTGATTGTCGCTTTTGAAGTTTTCTCCCGTTATGTGCTGGATAGTCCGACTATCTGGGCATTCGATCTGTCGCTGTTCCTGTTTGGCTATATTGCTGCCCTTGGCGGTGCCTATGCCCAGCAGAAACGCGCCCATATCAACGTCGATATTCTCTATCTGCAGGTCTCCCATAAGACCCGCTGTGTTTTCAATCTGATCTCTTTTTCGCTGGGAATTTTTTTCCTGCTGCTGATCGTGCAGATGAGCATCGGTAAGTTTGAAGAGGCGATCGAGTTTGATTACCGGCGTCAGAGCGAATGGGCGCCACCTATGTTCCATTTCTGGGTGATGATGATCATCGCCAGTGTTCTTTTTATTGCTCAGTTGGTGCGTGACATGCTGGCTGAGATCTGGTTCCTGCTGACCAGCAGAGTGCTGATCGAGGAGGTAGACGATGGGTATTGAATTATTAACCGGCGTGTTGCTGCTCTGTATTCTGGTGTTTTTTGCGCTGGGTTCTCAGGTGGGGCTGGCGCTGGGCGGTATCGCCATGGCGGTCGGTTATATGACCTGGGGCGATGGTATCTTTAATGTGATTCCAACGACCCTGGAAGCGACCTATTTCAGTTTTATTCTGCTGGCGATCCCGCTCTACATCTATATGGGGCAGTTGCTGACCAAGTCCGGCATCGGCGATGCGATGTTCAACTTCAGCCAGATGCTGATCGGACGGGTCCGTGGCTCTCTGGCGATCAGTGTTATCGGTGTCTGTTCCATGATCGGGGCGATGGTCGGCATTATCGGCGCCGGGATCATGACCTCCGGCAGTATCGCTCTGAAACCTATGCTGGAGCGCGGTTATAACAAGCGCCTGGCACTGGGTGTCATTATGGCGGGTGGCGGCCTGGGGATTCTGATACCACCCAGTATTCCGATGATTATGTTTGCTGCGTCGACACAGAATTCTGTAGGGCGGATGTTCCTCGGGGCGATGGTACCTGCACTGCTGACTGTCATACTGATGATTCTGTATGTAGTGATCAGCTGCTGGCTTAAGCCTGAGCGCGCACCACGGGATATGGATAATGCCGAAGCGCCTGTACTGGAGCCAAAACAGAAGTTCCGTATCGTTCGCGATGGTCTCTGTTCTATGCTGCTGATCGTGGCAGTACTGGGCAGTATTATTACCGGCATTGCGACGCCAACGGAGTCCGGTGCTATTGGTGTGGTCGGGGCTATTCTGTTGGCGATACTGTTCAAGCGCTTTAAGGTTGATATGTTCCTGCACGCCGGATTCCAGACCGGTACTCTGGTCAGCGTGGCGATGTGGATTATCTTTGGTGCGTCGGTGTTCAGTAATTTCCATCTGTTGATGGGAGTGCAGAGTATGGTGGCCGGCTTTACCTCCAGCCTCGATCTGCCGCCGATCATGATCATTATTATGTTCCAGCTGATCATGCTGCTGCTGGGATTCATTATTGATGAATTCATCATCGTACTGATGTGCGCGCCGCTGTTTACACCCATCGCGGTATCACTGGGCTACGATCCGATCTGGTTCGGGGTGCTGATGATTATCAATATTCTGATTGCGGTTCAGACACCTCCCTACGGTTTTGCCCTGTTCTATCTGAAGGGGATTGCACCTCCGGGGATCGGTATGTCTGAGATCTATAAATCAGTCACGCCGTTTATTCTGCTAAATCTGACAGTGCTGGTTATCTGCATGGCATTTCCGCAGGTTGTGTTGTGGCTGCCAAACCTGGTGATGGGATAAGGAAACACTATGTATACCAATATTCTGATACCGCTGGATCTGTCTCATAAAGAGCAGGCTGAAAGGCTGGGAACAATCGCTCAGGTTCTGACCGCCGGGCAGCCCGCGGTCATTCATCTGCTCTATGTTGATCAGAGCTTTGTGCACCGGGCCGGGTATCCGCATCTGGATGATTCGGCCTATCAGGAGCACAAAGCCACAGCGACTGAAGAAATGGCCGGGCTGATAGGTAATCTGCCAGAGTCTGTGCGGGTGGAAACCCACTGTCGGAATGGCACTGCTCACGATCAGATCGTTGAGATAGCGACAGAGCTGGGGACCGATGTTGTGGTGATGATGGCGAAAAAGCCGGGCATCAGCAGTTACTTTATCGGTTCGAATGCCGAGCGGGTGGTACGGCACGCACCCTGCTCGGTGTTCGTCATCCGGGATCAGGACTCTGACTGCACCTGACGCAGGCAATCGGTGAAGTGCTCGATGATCAGCTGCTTACCCTGAGTTCGGCGCCAGAAGGCGGTGAAGGTGTTGGTGTAGCCGTAACGTTCCGGAAGGATCGGTTTCAGCTGATCATCCAGTCCCCAGCGACTGACCAGATGGCGGGGCAGGATACCCAGGTAATGACCACTGAGAATCAGGGTGGCGCGGGCCTCCTGATGGTGGGCGCGGGCCTGCTTGTTCCAGTAGCGCATATCCGGGTGGGCTTCCCGGCCGGGCATCAGGCGCGGAGATTCAACAAACTTATGCAGCTGCAGCTGGTTATTGTTGATCGGCAAGCCCTGTTCAGCGGCCTCATAAAGAGGATGGCCCTTGGCACAGTAGAGCAGCATCTCTTCGTCGAACAGCTTCAGGCTTTCCAGTTCCGGGAAGTAGCTGGTGGTCACCGTGATACCGATATCGACCTGGTGGTCCAGTACTGCGGTGATGACGTCGTCGGAACTCATGGTGCTGATCTGCACCCGGACATCCGGGGCGCGCTGGTAGAACTGGTCCAGTCCATCCACGATGCAGGAGTTGTGAGCACCCAGCATATGCTCGGCGAAGCCAAGGTGCAGATTTCCGAGGATGCGGTTGTGGCTGCGGTTGATGGTGTCGCGGAACTGATCCATGGCGGACAGCAGTTGCAGGGTTGCCTGATAGACCACATCGCCTTGCTCTGTCACTGAGAAACCGCCGCGGCCCCGTTCACACAGGCGCATATCCAGACGCTTTTCCAGGTCGGAGATATAGTTACTGATGGTGGAGTTGGCGAGGTTGAGCTGGATCTCTGCGGCGGTGATACCGCCGGACTCTACTACGGCTTTGAATACCCGCAGTAGTTTCAGATCCATATCGGCTAATTGACCTGAGAGTGCTGCTTTTTTCTGCCCCATAGCGGTTATCTATACCCGGATAAATTAATTACTTTTGGATATCCAATTATAAAGTCTTAAAAGAAATTATATAAACAAAAGATACTGAAACTTATAACTAGCTCTATATATGTAACCCGATCGGCTCAGCCGACAGGTATGGAGACACAATAATGACAATTAAACTGAACGATCCAACGCTACTGAAAACCCAGGCTTTTATCGACGGTAAATGGGTTGATGCTGACAGTGGTGAAACCTTTGCGGTAACCAATCCGGCAACCGGTGAACATCTGGCCGATGTCGCCAGTGTGGGTGCAGGAGAGACGCGCCGGGCAATTGAAGCCGGCGAGCAGGCGATGGCTGACTGGAAAGCACTGCCACCGAAAAGCCGCTGTGACCTGCTGGAAAAATGGTATCAGCTGATGCTGGATAACACCGAGGATCTGGCCACCATTATGACTGCCGAACAGGGTAAAACTCTGGCGGAATCCCGTGGTGAAGTAGGGTATGGCGCATCATTCATCAAGTGGTTTGCCGAAGAGGGTAAGCGGGTTTACGGCGATATTATTCCATCCACGCCGGATCGTCGGGGTGTTGTTATCAAGCAGCCGGTCGGGGTTGTTGCAGCGATCACGCCATGGAACTTCCCGAATGCGATGATCACGCGTAAGGCAGGTCCTGCACTGGCGGTGGGTTGCGCCATTGTTCTGAAGCCTGCAGCAGAAACACCGCTGTCTGCGCTGGCGCTGGTGGAACTGGCGGACCGTGCCGGTCTGCCAGCAGGTTTGTTCAGTGTACTGCCAAGCGCGAATGCCGCTGAAGTGGGCGGCGAGATGACGTCCAATACTACTATTAAGAAAGTTACCTTTACCGGTTCCACTCCAGTCGGCAAGTTGCTCATGAAGCAGTGCGCTGACACTGTGAAGCGTACTTCCATGGAGCTGGGTGGCAACGCGCCGGTGATTGTATTTGACGATGCCGATCTGGATCAGGCGGTTGCCGGTGCGCTGGTTGCCAAATACCGTAACTCAGGACAGACCTGTATCTGCGCCAACCGATTGCTGGTACAGGAAGGTATCTACGATGCCTTCGTTGAAAAGTTTGCCGCGGCGGTTGCAGAGTTCCGCATTGGTAATGGTTTTGAGGCTGCGACAACCCATGGCCCTGTGATTACCGAGAAAGCAGCGGCAGAGATCCATGCCAAGGTGCAGAACGCGGTTGAAGAAGGTGCCACTGTCGTCATTGGCGGTCAGCCAGGTGAGCAGGGTGGTAGCTTCTATCAGCCAACGGTTCTCACCGATGTGAATGATCAGATGCGGGTATTCCGAGAAGAGATCTTCGGCCCTGTCGCACCGGTATTCAAGTTCAGCACTGAGCAAGAAGCGGTGCGTATGGCAAACGATACCGAGTTTGGTCTGGCGGCTTATCTGTATACCGAAAATCTGGGTCGTATCTGGCGTGTTTCTGAAGCGATCGACTACGGCATGGTGGGTGTAAATGAAACCGCTATCAGTTCGGAGATCATTCCTTTCGGTGGCGTTAAGGAGTCTGGTCAGGGCCGTGAAGGTTCGAAATACGGCCTGGATGACTATCTTGAAACTAAATATATCTGCATGGGCGGTCTGAACCGCTGATTAAACCTGTACTTAAAGCGGAGTCAGGAACTGGGCCTGACTCTGCACAGGGCAGACTTTCAGAATTATAAATACGGACAGCATTATGAGCGAAATTATCTATCCAACCACCAACCTGAAGGTGACCGAGACGCTGACTATCGAGCGCGGTGACGGGGCTTATGTCTACGACAGCGAAGGCAACCAGTATCTGGAAGGTCTGGCAGGTCTTTGGTGTACCTCTCTGGGTTACAACAACCGTGAACTGATTGATACCGCTTCTGAGCAGATGGGTAAGCTGGCTTACTCCCATATGTTCGGGGGTAAGACTCACCAGGTGGGTATGGATCTGGCGGAAAAACTGTCAGCAATGGTACCGGTGGAAAACGCTAAAGTATTTTTCGGTAACTCCGGTAGCGATGCCAACGATACCCATGTGAAGATGCTGCGCTACTACTTCAATGCGATCGGTAAGCCAGAGAAGTTTAAGATTATTTCCCGTGAGCGTTCTTACCACGGCGTGACTGTGGCGTCTGCGTCTCTGACTGGTTTACCGCCAAATCACACTAACTTCGACCTGCCGTTCGATGCGCTGGGTGTATTGCGTACTGATGCGCCGCATTACTTCCGTAACGCCCTGCCAGGTGAGACAGAAGAACAGTTCGTTGACCGTATTGTTAATAATCTGGAACAGCTGATTCTGGCTGAGGGCGCGGATACTATCGCGGCGTTCATTGCTGAGCCAATTACCGGTGCCAGCGGTGTAATCGTGCCGCCAAAAGGTTACTACGAGAAGGTACAGGCGGTGCTGAACAAGCACGATATCCTGTTCTGGGCCGATGAAGTGATCACCGGCTTTGGCCGTACCGGTAACGATTTCGGTTGCACCACTATGGGTATCGAAAAGCCGGAGATGATGACACTGGCAAAACAGTTGTCTTCGGCTTATATGCCGATCAGTGCGTCTGTCATTCGTGGCGATATGTACGAAGCGATGATTGAGCCAAGCGCTAAAGTGGGTGTGTTTGGTCACGGTTATACCTACTCCGGTCACCCGGTGGCAGCAGCGGTTGCGCTGAAAACCCTGGAGATTTACGAGCGTGACAACATCTTCGGTCGTGCTGCGGAGCTGGGTCAGTACATGCAGAAACGTCTGCGCGAGTATCTGGAACACCCGCTGGTAGGTGAGGTGCGCGGTGAAGGCATGATTGCCGCGGTTGAGCTGGTATCTGACAAGCAGACCGGTGCTGGCTTTGATGGCGGTGCGGTAGGTGCTTACGCGATGCAGGCGTGTCAGAACCACGGCATGATCACCCGTGCGGTTGCCGGTAACTCACTGGCGTTCTGCCCACCACTGATCGTCACCGAAGCGCAGATTGATGAGATCATCGAGAAGCTGGGTAAAGCGCTGGATGACACCCTGGATTTTGTTACCCGTGAAGGTCTGATCGTCGCCTGATCCATCCTTTAGCTCCTGGTACGAACGGGCTGGCTGGGGCCGGGCAGTCTGTTCATGTCGATGCTGTGTCCCGTGCATTGGCAACCCTTATGGCTGGTTCGCACTACCAGCTCCGGTTCCACCATCAGATCGGGTTACGGCAGTCTGGAGAGTTATGTCGTAATCAGTCGCTTTGGGGGGCTTGGCCCCCCGTTTTTTTTCTATATGATGGCTTGCAGTATAAAAATAAGAGGAAGCTGATAATGGCTTTAGAACTCGAAAAAGCTGTAGCTGATCCGATAGGGGGACACTACAGCCAACTGCGTAAGCATCAGATGTTCAGTGCGAACTATGCTGATTTGCATACCCGGCCGTTTCAGGTCGCAAACCGCCCACTACGGGTGTCTCATATCTCATTTCTGCACGGTGATGACTCAGCTTATGAGCGGGAGTTTGATCACCTTCGGGAGCTGTGTCAGCGCTACAGCATTAACCCTCCGCAGGAAGGTGATTCATGTTTCTATCAGAATTTCGGCGAGTTTGAAGTTCGCTGGGAAAGACACACGGAATTCAGTACCTACAGTTTCACCGTATACGGTGAGGATACTGAGCCGTTCCGGCATCCGCCGGTGTCGATGATCCCTTCCGACTGGATCGCTAAAGTCCCCGGTGAGGTGATCTCAGCTGTACATATTGAGGTACAGAACAGCATTCCTGATCAGCTACCGGACCGTGAAACACTGCGACAGTACTTTGAAGGCCAGCGCCTTATCGCATCATCCTTGCGGGGTGGGGCGGCCACTGTCTGGAGTGCGCTCCGTCTGCACAGTGACAGCTTTAACCGGATTCTGGTGCTGAATAACAGCCTGACTGAGTGCCAGATGGGGCGGCTTCTGCGGGCGCTGCTGGAGCTGGAAGCCTACCGTAATATGATGTTGCTGGCGTTTCCGAAAGCTCAGGGAGTCAGTCGTAGAGTCAGTCATATGGAGTCTCAACTGGCCCGGCTGGTTCGCGAAATCAGCGGTCACCGGGTACCGGAAGAGGAGCAGCGTCAGCTTACCGAACTATCGGATCTTGCAGCTGCGATTGCTGAGTTGATAGCAGCTTCCCGCTACCGTTTTGACGCAGGACGGGCTTACTACCAGATGGTTCAGAGTCGTCTGAATGAGCTGGAAGAGGGCGAAATCAACGGCCTGCAAACCATTGCAGCCTTTGTTGATCGGCGCTTGTCTCCGGCTTTGCGTACCGTTGAGGCGGCCAAGAACCGTCTCGATGATCTGGCTGGACGTGTGGATCGTGCCAGTGATTTCCTGCGTACCCGTATCGATATGGCAATTGAAGCGCAGAATCAGGCGCTGCTGAAGTCCATGGATCGCCGGGCGCAGATGCAGTTCAGCCTGCAGCAGACCGTTGAAGGGTTGTCAGTAGTTGTGATCAGCTACTACATTCTGGCGCTGATGGGGTATCTGCTGAATGCTGCTTACAGTTATGACCTGGGGTTCAGTAAAGACCGCACCATTGCGCTGATGCTGCCGGTGGTTTTGTTGTCGGTATGGATACTCAGCCGGCGTCTGAAAAAGAAGATTAAGCGAATTGAATAGATCTTCTGTCTGATCGAATTAAAGGAGCCTGGTGGGCTCCTTTTTTATTTTCAGCCCTAAACCACCTACTTCAGTAGGTGGTTATCAGCAATTTGGGCTTTGCCCGAATACCTACCCATGTTAGAAGCCGCAGCGATTTTTAGCGAAGTCGTGAGGAAACTAACATGAGTAAGTATGAGCAAGCATCACATGTTTACCGAAGTATCCATGTATATTGTGCGCAGCTAGGCTGTACAGTTTTAGAACTGAATGTCCAAATAGATCATGTGCATCTGGTGGTAAAGATACCGCCTAAGTTGGCAATATCTAAGCTGATTGGTGCACTCAAGGGCAAGATAGCTCTGAAGCTATTCAGTAAATATCCCTATTTGAGAAAGAACAAGTTGTGGGGAAATCACTTTTGGCGGAGGGGGTATTTTGTTGATTCGGTTGGAATCAATGAGGAAATAATCAGGCGTTATGTAAGACATCAGGAAAAGGTTGAAAAAGAGATGGAACGAAGCCAACTGAACCTGCTATAGAAGTCAGCCCCCTTCGAGGGGGCTTCATCAAAGCCACCTTCTTTAGAAGGTGGATTTTTACTTCTGGGTTTGGTTCTCTGCTGGTCTAGACTGGTGATGGAGGACCGAAAAATGAACCTACACGAGATTGTACAAAGGGGGTGGGACGCGGTTGGTCGCGGTGATTTCGATACGCTGGTGGCTGACTATATGGAAAACATGGTGTTTATTATGCCGGGACAGACAGATCGTCTGGAGGGGCGACATGCTTTTCGAACGGCGCTGAATAGTCTGGGAGAGATTCTGCCACCGGGCTTTGAGATAACAGGCCTGAGAAATATTGAAGGACAGGATGAGGTGGTTTCTGTGGTTGAGTGGCGCTCAGAAAAGGTTGATAGCTCGCAACTGACTGTGCTGTTCAGATTTGATGGCGAAAAGATCACTGAGGAGCGTTGGTTTATCGACACCGAACAGTGGAAGTCGGCTTTTTAGTGAGTGCAGCATCAAGTTTATCGGATATAAAAAAACGCGCCTTTGGGCGCGTTTTTTAGCTGATTTAAGCCGAGCTTAATAGTCTGGCTTAATACTCGAGCTTAGTAGTCGTACTTGGAAGCAGTGTAGATCTTGAATGCCTGTTCCCAGATCTCGCCAACTTCACCATTACCAACAGCGTTGCCGTCCAGCTTGGTTACCGGTGCGATCTCTTTAGAAGAGGAAGTGATCCAGATCTCGTCTGCGTCACGCACTTCATCCATAGTGATGGTGCGCTCTTCCAGAGACAGAGAGCCGTCAGCTTTGATGCTGTCGATGATAATGCGGCGGGTGATACCCGGCAGAATCTGGTTGTCCTGGATCGGTGTGCTGATCTTGCCATCTTTAACGATGAATACGTTACAAGAAGAACCTTCAGTCAGTTCACCGTCAGCGTTGTACAGCAGCGCTTCGTCAGCACCGGTGGAGTAACCTTCCTGATAGTGCATTACGTTGCCCAGCAGAGCGGTGGATTTGATGTGGCAACGCTGCCAGCGCAGGTCTTCAGTGGATACCAGGCTGTACTGAGTTACCTGAGTGCGATCAACTGGCTCTGGATCTTTGATGCCGAAGCAGAAGCAGAAGATAGTTGGCTCAACACCGTCCGGGTAAGGGTGGTAACGCTTAACATCGGTACCGCGGGAAACGTGAACGTATACGCCCAGGTTTTCGCCCATTTCAGCGTTGCGTGCTACCAGATCATCCAGCAGTGCTTTCCACTCGTCAGCGCTCTTGTTGCACTTGATTTCGATAGCAGCCAGACCGTCGATCATACGGTTGATATGAGGCATCAGACCTACAGATTTACCGTTGTAGTATGGAATAACTTCGTAGATACCGTCACCAAACAGGAAACCACGGTCCAGTGGAGAGATGCGGGCTTCAGACAGTGGCTGGTATTCGCCATTCAGGTAAGCAATGCTCATATTAACCTTCCTTTCAAACGTGTGTGTGATCTGCCGTGTCAGTCTGGCGTTTTGGCTGTGCCAGTAAAAGGTCTCTCGCGAAGACGGCAGTTCGAATACTTTGACACTGAATTACCCTGCAGGTTAGGCCCAGATGATGGACTTAAGTAACGCCAGGGTAGCGTCAGTGCGGTGTTGTACTGATTATAGTGTCCGGCTTGTGGCCGGAGCTTGAATTATCAGCATTCAGACTTTGTGGGTTGCGGAAAGTTTCTTAGAAAAGCGAAAAGCTTGCAATAGCTGTGGGAAAATAAGCAAATAATCATGTCATAAATAATTATTTGGACTTATTTTCTGTAAAAATCGTAATCTTGGTATTTATTACTGAGTGATATGTGCTTGGATCTGTTGGGTTTTTGAACAGTCCGTTTGGCTCAGCCGATAATTTCACGGCCGCTCTGTACCAGAAGCTGAGGCAGGATCCGATCGTCATTGAGTCGCCAGTTGGCACAGAAGGCCAGCTCGGGCGGCTGTTCACCGATTTCAAAGCTGACCAGTGAACCCTGTTCCATGTGTGTTTTAACGATCGGCTCGGGCAGCAGTGCCATACCCACGCCTTGCAGGGTCAGGGTAAGCAGGTTAGCCACCGAGCTGCAGGTATGAAACACCGGTGGTTCTTCCAGTGGTCGGAACAGCTGCTGCAGGTAATCCCAGGGGCGGGTCCGGCGGGGGAAGCTGAGAACCGGGCTATGTCCCAAACTGTCGATGCTGCTAACCGGATGGCGCTGAAGTAGCTCCGGTGTGGCAACCCAGAACTGAGGGTAGCTGCACAATGGCTGAGTGACCAGTTCTGGGTCATGGTCCAGATAGGTGACGGTCAGCGCCAGATCCAGTTCGTACTCTTTAAGCTGCTTTAACAGTGTCGGAGTGACGTCACTGATCAGCTCAAACGACATCAGTGGATGCTGCTCCTGCCAGTGCTTCAGCAGTGGTGACAGCCACAGGTGAGCCAGGGTGTCGGCGATGCCGATCCGAAGTGTGCCTTTCTGAGGGTTCTGCTCTGCGATCTGTTGCTTCATCTCCTGGCTGATCGCCAGCAGCTTTTCTGCATATGGCAGCAACTGAACCCCCCGGGGAGAGAGCCGGGTGCCACTTTTATCACGAATAAACAGCTGGGTATTCAGTTCGTCTTCCAGGGCATTGATTCGGGCTGATATGGCGGGCTGAGTGGCATGCAGCTGTTGTGCTGCCGCGTGGAAGCTGCCCAGGCGGGCGACTTTTACAAAGGTATCCAGATTTCTCAGGCGCATTCAGTATTACCCGGTACAACGTATGAAAGAGGCTGTCGTCACTATAATAGAGTAACTATTCGTCACAGTCGCCCATCAGCACAATATCTGTTTCAGAAAAAACCGGTGGCAGGTCATGGGTTTCAAGATAACGATTCTGCATTCGCATCGCCTGCTTTTCCAGAGTGCCATTACAGGCGATACGATCTGCCATCCCCGTAATGACCTGATGGTGGTGAACCAGCTCGTGTATCAGCTCGGCCTGCCCGATAACATCGTTATAGTCCCAGTCATCGGGCATCAGTACGGTGTGCGTAAAGCCATCATAGAGTGCCCGTAGTGGGACTTTGTCATAGCTGCTGTAGGATGCCAGCAGGGTAATCTCGTCAGCAAAGCCGCCTTTACGGGATTCGATCCGTAGGGCTTCTTCAACCATTCTCTCCTTGTTGAGCAGTTTGATGGAAGGGATCTGATCAGGCTCAAAGCTGATTCCCTGTTCGCTGAGCCAGTGAGTAGTCGTCATCATTGCCAGGCTGATATCCAGATTACGGTTATTGAAGGCATACTGATTCAACGGGGTGCTGTTATAGATACTGTTATAGATCGCCCGTGCGGCATCTTTGGCAAGACTGAGGGATC
Organism: uncultured Amphritea sp.; assembly: GCA_963669425.2. Classification (GTDB taxonomy): domain Bacteria; phylum Pseudomonadota; class Gammaproteobacteria; order Pseudomonadales; family Balneatricaceae; genus Amphritea. Next base: position 1,025,386 of record CAXXNC010000002.1, read on the forward strand.
GGGAGTTCAGTTGTCGGGTTATTTCAGACAGTTGTGCCAGTGAATCCTTGCTGCCACGTTCTGTCGCGATACTCAGCCAGATATGAGCCTTCAGCAGGTTCTGTTGTGGGCCTTGCTCAGCCAGCAATTGTCCCAGCTTCTGTTGCGCGCCGCTGTGTCCCGCTCGGGCGGCGTCCTGCAGATAACTCAGCGCCAGTGGGATATTCTGTGACTCGCCGGGTTGTCCGTGGATTATGCCTAGCCGGTAGATAGCATTCGGATCATTCTGATCGGCTGCACGGTGGAACCATTGCAGTGCAGTGTCCGGGGTATACAGTGCCTGTGGGCCAAAATAGAACAGATAACCGAGCTTATATTGCGCCCGGACATAGCCTTTTTCAGCCGCCAGACCATACCAGTAAAGCGCCTGATTGAGGTCGATCGCAACGCCCATTCCTTCTTCGTAGATCAGTCCCAGGTTGTATTGGGCATCGGCATGTCCCAGGCGGGCGCGCTGGCTGAAGCTTTGCAGAGCGGAGGGCTGATCGGCAGTGCTGTGCTCAGGCGCAAGCAGGCAGGTTACCAGCATCACCAGACTGGCGAAACGGCAGATGCTGTTGCTGAACATGCTGATTCCCTGCATTCAGAAAGTGCTTTATATGAGTGATGTAAGTGGCCATTTAAATGAAAAGCCTTTGACAGGATTGAGCCTGAAACCCCTGTGTCTTGTCAATTTACCGATGGTTCAATGCCATAGAATTGCACAGCTTTGTCAGAGATTTTGTATTGTCGGCTACCGGAGTGGCAAGCGGGTCGTGTATTTAATCTCCTCCATCGCAAAGCTGGAAGTGACATCGGCCAGACCGTCTACTGTAGCGATCAGTTTTTTATAGAAGCGATCAAAGGATTCGATATCCCGGGTGGCGATGCGTAGCAGGTAATCCCATTCACCCGCCATACGATAGCACTCCATGATTTCGTCAAACTGCTGCAGAGTCTCGGCAAACTGTTCAAGCCAGCGGGCATCATGATGCCGGGTTTTCAGGTGTACAAATACCGAAACGCCAGCCCCCAGTTTATGGCTATCCAGCAGGGCGACCCGTGATTTTATGTAGCCTTCACTTTCCAGTTTGCGGATACGCTTCCAGCAGGGGGTGGTGGAGAGGTTTACCTGTTCCGCAATATCTCCCACGGAGGCGGTGCAATCCCTTTGCAGAAGATCGAGAATCTTTTTATCGGTGCTGTCTAACATAATGTTTCTATAATTTGCCTTTGATGTAGAAAATTATTCTACAGTTTTTCGTTATTGGCCAACAGAAAGAAAACTATTTCTCTTCGATAAAGGAGACACTGTTCTATAGTAACTGATGACAGAGAGTAGGAGAGAGACGATGGTGAGCCGGGTGGATAGCTGGGTTAATTGGGCAGTACAACAGATTCAGGCAGATGCGCAGCGTTCTGCGGATACCCATCTGATAAAGTTTAATGTACCGGAGCTGAAGGGGATTGATCTGTATTTGAAAGATGAGAGTACTCATCCGACAGGAAGTCTGAAGCACCGGCTGGCCCGTTCGCTGTTTCTGTATGCTTTGTGTAATGGCCGGATTAAAGAAGGAACGCCGGTGATTGAGGCCTCCTCAGGCAGCACCGCAGTGTCTGAAGCTTATTTTGCCCGTATGCTGGGCCTGCCATTTATCGCCGTGATGCCGCGCAAAACTGCGCAGTCCAAAATTGCTCAGGTAGAGTTCTACGGTGGTCGCTGTCACTTTGTCGACTGTCCGACCCAGATGCATCAGGAGGCAACGGAACTGGCACAAAGTTCTGATGGCTACTTTATGGATCAGTTTCGCTATGCCGAACGGGCTACGGACTGGCGGGGCAATAACAACATTGCTGAAAGTATTTTCCGGCAGATGGCCCATGAACCGCATCCGGTGCCTGCTGTAATTGTGATGAGCGCAGGCACTGGTGGTACTTCGGCGACGCTGGGACGTTATATCCGTTACAAAGGCTTTGATACTGAACTGCAGGTGGTTGATCCGGACAACTCGGTATTTTTTGACGCCTGGCAAACCGGCGACCGTTCTCTGGCACTCGACCGCGGCAGCCGGATCGAAGGGATTGGCCGACCTCAGGTTGAAGAGTCATTTATGCCGGAAGTGATCGACCAGATGGTCAGAGTCCCGGATGCGGCATCCATTGCGGCACTGCGCTGGCTGGAACAACTGACAGGTATTCGTGCCGGAGCCTCAACCGGAACAAACCTGTGGGGCTTATTGCATAAAGCGGCGGAGATGAAAGCAGCTGGTCAGACGGGCTCACTAGTAACATTGATCTGTGATGGCGGACAGCGTTATATGGATACCTATCATGACGTGCAATGGTGTGCCGAGCAGTTCCCGGATATTGACGATTACACTGCAGAGTTAGCTGGTCTGCTGACCATATAACCAGCAATGGTTATACCCAAATGCTCCTGCGTAGTGAGGGCTTTCCAGGCCCGATGATCATTCCTGTTCGTTTGAGACTCGTCTTATGCTCATAGGCACTCTATTATCTATTTGAAAGATATAGCTAAAAACTGATACAGGAAGTAATGATGGATATGGATGTATATAAAGCACCTGAAGCGAATCTGATGGAAGAAGAGGAGGTAATGCATACTTACTATGTAGTTGCCCCTGGAAAGTATCTTCTTCTGAATATCTCCACCTTGGGTATGTACAGTATCTATTGGTTTTACCGGCACTGGGCGCAATACAAGCTGGCCACAGAAGGAAAAATCTGGCCGATACCCCGTGCGATTTTTTCTATCTTTTTTACCCATTCGCTGTTTGGCCATATAAATAAGTCGCTGGAAGAGAAAGAGAGCGGGTATAAGTGGGCTCCGGCTGTTTTGGCGACGCTATATGTCGTTGCAGAAATTACTTCAAATATTACTGACCGGCTTTCTGAAAAGGAAATTGGCAGTCCATACACGGATCTGATCTCGCTGCTGTGTCTGCCATTGATCGTGTGGGTTCTTTATCGGGCACAGCTGGCAGCGAATATTGCCTGTGATGATCCCAGTGGGGACTCGAACAGTGCGATAACTGTCTGGAATTTCCTCTGGATCTTTATCGGACTGGCGTTATGGGGATTAATTGCATTTGGTTTTTATGTCATGGCTGGAGGGAATATCTGATATAAACCGGATCAATAAAAAAACCGCCATCAGGCGGTTTTTTTAATATCAGGTTGCTAATCAGTCGCTGTAGCCCAGCAGTGCGCGCAGTTCGGCAATCACACTCATACCTTCCTCAACCGGCAGACCATCTTCGGTCAGTTCGTTGATGCGGGTTACACCGTCAACGCTGCCCAGTTTCGACAGGTATTCAAGGATCTGCAACGGCTGAATCTCACCCAGCAGGTCGCGACCGCTCCACAGGCTGAAGAAGGCGATCAGACCGTGTGCGCCCCAGTTGGATACGTCGGCGATCAGCAGTTCATCCACCTGAGTTGCCGCGGCATGGATATCCAGATCTTTCAGGGCTTCGGTGATGTTGCCCATACCGATCTCGTTACCGCCGTCGCCGATACCGATGGTCGGGCACTTAGCGTTGCGAACGAAGGTGTCGAAGCATGCGGTGCGTTCAGCGATGCTTTCGCCGCGCATGTTGTAGTAACCACCATCGGCGGCCTGACCTGGACGCTCGATAGATAGCACCGCATCAGGGTTGTAGTTGTACAGCGCTTTGAAGGCTTCCAGCTCGCGCTCGGTGTGCTCGCCAACCCGGATTTCGTGGACACGATAGTCCGCCATCAGCGCCTGAGATACCGGTGGGCCGCACACGATTACCGGTGTTGCGCCCAGTTTTTCCAGAGCCTCATACAGTGCGATAGCGCCAACAGGGCCATCGGTTTCGAACGTGTCGACTACCGGGAAGCCGGTACCGATCAGCACGTGACCTTTGCACTTATACAGGGTCCGGGCTGCGCGCAGATAGTAGCCACTGGACAGTGCCGGTTGTACGGTTTTCATGCCGCGCAGGTTACGTTTAACCAGCAGGTCTTCGATCTGCTTGCTCAGGGCGCTCTCGTCGATCGCTGCGCTGGTGGTTTGATTCTGTGACATAAAAGATAGCTCTCTTCGTCTGAAATTCTGTTCAATCTGCCGGCGTATCAGTCATGCCGGCAGCCTTGTCGTGTGTTCTTGTTATTCGACGTTTTCAGTCGATCTGTTCCGGCTGGGTATTGTTAAACCGGACATGGGCCAGACAATGCAGATTGTGAGCATCGTCGATTGTGATCTCTTCGAAGGAGACCTTAGAGCCCGGTAACAGCTGTGCCATACGGGCTGTATCCATCGAAATCATGGAGCCGATCTTCGGATAACCACCGATCGTCTGGCGATCATTCAGCAGTACGATCGGCTGACCGTCTGCAGGGATCTGAATGGCACCATGGCAGATACCTTCTGAGAGAATACCGTCGAACGAAGGTTTCACTTCAGGGCCTTCCAGGCGGTAGCCCATGCGGTCGGCACGATCAGTAACCGTGTACTCGCTGCTGAAGAACAGACGTTTCTGATAATCACTGAAGGCGTGCTGCTGATAGCCGGTGATCACCCGCAGGGTGATATCGTCGAAATAGTCAGGACGGTGCTCTTCTGACAGTCGGAAAGCGCGGTGTTCTACCGGTGGCTTGCACTTCAGGAAATCACCCTGTTGCAGTTTTTCACCGGTGAAGCCGCCGATCCCTTCGCGGGTTACGGTCGCGCTACTGGAAAAACTGTGCTCCACATCAAAGCCACCGCTGACGGCCAGATAGGCACGGGCACCCTGAGTAGAAAAGCCGACTTCAATCTTGTCGCCCGCTTGTACTTTATGGGCGTGCCAGCGGTCCTGTTCAACACCGTTAATCTTCAGGGGCATCTCTGCACCTGCCAGAACGATCTGGGCGTCGGTTTCCGCTTCCAGTACCAGACCACCGATACTGACTTCCAGTGCGGTGGTGTTGGCTGGATTGTCTACCAGGCGGTTCGCCCAGCGAAAAGCCAGAGCATCCAGAGGACCGCCGGTGGTCAGACCGATACGGTGATGGCCAAAACGACCGGCATCCTGAATCAGGGTCAGCAAACCGGGTTGCAGTACTTTAAAGCCGCTCATTGAATCTCTCCCAGTTCGCCACCCAGCGCAAAGAACTCTTCGCGGCTGATCGGGTTAAACTTGATCCGGTCGCCTACCTGTACCGGCATGGTCGGTTCTGCCTGCGGATCAAACATCCGGGTAGGGCAGAGGCCGATCAGATTCCAGCCACCCGGTGATACGGCTGGGTAGACAGCGGTCTGGCGGTCGGCAATAGCGATTGCACCACGGGGTACTTTAAGGCGAGGGGTCGACAGGCGCGGTGCGGCGATGCGCTCATCCACTTCACCCAGATAGGCAAAGCCCGGCGCGAAACCGATCGCGTAAACACGGTATTCCATCTCGCTGTGCAGCTTGATGACCTCTTCTACGCTCAGATCGGCGCGTTGAGCCAGGGCTTCCAGGTCAGGACCTGCATCGGTGCCGTAGTAGGCTGGCAGAGTCACCAGGTTGCCTTCACCACTGGTAGCTTCACCCAGTTGGTCAACCACTTTGCGGATAATGCTGCGCACTTCCAGGTGGTCAGTGGCCAGCATATCGTAGATCACCAGCAGGGATGCGTAAGACGGCACCATATCGATCAGCTTGCCGCTCAGCTCACTTTCCAGAATAGTGACAGCCTGTTGTACCTGGGCGGAAACCCGGGGATCTGTTTTTTCGCCGAAGTAGACGATCAGGGCGTTTTCCCCGGCGACTTCGATTTTGATACCGTTTTTCACCATAGCATTCATTCGCTGATCATCTCGCGGATTTCCTGGATGGCATTGACGCCTTCCATGTTATCGCCGTGAACACACAGAGTGTCGGCGCGCAGATTCAGGGTGTGGCCGCTCACAGTCGTGATGGTGCCTTCTTCCTTAAGCTGTTTCACCTGTGCCAGCATCTTCTCTTTAGTATGGACAGCGCCCGGCTTGGTACGTGCCAGCAGTTTGCCGTCATCGTCGTAGCAGCGGTCAGCAAAGATTTCGAACCACAGTTCCAGACCGTACTGTTTTGCCTCTTCCAGAATCTGTTCTGCTTCCGGGGTGCTTTGCAGCATCAGTACCAGCGGACGGTGGTATTCAGCGATTGCCTGCATGATAGAGACGCGCACGGACGCGTCTTTCATCATATCGTTATACATAGCGCCGTGAGGCTTAACGTACGTCAGAGTCAGGCCCTGAGTAGCGGCCATGCCATCGATGGCAGCGATCTGATACTGCACCATCGCTTTCAGTTCAGCCGGAGTTGCATTGATGCTGCGACGTCCGAAGCCAACCAGATCCGGATAACCCGGGTGAGCACCGATGGTGACGTTGTTTTCTTTTGCCAGCGCCAGAGTTTTCTGCAGAACCAGGGGATCACCGGCATGGAAACCACAGGCGATGTTTGCCTGGTCAATGTGCGGCATAACTGCTTCATCCAGACCCATTTTCCAGGAGCCGAAACTTTCACCCAGATCGCAATTCAGACGTATAGACATAGAGATATCTCCTTTATGCTGGGTTTACAGGATTGCCAGACGGCTGTTCGGCAGATCGGTGATCAGCATGTGGCCCGGGCTGTGGGTGATGCAGAACTCAGGTTTAGCCTGTTCGATAGCAACCTGTGGAGTCACACCACACGCCCAGAATACTGGCAGTTCACCTTCCTTGATGGTGACAGCGTCGCCGAAATCCGGTGAGTTGATGTCGCTGATGCCAATCTCAGCCGGATCACCCAGGTGCAATGGAGCACCGTGAACGGATGGGAAACGGGTGCAGATCTGAATCGCACGGATCGCATCGGCTGCTTTCATCGGGCGCATGCTTACAACGGTGGTACCGCTGAATCGGCCAGCACTCTTACATTCAATATTAGTGCGGTACATAGGAACGTTGACACCTTCAGTGATGTTACGTACTTCCAGACCGTCGGCGATCAGGGCTTCTTCAAAAGAGAATGAGCAGCCCAGTACAAACGTCACCAGATCATCGCGCCAGAACTCTTTCAGATCCGCGACTTCCTGAGTCATTACACCGTTCTCGTAAATGCGGTATTTAGGTACATCAGAGCGGATATCGATATCCTGGCCCAGTTCCGGCAGCATGAATTCGCCTGGCTGGCTGGACATGCCGACAATCGGACACGGCTTTGGATTACGCTGACAGAACTGCAGAAAATCATTGGCCCACTCTTTTGGCATGATCGCCAGGTTGCCCTGTACAAAGCCCTGACCAAAACCAGAGGTATTGCCGGAAAACTCACCGGTGCGGATCTGCTGGCGCAGTTCGAAAGGTGTCAGTTCGTTGCTCATTATTAAAACCTTAATCATCAGATCAGTCCGGGACTGATCGGGAAACGCTTGCGCTGTGAGGTTAACTCCACAGCATCCTGTTTTGTCACACTGAATCTTCGGGATTCATTGTGTTATCTGTTACTGGTCAGTCTGTGGTTTCAGAATAGACCGGATGAGCGCTGGCAGGGCAATCGGAAGGGCGAACCGGGTAGGTCGGGTAGGAGTGACTGGCCAGGATCGCTGGCCAGTCGATTAACTGAGTTATCCAGAGGTAGTCAGAAAATCAGTTAAATTGAAATTCGGATCAGATGTTTATTGCGTTGCCATCCACGCTTCTACCTGTTCACGGCTGCGGCCGAAAAACACAACCCGTGCAGTAGCGCTCATTGCACCGTTAAAGCCGATTGTACGACGGTAAACCCAGAAGCTGTCACTCGCCATTTCAACGACTTCATCCACATGACGAATTTGCTGAAATTTCTCTAATGGCATCATAGTGCTCATGGCTGCTGTTAACTCCCGTTGTATGTTTAATCGCTAAAAGGTGATGGGTATAGAAAGATATTCTCCCTGTGCATCGGGAAACTGTCTAATGAATAATCATTTTGTAATCTGATAACTTTTTTTTATCAGATGTTTTGGGCAGATGTTCTGGATATGTATCGTATTGTTTTTATTGTTGACTTTGATGTTTCAGTCAGTATGATACGCACCGTCCTCGGGGCTGATCGCCCTGTCTGCAGCGTCCCATTCGTCTAGTGGCCTAGGACACCGCCCTTTCACGGCGGTAACAGGGGTTCGAACCCCCTATGGGACGCCATCTTTTCCTGTATTTCTTCTCTTTACTTGATGTTCTTTTTAACCACAGGGCTTATCCCTGGGTAACCTTGTTGCTAAGATGTGTCGATGGACGAGCAAAGGGGGAGTTGCATCCGTGATTGTTAAGCTTAAGGCCGGAATCTGGAAGTCGGTTCTGAGTGGTGTGCTGGCCATGTTTTCAATGGCTGCTTTTGCATTTGAATACTATGTCGTTAATCAGGATACCTCGGTATTTGATGCGCCCAGTAATGGCCGGTCGATGACCGAGTTGTACCAGGGCCAGATGCTGCTGAAAATCGATCAGCAAGGTGACTGGTCCCGGGTATTCTTTCTCAGCGCAGAAAAACAGCCTCTTAAAGGCTGGGTGCCTGAAGGGATGATCAGTCCACAGGGAGGACCTGCGGGTATTGATCTGGCCAGCGATGACTCACTGATTGTTAATGTCGACAGGCTGCGGATTCGCAAAGGGCCGGGCAGTAAACATGCTGTTGTGGGGGCACTGAAACGTCAGCAGGTCGTTAAGCCTCTGGCTGTGGAAGGTGAATGGGTTCAGGTGCAGTACCTTAATGATAAAGGTGCGACTCAGGTTGCCTGGACGGCACGACGTTATCTTAAGCCTGTCGCAGGGGCTGGTGCTTCAGCATCTGTACCGGTAGAAACCCAACCGGTAGCTCAGACCCGCGCCAATATCAGTGGCCAGGATAATCGTTATCAGGTTACCGGTAACAATGTCCGGGTACGCAAAGGTCCGGGTACAAGTTATAAAATTGCCGGTAAACTGAGTCAGAATGATCAGGTTGAAGTGCTGAGCAGTAAGGGCAGCTGGAAACAGATCCGGGTCAGTAATGGAGACAAACTATTGGTGGGCTGGACTACTGAACGTTTTCTGAAACCGCTGAACTGACCAGCGTCCGGACAATAAAAAAGGCTGAATCATATTCAGCCTTTTTTTGTATTCAGAGGGAGTTACTCTTCTTCCAGCGCTTCCTCGGCGACTTCTTCTTCCAGAGCAGGCTTTCCAGTGCCTTTCTTATTAGTTTGAATATCGCGGATTTTGGCCAGCTGCTTATCAATTTTGTGTGCCAGTGAATCCAGCGCTGAATAGAGGTTTTCGGCGTTTGCCTTAGCGAACAGGTCCTTGCCTTTGGCATGCACTGTTGCTTCTACTACTTCTTCCTTACCGTTGTTTTTTTCGATTGTGACCTGAGCGCTGGAAATTACGTTATAGCGCTTCTGACTTTCTTCTAACCAGTGTTCTATCTTTTCTCGTACTGCAGGAGATACTTTGTCATTGCGGTTAGTGATGTTGATATTCATGATGTAACCCTTACTGCAAATTATCTTTCTGTCACATCTACAGAATGCGCCTTTCAATTTTTTTTGCAAGGGCTTTAATCACTATTTTTGGGGACATATTTTCTGGATTTGGTTGATCCTGTGAATGACTGGTTACCTGCTAAACAGATATCAAAAAGGCCGCATCGGAGAGTGCGGCCTGGTGTTAAGACGAGTTTCAGAGCTTGCTGCGGGTATTGGGATCGCTGGCCAGCAGGCGCTTAACCCGGGTCAGATTTTGCTGGGCAACCTGATAATACTTTGGGTTAGTGTCGATCGCTTTGCGGAAGAAACGGGCTGCATCCTGATAGTGACCGGAGATCATACAGATATAGCCGATATCGTTGTATGCCTGATGCTGACTCATGGCCTGTTCAAGTGCATACAGTGCTTCATCGTAGCGCTGCTGGCGGGCATAGGTCAGTCCCAGATTACGCCAGGCGGGGCTGTACTTTGAGTTGGATTTCAGGGCCCGGCTAAAAGCGGCTTCAGCGCTGCTCCATTGTTCCTGCATATAATGGGAATAACCCAGGTTATTGGCTACGACGGGATTACGAGGATCCAGTTGCTCTGCTTCTTTGTAATACAGCATTGCCAGTGGGAAGTCGCTGCGCAGGTCACTGATAATCCCCAGACTGTTATAAGTATCGACCAGTAGTGGGTGCTTCTGATTTTCCTGAAGTAGCAGGATAATCGATTTTTTCAGGGATTCCTCAGCCATCGAGTAGGCTTTACGGTGCAGGTGGATCATCCCCTGCCCGTGATGGGCTTCGCCCAGGTCGGGATTAATTGCCAGAGCCCGGTCATAGGCTTTCTGACTTATCGCGTAGTTACCGCGCTTATAGTGGATCTCTCCAATGCCTAACAGGGCAGCAGTGTGCTCTTCATCCAGTTCGTAGGCGCGGATATAGTTAAACAAGGCGCGATCACCATCACCGCTTTGCAATGCATTATTGGCCCAGACCATTGCTTCTTCCGGTGTTTTGGCCAGCTGTTCAGCTAAAAAGGGCAGTGCGGCCTTACCGTTATAAAAATCGGATTGAGCTGCCGATGATTCCTCTTTCGTGCCGTTGCCGGCGCAGCCGCCCAGAATCAGCAGGCAGAGGCTCAGCGCCAGCAGGCGGGTCGATCCGGATTGTAGGGTGGTCTTCAGCATAATCACGTTCCCTGAGCAGACTATTGTTCGGGCGTTGCCTGCAGTTCTCAGCTTCTGGCCAGTACCGCCAGCACACCAAGAATTGCCGGACCGACCATAACCAGGAAGAACGAAGGCCACATACAGAATGTCAGCGGAAAAATCATCTTGGTGGATATTTTTGCCGCCATCTCTTCTGCTCTCTGTAAGCGCTTATCCCGGAACTCTTCGGAATATACCCGCAGGGTATCCGCCACACTGGTACCGAATCGCATGCTCTGGTCCAGTGAGGTTACAAGTCCACGGATATCTTCCAAGCCTGTCCGCATTGCCATATTGCGCATTGCGGCCATTCTCTCAACACCCATTCGTACTTCAGTATTGACCAGAGCGAGCTCTTCGGCCAGTTCCGGATGACTGATACTGAGTTCATCGGCAACCCGTTGCAGTGCTGATTGCAGGCCAAGACCGGCTTCAACACAGACAACCAGCATGTCCAGCGCATCAGGAAAGCCGTTGCGCAGTTTCTGCTGTCGGGATGCGATCAGCTTATCCAGTACCCAGCTTGGTAATACGATACCCAGGCCGATTGCTGCCAGCATCATTATGATTGCGTGATTATTCTGAATCTCTGGCATCTGTTGCAGAGCGAAAAGCATCAGGACCGGAAACAACAGGGCGCTGAGAATACGGATTGCAAAGTATTCTGTTTTTGCGCTCTCTGACCGGAAACCAGCGTGGGCCAGTCGGGTCAGAATCTCTTTCTCACCCTCACTTTCAATGGTTGAAAGGGGTTTGTTGGATGAGCTGCGTTTCAGATCCATCTGCCCAGCCTGAGTCATATTGCCGTCGTTGCGCAGACGGTTGACCCGTAGGCGAATCGGATCGATTGCGCCCAGTAGCATAAAGCCAAGCCCCAGTACCAGAGCGATGACGGTGAGTGAAGTCAGAGAGATAATAATCAGTCTGACGCTGAATGGGTCTTCGGTAAGCCCTGAGACGAGTCCGATTAAATATTCCATGATATGTCCCCCTTAAACATCGATCCGCAGAATGCGTTTGATCCAGATGATACCGATCATCATCATGACAAAGGCAATCATAATAAGGTTGATGCCCAGTGGGTCATCGACCAGCATCGGCAGATAACCCGGGTTGGTAATGCTGATCATGATGAACAGCACAAACGGCACCAGCACCAGAATCCATGCGGATAAGCGGCCTTCGGCAGAAAGCGTTTTTACCCGCCGCTGGAATTTAAACCGGCTTCTGATAACGCGGGCGATCTGCTCCAGTATCTCTGCCAGGTTACCCCCGGTATCTTTCTGTATCAGGATCGAGGAAACCAGCACCATCACCGTCACGCTGGGAACCCGGTGCAGTAAGCCCAGCATTGCCCGGCGCAGATCGTTACCGTAGTTGAGATCAGCGAAGGTCAGCTTGAACTCCTGTCCAACGGGTCCTTCCATCTCATCACCGACCAGATGCAGGGCTTCGGAGAATGGATGGCCGGCTTTGACCGCACGTTTCATAATATCGATCGCGTCCGGAAGTTGTTCTTCAAACAAGGCGATTCTCTGACGTTTAGCATGGATCAGTTTCAGGAATGGGGCTGCCACGGTGACAATGCCCACCAGTACGACAAGTATCCAGCTGCGGGTGATGATCCAGGCAACGATCATGCTCAGAATTGCCAGCATCTGGACCCCTAGCACCATCTGATAGGCACGGGCTTTATAGCCCCCCTTTTCCAGCAGGTCGCTGATGTACTCCATACCAGGCAGTGATTCCAGCCAGCGTTCAAGCGGTGACAGGGATTTCAGGTATTTTTTTCGCAGTAGTACGGTAATGGCGTTGGCGTCAGCATCCGGAGCCATCTCTTTGATGCGCTTTTGCAACCGGCTCCTGGCTTTCTGATTTTCACCAAAGACAGGTACTGCGAGTCCCATGAACAGCATGAATACGGCAACGAAGACCATTGCCATGAAGATAGTTTGCTGTGACATAGTCAGCTCCTCCTGTTAACGGTCAAACAGGTGATAATGCAGTTGAATACCACGTTGTTTGAGGTGATCAAAGAACGAAGGAATAATCCCTGTGGCCCGATACTGGCCCAGTACATTGCCTTCTTCATCAATACCCTGGCGCTCAAAACGGAACAGCTCGGTCATTGTTACAACTTCGCCTTCCATGCCATTGATCTCTTGCAGGCTGGTAAGGCGTCGGCGACCATCTTCCATCCGTTCAATCTGAATCACTACGTTGATCGCCGAGGCGATCTGCGCGCGCAGGGTTTTAACCGGGAAGTTCACACCGCTCATCGAAACCATATTCTCAATTCGCCCTAAGGCATCTCTTGGCGTATTGGCGTGAATGGTCGTCAGTGAACCATCGTGACCGGTATTCATCGCTTGCAGCATATCCAGTGCTTCACCACCCCGGACCTCACCAATGACGATGCGATCTGGCCGCATCCGGAGGCTGTTCCGGACCAGGTCCCTCTGACTGACTTCACCCTTGCCTTCGATATTCGGTGGGCGGGTCTCGAGTCGGACTGTGTGAGGCTGTTGCAGTTGTAACTCGGCGGAGTCCTCAATGGTGACGATCCGTTCATCCTGAGGAATATAGCCCGACAGGATATTCAGCATAGTGGTCTTACCGGAGCCGGTACCCCCGGAGATAAGGATGTTGAGCCGGGCCTTTACGATGCCCTCAAACACCTGAACCAGCTCCTGAGGCATAGAGCCCAGCTCAACCAGATTATCCATGTTCAGCCGTTCAACGGCGAAACGACGAATTGATACGCTTGGGCCATCGAGCGCCAGTGGCGGAATGATTGCGTTTACCCGGGAACCGTCTTTCAGGCGGGCGTCCACCATGGGCGAGGATTCATCAATCCGGCGGCCCACGCTGGATACGATGCGGTCGATGATATTGAGCAGGTGATTATCATTGTTGAACCTGACATCGGTCGGTACCAGTTTACCCTTGCGTTCGATGTAAACGCTGTCAGAGCCGTTGACGAGGATATCGGAGATGGAATGATCCGCCAGCAGTGGCTCCAGTGGTCCCAGTCCGAGAATTTCATCCTCAATCTGTTTGATCAGGGCGTTCCGGGAAGCCTGGTTACAGGGGATCTGCTCCTGTTGAATCAGTTGTTTACAGATATCGCTGATCTGTGTCCGGGCATCAGCCGGATCCAGGTTATCGATCAGAGACAGATCCATCACCTTCAGCAACTTCTGGTGGATGCGGTTTTTCCACTCTTTCTCCAGTTTGCCGCTGGTGGAGAATGGTTGCTCCTCATGAGACTCGGGTGCTGACTTCTGTTCCGGTTCTTCCTGATACACTTGTAAGTCTTCGAATGGCATAGTCCTAGCCTCCTCTCAGTCGGGAAAACAGATTAGAAATCATCCCTTTAGGGGCATTGATATCATCACTGATCAGTCCGCTCTGAATATCATTAAGCGCTTTGGCGATGGCTGACCGCCGGGCGACGGTATGAATTGGTTCACCTTTGTTCAGGCTGTCCAGCACCACCTTGTAATCGTTGGGCACTGTGACCAGGTTTTTAGCGTGCAGGCTTTCCTGAATGTCTTTGATCCGGATCGGGGAATTCTTGTCATAACGGTTAACGATGATGACGATCTGTTCATCAAGCACAGCCAGCTCGTTACGCAGTATTCCCAGCAGATGGACAGCGTCTTTCAGGTTGATAAAGTCCTGCTGGACGACCACCGCAATTTTGTTTGCCTGTTGCAGGATATTGATCGCAGTACGATCGATCATTCTGGGGAGGTCTACCACCAACTGATTACAGTGCTTCTGTAACAGATTTAACAGGGCCGTTAGCTGGTGGTCAGGTGTCTGGTTTGGCAGGCGGATGGTATTGGTAGTGGCTCCGAGTACCTTAAGTCCGGACTTATGTCGCATCAGGTAGGCATTCAGAGCTGTACTGTCGAGTTCTTCAACCACTTTCAGTGCGTCCGATACGCCGTTTTCCGGTTTCATATCCAGATACTGTGCCAGCGAGCCAAACTGCATATCCAGATCCATCAGGATTACTTCCTGCTGGCCCTGAGCCTGCATCATATGGGCAATATTACAGGACAGGAAAGAAGCTCCTGAGCCGCCTTTGGCATTGATGAATGCGGTCAGCGCTCCTTTCTCAGTGAGGCTGGTCTGGCGTTTTTCTGCTTCAAGTTGCTGCAGGATGTTGATCAGTTCCTGATTGTTAACCGGCTCTGTCAGAAAGTCCCGGGCACCGGCTTTCATCGCCAGGCGCATAGTATCAGGGTTATGAATGTTACCGATAACGAGAACCGGAGGGCGATCACCACTGTTGTGGGATGCCAGTTCCTCCAGTTCACCGACCCAGTGCTCACTGAGATGGAGAATCAGCAGATCAGGCAAGGTATCGATATCATAGAGCGGATCGATATGACCGTTTGTCACCAGTCGTTTCTGTATCTGAACATTGCTGGTTTCCGCACTGATGGTCGCTTCCAGTTGCTCAAGCATCTGTCCACTGCGGCTGCTCAGCAGAACCTGGTATTGATTAAATCCGCCGGTTTTTATTAGCTTGTCCATATCAGATCTCCTTGCTCCTGTTGCTTTGTCCGGGCAGCATCAGCATTGCACGTTCCAGCTTGCGCTGTCCGTGATACCTAAGCTTTCGCTGGGCAGTGTGGTTGTGAATGGGGGCGCTGTCAGGACATCAATCGGCAGCAGTGGCACGATCATCTGGTGCTGGTAATTCTGTATGCCGGTTCTGACGTAACGCACCTCTTCAAGTGTTGTAGTAGAGGCAAAGTTTTCATCCAGATATTCAATGTTGACGTTAGCAGCGTTGAGGTTCGTCAGAATTGTGCCGTTGAATACAGCGCTATTGGCTACGGAGGCGGTCTGATCCATCGGGCAGACTGCGGCCAGTCGGGCTGCTCTGCGGGTGACTTCATCCAGGGTATTCCAGGTGAATAGCAGGCGGCCAAATTCAATGATGCCGAACAGGATCAGAAAGAACAGTCCACCGATCAGGGCGAACTCAACGGTGACCAACCCTGATTGTCTGTTGCTTTTGCTTTTGCTTCTGCTACTGCTGGTTGTTGTCTGTGTGTTTTTCATAACTGTCACCCACTAGAGAATTGGCATGTTGATGCTGGTTGACAGAGGGCGAGCCAGTAACAGGTCATCCCACATTCCGAATCCCGGTACGCTATCCGGGAAAATCATCGGTGTATAAGTAAAGCTTGCAGTGACGCTGATCTCTGCTGGTGCAGTGCCTGTAGTATTGGTTGTGACGGTAACAGTGCCAGGTAACAGTGCTTCCTGACCATCAACAATGGTGCCATAGCGGACCAGCTTTTCCGCATTGCTGGTAATAGTACTCAGAGTGCCCTGACCCTGGGCTATACGTACTTCCCTGGCGAGATAGCGGGCACCATCTTCAGTGGCTTTAGCCAGTGTGTTGTACTGGTAGAGCAGACGGCCCACTTCGGCACCGGAAAACAGCAGGAACAACAGCAGTGGCAGAGCGATGGTGAATTCCACCACCGCAATTCCCTGTTGTCGTTTAGCTGTGTTAGGCGCGTGACTGAACTGTTTCATCATGCATCCCCCCGATCCGGATTCTTATAGAGAACGATGATGTCGACACCGCTACTGGTGGTAACCCCCAGAGCAGGCTGTGGGCACTCTTCCATAAACACCCCTTTGAATGAACCGCTACTGTCCTGAGCCCCCCCCGTTTGAGAAGCGGGTTCGGTCAGCAGAAAACAACCGATTCCCAGTGGTGTCTGCATCTGATCCGGTGTGTTGCTGCCTGTACCTGATACACTGCAGTCAGCAATCGGAACCCCGACAATACGACGCTCAAATTGCTGGCTGGTATTCTGTGACTGCACTGCTGCCTGCTGATAGTAGTTGTAATATTCGAGGGCATCGTTACAGGCTGTGCTGCTGCCGTCCTGACACATTGGTGTACTGGCATTGTCATTGGCCAGGTCTGGCGGGTAGATGCTGCGATCACCGTTCAGGGGACCTGAGTAGTCGCCGAACCGTGTGTTAATGCCCTGAACTGTCGGACCGACCTTGTTACCCGGTGCCAGATCTATTTGAAGTGGCTCATCCACGGCGGCGCAGCTAGGGTTCCCGGCAAATGCATAGCGTATATCATTAGCGCCCTGTAATCCGGGCAGATCGATAAGATGGAAGCTACCGGTACCAACCTCGGTATCCGGGCCATCACCGGAACCCACTTTAAGGGTTGTTACATCGGTGCTCGCGTTATAGCTGTCAGGATCGAACGTCTTAAAACCGTGAAAGTAATCATCGGGGTCTTCGCCATCAGGAGTTGGTTTACCACACACCATAACGGGAATAAGGTTGCAGATATTCGCTCCCTGAGCGTATCCGGCAACAGATGCGGTGGATACATTCTTGGTGTTCACCCCAACTACCTGAACAAGGTAGCTGTTCAGAGCGACAGTAGAGGTTTCAACCTTGACGTACTGTGGGTCAGTAACTGTGCTCTGGAATGAACCTGGCTGCAGAGTTTCAGAAAAGGTTACTGTGATAGTAGGACCGATACCGCTTAGCTCGTCGGTCAGATTCGCAGTAAATACAGTATTTGCAGCCGTTGCAGCCTCTGTCTGATCACCATCAGTCAGTTGCAGGGTACGACCTGCAGCCAGTGCTGCAGCATCGGTTGCATTCTGTAAGTTTGTTTTGTTAACCAGCATGTGGCCGCTATCCAGTGCCAGCCCTGTTACTGCTAACAAGGCCAGCATGCCGACAGTGACGACCACTGCTACGATGCCTCGCTGGGAAGCAGGGAGAGCAATCTGCTTATTCCTGCGGGCGGTTGGCGTTTTCATAGTTGCCTCCCGGTAACCGGGCATCTGGCTCAGTTACCAATATTTACCTGAATTTCGTTCTTAACTTCCTGTGGTTTGTCAATGTGACTACGGTATACGTTCATAACGTTGACACCCATCCGGCCATCCATTGAGCCATGTAACTCGGTGCCGTGTTGTTCCTTCGCATCCGGATTCTGGATCTGCATCTCAGTCACCTGTCTGACGGATTCCCCCAGTACCAGAGATTCCTGAGGGTTGGTGCTGCAGGCCGTCAGCAGAGCCAGAAACGGTATCGCAGTCAGTGTGATAATAGTGCGCATAACGGTTCTCCTAATTGACTGAGTGGCCATAGCTACTTTCCAGACCGCCGGTACTGCCGGTAATCGGCGTTGCGGGCGGTGCGGCATAGCTGGTAGCAGATGTCTGAGAGGTTTCTGTGGACTGGGTTGCATCTGTTTGAGTAGCATCACCTTCTGCGGCACCAGCCTCCGCTTCTGCTTCAGGAGCGCCTGGAGGGGTTCCCAGGGTTCTGCCCAGCAGATAGAAGTCGGCATCGGACGGTTCTACAAACTGATCGGTCGGCAGATCTATCTCATCAGGATTGATCGGCTTAGCCAGATGTGGAGTCACCATGATGACCAGTTCGGTTTCGCCTTTTTCAAACTGCTGACTTCTGAACAGATGGCCAAGCACGGGAATATCTCCAAGTCCGGGGAATTTATTCACTACTTCACGCATGTTCTCATTCAACAGGCCTGCGATGGCCATGGTCTGGCCGTCGGCCAGTTCTACGGTGGAGGCGGCAGAACGTTTAGTGAGAGATGGTACGAAGAAGGTTCCTGAACCCGTGTTGGTCGAAATACTTGAAACATTGGCCAGTTCGCTGACGCTGATATTCAGTTTCAGGTTGATCTGATCGGAGTCGAGTACCACTGGGACAAACTTCAGACCTATACCAAACTCTTTGAATTGAATGGTCAGGCCATCATCATTAGGTACTGGTACCGGGAATTCACCACCAGACAGGAAGTTAGCCTCCTGGCCGCTGAGTGTGGTCAGGGTGGGTTCTGCCAGCACTTTGGCTGAACCGTTCTCTTTGGCTGCTTCGATAGCCAGATTAAGAATAAAGTTACCCGCAGAATAGGTACCGAACAGTGCCCGGTCAGTAATTACCGGAGGGCCGATAGCCGATGGCGCGTTTGATGTGATGTCGCCACTGGTTAAGCCATACAGGAAGTTACCCTGGGTATCCACGGCGTTAAATTTGAAGTCCAGTTTTCGCATGACGGTGCGGGATACTTCCGCAACCGTAACCTTGAGCATGACCTGCTGCGCTCCTCCGACCCCCATGAGGTTGACGATGCTGGAGATCTCCTCCTCATCCTCTTTGGTGGGGCGGGCAAAGCTACGAGCGATCTGAACGGCAGTGTCCATTTTCGCAAGGCTGGATACCTGGCCACTGAGAACGATGGCGCCCTGAGAGGAATGCACGCGGATATCTTCATCAGGTAATAGCTGGAACAGCTTCGCTTTAAGGGTATCCAGGTCGTGTGTAACCTCGATATCAAAAGCGCTGATCAGTTTGTTGCGCTTATCCCAGAGCAGAACATTAGTTGTGCCCAGTCCGCGGCCTAAAATGTATAACTGGCCCGATTGCATGATCAGAATATCAGCGATATCCGGGTTACCGATGGAGATCTTACTGACCGGTGTATTCAGTTCCAGAATATGGGACTTGTACAGTGGCACCCAGATAGTTCTCAGTTGTTGCTGATGGTCGGTCAGCTCGTTAAAGGCTTCCAGTTTGGTGCTGCGAACAGACACATCCTGGCCGAAGGCGGGATAAGCTGATAGCAGGAACATCATTACAATCAGCCCCGCAACACATTGCTTGAGGTTTATGTGATATTGCATGACAACTCCCTATCTTCCTTTGCGATACCCGGTGGTGCCGGGTCATAAGGGTGAGGGGAGTACCCCCACCACTAAACTGCTTGGTTATAAGTTCACTTTGCTGTTGTGTACCGATGTGCCACGGATAATGGTGACGTTGGTGGAGACCGGACGTACTGCCCGCTTTTTAGGCGCGGCTTTGGCGACCTGGTCGTCTTCCGGGTTTCTCAGACTCAGCTGAATCGGTCCCTCTGAACGGGCAGTGACAATGCGCTCTGCTTCCGCTGGTGTTACTTCCAGAGTGACAGCCCTGACGATAACAGGGTCTTTCTCATTGGTTGTGGCGGTCTGGTCAACAGCCAGTACTTTCAGATCTTCGATCAGTGTGCGGGTATAGGCCCGCTTATTGATGACACGGCTGGCCAGAATATCGATCCGGTTACCCGGCAACAGAAAACCTGCCACGCCGACGACATCGTTTACCCTTACAGTGATAGCCCGCTTAGTTGGTTCGATCAGCGAGGCCAGGGTGCTGCCCTGAGCATGTTCGCTGAACCGGGCCGCCATAAGGATCTCACCCTGAATGATTTCAGTCTGAGCAACCTTACCGATCAGCTCATCTGGATTGGAAACCGTGCCGTTAGGAATTACGGATTCTGGCATTTCGATCTGCTTCAGGTGCTGAGGTTCGACTTTATGCCCGTAAGGTATCGTCAGGGCGGCAGTCATCACTGTGACAGTATCTTCCGTCTTAGCGACCTGAACAGGCTTGGTCTGATTCTCGAGCCAGTCATTGGCCATCCAGGCTGCTGCGACCGCCAGCAGGCCAGCCAGTATGATCAGAGAAAATGTGCGTCCACTAAACATGGTGTCCTCCCGGAAAGATCAGACGGAATGAACCGGCTGCCCCTCCTGTTGTTCAAGCTTTACAAAGTAGCTATCCCAGGCCCAGTCCAGCAGTTCTTTGGTCAGCACTGTGGGTGTTCCGAGATACGTCGCTTTATCCTGCGCAATACCGAGCAGGTCCCGCGGATGGCAGGGCAGCATAGACCGGTGTTCACGCTGATAATGGTGGTCAAAAAGATAGGTCAGGAGATCATCAGAGCATTCGATCTGTTTCTCTTCACAAACCTGATGCCAGATCGCGGTAAAGTCTTCGCGGTCCAGCGTGTCGAAGAAAACTTTGTGGCCAATACGGCGCAGGAAAGCCATATCGCCGAGCTCAAGTGGATTAATATTGGTGGAGAAAACCAGAATGGTATTGAACGGAATTTCAAAACTCTGGCCGGTGCCGAGGTTGAGATGGTCCCGTTTTTCTTCCATCGGCACAATCCAGCGGTTGAACAGATCCACAGGAGATACCCTTTGCCGGCCCATATCATCAATGATGTACATGCCGTTATTGGCTTTCATCTGTAACGGTGCCCGGTACAGCTTGGCTGCCGGATCGTATTGCACTTCCAGCATATCCAGGGTCAGCTCACCACCACTGATCACTACCGGGCGTTTACACAGAATAAAGCGTGGATCATAGCCGGATGCGAACAGCAGGTTGCTTTCAGGGCTGTTAGTGGGCACTGCTTTATGGAGCAGAGGGTCATACAGTTGCACGACGGTTTCATTCACAGCAACCGCATGAGGGATTAGACACTGATCTTCCAGTAACCAGGTAAGCCTTTGTGAAATATAGGTTTTACCCGTACCTGAAGGGCCATAGATAACAATAGCTCGGCCGGAATTAAGGGCAGGGCCTAACTGATCGAGTAACGACTCTTTGATAACCACATCGTTGAAGGCTTTATGGGTCAGTTCATGGGATATCTGACTCTGATGTACTGATTGTTCTTCTACGATACGGTTGTATTCTGGCAGTGGTACCGGCGTTGGGCCGATATAACCGCTTTTATTCAGGGCATCAAATGCGCCGACCCGTCCGAGATCGGTGAGGCTGTAATGCAGTTCTTTACCCTGTCCCAGCTTTGGGAGTACTTCCAGACGGGCTTCCTGACGCAGATAACTCAGAATCTCTTCGATAACCGATCCGGCCAGGGCCATACGTTTCACCAGCTGCGAAATTGTCAGCGCGCCGGCATCATAAAGGTGTTTACTCAGTTGTTCGCTCAGGAACTGCATAGACAGACCGGTTTCGCCGATGGTTTTTGGCCGTGGCGCCAGGTCGGTTAATGCGGTCATGGTTTCAAGTGACAGGGCATGACCTTGTGTGGTGTCACTCATAGCGCACCCCCGCTGATCCAGTTGATATTAAACAGTGCTTTCAGATGAAAGAATTCAGCAGCGTTCAGATGGTAGATCACCATCATTGAGCCGCAGGCAATCGCCAGTGCGTAAGGAAAGCGATTGCCGGAGTGTTTGTTAACTGTCTGCTGGACAGGTCCAGACAGACGCTGGCCTGTACGAAAGTAGAACCAGGCAGAAAAGAAATACTGTTTTGTCGTATAAGGAAGTTTTGCTATGGCCGCCCCCACATCACCCAGTCTCCTGAGTCGACTACCCAGCCACCAGAAAAGTCCCATGACACCGCCAGCGATAAGTGTGTAGCCAGCAGCGAAGATAATGTTCAAAGGCCCCAGGCCTGAGCCGATGGCTGCCAGCATTTTTACATCGC
This sequence comes from uncultured Amphritea sp., assembly GCA_963669425.2. Lineage (GTDB taxonomy): Bacteria > Pseudomonadota > Gammaproteobacteria > Pseudomonadales > Balneatricaceae > Amphritea. Next base: position 1,047,413 of record CAXXNC010000002.1, read on the forward strand.
CAGCCCCCATGCCTTTGAGAATATAAAAAGGAAGAAACAGAATCAGGCCTGCAACCAGGCCTGATGCCCAGTAGGCAACACCGACCCAACCGGAAAGGGAAACCTGAAAGATGAAACCGAATAGCACCAGGCACAGGCAGAGACTGTTAGGGATGCGATGCTGACGAAAGTCGATCAACACTGCACCGATCAATGCAGAAATAATCGCTGCCAGGGCCAGTTCGTTCAGGATCTCGGTATTCATCATTCAGTTCCGGTTGGTTCGTTTAGTAATGTTGAATCACTAATTAGCCGCCTGGAGCAGGGTCAACAGGATCACCGCCACCGTCACCGCCGCCATCAGCTCGTGTTTCTACCGCGGTTTCCATATCACCGATTGTGGTACCAACCGCATCACCCAGTTCGGTAAACGCAGTCACAACGGCCAGGCCTACCAGTGCACCGGCAATGGCATATTCCACTGTGGTAAGACCTTCTTCGTCTTGAAGAAACTCACTTATTTGTTTGAATGTCAGAAGTTTCATTTCTCTTTCCCCGTTAGTTGAGGTGTGTTTCCTGCTGCAACATTGGCTTTACAGTCGTCGCTTTTCCGCAACAGGGCTGTATGAAAATTTAGAGAGTGTTTGAATAAATCAGTAGGATTTTCTTGCAGATGATCAGGACTATTTTAGTGGAAGCGTAAATCAGGCTGGATTTGTATGAATTTAATTCAAGAAAATAAATGGTCTATTTAATGAAAGTACAACTAGGCTTAAGGTCCGCAGAATGAATTATCTATGTTGTTTTTTCTTACCTGCCTGTTTGAAAGTTTACGAGGAGGAACGGGGGACCTCGTTCGCAGTTCCTGACCATGGACGGTGCTGAAAAATAATAATTAAAAGGTACTGTCGACATGGAAAATGTTACAGATCAATTCACTGATAGGCTGTCAGTGTGCTGGCTGGATCTGAGAAATGCTCAGACTCCTTCGCAGTTGCCTGACATCTTTTCAGAGACCTATGAGATCACTGTTTACAAGTACCAGGACATCCGGGGAGTTTGCAGGAGTTAGAAGCAGATCTGATCTGCTTTGAGTACGATTATCCCGATATTCCCCGGTTGAATCTGTTACAGAAGATGCGCCATGCGCACCCCGATTCACCTATTCTGATGTTTACTGAGCAACATTCTGAGGCACTGGCTGTATGGGCTTTCCGTACCGGTGTGTGGGATTATCATGTGACACCGATGTCTGAGGTGATGATTACGGAGGTGATAAACGCGCTTGAAAACGCGGCCAGCTTTCGTTTTGCAGTCCGCGAACAGAATCCTCGACTGAGTCTGGTGCGTTTGCCGGATGAGGTGCGTTTCCGTGCCTCTGAGGAGGATGTAAATGTACTGCAGCCGGCGATAAATCACATCGAATTGCACTACAGTTCGAAAATCAGTGAAGAAAAGCTTGCAGAACTATGTCAGCTGACGCCGACAAAATTCAGCCGATTGTTCAAGCAGCGTTACGAAATCACCTTTCAGGAGTATATGGTGCGCTATCGCTTGAAAGAATCAGCCCGGTTATTACTGAACCCGGTGGCAACGATCTCGGATATCGCCTATTCAGTAGGCTTTAACGATCCGTCTTATTATGCCAGAGCGTTTAAAAAATACCTGGGTGTCAGCCCATCCCGTTTCAGACGGTTACTGGAGGATAATCAGAAAGTGGACTGCCTGACGGCTGATCTGCTTCAGGCTGGATAAGCTTCAGCCCCGTTTTGGCGTACCTGGGGGGGAACGCCGGAATAACCACCTACCGTAATACCAGCTAATAGCTTTCAATCTGAACCTACCGTAAGTTTTATCTGAAACAGCCTGTTCACTTTACCGATTCGATATCCAGTCATTTCTTGTCACACTCATCCCTTTAATCTGTGCAAAAAGTGAGTCACCGGTGCTGATGTTCAGTTCATCTGCAGCCCAGGCAGTGATATTACACTTTAATTCGCAACGGCCTGCCTGAAGGCTGATCAGGCGGTTATCGTTACAGTTGATATTGCCGGAGCAGGTGACGGTAACAGGAATGATATTCCGGATAGAGCTCTGAGCCGGCGGATTGCGCACCAGCGAGATATCCCGGGCATGAATTCTTAATCGTACCGGCGTGTTCAGAGGGGCATCAATGTAGGATGTCCAGAGACTGATCTCATTATCCAGACTGAGACAGCTCATAGGATAGTCCGGATGCTGCTGCTTGAGATGGGTCTCCACGACCGTGCTGATATCCTGATCGGGCTGCCAGGGCCGCATTTGCGGAGAACTCCAGACCTCTGCCAGAGGCCCCTGTTTGATAACTTTGCCGTTATCGAGCAGGACTAACTGGTCGGCCAGTCTGAGAATCTCTTCCAGATTATGGCTTACGTATATCACAGGAAGCTGGATCTGCTGTACCAGTTGCTCCAGATAGGGCAGAAATTCGGCTTTTCGTGGCTCATCGAGGGAAGCCAGCGGCTCGTCCATCAGTAACATATCCGGATTGCTGAGCAGTGCTCGGGCGATAGCCACTCGTTGCTTTTCACCCCCGGACAGGGATGCGGGATACCGGTCCAGCAGGTGCTCCAGTCCCAGTAACCGGACTATCTGATCGAACTGAGCAGGATCGGGATTGCGGTTGGCGTACTTCAGATTGCCTGACACCCGGTAATGCGGAAATAATCGGGCATCCTGAAACACATAACCGATACGGCGGTGCTCCGGTGGCAGCATCACATTGTGCTCAGAACTGAACAGGGTATGTTCGCCTATCTTTATGACGCCATTATCCGGGCGCTCGAGACCACTGATCAGATTAACGAGAGACGTTTTTCCTGCACCTGAGCGGCCGAATATTGCGCTGATTCCCCGGCTTGGGAGTGTCAGATCGGTCTCCAGTTGCAGAGAACCTAATTGTTTACTGACCTGAATTTTCAGCATCACAGGCCCATCCGTTTCTGGGTTAATCGGGTCAGCCATTCAGAGAGCAGCAGTGAAAACAGAGCCAGCGCAATGGCTATGATGCAGAGCCGGGCTGCTTCTGCTTCCGCTCCCGGCGTTTCAATGAAGCTATACATGGCCAGGGGCAGGGTGCGGGTTTCACCGGGAATATTCGATACAAAGGTAATGGTGGCGCCGAATTCACCAATGCAGCGGGCGAAAGCCAGCACTGAACCGGCCAGTAATCCGGGCAGAGTAAGCGGTAGAGTGATGGTCAGAAATACCCTTAACGGACTGGCCCCCAGTGTTCTGGCGGCCTGCTCCAGTTTTCTGTCTACCGTTTCCAGAGACAGGCGGATTGCTCTGACCAATAGTGGAAACGCAACAATGGCTGCGGCCAGCGCGGCTCCGCGCCAGCTGAAACTGAATGACCAGCCAAACCATTCATATAACCAACTACCGATAACGCCCTGGCGACCCATCCCGACCAGCAACAGGTAACCGATAACTACGGGTGGTAAAACCAGTGGCAGATGAATCAATCCATCCAGCAGACTTTTACCGGGAAACTGGTGGCGAGCAAGCAGCCAGGCCAGCACTATTCCCGGTGGCAGGCTGAAAAGGACGGCTATTGAAGAGATCTTAAGGCTCAGTATCAGTGCACTGATTTCATATTCACTGAGCATCATCTGATCCTGTCCGGGGCTGTATAAAGCCATGTTTCTGCAGAATCTGTCGTGCTTCAGTGCTCAGAAAGAACTGATACAGGTCTTCACTCTCATCCTGACCGTCTTTAATTCGCGCAATGGGATAGATGACAGACTGATGCAATGCAGGATCAATATCGGCCAGAATTTTGACTTTGTTGCTCAGGCGGGCATCAGTTCGGTAAACAATCCCGAAAGGAGCTTCGCCCCGTTCAACCAGTAGCAGGGCTGAGCGAACATTCTGCGAGCTGGCCAGTCGGGGCTGCAGTATTGACCAGAGATTGAGTTGTTCCAGAGCCTGTCGGGCATAGAATCCGGCGGGGACATGGGCCGGATCAGCGATTGCCAGTCGTTCGTTGCTCAGGTTTTCAGGCAGATCCTGCAGGGCTATGGGGTGGTTAACAGTTGGCTGACCGATCAGAACCAACTGATTGCCTGTCAGCGGTTTACTACCTGGCGTGATCAGCATTTGCTGCTGTTGCAGATAATCCATCCAGCGTTGATTGGCTGAAATGTAGATATCAGCAGGGGCGCCGGCGGCGATCTGTCGCGCCAGAGAAGAGGACGCAGCATAGCTGGAGATGACGGCTGTGCCAGTAATTTTCTGGTAACGCTCCAGTATTTCGTCGACCGCATTGGTCATGGAAGAGGCGGCAAATACAGTGATTGGTCGGGCTTCGGCTACTGGTAATAGCAACATGCAGAATAAAGCTACTAATGCTGTGATCTTTTTCATCTGGCCGCCTAAGAAGGTAATCAAACGGGAGTCATAAATATCGCTATATAGTTAACTTTATAGCGATTCGATATATACTAGCCTATATAACGTTTGACCAAAAGCCGCAGGTACTAAAAGCAGTGTCTGAGCGTCAATAGCGAATAGAAAAGTAGCAATCTGGTAATTTCAGGTAGTTTTATATGGCCGACAGTGGAATGAATCTCGAAGCTCAGCTGATCCTCAATCTGGATCAGAAGATGTTTGCCAATCCCCGGCGTATGGCTCTGTTAGCGGCAATTGCTGAAGCCGGCTCAGTCAGCCAGGGGGCGAAGCTGGCAGGTATCAGCTATAAAGCGGCCTGGGATGCGGTAAAAGATATGAATCAGCGTGCTGAGGAACCGTTGCTGTCTCTCGCTGTGGGAGGGAAAGGCGGTGGTGGAGCAGAACTGACTGATATGGGTGAAAGACTGCTAAAACTATACCGCCTGCTGAGTGATATTCAGCAGCGTGCGGTTGTTGCCCTGCAGGATCGCTCGGTACCCCTTGAAAGCCTGCTGGGTGCAATCAGCCAGTTTTCAGTGCAGAGTAGTGCCCGGAATCAGTATCTTGGGCGGGTAGATCAGCTGATGCCAGCAGACAGTGGCGATATGCTGGTATCTGTCGTGCTTGAATCAGGTTTGAAGATCTCCGCATCGATTACCCGCAGTAGCTGTGAGCGGTTACAGTTAGCTCTTCAGCGGGAAGTGATGGCATTAATTAAAGCCCCGGCGGTCATACTGGATAGCTCGACTGATCAGGAAGCCGGACCGAATTGTTACAGTGCCGAAGTGATCAGCATTTATGATCAGGATCTGGTGTTGCGGCTGCCAACCGGTGATATGCTGTACGCCCGGATCTCTGCTCAACCTCCTGAGAAAGGACAAACAGTGGTTGTAAGGATCGATCCGGCACAGGTAATGCTGGCAGCAATTACGCCCTGAAGGTTGCTGCTTCAGGTTCATGGAGAGTGTGTGTGAGCGATAACAGAAAAGAGTATTCAACATCAGCGTTGGCAAAGAAACTGGGTAAAAGCAGTCGTCAGATGTTCTCGGAGTTGGAAGCGTTGGGTTGGATTCGTCGTGAGAATGAGCAGTGGCAACTGACCGCGAAAGGGGAGTTTGAACAAGGCCGTTATCGTGACAGTGATCGTTTCGGGCGCTACATCGTCTGGCCAGCAGCGACTCTGACGCATCGGGCTCTGGTCAGCCCGGAGGATAAACTCAGCAGTGCTAAGGGACTGGGTCTGAAAACGGATCTGCCTGCGGCAAGAATTAATCAACTATTGGCAGAGCTGGGCTGGATTAAACCCTGGCTCCGGGGTTGGCAGGTAACGGAAGCCGGCCAGATTGCCGGTGGTTTGCAGCGAGAGGATGAGCGTTCTGCGATTCCCTATGTTGTCTGGCCTAAAGCGGTGGTTGATCATCCGGTATTGTCCCGTACGCTGAAGGCATTTAAGTGCCGTATTGCTGCGATCTCTCAGCACAGTGGCTGTACGGCAATGGATGGACATCTGCTGAGATCGGAAGCCGAAGTCATGATCGATAACTGGCTGTATCTGGCGGGTATTATTCATGCCTGTCATCGGCCGCTGCCAATAGAGACCCATGCCATTGCCGATTTTTATCTGCCACAGGCTCAACTTTTTATTGAATACTGGGGCGTAGACAGTGATCCGGGCTATCTGTCTGAGAAAATGCGCCGTAAAGAGTTGTATCAGCAGTTTGATCTGAACCTGATTGAACTCAAAGAAGAGGATCTGGAGCAGTTGGATGAGGTACTACCCAAAGCTCTGCGTCGGTTTGGGGTTGAGTGTTAAGCAGTTGTTATCTCAGGGCACCTGCATACCAAACTGGATAAACTCGATCTGCGCCAAACGATCCATCCAGTCTTTCACGTGGGGGAAGTCATTACGATCGATACCCTGCCACTCATACCGGCAAGCCCAGGGATAGATCGCAAAATCAGCAATAGACAGATCCTCACCTATGACAAAGGCTTTGCCGGCCAGTTGTTTATCCAGTACACCCCATAACCGACGGCTTTCGTCGCTGTAACGGCGTATGGCGTAAGGGATCGTCTCTTCAGCAAAACGATTGAAGTGGTGCGCCTGACCCAGCATCGGGCCGAAACCACCCATCTGCCACATCAGCCACTGTATGCATTCGATCCGCCTGAGTGGATCGGTAGGTATGAACAGACCGGTTTTTTCTGCCAGATAGATCAGTATGGCACCGCTTTCGAATAGTCTGACGGGCTGGCCTTCCGAGCCTTCATCATCAGTGATAGCAGGAATCCGGTTATTGGGGCTGATTTCGAGAAAGTCGGGTTCAAACTGATCCCCGGCAGTAATATCGATCGGGTGAACCCGGTAGGGCAGACCAGTCGCCTCCAGCATAATCGAAATCTTGCGGCCATTAGGAGTGCCCCAGGTATAGAGATCGATCATTTTATTCTCCCACTGCTATTACTGCGAATTCTGTTCTGCAAAGTGCTTATAGATAGAGATCAGCTCATCTTCGGTAAAAGTGACAATGATCAGTTCCTGTCCCGGACTTATAAGATCCGGATTCTGACCCAGAATGCCTTTTTCGTAATTATAGACGTAGGTATCTTTTACCTTACGGTCCAGTATAGAGCCCAGAAATGAGCTGGTACTGTTAGCCAGTCGTTCATCCGCGGATAGAGGGATGTCGGCGGTTACCCGGCCCTGATTAACCTGAATACCTTTTGAGAATGTATGCATCAGACCTTTCTGAATGATGCCCCACAAGCCCTGGTCGTCGCCGTCGGTCACGCCGTGAATATAGAACAGGGTATTGCCACTGTTATCCGGATCGTTGAGCAGTTCATTCAAGCGGATCTGCTTGCCCAGTCGGAGTTCGTCGGCGCGAATGATCTGGCCCTGAGCACGGGTGGTTTGTGACTCTGACTGATTGCGATTGCCGAAGCTGTTCAGTTCTACTGCAAAACTTGTGGCGTTATCTTCCTGCAGGACTTCAGTACCTGCCTGAGCCTGAGTCTGGCTTTCCGGCAGTTGCAGTAGCTGATCCTTACTGACGAAATGGTCTGCTTCTCCGACATTAATAGCCTCTGCGGGGGCCTGTGTGATGGTTTCTATATGCTTTTTAGCGGCCATCTTTGAGAGCTCATCAGGCTCAGTAGCAGCCACAGGTTCCTGAGATACAGGTTGTGTTGTCGGGCCGAGAACAAAGTAGCCCGCAGCGGCGGCCAGAATAAGTAGTAACAGAACCAGAAAGTTACGCATTGCCGATATCCTTGATCGTAGGTAGTCAGGAACCTTGGTTTCCGAATCACCAGCGTAAAACAGATCGGAGACAGAAAAAAGGGGCGTTTTTGAAAACTGACTGTGCCGGTGTAATCTATACTTCGGAGTATAAGCCATACAGGGCGGAGGTTTATGACTGAGCAGATTGAAGAGATATTGCATTTCTGGTTTGGTGAGCTGGAGCAGGGGTTTCCGGTCACGGATCGGAAAAAACTCTGGTGGTTTGGCGATGATGCCATGGATCGGCTTATCAGTGAGTTGTTTGGCCATCAGGTGCGTCAGGCCATCTGGGGACAGCTGGATGACTGGGCCGGTCAGCCGCGTGGCCGTCTGGCGTTGATCATTCTGCTGGATCAGTTTACCCGTAGTATTTATCGGGGCTCGGCAGATGCTTTCAGTGGAGATTTGCGAGCTGAACAGCTGTGCAGGGAAGGTATTCGGTCAGGGCATGACGAGGCGCTTGAAGACAGTGAACGGTTATTCTTTTATATGCCCCTTGAGCATGCGGAAGATCTGTCTGCTCAGAATCTCTGTGTTGCACAACTGGAAGGGATGCTCTGCAGTACGCCCCGTGAACTGCGTCACCATATCGATAATGCCCTGGATTTTGCCCATGAACATCGCGATCTGATTGTCCGGTTTGGTCGGTTTCCACATCGTAATAAGGTTCTGGCGCGCTCTTCAACACCGGAAGAACTGGCTTATCTTAACCAGCCTCACAAGCGTTATGGTCAGTAGTTCGGTGAGAGATCCGGCGGTTCTTACCTGCTGACTTGTAAGCTGTTTATTAAACGGGTTTGCATCAAGTCGTAAAAAGGTATTTACTGGGCGTCAGATACACACGGAACTTAAGCTAACATGATGAATTCCAAGCAGTCTGTCCTGCAAAAGCCACTTCAGACCTTGTTTATCAGCCTGGCTGCGCTGATTGTTTTTTCTGCCTTGTTTATCGGTCTGCGAGCCTATGAAGAGCGGGTTGCCGTACAGGCCGTCCGCCTCGCTGTTGAGCATCGCGTCGACAGTGTCGATTATGAGCTGGCCGGTAAAGCCCGGGATATTGATACCCTCTGGGCTGTATACGGGCCGCAACAGGAACTGAGCGAAGACGAGTTTTACAGTCTGGCTGATCCGATCGTGGTCAGTCATCACACTTTCCTGCCACTGTTTATCTCTGCAATGGGAGGAGGCCTGACCTTTGTTCTCTTAGGTATGGCGCTGAATCTGGCTGGCCGGAACCGGGCGTTCAACCAGGAAATAAAGAGTAAGAATCTTGAGTTGGAGCGCAGCCGTCAGAAACTGGCTGAGGTTTCCATCACCGATGAACTGACCGGGGTTTACAATCAGCGACACTATCTGGATCTGTTGGACACTGAGAGTCGCCGTGCGGTGCGTGAGTTTGCTCCACTGACTCTGTTGCTGGCAGAGATTGATGCGGTTGCTGATGAGCAGGTAACGGATAGCTTTACTGAAGAATCGATTTGTCGTGTAGCTGAGGTCCTGAACCGGAATATCTCCCGGCCGGGTGATGTGATTGCCCGTATTGATAAACGCCGCTTCGCGCTGTTATTGCCAGCGACCAATGAGCAGTCGCCGGTACTTGCAGAGAAACTATGTCAGCAGGTTCAGGCGATTGAAATAGGTGAGCAGCGTCTCAGCCTCAGTATTGGTCTCAGCACAATGCAGCCTTCTTCTGAGCTGACCGCCGAACGGATTCAGCAGTACACCGAAGAGGCGCTGCAAAAGGCGATCAGCCAAGGTGGTAATCAGGTTTGTGCAAATACTGAGGCCGCCAGCGAAATTCCGGTAACCTTTGCAGAATAACTGAGCTGCCAGGGCAGTCAGGGAGCTTAAACGTGAATGACTCTTTTGTACTGCCTGACACTATAGACTCATTGTCTATGGCTGACCGGTTGGTTGCCCATCGGGGCTATGCGTCCCGTTATCCGGAAAACTCTCTTTTGGCAGTAGAACGCGCGCTGCATCACGGGGCGCGGTATATTGAAGTCGACATTCAACTGACTGCTGATGCGCAGCCAGTGCTCTATCATGATCGCGACATGAAACGCCTTTCCGGCGCGGAGAATGCAGTTCATCTGCTGACCTACGATGAGCTGAATCGTTACAGTCTGCATAACCCGGTCGTTTTTGGAGACCGCTTTGCGGATGAACCCATTGCCCACTTGCAACAACTGATTAATCTGATGCTGATGCATCCCCAGGTAACCTTTTTCATCGAGTATAAACGGGTGGCGTTGGAGAATTTTGGTCTCGAACAAACCCTCAAAGCGACGCTACCTTTGCTGGAGCTGGTTCGGCATCAAGCGGTGATGATCAGTTATTCAGAAGGCATGGTCAAAGCGGCTGCAGAGCAGGGATGGCGTACTGGTATGGTTATGGATCACTTCCCTGAGCGGGACTGGAACAGCCGGTTTCCGGTTTCCCCTGAATTTCTTTTTCTCGATTACAACGATATCGGTACCCGAATTATTCAGGAAGAGAAGCAGTACTGGCCAGGCATCAGCCTGGCACTGTTTGAAGTGACCGATGCCGTGGATGCTCAGAGCTGGCTGTTACAGGGTGCCGATCTGGTCGAAACGTTTGCCATCGGGGCGGCTAGAAAAGCGATGCAGTCAGTGGCTCAGGTCTGATTAACCCTGACTGCCTTCAAGCAGTGTATCGAGATGCAGGGTAAATGCGTCTGACCAGCGTTCATAGCGGTGTACCAGTGGCGGATTACTGGTTGGCATAAAGACTGTCTCCGGGCTCATCGAGCGGTGACTCTGCGGCAGAGTTAACCAGGCGGCGCCTAATGCGGTGAGTTCCTGTTCCTGATAGCGTGCGACCGGAATACCGGTGAGATCGGCAAGGCTTTGGCACAGGCTGTTGAGCCGGCTGATACCGCCACCCACCACGATCTGTTCCGGCGGTTCTACAGTATCCATCGCTGTCAGGTTACGTTGAATCAGGAACAGAATGCTCTCCATGATGGACAATAACCGGGCTTTGGGGTCTTCCTGCTCCTCTTCAAGCCAACAGGAGCGTTCCAGAGGACACCAGTCTGGTGAACCGACGCCTCCGACCATATTCATAAACAACGGTAATTCGTCGTAGTGAGCCCGCCATTGATCCAGATGGCGGCTATGAGGGCGGCAGATATTAAAGCCCCAGTCCAGAGCGTTGGCTGCACCGTTGATCGTTGCTTCCGCGCTGTATATTGGACGGTTACCGGCAAGAATGAGGTGATGCAGAAGCCGTTCAGGAATCTTCTGCTTTCGTGTGTTCAGGACCCGGTTAAGGAATCCTCCGCTGCCAAGGTTAATATAGAGGTTTTTCGGATCCGGCGGACCGAAGGCAAACAGTGCAGCGGCCTGATCGCCGCTGACGAAGTTCAGTGCCAGATCGCAGCCAGGAAGCTTAAGTGTGCCATAGTGGTGCTGACAGGGCCGGACCTCCGGAAGCATTGATGTGGGAATGTTAAACAGACTCAGCAGCTCCGGATGCCATTGTTTTTCTTTCAGGCCGTAGAGCATAGTGCGGGCTGCGGTTACTCCGTCAATCAGATCCGGTTGTTCATGTACCAGGCGTTTAACCAGCCAGGCTGCGACAGGGCCACCTTTGATCCGGTGCCCAACGGTATTAAAGCGGTTATGCTCCAGACACCAGCGCAGCTTTGAAGCCGGAGCGTGGGCATTGGGATAGAGGCCGGTCAACTGATGAATCATTGGAGCCAGGGGTTCCAGCTCTTCTATATAGTGAGCGCCACGACGATCCTGCCAACTGATAACCGGAGTCAGTGGCTTGCCATCATCAGCATCCCAGCACAGCAGACTGGAGCGCTGAGTGATCAGAGCTGCGGTTTTGAGACGGCTGCGGTCAGCAGAAGAAAGCTTACTGATCGCTTCCAGTGCGGCACGCTTCAGAGAGATCAGTACCTGATCCGGGATCTGTTCAGCACGATTTGGTGGTGTCAGCTGGATGTGCACTTTGACCCGCGCCATGGAGATACACTGACCAAAGCGGTCGAATACCATCGCCCGGCTGCTCTGGCTGCCCTGATCCAGCACCAGGCAGAGATCAGAATGCATAGTTGTAATCCATAGTTATTCCCCTTCATGCATTATCTGAGCGACTTGTTTAAACTGCATGGTTCCGGTGGCCATTCAGCGATGGCCTCACAAGTAACATACCTGATTGTAGGACAGAACCTGACCATATATGGAAAACGTCGCCAATTTCATTGACTTAGTTCAGCGACAGCAACGCTTCGCAGCGACTCGTAGGCTTATTATCGTGAGTGGCGATCGTGGCTGGATAGAGCAGCAGTCTGAGGCGTTGAGCACTGATCTGAGTGGTTGGTTGCTGATCGCGGAAAAAGATCACGGGCTGTTGTTCAGGCAGAATCTGAAACAGGTCAGTGGCAAACAGGCGCATCAGGTGCTGGGACAGGAGTATCCGGGGATTATCTTTGATGCCTGGAGTGGCTTCAATCCGAATGCGTTTGGTCAGGTTTGCGGAACCCTGATCGCCGGAGGCGTACTGGTACTGCTGATACCACCATTATGTGACTGGCCTGATTATGATGATCCTGAGCGCCGCAGCCTGATTACCGGTGCGGGTTCATCCGCAGATGTGGGCAATCGCTTTATCAGGCATCTGGTCAGCATTATTGAGTCCGATTCCGAAGCACTGCTAGTACGACAAGATTTACCATTGCCGGAACTGCCAGCAGAGCAAACCGGAAAAACGGTTGTAATCTCACATGATCAGGCTGCAGAAGGTGCACTGACATCGGATCAGCAAAGAGTTGTATCGGATTGCATTGAGCACTTCAGGGCATCTGAAAGTCAGGTGGCGGTGATCACTGCGGATCGGGGGCGTGGTAAAAGCGCCGCTCTGGGATTGATCGCTGCTGAATTAATGACAGCGGCCAGTACCGATGTTGTCGTAACAGCTCCCGGAAGAGGGGCTGTTGAACCGCTGTTTATGATATTAAAACAGTATCCCGGAGTCAGGGTTATTTCCGCCAGCGAGCTGTGCATTGGTGCCAGCCGCGTACGCTTTTTCCTGCCGGATCTGCTGCTGACAGAAAAGCCAGACGCGGATCTGTTATTGGTAGATGAAGCGGCGGCTATTCCGGCACCGGTATTGCGACAGTTATTGGATTACCCTCAGGTTATCTATGCCTCGACCATTCATGGGTATGAAGGCACAGGGCAGGGCTTTGCGGTGCGCTTTCTGCATCAGCTTTCACAGTTACGTCCGGGATGGCGTCATCTGAAAATGGTGCAGCCGATTCGTTGGGCTGAAGGTGATCCCCTCGAGGCATTCTGTTTTCGGGCGCTGCTTCTTGATGCAGAACCCGCAGCAATCGATGGGCAGGTAGTACCGGAGAGTTCTGTTCGATATCGCCGACTCGATCGGGATGAATTGATACAACAACCGGAATTACTGAAAAGGGTTTTCGGATTGCTGGTTCTGGCCCATTACCGGACTACACCGGGAGATCTGCGGATCATGCTGGATAGCCCTAATCTGCAGGTATGGATTGCAGAGGTGATGATCCAGGGTGAAGCGATACCTGTGGCAACAGCATTACTGGCTGAAGAAGGGCCGATTGAAAACAGTCTGGCACAGGAGATAAGCGCTGGAAGACGTCGGCCAAAAGGACAGCTGATCCCCCAGACCCTGCTGGCACATAGTCAGCTGGAGGATGCTGGTCGATATAAAGGCTTGCGTATTATGCGCATAGCTGTGTTGCCTGAACTTCAGCGGCAGGGGATCGGCTTGCAGCTGATCGACAGGATCAGACATGAGACCGGGAATCAGGCTTATGACTGGTTGGGTACAAGCTTTGGTCTGACCGCAGGCTTACTGAAGTTCTGGCGCACTGCGGGGATGCAGCTGGTACGGCTTGGACATAAACGGGATAAAGTCAGCGCCACGCATGCTGCGGTGATGCTTGAAGGGCTGACACCTGCTGCTCAGGACCTGCAGATCAGAGCGTCGCAGCACTGTCAGTCTCATCTTCGGCAACTGCAGCAGGGTGGAGCGGAGATCGCTCCAGATCTTCTGCAAGATGATTAACGGTACTGCTCAGGTATTCTTGTTTCCAGTATCTCAACAGGATCATTGAGACTAAGAGTCCCCTCGTTGAGAGCGATAAGGTTCTGACCAAAGTACACCTGGCCATCGCTTCCACGACGATACTTCTTCAGAATACTAAACGGCTCTTTCAGCGGATGACGGGTAGCAGTGACAGGATCAACCGTCGTCAGCACGCAGCGGCTGCAGGGGCTGACCAGCTCCAGCTCCAGAGTGCCGATACGGATACGTTTCCAACTGTCTTCAGCATAGGCATCGCAGCCACTCACCACCAGATTCGGACGCATCTGATCCATAGCCACGGGTGTGCTGCACCGGTTGTTTAGATCGTTCAGAGAGGCCTCAGAAATCAGCAGTAGAGGATAGCCATCGGCAAAGCCCACAGGCTGTTCCGGGTGAGTGGAGACCTGTCGTTGCGACTGGTCACCGAAGAAAAGCAGTTCGCACTCCAGACCGAGTAGCTCTGAAAACCAGAGATTGTATTGTGCCGGGCTGCGCTGAGCCTGAATGATGTCCCCCCAGACGCTCACTGATCCGTATTCAGACTGTAGGGCAGCATACTCAATCAGTAATGCGGGTTGATCTGGTGCGGTCAGCCAGAGGCCTTCTGGAGATAGTGCTGAGTGTACTGTTAACAGGCGTGGGTGAGTTCTGGCAGTGATGAACTTACCTTTTGAATCACTGACAACAAAGCGCCGGTCAAAAGCCAGACCGGAATGCCTGAGCAGAGCACGGTCAAGCTTGATACCGGCGGTGGACTTAATCGGATACAGAGTGAGCTGGCTCAGATGCACGGCGAATCTCCAGAACAGGTTGCCTCAGAATCAGGCCCGCCATTATCCTATAGCCCGACGAGTGAGCAAAGTAGTTTTATAAGCGATAAGAGAGCATGGAAATAACACCCGAACGATTGCAGAAACTGGCGAATATGCCGATGCCTTTTGGTAAGTATCAGGGGCGGATTTTAATGGATCTGCCAGAGCCCTATCTGGTCTGGTTTGCTGGTAAAGGGCTTCCGGAAGGAGAGATCGGTATCCTTCTACAGATATTGTATGAGGTAAAACTCAATGGTCTGGAGGAGATTCTGAAGCCGCTTCGGAATAACTGAGAGTCAGTATTTGCTGCAATGGGGCTTGTGACTCATACTTAACGAATCTTCTACTTAAGCCGGTGATCTGTATGAAAAAAATAATGTTCGTCTGGATTCTGCTGTGTTCCGTTCTGATGCCATCAGTGGGTTATTCGGCATCTGCTCAGGAGATCAATGCTAAGGTCAACCAGGCGCTGAAAGAGTTTTATCGTCATAGTCCAGCAGGTAAAGAGCTGGCACAGAAGGCGGCCGGGGTGCTAGTTTTCCCGGAAGTGTATAAGGCCGGGTTTGGTATCGGCGGGGAGTATGGCGAAGGTTCCTTGCGGATGGGCGGCAAAACCGTGGGGTATTACAATGTTGCCTCTGCATCCATTGGCTTTCAGCTAGGGGCTCAGGTCAAATCAGAAATCATACTGTTCATGAGTCAGTCAGCACTGAAAAAGTTTCGTAACAGTGATGGTTGGGAAGCCGGTGTTGATGGCAGTGTCGCGATAGCGACTATCGGTGCCGGTGGTGAAATTGATTCAAACACCATACAGCAGCCAATTATTGGTTTTATTTTTTCTAACAAAGGGCTGATGTATAACCTCAGTATTGAAGGTTCTAAGATTACCCGGATTGAGCGTTGAGGAATTATCTGATGAAACATCGTTGCACTATACGTCTGGTTTCAGGTGTTGTGAGTATTGCCCTGACGTCTCTGGTATTTGCGGGAAAACCGGCCTGGGTAGAGGAAAAGCAGGCTGGGAAGAAAGCTCAGTCCGTTCAGTCGTCGGAGGCCTCTGGCAGAGCTGAGGAACATCGCTTTTCCGGGACTGAGCGACGTCGTGTTCAGGATTACTTTGATCGTTACAGTGATCAGGGGAAGGCTGGTAAAGGCCAGTCGAAAGGCAAGAAATTACCACCCGGGCTGCAGAAGAAGTTCGATCGGGGTGGCGAGTTACCACCAGGATGGCAGAAAAAGGTTGCTGCAGGTCAGGTGCTGGATCGGGATTTATACGCTCAGTCTGAGCCGCTGCCGGATGATCTCGACAGTGTGCTTGAAACATTACCCGGTGAGGAGCACCGGCGTATCGGTAATAAAGTGGTGCGGGTACTGGAAGGTGATGGCACGATTGTGGATGTGATCGAAGTGACTGAGGCAATTCTGGGTGAGGGCAGTCAATGACGCCGGCAATTAATGCGGCTAAAAAAGCCGGTATTCAGTTCAATGTGCATGAGTACCGTCATGACCCTGCCAGTGAATCTTATGGTGAAGAGGCCGCTCAGGCGCTAAAGATTGAGCCATCACGGGTTTTTAAAACGCTGATGGTGGCACTTAACGGGGATAGTCGTCAGCTGGCCGTTGCTGTTGTACCGGTGTCTGGTCAGTTGAACCTCAAAGCGGTTGCAACAGCGCTTAGGGTTAAAAAGGTTGCCATGGCTGATCCACAACAGGCTCAGCGAAGCACCGGATATCTGGTCGGAGGTATCAGCCCGATCGGTCAGAAGAAGCGTCTTCCTACCTTACTGGATGATTCTGCGCAGGCGTTTGATACTGTCTATGTCAGTGCCGGCAAGCGGGGGCTGGAGATCGAATTGAGTGCAGCAGATCTGCTGCATCTGACACAGGGAAAAGCTGCGGTTATCGGACGTTAACCGCAGCTCTTCTATCAGCCTGTCTTCTGCTGGGAGATGGGCGCTTTTCTCGCACCGCTTTTGAACTGTGAAGCTTCCAGGTCGTGCTTATTCAGCAGCTTGTAGAAGTCTGTGCGGTTCCGCTGGGCAATTTTCGCCGCCTGGGTGACATTACCGCCGGTGATATGCATCACCTTGGTCAGATAGCTCTTTTCAAAGCTGGCCCGGGCTTCATTAAATGATGGAATAACCCGATCCTGATTAGCAATTGCCTGATTGACCAGACCTTCACTGATGATCGGTGCACTGGACAGGGCAACGGTCTGTTCTACGACGTTTTCCAGTTGACGTACGTTACCTGGCCATGCGGCCTGGGCCAGAACATGCAGAGCGCCGGGCGAGATACCTTTCACTTTCGGGTTGTGGCGCTGAGCGGACTTTTCGACAAAGAAGCGTGCCAGTAACGGGATATCTTCCGGGCGATCCCGTAGCGGTGGCAGGTCCAGATTCACGACATTCAGACGGTAGTATAAATCTTCACGGAATTCACCATCTTCCATCGCCAGTTCCAGATTGCGGTGGGTGGCAGAAATAATTCGGACATCCACCTCAATGGAGCGGGTTGAACCCACCGGACGGACGGTGCGTTCCTGAATAGCCCGTAGTAGCTTAACCTGCAATGAGGGTGGCATATCGCCAATTTCATCCAGGAAAAGGGTGCCTCCTTGGGCAGCCAGGAACAGGCCTTCGTGCTGATTAACAGCACCGGTAAACGCGCCCTTTGCGTGACCGAACAGTTCTGATTCAAGGAGCTGCTCTGGCAGTGCACCACAGTTAATCGCAACAAAAGGTGCATTTTTACGATCACTGGCGTTATGGATCGCCCGGGCCATCAGCTCTTTACCACTGCCGCTCGGGCCTGTGATCAGAGCACTGACATTAGATTTGGCAACCCGTTCTGCCTGGTTCAGTCTCTCTTCCATCAGCGGGCTCTGAGTAACAATGGCTTCGCGCCAGTTATCGCTCTCAGAGTGGACTGAATCCAGTGCGGAGTTAATGGTACTGAGTAGCTGATCTTTATCGATCGGTTTGGTCAGGAAGCCGAACACTCCCTGCTGGGTGGCTGCAACAGCATCAGGGATTGAACCATGGGCAGTAATGATAACCACAGGCATGGCTGGATAATCTGCCTGAATGGCTTCAAACAGCGCCATGCCATCCATGCCATCCATACGCAGGTCACTGAGGACCAGGTCGGGTTTTTCTGTTCTGATGCGTTGCAGTGCTTCCGAACCGGAGCTCGCCGTATCAATCCTGTATCCGGAGGCGTTCAGGCGTAAGCTGAGTACCTTCAGGATCCCCGGGTCATCATCGACGATCAGAATGAGCGGTTGGGTAGACTTCATAACTTACTTTTCCTCTCCATCTTTCTGAATTGAAATATCCCTTTCAATATCGGTCAGGGCATCTATTTGTTGCTGCAGGGTTTCACGTTCCTGCTGCAGTTTTCGGGTATCGGAGTCTTTACTGTTGAGCGTCTGCTTCAGTGTCAGCATGCTGGCACTCTGTTGTTCACGCAGTGCCAGATAACGCTCAGAATCGCACAGGGCGGAGTAGTTGATTTCCAGACTCTTATATAGTTCCAGCGATTGTTGCAGCTGGTTAACGGAACTCTCAGGCTGGCTCAGTAACAGCGCCAGGCCGATGTTATCTTCCTGCTCCCGTAGCAGTGCTTCGATGGCTTGTTTGTCAGGGGCATCTGCCTGGCGGTAGTTCCATTCGAGTTTAATCCAGTTATCCATCTGTTCTGGCTGAATGCTACAGAGCAACTGATCGCTGGTCTCTTGTATTGTCTGCTGTAGCTGGCAGCCGGACAGGCTGACAGTCAGTAACATCACAGGTACTAGCCTATTCATCATTCTGTGAGTCCTGTTCCGGAAGGGTGATCAGAAAGCTGACATACCCTTCACTGTTTTTATTCAGTATCAGTGTACCACCCAGCGCACGGGTGGACTCCCGCGCAATGCTCAGGCCTATGCCGGAGCCTTTCACGGACCCTTCTCGTTTATTAACTCCCTGATAGAAGGGTTCAAACAAGTGTTCGAAATCGGATTCAGGGATCAGTGGTCCCGTATTACCGATCTCGATCAGCAGGTTGCTATCATAGTGTTCAAGGGAGATATCCAGTTCGCCAGACTGGTAGCCATACACGGCAGCATTTGAGATAAGGTTGCTCAGAACTCTGGACAACAGGCCCCGGTCAATGGGCCACTCAATATCGGCTGATGGCAGGCTGACAGTGATCTCTTTCTGCTTGAGCAGTAGCTGATGAGCTGCCAGCGACTCGTCTATTATAGGGATTATTGGCTGGGATTGAAGCTTATGATCTTCACTTCTTTGTAGCCGGTTATAATCCAGCAGCTGCTCAATCAGTGATTGCAGCGACAGGCTGTTCTGTTGCATCAGTTCGAGAATTTCCCGCTGACTTTCGGTCAGAGGGCCGGCCAGCTCCTCGGCCAACAGGTCTGTTCCCTCGCGCAGGGTTGTAAGCGGGGTTTTCAACTCATGGGACATATGGCGCAAAAAAGCCTGCTTTTCCTGTTCCAGCATCTGCAGATGAGTTTCCAGCCATTCCAGCTGATGGTTGAGATCGATAAACTCTTTCGGGCCGTTGAAGACTGGCGGACCGACAGTATGAGCTTTGCCGTGTCCCAGTGCTTTTATCCGGCGCATTAACTGATGTACCGGCTGGGTGATTCGCACACTGAAGAAGAGCATCAGGATGGAGGATAGTGCGATCAACAGGCCCGCCTGTAACCACAACAGATTCTGCTGTTGCTCCGCTTTGGCGTTGAGGGATTCCAGTCTCTGGACCAGTTTCTCCTGAGTATCTTCATAGAGAATCTGAGTGAGAGGGACTATCTGCAGTAGTTTTTCACTGGTGTTTTTATTCAGCGGTTGCTGTTCCAGCTCCTCCAGAAGTTCAAACAGCGTGCGGATATTCCGGTTATCGATCAGAAAAGTATGCAGTCGGAGCAGGTCTTTATATTCTACCAGCTGATCTTTGTAACGCTGCTCTATTTCCGGTTTTCTGACCACAACATACTGTTTGGCAGAACGTACCAGATCTTCAGAAAGG
This sequence comes from uncultured Amphritea sp., assembly GCA_963669425.2. Lineage (GTDB taxonomy): Bacteria > Pseudomonadota > Gammaproteobacteria > Pseudomonadales > Balneatricaceae > Amphritea. The sequence continues at coordinate 1,067,054 of CAXXNC010000002.1, forward strand.
CCTTTCAGTTGCTGGCTACGGCTGAAGAATTCCAGCGCTTCACTGGCATGTTCCCGCCCCAGGCGAGACAGGATGACCATTGAATCAGTGGCCTGATAGATCAGAACTCCCAGCGGTGCGACAACCAGCACGAAGCCCAGCACAACTAATTGCATCAGTGAGCCGGTACGGAAAAACCTTGTACGCTGTGTATGCATGGAACTGATAGTGGCAACTCCTTTGGCTAAACCGTTATGTGTCAGATAATCCTCAGTGCTGACAGGGTCAGAATGTTTTGCAGTCCTTTGATCTCATCCTGTAGCGGTTGAACTTCTTTCCGGTTCAGCACGCCGTCGTTGTTCAGGTCCAGTTTGTGGAACGATCCGGTCAGTCCCGGATGGCGACGCATCTCTCTGAATGAAACCTGTTCGTCGCGATTTATATCCAGTGATTCAAACATCGTCAGCGATTCCGTGCGCTCTTGTACCGGAGGTGATGCAGGCAATTCGGCGCGGATATGCTCTACCACTTCACTGCTGCTCAACGGCTGGATTCTGTTTCCTTCACTTGCCTGAGCTGATGATACCATCAGGATGACTCCTGTCAGAGCGATTACCTGTTTCATTCCTTCCTCCGTAGTTATGATCATGACAGTCCGGCTGTCCTGTAATCAAAAACTGTGCCGTTGGTTATAAATGTTATTTAAAAACAACGGGTTGGAGTAGGTCTTGCTCCTCGAGCCATACTTTAATTATGAGTCAGAATTTATAAAATGTCTTATAAATGCGACACGAAATCATCCATAAAGTCATATAGGTTATATAAATCAATGAGTTACATAGCCTCCTAATGCCGACATCAGACTATAAAGTGATGCTCTTCGTCTTCCTGAATCACCGGATTTGAGAGCCTTCCGATACCCTCAATTTCAACAGTCACAATATCGCCGGGCTGCATATAGCCACGGGGTTTCATTTTTACTCCGACACCGCTGCAGGTACCGGTAGCGATAACGTCGCCGGGTTTGAGCGTACATACTGAGGACAGCGTTTCCACCAGGTTATAACAGTCGAAGATCAGGTGGCGGGTATTGGAGTGCTGGCGCAGCTCATCATTGACCCAGGTTTTAAGGTCCAGATTATGTGGGTCAATACTGTCTGCAGTGACAATCCAGGGGCCCATCGGGCCGTGAGTGTCGAATGATTTACCCAGTGTCCAGGTAGGGGATTTTATCTGCCAGTCGCGGATGGAAACATCATTCACAATTGTATATCCGGCGATGACTTCGTGTGCCTGCTCTGCTTTTACGTGGCGGCAGTATTTACCAATGACAAACGCGAGTTCTCCTTCATAATCCAGTTTCTCGGACAGATTAGGGCGCTCGATCGGGCTGTCAGGTCCGATAATGCAGCTGGGCTGTTTGTTGAATATGGTTGGAAAATCGGGCCGTTGGAGTCCGGTCTCCTCTATATGATCGGCGTAATTCAGGCCAACGCCGAGGAATTTCTCCGGAGCACTGATTGGCGCTAACAGCTCAACCTGATTCAGAGGAATTCCGTTGTTACTCTGTTGTTCCAGCGCCTCAAGCTGAGGTTTGAGCTCTGCATACTGGTGTAGCAGTTCAGCGATTGTTGCTGGAAAGCCGGCATCGACCGGTATTGGAACGACTGTCTCTGCAATCACAATACCATTAAAAATCTTTTGCTCAGACCGAAAGCGGGCGAGTTTCATAAGGTTTCTCCTGACCAGGAAATGTCTGGGCTCACTGTAACAGAAATCGAATTGACTTTATGCTACCGGGCAAGGCCGGTATTCTTGGTCGATACTTAGATTTATAACAGTGGCGCAGGGTTGGCAGGTGAAAGTATTTAACGGACAAAATCAGATACCCGCAATGATGCTATGGCTTGTGCTTGCCGGGTTGCTGACCGCTTGTAATGGTACTGCGCGGGTAAAACCTGTGATGCCTTCGGAGCTTGAAAGCCAGCCACTGGCAGGTGTGTTACAGCGTTACGACGATGTTCTCTGGTTCCGTCCCTGCTATGAACGGTTATGGTGGCCAGTGCAGGATTATACCGACCAGACTGAGCTTCACTCTTTGTATCAGCGTCTGGATGCCACAGGGCAGGGAGAGTTGTATGTCGAAGTAAACGGCGCTGTTGATCCTGAGCAGAATAACCAGCTGTTACTGGATAAAGTCCGCGTTGCTGGTGGCACCAGCGATACCTGTGCATACCGGATCAATAATCTTCAGTTTCGTGCGGCAAGCAGTTCTCCATACTGGGTGGCGGATATCAATGATGCAGCGGTAGTCGTTAAAACCGCTAATCCGCTGGGACGCTATAGCTTTCTTGTCGATTCCGAAACAGATGAAACCGGCACGGTTTACCGTGAGACAACCAATGTTAAGCAGCCATTTTTCATCCGGATTGCTGAGCAACGCTGCGAAGACGGTAGCAACGGCACACTGCTGGCGTATCAGGCCGATATGCAGTTGTTTGGTCATACATACAGTGGCTGTGCCCGCCGTGGTCATCAGACAGAAGATCAGCTGGAAGGGTATTACTGGTACGCCGCGGCTCAGGTCGACCAGGTTGTCATGAATATCCAGCCGGATCGTAAGGTTCAGTTGGTACGTAAAAACCGCGAGGGCCGGGTTGTCAGCGAACGTGGCAGCTGGCAGTTTCTGCAGTCAGGCAAGCTGATTCTCAGTATGAAGCGGAAAAACGGTAAAGAGTTTGTGCTGCTGTTCCGAAGGCAGGACAATGGCGAACTCCTGCTGCAGAGTGATGATCTGGCCTGGGCTCCTGTGCGGGCCGCATTCCTGCAGTGGCGTCCGTCTGGTCTTCCCGGCGGGAGGCAACTGCCAGTGTCTGGTGAACAGCTTGCAGAACCTCTGCCTGAAGACAGTGAAGTTATATCAGTACCGGATTTTAATCCGGTACAGGCTCTGCCTGATGGTGATCAGCTAACCCCGATCACTGTGACCGAATGTCTGCCCGAAACAATTAGTCAGTCTTGTTAATCATTCAGTAGTGTATCCTTGGCGCGGTTGATCTCCGCAGCCAGGTAGTCACTGCCGCCGCGATCCGGATGGAGTTTCTGCATTAGCCGGCGATGGGCTTCGACAATTTCTTCCCTGCTCGCGCCGGGATTCAGCCCCAGAATTTCGTAAGCTTTGTCTTTTTCACTCACCGTTTCTTGCTGTGGGTCGGATCTGCCGGGGTCATCTTCCCGCCAGCTGTCACCAAAGCGTTTGTCCAGATAGGTTTCCAGTAAACGGGCAGATTGCGTGTCTTCGCTACGGCAGTAGCTCAGCAGCTGGATGAATTCCTGCTCTGAGAGGGTGTCCAGAGAACGTCCTTCCAGCGGTCCCTGAGTAACCGTACCGTTCATTCCTCCACTGTCGTGGTCGAGGGTCATTGTCAGAATAGCGCTGTTAACCGAAGAGCTGTTACCTGCCGAAGGGCGACTGTTCTGTCTGCTCTGGTAGTGACGGAACAGGCGTCCGATGATAGGGAGCAGGGGCAGAATTTTCCGGGCAAAAGGCAGTAGTACTGCCAGTAAAGCGCCTATCCAGTGTAGTTTGCCGGTCACCGCAAGGTAGAAAATGGTTGCTGCCGTTACCCCCAGAAGCAGCATTATGTTGGCTTTCTGGCGTTGCTGCTGCGGTTTGGAACGCAGCCAAAGGTACCAGCCCAGAATAATCGAGCCGAGGAGAATAAAAGTAATCTGGTTCATAACACCCTTAAATATTAACGAAGCTGATGAGTCAGCTTAAGGACCTGTTCACCGTGCTTGCTGGCATAGTCGAGCAGGGCCTGGCGACCGCCACTGGCGTATACTGCGACAGCACCCAGTAAAGCCTTCAGTTGTGCCGCACTGCCATTATCGAAGCGGCAATATGCGCCACCGGATAGTTTTGCCATCTGTCGGAATGCTCTGCTGGCTGTGACTTCGGTACCCTCCTGGAAAATAAACAGAGGGGTTTTCTGTAAACCCAGTTGTCCGGCTAGCTGGCACAGATGGACCACAGGTTCTTCGACACAATCACCAATAAAGATCACTGCCTGTACCGGTTGTTGTCGGGTTTCAGACAGGCTGTGCTGCAACAGGCGGGCGATCTGGGTATGTCCACCCAGACAGCTGACCCGGTTCATTCTTTCCAGCAAGGCGTTTGTGTCCAGTAGCCAGGGGGTGGCGGTAAACTGGTTCATGCCGCCGTAGTGACAAAGCTGTACCGCCAGTCCGCCCAATGAACGGGTTTCCAGAAACATCTGGCTTTGCAGATGGCAGGCATGGTCCCAGGTTCGCTCACGGCTGGCGGTTGCATCCAGCGCAAAGATCAGCCGACCCTGCCCAGCAGCCTTGCCGGGAACCAGAGCGTTGACCTGTTTCAGAAAGGCATCAATTTCCTGATCGCTTGAGCGTGTCTGTATATCTTTACGTTGAGTCATAGCCGGATCTGTTACCTGGAAGCTGTTACTGTAATCAGTGTGGCAGAATTCAGCCATAAAAAAAGAGGAACCGTGGCTGCCTCTTTTTATTGACCGGAGATACCGGGTATCAGTTCACTTCGCCCATGTAACGGTCAGCGTTTCTTCTCTTTCAGATAGTGCATATCCACCAGTACCAGACCGTCGACGCAGAAGTTGAAATCGGCATCGACACCGAAATCAAGGAACCGTACGACCGCCTTCTTCGCAGACATCGGCGTACTGTTTATACAGGGTCGGCACTGCGCAGTTGAGGAAATCCATCTGCTGTTTCAGAATTTTAAAGTCTTCTTTGTAATCATCACCACTGAACAGGGCGCTGATCTCTTTCTCTGTTTCAGCTTTGATACTGTAAGGGGGTGAAGGAGCGACCAAGCTTGTCCTGGTCGGGGAAGTACAGCTTGTAGAAATACACCAGCAGGTCTTTGGCGTGTTGCGGATAGCTGTTGCTCAGGCTGACCGGACCAAACATATAGCGCACTTCAGGGTGGCGTTTCAGGTAGGCGCCAATGCCGTACCAAGAGATAATCAAGACTGCGCTTACCCCAGTACCGAGGCTGAACAAAGCTGCGGCCCAGCTCGATACCCTGTTCAAAGAATTGTTGCATTACCGGGCTGTAATTAAACAGTGTGGAGCTGTAAAGCTGGTCATCTTCGCTGTTGCTCATTCGCCACGCTTCAGCAAGGCGATAGGCGCCGACGATTTCCAGATCTTCTTCATCCCATAGAATCAGGTGGCGGTAGTGAGAATCATAGCGATCGATATCCTGCTTTTCTCCAGTGCCCTCGCCAACGCAGCGGAACGATACTTCCCGCAGACGACCTACTTCACGCATTACCGCAGAGTCGGCCTGGTAGTCAAACAGATAGATTTTCTTACCGTCACCGGTTTCCCCCAGCAGCTCTGATTGTTTCAGCTCTTTTTTCAGGTCCTTACGGTCCTGCGGGTGGGCGATGGTTTTCTCGGTGATAAACAGAGGCTTGCGGCCTTTGGCCAGGCGATACAGATGTTTGCGTACCAGCTTGGCTTTTTCCTGACCGGAGACCGGCAGCTTTTCCAGTTGGCTGTATGGGATCGGTTCGCCCACTTTGAACTTCAGGTCCATGGAGTGTTTGTTGAACATCTCCCTTGGTAACAGCAGGGCTGATAAGGCACGGTTGATGCCGGAGACGGTATAAAACAGAGAAGAGTTTTTACCACCGATATGAATGGGCAGGATCGGACTGTTGGTCTTGCGGGCAAAGTGCAGAAAACCGTGGTTCCAGCGGCTGTCTTTTACACCGGTAGGGCCCGCACGGGACACCTCTCCGGCTGGGAAGACAATGACGGCTTCTTCGTTCAGCAGGGCTTGATTGATATTTGCAATATCCTGCTTACGGGTGGCTTTATTGAGGTTATCAACGGGCAGAAGCAGTGGGCTCAGTTGTGAAAAACTGGCCAGCATATCGTTCGCAACAATGCGAACGTCCCGGCGTATCTCTCCGACCATCTTCAGCAGAGCCAGACCATCGAGAGCCCCCAGCGGGTGGTTTGCGATGATCAGGACCCGGCCGCTGGAAGGGATATTCAGCAGATCCTTATTACTCAGGTTGTATGTAAAGTTGAAGTAATCGAGTACCCGGTCAATAAACTCAAACCCCTGACAGTGATGATTCTCTTCCAGAAATGCGTTGACCTCCTGTTCACGGAACAGGCGGCGCAGAAAGAAGAGAACTGAGCGGCGCAATGGTGCGGGTTTTTCGGCAAAAGCGGGATACTTTTCGTTAATGATCTGTTCTACGTTGATCACAATCTCTGACCTTTAGGCTGTACGTTCACATGTCTAATTTATGTGCTTTCAGTGACAGCCAGTTGGCAGATTGATGACCAAATGATGACGATGAAGGGCTGGGCTTAGTCGTGCAGAGAGTCTTTCCAGGGATCTTTATCGCTGCTGCGCCGGCCATGATTCTTTCGCCGATCCAGTTCGTAACGGATTTCTCCACGGCGGTCTTTGCCAGAGCGCCTGTCTGAGTCTGAACGACGGTTTGTATAGGAAGGGGTTTCCTCATTGGTGATACTTCTGTAGTCGGTCATGGCCTTCTCCAGGTATATGGATCGATTTACAGTGTAGTCATTTTATTCATGTTCAGAGAATTGATCGGGGGCAAGAGTGATCGTATTTTGTCCGGTGTGCCTCAGGGCTGAGGTTGTAATTAGCAGCTGAATTGGGCTAAAGTTCCCGCTATCCAATTCGTCTAAGGGACTAGAGAGCTTTATGGATATATTAAATCCCACCTTTGCCCGTCGTCTTCTGATAATCCATCTGATAGACAATATGGAGCGTCCGAGTGTGCCTGCATTAATGCAAGAAACAGGTTGGCCGAGGCGCACCATTCAGGATGTCATTAAAGCTATCTCCGGACTCGGCGTTAAGATCTATTTTAAACAGGACGGGCGTCGTAACAATGATGGCTATTATGTGATTGATAGCTGGGGAGCAATCAATCATAACTGGATAGTCGACAATATAGACTGGATCAGAGCCGACCTGATTCAGAAGCCCTGACTTTCTATTTTGCCGCTGAGACTGCTCTTACTAATTAGTTGACTGTTTTTTTATACAGTGTTCTATAGTAGGCTACCCTTAATTGGTGTGGTTTATGAGTGCTGTGCTTTGAAGGTTTCTCCTACCCGAAAGATTATCCATTGTGACTGCGATTGTTTTTTTGCTGCAGTTGAGATGCGGGATGATCCCTCATTAAGTGATATACCGCTGGCAATTGGTGGTGCGTCTGATCGCCGTGGGGTTATATCTACCTGTAATTATCCGGCCCGCGAGTTCGGTATCCGTTCGGCAATGGCCACAGCCCATGCGCTTAAACTATGTCCTCAGTTAAGGGTTATGCCTGGTAATATGGCGAAGTACCGGGAGGCTTCTGAGCAGATAATGGCTATCTACCGGGATTACACCGATCTGATTGAGCCTCTGTCGCTGGACGAGGCGTATCTTGATGTCAGCAACTGCGAGCAGCATGGTGGAAGTGCAACCCGGATTGCTGAGGAAATTCGTCAGCGGGTCAGAGAGGCTGTGGGGATTACTATCTCTGCGGGAGTTGCGCCGAACAAGTTTATTGCCAAGATAGCCAGTGACTGGAATAAACCGGATGGTTTGTTTGTTGTAACGCCTGCTCAGGTTGAGGCGTTTGTGTTGCAGTTGCCCGTGTCGAAAATTTTTGGCGTGGGCAAGGTGACAGCGGCCAAACTTCAGGGGATGGGCATTGAAACCTGTGCCGACCTGCGTGAGCACTCGATGGCTCGGCTGGTGGATCGTTTTGGTCGGTTTGGTAAGCGCCTCTATGAACTGAGCCGGGGAGAGGATGATCGCCCGGTCAGAGTCAGTCGGGATCGTAAGTCGATCAGTGTGGAGCATACCTTTTCCAGTGATCTTCCCGACCTGAACAGTTGCCTGCAACAGTTGCCGGGGATACTGGAAGAGTTAAAGCTGCGCTATACACGGCATCAGGAGCAAAGGGATATTGCCGGTGCAGTGGTTAAACTGAAGTTTCATGACTTTACCCAGACGACTATTGAGCAGGCTGCAACCGAGTGTCCACTGCTGTTGTATCAGCATTTGTGTCAGGAAGCCTGGTTGCGGGGCAGTAAGCCGGTGCGGCTGATCGGTGTCGGTTATCGCTTGCGCCCCCATAACCCGCAACAGGCTGTTCAGTTAAATTTACTTGAGCCTGCTGCTGATCAGCCCGGAGATCGCCTGTATGACTGATCATCAGTCTTTCAATGATCTGATTAACGAGCTGGATCAACTCAGACCTGATCCTGAGTACCTGGATGATGAGCTGGCCCTGTATTGTTGCCGGTTAGCACTGGATGCACTGGAGCAGGGTAGCTATGGCATTGCAGCTGTGTTGACAGATCCGCAGGGTAACGTGGTCGCCCAGGCCGAGAATCAGGTGTTTTCAGGCGGACAGGAGACAATCTATAACAGTCGCGGGCATGCCGAGATGCTGTTAATTGATCAACTGGAGAGCGGTGCTATCGATTGTCCGCCAGCACAACTGACATTGCTGGTCAGCCTTGAACCCTGTCCTATGTGTTTGTCCCGTTTGTTACTTTCCGGCATCGGTTCGGTTCGGTATATCGCATCAGATCCTGATGGTGGTATGCTGAAACATCTTCACCAACTGCCGCCAGCGTGGCGTGATCTGGCTCAGTTACAGAATCATTATCACGCTCACGTCTCTCCGGCGGTGGAAAAGTTCGCCCGATCCCTGGCAACTACGAATTTGCCGCAATTACGTCACAAACTCTTCACGCATATCCGCCCCTGACAGGCTGTTGTGCGCTGCCACACAATGGTATACTCGCGCACTTTTTACGCCCACGTAAAACCTCAGGGAAACCGATCCTATGCTGGACCTTATCTATAAACGCTCGCAGAGCATGAAAGCGGACATTCTGTCCGGTCTTACAGTTGCCCTGGCACTGGTACCGGAAGCGGTGGCATTCGCTTTTGTTGCTGGTGTGGAACCGTTGGTTGGCCTGTACGCGGCTTTCATGGTCGGTCTGATTACCGCAACCATTGGTGGCCGTCCGGGGATGATTTCCGGCGCAACCGGTGCTCTGGCCGTGGTAATGGTCAGTCTGGTAGCTCAGCACGGTGTGGAGTATCTGTTTGCCACCGTTGTACTTATGGGTATATTCCAGATACTCGCAGGAGCTTTCCGGCTGGGTAAATTTATCCGGATGGTGCCGCACCCGGTAATGCTGGGCTTTGTGAACGGTCTGGCAATCGTTATCTTCCTGGCGCAGATGAAGCAGTTCCAGGTCGCTGATTCTGAGGGCGTACTGGGTTGGATGCAGGGTGAACAACTGATGACTATGTTAGGCCTGGTGGCTCTGACAATGGCTATCATTCACTTCCTGCCAAAGCTGACCAAAGCCGTGCCTTCTACGCTGGTGGCGATCATTACCGTTACCGCGATTGTACTTGGACTGGATATCGAATCGGCGCGCAGTGTACAGGACGTTCTGGCTGATATGACCGGAAACCCGGATGCGACTATGGCCGGTGGCCTGCCGCAGTTCCATATTCCAATGGTTGATATCAACCTGGAAACGCTGCGTATCATTGTGCCATACGCGCTGATTCTAGCGGCTATCGGCCTGATTGAGTCTCTGCTGACACTGTCTTTGATAGATGAGATTACTGAGACCCGTGGTCGCGGTAACAAAGAGTGCGTAGGTCAGGGTGTTGCTAACGTTGTTACCGGTTTCTTCGGTGGTATGGGCGGTTGTGCGATGATCGGCCAGAGTATGATCAACATCAGTTCCGGCGGTACCGGACGGGCTTCAGGAATATCTGCAGCGCTGTTTTTGCTGCTCTTTATCCTGGTGGGTTCAACTCTGATTGAAATGATTCCGGTTGCTGCGTTGGTGGGTGTTATGTTCATCGTGGTAATCGGTACCTTTGAGTGGGCCAGCCTTAATCTGATGCGCAAGATTCCACCTTCCGATGCCATTGTGGTCGTGACTGTGACTGTGGTGACAGTGCTGACTGATCTGGCGATTGCAGTTATCGTCGGTGTTATTGTTTCTGCGCTGGTATTTGCCTGGAAGCACGCGAAGCATATGAATGTTGCTACCAGTATGGAGAATAATGGTTATCTGAAGGTTTATAAGCCTCATGGTCCGTTGTTCTTTGGCGCGGTACAAACATTCCGTGACAACTTCACGCCGAAGTATGACCCGCAGGAAGTGATTATAGATTTTGAAAACTGTCGGGTAATGGATCACTCCGGTATTGAAGCGATTGACTCCCTGGTGGAGCGTTATCAGAAAGCCGGAATCGATATTCATATCCGTCACCTCAGCCCTGAGTGTATCCGGTTGCTGGAAAAGGCGGGTAGTGTGGTTGAGATCAACCGGACTGAAGATCCGAATTATAAGGTGGCCGACGATAAGTTAGCCTGATGTACCGGCTGGCCTCACTCGAAAGTGGGCTTGAGATCTTGCTGAAAACCGTGACAATAGTCGCGGTTTTCTTTTATGGGCAAAGCATATGGTAATTGAACTGATCGTTGCATTTATTCTGTTAGGAGCGGTAGTCGGCTTTCTGGCAGGTCTGTTGGGTATCGGCGGTGGTCTGGTGATGGTGCCTGTACTGACTGCGCTGTTTGTCTGGCAGGGGATGCCGGTCGACAATGTAGTGCATCTGGCGTTGGGAACCTCCATGGCGTCGATTGTGGTGACCTCGGTGTCGAGTATGCGCGCGCACAACCGTAAAGGCGGGGTAATCTGGGATGTTGTGAGGATGATCGCGCCGGGTATTGTGGTCGGGGCTTTTCTGGCAACGTTTGTCGCTTCCATGCTCAGTTCGGTATTTCTGGCGAGTTTCTTTGCCTGTTTCCTTGTTTATGCTTCATCGCAGATGTTTCTTAATAAGAAGCCTAAGCCTTCCCGTACCTTGCCGGGACGAGGCGGTCTGTTTGCCGCAGGCGGGGTTATAGGCAGTATTTCTGCGCTGGTCTCCATCGGCGGTGGAACTCTCACAGTGCCTTATCTGAGTTGGCACAATATTGATGTGAAAAAAGCGATCGGCACATCAGCGGCGATCGGTTTACCGATCTCGGTGGCCGGTACCATTGGTTATATCGTCAATGGTTTATCAGTTGATCTTGGGATTCCGTACGTGGTTGGCTTTATCTATCTGCCTGGCGTAGTGTTGATATCGGTAATGAGCTTTATGATGGCGCCGGTGGGTGCAAATCTTGCCCATAAACTGCCAGTACCGGTGCTGAAGAAGGTGTTTGCTGTATTGCTTTTGGGGCTGGCGCTGAAGATGATCAGCTCTGTGCTCTGAAGCAGGTGGTTGTATTTCCAGGCGCTAAAACGAAAAAAAGAGCACATGGTTCCCCCCCGTGCTCTTTTTTAACTGACCTATTATCCGTAATCTGGATCTCCATCGCTCCTTGCGTAGAGTGCTTCATCCTGAATTTCTAAGCGAATTACCAGCCTCTTCCTGTCAGCTGTACTGCTCCATCTCGCCATCATCATCCTGATAAGCCAGTGATCTCCATCCATGAAGAATGTCGATCCAACGAAAAGTATTATGGCACAAAATAGGTTCATCGCGCTTTACCGGGAAAGGCGTCCTTAATCTTCAGGAAGAAGTAAGCCTTGTCCCGGTAGCCATAGGCCATCCGCTTCAGCACTTTGATCTTGTTGTTCATCCCTTCCAGAACACTGGTGTTTAAGCGGTAACGGGCACTGGATACGATTCCTTCAAGATAATTGCCTAAACGTCTGGCGAAGAGCTGCAGGGCGTAAATACCACTCTTTTCAGCCATAGCTAGCCAGCTTTCCCAACGGGCTCTCGCGGTTTTCTCATCAGGTGCATACCAGAGTTCTTTGAGCTGCGCTTTCAGAATGTAAACGGTCGTTAATGGCGCGTTTGCGGCAAGCAACTCATCCAGCTTGTTTACTTGGTCGGGTGCGAGGTTCTCGGGGTTACGCAATAACAACCAGCGGCTGCGTTTAACCATACGCCTTGCTGGCTTATCGTGACGTAGTTGATTGGCTTGATCGACCCGCACCCGGTCGATAACTTCGCGACCGTACTTGGCAACCACGTGAAAGAGATCGTAGACCACGCAAGCCTTTGGGCAATGCTGCTTAACCTCCAGGTCGAATGCTGTGTTCATATCCATCGCGACAGCCTCTATGTTCTGACAGGCCTCGCCCAACCAGTGAAAGAACGGTCGTATCGCTTCACGACTTCGCCCCTCGCCGATCCATAGCACCTGCTGTGTATCGGCACAGATCACGACGGTCGCGTAGCGGTGCCCCTTGTGAAGCGCGAATTCATCCATGATTAACCGTCGCAGCTTACTCCGATCCGGTGGAACAATATCGCGGGCCAAACGCTGTTTATCGATATTCTTGACCGTATGCCAGTGCAAGCTCAGCAACTGTGCGACATGACGTATCGGCAGGATTTTGGTTAAAGCTTCAACCCAACAGCGCATGGCGTGGGTGAGACGAAATCGACCTGACAGCCAGTCGATGCGCTCCAGCGTTGGGCCGCAGTGAGTACATCGCAGGCGCCGAACGGGTACATCCAGCCAGACTTTGTAGTCGAAAAGATCTCGCTCACGAACCCGTCTTATCCGTCGGTCATGAATCTGAGTACAGGGTGCGTTACAGCCACTGCAGCGAGGTGTGTAGTCAGGGTCAGGTCGCAGTAGGATTAACAGCGATTGGTCAGAGAAGGCTTCATAGCAATCAATCTCGAAGCCTTCCCAGAAAAGGTTAAGCAGGTTAGCATCCATGTTGGCGGTGGTGTTGGTTAGCTGAGGTTTTGGTCGACAACAGCTTAACCGGAAGGCACCACCGTCTCCTTCCTAATTCCCCCTAACCCGCGAAGAACCACAAAATAGCGGTAGGTAAATAAGAAATTTTCCTAGATTTTATTTTGCAACCTTTTTTTGCTTATTTTGTGCTCAAAGCGGGAATATCAAAGCGGACGCCTTCCCAGCCATGCTTGATAAAGTTACGGATGTTACCGTGGTCACTGCCCTCCGGGTTTTTCAGGACATCTTCACGGTAGAAGCGGCCGAAGCAGGCCAGGGTCTGTTCAACAGACAGCTGGTTCAGTTGAGCGAAAGCAAAAATCTTGCAGGAGCCTTCATTGGTACCAGTCTCATTATGCTGATCGCCGTTGCTGAATGAAACCGGTGTATAGCTGTAATTCGCCTCAATGATGGCCATGGTGTCTTCGAAGTCCAGGCTGTTGTTACTGCCCAGTTGCTCGATAAAAGTATTCAGTTCCATGCTGTTTCCTCTGTTTAACGTGAGGCTCTGCGACCTGTCAGGCCCGGTTTTTTCCGACCTGTGGGTTTCGAGCTTCGGTTCGCTGTATTGGATCGGGTAGAGTGCTCAGAAGGTTTCTGCGACGTTCTGTTAGCAGGCTTTGCTTTAGCTTTCTGCGCACCAGAGCGTTTTTCAGACGCTACTGGTTTCTGGCCGTTCTGTTTTCTTGCTCCGCTGCTCTGGGGCTGATTACCCTTATCAGATGTGCGATGACGTTTATTCTTACCTGCTGGTTTGTGCCCGCGGCTATTTTCAGCTGATCGCTGGCCGTCCCGGTGTTCCGGCTTTTGCTTGGGTTTCTTAGGGTGTCGCTTAGGCTTAAGGACCGATTCTGGTAACCGGTGAGCGGGTTCGAAGCCCGGTACCTCTTCGCGATCCAGCAGACGACCAATCAACGATTCGATCGAGCTCAGTTGATCGAACTCATCGGCACTGACCAGAGAGATTGCCTCACCCTGAGCACCTGCACGTCCGGTGCGGCCAATCCGATGCACATAATCTTCAGCTACGTTCGGCAGATCGAAGTTAACGACCTGAGGGAGTTGATCGATATCCAGACCCCGGGCGGCAATATCTGTAGCCACCAGAACCTGAGCCCGGCCGCTTTTGAAGCTGTTCAGGGCTTTGGTCCGGGCAGTCTGACTCTTGTTGCCGTGAATTGCCAGAGCCCTGACATCATCATTTTCAAGATGACGGCAAAGCTGGTTAGCGCCGCGTTTGGTTCGGGTGAAAACCAGAACCTGATGCCACTGATGCTCTTCCAGTAGTGCGCTGAACAACGCTGACTTGCGCTTTTTATCTACCGGACAGATCCACTGTTTAACTGTTTTGGCAGTACTGTTGCGAGGGCTGACGGATATTTCGGTCGGATTGTTCACCAGACCCTTGGCCAGCTTACGGATAGGGTCTGAGAAAGTTGCCGAAAACATCAGGTTCTGACGTTGCTTAGGCAGCAGACTGATGACTTTCTTAATATCGTGAATAAAGCCCATGTCCAGCATTCGGTCGGCTTCATCAAGCACCAGGATTTCCAGCTGTCCGAATTTCAGAGCGTTCTGGTTGTACAGATCCAGCAAACGGCCAGGGGTTGCGACCAGAATATCAACACCTTTGCGTAAAGCCATCATCTGGGGATTGATACTCACCCCGCCAAATACCACGGTAGAACGCAGAGGCAGATGTGTGCTGTAGGCCTTCACACTATCGCCGACCTGTGCCGCCAGTTCCCGGGTGGGAGCCAGTACCAGTGCTCTGATATGGTTGCTGCGAGGACGCTCACCTTTGCTCAGGCGTTCCAGCATCGGCAGGGTAAAACCGGCGGTTTTACCGGTGCCGGTCTGGGCTGCAGCCATCAGATCCTCTCCCTTCAGTACCGCGGGGATAGCCTGGGCTTGTATCGGTGATGGCGTTTCATATCCTTTATCGGATATCGCCTGCAGGATAGGGGCGGATAAGCCCAGATCGGAAAACAACATAGAGTGGAAAGGTCCTCAGAAACGGCACTGGATGTGCGGGCAGGCAGGATACCGTAAAGCGACTGAAAAGGGGATGTTTATCTGGTGCTATGAAAGTGATTTCTGAAAATTCCGGGAATCATAACTAATGTCTGATTCTTCATGAGAATCGTGGTGAGGTACTGTCGAGAGCAGGATTAGCGCAGTGTAGATACAGCCAGGCAGTAACCCTGGCTGCTCCCTGTTGCGATCAATGCCGCGACTTTGTTCTGCGCCACTGAATCCAGCCGTGTAAGAAGAGAGTAATGATCACTACAGCGCCGCCCTGCAGGGCGGCGACTGAAGGTGCTTCATTGATGAATAGCCACACCAGTAATGGGCCGCAGGCAGTTTCCAGCAGCATCAACATGCCGACTTCGGCAGCAGGAATCCGGGTCGGGCCCAAGGTGATCAGCACGAAGGCGATCGGAATCACCACTACGCAGAGAATCAGCATCCAGCCCCAGTCACTGCCACTAAGAGCCAGAGGAGTATCATTAAAAAGGCTGATGATCGCTACGATTACTCCAGAGCTTATTAGTGCGGGCGTCATGTCACGGTGCTTTACTGCCCGGTCATTCACAAACTTACCAGATAACAGAAGAGCCGCAGTCAGTGCTAGTAGATCTCCTGTCAGATTCGGACTGGACCATGAATCTTTCATCACCCAGCCGATACCGGCCATGCTGATCAGAATGGCGATCCAGGTGATGGCTGGCAGGCGTTCGCCGATGGTAAACCGGCCGATCAGTGCGGCAAATAATGGCTGAGCACTGATAATCACCAGAACATTGGCGACCGAGGTGTGATTTATCGCATTCACAAAACAGATCGAACTGATGGCGAACAAAATGGCAGAGCGAATAAATGCACCGTCCAGGCTGAATAGCTTCATATCCGGATTACGGTAGCGGCACCAGAGGGCGACCATCAGTGCCAATAGCATCCCCCGCCAGAATAACAGACTGAACGAGTGAACTTCGATCAGCCTGATCAGCAGTGCATCGAAACTGAGTATCAGTACTCCCAATGCAGTCAGCAGGAAGCCTTTAAGGTATTCTGTGTTCATCAAAGCTCCATTCCTAAAAGCTCATACAGCAACGGAACATTGTCCGAAGAGAGGCATTGTATATGTTACAGCCGGAAACAACAGCGTTATTGGTGATCGATGTACAGGGCAGACTTGCCCGTATAGTGAATGAATCTGAAGCGGTGACAGCGAATGTACGTCGCTGTATTCAGGGTGCACAACTGCTTGATATTCCAATTGTTCTGATAGAACAGAACCCCCAGGGACTGGGGCCGACAATTCCCGAGGTCAGTGAATTGTTACCGGAACACACTGCGCTGGCAAAGACCACCTTCAGTTGTTGTGGCAGCGACGGGATTCTTTCGGCATTGCAGGCCCTTGATCGCCGACAACTGTTGGTGTGTGGTATCGAAGCCCATGTCTGTGTTTATCAGTCGGTAGCCGATCTGCTGCAACAGGGCTATGACGTTGAGCTGATTACCGATGCTGTATCATCCCGGACGGCAGCAAATCGACAGCTGGGTATCGACAAAATGGTATCGCTGGGAGCTGTTCTGACCAGTACTGAGATGTGTCTGCTGGAGCTGACCGCTGACTCTGCCAAAGCACAGTTCCGGCAGTTGTTACCGCTGATAAAGTAGCTGCTGTCAGGCCGGATGCTGCTACAATAGCGGGCTGTTCTGTATTGCTATGTATCTGAGGTTTCTGTGTCTGACACCACTTCGCTTCATCCCCGTAACCGACACCGGGATCGCTACAATCTGCCTGAGCTTGTTCAGGCAGTGCCCGAGCTGGCTGCTTTTATTGTTGACCAGGGTAATGGTCGGCAAACGCTGGATTTTCATAACCCCGCAGCGGTTAAGGCACTGAATAAAGCGCTGCTGGCCGACAGTTACGGTATCCGCTTCTGGGATATTCCTGATGGCTATCTTTGTCCGCCAGTACCAGGAAGAGCCGACTATATACACCACCTGGCAGATCTGCTGGCGAAAGATAATGGTGGTGATATCCCGGGAGGGCGGCGGATAAAAGGCCTGGATATTGGTGTCGGCGCTAACTGTATTTACCCCATTATTGGTAACCGGGAATACGGCTGGCAGTTTGTCGGGGCTGATATTGATCCTGTTGCGGTCAACATGGCGAATCTGATCTGTCAGGGAAATCCTGCGCTTAAGGGAGCTGTTGAGTGCCGCCAGCAAACGAAGGCCGATAATATTTTCCGGCAGATGATCCGGCCGGATGAACAGTTTGATTTTACGCTCTGTAATCCTCCGTTTCATGCCTCCGCAGAGGACGCTGCAGCCGGCACTGCCCGAAAGTTACGCAATCTTGGTAAAGCGGCCGATAAAACCAGGCTTAACTTCGGTGGCCAGAGTAATGAGCTCTGGTGTGATGGCGGTGAAAGAGCCTTTGTCCTGCGTATGATTGAGCAGAGCCGGGAAGTTGGAATGCAGTGTTACCTGTTCAGCACCTTGGTATCTAAAAAAGAGAATCTGTCGCCGCTTTCCCGGGCGCTGAAGCAGGCCGGGGCTAAACGGATCGAAACCGTGAAAATGGCACAGGGTAATAAAGTCAGTCGTTTTCTGGTGTGGAGCTTTCTGAGTAATACCCGGCGGCAGGCCTGGCGTGAACAGCGCTGGTAATAAATATCAGGCGACAAATATCAGAGTAGAGTAGTGGAGCGCTGTTCAGATCTGAACAGTGCTCCGGACAGGAATTCAGTTAAGATGCGGCCTTTGCGGTTGTTGCAATAGTTCAGCAGTGCTTTCCAGCTCTTCCATGTAGTTTATCAGATCCTCCGTGAGTATATCCGGATGAGCATGTAACAGGCTTTTTAAAGTATCTAATGGTGTTTGCGCATCCTTGTGCATATTCTGGGTAATTGCGAGTAACAGTGAGGTCAGTACCTCGAGACTTTTCACACGGGATTCTAGACTATATCCATCCACAGCGATTCCCCTCAGATTTTGATGATACATAAACAGCTGAATACGCCGATGGCCTCATGCCATGGCGTTTTCAGTCGTACAGTTAGCTTAGTCAAAAAATACCGATTGTGTATGTGGTTTTTTCAATCGATCATGTTCGACTGCCGTTGGCTGACTGTTATTGCGGTAACAGCGATCCCGCCAGAAGCTCGTGACAGAGCTCGCCCAGCCGGGCGATAGCTGGCTCGATTTCCGGACTGTCACTGTTAACGCAGCAGATACGCATACAGTTCTTATATTTACCGGAAGCAGAGAACAGAGTGCCCGGTGCAATGCTGATGCCCTGCGCTCTGGCCAGGGTGTTCAATTCATTGGTATCGACATGTCCCGGCAGCTCAACCCAGAGCAGATAGCCTCCCTGAGGGTAACTGATGCGGGTGCCGTCCGGCAGATAGCGTTTCAACAGGCCGATCATGGTATCCCGGTCGCGCAGGTAGTTCTTACGCATTCTGCGCAGGTGCTTCTCATAGTAGCCCTGAGCAATGAATTCACTGACAACCGGCTGACTCAGTGTTGAGGTGCTCAGACTGGTCAGGTACTTGGTCATCTTCACATGTTCGTAGTAGCGTCCCGGGGCAACCCAGCCAACCCGCAGACCCGGTACCAGAGTTTTGGAAAACGACGAGCACAGCATTACCCGGCCTTCGGTATCGAAGGAGCGGATGGTTCTGGGGCGTGGCAGGTGATAGCTCAGATCACCATAGATATCGTCTTCAATCAGCGGTATATCGTAGTGACTGAGCAGTTCCAGTAACCGGATCTTGTTCTCATCCGGCATGGTGTAGCCCAGTGGGTTATTGTTGGTGGGTGTCAGCAGGCAGGCTTTTATGGGCCATTGTTCAAGTGCCATCTCCAGTGCATCAAGGGAGATACCTGTTTCCGGGTGGGTTGGAATCTCCAGTGCCTTCACCCCGTTTATTTTGATGGCCTGTACTGAACCGAAGAAGCTGGGGGAATCTACTACGACGATATCACCCGGTTCTGTGACGGCTCGCAGGCTGCATGACAGGGCTTCCTGACAGCCTGATGTGATGATGATCTCGTCAGGATTGAGTCGGCTGCCGGAATCGATCGCCAGTCGCGCAATCTGATGGCAAAGTTCGACCGAGCCGGTTGCGAATTCGTAATTAAAGATGCGCTGGGTTTCCTGTCGGCTTATCTGTGAAATAAGGCGGGTCAGTGGCTGCAGGGTCGGACTTTCCATATCCGGCAGTGCCAGGCTGAGCTTGACCAGATCCTGACGCCCATATTCACCAATCATGTGCTGTAGTTTCTGCCATTGTGCTACCACAAGCGGCTTGGGAGCGGGGCTGCTGACTGCCGGTAGTTCCGGAGGTTGCTGCTGTTGCAGAACGTAATAGCCGGATTTAGGTCTGGCTTCGACGACCGCATCATCAATCAGCAACCCATAGGCTTCCTGAACAGTAGAGATACTGACGCCGTGTTCCTGGCTCAATCCTCTGACCGAGGGGAGTTTATCGCCGGTTTTGTAATAGCTCAGATCGATACGCTCTTTAACCTGATTGGCCACCTGCTCATACAGTTTCATCTTATTCTTCCTATACAGATCTCTGTAGCAGTACAGTTTTACGATCCGGTTCCGGTACAGATCGTGTAATTGCTTATCTGTAATGGTTTTGTTTTGTGTTTGCTGGATCTGTAATGGTATCAGACTGTTCCATAAACTGAAGTTCTTTATGCAAGAAGCCGTTAAAGGAAGGAATCGTTATGAAACAGTCAGTTTATGAATCATTACTGCAAAGAATGAGGCGCTATCAGCGCAATTACAGAACCCGCAGACAGTTACTGCAACTGGATGCTGCTGCATTGAAAGATATTGGCATTAGCCGTGCGGAAGCACTCGCGGAAGCGCGGAAGCCTTTTTGGGTAAATAATACAGTTAACAGAACACAGAGAATCACTCCTGTACAGATGAGTGCTGGAGCGATGGTGTGCGGGTGTTCTGTTATGACATTGATGTGGTTTTTCTGAACAACTCCGGTAAACCGGTCTATAGTGAACGGATAGCTTACAGATCGGTAACCGGAGGTTGTATGTTTCAGGAGTTTTATCCTTTGCGTTTGCAGGAAAACTGCGATGTTGATCATATGCTCAGACCCGAGGTCGCAAATGATCCGGTTACACTGCGCAGTTCAGCGCTGGAAGTGATGACTGATTTCAGCAGAGTAGCTCCGGTTACCGTGATTGAAACCATGCCGGTGGATGATGCCCTGGACTGGATGAAGCGCCAGCATGTAAGGATGCTGTTTGTTACCAATGCTGCGCAGCGGTTTATCGGTGTAATTACTGCCCGCGACATTTCCGGCAATCAGATAATGCAGCATATGAGTCACCATGGAGTGCGTCGTGATGAGGTTCTGGTTGCACATATAATGACGGTTAAACAATCGCTGCGTTCACTGACCTACGAACAGGTCGATCACGCCCGAATCGGTGATATTATGCTTACCCTGAAAAGCTCCGGCGATCAGCATCTTCTGGTACTCGACAAGAGTGATCTGGGGATTCACAGAATCCGGGGAATTATCTCCGCCAGCGATATCTCAAGAAAACTGCGGGTAGGCTTTGATGTGATGTATGAAGCTAAGTCGTTCGCTGAAATTGAGAAAGTTATATCCCACGGTCGTGACATCGCAGTTTAGACCCTCAGACCGTTACTTTAAGTCCTGTGACCTGCGTGATAAAAACTGCTTTACAGCGCAGGGGGATCTTCTATACTTCGCCGCTTGATAAACAGCATTACCGCTGCTTTCCCTTTTGCAGTAACAGACGTTTGTAGTAACAGAGTAGAGCGATGAAACTCCCTGACCATATTTCCGACCCTAAATGGGCGCGCCTGAAGGCCGCTGCCGATCAGTATGAAACTCCGTTTCTGCTGATTGATCTGCCGACGATTGCTGAGAAGTACCAGCAGTTACAGCAGGGTTTTGATTTTGCGTCGATCTACTATGCGGTAAAGGCCAATCCTGCCCGTGAGATTCTTAAACTGCTGGCAGAGCTTGGTTCCAGTTTTGATATCGCATCGATTTACGAACTGGATCAGGTGCTGGAACATAATGTTGAGCCGGAGCGCATCAGTTACGGTAACACCATTAAAAAGCGCGCCGATATCGAGTACTTCTACAATAAGGGCGTACGCCTGTTTGCGACCGACTCGGAAGCCGATCTGCGCAATATCGCTGAATATGCACCCGGATCAAAAGTATACATCCGGATACTGACAGAGGGCTCTGAAGGCGCTGACTGGCCGCTATCCAGGAAGTTCGGTTGTAACCCGGAAATGGCTGTAGAACTGGCTGTTATGGCTAAAAAGCTGGGTTTGGAACCCTATGGTATCTCTTTCCATGTCGGGTCTCAGCAGCGTCATATTGATGTTTGGGATGCTGCAATTGCCAAGGTAAAAGTAATTTTTGACCGCCTTCGCGAAGAGCAGGCGATCCATCTGCGTATGATCAATATGGGCGGTGGTTTTCCGGCCCAGTATCTGACCAAGGCCAATGAGTTCTCGGTTTATTGCGAGGAGATTATCCGTTTTCTACAGGAAGACTTTGGCGATAATCCACCAGAGATTATTCTGGAGCCGGGGCGTTCGCTGGTGGGCGACTGTGGCTTGATTGTCAGCGAAGTGGTGCTGATCTCCCGTAAGTCCAGTACCGCACTGAACCGCTGGGTATACAGCGATGCAGGGATGTTTAACGGTCTGATCGAAACTCTGGGTGAGGCAATTAAATACCCTCTGTGCACAGAGCGTGATGGCGACGGCGAAACTGAAGAAGTGGTGCTGGCCGGACCGACATGTGACGGTATGGATATCATGTATGAGGATTATAAGTACGAGCTGCCGTTATCACTGGAGATTGGCGACCGGCTGTACTGGTTCTCTACCGGCGCTTACACCACCACCTACAGTTCTGTGGAGTTTAATGGTTTCCCGCCTTTGAAATACTACTGTGTTGGTTGATCGGCACTGAAAAGAAAAAGGCGCATCTGAGGATGCGCTTTTTTGTTTTCAGCCCTAAACCACCTACTTCAGTAGGTGGTTATCAGCAATTTGGGCTTTGCCCGAATACCTACCCATGTTAGAAGCCGCAGCGATTTTTAGCGAAGTCGTGAGGAAACTAACATGAGTAAGTATGAGCAAGCATCGCATGTCTACTGGCGCTGTCAATATCACATAGTCTGGACGCCGAAATATCGATTTCGGATACTGAAGAATAAGGTGGGTAGGGATGTTTACCGAAGCATCCATGTATATTGTGCGCAGCTAGGCTGTACAGTTTTAGAGCTGAATGTCCAAATAGATCATGTGCATCTGGTGGTAAAGATACCGCCTAAGTTGGCAATATCTAAGCTGATTGGTGCACTCAAGGGCAAGATAGCTCTGAAGCTATTCAGTAAATATCCCTATTTGAGAAAGAACAAGTTGTGGGGAAATCACTTTTGGGAGAGGGGGTATTTTGTTGATTCGGTTGGAATCAATGAGGAAATAATCAGGCGTTATGTAAGACATCAGGAAAAGGTTGAAAAAGAGATGGAACGAAGCCAACTGAACCTGCTATAGAAGTCAGCCCCCTTCGAGGGGGCTTCATCAAAGCCACCTTCTTTAGAAGGTGGATTTTTACTACGGAGGCCTGTTAGCCGGTAATCTGGGTCCGGATCAGTTTTTTATTGATCTTACCGACACTGGTTTTTGGAATTTCGGTGACGATTTCAATCTGTTCCGGGATCGCCCACTTATTGATGCGGCCCTGATCGACATACTGTTGCAGGTGCTGCTGGATCGCCTGTTTGCTGATCTCTTCGCCTGCGGCAGGTACAACCAGCGCGCATGGGCGCTCATCCCAGCGCTCATCGGGTACACCCACTACTGCCACTTCAGCGATCTGGCCCTGCTGGCTGATCAGGCTCTCAAGCTCCAGCGATGAAATCCATTCGCCGCCAGTTTTTATCACATCTTTTATGCGGTCTTTGATCTGGACACTGTTGTGTTCATCCATACAGGCGACATCGCCGGTGTGAAGCCAGCCGCCTTGCCACAGTTCAGCGCCTTTTTCCGGTTCGTTTCGGTAGCCCTGGGTCAACCATGGCGCGCGGACCACAATCTCGCCGACAGACTCACCGTCCTTCGGAACTTCTTTACCTTCAGGATCCACTATGCGCAGATCGACCATACTGACCGGTACACCGGTCCGGGTGCGGGCAGCCGTCTGTTGCTCAAGAGGCAGATTGCGATCCTCTTTGTGCATATGAACGATTGTCAGAATAGGACATGTCTCAGACATACCGTAAGCGGTGAAGAATTCCACGCCGGCATCGGACATCTGTTTTGCCAGACCTGTTGTTGGCGCGCTGCCCCCGGTGAGCATCTTCCAGCCACTGAGGTCGGTTTTAGCGGCCTCTTCACAGTTCAGAATCATCTGCAGTACTGCCGGTACCCCGTGGGAGAAGGTCACGCCTTCCTCACGGTAGAGACGAACAATCCTGTTTGGCTCGTAGCGCCCCGGGTAGACCTGCTTAACCCCCAGCATAGTTGCCACGTAAGGTACTCCCCAGGCATGTACGTGGAACATTGGTGTCATCGGCATATAGACGTCGTCAGACCGCATCAGTGGCTGACCTTCGTAAGCGGCGAGGGTGGATGCCATGTTCAGGGTATGAAGTACCAGTTGCCGATGGCTGAAATAGACGCCTTTCGGGTTGCCTGTGGTACCGGTGGTATAGAACGTTGTGGCGATGGAGTTTTCATCAAAGTCCGGGAAATCATACTGATCTGAAGCATTGGATAACAGAGTCTCATACTCACCGGCACAGTTAAGACTGGTGGTGGCAGGCTTGCCGTCATCACAGAGCTGAATCCAGCTTCTGACGGTGGTCAGGTGAGAGGCTATGCCTTCCGCCAGCGCCAGGAAATCATCGTGCACCAGAACGAAGTCGTCCTCGGCATGATTCATGGTGTAGATAATCTGTTCAGGGCTGAGTCGGATATTCACATGGTGCAGAATGGCGCCGATCATTGGTACCGCGAAGTAAGCTTCCAGATAGCGGTGACTGTCCCAGTCCATGACCGCTACAGTATCGCCAGCGCCCACGCCGGCTTCTGTCAGCGCATTTGCCAGCCGGCAGATACGTTCGTTCAGTGTCAGGTAGTTGTAGCGGACACTGTCGCCATAGACTATTTCGCGATGTGGCTCATACCGTTTGCCGGACAGCAGCAGGTTTTTGATCAGTAGTGGGTATTCGTATGCACCTGCAGCAGGCGGGAGTATTTTTGTATTCATGATTCAGCCCGTGATTATAGTTATCGTTTGTTCCCTTGAATGATCTACCCGGTAAGGGGATCTACTGATTCTAGTACGGCGCCAAAAACCAGCAATGATAAATAGCAACGGCCTGTTGATATATTCGGACAAGCTGTATCAGAAAGTGCCACAGTGTGCTGGGTGGGCAGGTATCCCATTTTGAGTGGCTTGCTACTTTACCAGGGGGCTGAATCTGTCCAGCGATGTGGTATAAGGGATTGAATCAGAAGCGCCTGCCGAACGGAGACCATGTTCGATGAATAAAGCGAATGTCCTGAAAACGCGAATCGATGCCCTGCTGAACGTACTGTCTGAAGATGTTCTGGTGATCAGTCAGTCCGGCACTATTATCTTCTCATCTCATAACAATGCAGCTCTGCCCTGGGGCAGCAATGATGCGTTAACGGGAAAGAGCCTGGAGCAGATCTTTCCTGAACATATAGCCTTTATCGTTCAGGGAATGGTTGATCAGGCGTTGAGTCTGAACCAGTTGACTGTCAAAGAGCTACTGCTTGATCCGGAAGAGATTCCCTATCTGAAAGAGCAGGGTATGAAAAATTCCTGCTGGGTAGAAGCGCGTCTGGCGCCGTCTGCTGGCGATGAACCGAGCGTGGTTTGTCGGATAGAAGACATCAGTCGACGCAAGAAATCTGAGCGTGATCGTTCTAAGGTGCAGCGGGATCTGTTAACCGGTATGTACAATTACCGTGCGCTGATGCCGGTGCTTTCGCAGTCTATGGCGCAGGCTGTGCGTTATGACTGGGTCTGTAGTCTGATGATAATCGATATCGATAGTCTGGTGGCGATCAAAGATCAGCGTGGCTGGGACGTCGGTGATCAGATCCTCAAGCGGCTGGCAGAGTCTCTGAATAGCCTCAAACGAACAGCAGATTTCCTGGCCCGGGTGGGAGAGGATGGCTTTGCTATTCTGCTTCCGGAAACCAATCAGGAGCAGGGCCGTCTGGCGGCTGAACGTGTTCGACGCATGGTAGCGGAGCTGACAGGCCCTGATGCTGCGACCGATGTGGAGTTCACAGTCAGTATTGGCGTTGCAACATTGACCGGCGAAGCTGATACCGCGGAAGATATGTTTGCAAGGGCTGAAGAAGCCCTACAGCGTGCGAAGCAGGCCGGTGGCGACAGAATTGCCAGCGACTTCTGATCGGCTGAGATCTCTGATCTGAGCCCTTATCTAAACCCTTAGACAGGCTCTGATCCGGGGTGTCCCGCATAAAAAAAGCCAGGCGAATATGCCTGGCTTTATTATATCTACTGATTTGCTGTTCCGGCTCAGTCCTGAATATCCGGATGCTGTTTCAGTACATCGATAAGGGTCTGCATCTCTTCATATGTACCGATGGTAATACGCAGGTGATTTTCGATTCCCGGTTTACCAAAGTGACGCACCAGTAGATTATTTCCGCGCAAGTAACTCATCAGTTCAGCACCAGTGATGGTCTGGTGGCAGGTGAACACAAAGTTTGTTGCAGAAGGCACTACGTCAAAACCCAGACCTTCCAGTTGTTCGGTCGTCCATTCACGGCACTTGATGATCTTATCGGTGACTTCTTCAAAATACTCCTGATCCTCGATTGCGGCGACCGCACCGGCGATTGCCAGGCTGTCTAGCGGATAGGAGTTAAAGGAGTTCTTCACTCGGTCCAGACCGGCGATCAGGTCCTGATGTCCGATCGCGTAGCCGATGCGCAAACCTGCAAGGCTGCGGGATTTAGAAAAGGTCTGAATGACCAGCACATTATCGTAGCGACGAGTCAGTTCAACTGCAGACTGGCCTCCGAAGTCGATATAAGCTTCATCAACAATGACCAGTGATTCAGTATTGCGCTGGAGCAGTGCTTCAATCTTATCCAGCTGCAGCAAACGACCGGTCGGAGCGTTCGGGTTCGCAAAGATGATGCCGCCATTTGGCTGCTGATAATCATCCAGGTTGATCTCGAAACCATTGGTTAGCGGAATCTGTTGATATTCAATATCGTACAGGTTGCAGTAGACGTCGTAGAAACTATAGGTGGTTTCCGGCAGCAGCAGAGGTGCTTCCTGGCGGAAGAACGCCATAAAGGCCAGCGCCAGGACCTCATCGGAACCGTTGCCAACAAAGACGTTTTCATAAGCTACGTTGAAATGACCGGCCAGCGCATTCTTCAGGGCCGTTGCATCAGGATCGCAGTACAGGCGCAGACGCTCTACCGGGTAGTTATTGATTGCTTCTTCCACCCGTGGTGACGGAGGGTAGGGGTTCTCATTGGTGTTCAGCTTGATCAGGTTATCAACTTTCGGTTGTTCGCCCGGTACGTACGGGGTCAACTGGTTGATGGCCGGACTCCAGTATTTGCTCATAATTCTGCAACAGCTCTAAAAGTAATGGCTTAATTTTCAAAGCAGCATCATAGCAAATAGCCAGAAAAAAAACTGCCCGGAGGGAAGGGGGTCCGCCGGGCAGTGCTGGGTCTTGCAATACTTTGTTGATGTTCATTGTTAGAGAGGGGTGTTCAGATAAAGTTCAGAAAAAATCACATTTTTTTTAACTTTTTTATAACTTTATGATTTATAAAGATATAAACTTATTTATACCGTTATCTATGTTCTATAAGGTAGTAATTTAAATGGCGCACTGTGCCGGATTCAGGCCGCTGACAGGTCAAAACGGGTGACAAACATCGCGGTGACGGTATCCATGGTAGCGATATGATTACCGAGCCATTCAGGCAGGCCGCGCTTCACATAGTCCGACAACATGTTAAGGTCGGCTTCCTGTTGCCAGAGTAATGCGATCTGTTGCAGTTCCTGCAGGACTCTTTCATGTTCACCTTTATGACAACCATAGGCTGGGAAACCGGTGCGGACCATTTCAGCTTCTTCACGGGCAAAATGTTCTTCGCTGTGCTGATAGATGTGCTGTAACTCGTCGCTGATGGCTGTTTTGAGTGATTCGTTCAGGCCTTCTTGCGTCGCCTGGTTAAGCAGAGCATCGAGATTGTTGATCTGTGATGCTGCTTCGGCGTGATCATCGTTCATGAAATCCAGCGCAACGCTGGGAATCTGGCTGGCTTCGATCAGTGGCATGGTGTTCCCTCCGGAAATGTAAGTGACTGCAGTCAATAGTAGAGGAGGGGGAGGGTAGATCCTTGCTTAAGATCAAGAATCAGTAAAAGTAGAGTGGATGAGCACTATCTGCTCATCCACTCAGTCGATAGTCCTTGTCGATAGTGCTATTCCGCCTTTTTCCAGCGTAGCTTTTTCTCGATCGCTTCGATCATCGCACCTGCAACATCAATGTTTGTTGCACTCTCGATACCTTCAAGGCCCGGAGAAGAGTTAATCTCCAGCAGCAGTGGGCCTTTACTTGAGCGGATAATATCGACCCCTGCTACTCTGAGTCCCATGGTTTTAGCTGCCTGAATAGCCAGTTTCTTCTCTGCCGGGCTGACTTTTACCAGCCTTGCACGGCCACCCTGGTGGATGTTGGCCCGGAACTCACCTGGTGCAGCAATTCGTTCGATAGATGCAACAATTTTGCCGTCGATGACGAAACAGCGCAGGTCTTTACCATCCGCTTCTTTAATAAATTCCTGAACTAACAGGTTGGCGCGCAGGGATTTAATCGCATTGATAACACTCTCGGCTGCTTTGCGGGTTTCGGCCAGAACCACGCCACGGCCCTGAGTGCCTTCCAGCAGTTTTACAATCAGAGGAGCGCCGCCCACCATATCGATCAGGTCGGTAGTGTCCATTGGCGAGTTAGCGAAACCGGTCGTCGGAATATCCAGTCCACTTTTCTGCAGAAGCTGTAAGGAAAAGAGCTTGTCCCGCGACTGTGTAATCGCTTCGG
Source organism: uncultured Amphritea sp. (assembly GCA_963669425.2). Lineage (GTDB taxonomy): Bacteria > Pseudomonadota > Gammaproteobacteria > Pseudomonadales > Balneatricaceae > Amphritea. Next base: position 1,095,079 of record CAXXNC010000002.1, read on the forward strand.
AACCGTTCAGTGTTGCGACGCCCAGGCTTTCAAAGTGGCGGGTCAGGGCACAACCATAGAATGTCATGCTGGGACGAATCCGGGGAATAACAGCATCCAGATCGTTAAGGATTGTACCGCCACGGTAGTGAACCTCCGGCTGCTCAGCATCCAGTTTCATGTAGCATTGCTTGATGTTCAGGAACATCATCTTATGGCCCCGGGCTTCGCCGGCTTCGATGATGCGCTGGTTACTGTACAGGTCCGGGTTGCTGGCCAGCAGGCCAATTTTCAGGCCGCTTGCAGCGCCCTCTGTCACACCATACAGCTTAGTGACTTCATCACTTTTGAGATCACCGAGACAGAAATTAGCGCCGGGATTCACCAGAATCCGGTCATTCATCGCCTCGCGACCAAGCAGCATCCGGTAGCCCATACTGTCACGGTTGGTCAGAGTGACTTCAACCTCCCAGATATCACCACCCATCTGTAGGGGAACTCTGATTACGTAACGTTTTTCGGTGTCGCCACTGGAGCTCTTTATAACACGGCGATCAGCTACCTGTGCCTCACAACGCACAGAGACTTTCCGGCTGCCTTGTAACGGGTGCATTTCAAAAGATACCCAGGGTTCGTTGTTACGTTTAAACGGCTGGATATTAACGGCATGTACTGATGAGGTTTTAGCGCCGGAATCGACCCGGGCTTTGATCGCTGGAATGCTGAGACTGGGAAAAGAACACCACTCTTCACAGCCGACCACAATCATGTCGTTGAGATTCATATAAAGAGTCCTTCTTATTGTTGTTTTAACTGAACTCAACACTGTACAACTATTGTATTACAAATGAATATCCTGAATGCGACACAGGCTCAGATTAAAGGCATAAAAAAACCCCGCAGATGCGGGGTCTCAAGGGAACACCTTAAATGAATAAGGTAATCTGAAATTACTTAGCCATCTTAGCGACTTCTGCCATTGCAGTTTCGCCAGCTTCTTTAGCCAGTTCAGAGAATGCTTCACCCTGTGCTTTCAGCAGTTCGAACAGTGCAGTGTTCGCTTCAACGTTGAATTTAACAACGTCTTCAGGAGTTTTCAGGCTCTGTGCTTTTTCAGCTTCAGTCTTGAAGAAAGCAGCCAGTTCTTCACCGGATTTCTTCTGCAGTTCAACAGACTTGCTGATAGCAGCAGCTTGCATTTCCATCAGGCTCTTAACGGAATCAAAAGATTTCTGAAAATCGATAGTGTTAGTCATGGGTAGTCTCCAGTAATGTTTGGTGCAGTGCACAATAATGCCTATTCTATGAATCCTCTGGGCAATGTCAATGATTAATTTTGTGCGGTGCACAAAAAAAGGGAGCCATAGACAAAATTCAGGCATAAAAAAACCCGATAGCTTTCACTATCGGGTTTTCTTGAAATGGGAGCTATTAGCCAGCCATTTTCTGAATTTCAGCCATCGCTTCTTCACCAGATTCTTTTGCCAGAGAAGTGAAAGCTTCGCCCTGGGCTTTCAGCAGTTCGAACAGAGCCTTGTTAGACTCAACGTTGAACTGTACAAAGTCTTCAGGAGACTTCAGTTCTTTTGCTTTTTCAGCTTCGCCTTTGAAGAAAGCAGCCAGCTCTTCACCGGACTTCTTCTGCAGTTCAACAGTCTTAGTGATTGCTGCAGTTTGCAGGCTCATCAGAGTCTGAGCAGATTCGAAAGGCTTTTTGAAATCGATGTTAGCGTTGATCATGGTATTTCTCCCTAAAGGTTATGATGCGGTGCACAATAATGGTCATTTTATCCATATATCAGTCGGGGTCAACCTTTTTGTGCGTTGCACAATGGGCTGGACGGGAGAAGATTAGCAACCGGGTATGACAGCGTTGTGACAGTGTTACAACATTGGCATGACATCAGCTTTCGTTAAGGGCCTCTTTGAGTTGTTCAATCACCTTGGTAGAGAGACGGTTAATCCGGAGAGAGTTAGTCGCCGTATCAAATTCGATTTCACTGTTGCTGTCCAGCGGACCCAATGAGCGTTTGGCAAAGTCCAGCTGCCAGTTGTCCATCTTTGCCTTCACTTTGGTGTAGTTGTTCAGAGTGCTGGTGTGAGGCTGGAACTCATGACTGACCTGGTAATTTTCGGAGTTAGCAAATTTACCGAAGCTCCCGCTCAGGGTTTCAGCCTGTTCCGGTGGGATATAGTTGTCGAAGATCTGTTCGACATCCGGCAGATAGGCGGATTGTTTTTCCCCTCGTTGGCGTGACAGGTAGCTGACGACATCTTCGACGATCTCTTCCTGCTGTTCCTGTAACTGGTAATGGCGACAGAAATCTTCTGTTGCCCGGATCAGATCGGAGGTGGATTTTTTCGAGGGTACGACATCGGTGCAACCGAACGCATTGGAGAAGTAGTGGGTAATATCGCCTTTCTGCTTGGTGCCGATAAAGCTCAGGTAGCTGTCTTTACCTTCTTTATAGGTAGAGATATTAATTTTGGCAGCCTGATGCAGCTTTTCCAGATCAACCTCGATCACTTTAGTCGGGGTCAGTTCATCGTCGAAGGCAACGCCGGTTTTATCCCGCACCAGAGCGATCAGTAGATAATCGAAAACATCGGCGGAGTAGTACGTAAAGATAACGTAGCCGCCAGTCGCTGAACGGGCCGATGGTGCTGCCAGTGATGCTGCCAGTTGCGCCATCCCCTGGTCGCACAGATGCAGGAACTTCTCCTCTTCTGCAGGGCCTTTGATAAATTGCTCAAAACTCGAAATAAACGGATAGCCTTCACTGTTATCGGTATTGAATGAACCGTGGGTCAGCGCGGAACGTCTTCCGTAAGCGGCAACCAGCGCATTAAACAGTTGCTGTGCCATCGGGTTAGCGATATTGATCGGGCCGCCTTTATCACTGATGGTGGCGATGGTGTCTTCAGCTTCTTTCAGCAATTCACGTATAGCGAGAAATTTAAGTTCCATAGCTTTTTATCAATAGCTTCCGATGTCAGGTGATTGAATCCCGGAGGATCGAAAAAGGGCAATTATAACGACTTTACTCAGGGCTGGGTTGGAAATTTAATCCGGGGAGGTTGCCCGTTCCAGATCAGAAATAATGTTCAGAGCCTGCACACGATCATCACCGCAGTGTTCTGCGTCGGGCATAAAGGCACGGCACAGTGGCGGGTAATCGGGGTGATTCCAGATTCTGCAATTGAGCAGTTCATCCAGATTGATGCAGGGTTCGCCCGCAGGCTTACCGTCTGGCATACCAGGAATCGGTGTAGCTATCTGGGGGGCGATGCAGCAGGCGGCGCATCCGGAGCGGCATTCCATAGTAATCGGCCAACAGTTTCTGATTTAACAGGATATAATGGCCGCCCATTATAACCGATTCCGGACCCGAACGATGGCGCTTAAACCGACAATCTATAAAGTCGAGCTGCAACTCAGCGATACAGACCGACATTGCTACGAAACCTGTCAGCTGACCCTGGCTCAGCATCCTTCTGAAACTGAACTGCGGATGATGGTGCGCCTGCTGGTTTATGGATTGAATTATCATCAAGATCTGAGCTTCACCAAAGGCCTGTCTTCAACGGATGAGCCGGAACTCTGGCAGATTGGTCCGGATGGTCAGGTTGAACACTGGATTGAACTGGGGCAGGTATCCCCGGAGCGATTGCGCAAAGCGGTCAGCCGTTCACCGAAGATCAGCCTCTATGCTTATGGCCGTGAGACAGATATCTGGTGGCAGAAACAGGGGCAGGCGATTGCTGATTTGCCGAAGCTGACAGTCTGGCGCTTTCAGGAAGATCAGGTCAGTCCGCTGGCTCAACTGGTGCAGCGATCAATGACACTGTCGATGACGATTACTGACGGTGAAATATATCTCAGTGATGGTGAAAATCACTGCACGGTAACGCCGGAAACATTGCTTTAAGAGAGGAATAAGGCAGGACAGGCATCCGGGCCCTGCTGCAAGGGGTAAGGTCCTGCTGGAAAGAACCTAGTGTCGGTTTGGAGAAGGGCCCGGATTAACTCAGTGTATACCGTTTTCTCTGTCAGGCAATTAATCGAAAGTAAATTCTTTGCAGGCATTACCCAAACTGGGCAGTCGAAAGAGCTGCCCAGATGAGAAAATTCAACGCTTCTGTGCTACGCCTTTCAGGCGAAAGGTGAGGGCTGACCAGGCATGGCTTCCATCAGCGCCAGCTCCTCTACGGAGAAACCTGCTTTCAGTCGCAATTCATGGTTAAACGGGCCTTTCAGAGGTCCCTTCATGTACTTCCACAGCAGCTCAATAAAGGTGCTGTCAGGATCCAGTTGCCGGGCCTGACACTGATAGCGATACCAGCGACTGCCAGAACTGACATGGCCAACCTCTTCGTTGGCGATCATGGTCAGGATATCAACCATCTTCTTGTCGCCTAACTGATCGAAGCGCTTAATGGTTTTCGGGACAACATCCAGCGCCCGGGCTTCCAGAACCCGGTGTACGATACCCATACGCTCGAGCATATCGTCCGCAGTATCTACTGCCATCCCCCAGAGTTCGCCATGTGCAGAGAAAGAACCATAGTCGTAGCCCATCTCCCGTAAACGGCCCCGTAGCGCCAGAAAGTGAGTGGATTCCTCCTTCGCACACTGCATCCAGTCGTCGTAGTACTCTTTGGGCATATCCCGGTAGCGATAGACCGAATCCAGAGCCAGATTGACGGCGGTCAGCTCAATATGAGCCAGGGCATGGATCAGCGCTGCACGGCCTTCCTCTTTACCAAACTTGCGCTTATTCACCTCTCCCGGGGCAACGATTTCCGGTTTATCCGGGCGTCCGGGCTGGTTCAGCTGCTGAGGTGCTTCGCCTTCCTGCCACTCCAGTTCACCAGCCTGCCACCGATCGGCCAGTTGCATGGTCAGCTCCAGCTTATGATCACTGTCGGACAGCAGAAATGCCTGTTTGGTCTGTTCGTAGAGGTTTTGCAAGGATAGACTCCGGCGGTTAGAAAAACCGCGACATTGTAACGGCTGGGCGGAAAAAGCGGGAGAGGGGAAGTGGATTTCTCTGATCTGGATCGTAATTCTGATCCAGATCAGAGCACAAACAGGGTGATGAGATTATCGAATCTTTACCCGGAACAGCATACTGTAAAGTACCGGCACAACGCCCAGTGTCAGCAGAGTACCGCCAAGCAGACCTGAAGCCAGTACAACTGTCAGGCCATACCAGAGTTCGTCGCCCCCTAGCATCAGAGGTAACAGGCCCAGAATACTGGTGCCGGTGGTTACCAGAATCGGTCTTAACCGGGCGGTGGCGCCATCGACGATCGCCTCATAGGCCGACTTTCCATCAGCCATCTCCAGATCAAACTGTTCCACCAGCAGTATGCCGTTGTTGATGATAATACCGCCCAGCGAAAGGAAACCCAGCATCGCCATAAAGCCGAAGGTTGCCTGCATCAGCAACAACCCGAAGCTGGCACCGATCAGGCTGAACACCAGTGTTACGGCGATAATGCCTACCTTGCGGAAGGAGCGGAACTGCGCCAGTAGCAGCAGGAAGATAGCGGCAAAGGCGATCGGGATATTGGCGGCCAGGGACGCTTGTGCTTCGCCGGATGCCTCCACTTCACCACCGTATTCGATGCTGTATTCTGCTGGCAGATTGAGCGCTGCGATATCCGGTTGCAGCTTTTCTACCAGTTGCACAGCCGTCAACTGCTTACTGACCGCTTTAACAGTAATGGTCGGCTCAAGGTTATAACGCCGTTGCAGCGATTCTGTCGGTACCGCAATCAGGTTGGCAACCTGCGCCAGTGTCACCGGATTACCTTCCCGGTCCAGTCCCACATAGAGGGTACCCAGACGTTCGGCATCGCCACGTTCAACAACGTCACTGCGTACGGTGATCGGAATACTCTGGTCACCTTCGCGGAACTGAGAAATCTCGCCACTGTTCAGCAGAGCATCCAGTGCTTCAGAGATCTGTTGCGTGGACATCCCCACCAGCTCGGCGCGGGTCTGATCAATCTGCACCTTGATCTTGAATACTTTGTTATCCCAGTCCTGACCGATATCGATCACGCCCGGTTCTTTGTAAAGCACCGATTGCAGTTGTTCAGATGCTTCCCGCAAACGTTGATGATCCGGTCCTTTGATACGGAACTCCACGGTACCATCCTCAGCACCACCGGAACCAAAGCCTTTAACTTCAATACGGGCTTCCGGGAAGTTTGCATTCAGGTACTGCCGGGCACGCAGAATCTCAGTCGGCTGGTCCGCCTCATCGGTCAGATTGACCAGAATAAAGGCACGATGTGGCGCCGGATCGTTGGGGCTGAGTGACAGAACGAAACGTGGGCCTCCGAAACCGATATAGGTGATGTGGTTGCTGATCTGAGGGTTTTCGCCGCTGTTCTGCAGCCAGTGACTGACGTTGCGGCTGACCCGCTCGGTCTCTTCAATCGCATATCCGGCGGGCAGTTCTACCTCGATCATGTATTGCTGACGCACGTTGGATGGCATGAACTTTTTCGGTACCAGACCAAATGCCAGCAACGCCAGTACTAGTAGCCCGGCCATCGCCAGCATAAACAGGGTTCGGCCATGAAGAATCAGTTGCAGGAACTGTTTATAGCGTAGTTGCATCGCCGATGCTTCTGCGGCGTTGCCGGTGGCTTTCTTACCGGGCTTAATCACCCATGTGGCCAGCAGTGGAATGATCGTCAGTGCAACCAGCCAGGAGCAGAGCAGGGTGATGGTGATAACCTGGCCGAGCGAGCGGGTGTACTCAATGGTCGGGTTATCGCCAGCCATCAGCGGGTAGAACGCCAGAATAGTGGTCAGGGATGCGGTCAGTAGCGGCAGAGCCAGCTTGCTGCCAGCATTGATCGCGGCATCCAGTGCCGGTTCGCCGGCGGTGACTCTGGACAGATAGTTTTCAGACACCACAATGCCGTTATCTACCAGTAACCCCAGCGCAATGATGATCGCAGCAATCGATACTTTCTGCAGCGGTATACCCAGCTGGAACATCACCACCAGTGTGACAAGGATGGTCAGAGGAACCAGTAAGCCTGCAACCAGACCAGTGCGGATACCGAGGAACAGAACCACAACCACCAGTACCACCACGACGGTTTGTAACAGGCTGCCGATTACCTGATCGATTGATTTCTTAACCTCTTTGGCCTGGAACGTCACATAGTCGATTTCGAAGCCCCATGGCAGGGTGCTTTCGAGCTCGTTTACCCGCTGTTTCAGACGCTCAGAAAAACTCAGAACGTTGTAGCCACTCTGCATTGAAACCGCCAGAACCAGAGCCTGTTTACCGTTGTAGTAGGCCATTTTGCCTGCCGGTTCCTGATAACCGCGGGTGACGGTAAACAGATCGCCCAGGTAGACGATGCTATTGTCTTCCAGGCGCACAGGGATATTGGCAATCTCATCAATACGGGTCAGGTTACCGGTGGTTTCCAGCACCAGGCGTTGTTTATCGCTGGCAATCTGACCAGCCGGAAGAATGACGTTGCGCTGTTGCAGCACCTGAAGCGCTTTCTCGATCGGCACTCCATATTGAGCCAGCCTTGTCGTGGTACTTTCCAGATAGATGCGTTCCGGGTTATTGCCCAGCATTTCTATCCGACTGACGCCGGGCAGCGCTGTGAGCTGATCCTGAAAGCGTTTTACCGCCTGACGCATTTCCGCCAGCGTAAAACCTTCCGCAATAAACGCTATGCTGGCCACCGCGACCCGACCAAAATCATCGTTGACGTGAGGGCCTGATGTTCCCTGGGGCAGTTTTGGCTTGGCATCATTGACCTTGTTACGCAGGGTTTGCCAGACTGGTTGCAGGTCGCTGACATGGTCGTGCAGGCTGACATTGATCTGGGCGTAGCCGGTACTGGCCTGCGAGCGAATATCCTTTACTTCCGGAATCTGGCGGATGGCATCCTCCAGTTGGCGGATAATCAGATTCTCGACCCGCTCCGGAGGCAGCCCGGGGTACTGGGCAGAAACCACCGCTTCACGGACATTAATCTCCGGCTCTTCCTGCGAGGGGAAGTCCTGATACAGCACAATTCCGAGCAGACACAGAATCACCGCCATCGCGATGGTAACGCGGTTGCCCTGCAGGGCATATCGGGTAATCATCGGTGTGATCCTCAGTGAATTGGCTGAAACAGGCTGACTTTCTGGCCTTCATGCAGGAACTCCGCACCGGCTGCCACCACCAGGTCTCCGGCACTGATATCGCCGGCAATTTCGACGCCCTGATCCCGGGTATTGATCAGCCGGACTTCAACTTTAGAAACCGTTTCTGTGTTGCTGTCATAGCGGAACAGGTAACCACTGTCGGCCTGCTCGGACGGTACAATGGCTGTGAATGGTACCGTCAGATGTCCACTGTCCTGATAGTTCAGATTAAAGCGGACCTCGGCAGGCAGGCCAGAGCGAAGTGAGCGGGCCTGATCGTCGAGCAGAACCTTCAGGGTCACCGCATTGCCGGCTTCTGAGTTAGCTCCGATATGATGGATTATTCCGCTGAAACTCTGCCTGACGTCTCCGGCCAGGGCGTCGGTGACCAGCGGCGTAACCTGAACGGGTTCCTGCTGATTGACATAGCGCAGCAGAGCCAGTGGCAGCCGCACGATGACTTCACGCTGTCCCTCTTTGACCATCTGGAAAACGCTCTGTCCCGCGCTGATATTGGTAAAAGGGTCTACGCTGCGACTGGAGACCTTACCGCTGAAAGGTGCTTTCAGCACTGCATATTCGAGATCACGAGCGGCACGATTTTCCTGTGCTCTTGCTGATTCTAATTCGGCAGATGCTGATTTAAGATTTGCAGCAGTGCCTTCAAAACTGATTCTTGATATTACGCCGCGTTTCACCAGTGCCTTCTGGGCGTCGTAGTTCTGCCGGGCATCTGTCATCACTGCCTGGGCTCGCAGGCGCTGGGCTTTCGCAGAATCCAATGCCAGTTCCAGCTGGGTCTGATCCAGAACCGCCAGGGTATCGCCTTCGCTGACCTGCGCACCGACTTCGACCTTAATTTCAGCAATTTTGCCACTGACCCGGAAACTCAGATCGGCTCTGTCGACCGCTTCTATGGTACCGGCCAGGGTGCGGGTCGGTTGTGTATGCGGTTTACCAAGCTGGTGGACTTTTACCGGACGGATCTGAGGTTCTGCAGGTTGTGTCGTCTCAGCAGACTGATCGTTACAGCCTATAATAAGTAAAGGCAGTGCGATTAATGTGAGCAGGCGGGCTGGGTATTTTGTCATCTTCACAGGGCAACTCCGTTGCTGGATAGATATCACGTGATAAAACCCTGCTTTATGCAAGGCTTTAGTCAGCGGCTCTACAAAGTACTAAATCATGGAAATCAGTAGGTTATCAGTTGATTGTAACCCAAATCAGCGGCTTTGCCAGAAATATAGAAATCTGTTGGGCGAAACGGTTCAGTGACAGTATCAGAGTGAGAGGTAACGCAGGGTTAACGTTACAGACTGCGGTCAATAATCCATTCAGTCATCATTTAAATGATTCGTTCAGAAAGAGGCAGGAGAGAGGCTGAACAGAGATTGTTCCGGACCAGAGTCCCGGAGTTAAATATGTGTGGTACAGCGAGAATTCATCATTACACGGGTCGCCACAGGACAGACCTTGGTGGCATATCCGAGTCTTTAGACAGTGAGGCCTGGGCGAGATTTGCCCGTCTGGCAAATGAAGCGCAATGGCGCAGAGAGGCTCTGCGCCGGTTTGGACGTTACCCGACATCCCATCAGGAAGATCCCACCATCTCCGGGATTGATACTGATCAATAGCGATACTGGCGTTGATGCCGATAGCGCCGGTAATCGTGGCGTTGCGGATCTCTGACAATGATATAGCGTGATGAAGAGTGAGAACGGTAATGACGGGGTTTATGTCCCCGATGGCCGTAATGGTGACCACGATCATGATGGCGGTAGCGATAGCCATGATGTTTTTTATGGTAACCATGATGCTTTTTATAATAGCCGTGGTGGTAATGATGCCGCGGCTTATGGCGGTGAGAATAGTAAGGCTTATGGTGGTAGCGATGGCCGTGGTACAGCCTTGGTGTAGAGATTGTCAGATAGACATTGTTGCTCAGGTCGATAGTACCGTGCAGACCAAGCCTGACCTCTGCCTGTGCCTGTGCCGGTGCGGTGATACCGATCAGTGATGCGAACAGGAATGCATAGAGGGATCTCATGGCGACAGCTCCTCTTCAGGTTATAGTTTCAGCCTAGGAAGTTGGACAGCGCTGAGCCAGTTTTACACCGGAGTATATTTCAAGCGTAAAATCGCAAAATTCAGCCTGTGTTCACATAGCCGGTCTATCAGATGTGGTGAACCTGGAGGAACGTAGGGAAGGGGGCTGTGTTGTTGGTTTGAAGAGGCTCCGACAGCAGAGCCTCTGATGACTGTCCGGGCACTGTGGCGAATCAGCGACGACGAATTCCGATGGACCGACCAATGTTTTCAGGGCGGGGCAGTGCTGCCTGTTCTCCTGCCATCGCGTTGATCGCTGCGCTGACCTCGGCCGGGAATTCACAGCTACGACGGGTTTCCAGATTCACACACATCGCCATCTGCTCCAGAGTGGACGCCAGATAGGTGGAACCGTCTTCAGCCTGAGCGTGCATTTCAAAGTAGAGGTGCAGACGCTTGGCATCATGATCAATCAGCTGGCAGGTGACCTCAACCGGCTGATCCAGCACTACTTCATTGTTATAGGTGATGTGGTTTTCCAGAACCATCCAGGAGATATGAGTTTTCTCTGTTACCTCGACACTGAGCCCCAGATCCGCGACCAGTTCGACACCGGCTTCATCGAAGATCAGCACATAGTAGGCAACATTCATATGGTTGTTGTAATCAAGCCATTCCGGCTTGATGCGGGTACGGTAGATTACCGGTGCGTTGGGCATAGCGGGCATCCCTGTCTAATCAGCTTGTCTGGCTGGTGGTTTTGGAATCTGACTGTGAACGATTCTGTTCGGCCTCTTCAAGGGCTTTCTGGGCGGCATTCCAGGCGTTCAGCTCTTCAAAATAGGTGTCCCAGACGCAGGGAGTACAACCATTTTCACAGCATTCATAATCACCCGGTGGTGTAGGGCGTTCCTGACTCATACAGCATTCTCAGTCTTATTTTTAGAATACCTTCATTCTACTCCAGCTGTCACAACAGGCACAGTAGGCATCAGTCTGATAGTAAAATTCACTATCAGCTGATACCGGTTTCTGCGACAATAGCGGATCTGCAATAACCGCCAAATCTTACGACCGCCTCCCATGAAAAAAATCGCACCGGATCTGTTTTCCTATCCCCGTTACTGGGCTGAATGCTTTGGTACGGCCCCATTCCTGCCGACCACCAGAAAGGAGATGGAACAACTTGGCTGGGACAGCTGTGACATTATTATTGTCACCGGGGATGCCTACGTGGATCACCCCAGCTTTGGTATGGCGGTAATGGGACGGTTGCTCGAAGCCCAGGGATTCCGGGTGGGTATCATCGCTCAGCCTGACTGGCGCAGTGCCGATGATTTTATGGCTCTGGGTAAACCGAATCTCTATTTCGGGGTGACCGCCGGTAACATGGATTCGATGATCAACCGCTACACCGCCGATCTGCGGATGCGCCATGACGACGCTTACACGGCTGGCGGCAAGGGTGGTAAACGACCGGATCGGGCGGTCATCGTCTACAGCCAGCGCTGTAAAGAAGCCTATACCGACGTGCCGGTAGTACTTGGTGGTATTGAAGCCAGTCTGCGGCGCATCGCCCAGTATGATTACTGGAGCAACAAAGTGCGCCGTTCGGTGTTGATGGATGCCACCGCTGATATTCTGCTGTACGGCAATGCTGAACGGGCGATTGTGGAGCTGAGTCATGGTCTGGCAGCCGGGCAAACGCCGGAAGACCTGATGCATGTCCGGGGTACGGTGCATATCCGGAAAACGCCACCTGCTGGCTTTGTTGAACTGGATTCCACCCGCATCGACTGGCCGGGAAACATCGATCAGTTGCCGAATCCCTATGAGTTTGGCAACAATGGGGAGTATGCCGATACCCGCTGCGGTGCTGAGCCAGAGAAGCCTGATTCGGACGACGCTGATCAGCACCAGCCTGCACCGATTAAAATTGTACCCATGCCGCTCAAGCGCAAGGAAAAGCTGGAAGCGGAAACGACCTATATTCGTCTGCCATCGTTTGAGAAAGTGGCTAAAGATCCTGCGCTCTATGCCCATGCTTCCCGGGTTCTGCATCAGGAGTCCAATCCACACAATGCCAGAGCGCTGATTCAGAAGCATGGCAACCGGGAGGTCTGGGTTAATCCGCCCCCGATTCCACTGGAAACGCCGGAGATGGATGCTGTGTTTGGTCTGCCGTATCAGCGTGTGCCGCACCCATCGTATGGTAAGAGCAAAATTCCCGCATACGACATGATCAAGCTGTCGATCAATATTATGCGCGGCTGCTTTGGCGGTTGTACCTTCTGCTCGATTACAGAACACGAGGGGCGGATTATTCAGAGCCGGTCTCATGAATCGATTCTGAGTGAGATTGAGGATATCCGGGATAAGGTACCGGGCTTTACCGGTTCGATCTCTGATCTGGGTGGGCCGACCTCTAACATGTACTTCCTGAACTGCAATGACGATGAGATTCAGTCCAATTGCCGTAAGCTGTCCTGTGTCTATCCAACCATCTGCAGCAACCTGAATACCGATCATAGCCCGACCACCGAGCTATATCGTAAAGCCCGTAAAATGGAAGGTATTCATAACGTCGCAATTGCTTCTGGCCTGCGTTATGACCTGGCAGTCAAAGATCCTGAGTATGTCAAAGAACTGGTGACTCACCACGTCGGTGGTTATCTGAAGATCGCGCCGGAGCACAGTGAAGACAACACTCTGAGCAAGATGATGAAGCCGGGAATGGATACCTACTATGACTTCAAAAAGATGTTTGATCGCTTCTCCCGGGAAGCGGGCAAGAAACAGTATCTGATCCCTTATTTCATCGCTGCGCATCCGGGTTGCGAAGATGAGGATATGCTTAACCTGGCCCTGTGGCTGAAGGATAACGATCTGAAAGTCGACCAGGTGCAGAACTTCTATCCATCGCCTATGTCACTGGCAACGGCGATGTACCACTCAGAAAAGAATCCGCTTAAGCAGGTGACCTATAAGAGTGAGCGGATGTATATTCCGCGGGATAAAGAACAGCGTAAAGCCCATAAAACTCTGCTGCGTTACCACGATCCTGAAAACTGGCCAACGTTACGGGCTAAATTGCGGGAAATGGGGCGTGAAGATCTGATCGGTAACCGTGCCGGGCAGTTGGTGGAAGCCGAGAAAGAGGAGAAGCGTCGTCCGGAACGTTCTGATAGCCGTCGGGGAAGACCTGGTAGCCATGATCAGAAACGTGGTGGCAATGGCGGGCAGGCGAAGAAAGGCGGTCAGGGTAAGAAGAGCGCTGCGCCGCGCCAGGGTCAACGACCGAAGTCGAAAAAAGGTGCAGGGCGGAGCAGCGTAAAGCGGACGGCGGGTCAGTCTAAGCGCTGATACCCACCGGAGTGAATCGGATCAGATCATATCGTAGGAATCGCTGATGCGACGTTTCAGCGAGCGCTCCTCCATATAATCTTCGATCATCTGACGCTTGCGCTTTTTGCGCCAGTCATTTTTTTTGCGGCCAGGTTCCTGGCCGGTAAAGAATTCATTATCCATGTCATCCAGTGACTCAATCGGCAGATCGTCCAGACGAATTTTGCTGCTCATAGCTTGTGGCCCATACTCTGTGTAGCGTTTTTTATTCACAAAACAGCTTTCAATAAACCCTGTTTTGATGAATGCACGGTGACAGCGGTATGAAAAAACCGTAACAGTATGATGACAGCGCCGGGTCAGCTCACGGCAGATCAGTCGTCGTAGAATTCACGCAGTTCATGTTCCAGTTCGCGGGCTTCCCGCATCTCCTCGAGACGACGTCTCTTTTCCGCATCACAGCAGTACTTCTGTTCTTTAGCGTCGATCTCGATAGACGGATCTTCCCAGCCGGAGTCGTTATCCAGAACCGGATCCATTTCGTCTTTTTTTTCAGTCATGGCGTCGCTCTTCACATGTTAATAGGTTGGCGGAATGCTTATAGGGTTAAACCCATACCGTTAAGGTTGTTAACCGTTTTCCAGCGTTTCACATGATCAAACCTGAGTGCCTTTCAGGTTCACGTCTTCAAAGATTATGGTTCAGGATCGCTCTGGCGAATAATGAATTTTTCTTCAAACAAAGCAGTTCTGCTATGAGAAATTTTTAAGTTAATCCGGTGGAAATTGGACCGCAAAATGCTAGCAGGCCGCATTTCGCAGCTGTCAATCAAACGGGTCGGAAGTACTATATGGTCGCGTGTCTGAACAGGATAGAATGCAGTATCGCAACAAGAATAGAACCGCTATGACTCATAACAGCAGATCACTGAATCAGTACACTGATACTCTGCCTGATCAGGCTTTTTTTCTGGCTATGACAAGCTCTGTTGAGCCATCTGTCGCGGCCAGAGAACTCCGTGTTCAACTTGATTCAGATGCTGTTGATACGGTGATTTTCTTCTGCTCGGCTGAATATGATCTGAGCTGCCTTGCAGAATATCTGAATACGGAGTTTGCCAACCGACAGTTGCTAGGGTGTACGACTGCCGGCGAAATCTCCCTGAACGGGTATGGACAGGGATGCATTACAGCCATCGGCTTTAATAAAGCCCTGTTTTCGGTATCAGCTGTTTCAATTGATCAATTGAGTAACTTTTCGCTGACAGATGCTCAGTCTCTGATCAGCCAGTTAACCAGTGAGTGTGCGGAGGCTGATATAGCCCCCATTAAAGGTCACTCGTTCGCATTGACGTTACTTGATGGCTTGTCTATTGAAGAGGAGCGAGTGCTGGCAACCCTCAGCGCGGCTCTGGGCAGTATCCCCAGTTTCGGTGGTTCTGCAGGTGATGATATTCATCTGGCCAGGACTCATGTGTTTCATGATGGTGCGTTTCATACCGACGCAGCCGTAGTGATGTTGTTTAACACCCGTTATGAATTTCGAGTCTTTACAACACATCATATGCATCCTTTGTCTGAAAAACTGGTGGTTACGGATGCCGATGTTGAGCGTCGACAGGTACTGGAACTGAACGCCGAACCGGCTGCACTGGAGTATTCCAGACTTATCGGGGTGCCGGTGGAGGAACTCAACCATCAGATATTCGCGCTAAACCCGATTGCTGTCCGTATTGGTGATGAGTACTTCATCCGCTCTATCCAGCAGGTGAATGAGGATTACAGTCTGACATTCTACTGCGCAGTTGAGACGGGAATTGTCCTGACCCAGATGCAACCTGGCGATATGGCTGCAGATATGCGTGATTGTCTGAATAGTATCAGGCAGGAGATTGGTGAGCCTCAGCTGATTATCGGCTGTGATTGCTTTCTGCGCCGCCTGGAATGTCAGTTGAAGGGAACTAAAACACAAATTTCTCGGCTCTTCGCTGAAAATCGTGTTGTTGGTTTCAATACCTATGGCGAACAACTGGAAGGCAGGCATATCAACCAGACTTTTACTGGTGTAGCGATCGGGTTGAATTGTAATGACTGAGGCCTCACTGCTGCAGCGGGTTCGGGAACTGGAAGCACAAAACCAGAAGCTTCAGAAAATTAACCGGGCATTGATTGAACGGGTTGAGTCCGGGGTCAGCCATAGTACTAATCCATATGCCGCGTTTGAACATTCAGTGGTTCTGGCGGAACAGGTAAGGGACCGTACTGAAGAGCTTAATAATGCACTTTCAGAGTTGAAGTTAAGTCATCAGGAACTGGGAGTGGCTAACCGCGAGGCCAGACTTGCCCATCAGCGGCTGAAAGAGGGGATCGAAAGTATTGATGATGCCTTTGTTCTGTTCGATAGCGAGCGTCGGATTGTGCTTTATAACAGTCGCTTTGCCCATATCTGGATCGCTGCTGGATTGCGTATAGAAACCGGACTCACTATTCAGGATCTCAGTCGCCTGGCTCACCAAAGTGGTCTGGTGGCGGAGGAGTATCCGCCGGAAAGCGGTGGTAACCGGGTTTATCGGCTTAACGACGGTCGTTGGATGCAGATGACCGAAAAGCCTACCCAGGATGGCGGTCTGGTGGTGTTATACATCGATATTACCGCACTGCGGGAGCGTGAAATCGCTGATCGGGAACGAGCGCTGGCTCAGAAGTCCAGATTATTACAGAATACCGTTGATAACCTGTCTCAGGGTGTGGTTCTGGTGACCCCGGAAGGTCGGGTAGAGCTCTGGAATGATCGCTTCCTCGAGCTGACAGGAGTCGGTCGGGCCCAGGTTGAAACACTGCCGCCTTTTGCTGCGTTGATGCTTGATAATCCAACGATTCTGCAGCATGCGATGACAGCCGCACAGCAGGGTGAGGTGCTGGCGTCTGAGCAACGTGATGCATCGGGGCGGGTTGTAGAGGTACGGACACACCCCATGCCACATGGTGGTTTTGTTAATACTTATACCGATATTACTGAACGACATCAGTATGCTGAATCACTGCGGCAACAGGAGCAGTGGCTTCGCCTGATCACGGATAACGTCCCGGCTCAGATTGCCTATCTGGATCGTGATCTTTGTTACGGTTTTACCAATAGGGTATATGAGCAATGGTTTGGCGCCACTCCCGGTTCTCTGATCGGAGCGAGTATTCATCAACTCTATCCGTCTGATCAGTTTGACGACATCCGGTATTTTATTAACCGGGCTCTGGAAGGAGAGAGCGTTACCTTTGAATGCTGGCAGACCAACGCTAATGGCGAGCGTCGTTTTCTTCTGAAATCTTATGTTGCTAATTTTAATCAGGAAAATCAGCCGGATGGTTTCTTTGTCATGATCCGTGACATTACTGAGCGGAGGCAGTCTGCTGAAGCTTTGCAGCAATCCTATCAGTTACTTGAGCAGCGGGTAGAGGAGCGAACTTCAGAACTAACCGGCTTGAATCAGCAACTGAGACAGGAAATACAGGAAAGAAAAGTGGCTGAGGCCGGGCTCCTGGAAGCGAAGCAGGAAGCGGAGGCCGCGAATATGTCGAAGACCAAGTTCCTTGCGGCCGTGAGCCATGATTTACTCCAGCCTCTCAATGCTGCCAGGTTATTCTCTGCCAGTCTGGATGAGCAACTGCAGGAACCCGCGCATCAGGCGCTGGCTGCTTCCGTATCCGGTTCGCTGGATGATGTAGAGTCATTACTCCGTACGCTGGTGGATATTTCGAAGCTGGATGCCGGAGTTGTGCAGGCGGATATCATGCCCTTTAAGATTCAGGATCTGTTGGGTACGTTGTCTGCTGAGTACAGCCAGCTGGCCGCCAGAGAGGGGCTGGATTTCAGTGCAGTCAGATGTGCTGCGGTGGTACGCACGGACTCGCAATTGCTGGCGCGGATTCTGCGCAATTTTTTATCCAATGCTATTCGCTACACGGCAGCCGGTAAGGTCTTGTTAGGATGTCGTTATCGAGGGCACTCTCTTGTCATTGAGGTATGGGATACCGGATGTGGTATACCACAATCGCAGCAGCAACGTATATTTGATGAATTCCAGCGTTTACAGGGGGAGCGACCAGGACAGGAGCGTGGTCTGGGATTAGGGCTGGCGATCGTCGATAAAATTTCATCTGTGCTGGGACATAAGATCAGCGTCCGTTCTGAACCGGGAAAAGGTTCTGTATTCTCAGTGGAGGTACCTTTGGAGCGGCATGATCGTGTGGCTGACTCGTTGCCAGTTCAGGTGGCAATCCCTTCAGATAATCTTCAGCAGCGTACGGTCTGGCTGATCGACAATGATCCGGCCATTTGTGAGGCGATGACCTCACTGCTGCAGGGATGGGGTTGCCGGGTGTGTACAGGCTTGTCATTGGATGAGTTGTTACTCCGCGCCGATTCAGTGATTCAGCGGCCAGATCTGTTGATTGTTGATTATCACCTTGAAGAGGGTATAACAGGCCTGACCGAAGCGGACCGGTTACAACAGCACTTTGATGCTGTGATGCCGGTCCTGATGATCACAGCCAACTACAGTAATGATCTGAATCAATCAGTCAGGGATCTGGGATATATGCTTCTGCATAAGCCAGTGAAACCGTTGAAGCTGAAAACCGCAATGATCCATCTGTTGAGCAGTACCAGCTAAGGACCGGTTCAGCGTTTTATATAGTGGTTGAAGTCAATGTGTCCGGCATTCAGTACAGCCTGAATCCGGTTGTGTACGCCCAGCTTTCTCAGTACTGCTGATACGTGTGCTTTGACTGTGGTTTCGGCGATATTGAGATTCCAGGCAATCTGTTTGTTAGATTCACCTTTTGCCATCCGTTCCAGCACCAGTAATTGCTTTCGTGTCAGGGAATCCAGTAACGCAGAGTCGATCTGCTCATTGGTCTCATTCTGTTCCACCGGTTCAGCAGTTTGCCCGCGGATTACATCGGAAGGAAGATAAGCACTTCCGGCCATGATCTGCTGCAGGGCGGAAGCCATTTCCAGACGTGGTGATGATTTGGTAATAAAGCCAATGGCACCATAGGTCAGTGCTTGCAGTACGATCTTTTTGTCTTCTTCAGCTGAGACTATGACCACCGGGATGGTGGGGCAGGCATTGCGCAGAGTTATCAGGCCATTGAGGCCTTGCATGCCTGGCATGTTCAGATCCAGCAGAATCAGATCAAGATCAGTTTCCTGTTGGCCGATTGTAAGAACATCATCCAGACATTCTGTTTCCAGAGTCTCACAGCCTTCGAATGTTGAACTGATAACACTCCCGATCGCTTCTCGGAACAGCGGGTGATCGTCGGCAATGAGAATTCTGTACACGGTCGTTTCAAATCCAGTTTTTACTTATGGACCTATTCTTTAGCAGATTATGGGAAAGCGGGTCTATAGGGGTCGGCATAATTAGTACTAAATGAGTAATTTTTCGATGCTAAGGAGTTATTCATCTCACCGGATGCTACTGGCTAGTATTGATCATCAAAGTTGAGAGCAACGATAATAAAAGAGGCACTTCTAAGATGATCTACGCAAAGCCAGGAACAGAAGGTTCTGTTGTTTCATTCAAACCGCGTTACGGTAACTTTATCAACGGTGAATGGGTCGCACCGGTTAAAGGACAATACTTTACAAATACAACACCGGTGACTGGCGAGGCGATCTGTGAGATTCCCCGTTCTAGCGCTGAAGATATTGAGTTGGCACTGGATGCGGCTCACGCAGCCAAAGATGCCTGGGGCAAAGCCTCAGTTGCAGAACGTTCCGGTGTACTGCTGAAAATCGCAGACCGCATCGAAGAAAATCTGGAAAAACTGGCGATTGCCGAAACCTGGGATAACGGTAAAGCGGTACGTGAAACCCTGGCTGCCGATATTCCACTGGCGGTTGATCACTTCCGTTATTTTGCCGGTTGTATCCGTTCTCAGGAAGGCACCATCGGTGAGATTGACGAGACCACTGTTGCTTACCATTTCCATGAGCCACTGGGCGTTGTTGGCCAGATCATCCCATGGAACTTCCCGATTCTGATGGCCGCATGGAAACTGGCGCCAGCACTGGCAGCCGGTAACTGTGTGGTTCTGAAACCAGCTGAACAGACGCCGTCTTCAATCCTGCTGTTACTGGAGTGCATTCAGGATGTACTACCGGCAGGTGTACTGAACGTGGTTAACGGTTTTGGTGCCGAAGCGGGGCAGGCGCTGGCAACCAGCACCCGTATCGCTAAGATCGCATTCACCGGTTCTACGCCGGTCGGTTCGCACATTATGAAGTGCGCAGCGGACAACATTATCCCGTCGACCACCGAGTTGGGTGGTAAGTCGCCTAACGTTTATTTCAGCGATGTGATGGATCAGGACGATGATTTCGTCAGTAAGGCGGTTGAAGGTGCTGTTCTGGCTTACTTTAACCAGGGTGAAGTATGTACCTGTCCATCCCGTCTGCTGGTACAGGAAGATATTGCTGATGCCTTTATTGAGAAGGTGATTGAGCGTGCCAAGCAGATCAAGCGTGGTAACCCGCTGGATACTGAGACCATGGTGGGTGCTCAGGCGTCTCAGGAACAGTATGACAAGATTCTGGGTTACATG
Organism: uncultured Amphritea sp.; assembly: GCA_963669425.2. GTDB lineage: Bacteria > Pseudomonadota > Gammaproteobacteria > Pseudomonadales > Balneatricaceae > Amphritea. Next base: position 1,115,239 of record CAXXNC010000002.1, read on the forward strand.
GATATCGGTCGTGAAGAGGGTGCCGAGATCCTGATGGGCGGCGGTATTCAGCAGCTGGAAGGTGATCTGGGCAGCGGCTATTACATCGAGCCGACGCTGATCAAGGGCGATAACAGCATGCGTGTATTCCAGGAAGAGATCTTCGGTCCGGTAGTGTCTGTGACTACTTTCAAGGACGAGGCAGAAGCACTAGCGATCGCGAACGACACTGAGTTTGGTCTGGGTGCGGGTGTATGGACCCGTGATACCAATACTGCTTACCGTATGGGTCGTGGTATTCAGGCTGGTCGTGTATGGATGAACTGCTACCACCTGTATCCTGCACATGCAGCATTTGGTGGCTACAAGAAATCCGGCGTCGGTCGTGAAACCCATAAGATGGTGCTGGAACACTATCAGCAGACCAAGAATATGCTGGTCAGCTACAGCGCTAATCCACTGGGCTTCTTCTAAGGAATTCGCTTTTAGCTGAAATCTTTAGCCAGAACTTAAAAAGCCGCTCGATTGAGTGGCTTTTTTTATGACAGATTGAACCGGAAGTTATCCGGCCTGCTGTTGCAGGGCTGCAATACGGTCATCCAGCGGCGGGTGAGAAGCCATCGCTGCCATCAGGCCGCTTTTCATATGGCTGCTGATGCCGAAAGCGGTCAGTGTTTCAGGCATCTGATCCGGTACTTCATACTCCGCTTTCAGGCGCTGCAGAGCGCCGATCATTGCGTAGCTACCTGCCAGTTGTGCACCCATCGCATCAGCACGGTATTCGCGACGACGGGAGAACCAGGCAACAACCATTGAGGCCAGAATACCCAGAACGATCTCGGCGATAATAGTAGTAATGAAGTAGCCGATACCGTGCCCTTCTTCGTTTTTCAGAATCGCCCGGTCAACAAAGTGACCGATGATGCGGGCAAAGAACATCACGAAGGTATTTACCACACCCTGAATCAGGGACAGGGTGACCATATCGCCATTGGCGACGTGGCCAATTTCGTGAGCCAGTACCGCGCGAATCTCTTCACGGCGGAAGCGCTGCAACAGACCGATACTGACCGCGACCAGTGCGTCATTCTTATTCCAGCCAGTAGCAAAGGCGTTAGCCTGTTGTGCCGGGAAAATACCCACCTCCGGCATACCGATGCCAGCCTCATTAGACAGATCCCGGACAGTATCCAGCAACCACTGTTCGTCGGCGTTACGGGCCTGAGAGATAATCTCAGTACCGGTGGAACGCTTGGCCATAAACTTTGACAGGAACAGCGAGATAAACGATCCGGCAAAGCCGAACACGGCACAGAATACCAGCAGATTGCCAAGATCCAGATCGACACCGTTAGCCTGTAGTGTCGAGCCGACTCCCAGCAGACTAAGGGTGATACTGGCAACAAGAATCACCGCCAGGTTGGTCAGGAGAAAGAGTCCGATTCGCATCATGATTGTTTTTGCTCTCAGTGGTTTTGACTTCTCTTTAGATTGGGGTTCGGGGAATGAGTTTCAAGTGCCGCAACAAATGCTGGCTCCCCCAACACGGGATCACTATAATCCCACGACTTTACACAGCGATGACGTGAACAATCGATGCAGGAACTACTCACTACCGTTAAGCAACAGCTCGCACAGGCCAATGGCGAAGTACGACGCTTATTTCATGGCCGTGGCCGGTGCTATCCCGGTTACGAGCAGCTTATTATCGACTGGTTACCGCCAGTGGCGATTATTCGTTTGTTTCAGCCTTATTCCGATGAGGTGATTGAACCGCTGGTGAGTTACTTTGATGCATTGCCGGAAGGTGAGCGGCCTGAGGTCATGGTTATTCAGCACCGCTATCGTCGTGAAGACAGCATCGAGATGCGCTGGAACTCGATCAATCTGGCGGAGTCAGATGCCTTAACCGTTACTGAGCTTGGACTCAGCTATGCCGTGAGGCCGCTGAAGAACCAGAATAGCGGTCTGTTCCTGGACATGCGTGAAGGGCGGCGCTGGGTAAAGGATCACAGTGAAGGCCGTAAGGTGCTGAACCTGTTTGCCTACACCTGCGGTTTTTCGGTCGCGGCGGTTGCCGGCGGGGCGGATAAAGTGGTGAATCTGGATATGAGTCGTGGCGCTCTGAATACCGGGCGGGAAAATCATCGTCTCAATCAGCATCCACTGGAACAGGTTCGGTTTCTGGGGCACGACCTGTTTCGTTCCTGGGGCAAGCTGAAGAAAGAGGGGCCTTATGATCTGATCATCATCGATCCTCCGAGTTTTCAGCGGGGCAGTTTTGTCGCCACTAGCGACTACCGAAAAGTCCTGCGTAAGTTGCCAGATCTGGCTACAGAAGAGGGCGCAGATGTGCTGTTATGCCTTAATTCTCCCCAACTTGAGAGCCAATTCCTGCATCAGTTAGTGCAAGAAAACTGTCCAGAGTTTAGTTTTATAGAACGTATTGATAATCCGGAGGACTTTCCGGATAGTGATCCCGAGCAGGCCCTGAAGGTTCTGCTGTACCGACGTCAGCAACAATAAGCTGATGCGAGCGCTGCAGTAGAAAGCAGCCACACATAAGTGAAGTGCAGAAGTAGGAAAAAGAAAAATAATGGAGTTGATCTGTCTGGATCTGGAAGCCAGTGGTCTGGGCCCGTCTTCCTATCCAATTGAAGTGGCATGGAAGAATGCCCTGGATAACACCTCGGATAATTTTCTCATTAACCCTGACTCGGTCGAGGGCTGGGAATACTGGGATGATTTTGCCGAAGAGATCCACGGTATTGAGCGCAGCAAGCTGACGGTCAAAGGTGTCACCGCTGAAGAGGCTTGTACACGCCTGAATCAACAGCTTGAAGGTAAGCAGGTGCTCAGTGATGCCTGGGAATTCGATCACTTCTGGCTGACCCGGTTGTATCAGGCTGCTGATATGGAAATGACATTTACACTGGTTGGGCTGGAAGCCGTGCTGGGAGGCGAAGAACTGGTGCAGTATCGCTTTGTCAGTAAATCGCAGTTACGTCGCCATCGGGCGATGAATGATGTTGACCATATCCTGCAGGCGATTTGCGCCGTTAAAGCGATCGACTAAGCAATAGTGTTCAGGATACAGATACAAAAATGGCAGCTTTCGCTGCCATTTTTTAGTTTGCGCATAGCGATCAGGCCAGACCATCAAGGCCTGATTCTACCTGCAGCGCTTCTTCCGATTCTGCTGCAATGCTGTTTGGCAGACCGGCAAGTTCTGCTTCGGCATTCGGGAAGTTGGCAATAACCTCTTCCAGAGCGGTCTGATTGCGGATGCAGGCGTTGATGTAGCAGGCAACGTTGATCACAGCACTCAGTGCTTCTGGCTCGTCAGCTTCCAGTGGGCGTTTGTGGTTGCGAACAGCAATACCTAACTCTGGAGGGAACTTCCAGTGATCCAGAAGTGCCTGACCTGCTTCAGGAGTTGTAAAATTAAGGCGTTCCATCTCCGCTTCTGAGCGGCTGCAGCCGGACTCTTCCACACGAGTCTGAATGGCCTGAGCCAGCATTGGTTTAGCGATGTGCAGCAGCAGGCGGCCGATGTTATGAATCAGGCCAGCGGTGAAAGCGACGTCCGGATCAACCGAGCCGGTTTTCTCTGCGTACCACTTCGCCAGAGTGCCCACACGGAATGATTCAGACCAGAATTTCTTCAGATCAAGGCCTTCCACTTCAGTCACAGAGCCGGCAATACCGGATGCAATAACCAGGGTTTTCAGCTGTACCATACCCAGCATCACCACGGCTTCATCGATGGACGATACCTTACGGCTCAGGCCAAAGTGCGCGGAGTTAACCAGGCGGAGAATTTTCAGGGAAAGGGTCTGGTCTTTCGTTACTTTTTCGGCGATGGCGCCGTAATCTGCATTCGGATTGTTCAGCTGTTGAATCAGTTCACGCACAACGTCGGGAACATTCGGTAGTTTACTTGTTTGTTGCAACAGTTCGCTGACTTCCATAACCGCTCCTTTGATCTATCAGACGATGCCAACGGGGGGGTGCGGTTCAAACCGCTGTTTGGATTCCGTGGCGCTTGAATATAGATTCCGCTGAACAGCGTTGGTTTGCAACAGTGTTAAAACTCAATATGGGGATATTAAAAAGCCCGTAACTCTGTACGGGCTTCTTGACAGGGGCTCAGATATACAGGGAGCTCAGATATTCAGAACGTGGTTTTCAATATGTCCACGCAGCTCTTCATACTGCCCCATCTCTTCTGGCATGAAGTAAAACTTGTAGAAGTTGCGCTCTACAATACTGCCTTTGGTGTCTCCGATACGCTCTTTGGTGCTGGAGTAGCGATATGCCATCTGCAGATGAATGACACGGGTATGGGGAGCCACGGTGATCTCATGACCCTCAAGATCATAGCGGGTTTTAGTCTCTTTAATGGTATAGAAAGAGATCTCTGCAGCGTGGTTCAGGTTGATCAGGAAATTGCTGGTCACCGGGACCATACGTTTCTTTTCCATGCCGTTGTGTTCCATGAAAATGCCGCAGTTTTTCTTGATCTTGATAAACATAGTCTGTCCGATAAAAGTTATGCTGATGAGTTCTGTTAATGGTAGTCGGTATTTATCCGACCGGGGCAGTATATGTCAGTTTTATAACAGTCTGATGACATAAAAAAAGCGGCTAATGTAGCCGCTTTCCAGATCATGATGATTATTCCTGAGAATAGGTTTTCAGGAATAATGCTATCCGTTCTATCGCATCCAGCAGCTCGTCTTCCCGGGGCAGGAATACCAGACGGAAGTGCTGAGTATCAGGCATATTGAAGCCGCTACCCTGTACGATCAGGACTTTCTGTTGCAGTAGCAGGTCCAGCGCCATCTTCTCATCGTTCTTGATCGGATGAACCTCAGGATCCAGTTTCGCAAACAGGTACATTGCGCCTTCTGGTTTAACACAGGAAACGCCCGGAATTTCGTTCATTTTCTGCCAGGCAAGGTCGCGCTGATCGTACAGGCGGCCGCCAGGCACGATCAGTTCGTTGATGCTCTGGTAGCCGCCCAGTGCGGTCTGAATTGCATGCTGTGACGGTACATTGGCGCACAGACGCATGCTGGCCAGCATATCCAGTCCTTCGACATAGTCACGGGCATGGTGCTTAGGGCCACTCAGAACCATCCAGCCGGAGCGGAAGCCCGCAGCACGATAGGCTTTGGACAGGCCGTTAAACGTGATGCAGAATACTTCGTCACTGAGCGATGCCAGTGGAATATGGCGTGCTTCGTCATAGGTAATCTTGTCGTAGATCTCGTCGGCGAACAGGATCAGGTTGAACTCTTTAGCCAGCTCAACAATCTGTTTCAGAATCGCTTCCGGATAGACTGCACCGGTTGGGTTGTTCGGGTTGATAACTACGATACCGCGGGTGCGCTCGGTGATCTTACTGCGCATATCATCGATATCCGGTGCCCAGCCGTTGTCTTCGTCACAGCGGTAGTGGATAGGGTTGCCGCCGGATAAGCTGGCTGCAGCCGTCCACAGAGGGTAGTCCGGTGCCGGAATCAGCAGCTCGTCGTTATCATTCAGCAGGCCCTGAGTGGCCATAACGATCAGTTCGCTGACGCCGTTGCCCAGATAGATATCTTCGATACCGACATTGGGGATGCCTTTTTTCTGGCATTCCTGCATAACGGCTTTACGGGCGGAGAACAGGCCTTTTGAATCGCAGTACCCCTGCGCAGAAGGGAGATTATAGATGACGTCCTGTACGATCTCTTCCGGGGCCTCAAAGCCGAATGGGGCTGGATTGCCGATATTCAGCTTAATGATGCGTTGGCCCTCTTCTTCCAGGCGTTTGGCTTCCTGAAGAACGGGACCACGGATGTCGTAACAAACATTGATCAGCTTGTTGGATTTTCTGATAACAGACATGGAGAAATCCTGTAGTGGTGCCCTTGAATAAACTAAACTCAGTAACTGATGTCTTTTTTATAGCAAATACAAACAATTACGGAAGCAGCGAATAATACGCTCTTTCAATCGTAAAGCACAGTAACAGATGCTTTATTTTGTTTTAGGTATCTGTGTTGGAGTTTTTTGTGGAAAATTCAAAATATAAAGTGAAAAAGTCTGAGTCGGAGTGGCAGGAGCAACTGACACCGGAACAGTATTATGTCTGCCGTGAGAAAGGGACAGAGAGGCCCGGTACGGGTATCTACGATCAGCACTTTGAGCAGGGTGAGTATCACTGTGTCGCCTGCAATGAGCTGCTGTTCCGGTCAGAGACCAAATTTGATGCCGGTTGCGGCTGGCCCAGCTTCAATGAGCCTGCGGTGAGCGAGAATATTGATGAGCACAGGGATACCAGCCATGGGATGATTCGCACCGAGGTAGTGTGCAGTAACTGTGGTGCTCATCTGGGGCATGTATTTCCGGATGGTCCTGCACCTACCGGTCTGCGTTATTGCATCAACTCAGTATCGTTGAATTTCAGTCCGGAACAGGAGTAAAAGCAGGGATGAAGTCGTTCCAGTGGATCTATGAACATGTGGTGGCGCATAAGTCCGGAGAGGATGTCGAAGCGTTGTTGCCTCAGGTGAAAAGTGCAGAACAGCTGGCTCAGATGCCCGATGACCGGATTCTGTCGGAGATGTCGCTGCGTATTTTCCGGGCCGGTCTTAAGCATTCGGTCGTGAACAGTAAATGGCCCGCTTTCGAGCAGGCCTTCTTTGGTTTTGATCCGGAAAAGATCTGCCTGATGAGTGATGAGCAGTTGGAAAATCTGATGCAGAACGACCAGATTATCCGCCATTGGGGTAAGATTAAATCAGTGCGCAGTAATGCACTGATGGTAACTGAACTGGGACGCCAGTCAGGTGGCTTCGCCAGATTCCTGGCTGGCTGGCCGGTGGATGATATCGTCGGACTCTGGGCCTTGCTGAAGAAAGAGGGGCAGCAGTTGGGTGGTAAGTCAGGTGCTTATTTTCTGCGCCAGATCGGTAAAGACACGTTTATTATGACGGATGATGTAGTGGCGGCTCTGAAAGCTCAGGGGATTATCGATAAGGCGCCGACCGCTAAAAGAGATCTGCAGAAAGTGCAGGATGCATTTAATCAGTGGCAGGATGAATCTGGCCGGCCAATGGCGCATATCAGTCGGTTACTGTCCTATACAGTTGGCTGGTAAAAGCGCTTGTATCTGTATGAAAAAGGGCCTGAAAATCAGGCCCTTTTTTATTCGGTAGGGTGTTGTAGGGTGTTAAGGGGTATTCAGAAAGCTGATCAGCTTAGGGTCGTTGAAGGCCCGGCTGATGGTCAGTAGCAGCAACTCATTAACGATCTTCTCGTTATCTTCCAGCGTTGGGGTTGTAGCGAACTGGTGTTCTTTTTCGGTGGTGTAATTGCCTGTGAATCGCTGACCATATTTTTCCGCTGTCACCTGTATGGAAGCACTCAGTTCTACTGTCTGCAGTGCTTTCTGAGTTGCGGTATATTCCAGATCCTGAAGCGTTACGGATAAGCGGGCATCGCCGTCAGTACTGACGGGGGTAGCTCCCAGTTTGACCAGAGCCACCCGGGCGGCATCGGTGAGTGCTTTGTTGGCAGGCAGTGGCAGGTTGACTTCAGCGCGGTCGCTGAACCGGCCGACACGGAAACCTATCAGGGCAGAGCTGCGCATATCCCGGCTGCTGACATCAACTTTGAGCGATTCAGGAAGCTGGTGATCAGGGTTAATAGTCGGGTGCAATGGCTGCACTGTAAGTTGATGCGGGTTAAAACCGCTACAGCCGGTCAGTAGCAGGGTGCCGGTCAGGCAAAGAGTTAGCAATCGACGCATGGGTTACTCCTGGTCTGGAATTGGCAGGGGTTCCAGCTGTTCAATGAATTCCTGTAATGAAGCTGCCAGTTTCATAATAGGTGGTTTGCCTGGCTGTTCCAGCCATATCTCACCGGTACTGTTGTCAACGCTGATAAACTGATCGCCGTCTGGTTCAGTGCAGGCGAAAAACAATGTTGGTGATTGTTTTTGTTTCTGCTTACTCAGAAGATGGCCAATGAGATTCTCCCGTAATCTTTCACCGTCCTCTTCATTCCACAGAAATATCAGACTCAGATCGCCTTTTTCACAGTGGGCCGGCAGTGGGTCGGACCAGAAGCTACTGTACCAGCAGCGAACATCTTCGTGGATGTGAAAGCCCAGAGCTTCTTCCATCCGGTCGAACATTGCTGCGGTGCTGGTGCCGTTCTGGTGTTGCGGTTGCCACTGAGCCTGATCATTGGAACGTGTTGATTCCAGGTAGCAGGCAGACGGCCATTGTGAATCGTAGAATGTGACTGGCAGACGCTGGTTTTGTTCCAGCTGATTTTTGATTGACCGGTTAACGAAATCATCAATGGTAGTGATGAGGGACTGGGTCATATTGGTACTCAGGTTTACTAATCAGATAAAAGCAGATTACTGTATCCCCCGGAATTTGGGTATCCCGCAGGACGTTTATCAGAATCAGAATCTTTGAAACCTGATCGGATTACATTCTGATGAAAATAATTTGAGATAAACGTTTGACATGCCAAGTAAAATCCTTACAATTCGGCTCTCGATTTGAGGGCGTGTAGCTCAGTTGGGAGAGCGTCGCCCTTACAAGGCGAATGTCGGGAGTTCGAGCCTCTCCACGCCCACCAAATCGAAGAAAGAGCGGTAGTTTATTGAGTTAGGCTATCTGGCTGTCACATCTCAGGAGTGGCGGTCGCGGGTTCGAGTCCCGTATAGGTTATGGAGCGGTAGTTCAGTTGGTTAGAATACCTGCCTGTCACGCAGGGGGTCGCGGGTTCGAGTCCCGTCCGTTCCGCCACTCTTCTTAAGATCCGAAATGCTGGATCGGGAAGTAAAAAGAAAAGCTATCTGCTTAGTGGGCGTGTAGCTCAGTTGGGAGAGCGTCGCCCTTACAAGGCGAATGTCGGGAGTTCGAGCCTCTCCACGCCCACCACTAAGCAAGGGTGAAAACCCGACCGCTGCGGAGCGGTAGTTCAGTTGGTTAGAATACCTGCCTGTCACGCAGGGGGTCGCGGGTTCGAGTCCCGTCCGTTCCGCCACTCTTCTTAAGATCCGAAATGCTGGATCGGGAAGTAAAAAGAAAGGCTATCTGCTTAGTGGGCGTGTAGCTCAGTTGGGAGAGCGTCGCCCTTACAAGGCGAATGTCGGGAGTTCGAGCCTCTCCACGCCCACCACTAAGCCCGGACGCGGTACGTAATAATGTGGAGCGGTAGTTCAGTTGGTTAGAATACCTGCCTGTCACGCAGGGGGTCGCGGGTTCGAGTCCCGTCCGTTCCGCCACTCTTCTTAAGATCCGAAATGCTGGATCGGGAAGTAAAAAAAGGCTGTCTGCTTAGTGGGCGTGTAGCTCAGTTGGGAGAGCGTCGCCCTTACAAGGCGAATGTCGGGAGTTCGAGCCTCTCCACGCCCACCACTAAGCCCGGACGCGGTACGTAACAATGTGGAGCGGTAGTTCAGTTGGTTAGAATACCTGCCTGTCACGCAGGGGGTCGCGGGTTCGAGTCCCGTCCGTTCCGCCACTCTTCTTAAGATCCGAAATGCTGGGTCGGGAAGTAAAAAGAAAGGCTATCTGCTTAGTGGGCGTGTAGCTCAGTTGGGAGAGCGTCGCCCTTACAAGGCGAATGTCGGGAGTTCGAGCCTCTCCACGCCCACCACTAAGCAAGGGTGAAAACCCGACCGCTGCGGAGCGGTAGTTCAGTTGGTTAGAATACCTGCCTGTCACGCAGGGGGTCGCGGGTTCGAGTCCCGTCCGTTCCGCCACTTTATCTCTTCTTGATAAAGTTTCTTTCATATATCTATAAGTTTCAGTTACTTGTTTGCTGCTACCTTGTTGTCATTTTGGGTACTCATACGGCTGCATCGCTTGACTCAACTGTATAACATGCCTGCTTTGCGAAGTTGCTTGTGTGCTACAAGGATGTGTGTAGTAACCAGGCTGGTGAGGTTGCTACGGGAAGTACTGCTATGAATTCCATCATCGAACAATCTGAGTTAATCGCTATCTGTCCGGACCCGGTTATTGGTGTGCGTCCGGACGGTATTATTTCTGTATTTAACCCCGCAGCAGAGCGGCTGTTGGGATTCTCTGCCGGTCAGGTGGTGGATAAAATGAATATCAAGGCGATCTACCCTGGTCAGCAGGAGGCCCGCGAAATTATGCGGATGTTGCTGGGTGATGATATGGGTGGTAGCGGTCGACTGGAAGGCTATGAGACCAGTGTGGTCAGTAGTGCCGGTATCCGTATTCCAATCCGGTTGTCCGCTGCATTGCTGAATGACGGTGGTGCGAGGCGTGGCAGTATCGGTTTCTTCCACGATATGACGCAGCAGAAGCTATTAGAAGCAACGCTGAAAAAACAGTCGATCACCGATGATCTCAGTGGACTGTATAATCAGCGCCATTTCTATGCGCAGGTTGGGCGGGAGATGACCCGGACCAAGCGCTACGGCGGTGAGTTAAGTCTGATCTGTATCGATCTGGATGGCTTCAAGCTGCTGAATGATCAGTTAGGCCACCTCGAAGGAGATAAAATTGTCCGGATAATCGGGCAGTTACTCGAGCAGTGCACCCGGGATTCTGATCAGGCGTTCCGTTACGGTGGTGACGAGTTTATGGTGTTATTGCCGAATACATCGCCGGAGAGTGCCCGTGCAATGGCTGACCGAATTCGCTCCAGCTTTAATCTTGAGTGTAAGTATTCGCCTGAGTATATCGATGAAAATGGTGTGCTGGTTTCCATGAGTCTGGGGATTGCAACAACCCGGGGGGAGGAGCCAGTCGATCATTTTATTCAGCAGGCTGACATGGCGATGTACCGGGCTAAGCAATCCGGTGGTAATGCTGCCAAGGTGTTCCGGGCAGGGGCTGACTGATCGGGGTGAGATGATTTACATCTCGAACCCATCATCCACCTGTTGATCGTCTTCGTACTCTTCCAGGCTGTCTAGCAGCAGTTCTTCTGTGTATTCTTCCATTCTCATTACCCGTGAGTTTTCTTCTTTCTGATTGGCTGGCAATAATAGTCGGATACAATGACTTGTTTGTGACAGTCTTATTTCGTTTTTATGAATATCCCTATTGATCGCCTTGTGTTGCCCGAATTCCAGCAGGCTGGCGTAGTTCTGGATTTGCTGCGTCTTGATCTGATTCATCCGCAGGTGAGTGGCAATAAGTGGTTCAAGCTAAAATATGCCCTAGCGGATGTGGTTCGCTCGGAGTGTCCCCGGGTACTGAGCTTCGGTGGAGCCTGGTCTAACCATATTCATGCGCTTGCGTGGGCTGCCAGAGAGCAAGGGGTAGAGGCGATCGGTGTCATCCGTGGGGAGAGATCTGCTGATCTGTCTGAGACCCTGAAAGACGCAGAGCGTTGGGGAATGCGTCTGCACTTCGTTAGTCGTGCTCAGTATCGCAACAAAACTGATGAACTCTTTATCGATGAGCTGAGAGAGTTGTTCGGTGACTTTCATCTGCTGCCTGAGGGTGGCTCCGGTCCCCGGGTGATAGATGGTTGTCGGGATATATATCAGGCCTTTGATGCCGGGGCTTACGATTATCTCTGTTGTGCGTGTGGTACTGGTGGAACCCTGGCGGGCCTGATTGCGGGGAAGCCAGAGGGGCTTAAAGTTATCGGTGTCAGTGCGCTGAAAGGCTCAGAGTTTCTTTATCGGGATATCCGGCAGATGCTATCCCGGGCTGATGTTAAAGATCCGGGTGGTTGGCAGATACAGCTGAATGATCATGAGGGTGGCTATGCCAGGATCAGTCAGGAGCTGGCATTGGCGATGGATCATTTCTATCGTTACAGCGGGATTGAGCTTGAGCCTGTGTATACCGGCAAGGTGTATCTCAGCCTGCGGCGGATGCTGGATGCCGGAGACTTGCCCCGAGGAGTCCGGGTGTTGATGGTTCATAGTGGTGGCATGCAGGGGCTCAGGGGGATGCGCGCTGCACTGCAAAAACATCTGACCGGGCGCTGAGAATAGGTATAATATTGAAAAATAAAGGGCTGAGCAGTTTTCGGCCGGCTTGAAGAGGTTCATTGGAGTGGTGATGGATAATTTCCGTAATATCGGCCTGATTGGTCGATTGGGCAGTACCAAGGTTATTGATACGCTGAAGCATCTGATCCGTTTTCTGGATGAAGAGGGCTTAACCCCAATCCTTGATGAGCAGATCTCGGCAGTTATGCCGGGGCACAGCCAGCAGACCAGTAATCAGAAAATGATGGGCGAGATCTGTGATCTGGTTATCGTTGTTGGTGGTGATGGCAGCCTGCTGGGTGCTGCAAGGAATCTGGCTCAGTCGAATGTGCCTGTGCTGGGGGTTAACCGCGGAAACCTGGGCTTTCTGACCGATATTTCGCCCGCTGAAATCGAGGAAAAAGTTGGTGAGGTGCTGCGGGGGCAGTATACCGTTGATCGCCGTTTCCTGATCGATGTTGTAGTGAAGCGTAACGGTGAGCCGATCGGTGAGTCCACCGGTCTGAACGATTGCGTACTGCACCCGGGTAAATCGGCCCGGATGATCCAGTTTGAGTTGTATATTGAAGGTCAGTTTGTTTATACCCAGCGGTCTGACGGCCTGATTGTATCCACGCCTACCGGTTCTACTGCGTATGCGCTGTCCGGCGGAGGTCCGATCATGCACCCACGTCTGGATGCGCTGGTGCTGGTGCCGATGTTCCCGCATACCCTGTCCAGCCGTCCTATTGTGGTTGATGGTAACAGCGAGCTTAAGCTGGTTATCAGTGCTAACAATGAAACCTATCCGACTGTCAGTTGCGATGGCCAGAAGCATATTAACTGTGCGCCTGGCGATACGATCACTATCCATAAAAAGCCTCATAAACTGAAGCTTCTGCATCCTCTGAACCACAATTTCTATCAGACCTGTCGGGAGAAGCTGGGTTGGGCCACCAAGCTGGGTGACTGACCGGAGGGTGTTATGTCAGGAAGATTCAAAGGCTATGATCTGATCGGTGATGTGCACGGTTGTGCGCTGTCGCTGGAGTTGCTGTTGCAGCGTCTTGGGTATAGTCGCAAAAAGGGTATCTACAGCCATCCGGACCGCCAGGCTATTTTTCTGGGCGATATTGTTGATCGTGGGCCGCGGATCCGTGAGTCGCTGCATCTGGTCCGCGATATGGTTGAAGCGGGCACGGCTCAGATAGTGATGGGTAATCATGAGTTTAACTACCTGTCTTATTGTACGCCCGGACGAGAAGGTTCGGGGATGGAATATCTGCGGACTCATAACCCGCGACACCTGCGTATTCTGAACGAAACCCTGGAGCAGTTGGCTAACCACCCGCAGGATCAGCAGGATTTTCAGCGCTGGATTCTGGATATGCCGCTGTTTCTGGAGCAGGACCAGTTCCGGGTAGTGCATGCATGCTGGTCCCAGCAACACATTGATCAGTTTCTGCAGCAGCAGAACGGTAATTGTATTGATGGTGATTACCTGCATCGCTCAGCAATCGAAGGCTCGCCGGAATGGGAAACCATGGACCGGTTGCTGCGGGGTACTCACCTCAAGGTGCCGAATGGCGAGGTAATGATCAGTAAGGATGGTTACAAGCGGCGCTTCTTCCGAACTAAATTCTGGGCACAGAATCCACAGTACTATATCGATGTCGTGTTTCAGCCGGATCCGCTGCCTGAGCATGTTGCCAGGCAGCAGTTAACCGAGCAGGACTACCGGGATCTGATCTACTACGGTGAGCAGGAGCCGTTGCTGTTTATCGGTCATTACTGGTGTGATGGCGAGCCAAAGCCTGTGGCACCGAATATTGCCTGTCTCGACTATAGCGCTGTTAAATATGGCAAGTTGGTGGCATACCGGCTGGATGACGAAAAGGTCATTGATCCGGCGAAGTTTGTCTGGGTGGATGTACTCAGAGAGATTCGCGGCGAAGCCTGATCCTCTGTTGGGAATCAAAACATATGAATGAAGTGGTTCGTGTTGCTCTGGACGATGATTTGTCAGGGTTTACTGCGATTCTCTGGAAGCATCGGATCCCTCACCGGGTACTGGAGCAGAGCGATTGCCAAATCCTGCTGGTACCGCATAACGTCAATGCTGAACAGATCCGACAGTTGTTTGATATGTGGCAGCAAGGGGCTGATCTGTCCGGCTTGCTCGTTCAGAGTAATGCCTCCTCAGGGCCTGCTGATATTCTGAAGCAGCCGCTGACGCTGCTTCTGATCGGTCTGAGTATTGCTCTGACATTGTTGATCTCTTTTGGTGATAACACCGGGCTGTTGCAGCAGCTTACCTTTGTCACTTTTCAGATTCAGGGTGAGCACATTTACTATCCAACCCTTAGCTCGGGTCTTTCCGAAGGGCAGTGGTGGCGCCTGATCACGCCGGCTTTTCTGCATTTCAGTCTGGCGCATATTATTTTTAATCTGCTCTGGGTATGGCTGATCGGCAGGCGTATTGAGCGGATACTGGGCTGGTCGGTACTGCTTATAACATTTCTGGTATCAGCCCTGGCGTCGAATGCTGCGCAGTTCTGGGTCAGCGGGCCTATGTTCGGCGGTATGTCCGGTTTTGTATTTGCGCTGCTGGGCTTTGCCTGGTTGTGGGATCGCCTCAGACCAGCTCTGGTAATTGGTATGCCGCCGGCTCTGATGGGGTTTATGCTGTTCTGGTTGGTGTTGGGTTATACCGGTGTGCTGGAGCAACTGGGCCTTGGTTCTATTGCGAATACAGCACATCTGGTCGGGTTGATCAGTGGTCTTGTGGTGGTCTTCCCGGTCCGCTTCTGGCTCCAGAGGGCCGGTCGTATCTGACTATCAGCCTGAATGCTTCGGGGCGCGCTTATGATAAGATGTCGGCCTGCAAAGTGGAGAAAAGAAAATGACATTTGAAAAAATGATTGAGACGATGACGCCGGAAGTCTACCAGAGCCTCAAGCGCGCGGTAGAGTTGGGCAAGTGGCCCAATGGTGAGCGGTTGTCCCCTGAACAGCGTGAAACCTGTATGCGGGCGGTGATCGCCTACGATCAGACTAAGCTTCCAGAGGAAGCCCGTACCGGCTTTATCGACCGTACCAAGAAAGATGGCTCTCAGCATGGTAAAGATCCATTGCAGCCAGATATCCTGAAAATTCTCAACGACCAGTAAGATCCTCAGATGCAGCATATCGAGCAGGGCGCATTGACCAAAATGGCGGCTGAACCCGGTGAGCAGGTTCAGTATCAGTTAGTTCTTGATGACAATAAGATCGATCTTAATCCCTACCTGGGCCAGCCGGTCCGGCTGGAATGGTTAGGCGAAATCAACTGCTGTCACTGTGGCCGCAAAACCAAAAAAAGCTATTCTCAGGGATATTGTTACCCCTGTTTTACCAAATTGCCGCAGTGTGATCTTTGCATCATGAGTCCGGAAAAGTGTCATTTTGATCAGGGTACCTGCCGTGATCCGGACTGGGGGGAGCGGTTTTGCTTCCAGAGCCATTATGTCTATCTGGCCAACTCATCCGGCGTCAAAGTCGGTATTACCCGTGGCACTCAGGTACCAACCCGCTGGATTGATCAGGGGGCGATTCAGGCGTTACCGATTCTGAAGGTTGAGACCCGGTTTCAGTCAGGGCTGATTGAACGGATTATCGGCAAGCATATTACCGATAAAACCAATTGGCGGGCGATGCTGAAAGGGCAGGTTGATCCGGTTGATCTGATTGCAGAAAGAGATCGCCTGCTGGAACTTTGTCAGCCTGAACTGTCCGAACTTGAAGAGCGGTTCGGGTTACAGGCGATTCAGCGTCTGCCGGATGCTGAAGTGCTGGAACTGAACTATCCGGTGCTGAATTTCCCGACCAAAGTCAGTAGTCTGAACTTCGATAAGACAGCGGTAGTGGAAGGTGTGCTGCAGGGAATTAAGGGGCAGTATCTTATCCTCGATTGTGGCGTCATTAATCTGCGTAAATTCAGCTCTTATCAGGTATCGTTCAGCGCTTAAGGAAGTCTGATCTGACCGATCTGGTTGCGTTAAACCGGGGCCAGAGTCAGGCTTTCTGTACTATAACTATTATCAAAAAGCAGGGGATCTACATGAGTCAGTCTGTTACTGATCAGCCATCTGTTATCTATCTCAAGGACTACCAGGTACCGGCGTATCTGGTGAAGAGCACAGAGCTGCGATTCGAACTGGAAGAGCAGCAAACTCTGGTGCGCTCAACAGTACATTACTCACTTAACCCAGATTCCGGCGACCGCAAACCTGCACTGGTGCTGGATGGGCATGCATCGCTGGAACTGCAGCGGCTGAGTATCGATGGCCAGGTTCTCAGCAATCAGGATTTTCAGCGTATCGATGAGCAACTGATCATCGAGCATGTGCCGGCGGACTTTACGCTCGAGTGTGTGACCCGGATTGAGCCTCAGAACAATACTGCACTTGAAGGGCTTTATAAGTCTGACGGTATGTTCTGTACTCAGTGTGAAGCGGAAGGTTTTCGACGGATCACCTTCTATCAGGATCGTCCGGATGTCATGGCCACCTTCACCACAACCATCGTTGCTGACCGGACTCGCTACCCGGTGCTGCTGTCTAACGGTAATCCTGTCGACAGTGGTGATGAGGATGATGGACGTCACTGGGTGCGCTGGGAAGATCCTTTTGCTAAGCCAGCTTACCTGTTTGCACTGGTTGCCGGAGATCTGCAGCACATTGAAGATAGCTATACCACTGCATCCGGCCGCGAGGTTCAGCTGAAGATCTACGCAGAACCGAAGGATCTGGATAAGCTCGACTATGCCATGCTGTCTCTGAAGCGTTCAATGCAATGGGATGAGCAGGTTTATGGCCGGGAGTATGATCTCGATATCTTTATGATTGTCGCCGTGGATTTCTTCAATATGGGGGCGATGGAAAATAAAGGTCTGAATATTTTTAATACCTCCTGTGTTCTGGCTCACCCACAGACTACCGTGGATGGGGCTTTCCAGCGCGTAGAGGGGGTTGTTGCTCACGAGTATTTCCATAACTGGTCCGGTAACCGGGTAACCTGTCGTGACTGGTTCCAGCTGAGCCTGAAAGAGGGTTTTACTGTATTCCGTGATGCAGAATTTTCCGCGGATATGAACTCCCGGACAGTGAAACGCATCGAAGATGTGACGCTGCTGCGTACCGCTCAGTTTGCGGAAGATGCCGGACCGATGTCTCATCCGGTGCGGCCGGCATCGTTCATTGAAATCTCTAATTTTTACACCCTGACAGTTTACGAAAAAGGCGCAGAAGTGGTGCGCATGCTTCATACCCTGTTGGGGTCTGAACAGTTCCGTAAAGGCTCTGATATCTATTTTGAGCGTCATGATGGTCAGGCTGTGACAACCGATGATTTTGTTCAGGCGATGGCGGATGCCAGCGGCCGGGATATGAGCCGTTTCAAACTCTGGTACAGTCAGGCTGGCACGCCACAGGTTAGCGTCACCAGTGAATATGATGCAGATAATCAGCGTTATACGCTGCATATGCATCAAAGCTGCCCGCCAACACCGGATATGTCCACCAAGCAACCTTTCCTGATTCCGGTTGCCGTGGGGCTTATCGACGCTGAAGGGCGTGATATGCCATTGGCAAACGGCCAGACCACGGAAGTGCTTGAGCTGGTATCCACTGAGCAGAGTTTTGTGTTTGAGAATATTACCGAAGAACCGGTACCTTCTCTGCTACGAGGTTTCTCTGCGCCGGTCAAACTGCGTTATGGCTATAGCCCGGAACAGTTGGTATTCCTGATGCAGCATGACAGCGATGGCTTTAATCGCTGGGATGCTGCTCAGCAACTGGCGGTGGGGATTATGCAATCTCTGATTACGGATTATCAGCAGCAGCGCGAGCTGCAACTGTCGCCGGCACTGATTGATGCCTATCGGCAGGTGCTTGGAGATGTGTCGCTGGATAAGGCGATGGTGGCAAAAGTACTGACCCTGCCTTCAGAGGCTTACCTCAGTGAACTGGCGGAAGAAATTGATGTCGATGCTATTCATGCGGTACGTCAGTTTGTGCGTAAGACCCTGGCACTGGCGCTGGAGAATGAATTCCAGCAGGTATATCAGGATCTGACGTCCGATAGTGCCTACAGTCCTGATGCTAAAGCGGTGGCTCGTCGCAGTCTGAGAAATCTTGCTCTGGGTTATCTGCTGGCTACTGAGAACGAATCACACCTGGCATTGGCGGAGGCGCAGTTTGCCCAGGCAGATAATATGACTGACAGTATGGCTGCGCTGAGTCTGGTTTGTCATTCGGTGCATGAGCAAAGCGCGGCAACGATGCTGGAGGCTTTCTACCAGCGTTGGCAGCATGAGGCGCTGGTGGTAAATCAGTGGCTCAGTGTGCAGGCGAGTGATACTAAGCCTGGCGCTCTGCAAAGGGTTCAGACGCTGCTTAAGCATCCGGCGTATGATGGTAACAATCCGAATAAGATCCGATCGGTTATCGCGGTGTTCTGTGGTCAGAACATGGTGAACTTTCATAATACTGACGGTTCGGGCTACCGTTTTCTGGCCGATCAGATTATGGTATTGAATAAGCAGAACCCACAGATCGCTGCGCGGTTGTTGACACCGCTGACCCGCTGGAAGAAATATTCCGGTCAGCGTCAGGATCTGATGAAGGCTGAACTGGAACGAATCCGGACCAGCGGTGATCTGTCGAAAGATGTATTTGAGGTTGTGAGCAAGAGTCTTGCTCAGTAATGGTATTTGTTGATAGCTAATTTTTAAGGACACAGATGATGGAACGTACTCTACCTGCTCAGGATAAATTTGATCTGCAGCAGAATTACCGTCGCTATCTTAAGTTTCAGGATCAGTATGAGGCGGCATTTGAGAAGCTGAAGTCTGCCAAGGCCAGCCGGGTCTGGTTGGCAGCACTGGTAGCTCTGCTGTTCAGTTTTGCATCGGAATTCTTTCTGGGCGCTGCGTTTGCCCTGTTTGCACTGTATTTTTACCGTATGGCAGTTGCCTGGTATGAAAGCTTCCAGATTGATGAAGGGCGTGAAGAGGTATTGCGCTGGTTTGGCAGCAAAGGGCTGCGTTTTGAAGGCCGCATTCTTTATTTCCGTGACGATTCAATGCTGGAAACGCCGCTGGATCCTTTCGCTGAAGAGATCTACGGCTGATTCTGTCGCTCAGACTGAGCTATGAAGCGTGAATACCGGGGGATCAGTAGTCGGGCCAGAAGCCTGCTGGGTAAGCCCGAAGGTATTGATGTTGACTTTAAGCGGGAGAGCAATGGCATCAAAAGCCGTGATCTTGTCTCTTTCGCTAACTCTTCTCAGGGCGGAGCGATCCTGGTGGGGGTGGATGAGTACACCACCCGGGATGGCCTGCAGCGGGGGCGTGTGGTCGGCTGTGAAGTTGATGACAGTGCCCGCCTCAGTCTGATCAATAAAGCGACCGACTGTTATCCGATCGTGGATATCGAGGTAATCGTCGAGAATATTGCACGCAAGCCATTTTTTCGTATCGAAATCCCTCCCGGCGGTAAGCGTCCCTACTGTACCCAGCGGGGCGAGTATGCCATTCGTGCCGATGCCCGCTCCCGTGCACTTTATCCCGAAGAGTTGCTGGCCATGTTTATGGACCGCGAAGGTGAGTTGTTTCTGTCACGCTTCCGTGAAGCAGTCTTTCAGCTTGAGCAGCGTCTTGGACAGATGGACCATGCTTTTGGCTCCGGCATGTTGCAGTTAACTGATCATCTCGATGAACTGGATCGTCAGGTTCGACGTACACTGGTGAGAGTCGATCAGATGACCGATAGTGCGAAAAAGCGCTCCCGTACAATGTTGCAGGTATTGCGTGATTCTCAGGAAGGTATTGCCGGGCTGGAAACGATGCTGGAGGCACAGCACGGTCAGCCGGTAGCACGTATAGAGCTGCTACGGGATATTCAGAAACGGCTCAACGAACTGACTGAAAACCTTTCGCATAACGGAGACAGCGATGCCTGAACAGCTGCACGAGGCCCGGGTCTGGGTGTTTGATCTGGACGGAACTCTGACTCAGCCGGTACATGATTTTGAGCATATACGTGCGGAGCTTGGCCTTGCGTCGGGAAGTGATATTCTGGCGACCATAGCCGCCCGTCCAGAGGCTGAACAGGTGCGTCTGAATGAGCGTCTGGATGAGCTTGAGTTATTTTATGCGCGGCAGGCACAGCCTGCATCCGGTGCCTATAATCTTATATATGAGCTGGCTCAGAAGGGGTGTCATCTTGGCATTCTGACCAGGAATAAACGGGAGTTTGCGCTCAGCTCACTGGCTGCCATCGGAGTGGCGGAGTTCTTTGATGAAGCCGCTGTATTGGGACGGGATGAGGCCCGGGCTAAGCCTGACCCAGAAGGTATTCACCTGTTGCTGGATTACTGGCAGGCGGATGCTGAGCAGGGCGTCATGATCGGTGATTTCCGCTTCGACATGGAGGTAGGCCGTGCAGCGGGGCTGACGACGGTGCATGTAGGGCATCATAACGGTGCTGAATGGCCGGAGTTAACTGATATTCGGGTAGATACACTGGATCAGTTGCAGCAGCTGCTCTTTGGTCAGTAAATACGACCAGACAATATCCCTTCTTCTGATCGGGGCTTGATTCCTGTCAAGATCATTTAATAAGGCTCAGATATAGTGTTTGTTCCACAGGAGGATGCTATGACTGTACTTACCGAGTTACATCAGGATCATGTTAATCTCAACAAGTTGTTGGCGGTGTTGCAGAACAAGCTGGAACGCCTTAAGCACGGTGAGATGCCTAATTTTATTCTGCTGGCCGATGCGGTCGACTATATCAGTAATTATGCTGATGCTTACCACCACCCCCGCGAAGACGAGATGTATGCTTATTTCAGTGATGCCGGAGAGCCTGAACTGAAAGAGGCGATTGCCCAGTGTTGTGAAGATCATCGTACCCTGAAGCAGTACAGCACTGAGCTGCTGGAGGCCGTGGACTGCATTCTGAACGACGCTGTTGTGCCAATGGATCAGTTTGTCGCCAAGCTGGAGGCTTTCCTGGATCACCAGATTGATCATCTGAATCTGGAAGAGGGCACTATCTTTCCGTTGCTGGATGACATGACCACGGATGAGCAGTGGCGCGAGCTGGAACAGAAATTACCGAAAATGGATGATCCATTGTTTGGTGAGCAGCAGAAAGAGCGTTATATCGAGCTCTATACTGAGTTGCTGCAGGATATGCGCTGAAACGGATCAGGCACTGTTGCGCTGGGATTCCGGGCGTGGCAGTGCCAGCGGGCTGAACTCTACCCGGTTTCTGCCATTGTGTTTGGCTTTGTAAACCGCTTTATCTGCCGCCATCAGCAGAGCATGAGACAGCTGGTCGAGGCTGGCGTGATCGTATAATGCGGGCTCGCAACTGCAGACACCGATAGAGCTGCTGATCCGGAAAGGCTGATTATCATTGCTGTGAACGATCATGCGCAGGATCTTTTCCCGCAGGCTGTCGGCGACATTCGCGGCCTTATCGCTGTCACAGTCCGGTAGCAGAATGGCAAATTCTTCGCCGCCGTACCGGGCGACAAAGTCTGTTTTTCGCAGGCTCTTCTTCAATAGCTGGCCGACCGAGCTGAGCACTTTATCGCCGATCTGATGGCCGTAGTTGTCGTTGACCAGTTTAAAGTAATCAAGATCGACAAACAGGCAGCTGATCGGTTTGTTGTTGCGGCTGGCGCGGGAAAGCTCCCGGATGATTTCCTGATCAAACGATCTGCGGTTGTTTACCTTGGTCAGCATGTCGATGATGCTGAGGCGCTTGAGGTTCTGTTGGTTAATGCAGTTTTCAATGCAGACTGCGATTACTGACGCCAGGTGGCCGATATAGTCGTAATCGAAATGCTCGCTGTAGCGGTTAGGGTCGTTGCTACCCAGGTGCAGGCTCCCGATCAGGCAGTTGTGTCTTACCAGGGGGAGCAGTGCGCTACTGAGAATATATGGGGTACTTGGAAAAGCCAGCTTTTTCAGCGGTGTGCTGAGTTCGCCAACCCGCAGTTCCGGTTCCGGGAAAATGCTTTTCAGCAGGCGCTGATTATTGACAAAGCGAAGGCTGTGCCCGGGTTGGGGAGGAACATAATCTTCCAGCAGATCCCGTGCTGCGTTTTCCGGATCGAACAGAATCAGGTTCACGGATGTCAGGCGAAAATACTCCCTGAATTCCACCAGAATAAGATCCAGTAGCTCATCCAGTTTGTTACAACCGAGCAGACGTATTTCCATCTCAAAGAAAGAATGCAAGATCGCCTGATTACGCTCAACCTTACTGCTCATCAGGTTGAGTGCGCGGCGCAAATCCTTGTTCTCTTTTTCCGTTGATCCCATATCCGGCCTGTATCCGCCTGTTTCCAAATCAGGTTATCGGCAACTGATCCCTACTATAAAGCAAAAAACCTCCGGGTAAGACGTATTTATTGTGCGGGAACCGGTTCCGGTGGTACCGGTTGTACTGCAGGCCAGATATGGCGGGCTTTTATATGAGAAAACCCGCTCCCCAAAGTGGGTAGCGGGCTTTTGAATTCGTTGGCATTCAGCGGATGGTGATCAGGCCATTGGGCTGTGTTCCGGATGTGTCTGAATAAAATGATTCAACACTCTGCGCAGAACCTGTTCGTGTGCTGTGTCGCCTTTTCGTTGTGCCTTGGCAATGTCGTCAAGAATGATTTTTTTCACTTTGCTCTCGCCGTCATGGGTGACCAGATAGTTACCCATAGCCATAGCGATAATCGGGTCCGTGTGCTCATGCTCAGCGATGGCTTCAACTTCATCCTGAGTGAGATCGCTCATATCAAGGCACTCTTCATAAGTCAGCATCCTGGTGTCCCCTTGTTATTGTCATGCTGTTAGTCGGAAGGCACATCGTGTCGATGTACTACTGCCCGCTGAGTAAAGTTTAGGCACGGGTTGGTTATTTCTCTAACTCATTTCAGCAATATTTTTTTATAACTTTATGCAATGGGCTGATTTCGTCCTGTGAGAAGCGATCTGTTGCGGAATCGGTTACAATTTTACCTGTAAAAACAATGTCATAATGAGGTCATAAATGATTATTGATCTGGATCAGCTAAGTGCTAATCAGGCCTATTTCGCCATGACGCAGACGGTGATTCCCCGTCCGGTGGCCTGGGTGCTGACTGAACACGATAATGGCAGTTACAACGTTGCACCGTTTTCCTATTTTTCGGCAGTCTGCAGTGATCCGCCGTTGCTGATGTTTTCTGTTGGCCATAAGCCGGATGGCTCGCTTAAAGATACCTACCACAATATTCTTCAGCGAAAAGAATTTGTCGTGCACATTGCAGGTTGTGATCAGGCGCAAGCCGTGACTAAAACCGCTAAAGGATTGGAGTTGGGAGAATCTGAGCTGGATTATGCAGGCTTGGAAACAGAGCTGTTTGACGGTTCGTCGTTACCGCGTATTGCCGGAGCGCCGATCGCAATGCAGTGTGAACTGTATGAGGTAAAGGAGATCGGTAATAAGCCGCAATTCCTGGTGTTTGGTCAGGTAAAGAAGATGTTTATCGCGGATGAGGCGGTATCGCTGGATGACAAGGGAAGGCTTAAAGTCAGTGCCAACTGTGTGAATCCGCTGGCCCGGCTGGGTGGTTCAGATTATGTTACTTTCGGCGATATTCTTACCATCCCTCGGGAGCTCTGAGGCAAAAGATTCTGATGGGGGGAAGAGAGTCGAAGAGGAGATCACTCTTTGCGAAAAGGTAATCGTTCCTGCAGATAGGCCATGTCTTCTCTAAGAAGCTGTTCCTCTTCCCGGCAGAACTTTTCAACAGGTTCACGAAAGCCGGGTTCTGCCAGCCAGTGCAGTGACCAGGTTTCGATGGGTTCAAAGCCTCGCTGAACTTTGTGCTCGCCCTGTGCGCCTGGATCAAAGCGGTTCAGCTTTTGCTGTATGCAGTACTCAATTCCCTGGTAGTAACAGGTTTCAAAATGGAGGCTGTCATATTCCGCTAGCGAGCCCCAGTAACGGCCATAGAGGGTGTCCTTGCCGATAAAACAGAGGGCTCCGGCAACCGGTTGCTGGTGGTCTTCAGCAAAACAGATCATCAGCTGTTCAGGCATGGTGTCCCTTAACAGCTGAAAGAAGTCTCTGGTCAGGTAGCCCTGACGACCCCGCTTCAGGTAGGTTATCTGGTAGAAATCATAGAACTGATCCAGTTGCTGGTCGGTCAATTGTGTGCCTTTGACGAACTGATGGCTGATAGCCTGCTGTTCGATCTTCTGTCGCTCTTTACGCAGGTTTTTGCGTTTTCTTGAGCTGAAACTCGCCAGAAAATCATCAAAGTCACGGTAGTCGTGATTAAACCAGTGATATTGCATACCCAGGCGCTGGGTGGTGCCCGGTGCACTCATCCGGGCTCTGTTGGCTTCAGGTAAAAACAGGCCATGCCAGCTGGACAGGTTGTGTTTGACTGCCAACTCCTGCAGTGCTGCCAGAATTTGCTGGCTCAGGCGGCTGGTATCGGATTCTGATAGCGATGGGGCGATCTGCAGGCGAGGGCCGGTGCAGGGGGTAAACGGGATAGCGCTGAGGAGTTTCGGATAATACTGCAGGCCATAGCGCTGGTAGGCCTCGGCCCAGGCCCAGTCAAACACGTATTCGCCATAGGAGTGGCGTTTAATGTACAGCGGCAGTATAGCGATCGCTTTCCTGTCATCCTGATCCCCATCGAAAGCGACCATATGACAGGCTTGCCAGCCGGTTTCCGGTGTAGCGCTGCCGCTGTTTTCCAGAGCGCTGAGATACTCATGGCGCAGAAACGGGTAGTCCGTACCACTTAATCCGTTCCACAGATCTGCGTCGATCTCATTGATACTACTGAAAAAATTGAATTGCAGCATATTGTCCTATACTTTTATGGCCGGGTCTCAGGCATGCCTGACTTGTTTGAGGCTTCCGCAAAAATACCCTTACGTCTGGAGAAGCACAATGGATGAATTGGAACTGGAATTTGAATTGGATTCCCGTCTGAATAATGACTGCATCACCCTGGGTGATTTTCCGTTGTGTCGTCTGCTGTTAATGAATGATGCCAACTATCCCTGGTTTATTCTGGTGCCTCGTCAGGCGGAGGCCAGTGAGATCTACCATCTGTCTCCGGCTGATCAGCAGCAGTTTCTGCATGAATCCTCGTTCCTTGCAGAAAATCTTCATGATGTTTTCAATGCAAGCAAGATGAATATCGCAGCGCTGGGTAATATGGTCAAGCAGCTGCACATTCACCATGTGGTCCGCTACGAGTCAGATCCGGCATGGCCTGCGCCTGTCTGGGGTGCTCATCCTGCAGTGCCCTACACAGCAGAGCAGATCCATGAGATTCACCAGAAACTGGCGCTGATGATGACTGATGAAGTCGACTTTGTGCCAGAGCAGTCCGCCCTTGATCAGACCGGCTGAAAATAACGGCTTTACCCCTGTCAGACAGCAATAATTCAGGTATAATTTGCGGTTTTCTGAGCAGGCGCTTAATCCGGTGCAATTCCGTTTAAGTGTCGGCAGGTACTGAGACAGATCAGAGGTAAATCTGCGGTATGCCTATCTTTGACTTCGAATGTCAGTCTTGTGGCAATGTATTTGAAAAGCAGGTGCTTAAATCCGATGCGCCGGCACCGAACTGCACTGCCTGTAATTCAGGCGAAGTAGAGAAAAAAGTATCAGCTCCCGGTTTCCGTCTTTCAGGCAGAGGCTGGTACGAAACCGACTTTAAAACCGGTAAGAAAAAGAACCTGGCGGGCAGTCAGGGCGATTCCGGTAGCTAGTTACCGATAGCGGGTAACCAGTGGTTAATTTAATTTTGAATGTGTGGAGCGGAGTGTTCGCTCTGACAAACAGGTAACAGGAACTAAAGACTATGCGCAGCCATTATTGCGGCGGACTGAATAAAACTCATATCGGTGAAGATGTTGTCCTGAAAGGATGGGTACATCGTCGCCGTGACCACGGTGGTGTTATCTTCCTGGATGTCCGGGATCGTGAAGGTATCTCTCAGGTTGTTTTTGACCCGGATCGTGAAGAGAGCTTTGCTCTGGCCGACAGCGTACGTAATGAATACGTGATCGAAGTGCGCGGTACCGTACGTGGCCGTCCTGAAGGTACTATCAATCCGGACATGCCTACCGGTGAGATCGAAGTCCTGGGTAAAGAACTGGTTATCTTGAATAAGTCTGAAACGCCTCCGTTCCAGCTGGATGAACACCAGAACGTGGGTGAGGAAGTGCGTCTGCGCCACCGCTTCATCGACCTGCGTCGTCCTGAGATGCAGGACAAGCTGCGTTTCCGTTCCAAGGTGACCAATGCGATCCGTAACTTCCTGGATGACAATGGCTTCCTGGATATCGAGACGCCGATCCTGAACCGTGCGACGCCTGAAGGTGCCCGTGACTATCTGGTACCAAGCCGTGTACACGAAGGTCAGTTCTTCGCGCTGCCGCAATCACCTCAGCTGTTCAAACAGCTGCTGATGGTGTCCGGTTTTGACCGTTACTACCAGGTTGCTAAGTGCTTCCGTGACGAAGACCTGCGTGCTGACCGCCAGCCAGAATTCACCCAGATCGATATCGAAACATCTTTTATGGATGAGGAAGAGATCATGGGTATCACCGAATCAATGATCCGTAAGCTGTTCCTGGAGCTGAAAGATATCGATTTGGGTGACTTCCCGCGCATGCCTTACTCTGAGGCAATGCAGCGTTACGGTTCTGATAAGCCGGATCTGCGTTACCCGATGGAGCTGATCGACGTAGCTGATCTGATGGCTGAGATCGAGTTCAAAGTATTCGCTGGCCCTGCTAACGATCCGAAATGCCGTGTAACTGCGCTGAAAGTACCAGGCGGTGCACAGCTGACCCGTAAGAATATCGATGAGTACACTAAGTACGTAGGTATCTACGGTGCGAAAGGTCTGGCATGGATCAAGGTTAACGAGCTGGAAAAAGGTATCGAAGGCCTGCAGTCCCCGATCATCAAATTCCTGGGTGAAGATGTAACTCTGGCGATCATGGAACGTGTTGGTGCTGAGAACGGCGATATCGTCTTCTTCGGTGCAGATAAAGCCAAGATCGTATCTGAAGCGCTGGGTGCTCTGCGTATCAAGGTTGGTGAAGATCTGGAAATGGCTCAGTGTGAGTGGGCGCCGCTGTGGGTTGTTGATTTCCCAATGTTCGAGGAAACTGATAACGGTGGTCTGACTGCACTGCACCACCCATTCACCGCACCAAGTTGCTCTGCCGAAGAGCTGAAAGCGAATCCTCTGGAAGCGCTGTCCCGTGCATACGACATGGTACTGAACGGCTGTGAGCTGGGTGGTGGTTCTGTTCGTATCCATGATCAGGGTATGCAGTCTACCGTACTGGAAATCCTGGGTATCTCTGAAGAAGAAGCCGATGACAAGTTTGGCTTCCTGTTGAACGCCCTGAAATACGGTGCGCCTCCGCACGGTGGTCTGGCGTTTGGTCTGGATCGTCTGATCATGCTGATGACCGGTACTGATTCTATCCGTGAAGTCATTGCTTTCCCGAAAACTCAGAGCGCTTCCTGTATGCTGACAGAGGCACCGGGTGAAGTGAGCGCGGCTCAGCTGCGTGAACTGAACATCAAGCTGCGTAAAACACCTTAATCGGTAAATTATCAGCGTTTGAAAAAGCCGTGCATTGCACGGCTTTTTTTATTGCCGGGACTCCTGTATTGTATCTGTATAAATAAACAGTATTGTTTGGGCTGCACTGTTCTTAATGTTAATTCTAGGTATTGATCCCGGATCACGAATCACGGGATATGGCGTCATCAATGCTGTCGGCGCGAAAAATGAGTATGTTGCCAGTGGCTGCATCCGTATTAAGGGTGAAGAGCTGCCTGAGCGGTTGCATCAGGTGTATGCCGGTGTGACTGAGATTATCGAGCATTACTGCCCGCAGGAGATGGCCATTGAACAAGTGTTTATGGCGCGTAACGCCGATTCTGCTCTGAAACTGGGGCAGGCCAGGGGCGTGGCCATTGTGGCCGGTGCCAATCAGGGCCTCCCGGTCGCAGAGTATGCTGCACGTAAGGTTAAACAGGCTGTGGTGGGTAAAGGGTCGGCTGATAAAAGCCAGGTTCAGCATATGGTCAGTTCTATTCTGAAGCTGCCAGGCCTGCCGCAAGCGGATGCTGCCGATGCGCTGGCTATCGCGCTCTGTCATGCCCATACCCGCAGCAGTCTGATCATGATGGCTGGTGCAAAAGGCAGTCGCGGAGGTCGGCTGCGATGATCGATGCCGGTCTGATCTATCTGTTCGATATGATCGGTGTGGCGGTATTCGCGATTACCGGTGCGCTGGCGGCGCAGGGGAAAAAGCTGGATATTCTCGGCGTTGTGGTTCTGGGAATCGTGACCGCGCTGGGCGGAGGTACTATCCGGGATATTACTCTGGATGTGCATCCGCTGATCTGGATTGCTGACACCACCTATCTCTGGACCGCCATTGTTTCTGCCGTGGCGGCATTTTTCGTTTGCCGTTACCTGGCTTACCCCCGGCGTCTGATGCTACTACTGGATGCATTGGGGATGTCGCTGTTTGCTGTACTGGGTGCGCAGAAGGCTACAGCTCTGGGTATGCCGCCTCTGATTGCAGTCATTATGGCGATGCTGACCGGTTGTGCCGGTGGTATGATCCGGGACGTGCTGACCCGTCAGATCCCGCTGGTACTGCAGCGTAATGGTGAGCTCTACGCTACCTGCGCGCTGGTCGGGGCGATTATCTATGTCATGTTCAGTGGCTATATCAATGAATCATTGCTGATGCTGGTTTCGATCAGTGTTGCGTTTGCGATCCGTCTGGCATCCCTGTATGCCGGGTTGGAGTTGCCGGAATTTGTTATGAAGGGGCACCGGCTGGAGCCCCGGGATGTGGAGAGAAGAGACCCGTGATTGGACGACTCAGAGGGGAGTTGCTGGAAAAGCATCCACCGCAGTTGGTAATTGATGTTAACGGTGTTGGCTACGAAGTTGATGCCTCAATGAATACCTTCTATCAGTTACCGGAAGTGGGTAAGCTGGTCACCCTGCATACCCATATGGTAGTGCGGGAAGATGCACAGCTGTTATATGGTTTTTACGAGCGTGCAGAGCGTTCACTGTTCCGGACGCTGATTAAAGTGAATGGCGTAGGCCCGAAGCTGGCTCTGACCATTTTGTCCGGTATCAGTGTTAATGAGTTCGTGCAGTCGGTACAGCATCAGGATACTGCTGCATTAGTACGTCTGCCGGGTGTTGGTAAGAAGACCGCTGAGCGTCTTATCATCGAGATGAAAGACAAGCTACAGGACTTCCACTTTGCCGATGTCGATGAGTTTATGCTGACCGATGATCTGGGCACTGTGCCGGTGACTGCAGAAACTGATTACCGGGCTGAAGCTGAGAGTGCATTGGTCGCGCTGGGGTATAAGCCGGTACAGGCATCCAAGGCGATCGCTCAGGCGGAAAAAGCGCTGGGCAGTGTTACCGGTAGCGAGGACCTTATCCGGGCAGCCCTTAAGAGTATGGTGCAGGGCTGAGCACGTCATTGCGTTAATCCCGCAACGAGTATTTAACGAATACAGAGAGTTTATACAGGCATGATCGAAGCAGATCGTTTTGTCACCCCGGTCAGTACCCCGCAGGAAGAAGTGCAGGATCGTGCTATCCGGCCGAAGACGCTGGAAGACTATGTTGGTCAGCCGGTGGTGCGGGAGCAAATGGAAATTTTCATTGGTGCAGCCCGTAAGCGGAATGAGGCGCTGGATCATACTCTGATCTTTGGCCCGCCAGGATTGGGTAAAACCACGCTGGCCAATATTATTGCTAATGAGATGGGCAGTGAAATCAAAACCACCTCTGGGCCGGTGCTTGAAAAGGCCGGAGATCTGGCGGCACTGCTGACCAACCTGGAACCCGGTGATGTCCTGTTTATCGATGAGATTCACCGTCTCAGTGCTTCCGTTGAGGAGGTGCTGTATCCGGCGATGGAGGACTATCAGCTGGATATTATGATTGGTGAAGGGCCTGCGGCCCGCTCGATCAAGCTGGAGTTGCCGCCGTTTACTCTGGTCGGTGCGACAACCCGGGCGGGTTTGCTGACGTCGCCGTTACGGGACCGTTTTGGTATTGTTCAGAGGCTGGAGTTTTATAACATCGATGATCTGACCTCAATTGTTGAGCGCTCAGCGAAACTATCCGGCAGCGGCATTGAGCATGAAGGGGCGCTGGAAGTTGCCCGTCGATCCCGTGGTACACCTCGTATCGCAAACCGCCTGCTAAGGCGTGCGCGGGACTACGCTGAAGTGAAAGGCGATGGCAACATCACCCGTGAAATGGCCGATCTCGCACTAAATATGCTGAATGTCGATGAGCACGGTTTTGACCACATGGATCGACGTCTACTGCTGGCTATGATCGAGAAATTCGGTGGTGGGCCGGTCGGTGTTGATAGCCTTGCCGCTGCGATAAGCGAAGAGCGGGATACCATTGAGGATGTACTGGAGCCCTATCTGATTCAGCAGGGTTTTATGATGCGTACGCCGAGAGGGCGTGTAGTCACTGATAACGCATATCGCCACTTCGGAATCGATCTGCCTGACCCGGATCAAAACTCCCGCTGATTTGTAACGATATGTGATGTATATCAACGCAGGCAGGCGGCGGACTGGTTACATTTTGCTTACCTTATAAGAGAAAACTGTGCACCCATGCAGTTATCAGATTTGATCTGATCAACGGGTTGTTCATTTACCGAGGAAGCACCTATGAAGCCCAACTGCCTGTCTGTCGCTCAGGTCCTGACCCTGAAAA
This sequence comes from uncultured Amphritea sp., assembly GCA_963669425.2. Classification (GTDB taxonomy): domain Bacteria; phylum Pseudomonadota; class Gammaproteobacteria; order Pseudomonadales; family Balneatricaceae; genus Amphritea. Next base: position 1,146,067 of record CAXXNC010000002.1, read on the forward strand.
AGAGCCTGCAGATATTACTCGATCAGTTACGTGAGGATCTTCACAATGAACAGGTCGATCAGCAGGATGAGCTTAGTCAGATCACGGCCCATGAAGTAAGGGATCGGGGTGAAGCTGCCGGTTCTACCGTGACCACACTTTTCAATGCGACCCATATCGCTCAGCTGGCCAATGAAATACGCGAATGTCAGCACGCCCTCAAGCGTATCGATGAGGGCGATTATGGTTATTGTGAGAGCTGCGGTGAGGAGATTGAGCTTAATCGCCTGACCGCCAATCCGATGGCGACTTTGTGTATCAGTTGCCAGTCCAGAGAGGAGATCGCGCGGAATGGTGGCGAGGCTGCCTCCTTCTGACGACAGTCCTGTCAGCAGTCGGTAACAGATTGAGTTATCGACTGTTTTTTGATCTTTTTTCTGAACTTTTCTGCTATATCCCTCTCCAACTGCCGGGAATTCAGTCGGGCCCGGAACCAGACCATTTTTTTCTGTCTATCTGCAATGAAGTGCAAAAATTGGAAGATTTTAGCCCCTGATCCCGTTACTATTTGAACCTGATTTGAGTGATTAGAAGGGGTTAGACAAGTGCCGGATAAAATGTCGATCTGGAGTCTGGTTGTAAACGCCAGTTTCGTTGTGCAACTGGTTATGCTGATTTTGTTGCTGGCGTCAGTGATCTCCTGGGTCATGATTTTTCAGCGTCATTTTATTCTGCGTCAGGCGAAGCAGAAACTGCGTCAGTTTGAAGACCGCTTCTGGTCCGGTGTGGATCTCAGTCAGTTATTCCGCGATGTGAATAATGCGCCCGATTCTGACAGCGGTGCCGAAAATATCTTCCGGGCAGGTCTGAAAGAATATAGTCGTCTGAGTCAGCAGGCCAATGTCGATCCTGAAGCTGTAATGGACGGTGTTCAGCGCAGCATGCGTGTTGCACTGGCCCGTGAAGAGGAAAAGCTCGAGCTGCATCTACCGTTCCTCGCCACAGTGGGGTCAACCAGCCCATATATCGGTCTGTTTGGTACTGTCTGGGGAATTATGAACTCGTTCCGTGGTCTGGCTAATGTGCATCAGGCTACTCTGGCGTCGGTAGCGCCGGGTATCTCAGAAGCCCTGATCGCTACAGCAATCGGCCTGTTCGCTGCAATCCCGGCTGTTATCGCTTATAACCGCTTCTCAGCGAAGACTGAGGCGATGATGAACAGTTATGAAACGTTCGCTGATGAATTCTCAAGTGTACTGCACCGTCGCGTGCATGCTGTGCACTGATCCAGGCAGGTTACGGTTATGATTCGCAGAGCGAAGAAGCATCGGAAACTGAATTCGGAAATCAACGTTGTTCCCTATATCGACGTCATGATGGTGCTGTTGGTGATCTTTATGATTACCGCGCCGATGCTCACCCAGGGCGTTGATGTAGAGTTACCTAAGGCCAGTTCTGATCCGGTAGATACCAGCGATAATGAGCCGGTGATTATTACTGTCGACAGCGAAGGGCAGTTCTTTATTGATGTTGGTGGCGACCCGCTGGAACCGGTCGATGCTGAAGTAGTAGAGGGTCGGGTAGCTAAAATACTTCAGAGTAATCCGAAGAAGCTGCTACTGGTGAGGGGTGATAAGGGCGTTGATTACGAAAGTGTGGTGCAGTTGATGTCCTTACTGCAACGAGCCGGTGCTGAAAGTGTTGGCCTGGTGACTGAATAACGATGTTCGATCCGAGAAGTTATCTGCTCCCGATACTGCTCGCTGTATCCATGCATACAGTGATACTCAGTGCTCTGTTCTATAGCTGGTTCGGGCATGCAGAAACTAAAAATACGATTACTCCGCGGCATGTGAAAGCGCAGATCGTTGATATCAAGTCCCAGCTTCAGGCTAAAGCCGAACAGCAGAAAGCTGAAGCAAGAAAGAAAGAGCAGGCGCGTAAGAAAGAAGCGGACCGTAAGAAAGCGGAAGCACAGAAAAAAGCTGAGGCTCGCAAGAAAGAAGAAGCGCGTAAAAAGGAAGCTGAACGTAAAAAAGAGCAGGCGCGAAAGAAAGCTGAGGCTCAGAAAAAAGCAGCAGAACGCAAGAAGGCTGAAGCGAAGAAAAAAGCCGAAGCGCAGAAAAAAGAGCAGGCCCGGTTAGCGGCTGAGAAAAAACGCAAAGCGGAAGAAGTCGCGCGTAAGAAAGCAGAGGCGGAGAAGAAAGCCGCAGCTCAGCGTAAGAAAGAAGAGCAGGCGCGTAAAGAGGCTGAACGGAAGAAAGCGGAACAGGCCAGGGTAGAACGCGAGCGTAAAGAGCAAGAGCGTCGTGAAGCTGAGCTGGCTGCTGCGATGGCAGAGGAAGAAGCCGAAATGCAGGCTGAAGCCGATAAGGCAACAGTTGCAGGTTATGAGGCCTATATCGCCGGAGAGGTTGAAAGGAACTGGAGTCGTCCACCGAGTGCTAGAAATGGAATGGTTACAGTGATGAGAATTACTCTTTTCCCTACTGGGGAAGTTGATTCCGTTAATGTAGTTAAATCCAGTGGCAATGCTCACTTTGATGAGAGTGCTCGAAGAGCGGTTCAGCGAGTGGGTACGTTTGAGCGTTTGCAGGACCTTGAGCCTATCCTCTTCGATAGATATTTCCGGACACTAACTTTTGAATTTAACCCTACAGATCTTCGCAGGTAGATTATGATGCAGCGTAGCTTGGTTGTTCTGATGCTGATGTTCTGGGCCGTGATTGCACGGGCAGAACTGACAATCGAAATCACTCAGGGAGTGGATGAGCCCACTCCGGTTGCCGTGGTTCCATTCGCGTGGGACGGCACACAGGCATTGCCGGAAGATGTTGCACAGGTAGTTGCAGATGACCTGCACCGCAGTGGTCTGTTCAGCGTTATGCCGCGGGAGAATATGCTCAGTTTCCCATCGGATCGTAACTCTCTGTATTTTCGTGACTGGCGCATCAGTGGTAGTGAGTATGTGGTTATTGGTCGCATCGGCACCAAAGAGGGCGGTGCACTGGAGGTTTCCTACGAGCTCTACGACGTATTGAAAGAGGAGCGTTTGCTTGGTGAAGTGATCAATGCGAATTTCTCTAATCTGCGTGCAGTAGGCCACTACATCAGCGATCAGGTATTTGAGAAGCTGACCGGTGTTCGTGGCGCATTTTCTACCCGTATTGTCTATGTAACAGCAGAGCTGCTGCGGCCACAGGTTTACCGCTACAAGCTGACCCTGGCGGATGCTGATGGCCATAACCCACGTACCATTCTGGAATCCAGAGAGCCGATCCTGTCGCCGGCCTGGTCGCGTGATGGCAGTAAGCTGGCCTATGTCTCTTTTGAGACCGGACGTCCTGCAATTTATGTTCAGTATCTGGCAACCGGTAAGCGTGAGAAGGTACAGTCATTCCGCGGTCTGAACGGTGCACCTTCCTGGTCACCGGATGGCAATAAGCTGGCGCTGGTGTTGTCTAAGGATGGCAACCCGGAAGTTTATGTGCTGGACCTGCAGCAGCGTCGTCTGAGCCGGGTAACCCATCACTTTGGTATTGATACCGAGCCATCCTGGTCGCCGGACGGTCAGTCGCTGATCTTTACCTCTGACCGTGGTGGTCAGCCGCAGATTTATTCTATCTATCTGCCAACCCGGGATGTCACCCGTCTGACATTCGAAGGTAAGTATAATGCCCGGGGGCGTCTGACTCAGGATGGTCGTTTCCTGACCATGGTGCATCAGGTAAATGGTTCTTTCCATATTGCGGTTCAGGATCTGCGGACCGGACGTCTGGATCTGCTGACCGAAACGTATATGGATGAATCGCCAACGATCGCCCCGAATGGCAGCATTATTATGTACGCGACTCAGGAAGGTACCCGGGGTGTTCTTGCGGCAGTGTCTCTTGATGGTCGGGTGAAGTTCCGTCTGCCTTCCTCTGAAGGGGATGTCAGGGAGCCGGCCTGGTCACCATTCCTGTAAGTGGAAATCCGGTGGCAATGTTTCGTTCAGGTAACAGTTGTTATCGGAATGGAGACAGAAAAGGGATAAAGTTAAATCAAATACTTATAAATACTGCCGATAAGGGCTGAAGCTATTGCAATACGTGGCTGCAAGCTTTACTTTAGGCAGGATTAACAGATCAAATTGCACATTATTGGCTAACATTTTAGGAGTGATCGATGCGTGCTATGAATATTGGCAAGGCTGCTGCTCTGGCTCTGACCGTTGTCTGGGCTGCTGGTTGTAGTACAACTAAGACTACAGATTCCGATAGCATGGGCGGTGATTCCGCTGCTACTACTCAGGGTACAACTTCTACCCAGGTATCTGGCGACTCTATGAGCATGTCTGACGTTAAGAACCTGGCGACTGTGTTCTACTTTGACTTCGACAAGTACCAACTGAAAGCTGAAGCTGTAGAAGCTCTGCGTGGTCACGCGAAGTACCTGGTTGCTAACCCTTCTGCGAAAGTTGTTCTGGCAGGTCACGCTGATGAGCGTGGTACCCGTGAGTACAACATGGCTCTGGGTGAGCGTCGTGCTAAAGCTGCTGCCCGTGTACTGACTGTAAACGGTGTTTCCAGCAGCCAGATCGAAGTGATCAGCTACGGTGAAGAGAAGCCAGCTGTTATCGGTCATAACGAAAGCTCCTGGGCTCAGAACCGTCGTACCGAGCTGACATACTAATCACCTGAAGGTTTTTGGTATTTATGCCCAAAGCAAGTCATATTGCTGCTGCACTGGTGCTGTTCAGCACCAGTGCTCTGGCAGCAGATCCCGTCCCGGTTATTGAACTGCAGGTAGAAGACTCTGCCTCCTCTGTTTCGCAGCAGAATTATCTGAATACCCGTTCTCAGGGTTCTAGCAGCGAGATGCTTATTCTCCTTGAGCAGTTGCAGGATGAAGTGCGTTCACTGCGTGGTCTGGTGGAGCAACAGCAGCATCATATTCGTCAGATGGAGCAACAGCAGCGTGATCGATACAGGGATCTTGATCGTCGTATCACACAGGCTGGAAGTCGTGCACCGGCAACCGGAGTAGTGCCTGTTTCATCATCCGCGGATGTGAATGGTGACGCGACATCCACAGCCCCGTCAACGGCAGGTACTGTTGCGACTAATGATATTCAGGCGTATCAGGATGCCATCGCTCTGGTCCGTAAAAAGGCCTATACCGAAGCGTTCGAAGCCTTTTCCAGTTTCATTGAGCTTTTCCCCGAGAGCGTTCGGTTACCGAATGCTTATTACTGGCTGGGTGAAGTGAATCTGGCAGAACAGAAGCTTGAACCGGCTCGTGCCGCATTTGAGCATGTTCTGGAAAACTATCCTGACAACCGCAAGGTTGCGGATTCCACATATAAACTTGGTGTGATTCATCATCAGTTGGGTAATCAGGACAAGGCTAAAGAGCTGTTTCAGCAAACCGTCAGCCGTTTCCCTGATTCTTCTGCCGCTAAGTTTGCCCGGGACTATCTGAAGCGCTGAGAGGCGGGTCCGGATAGTTCCTTTAGTTCATTTCTGAAACCGGTTTCAAATTCATGAGTACTTCATCAAACAATGCGGTAGTGCTGTTGTCTGGCGGCCTTGATTCTGCCACCGCGCTGGCAATGGCCATGGAGCGTGGCTTTAACTGTTATGTGCTGAGTTTTGATTACGGTCAGCGCTCGCAGACAGAGTTGAATGCGGCTAAGCGTATCGCAGCCGATCTGGGTGCCAAAGAGCATAAGATCGTGCGCCTGAATCTAGAAGATTTCGGTGGTTCCGCGCTGACTGATGAGAATATCGATGTGCCAGAGCAGGAAGAAGACGGTATCCCGGTGACCTATGTTCCGGCCCGTAATACCGTGTTTATGTCTCTGGCTCTGGCCTGGGCAGAAGTACTGCATGCCCAGCATATCTTTATCGGTGTTAATGCGGTTGATTACTCGGGCTACCCGGATTGTCGTCCGGAATATATCCAGGCATTTCAGACCATGGCTAATCTTGCGACGAAAACTGGTGTTGAGGGTGAAACCCTGACCATTGAAACGCCGCTGATCGATCTGACCAAGGCGGAGATCATTGCTGCAGGTACACGTCTGGGAGTGGATTATGGTCTGACCGTATCCTGTTATCAGGCGGATGATGATGGCAAAGCCTGCCGGGTATGCGACAGCTGTCGTTTGCGCGCGAAGGGTTTTGAGGATGCTGGTGTAGAGGATCCGACCCGTTACCAGAAATAAACCGTGCCACAGTCTTGATTTTTAGTGGCGGTAACGTAATATACGCAACCCGTTGGGGTCGTTAGCTCAGTTGGTAGAGCAGTTGGCTTTTAACCAATTGGTCATAGGTTCGAATCCTATACGACCCACCAACCTCGCCTGACTGTGCAGGCAAAAATCTGTAGCAGTATCGTTTGTATTACTGCGATTGAGCTGGGTCGTTAGCTCAGTTGGTAGAGCAGTTGGCTTTTAACCAATTGGTCATAGGTTCGAATCCTATACGACCCACCAGATTACAGAAAAAGGAGCACCTCGCAGTGCTCCTTTTTGCGTTCTGGGAGAGTGCTTTTGATGAGTATGTGGGTGTAGAAAAAGCATTATCCTGAAATCGGCTCGTGGTATAATAATTACCTGTTTCAAGAGCATTACTGTTTTATTGCCAAGCTAAGAAAAAACCATGTTGAGCAAACAAGAGCTATCCGATCGAATCCTGATTCAGGAACACTTTGCGAAAGAGCATCTACCTGGTGAGATGTCCCAGCAGCAGCGCGAAGAGTACAAAGCGCGCATCAAGCAACTGCTGATTAAGAAAGATGCCTGTCTGGTGGCTCACTACTATACCGACGAAATTCTTCAGGAACTGGCTGATGAGACCGGTGGCTGCGTCTCTGACTCCCTGGAAATGGCACGTTTTGGCAGTAACCATCCGGCCAGCACACTGGTGGTTGCCGGTGTTAAATTCATGGGTGAAACCGCGAAGATCCTGAATCCGGAGAAACGTATCCTGATGCCGACACTGGAAGCGAACTGTTCGCTGGATCTGGGTTGCCCGGCGGAAGAATTTATCGAGTTTTGTGACGCGCACCCCGATCATGAAGTCGTGGTGTATGCGAATACCTCGGCTGCTGTTAAGGCCCGTGCAGACTGGGTTGTAACATCAGGTATCGCGCTAAAAGTAGTTGAACATCTGGCAGACCAGGGTAAGAAAATCATCTGGGCACCGGATAAGCATCTGGGCGAATACGTTCAGAAGCAGACCGGCATCGAAATGCTGATGTGGGATGCGGCTTGCATCGTGCATGAGGAGTTCAAGGCCAAAGGTCTGCAGGATATGAAGCGTGTTTATCCTGAAGCCGCGATTCTGGTACACCCGGAGTCACCTGATCCGGTGGTGGAGCTGGCGGATGTTGTCGGCTCGACCACGCAGATTATCAATGCTGCCAAAGATCTGCCCAACAAGCAGTTTATTGTGGCGACTGACCGGGCAATCTTCTACAAGATGCGTCAGGTAGCACCGGATAAAGAGTTTATCGAGGCGCCTACCGGCGGCTCCGGCGCAACCTGTCGTAGCTGCGCTCACTGTCCGTGGATGGCAATGAACGGTCTGGAAAATGTCCTCAGTGCGTTGGAAAGTGGCACTGATGAGATCATTGTCGAAGAAAGCCTGTTGGATGATGCCCGTCGTCCACTGCAGCGAATGCTGGATTTTTCTGCTAACAACGGCTGATCTTTTTCAGTTATTCAGAGAATAAAAAAAGCCTGCAGATGCAGGCTTTTTTGTGTCCGGACAGCGCGGTTTATTTTCAGCCCTAAACCACCTACTTCAGTAGGTGGTTATCAGCAATTTGGGCTTTGCCCGAATACCTACCCATGTTAGAAGCCGCAGCGATTTTTAGCGAAGTCGTGAGGAAACTAACATGAGTAAGTATGAGCAAGCATCGCATGTTTACCGAAGTATCCATGTATATTGTGCGCAGCTAGGCTGTACAGTTTTAGAACTGAATGTCCAAATAGATCATGTGCATCTGGTGGTAAAGATACCGCCTAAGTTGTCAATATCTAAGCTGATTGGTGCACTCAAGGGCAAGATAGCTCTGAAGCTATTCAGTAAATATCCCTATTTGAGAAAGAACAGGTTGTGGGGAAATCACTTTTGGCAGAGGGGGTATTTTGTTGATTCGGTTGGAATCAATGAGGAAATAATCAGGCGTTATGTAAGACATCAGGAAAAGGTTGAAAAAGAGATGGAACGAAGCCAACTGAACCTGCTATAGAAGTCAGCCCCCTTCGAGGGGGCTTCATCAAAGCCACCTTCTTTAGAAGGTGGATTTTTACTTGTCGCGCTTGTTGACCAGATAAGTACCGTAGCCAGTCGCTACCAGTTTCTCGCCCACGTGGACATCAGTACGCATCTTCACGCGACCACGTTTCTGATCAATCTCTTCAATGGTACCGGTTGCCTTGGCAGTATCGCCAATGTACACCGGCGCCTTGAACTTGATGCTCTGATCAATATAGATCGCACCAGGCCCAGGCAGACGGGTGCCGGCAACGGTGGAGATCAGCGCCGCTGAGAACATGCCGTGAACAATACGGTCCTTGAATGGGGTCGTGGCTGCGTAATCGCTATTGATGTGGATCGGGTTGTTGTCACCGGAAATGCCGGCAAACATATAAACATCCGCCTCAGAAATTGTCTTAGCGTAGGAGGCGCTCATACCCACTTCCAGATCTTCCAGATAGTAACCGTGCAGCTCATCCATTGTGATTTCCTCTTTCTTTAGGGTTGTTGCGTATCTGTTAGGCCAAAAGTAGCAAAAATCTGACCTTAAAATCGAGTCTCTCTATGCTAGTATAGGTATAAACCCTTATACAAGCCGTCGATGATTGATCCTGAGGATCGCTATTGCTCCAGTATGATACGCAATTGTTGCAGTGCGAAGTATCAGCGGCGGGAATCCTGAATGCAAGACTTTCCGGCGATTGTTCCGGCGGGTCGATAAACAGAGTGAAGGACAGCTATGGCCGAATATAAAGCCCCTGTAAAAGAGATGAACTTTGTACTGAACCACGTGGCCGATATGCCGGGGCTGGCTCAGTTACCAGGATTTGAGGATGCGCAGGAAGATATGGTCAGTGCGATTCTCGATGAAGCAGCAAAACTGTCCGGCGAGGTACTGTCACCGCTGAATGCCGTAGGTGATCAGACGGGCGTGAGCCTGGACGGTGCGGAAGTGCCAACGCCAGCAGGCTTTAAGGAGGCCTATCAGGCCTTTGCTGAAGGTGGCTGGGGTTCGCTGCAGTTTGATCCGGCATACGGCGGTCAGGGGCTGCCATATTCGCTTTCCATTCCGGTGATGGAGATGTGGCAGGCGGCAAATATGTCCTGGGGCCTGTGTCCTCTGTTATCCCAGGGCGCGGTTGAAGCAATTGATGCCAGTGCTTCAGATGTGCTGAAAGATACCTATCTGCCCAAGCTGATCAGCGGTGAATGGACCGGGACCATGAATCTGACGGAGCCTGCCGCGGGTTCAGATCTGTCTGTCGTGCGCTCTAAAGCGGAGCCAGCCGGAGATCACTATCTGGTCTCAGGTCAGAAGATTTTTATCACCTGGGGTGAGCACGATATGGCCGAGAATATTGTGCACCTGGTGCTGGCGCGTCTGCCAGATGCTGAACCGGGTGTACGCGGTATCTCTCTGTTTCTGGTACCTAAGTTCCTCGTGAATGCAGACGGTTCCCTGGGTGAACGCAACGACTGCGCTGCGGTTTCTCTGGAGCATAAGCTGGGTATTCATGCCAGCCCGACCTGTGTTATGTCATTCGGTGATAATGGCGGTGCGGTTGGTTATCTGGTGGGTGAGCCGGGCAAAGGCCTTGCTTGTATGTTTAAAATGATGAATAACGCTCGTCTGGCGGTGGGTCTGCAAGGCGTCGCAATCTCTGAGCGAGCCTACCAGCATGCGCTGGAGTATGCCGGTGACCGGACTCAGGGACGGGCGGTAGGGCATGCCGAAGCCGGGCCGATTATCCGCCACCCGGATGTGCGCCGGATGCTGCTGACGATGAAAGCACTGACCGAAGCCGGTCGGGCAATTACCTATGATGCTTGTGCCAGCCTTGATCGGGCTCACAAACAGTCTGATAAAGAGCAGGCTGCCCGGGCTGCGTTGCTGACACCGATTGTGAAAGGCTGGTGTACTGAATTTGCCCAGGAAGTGACCTCTCTGGGTGTGCAGATTCACGGTGGTATGGGCTTTATCGAAGAAACCGGTGCCGCGCAGTTCTACCGTGATGCCCGGATTCTACCGATCTATGAGGGTACCAACGGTATTCAGGCACTGGATCTGGTGGGACGTAAGACCCAGTTTGATGCGGGTGAGGCTCTGACCGCGCTGATTGCTGAGATGAAAGCGGTTGCAGAGCAGGCGCTGGCGTCCGATGATCATGTGCAGGATGGTCAGGCACTGGCTGACGCGCTGGTGACACTGGAAGGCGCAAGAGATCAGTTGCTGAACAGTGCGGACACGCCTGAATTTGCAGCTACGATCGCCTACAACTTTCTGATGCTGGCCGGTACTGTGTGCGGCGCCTGGCAGTTGCTGAGACAAGCTCTTCAGGCAGCAGAGATGCTGAAGCAGGGGGCAACTGATCAGCCATTCCTGACAGCTAAAAAGGCAACCGCGAGTTTCTACATTGGGCAGGTACTGCCGCGCTACAAAGGCTACGCAGCGATGATCGAGGATGGCTATGCCTCTGTTCTGGGTGTCTCTGATGAGCAGCTTGAGGCAGCATTCATCTGATCCTTCTGAGACAGGTAGCAGTGTAATGCTGCTACCTGTTTTGGTGAATAGCGCTTGATGTTTGGCGGTGGTGAGAGGACAATGCCGCCTTTAACAGACCCGTCTTTTATCCCGAATGATCACTAAAATTATACTGACACTGCTGGTTGTCGCCGCCGGATACATCTATCTGAAACGAAAATCAGCGCCCCAGCCATCTGCTTCAGCCAGGCAGCAGGATACTGTCAGTGTCAGCGCGTCCTCGGCAGTACCTGTTAAATTGATAGCAGCATTGCTGATTGCGATCTTCTCTGTGGCTACTTTGTCCTATATTGGTTATCACTGGTTTGATAACAACCGGGTACTGGAAGTCCGGCTGGTCAGTCCGGGATCTGATCAGCAGCTGATATATGAAGTGCGTAAAGGCGATCTTAAAGAGCGCAGTTTTACCACCACAGATGGTCAGATTGTCCGGATCGGTGCTTCAGAGCGATTAGAAGTTCGCGCGACAGAGCACTGAAGCTGATCGGCACACTTCAAACAACCCTTTTGTGTATCTTATTTTCTGCCGTTTAACGGCTGAGTTTGTTTTTTATTTTTCAATATTAAGCGTTATCTATGTTTCAGCGAACTACCCTATACAGCCATAAAGAATTACCGACCCGTTTTATCAGCGGTGGTGATTTTAAATCGTTATCCAGCTCGGGATTTCAGATTCCGTTATGCTGGTTACTGCTGTTTGGCGCGGACTCACTGAGAACTCAGAAAGTGTTTAATCTTGAAGGGGAGCAAACCTGCGAATATACCACTCTGATCAGTGATAAAGCCGCTGCGCTGGAGCGTTATCAGACTGCGGCAGAGCGATTCAAAAGTCTGCTGGGACAGCGTTGTGATACTTATTTTGACTACTGGCATCAGTACCTGACCTATAACGCAGAGGAATACATTCATCTTGATGCCACCGCGCTGTGGATGAACGGCGATGAGCAGGCATACCTCGATAACCTGCGCCTCAGCCTGTCGGGGATTGACTGGGTGATGTCCGGGCAGTGTCCATGGCAGCGTTCCTGGCTGGAAGCTCTGCCGGTGATTGGGCGGGCATTCGATCCGTTGGCAAAAGCGTTACAGCATGACGGCCTCAGGCACCTGCTGGTTCAGAGTGGTGTGCTGGATGCCGGTGGTGACATCTATATAGACAAAACGGTGCTTCAGGGAGAGATCTGAGGCACCGGATAAGTGACGCAAAGGAGTTGCTATGAATCGTGATGTAATATTGCTGTCGCTGTGCCAGGCTTTGCTGACCACAGGTAATATTCTGCTGGTTTCGGTCAATGCGCTGATCGGTCAGCAGCTCGCGCCTGATCCTGCCCTGATTACTCTGCCGGTTGCGCTGCAGTTTGTCGGCCTTATGGTAGCAACCATTCCAGCCTCTCTGGTGATGGCGAGAATAGGACGAAAGAACGGTTTTTATCTGGGTAACAGTATCGGCATTGTCGGCGCTCTGTGCTGTATCATCGCCCTGACTAATGGGCTGTTCACACTGTTCTGTGCCGGGACCTTTCTACTGGGTATTGGCATAGGGTTTGGCACCCTCTACCGTTTTGCGGCGATTGAAGCATGCCCGGAAGAGCATAAGAGTCGGGCGATTTCATTGGTGATGGCTGGCGGTGTTCTGGCTGCGGTGATCGGCCCTAATCTCGCTGTGAGTAGTCGTGACTGGGTTGATGACGGTGTGTTTACCGGGGCTTTTGTGGTGTTGGCCGGGCTTTATTGCCTTGCGCTGGCGCTGCTGACGCAGGTTCGTATCCGTTCCCAGGTTCAAGCTGTAGCTGAAGGGCCTGCGCGATCGATGCGGGAAATCCTGTTGCAACCGGTTTTTATCGTCGCGGTAACCATCGGTATGATCAGTTATGCGGTTATGAACCTGATCATGACAGTTACTCCGGTCGCGATGGCCCGTTGTGGGTTCGACTTTGATACTGCGGCCTGGGTCATTGAGTGGCATGTGCTGGGAATGTTTCTGCCCTCGTTTGTCACGCCAAAGCTGATTAAACGGTTCGGTCTGTTGAATATTATGGCAACAGGCGCGGGTCTGATGCTGATCTGCATTCTGTTGAACCTGCACGGTGTTTCTCAGTGGCACTTCTGGACCGCCCTGGCGCTGCTGGGTGTTGGTTGGAACTTTATGTTTATCGGGGCGACTCAGTTGGTCACTTCCGCCTACCGGGTGCAGGAGAAAGCCAAAAGTCAGGCGGCTAATGAATTCCTTATCTTTGGCATGGTGACGGTATCGGCGTTTGCTTCCGGTTGGCTGGAGGCGACACTGGGGTGGCAGTTGCTCAATACTCTGATGATCCCGGTTGTGCTGTGGGCTGTACTGGTGATTATGGTGTTCCGTAAACCGGTACAGCAGGCTCTGGATCCGCTCCCAACAGCCTGAATTCCAGCCAAAAAAAAGGCCGCTAAGGGGAGTGCGGCCTAATTATGTTGATGAAAACTTTAAAGCTGGGGTTCGTTGCCTGTATCCGGTCTGTTTTATAGTGCACTCAGAGCGTCTGATAATGGGTCTGAGCCACTGCAGGTCGAATCGTAAAACAGGGTGGACCGACAACAGGGAGTTTCAGTATTGGTCGGGATTCGGATTCCGTCAAGAAAATAAAGGTATGTTTTTTGATCAGCGATGAGCTGTCCTATCCGCAGCACTGATTGTTTATGGTCTTGTGCTATTTTTTCAGGATCTGGCAGAATACCGACGAGCCAGATAATCTGATCTGGATCTGATATCAAAGACGCCAAAAGCGCTGTTGGACTTGTACAGAGCTTTAATTTGTAGTGCAATGCCCCGCAGGCAGCTTGACTGTCTGCGCGTTAATAGCCCCTGAGCCAATACCCGAGCTCAATAACTGAGCTAATAAAAGGACTCCCCGATAATGAAGAGCTACCTGTTCACAACCGAAACTGATCGCGGCGGTGTAATGCTGTGTGATATCGATGATTTCGATGAGGCGGTTGAGTACCTGTGTGAGCGTTTCGACGGGGTAGTCAGAGTAGAAGCAGGTGATCAGACCTGGCAATTGCCTGCTGATCAATGGTCCGCTCCACCCCAGGAAAGCGCTCCTGTCATCGATCAGCCTGAAAATGCTCAGCCAGAGGCGGCAGAGAACGATCTGTTTGGCTGATACTGCATTCTGCTTTCCCATGCTTGGCCGCTTCAGGTATTCTTGAAGCACTTATGAATGGATGCTTCTCCACGCTGCTTTATCGCCTGTAACTATGCGCAGGTGAATTCTGATCTGTATCCGGCATCCGCTATCGATATCTGTCAGGAACGTTGTCTGAATGTTTCAGATCTACCATTCGAATAAACTGGATCTGCTTAAAGATCTCCTGCTGGAGGTGATCAGCCGCCAGCCATTGTCTAATCCTTTTCAGCCTGAAACCATTCTGGTGCAGAGCCCGGGCATGGCCCAGTGGCTTAAACTGGAGCTGGCTGAAAAGCTCGATATCGCAGCGAATATCGATTTTCCTCTACCGGCCAGCTTTCTCTGGAAAAGCTTTTCTACGGTACTGAAAGATGTGCCGGAGCGTTCCGCTTATAACAAAGATGCCCTGACCTGGGGGCTGATGGAATTGTTGCCAGAACAGCTGGATCAACCCGGATTTGAAGTACTTAAACGCTATCTGGAAGATGATCGTGAGCAGTTCAAGCTGTATCAGCTATGTGGCCGGGTCGCGGATATTTTTGACCAGTATTTAGTGTACCGTCCGGACTGGATCAACGCCTGGGAGGCGGGTGATGATCTGCCTGAGATCAGTCAGTCCCAACCCTGGCAGCCCATTCTCTGGCGCCTGCTGAAACAACGTATTGATGGGCTGGGCTTGTCGCACTGGCACCGTGGCAACATGTTCAGTGGTTTTGTTGAGGCGCTCCAGCAAGGGCGCTTTGCTGATAGCGCGTTGCCGGCACGTCTGTTTGTGTTTGGTATATCGGCTCTGCCGCAGAACTTTGTTGAAGCACTGCAGGCGCTGGGGCAGCGCATCGATGTGCATCTGATGGTTACCAATCCCTGTCAGTATTTCTGGGGCGATATCGTCGATCCCCGTTACCTGGCCAGACTCAACCAGCGCTGGTTATCCAAACCGGGTATGACCCGGGAAAACTACTACAGTCACGGTAATCCGCTGCTTGCCTCTATGGGCAAACTGGGGCGTGATTACCTTTATCAGCTACAGGAACTGGCAGCACCGGAGATCGACCTGTTTGAACCGCCCGGGCGGGAAACACTGCTGGCATCCGTACAGCAGGATATTCTTGAACTGCACGATCCTTCCGCCGGTAAAATGCTGGAGCCAGGGGAGCGGTCGGTGATCCCGGCAGAGGATCGCTCATTTCAGCTGCACAGTGCTCACAGCCCGTTGCGGGAAGTAGAGATACTCCATGATCAGCTGCTGGCCTTACTCGACTCACAGCCGGATCTGTCACCCCGGGACATTATAGTGATGATGCCCGATGTCGCCGCGTATGCCCCTTATATCGAAGCGGTGTTTTCCAATGCGCCCACCGGACGCTACATTCCTTTCTCAATTTCAGACCGGACACTGCAACAGGAGAGCCCGTTACTGCAAAGCTTCCTGCTGTTGCTGGGTTTGCCGGAAAGCCGCTTAACAGTGTCGGAAGTGCTGAAGATACTCGAAGTGCCCGCTGTATTACGACGCTTCGGATTGGAAGGTGAGAGTTTCGAGCGGATCAGTCGCTGGATCGAGGCCAGTCAGATTCGCTGGGGTGTGGATGGTACGCAACGGGATGGTCTGGGTATTCCTGCGTTTGAACAGAACAGCTGGCGCTTTGGCCTGAAGCGGATGCTGGCCGGATATGCCCTGGGCAGTACCGATGATCTGTGGCAGGGCATTGAACCCTATGACGAGATCGAAGGCCTTGAGGCAGAAGATCTGGGGCAGTTGGCAGCGTTTGTTGAGCTACTGGAACTCTGTGTGATCGAGCTGAATAAGCCTCGCCAGATTGCGGACTGGTTTGAGCTGCTCAGCATCATTCTGGAACAGGCGTATCTGCCGGATGAGCAGGATGAGATTACTCTCAGTCAGATCCGTAAAGTACTGGAACAGCTCCAACAGCAACTGCAGGACAGTCATTACCTGCAACCGCTGAGCTGGGCGATTATGCGTGATTATCTGACCCAGGCACTGGGTAACAGCCGCTCCAGTCAGCGTTTTATGGTCGGGGCAGTGAACTTCTGTACACTGATGCCGATGCGATCAATCCCGTTCCGCCTGGTTTGTCTGCTGGGTATGAACGATGGTGTCTACCCCCGTGCGATCCCGCCGATGGGCTTTGATCTGATGGTCGATAATCCCCAACGGGGTGATCGTTCCCGCCGCGATGATGACCGCTATCTGTTTCTGGAGGCGGTGCTGTCGGCCCGTTCACAGCTCTATATCAGTTATGTCGGTCGCAGCGTTCAGGATAACAGTCCGAAAGTGCCGTCAGTACTGGTCAGTGAAATACTGGAGTACTGCCTGAACAACTACCGCAGTGAAACCGGTGAGCTGGAGCAGCAACTGATAACGGAACATCCGTTACAGCCTTTCAGTCGAGCCTATTTCACGGCTGAGCAGCAGGACCGGCTGTTCAGCTACGCCGATGAATGGTTACCGCTGGTCAATGAGCAGGGCAGTCAGGCCCAGAGCTTTATGAGCCAATCGCTGCTGCTGGAACGGCCGGATCAGATTGAACTAAGTGATCTGCTCAACTTTGCCCGCAATCCGGTGAAGTTCTTCTTCCAGCGCCGGTTGAAAGTGTTCTTCAATGATTACGACATTGAACAGCAGGATGAAGAGCCGTTTCAGGTTGATGGCCTCAGTGCGTATCAGCTGAAGCAGACGCTGCTGGACGCGGCTCTCAATGATGAGCTGGAACATCGCTTCGAACGGATCAGAGCAGCGGGTCAGCTACCCGTGGGCTTAGCCGCACAATTACAAACCCGTAAGCTACGTCACGACTGTCAGGAGCTGGCCGATAAAATCCGGCCATACGCCGGCACAGCGCGTCGTATAGAGTGCCGGTTGCAGTTAGACGGTGTGCTGCTGACCGGTTGGATCAATAACCTTCACAGCGAGGGGCTACTGCGCTACCGGGCCGCTAACGCCAAAGGCAAGGATCTGGTGTCTCTGTGGCTTGAGCATCTGGTACTGTCGGCGTTGAGTGTATACAGCCAGTCCAGTTTCTTTGGTCTGAATGGCCGCCATTGGTTTGAACCGTTAACACCGGATGAAGCGCAGAGTTATCTGCAGGAATGGGTCGACCTGTGCCTGCAAAGCCTACAGGAGCCGTTACCTTTGCCCGCTGATACCAGTTGGGTCCGCGTCAGTAAGGCTGCCGAAAAAGGAGAAGAGGTGGCAGAGAAAGAAGCCGCTAATTGCTTCAACTCTGATGCCTGGCGCTTTGGTGAGGTAGATGACGTGTATATTGCCCGGGTTTTCAGTGACTACAGTATGCTTGGGCCCCGTTTCACCGAGCTGTCTGAACAGTTCTACGGAC
The DNA here is from genome assembly GCA_963669425.2 of uncultured Amphritea sp. Taxonomy (GTDB): domain Bacteria; phylum Pseudomonadota; class Gammaproteobacteria; order Pseudomonadales; family Balneatricaceae; genus Amphritea. The sequence goes on from CAXXNC010000002.1 coordinate 1,163,351, forward strand.
CGTTGCAGCAGCGCCTGAAAGTCTCGAATGAGCGGGACAGTGCTGATGACTGAGACGATGAATGACTCTATGACCGAAACCGCTCAGAAAATTGAAGCCCGCCTGCTGGATCCACTGACGTTCCCGCTGCACAGTCGACGGCTGATCGAAGCCAGCGCGGGTACCGGTAAAACCTATACCATCACTGCGCTCTATTTGCGCTTACTGCTGGGTGACGGCGATTCCGGAAGTGCCAGGGATATAGCGTTGCGGGTGGATCAGATTCTGGTGGTGACCTTCACCGAAGCGGCCACAGAAGAGCTGCGGGATCGTATCCGCAGTCGGATACAGGATGCCTGGCGGGCGCTGAAAGGCGAAGCCACTTCAGATCCGTTTCTGAATGATCTGATCGATAGACAGGATGATCCGGAAATAGCAGCTGAGTTACTGGAGATTGCCGCCCGACAGATGGATGAAGCGGCCATTTTTACCATTCACGGTTTCTGCCAGCGGATGCTGAAACAGCATGCCTTTGAAAGCGGCAGTCTGTTCGAGACCGAGCTGATTACCGATGACTCGGTGTTGCTGCGTCAGGCGGTGTTGGATATCTGGCGGGGTATGATCTATCCCCGTAACGATGCTTTAGGTAGAGCCATTCAGGAGGTCTGGTCGTCACCGGATAGCCTGCAGGCAGAACTGCGGCCGCTGTTAGGCCGGTCTGAACTGAGTCTGGTGCCAGCACTGGTAACCGATGATCTGGAACAGCGCTGGACCACCTGGCAGCAGTGGCTGAAGCAGTTTCGTCAACACTGGCTGGAGAACAGTGACGATCTGGCTGAGTTGATTCAGCAATCCGGCGTAAATAAAAACAGCTATCGCAAAGCCTCGGTGCCGAAATGGCTGGCATCGATCGGCGCCTTTGCCAGCGGTGAAACCGATCAGGTTCCGGATGAGGCAATTGGCAAACTGGCCCAGTCGCAGCTGGCGGCGAAAACCCCGGCAGGTAAGGTTGTACCTGAGCATCCTCTGTTTGAACTCTGCGAGCGGTTCTGTGAAGAGCAGTTACCCCTGCGGGAGTTACTTCTGACCCGGGCCCGTACTGATATCGAACAACGCTTTGAGAAGATTAAGCGTGATGCCCGACAACTATCATTTGATGATCTGCTGATTCAGCTGGATAAGGCGTTGAATCCGACACCGGATGACGAGCAGAATAGTGAGCTCTGCCGTGCGATCACAGGCCAGTATCCGGTTGCCATGATCGATGAATTCCAGGATACCGATGCCCTGCAGTACCGGATTTTTACCACGCTATACAGTGATACCCCGGCTCATGGGCTGTTTATGATCGGCGACCCGAAACAGGCGATCTACGGTTTCCGTGGTGCGGATATCTTTACCTATATTCAAGCCCGGCGTGAGGTGACCGATCATTATACGCTGGCAACCAACTGGCGTTCGTCATCGGCCATGATCGGGGCGGTCAACCAGTTGTTCGAACAGGCTGGCCGGCCCTTTATTTACGATGATGATATCCCGTTTATCCCGGTACAACCTTCAAGTCATGCCGACCGTAAGCCGTTTACACTGCATGGTCGTCAGCCGGCGGCCATGCAATTCTGGTTTGATGGTCAGCCATTTGTCAGCAAGGGCGATTATCTGCAACAGATGGCGGAAGCTTGTGCTTCCGATATTCAGCGTAAACTGCAGGCCGGCCAGAGCGGTGATGCCCTGTTAGGTGACCAGCCGCTCAGTGCAGGAGATCTGGCAGTGCTGGTACGTAACCGTCAGGAAGCCTCCGCGGTTCGGGATGTCCTGGCGCTGCGGCAGATTCCCAGTGTCTATCTCAGTGGTCGTGACAGCGTTTTCAATACCCAGGAAGCCTTTGACCTGAAGCTGTTGTTGCAGGCGGTAGCAGAGCCTCAGGATGAGCGGCGCTTGCGGGCGGCGCTGGCGACAGCGCTACTGAACTATCCGGCCCGTTATCTGGATCAGCTGGCCAGTGACGAGCAGCTCTGGGAAGAGCTGGTGGCTGAATTCACAGACTATCAGCAGACCTGGGAGCGACTGGGTGTGTTGCCGATGCTGCGTCGTCTGATGCGGCGACGTGAGCTGGCCGAATCGCTGCAACAACAAGGGCAGGGCGAACGGCGTCTTACTGATCTGCTGCATCTGGGAGAGATCCTGCAGAAGGCCAGTCTGGAGCAGGAGAGCAGTGCCGCGCTGATGCGCTGGTACAGCGATCAGTTGCAGCGCCCGAACGGTGAGAGTGATGAGCAGCGTATTCGTCTGGAGAGTGACTCCCGACTGGTGACCATCATTACCATTCACAAGAGTAAGGGGCTTGAATATCCGCTGGTATATCTGCCATTCGGTTGCAGTTACACCAAAGCCCGGGAGCCGATGTATCACGATGACAATGATCGTCTGTGCTTCGATCTGGATGCTAAAAGTGCTGATGGACTCGAGGCGGCGGATAAAGAACGACTGGCTGAAGATCTGCGCTTGCTGTACGTGGCGCTGACCCGCTCTGTACACGCCTGCTTTATCGGACTGGCCAATCTGCCGGATGGGCAGTCCCGTAGCAAGAGTGGTCTCCACCGTTCAGCGCTGGGTTATCTGTTACTCGATGGGGCTCAGTCCAGTGAAGGGTTGAGTGAGTCTTTGCAGGCAATGACCGAAGCAGCATCGGTACAGTTAATGTCGCCACCAGAGCCGGAGCGACAGGCAGGATTGTTTGATCTGCCCGAAGAAACCCCGGAGATAGGTGTGGCACGGGATTTTCAGAGAGTACTACGCCGAGACTGGCGTATCTCCAGTTATTCGGCACTGGTCAGTCATGGTCACAGCGATCCGGTATTACCCGGACTGGATCTGGAAGTGGTGGATGAGCAGAGTGCCAATGAACCGGTACTTGAGCCGGCCCATGATATTTTCAGTTTCCCGAAGGGGGCACAGGCGGGTACCTTCCTGCATGAACTGTTTGAGCAAATCGACTTCACCGATTATGCCGGTGACGTTGATGAGTTGCTGGAACAGCGCTGCATGCTGGCGGGCTACGATCAGGTCTGGCAGCCGGTGTTAAAAACATTATTGGATGATGTGCTGCAGACCTCACTGAATCCAGGGGCCAGCGATGGCGCAAGTGATATCAGACTGGGACAGATCGGACTCAATGACCGGCTGGTGGAGATGGAATTTGTGATGCCATCCCACGGACTGAACGCTGATAAGCTGAATCAGTTATTGCGTCAGCATGATCCACTGACTCGCCGGGCCGGACAACTGAGCTTTGACACCCTTAAAGGGATGCTGAAAGGCTTTATCGATCTGGTATTCGTGCATCAGGGGCGATATTACATTCTCGACTACAAATCGAACCATCTGGGTATGAAACTGAGTGATTATAATCAGCAGGCCCTGGAGCAGGCGATGATTGATCACCGCTACGATTTTCAGTATCAGCTGTACGCGTTGGCGTTACACCGATTGCTGATGAGCCGTTTGCCAGACTATAACTTTGAGCAGCATTTCGGTGGTGTGTTTTATCTGTTCCTGCGGGGAATGAAGCCGGAGCAGCCCGGCAATGGTGTATTCCATTGTCGGCCTGAACAGGCGCTGGTGGAAGGGTTAGATCAGCTGTTCAGGGGGGATAACTGAGATGGCGCTGTTAAGAGATCTTCGACAGTTACAGTTGATCCGACCGCTGGATGAACAGTTTGCCGGATTTATTACCGATGCCGAGTTCCGTGCAATTGATGGTATACCGGAGTCGCAGTTACCCCTGCTGGGATTGCTGGCAGCGCTTACCAGTGTACAGTTGAGCCGGGGCGAGGTATGTCTGCAGCTTAACCAACTCCATGTACAGTTGCAGGGCTGGCCGGTGGTACTCCGTAACCAGGCTGAAGCACTGTTTGCTGATCTGTCGGAGTCTGAGCTGTTACAGGCGATTACGGTTTCTGATGGTAGCCATGAAGCACCGCTGGTGTTGGAGCAGGGACGCCTGTATCTGTATCGCTACTGGAAGTATGAGTCTCAGGTGGCGGCGACCATTAATCATCTCACGGTACCGGTGGCGCTCGAGTCTCAGGCTGTGGCAATGGGGCTGCAACGCTTTTTCCCGGATGCCAGCAATGATGAGGTGGACTGGCAGCAGGTTGCCGTGGCGATCGCCCTGAGCCGGCGCTTCAGTGTTATCAGTGGTGGTCCGGGTACCGGTAAAACCACGACCGTTGCCCGCTTGCTGGGGCTTTATCTCGAACTGCACGAAGCGACGCCGGTGATCCGGCTGGCAGCACCGACCGGTAAAGCGGCGGCTCGCTTGAGTGAGTCTCTGGGCCGGGCGCGGGATGCTCTGCCACTGGATGAACATAGCAAAGCACTGATTCCTGATCAGGCGGTCACGTTGCATCGGTTACTGGGGCCGCGTCCAAACAGTAAATCATTCCGGCACAATGCTGATAATCCACTGCACCTTGATCTGCTGGTGGTGGATGAGGCGTCGATGATCGATCTGCCGATGATCTACCGTCTGCTGGATGCGCTACCAGAACATGCGCAGTTAATTATGATCGGTGACAAGGACCAGTTGGCATCGGTAGAAGCGGGCAGTGTGCTGGGTGATATATGTAGCTGGGACAGCCACGGAGAGTCCGGTGAGCTGATTTACAGTACAGATCAGTATGCTTACCTGAAACACTGTTGCCGGTTACCTGATGCGACTACCTCTGCACAAAGTAGTGTCGCGGATGCGCTGGCGTTGTTGCGAAAAAGTTACCGCTTCGATGCCGGTAGTGGTATCGGGCAATTGGCACGGGCGGTTAACAGCGGTGATACAGCCGGTGCCGTGCAATCCTTTCACAGTGGGTTTGGTGATATCAGCCATATAGAGCTGAATGAACAGGGTTATGCTGAGATGTTGCAACAGGCGGTGGCGGGTTATCGACCTTACCTGCAATTGATCAGCGAACGTGCTGAGCCCCGGGATATTCTCCATTGCTTTGGTGCCAGCCAGTTACTGGCGGTGGTTCGCGAAGGCCCCTATGGTGTCAGCGGATTGAATGAGGCCGTCGCGAAGCAGCTGCGTCAGTATCGGCTTATTCAGGGGAGCGATGTCTGGTACGCAGGGCGTCCGGTGATGATTACCCGCAATGATTACCAGTTGGGACTCTACAACGGTGATATTGGTATTGCGATTGCTGATGAGACCGGCAAGCTGCGGGTTTGGTTTGAGTGGCCGGATGGTGAGGTAAAAGGCATTCTGCCGGGGCGCTTACCGGCCCATGAAACGGTATTTGCGATGACCGTGCATAAGAGTCAGGGCTCAGAGTTTGAGAATGTGTTGATGATTCTGCCGGCAGAGGATTCTGCATTGTTAACCCGTGAGCTGATCTATACGGGCATCACCCGGGCGAAACAGCGCTTTACCCTGATAGGCCGCGAGCAGTCATTGGTCAATGGTACTGCGCGTCGCACAGAACGGGCCAGCGGTCTGGCGTGGCGACTCTGGCAATAGGCAGTGCGAGGGCAAAAAAAAACCGGACCAATGTCCGGTTTTTTTATTCAACGGTGTTTCAGGCGTTGGCTTCCTGAGCATCAACAAATGCAGCGAACTCAGTGTAACCACCGATGTGTTCCTGACCGTGAAAGATCTGAGGCACTGTCTCAACCGGCTTGCCGATGGTTTTCTCCAGATCTTCCTTGCTGATACCTTCTTCATGGATGTCGATGTAACGGAAGTCCAGATCTTTCATCTCACACAGCTGGCGGGCACGGGTACAGAAGCCACAACCTTTACGACCAAAAATAGTAATTCGTTGCATTTAACGATCTCCTCGGATTTGTTTGAGTCTATTGAACCAGTGTTAAGCCCTGAGTACCAATTGCCTTTTTTAATGTTTTAGATAGGCAGAGGTTATCGCCGGGTTCAACTTGGTTTAGAATGGTGAGCAAAGATATACAAATGGGTAGCGTTGTGCCAGAAAATATTCCGGTCCACCGGCTCAGAGACATGCCGGTTTTTGGTGGATTGCGTGAAGAAATTGTCAGACTGATTCTGGAAGGCAGTCATTTCATCGAGCGACAGCCTGGTGAAGATTTCTTTACTGAAGGTGAGCGGGGCGACTCTGCCTTTATTGTTGAGTCCGGCAGTGCGGCGCTTTATAAGCGCGGTGAGTCAGGTGAATACCATCAGATTCGCAGTTTTATGACCGGTGAATGTTTCGGCGCAATGGCGCTGCTGGGTGTTTATCCCCGCAGTGGAGTGGTCCGTGCCCTGGAACCCTGCAGAGTAGTAGAGATCAAGGCGGATCAGTTGTTCACCATTTATCAGAAAGATCCAGAACAATACACGCTGATTTTTATGAATATGGCGCGGGATCTGAGCCGCCGGTTGAGGGATACCGATGATCAGCTGGTGGTATTGATGGATGATGCAATTGTGCCGGATGGTTGTGAATAGTTTCCCTGAATCCAGACAAAAAAAGAGCCTCAGACAGAGGCTCTTTTTTTATGATTTCAATCTGCCTGTTACCAGGTATCCCGGCGCTTACGGCGTTTTGGCAGGAATGGAATAATCAGGCCAAGAATCAGACCACCGAAGGCAACCAGACCACCATAAGTGAACCAGCGCATCAGGTTGCTCTCGTCCATGCTATTGATGGTGCGGTTCAGTGCGACAATCTGCTCTTCCAGCTCAGCGATCTTCATCGCGTTGCGGTTGTTCTCCTGGCCCAGGCTACCGCTTTGCTGCTTCAGAGTGCTGATCTCATCCGCCTGCGTGGTGACCTGCTGCTGGCTTGCTTCCAGTTGCTGCTGCAATTCCGGGAAGCGGATCGAAAGACTGGTACCGGAAGACACTTTATCAGCGCCGATCCAGCCGGTTTTGCCACTTGGCGTACGGATCTGAACATACTTCGCTTCGTTGTTACGACGCAGGACAGTTACCGGTGTACCGCTACGGATACGGCCGGTGATTTTATACTGATTACCAGGACCACCATGATAAAAGGTGTAAACATCGTCACTGATGTAGTTAGCTGCACTGGCGCTGGTCTGCAGGCCTAAAATAAACAGCAGAGCGGTCAGAGCCGGAATAAAAAATGTAGGGAGTTTACTAAACGGATTCATAGTGTTCCTGTGGTTGTTCGGTGCTTCAGCTTTCCCCCCCCGAAAAACTGCTGCGCAATTTAAAGGTAAAGCCGAAACGGGTAGACCGGATATCAGTATTTTAGTTCAGTGGCGTATAGTACGGATTTCATAACATAGCGCAATAAAAACACTTACAAACAACAGGACAAAAAATTCAGGGTTTGATGCTATAATCGCCGGCCTTGTAAAAATTGTGAGTGAGGTAGCTGTCGGTGGCTGTTATTCGTTGGATTCTGGGACGTATTATTCTGTTGCTTAACTTTGTCTTCAGCCCGCGCCGTATGAAACGGGATCCGCAGGTTCAGCAGGAGCTTGATCGTAAAACTGCACACTTGTCGCTGTATCAGTACGAGGCCTGTCCTTTCTGCGTTAAAGTTCGCCGTGCTCTGCGTCGTAACGGTCTGAATATCGATATCCGCGATGCCAAGCGGGTTGATGAACACCGTGATGCGCTGCTTAACGGTGGTGGCAAGCTTAAGGTGCCTTGCCTGCGCATTGACGAAGCTGATGGTGAAGTGCGCTGGATGTATGAGTCCTCAGATATTATCCACTATCTGGAACAGACCTACGTCAGCCAGTAGCCCCTACGATCCTTAAAAAACCGCTTCCTGAAAGCGGTTTTTTTGTATCTGATGCTGGTAAGCTATGCTGGTTTTCGATAAATTAACTGGATATTTAAACAGTATGTCGTCGGATAGTCTCACCAGATGATCTTATACATTGCGGAAAAACCCAGTCTGGCCCGGGCAATTGCCGATGTCCTGCCTAAACCTCATAAAAAACATGACGGTTATATAGAGACCGCTAATGGTGATTGTGTCAGTTGGTGTCTGGGGCATCTGTTGGAGCAGGTTGACCCGGATGCCTATGATCCGGCTTTTAAGCCCTGGCGCTTTGAACACCTGCCGATTATCCCGGAGGAGTGGAAGCTCAAGCCCCGCAGTAAGACCCGCTCACAACTGTCAGTACTGCGAAAGCTTATCAAGCAAAGTTCGCAACTGGTGCATGCCGGAGATCCGGACCGTGAAGGGCAGTTGCTGGTGGATGAGGTGATCAACTACCTCAAGGCCAGTGAGACGAAAAAACGTGAAGCCCGGCGCTTGCTGATCAGTGACCTGAACCCGCAGGCGGTGAAGCGGGCGCTGGCCAGTCAGAAGATGAACAGTGAATTTATACCGTTATCTGTTTCTGCGCTGGCGCGCTCGCGCGCGGATTGGCTGTATGGCATCAATATGACCCGGGCGTACACGATCAAAGGCCGGCAGTCTGGCTACAACGGAGTACTGTCGGTGGGCCGGGTACAAACCCCACTACTGGGGCTGGTCGTGCGACGTGATCTGGAGATAGAGAGCTTTGTCTCAAAGCCTTTTTATGAGGTGGTGGCTAAGTTAAAGACACAGGCTGATGAGCCGTTTGAAGCGCGCTGGAAGCCCAGTGAAAATTGCCAGCCATGGATGGATGAAGAGGGTCGGGTTCTGTCGGCAAAGCTGGCAGAGAATGTTGCTGACAGAATTACAAATAAGCCGGGCACGGTGACATCCCTGAAGCAGACTAAAAAGCGCCAGTCTGCGCCATTGCCGTTTAACCTGTCTGCATTACAGATCGAAGCTGCCAAGCGATTCGGTATGAATGCCAAGCAGGTCCTGGATACATGTCAGGCACTGTATGAACGGCATAAGCTGATTACCTATCCAAGGTCCGATTGTCGTTATCTGCCCGAAGAACATTTTGCTCAGGCTGCCGATGTAATCGGGGCTGTAGGAGCCAATGCGCAGGATCTGACTACGGCGGCTGATGGCAGCAACAGTGGACTGAAAAGTGCAGCCTGGAATGACAAAAAAGTTGCCGCTCACCATGCCATTATACCGACTCAGCGCAGGCTCGGCGGTACCCGACTAAGTGGCGATGAGCTGAAAGTTTACACCCTGATCGGGCAGTACTATCTGCTGCAGTTCTATCCTGCTTATGAGTACTTCGATACCCGGGTAGAGGTGATCATTGAAGGGGGCTTATTTACCTGTTCAGCCCATCAGACTCTGGTGACCGGGTGGAAGTCGGTACTGAAGGATAGCGCAGAGAAACAGAGCCATCTGCCGCCTCTGACCGAGGGACAGCCGCTGCACTGTGATCAGGGAATAGTTGAGCAGAAACAGACCCAGCCACCCAAGCATTTCACCGATGCGACGCTGTTGTCAGCCATGACCGGTATCGCCCGCTATGTGACAGATCCTGACATCAGGAAGATCCTCAAAGAAACCGATGGTCTGGGCACAGAAGCTACCCGGGCTGGCATCATCGAGTTGCTGTTCACCCGGGGTTTTCTGTACCGGGAGGGCAAATCGATCCGGGCCAGTGAGGTTGGCAAAGCGCTGATCAGTTGTCTGCCTGATTCCGCCACCACACCGGATATGACGGCACAGTGGGAGTCGACACTGGATGATATCAGTCTGAAGCAATCTAACTATGATGGTTTTATTCAGCCACTACAGGTACGTCTGAAAGAGCTGATCTCTGCATCAGAAACCGTGCAGATTCCGGCATCACTTAAGTCAGCAGCCCCTGCAGCTAAAAAACCGGGCAGGCGGCGTAGGTCGAATACCGGTAACAGTACAAAGCGAAAGTCGGCATCCAAATCGACAACCAGCAAGCGATCTTCTGGCGGCTCAGGCAAAAAACGAACTGCGTCATCCCGCTGATTTCTACCCATCGATAGATTCCCCAGGCAGGCTGCTAATGTCGCTTTCAGCCTGCATCTGTTCTTGTGAATATTAAAAGATTTGTTATAACATAACATTTTGGCATTTCTGTGCCGCAGTTCTAGTTGTTTTTATTCCCGGGAGTTTTGCTTGAACGCATCCTTACCAGATACCGCCAGTTTCATTCTGCCACTAGAAAGCAGTTCTTTAGACTGGGTCGGTATGGAGCAGATCCGTCTGCCGTTAGAATTACAAGAGATCGATGGTGCTTCTCAAAGCGCGTCAGTGACAGCGACAGCCGATATTGGTGTGGATCTGCCTGGCGGTGATAATGCCCGCAAAGGGATTCATATGTCCCGTCTGTACAGGGCGCTACTGCAATTATCGGCAGCGCCTCTTTCCCTTGAGTCATTAAAACACTGTCTGCAAAGCAGTGTTGCCAGCCATGAAGACTGCCGCTCTACCCAGGCGATGATGCGGTTGCGCTTTGATTTATTGCTGCAACGTTCTGCTCTGCTCACCGAGGGAGAGTCGGGCTGGCAGGGCTATGCGATTGAGCTGGAAGCCCGGTTGGCTGGTGGCAAGGTGGAGATCTCTGTTGCCGCTGATATCAGCTACTCTTCAACCTGTCCCTGTTCGGCCGCGTTGTCCCGCCAGGCATTAAGTGATCGTTTCCAGGCTGAGTTTTCTGAAGCGGGCAGTGTTTCTGCTGAGCAGGTCAGTCAATGGCTACTGGAGCATGGTTCCCTGGCGACTCCGCACAGCCAGCGCAGCACTGCAACGGTGACTATCCGCCTGGATGAAAGTGCATCATCTTTCGGCCTTCTGGATCTTATTGATCAGGTTGAAGATGCTCTTCAGACACCGGTACAGACCTTTGTAAAACGTCAGGATGAGCAGGCATTTGCGCTGCGTAATGGCAGTAATCTGATGTATGTCGAGGATGCCAGTCGCAGAATCATGGCAGCGCTGAAGCACCACCCTGAAGGCTCTGTGATCGTGCGTCACTTTGAAAGCCTGCACGGTCATGATGCGGTTGCCAGAAGTAGCTGGCAGCCTGGAGGTGAGCAGTGAATGCTCAGTCTGCTATAACACCTGATTCCGCAACTGAGCTGCAGCACTGGATTGTTGGTGATGAACCGACAGTGCTGAGTGAGATTTACCGTCCAGACGTTAATCTGAGTAGCTGGCGACGCCAGCCAGCTCCGGAGGTACTGGAGTATGCTGAATATCTGGTCAGTCATGATACGTTCAGCAGTAAGTCCGCGGTGCTGGAAGCTGAAGCAGTAACCGGATGGCTGCAACAGGCGTTGCCTGAGCATCCTGCCCGGGATGCCTTCATTGATGATATTGCGTTGCTCACTGATATGTTTGGTTATCTTTTTGAGTTACCAAGGGTTGCTGTCCGGCTGCACAGCCTGAAGCAGGCTATGTGCCCGCGCTTTCATGTCGATAAGGTGCCCTGTCGGTTGGTAACCACATACGTGGGGAATCCTACTGAATGGCTGGAAAACCACTATGTGGACCGCTGTCGTTTAGGCGCTGGCAGCGCCGGAAAGCCTGATGAATCATCAGGGCTCATCACCGAGGGGGCTGCTGTTTCTGTTGTGGATCCCCAGAGTGTTGTTCTTCTGAAAGGTGAAGGCTGGTGGGAGAACGAAGGACGGGGGCTGGTGCACCGATCGCCTGCGGCTTCGGCTGATGCGCCACGTCTTTTCCTCAGCTTCGACTTTGCGGATTGAGTACCATGCATAACGATTACTTTTACGATCTTGAGGCTGCTGAGCAGGGCACACAGATCGATTTCAGTGGCTTCCGGGAACAACTCAGTTTCAACCCGGATGGTCTTATTCCGGTTATCACCCAGTGTGCCGAAAGTGGTGATGTACTGATGATGGCCTGGATGAATGCCGAGGCGCTGCAGCGGACGCTGGAGAGCGGGCGAGTGACATACTGGTCACGCTCCCGACAGCAGTTCTGGGTCAAAGGGGAGTCCAGTGGGCATACCCAGCAGCTGGTAGAGCTGAGAGCAGACTGTGATGGCGATGCTCTGTTGTGTCGGGTAATGCAGACCGGACCGGCGTGCCATACTGGCCGTGATAACTGTTTTTATTTCTCCATCAAGCCGGGACAGAGCAAGGTTACGGTTTTATCCAGCCGGCCATAATTTTGGTCTACTATTGAAACAGGGTCTGTTGATGGTGTGAAACCATCATTTACCCGGCAATCGTGCTGCAGTGACTAGTTGTGGCACGCCGCTTATAATCCCCTGTTTTCTGCGAAAGGAACTCACAGAAGCTCTGATTTCAGGAGCTTATAGATGAGTGTTAAGTCTTTTTTTATTATCGGACTGTTGGGTGTGTCTCTGTCGCTACCGGCTCAGGAGCCCTTCGGCGATAAGGCATCAGTCGATTTCGCGGCTGGTATCTGGCAGCAGATGATCGATAACCGGCTGGCGGGTGATCACGCATCGGTTACCCGGCCCTATATCGGTTTACCGCCCCATGGACAGATTCTGGAACTGATTGAGCAGACCGTCACAGTTAATGGTCGTGCCGGTGAACTGGTGATCAAACGTAACTACGGTGGTAACGGCCTGACAGTTGAGGATGTGATCAACAATCCGAACCGTTATCTGGATTCGATCACCGTGATGTTCCGTCGTGAGGCGGGTTATGACCAGATTAACGGTAACTGGTTTTATGCGAAATTTAATCCGGATGGTTCGTTGCAGGATAATCCTAAAGGCGTTCCTTTAGCCGGCCGCGTTGCCAAGGGGATGGCAACCGGTTGTATAGCTTGCCACCGGGCTGCCGGCGGCGATGATTTTATTTTTAACCATGATCGCTATAAAGAGCGCTGAGACAACAAAAAAACGGCAGATTGACTGCCGTTTTTTATTGCTCCTGTACTGCTTATATCAGCTCAGGTGAGGTTCATGCCAGTTGATGGATTTCAGGAATTTATGAGCCGGGTAGAATTTACCGTCCTTACCTTCCTGATCTTCCGCTGACTTAACGTAAGCCTCTGGCAGCTCACCACCGCTGTATACGTTCAGGCCTTTCTCTTCACGATAGAAAGCCAGTGTTTTCTCAACTTCGTCTTCTGTTTTGCACAGTTTGGAGAGGTTGCTTGCCTGTACCGCAGCCATATCTGAATCGGCATCAATACCCAGAATATGCGCCATGCCGTAGGTCACAACCAGAATATCGGCGACAGCATCGCGGATCTCACCCATATCCTTGTTGTCGATACCTTCTACCAGTTCCGCCAGCTCTTCCTGAATCAGGTGCAGTTGTTTGCCTGCTTTTTCCCAGTTCGGCTCGGCCATATCGCCTTTCAGGTTGCCGAATACGGTGTTGAGGTAAGAAACATCGGTGAAGTTGCTCATAGTAACTCGCTTACTGCCGTTCAGATTGAATAGTTAAGAGCGGATTATACTGACCTTGTACTGAGAATGCTGCACCGATTTAGGATTCATCGACCGTCTCGGTCAGAGGCTTCAGACTGACCTGTTCGGCAGGCAGGGGCTTACTGAACAGGTAGCCCTGGAAAATGGTGCAGCCGTAACCGGTCAGTTGATTTAACTGGGCTTCCGTTTCAACACCTTCAGCGATAACGCTGATGTTCATGCTATGTGACAGATCGACAATGGTTCGTGCAATGGCTGCGTCATTGGGATCGGTGTGCAGATCCCGGACGAAGGATTTATCGATCTTCAGATAGTTCAGTGGCAGTTTCTTGAGATAGCTCAGGGAGGAGTAACCGGTCCCGAAATCATCCAGCGCAAAGCCGATACCCAGCTCTCTCAGTTGCCACATCTTATCGATAATATTTTCGACATCTTCAGACAGTACCGATTCTGTCAGCTCGAAAGTCAGTTGCTCGGGGTTGGCGTTACTGCTGCGGAGGATACGTACTACATCCTCAACGAAGTTCGGATACTGGTACTGGCGGGAGCTGACATTGACGGCAATAGTGAACTCCGGTCCCACCTGGTCGCGCCAGAGTTTCTGTTGCGCGCAGGCCTGTTCAATAACCCAGAGACCGATCGCCTGAATCTGGCCGGTTTCTTCTGCAACCGGAATAAAGTCCAGTGGTGAGATCAGGCCTTTGTCCGGATGATTCCAGCGAATCAGAGCTTCTGCACCGAGCAATGCACCGCTACTGCTGACCTGAGGCTGGTAATAGAGTTCGAACTGATGCTGGCGGATCGCTTCATGAAGGTCCGCTTCCAGCTCTGCCCGGTTATTTGCGGCGGCCTGCATCTGCGGGTCAAAGAAACAGATCGCATTACGTCCGTTGGCCTTCGCCTGATACATCGCCAGATCGGCCCGTTGTAATACCTGATCGATCCCGGATTGATGATGATCGGAGAACAGGGTGATGCCTACGCTCAGGGTGCTGTGGTGCTCGAATCCGACAAAGCTATAGGGCCGGTTCAGGTTGTCGAGAATCTTGCGAGTAATGTTCTGAACCTGATACACCGCTCGTTCACGGTCGGCATCAAGATCTGTCAGCATAACGACAAATTCGTCGCCGCCAAACCTGGCGACGGTATCGGTTTGTCGGACCAGAGTCATCAGCCGACTGGCGACCTGCTGCAGTAGCATATCGCCATAGTGATGGCCAAGACTGTCGTTCAGGGTTTTAAAGTTATCCAGATCGATAAACAGCAGAGCGCCATCCGAGTTGTGACGAATAGCGCTTTTCAGAGCGATCTCAAGTTGTTCTGACAGCATCCGTCGGTTAGGCAGGTGGGTGAGGGGGTCGTAGTAGGCCAGTTCGCGGATATGTTCCTCGGAGGCCTTGCGTTCACTGATATCGGTCAGGGCTCTGACGTAGTGCGTTACTTCACCTCTGTGATTGGTTACTTCTGTGATGGTCAGCCATTCCGGGAAAACTTCGCCATTCTTACGTCGACTCCAGATCTCCCCCTGCCACTGTCCGGTAGTTTTCACCTGAGTCCGGATCTCCTGATAGAAGGTGTCAGTATGTTTGCCGGAACGGAGTATCGCGGGAGTTTTGCCAATCGCTTCATCGGCGGTGTAGCCCGTAATCAGAGTAAAAGCGTGGTTAACATTGAGAATGGTGTTGCTGGCATCGGTGATACACATGCCTTCCTGGGTTTCGAAGGCGACGGCGGCGATACGTAGCTGCTCCTCTTTCTGACGCCGGATACTGATCTCGTGCTTCATCCGGGTAATGGAGCGGGCGATATTATCCGCCATTGCGTTGAATGAACTGGCCAGACGGCCCATCTCATCCTGGCTGGTAACTTCCAGACGGTGGTTGTAGTTACCCTGATGAAACAGGTGCAGACCTTTATTGATCGACGTAATCCGGCGGGTCAGTGCATCGGCCATCCAGATCGCAATGGCGATCACTGCCAGTATCAGAATGATGGTTGATGCGACCAGCTCATAGGTCGACAGCTGTAACTGACGACTGATCTCTGAATCCAGCTCGGTACGCTGTTGCTGGTAGTTCTCAACCTGAGAGCTGACGATCTCGGCAATCTGCTTACCAGATTCTACGGCCGCCTGATGGAACTCATCGACGTTGGCACCGATGGTGACAAAGCCAAAGCCTTTGAGGCTATCGCCATACCGGCCTGTGTAGTAGGGAATGGTGGCGGCGGTGGTGAGTTTCCACAACCCGCTGAAATAGATCACAAAAGAACCGGATCCGCCATGACGGGTCAGTTGATCCCAGCCCTGACACTGGGGAGAAAAATTGAGATAACGGCAATCCAGCGCAATAGTGCCCTGCCGGATCAGATCCAGTGACGGCTTCTTGTCCAGAGAGGGTTGATCAAACTCAGGTGTCTGGGCGAGAAACTCGTGGGAGGGCAGTCCGGATGCCTGCCATGCCTGGTACAGCGTGCGATCCATCCAGGGCGTCTCCGGCAGTCCGGTTTCAGCATTATAGCCATGAATAAAGTAATCCCGAGGGTGGGAAATAGAGCGGTTCTTGTAATCCCACATGAATGCATAGTTACCTTCGATCGCATCGGCGATGTCGGTATAGCGACGGTCGGTAGGGCTGATTCTGTCAGTGAACTGGCGAATATGTTCATGATCCAGTGCCAGAGTGAGATAGCCTGTGATCCGGCCATCTTCAACCACCGGTGTTGCCCAGCGGATTATTCCCTGAAAACGTTTGCCCAGCGGGTTTTCAGTGCCTGCATAAGCGGACTCCTGAGGTTCATAAGGCCGCTCCATTTTCTTCAGGCGGGTGGGGGTGTAAGGGCCAATCACGGTACTGCCGATATAGGTGCCGATCACTTCCGATACGTAGATTTCACCGGCTGACAGGCGCTGAAGCTCAGGCCAGTATTGCTCAGCCCGGGCGTAGGTATTCTCTCTGCGGGTAATATCGCGAAGCGGTAGTGCTGAGTCATGACTGAACCGGTATTTCTCTTTGCCATCGAGTCCGATCAGGGTGATTTCACGGAACAGGGGACTCTGGATCTGCTGACCAGATTGCTCAGGTCGGCGATAGTTGAACTGTTTGGCATTGGCTTCCAGCTCCGCAGCCATTGGTAACTGAGGTTCAGGCAACGGGGTTACCGGAACCCAGGCTGTCTGGTCAGCGTTGAGTTGCCACTGACCATGCTGGTAAATACTGCGGGTGCGACTACTGAGAAAATTCCGGAATGCCGTTTCGGTCTGGGGCAGACTGGCTGCCAGTATAATGTCCTGATCCCGGGCATAGAGAAAACGAGCAACCGCGCGGGCGGTATCGGTTGTCAGCCGTTCAATCGCTTCCCGGGAACGGTCATCCAGCGCCCGGGTACTGTCATCGATGACCGTCTCGCCGACGGTTTTAACCGTTTCCAGCATACCATCGGCCATGCGGCCGGATCGGTCGGTCACCTCATCACTGAGCTGAACAGCGGCATGCCAGGCGAATACGGCCAGTGCAATTAACGGTATGACCTTGATCAGCACAAAAATACTGATCAGCTTCGCGCGGATACTTTTGAGAAAGTGCAGCGACACAGTCAAAGTCCTTTTTCCCGGCGCCTCTGATACTGCTGGGTGCTTACGAGAAATCGTTAAGTTTCATCATCCTATGTCTATAAGTGTAGGCATGTAACGGGTGTGGTGACCAGCCCGGATAACCAGTTTGGGTAATTTAGTGAATTCGTACTGATCCCGCTTTTAAAGCGAGGGTTCACGAGGGCTCTCGTGGCATCAGAGTTGTCAAAGAGATGCTGCTTACTAAGCCGAATGAGTTCGATAATGATTATCATTAAATATAATATGCAGGTCACTTTCTCCCACACCGGACCGAGTAGTATATGGGGCGTTTATTTCCCTGCTGGCTGACATTGCTTCTGCCACTGGTGAAAGAAACCGGTGGCAAGAAGTCGGGCCTGTTCATAAAGCCGCATAGCATCACCGTAGCGGCGCAGATTAAAGTGACGGTTGCCATCGCTGATGGTGTCCTGCCATAGGTTGATACGCCGCTCCAGTTGCTTATCCATAAAGGTTTACAGACCTCCCTGAGTCAGCTTGGCCGGATCCAGCAGCTGTTCCAGCTGAGACCGGCTGAGGTCGGTGCATTCCACTGCCACATCAATAATTGGGCGCTTTTCGGCGTAGGCTTTTTTGGCAATCTCTGCTGCTTTCAGGTAACCGATAATCGGATTCAGCGCGGTGACCAGAATAGGGTTCAGGTGCAACGCTTCATTAAGTTTATCTTCGTTAACGGTAAAGCTGGTGATCGCCTTATCGGCCAGAAGACGACTGCTGTTGGCCAGCAACCTGATACTGTTCAGCAGGTTATTGGCGATCATTGGCAGCATGACGTTCAGTTCAAAGTTGCCGGACTGTCCGCCAACGGTGATCGCTGCGTCATTCCCGATTACCTGAGCGGCTACCATTGCAGCGGCTTCCGGGATAACCGGGTTGACCTTACCGGGCATAATTGATGAGCCTGGTTGTAACGCTTCAAGAGAGATTTCTCCCAGACCTGCCAGCGGGCCGGAGTTCATCCAGCGCAGATCGTTAGCAATTTTCATCACAGAAACAGCGGTGGTTTTCAGTTGGCCTGACAGCGCTACGGCAGTATCCTGTGTGCCTATGAGCGCAAAGAAGTCGTCAGCCGGGGTAAAGCTGACCTCTGTGAGATTACTCAGGTTCTGGTTGAAAGCGCGAGCAAAGTGCTCATGGGCATTGATGCCGGTACCGACAGCGGTACCGCCCTGAGCCAGGGTCTGAATCGCTGGCTGAAGGGCTTCCAACTGCTGGATATTCTGACGGATCTGGCTGGCCCAGCTCAGCAGGGACTGATCCATACGGACCGGCATCGCGTCCATCAGATGAGTACGACCGGTTTTGCAATAATCTTTTACTGTTTCCGCTTTCGCTTCAATGGAGGCCAGCAGGTGACGCAATGCGGGCAGGAGTTCATTATTCAGCTCCAGTGCTGCACTGACATGAATTGCAGTCGGAATGATGTCGTTACTGCTCTGACCGAAGTTGACATGGTCGTTAGGGCTGATGGTGTCGCCCAGCCTGTCACTGGCAAGACTGGCAATCACCTCGTTAGCGTTCATGTTTGAGCTGGTGCCTGAACCGGTCTGAAAAACATCGACCGGGAAGTGCTGCATCAGATTATCGCTCTCAAGCAGCGTTGAGCAGGCATAGACGATGGCATCGGTTTGCTTCTCTGTCAGACATTCAAGTTGTGAATTACTGATCGCCGCGGCGGACTTAACCAGAATCAGGGCCCGGATAAAGCTCTCCGGCATGGCCTGACCGCTGATCGGGAAGTTGTTGATGGCCCGTTGAGTCTGAGCGCCGTACAGGGCATCAGCAGGGACTTCCAATTCGCCCATGCTGTCCCTTTCAATTCGGGTGTGATTCATAGCTACTCCTTGTGTAATGGGTTGATGGGTTACAGAAAATAATGACTCAGACGGGCGAGTTCTGTGCGCAATGTTCTGATCTGAGCCTTATCTGTTGGAGTACGTGCCAGCCGTTTCATTGCAAAGATGGGCCGATAAATCTGATTCAGACAGCTTACCCGCCAGTGCCGGTCGACCAGGGAATCACAGACAGTCTCCAGCAGAGTCTTATAAGCCCTGAGATAGATAGTACGCAGATCTGAAACACTGCAGGCCTGTCCGGCACAGACCTCAATTTTTGTCAGGTAGCGGGATATGTTGCCTGGTTGATCAGGCTTGGTCGCGTGCCTGACCGAGTTTTCCAGTGAGCCGATATTCTGATTGATTGTATTTATTTTGTGAGAATATAAATAATAACCATTATCAATTGCATTATTGTGTCGGTAGCGTAAGCTTGTCAAGTATCAGAACGGCTTGCCGGGTTCAGACATCAGAAAACAGAGCGCAGGCCCGTTAAGGATGAGTAACTAAGGATATGTGAAATGAAGAACGTTCTGGCAGGTGTTGCAATTGCCTGTATGGTTTCTACTGCATGGGCAGCGGAACACACCGTTGAGATGAAGAATGCTGGTGCAGAAGGTGCAATGGTATTTGAGCCGGCAGTACTGAAGGTTGCTGTGGGTGATACGGTGCATTTTGTGCCGACCGATATGGCGCATAATTCCGAATCAGTTGCAGGCCTGGTACCCGAGGGCAGTGCTGGCTGGAAAGGTGGCATGAATGAGAAAGTGTCAGTAACGCTTGATCAGGAGGGCGTTTACATTTACCAGTGTATGCCACATGCGATTATGGCTATGGTGGGTGTGCTGGTGGCGGGTGAGCCAACTAATCTGGATGCAGTGAAAGCGAATGCCGCTTCGCTCAATGGACGTTTTGTGATGAATAAGGATCGTCTGAATAACTATCTGGAGCAGGTAAAGTAAGTATTATCTGATACGGGCAATGGCCGCAGTAGAGAGAGTGCTGCGGCCATTGCTGATAGGTGTTGTTCAGTAATCAGGCTGCGACATCCAGATCAACACTGATAATCTGGCACCACTGCTCAATCCGCTCATCTGTCAGTTCACGCTGAGTGTCCTCATCCAGTGCCAGACCGATAAAATGCTTTTTATCTTCAGTCAGTGCTACGGACTCATCGAACTCATAGCCTTCAACCGGCCAGTGTCCAATCACCGAGGCGCCACGGGCAACGACTTTATCGTGCAGCATGCCCATTGCATCAACGAACCATTCCGCATAACCCAGCTGATCGCCAAGGCCGATAAATGCGGTGATCTTGTCGGTAAAGTCGAAGTTGTTGATCTGATCCCAGACCTCTTCCCAGTCTTCCTGAACTTCGCCGTAGTCCCAGGTCGGGATGGCAAAAATGATCCGGTCATAGGCATCGATGATATCCAGACCGATATCTTTTACATCAAACAGATCAACTTCATCTGCTCCGAGATGTTGTTGAACTTTTACCGCAATATCCGATGTGTTACCGGTTGTGGAGCCATAGATGATTGCAATCATGTACTTTGCCTTACTGTTATTCTGTTTGAATGTGTATCTGAACCCGTGGGTTAAGAGCTATTGGGCAGAGTATATGATTTAAAATACATGAAAGTAAATGATAATAATTTCTATTTGCATAGCCGTCTTTTATAAGACAGTTCATACATGCTGTGGAGCAGAGAGCTATGGCAGAGACAGGGGGATAACTCTGAAAGTACTAGCAAGGTGTATAGCGGTTACACCGAACTCTGTATGCGGGAATGACGATAAAAAGCATAAAAAAAGTCACCCTTGAGGGTGACTTTGTCTTTTCTTATCGGGTCTTACTTCTTATCGGTTCTTACAGCCCCAGCTTATCTGCGACGTAATCGGCGTCTTTGTCGCCACGGCCGGACAGGTTAACCAGGATGGTAGTATCTTTGTCCATCTCCTGAGCGGCGCGCATCGCCCATGCAACTGCGTGGGAGCTTTCCAGCGCCGGGATGATACCTTCTACCTGAGACAGAGTCATAAAGGCGTTCAGACACTCTTCGTCAGTGACTGACTGATATTCAACACGGCCCAGATCTTTCAGATAGCTGTGCTGCGGGCCTACGCCCGGATAGTCCAGACCGGACGCGATGGAGTGTACCGGCATCGGCTCGCCATCTTCGGTTTCCAGTACGTAGCACTTCATACCGTGGATTTCGCCCGGCTTACCCAGTGTCAGGGTTGCGGAGTGCTCGCTGGTTTCCAGACCTTTACCGGACGGCTCTACGCCGACGATATTTACCGAATTATCTTCCAGGAATGCGGTGAACAGGCCCATTGCGTTAGAACCACCACCCACACAAGCGGTGATGTAGTCTGGCAGGGTATTGTGTTTGTCCTGGAACTGCTGACGGGCTTCACGACCGATGATGCTCTGGAAATCACGTACCATTTTCGGGAATGGGTGTGGGCCAACCACAGAGCCGATGGCGTAGATGTAGTTCACCGGATCCTTCAGGTACTCTTCGAATGCACTGTCTACTGCATCTTTCAGTGTTGCGGTACCGCGGGTAACCGGTACCAGTTTGCAGCCCAGAATCTTCATTTTTGTAACATTCGGGTGTTCTTTCTCGATATCCACCTGACCCATGTGGATCTCGCATGGGATACCGACCAGGGCGCAGGCCGTTGCCAGAGCAACACCGTGCTGACCGGCACCGGTCTCAGCGATCACCTTGGTCTTACCCATGAATTTCGCCAGCAGAGCTTCACCCAGGCAATGGTTAATCTTGTGCGCGCCGGTGTGGTTCAGATCTTCACGCTTCAGATAGATCTGTGCACCACCGAGTTTATCGCTCAGGCGCTTAGCATGGTAGATCGGGCTTGGGCGGCCAACGTAGTCCTGGAACAACTGCATCAGTTCGTTCTGGAACTCTTCAGTCTGACGGATCTCTTCATAAGCGCGATCGATCTCGTCCATTACCTGCTTCAGTTCTGGGGGAATAATCTGACCGCCGTAGTTACCGAAGAAGCCTTCGTTGTCGGGCATTGGGGCAAAATCAAACTTGCTCATGGAACCTCTCTTATCTCTCATGAATTCCGGTCGCAGGCCGCAGCTTATAAAGTGATACCACGACAACCGGTTTTATCGTTTTTCTGTGTTGTAAAGAGAGGAATATAGCGGGGTGGGAAGCACTTGCCAACCATCAGGTTATATTTAAATAACCTTTGGCTGACAAACCTCAACCAAAGTCGAGTTCAATCTGCTGTTCTTTGGAAACGGTCTTTTTGAAGCCTTCGGATTTCAGACGTTTACTGATATCCCGTAAACGGCTACGGGCTTCATGGTAGCAATGAAATACGGTGTGGTTGAACGCACCGCTATCGCGTACGGTATTACCCCATGACTCGGTCAGCACCCAGTCCCCCATCAGATCCTGATAGAGTCGGACGATGAAATAGTCCTGTTGTTTGCGCCAGCGGATAATCAAGAACGTACTACCAAACTCGGGTTAATTTGCTCGGACGGATGTCAAAGCACAAAGCGGGCAATTATAATCGCGGTTTCGCCCCTTAACCAGCTGATTTTTAACCTCTGGAGCACTCTTTGAAACTGAATGATCTGAATATCGTAGCGGATGAGAATATTCCGGCACTGGAGCCTCTGTTCGGGCGCTTTGGCAGCATTACCCGGTTGCCGGGACGCAATATGCAGGCGGCGGATCTTGCCAATGCTGATCTGTTACTGGTGCGGTCAATAACTCAGGTGAATGAAGCCTTGCTGGAACAGAGTCAGGTCCGGTTTGTAGGGACGGCAACGATCGGAACGGATCATATTGATCAGGCTTACCTGCATCAGCGGGGTATCGCATTTTCCAGTGCGCCGGGCTGTAATGCCGATGCGGTAGCTGAGTATGTGATCAGCACTCTGTTGCTGGTTGCCCGTGAGCAGGCATTTGATCTGCAGAATAAAACGGTCGGTATTGTCGGGGTAGGTAATGTCGGTAGTCGGTTACAACAACGGTTGGAACGGCTGGGTATCAGACTGCTGTTGAATGACCCTCCGCGACAGAAGCGGGGCGAAGCCGGATTCAGTGAACTGAATCAGTTATTAACTGAAGCGGATATCATCTGCCTGCATACGCCTCTGACCCGGGAAGGTGAGGATGCTACCCGGCATCTGCTGAATAAAGCCAACCTGCCTTTAATAAAGCAGGAGGCGATTCTACTTAATGCCGGGCGCGGTCCGGTGATCGATAATCAGGATTTGCTGGAATGGCATCAGCAGCGGGAGGATGTAACGCTACTGCTGGATGTCTGGGAAGATGAACCCCGGGTCGATGCTGAACTGGCTGCACGGGTCAGGATCGGAACGCCGCACATCGCCGGCTACAGTTACGATGGCAAAATCCGCGGTACCTGGATGCTGTATCAGGCATTCTGTGACAGCCAGGGGATCGCCACTGATCTCTCTTTTACGGAACTGTTGCCGTCAGATATTGCGCCACAGCTGAGTCTTACGGGCGATGAAACGCTGACCGATATTGTGCATCAGATCTATCAACCAGAGGCTGATGATCAGCGCTTCAGGGACAGTCTGATGGATACAGCTATGCAGCCTCAGAATTTTGATCTGCTGCGTAAACAGTATCCGGTTCGCCGTGAGTTCGCCGCTGCGGTCCTGACCGGGGCCAGTCCTGGCTGTGAACTGAAGCAGCAGCTTGAAGCTGTTGGCTTTATTCTGCCCTGAGCTGTTTTACCGGATCACCTTTTTACAGGATAATATCCTGAGTACTAACCGTTTGTTGTGAGACTGAAATACTGATGCCACCCACCGATATGATTCTGCCGGGAAAATCACTGGCTGATCTGCGTCTGCAGATCGGGGAACCGGTCCGGGTAGAGATCAAGGCACCCAGAGGCCGCTATACGGCTAAATTACTGGGCTACTCGGCTAACGGCGGCATCATCATCAGCAGTCCGGGGAGCAACAACAGTTCTGTGTCATTACTGGTGAATGAAGGAAATCTGGCAACCCTGCGCCTGATGGCGGGGAACCGAATCTGCAGTTTTACCAGTAAAATACTTAAAATAGAGGATCAACCGTTTGGCTACTGGATACTGGAGAATCCGACGCAAACGGAGACTCGTCTGGTCAGAAAACATACCCGTGTGCCAGTTCGACTGATGGCATCCGTTGATGATTATGATGAGATGGGCGACCGGCAGGATCTGCCGGTTACTGCTATGTGTATCGATATAAGCCGGGGAGGCGCCTGTCTGCAACTGCCGCGCGCCCTGGGTGAAGTGGGGGACAAATTCTATCTCACGACCCGTGTTCAGATTGACGATATCGATCAGGTGCTGCTGGCACCGATCCGGCTGCGCAATCTGCATACCAGTGGGACAGAAGTAAACCACGGGGTGGAATTTATCGAACTGGATGAAGACAGTCGATTGATTATTGCCGCCTTTGTTTATCAGCAGTTTCTGATTGAGACCGGTAATCTTGATCAGATGGGACAGGAGTTATAGATGTTTCGACTGGGTCTGATTATTAATCCGCTGGCCGGTGTCGGCGGCAGCGTGGGACTGAAGGGCAGTGATGGCGAAGCCACCGCCCAGAAAGCACTGGCTATGGGCGCTGAGCCAAAAGCCAATCTGCGTACACAACAGGCGCTGGAACCGTTACAGGGGCTGGAAATCGAGTTGCTGACCTATCCCGGTGAAATGGGTGAGGACAGTGCCCGCAGCATGGGCTTTGAGCCGAAAGTGATCGGCACAATCGAAGCGGGTCACACCAGCGCCGAAGATACCGAAACGGCGGCAAAGCTGATGGTTGCCGAGGGCGTTGATCTGATTCTGTTTGCCGGTGGTGATGGTACTGCCCGTAATATCTGCCATGCCATTGGGGACAGCGCTCCGGTGTTGGGTATTCCGGCCGGCGTTAAGATACATTCCGGTGTATATACCATCACCCCTAAAGCAGCCGGCGAAGTGGTGGCGATGCTGGTGCGTGGTGAGCTGGTTACCCTGGCAGATCAGGAAGTACGGGATATCGATGAAGAGGCGTTCCGTGAAGGTCGGGTAAGAGCCAAGTATTATGGTGAGCTGCTGGTGCCGGAAGAGATCCGCTTTATGCAACACGTCAAAAACGGCGGTGGCAAAGAGGTTGAAGAGCTGGTGCTGGACGACATCGCTGCGGACTTCGTAGAGGCGATGGAAGATGATGTGCGCTACATCATGGGCTCAGGTTCCACCGTGCAGGCTCTGATGGACGAGCTGGGGCTTGAAAATACCCTGTTGGGTGTCGATCTGATCGAAAATGGCGAGCTGATCGGTCAGGATCTGACCGCGCAGCAGCTGGAAGAGATGACCGATGGCTACCCGACCCGGTTGGTTATCACGGTAATCGGCGGTCAGGGACACATTATCGGCCGGGGTAATCAGCAGCTCAGTCCGGCATTGTTGAAACGACTGGGTCGTGAAAACATTATTGTAGTTGCCACCAAGAGTAAGATTAAGGCGCTGGAAGGGCGGCCACTGATCGTCGACAGTGGCGATCCGCAGCTGAATCATCAGTTAGCCGGTCTTATCCGTGTGCATACCGGCTACCATGATGCCATTCTGTACCGGGTTGCTGACTATTAAGTCCATCTGCTCAGGCAAGCTTCACTGTTTCTGTTAAGCTTAAAGTATTCGCTGAAGAGGCGTAGTGCTGCTGCGGTCTCTTCACGGGGACTGCTTTCCGGGTGATGAGGTACGTTATGGGATTTGAACTGATCCGCTTTTATCTGCAACTGTTGCTGCCTCCGTGGATGCAGAATCGGGAGCCGGATAAGCGACATTTCCACCGTCGCCGGCTGACCCCGGTCTATCGGCGTAAGCGGCGCAAGGTCGCGGCGCTGTGGACTGCTGCGGGTCTGTTGATGCTACTGATCCAGGCGCCTTCATTTATTATCTCCGCGTCATTGCTGACAACCTTTATCTCCTTCTCGTTACTTGACGAGACCGAAGGCTGAACCTGTATCCGTTTCTGATCTGAGCCCAGGCTCCTAAGCCCTGATTCCAAGATAAGAGTTTGGTTATTTAATCGAATTGCAGTGTTTCTGAAACCTTTTTGTCATTTTTCCCCGATAACCTGCCCTCAGGTTTTTAAGATCCGCCTCTGTTCAGCAAGGCTTGCTCAGAAGGGCTTACTTTACAGGGCTTAAGGCGATTCAACAGTTTACTTTCCGGGGAAAAATCATGTCCGTATTCAAGAAAGCAGCAATGGCTGCTGCCGTTGCAGGTATCACACTGTCTCTGACCGCTTGTCAGTCTAACGAAGCTAAAACAGAGATGGCTGCAGCACCTGCACCAGCGGTTGAGCTGAACAACCAGGATCTGTATGAAGTTGATCATGAAGGTCGTCACTATGTATTTGACGATTTCGCAACCTATCAGGAGTTCCTGACAGTGGGCGAGACGTCTTACCGTAAAGTATTCATCGGTGGTGGCCCACACGGTGAAACCCTGGTATTCGGCCTGCGTGGCGAAGACAAGAAAAAGCTGACCGGTCTGGCTGGTGTTGAAATGTACAACGGTAACATGCCAGCAGCTGAAGACTTCTACGGCGAAATGCGTGGTGAAGACGGTCGTCTGTACGTATTCAGCACGCTGGAAGATATGGAAGCGGTACGTGCGACGGGTGAAGCGGCTTACCGCCTGACTCAGATCGGTACTGGTCCACAGGGTCAGACTGTTGTATTCGTTCTGAACGGTTCCAACAAAAAGAAATACCCGGCTGAACTGATCGCTCGTTTCAACGAAATGAACGCTAAGTAAGCCTGATATTATTCATAAAGCCGCCCTCGGGAAACCGACGGGCGGTTTTTTTATTTCCGGGTAGTGAGAGCGGCAAAGTGTTGGGTTCTGACCTATGATCCTGATCATGTTGGCAACAAATAATCGTTTTGCTGCACCTGCGTGATATAGACGAAAGGTGTATTATAAGCGTGCCTGCAGAGAAGTGTTGCAGCTGCAGGCCGGTATCGGTATTCGCAACAGGCCAGTGGGGTGATTCTCTTGAGCACCAAGTATCTCAAACGCTTTTTTAAACCCAGATCGATCGCTGTATTCGGAGCGTCTGAAAAAGAGAACAGCATGGGCGGTGTCGTGCTGCAGAATCTGCTGGAAAGTGGCTATAAGGGCAAGTTGATGGCCGTGAATAAGCGCGGTTATGACACCGTCTACGGTGTGCCCTGCTACAAGGGGGTATCTAAGCTGCCGGAGATGCCCGATCTGGCAATTATCTGCTCTCCACCGGAAAGCGTTGCTGAGCTTGTGCGCAAGCTGGGTGCGCACATGGTCAAGGCGGCAATGATTCTGACCGGAGGCTTGTCACGTTCCAGCGAGAACCGCGGTAATTGCCTGCGCGATAATATTATCGAAGCCGCCAAACCCTACGGAATTCGAATTCTGGGGCCTGATTGTATGGGCATGCTGGTACCCGGGCACAATATGAATGCCAGCTATTCCCATGTGAATATCCGCAAGGGCAAGGTGAGCTACATCGGTCAGTCCGGTCTGCTGGGAACGGCGATGATCGACTGGGCTAACGGTCAGGAGATCGGTTTTTCTCACTTCCTGACACTGGGGCAGGGAGTGGATATCGATCTGCCTTCAATTATCGATTATCTTGCACAGGATCCATACACCCAGGCGATTCTAATTCAGCTTGACCATCTGATTGGCTCATCCCGTGACTTTCTCAGTTCTCTGCGGGCGGCATCGCGTAACAAGCTGGTACTGGTACTCAAATCAGACATTATTTTTGATGAGGATCGGGAAACCGGTCAGACACCGGGGATCCGGGACGAAGACCAGGTCTACGATGCGGCTCTGCGCCGGGCGGGTGTGGTACGGGTTGAGACCAGTGACCAGCTGTTTAATGCACTGGAGACTCTGTCGCGCATGAAACCGATGCGCGGTGAACGCCTGGCATTGGTGTGTAATGGTATGGGGCCTAACGCGTTGGCAACCGACCAGTTACTGCGCAGCGGTGGCGAGCTTTCGGAACTGACCGAAGAGACTGTCACTGCGCTCCGGGAAGTGCTGCCTGATCACTGGAATCTGAAGAATCCGATCGACCTGCATGCGGATGCAACCCCTGAGCGCTTTGCTGAAGTGACCCGACTGCTGACAAAAGATAAGAATGTCGATGCCGTGCTGGTAATTCATGCACCAACCCGCCTTGCTCCGGGTATCGAAACCGCCGATAAGATTATCGAAGTGGCCCGCAATACGCCGCGAAATGTGCTTACCTGTTGGATGGGACGCAGTACAGCAATTGAGGCGCGAAATCATTTTAACTCGGCCGGTGTGACTACCTTTATCACCCCGGAAGAAGCCGTGGATGCCTTTATGCACATGGTGGATTTCCGCCGCAATCAGGCCGTCATGAAACAGACTCCTGACCCGTATGTGGATCAGAATGAGCAGAACCATCTGCGGGCAAAAAAACTGATCGCCGATGCGGTGGCAGAGGGACGTGACTATCTGACTCACTCAGAGGCTTGTGACCTGCTGGATCAGTATGACATTCCGGTATCGAACTCCAAGTACGCCGACGATGTTGAGGGCGTGGTTGAAATTGCCCAGAAGCTGGGTGGTGCAGTGGCAGTAAAAGTGCTGCATCAGGAGAATATTTACCCGTTCAATTACGACAACAAAAATCATATTCGTTGGAAGGATCTGGCGCTGGACCTGTACGCCTCTGCAGAAGTGAAACAGACAGTCACCCAACTGGCTTACCGGGTTCAGGAGCGTTTCCCCGATGATGAGGTAATGGGGTTCTGCGTACAGCAGATGAAGCGTGGCTTTCAGTCGTTGCAGATCAATATGGGTATTACCCGTGATCCGGTGTTTGGCCCGCTGCTGGTATTTGGTCAGGGCGGTTATGCGGTGGATGTACTGGCAGATCGCCAGGTCATGCTGCCACCGCTGAATCTGAGTCTGGCCCGGCAATTGATCAAGACCTCCCATATCTATTCGGTACTGAAAGAAAACAGCGAGCAATTGGAGCGGGACATTGAGCAGCTCAGCACATTGCTGATCAAGCTGTCGCAGATGGTGGTGGATCTGCCAAACCTGAAAGGGCTGGAGATCAACCCGATGCTGATCAACCGTCGCGGTGTTCTGGCCGTGGATGTCTCGGTGTCGCTGGGTGAGCCTTCGAAACTCGCTATTTCGCCGTATCCTGAGCATCTGGCCGAAGATATTGTTCTGAAGCGTTCGGGCCGAAAAGCCGTTCTCAGGGCGATTCGCGGTGAAGATGAGCCGAACCATCTGGAGTTCTACAATCAGCTGAGCCCTGAGTCGATCCGGCTGCGTTATTTTTACAGTCGGGGTATACCGACCCATCAGGAGCTGGCGAACTGGACGCAGATCGATTACGACCGTGAAATGGCCTTTATCGTTACTGCACCGAAGCAGAATGGCGATGGCTGGGAGACTCTGGGGGTGGTGCGCGCGGTGACGGATGCCGATAACGTACGTTCAGAGTTTTCGGTTGTGATCCGTGATGATCTGCAAGGGGAAGGCTTAGGCGTGATTCTGATGCAGAAGGTAATTGATCACTGTAAGGCGCGAGGCACGCTGCTGCTGATGGGCTCCACACTGACGTCCAACAAAGGGATGCAGGGTCTGGCTCAGAAGCTGGGCTTTAAGAACAGCTACAACATGGAAGAGGATGTGATCGAAATGGAGATGATGCTGAACGAGCCAACCGAAGACTGGCAGATCTATCGTTTACAGCACTGATTGATTCGGTTGAATTCCGGTACAGAAAATAGAAAAGGGCTCTTATGAGCCCTTTTTCTTTGCTTTGCTGATTATATTCCCCCGATCACAGAGTGGGGCAGAACATCTCATGGAGTGTATGAATGATCCGGGTTGCGGTGTCGCCAGACAGGGAATAGTAAATCGTTTGTGATTCCCGTCGGGTCTTTACCAGACCATCTTTACGCAGTACAGCCAGATGCTGTGACAGTGCGGACTGGCTCAGGTCGAGACACTGATTCAGTTCTGTTACAGAGAGTTCTTTTCCGTCGAGATAGCAGAGAATTAACAGTCGACTTTCGTTGCCCAGCGCCTTCATCAGTTTGGCGGCTTTGCTGGAGTTTTCTTTCATCATCGCCAGGGTCTCTGGCGACATTTCTTGCGCTACGGTACTCAAGGTTTTCTCCACCTTTTTATTATTTTTTCTGGTTTTCAGGATCACTAAAAACCTTATTAAAACCCAGTGATTCTAGTGCATCTGGCTATAAATCTCAATTTACTAATATAGGACTTTCTAACATTAGTGTATTCTAATATAATGTGTAGAATTTATAAAAAGTTATATACCGGGCAGGTCCGCAGCAATGTTGAAATCAACACTGACAAATCTGAGTATGAATCGGCCAAAATGGGTGTTCTGGGGCATCCTTTTACTGACGCTTCTGGCTGGATTACAGATCCCTTCAATCAAGGTGGATACTGATCCTGAGAATATGTTGCCGCATGATAATCCGGCCCGTGTTTTTCATGATCAGGTAAAGGAAACCTTTGGTCTGCACGACATGATCGTGGTGGGTGTGGTTAACGAAGGCCCCGATGGCATTTTTACCCGGGCAGGATTGCAGGATCTGCACAGTCTGACTGAAGCGATTGTGCAGATGGACGGTGTTGTGAGTCAGGACCTGATGGCACTGGATAGGGTAGACAACATCACTCAGGAAGGACTAGGCACTATCCGTTTTGAATGGATGATGAAAGCGGTACCTGAGAAGGCAGAGGATATTGCTGCGATTAAAGCGGCTGTCGAGCGCCTCCCGCTGCTGAATAACACCCTGGTGTCCGGTGATGGCAAAGCGGCCGGTATCTATATTCCGATCACCCATAAGTCAGAAAGCTATCGCCTGTCCGGTGAGATTCAGGCCGAGATCGACAAACTGAACAGTGATAACCAGTTTTATATGTCTGGTCTACCTGTGGCCGAAGATACTTTTGGTGTCGAGATGTTTATTCAGATGGCGATCTCAGCGCCATTGGCTGGTCTGATGATCTTTGTGCTGATGTGGGTGTTCTTTCGCAGTCTGTTGCTGATCTCGGCACCGATGCTGGTGGCTATGGGCGCTGTGATCATTACCATGGGACTGCTGATCGGCCAGGGTTACACCGTCCATATTATGAGTTCTATGATTCCGATCTTCCTGATGCCCATCGCAGTGGTGGATTCGGTACATATTCTGTCCGAGTTTGCCGACCGCTACCGTCCGGGAGACGATCCGCGAGAAGCGCTGAATGAGGTGCTGGATCACCTGTTTACCCCCATGCTGTTTACCTCGGTTACGTCGGCGGTGGGTTTCGCATCACTGGCGTTTACGCCCATCCCTCCGGTACAGATCTTCGGATTGCACGTGGCGTTTGGCATTATGCTGGCGTTCCTGCTTACCATCACTCTGGTACCTGCTTACATTATCAGCCTGTCGCCTCAGCGCATGGCGCGATTGAAAGATCATAATATCAGTGAGGATGATAACTCCGTACTCGGTCGTCTGCTGGCATTCACTGGCCGATTTTCAATTGCCCGTGCCAAGGGGCTGTTGGTGCTGTTTGTGGTGGTTGTCGTGGGCAGTGCATACGGTGTGGCACAAATTCAGATTAACGATAACCCGGTACGCTGGTTTAAGTCCGATCATCCATTACGGGTTGCCGATAAAGTGATGAATCATCACTTCCCGGGGACTTATAACGCCTTCCTGGTGCTTGAGAAAAAAGGTGGTCAGGTTCAGGCTCTGCAACAGACCCTAGGCCGCCAGGCTGCAATGGCGGGTGTGGACATTGATCACTATCTGAATTCTCAGGCGGATGATTTTACCACTTATACCGACTATCTGATCGGTGAGTTCGATCAGCTTAGCTACGATGATACGGCTAATGAAAACCTCTGGCTGGAACTGTTGGAAACAACGGAGCAGGCTCAGAGCCAGGCGAAATACTTTCTGCAACCGGAGGCACTGGCGTATCTGGATAATCTGCAAAGCTATCTCGATAGTTCTGAATATGTAGGTAAAAGTAATGGCCTGCCGACACTATTGCGCACGGTTTACCGGGAACTGCAGGGTGGTGCAGATGAGCAGTATCAGTTACCACCGAATGCGGCTGCAGCGGCGCAGGTGATTCTCAGTTTCCAGTCATCCCATCGCCCTGATGACCTGTGGCATATGGTGACACCGGACTTCCAGTCTACAGTACTCTGGTTACAACTCAGCAGTGGTGATAATCAGGATATGAGCCAGGTACTGGCGCTGGTTGATCAGTATGTGGCTGAGCACCCGTTACCCGAGGGTGTGACACTGAACTGGGCAGGTCTCACCTATATAAACGTTGTCTGGCAGGAAGCGATGGTGAACGGCATGCTGAACAGCCTGCTGGGAGCGTTTGCCATGGTGCTGGTGATGATGGTGTTACTGTTCCGCTCTATTAAGATCGGCCTGCTGTCGATGCTGCCTCTGAGCGTAACCATTCTGTTTATCTACGGCCTGATCGGTCTGATCGGTAAAGACTACGATATGCCCATCGCCGTGTTGTCGGCACTGACGCTGGGGCTGTCGGTCGACTTTGCGATCCATTTCCTCGAGCGTACCCGGGCAATCTATCGCGAGTGCGGCGACTGGCAGCAAACCGTGGCTGAGGTGTACCGAGGGCCGTCACGGGCGATCAGTCGCAATGCTGTGGTGGTGGCTATTGGTTTCACCCCGTTACTGTTTGCACCACTGGTGCCTTACATCACAGTTGGCTTCTTCCTGGCCACGATCATGGCGGTTTCAGCCCTGGTCACCGTGGTTCTGTTGCCGGCTGTGATGCAGCTGATCCGTGATAAAGACCGCCTGTTCGGTGTTGATCATCAGCCTTTACGCAATGCCCCGAAGAAGGAGTCCAGCCATGTTTAACCGTTATCTGAAAAGTGCGTTGCCCGTACTGACCAGTCTGATGTTGTCTGTCAGTGTTCAGGCGGCCGATTTGACTGATGCCGAAAGTATTGTGAAACAGGCCAATCTGGCTTCCTATTATCGCGGTGCTGATGGTCGCTCAGAAGCCAGGATGATCATTGAAGACAGCCAGGGCCGCAAGCAACAGCGCCAGTTCACTATTCTGCGGCGGGATCATGAAGAGGGCGGTGATCAGCAGTTTCTGGTGGTGTTCAGCCGTCCCGCGGATGTACGTAACACAGTTTTTCTGGTTGAAAAGCACGCGCAGGGCGATGATGACCGCTGGCTTTATCTGCCGGGGCTGGATCTGGTCAAGCGTATTTCGGCGGGCGATAAGCGCACCAGCTTTGTCGGTTCGCACTATTTTTATGAAGATGTGTCTGGCCGGAACCTCGCTGAGGACGAGCACCGCCTGATCAGCACAGATGAACAGTTCTACCTGCTGGAGAACGTGCCCCGGGATCCGGGCAGTGTTGAGTTCAGCCGCTATCAGGCATGGGTCGATAAGGTCACGCTGCTGCCGATGAAAATCGAGTACTACAATGGCAATGACAAGCTGTACCGCCGGGTGGAAGTTCTGAAAACAGACACCGTTCAGGGGTTTCCTACCGTCACCCGTTCCAGGGTTTCTGATCTGATCAGTGGCGGCAGGACAACAATGGAGTTTCGCTTTATCGCCTATGATCTGGGAATGGACAGCGGTGTCTTCAGTGAACGTTCATTGCGTAAGCCGCCTCGCCAGTGGCTGAAACGGCCACAGTAGACTGGCAGGAGGTGATTCATGAGATCAGCAGTATCATCACTGATAGTATTGTCTGCGCTGCTGGCATTGTCCGCACAGGCGTCAGAGCCCACTGATGAAAACTGGGGTGAAGATGACTGGGCAGAGGACAGCTGGGCAGAAGAGGAGCCAGAGTCCCGCTGGCACGGCTTTATCGAAGCGGGTACAGGACAACGCATTCACAATGATCCTGCTGTCGGTCGGGCTGAGACACTGGAGGATGTGCGGATTCGCATTGAAACCAGCGGTTTTCACGGTGATAACAGTTATGTCCTGAAAGGTGATCTGTTGCTGGATGGTGTTGAAGAGCAGGCCGGGATTGATCTGCGTGAAGCCAGCTACAGTATGACGCTGTCTGATAGCTGGGATCTGAAACTGGGTCAGCAGGTTCTGACCTGGGGTACCGGTGATCTGCTGTTTCTGAATGACCTGTTTCCCAAGGACTGGCAGTCTTATTTCTCAGGGCGGGATACCGAGTATCTTAAGGCTCCTTCGGCTGCCACCAGAGCCAGTTACTTTGGTGACGGGGCAAATCTGGACCTGGTCTGGATTCCTGACTTTACACCGGATCGCTATATCAATGGTGAGCGTTTTTCTTACTTCTCTCCTGTGGCCGGGAGAAATGTCGCGGCTCCGCAGGGACGTATTGACGCTAAGCAGCCGGATAACCGTATTGCTAACAGTGAGTGGGCGGCTCGTCTGTATGGCGCTGTATCCGGTACCGAATGGGCCGTGTACGGCTATCGTGGCTTCCAGCCTCAGCCTAACGGGGTGAATGACGCCGGTGAGCCGGTGTTTACTCGTCTGGATGTTATAGGAGCCAGTGTCAGAGGTGCACTTGGTCAGGGACTTGCGAATGCCGAGATTGCCTGGCACCTGACTGAAGACAGTGACGGCGATGCTCTGTTGCTGCCAAACGATCAGTTCCGTTTTCTGCTGGGATATGAAAGAGAGTTACTGCCTAAACTGACGTTAGGGTTGCAGTACTATCTGGAACAAACACTGGATTATGCGGCGTTGGAGCGTAGCTCGGCATCGCCTTACAATCCCCATGAATACCGGTATCTGTATACCACCCGGCTGAATTACCGGATGTGGCAGGATAATCTGACCTGGTCGTTGTTTGTGTACCACTCACCCAGTGATGATGATCAGTTTATCCGGCCTTCGGTCAGTTATCGCTTTGATGATAATCTCAGCGCCACGCTGGGGGCCAATCTGTTCTCTGGCAAGCGCCCCAATACTTTCTTTGGTCAGTTTGAACAGGGATCAAATCTGTATGGGCGGTTACGTTACGCATTCTGATCCGGCGCGATTGTATCCTCAGCGGTAACATTGTCGTTACCCAGGATACGGTCAGCAAAGGCGGTCAGTTTTTCCTGCACCAGATCGTACGTGGTGTCGATATTCGCGGCGATATCACCTTCCAGCACGTTCAGACCATCCAGTATTTCCCGTGCTTCACTGAACCCCTGATCGATGCCCCCACCAATAATATCGGTGAAGCGGGTAACCTGCTCTTCCAGACTGAGGCCCGGGTTCTGCTCCTGATAAGCGGAGAAGAATGCGGTGGTCTGGCTGACGATTCGCTCTGCGGTTGCCTCAGGGCTGACATCCAGACCTGAATCATAAGCATTCTGGATCGCATTGGCACCCAGATCGGTTTCCAGTACTTTGTTCAACTCTTCAACTGCGGTGCGATAGAGCAGGGCCAGTGACTGGTTTCCGGATTGCAGACTCACCTGCAGAGAGCTCTCCAGAATCGCCCGATTCTGTTCGGCTTTTGGGTCGGTCTGCAGCTCTGGCACGGTGGCCTGCTTGTTGGTTACCTGATCCGTTTCGGCTTTGTTTGTCTGTGCTGCAGGATTGAGAGGTTGAATGTCCATTGTCGGATACCGCCATGATTATGTTTTATCTATGAGTGCAGTATCGGCAAAGATGATCAGAACTTGTCTGAATTTTTTTCAAGTCAGGCGGAAGCGGTTTTTCGCTGCCGGGGTTTCGCTTCCATATGCGTGGCAACGGTGCGGTTACGGCCCTGTTGCTTGGCTTTATAGAGGGATTCGTCGGCCTGCTTGATCACTGCCTGGCTGTCTTTATGCTCGGCAGTTTTTTCGCATAATCCCAGACTGATACATACCTGAACCGTATCACTGTCCTGTACGGAGTTGCGCTGTCTGCGGCCCTGTTTCTCATCGGTTGGGCGATCTTTATCGCGCAGGCGCATAGGGTAGCCGGCTACCGCTTCTCTGACCTGTTCGGCCACCGGGAAAGCTTCTGCTTCGCTCTTACCGCGGAATACCAGAGTGAATTCCTCTCCGCCATAACGAAACACCGAGGCACCCCGGGCTGCTTTTTTCATCTGGCTGGCGACCATTCTCAGAACCTGATCACCGACATCATGGCCATAGGTATCGTTAAATTTTTTAAAATGGTCGACATCAACCATTGCCAGGGTGTAGTGACGGCCAGCACTGTTGAGTGCGTTTTCCAGTGCCCGGCGACCGGGCAGGCCAGTCAGCTCATCGATAAATGCCATGCTGTAGGAGTTAAACAGAATGGTGACCAGAATCAGCATCAGTATCAGGCTGCTGCTGACGACAGAGATATAAGGCTTATGGAACAACAGCAACATTACGGCAATGCCCAGTGTACCTGTCAGCAGCGCAGCGTCAGCAAGGGTCGCTCGAAAATAGACAATGACCAACTGAAAGGCCATGACCAGAAGAAACAACCACATTGCCCACTGGCTCAGCAGTCCGTCGGACCAGGCCTGTTCCATCAATCCCATCGGCAGGTCAACGATCCAGCTGGTAAGGACACCCTGTTGATACAGTAATCCGAGTAACAGATAACCGCACAGAATAATGGCGGTTCTGGGGGCCGCCCAGCGCCAGCTGAAGCCCCGTTCGGGATAAAAGGCGATCAGCAGCTGCTGTAGGGGAAACCAGAGACTGATAATGCTGAACAGTACAAAGGTTGCCGGATTATTGAGCGAAGTCTGCAGATCGGTCTGTATCAGCAGGAACAATGCTGAGAGGTTGATACTACTGAGGAATAAACGTCCCTGATTGAAACTGACGGCCAGAATCAGGGACATTCCGGCAAGCAGATAAGGCAGCCAGCTGAGTAACTGCAGATACTGATAGGAAAGCGTGGATATCTGATTCAGTAGCAGTGCGCCACAACCGAGCAGAATCAATCCGGGCAGTAGCAGTCGTGCCATTTTCAACAGGTTGTATTGCAGCAAAAAAACATCCTCGATCACCAATGCCGCAATCCTAGCATGGAGGTTGTTCAACCGGAGTATCAGGGTAACCGGTTTGGGTACTGGAGCCTGTTGATTTTCAGAGGTTTTTGGGCGCCGGCAATGGCTGGAAAATGAACTGGCTCCAAGGCTGCCAGAGTTCTGGCGCTTTCGCGGTTTAGCAGAACTGATGACACTGATTGCTCAGAATAACCGCAGGAGAGGCAGATGAGCCCGCAGGAATGGATTTTACTGAGCATTGTTGTGTTTCTGGCGGGTATTGTCAGGGGCTGTATAGGTTTTGGTTTTTCAGCTCTGGTGGTTGTATCAGCAACGCTGTTTCTTGAGCCGGTGCTGGTGGTACCGATGTTGGCATTTCTGGAAATTGCTGCGAGTCTGCAGATGTTGCTCGGGTCCTGGCGGGATACCGCGTTCAGGGTGTTGCTGCCATTACTGGCCGGAACCGCAATTGCTAGGCCACTGGGGGTGATGTTGCTGGTGGTGCTGGAGCCCGATATCGTCCGGCTGATGATCTCTTCAATGGTGCTGATGTTGAGCCTGATGCTGTATCGGGGCTGGCAGTATCAGGGCAGTCAGGGCCCTGCGGTTCTTTCCATACTGGGGCTGGGATCCGGAATCTGTAACGGGACCGCAGCGGTCGGTGGATTGCCTGTCGCGGTATTTCTGACCGCCAGTAACATCGATATACGCACTCTGCGGGCAACACTGGTGATGTTCTTTCTGGCGACCGATATCATTCTGCTGCTGTCGTCGGCAGGGCACGGGATTTTCTCGCTGTCTTTGCTGAGTCAGAGTGCTGCGATGTTGTTACCGATGTTTATCGGTATCTGGCTGGGCAGTCGCTTGTTCAAGCGTTTGTCTGAAGAAATTCTACGTCGCTGCGTGATCAGCCTGCTGATGACTTTATCGCTGACCGGCATTGTGCTGGCTGTGATCTGATCGTTTGATAATCTGCTTTAAGACCGGAGGGCGGTATGAAAAGCTCACGTATTTACCGGAATAAAAAACGCCGCGTAATGCGGCGTAAGAAACTCTGTCAGTCGGATCAGGACAAACCGGTCAGGCGGCCTTCTTAAAGCCCAGCAGACCGGCAATCGTGAAAGCCGGGCACCAGCCGGAAAACGCTGATTGCAACAGGCTGACACCAGCAACGGCAGTGATATAGAGCACCCAGTGCGGCGCTGGCAGGAACATGAAGGCTGCTACTGTACCCAGCACAATGGCGCCGGCAATGATATGCACTCCCTGATGCACACTCATGCCTGTCGCGCAGGTTTGTTCTTTGAGCCCGAACATCCGGAAGATGCTGACAGCAGGGCACCATTTTGTGAAACCGGACTGGAGCAGGTTGAGCCCGACGAAACCGGTCAGATAGTACCAGGCCGGATTCACATAGGTGCCCAGTGCAAGACTGATCAGAATGACGGTTCCCGCCATCAGGCGCAGAGCGGCATTAAGAGTCATAAGATTACCTCGTTTTCTTTAATTTCAGCAGGACCATAATGGGGTATATTTTATATTAGTTATATTTAATGTATAAGGTGGTTATAAGAGATCCTGATGCATAGCGTGGTTTTTACGCTGAAAGCTGTGCCGGATCAGGTTCAGGGGTTGCAAAAACGGCTATGTGATTCATGCTTAGTGAATAGCATCAGCAGGTCGGAGACGGTGGCATGGATATTCGGAAGATTCTGGTTAACGTTGAAGCGGACAAAGACTGTACTCATCTGATCGATAAAGCGATAAGGCTTGCCGAGGGGAGTGGCGCGAAAGTCGAACTGTTTCGTTGCTGCTTTAATGCTTCCCTGCGAAACAGCTATCTGTTTGATAAAGAGGCCCTGCTAAAGGCAGAACATAGCTTTTTACATAAGGCTGAGGCTGAGCTTGAAGAGATTGCTGAACGTTTTAAGGCATTGAACATCGATATCGATTTCGATGTTTGCTGGGCGCGCCATCATGCGGAATATATTGTCCGCAAGATCCTGCGCTATCAGCCGGATATTGTCCTGCACCAGATCGAACAGCATACCCGTCTGGGGCATTACCTGTTTGATCAGGCCGACTGGCATCTGATCCGGGAATGTCCGGTGCCTTTATTGCTGGTGAAAAAGAAAGCCTGGAGTGATGGCGGTCATATCGCAGCCTCTGTCGATCCTTTTCATGAATGTGACAGTCCTGCGGCGCTCGACCGCCTGATTCTTGACCAGGCATCCCGTCTGGCTCAGACCATTGAAGGCGACCTTAAAGTACTGCATAGCTTTAACGTGTTGCCCCATTCCGCAATCTTTGATGAACATCTGGTGACTGACTTTGAAGGGATGCAGCGCAAGGTGAGGCAGGAGCACGTAGAAGCGCTGAATCGTCTGCTGGATGAGTATGGTCTGAGTGTTGAAAGTGCCTCAGTCACCCTGAAAGAGAGCGAGCCTCATGATGCAATGCTCGAGTATGTGGATGAAGCCCATATCGATGTGTTGGTGATGGGAGCTGTAGCGCGGGGGCTGATCGACCGGCTTCTGGTGGGCAGCACGGTTGAGCGGATTCTGGATAAGCTTCATGCGGATCTGATGGTGGTTAAACCGGAGAGTTTTGTCTGCTCCTATGTGGAGTAGGTTCCGCATGCAATACAGGCTGGTATCCATTGTAGAAACTTAGATTGTCATTTGACGGACAATGTCCGCTTTCGACCCAAAGCTGCCCCTGCTCAAATAGCTCAACCAACTGTAAAGCTCCTAGAATCGGATATGCATATTCATCAATAAGCAAGATTCTAGACTATCCTTTATATATCGAATTATCTATCTAGAGATGTCTAATATGTTGATTAGACTTAATTTATTAGCGTTACTAATGGCCCTAATGAATACTTGCCTTGCGGATACAATAACTATTTCATGCGTGAAGGATTCCAATAGCTTAGGGAACCTGCGAATAAGTCCGCAGCATGAGATAATCAATACTCTGATGTGCTGAGGACTATCCATGGATCACCAACTCTCCTTCGCTGACAGCGAGTTCAACAACAAGCGTCGCCAAACCCGCAAAGAGAAGTTTCTCGGTCGCATGGAAAAACTGATTCCCTGGCAGCGACTTGAGTCAGTGATTGATCCTCACTATCCAAAGGCCGGTAAGGGTCGCAAGCCTTATCCATTACCAACCATGCTGCGCATCCACTGCATGCAGCAGTGGTATAGCATGAGCGATCC
The DNA here is from genome assembly GCA_963669425.2 of uncultured Amphritea sp. GTDB lineage: Bacteria > Pseudomonadota > Gammaproteobacteria > Pseudomonadales > Balneatricaceae > Amphritea. Next base: position 1,203,326 of record CAXXNC010000002.1, read on the forward strand.
AGCCATGGAGGATGCGCTCTATGAAATCGCCTCTATGCGCTTGTTTGCAGGCCTCTCCCTGGATGGCGCGATACCCGATCACACCACCATCATGAACTTCCTCCATCTACTGGAACGGCATGGCTTAGCTCGCCAAATATTCAACGAGGTCAGCACCTGGCTGAGCGAAGCTGGTGTGCTGATAAAAGAAGGAACACTGCTGGATGCGACTATTATCTAAGCCCCCAGTTCCACCAAGAATAAAGCGGGTGAGCGTGATCCTGAGATGCACCGGACCAAGAAGGGTAATCAATGGCACTTCGGTATGAAAGCCCATATCGGTGTTGATGCCAGAACAGGGTTGACGCACAGCTTCACCACTACCGCTGCTAATGAGCATGATCTCAACCAAGCTGAACACCTTCTTCACGGCGAAGAAGACTTTATCTTCGCCGACAGTGGTTACCGTGGCGCAGAGAATCGTGAAGAGCTCGAAGAAGTGGAGGCCGACTGGCACATTGCTGAAATCCCTAGTAAGGTCAAAGAGCTGAAAAAACATCCACGAATCAATAAGGTCCAATTGAAGACCGAGTACCTGAAAGCCAGTATCCGCGCCAAGGTTGAGCATCCGTTCCGGATTATTAAATGTCAGTTTGGCTTTACCAAGGCTCGTTATCGCGGATTGATGAAGAACGACAGCAAGCTGGCCATGCTGTTCGCGTTAGCGAATGTCGTGCGCGTGGATCAGATGCTGCGAGCGTAGTACAAGTCCGTCTGTATGCTGATGAATCGGCATACAGGCACTAAGAAACGACCAATAATCGCGCGGCTAAGCCGTAAATGCAGCTTGATCGTCGGAATGAGTTAGAAGACGGGACTTATTCGCAGGTTCCTTAGGTTCGGCTTCAGATTCATATCCGTGTACTCTGTATAGTCCGATTTTGACTGCGGACTCAGTAAGTCTGCGCCAACATTCAAAATAATTTGCAACTGATCAAGTCGAAGTCGAAGTTGAAACTGAAATAAAACTATCAGATATTTCAATTGAACAGTAATGCTTTTCAAGATAGCAGTACATTTCTGAAGTGGATAACAGACCCGTTAAACGCTTCCACATTCGACGATTACCGTATGGGCTGCTACTACCAGGGTGTTTTTCAATAGGCTCATAGCATGCCCATAGATTTTGGTCTTTGTTAGTATGTCGGGATACGCATACGCGTCATTTAGATTTTCCAACATAGTTTATAACTCCGTTTTATTAATGCTTTCCTTTGTCTTAGTAATATAATGCAATTATATGGAATGGTAATAATCAAGAAGATCGATTTTGTCTCTTGATGGTACTTGCCCAAAAGCAGGAGACTTTAGGTACAGGAGGGAAGCAGTTCAAGAAGAGAGCATGACAAGCAGCCATGCTCTATGGTCTCTATGCAGATTTATATCTGGCTTACAGAGCGCGGATGTTCTCTGCTTGAGGGCCTCTTTGGCCTTGAGTAACAGTGAACTCAATCTGCTGGCCTTCCTGTAGGCTTTTAAAGCCATCTCCAACAATTGCGCTGAAGTGGGCAAAAACATCGGGGCCAGATTGCTGTTCGATAAAACCGAAGCCTTTATCGTCATTAAACCATTTTACAGTGCCAGTAGTCATATTAGACATAATATTCTTCCTATTTTCGGAAATAAGTGAGTCGCCTTATGTAAGGCAGATAAACGCAGGATTTTTTAATTTTTTACTTACGAAAACAGGACGAGGAATTAAGAAAATACGACGAAATGAAAAGCATAAATATCAAGAAAAGCATCAAGCTGAGTTGCCATATTACAGAGCCAGTTCTAATTAGTCAAAATTATTAATGGATCTATACATCTATACTCTTTAGGTAGGCATTTAAATACAGATGCTATAAATATTTTATAAGCTGTAACAATTAATGTTAAGAATATGATTTTTCAGCTAATAATTACGTCCGCTCTTGGCACAAAGCGGACATTTGGACTTGATCAAATCAAGCAACGATTGTCAGGTCAAATCCAGCTTTCTGCATATCAATGAAGCTGATGTTGTTTCTGCAGTGTTTGCAGAGTGTCATCCAGCATCGCTAATAACTCATTAATGGTGCCGGTGGCCTGTTCAAAGTAATGCAGGGCATCGATCTCCGGTACGTCTCTGTTCAGCAGTTCCTGTTCCAGGCAGATCAGAAAAGCGGTGACGGACTGCTTCAGCTGTGGATCTGCAGCCTCTCCCAGTACCGCAAAGGCGGCATTGGATTGCTGGCCGATCTTCTGATGCAGAAATCGTAAACGCATACGTTGTTCGGCGGTACTGCTTTTTCTGGCGGCGATACCGGTACCCAGAGCCCGGGCCTGACCGATCCATTCGGTGGTTTGCGGTATTTCGTGCCAGACAACCCGGAGGGGCTGCTGTTGCTGCTGATCGAGTCGACTGAGATCCATGTCGCAGGCAATATCTTCGAACAGAAACAGGGTGTTGCGAATCAGGCGATGATGATTACTGAGATTCTGGTCCAGATCTGATTCGGAATCCTGTCTGACTTTGTGCCACTGCGCAATCAGTGCCTGCCAGCGTTCGGGAAGTGTGGGCATGAGTGTACCGGCCTGTTGCTCAATGTCGCTCAGTTGACGCCTTGTTTGTCCCAGTTCGTTGCGCAAACTGTTGTCACCATTCAGCACACCGTTACTCAGCCCGCGGTGGCGCTGAAACTCCCCCAGTAGTCGGCGTAACAGCAGTAACTGTTGGAGCTGATCTTTGAGTCGCTTTCTGGTCTGGCTGCGTAGACGCAGGTAGAGCATGATGAAAAGCGTGCATAACAGCGTGCTGAGCAATACCACAGAGACGGCTGGATTGAATCCTGACATAAGTTTTTACTCCGTAAGGTGGCTGAGATGGCGGGCAATGTTCTGTGTTTGAGACGCGGCATCCATATTGCTGGTATTACCCTGCGCGACCTGATCGGTGAGGCTTGCTATCTCTGCAACCGCCTGGCTTTGCTGACCGGTACTGACGGCAACCTGAATCACCTGCTCAGTCAGAGATACGGTCTGTCCTGAGACCTGCTGCAGTTGATGGCGTACCTGATCGGAACGTTCAAGACTGCTGTCTGCCCGTTCTGACAGTTGCGCCATCCGGACTGATGTGGAGTCGATATGGTGCTGTATCAGTTCGATGTTGCGGGTAATTTCTGCCGCCGACTCCTGACTGTGACCTGCCAGTCCTCTGACTTCATCGGCCACCACTGCAAAACCGCGACCATGATCTCCGGCACGGGCTGCTTCAATGGCGGCGTTGAGCGCCAGCAGGTTGGTTTTGTCGGCAATTTCCTGAATCACTGCTGACATCCGGTTGATCGCTTTTGAATGATCACTGAGTTGTTGCATCAGTTCATTGGTTGCAATGGCCTGATCGGCGATGTCAGCAACATAGCCAAGCAGCTCTTCAATCTGCTGCCTGCTGTCCGAAAGCTGTGCGCTGGCATCAAGGCTGGCTTGACGTGACGTATCGGCCAGCTCTGAGACCTCATGGATACTGACGTTGAGCTGCTCAATTGCCGCGGCAGCGGTACCCGCAGCATCACTCTGACGCTGAGCACTGTCAGAAACACTGATCGCACTCTGTTCCAGTTCATGAGAAGAGTGGGATATCTCATCCAGGCGGTGCTGCAGCGTCTGAAGTTGCCGCTCTGAAGTGCGAAGGCGGGTCATATAGTGCTGGTGCAGGGGGCGAAGGATGGCAAGTTGCAGTGAGGGCTCTGGGATATGCTGCTCTGTCAGGTTGTTCAGCTCGTATCCCAGGCGCCAGAGAGTGCTGATACCCAGGTAGACTCCGCAGAGCAGCAGACCGAGGGTGTATTGCAGAGATAGCATTGCCAGCATGCCGCTACCGAGACATATGAGGATGAGGAATCCGATGATGCCCCGAACACCCAGAGGGTGCAGCAACAGAACGGCCGGGTAGGTGAACCATTTCATTCAGGTACCTCCAAAAAAAGCGCTCCACTTCTCTCAGATGAATCAGGGAGAAGAGCAGCGCCATTGCATGAGTCACATTCATGAAGGCTGAAGCAAGGTTTATGCCTTGCTGTTCAGAGACTGTGTTACGGGAGCGTTAGCTGAGAGTATCTGTTAAATGTGCACGGTTTCAGTGACTGAAATATCCGTTCGGCACTGTTTGAGGGCAGAGAGGGAGAGATGTTGCTTGGTGAGGGGGAGAGTCGCCCGCTAGTCAGTCAGCGGGCGAAGATCGGGTAATAACGCTGATACGGCGTTATTCAAATTCTGCCCAGATCGGAGCATGGTCGGAAGGTTTCTCCATACCACGGATATCGTAATCGATATCGGCGGCGATGCAGCGCTCGTAAAGTGATTCGGTCGCCAGCACTGCATCAATACGCAGGCCGCGTTTAGGCTCCGCTTCAAATCCACGGCTGCGGTAGTCAAACCAACTGAAACGGTTGTCAATGTCCGGGTGGACTTTACGGAAGGTATCCTTCAGTCCCCAGCCCAGCAGGCGGGCCAGCCATTCACGTTCTTCCGGCTGGAAGCTGGTTTTACCGGTTTTCAGCCAGCGCTTACGGTTGGGTTCACCAATTCCTATATCAATATCTTCAGGCGAGATATTCAGGTCGCCCATCACCACAAGCGGCTGATCGGCTGAGCAGTGTTCTTCCAGATAATTCTGAAGATCGGCGTAGTACTTACGCTTGGCCGGGTATTTAACTTCATGACTGATGTTTTCGCCCTGAGGGAAGTAGCCGTTAAGCACTTTTACCCGGGTACCATCGATATCGTATTCTCCGATGATCATACGTTTCTGCGCTTCTTCATCGTCCCCCGGAAAACCTTTTTCCAGGCTGACCGGGGCCTGTTTTGAAATCAGGCAGACGCCGTAATGGCCTTTCTGACCAAAGAACTCCACGTGATAGCCAAGATCGGTGATCATCTCCACCGGAAACTCCTCGTCGTGAACCTTGGTTTCCTGGATGCCGATCACGTCGGGCTGGTGGCTTTCAATCAGCGCTTTGATCTGATGGGGACGGGCACGCAGGCCATTGGTATTAAACGAGATGAGTTTCATAGCGATACTTACCGGTAGACAGGTATGAATATTGGCTGGATAAAGTACTCTGTGACCATGTAAATAGCAATCACTGTACCGGGGAACCGCAGGTAAAGTCCTGTAAAATTCAATAGTTATAGAGAGCGCTTATATAGCATTGGGCTATAAGCGCTTTTAACATTCTCTATTGGCACTTACCCGCGACAACGGGTAGATTAGCGTTTCAGAATTTAAACCTAAGAGGGATGTCCTGTGGCTGAATATGATTTTGACCTGTTTGTGATCGGTGCTGGTTCCGGTGGTGTGCGTGCCGGACGGATGGCCGCTGCCATGGGCGTACGGGTTGGGATGGCCGAAGACCGTTATATGGGCGGTACCTGTGTAAACGTCGGCTGTGTGCCGAAGAAGTTGTTTGTTTACGGTTCACATTTTTCTGAAGAGTTTGAAAACGCGGCAGGCTTTGGCTGGAATGTCGGCGAGACATCCTTTGACTGGGCAACCCTGCGTGATAACAAGACCAAAGAGATTGAACGTCTTAACGGTATCTACCGTAACATGCTGGGTAATGCCGGCGTGAATCTGATCGATGGCCGTGCCCGCATTACCGGTCCACACAGCGTTGATGTTGCCGGCAAAGAGTACACTGCTGAGCGTATTCTGATCGCTACCGGCGGCTGGCCGTATGTTCCTGAGTTTCCGGGTAGCGAACATGTGATCAGCTCTAACGAAGTGTTCTATCTGGACGAATTCCCGAAAAAAGCGATTGTTGTGGGTGGTGGTTACATCGCGGTTGAGTTTGCCGGTATCTTCGCCGGTCTGGGGGCTGAAACCTCATTGATCTACCGTGGTGATATGTTCCTGCGTGGTTTCGATCAGGAGGTCCGCGAATTCACCGCCGAAGAGGTGGCGAAAAAGGGCGTGAATCTGCGCTTCAACAACAACATCGAGAAAATCGAAAAACTGGATGATGGTTCTTACATTGCATCACTGACTGACGGTTCCACTTTGGAAGCGGATGTCATCATGTATGCAACCGGTCGGGTCCCAAATGTGATGGATCTGGGCCTTGAAACCATCAGTATCGAGCAACAGTCTAACGGTGCAATCGTTGTGAATGACGATTTCCAGACCACTGAGCCTTCTGTCTACGCGATTGGAGATGTAATCGACCGTGTGCAGCTGACGCCGGTGGCGCTGGCTGAAGGTATGGCGCTGGTTCGTAATCTGTATGGTGGTCAGAATCAGAAGGTGGATTATGATCTGATCGCCACCGCGGTGTTCTGTCAGCCGAATATCGGCACTGTGGGCCTGAGTGAAGAAAAAAGCCGTGAACTCTACGCTAATGTAGATGTCTATAAGTCCACGTTCAGAGCAATGAAGCATACGATCAGTGGCAGTGACGAGAAAACTTTCATGAAGATGCTGGTGGATCGTGACACTGACAAAGTTCTGGGTGTACACATGGTAGGGCCGGATGCCGGTGAAATTATTCAGGGCATCGCGGTAGCGCTTAAAGCAGGTGCGACCAAAGCGGTGTTTGATTCTACCATCGGTATTCACCCGACTGCAGCTGAAGAGTTTGTGACAATGCGAGAACCAGCGAGTTAAGTGATACCTTCATCGATCATTATCCCCGCCAGTGCAAGCTGAGCGGGGATTTTTTTTACCGCTATTCAGGGGACGCAACAGGTATAAAAAAAGACCCGTATGGGTCTTTTTCAGTGTCTGATCTTTCAGCCGGTCTGGACGTTATTCCGGCCATTTTTCTTGGCTTGGTAAAGCGCGGCATCGGCACGACTGATAAGCCCTTCGGGTGTTTCTCCCTGAGCCAGCGTCGCCACGCCAAATGATGCTGTCACCGAACTGATAACCTCGCCGGATTTCTTGTGCTTAATCCGAATCGCCATCACTTTAGCGCGGATCTTCTCCGCCAGCTGCGCGGAAAAACCGGAATCCTGATTAGGTAGCAACACTGCAAACTCTTCACCACCAAAACGTACCGGTAGTAGTGCCAGGGCATTACATGAAAAGCGGTGTTATGATGTGACAAAGCCTGAGTCCTTTGATTTTACTGGTGTGTGGTCGTATGGGTCTTTTTCAGTGTCTGATCTTTCAGCCGGTCTGGACGTTATTCCGGTCAAATGATGCTTTGATGAGTTTACCAACATATTGCAGCACTTTGTCGCCCAAAACGTACCGGTAGTAGTGGGGCATTACATTCGTCTTTGATGAGTTTACCAACATATTGCAGCACTTTGTCGCCCATCTGATGACCGTAGGTATCGTTGAAAAGTGGTCGATATCAACCATCACCAGCGATACGCTGACATCAGTCCGTTCTGCTTGCTGTGCCAGCTCTTTGTCAAATACCCGGCGATTAAACAGGCCGGTCAGAGGATCGATAGTGGCGTCCTGGCGGGTCTGTTCCAGCTCTTTCTTAAGGGCGTTGATTTCGGCCTGGGCTTCATCAATACGCTGCTGAAACTGACGGGTGCTCTCACTGATCGTTTGGGTGTTATCAGCCAGACGCTGAATAATGTTTTCCAGCGACGAGTCCGACTCGCTCTCTCTCAGTGCGCTGAGACTGTCCTGAAGAATATCATTGAAAGCTTCAGTGTCCTGCGCTGTGGTGCTGGCGTGTGTTTCCAGATCTCCCATCACTGACAGCAGCGCGTTCTGAATATCTTCAGCGTTCTCTACTTCTTCTTTGATGAGATGTTCGCGAAACAGTTGTTCACTGACTACGTTCGGACAGGTGCCGTAGGTGTCGAGTGCTTTATCCATCTGCTTGTTCAGTTCCGGCAGGCCCTGTGAAACATAGGCATACCAGAGTGAATAGTTCAGCGGGTTAGGAGGGATACTGAATTTGACCATCAGCGGGACGGCCTGACGCAGAAATTCAGCAGCTTGCTTCGGATTATCGGCGAACTTCATAAAACCCCTTCGATCTTATCGCAGAAACCATGTGTGCCTGATGATGGACTCCAGAACTCAGGCTGAAAGGATACCACTAAACGGTATGTGAGGCAGTAATTTATAGGGAAACATAAACAATTTCAAACGGTTATTTGTTGGTTTTATTGACCATGATTCGACTAAGGCCGCATTGCCGTAAGTAAATTGCTGTTCAAGTCTTGAGATTCATCATATTCAGGCAGCGACTCAGGAAACAGCGATGAACCTGATCCACGGGCTTCATTTTAACAATCTGCGAGGTGATCTGTTCGGTGGTCTGACGGCCGCCATCGTCGCTTTGCCTCTGGCACTGGCATTCGGGGTTTCATCCGGTGCCGGTGCAATCGCAGGTCTGTACGGGGCGATCTGTACTGGCTTTTTCGCAGCGTTGTTCGGCGGAACACCCAGTCAGATATCCGGACCTACCGGGCCGATGACGGTCGTGATGGCCGCGGTTTTCACCGAGTTTGCAGCCTTGTTGCCCGAGTCAGGTCTGCTATTGGCGTTTACAGTGGTATTGATGGCCGGAATGCTTCAGGTGCTGTTTGGCTTACTGAAACTGGGAAAATATATCACCCTGGTGCCATTCCCGGTTATCTCAGGCTTTATGAGTGGTATCGGCGCTATCATCATAATTCTGCAACTGGCGCCCTTGCTGGGATTTTCCCCCAGCGCCGGTGTCGCGGATGCGTTGAACCGGATGCCTGCACAGATCAGTGACCCTGTCCTGCAGGCATTGTTACTTGGCGGCGGTACTCTGCTATTTGTCTTGTTCTGCCCCAGACCACTGGCTGTAAGGATTCCGCCGGCATTGACGGCGTTGTTTCTGGGGACGCTGATCTATTGGTTTGCAGGGGATGGAGAACTCGATGTCGTCGGGGATATTCCAATAGGGCTACCGCCAATCCTGATACCTGAACTGCATGCCGGATTACTGCTTGATATGGTGTTTGCTGCACTGATGCTGGCGGTGCTTGGTTCTATAGATTCTCTGCTGACTTCGCTTGTGGCTGACAGTATGACCCGCACTCAGCATAACCCTGATCGAGAACTGATCGGGCAGGGGATCGGTAATATGGCTGCGGGTCTGGTGGGGGGGCTGCCCGGCGCCGGCGCTACGATGCGTACGGTCGTTAATATCCGCAGTGGCGGTCAGACACCGGTTTCCGGTGTGTTTCATGCATTGGTGCTGATGCTTCTGGTGCTGGGGGCTGCCCCGCTGGCAGAGCAGATACCCCATGCAGTGCTGGCGGGAATTCTGATCAAAGTAGGCCTGGATATCATAGACTGGAGGTTCCTGCGCCGTTTACCTCAGGCTCCACCTTTTGTCGCCAGCCTGATGCTGTTGGTACTGGGGCTGACGGTGTTTGTAGATCTGATTACAGCGGTATTTGTCGGGGTGTTTATTGCTAATGTGGTGACGGTTAAGAAGCTGGCAGACAATCAGCTGGACAGTATCCGGGTACTGAACAGTCTGACCGGCAACGATAAGGTACTGACTAAACGGGAGCGGGCGCTGCTGGCTGCCACAGAGGGGCGGGTCGTGCTGTATCAGTTTGACGGGCCGATCAGCTATGGCGCTGCTAAAGGCTTATCAGACAAACTGCAGGCCTGTTCACCTCATGATGCGTTGCTGATGGATTTCAGTCGTGTCCCGCTGATTGATGTTTCCACCGCGCTGGCGATCGAAGATATGATCTCAGATTCACAACGGATCGGACGTACAGTACATCTGATCGGAATGAATCCCATTGTTCAGGATATTTTACAGAGGTTGCAGATCATCAGTCTGATACCGGAACAGAACTGTCATAAACGTCGTCGGGATGCATTAGAGGCTGCGCACCGGCAGTTATTTGCAACAGACTCCGATCAGTAATGGTCGATCAATCGTCCGGTGTCTCTAAGCTGATCAGATGCTGCCAGGGCTCCATCGCATCCCGGAGTTGTTGCAGTCTGTGAGTTTCGATCTCTGCATGAATCTGTAGCAGGGATTCGTAGATTCTTTCACAGCGGCTCAGACTGCACTGGTTGATGAGCTGCTCCAGTACCCCGGTCTGTTCATAGGGCGCACTGAGTATGATTGGGGTAACCGGTACAACGGTTTCTGTTTCAAGCACCTCCAGAGCGGCCTGAACAGACTGGCCGTAGGCCCTGACAAGCCCACCGGTACCCAGCTTAATACCCCCGAAATAGCGGGTAACAACCGCGCAGATCTGACCCAGATCGCTGTGGCGGAGAATGTTCAGCATCGGTTGTCCGGCGGTCCCTTTGGGCTCGCCATCGTCACTGAAATTCCACTGATGGGCATCATTCGGTGCGCCGGCGATGTAGCTCCAGCAATTGTGATTCGCTTTAGGGTGGCGGTCACGGATCGACTGAATAAAGCGATCAGCTTCCTCCCGGCCATTCACCGGTTGCAGGTAACAGATAAAACGGCTGCGGTTTATCTCCAGCTCTGCTTCAGCAGGGCTGGCCGGCCGCAGATAACTACCGGGAGTGAGTGGCTCAGTCATGAAAGTCCTGATTCAGAGCTGGCGCTGGTGCGATCCCAGCCAGATATCGATACCTCCGAACCAGCTGTATTGTTGCAGCTGTTGTTCAAGGAGATGCTGAAGTGCCGGCAGATCCGCTGCCGAGTGATGCAGCATAAGATCGATCCGGATCCGATCACTGCGGTAATGCAGAGTCAGACGGCTGATATCCAGATCCGGAAGTCCCTGTTGTTCGAGAATATCCCAGAGAATACCGCTGATCTCGGTGCGCATCGGCAGGGTCTTACAGTAATTGTCTTCCTCTTCATCATCGTAGGTATCGATGTGGAAGATCACATGGCCAATATCATCAAACTGACCTTTAAGGCGATACACAGCGGCATCACCAATATAGTGTCCTTCTGAAGCGCTCAGGTAAGGGGCAACCTGAAGGTGCATCTCCAGCATGCTCTGGCTGCCCATATTCCGGCTTTTAAAGCTGTGTACACTGAGCACACCTTCAACTTCCATGATCACTTCGGTATAGGCTTTTATCTGCTCTTCCGGCAGAGCGGTATCGACCAGCTCCTTGATGCTCTTCCAGGTCAGATCCCAGCCTATGCGGGCGACGATAAAGGCAACAATGACCGCCGCAACGGCATCCAGCCAGACCAGTCCGGACATGGCACCGGCAACGCCAACAAAGACGACGATGGATGACAGGGCGTCGGTACGGCTGTGCCAGGCGTTGGCAATAATCAGGTCGGACTTTATCCGCTTACCCACCGCCAGGGTGTAACGGAAGATCGCTTCTTTAGCGAAAATCGACAGCCCGGCAATCAGCAGTGCGGGCCATTCCGGTATGGCCAGCGGCTCACCCCGGAATAGCAGGGCCATGCTTTCGTAAGCCATTGCACCGGCAACAGCGACCAGAATGCAACCGAGTACGACGGTGCCGATGGTTTCAAAGCGGGCGTGACCCCAGGGGTGATCTTTATCCGGCTCCTGATGGGAGTAACGGATGATGGCGACTACCAGGGCATCAGTGACCAGATCAGACAGCGAGTGAATACCGTCAGCCAGCAATGCACTGGAATGAGCTATGATACCGACGGCAATTTTCAGCAGCCCCAGAACACCGTCAATTACGGCGCCGATCAGCGTTATACGCTGGGCTTCTCTCTGGTTGTCAGATGAAGAATGCATAAGCTTAAGTATGTGAAACAATTCGGAGATAGCAATGGTACGGATATCGATAGCATTGCACCATCATATTTCCGGATTTTGTTCTAAAAAAGTGCTTGACTTCCCGCAGTCACAGTAATGACGCGCAATTGCAACAGTTTTTGGATAATCCACTGTTTTAATCGAAGAATACTCATTTTGACCGCTTTAACTTATTGATTTTAAATAAATAAAACTACTGGTTAAAAAGTGATCAGTTTATCTCAAGTGATGGTTTTACGGGTCATTGGGAAGGGTATTTCGGGGGTACCCACAACTTTATCCACAGGATGTGTGGGCAGATCATTGGAGCCCTTTAATTACGCTCAATTCAGAGTTGTAATCGATAGGTGCGACTCATAATATAAGCAAAACCTGAAATGAGCCTGAAAGGATTAGACTTTAATGCAAGGCGGCAATCTGCTCTCTGTTTTACTTCCTGTTGCACTGTTCATCATTATGCTGGGTATGGGGCTGTCGTTGCGGCGTGATGACTTCCTGCGTCTGCTGTCTCATCCCGGACAGGTTGTTGCTGGTCTGAGTCTGCAGATGCTGCTGCTCCCGTTACTGGGACTGATCATTGTCATCATGCTGAATCTGCCGCCGGTACTGGCTGTTGGCTTATTGATTCTGACCTTTGCCCCCGGCGGTGCCACATCGAATATGATCAGCCATCTGTGTCGTGCAGATACCGCCCTTTCTATTACTCTGACGGCGGTAACCAGTCTGCTGGTACCTTTCACGCTGCCCTGGCTGACCTGGTGGGCGATGAGTCACTTTATGGGGGAGGGGGTGATGGTTACCCTGCCACTCCTGGAAACGGCGATGAAGCTGCTGGTAGTGACTGTCGTGCCGGTGTCGATCGGCATGGTGTTAAATGCAAAGTATCCGGCATTATGCCAGCGCCTGTACCGACCGGTGAAAGCGATCTCACTGCTGTTTATGTTTACCGTGGTCGTATTAATTACTCTGGCTAACCGGGAGGCGTTACCGCAGTTACTGCCGCAGCTGTCACCCGCTATTCTGTTGCTGGCCTGCAGTGCCATGCTATTGGCCTGGCTGATTGCGCAGCGGGGCTTCAGATACGATGTCTCAACGTCACTGACGCTGGCAATTGAAACCGGGATTCAGAATGCCGGCACGGCTCTGCTTGTGACCGGTGCGATTCTGCAGCAGCCACAGATGTCGATGACGGTCCTGCTGTACGGTATTCTGATGCAGCTGCCGGCGGTGGGGCTGATTATCTGGCGTAATAGCCCAGCGGGAGTCGGCGTCGGCTCAGTCAATTCCCAGTAGTTTGTGGGTCTGTAAGCTGAGCCTCCATTGCGGATGTTCCAGACAATAGCTGACCGCTGTACGGGTGTTGTGTTGCTGGTTCCTGTCATCCAGAGGTTGCAGGTAGAAATGATTAAACTGCAGATGGGTAAAGCGTTCAGGCATTGCCAGTAACTGCGGGTAAACCAGTTTAAGTTCATCCCCCTGTTGGACCACCACCTCAGCGTCAGCTTTCGGGCTGACACAGATCCAGTCCAGTCCCGGGGGGAGTGGCAGGGTACCGTTGGTTTCTACCGCGATCTCAAAGCCCTGGCTATGAAAAGCTTGAATCAACGCGCTATCGAGTTGTAGTAGTGGTTCACCACCGGTACAAACGACATAAGGCTGACCAGCATCACCGGGCCATAGGGAGCGTACCGCTGCAGCCAGGGCTTCCGGTGAGCGGAATTTACCGCCGTTCTGACCGTCAGTGCCGATGAAGTCAGTGTCGCAGAAATCGCATACAGCTTTAGCCCGGTCCTGCTCCCGGCCCGACCAGAGATTACAACCTGTAAAACGGCAGAAGACCGCCGGCCGACCGGCCTGAGCACCTTCGCCCTGCAGGGTATAAAACATCTCTTTAACACTGTAAGTTTTGCTCACTGATCCGCCTCTCGCTGTTGGTGGGCGTAGTCTACACAGTGATCAGCATAGTGCAATCGCTTTATCAGACTAAATCACTAGAGAGAAAGCAGTGACAAAGTGTCGGTTTGATGTCTTAATATTTTCATATAACCGATAGGGATTAGCTTATAACTTTATCTATTTGTGCAGTGATGGAATTTGTTTCTATGCTCTGCGGAGATGGGCTTTTCCTGTAACAGGTCTGTAGACAGAACGATAAAACAACTAAAAAAATGATGGTGTGAGAGATGATGAAGAAAGCATTTGCCGGTGTTTTACTGGGGGCTATGATCGCAGGTTCGCCTGCTGTAATGGCAGAGGGAGGCAAGAAGGCGATGATCGCGCCAGGGTTGTTCTCCTTCACTGTGGATCATGACGGTGAGGCGGTTGAAGTTAAGCGCAACCAGAATCCTGAGAACCGCATTTCTGAACTCTACAGTACGACATTCCGCGGCATGCCTCAGGCGATGAATCCATTTGCTCCTAATGAAGTAGAAACTCTGGGTGAGCGGGAGTTCACCAAATACATGATGGAAGCGGAGTCAGATGAGACCATCATGATCGTTGATACCCGTACCGAAGGCTGGCATTACCGCCTGACGATTCCGGGCTCTGTGAACTATCCGTTTACATTGATGAAAGAGCAGAGTGATATGGAAGATGCACTGGATGACTTCGGTGTTGAGGTGAGCGACAGCGGCTATAACTTTGACAATGCCCGGACCCTGGTGATGTTTTGTAACGGTTACTGGTGTGGTCAGACGCCAACAATGGGACGTGCTTTGCTGAAGGCGGGTTATCCGGAGGATAAACTGAAGTATTACCGTGGCGGTATGCAGGCCTGGACCAGCCTTGGGCTGACTGTTGTAGGGGATGAGGCAGAGTAACGGATAGGCTTTAGCCTATCCGGTAGCGGGAACGTCTCGCAGACGAGACTTGCGAGACGTGGCTGAAGCCACTTGCTGGGAAAAGCGAGCGTCGCTGCGGAGTTTTAAATTGCTTTGTAGCGAGGTACGCCCTCGTGCCGATAAGGAATTGGGTAGTTTGTGGCTGGACGGTGAGCAGAGCTCACCTTGCTGGTGGCTGGATCGTCACGCGAGCGTGACTAGCTGGAAAAAGCAAAAAGCTTGATAGCAAGTAGGGTGCGTTATAACGCACCGATTCTGTTTATGGTGCAATACGCTGCGCTATTACACCCTACATAGTTAAAGATATTCTGCTCGCCACTCGCCACTCGCCACTCGCCACTCGCCACTCGCCACTCGCCACTTATTTTATGGGCGCTGCGCTTCACCACCGAAGGCGTCAATCAAGGCCGGAATCAGTCGGCTGAATTCCAGAGACATCTGCGCAAATTCGCTGTCGAAGCGCTCAATAGCGACGTCGGTGCTGTCCTGATCCAGTTTTTCCTGCAGGGAATCACACAGCTTAATGCGCTTGATGCACAGATCGTCCTGCAGAATAAAGCTCAGGCTTTCCTGCCATTCAACCGCCAGTTTAACCACTCGCTTGCCCGCTTCCAGATGCTGGCCGATCTCGTCGCTGAGCAGATCCTGCCCCTTGCAACGAATAACACCACTTTCCAGCGCGCTATCACGAAGTTCACACTCATCCATCAATGTAATGCCTGCTGGTTGCTCCTCAGGCCGCTCCAGCCAGTGTGACATAATTGCCGAAGGTGAATGGTTAACATCAGGCAGAATAACCGGCAGAGAACCCAGCAGGCTGCGCAGATGACTCAGCAGTTCTTCAGCTCGCTTATGGCTACTGGCGTCTACAATCAGCAGGTTGTGCTGCGGAGCGATCAGTGCCCATGTTTTCTGATATTTACTGAAGGCTCGGGGCAGTAGGTCAAGGACGATCTCATCCTTGAGCTGGTCTTTCTCTTTTTTGTAAACCTTACGGGCCTGTTCATGCTCGATTACTTTAACCTTGTCATCGAGTTGCTGCTTAACCACGGCCGAAGGGAGGATTTTTTCCTCTTTCTGGCCGGCGATCAGCATAAAGCCGTTACCTGCATGAACCAGCATATCGGACAGGCCGCTGGTTGGGCTGACCCAGCCAAAGCGGGTCAGTTCCTGGCTGCCGCAAGGGGTGAATGCTTTTTCCTTGAGTTTATCTTCCAGTGTTTCCGGTGTGTGGGTGAAAGCCTGACTGAAACGGTAGAAGATAGCATTTTTGAACCACATAAAACGGCGCCTTAATTCAGATGTAAACAGGTGCGCCATTGTACTGGCAATAGGGCGGATGGAATAGGGCTAGAAATGCTTATGGTGTTGTTTTAAACCGGTGGGCAATCTTTACCTGTTTGTCGACATAGAAACCGTACATTTCGATATTGCTGACACCGACCATCTTATTGGCAATCTCTGCACCGCTCTGGGGGTCAATAAACAGCAGTGTCGGAGTCATACTACTGTTATAACGGCGGGCCAGTTGTGAAGCACTGATCATCGTACCGTCACTGTCAGTGACATCCCGCCCGTCGTGGATGATCAGATTGCGGAATAGCAGTCGGTTATTATACTGGCCGCTCAGCTGCATTGGTTCCAGCACCTCTTCTTCTACCAGCTCGCAATAACTGCAATCCGGCTGACTGACCAGCACCAGCAGAAAACGATCGCCGGCATTCTGCTGGTCGGCCTGCAGGTTCTCTAGAACAGGCAGTGGTTGGGCGCCAGCGGCACTGCTGAAACTGATGATCAGCGAGGCAAAAAGGGCTGCGAAACGGGTTTTGAGTGTCATAGTTGGTCCATAAACTCGACGATGTGTTCAATCATTTCATCGGCATACAGGTCCCGGAAATAGTGGTCTGCGCCATCAATGGTGACTGATTGTACCGCAGCAGTACTGACTTCAGCCATCGCTTCAGGGAGGTTGGCTACCGTATTATCTTCAGAGCCGATCAGTACCAGAGTCGGCAGGCTGGTCTGCTGTAGCAGAGAAGGTGTGTTAAAGCGCTGATCCGGTGTGTAGTAGTTTACAAAGCTGCCGGCGCTGACGGTGCTGTCCTGGCAATAGATAAATCCGGTGTTCTTCATTGCTTTGTCCGGGCTGAGGCTGTGTGCCTGCTCCAGTAATGGTTGAAGTGGCTGCTGATAGCGATTCTGGTAGTTTTCTGCAGCACCGGCTTCGCTCCAGGTTGCCGGTGCAATCAGTACCTGAGCCAGGCTCTGACCGCTGTGATCCTGGTTGTACCAGGCAACCTGGTTACCCCCCCGGGAGTGGCCGATAGTGATGACTTCGGCGGCTCCCTGATCCTTCAGCCATTGATGCCAGCGGTTAATTTCGTCGACAGCGTCAGTATGCTTATGATCATGAGGTACTGCGCAATCATACATACCGTGGCGGTTATCGAGACCGAGGCTCAGATTGATCGCCAGACTGGGAATCTCCTCATCGGCCAGCAGTTCCTGCAGTGTCGCGATAATCTCCATACCGTTGTGGGCCAGAGTGCCATGGGTAATCAAGGCTACCCGGCCGGACAATGGCTGTTCTTCGACAAGCTGGAGGTTGGCATTCAGAGTCAGGCCGTTATGCTCCAGCGTGACTTCTTCAGCGGAGGTTGTGGAGGACAGAGCAAGGGCGCAACAGGCGGCAAAAGTAGCTGTTCGGGACATGGTCAGATCACTGTATTTATTGTTTTGGTTATATTTATATAACTTTAAGACTTATAGCAACTATCAGAAGGTCGCAGGCAGTGGTGTCTGTCGCCGGTTCGGAGAATTAAAAAAGGGCCCTGCAGGCCCTTTTCATAGTAACAGCGCTGTCTCAGAGGCCTTCATAGGCCAACAGGGTATGCACCGGTACGCCGGTCTCCTGAATTTTTTCAGAGCCCTGCAGGTCCGGCAGGTCGATCAGAGCCGCAGCTTCATAAACCTCCGCTCCCAGCTCCTTGATGATCGTGCAGGCTGCCAGGATGGTGCCCCCAGTCGCGATCAGGTCGTCAAATACCAGTACTTTGTCGCCTTCGGCAACGGCATCGATCTGCATTTCGACTGCGGCTGTACCGTATTCAAGCGCGTATTCGCGATGAATGGTTTTGCCCGGCAGTTTGCCTTTTTTACGTACCAGTACCAGTGGAATGTTCAGCTGATAAGCCATGATTGAGCTGATCAGAAATCCCCGTGCATCGATGATCAGAAATCCCCGTGCATCGATACTGGCGATATGGGTGATCTCTGAATCAATATAGCGCTGAATAAAGGCATCAGAGATCATGCGCAGTGCTTTCGGATCTTTAAACAGAGGGGTGATATCCCGGAACATTACGCCTGGCTCTGGCCAGTCGGGAATCGTGCGCATTACAGACTTGATATAGCATTCGTCAAAAGACATTGGACAACCTTAGGACTTAATCAGGACCTTATTCAGGTGCTTACTCAGAAAATACCCGCAACAGGTTGCGGGTATTGGTATGAAAACGGTTTTTGTAATTGCTTACAGCAATCCGGATCAGGTGTTAGGGCAGGTTTGCTGCTCACACGGTTCCTCATCAGGGGATTCCCCGGAGAGGCTGTAGATCTCTTCCAGATCCAGTAGCTCAATCTCTTTACCGTCAACGCGGATCAGTTCCATTTTCTGGAACCGGGTAAAGATACGGCTGACCGTTTCTACCGCCAGTCCCAGATAGTTACCGATCTCATTGCGGGACATGGACAGACGGAAGTTAGCCGCAGAATAACCGCGGGCTTTAAAGCGGCTGGAGAGCTTAACCAGGAATGTTGCGACACGCTGCTCGGCGTTTTTCTTGCTCAGCAACAGCATCATCTGCTGATCATCGCGGATCTCTTTGCTGAGTGTGCGCAGGATCTGGCGACGTAGCTCAGGCATCTGGCCGGACAGATCATCCAGACGTTCAAATGGAATTTCGCAGACGGTAGTGGTTTCCAGAATTTTGGCAGAGACAGGGTATTCATCACTGTCAAAGCCGCTCATACCCACCAGTTCACCTGGGAAGTAGAAGCCGGTAATCTGCTCTTCGCCTTCGTTTGTAAGGGTGTAGGTCTTGATGGTGCCGGCGCGTATTGCATAAACAGAGGAGAATGACTCGCCCTGATGGAACAGATGATCGCCTTTTTTCAGCGGTCGGCTCTTATCGATGATGTTATCGAGGCGTTCCATCTCTGTCATATTCAGAGATACTGGCAGGCACAATGAACTCAGGCTGCAGGTGCTGCAATGAACCTGCTGTAAACTGTGCAGTTTTCCTTCTGTGGCCTTATGGTTACCCATAATCTGGTCCCGTCATTTCGTTAATTGCTCAGCAATTATCTACTAATTCTGCAACCGGGTGAAGTATTTCCCGTATCAAATGATACGGGAGAAGCCTTTGGTTGGCTGCTGCTTTGGTATATAAGCATCAAAAGACATGCAGATCCGGCGGATCAACAGGCGACCTGGCGGGGTCACGGAGATCTGTCTTTCATTCAGTTCTACCAGCCCGTCTTCGGTGAAGCGTGCCAGATCTTCCAGCTCTTCTGCGAAGTACTCATCAAAACGGATATCGAACTGTTGCTCAATGGCGGCTTTTTCCAGTTCGAACTGACAGATCAGCTGGGTGATCACAGCCCGGCGGATACGATCATCTCGGGTCAGTGTTACACCGCGCTTGATGGCATCACTGCGCTCTTCTACCGCCGCTGTATAGGCGGCAATATCATGTTCATTCTGGTAATAAACATCGCCGATCTGGCTGATTGAAGACACCCCTATGGCCACCAGATCACAGTCACTGTGGGTGGTGTAGCCCTGGAAGTTACGGTGCAGTTTGCCGTTCTGCTGAGCCAGCGCCAGTTCATCATCCGGTTTGGCAAAGTGGTCCATGCCGATATATACGTAGCCGGCGTCCATCAGTTTATTGATGGTGGTTTCCAGAATGGCCAGCTTGGTTTCAGGGCTTGGCAGATCGTCAGCATTGATATGCTTCTGAGAACGGAAGCGATCGGGCATGTGAGCATAGTTGAATACCGACAGGCGATCCGGGCTCAGCTCAATAATGGTGTCCAGTGTTTTACTGAAGCTTTCCAGTGTCTGGTGAGGCAGGCCGTAGATCAGATCCATATTGATCGAACGGAAACCCAGACGACGGGCTTCCTGCAGTACATCAGCCACTTCTTCTACCGGCTGTACCCGGTTAACCGCTTCCTGCACTTTCAGTTCAACGTCCTGGACGCCGAAGCTGACCCGGTTGAAACCGATTTCACGGAGGACTCGCAGGGTTTCGTGATCAACTTCACGGGGATCGATCTCAATGGAGTAATCTCCGGAGTCGTCATCCAGCAGCTTAAAGTGCTTACGCAGTTGCTGCATCAGCTCGATCATCTGTTCGTTGCTGATAAAGGTCGGAGTACCGCCGCCCCAGTGTAGTTGCTCGACGATACGGTCATCGGAATACCATTCAGACAGCTGAGCCATCTCTTTGTAGACAGTATCCAGATAAGGCTGAGCTTTTTTACGATTGCGGGTAATGACTTTATTACAGGCGCAGTAGTAACAAACGTGAGCACAGAACGGAATATGAACATACAGCGACAGTGGTGAAGTGCGATCCGCTGTTTGCTGGCCGGTGCTGACCAGATCATTAGCTGACAGTTCAGGATCAAACTGGATTGCTGTAGGGTAAGAGGTATAGCGGGGACCTGAAAGATCGTAACGACGGATCAGATCTAGATCCCATTTAATCAGATTGTTCTGGCTCACAAAAAACTCTCTCGTCTACGGCAAAAGGGTGATTATAGCGGTATATGCGCTACGGGTATTGATGTTTATCAAGCAATGCCAAGGCTCTGTATCAGCCCGGGCCAGGGAACAGTAAATAAACCAAATCCGATGATCAGTACGCCAGCGATGGTTTGAGTACTGCGCTGTTTAAGTAAGGTCTGTACCTGTTGTGCCAGCAGTCCGGTGGCAAACATTGCCGGGACAGTACCCAGGCCGAAGCAGGCCATCATCAGTGCTGAGGTCTTCCAGTCTGCAGCGGTCGCGCTCCAGATCAGGGTGCTGTATACCAGACCGCAGGGCAGCCAGCCCCATAAACCACCCAGTGCCAGCGCCTGAACAGGATTGCGCACTGGCAATAAGCGTTTGCTTAATGGCTGCAGGTAGCGCCAGATATAGTTGCCCTGTTTTTCGATCCAGCTCAGACCTTTCCAGATCTGCGCGACATAGAGCCCCATCAGAATCAGAATGATGCCTGCCAGGCAGCGCAGGAAAAGCGATATCTCAGGTGATCGCAGCAACCAGCCAATGCTGCCCATCAGAGCGCCGGCCAGGGTGTAGCTGGCAATCCGGCCCAGATTAAAGCCACTGAGTAATAACAGGGGGTTACTGTTCTGTCGGTCGATGCCCATAGCAACGGCGCTGGAAATGCCACCGCACATGCCCAGGCAGTGGGCGCTGCCTAACAGTCCCAGAGTGATTGCTGTCAGTACAGTTACAGAATCGCCGATCATTTGGTTTCGTTGTCGTCGCGGGGCTTGGCGTCGTCGGGAATCAGGTGGTCGTCATCTTCAAACAGAATGCTGTGCGCTGGTGATTCCAGGTCATCCAGCTGGCCGCTGTTAACGGACCAGAAGAATCCCCACATGGCCACACCGGCGAGGATGATCGCGATAGGTATCAGCAGGTAGATTATAGACATAGTGATATTTCAGCTAATTTAATGGGGTTATTCTACCGGATTTGTCTTGCCAAGTTTAGTCAGACGCAGGGCGTTGCCAACGACCACAAGGGAACTGGCAGACATGCCGATGGCCGCCATCCACGGGGCAATCATCCCGGTAGCCGCCAGCGGCAGGGCGATCAGATTGTAAAAAATCGACCAGCCCAGATTCTGGCGGATATTGCTACGGGTTCGACGGGCCAGTTGCAGTGCCTGCGGTAAACGCATCAGTTCACCGGAGATCAGTACCGCATCGGCATTGGTTTTGGCCAGATCAGTGGCGGAACCCATGGCAATAGAGGTCTGGGCACCTGCGAGTACCGGGATGTCGTTAATGCCATCACCGACCATAATCAGTTGTGCGCCTTCATCCTGAAGTTTCTGAATATGCTGCAACTTCTGTTCAGGGCTGACACCGGAAATAACGCGGTTAATCTTCAGTTGGCCAGCGATATGTTCAACCGCCGCGGAGCTGTCTCCGGTCAGCATCTGAACCTCAAGGCCCATCTGTTGCAGCGATGTGATCATTGTTGCCGCTTGTTTACGGGCCGGATCGTTCAGACCGAACCAGGCCAGCGGTTGATCTTCACTGGCTAGTAGCAGCCATTGGCCGGATTGATCCGGTGCATCATCAAAGCTGAGGTCAGCTCCGCAGTGTTGGGAGGCAAATCCGGGTTTGCCGATAAAATAGCGTTGACCGTTAACAATACCTTCCAGGCCCTGTCCGACATGGTTTGTCAGTGTTTCAGCGGCGGCGGTGTTCTGTACCCGCGGATCTTTATGAAATGCTTTGGCAATCGGGTGCTCGGAATGGCTTTCAAGGGCTGCTGCAATTTTCAGACTATCAATGTCTGTTATCTCTGTAAGGGTTCGGATCTGATGCAGTGACAGGTTGCCTTCGGTCAGGGTGCCGGTTTTATCAAACACGATATGGGTGGCTTTTGCGAGGCTTTCGAGTACATGCCCGCGAGTGATCAGCAGACCGTTCTGGCGCAGGGTGCCTGTCGCGGCTGTCAGGGCGGTGGGGGTCGCCAGTGACAGAGCACACGGGCAGGTAACAACCAGTACCGAAAGGGTGATCCAGAAAGCGTGTTCGGGATTGATCTGCCACCAGGTCAGGCCGACAGTGGCAGCGGTGATAAGCACGGCGGCAACAAAGTAGCCGGATACTTTATCAGCCAGTCGGGCTACCTGAGGCTTCTCTTCGTGCGCGCGTTCCAGCAGCCGGACAATTGAGGACAGCTGTGAGCTGGCACCAACCTGAGTGACCTCGATATCAATCGGGTTTTCAACATTGATGGTGCCGCCGACAACACTGTCGTCAATGCCTTTGGTCAGTGGCAGGTATTCACCGGTCAGGGCTGATTCATCGATACTGCTGCTGCCTTTGATTATCCGGCCATCGGCTGGAATGGTGTGGCCAGGCTTAACCAGTACCCGGTCGCCTTGTTGCAGTTCATTGGCGGCAACCACCGTTTCCTGTCCGTCATCGTAACGGACTGCGCTTGCCGGTAGCAGATTGAGCAGGGCATTTCCGGCTCGTCCGGTCCGGTGTCGGGCTTTCATTTCCAGGAATCGACCGATCAGCAGGAAGAAAGTAAACATGGAAACCGAGTCAAAGTAGACTTCGCCGGTATTGGTCAGGGTTGCCCAGATACTGGCGGTGTAGGCACCACCAATTGCGATGGAAACGGGCACATCCATTGTCAGGTGACGGGTCTTCAGATCCCGCAGCGCGGCTTCAAAGAAAGGGCGGGACGCATAGAAGACCACGGGGGTGGCCAGTACCAGACTGGCCCAGCGAATAAAGGTTTCATACTGCGCTTCAAGGCTGGCACCGGCACCGGTGTAAAGTGCGGCTGCCAGCATCATGATCTGCATCGAAAAAACGCCAGCGATACCGAGTCGGCGCATCGCCAGTTTGGTTTCCCGTTCCAGTAACTGCTCTTCTTTATCCGGGTGGTAAGGATGCCCCTGATAGCCAATCGAATGGATGGCCAGCAGAATTTCACTGAGTTTTATCTCTGACTGCTGCCAGTCGATCCGGGCCCGGTGATTAGTCAGGTTGACGCTGACTTTTTCGATCCCGTCCAGAGCCCCCAGGTGATGCTCCAGCAGCCAGACACATGCAGCGCAGGTGATGCCTTCAATCACCAGGGTGGCCTGCCGGGTCTGTTCATCGGTCTGAACGACAAAACTGCTCTGAACGCTGTCATGATCGTAAAGAGACAACTCGGCCAGTAGTTGATCATCGGCGGAAATGGCTTCAGGTGAAGTCGCTTCGCTGGTGCGGTGCTTGTAGTAGTTTTCCAGACCGCCGTCGGCGATAACCTGGGCAACTGCCTGACAGCCCGGGCAGCACATCTGTCGGTCTACACCACCTATCTGTGTGATGTACTGGCTGCCGGGAGGGATATCAAGGCCGCAATGATAGCAGCCCTGTTCGTGTTTCAGAGGGTCCTGGGATGCGTTCATTAAGACTTAGCTATCACCAAAGCTGAAAGATTGCTGATCGTACGGTGGTTCGGCCTCGTTGACCAGCAGCCAGCTGTTATCCGGCGGGCTCAGAATCAGGGTTTTACGACCTTTCATACTGCCTTTCAGCTCACCGACATAGTGGCCTTTCTGCAGTTCACGCAGGGAAACCTGAATATCCAGACTGGACTTGGTTGGATGGCCAATGGTCAGCTGCAGCTGCTTTGGCAGTTCGGCATCCTTAGTGCTGTTGAGCTGCACGCTGATATCGTTGGTGATCAGGTCGAAGCGCAGCTTACCGTTCAGGCCAAGTTCTTTCGCAGCCAGAGTGCGGGTTTTGTCTTCATGGAACGCTTTGGCTTTCTTGGAGTACTCTTCCAGAACCACGCCGTCGTGGGTAACAACTGAGGCGGTAATATAAACGGTGGAGTAGAGCAGTGTTGCAATCAGTGGTGCAAGGATAAACCACAGCCAGGGCTGCTTATACCATGGTGCGGTGCTTTGATCAGTCATAGGTTTCCTTAGTGCAAAAAACAAATAGCTGCCGGATTGCAACCCGGCAGCTATTTTAGCTCAGTCAAATGCGGGACGGTAGACCGTTATCGCTTTGCGGGACCGATAAATCGGTTTTCCTCTTCAATAACAATATCAGCATCATCCAGTGCCTGAACTCTGAACATAATGTCGTAGTTCGGGCGTTCCAGGAAACGTGGATCAACCTGCAGGCTGATCGGGTATTCCAGCAATTCACCGGAGCGGATGGTTACTTCGTTGTCCGCCAGCATTTCCAGGCCATCGATACCGCTGATTTCAATGCTGTAGCGATGATCTTCCTGAGACTTATTGGCCAGCTTCAGAGTATATACGTTTTCGATATTGCCGTTGGATGCTTCGATATAGAGTTGACCCCGGTCACGAAGAATGTCCACTTCCAGAGGAATACGGGCATAAAGTGTATAGCTGAAGGCGATAAACATGGCGCACAGTGCAACAAAGTAGCCGATCAGGCGAGGTCGCATGATGTGGGTAGTGCCACCTTCAAGTGCGTGCTCGGTGGTGTAACGCACCAGGCCGCGGTCGTAACCCATGCGGTCCATCATGTCATCACAGGCGTCTATGCAGGCGCCACAGGCGACACATTCGTACTGCAGGCCATCGCGAATATCGATGCCCACCGGGCAGACATGAACACAGGCGTTACAGTCGATGCAGTCACCCAGTCCCTGAGCTTTATGGTCAGCGTGTTTCTTGCGCTTGCCGCGGGTTTCACCGCGTTTCTCGTCGTAGGAAATGACCAGTGTGTCCTGATCAAACATAACGCTCTGGAAGCGGGCATACGGGCACATATAGATACAGACCTGCTCGCGCATCCAGCCGGCGTTGGCATAGGTGGCCACGGTCAGGAAACCGATCCACCAGGTTTCCCAGGGGCCGAGATTCCAGCTGAGAACGGCCGGAGTCAGTTCGCGAATTGGGGTGAAGTAACCGACAAAAGCGATCGCGGATACTGCAGCGATAACAAACCAGAGGGTGTGCTTGGCAGCTTTTTTAGCCAGTTTCTTACCGCTCCAGGGTTGCTTGTCGAGCTTCATGCGCTGGTTACGGTCGCCTTCGGTTACCCGTTCAGCCCACATGAAAAACCAGGTCCAGACGAATTGTGGGCAGGCGTAGCCGCACCAGAGGCGTCCGGCAAATACGGTTACGAAGAACAGAGTGAAGGCGAGAATGATCAGCAGCCAGGACAGCAGCATGAAGTCCTGCGGCCAGAAGGTGAAACCGAATACATGGAACTGGCGGCTTGGCAGATCAAACAGCACTGCCTGATGGCCATCCCACTGTAACCAGGAGAAACCGTAAAACATGACCAGCATGATAATGCCGGAGATGGTACGGAAGTTTTTAAAGAAGCCTTTGTAGTATTTAACGTAGATATGTTCCCGTTTGGCGTACAGGTCGTAGCTCTCGTTATTTCCCTTCTGGCTCTTTGGTGTTACGTCTTTAACTGGTATCTGGTTCATACCATTCCTCACCCTGAAGTATTTCGTAATGCTCGCACTCTAAACCTTATAGAATCAGGTTTATTAGTGATTGCGAATATTATACCCGCGTTTGTTTCGGGTGTTAAAGTCTGGCACAAAAAAAGGCGATATGATTTTCATCATATCGCCTTTTTATTGATCTGAGCCTTACTTATCAGACAGGCTTACAACATAAGCGGTGATCAGGTGGATCTTATCATCGCTCAGCAGATCTTTATGAGCAGGCATTACACCGTTACGACCTACGCGGATGGTGTGGCTTACCTTCTCAAAAGAAGAGCCGTACAGCCATACGTCGTCAGTCAGGTTAGGTGCGCCCAGTGCTTGCAGGCCTTTACCGTCCTGGTCGTGACAAGCAGTACACAGAGCCTGGAACTGCTGCTGGCCGCGCGCTGCGCCTTCAGCATCGTGTTCCTTGCCGCTCAGAGACATAACATAGCTGGTTACGTCACGAACGCCTTCTTCACCCAATACCGCACCCCATGGTGGCATTGCACCGGTACGGCCTGCAGCGATTGTCTGCTTGATGGTCTCAGGAGCACCACCGTACAGCCAGTCAGCGTCAGTCAGGTTAGGGAAGCCGTGAGCACCGGTACCGGTAGTACCGTGACACAGTGAACAGTTGTTCGCGAACATGCGCTGACCCATCTTCAGACCTTCAGGCTGACCCTGCAGATCTTCGATAGACATTGCTGCGTATTTAGCGAATACAGGCTTGTAAACCTCTTCAGCGTGCGCCATCTCTTCTTCGTACTGGCCTACAGAGCTCCAGCCGTAGAAGCCTTTTACGTTCGCCAGGCCGTAAAGACCCAGGTAAACGATACCGAAGATAACGGTACCGATGAACATCTGGAACCACCAACCCGGCAGCGGGTTGTCATATTCCTCGATGCCATCGAACGCGTGGCCCACAGTTTCCTCAGTGGTTTCTTTGTACTGCTCGCCTTTGCGAGTAGCCAGCAGTAACCAGGTACAACCCAGGATTACTGCCAGGGTAATTGCCCATACCCATGCGCTCCAAAAAGCACTCATTTTTCTTTTCTCCCGTCATTGGTCGTATCTGTCTCAGCTGCATCTTTCTCCTCGTCGGCGAAAGGGAGCTGGGATGCCTCATCAAATCGTTTGCGGTTACCCGGTAACAGAACCCAGATAAACAGGCCGATAAAGGTGAGTAACATCAACCCCGGCAGATACGGACCATAAACTTCGTAGCTCACTCGGATTACCGTTTGTTGGTGTATTCAGAGTGGGTTTTACCAAGTGCCTGCAAGTAAGCAACCAGAGCGTCAATCTCACTCTTGCCTTCTACCTGCTCGCGAGCTGCGTTAGCTTCTTCTTCGGTGTATGGAACACCCATTTTAGCCAGTACTCGCATTTTGGCAGCCGTATCTTTACCGGACAGTTTGTTTTCAAACAGCCAAGGGTAAGATGGCATCTTGGACTCAGGTACTACGTCACGCGGGTTGTACAGGTGAGCACGGTGCCAGTCATCACTGTAACGACCGCCTACGCGGGCCAGATCCGGACCGGTACGCTTAGATCCCCACAGGAACGGGTGCTCCCATACAGATTCGTTAGCAGTAGAGTAGTGACCGTAGCGCTCAGTTTCTGCACGGAACGGACGGATCATCTGAGAGTGACATACGTTACAACCTTCACGGATGTAGATGTCACGACCTTCCAGTTCCAGTGCTGAGTATGTACGCAAGCCATCAATAGGCTTGGTAGTAGCGTTGGTGAAGAACAGAGGTACGATTTCAGCCAGACCACCGCCGCTGATCACCAGAATGATCAGCAGGATCATCAGGCCAATGTTCTTTTCAATCGTTTCGTGTTTGATCATCTTATGTGCTCCTCTGATCCTTAAGCTGCTTGAGCAGACGCGTCAGCTGCAGGAGCTTTGCTGTCTTTACGAACAGTCTGGTATACGTTGTATGCCATCAGGACCATACCCAGCAGGAAGAACGCACCACCCAGAGCACGTACGAAGAAGCCAGGGTGGCTTGCTTCCAGAGCTTCTACGAAGCTGTAAGTCAGGGTGCCGTCTTCGTTTACTGCACGCCACATCAGACCTTGCAGAATACCGTTTACCCACATTGCACAGATGTACAGTACGGTACCGATAGTTGCCAGCCAGAAGTGAGTGTTGATCAGGCTAACGCTAGCCATCTGAGCTTTACCGTACAGACGTGGAATCATGTGGTAAACAGCACCGATGGAGATCATTGCAACCCAACCCAGCGCACCTGCGTGTACGTGACCGATAGTCCAGTCAGTGTAGTGAGACAGAGCGTTTACAGTCTTGATAGACATCATTGGGCCTTCGAAGGTAGACATACCGTAGAAGGACAGGGAAACAACCAGGAAGCGCAGAACCGGGTCAGTACGCAGCTTATGCCATGCACCAGACAGGGTCATCATGCCGTTGATCATGCCACCCCAGGAAGGAGCCAGCAGGATCAGGGACATTACCATACCCAGAGTCTGAGCGAAGTCAGGCAGAGCAGTGTAGTGCAGGTGGTGACCACCAGCCCACATGTAAGTAGCGATCAGAGCCCAGAAGTGAACTACGGACAGACGGTAGGAGTAGATTGGACGTTCAGCCTGCTTCGGTACGAAGTAGTACATCATGCCCAGGAAGCCTGCAGTCAGGAAGAAACCTACTGCGTTGTGGCCATACCACCACTGAACCATCGCATCAACAGCACCAGGGTATACAGAGTAAGACTTAGTCAGAGAAACAGGCAATGCCGCGCTGTTTACAATGTGCAGTACTGCAACCGTGATGATGAATGCCATGTAGAACCAGTTACCTACATAGATGTGGGAAGTCTTACGCATCTTCACTGTACCCAGGAAGACGATCGCGTATGCAACCCATACCACTGTGATCAGCAGGTCAATTGGCCACTCCAGTTCGGCATATTCTTTTGCAGAAGTGATACCCAGTGGCAGAGTGATCGCTGCCAGCAGGATAACCAGCTGCCAGCCCCAAAAGGTGAATGCTGCCAGTTTATCGGAGATCAGACGGGTTTGGCTCGTACGCTGTACGACGTAGTAAGAGGTTGCGAACAGTGCGCAGCCTCCGAATGCAAAGATAACTGCGTTGGTGTGCAACGGACGCAGGCGACCGTAAGTCAGCCAGGCAGTATCAAAGTTAAGTGCAGGCCATACTAACTGGGACGCAATTAATACGCCCACGGCCATTCCAACAATGCCCCATACCACTGTCATGATGGCGAATTGACGCACCACCTTGTAATTGTAGGTTGGGTGTTCAGCTGCTGTGCTCATATCAGGCTCTCATCAACAAGCTATTAGAAAGGTTTAGAAAGTAAATTTCCGCTGGCTATTATCTGTAAACGGCCGTCATATTTCAATGAGTTTACGGTATTACTTGCGACATAGTGTCGCACTGCAAAAACAGTATAAGCTTTTTCTTATATTTTATTTTCTGTTTTGATGGGCTTTGTAACATGTTGTTTTTTATTGGATATTGATGATTGGTATTGATTGAATAGTTTTTTCTTCATCATTTTGGATTAGCCCTTTTGTGCGATGGAGGTCGTTCCCGGGCTGGTATCATCAGTTACTAATTCAAGTTTTCTTGATGTGGATCAAGTGGTTTTTTCGGGCATAATTGCGCAGCCGGAATTTTGCAGGAGAAAACAATGATCAGAGAAGGGCAGCCAGTATTGGGGCGGATATTGCTGGCCCATGGCGCCGGAGCGCCAATGGACAGCGATTTTATGGCTTCAGTGGCGCATCAGCTGGCCAGTGGAGGACTGGAGGTAATTCGGTTCGAGTTTCCTTATATGCAGAAGCGTCGAGAGGACGGTAAGCGCAGGCCGCCTGATCGTCAGCCGAAACTGCTGGAGTTTTTTGAGGCGCTTATTGAGCACTTCTCGGAGCCGGGGCTACCGCTATTCATTGCCGGGAAATCGATGGGTGGTCGTATGGCAACGATGCTGGCGGATGCTGAATCCGTACATGGATGTTTTGTCTATGGCTATCCGTTCTATGCGCCGGGTAAATCGGACAAGCCTCGTGTCGATCATTTCGAATCGATGCACACGCCTGTCCATATTTTTCAGGGTACCCGTGATCCGATGGGAAACCAGGAAGCGGTAGCGGGTTATCAACTGGCAGAGTGCGTTCATGTGCATTGGCTGGAAGATGGTGATCATGATCTTAAGCCGCGTAAAAAGTCAGGATTAAATCAGGACGAACACATCAGCTTTGCAGTAGAATCCACTCTGCAATATTGCCAGCAAATTAAAGAAGGTTCCGCAGAGTGAATCACCTGCTTTTGTACTGTCGTCCCGGTTTTGAGAAAGAGTGTGCCGCAGAGATACGTGATCTGTGTGAGCAGCGAGGTATCTACGGCTATTGTAAGCTGGATGAGCACAGCGGTTATGTGTTGTTTGTCAGTCACCAACCAGATGGTGCGGAGCTGGCCGTTCAGCAGATCAGTTTCAGTGAGCTGATCTTTGCCCGTCAGTGGCTGGTCTGCCTGCCCCTGATCGAAGATGTTGACAGGGAAGACCGTATTGCCATTCTCAGTCAGCATCTGGAGCAGTTTCCTCTGTGTCAGGAGTTAATTGTAGAACCTGCTGATACTACCGAAGGGCGTGAATTGCAGCGTTTCTGTAATAGCTTTGGTTCGGCCTTCAGTCAGTCGCTGAGGAAAAAGGGGCTGCTGCAAAAGAAAGCCCTGCATCGTTTGCACCTGTTTGCGATCAGTGGTGACTGCTTCTATCTGGGCTATGCCGCGATTGACAACTCTGCCCCCTGGCCGATGGGGATTATGCGTCTGAAATTTCCCAAGGCTGCGCCAAGTCGCTCAACGCTTAAGCTGGAGGAAGCCTGGCACTGGTTTATCCCTCAGAAGGACTGGCACCGCTATGTATCCAGTGGCAAGAGGGCTGTGGATCTGGGGGCTGCGCCGGGTGGCTGGACCTGGCAGCTGGTCAATCAGAATATGTTTGTGACGGCGATTGATAATGGGCCGATGTCACCTGAATTGATGGACAGTGGTCAGGTAACTCACCTGACGGAAGATGCTTTCACTTATCAGCCCGCGAAACGGTTTGACTGGATGGTGTGTGATATCGTGGATAAGCCTGCCAGGGTTACTCAGCTGATGACTGAATGGTTGGTGCAGGACTGGTGTCGGGAAACAATTTTTAATCTCAAACTGCCGATGAAACAGCGTTATATTGAGGTTAAGCAATGTCTGCAGCAGCTGCAAAACAGTTTGTCAGAGGCAGGGATTGAGTATCATATTGCCGCTAAGCATCTGTATCATGACAGGGAAGAGATCACTGTTCATGTACGGGTATTAAACGCCACTGACTGAGTCAGTGGCGTCTGTTCCGATCAGTGTTCCAGAATGGTGATTTTTTCTTCGGTTTCCAGCATCGGATTGATCGCTTCCATGATCTCTTTGCGTTCCGGTGAAGAGTGCCAGCGTTGCCAGTCCTGAACGGTCCGGAAGGTTGCCATGACGACCCGGTGATTGGGCTTATAGGCGTTGCGCAGCGATTCGCCGGAGATGAAACCATGGGCTTGCATAGCGGTTTGCAGGGTGTCGCGGGCGGCTTTTTCGTAATGTTCCGCCAGTTCTTCAGCAATGTGACGTTCAATAATTACACGGATCATTATCGGCTCCTCAGCAGATTAAAGGCTTTTTATTTCAATATAATAGCAATGTCGGCGCGGGTAAAATGTTATCTCTGCAAAAGATGGGTTTTTCTGTCCCGCGTAATTTGAGACAATATGAGCCGATGTTGTATTTGAGGTTAAGCCGATGGTAGATGTAAAAGCAGACCTGACAATGGACGCCTGCGGGCTATTCTGTCCTGAGCCGGTAATGCTGCTGCACAACAAAGTGCGGGAGATGGCCGCCGGTGAAGTACTGCAGGTAACTGCAACCGACCCGTCTACCCAGCGGGATATTCCAAAGTTCTGTACTTTTCTGGGTCATGAGTTAATTGATCAGAAAGCAGAAGATGACCAGTTTTTTTATCTGATTCGTAAAGGTGCATAGCTGCATCCTGTCTACGTGTCAGGCGATTTCTGAATCGGACGGGCCTGCCCGACGGTTATATTTAACGATTTGAGAGAGTGAATTGTGACTGCTACTACAACAGACACAACGGCTGATAAAGCTAAATCCCGTTCCCGTTCTAAAAACCGGGCGGCGAACCAGGCTGCACTGCAAATGCTGTGCGACACCTATCCTGAAGTGTTTAATCGTGACAACGTGCGCCCACTGAAAATCGGTATTCAGGAAGACCTGGTTGCTGATGAGAAAGTGGCGAAGAATAAGATTAAACGAGCGCTGGCATCTTATGTCCGTTCACCTTATTACTTCCGCAGCCTGCAGGAAGGTGCTGACCGTATTGGTCTGGACGGTGAAGCTTCCGGTGCGGTGACTGCTTCAGAAGCCGAGCACGCCAAGCAGCAGCTGAAAGAGATCAATAAGCGTCGCCAGCAGCGCGTCCGTGACGATAAAGCTAAGCAGCGCGAAGAGCGCATGAGCAATAAGCTGGAACTGCTGCTGAATAAGCACGGTTAATCAGAAATTGATTCATAAAAAACCGCCGGATGAGGCTGTGTAAAAACGCCTCATAATCGGTAAAAATACCCGCATACATTTATGCGGGTATTTTTTATGCGTCATATACAAGGTGAGTCCCGGCAGCAAAGTACGCTGTTCCCTGAAAGACTGGATGACTATGTCAGTGCTGATAACCCCGTACGCATTATTGATGCCTACGTTGATCAGCTCGATATGGCGGCGCTGGGGTTTACTTATGCCCAAACCAAAACAACAGGCCGTAAACCCTACCATCCCGGTGATCTGCTCAAGCTCTATCTGTACGGTTACCTCAATCAGCTGCGCAGTACCCGCCGACTTGAAAAAGAGTGCCATCGCAATCTGGAAGTGGTCTGGCTGCTGAAACGCCTGGCGCCGGACTTTAAAACACTGGCCAACTTCCGGCAGCAGAACAGTCATGCGATAAGGCAAGCCTGCCGTGCCTTTATCCGTTTTTGCCGGGAGGCAGATTTGCTCGATGGCCGCATTGTAGCCATTGATGGCAGCAAGTTTAAAGCCGCTGCGAGTATGGATAAAACCTATAAGTCCGAGCAACTAAGTAAACTTCAACGCCATCTTGAGTATCGCATCGACGACTATCTTAAACAGCTTAAAGCCTCAGAGCAGGACGACACGCAAAACCGGGGGGATATCCAGAAAGCGTTAAAGCAGTTGCAGAACCGGCAAAGAGCGCTGAACGCGGGTGCTCAGACAATGGCGGATACCGGAGCAAAGCACTGCTGTGAGACAGAGCCCGAAGCCCGGCGTATGCGTTCAGGCCGGGACGGGATCGTGGTCGGCTACAATGTCCAGACAGCGGTTGAAACAAACACGGGGCTGATCGTGCATTACGACATCACCGATCAAGGCTCAGATAATCGCCAGCTGGAGCCGATGGCCAAAGCCGTTAAAACGGAACTGAAGGCAAAGGCATTGGAGATACTCGCCGATGCAGGCTACTCCAATGGTGAACAATTAGCGGCCTGTGAAGAGTCAGATATCACGCCGAATGTACCGACTAACCGTTCCAGCAATCCGAAAAAAGATCACTATCAGAAGAGCGACTTCCGCTATGATGCAGAGAAGAATCAGTACGCCTGTCCGGCAGGCCAGATCCTGACGCAGAAGACGAAAAACACAGCAAAGAAGTTGTATCAGTATACCCGCGTTGGCTGCGACACCTGTCCTCAGCAGTCTCGCTGCACAAGCGCCAAACAGCGCTGGATCAGTCGCCACTTTTATGAAGATGCATTAGAGCGGAGTCAGAAACGGATAGATGATGATCCCGGTTTAATGAAAACACGGGCAGCGACGGTAGAGCGTCCCTTCGGGCATATAAAACAGATGATGGGGTTGCGACGCTTCAGTTGTTGGGGAAAAAACGGTGCGGATGCAGAAATGGGGTTAAGCGTGCTGGCTTATAACCTGACGCGGTTAATGAACCATATAGGGGCGGAACGATTGCTCGGACTGCTTCAGGTGCGGGCATAATGATTAATTGATCACTTGAAAAGCAAAGAGCCCCGCTAACGCAGGGCTCTTGATAATCAAAACCGCTCAATTAAAGCTGTTTTTACACAGCCTCGGATGGCGGTTTTTTTGTAGCTGATGTTTATCCGTTTATTTATCTGAGGGTCTCTGGTCGGCCATGTACCCAGCCCTGAGAGCCGTCCAGTTCCAGTTGGCGCAGATGATTCAGCTGACTCTCTCCCTCTACATGCTCAGCATAGGCCTGAATATCAAGACTGTGCGCGGCGGTGACCAGGCTGCGGACAAAGAACCGGTCTTCGGCGCTGTGGTCCAGTTCGCGGATCAGTGAGCCATCGACTTTGACGTAATCCGGTTGCAGGGTGTAGAGGTAGGCAAAACCTGCCGGATTAATGCCGAAGTTGTCGACCCCGAAACGGATTCCCAGGCCTTTCAGCTGTTCGCGGAATCGTACAATCTGCTCCATATTGTTGAGTACGGAGCTTTCGTTAATTTCGATATGCAATTGCTGTGGCGTATTCAGAGTGCCCGCTTCACTGACCAGCCAGTCACAGAACTGTACATCGCGAACGGCATCGTTACTGAGGTTGACAGAGATTGCATCCTTTGCGTTGTCTTTCAGGTAGGCGATAACGTGACGGGCCACGGTTTTATCAAGCGCAGCCATCAGGTTCAGTTGCTTGACGACACTGATGAACTCGCCAGCCATACAGGGTTGCTGCTGCTGGTCGAGGATGCGTGCGTAGACTTCGTTATGAATAACGCCGTTATCCTTTGACAGGCCCAGTACCGGCTGCGCCTGCAGAAATATATCTCCGCTGTTGATAGTGTCGCATACGTGTTGATGCCAGCTTTCCTGGCGTTTATCTTCATCGTCGCTGACACATTGCAGGGATTGCTCGCTCTGCTTCGCCTGTTGGGCTGCCACACGGGCATTGGCCAGTAGTTGTTCTGCGGAGCTCAGCTCGTTGCAGGGTACTGCACCGATACAGGCGGGTTTCAGTTGACCCTGATTGTTCAGTTGGTGATAAAAGTCGTTCAGATTGGCAATAATGGCTGCCAGCTCGCGCTGCAGTTGGTCCGGGTCGGTAATATCGCTGAGCAGTACAAAGTCAGAGCCGCTGATACGGCCAACGACAGCTTCATTGGTGGTGCGCGACAGTTGTTCAATCTGCTGGGCGGCAGCACGGATAAAGTTATTGGTGCGCTCCATGCCCAGTTCCTGGTTCAGGGTCTGAAGCTCGGCAATGTGCAGATGGATAAGACTGCCGCGGCCAAAATCTTTCCGGTAATCCAGGCGCTCAGTCAGCTGCGTCTGAGTAGCCCGCTGATTGGCCAGCCCTGTCAGTTCATCCTGATAGGCGGCACGACGGATCTCCTCGATATTCTTGGCCTGTTCGTCAAACATAGTCCGCACCCGGCGCACCATCATATTCATGGCGATAACGACCTGCTTCAGTTCTCGGGTACCCGGAATATGGCTCTGCTCGATATAGCGTTGCTGAGACAGAGCTTCTGCCTGCTCTTCCACACCTTTAAGGGGGGCCAGAATGTAACGCACCAGAAAACTGATAAAGAAGATGCTGACGAACGAAAGCAGCACAAACCAGATAAAGGTCTGTTTGGTGCCGCGCCAGAGTTGTTCGTAAGCATAGCCTGCACGGCTCTGAACAAAGATAGTGCCTGCTTTCTGCCATTGATGGGTGATATCCCGGGTCATCTCTGGTGGGGTGATGTCCACCAGACCGATAAACCAGTCCGGAACCTGATCGCTGATACGAGCATCGGCATGTTTTTCAAACAGCGGTTCACCAACGCCGTCCACCACTTTAATGTTCTGGTAGAAGCCGCTGTCAAAAATGGCGTTCACTGTGGTTTCAATGGCTGCGGTATCTTTGTCGGCCATAAATGGCGCCATATAAAGACCCAGATGGGTAGCAGTATCCTGACCATGGGATTCGAGCTGATTCAGCAGCATCGCCTTTGAACTGTCGGACATCAGATAGACTGTGCCTGAAACCAATCCGATCAGAACGGCTAAAACCGCGGCCATTAACTGATTTACTATGGACATGCCTTACTCCTTTTAACCTGATCAGTTCAGGTTTATATCCTGATTCTTAATACGGGACTGCAGTTGCACCCAGGGCTTGAGTTGGTCCGATGTGCCGACCAGTGTACTACGGCGGCCCTTTTTCGACAGCCACAGGTTATCACCGTTAAAACTGTATACGTGTTGCAGATCCGGACGTCGGTTCGCCGGTTTGATCTCACCGATAAGGTTATCCAGTACCAGTGGGGTGGCGGAGGCCTTGGAATAATAAGTCAGCACCATATGGGCCTGATTCAGTTCCAGGGCTTTTACGTAAGCGATGCTGAGTTTTTCGATAGGTACGCCGACCTGGCGCAGTGTGTAGTACTTGGCGATGGAAAAGTCTTCGCAGTCACCACCATTGGTGATCAGGAATTCAACCGGGCTGGCCCAGTAATCTTTCTTACGCCAGTGAACAATATCATCGACAAAGCGCAGCTGATTAAAAAAACGGTTTACACGCCACAGCTTGTCTTGCTCGTCGAGATCGGCGATGTCCACCATCAGATTCTGCCAGGCTCTCAGGCGTCGTTCGGCCATTTCGCCGTAACGTTGTCCGAGCTTTTTGATTTCAGCTTCACTCATGCGCACGTCAAGCGCAGGCGCGGCGATCAGTGTATAGGTTACCGGCAGGAGAAATAGCAACAGAATCAGCGTCCAGCTGAAATGGCAACTATAGCCTGACTGTCTGTTGTGGTGAATCATCCTTGGATCATGGCCATCATATGAAAATGGGATAAGAGACTATTGTTCCATACCTGCTGCAGAGGGTCTTATATCGGGTGCCCAAAATGAGTCATTAGAGCAGGTGGTCAGCCCTGACCCGGCATCAGGCCACACTGGCCCAACAGAGTTTGCCAGGCTTTGGTATGGCGATCTCTGGCCTGGATATAGGTTTGCCAGACAGAATCCTGAAACTCCATACTCAGAGCCTGTTGCTGATAGTGACGCATGGGCTGAGGGATCTGGCTGAATTGCGCTAGTAGCTGATTATTCAACTGTAGCCATTGCCGGCCCTGTTGATCGACCCGGGCCATATAGGGCTGTAACTCACCGGCGTAATACTTTGTGAAAACGTTTCTGACGATATTGGCTTTTGGGTTGGTTTGTTTGTTGTAACAGAGAGGGCGGGTATCCAGGCGTTTTTCAATGGCTCTCGCTGTGTGGTTAAGGGTTGCGGTAAGAAGATTAACAGAGTGTAGCCAGCGGCTGCCGAAGCGGTTGTTATAAAGCGTCTGGTAGTGATTTTCCAGCGTCTCAAGTTCAGCAGGAACCGGCCATTCAGTGTCGTCATTTTGTAGCGCCGCAAGCTTTGTCAGCACTTCAAGGGCCGTCTTATCGCTGATAAATGAGTTGCTCTTCTGAAGAGGTAGCGGGGGCTCTGAGCGGGAGAAGTTACGTTCAACCGCTTCACTGGTATAAATGCCGTTCCACAGAACCAACGGCAGATTGCGCTCTTTTATGACCAGGATCTCTCTGATTTGCTGGATCAGCTCCTGTTCTGCACGGGCCTGGAGCAGTTGCTTCAGGCAATCTCGTAAGCCGACATAAAGCTCCAGTTCATAGGCTAGTTGCCTGGAGGGAGGCATGACTTTGCCCAGTGAGCTGTTGCGCTCGGCCACCAGGGTGATCAACTGGCAGTGACGCAGGTTGAAAACCTCAACTAAGCCCTGACGGATATCTTCAACAGGTTGAAGGCGGTCTCTGCGGCGGGGAAATTCAGGCAGAGAAACAGGGGCTTTCAGGTTGAGCCGGTCAGACTGATCCAGCGCATTACTGACCCGGTTGCTGTAATTCTCCAGCATATCCTGCGGGGTTTCATCGCTGCAGCCTGTGATAAATAGAGTGACAAGCAGGGTAGTGATTATGCTGAAGGTTCTGTACTGCAAGCCATTATCCATTGTTTGCTGACTGTCTGATAACGAAATAACAGTAGTATAGCCCCAACCGTAAGGCCCAGAACAAGGCTGTACCAGAACCCTGCCGCGCCCATAGCAGGCCCGAATATGTCGGTCATTCCCAGGCTGTAGCCACTGGGTAATCCGATAACCCAGAACGCAATAAACACCATCAGTAATGGTCTGGTTGTATCTTTGTAACCCCGCAGAATGCCTGCGCAAGTAGTCATGATTGCATCTGGTATCTGAAAAATTGCGGCGATCAGCAGCAGGTTACTGGCCAACCGGATAATGGCGGACTCTGTTGTGTAAAGTGTGGCGATCTCTGTTGCCAGCAAGCTGATTGATGTACAGGAGAGAATAGCGCCCAGTGTGGTAATAAGAAGTCCGGTGTTACCTGCTATGCGTGCCTGGCGGGCATCACCGCTTCCGATTAGCTGGCCAGTACGTATGGTGAGTGCCATCGCGATGCTGAGCGGTATCATAAACACCAGGCCGGAGAAACTGAGCGTTATCTGATGGGCTGACAGTACCGTTGTACCGAGTCTGGCGATGATCAGTGCGATCACCGAGAACATGCTGACTTCGATCAGCAGAGTAAAACCGATAGGGGTGCCCAGTAAGAGCAGGCTTTTTATCAGATCGGGCTGGAATGCGGAGCGGCGCCTCAGCAGCTGCAGAGGGCTGAAAAGGGTGCTTTTATGCAGGTACAGTCCGGCACAGATCGCCATGATCCACATGACTGCGGCAGTCGCCCAGCCGCAACCGACACCTCCCATCTCTGGTAGTCCGAATTTGCCATAGATAAAGATGTAGTTCAGAGGAATATTACACAGCAGTGCGAAGATGCCGATCTTCATCAATGGCCGGGTTTTACCAAAGCCTTCGCAGTAACTCCGGCAGCATTGATAGAACATCATTGCCGGAACACCCCAGGAGACGGCTTGCAGATAGTCGGCGGTCTTCTGCATCAGTGCTGTGCTGATCTCCATATGGGTCAGGATCAGTTCGCTGTTCTGCAATATCAGGCAGGCAATTACAGATGTCAGCAGGGCGCATAGCAGCCCGTGATGCAGCGTGGCGGGTGTCGCCTGGGTGCGATTGGCGCCTACCAGCTGGGCAACACTGGGGGTGATGGCTATGAGTATGCCGCCCAGGGAAATTGAAACAGGTAGCCAGATGCCGGAGCCCAGGGCGACGGCTGCCAGATCTTCGGCGCCATAGCGTCCTGCCATCAGAGTATCAACGAATCCCATGGCTGTTTGTGATAGCTGAGCAATAATGATCGGAATCGCCAGTTGCAGGATAAGGCGGCATTCCTGGCCGCTGAAACGGTTCTGAAGAAGGGGCAATGGAGTGTCTGCTAAAGGTGTTTTTTTGGTAGATAGATCTGAGCTGGCATTAAGCCATAAAAAAAGCCGGAGCGCAGCTCCGGCTTTTCTGAAAGATCAGGGTTTATTCAACCCGGGTAGATACATAACGCCCCGGTGCCGGCTCGACCACTTTGTAGTCTGCGTTGCCGTAGTCTTTTGGCGCATCAACTTTTTTGCCGGACTTCGGACGGATCCACTTCGCCCAGTTTGGCCACCAGCTGCCTTCCTGGCGTTCGGCGGTTTCCAGCCAGTGATCCGCGCCCTGACCCAGTTCGCCACCGGTCCAGTAGTTACGGCGGTTCTTGGATGCCGGGTTGATAACGCCGGCAACGTGGCCGCTGGCGCCCAGTACGAACTCGATCTTACCCTGCATCATTTCGGTACCTTTGAAGGTGCCTTTCCATGGGGCAATGTGATCTTCAATGGTGGACAGGAAATATACCGGGATTGTGATATCGCGCAGGTCAATCTGTTCACCGCAGATAGTCAGGCCATTTGGCTCTGCCAGTTTATTGTTGATGTACATTTCGTTGATATAGAAGTTGTACATCTTCGCAGGCAGGTTAGTGGAGTCTGAGTTCCAGTAAAGGATGTCGAACGGCGCCGGATTCTGACCTTTCAGGTAGTTGTTTACTACGTAAGACCAGATCAGATCATTGGAACGCAGCATGTTGAATGCAGTGGCCAGATTGCGACCGTTCAGCAGGCCTTCGTCATCAACTTTCTGAGTCAGTTGTTTTACCTGCTGCTCATCGATAAATACGCGCAGGTCGCCCGGATCGGTGAAGTCGGTCAGGGTGGTCAGGAAGGTTGCGCTGGCAACGGACTCGTCTTTGCGTTTTGCCAGTACTGCCAGAGTTGAAGCGAGAATGGTACCGCCGATACACCAGGATACCGCGTTGATTTTATCTACGCCGCAGATCCCTTTCACGGCTTCGATCGCCTTCAGGGTGCCGTTACCAATATAGTCGTCCCACGCCAGATCGCGTTGTTCGATGGTTGGGTTAACCCAGGATACCAGGAATACCGTGTGGCCCTGATCGACGCAGTAGCGTACGTAGGAGTTATGCTCCTGCAGATCCATGATGTAAAACTTGTTGATGCACGGTGGCACGATCAGCAGTGGGCGGCCGTGTACCTGTTCGGTGGTCGGCTTGTACTGAATCAGCTGCAGCATCTCGTTCTCGAACACCACAGCGCCTTCGGTGGTGGCGATGTTCTCACCCAGTGTAAAGGCGGCTTCATCAGTCATTGTGATGCGGCCTTTCTCGACGTCACCCATCAGATTCTGAAGACCATCAATCAGACTCTGTCCCTTGGTTTCAAGGGCCTGCTGAAGTACTTCGGGGTTGGTCAGGGCAAAGTTGGTTGGAGACATCGCATCGATGTACTGCTGAGTGTAGAACTCAAGCTTAGTCTGCTCGCTGTCGCTCAGATTGGCATTAGCCGCCATCTCGTTGAGCAGGTTTGAGGTCAGCAGATAGGATTGCTTGATATAAGAGAAAACAGGGTTCTGGCTCCACTCTTCGGCGGCAAAACGGCGATCACCTTTCTGTGGTTCCGCAACAGGTTTATCGATCGCTTTACCGGTCAGGATGTTCTGCCACAGGTTCATCTGTGCCTGCTGATAATCAGCTATTGCGCGAACCCATACTGTTGGATCTTCGAAAGAACGGGCCGCCAGTTCAGTCCATGACTGAGTAAACTGTGCGAACAGGTCGTCATGTCCGGTCTGGGAGTACATCTCCAGGACCTTCTGGCTTTCCTGGTTCAGGTAATTAATGAATTCTTGCGGGTTAGAGAGGATATTGCTGTTGTTTTCCATAAAACTGCCTTCTTCTGAAGCCTGCCTAATCGGTACGGTGCTTACTTCTGATGGTCTGCTACCGCAAGTATCTTGGCTGAAATGTCATTCCTGGTCTGTGTCGTCTTACTGGTACAACATTGCCCTTTGCTCAGTGAGTTTCACAAACAGAACCTACGAGAATAGACAACTTGATGCAGCGCAGCAAGTCGCATGAGCGCTACTTTAGTTCGATTTTTCACCAGGAGGAGCCAGCTCCGGTGAGGAACAGCTCCATAGTATCTTGTTTATGTTGCAGAAATTTTTATCTGTTTTGCATCGCGGCATGTGCAATTTTTTCTTTGCTGTCAGGGTATAATGGCGCGGATCTGAACAATGTCTGACTGAAGGAAGCGTAATGCGAAATTTTCTGTTGATGAGTAGCGTGGGATGTCATCTGTGTGATCAGGCGGTGGAGATTCTTGTGACTCAGATGGATCCGGCCCTGCATCAGGTAGAGGAGGTCGATATTGCGTTTGATGATAATCTGATGGAGCGCTATGCGGTGCTGATCCCGGTACTGGTGGACGAAATCAGCGGGGCAGAGCTGCGCTGGCCTTTTGATGCTTCAGGGCTGCATGAATTTATAGCGGGCCTGCCGCCTGTTGTATCAGAGTCGGAATAGGTTCCGGCAGTTCTGCTCAAGCTGCTCGCTCAGCTCCTCCTGATCTGCCTGACGGCTGAGACAGACGGCGGCCAGTATATGCGGAAGAAACTCCGGCAGGTTACGACGGCTTTTAGGTTTAGGACGTATATCCCGTGGCAGTAGGTAGGGAGCGTCTGTTTCGATCAGAAGTCTTTCCGCCGGAATGTCTTTGATCAGTTGTAGCAGCTCGGTGCCCCTTCGCTCATCGCAGATCCAGCCGGTTATGCCGATATAAAGATCCAGATCCAGATAGTTATAGAGCTCTTCACGGCTGCCAGTAAAGCAGTGTGCGACACCCCCGTGTAAATAATCACGATGATGAAACAGCATTTCACGCTGCTGTCGGTGGGCGTCCCGCTCATGCAGAAACAGAGGTAGTCCGGTTTCCGAAGCCAGTTCCAGCTGCTGTTCGAACGCCAGGATCTGTTGCTCCGGTGTCGAGAAATTACGGTTAAAGTCCAGACCGGTCTCTCCCACGGCGATTACTTCAGGGCGCTGCATAAGAGCTTTCAGCTGTTGCCGGGATTGTGCACTGAACTCTTTGCTGTAGTGAGGGTGAATGCCGGCGGTGCAGAGCAGAGTGTCAGGATGTTGCTGGCATAGCTCCAGTGCCTGCTCGCTCTCGGCTTCAGTTGTTCCGGTAACTATCATTCGTCTGACGCCAGCCTCCCGGGCGCGTTCGATAATTTCATCGCGGTCTTTATCGAATGCGCTGTCGGTCAGGTTGACGCCGATATCGGTAAGAAACAGCCCGGAGCTGCTGTGCTGATCTGTGCTGGTCATTGTGTTACTGAGTCTGAGTGGTTTCCAGAATCCCCGGATTCTGCTTGATGAAGCTGCGCAGATGCTTGCTCTGGCTGACACCGGTAGTGTCTTTCATTGCCAGGCGGAAGGCCGTCTGGCGGGGCATGATGTGGGCCGGTTGGCCTGCCAGGGTCTGATAGATGGCGTGATAAGCCATCACGCTCATCACGTACTTACGTGTTTCTCTGAAAGGAATAGTTTCTATCCAGATATCGATGGGTAGCTCACCCCGTTCCTTGAGCCAGCGATCTACCCGGTGAGGTCCGGCATTGTAAGCCGCGGTTGCATGGATCTGGTTATCCTTGAAGCGCTTCTGCATCTCGGCAAGATAGGCAACACCCAGATTAATATTCAGTTCGGGTTTATTCAGCTCAGATACGCGCCGGTAGCTTACTTTGTTTTTACGTGCTGTTGCTTTGGCGGTGCGCGGCATCAGTTGCATCAGTCCCCGGGCGCCTACCGATGAACGGGCGCTGGTCAGGTAGGCGCTCTCTTGTCGGGCAATGGCTCTGGCCCAGTTGGTATCAATTTTAAACTCCCGCGCCCGGGTGCTGAAAATATCACCGTAAGGCATAGGGAAGCGCAGACTGATATCATCCCAGTATTTCGATACGGCTGCACCGCGGATTGCCAGACTGTACCAGCCCCATTCCTGAACAACGGTGGATAGAGTTCGCAGCTGATCTGCTGGCATTTCCCGGGTGTACTGATTCCATTCACGACGGGCCAGATATAGCTCGTTGAGATGATAGAGTTCCTGCATTCGCAGTACTGTAGGCTGTTCCCGGAAGCTTTGCAGATGCTGGGCTGGGATGCGCTTCTGTTCCGGATTCAGATGGAAGCGGGTTTCCAGTACCCGGGCGGCGAGAAGACCGTAATAGCTGCGCTGTTTGCTCAGATCGACAAAGGCTTCAGAATAAGCTGGCTTGAGCCCTCTGATATGACTTGCAGCAATGGTTTTCCAGTACACTTTTGCTTCGCTGGCCTGCTGTTCAGCGTCGAGTTCATTGATCAGTGAGTAGACCTGTTGCCAGTCCTGCAGGGTCAGTGCCTGAAGAATGCGTCGATCCTGAATTTCGTTATCAAAAGGTTTATTCAGGAGGCTGAGCAGGGTCTGACTTTTTTCGTCATTACGGCGAATAAGGCGTTTGCTGATCGCGCGGTTCTGCTTAATCGTTTTTGCGTCGCTGATGGTCAGTTGATCACGTACCTTCAGCCAGCGTTCTGCGGCCTGTACCGGAGAGGTACGCGATAATCGCTCCAGAGCATAGATATATAAAGGTGCAGCGGCTGGGGTGTGAGCCAGTAATTTTTTGTTTTCCAGCAGTAGCTCAGGTTTCTGACGCAGGCTGAAAAATAGCTGGGTATCGCTGCGTTGCTGCTTATCTTTAATAAACTTCTGCAGATAGCGGGCGAGTTTAATTTCGTTGTTTTCGACGGCTTTCCAGAAGCGCTGATAGGCCAGAGTGCTGGAGGGGCCCTCTGCTTTTTTGATCCAGTGCTTAAATACCGGATCACAATGGCTGGAGACGGAGTGGCCCTGATTCCAGAGTGACTCAACTCCGCTCAGGGCCTGACGGGCCTGACCGGTACGTAGCAGAGCCTGGTGACGCAGACACAGGAACTTTTCGTTGCGGATATCTGTTTTGTCATAGGCCAGAAGGTAGCGAGACCATTGCTTGCTGTTTGCCAGGTGATTCAGCCAGCGGCGCTGCAGGATAAAATTGGTTGGCAGTCCCTGATACTGCTCTGCGTACAGATCGATCTGGTGCTGGTTGATCTGACTGAAATTCTGTTCCAGCTCGAGCTGCTGCAGGTAAGGGTAGAGCGGATAGTCTGTCAGGCGAGCCTTGAGCTGGAAGTAGGCCTTGGTGTTGCCTTTTTTCAGCTGCGTCTGGGCATCCTGATAGACAGCCCGCTGTTGCGACAGAGTGGTGGCTTCTGCAGTCTGGTGCAGTGTTGCTGTGACTGTCAGTAATGCTACAGCCATGGCAGTAAATCGGGTGTGCAACATGCGGTCGGTGTTCTCCCTGAGCGTTCGGCGTCCCTGATGGAACTTACTGGTTATCATAGCGGTTAACATTGAAAAAACTAGAGAAAAAAACGCACTTGATTATGAATATTTCAGGATTTACAGCGGTTTTTTTGTAGAATAGTCAGCCCAATTTTTAGGTGGTGTTACAGATGGCTCTGATCAGACTGGATAAGGTCTCCGTCGCGTTTGGCGATAAACAGTTACTGGATAATGTGGAATTTCAGCTTGAGCCAGGTGAACGGGTTGCGTTGGTCGGGCTGAATGGCGCCGGCAAGTCGACCCTGTTGAAGGTGATTGCCGGTCATCAGGCAACCGATGACGGGGAGATGTGGCAGGA
Source organism: uncultured Amphritea sp. (assembly GCA_963669425.2). Lineage (GTDB taxonomy): Bacteria > Pseudomonadota > Gammaproteobacteria > Pseudomonadales > Balneatricaceae > Amphritea. Next base: position 1,248,267 of record CAXXNC010000002.1, read on the forward strand.
TGGCGGTGCCAGGATCGCTGAGCTGGCACAGATGCTGCCAGCGGCTGATGAGCGTCTGGTACGTGAGGTCGTAGCTGCAGGTCGGGCGGATATTGTGGCGATGCTGGATCGCTATGAGGTGCTGGCGCAGAGTACCGATGCGGCCGATATGGCTGAGCTGGAGTCACTCCAGCACCGGATCGAAGCGGTGGATGGCTGGCATCTGCAACAGAAAATTCAGCAGGTACTGGACCGGCTTGAACTTGACGGTGATCTGCCGATGTCCGCACTCTCCGGTGGCTGGCGTCGACGCGCGGCCCTGGGGGCTGCGTTACTTCAGGAACCGGACATTCTGCTGTTGGACGAGCCAACCAACCATCTGGATATTGAGACCATCGAGTGGCTGGAAAAGCAGTTGCTGGCGTTTCGCGGTGGTGTCCTGTTTATTTCGCACGACCGCTCTCTGGTTGAAAAGCTGGCGACCCGGATCGTTGAGCTGGATCGTGGCCATCTGACCTCTTTTCCGGGCAGTTACACGGCTTATCTGACTCAGAAAGAAAAGCTGCTGGAAGAGGAGAGTCGCCAGAACGCGCTGTTCGATAAACGCCTTGCAGAAGAGGAACGCTGGATACGACAGGGTATTAAAGCCCGACGTACCCGTAATGAGGGGCGGGTTCGGGCGTTGAAAGCGATGCGTGTTGAACGCTCTGAACGACGTGAAAAACAGGGCCGGGCAAGTTTCGGCATGGAGCAGGGAGAGCGTTCCGGTAAGCTGGTAGTTGAGGCTGAAAATGTATCCCAGTCTTACGAAGGTAAGGCCGTGGTTCGTGACTTTACAGTATCCATTCAGCGCGGTGATCGAATTGGTCTGATTGGTCCGAACGGGGTAGGTAAGAGTACCTTATTGCAGATTCTGCTAGGGCAACTGACACCTGATCAGGGCAGTGTACGACAGGGGACCAGTCTGGAAGTGGCTTATTTCGATCAGCTGCGCGGTCAGCTGGATCCTGAGAAAACCATCATCGATAACATCTCGGAGGGACGGGAGAGTATTACCGTTAATGGTAAATCCCGGCATATTATCAGTTATCTGAGCGACTTTCTGTTCGCTCCAGAGCGAGCCAGAACGCCGGTGAAGGCGTTGTCCGGTGGTGAATGTAACCGGGTTATGCTCGCGAAACTGTTCAGTCAGCCCGCCAACCTGCTGGTGCTGGATGAGCCAACCAATGATCTGGATGTCGAAACTCTGGAGCTGCTGGAAGAGATCCTGCTGGAATATAAAGGCACGCTGTTGCTGGTGAGCCACGACCGGGCATTTCTCGATAATGTTGTGACCTCTACCCTGGTTTTTGAGGGGAACGGGCGGATACAGGAATATGTGGGTGGCTATCAGGACTGGTTACGTCAGCGCCCTGAGCCTGTTGCCGCTGCAGCTCAGGCGAAAAAGCCTGTCTCAGAGAAAAGTCAGGCAAAGGTGGACGTTCAGGAAGAAAGTGCGCCAAAAGCGAAGAAGAAACTGAGTTATAAGTTGCAACGAGAGCTTGATCAGTTGCCTCAACTCCTCGAAGAGGCTGAAGCTGAGCTGGAGAAGCTTCATGAGCAGACCAGTGCGACGGATTTCTATAATGGAGACCATGCGCAGGTCGCTGAAGTACTGGAAAAACTCCAGGCGCAGGAAGCACGGGTGGAAGAGTTAATGGAACGCTGGGTTGAGCTGGAGGGAATGCAGTAACCCGAATCCGGGTTACTGCACTGGACTACGATCGAATCTGATCAGTCCTCTTTACCGACACGTACGGCAAGAACATCACACTGAGCGCCATGAAGCACACCGTTGGCGGTGGAGCCTAACAGTAGGGCCAGACCGTGGCGGCCATGACTGCCGACAATGATCAGGTCGCATTGCTGTTCTTCGGCAATGCGGTGTATCTCGCTTTCGGTATGTCCGGAGACGATGTGAGTGTGTCGGACAGGGTAGTTCAGTTTCTGGCAATAGCGATCCATTTTGCTCTGGGCATGCTCATCCAACTGCTCCTGAATGGCGGTGAGATCCATAGGGACGTCACCGCCATAGGCAAAGCTCAGGGGTTCGATGACATGGATAAGTGATAAGTCGGCCTGACAGTTCTCTGCCAGTGTACGGACTTTGTCCAGCAGCAGACCTGACTCATCGGACAGATCAATCGCTACCAGAATATGTTTATATAGGGCCATCTGATTTTCTCCTGTTGCTTCCCGGCTTGTCTCTCTGACTTCAGAGTAGCATACCCGGAAACCGGGAAAATCTGACCCCCGTCAAAAATACAGAGGTGAATAATGAAGTGGGCAATAATCGTCCTGATAATGATGTCGCTGATCGGCTCAATGATGTGGGTAATGCCGACTAAGCGGCAGCGTTTTCTGGCGGATCTGCGAATGAAAGCAACCCGACTCGGATTTCAGGTGCAGCTGATACGGCTGACGCCGCCGCGTGCAATGGGAGAAGTGGAGGCTGAAACCTTCAGCGCATCTGCCTATCGATTGCCGCGGCTGGACATGAAAAAGGAGCAGCGTGATGGCTTTAAAGAGTGGCGGATCTTCTGGCAGGAGGCGATCAGCAATGAAGGGCTGCCCGCTGGCTGGTGCTGGGAAACCGGTGAACGTCAGTTGACCGAACAGCAACTGCAGCAGCTGAACGAATTTATCTCAGAGTTGCCGGACGGAATCAGAGCAGTTGAATCGACCCCGATTCACCTGACGCTGTTCTGGGATGAAAGAGGTGACGAGGCGGTTCTTGAGTCACTGAAACAGAAAATGCAGCAGATGCTTGAGAAACAGTTTTAGGAGTAATGATGGCGACTTTGCAGACGGGTTTATACCGCCACTATAAAGGTTCAGAGTACCGGGTGATTGATCTTGCGCGTCACTCTGAGACCGAAGAATGGCTGGTGGTGTACCGGCCATGTTACGGTGATGAGGCTTTGTGGGTCAGGCCCCTTGATATGTTTACTGAAATGGTGGAAAACGCTGAGGGTGAGTCGGTACCACGTTTTCAGCTGATCAGTGCGGACTGAAACCAGTTTTATTCTTTTTCCTTCAGCATATCCAGTGATGCTGCCAGGTTTCCTGATGCCGCAGCACTGCTGGGTCTGGCTGCGTTAAGCAGATCTTTCAGCTTATCCATATAACCCTGTTTCTGACGTTGCGGCACATTGGTGCGGGCAATAATCGCTTTGGCGTGCTTGTAGTGTGACATGGCGATCAGCTTATCGCCCTGTTCGAGAAAATAGTTACCCTGTTCAATGTGTGCATCGGCAAATACGCAGACGTGCAGCCAGTAGAGTTCATGTTGGAACTGTTTAGCTCTGACGATATTAAGCTTACCCAGTTGGGTCATTTCGATCAGCAACCGCTCAGCGTGCTGAATATGGATCTGAGCCCGCTTCAGCGCCCGGTCATTGGTAAAAGTCGTTGTGCTGGGTGTGATCCGGTCGGTGCTCTCTTTCTGTGCGCTGAGCTCCTCGAGAAGGTCCGAACCGGGAGCGAGCTGGGCGATCTCTTCAATCATGCTGATGACATACTCGCCCAGCTTCTCTACGATATCGGCACGACAGTTAGCCTCGCGCAGCAGTGTCAGGGTGATCAGAGCATCTTCAGATTTACGGCGCAGCTCGTGCAGGCGCTTGAAACGATACTCCTGCCGCTGCTCACGAGCAGAGATATAGTAGTTAATCAGCAGCGCGATCAGACCAATGGCCACCAGAGAAATCAGATAAATCAGGTTGTCTTGAAGCATATTCTCATGTAGTTGTAATTAATAGATCGCGTTGCAGAGTGCTTTTCAGGCTTTGATAAGGAGCCGTCGTGCTTGCTGTAATGTATTAAAGGTAGGCGGCAAAGTATACCTTTCTGTAACCGACATTATAGTGCTGACACAGGTTTTTTTACTTCGGGCGCTTGACCCTGTAGAAAGCAGCCCTTATATATGCACGCAGTTTTATATTGGTATCTACACCCCAAGGATCGTATTTATATGGGCAAGTCCCTCGTTATTGTAGAGTCACCGGCCAAAGCCAAGACCATTAATAAGTATCTGGGCAATCAGTTTGTCGTAAAGTCCAGTGTTGGCCATATCCGTGACCTCCCGACCAGTGGTTCAGGCAGCGCATCCAAGTCTGACCCGAAAGAGCGTGCCCGTCAGGCAGCGCTGACCCGGAAGATGTCGCCGGAAGACAAGATTAAGCATAAGGCCCAGAAAGCCAAAACCCAGCTGATTGCGCGGATGGGTGTTGACCCGGAAAAGGACTGGGATGCCCAGTATGAAATTCTGCCGGGTAAAGAAAAGGTCGTTGATGAACTTAAACGACTGGCTAAAGACGCTGATACCATCTATCTCGCGACCGATTTGGACCGCGAAGGAGAGGCAATTGCGTGGCACTTGCGTGAAGCTATCGGTGGTGATGATGATCGCTATCGCCGGGTAGTTTTTAACGAGATTACCAAGAAGGCAATTCAGGAAGCGTTTGAAAGTCCCAGTGATCTGGATATGAGCCGTGTCAATGCACAGCAGGCGCGTCGCTTCCTGGATCGGGTCGTCGGTTATATGGTGTCGCCGCTGCTGTGGGAGAAGGTTGCCCGGGGGCTCTCAGCGGGTCGTGTGCAGTCTGTTGCCGTACGCCTGCTGGTAGAGCGTGAACAGGAAATTCGCAGTTTTATCCCGGAAGAGTTCTGGGAGGTACATGCTGATGTGAACTCGCCTGCTAAAGAAGCATTGCGTCTGCAGGTAGAAAAGTTCAGAGGCGAGGCGTTCCGGCCGGTCAGTGAAACTGAAACCCAGGGCTATCTGGATCAGCTGAAGCAGCTGGAGCTGCGCGTCGCAAACCGTCAGGACCGACCAACCAGCAGCCGTCCCTCGGCGCCATTTATTACCTCGACCCTGCAGCAGGCCGCGAGTACCCGGTTGAGCTTCGGGGTTAAGAAGACCATGATGCTGGCCCAGCGGTTGTATGAGGCCGGTTACATCACCTATATGCGTACAGACTCGACAAACCTGAGTGCGGAAGCGGTAGCCGGTTGTCGGGATTATATTCAGGACAATTTCGGTAAACGTTATCTGCCGGAAAATCCGAATCTGTACAGCAGCAAAGAGGGCGCACAGGAAGCACACGAAGCGATTCGTCCATCCGATGTCACTATCGAAGCGACTGCGCTTAAAGGTATGGAGCGGGATGCTGAGCGCTTGTACGAGCTTATTCGTCGTCAGTTCATCGCTTGTCAGATGACACCAGCAGAATATACCAGTACCCGTGTAACGGTAGAGGCGGGTGAATTTGAGCTGCGTACCAAAGGCCGGATTCTGCGCTTTGATGGTTATACCAGAGTCTTGAGCAGCCGTGGTAAGGATGAGGATATTATCCTGCCGGATGTACAGACCGGTGACGTGCTTGCGCTGGAGCAACTAGATCCTAAACAGCACTTTACCAAGCCTGCACCGCGCTACACTGAAGCCAGTCTTGTTAAGGAACTGGAAAAGCGGGGTATTGGTCGTCCATCCACTTATGCATCAATTATCTCTACGATTCAGGATCGTGGTTATGTAGAAGTACAGAACCGCCGTTTCTATGCACAGAAAATGGGTGACATTGTTACCGAGCGACTGGTGGAGAATTTTACCGATCTGATGGACTATGGCTTTACTGCCCGGATGGAAGAGTCGCTGGATGACATCGCAACCGGCAGTGCGGACTGGAAGGCGTTGCTGAATCAGTTCTACCAGGGCTTTATTTTTCGTCTTGAGCAAGCTCAGCATCCGGATTCCGGTATGCGTCCGAATGCACCTACTGAAACGGATATTCCCTGTACCACCTGTGGCCGCCCGATGATGATACGTACCGGTACTACCGGGGTGTTCCTGGGCTGTTCAGGCTATGCACTACCACCGAAAGAGCGCTGCAAGAGCACCATGAACCTGGTACACGGTGACGAAGTGGTCAGTGTCGATGGGGATGATGAAGAAGAGTCCCGTATCCTACGCAATAAGCATCGTTGCAAGCTGTGTGGCACAGCGATGGATAGTTATCTGATTGATGAGCAGCGAAAGCTGCATATCTGCGGTAATAATCCCGATTGTTCCGGCTTTGAAGTAGAGCAGGGTAGCTTCAAGATTAAAGGCTACGATGGCCCGGTGCTGGATTGCGACAAGTGCGGTGCCGAGATGCAGCTGAAAACAGGTCGTTTTGGTAAGTTCTTTGGCTGTACCAATGAAACCTGTAAAAACACCCGCAAGCTGCTTAAAAACGGTGAGGCAGCACCGCCGAAAATGGATCCTGTACCGATGCCGGAGCTGGCTTGTGAAAAGGTTGAGGATACCTACATTCTGCGTGATGGTGCATCCGGTCTGTTCCTGGCTGCCAGTAAGTTCCCGCGTAACCGGGAGACCCGTGCGCCGAAAATTGCCGAGCTGCTGCCGCATCAGAAAGAGATCGATCCGAAATACAGTTTCCTGTTCAGTGCGCCGGTAGAGGATGATGAAGGTAACCCCGCCATTGTTCGCTACAGTCGGAAAACGAAAGAGCAGTACGTTATGACCGAGGTCAATGGTAAGGCGACCGGATGGCGTGCATTCTACAAGGACGGTAGCTGGATTGCTGAAAACACCAAGGCAAAGAAACCTGCCAAGAAGCAAGCAGCAAAAAAATAACGACAGGCAACGGAGGCTCTGATGAGCGGCGTGTATCTGACCAGAACGAACCAAAAACTGAATTTCACCCGTATCCATCTGGATGCTTTGAAACAGGCGCATGAGTCATCAGGTTGGAGCAAGCACGCACTGATTGAGTCGTACAATGAGTCGGTGTTGTTTCATATGACATCGGCTTACAGTTCACTGCTTCGTGAAATTGCTGAGCAATACAGTTTCGATGCAGAAAAGATCAGTAAACTGAAGCAATTAGTTGCACAGATGGAAGAGCAGGGGCTGGAAGCGCCGGAAATTAACGAGCTGCAGTTGCTGCATCAGAACCCGGAAAGCTGGTTGCATCACCTGCTGGCGGCTTACAGAGCCTGCTGGCGGGCTGAAGATCATGAGCAGTCTGCGGGTCAGGCTGAGAGTGTGTCAGAGATTCATGTGATGCAGATTAATCCGAATCATGCGGAAGATGCAGATATTCTGGCTGAGTATCAGAACTGGTTTGCTGAGTTCAAAGCTCTGGTGGAGCGGCTGCGTGCCGGTATGCAGGAATGGTAGGCTGTCAGGCAGTCTGGAATGAGAGATAACTGATGTCAGATATGTTTTTAGAAATCGTTGAGATGGATGATGGTCAGATCGCCCTGAGAAGAGCTGATTCTGATGATGAGCCAATTATGCGGATTACTTTCTCGGATGAGGTGCGTGAGCAGCTTGATGAGGAGTACATTGATGTTGCCAAGGTGATGATGACCGCAGGTATCCATATGATTTCTGATCTGAATGTGAAATCAGAGGAAGAGCGGTCTGATTCGGAACCGGTTGAAGAGAGCGATCAGCCCCGGGTCATTCACTGATCTTTTATTTACTGAGCTTTGATCTACAGGGCTTAGTATTCACTGAGCTTTATGCATAAAAAAACAGCGCTTTGGGCGCTGTTTTTTTTATGCTGGATCCTGACTTAGCTGTTGCGGCGACCGCGGACCACGATACCATGACTCTGACCATTGCGGGCCGCGCTTTCAAGGCCATCGAACTCAGCATCGCTCAGGCTACCAGGCCAGGTAATCACCGCATGGCAGGTGCCGGCTTTGAGCGCCTGACAGGCAAGATCATAGGTAGAGTGGCTCTGATCCGGCTGTAGTAGCATTACTTTATTCAGATCGATGCCGGCAGCTTCAAGCAGGGCTTTCGGCAGAGTCTTAGGTGGTGCAATCCAGGCAAACCAGCGGTCATCTTTGCTCAGTTGTGCAAGCAGGGGCAGTAACATCGACATCTGGCCAAAGTCTTCATCCTGCAGCACGATCTCGGTGACCTTACCTGCCAGATCCACGGCAGCAGGTGCTTCCGGGCGGATCAGGCTGACTGGAAAACTCTCAGGTGTGTTGAAATTTTCTACTTGCATCATGGTGTTTATCCTCTTCGAATGACCCCGACACCGAGGCCCTCAATTGCGAGTTCCTGCTCTTCAAGGTTGACCACAATTGGTTCGAACTCTTCGTTTTCTGCAATCAGGTGTACAACGTTACCTTCCTGATTAAAGCGTTTGACTGTTACATCGTTTTCTACCCGGGCCACAACTATTTCACCGTTGCGTGCGGTCTGACAGGCGTGGACCGCCAGAAGATCACCATCCATGATGCCAACATCCTTCATGCTGGTGCCGCGTACCCGAAGCAGGTAATCCGCAGGAGGGTGAAAGAAATCAGAAGCAATAGTAATTCGATCTTCCACGTTTTCCTGAGCTAGAATCGGCTCCCCGGCCGCAACCTGACCAACGATTGGCAGGCCCTGGTCTTCATCTTCAAAGCCCGGAATGCGGATGCCACGGGAGGTACCTGGAATCATCTCAATAGCCCCTTTGCGGGCCAGTGCCTTGAGATGCTCTTCTGCGGCATTTGCAGATTTAAATCCCAACTCTCTGGCTATATCAGCACGGGTTGGCGGATAGCCGGTAGTGCCGATGTAGTGTTTGATACACTCAAGAACATCGGTTTGGCGTTGTGTCAGTTTCATGGTGATCTCTGTGTTTTTATCCAGTATCTGTAACTATATACAGTATTTTGCTTTTGTAAACATTTTTTTCTGTTTATATATCCAGTACTTTTTCATCTTGTTATCATGGCGCAGGTTTTGATATGGCAGGTACCCGGTGTGCTTTCAGACGAGTTAAAAAAAGAGATACAGAGCAGCTATAGTCGCTTTCTTGAGAGTCGGCAGTTGAAGCCCCGTCGGGGTCAGAAGCAGATGATCGCCGAGATCGCCAAGGTGCTTGGTACCATCCTCAAAGACGAGAAAGGTCATCGACTCGGAGAGAAGCATGTCAGCGTAATTGAGGCTGGCACCGGTACCGGTAAAACCATCGGCTACCTACTGGCGGTTCTGCCAATTGCTAAGGCTCAGGGTAAGAAGGTGGTACTTTCTACTGCGACCGTTGCGTTACAGGAACAGCTGGTTAATAAGGATCTGCCTGAAATTGCTGAACACGCAGGCTTGTCTACGAGTTTCAGTCTCGCCAAAGGCCGTGGACGATACTTTTGCATTAATAAAGCCGAGCAACATCTGGACAGTCATGGTGCGACCGGGCAGCAAGCTCTGTATGAAGATGAGTTGGCGCTCAGGCTTGATGACGAAACCGTCGAGTTTTATAAAAGTCTGCTGAATGAATATGCTTCCGGGCGTTGGGACGGTGACCGGGATAACCTGTCTACCGCTATAGATGATAAAGACTGGATTCCTCTGACCAGTGATCATCTACAGTGCAGCAACAGACGTTGCAGCAATTTTTCTGCTTGCAGTTTCTTTAAGGCCCGTAAAGATCTGGATCAGGTCGAGTGCGTAATCGCTAACCACGATATTGTCCTGGCCGACCTTGCACTCGGTGGCGGTGCAATCCTTCCGGATCCTGCTGAAACCATCTATATATTCGATGAAGGACATCATCTGTCGGACAAAGCCAGTGGGCACTTTTCCTACAGCCTGCGTCTTAAGTCGACAGAGCGCTGGTTGAACTCTACTGCGAAGCAGTTGGCTAAGATGCTTGACCAGGCTGGTAACCCTCAACTAATGGCTGATTATGTTCAGCAGTTGCAGAAGCCCGGTGAAGATCTGCAGGTTGTACTTAATAACTGGGCCGAATTACTGCGGCCTGTGCTGTTGGGGGATGCTCTCAAGCGACCTCAGGAGCGTCTCCGTTACCCCGGTGGTGTGGTGCCAGAAGAGGTTCGACAGTTCGGTTTACAGGTGGAGCATCTTGCCGCGAGGATGGCGAACAAGCTGGAAATGGTTCTGGATCTGCTCAAAGAGTCGCTGGACGGTGAGGGCAGTCTTGATCGACAGCTGGTAGAGATGTGGTTCCCCAGGGTCGGTATGATGGTTGCCCGTATGCAGGGTGTTACAGGTCTGGGACGGTCTATGGGGCATGTCGATGGCGAAGGCTCTCCGACCGCGCGCTGGGTGGCTCTGGTTGAGTCCGGTCAGGGTTATGACTTCGAGTGTCGTACAGCACCGGTTTCCGCTGCAGAAATGTTACGGATGAATCTCTGGCAGCACTGCTATGCGGCGGTGGTGACATCGGCAACGTTGACGGCGCTGGGGCGTTTCGATCGACTGCTGGATGATCTTGGCCTGCCAGCTGAAACCCCTTGCTTCAGTCTGGCCAGCCCCTTTGATCATTACAATGCTGCAGAATTGCTGGTACCGGCCATGGATGTTGAGGCAAACGATCCGGAGAAACATACCGTGGCCGTCTGTGATTTTCTCAACCTGGAGCTGGTAGGGGCCGTTGCTACCCTTGTTCTGTTCAGTTCCTGGCGTCAGATGCGCTCGATTCTTGAGGATCTGAAGCCAAAATTGCGTGAAAAAGTCCTCGCACAGGGGGATTTCAGTAAAAATGAGATACTTAAGCGACATAAAGAGCGCATTGATGCCGGTGATGGGAGTATAATCTTCGGGCTGGCCTCCTTTACGGAGGGCGTGGATCTGCCCGGTGATTACCTCACCGAGGTAATTATTACTAAGATTCCATTCAGTGTACCGAATGATCCGGTTGACGCCACGATGTCCGAATGGATAGAACAGCGTGGTGGTAACCCGTTTATGGAATGGGCGGTGCCGATGGCATCGGTCAGACTGACCCAGGCGGCAGGCCGATTACTGCGAACAGAGCAGGATCGGGGGCGTATTGTGCTGTTAGATCGCCGGGTAGTAACGCGACGTTACGGCAGGCAGTTACTGGATTCATTACCGCCTTTTCGTCGCTGTATAGAGTAGCCAGAGGCTAATAAGGTATCAGTTTGTTAAAGAAATTATTTAAGCGCTCCGGGAATGAAGCGCCAGTCGAGAATCAGCAGGCAAAGCCCGACGTTTCGCCAGAAAAAAAGAGCAAAAAAGCAGCTCAGTCTTCCCAGTCGAAAAAAGCCAAATCTCAGTCCGCTAAGCCTAAAAAGCCAGCGCCTAAACCCTGGAGTCTCGATAAGTTCCAGGTTCCTGCCGTTGAGGGTAAAAGTCGTTTTCATGACTTTGATCTCCCTGATGACGTGATGCATGCGATTGCTGATCTGAATTTCCAGTACTGCTCAGAAATTCAGGCGGCAACTCTGGAAGAGTCCCTGGAAGGTAAGGATATGATCGGTAAGGCGCAAACCGGTACCGGTAAAACGGCGGCTTTCCTGATCAGTATCATTACCGACCTGGTGGATTACCCACTGGATTACAAGCGCAGTAAAGGTGTGCCGCGCGCTCTGATTGTCGCGCCTACCCGTGAACTGGCATTGCAGATTGCTTCTGACGCTGATGAGCTGGGTAAATACTGTAATCTCAGTACTGTCGCTTTAGTAGGCGGTATGGATTACGACAAACAGCGTAAGAGGCTGGCGAACCGTCCAGTGGATATCCTTGTTGCAACCCCGGGACGTCTGATCGACTTTATTCGCTCAGGCGATGTGGATCTTGGGGATGTGGAAGTGCTGGTGCTGGATGAAGCTGACCGGATGCTGAGCATGGGCTTTATTCCGGATGTGCGGACCATTATCCGGCACACACCGCGCAAAGGTGATCGTCAGACACTGCTGTACAGTGCCACTTTCACTGACGACATTATGAACCTGGCGCGTCAGTGGACTGTTGATGCGAAAGTAGTTGAGATTGCGCCGGAGAAGAAAAGTACCGATTCCGTTAAACAGCTGGTCTATCTGGTATCCAGAGAAGATAAGTACAAATTGCTGCGTAACTTTATGCAGTTGAACCAGCTGGAGCGGGTGATCGTGTTCGGTAATCGTCGGGATGAAACCCGTCGTCTGGCGGAGCGTCTTCAAAAGGATGGGCTTGCTGCGGCGCTGATGTCCGGTGAGATTGCACAGCAGAAGCGGTTACGGACTCTGGAGGAGTTCCGGACTGGCAAGATAAATATCCTGGTAGCGACCGATGTTGCCGGCCGGGGTATCCATGTTGACGGTGTCAGCCATGTAATTAACTATGCGCTCCCGGAAGATCCGGATGACTACGTTCACCGCATTGGGCGCACCGGTCGGGCCGGTTCTACCGGTACGTCCATCAGCTTCGCGACCGAGGATGATGCTTTCCTTATCCCGGATATCGAAGCTGAGGCCGGGGTTAAAATGGAATGTGTTTATCCTGACCCGAATCTGCTGGAAGCGGTCGAATAATCTTCAATTGTTATCAGCCCCTTTTGATGACCCCGGTTATCCAGGGGGGGCTTAACCCTCAGTTCTGATACCCGAAATTCAGCTGTTTTTCTCGCTGAAGTTCCGGGTTTATGTTTTTGTCTTTAAATTTCAATCGGCTGCCGCAATAATCATTGCATCAGTTCTTGCCGTTTAAGGAGGCTTTAGTGGATAAGCATAACACTGGGCGCATCAGTCAGATTCTGGCTCTGCTTGTGGCTGCTTTTTTTGTCATAGTCGCTGTTACCGGTTATCAGAAGACCGACGATATCAAAGTGTTAATGTTGTTTGGCGTACTGGCTCTGGTTGGCTATGCAGTCGTGAAGTTTCTCTTTGTCGGGGTCAATAAATTACTCGATTCTCTGGATAATAATCATAAAGACCGCTCGTAAAGGCAGGATGAAAAATGGCTGAAAAGTTACAGAAAGAAGCAAAAGTTGCGGTCCTGGGAGGCGGCAGCTTTGGAACAGTAATTGCCAATCTCATCGCGGAGAAAGGAGAGCCTGTAAATCTCTGGATGCGTGATGCCGATCGTGCACAAGAGATAAACAGCACCAGAGAAAATAGCCGCTATCTTCCTGGGCAGGTTCTGGCAGAACCGCTTTATGCGACTGCAGATCTTGAGCAGGCGCTGAAGGATGTGGATCTGGTATTTGTTTCAATTCCCAGTCAGGCGTTTCGCAGTGTCATTAAGCAGGCTGCCGCCTATATCGATGCGCAACAGATGGTGGTCAGTACGACAAAGGGCATTGAGGCTGGTACTTTTTGTCTGATGAGTCAGATTCTGGCAGCAGAACTGCCGGAAAACCGGATCGGGGTTATCAGTGGACCGAATCTGGCTAAAGAGATTGTCCAGAAGCAGCTGACTGCGACAGTGATCGCCAGTGAGTATGATGAGGTGCGCAAGGCAGTTCAGGATGTTCTTCATTGTGCGTATTTCCGCATCTATGCCAGCATTGATATGTATGGTGTTGAGCTGGGTGGAACGCTTAAGAATATCTACGCTATCGCGTCCGGGCTGAGTGCGGCACTGGGAATGGGTGAGAATACCAAGAGCATGCTGATGACCCGTAGTCTGGCAGAGATGAGTCGGTTTGCTGTGCAGCTGGGGGCAAACCCTCTGACATTTCTCGGTCTCGCGGGAGTCGGTGACCTTATCGTTACCTGTTCATCTCCGTTGAGTCGTAACTATCGGGTCGGCCATGCCTTAGGGCAGGGACAGACCCTCGATGATGCCGTAAAGTCTCTAGGTGAAGTTGCAGAGGGGGTGAATACTCTGCGCTATGTTAAAGAGAAAGCTGACGAGATGGAGGTATATATGCCTCTGGTAAGCGGTCTGTATGAAGTGGTCTTCAACCATGCACCGGTATCAGCGGTGGCGAAAACCATGATGCTCAACACTCAGAGCAGTGATGTTGAGTTTATTCTGCCCCGGGATGCTGAGTGATGCGTTTGTTTCTCCTGCGACACGGAGAGGCGGGTTATGATGCGCTCAGTGATGAGCTACGTTCTATAACTCCTGCCGGACAGCTTCGTCTGAAGTCCATGCTGCAGCAGAATGCAGGTCTGTTTGGGGCTGTAGAGACTGTTTTTCATAGTCCTTATCTGAGAACTACTCAGACTGCTGAGTTGGTTGCTGAGGTGTGTGCTGCACCTCTGCAGATTTCTGACCTGCTGGTACCTGAAGCTTCACCACAACAGATTATTGATTTTCTGCTGGAGCAGAATAGCGATAACGACATCATGCTGGTTACCCATCAACCTCTGATCGGTTATCTGGTTTCCCTGCTTTGTGAGGGTGATCTGTCACACCCGGAGCCTATGCTGCCGGGCGCGATGGCCGTTATTGATCTTGAGTTGCCTGCGGCAGGGCTGGGAGCTCTTGCTCAATTGCTTTAGTTAATTGGCAGCTTTGTATACGTGTTCCCTGACCTTTAATATATTGTTGTCGGTTGGGTAAATGGCTGCCCCAGCGTTTATTATTTTGATCGCTTTATGTATTTGCCCGGTTACAAGGTAAGCCTGTGCCAGGTCGATATGCAGTTGTGGTACAGGAGTGTATTCGATAAAGGGCTCTGCCCACTCTATGAATCTTGGCGCGAAGTCGGTTCCTTTTGTCTTTACCTCCCGCATAAGTACGGTACGCATGAAGTAAAGCTCAGCCTGATCCTTAAAAAAGGTTCTTCGCGGGTTAGGGGGAATTAGGAAGGAGACGGTGGTGCCTTCCGGTTAAGCTGTTGTCGACCAAAACCTCAGCTAACCTACACCACCGCCAACATGAATGCTAACCTGCTTAACCTTTTCTGGGAAGGCTTCGAGATTGATTGCTATGAAGCCTTCTCTGACCAATCGCTGTTAATCCTACTGCGACCTGACCCTGACTACACACCTCGCTGCAGTGGCTGTAACGCACCCTGTACTCAGATTCATGACCGACGGATAAGACGGGTTCGTGAGCGAGATCTTTTCGACTACAAAGTCTGGCTGGATGTACCCGTTCGGCGCCTGCGATGTACTCACTGCGGCCCAACGCTGGAGCGCATCGACTGGCTGTCAGGTCGATTTCGTCTCACCCACGCCATGCGCTGTTGGGTTGAAGCTTTAACCAAGATCCTGCCGATACGTCATGTCGCACAGTTGCTGAGCTTGCACTGGCATACGGTCAAGAATATCGATAAACAGCGTTTGGCCCGCGATATTGTTCCACCGGATCGGAGTAAGCTGCGACGGTTAATCATGGATGAATTCGCGCTTCACAAGGGGCACCGCTACGCGACCGTCGTGATCTGTGCCGATACACAGCAGGTGCTATGGATCGGCGAGGGGCGAAGTCGTGAAGCGATACGACCGTTCTTTCACTGGTTGGGCGAGGCCTGTCAGAACATAGAGGCTGTCGCGATGGATATGAACACAGCATTCGACCTGGAGGTTAAGCAGCATTGCCCAAAGGCTTGCGTGGTCTACGATCTCTTTCACGTGGTTGCCAAGTACGGTCGCGAAGTTATCGACCGGGTGCGGGTCGATCAAGCCAATCAACTACGTCACGATAAGCCAGCAAGGCGTATGGTTAAACGCAGCCGCTGGTTGTTATTGCGTAACCCCGAGAACCTCGCACCCGACCAAGTAAACAAGCTGGATGAGTTGCTTGCCGCAAACGCGCCATTAACGACCGTTTACATTCTGAAAGCGCAGCTCAGAGAACTCTGGTATGCACCTGATGAGAAAACCGCGAGAGCCCGTTGGGAAAGCTGGTTAGCTATGGCTGAAAAGAGTGGTATTTAGGCCCTGCAGCTCTTCGCCAGACGTTTAGGCAATTATCTTGAAGGAATCGTATCCAGTGCCCGTTACCGCTTAAACACCAGTGTTCTGGAAGAGATGAACAACAAGATCAAAGTGCTGAAGCGGATGGCCTATGGCTACCGGGACAAGGCTTACTTCTTCCTGAAGATTAAGGACGCCTTTCCCGGTAAAGCGCGATGAACCTTTTTTTATCCGATGATCCTCATATTGGGGAGCAATCTGTCGACAAAAAATTGCTCTGTCGGGTTTTACTGATACCTTTAAAGTATCGCTGGAAAGGCTGATGCAGTGCAGGCCTCTCCGACAACTTATCTGCGAGCATTCCAGTCTGGTAACTGTCTGAAGTTGTTTGCTGTACCACCGGATTTTGGAACTGAATTCCGTAGCTGTATAAGTAGCTTGTTTGAGCAGGCCTTATAACCATCGGTAACAGGGAAAAGACCGTGAGTGTGATAAACAGCAATACCAACGATTTTCTTCATAACAACGTCAAAGTTCTCAAAGCCCGGGTATCCAGAACCGCATATCAGGGGATGGGGGTCGCCGTCGTAGCGCTGATTATTGCGACTCTGGCCGCCTGTTTTTTTGATACCGGTAATGTCAGCCTGGATGGCATTATGCATGTTCAGCAGACTAATTATGCGCTCTGGATCATGGATGCCGTACCTTTTATTTTCGGCTTCTGGGGGCAGTATTCCAGTACCATTCTTGCCTATGAAGCCAGTGCGCTGGTGATTGATCAGACGAAAGAGCTGAGAGACAAGGCTGATAGTTTTGAAAAGCAGGCCCGCCACAACGTAACCCATGATCTACTGACCGACCTGCCTAATAAGGAGTTGTTCTATGACCGGGTTGAGCAGGCAATTCTGAGCAAGGGTGGCGATAATGAGATGCTGTCGATTCTGCTGATTGAGGTGGAAAACTATAAGCAGATCAGCGATACCCTGGGCCGCAATGGCAGTGACAGTCTGATTAAGCAAGTCTCTGTGAGACTCAAGAGTGCATTCTCAGCCCCGGCGACTATCGCCCGTATCGACAGTAATATCTTTTCGCTGCTCCTGACCGGTGTTGAAAGCAAGCAGGGCGTACTGGCGATGGCAGAGAGTATTCACCGGGTACTTGAGGAGTCCTTCTTTGTCGACAAGGTCAAACTGTCGACCCATACCAATATCGGTATCGTACACTTCCCGGATCATGGTGGAGATGTTGATACCCTGGTGCAGCGTGCCGGTATCGCTTTGTACGTGGCTCAGAACTCCAATAAGGGCTATGCCCTGTATGACTCATCCTATGATGCTCATAGCCCGAAACAACTGACGCTGATGAGTGAGCTGAATCAGGCGATCGAAAGAGGTGAGCTGGAGCTTTACTATCAGCCGAAAGTGGATCTGCGGGAGAACCGGATTAGTGGTGCTGAAGCATTGGTACGCTGGAATCATCCTCGTCACGGCCTGCTCAGCCCGGATCAGTTTGTTCCGCTAATGGAGCGTACCCGTATGATTCAGTCTCTGACTCAGTGGGTGATGAAGGAGGGGATGACTCAGAGTGCTCAGTGGGAGAAGGAAGGGTTACAGATCTGCGTTTCGATTAATCTGTCTGCAAAAGATCTGAATAACCCGGAACTGCCTGACCTTATTGCCGGACTGAAAGGGCGCACTGAGGTGAATCCTGAATGTATGCTGCTGGAAATTACCGAAAGCTCGATTATGACCAACCCTGAAACCGCGCTGGAGATTATCAATCGGATAGATCAGATGGGCTTTCATTTCTCGATTGATGACTACGGTACCGGCTACTCATCGCTTTCTTATCTCAAACGAATGCCGTTGAAAGAGCTGAAGATTGATCGATCATTTGTTGAGGATATTCTGACTGACGAAAGCGACGCTGTGATAGTGAATGCAACTATTAATCTGGCTCACAATCTGGGGCTTCAGGTGACCGCAGAAGGGGTCAGTGACATTGAGGTCCTGAAGCAGCTGAAACGTGAAGGCTGTGATGTTGTGCAGGGCTATCTGATTGGCAAACCGATGCCTGCAGAACAGTTCTGCGACTGGTTAAGGAGCAAGACCAGAGTGGAAGAGAAAGCTCTTCACTAATCGGTGTTCATTTTGCGGCTTACTCTCCGGAAGTTTCGCCCTATTCTTGGGAGTATAACTTAGTTTTCCTGGCTGGGAGTTCGCCTGAGCCGAAGGTAATCAGCCTACAACATCCAGTTCTCGTTGCCTGAACTTAACCTGGCGCGCTTCTGCCATCTGGCGGCACGCCTCTGTATCAACGCCAGGCAGGCCATTGATAGCACTGGCGCTGACATCATCAATATAGCGGGGCGCCAGTTCAATAAATTCAAGCATCGCTTCAAATGAGCCCGGCAATGTCGGTACGCAGTGCTGTTCATACACTTCAGGGTTCTGTGCGTTCATTGAGATAGAGAGCGCATCGATGCATTCGCTCAGTTCCGGGAGAATATTGCGTTTGTTAACCAGATTGCCAAGACCGTCGGTATTTAGCCGGGTATTGCCACCGTGGTCCTTGATCCAGTGAGCTATTTCCAGCAGCGCTTTCAATCGTAGAGTCGGTTCCCCGTAGCCGCAGAACACCACAGAGTCATAGCGGGATGGATCTCCGATCAGTTCGATAATCCTTTCGATTTCAGGGCGCTCGGTCAACGCCAGTTGGTAGCCTTTTACCTCGGTACAGCCGTTGTGTTTCGGGCAGAACTGACATGTCAGGGTGCAACGGTCGGTAAGATTGATATACAGATTACTGCCAATCTCATAAACGAGATTGGTATTGGAAATATCCGGTTGCGGGATCTGATCTTTGCCCGGATTAGGACGTGTTTTGTTGCCGGGCTTGTTGCCGATTGCAGGGTGGGTCATTAAAGCGCCTGAGAGGTCGGTCTGAAAAGCGCGAGAATAGCATTGAGTGGGCCGGCTGTTCCTGACCCGGATCAATGGAAAGAAAGCTGATTCAGGGATTGTATATATGTTTTTTCGTATATATGATTATCCAGATGTTTTTGCGGTGGTTAATAACGTGATGAACCCGGTAAGTTTTTATAAGTGTCTGGCCGATGAAACACGGCTGAAGCTGATGCTGCTGATCCAGAATCACAGCGAACTGTGTGTGTGCGAGCTGACTTCTGCGCTGGAGATCAGTCAGCCTAAGGTATCCCGTCATCTGGCTCAGCTGCGTCAGTGCCAGTTACTGGTGGACCGCCGCCAGGGACAGTGGATTTTTTACAGCATCAATCCTGAGCTTGAAAGTTGGTGTCAGTTGATTCTGCAACAGACAGCAACTGCGAACAGTGTCTTTCTGGAACAGGATGAACAGCGCCTGGCAGCGATGTCGAACCGTCCTGATCGTGGGGACATCTGTTGTTAAACCCGGAATTTTAAACGGTATCTGAGGATATTCTTGTGACGATTAAAGTAGGTATTAATGGTTTTGGCCGGATGGGACGTCTGGCACTGCGTGCGGCATGGGACTGGCCAGAACTGGAGTTTGTGCAGATCAATGATGTGGCGGGTGATGCTGCGACGCTGGCGCATCTGCTGACCTTCGACTCCGTGCACGGTAAGTGGCATCACGAGGCCACTGCCGAAGGCAGTGAAATGCTGCTGGATGGTCGTCGGATCCGCTGTAGCCAGAACCGTGAAATCGCCGAAACGGACTGGTCAGGCTGCGATATTGTCATCGAAGCTTCTGGTGTGATGAAGAAAACAGCTCTACTGAATGCTTATCTTGAACAGGGCGTTAAACGGGTTGTTGTGACCGCGCCAGTGAAAGAAGAGGGTGTTCTGAACGTGGTGATGGGGGTGAACCATGAGCTGTATGATAAAACCCAGCACCGACTGGTCACTGCTGCCTCCTGTACCACAAACTGTCTGGCCCCGGCTGTAAAAGTGATTCATGAGAAGCTGGGTATTCGCCACGGTTCAATGACCACGATCCACGATATCACCAATACTCAGACGATTCTCGACGCACCACACAAGGATCTGCGCCGTGCCCGGGCTTGTGGCAGCAGTTTGATTCCGACCACTACCGGCTCGGCGACGGCGATCACCCATATCTTCCCGGAACTGAAGGGTAAGCTGAATGGACATGCTGTGCGGGTACCACTGGCGAATGCTTCCATTACGGACTGCGTGTTTGAGCTGAACCGTGCTACCACAGTAGAAGAGGTGAACAGCCTGATGCAGGAGGCCGCGGAAGGCGAGCTGAAAGGCATTCTGGGCTATGAAGAACGGCCGCTGGTGTCGATTGATTATAAGACTGATCCCCGGTCCTGCATCGTCGATGCTTTGTCCACCATGGTGGTGAATGACACGCAGTTGAAAATGTATCTCTGGTACGACAATGAGTGGGGCTACGCCAACCGTACTGTTGAGTTGGTCCGCATGATCGCGGAGCAGGAGTCCGAATAACTGTGATCGCTGCATTAAAACAGTTGCCGGCAGAGATACGCCAGTATCTGGTAGTAACCGGCAACTACTGGGCCTTTACTCTCACCGACGGCGCATTGCGGATGCTGGTGGTGCTACATTTCCATCAGTTGGGCTATAAGCCGCTGGAGATCGCGCTGCTGTTTCTTTTCTATGAGATCTTTGGCGTGATCACCAACCTGGTGGGGGGCTGGCTCGGCGCTCGGATCGGTCTTAACCGGACTATGAATATCGGTCTGGGATTGCAGGTCGTGGCACTGGCCATGTTGCTGGTGCCTGCTGGCTGGCTGACGGTGCCCTGGGTGATGGCTGCCCAGGCGTTATCCGGAATCGCCAAAGACCTGAATAAGATGAGTGCTAAGAGCTCGATCAAACTGCTGGTGCCCGGTGATGCTCAGGGACAACTCTATAAGTGGGTTGCCATTCTGACCGGGTCGAAGAATGCCCTGAAAGGTGCGGGCTTCTTTCTTGGCGGCGCACTGCTGACGCTGCTGCAGTTTCATGGTGCAGTACTGGCGATGGCTGTAGCGCTGACGTTGGTCTGGATTCTGAGTTTACTGATGCTTAAACGGGATCTTGGCCGGGCGAAGAGCAAGCCGAAATTCAACCAGATGTTCTCCAAGAGCCGGGCGATAAACTATCTGTCAGCGGCACGTATGTTCCTGTTTGGTGCGCGTGATGTCTGGTTTGTGGTGGCGTTGCCGGTGTATCTGGCCAGTCAGTTTGGCTGGGACCACTGGTCTGTCGGCGGTTTTCTTGCCAGTTGGGTGATAGGCTACGGCGTGATCCAGTCGCTGGCACCGATGCTGACGGGTAAACGCTCCGGGCGTGTACCGGGTGGCGCTGAAGCATTTGCCTGGGCGCTGGCGCTGGCGGCACTACCTCTGCTGATTGTGTTGGCGCTGCAGAACCAGATTATGCCGGAAATGGCGCTACTGGGAGGACTGCTTGTCTTCGGTGCTGTGTTTGCGGTGAACTCCTCTCTGCACAGTTATCTGATAGTCAGCTATGCCTCAGAAGATGGGGTTTCGCTGGATGTCGGCTTTTACTATATGGCAAATGCGATGGGCCGGCTGATCGGCACGGTGCTGTCCGGTTATCTGTTCCAGGTGGCTGGATTAGAAGCCTGCCTCTGGGTATCGGTGGTTTTCCTGCTACTGGCGGCCGTTATTTCACTGATGTTACCCCGTCAGCAGCTAGCCTCATAAAACCGGAGAGGCGTGTCAGAAAAAGGGCTATTGAACGGATAACGGTTAAGGAACCTATGAATAAGTCAGGCACTTTCTCTGCGGGACGATAAAGCCGCCTTATACGCGAAAGCGTACGCAGGGAATGGCCAGTCCTTTGCAAGTGCGCTGACACTGTAGAAGGCGGCTTTAGCGCCCGCCCTACGGGGCTTGCAGAGCGATCCGATCTCTGTGTTAACGATTTTCGACAGGCAACCAGCATGCTTGTAATCGTTGCCGTGAGCTCGAACCGCTCTGAAAGCCAGAGGTGTGCCTTACTTGTTCGTAGGTTCCTTAATAGTCCAGCACGCTTTTCAATGATATCTGGTCACTCAGGCGTCTGAACCAGGCGTACATCGGATCACTGCCTGCATTATCCAGATTATCCGGTACCAACGGGTTATTCAGATCAGCGGCGGTGACTGTTCGCATTTCCAGGCTGAAGCGGGTCCGGTCGGTAGTATTGATGGTACTGCCATGGAGATGAGCACTGGCAAAGCAGAGCAGATCGCCGGGCTCAATCACAACCGGTTGCTGAAACTGATCATCGATGGCGATCAGTGGTTGCGGCGCGTAGGGATAATCCAGTGGTTGATCCGCCGGAGTACTGGCCCTGTGAGCCAGAAATTCAGCAAAGCGCCAGTCGGCACTGGTATTTGGAACCGGCTGATTCCAGTAATCAGGATAGAACGCTATCGTATTGTGATCAGTAACAGGGTAGAGCGGAGTCCACCAATTCACCTGGGCCTGTATGTTACTGCCCCAGGTATCCCGGTGATGGCCGATGCCTCCCCGGTCACGTCCCTGTTGACCTGTTTCCGGCCCAACCACCCGCAATTGCAGCGTGTCACTGAAACTGTTGCAGGCATCAATCCCGGCTTCGGATAGCGCCCGGTAAAACTGATTGCGTAAGCCTGAATCCCTGCGGATCTCTTCCTGCAGTGCGGTCAGGGCAGTCAGTTGATGGTTAACCTGATCATTGACTGCGGTGCTGTTGAACAGTCTGGCTGGCTGACTGATTCCGAGCTGCTCTGAGATCCTGTTGTGTAACAGCTGCTGCAATTCCATTAAGGCGGGCAACTGACGAAAAACCAGCAGCTCGCCCCGGAACAGGCGTTCACTGCGCTGCTGGTCGGTCAGCGGCTGACGAAGATAACTGATCGTCAGCGCGCTGTGTTCACAGGAAGCCGGCATTCAGCGACCCAAGCGTCGGGCGAACGGTGTTCGCGGCTGATCGACACTGCCCTGGTAGCTTTGCTCCGTTGCTGAGCTGGCAGACTGCAGAAGTGAATAAGCCAGCTCTGCATCCGCGGCATTGCTGAATGCCAGGCTGCTGAAGCCGCAGCGTTGCAGATAAGCTGCCTGATCAGGCAGGAATGCGCCAAAGGCTCTGATATCCCCCTGAAAGCCATAGGTTTCTTTCAGCGCTGACGCAATAGAGAAGCCTGATCCATCCATGAAACTACTGAACTTTATAGCAATCACCGGTGCCAGTTCGACAACATCGGCCAGCGGTTCCAGAGGGGCGTCACCGTTGATCCAGACTCCCGGAAATCCGGCAAAGCCGTTAAAATCCGGCGCTGAGGCAAGCCATTGTGGCAGCGGTAGCAGATAGCTTTGTCCTGGTTCCGGCTTAAAGGATTCAGTTGCATCGGCTTCAATCAGCTGCCAGACATCATCGCTGATGCGGTCGTTAATTATCAGCAGAGGCTGTTCAGACGGTTGCATAGACGCGCTCCTTAAACAGATCTTTACCCAGACGCCGATAGGCAGCCGTGAAATGCTCATCTTCGCTCTGACGGTGTTCAATATAGGTTTCGATGATCCGCTCGACAGCATCACCGATTTTCTCTTTAGACAGGGACGGCCCCAGCACTTTGCCGATGGCGGAGTGGTCGCCGGTCTCGCCTCCCAGGGTGACCTGATAAAACTCTTCGCCTTTTTTGTCGACGCCGAGAATCCCGATATTGGCAATATGATGATGGGCGCAGGCATTGATACAACCGGATATGCGTAACGACAAGTCACCAAGATCGTAGAGGTAATCCAGATCTTCGAAGCGGGACTGAATATCACTGTTGACCGGGATTGAGCGAGCGTTAGCCAGATTGCAGAAGTCCCCCCCCGGACAGCAGACAGTATCAACCAGTGTGCCAGCGGTGGGTGTGGCAAGATCCATCTCCCGGGCCTGGAGCCACAGATCATAGAGATCAGACTCCTGTACGTCGGCTAATATAATATTCTGCTGCTGGGTGCTGCGTACTTCTGCGAACGAGTAACGTTCAGCAAGGTCGGCGATGTGGCGTAGCTGTGCGGTGGTGACATCACCCGGAGCGCGGCCATAATATTTCAGTGACAGGGTAACAATACGGTAGCCAGCTACTTTGTGAGGCTTAACATTACGCGTCAGCCAACGGGCAAATTCCGGATTCAGTTGCGCCTGCATGCCCAGGTCTTCAGCGTTGACGGTGGTATAGTCCGGCTCGCTGAAAAAGGAGCGGGCGAAGTCGATCTCCTGAGTACTGAGTCGGGCTTCATCACTATAGTTTTGCTGATATTCCTGTTCGACCTGCTGGCTGAACTCCGCGACGCCGAGACTGTTGACCAGAATTTTAATCCGGGCCTTATATTTGTTGTCGCGGCGGCCATGGCGGTTATAGACCCTTAAGATTGCTTTCAGGTAGCCGAGCAGATCGGATTCCTGCAGGAACGGGTTGATCAGGCTTGCCAGCATCGGTGTTCGCCCCAGCCCACCACCGACCCAGACCTTAAAGCCGGTGTCGCCCTGATCGTTGTGCGTCAGTTGCAGACCGATGTCATGCAGTTGGATCGAGGCACGATCTGTCTCAGCACCGATCACAGCGATCTTGAACTTGCGCGGCAGGAATGCAAATTCCGGATGCAACGTTGACCACTGGCGGATGATCTCACAGTAGGGACGGGGATCGGTGATCTCATCGGCTGCCACCCCTGCCAACGGGTCAGAGGTGGTATTACGGATGCAGTTGCCGCTGGTCTGAATGGCGTGCATATCGACGCTGGCCAGCTGATCAAGGATGGCCGGCACATCTTCCAGTTGCACCCAGTTGAGCTGGATGTTCTGTCGGGTGGTGATGTGACAGTAGTCACGGTCATACTGCTGACAGATCTGTGCAATGGTTCTGAGCTGCCTGGCAGACAGCATGCCGTAAGGCACGGCTATACGCAGCATCGGAGCATGTTTCTGAACATAGAGGCCGTTCTGTAAGCGCAGAGGCAGGAACGCCTCTTCACTCAGCTGGCCATTAAGGTAGCGCTGCATCTGATCCCTGAACTGCGCAACACGGTTGTTGACCACCTGGCGGTCTAAATCATCGTATTGGTACATCGTGCTGATAACTCTTCTTCGGGGCTGGCTTATAGTAATTGGGTTATAAGAACCTGTTTAGAATAGAAGAGTTAGTTCTAAGGGTGCAGATACAAAAAAATGAAAAATAGTGGGTACAGATGGCGAGTCAGATCGCGGCAGTGCTGGCAAAGTGGAAGCAATTCCGGCCCGCCTGCTTGGAACGATACATCGCCTGATCCGCTTCATGCATCAGTGATTCAGGAGGTTGCCCGATAAAGTGTCTGGCGATCCCGATGCTGATACCAATATTCAGGGGCTGATCACGAAATATGATCGGTTTCCCCAGTGCATTAAGAATACGCTCAGCGACACTTTGTAACTGGGCATGGCTGCCGGGTGCCGGCAGAATTGCGGCGAACTCATCACCGCCTATCCGGCTCAGGGTGTCACTTTCTCTGAGCACTCCACGTAGTCGCTCAGAGACCTCCTGAAGCACAAAATCACCTGCTTCATGACCGTACTGATCATTGATCGGTTTAAATCGATCCAGATCGAGATAGATCACTGCAAGACCGGCTTTGTCACGTCGTGCATGGGCGATCTCCAGTTCCAGCATCTCGATAAATAAGCGGCGGTTGCACAGTCCGGTGAGACTGTCATGATGCGCAAGGTGATGAATCTCTTCCTGAGCCTGAAGGTTTTTTACCTTGGCCCGGGAATAGAGCAGGGTGCCCACACCGGTGACGCTAGCCACGAGGATAAAGAAAATCACCATCAGCAGTGCGATCTCTGCCAGTTCATTGGTAATCTGTTCATGACGAATGCGGATCACCAGTTTCCAGGTTGGCCACTGTTCAGGGAACAGTTTGTCAGGCTGAAAGCCTGCGCCGGTTTCTATGGTGCTGTAAAGGAAGTAGCCATACTCTGTATCCAGAGTGCCGGAATGATCTGCCTGGACGCCTTGCCAGATTCCCGGGTAAAGCTTTTCAACGGTACGGTCCTGATACTGAGGGAACATAAATGCCCAGGCGGCGGCACGCTTTTCGCCGAACAGCCAGTAACCCTGATCATTGAGTAGCATCAGTTCGCCGCTGATGGCTTCATCGGCGTGCTGCAGATGATTCAGCAGCGGAGATGCATTGAGGTTGATGACCGTAATGCCGCGTTTATTGCCGTTATCATCAAATACCGGGCTGGCAGAGCGGATAATCGGCTTGAAAGGCAGCTCTATACGGCCATGCTCCATGTTCAGGTCGAGCGGCGAAATATAAACATAACCCTGGCTCAGGCGCATCGTTTCATCGAAATAATAGCGGCCTGCTTTATTCTGCAGGTCACTGGTCGGCGTGATATAGGGGCTGAGTTGATTCCGTTCAATACGAATCTGTTCGTTACCCTGGTTATCGATAAACCGGATCTGTTCGTAATTAGGTTTAATCAGAGCCAGATTGAGGTAGTCCTGACTCAGTTCAAAGAACGAGAACTCGTTGCCATTCAGCGCTGCCATCAGGTGTTGCTGTCGGGACAGTACCTGTACATCCAGTGTGACCTGAGTAACCTGACGGTTCAGTTCATCCCTGATCAGCCCCAGTTGCTGGGACTCCCTGTCAATCAGATGGGTTTCGTAGATCCGGTACTGCTGCTGATAGACGTTCATCAGAAACAGCATAAACAGGCACAGGCTGAACAGGTAGAGAGCAAGAAGCGAGTTTTTGGTCTGGGTTTTAACCTGTTGCCATGACTTACGGTTGTTTTCTGAACGGCTGGTTCGTGACAGCAGGCAGCGGCGGATAATCAGTGTACTCAGTGAGGCAAAGACAAAGGCGTCGAGCAGGCAGGTGAGGGTGCTGCTGTGATCAAGATTGATCAGCGGGAGCAACAGCATCATCAGGCTCTCAATGCCAAATACCACCAGTGCAACCTGGAACAGCAGAGCGTCACTGTTCCGGAATCTCTCCGGAAAAATCCGTTTGCGGGTCTGTATCAGTTTTACTGTCAGCGCTGCTACGATGGCCACTGCACTGGCGTCAATGAAGGTTTCCAGCCAGAAATAACGGGACTCAATTGCCAGAGAGGAGAGCAACTGCATGACCGAAAACTCGGTCACTGCAAGAATCAGAAACAGCAAAAGCATGGCTGGCATTGGTCAGCCCGCCTCGTGAAATTGAGAGGTTGAGGGATCAAGATACTGCTTTAACAACATGAATACTGAGAGTTGTTACTCTTTACCTGTGCCTGAATGTTGGGCTTACGATCTATGTTATCAGAGCGAAAACCGCCGTGACACGGTTATCGGGAAATAAATTCATAGGAAATGTAGGTGATTACGTATCTGACTGTAGTTGCAGCCGATAGCCATCCGGATCGGTCAGATGGCTGATTTCTGAAACAGTGGAATGCTCCTGTAATACCAGACCGGCAAAGCCACCGGAAATATCTGTATTAAAAGAGAATGATTCTGAGTTTTCAGTTCCCCAGATATGTTGCCACTCAATCAGGGTGTATGGGCGTTGCCAGAGCCAGTCGCGATTCTCGATGGCATCAATATCATCTACCGGTAACGATTCGTTAACTGGTGCCAGGAAATACAGTGTCATCCGGCGACTAGTGATCTTCTGTCGTGACAGCAGATGCCAGCCCTGTTGCCGGTAGTATTCCAGACTGCGTTGCGGATCTTTTACCCGATAAGTTGATAGCAGGAGGCGTGCTTCACCGCCTAAAGCCAGATCAGAATCCGCTGCTGTATCGGAGGAATACTCGAGTAATTCAATACAGTAACCTTCCGGGTCCTTCAGATGGCAAAGCGTGGCGACATCCGGCACGGTAAAAACGGCACCTGTTTCGATGCCTGATTGCAGTAACCGTTTCCGGGCTGTATGAATATCCGGAACCGCGATACCGATCTTCCAGTAGCCTTCAGACTGACTGGGTTGAGCGGCGATAGTCAGCGCCTGACCCGGTGCGTGGATCAGTTCCAGAGCCGCCTGCCGGGAGTCCTGGTCCGGAAACCTCAGGCGATAGTGTTCGCCCATCGGACTGCTGAACCGATCAGTCAGCTCCATACCAAACTGTTGCTGATAAAACGGCAGGGTCTGCTGCGGTTGCTGAATCAGCAACTGATGGGCAATTAAAGCCATAACGGTCTCCGGATTATTGTATTTCAGAGGGCGATTAGCGCTCGCCCAGCACTTCGAACTCATCATCGTGCAGGCGGGCTTTACCGTCGGCCTGGATCTTCCAGTGTTCGCGGTGCACCACGCCAAAGGCTTTGTTCATGGTCCATTTCGAGGACAGCAGGTAACCGTCTTCACCGATAGGCTGCCACTCAACTTCGGTGTAATCAACGTCTGCGAAACCCTGGTCGATAATGTTCTGCCAGAACGCCTGAATCTCTTCACGACCGGTAAAGGTGCCGAATGGCTTCGCCTGCATGATGGCGTTCTCTTCATACTGTGCAGCACAGCCTGCAGCATCCTGATTGTTAAAAGCGATTTGCCATGCTGAGATGCCTGCTTTGCATTGTTCCAGTACAGTGTTTTCCATGATCGTTGTCCTCTGCTCAGTGTCACGCCATCGGTGTCACTTGATGTTTGGTGTTTAAGATGGGGCTATTTTAGGCTGACTATATCTTTTAAAAACAGGATAATAAGAATTGACTGTTTAATTTAAGCGGACAATATGTGAATCAATTACGCCAGATGTCGCTGTTTGCCCGGATTGTCGAGGCGGGCTCCATCAGTGCCGCGGCCGCACAGCTTGAGTTGTCCAAGTCAGTCGTGAGTCAGCATCTGAAAACGCTGGAGCAGGAGCTGGGTGTCGTACTACTCAAGCGCACCACCCGCCGTCAGCATCTGACTGAAGCTGGCCAGACGTTTTACGAACGTTGTCGGGCGTTGAATCAGGTGGCTGATGAGGCCTGGGCAGAAGTGCAGCAGCGCACCGGTGAGTTGAAAGGGCGTATCCGACTGACTGCGCCGGATGCTTTGATGGCTCCGCTGATCGCTCCTCTGGTTGCAGAACTGTTGAAGGTTTCCCCCGGCTTGCAGCCGGAGTTGATTGCCAGTGATGCTCAGCTGGATCTGATGCAACAGCAGATCGATCTGGCGATACGTGTGGGAGAGTCGCCGGACAGTCAGCTGCGTCAGCGCCGTATCGGCGAATTCCGGGATGTGCTGTGCGCGGCTCCATCGCTGATCACTTCAAATGCTGACTGTCATCCAGACACTCTTCCGTATATTGCGAATACCTGGCAGGGGCACAGGATTGAGCATCAACTGTCCGGAGCAGATGGCGATGTCAGAACGCTTTATTACACGCCTTCAGCAAAAGCCAACTCCCTGCATTTGTGTCGCATGTTGCTGGAATCCGGAGTGGGGGTGGGCATTTTGCCGGACTTTATTTTTCAGGAGAGTGCGCGACAGGGGCTGCTGGTGGAGTTGTTACCAGATTATCAGCTGCCTGCTGTGCCGGTATATGCCGTGCATTCTTTTCAGGGGACGCCGCCTCGTGCGGTGAGTCTACTGATTGAGCAGATCAGCGACCGCTTAAATTCAGGGTAGGCAAATTTCACCTTTTTTGAAGGTGACTTTGTTTTATACCTCGTACCATGGAGCTTCGCCGAAGTACATTTCTGGCACAGACTTTATATCCCCTCTGTGCAGCCGAGCATAGTATGCCCCCTTGGGTACCAGATTTTATAATGGATCAGAGGGGCAAACTGTTTGAGGTGTTCTTTGCCGAGTTTTTGCCACTCCCATTATCAAATCTGGTGCACAGGGAAGTCGGCTTGCCGACCAAACAGCGGGGCGGCCTTTAGGTTGTTAGGACTTTTGGCCGTGTGAGTTCAATGGATCAGTGCAACACTTCATCAAACACCATGATGGAGTACCTCAATGAAAAGAAAAGCCAGAAGGTTTTCAGATAAGGAGCGCGATATTATCTGGAAACGTTGGAAGCAAGGTGATTCACTTAAAGCAATTGGAACAAGCCTTGATCGTCTTCCTGAGAATATTCTGAATGTTCTTGAGAAGAATGGTGGTGTTAAGCAACTCCAGCCAAGCAGAGCCCCAACTGCTTTGTCTTTCAGGGAAAGAGAAGATATTTCCCGTGGTTTATCCGCAGGGCTAACTCTCAGGAAGATTGCTCAGAATTTAGAGAGATCTCCATCTACTATTAGCAGAGAAGTTAAGCGTCATGGTGGGGTAGACGCATATCGAGCAGAAAGCGCAGACAAAGCTGCGTGGGCTAATGCGAAACGCCCAAAGCCTTGTAAATTAGCTCAGAAGCCTCTTCAAAATATAGTCGTAGACAAGCTAATGTCTGATTGGTCGCCGCAGCAGATTTCTGGCTGGCTCAAAAGAGAGTTTCCTAATGATGAGAGCCTTCAAGTGTCACATGAAACGATTTATAAAAGCTTATACATTCAAGCACGAGGAGTGCTCAAAAAAGAGCTGTTAAAACAGCTTCGGAGTAAACCGCGCATAAGGGCTACACGCCATAGTTCAAAAGGCCAGCGAGGTATAATTCCAGGATTGGTTTCTATTAGTGAAAGACCTCCTGGCGTTGAGGATCGAGCTGTGCCCGGCCACTGGGAAGGAGATCTGATAGCCGGATCAAAGCAGAGTTTTATCGCGACACTGGTGGAGCGACATTCCCGCTTTGTATGCCTAGTTAAGGTAAATAATAAAACCACTCAGGAGGTGGTTAGTAAGCTAATCAAGCATGCTGACACAATCCCTGATCATTTATAC
This sequence comes from uncultured Amphritea sp., assembly GCA_963669425.2. GTDB lineage: Bacteria > Pseudomonadota > Gammaproteobacteria > Pseudomonadales > Balneatricaceae > Amphritea. The sequence continues at coordinate 1,278,649 of CAXXNC010000002.1, forward strand.
CAGTCTCTCACTTGGGACAGAGGGTCTGAGCTTAAACGTCATCATGAATTCACATTGGCAACGGACATTGACGTCTATTTCTGTGATCCCCAAAGTCCTTGGCAAAGGGGAACGAATGAAAACACTAACCGACTACTAAGGCAGTATTTCCCGAAAGGCACTGATCTGGCGAAGCATTCCCAGGCTAAACTGAACGAAGTCGCGAGAAGGCTGAATGAGCGTCCGCGTAAGACATTAGGCTATGAAACACCGGCAGAGTGTTTTATGAAATGTGTTGCATCCACCGGTTGAACTCACACGCGCAAAAGTCCTGACTCGCCTACAGGCGAAACCCGTTCCTGAACGTAAAATAAAGCACTGAAATTACTTTTCAGGCAGAGCTTCGGCTGAATAATCATCATCTCCAATGGAGGTGGTTCAGGACTGAAAATAAAAAACGCTGCGCGGTGAGACCGGGCAGCGTTTTTATCGGGCTTTCAGTCAGAAAAGGTTATGCAGCGATAATGCCGCCATCCTTACGCTGAACAACCATGATAGTAGAGCGAGGCTTGCTATTGCCGCCAGCCGGGAAGTGCGATGGCTTATCTTTTTCGCCAGGATGCTGAACACCGATGAACACAGTGCGCTGATCAGGAGAGAAAGCCAGACCTGTCAGCTCACAGGCGATCGGGCCGGTGGCGAAGCGACGCACTTCACCGGTGGCAGGATCAGCGACCAGTACCTGGTTGTTACCCATACCGGCAAAGTCACCTTCGTTAGAGTATTTACCGTCGGTCATGATCCACAGACGGCCACCCTGGTCGAAGCCCAGGCCATCAGGACTGTTGAACATATTTTCGTCGGTAATGTTGGCAGAACCGGCGTAGAAATCTTTGTGCACGGTCGGGTTACCCGCCACCAGGAACAGGTCCCACTTGAAGGTTGCCGCCGTGTTGTCACCGTTGGCTTCGTTCCAGCGTACAATCTGACCGTACTTATTGTTGGCACGAGGGTTCGGGCCACCCACAGGCTGATTGTCTTTCTTGCCACGGTTCTTGTTGTTGGTCAGTGTACAGCAAACGGTTTTGGTTTCCGGGTGGACTGCAACCCATTCAGGACGGTCCATGGTTGTAGCACCAACAACAGTCGCTGCTTCACGGGCGAAGATCATCACTTCTGCCTGGCTGTTGAAACCGTTCTCTTTGGTCAGGCCGTTCTTACCATAGGTCAGTTCGATCCATTCACCGGTGCCGCGAACTTCACCGTCTTTGGCGTTGAAGCGGGCCACATACAGAGTACCCTGTTCCAACAGGTCGCGGTTAGCGGCTTGGTTGGATGGGTTGTATTTGTTTCTGGAAACGAACTTGTAGATGTGCTCACCGCGCTCATCATCACCCAGGTAAACCACTACGTGGCCGTTATCAGCAACGGTGACTGCCGCGTTTTCATGCTTGAAGCGCCCCAATGCTGTGCGCTTAAGCGGTGTAGCCGTCGGATCCATGGGATCGATCTCAACGACCCAGCCGTGGCGGTTAGGTTCGTTGGCTTCCTTGGTTACATCAAAACGGTCATCGAACTTGTACCACTGGTACTTGCTGTCATCTTTGATGCCGTAACGTTTCTGGTGCGCATCCTGCTCGCCACCTGGCTTGGCGAAGTAGCCGTTGAAGTTCTCTTCACAGGTCAGGTAGGTGCCCCATGGGGTTTCACCGTTGGCACAGTTGTTAAAAGTACCCAGTACTTTCTTGCCGGATGCATCAGCAGAGGTTTTCATCAGATCGTGGCCTGCCGCAGGGCCGGTCAGCATCATCTCTGTGTTGGCGGTGATACGACGGTTGTATTTGGAATCTTTAATGTATTCCCAGTCATCGTTGCTGCGTTTGATTTCGAACACAGATACGCCGTGGGCTGCCTGAGCTTTTTTCACATCATCAGCGGTCATCGCTTTACCCTGATGATCAAACAGCAGCTTGTAGTTGGTGTATTCGTTGTTTACTGCCAGCAGGGCACGGTCTTCAGACAGGGGGAAGAAGCTCATACCGTCGGTGTTGTCGCCGAACTGACCTGCCTGAGCGCTGCTTGGCTGCTTGCCGCTCTCATCGAACATCGGTGCGCCCTGCAGAATGGGATCACCCCAGGAGATCAGAGGCTTGGCTACATAGCCCTCTGGTACAACAAAGGTATCAGCAGTGCTGGTTGGAATCTTGTCAAAACCCAGCAACTTGCTGTTCGGCTGAGAGCTTGCCGCAACTGCCTGAGTCAGAGGATTAGCCGCCAGGAACAGGCCCATCGCTGTCGCACCGCCCTGCATAAAGCGGCGGCGGCTCAGACCAGCATCGATAATCTTGCTGAAGTCGGAGTCGATATCCTGATGCATCGCTGAGTCAGCCTGCAGTTGATCTTTGTTCATTGTCATAGTCCTTAATTATGCTCGTAAGTCTATTTATGGCTCAAGCGCGTAATAGACAGTCGTACCGTGGTTGCAAAACAGCACCAGACTAGACTCCGATTATGACGGAATGGTGACCGGAATATAACGAAAGCATTATTGTTAAATGACTGTTTAATTTATTTAACAGCATGAAAAACAAGGGGATTTAATAGGGTTCGATGCAGTACAACCTTATGCTACCCTGATCAGAAAATAGAACAGCAGAGGATAGCTGTAATGACAACACTGATTGCCGGCCTGGTAATATTTCTGGGCATCCATTCAATATCCATAGTCGCAGAGGACTTTCGCAATCGCATGGCGGCGAAGAGTGAACTGGGGTGGAAAGGCTTCTATGCCGTGATTTCTGCGCTGGGTCTGTACCTGATTATCAGCGGCTATGCTCAAGCTCGTCTTGATCCGACCTGGGTCTATATTTCACCGGTCTGGACCCGTCACCTTGCAGCGTTGCTGTTGCTGCCGACCTTTATTCTATTGTTAGCAACGTACTTTCCGGGGCGTATCAGTGGCTGGATCGGTCATCCGATGCTGGTGGCGGTTAAGCTCTGGGCACTGTCCCATCTGCTGGTCAATGGTGCGGTGGCTGACTTGCTGTTGTTCGGCTCATTCCTGGCCTGGGCGGTGGCAGATCGGATTTCGATGAAGCGATGTCAGCCGAGGACGGTTCCGGCGCTGCCGAAAAGCGCTATCAATGATGTGATTGTGGTTATTGGCGGTCTGGCTATGTATGTGGTGTTTGCCCTGTGGCTGCATCAGATCCTGATTGGTATTAAACCGTTCGGTTAACCTTTTAGTTCAGGACATACAGTTCAGGAGGAATAGTCCAGGGGCTTAGAGCTCATCAAGTCCCTGAGACTCATCCAACGCCCGGCTGGGGCTGAGCAGGTGTTGTCTGATCAGTTCCCGGGCCTGTTCTCCATCATGTGCCAGCAGAGCATCAATCAGGGAATCGTGCTCTTTCTGGTTGGCATCGAATACCTGACTGTTGGCCATATTCTTCTTCAGCCAAAGATTCCGATAACGGGATGCTTTCTCGTACAGTGAGCGGCGTACCTGAAGCAGAGCAGGGGACTGACAGCCACTGGCGATGGCAGTATGGAAAGCCTGATGGCGGCGCTCCCATTCCTGCGGATCTTTATCCACCTGATCACCAAACTTACGCATCCTGTGAGCCGCAGCAAGAATACCTGCTTCCCATTCATCATCGCCACGTTCGATGGCCTGTCCGATGCAGAGGGCTTCAATTTCGGCACGGGTCTGATAGATATCCAGCATCTCTTCTCTGGAAACCGGGTGGACTTTAAAGCCACGCTGATTTTCGACTACCACTAACTGTTCGATCAGCAGTTGTGACAGGGCTTCCCTTAACGGACTGACACCGACCTGATAACGCTCTTTCAGGCGTGTCATTTTGAGCTTTTCGCCGGGTTTGAAGTAGCCGGTAAGAATATCTTCTTTCAACTGACCTACCACTTTCAGGGCAGAGTTGTCTCTGTTGTCTACGGAGTCCTGAGCCGGGTTTGTCATAGTCTTTTCCGATATAACTTACTGTTTTATATAAGGATAGTGCACTTTGAAGGTGCAGATTAGTGGCTCTATTCTATGTCAGCGACATTCATTAGTTAAGCGATACAAATAAATAAATCGTTGACGAAGAATAAAAATGTCGACATTATTGTATCTCGTCGATGTTGAGAGCGACTGTTACAGGATCGCTGAATTTAAAAAGATCTCCCCGCAGTTGAAAACTTTGATCAGGGGGATGGGATTTGCTCCCACCGCTGAAGACTCTGCCCACACGACAGCAGAGTTCAGGGAGAGATCGTTGAACAAAACGAACACAGTTTTGGAGAGAGAAGATGACAGCTCTATTGCGTGAAGTTGAAGCTACTGAACCTAAAGGTTTTTCCGTTGCCCCTTATGCCGCTAACAAGCGTCTGCAGGTTGTAACTCTGTCTGCAGAGACTATTGCGGCATTTGATCAAGCGATGCAGGAATGGCCACTGCAGGCGCTGGAATACAAACCGTTCCTGCGTTATGCCGTTGCCGACAAGCTGGACGCAGCAACTGACTACACCCTGGGTAAGTTCCTGAACGCAACCATGCAGGATCGTGAAACAGCTGCGTTCCTGCTGCAGTACGAAGGTGAGCCAGATATTGAGCCAGGCGAGCTGCGTACTGAATTCGAGATCAAACTGTCTACCGCGATCTCTCACATTATCGGTCTGCCAAACCACGATGCGATGTATGGTAAGTACTACGCACGTTTCACGGTACTGAACACCGATAACTCTGACAGCTACCTGCGTCAGGCACACCGCCGCATGGAGCTGCACAACGACGGCACCTATGTAAATGAGCGTACCGACTTCGTACTGATGCAGAAGCTGGGTGAAGCGAACATGGAAGGCGGTGATTCTCTGCTGCTGCACGTGGACGACTGGGCCGATCTGGACAAGTTCTACCGCCACCCACTGGCGAAGCAGGACATCGTCTGGGGTGCGCCGAAGTCCAAGAACGTTGAAACCAAGATTGAACACCCGATCTTCTTTGAAGAAGATAAGAACGGTAAACCGCACATGCTGTTCATCGACCAGTTCGCTGAGCCACAGAATATGGCTGAAGGTCTGTACCTGTATGAGATGGGTGAGTCCATCGAAGCGGATGAGAACTTCTTCCGTGTACGTCTGCCAGTGGGCTCTATGCTGATCGTACAGAACCACTGCTGGTTGCACGGCCGTGATAAGTTTGTATCACACCCTGAACTGAGCCGTGAGCTGCTGCGTCAGCGCGGTCACTTCACCAAGTAATATCTCCTCTCATTATTGAGACTCACTGAGATATACTACGGCGGACCGGAACTATGACCTGTCCGCCGTTTGCGTTCTATGTCTGTAATTTTATTGGGTGAAAAGTAATGACATACGATTACATTATTATCGGCGGCGGTATCGTCGGTATGTCGACCGGATGGCAGCTTAAACAGCGCTTTCCGGAGGCCAGTATCCTGCTGTTGGAAAAAGAGTCTGTGTATTCGAAACACCAGACCGGACACAACAGTGGTGTGATCCATGCCGGTGTTTACTACGCACCAGGCAGTCTCAAGGCGCAGTTCTGTAAAGCCGGTGTCGCTGCAACTATGCAGTTCTGCGACGATAACGGTGTGGCGTACGATCAGTGCGGTAAACTGCTGGTGGCTACTAATGCGCTTGAAGTCGAGCGAATGAATGCGCTGTACGAGCGTTGCCAGACCAACGGTATCGATGTCGAACTGCTGGACGCTGAACAGCTGAAAGCCCGCGAACCGAATATTGTCGGTGAAGGCGCGATCTTCGTGAAAGACACCGCGATCGTGAACTACCAGCAGGTCACCACTAAGATGGCTGAGCGCTTTGTTGAGATGGGCGGTGATGCCCGCCTGAACCATAAAGTGATCGGTCTGAGCGAGTCTGCCGATGAAGTCAGCGTGGATGCGTTGCACAACGGTCAGGCAGTCAGCTTCAAGGGCAAATACCTGATTACCTGCTCCGGCCTGATGGCGGATCGTACTACTAAGATGCTGGGTATCGAAACCGACTTCCAGATCATTCCGTTCCGCGGAGAGTATTACAAACTGCCAACCAAGTATAACGACATCGTTAATCACCTGATCTACCCGATCCCTGATCCGGATCTGCCGTTCCTTGGCGTGCACCTGACCCGTATGATCGATGGTTCGGTTACTGTTGGCCCGAACGCAGTACAGGGCTGGAAGCGTGAAGGCTACGGCAAGATCAATATCAGCCTGCGTGATATCTGGGATATGGTGACCTTCTCCGGCTTCTGGAAAGTGCTGAAATCACACTTCAGAACCGGTCTGGTAGAAACCAAGAACTCCCTTTGGAAACCGGGTTACCTGAAGCTGGTGCAGAAATACTGCCCGCAGCTGAAAGTTGAGGATCTGGAGCATTATCCTGCCGGCATCCGCGCCCAGGCGGTGATGAAAGATGGCTCACTGGTACATGACTTCCTGTTTGCTGAAAGCCCGCGTTCTCTGCACGTGTGTAATGCGCCGTCTCCCGCTGCAACTTCAGCGATTCCGATCGGTAACTATATCTGCGATAAAGTGGTGGAGCGACAGGGCGCTTAATTAGCAGTAGTATCATTTACTTAAAAAGAGCACCTTAAAGGTGCTCTTTTTCGTTTTCAGCCCTAAACCACCTACTTCAGTAGGTGGTTATCAGCAATTTGGGCTTTGCCCGAATACCTACCCATGTTAGAAGCCGCAGCGATTTTTAGCGAAGTCGTGAGGAAACTAACATGAGTAAGTATGAGCAAGCATCGCATGTTTACCGAAGTATCCATGTATATTGTGCGCAGCTAGGCTGTACAGTTTTAGAACTGAATGTCCAAATAGATCATGTGCATCTGGTGGTAAAGATACCGCCTAAGTTGGCAATATCTAAGCTGATTGGTGCACTCAAGGGCAAGATAGCTCTGAAGCTATTCAGTAAATATCCCTATTTGAGAAAGAACAAGTTGTGGGGAAATCACTTTTGGCAGAGGGGGTATTTTGTTGATTCGGTTGGAATCAATGAGGAAATAATCAGGCGTTATGTAAGACATCAGGAAAAGGTTGAAAAAGAGATGGAACGAAGCCAACTGAACCTGCTATAGAAGTCAGCCCCCTTCGAGGGGGCTTCATCAAAGCCACCTTCTTTAGAAGGTGGATTTTTACTTAAGGATAGTGACTCTTTAAATCGCTCATTGAAAATAGCCGGTTTGATATCAATAAGCTTTGTCAGATCAAGGCAGTCCAATCCCCGTACTTCAATCGTTGTACCTTCTATTTTCTCAATAGGGAGTACAGCTGCTCCTATCGGATTAGGTCGGAACGGCGTTCTCATGGCAAAGGTACCGGCTTGTTGCTCACTCCCCACGCATTGAAACCCTGCTGGTTCTTCCGATTGTCCCAACCAGTAAAGTATCAGAATCTGCTGGTTCTGATGGAGACCGATCAGCTCACTGACCAGTTCATCGTTGATCTCTATACGGCACAGAGGTCCAGTGAACGAGATGTTGTTCGGGCACTGCTCTATGGACTGATAGGGCGTACGGATCTGACCAATAAAATTTAACTGCGTATTCATCTGTTTTTTCTTCCTCAATCTCTCTGTTTTGTCTGGTTCAGAGCGTAGACCAGCAGGGTAACAAGGATGATTGAGCCACCTGCAAAACTGGCAGATGGCGGAACTTCACCAAAGAATCCGTATGCCCAGAGCGGTGCGAACACCGCTTCAATCATCAGAATCATGCCAACTTCCGGTGCTGTGATGTAGCGGGTGGCTACCTGAGACAGTACCCGGCCGAAAGGCGCTGTAAACAGACCCATGGTGCCCATTATGACCCAGGTTTCCAGCGAGAAGCTGGAAGGATCAGCGACGAACGACATAGCGATGGCAAGAAACAGTCCGCCAAATCCGACACTGGTCATCCGGCTTACGCCCTGATATTTGCGTAACAGGGTCTGGTTCAGCGATAGGCAGGTCACGGCGAGTACTGCCAGTCCGTCTCCCAGCCAGTTACCGGTTTCAAAGGAGCCGGATACAACAACAGTAATACCGAACATGACGCAGATAATAGCGATCCAGGTCGAGCGTCGGGTTATTTCTCCAAGAAACAGCCGACTGAATACCGCTGCCAGTGCCGGAGCGGCGCTGAGAATAACAATGGTGTTAGCTATTGATGTGTTCTTGATACTCAGTACCAGGCAGGAAGCACTACCGAGCATTAACAGACCAGAAAATATCACCGGCCAGCCGCTGTCGGTTATTGCAGTTATCAAGCTACGCTCATCTCTGAGCTGGATAAATACTGGCATTGATATGGCCGTAAACAAGCCAAACAGGAATGCTGTTTCAAAACCACTGACGCCAGAGAACCGGATAAAGATCGGATCAAAGCTCATCAGAAATGCACCCGCGAGGACGATAAGAATACCGGTTGTACGGATATTGTTCCGCACCACTAAATCAGCAATAGAAGAGGACATACAAACCTCACAATTAAAATCATACTTATGAGTATGATTATTCATATTTGTATCTCTGTCAATAAAATCATACTATTCGGTATGATTGTTTCGTGGTGGATTCGAATGAGTAAAATTGAACAGAATCGTGAAAAGAAAAGGCAGGCCATTCTTCAGGCTGCCTGGGATACGTTCCTTTCGGAAGGCTATGTCGAAGCGAAGATGGACCGGATTGCTGCAGATGCCGGTGTAACCAAGCAGACGGTTTATCGTTACTACCCATCCAAGAAAGACCTCTTCAGAGCAACTGTTGAACGGATAGGGGATCGTGAAGACTTCGGGTTTCTACGTTTTCTCGAGGATGAAAATACCGAGTTGGCACTGTTCAACTTTGCCCGGGGATTTATCAGAGCACACCTGTCGGAGGAGCATCTGGCAACAACCCGGTTGTTGATTGCCGAAGGGCCCAGAGCACCAGAAATTATGCAGATTTTCCGCGCTCTGGGTGCGGATGAAACGGGCCCGGCTCTGAGTGCTTTTCTGGCGGAGCGTTTCGGAATTGAGCAAGCGGATAGAACGTCAGATCTCTGGACATCCATGCTGCTTGGCCAGCGTAGCTGGGCATTAATGGGAATGGCGAAGCCCTCAGATGATGAGATTGATCAACGAGCCCGGAATGCTACTGATTTTCTGTTGCAGGCTATCCGATGAATATTGTGGTCTCAGTTAACTTGCCATTTCGGTAATCACTGTCTGTACTTAATCCACCCGTGTCTGAGAACAAACGGGTGTGATGTATATGGACAGTTTACGTTTTCTGGTTATCAGTTTTTTTGTTTATCTTTCTGTTTCGCTGACGGCTAGCGCCAGCATAGCCCCGAACGGCTTTCGTCAGCAGACCTTCAATGATCTGCCGCAGGCTCTGGCGTATTACCGGCATCATCTGAATAACCAGCCAGCAGAGGCCTTTGCCGATGCCCGCCTTTTAAGAGTGGGGGACCGGCATCCTCAGATATCGATACTTCGTTATCATCTGCGTATCCTAGGGGATTATTCCCGTCAGCCACTGCATCCGGCGGAAAGTGATTATTTTGATCCCGCACTGGCTGCGGCGCTGCAGCGATTTCAGTACCGGCACGGTGCAAAGGTGGACGGGATTCTTGGACCGGACAGTCGCAGGCATCTTAATTATCCTTCGTGGCAACGAATCAACCAGCTGCGGGTCAATATTCACCGGCAGATGCTGTATGAGCCGGTGAGCAGTGGTGTGGCTATTCGTGTGAATATCCCTGAATTCCGCCTTTATCTGTATCAGGATCAGCAGACTTTGTTGCAACTGAATACAATCGTCGGTCGCAATGAGCGTGAGACACCGGTGTTCAATACTTCCATTCAGGCGTTGGTGGTCAATCCCTCCTGGACTGTGCCTAAGAGCATAGCCTGGCGGGATATAATTCCTGTTTGGCGCAGTAATTCCAGTTATCTGGAGCGCCTGAATCTTCAGGTTGTGGAAGGGTATGGCGATAACCGGCAATCAGTGAATCCGGTTGAGGTTGAACCGGACTCACTGTATCTGGGAGATAATTATCGCTATTTCTGGGAGCCTCCGGGAGAGCGGAACACTCTGGGTAGGGTGAAGTTTGTATCCCATAGTCAGTACGCGATCTACCTGCATGATACGCCTGCCAAAAGCCTGTTCAGGGAACCCCGAAGGGCCTTCAGCTCTGGCTGTATCCGGGTCGAGAATGCGTTAGGTCTGGCCCGGTTGCTACTGGAGCTTGATCAGTCTTCGTCGCTGGATCAGCTGGATGAGCATCTGGATTCGCAGGAAACCCGTGAGATCTTTTTGAGGCAGGCTATTCCGGTTCACATCACTTACTGGACCGCATGGGTTGATGAATCAGGCTTACTGCATTTTCGGGATGATCTTTATCGTTGGGACAGGGGAGTTCTGGAGCAACTGGCTGAATATACCCATTCTGAGCCAGACAGTACGCAATAATCTGTTCAAAAACTGTACAGATGTATCCGTTCTATGGATAATCACTGACTGTTTTTTGAACGATTTTGTTGTAACTGTTCTTATCGAGTGTTTATGAGAAATACCCTTCATTCCCGCCGTACTTTCCTGCGGCGCATGGGGCTGCTCACTGCCGGCAGCGCTTTATCTTCCCAGACCCTGACTCAGCAGCTGTATGCTCAGACCACCCAGAAGCTTCCGAAACAGGATCTGTCTCTGTCTTTCAGTAACCTGCATACTGGTGAAAGCCTGAAAACTACTTTTTTTGCTGACGGTCAGTTTATTCCTGAAGGCATGCAGGAGATCAGCCATTTGCTGCGGGATCATCGCAACAATCAGGTGGGTGAGATGAATCCTCAGTTGATGATGTATCTGCACGATCTGCAGCAGAATCTGGGAGTGAATCGGGAATTTCAGGTTATCTCCGGCTATCGTTCCCCCGAGACTAACGCCATGCTCAGTCAGCGCAGCAACAAAGTGGCAAAGAAAAGTCTGCATATGCAGGGTAAAGCGATCGATATCCGCCTGCCGGGCACTGATCTTAAACACCTGCACAAGGCTGCTATGTCGATGAAGCGGGGTGGTGTGGGGCTATACACCCGCAGCCAGTTTGTTCACCTGGATGTAGGGCGCTATCGGTTCTGGGGCAGTTGAGTAGTCTTAGCGACTGCTTTGGAACGGTGAATCACAGGTAGGTGATTTACTCGAATACCACACGTAACGGTTCACCAAAGTCATCATAAATGACTTTTTTACGGTTACTGCGATGCTTGGGTTTTACAGTAGCTGTGGCAGGCTTACGTGATTTACGGGCATCAATCTGCGCCATAACCTGATTCAGAGGCGTGCGTTCCTGACGTTCCGGGTTAAATGTAAAGCCAGCGTTGCGGTATGCACCATTAACCAGCCCGGTGGCGCCATTAGCCACTTCTTCAACCTGACCACCCTGTTGGAGGAAGGCCTGGGTCTGCTGCTCAAGCTGGGCTCGCAGCTCTGATTTAGTCGGGCGCTTGATCATGATCGATACCGCTGGATAAAAGTTGATCGCCTATTATGCCTCAAAGCGACCGGTTTGTGAAAAAACCGGCCGCCATAGTGGGTAATTATTGTTCAGTATCTACTGTCCGGCGTTTCGGATGGATCAGTTTTTTCTCCAGTTCCACCGATAGGAACAGGGCTATACCAACCGCCAGAATACGGCCCCAGGCTGCCAGATCGATCGCTGTTGTGTGGAAGAAAAGCTGCATCAATGGCAGATAGGTAAACAGCATCTGGAACAACATAACCAGTGCAATCGCGTAGAGGGCGTAGCGGTTGCCCAGCAGGCCGTTTTTGCTCAGTACGGAATCGGTCAGGAAGCGGGAGTTCAGCAGATAGAATACCTCCAGCACGACCAGTGTGTTCACAGCAACGGTACGGGCAGTATCAATATCAACGCCCTGACTGATTTCCCAGAGGAACAGCCCGAATGTGCCTGTAACCATAAGCAGGGATACAAACACGATGCGCCAGATCATAAACGGAGACAGGATCGGACTGCGGGTATTACGCGGGCGGCGATGCATAACATTCGGCTCAGTGGGCTCGAAGGTTAATGACAGTGCCAGAGTCACGGCGGTGATCATATTCACCCACAGGATCTGAGCCGGAGTCACCGGTAGCATGGTGCCCAGCGCGATCGCCGCAAGGACCGTCAGAGCTTCTCCGCCATTGGTCGGCAGAATGAACAGGATGGATTTGCGGATATTGTCGAAGACGGTTCTGCCTTCCTCCACTGCATGAGCAATTGAGGCAAAGTTATCATCGGCCAGAACCATCTCAGAGGCTTCTTTAGCCGCTTCAGTACCTTTTACACCCATGGCGGTGCCGACATCAGCCCGTTTCAGAGACGGGGCGTCATTGACGCCGTCGCCGGTCATAGCGACCACGTGCAGTTTTTCCTGCAGTGCTTCGACTATCCGTAGTTTATGTTCAGGGCTGGCGCGGGCAAAGACATCGATGTCATCGACTGCCTGCTGAAGCTCTGCGTCGCTCATCTGCTCCAGTTCATTACCGGTCAGGGCGTTTGGCGATGTTGTAATACCCATCTGCATAGCGATGGCACAGGCGGTAGTCACGTGATCACCAGTGATCATTTTGACCTGGATGCCTGCTTCATGGCATTGCCGGACCGCTTCGATAGCTTCTTCCCGGGGCGGATCGATGATCCCCACCACGCCCAACAGGATCAGGTTATCCTTCAGATCATCAAAATGCAGAATGCGATGGGATTCAGGTACCGGCAGCATGGCCAGTGCCAGGGTGCGCTTACCTTCCCGGGCGATCTGCTCCTGCTGCTCAGTCCAGAATGACGGATCGATCGCTTCCTGATTGCCGTTATTGATCTGATAATGACAGCGCGGCAGTATCGCTTCGATGGCTCCTTTGACATAGATAATGCCATTGCCTTTATGGTCATGATGCAGCGTGGCCATAAAGCGGTATTGAGATTCAAAAGGAATCAGATCATCCCGTGGCATGCCCTGATGCAGTTCTTTGGCGTCCATACCGGCTTTTACACCCAGTACCATCAGAGCACCTTCGGTAGGATCGCCTTCGATAACCCACTCGCCATCCTTCTGTAACAAGCTGGACTCATTGCATAGAATGCTGGCACGACAGAGTTGCTGGATCTCCGGTAGCTGACAGAGGTTCAGATCTTCCTGCTCGTTACTGAAAGAGCCGTGTGGATCATATCCCACACCGCTGATATCGGCGCGGCAGTGCGCAGTGACAACGTTAGTAACGGTCATTTCGTTGCGGGTCAGGGTACCGGTTTTATCGGAACAGATGACAGAGACAGACCCCAGTGTTTCTACGGCCGGCAGACGCCGGATAATGGCCCGTCGGTTGGCCATTCTCTGCACCCCGATCGCCAGCGCGATAGTAATGACTGCGGGAAGGCCTTCAGGAATCGCAGCTACCGCCAGACCCACAGCCGCCAGGAACATATCGCCGAGCGCATAATCTCTTACCCAGTAACCAAACATCATGGTTGCCAGGGCGATCAGCAGGATTGCGCCGGTTAACCAGCGGGCAAATGCGTCCAGCTGTCGGGTCAGGGGAGTGGTCAGGGTTGTCACTTCAGCCAGCATGGTACTTATGCGACCGATTTCAGTGCGGGCACCGGTGGCGATAACTACGCCACTGCCCTGACCGTAGGTGACCAATGTGCCGGAAAATGCCAGATTGGTACGGTCACCGAGCGTGGCATCTTCTGCGACCGGTTCAATCTGTTTCTGGACCGGGACAGACTCACCGGTCAACAGGGCTTCTTCAATACTGAGGTCCCGCAGGCGGAACAGATGGAGATCTGCCGGTACCCGGTCGCCGGACTGAATAAACACAACGTCTCCCGGTACCAGATTTTCTGCCGGAATCTGTTGGCGGTGTCCGTCACGAATGACCACCGCTTGTTGTGACAGCATGTTGCGAACGGCATCGATCGCTTTTTCGGCTTTTCCTTCCTGAATAAAGCCTACCAGGGCATTGACCAGCACTACCGCGACAATGACTCCGGAGTCGACCAGGTGGCCCAGCAGCGCAGTTACAATGGCGGCGACTACCAGCACATAGATAAGCACATTGTGAAACTGGGTCATCAGCCGTTTCAGCCAGCCTCGTCGTGGTGGCTCAGGCAGTTTGTTCGCCCCGTAACGCTGCAGACGTTCGCTGACTTCATCGTTACTGAGCCCCTGTTTTGGAACCGCCTGGGTGCAGTCCAGCTCACGAGCGATCTGTTCGGCGGTCAGGGTATGCCATTGGGTTTGTTGATCAGAAATTGCGGTATTTGCGGGTTTGTTCATATTCCACCCCGGGCCATAGCGGAAGATAGGGGGAGCGGTAATACGGTGCTTTCAGCGTTTCATTCCTGAGTAGCGAGATTGCCGTTCCCTGTAAAACAATCATAGCTAATATAACCGGAAATTATTGCGATTGTGCGAGTGCAGCATGACAATTCGGTTGAACCGGGAGGAAAGCTGACGAGGATCAATATCCCCGCCAACTGAGAACAGGGTCAGGCTTCGTCGATCCAGTGCAGGGCCTGTAAAAACTGATTACCGGCAAAGTGCTGCGCTTCACCTTCAATAAAGACTTCGCTCAGCTTTACGGCCCAGTCGAGCCATGCTGCGTCACCGACGACTGCCAGTCGCAGGAAATCTCTGCCATGTTTCAGTCCCAGTTTGGTGTCTTCCCAGATCGCAGCCACTTCCATTCCTTCAAACCCGGGATCAAGATAGATCAGACACCGAACAGCGTTGTGAGCGGCGACTTTTTCTTCCAGCAGCGGTGACAGAGTGTCGACGTAGTCCGCTTCGGTGAGGGTACCGGTTGCTTGCAGAACGATAATATCGCCAGCGGTTTCTGGCAGTACGTAGAGCATAGTGTGTGATCCTTGGTGATTTGCCGGTATTGTAACCACAGGCGGGGTAAATATCTGCTCCATTTCGCCGTTAAATAGTGACAGGCAGAGCAGTTCGGGGGAATCTGATATGCGTTATGGGTTGTTCTTACTCAGTATCTGGTTGGTCGGTTGTGCTGCACCATACAGTGGACCCACGCAGTCCCGGAATACTGCGCAGCCAGTTTATCCGGTGTCGATCCCGCCGGAGCAGGCAGAGGTCAGGCAGGCTCTGGAAACACAGTATCGCCGTTGGCGGGGTGTGCCTTATAGGTTGGGCGGAAACAGTAAGGCCGGCATCGACTGTTCCGGTTTCACCCAGACAACCTTTCATGAACAGTTTAATCAGCCTTTACCGCGCACCACTGAGGCACAGGCTCGTCTTGGACAACAGGTCTCTGCCAGCGAACTGAAAGCCGGTGATCTGGTATTTTTCCGGACCGCCGTGAAGGTTCGCCATGTGGGTATTTACATGGGCGGTGGTGAGTTTCTTCATGCTTCTACCAGCCGCGGTGTGATGATTTCCAGGCTCGATAATCCCTATTGGCAGCAACATTACTGGCAGGCCCGTCGGCTATACTGAAACTGACCTGAGCCAGAAATACGGAGCACAGTGATGGCTATTGAACAGCTTCAGGCGGTGCTTGGATGGTGTACCGTGCTTAATCTGGGATTGCTTATCTGGTGGGGCATTATGTTTATGCTGGCCCACGACGGGGTCTATCAGATGCATTGCCGCTGGTTCCGTTTGTCCGAAGAACGTTTTGATGCCCTTCATTACGGCGGTATCGCCTTTTATAAGCTGCTTATCATTACCTTCAATGTTGTGCCCTATCTGGCATTGCGGATTGTGTTCTGACTGGTATAGTGGGCCGCCAATATCTGTGAACAGTAGACAGAACTGATGAGCTCTCTGCCATGAACTACCTGCCGATCGAAGAGTACCGTAAAGCCTGGATTTTCCGCCACAAGGATATGCCTGTTTCAGAAGCTGATCTGCAGCAGATCAAACCGCTGACTGAAGCCCGGGCTGCTCAGGTCTGGTCACAGCAGATCAGCAACGAGGCGGATCATCCTTCGCAGTTCAGTAATGATGACTGGGCGAACAAGAATGCGACCTGGCTGGAAACAGCCGAATGGCAGGGAATCTGGGAATCTGACAACCCTGAACTGCCGGAACTGATCGCTGAGCATCTGCAATGGGATGATTCCACCGTGGTATGGTTCTGTTACGAACGAGAGCATGTCATTGAGACGAACTGGGAAGTGTTCCGCCGTAACTGGAAGAACTTCCTGTTTTTTGATGACGGCCCACTCTTGATCGGTCGTAAACGTAAACAGGTTGCTCAGTTCTATCAGACCGGTAATTTCCGTATCGGTAATCGTAAGTAACTAACAGCACCCCTTTGTTATAGTTCTTCTTTTCAGATCAGGGATGAATCTGATTAAGCCTACCCATATTCACCGCTGGCAGGGATTCAGCGGTGTCATAGCAGGCGCTTATGACCGCGATCTCCCGTTTTCTGCTGCTCATGTTCCTGTCCGGAACGGTGCTGGCGCAACCACCTTCCTCTTTCAGTAAATCCAAGCGTATTCTTGCTGAACTGTATCAGGAGCAGCAGGAGACTTTTTACTGCGGTTGTGATTACCAGGCGCAGGGCAAAAAGCTCAGGCCCGACTGGAACAGTTGTGGCTATGAACCGCGTAAAAATGCCAAACGAGCCTCCAGAATCGAATGGGAGCACGTGGTTCCGGCCTGGGCCTTTGGCCATCAGCGACAGTGCTGGCAGACCGGTGGCCGCAAAGCCTGCCATAAAGATCCGCAATTCCGGATGATGGAGGCGGACCTGCATAATCTGGTGCCTGCTGTGGGTGAAGTGAACGGTGATCGGTCCAACTTTTCCTTCGCTGCACTGGAAGGTGAGCCACGACGCTATGGGCGCTGTGATATGGAAGTTGACTTTAAAGCCCGTAAAGTTGAACCGCCTGAGCATCGTCGGGGTGATATTGCCCGGACCTATTTCTATATGCGCGATCAGTACGGACTTAAGATCAGCCGTAAGCAGCAACAGTTGTTTGTAGCCTGGAACCGTCTTGACCCGGTGGATGACTGGGAGATTCGCCGTAACGAGCTGATCCGGGCGGTGCAGGGTAACGGTAACCCGTATGTCACAGACACTTTTGTGGTTCAGGTACAGCAGAACATAGCTGTAGAAAGTAATAGCGAAAGCAATAAGCAAAGCGATAACGAAAGCCTGGCTGCGCGGCTGATAAGACGTTTAGCAGAGTTTTAAGGATTGTTAAAAGGGATTACCTTACGCTCCTGTAGCGGACTCTGCTCAAACTCGCTGGCCCAGTCGGAAAAGCCGCCGGCCGGAAGTGCCGGCGAGTAGAGATACCCCTGACCGTAGTCACAACCGGCTTCTTTCAGTAACTGATGCTGCTCCAGCGTTTCAATCCCTTCGGCAACGACTTTCAGGCCCAGAGTATGGGCCATCACAATTATTGCGTTACACAGGGCCAGGTCGTTGGACGGTTTCTTCAGGTTCTGAACGAAGCTCCGGTCAATCTTGAGATAATCGATATCCAGCTGGTTCAGATAGGCCAGGGATGAATGGCCGGTGCCGAAGTCATCCAGGGCTACCTGAATATCGGCATCTCTCAATTTCAGAAGTTTCTGACGGGTTTCCAGGCTGGTATCCATCAGCAGTCCCTCGGTGATTTCAACACTGATAGCACTGCCGTCGATATTAGCTTCCTGTAACTGGCTGATCCACCGTTCCGGGCTGGCAGCATGAGGACCACTGAGGTCGAAATGGGCTGGCGAAGTATTAACGCTGATCTGAAACTCAGGGTTAAGGGTGGTGCGCCAGTGTTTGACCTGATTCAGTGCTTCGGCGAAAGCCCATTCGCCAATTTCCAGTATCAGACCGGATTCGTCTGCCAGCGGAATAAAGGCGTCAGGCATGACCAGCCCTTTAACCGGATGCTGCCAGCGGATCAGCGCCTCGGCTTTGATCACCTGACGATCCTGCATGCTGACAATCGGCTGATAGTAAAGCTCGAACTTTTGTTGGCTGATAGCCTCCCGGAGTTCTTTAACCGTATTGACCCGTTCCAGCGCGTCTTCCTGCATGCTTGGTGTGAAGTAATGCATCTGATTGCGGCCGGATTCTTTGGCGGCGTACATCGCCTGGTCGGCATTCTGGATTAACTGATCAGAGTTATCCGCATCCTGCGGGAACAGGGTGATACCGATACTGGCAGAGACGTATACCGGTTGTTGTTGCAGTGTGAACGGCCGTTCCGCGGCTTCGAGAATTTTACGAGCGACCCGCTCAACCTGTTGGGTACTGCCAATCTGCGGCAGGATAAAGGTAAATTCATCCCCGCCCAGCCGGGCAACAGTATCACTGCCCCGGATCAGGGTTCTGAAGCGCTGCGCGACCTGCTGTAACAGCTCATCCCCGGTGTTATGACCCATGGTATCGTTGATCTCTTTGAAACGATCCAGATCCAGGAACAGCAGGGCGACTGAGCTACCTGAACGGTCAGCCAGCCGGATCTCCTGTTGCAGGCGTTCCATAAACATCCGACGGTTAGGCAGGCCTGTCAGGGGGTCAAAATTGGCCTGTTTCCAGATCAGCTCTTCGGAGCGTTTTTTCTCGGTAATATCAGAGAATACGGCAACCCGCTGATTGATACTGCCATCATCATTAAACACCGTATTGATATGAAGCCAGGCGATAAAGATCTCACCGTTCTTGCGGCGGTTCCATATTTCACCCTGCCAGTGCCCGGTGCTGGTTACAGAGCTCCACAGATCTTTATAAAAGTCGGCTTTGTGCATCCCGGACCGTAGCAGGCCCGGGGTACTGTGTACGACTTCTTTTTCACTGTAACCGGTGATCTGACAGAATGCGTTGTTTACCTTTATGATCTCGTTTGCTTCATTGACGATCATAATGGCATCGCTGGTTTCAAAGGCGGTGGCCGCCAGCCGCAGTTGTTCGGTCTGTTTCTGTTTATCGATGTTCACATGTGTGCCGGCGATCCGGATCGGTTTGCTCTGGCTATCAAACAGAATGGGACGTCCGCGACTCTGAATCCAAAGCCAGTCACCGGTTGCTGTCTTTAAGCGGAACTCCGCTTCGGTGGCAGTATCACTCAGCATCTGAGGCATAAATGTAATGAAAAACTGCACCTGATCTTCCGGGTGTATCATCTCTCTGAAGTGCTGGCGGTCCAGAGTGAACGCCTGATCAGGGTAGCCGAGCATAGCAAAGCATTCGCTGTTCCAGCTGATACTGTCGTTCTGCAGATCCCAGCTCCAGATGCCGGTATGTGTCGCTTCCATGGTCAACCGGTAGCGTTCCTCTGATGACTTGAGGGCTTCTTCATAACGTTGCCGGGATTGGTGCAGCTGGTTGAAGGCGAGTACCAGCTTGCCGACTTCATCGTCACGGTGTTGCTCCAGATGGGTCAGGGGCTGACTGCCATCTGCCATTGCCTGAATTTCGGTGGAAGCCTGATTCAGAGGCACAAGTTGCCGTTTCAACAGATAAGCGATCAGCATTCCCATAAACACCAGTAGCAGAATAGTGATGCCGCTGATTTCATAGGTCAGATTTCTGATCGGATCATAGGCCAGTCGGAGTGGGTAGGTGCGGATAACGATCCAGCCCATTCGGTCAATTGTATCCGACGCATACAGGGACGCATCGCCATGACGTTTAATGCAGGTCCCGGAACGGCTGCCTCTGATGACCTGTGCAATACACTCCGAACTGTGATTGCCGACATAGGGTTTCAGGGACAGGCCCGCCTCTGAATCCGTGACAAAGAGCTCCAGGTTCGGGTCAAGAATCATGGTATGTCCGGTATCACTCAGCGTTATATCGGCGATCTGCTGTAGCAGATTGTCCCGGGCCAGTACGTTGACCCCGAAAATAAATCCCAGAACGGTTTCACCATCGTCCGAAAGAATCGGGGTGTTAATAGCGAATAACGGTGTTTTGAGTCCCTTGCCGATCAGAGGACGAGTGATAACGGTTGTTTTTGTCTCCAGTACTTTCCGCACATGTTTTCGATCTGAAAAATCGATGCCGGTACGGCCCTCAATTCTGGGATAATCAACGGTGGAAACGGCTTGTTGATCAAGTACCACGAGCCCGCCGTTAAACAGAGTATGCAGATGGGTCTCCTGATTCAGCGCCGTTTGTATTGCCTGCGTTTTACGCAGCCTGTCTGATGTTTTCAGTGTGTCTGCAAAGCTTTCCAGATAATCAGTGCGGGCTTGCAGGGCTGAATCCATCTGCTGTACGACGATATTAATCATGCCCTGCTGTTCATGAACCAGCAGCTTCAGCGTCTCATCCTGGAGATGCCGGACAATCAGGCCAGTAAGCGTGATAGCGGTGAGTACGAAGCCACTCAGAGTCAGAACCAGAACTCTGTCACGCAGCGAACTCAGCGAAAAATGCAGTAAACCCATGCGGATTTTATTCCTCTGAAAACTGCCCTATGGCGAGTCAGATTTTCAGTTTAAGCAGAACATCTGGCTGGTAACGGATTGTTTTGTATCGAACATTCAGAAATCCAGCTATCTGCTTTCAGCTTAGTTCAGATACCAGAGAGTGCAGTACTGTGTTCTGTCAAAATGGTGAATCAGGAGGTGTTCTGGTTTCGGTTCTGCTCCTGCAGAAGGCACAGCTCTGCATACATCCGCTTTAACTGGTTATTCTCCTGTTCCAGTTCGGCAAGTTGCTGGGTATCGCTGGCACAGAGATGCTGATCCAGCTCGGCCTTGAATTTCTGGGCTTGTAAGCGGAAATCATGGATCTCCTGATAACGCTGATCCAGTCGGTTCTGCAGTTGTTCGATCTGGCTCTGTTGCTGGCTGATGGTTTTTTCCAACTCGGCGATCTGAGTGTGTAAAACGTCGATGGTTTTATCTTTCTCTGCACTGCTTTTACCGCCTTCCGCCGCCTGCAGTTCACTGGAAATATGATGGAAAATAGCCTGCATCTCATTGGATTCCCGGTTACTGTATTGGACATGGGTTTTGATGGCGTTGTGGGAGCTGGCTGCACCAATTGAGCCTGCCAGCTCGCTCTCTATCATCCGGTGATATTCCACCAGTTCGATGATATTGATCTCCTTTTTATTGCGGATATGCAGATCTTCTTCGATCAGCTCCAGTACGTTCTGGGCTTTCCCCCGGCGCAGATAACGGCTCAGCAGTTGCAGGGCCTCGGTGTGTTTGGCTTGCAGGGAGATGTAATCATCCAGGCCGGTCGGTCTGACCTGACGCATCGCCGGGGTCGCACCGAATATCCCCATGAACTTGGCTGTCAGGGTTTGCTCCTCTGGTTCCGGTTGGCTGAGGAGAGAGATCGCGATATAGAGCAGGGTGTTGATGCCCAGAGACGCCAGCATACCACGGGCTGTTAAACCGATATCACCTAACCCAAAAAAGTGATTCGGGCTGAGCCAGATCTGTCCGAACGGCCCCTCGGTCAGAATGGCTGAACCGGGAATAAGAAAGGGCAGCAACAGGACATAGAGCCAGATCAGCATGCCGCTGAGCATACTGATCAACGCTGCCCGGGTATTACCCCGTTGCCAGAACAGTCCGCCAAACATCGCTGGCACGATTTGCAGCAGGGCTGTAATCGCCAGCGTACCGATACCGACCAGTAAAAAAGAGCCTTTAAGACCAGCGATAAACAGATAAGCGCTGCCGATCACCAGCAGAGCGACGATACGTCTGGCCGGGAGCAGATATCCGCGGATCCGGGACAGAGCTGGATAATGTTCAGCGACGGGCAGTATCAGATGGTTGGAGACCATCGTTGCAACGGTGGTTGTGGTGATAATGACCATGCCGGATGCGGCTGCAAAGCCACCGATAAATGTCAGAAGGGTGAGGATCGGATAGCCATTCTGCATCGGGACAATCAGCAGTGTCATATCCGCCTGTTCCGGTGCAACTCCCTGTAGCAGCCCGGCACCGGCAACCGGCACCGCAAAAACCGAAAACAGGAACATGTACAGGCAGAGTATTATCGCGGCCGGACGGATATGGGATTGAGCGTTATTCTCAACTACCGCAATATGGAACTGGCGGGGCAGCATGATCACGGCGAAGAAGCCGATGACAAACAATGAGATTAACGATGAAGTTCTGCGGGTTTCAGGACCCAGTCCGAAAATCTGCTGATCACTCTGCTCCAGGCGCTGGAAGATATCGCCGAAGCCATCGTACAGGCCAAAGGTTATAAAGGCGCCGACGCCGATGATGACCAGTAGCTTGATCATACATTCCAGTGCTAAGACCACTAACATGCCGTAGTGATGCTCGGTGGGATCAAGACGACGAATCCCATAGAGAATGGTAAACAGCAGCAGAACCGCGCTACTGCCGATGCCGATCAGTTCATCGGAGCCGTTTCCTGCTGGCTCTGCGCTGATGACACTGACTGATTCCATGACCGCTTTAATCTGCAATCCGATATAGGGAATACTGCCCAGCACACAGATAACTGCGACCAGCGCAGCAATGATCCGGGAGCTTGAATAGCGGGCGGCGATAAGATCAGCAAGGCTGGTGATATGCAGTGCCTCTTTGATCTGTACCATCCGTTTTAGCAGAATCCACCACAACGCGACGCAGCAGTAAGCACCGATATCCAACGCCAGAAACTGAAAGCCGTTACTGGCGGCATCGCCGATATTGCCGTAGAAGCCCCAGGAGGTGTGATAAACACCCAGTGATAAACCGTAGATCCAGATATAGTAGGGTTGTAACTGCGACTGACGGTGTTCGGCGCGGGTTGCCAGCGCAAACAGCATCGCCATATAGACGACAATGACACAGAAAACAGAAAGCAAGCTGAACATCGACGATCCTTCTGCCCGTACATGAAGGCCGACAAATCAGTATCTGACCTGAATTGGGATAAGCGGCGATAGTTGTCGGATCTTGTTCAACCAGTATAGCAGGGCATCTGCAAGGCTCTCTGGAGCGGGCCGCCTCAGATAGCATTGAATACGGTATTAGACTGGATACTTTCGGACAGACGCAGGCTGGCTGAGTTGGCATTGTCACCAATGAACAGAGTGATATCAGTTTCCGGCAGTGGCGGTAAACTATGTTCGATGATGGCCATATCCTCTTCCAGTGTATGCGCTGGAATAATACCGATACCAATACCTGCTTTAACCGCTGCCAGCACCCCGGCCCGACTTTGACTGGTAAAGGCGATGCGGTAGGGTTTGTCAGTTTTTTCCAGGGCTTTTCGGGCATATTCCCGGTGATAACAACCCTCTTCGAAGACCGCCAGTGGCAATACCTTTAGCTCATCCACCCGGTGATTAGCAGAGCGGACCCAGATCAGTTGATCCCGCTTAAGTCTGATTCCGCCGCCAGAATCCGCCGGCATCTCTACCAGCGCCAGATCAAGCTTTCCCTGTTCCAGCATATCTGTCAGACGGTGGGGGCGATGATCGCAGACAACTTCCAGATTTGCCTGTGGATGGCTGAGGATAAACGCTTCCAGCAGTGACGGCAGTGTCCGGCTGGCGTACTGATCATGCGTTCCGAGCCGGACCTGACCGCTTATATCATTGTTCCTGAATCCTCCGAGTATGGTGTCATGCAGATTCAGTAGCTGACGGGCCTGATCCCGTAGCTGAATACCCGCAGGTGTCAGCCTGACACCGTACTGTCCGCGATCCATCAGAGATGTGCCCACCAGAGACTCAAGCCGGTTGAGTTGCATACTGATGGTAGAAGGGGCCTTGTGCAGCAGATTCGCCGCACTGGTCAGATTTGCAGTTTCTGAGACCACGGTAAAAGAACGTAATAGATTGATTGGCAGATCCTGCATAAATAATTCTCTGATTATGTGAACTTGACAATTGGTCTTCAATAATTATGAACGTGATGTTCTGTATATATCAATTTATCGAATGTATGCAAATCTCTATTATTGCGCTTCTTCATTTACGAGTTGCAGTAACGGGTATTGGTATTATGAGAATGACGGCCACTTTTGGTCTGAACCAGATAATCAGTCACGGTTTCGGGCTTTTCCTATTTTCGGCCATAGTGCCTCTGATGCGGGAAACGCTCGCCATTAGTCACTGGCATCTGGCGATCATTGGCAGTGCAGTGCAGTTGGCATATCTGGGAGGGGCGATTCTGCTGAGTACTTTTGGTCATCGGTTTGATAGCAGATATATCGCTATAACGATGCTGACGATATCCAGTTCACTGCTACTGCTTATCTCTGTTCTCAACGATCCGATGATTATCATGATAGTACTGACCTGTATGGCTGCCTGCGCGTCAGTCAGTTGGGGGGCGATTATTGAGCTGATAACCCGGTTTGGTAAACCGTCCGGGCGGGCTACTTCATTGTCGGTTGCATCCAGCGGCACCGCCTGGGGATACTCGCTGAACGGTTTATTGATTCTGTTTGTCGTACCTTTACTGGGCTGGCGCAGTGCCTGGGTGCTCGCCGGGATTGCCGGGCTGATTATTCTGATGCTGACGATAAAACTGCTCAGAAGCCTGGTACGGCAAGCCTGTATTGATGACCCAGAACCGGTTGCATCTCTCTCTACCGGCCGCCTGATCAGGGTTATTGTCACAGAACATCCGGCAAAAATGGCCTGTCTTATCTGTTTTCTGGTTGGTGCTGCGACAATGCCGTTTTCAACCTGGCTGAGCAGCTATCTGGCCGAGCTTTCATTCGGTTCAGAGCTTAATGGCATAGCCTGGACTGTGGTAGGCCTCAGCGGTATGGCTGCGGGTGGAATTTCGGGCAAGCTGGCGGATACCCGGGGGCACGCCGTTGCCCTGATTGTCATGTTCTTCCTGTTTGTCTCCGGAATGGTCGGGTTTGCGTATGATCCTGGCATGTTTGTTTTATTGGCCGGATTTGGCTACGGCATGATGTACTTTCCTATGTGGGGGGTTATCGCTGCCTGGCTGGGACAGTATTACAGCAGTACCGAGACCATGCAGATAAATAGCATCGGCATGGTGACATTCGGGGTCGGTGGTGCACTGATGAATTTTGTTGCCGGCCTTATTCAGGAAGCCACAGGTAGTCTTGAATTGCTGTTTGTGATTATTGCCGCAGATGCATTGATATTGTTACTACTGGCACTGTATATCTACATACATGGTAAGGACTCTGAACAGGCAGGAAACCCGGCGACATAGTTTTTTATTCTATATGGGAAAGAAAAGCCTGTGGCCGGATAGCGCTTTCCGTTATTATCGCGCTTTCGATATCCGATGATCGTGTCAGATCACTGACCATTAAGGGTGCCCCCGATGTTCCGCTATTTCGAGCAGCTGACCCGGCCCTATCCGCCGCAACAACCCGAGCAGCCGCCACAAGGGCTGTATGCATTCTGTCGCCACTATATGCAGGGCATGGAAGGGGCGCTGGCGCTGATGACCGTGATTTCGGCTTCACTGGCGATTCTCGAGGTTTCTCTGTTTGGCTTTCTGGGACAGCTAGTCGACTGGCTGAGCACCAAAGACCCTGAAACCCTGTGGCAGGAGGAGAGCGATACCCTGATCGGGGTCGGGATTCTGTTGCTGGTCATTCTGCCGGTGCTGGTGGTGGTCCATTCTGTAGTCGTGCATCAGGTGCTGTTGGGTAATTTTCCGATGGCTATCCGCTGGCTGGCTCACCGTTATCTGCTGCGTCAGAGTCTGTCGTTTTATCAGAGTGATTTTGCCGGTCGTATCGCCACCAAGGTGATGCAGACCTCACTGGCCATTCGGGAAGCGGTGATGAAACTGCTGGATGTACTGGTTTATATCGCGGTGTATTTTATCGCCATGCTGGTATTAGTGGCGCAGGCGGATATCCGTCTGATGCTGCCATTACTGGGCTGGCTGGTGGGATATACCGCACTGATGTGGTTCTTTGTTCCCCGGCTGAAACAGGTATCTGCAGAGCAGGCTGATGCCCGATCCGAAATGACCGGTCGGATTGTCGATAGCTATACCAATATCTCTACGGTTAAATTGTTTTCGCACAGCCAGCGGGAATCGGACTATGCCCGCGAGAGTATGGATGGTTTTCTGCAAACTGTGTATCGGCAGATGCGTTTGGCTACTGGTTTGAATGTGCTGGTGCAGTGCCTCAACTATCTGCTGGTGTTCATTGTGGCCGGGATCTCGATCTGGCTGTGGAGCGACAGTCTGGTGACCGTTGGTGCGATCGCTATCGCGATCAGTCTGGCGTTACGTCTGAACGGTATGTCCCAGTGGATCATGTGGGAAGTCAGCACGCTGTTTGAAAATATCGGCACCGTGAATGATGGCATGACAACGCTGTCACAGCCTTTGTCTGTGACTGATAAACTCGGGGCTGAGCCGCTTAACGTTGAGCAGGGCGGTATTGAGTTCCGCGATGTTGCTTTCCACTACGGCAAAACAGAAGGGGTGATTGATCACCTCAATCTCAACATCAGGCCGGGAGAGAAAGTCGGTGTTGTCGGCCGGTCAGGAGCTGGTAAATCCACACTGGTGAATCTGTTACTGCGCTTTCACGATCTGGCCGACGGTAAAATTCTGATTGATGGTCAGAATATCAGTGAGATTCAGCAGGAAAGTCTGCGTGCCCAGATCGGTATGGTGACTCAGGATACCTCGCTGCTACACCGTAGCGTGCGGGATAATATCCTCTATGGTCATCCGAATGCTTCTGAAGAAGATATGATTGCGGCGGCCAACCGGGCTGAAGCCCATGACTTCATTCAGGAGCTGAGTGATCCTCAGGGGCGGATCGGTTATGACGCTCAGGTAGGCGAACGGGGGGTTAAACTTTCCGGCGGGCAGCGTCAGCGTATTGCCATTGCCCGGGTAATCCTGAAAGATGCACCAATTTTGATTCTGGATGAGGCAACATCGGCACTGGATTCTGAAGTGGAAGCGGATATTCAGCGCGGTCTCTCCAGCATGATGGAAGGTAAAACCGTTATCGCAATCGCCCACCGGCTTTCCACCATTGCCGAGATGGATCGTCTGATTGTGCTGGATGACGGTGCTATCGTTGAACAGGGCAGCCATCAGGAACTGGTCAATAATGGTGGCATCTATGCCCAGCTCTGGGCACATCAGTCCGGTGGCTTTATTGGTGCTGACTGAGCACTGACAACAATAGAATCTGAGAACTGAACGAATGGAAATACAACTGCTGTTAACTTATCTGGCGGCGATCACCCTGCTGACCATGACGCCGGGTGCCGATACTATGATCACCATCCGTAACAGCGCCCGTGGTGGCTGGCAGGATGGTTTTGTCACCAGTATCGGCATCTGCTCCGGTCTGTTCCTGCATGCTACCGTTTCGGCTTTAGGTATTTCGGTAATTCTGCTGCAGTCAGCTTATGCCTTCACACTGTTGAAACTGGCCGGTGCCGCATACCTGATCTGGTTGGGCGGTGCCAGCCTGCTGGCGTTACTGAAAGGCCAGGGAGCATTCAGTGTGCCGGATACCGCAGTGCAGACTTTCAGTGCCCGGCGTTCACTGCGCGAAGGCTTTCTGTCTAATGCACTGAATCCCAAGACCGCGTTGTTCTATATGGCGTTTCTGCCGCAGTTCATTAACCCTGAAGGCTCTGCTCTGATGCAATCGTTATTTCTGGCCGCGCTGCATTTTCTGATCGCGATGATCTGGCAGTCGTTGCTGGCGGCAGGTGTTAACAAAGCCCGGCATCTGTTACAGCGCCCACGTTTCAGTCAGGTGTTTAACGGACTGGCCGGTTCGGTGCTGGTATTTCTTGGATTTAAGCTGGCGACCAGCGAATAATTACCGGTCAGGGTTGTGTTTGGCTATTCCGGCCCCATAATCTTAGGAAAGCAAACCTGAGGCCTTGTCAGCTGATCCTGCCCGGTCCTCATAAATGAGACGAAGACATGCAAATTGCTGATAATAAAGTTGCGCTGATCCATTACACTCTGACCAGCGTTGAAGGTGAAGTAATTGATTCATCTGAAGGTGGCGAACCGCTGGCGTATATCCACGGCATGGGACATATCGTTCCGGGTCTGGAAGAGGAGCTGACCGGTAAGCAGGCAGGCGATAAGGTCAATGTCGAAGTTAGCCCTGAACTGGGCTACGGCGAGATCAACGAAGAGCTGATTCAGGAAGTGGATCGCTCTGCGTTTGACGGTGTTGATACTATCGAAGTAGGCATGCGTTTTATGGCGCAGACCGCCTGGGGTCAGCAACCTGTTGTTGTAACTGCGGTGTCTGAAGAGACTGTCACTGTAGACGGTAATCACCCACTGGCGAACCAGACCCTGAAGTTTGATGTCGAAGTGGTTGAAGTCCGTGATGCCACACAGGAAGAGCTGGATCATGGGCATGCCCATGGCCTGGGTCCTCAGCACTGATCACTGTTGATTGACAGAAGGGGCGCTAAGGCGCCCCTTTTTTTATGTCTCAAAGCGAGGGAGCAGGTCGATGAGTCGGTCAGGCTCTGCGTATAATGAGATAAACGTTTGTTTGCTGTAGTGAGGAAAAGGACGCGGGATGAGAGCACAGATTGAAGCAGTCACCGGGGCTGTTGCTCAGGTACTTTATGGTAAGGATGAGCAGATTAAACTGGCGCTGACCTGTATTTTCAGCGAAGGCCACCTTCTGATTGAAGATCTGCCGGGTATGGGCAAAACCACTCTGGCGCACGCTCTGGCGAAAGTACTTGGACTACAGTACCAGCGCTTACAGTTCACCAGTGATATGTTGCCGGCGGATATTCTGGGCGTAAACATCTTTGATCCTAAAGACAGCAGCTTTCGCTTTCATCCGGGACCGGTATTTACTCAGCTGCTGCTGGCGGATGAGGTAAACCGGACCACTCCTAAAACCCAGTCTGCCCTGCTGGAGGCGATGGAAGAGCAGCGGGTATCGCTGGACGGCCAGACGCATCCTCTGCCGGAACCGTTTTTTGTGATTGCCACCCAAAACCCCGTTACCCAGTACGGAACGTTTCCATTGCCAGAATCCCAGCTGGATCGATTTCTGATGCGAATTGAACTGGGTTATCCCGATCCCCGTGCGGAACGTGAGCTGCTGGCAGGTGGTGATCCCCGTGAGCGTCTGGAAGACCTGCCTGCGGTGATCGATATTCCGCAACTGAAAGCGATCAGTCAGGCTTGTGCTCAGGTGCAGGTTTCATCGAGTATGATCGATTATCTGCAACGCATTGTTGCGTACAGTCGTGAGAACAGCGCATTCAGTTACGGGATCTCACCGCGGGGGGCTCTGGCGCTATTACGTGCCTGTCGCAGTTGGGCCTATATTGAAGGACGTGATTACGTTATTCCGGAAGATCTGCAGCAGTTACTCGAGCCGGTGTTAGGTCATCGTCTGCGTCCGGCGGAGGACATTGGTGCCCGTTCGGTCAAAGGGTTGATTCAGCAGTTGCTGGGACAGGTGGATGTGGTTGCCTGAGGGCCATTGGCTGATCGTTTACTGGCTCGGAATGAGTGTTACAGATGAATCCTGAGTGGTTGCAAAAGATTAAGCGCTGGGCGTTCAACTGGACGGTAAGGCGCAGTCCCAGAGTCCGGCAACTGACCCTGAGCCAGAAACGCATCTATATCATGCCCTCAAAAGCAGGCGCCGCGTTCCTGATGTTGTTGTTAGTGATGCTGCTACTGGCGATTAATTATCAGAATAATCTGGCCTACGGCGTACTGTTTCTGCTCACCGGTCTGTTCGTGATTACCATTCTGCATACCTATGCCAATCTGGCAGGGCTGACAATTCGCTTTATCCGTGCCCAATCCTGTTTTAACGGTGAGCAGGCCGCTTATGAAATACAGCTTTGCCCGGCACGGGGACGACAATATGAAAGTCTGCAACTGAATCTCAGATTTGAAGACCCCAGTGCCATCGATCTGCTGGATGACATGCCCCATAACATGTTGCTCTATCAACAGGCGGATCAGCGGGGTTATATGCCTGCCCGGCCACTGTTGATTGAAACCTTCTATCCTCTGGGCCTGCTCCGGGCCTGGACCTGGTTACAGGTGGATCTGGAAGCGCTGGTGTATCCCAGTCCCGTTGCGGGTGGAAGCCTTCCTCCCAGGGGCGGACAGGGTAGCGGTGAGCATGTGGGGGAGAGTCGGGGGCAGGACGAGTTTGTCGGTCTCGAACCCCACCAACCGGGAATGTCGCTGAAGCAGGTCGCCTGGAAACAATATGCCCGTGGCCAGGGTATGCATGCGAAAAGCTATGCCGAGCTGCAGGACAGTAACCGCTGGCTGAGTTGGGATGACTGGCCGGATCTGGGGACCGAAGCCAGGTTGTCCCGTCTGACACACTGGGTCTTACAGTTAGACCGTATGGGTGATGAATACGGTTTGCGCCTGCCACAACAGGTAATTAAACCCGGTCGGGGTGAAACGCACCGGATGCAGGTGTTGCAGGCGCTGGCACTGTTTGACGGAGGCCAGGGATGAAGCCGGTTTGTCAGCTGACCCGCAACAGCATGATCTGGCTGATCGTCAGTATCCTGCTGGTGGTGGCGCCATTTTTCGGCATGATCCCGATGTGGCTCTATGGCGTTGCAATGCTGACCATTGGCTGGCGTTTGCTGGTTCATACCGGGCGACTCAGCTTCCCACACTGGTCGGTGCGGCTACTGTTGGTATTTGCGGTGGTCGTCGGGCTGATGTTTCAGGCGCAGCAGGGCACAACAATTCAGCTAACGGTCGCTCTGCTGATAGCCGCTTTCCTGTTGAAGCTCACCGAGATGTATCAGCGGCGTGATGCGCTGGTGGTGATTTTTGTCAGCTTTCTGTTATGCAGCTGTATCTTCATGTTCCACCAGACCATTGTGGCTGCGCTGTATGTATTCCTGGTGTTGATTGTCATCACGGCAGCGCTCAATACTGTCTACCGGAGTGAGCAAAACAAAGCCTTATGGCGACCGCTCAAGCGAGCGGCAGTGCTGTATTCGCAGTCTTTGCCGATGATGCTTGTGCTATTTCTGATCTTTCCCCGCCTGCCGCCGCTGTGGCAGGTTGATATGGACAGTGGTCAGAGTTTTACCGGCTTGTCCGATAGCATAGCCCCCGGGGAAGTCAGTAATCTGACCCGCTCTGCGGAGATCGCATTCCGCGTCAGTTTCAATGGTGAAGTGCCGCCGGAAAATGAACGTTACTGGCGGGGGATTGTATATGACTATTTTGATGGCCAGCGCTGGAGCATATCGGATACAAATTTACAGAGCCGCTTGGTCAATGGCGGAGTTGATGCCGGTACAGAATATCGCTATCAATTAGTGATGGAGCCTACCGGGCAACAGTGGCGCTATGCACTGGATTATCCAACGGTGTTTCAGGATAACCTGCAACTGGCGGCGGATATGACGCTGTCAGCGAAATCACCGCTGCTCAGCCGGCGTCAGTTTGAGTATGTATCACGCAACGGCAGGCTGCTGGATTCTCTGGATGCAGAACAGTTCGAGGCCTATACTCAGCTGCCCGCATCAGGTAACCCAAAAGCTAGCGCGTTGGCGCAGCAGTGGAGTGCGGAAGCTGAAACCCTGGATGAGTTTGTTGAGAAGCTACTGCAGTATTACCAGACGCAGTTTACCTATACCTTGCAACCGCCACGCTTATTCGACAATCAGATTGATAGCTTTCTGTTTGATACGCAACGGGGCTTCTGTGGTCACTTTGCTGGCAGTGCAGTGTATCTGTTCAGAGCGGCAGGGATTCCGGCCCGGATAGTGGGAGGCTATCAGGGAGGGGAGATCAACCCCGAGGATGGCACGCTGATAGTGCGGCAATATGCGGCCCATGCCTGGCTGGAGTACTGGGATGGTGAACACTGGCTGAGGCTTGATCCGACAGCTGTGGTTTCGCCCGACCGTCTCGAACAGCCACTGGATGAATTGTTTCGGGATCAGCCCGGTTTTCTGGCGGATTCTCTGCTTTACCGCAGTGGTATTTTCAGTGCTGACTGGATGAAAAGTTTGCAGCAGCAGTATGATGCGCTGAATTTCAGCTGGCACCGATGGGTACTGAACTTTCATGACCGTCAGACCGGAATTCTGCAGTCGCTGTTGGGCGATCTGAACTGGCAGCGCATACTGCTGGTTCTGTTTGTACCGACCGGACTGGTGTTTGCCGGTGTTGCCCTGCAGCTTCTGTATCGCCGTAAACCCCAGCCTGACCCGATAACTGCGGGTCTGGAAAAACTGGACAGAAAGCTGGCGAGCCGGGAACAGCAACGGCGAACCGGTGAAACGGTGATGCAGCATATGGCAAGGTTGGCGGACTACCATCCGGCGCTGGCAGAGCAACTGATATTACTGGGACATTATCATCAGGATATTCTGTACCGGGAGGATCTTTCCGACCGCTTGCAACAACAATTCCATCAGCAACTGCAACGCTGTTATGATCAGTTGCCCTGATACTAATATCTTATTCTGAGTTATCGCATTAATGCCCGCTGTTTCAGATTGTCCAGCCTATACTCTGCAACGCAGTTCCCGTCGTCGTACCGTAGAGATTCAGGTACGGCCTGAAGGGGTGCGGGTGCTTGCCCCCAGCAGAGTTGCCCGATCCCGGATCGACCAGTTTGTCCGACAGAAAGCGGAATGGATCAATCAGCGCCAGCGGGAGCTTCAGCGTCGTTTAAGTGAACTTGAACCTTACACGCAAAAGGCGTTGGAACATGGCGCGACACTGCAATGGCTGGGGGAACGTTGTGATCTGACGGTGTTGCCGCGGGGGCCGCAGACGGTGATTGAACAGTGCGGCAGTGAGATACGGGTATCGCTGTCCCGCCGCATTCGCAAGGCAGAATCTATAGCGTTACAGGAACAGCTGGAACGCTGGTACCGGGAGCAGGCTGATCTGTTACTGCAAAGCCGGGTGCGTTACTGGGCAGAACAGACCGGATTGCAGCCAGCCAGAGTGATCTGTCGGAGTTACCGACGTAAATGGGGATGCTGTAACAGCCGTCGTGAAGTGTCGTTCAACTGGTTGTTGATTATGGCGCCGTTGTGGGTCATCGATTATGTGATTGTTCATGAACTGTGTCATCTTCAGGAGATGAATCACTCCTCCCGATTCTGGTTATTGGTTGAACGTTCCTATCCACAATACCGACAGGCGAAGCGCTGGTTGCATGAGAATGGCAGTCGGCTGCATTTGATCTGAATCATCCATTAGTCGTAAAAAGCCTGTTTTTGGTAGGTGATTCCAATAAATGGGTAGTTCGTCACTTTTCTTCAACTGAAGAATTTATTAAACAGGTTTGGGGTGCAATCAATAACTATAAAGAAGTGATCCATTCTTATGAGCGCGTATGAAGCAGTTGAACGTACATTCTTTCACTCACTGACCCGTAAAATTGTCGGTAACGTCCTTTTCCTTTTTCTGCCAGTGCTGTTATTTGCCGGTCTGCACTTTTTCTATATTGGTGAACTGCAACAACTGGCCGGTAATCAGGAGACACTGCAGGCGGAATTAAGTGAGTTCCGTACCTATAGCTGGTTGATACTGGGATTTGGTCTGTCAGCTACTATTTTCACTGTTTTCTTTATGCGCTATCTGTTCCGTCGTCCCATCCATCGGATGATTGATGTGCTATCAGCGATCAAAGATAAAGATGGCGATATCTCGGCGACGCTTCCTGATTTCACTCACGATGAAATCTCGACAATGGCGAACAGCTACAACGGCTTCGCTGATAACCTTAAACGTATTATCTCTGAAACCCGTCAGCACAGTGTGCATGTGGCGATGAGTTCGACCAAGCTGAGCCAGGTCCTGAAAGAGGTGCATAATTCAACCGGGCAGCAGGAAGAGCAGGCTCAGCAGGTACTGATCTCCAGTCAGGAGGCGACTGACGCTATTCAGGAAGTGGCGGGTAATACGCTGACCATCTCCGAAATGACCAGTAATAATCTGGACGAAATTAAAACCTCCAATGCTGAACTGGAGAAGGTGCTCGGTCAGGTGCGGAATATCTCTGAGCTGGCGTCCGGGTTCCAGACCACGGTACAGAAACTGAGTGAAAGTTCAGCGACGATCACTGAGATTCTGTCGATGGTTAAGAACTTCTCTGACCAGACCAACCTGCTGGCACTGAATGCCTCTATCGAGGCGGCCCGAGCCGGAGAAGCTGGTCGAGGCTTTGCCGTGGTTGCTGATGAGGTAAGGAATCTGTCTCAGCAGGTTCAGAATGCCACCTCCGAAATCGATGCCAATATTGTGGTGATGTCCGAGCTGGTGAAAGACACTCAGGATAACTCGGTCAATATCCTCGAATATACCCGTAACACTGAAAGCTTTATCGGTGATACCAGTCAGCAGTTTACCCGTCTGGTTCACGACTTTGAGGATGTGAATACCCAGCTGGCAACGATCAGTTCGGCGCTGGATGAGCTGTCTTACACCAATAAAGAATCCCATGGCCATGTTCAGCGCATCGCTTCGATCAGTGGCGATATTCGCGATGAGATGGAGCGTTCAAAAGAGTTCTCCGGTGATCTGGAAACCGCTACAGAGGAAACTCAGGAACTGCTGTCCCGCTTTATTATTGGTTACGGTGGCTTTGAACGCATTATTCAGGCCGGGCGTGACTGGACCCGACAGGTTCAGGAAACGCTGGAGAAAATGCAGAGTGAAGGGCATGACGTCTTTGACCGGGATTATCAGCGTACTAACGAGGGGCAGTTACCGGAAAAATACGATGTATCCTACGTGGACACCTATGAGCGGATTCTGCGACCGATGTTTGATCGTTTCCTGACTGAGCAGAAGGGCATTATCTATGCGATCGGTGTAAACAACGATGGCTATGCTCCTGCACACCATATGAAGGTTTCTGAGCCTCTGTGTGGCGATTTCAGTATTGATAATGTTAAGAGTCGTCACCGCCGTATTTTCTTTGGTAACCGGGCTGAACAGCGCCGTGCTACGCATACAGCACCGTTCCTGCTGCAGACTTTTATTCGCGATACCGGCGAGGTACTGAATGATCTGTCTTTCCCTATCTATGTCAATGGCAAGCACTGGGGCGGCTTTATCATGGGCTTCCAGCCGGAGCTGCTGATTGACGAACAGCTGCCTGACTGAAGGCTGTACTCTCTCCACTTAGTATCCAGGTGTGCAGATAAACGCACACTCTGGGTGCATGATTTCCCATCTTGGGTAGTGATTCTGTAATTCCCTGTTTCTCGTAGTGACTTAGCTGGCTATGCTGCAACTGCGTGCGCGTTGACTGCGCATCCGGTTTCCAGTCTGAGGTATCTTCTTCAGAGCTGTTGGAAGAGATACTAGTCTGAGCATGGTGTTCAATGAACCACACGGAAAAGCGTAAGCCTAATCTGTTTCTCTATTGGGGCGTGTTTGCCGCTGTTGTTATTTTACTGGCGTCACTGGCGGCATACTTCCTTATCAGCAGTCATCTGCAGAGCCAGTCACGGCTCGAAAAACTACAGCAGAGTGTTGAATCGCAGATCGATCAGCGTCTGAAAATCGAAGTCAATGATGCGACTCGCTTTGTGCTGCATGAATACCAGATGTCAGAGCAGATCCTCAAACAGAAAGCGAAAGATCAGGTCAGGCAGGCGTTATCGGTCGCCCGGGGGATCTATGAACAGTTTCATGAGCGTCTGCCTGAAGCTGAGGTGCAGCAGCTGATTGTTGAAGCTCTGCGTGATGTTCGCTTCTTTAACGGCCGTGGCTATATCTTTATTGGTGATGCGAATGGAGTGAGTATTCTGTTACCTACGGCTCCAGAGTTGGAAGGTACTTCGTTGATTGATCTGAAGGATGATCAGGGGCGTTTTTTTGTACGGCGTTTCCATGAAATTGTTAACTCATCTGCCGGTGCGGGCTTTACCCGATATCGCTGGTATGAGCCGGGTGAGCAGCAGGTGATGCGCGAGAAGATTACTTACGTGGAAAAGTTTGAACCTTATAACTGGACTTTCGGTGGTGGGGATTATCTGTTTGAAATCCAGCGGGATCAGCAGCGTGCGGTGCTTGAACATCTTGAGAATATTCATTTCGGTCGGGATGGTTATATCACCGTACTGGACCGCAAAGGATTTGTATTATCCGGTCAGGGCGTAAAGTCCTTCACCGGAATGCATTATTCTCAACTCTACGATCCGCAGGACCGTGAATCAGTTGCCGCTCTGCTGGGGGCGATTGAGAACGAAGGTTTTTTACGCAAGGACTGGTACAGCGGCGATGGCCGGTTACAGCAGAACCAGCAGCTTTACGTTAAGCCACTGCCGGTATGGGACTGGGTGCTTCTGGCTGGTGCCTACAGTGACGGCAATCTTCAGTACCTGAATTCGGAGCGGATACTGCTGGATCAGCAGCAGGGGCGTGCCAACGGCCAGTTGCTGATATCGTTGCTACTGGTACTGACGGTGATGCTGATTATCACCCGTTATTATGCGCGCTGGATCAGAGAGGCTTTTCGTATTTATCAGCATGATCTGGACAATCAGAACGAAACATTACTGAACAACGCCCGCTCATTGCAGATCAGTGATCGGATCGTTGAAGCGGCGCATGAGGGCATTATGCTCACCGATGTCGATAACCGTATCATCCGCATCAATGCATCATTTACCCGTATTACCGGATTTGAGTTTGATGAGGTGCAAGGGCGTAGTCCGGGAATGCTCAGTTCAGGACATCACGATTCGGCGTTCTATCGGGAGATGTGGCAGGAGCTACAGGACAAAGGTGAGTGGCACGGTGAGATCTGGAATCGCCGTAAAAACGGCACACTCTATCCCCAGGCATTGTCGATTACCTGTTACCGGGATGAGGCTGGTGAGGTGAAGAACTATATCGGCACCTTTACCGATATCAGTCAGCGCAAAGCGATTGAGCAGGAGCTTGAGCATATGGCTCAGAGTGATTCGCTGACCGACCTGCCAAACCGGCGGGTACTGATGGAACGAATAGATCATGAACTGGCTGTTGTTCGGCGGCACAGTTCCAGGCAACTTGCCGTGATCTATCTGGACCTTGATCACTTCAAGGAAATTAATGATACCTACGGTCATGGTATCGGTGATCAGGTATTGATTACTGTGGCGCGGCGACTCAATGACACTGTTCGCGAAGTCGATCTGGTGAGCAGACTGGGTGGGGATGAGTTCGTGGTGTTTGTCGCCCATCATGATACCGATGAACTTGAGATCGCGGTGGCGCATCTGGCGGAGCGGATTATTGATGCGATCGCTGAACCATTTATGGTCGCTGGCGAAGAGCTCTGTCTGACCACCAGTCTGGGGATTGCAGTGGCGCCGTCGGATAGTCGTGACAAGGATCAGTTACTTGAGTTTGCAGATATGGCACTCTATCAGGCGAAACAACAGGGCCGGAACCGCTATCAGTTTTTTGCCCTCTGGATGGCCGAAAAACAGGCTGAGCGTCGACTTGCCGATGGTTCGCCCATCCTCCCTGCCACCCATGACCTGGATTGATTGGAAATATCTGAATGCCTGTAATATGGAAATCACAACTGTCGACCGGTAACGACCTGATCGACCGGGACCATAAGTATCTTATCTCGTTGTTCAACTCTATCGAGTTGTCCCTGCTCAAACCGGACAGTCTGCAATACCTGCCGATCTTTTTCCGGGAGCTGCTGGAGTATACCCGTGAGCATTTTGAGCGGGAGGAACGGATTCAGCTAAGAATTCGTTATCCATACTACGCCGAGCATAAAATGGAACATCAGAAAATTATTGAGCACCTGGAAACACTGAACGAAACCGTGCTGAAGCTGATGTCTGCCCGGGATAAGCTGGGGGATGAACGTATCCATCAGCGCCTGGACAGCGAGATTATCAGTCTGGCCCGGGAATGGATTATCGATCACGTGGTTAAAACCGACGGTAAAATGGCGCGGTTTCTGAAACAGCATCCGCAGGAGCTGACCGATTATTGATATACTCGGTTTTTTTATCGGGCAGAGCTGATTCATCATGCTGAAAATATCCAATACGGTTTCCCTGGCCGATGATGAGATCGAGTTTCAGGCGATCAGGGCGCAGGGAAGCGGCGGTCAGAACGTCAACAAAGTCTCTTCCGCAATACATCTGCGTTTTAGCATTCCGGATTCGTCATTGCCTGATATCTATAAGGAACGTTTGCTTCAACTACGTGATCAGCGCATCAGTAAAGAGGGCGTGGTCGTTATTAAAGCCCAGCAGTTCCGCACTCAGGAAAAAAACCGGGAAGATGCACTGGTGAGACTGCAGCAACTGCTGCGCTCAGTGATGCAGACACAGAAAGCCCGTCGGCCAACCAAACCCTCCCGATCGTCTCAGCGTAAGCGGGTCGATAGTAAGGTCAAACGGGGTAAGGTAAAGGCTCTGAGAGGTAGGGTCAGCGATTGAGTCCGGTTATATCCGTCCCTGTGAAGCGGCATGGTTACCTCAAAACAACGGTTGTCAAAACCTGACAGCACGTTAGAATGAATCTCATTCATTCCTAACCATCTATAAAGAAAGGAATTTTACCGATGGCTGAGCAATTCAAGGTAGTCTTCACAGGGGACCTGAAGGACGGCGCTGTGCCGGACCAGGTTGCGGAGCAGTTTGCCAAACGCTTCAGCTGTGGATTGGATAGGGCTGTTAAGCTGGTTCAGTCCGGCCGTGATGTCGTTATCAAGAGCGGCGTCGATAAAGACAAGGCCGATAAGTACGCTTCCGCTCTGGAAAGTCTGGGTATGGTTGCCCAGGTCGAAGCGGCAATGGTGCTGCAACTGGAAGATGATGAACAGGACACCGAAGCGTCTCCTCAGGTTTCAGCTACAGGTACCACAGCGTCTGTTTCTGCGGCGTCGATGACCATGGAAACCGACTCTGAATCTGCTGCTGACAACGGCACATGCCCTAAATGTGGATCTGACCGCATTAAGGGTGATAACTGTCTGGGTTGCGGTATCATCATTTCAAAATATCTGGCGCTGCAGGAAGAGGAACAGGGCAGCCAGGGTATGGCTCCGGCTGTTGCCTCTGCTGCGGCATCAGAATCCTCATCACCGAAACCGGAAGTAGTCTACCAGATGGGGGACGCGAACCCATATCAGGCCCCTACTGCTGATCTGACACCGGATTTCGAGCAGGGCGACATGACCGGCCCAGTTTCGGTTTCCGCCGGTAATGGCTGGCGCTGGCTGGCGGAAGGCTTTCTCTATTTTAAACGCAATCCGGTAGCCTGGATTCTGACCTTCCTGGCTTGGATGGTTATCTCTGTTGTTCTCAGTTTTATACCTCTAATCGGTTCCCTGGCGCTGGCATTGATCTCACCGGTGATTACTGCCGGTTATATGCTGGGCTGCCGGGAGCAGGAAGAGGGCGGTGATTTTCAATTCGGCCATCTGTTCAGTGGTTTCAGTAATAATCTCGGACAGTTGATTCTGGTAGGCGTACTGTATCTGGTAGGCATGATCGCTATTACTATCGGTATCGCATTTTTTGCCGGCGGTGCAGCGCTGCTATTCGGTAACATGTCCGGTGCAGGTATGGGGCCTGAAGTGATGTCTGCACTGATGCTGCCTATCCTGTTGGGCATGGCTGCCATTATCCCACTGGTGATGGCGTACTGGTTTGCGCCAGCGCTGGTTGCACTGAATGATATTTCAGCCATTGCCGTGATGAAACTGTCCTTTATGGGCTGCTTGCGCAACCTGCTGCCATTCCTGCTTTACGGACTGATACTGACGCTGCTGTTTGCAATTGGCACCATCCCGTTTGGTCTGGGACTGCTGATTGTGATTCCGATGATGGTTGCCTCAATGTATACCGCTTATCGGGATATTTTTTACAGCTAAGTGCCTACGATCAGGCATCAGGCGGAGTGGTAATGGAACGACCTGGATTTTCTGAACTGACGGATACAGTTCGCACTCATGAAACACCGGAAGGGATTCGCCTGCAGTTGCGTATGGCGGGTCCCGTTGTGCGTGCCTGCGCCTGGGCCATTGATGCCCTGATCCGGTTTGTTCTCTATGGTCTGATCGGAGCAATGTTCAGCTTTTTCGGCGGCGTAGGTACCGCAGTTATGCTGATTCTGTTTTTCCTTCTCGAATGGTTCTATCCCGTTGTGTTCGAAATAACCAGTGGTGCCACGCCGGGCAAGAAGGCTATGGGACTGGTGGTGATTCATGACAACGGCACACCGATCAGCTTTGCTGCATCCTTTGCACGCAATCTGCTCCGGGCGGCTGATTTTCTGCCCTTTCTGTATGCTGCGGGTCTGCTTTCGATGCTGATGAACCGGGACTTTAAACGGCTGGGAGATCTGGCTGCCGGCACTCTGGTGGTTTACAAAGAGCTACCGGTTGAACGTCATCCCATACCCGAGGTTGATCCTGTCAGGCCGCCACTTGAACTGAATGTGGATGAGCAGCGTGAGCTGATTCGGTTTGCTGAGAGAAGCGAACAACTGACCACCGATCGGCAGATGGAGCTGGCCAGCCAGTTATCATCGATTACCGCCACTGACCCAGGCAGTGGAGTGCGCCGGATCTGGGCGTTTGCAAACTGGCTGACCCGGGGGCGTCAATGAAACAGGAACTGTTTGAACAGCGCCATCAGAGTCTCTGGAATGAACTGACTGAGCAACTGGATACGCTGGAAAAAAGTCGTTTCCGCAGGCAGGAACTGCCCGCCAATCTGCCGGAGCTGTACCGGCAAACCTGCAACCATTACGCGCTTGCCAGAGGGCGGCGTTACAGTCCGAATCTGGTTGAGCAATTGCATCG
Source organism: uncultured Amphritea sp. (assembly GCA_963669425.2). Lineage (GTDB taxonomy): Bacteria > Pseudomonadota > Gammaproteobacteria > Pseudomonadales > Balneatricaceae > Amphritea. Next base: position 1,319,359 of record CAXXNC010000002.1, read on the forward strand.
GCTGGTTCTGCGGGGCCATCAGCAACTCTACACCCGCCGGGGCGGTTGGATCTGGCGACTGATCAGTTTCATCGCTGCAGATTTTCCTCAGGCGCTGCGCAGACAGATTAATTACTTTCTGGTGGCTCTGGTTCTATTTCTGTTACCGGGGGTGCTGCTGGGGGTGTTCTGTTATCTTGATCAGAACCTGATTTACAGTGTCATGAGCGATGGCGAAGTCAGCAATATGGCGGAGATGTACCGGCCTGATAATGCCCGGACCGGACGCACACTGGAGCGCAGTGATGAAAGTGACTTTGCCATGTTTGGTTTCTACATCTACAACAATATCGGCATTGGCTTCCGCACCTTTGCGATGGGTATTCTTGCCGGTGTGGGGACGGTTTTCACTCTGATCTATAACGGTGTGGTGATCGGCGCGGTGGCGGGCTATCTGACCGGTCTTGGCTATGTCAGCACTTTCTGGTCATTTGTCAGCGGCCATTCTTCGCTGGAACTGACAGCGATTGTCATCTGTGGTGCTTCCGGGCTGATGCTGGGACGAGCAGTTATCGCCCCGGGGCCTTACAGCCGGCTTGATGCGATCCGGTTACAGGCAAAACAGGCGTTGCCCTTGGTGATGGGGGGCGGTCTGATGTTGCTGGCTGCTGCGTTCATCGAAGCATTCTGGTCAGCCAACAGCTTACCCAATGAAGTGAAATACCTATTTGGTATTGCCTTGTGGATTCTGATGATCTGTTATTTCGTATTTGCAGGCCGAAGCAAAGAGGAGCGCCGTCATGGATCTTGACCGACTCCAGATCCGGCTGCGTCGTCGAACCACCTGGGAGGCAATAGATCTGGGCTTCGCAATGGCCCGGCGCTGGTTTATGCCGCTGTGGTTACTCTGGCTGAGTACAGCGGTTCCGGTAGCGCTGATCTCTTTTCTGTTGTTTAACGATACTCTCTGGCTGGTGGGGCTGTGCCTGTGGTGGTTTAAGCCACTGTTCGAACCGACGTTGATGTTCTGGCTCAGCCGGGCTGTATTCAGTGAAACCTTGTCGGTGAAGCTGGTGATGAAGCAGTGGTGGCGCATTACCCGGCCGCAGATTCTGATTAACCTGACACTGAGGCGTTTTAATCCGGGCCGTTCATTTACCATGCCCGTGGCCCTGTTGGAACAGCTTAAAGGCAAGCCACGACGTCAGCGGGTTCAGGTGCTGGGCCGTAATCAGCATGCATCCGCCTGGTTAACGGTCGTGGGTATACATCTGGAAACCATACTGCAGATGGCGTTTATCACCCTGCTGTTTTTCCTGATTCCTGAAGACCTGCGCTGGATAAGCCTGGAAGATATGTTTATGGGGGATGGGCAGATCGGTGAATGGCTGCAACTGGCGGGTGGCGTTCTGTGTATGTCCCTGATCGCTCCGTTCTATGTGTCAGCGGGATTTGCGCTTTACCTGCACCGTCGTAGCGAACTGGAAGGCTGGGATCTTGAGATCGCTTTCCGGCAGATGAATGAAAGGTACCAACAGCAAACCGAATCTCGCCGATCAGTAGGTTCAGTGGTTTCTGCTCTGATCCTGTCTCTGACTCTTGCGCTGGTGACGAATATTTCATTACTCCCGGCACCGGCTTACGCCGCCGGTATGGAAGCAGAGCAGACCCGGGATACGATTGAGGCAGTCCTCGCTGATGAGGCTTTTGGCCGGTACGAGCAGGAAGGTTACTGGAAGTATATCGGTGAGGAAGAGAAGCAGGAACAGACCGATAACAGCTGGATGCCGGATATTCTCAAAACCCTGTTCAGAATTATCCGTGGTTTTCTCGAAGGTTACGCCTCAGTCGGTAAGATTCTGATGTGGGGATTGGGGATCGCTATCGTTGTGTTTCTCCTGTATCGGATTTCGCAGAGTCAGGGGTGGTTTGATGGGTTTGCAGCCGGACGTAAGTCCCGACGCCGCGAGCAACCGGTTGAGTTGTTTGGTCTGGATCTGCGTCCTGAAAGCCTGCCGGATGATCCTGCAGCAGAGGCTCTGACGCTGATCGAAGCCGGTCAGCTTAGGGCGGCGCTCAGTCTTTTATACAGGGCCGCATTACTGACCCTGATCAACCGTCATCATATTGAGATTCCACGCAGTGCCACCGAAGGTGAGTGTGTCGGGCTGGTGGAACGCTATCGGAGTACTGATGAGGCTGCTTTCTTTGCCCGGCTAACGGGACTATGGCTGCGGTTGGCATATGGCCATCAGGAGCCAGCATCGGCTGATCTGATAACACTGTGTCAGCAATGGCAGGGGGTATACGGTCGTGTCACAGATTAATCGTCCTATTCTCTGGGGCCTGGGGATTCTACTGGCGGCGCTGATCGGCTGGTATCTGCTGTGGTTTTATCAGAACTTTGAACGTCACTACCGGGATAGCCGGGTCGATATCTCGCCTGCCGCACAGCGAAATCAGTTACTGGCCGCTGAGCGCTTCCTTGAAACACTGGGATATCGTGCAGAGAGTGTGCAGGGACGTGATCTGATCACTAAATTACCGCCTGTCGGGGATACTCTGTTTTTACGCCAGTTGCCTACGGATATGGATGATCAGGCGCTGTATACCCTGAATGACTGGATCGAAGCAGGGGGCCGGCTAATTGTGATGCCTGCGAGCATTGCTGACGAGGAAGGAACCGGTGAGCGCTTTCTTGATGATCTGGGTGTTTACCTGCTCAGTTTTAAATACGACGACTCTGACAAGAACGAGCGTCATGATATAGCGGAAGAACCGGTTGACAGTACGGTACAGGAAGAAGATTCCGTTGAGAGGCTGTATGTAGATCGTATAGAGATGACTTTGCCGGGAGATAGTGAGTCAGTCACTGCAACATTCCGGAAAGGCTATGCACTGGAAGACCGGGATCGCTGGGCCAGCTTCAGTGCCGGAGACGATTATGGCAGTCGTCTGCTGGTATTTGAAATTGGTCTTGGGCGTGTTGCCGTGGTCAGTGACCTGAGATTGTTTACCAATGACCGGATCGGGTTCGAAGACAATGCGTATCTGCTTCGCAAACTGGTGGAAGGCAGTAACACCGTCTGGTTGCAATACAGTATTGATATGCCTGGTCTGCCCAGCTTGTTATGGCAGAAGTTTCCGCTGGTCGTGTCTCTGGCTCTGGGCCTGCTGGCACTGATGGGGTGGCGTCTGTTTCTCTATACCGGGCCACCACGAACTCTGGACAACAGTGCACGCAGAAACCTGCTTGAACATATTGATGCCAGTGCTGCATATGCCTGGCGTATCGATAAAGGGCAGAAGATGCTGGAGGATAACCGGACTGCACTGGAGCAGGCCTGGCGAAGGCGTCATCCTGTGCTTAACAGCATGACTCAGGAACAGCGCAGTGACTGGCTGGCCGAGAAAACCGGAATGGCCGCCAGTGCGATTTCACGCACGCTTTATGGCGATATCGACAAAGAACTGGATTTTATTAAGGCGACACTGGTGATGCAGCAGCTAACCAGTGGCCTGCAGAAGCGGGAGTTAAGATGAACGATATGGAACAAAGCCAGCAACTGGAGCAGGTACTTAAGAAAGTCCGTCTGTTAGAGCAGGAGATCGGCCGTGCTGTAATCGGTCAGCGTCAGGTTGTTCGCGATGCCACTATCGCTTTGCTGGCTGGCGGGCATGTTCTGGTTGAAGGGGTACCGGGTCTCGGTAAAACCCTGTTGGTCCGCAGCCTGGCCGCCGCGGTCGGCGGAGTGTTCAACCGGGTACAGTTTACCCCGGATCTGATGCCCAGTGATATCAGTGGACACATTATGTTTGACCGTAAGAGTGACTCTTTCCGGGTCCGTAAGGGACCGGTGTTCTGTAACTTTTTGCTAGCGGATGAGATTAACCGTGCTCCGGCGAAGACTCAGTCTTCACTGCTGGAGGTTATGCAGGAGCAGCAGGTCACTATCGAGGGCCAGTCGTTCGAACTGAAACTGCCGTTTTTGGTGCTGGCAACCCAGAACCCGATCGAGCAGGAGGGTACCTATCCATTACCGCAGGCACAGTTGGACCGTTTTCTGCTGAAGGTGTTTATCCGTTATCCATCGGAAGCGGAAGAGTTAGAGATGGTGCAACAGATCACCGATGCGTCGGTGGGCGATAAGCTGGATACATCAGCGGTACGTGAAGTGCTGCAACCAGCCGATATTCTGAACCTGCAGAATTATACCGCTCAGCTGGATGTGGATGAGCAGATTGTCGCTTATGCGGTCCGCATTGTTCGTGCTACCCGGGACTGGAGTGGGGTGGAGAATGGCAGTGGTCCACGGGGTAGTCTGGCACTGCTTCGAGCAGCCCGCGCTAATGCGGTTTTAGAAGGTCGGGAATTTGTTACACCGGATGATATCAAGAAAGTGGCGCCAGCGGTTCTCAGACACCGACTTAAACTGACCGCAGATCTGGAGATCGAAGGCTATCAGCCTGATGATGTACTCGGCGATATTCTGCACAATGTAGAGGCCCCACGGGTATGATCCCAACCCGTCGCTGCATCACGGTGCTGGCGGTTTTGCTGGTACTGGCGCTGCTGCAGATTGGTTTTCCGGAACTGATGCTGCTGATGCAGTTATTGCTGGCCGGAGCTATCGTGGCGGCCGCGCTTGATCTGTTGCTGTTACGCCGGGAGCCGTTACCGGATGTTCGCAGAACTGTCAGAGGCAGTATACCGGTCGGCGTCTGGAGTCCAGTGACGCTGGAGATCAGCAATGCAACTGCCCGGGAGCAGTGGCTGCAGGTTCATGATCACTATCCGTCAGGTTTTGCCACCGAAGGTATGCCCGCCGAAGTGAGTATACCGGCAGGACGTCATGCCCGGATCAGTTATGAGATCCGTCCCGAACAGCGTGGAGACGGTGAGTTCAGCGGCGTGGATCTGGTCAGTCGTTCAGTATTTGGGCTCTGGCAGCGCAAACGCTACCTGTCGCTGGCCGACAGCATTAAAGTTTATCCCAACTTCAGAGCGATCAGTCAGTACACTCTGCTGGCGACCGATCATCAGCTCAGTCAGTTGGGGGTCAAGCACCGTCAGCGCCGGGGGGAAGGTAATGATTTTCACCAGCTCAGAGAGTACCGCCCGGGGGATGCGCTGCGTCAGATTGACTGGAAAGCTTCATCCCGTTATCACAAGCTGATCTCAAAGGAGTATCAGGATGAACGCGATCAGCAGATCGTCTTTATGCTGGATTGTGGTCGTCGCATGCGACATCTCGAGCAACAGGGTGGGCATCTGGATCAGGCGCTGAATGCGATGCTGTTGCTGGCGTATGTTGCCACTGAGCAGGGCGATGCGGTGGGGTTCCATGCCTTCGGGGGTGTACGTCGCTGGTATCCGCCGGTTAAAGGTGGTGGCGTGGTCAAGCAACTGATATCCACGACTTATGACATTGAGGCAACGCTTGAAGCGGCTGACTACCTGGAGGCTGCCCGTGAGTTGATGCCTCTGCAGCGGCGCCGTTCCCTGATAGTACTGATTACCAATACCCGTGATGAAGATAATGAAGATCTGCTCACCGCCGTAAAACTGCTGTCGCGCAGGCATCTGGTAGTGGTGGCTGATCTGCGTGAAGCCATTCTCGACAGCACACTTGAGCAATCGGTGACAGATATCAGTTCTGCTCAGCGTTTTCAGGGTGTCCAGAGTTATCTCAACAACCGGAGCCGCAACCATGATCAGTTACGTCATCAGGGGGCTCTGACGCTGGACCTGCTGGCTGAACAACTTCCGGTAGCCCTGGTGAATCAGTATTTTACAGTGAAGGCGTCCGGTCGCCTGTAATCTGAGAAACCGGTTCCCCCGGTCCGTTGCGGTAGTCTTGTTTCTGTCGGATGGATATAGTGTAACCAGAGTATGGCTTTCAATCGGAGGCGACGTATGCAGCGGTTTAAGGTAAGTCAGTTGGCACTTATCGTTGGTTTATCGGTAGTCAGCTCTGGTAGCCTGGCGGCACAGTCCTGTGAGCCGGGCAGAGTTGCAGTCCAGGTACTGGGCAGTGGTGGTCCGGAGCTGGGTGATCGACGAGCGTCGAGCAGTTATCTGGTATTTATCGATGGAAAAGCCCGGGTGATGGTGGATGCCGGTGGTGGCAGCAGCCTTAATTTCGAACGTTCCGGTGCCCGCTTTGAAGATCTGGATGCCGTATTATTCACTCATCTGCACGTTGATCATATTGCTGACTGGCCGGTTTATGTCAAAGCCGGATTCTTTTCTCAGCGGCGCCGGGATTTGCCTGTATACGGCCCTGATGGCAATCAGTTATTACCGGATATCGGCAGTTTCCAGAGTCGTTTGTTTGCAGATGCCTGGCCCTATCTGAAAGATAATATTGATGACTCTCCGGCTACCTATAAACTGCCCGCACAGGTGGTTACTGCCGAAACAATATGGCAGCAACCGCTGGAACGGCTCACTCTCAGTGCCCTGAAGGTGAATCATGGACCTTTGCCTGCACTGGCCTGGCGTGTTGACGCTGCCGGTTGCGGTATCACTTTCAGTGGTGACACCAGCGCCAGAACAGATAACCTGATTGCTCTGGCGACAGGGACTGATTTACTGGTCGCTCATAATGCTATTCCAGAGTCTGCCCGAGGCGTTGCCCGGCGTCTGCATATGCCGCCATCCCGTATCGGAGAAGTTGCTGCGCAGTCGGCGGTGTCAGGAGTGCTTCTGTCACACCGGATGCAACGTACTCTGGGGCGGGAGTCAGAAACCCGGGACTATATCCGGCAGTTTTACAACGGTGATATCAGCTTTGCCGATGACCTGACTCTGTACAGGCTCCCGGTCCCTCAATAGGCAGATTATGCAGGAAATATATAGAGCCGCAGACATTACAGAGGCACATATCGTTGCCGGCATGCTGGAAGCTCATGGCATCGAAGCCCATGTGGGTGGTCATTATCTTCAGGGTGGCGTCGGTGAACTCGGGACTATGAACTTTGCCATCGTTGCGGTGAGCGAAGAGGATGTTGAGCAGGCCGGGAAGTTAATTGCGGACTATGAGCAGGGCAGTAATGAACCGGTCCGGTTAAGTCAGCAGGAGGGCGTAAATCTGCCCGGATCGATGTATACCCTGTTGCTCTGGGTAATCGTCGCCGTGACAGTGTTGCTGGTAATTTTATGATTGGGACAACCGGAGGCAATTATGGGTGATCGTTTTGACAAGCTCGGAGAAAAACACATCAGCTTTATTGAGGAGCAGAAGATCTATTTTGTTGGCACCGCCGCAACAGAAGGCTTTGTCAATGTCTCCCCTAAAGGGATGGACAGTTTCCGGGTGCTGAACGAAAACCAGGTAGCCTGGGTTAATCTGACCGGCAGTGGGAATGAGAGTGCTGCCCACGTTCTCGATAATGATCGTATGACAGTTATGTTCTGCTCATTTGAAAAGCAGCCGCTGATCCTGCGTCTGTATGGCCGGGCAAAGGTTTATCATGAGCGGGATGCTGAATGGTCTGGCTTGCTGGAACTGTTCCCGAATTACATCAGCGCGCGTCAGGTATTCGTGGTTGATATCGAAATGGTGCAGGGATCCTGCGGTTTTGCAGTGCCGTACTATGAATATAAAGAGCAGCGCCCAACGCTGCAGCGTTGGGCTGAAAACAAAGGCCGTGATGGTGTGCTGGAGTATCAGAGTAACCGCAACCGCATCAGCCTGAACGGCTTTGATACCGGGATCTTTGCTGACGACAGCGAGACTGACTAGCCGTTAAGCCGTTGCCGTTTTACGGCGACGGCGCAGAGTGATCTGCGACAGAATCATACCGGCCAGCATAAGACTGCAGCCAATCAGGGCCCGGGGGCTGAACTCTTCAGCCAGTAACCACCATCCACCGATGACCGCAAACACAGCTTCCAGGCTCATAATGATCGCAGCATGGGAAGCTGGTGCATCCCGTTGCGCAACAACCTGAAGTGTATAAGCGACGCCTACGGAAAGCAGGCCTGCGTAGGCAATTGGCTGCCAGGCGGCCAGAATATTTTCCAGCGTCAGAAGGTTCTGCTCGAACACTGCAGCAACCAGCAGGCTGAGTAGTGCACAGATAAAAAACTGGATAATTGCCAGACGCAGGTTGTCCAGCTGGCTGGCGAGTTTACCTATGATGATCACATGCAACGCCCAGAACAGGGCGCTGGCCAGTACCAGCATATCACCGGTGTTGATGGAAAAATCATCGCCGACACTCAGATAATATAATCCTGTTACCGCCAGCAGGCCTCCCAGCCAGGTATTGATTCGGGTCGCCTGGCCGATCAGCAGACCGAGTACAGGCACAATGATGATATAGAGACCGGTGATGAAGCCCGCGTTACCTGCCGAGGTGTATAGCAGTCCGGCCTGTTGCAGCGATGCACCGAGAAACAGACAGATCCCCGCGGCAATACTTCCTTTAAGCATTGGGCCTGTATCTGTTGAGCCAGGTTTGGCACGGAAGATAAAAAGCAGAGGCAGCAAAGACACCGCACCAAGCAGGAACCGACTGCCGTTGAATCCGAACGGGCCCAGATGGTCCATTCCCAGTCGCTGGGCGACAAAAGCAAATCCCCAGATTGCCGCAACCAGCAGCAGAATCAGATCAGCGTGAATATTTCGGGTTTCCATGGCGCAGGCCTTCAATCAGATATCGTGGCGGCCTATTGTATTCAAACGGTGCAGGGGATCAATCGTTAACAAGCGGTAGAATATCAGAGACAACCCGGGGGGAGGGGTTGTCGGTATCAGGCCAGTCCGGCACGGACTACTGTAATAAAGCCAAACAGGAACATGCTGACAGACACGGCTCCGTAGAGGAAGGCAAAACGTTTCAGGATTGATTTAACAGACATAACTGCTGCCCATTGTTGGTTAGTGATCTTATTCAGGTTAAAGGACTAACTATAGAGGCTGGTTATTTATTGTTCAATTGAATTTTATTTGAGATGAACGGCAGGGCAGCAGATAGCAAAGGTGCTGCCCTGTATGGCTGTTCGGTGACAGATTTGTTACTGATAGGCTTGCCGGCCCAGTTCAAATGCCTGTTGATTCAGGGCGATCAGAGATTCCCCTTTATGGGAAAAACGCTGTGACAGAGCCTCAAGAAGATCGTCCGCTGAGAATGGCAGATGGTCGGCGATGGCACCCAGCATAATGGAGTTGACCAGACGGCGATCACCCAGATCAATGGCCGCCTGGCCTGCATTGAAGTCGTGCAGGTTAACCTCTTCAGCCTGCATCTGACTGATCGGATTATCCGGGTAGTCGAACAGGCCGACAGATACCACCGGCGGTTCCAACGGGTAATTGTTGACCATCGCGACAGCGTCAGGCTTCAGGTGGGTATGCCAGCGCAGTGCTTCAGCCGGCTCAAAGGCGATCATCATGTCGGCTTCACCAGGTTGAATCGATGGCGACAAAACTTTAGCCCCAAAGCGCACATGGGATGTCACCACACCGCCCCGTTGAGCCATGCCTGCCACTTCGGTTTTTTTAACATCATAGCCCAGGTTCAGAGCTGCCTGAGCCAGCACATCGGCGGCGGTCATAACCCCCTGACCACCAATGCCAACAACCAGAATATTGGTAACTGTGTCTGGAATCTCTGCTGCATTAATCTGATTCATACTTTAACCTCTACGGCATTGATCTTGTTAACATTCAGTGCAGGTACGATTGCGTCAGGTGCACAGGTGTTGGTGCAGAGGTTGCAGCCAGTACAGGCGGCGGTATCGATCTCAACAAATGACAGTTGTTTCTCTTTACCGTTGGGTTTTACCACGGTTTCCCGCCGGGTAACCAGAATGGCCGGACAACCGACATCCAGGCAGTTACTGCAACCGGTACACTTATCATCTTCTACCTTAAGCGGTGGCAGCTTACTGTAGCGCTCTGTCAGTACACAGGGCTGATTGGTAATGATCACCGAAGGTTCTGCAATTTTAGTTTCTGTGCGCAGGGCTTTGAACAGCGTAGGCAGCTCATAAGGATTCACCTCATGGATGCGCTCCGGCTTAACCCCCAGTGCCTCGCATAGCTTGCGGAAATCGATCTGCATGGTCTGTTCGCCGTGGATATCGAGACCGGATGAAGGGGCGTCCTGGCCACCGGTCATACCTACAGCGCGGTTATCCAGTAGCAGAATAGTGACGTTGCCTTTGTTATAGGTAATGTCCAGAAGGCCCTGCATGCCCATATGCAGGAAGGTTGAATCACCGATCACGGCCAGTACATTTTTATTCTGATCCTGCTCAGCCCGGCCTTTATCAAGGCCCTGCGCCACGCTCAGGGATGCACCCATACTGATAGTGGTATCCAGGGCATTCCAGGGATGACCTGCCCCCAGGGTATAGCAGCCGATATCGCCGGAAATGATGGTGTTTTTCACATGAGACAGGCAGTAATAGATACCCAGATGAGGACAGGCGACGCACATGGTCGGCGGTCTTGGGAACACCTCGGTAGTTGGAATCACGTTCTCTGCGGGGTCATTGCCGCGCAGTTTCTCAATACAGGGAGCAAGTACCTGGGGCGCAAGTTCGCCGATTTTTGGCAGGACATCCTTGCCGTAGAGTTCAATTCCTGCGGCTCTTAGTTCAGTTTCAAGCAGGGGTTCAACTTCTTCAGCGACCACCAGTTTATCGACCGACGTGGCAAACTGACGAATCATTTCAACCGGTACCGGGTGGCTGAAACCCAGTTTCAGTACCGGCGCATCCGGATAGGCCTCTTTGACATGGTAGTAAGCGGCTCCTGAGGTAACAAAGCCGATACTGTTGTCAGAACCGGATTCGATGCGATTGAGCGGATGTACTTCTGTTGCTGCTGCCAGTATCTTATCCCGTTCCATCATCAGTGGGATACGGTTCCGGGCATTACCCGGTACCATGACAAAACGGCTCGGGTCTTTGCTGAACCCCTTGCTGTCCGCTTTGATCGGATCGTCTGCAATGACGACACCTTTTACATGACAGATCCGGGTGGTCAGCCGTACCATCACCGGTACTTCATACTGCTCTGAAAGCTCGAAGGCGATGCGGGTCATCTGATAGGCTTCCTGAGCATCGCTGGGTTCCAGTACAGGGATATGTGCAAAGCGCCCCCAGTAACGGGAATCCTGCTCGTTCTGTGATGAGGACAGACCAACATCGTCTGCAACTACCAGTACAAGGCCCCCAATAGCACCGATCAGGGTCTGGGTCATCAATGCGTCTGAGGCGACATTAACGCCTACATGTTTCATGGCGCAGAGTGCCCGGCTGCCCGCCAGTGATGCTCCGATGGCCACTTCCAGTGAAACTTTCTCGTTAATTGACCACTCCGTGTAGAGCTCGGGGTATCTGGCAATGTATTCGAGGATTTCTGTCGACGGGGTGCCGGGATAGGCCGCGGCAACTTTGCAGTCCGCATCTCTTGCTGCCTGGGCAACGGCTTCATTGCCGGAGATAAACTGTCTCTGTGCCTGCGGGGTTGTCTGTACTGAATTCACGGTGAAATCCTCTCAGTGCTCTTATCTTGATCTGATAATATTTTTTATATTTTTATTAAAATAATGAATCATATTGAGATTAAGATTCTATGCGTATCAGCTAATATAGCTGCTGATCTGAGTCAATAAACTGGGAGGGGTATTGGAATTCTGTGCAATATTATTTCTTTGAAATTATTTTGCTGAAATAAAATTGCTATTAAGAGCCGGGAAATGCTGAAAATTTCTGTGTGGGCGGTGGGGATCAGAGAACGCCGGTACGCGTCAGTACCTGACTCAGTTCCGGTCCGGTAACCTGCTCCGCTTGCATGCCAACAGACCGGGCGCTGATGATATTGGCGGGACTGTCATCAAGAAACAGCACACACTCTGCCGGGCAATCCAGTTGAGCCAGAACATAGTTGAAACAAGCAGGATCAGGTTTAGCTTTACCTATCCGGTGTGACGCAAAAATATTCTGCTCGGCAATATACCGATTCAGGGCAAATTCTTCGATCAGGCGTGGGTAGTGCAGTGCATTGGTATTACTGAGTACCGCAAGCTCATAGCGATCGGACAGTACGGTCAGAATATCGGTGGCACCTTCGAACCAGCCCTGCGGCCAGGCTCTGAAGTGTGCCAGTAACTGCTCCGGTGTGGTATTCAGAGCAAGATCATGGATCAGCGTTTCAGCAAAAAGCTGCGGAGCCAGTTCACCCCGTTCAAAAGCCAGGCCAGTGGGTGAGTGGAACCACTCTTTGAGTGAAAAGGGCGTGTCGTCGCTGAGCCATGCGGTTGCAACCGGGCCTTCATCGCCCAATCTGATCAGCACCTGGCCCAGATCGAAAAGAATCGTAGTTATCATATCGGTTGGTTACAGGTACTTCTGCTCGACCAGTTCCGCAATGGCCTGACCCAGCTTCAGATGCTGCGGGGCATCTAGATGAATGCCATCAACTTTGCTGGCATCGGTGACCGTGTTGGCATCGAAAAAACGGGCTTTATGCTCCTCACATACCTGTTGTAACGCAGTAACCAGCTCGCCAGATTGCTTCTCTGCACCGGCAAATTTATGCGCAATAGCCCCTTTGGGTTCAATGATCTCGGGTGGTGCAACAACCAGAACGGAGGGTATCGGCATGCCTGGTTCGATGGGGGCCTGGCGGATAGTCTGGATCAGTCGTGCAGTTCCCTGGGCTGAGAGCCAGGCATTATTCTGATGGGTGCACTGAAAGTCATTAGTGCCGAGCATCAGGATTACCAGGCTGAGCGGGGAGTTCATCTCGATAACCTGAGACAGGCCTTCGTGGCCATTGCGACCATCTTTAAAGGGGTCGTCCCACACCGTGCGACGGCCATTCAGGCAATTTTCGATAACCCGGATCTGATGGCCGGAGTCGGTCAGCTGATTTTCCATGACACCGGGCCAGCGCTGGTCAAACGCCAGGCGTTTACGGGTGGCTGGAATGATGCCCCAGCTGAGGCTGTCGGAGTAAACCAGTATCTGTTGCATAACAATCTCCCGTGGGGTTCAACTAACAGAATAGCGGCTGCCACTCTTCAGGCCCAGTGTGATTTTGTCGACCAGATCCCGGGCGACGACTTCCGGTGCTCGTAATACGTTATCGTGTTTGAAGGCCTGGAAGCGTTCCAGATCCGGGAATTGCGCTTTGCTTGAGGCGCGAATGTCAGCCTGCATCCGGGTATCCATTACGCCGGGGTCATAATTCACCGCCGTAAATGGCCAACTCTGTTCTGTTTCACCGGCGATAAGGGCTGCAATAAAGTTTTCGCAGGCCGCCTTTGAAGCGCAGTAAAGAGACCAGCCAGCATAACCTGTACCAGCGGCGCCAGAGGAGACATTGATGATGGTTTTCGGGATCGGATTATCTCTGAATGCTTTCATGAAACCGCTGATCATAGTGAATACGGAGATCTGGTTGGTAACGATGTGATCGTGAATCTGTTCTGCTGTCAGTTGCTCCACCCGACTGATCGGTAGGAGCACGGCGGCATTGCTGATAAGCACTACTTCGTCCCAGGGCTGAGTTGCCAGAGCGGAAAACTGCTCTTCAACGAGTGTCTGAACCATGGCCGGATCGCTCAGATCACAGTGCAGGTGATGCTCGTGATTCCCACTACGGGAGAGCTCGACTACCTGCCAGTCTGCCTGTTCCTTGAAATGTTCAGTCAGGGCCTGTCCCAGACCCCGGGAGCCTCCGGTGATGATGACCAGCTTCATACTCTGTTCCTTGTCAGTATTTTCAGGTTAGCGTATTCCAGCATTATTACGCGGGTTTGAACAGAGTATGAATGTTGTCTGTGTCAGTCTATAGTGGTAATTGTGATATGGTTCTGCTGCAGCTGTGATTGCAGCCAGTTCCAACCACGCCGCAGGGCATCATATTCACCCTCGACGGCCAGTTCAGGTTTCATATCCAGGCCGTCAAACACCTCAGTATCAGGCTTTATTGAAAACTCCGGAGTGTCAGGCAGTGCCGCACCTGTATCCTGCACCGGGGCGATATAGCCCCAGACGTTTTCAAAACAGAGTCTTTGCAGGCCCTGATCGAGCAATTGACGGGTCAGATCCATGATAGGCAGATTCCCATCACCGACGGCCACACCCTGTACCCAGAGTTGGTTATCTTCTTCCAGTATCAGATGATCCTTAAGATGCACTGCAGTGATATAGGGCTGCATCGCCTGCAGAGCGTATTGCGGTTCCTCCCGGATCATCTGGGAATTACCGTAATCGTAGAGTGCGCGTATGCGGGGGTGATCAATGGCATCCAGGATAGTGCGGATCTCTGTACCACTGAAATCCTCATGATTTTCAAGTACAACCGTTACCCTATAAGTGTCAGCGGCTTCTGCGACGGTTCTCAGATCGCTGATGGTTTGCCGGATAATGTCAGCCTTTTCACCTTCGTAGCGGGTATATACCCGCAGCTGTTCGGCACCGACTGCCGCGCTGATGCTGAGCATATTCAGCAGGTGTTCCGGCTGTGTATCACTGGTATCCAGTTCTGCTTTGAGACCTGCTGTTTGCAGTGCTGCCCGAACTGCTGCGTAATGCTGGCTGGTGGTCCCGCCAAGGTGGCGATTATCCGGGCCATTGGCTGAAATATTCACACCGGTAAAGCCCAGCTGAGCGGCAAGATCGATAAAACTGAAGACATCAAAGTCTTTGCGGTACATAAAGTGGAAACGCAGGCTGTAACTGTGCAGATGCATCTCTACCGGGGTCATATGAAAGCCTTCTCAATCGCGAGACTGTCCAGTAACTCAAGTTCATGTTGCAGGGCGTCCTGATACTTGTCGGCATCGATGGGGGATGTATCGCGTAGGCTCTCGGCGCGATAGATAAAGTATGCGGCCAGCAGGTAATGATAAAACGGCTGTACCTGTTGCAGGCGACCCAGAACCTGTTGATCCTGATAGCCTTCAAGAATCACTGCTCTTTGCGCGGCTGTGGTTGCTGGCAGGTCGTAAAGAATATGGATTCCGGGTGACAGAAACACACTCAGGTCATGGCATGGATCACCCAGTCCGGGACATTGCCAGTCAATCAGGCAGAGCCCTTTATCGGTTCTGATCATGTTGCCGGGACCGCAATCGGTATGTACCAGTACCTGTGTTAATGGCGCAACTGAGTGCTGATGATCAAGCTGAAGAGACAGTTTTTGCAGGTGGCAGAACGCTTCGGTCGATTGATTCCGGACTCTGGCAAGGATGGATTCTGCCTGGCTGAGGATCGTTTTTCCAGTGCAGGGAAGTTGTCTTAAACTGTGCCTGCTGAATTGATCGAAGCGGCTCAGATCAAGACTATGCAAGCGCTGCAGTAGCTGGCCGGCTTCGAGATAGTCCTGTTTGCTGGCCCCCTGCCAGGGGTGTCCTTTAGCAAACTCATACACCAGTACCGGGCTGGCCGTTGTCGCGCGGGTATCTGAAGACTCAATATAGTCGACAAACTCCGGGGCAATGCCAGAGCCTGCCAGAAACTTCAGGGTGCCGGCTTCTGCTTCCGGAATGATCGGGAACAGAACACTGTCGGCGGCGGTATTGAATTCTTTGATCACCCAGTCTTTGTCGGACTGGTAGCGGTACACCCGGTTCCAGTAGCCGCCTTTAAGGTCGGTCAGCCGGGCGGGAGAGTCGGGTTCGTTAGCCAGGGTTCTGGCGAGATGTTCGATGGTCATCGGGTGCAGCCTGTCACAGAGCACGCATACAGCGTCGGTTATTGTTATAACTCTACGCTAGGTGAGCGCTGTGACAGGTGCAAATGATCATTTGGCATCCGCTCATGCCAGAGGGGAATAGGGCGCTGACAACAGAATCAGCGCTGTTGCTGGCTCATATAGCGTTCGACAGTGTCGACGACAGCCTGGGTATGGCTGTCAACTTCCAGATTAATCCGATCACCCACTTCAGACTGACCAAAGATTGTTACACTCAGAGTCTCCGGAATCAGGTAGACATTGAAGCGATTACCTTCCACTTCTCCGATGGTCAGGCTGCAGCCGTTCAGTGCGACAAACCCTTTTGGGAGAATGTATTTCATCAGATCAGAATCTGCTTCAAACCAGATAATACGGTTATCTTCCGGGGCTTCGATCTGGCAGATAGTGGCCTGGGTGTGGACGTGACCGGACAGCAGGTGGCCGCCAATTTCGTCACCGATCCGGGCGGCCCGTTCAAAGTTGACGCTGTCTCCCGGTTTTAATTCGCCCAGATTAGTAACCCGTAGGGTTTCCATAATCAGGTCGAACCGTACCTGGTTACCGGTAAAACCTGTGATGGTCAGGCAGGTGCCGTTAACGGCGATGCTGGCGCCGGTCTGGAGATTGTCGCAACAGTGCTCCGGCAATGCCAGAGTCAGTTGCATGAACTGATCTTTAAGTTGTGTCGTAATTACAGTAGCGGTGCCCTGAACAATACCGGTAAACATCAAGGATTCTCTCAAAAGTTGTTCTGGACTATGTTTATAGGGGCTGAGGAAGCTGAATGCAATGGAGCAGACAATGAAAGTGCTGATAAGCGGCGGTACAGGATTTATCGGGCAGGCGCTGGTGCCGCGTCTGATTGAATATCCCCATGAGCCGATCATCTGGACCCGGTCGGAGCAGAAAGCAAGAAAGCTGTACGGTGAAGATATCAGGGTGATTACATCGCTGGAGCAGATTGAGGACGATGAGACTATTGAAGGCATCATCAATCTGGCCGGCGAGGGGATTGCTGATCAGCGCTGGAGCGATGCCAGAAAGTCTCTGCTACGTTCAAGCCGGATCGATACAACCTCATCCCTGATCAGCCTGATCCGGCGGATGAAGCAGAAGCCTGAAGTTCTGATCAGTGGTTCTGCTATCGGTTTTTATGGCGCACAGCAGGGAGATCATTCATTGGGTGAAAACAGTGATGTCACCGATGGTTTTACTCATCAACTCTGTGCGGATTGGGAGCGTACCGCGCAGAATGCTGAGGATGAGGGCGTACGGGTCTGTCTGGTAAGGACCGGGGTTGTGCTGGGTAAAGGTGGCGGAGCGCTGGCGAAAATGTTGCCGCCGTTCCGGTTTGGTCTTGGCGGTCCGGTGGGTGATGGTGAACAGTGGATGTCCTGGATTCATATCGAGGATGAAGTTGAGGTGTTGTGCATGATGCTCACCCACACGCTGTTCAGTGGCGCTTATAATCTGACCGCGCCGGGAGCGGTAACTAATGCAGAGTTTACCCGTCAATTGGCAGCTACATTGCACCGTCCGGCCTGGTTCCGCGTACCGGCTTTTGTGTTAGATCTGATGTTGGGTGAGGGCAGCGAACTGCTTCTTAAGGGGCAGCGAGTATATCCGTCCCGATTGGAGGACGCGGGCTACAAATTCGCTTTTCCTGAGCTGGATGTCGCGTTGCGTCAGGTGCTGGAACCCGGAGACTGACCCGAGGCTGAAAGGCCAGCTCAAAAGGTTAGCTCAACTGACGAGTACGGATTCGTTGCAGGGCTTCAGCCAGCAGATCGCCGGACCAGTGGCCCTGTTCAGCACCGCTGATGTAATTTTCCATATCAATCAATAACAGTTCCAGAGTCTTGCTGTTCAGCATTTCGCTGACATCAAGGCTGTGATTGAATTCTGTTTGCGGCCAGAATAAGCGGGCCCACTCGAGCATCTGCAGTCGGGCTTCCAGAGGCCGGTCATCATTACAGGCGCGCAGAACCGCTTCAAAGCTGTTTCTTTCGACGTCAGCCAGCTGCGTCAGAGTCTCATCTTCACTGCTTACCAGCGGTTCGATAATTGGCTTCAGAGTGTCTGATGATGAGTCAGCCGCAGAAAACTCCTCTGCGCCTCCTTCCCGTTGACGGCGCAGGGTGGCATAGCTGTATAACCAGCCCAGCGATGAGATGATCGCCAGTCCTGCCAGTAACCAGACCAGCAGCGCTATGCTGCTGTTACTGTCTTGTTCTTCAGCAGAAGCTTCTGCAGTCATAACTGACGGCTCGCTTTTAGCCATAGCCGCTTGCTCTGTGATAACGGCCTCTGGTTCTGTGGCCTGGGCGGTCTGGCTGGCAGGTTCCACCCGGATTACAACCGGTGCTAACTGAACTTTATCCCCCTGATCCCGATTCACATTCCACCAGGGAATGGTGATCGCTGGCAGAGTGGCTTCACCACGCTCTGTCGGGGTGATACTTATCACCTCTGTACGGCTGCTTATCAGGCCTTTACCGCTCAGCTGCTGATCCAGCTGAACATCGGTTACTTCGATGGTCGCCAGTTCATTTCTCAGAGGCATCAGTGATGGCAGTTTATCCGCTGGAATGCCTTCGGCCGTGATAGTGATGGTGCGGGTCAGGCTTTCACCCAGCGTCAGAGGGCGGGAGGTGTCAATATTGTCCTTCAGTTCTACGTGACTGGCCGGTAGCCAGAAGCCCTTAATTGCCTGATTGGCGCGTGGCAGAATATCAAGGGTCAGGGGTGTGGAACTGAGTTCTTCTGTGCCGGGGCCGGCGCTGAATACAGCTGGATCCAGAGTGATGCGTCCCGGCGTGGATGGAAATAACGCGTAGTTCTTTTCAATAACCTGATAAGTCTGTCCCTGATACAGACGGGTATAGGTCTGCGGTTCGCCCAAAGGGATGATCAGGGTGTTGGCTGGCCTCGGCTCTGAAAAAGTAGCCATTGGCGGCAGGGACTTCAGATGATAGAGCCGCTGGCTGTAAAGTACCTGGCTATCGACATAGAGCTCATTACTGTCGACGTGGCTTTCAACAAACGCATCGCGGCTGAGTTCGGCGATCGCTGAACTGTCACCATTAACTGTTAGCAATAGTGGCTGACTGGTATCGCCGTTCAGTTGCAGTGACGGAATCTGCAGCTCTCCAGGCTGTCTTGGTCGTAGCAGAATTCTCCAGCGGGTACTGTATTGATTCGCTCCGTTAGCGTGACTGGATACCGTCATCTGTTTGCTGCCCAGAAAATGGAAGTCCCGGGTCAGTGGTGAGAAGTCAGGACGCTGTGTCGCCCGCTGATCAACTTCGACGGTCAGCAGTACCGTTTCTCCCTCATCTATACTGTAGCGGTCCAGATGAACGTTCATCTGAGCCTGCAGTGAGGTCAGGGGTATCGCTGTCAGCAGTGCCAGACCAGCGATTTTCCTTACCTGTCTGATAAATTGAAGTGAAAAGCGGTTGCGCATAGTTTGTGATAGCCAGCATCATTCGTAACAGGGCTCTATGCTACCTGAGTGTCAGTAAAAAATCTTTGTTTATCAGGTGGCTGAGTGATCTGATTCCAGCACTGCAATATCACTCCGGTGAAGTTGAATTGCTTATAAACTGAGATTAAAGTGTGGCCGTTTGTCAGTTGGTGAAAGAATACTATGCCGCAGGTGATTGTTGATCTGAATATTTCTTCTGAACAGTACCTTGCCCATTATCAGGGGGCTGTTAAGGATGTGCTTGCCTACAGCAGGGACGGCCGCCGTATTCGTTTTCCATCATCACTGCTACAGCCTTACCTGCTTCATACCGGTGTAAGGGGCAGTTTCCTGATCACTTTTTCCAATAGTGGCAAGTTTGAAACTATTGAAAAGCTGTAATTTTTTACAGCGCCCGGCGCATTGCATATAATGCCCGCACTTTGTCGCCAACCCCATTAGCTAATCACTGGAATCCTATGTTCTATCAAGCTGCTCGTTCTCTGCTTTTTAAACTCGATCCTGAACTGTCTCATGACCTGTCTCTGAACAGTCTGAATGTGATGTCTACTCTGGGTCTTAATAAATTCATGGGTGCGCGTCAGAGCAGTCTGCCAGTGGAAGTAATGGGGATTAAATTCCCGAACCCGGTCGGTCTGGCAGCCGGTCTGGATAAGAACGGTATCGCAATTGATGGTATGGCTTCGCTGGGATTTGGCTTTGTCGAGATCGGTACTGTGACGCCGCGACCGCAGCCAGGTAACCCAAAGCCGCGACTGTTCCGTATTCCTGAGCATCACGCCATTATCAACCGGATGGGCTTTAATAATCTGGGCGTGGATAACCTGCTGCGCAATGTCGAGAAGAGCTGCTACGACGGTGTACTGGGAATTAATATCGGTAAGAACTTTGATACAGCCGTTGAGAAGGCGACCGATGATTATCTGATCTGTATGCGTAAGGTGTATGACAAGGCTTCATACATCACTGTTAATGTCTCTTCCCCGAATACTCCGGGTCTGCGTACCCTGCAGTTCGGCGATTCTCTGAATGAACTGCTGAATGCATTGAAAACCGAGCAGGCGCGTCTGGCTAAGCTGCATGGCAAGTATGTCCCGGTGGCGGTTAAGATTGCACCGGATATGACCGAAGAGGAGTTCGGGCTGGTGGCTTCTTCGCTTAAGGCTTACGAGATGGATGGCGTGATCGCAACGAACACCACATTGTCCCGTGAGGGAGTTGAGGATTCTCCGGTGAGTCAGGAGGCTGGTGGCCTGAGTGGTGTACCGGTACGCAATGCATCGACAAAAGCGATCCGGATTCTGGCTCGTGAACTGGATGGTAAGCTGCCAATCATCGGTGTGGGCGGTATTACCAATGGCTTTGATGCTGCTGAGAAGATTGAAGCCGGTGCATCGCTGGTACAGGTCTACTCGGGCTTTATCTATCGCGGACCGGAGCTGATTACTGAATCTGTGAAGGCAATTGCTAATCTGCAGCGCTAACAGGGCTCTGGTGAGCGACTGAAAAGACGTTTAAAAACAAGAAAGGCTCCCGTGGGAGCCTTTCTTTTTGGAATTCTGCAATTAATGGAGAGATGGGTTGATGTTTATTGCGGAGACGCCCGACTGACCATTCCAGTGTGCTTCGCGGCCTTCACGCCAGCCACTCATCCAGTGGCTTCTCAGATCGCCTCCCTGAACGGGGCATTCATCGCGGGATTTTCCCACCAGACCTGCTTTAAAACCACGGTTAAACAATACTGAAGAACGATCTCGTTTTTGTCTCTTCATAAGACAGCCTCTCTTTTGTTCTTGATTTCAGGCAGCTAACTGAAGCGACGGACCTCAATGACATAACATTCTGCTTCCCATTCCGTCTCAGCTAACCGGTTTACTGTGACTTCTATAACTCCTTTAGTGATGATTGGGGTTGATCTACACAGAGCTTCACAATGACCGAAAAAAAACGCTGTTTGTAATTAAAAAATCATATTGAAGCAGCTGTTTTAATAAAAATGCAACAAACGCAGGTGCAAAAAATCTTCACCTTCAATGAGTTGCAAAAGGCGATATTGGTCAAACAGAGGTTTGAAAAAATTTCATTTTCCTCTGATAGGTTTCTTGTGGCAGGAAATCGATGGTGTTATCCCGGTTTCCCCGTTATCATGCGCGCACCTACCGGAGAGCGAGCTATTGCAATGGCCAACGTCTCCCGCAGTCCCTTTGTCTGATCCCAGGCAGACACTGTCGCTTAACCAGAAGAGTATAGAGTCCAGTATGAAATTTTTTGCCACTTGCCCGAAAGGCCTTGAGCCGGTTCTGTTTGATGAGCTGCAGGCGCTTGACGTAGAGCAGCCTAAGCAGACGCTGGCAGGTGTCTATTTCAGTGGCGGACTTGAAGCTGCATACAAAGCTTGTCTCTGGTCCCGGGTAGCTAACCGGATCCTGTTGGAGCTTGAACGCGTGCCGGGTGAAGATGCCGATCAGCTGTATAAAGGCATTCGCACAATAGACTGGCTCAGTCATATGCGCCCGGGCGGTACGCTGACTATCGACTTTACCGGCTCCTCTAAAGGCATTAAGCACAGTCGTTTTGGTGCGCAAAAAGTGAAGGATGCCATTGTTGACCAGATCCGGGAGCAGACTGGTCGCCGACCTTCGGTTGATCGTCAGCGTCCTGATCTCAGAGTCAACGTGCATCTGCATCGCGGTGAAGCAACTGTGGCTATCGATCTGTCCGGAGATAGTCTGCACCGTCGGGGTTACCGTCTGCAGGCTGGTAAGGCACCGATGAAGGAAAACCTGGCGGCAGCGCTGTTGTATCGCTGTCATTGGCCGGAAAAGGCTGCTGAAGGACAGGCTCTGGTAGACCCGATGTGTGGTTCCGGTACCGTTTTGGTGGAAGCGGCGCTTATGGCAGCAGATATCGCTCCCGGATTATTACGACGTGATTTTGGTTTCAGTTTCTGGACTCAGCATCAGCCACAGATCTGGAAAGAGCTGATTAACGAAGCGCAGCAGCGTCGTGATGCTGGTCTGGCGACGGCCGGAGTGCGTCTGGAAGGCTTTGATGCCGATCCTAAGGTGCTTAATACCGCGCGGGATAATGCTCGTCGGGCCGGAGTGGAGCAGATGATTCATTTCGAGCGCCGTGATCTTTCCAAGCTGCAGCGACCTTCCAGTGCTGAGCAGGGATTGTTGCTGACCAACCCGCCTTACGGCGAGCGTCTGGGTGATGAGCCGGCGCTGTTCTTCCTGTACCAGCATCTCGGTGAGCGTCTGAAGGCGGACTTTTCTGGTTGGCAGGCGGCGGTTTTCACCGGTAATCCGGAACTTTGCCGGATGATGAAACTGGCAGCAGATAAAACCTACAAGCTATATAACGGGGCTATTCCTAGCCAGTTGCAGATTTTTAATATTCGCGAGCGTAGCGCTGAAGAAATTGCCGAGCAGGTTTCTCAGGCAGCGGCTCGGGAGGCAAAAATTGAGCAGCCGGTAGAGCAGGTTGAATTGTCAGAAGGGGCGACCATGGTGTCCAACCGTATCCGCAAAAACCTTAAGCAGCTGACAAAGTGGGCGCGCAAGGCGGAGATCAGTTGTTACCGTATCTATGATGCCGATCTGCCTGAGTACGCATTGGCGATCGATCTGTACGGAGACTGGGCGCATGTGCAGGAATATGCGCCACCAAAGAATGTCGATTCTGTGAAGGCGTTCACCCGGGTGCAGGAGGTAATGCAGTTGCTACCCGGGCTGCTTGAGATTCCTTCTGAGCAGGTGGTGCTGAAGCAGCGCAAGCGTCAGCAGGGTAGTCAGCAGTATGAGAAGCACGATCAGACTGAGAACTTCATGGAAGTGTCAGAAGGTGGCTGTCGTCTGTTGGTGAATCTGCATGATTATCTGGATACAGGCCTGTTTCTCGATCACCGTCCGGCACGGTTGATGATTCAGCAGCAGGCGGCCAACAAGGACTTCCTCAATCTGTTCAGTTACACAGCAACAGCATCCCTGCATGCCGCTAAAGGTGGTGCTCGCTCGACTACCAGTGTCGATATGTCAGCCACCTATCTGAACTGGGGTCGTAAGAATTTCGCACTGAACGGTTTTGCAGAGACCCGCAATAAGTTCCTGCAGGAAGACTGTTTTAAATGGTTGCGGGCGCAGAAGGGCGAACAGTTCGATCTGATCTTCATGGACCCGCCGACCTTTTCAAATTCTAAGCGGATGAGTGATGTGCTGGATGTGCAGCGTGATCATATCGAGCTGATTGATCTGGCCATGAAGCTGCTTCGCCCAGGCGGTAAGCTGATCTTCTCGAACAACTACCGTCGCTTTAAACTCGATTCCGGGCTGAGCGAGCGTTACAAGGTTAAGGATATTACCCGTCAGACCATCGATCTGGATTTTAAACGTAATAATCGAATCCATCAGTGTTTTGAGTTTGAGCGTCAGGGCGCTCTCTGACAATTCATCTTCCTGTTTAAGAACCGCCTCAGAAGGGGCGGTTTTTTTATGTCTCTGTTTCCTGTTGGTGCGCGCCTATGGCATTAAGTTGGTGCGCGTGAGCTTTTTTGGCATGCATTCTGCTTTGATATTGGGCGAATGGTGGCTTCAGTCTGTGTATGTTGAGTAAAACCCTCCACAACGGGCTTTATTCAGGCGAGCAGTGCAGAAGATAACCAAAGGTTAAAATAATGAGTGCACCAAATCAGTGCCCCTAGGGGTATGAGTGACATATAAGAGTGCATTGCTAAACAGGAGATCGTCGTGGAAAGTGTCAATAGCGCAGTAGAGACGCTGGTTCAGAGCTCAAATACTCTGTTTATTCTGATGGGGGCCATCATGGTGTTTGCCATGCATGCTGGCTTCGCATTCCTTGAAGTAGGTACGGTGCGTCATAAAAACCAGGTTAACGCACTGGTCAAGATTATGACGGACTTTGGTTTCTCTGCCGTTGCGTATTTCTTCGTCGGCTACTGGATTGCGTATGATGTGACTTTCTTCCAGGACGCAGAGACTCTGGCTCAGGGTAACGGATACGAGCTGGTGAAGTTCTTCTTCCTGATGACTTTTGCGGCAGCAATTCCGGCTATTGTGTCTGGCGGTATTGCAGAGCGCGCTAAGTTCTGGCCATTCCTGATTGCATCTTCGCTGACCGTTGCACTGGTATATCCATTCTTTGAAGGGATTATCTGGAACGGTAATTTCGGTATTCAGGGCTGGATGGAAAGCACATTCGGTGCGCCGTTTCATGATTTTGCCGGTTCTGTCGTAGTGCATGGTGTTGGCGGCTGGCTGGGGCTGGTTGCTGTGGTAATGCTGGGTATCCGGAAAGGGCGTTATAAGGGCGGTCGTCTGGTCGCTTTTCCGCCGTCTAATATCCCATTCCTGGCGCTGGGTGCATGGATTCTGTGTATCGGCTGGTTCGGCTTCAATGTGATGTCTGCTCAGACTCTGGATGGTATTTCAGGTCTGGTGGCAGTGAACAGCCTGATGGCGATGGTGGGCGGTATTATCGCTTCGCTGCTGCTGGGTAAGAATGACCCGGGCTTTATTCATAACGGCCCGCTGGCGGGTCTGGTGGCGATCTGTGCGGGTTCTGATATCGTGCACCCGATTGGTGCGCTGGTAATTGGTGCTGTCGCGGGCGGTTTGTTTGTCTGGATGTTTACCATTGTTCAGAACCGTTGGAAGATCGATGATGTGCTGGGTGTGTGGCCGCTGCACGGTCTGTGTGGCGCCTGGGGCGGTATTGCTGCAGGTATCTTCGGTTCTTCTGCGCTGGGCGGTCTGGGTGGCGTCAGTCTGACAACACAGGTAGTTGGCACGCTCATGGGTATCGTTGTTGCGGTTGTTGGTGGTGTGCTGGTATATGGCATTGTTAAAGCTACGATGGGGCTGCGTCTGGATGAAGAGGAAGAGTTCAACGGTGCGGACCTGTCGATCCATAAGATTGAATCCACATCTAACGACTGATCGATGATTGATTAAAAAGCCGGGCATTGCCCGGCTTTTTTATGGGTTCAGCTTGCTGGCAGGGGCTGCTTGCGGTGCTGGATTCTGGCATAGAAGACGAACAGGCTGGCGCTCAGAAACAGAGCGGCGCTGATGACACCCAGAACGTGGTCGGTGTAAATCAGGCAGGCCAGTCCCGCCAGGATATAGATAAAGGGTTGTTCTTCATACAGCCATTGCGGCGAGTAGCTGCTGTGAATGCTTCTGCGTTGTCGGGCCAGTTCGGCCCTGTGCTGATAGCGGTCTCTGCGCCTTGCGTTCGACCGGGCAATCCAGACCAGGCTGCCGGTAATATAAAGTGCAAGGCCCAGAATTAGATTAAGCTGGGCTCCGATATCGGCCAGAATGACTGCCAGACCACTGGCCAGATACAGATAAGGGAGACCTTCATAGAGGGGGTATGGGAGTCTCATTGTCTGTAATCTCGTGTTTAGCGTTGGTTCGACGTGTTACAGATTCAGCTTAGATCCTGTTCATGCTGATGCCTAAAAGACGGGTTGAGCGATTTGCATGTTGTAAAGTTTGCTTTACAGTTTTTCTGTGCGTGCTCTCTGAGTGTATGTCTGAGTGTGGCCTGTGTCTTGAAGACAATCTGACACAATTTCTGAATCAGTCTGAAGGCTGCAATGCCTCTTTCAGCTCGTCCTCTGGTGATGTACCAGGTGCTATCGATGCTGCCATCAGCGCACCTTCTTATCGCATTCGCTGGCTCTATTGAGATGGCGCTGCCTTTGTAATGTCTGTCCATTGTAAGCTCCGGTTTCTCGGCTTTGAAATAGGTTTGACGATAAGGTTAAATAGCTTTTAATATTATTAATAACGATTAATTGTGTTTTTATTGATCGTTATGTGCGATTAATTTCAGATGGTAAAGGTTGCAGATGAGTTACCCTAATATCTCCAGTGAGTTGCTGAGAACTTTCATTGCTGTAGTTGAATATGATGGTTTTATCCGTGCGTCAGAAAAGCTGCATAAGACGCAGTCAACTGTCAGCCAGCAGATCAGGAAACTTGAAAGTGAGGTGGGGGTAAGCCTGTTTCAGGCACAGGGCAGGAAGCGTCAGTTAACAAGTGCGGGGGAGATGTTCCTGGGGTATGCGCGGCGGATACTGGCGCTACAGGATGATGCGCTCAGTTCGCTGCAGTTTACTCATGCCGTGAATGAGATACGGATCGGAGTGTCTCAGGGGGTGGCTGATGAGGTGCTTCCGGAAGTGCTAGCCAGTTTCTGTCGTTCCCATCCTTGCGCAAGAATTAATGTTGAGACAGGTTACAGTCCTGATCTTAATGCTGCATATGATAGGGGAGAGTTTGATCTGGTTCTGACATTGAGTCTTTCAGAGCTGGATGGCAGGGGGGAGTTGCTGAAGCTTGAGCCGTTGGCGTGGATTGGCGCTGAAGCCTGGGAGTGGAGTGGTCATAGGGAGTTGCCCCTGGCCATGATTAATGGTCAGTGTCAGTTTCGGCAGGCGGGGCTGGCTGCGCTGGATAGCGCGGAAGTATCAAGAAAGGTTGTCTATACCTCTTCCAGTTTTCAGGGGGTGATGGCGGCAGTGAGGAGTGGCTTGGCGGTGACGCCGCGTCCTCAGAGTGCTGCCTCAGCAGGTACAGAGCTGGTGGGGGAGCGGCTGGGATTGCCGGCATTGCCAAATGTGTTCTGCTGGCTCCGTTGCCAGCCGGGATTGAATTCGGCAGAAGTGTTGGCGAATATGCTCAGGGCGGTATCTGTGACGGTGCGTTAAACGAAAAAAAGGCCGCATAGCGGCCTTTTTTGTATCTGCAAGATATTACTTGGCAGGATAGTCGCGTTTGGTCGGGCCGGTGTACAGCTGACGTGGGCGACCGATCTTGTTCGGGCTGCTGTGGAACTCACTCCAGTGGGAGATCCAGCCGATAGTACGGGACAGCGCGAAGATCACGGTAAACATGTTGGTCGGGATGCCGATCGCTTTCAGGATGATACCGGAGTAGAAATCAACATTCGGGTACAGTTTACGCTCAACGAAGTATTCGTCTTCCAGTGCAATCTGCTCCAGACGCTTAGCGATCTTCAGCAGAGGCTCGTCTTCGATACCCAGTTCAGCCAGTACTTCGTCGCAGGTCTGCTTCATAACTTTCGCACGAGGGTCGAAGTTACGGTAGACGCGGTGACCGAAGCCCATCAGACGGAAAGAGTCGTTAGGGTCTTTAGCGCGCTTGATGAAGTCATCAATGTTCGCTTCGTCGCCAATCTCTTCCAGCATGGTCAGTACAGCTTCGTTTGCACCACCGTGAGCAGGGCCCCATAGTGCAGCGATACCGGATGCGATACATGCAAATGGGTTAGCACCGGAGGAACCGGCCAGACGTACTGTGGAAGTAGATGCGTTCTGTTCGTGATCGGCGTGCAGCAGGAAGATTTTATCCATTGCTTTGGCCAGTACAGGATTGGTTACGTAATCCTGGCATGGGTTGCCGAACATCATCTGCAGGAAGTTATCAGCGTAGTCCAGATCATTGCGTGGATACTGGAATGGCTGGCCAATGCTGTACTTGTAGCACATTGCCGCAATAGTTGGCATCTTGGCGATCAGACGGTATGCGCACACTTCACGGTGGTGAGCATCGTCGATATCCAGGGAGTCGTGGTAGAACGCAGACAGCGCGCCCACAACTGCAACCATGATTGCCATTGGGTGAGCATCACGACGGAAGCCGTTAAAAAAGTGGGTCATCTGTTCGTGAACCATGGTGTGGTTCTTAACAGTATTTACGAACTTCTCTTTCTGCTCTGCAGTCGGCAGTTCGCCGTTGAGAAGCAGGTAACAAACTTCCAGGTAATCAGAGTGTTCAGCCAGCTGTTCGATCGGATAACCGCCGTGCAGCAGAACGCCGTTGCCGCCATCAATGTAAGTGATTGCGGAGTCGCAGGCTGCCGTTGACACAAAACCAGGATCGTAGGTGAACAGACCTTTACCAGTCAAAGCGCGTACATCAACAACGTCAGGGCCGGTTGTACCCGAGTAAACCGGTAGTTCAATGACTTCGTCGATGCCGTCGACTGTTAAGCGTGCTTTCTTGTCAGCCATTAGAGGCTCCTATCATTTCTGTTTATCTGAATGACTTTATAAATTATAGGTGACCGAACCGTTGATTATACAGGGAACTGTAGACAATCCTGCCAAACGGACCGCACGGTTCTGTCATCAAATATTAGTCACAATCTAAGCGTCTTAGCTTGTAATAGGACCCAGACACTATAGAGAGTTGAGCCCGTTTGTCAATTGAAACCGGCCCGCTTTTACTGCAATGCAGCATGTGGTGTTCAGGTTTATCAAGAATGGTAAATCAGCTGAATAATCATTTAGTTGTAATCGGTGTGTGATCATTATCAAATGCTGATTGCTGCACTAGACAATAGGCTTAGACGGGCTGCTGATTAATTGAATTGTGGGGATTTGCTGGTATACTCCCGTCCCAGCTCACACCTGTAATTTCGGGAAGGTGTGGGCGCTGGACCGAGGTACTTATCTTTGTCTTTGAACACTACCGTTAACAACCTAGCCCTGCAACCGGGCTTAAAATAAGTGTGAACAAGAGCCGTGAACAAGAAAAGACCCGTAAACTTAGATCTACGAACTATTAAGCAGCCACTTCCGGCTATCACATCCATTCTGCATCGAGTCACTGGACTCGCACTGTTCTTTGGTGCGGTATTCATGCTTTATGCGCTTGGCATGTCTCTGGAATCTGAGCAGGGTTTTAATGACGCTGCACAGATGCTGACAGAGAGCTTCTTCGCGAGGCTGATCGCATGGGGACTGGTTTCAGCGTTGCTGTATCACTTCTTCGCCGGTATCAAACATCTGGTTATGGATTTTGGTCATTGTGAGGAGCTGGAAAGCGGACAGAAAGCAGCCAAGATTACTCTGGCGATTTCTGTAGTTTCAATTCTGCTGGCAGGAGTGTGGATATGGTAACTTCAATTACTAGCTTTGGCCGCAGTGGTCTGTACGACTGGATGATCCAGCGTGTTACTGCTGGCGTATTGCTTGCTTACACCATCTTTATGATGGGATACATGCTGTTTAATCCGGAACTGGATTATCAGCAGTGGAAAGAGCTGTTTGAGTGCACCGCGATGCGTATCTTTACGCTGCTGGCACTGTTATCTCTGGCGGCTCACGCATGGATCGGTATGTGGTCTATCTCTACTGACTACATTAAGCCAACCGGCCTGCGTTTCCTGTTCCAATCAGCTTGTGGTCTCCTGACGTTTATCTACGTCGTTTGGGGTATTCAGATTCTGTGGGGTGTGTAAGATGAGCAGCAAGCTACGTACACTGACATTTGACGGTATTGTAATCGGTGGTGGCGGCGCAGGTATGCGTGCGGCACTGCAGCTGGCCCAGGGTGGCCTGAATACCGCGTGTATTACTAAAGTATTTCCAACCCGTTCGCACACTGTATCCGCTCAGGGCGGTATTACCTGTGCGATCGCGAGTGCGGATCCAAATGATGACTGGCGCTGGCACATGTACGATACCGTTAAGGGCTCCGATTATATCGGTGACCAGGACGCTATCGAGTACATGTGTTCTGTAGGGCCTCAGGCGGTATTCGAACTGGACCACATGGGTCTGCCGTTCTCCCGTACTGAAGAAGGTCGTATCTATCAGCGTCCTTTCGGTGGTCAGTCCAAGAACTTCGGTGAAGGTGGTCAGGCTGCCCGTACCTGTGCTGCAGCTGACCGTACCGGTCACGCACTGCTGCACACGCTGTATCAGGCGAATATGAAAGCCGGTACAACGTTCCTGAACGAATGGTACGCCGTTGATCTGGTTAAGAATGCTGATGACGCTGTAGTAGGTGTTATCGCTATCTGCATCGAAACCGGTGAGACTGTTTACGTTAAGGCGAAAGCTACCGTTCTGGCAACAGGTGGTGCAGGCCGTATCTATCAGTCTACTACGAACGCCCTGATCAATACCGGTGACGGTATGGGTATGTCTCTGCGTGCAGGTGTGCCGGCGCAGGATATGGAGATGTGGCAGTTCCACCCAACCGGTATTGCTGGTGCGGGTGTACTGGTAACTGAAGGCTGTCGTGGTGAAGGTGGTTACCTGGTCAACAAAGACGGCGAACGTTTCATGGAGCGCTATGCGCCTAACGCGAAAGACCTGGCAGGTCGTGACGTTGTGGCTCGTTCTATGGTTCTGGAGATTCTGGCGGGTCGTGGTTGCGGTGAAGATGGCGATCACGTATTCCTGAAGCTGGATCACCTGGGTGAAGAGGTTCTTCAGTCCCGCCTGCCGGGTATCTGTGAACTGTCTAAGACGTTTGCTCATGCTGATCCGGTTAAAGAACCTGTTCCGGTTGTACCAACCTGTCACTATATGATGGGCGGTGTTGCAACGAATATCGGCGGTCAGGCTATCGGTCGTGATGCTGAAGGTAATGACACCATCATTGATGGTCTGTTTGCCTGCGGTGAGGTTGCCTGTGTATCTGTACATGGTGCGAACCGTCTGGGTGGTAACTCTCTGCTTGACCTGGTGGTATTCGGTCGTGCAGCAGGTATCCAGATTGAGCAGCAGATGGCTGAAGGCTACACCGTTGCGGATGCAACAGAGGCCGACATCGAACGTGCTATGGCGCGTCTGAATCGTCTGAACAACTCTACTGGTGGTGAAAGCGTTTCTGAGGTTCGTGCTGAACTGCAGAAGACCATGCAGCTGTACTTCGGTGTATTCCGTGAAGGCGAGAGCATGGAGAAAGGTCTGGAGATGCTGAAAGACATTCGTAAGCGTATCGAGAATGTGCATCTGGAAGACAAATCCATGGCGTTCAACACTGCGCGTATCGAAGCGCTGGAGCTTGAAAACCTGATGGAAGTAGCAGAAGCGACTGCGATTGCTGCTGTTACCCGTAAGGAGAGTCGTGGTGCTCACGCGCGTAACGACTTCACCGAGCGTGATGACGAAAACTGGCTGTGCCACTCACTGTATCTGCCGGAGACAAAAGAGATCACCAAGCGTGATGTTAACTTTGCTCCTAAGACAGTTGAGGCATTCCCACCAAAAGTACGTACTTATTAAGGGGTTGTTACGATGCTAGTAAGTGTATATCGCTATAATCCTGAGACAGATGATGCGCCTTACATGCAGGATATCCATATTGATATCCCGGGCGGTAAAGACATCATGGTTCTGGACCTGCTTCAGCTGCTGAAGGATAAGGATTCGACTCTGGGTTACCGTCGTTCCTGCCGTGAGGGTGTTTGCGGTTCTGACGGTATGAACATGAACGGTAAGAACGGTCTGGCGTGTATCACGCCGCTGTCTGAAGTTGTAGAAAACGATAAGCTGGTGCTGCGCCCGCTGCCAGGTCTGCCGGTTATCCGTGACCTGGTTGTGGATATGGCTCAGTTCTACAAGCAGTACGAGAAGATCAAGCCGTTCCTGATCAACAATACGCCTGCGCCGGCAATCGAGCGTCTGCAATCGCCAGAAGAGCGTGCGGAGCTGGATGGTCTGTACGAGTGTATTCTGTGTGCATGCTGTTCGACTTCCTGTCCTTCGTTCTGGTGGAACCCGGACAAGTTTATCGGTCCATCCGGTCTGCTGCAGGCTTACCGCTTCCTGGCGGATAGCCGTGACACAGCAACCGCAGAACGTCTGGCTGATCTGGATGACCCGTTCAGTGTGTTCCGTTGCCACGGAATCATGAACTGCGTCAGCGTTTGCCCTAAGGGTCTTAACCCGACCAAGGCAATCGGCAAAATCCGCAACATGTTGCTTTCTCAGGCAACCTGATGCATCGACGGCTCCTTCGGGAGCCGTTTTTTTGGCTGTTTCATACTAGTCAAAAGACTTATATCTCATTCAGGAGAATCTTTTTAGAATTCACCTGCATTAGATGTGTAAACGACGTCGGAAAAGGCGTAGAATCACGTCCCGTATGCCCTGTACCTCTATCAGGGGATATGCGTGATAAATAATAATCGGTAACTAAACAGGGGAAAGGTCTCAAGACCAGTCGGTCAGGACGTGGTGCATCCTGAATCCGGTGAACGTCCCCTGAGCCAGGGTGATCAAGAATGCAAGAAGGCATAATGGAGCTGATGTGGAAGAACGCCCACCTTTATGGTGGCAACCTTTCTTACATCGAGCAGCTATATGAAACCTATCTGATGGACCCCAACGCGATTCCTCAGGAGTGGCGTGAAGAATTTGACCGGCTCCCTAAAGTCGGCGATAACCTGAGCCAGGATGTTCCGCATTCTACCGTTCAGGAACATTTCCTTTATCTGGCTAAAAACCAGCGCCGTGCGGCACCGGTTGCAGCCAGCAGTGTAAGCTCAGAGCATGAGAAGAAGCAGATTCGTGTCCTGCGGATGATCAACGCGTATCGGGTACGTGGTCATCAGGCGGCAGATATCGATCCGTTGAATCTGATGCAGCGTGAGCCGGTGCCTGATCTGGACCCGCGCTTCCACGAACTGTCTGAAGCTGACTACGATACAAAATTCCAGTTGGGCTCTCTGTTCTTCGGTACGGAAGAAGCGACGCTGAAAGAAATTCTGGATGACCTGCGTAAAACTTACTGTACAACAGTAGGTGCTGAGTACATGCATATTGTAGATACTCAGGAAAAACGCTGGATTCAGTCCCGCCTTGAGCCGGTTCGCTCGCATCCTGTCGTGGATGTTGAGAAGAAAATGATGGTGCTGGAGCGCCTGACTGCGGCTGAAGGTCTGGAAAAATACCTGGGCTCCCGTTTTGCCGGCGCTAAGCGTTTCGGTCTGGAAGGCGGCGAGTCAATGATCGTTTCCCTGAATACTCTGATTCAGCGTGCCGGTAAGCAGGGTGCCCGTGAAGTCGTGATTGGCATGGCTCACCGTGGTCGTCTGAATACTCTGGTGAATATCTTCGGTAAAAACCCGGCGGAGCTGTTCGGTGAATTCGAAGGTAAGAAAACGCTGGAAACCTCCGGTGACGTGAAATACCACCAGGGCTTCTCATCCAACGTGATGACAGCTGGCGGTGAGGTTCACCTGGCGATGGCGTTTAACCCGTCGCACCTGGAGATTGCTGCGCCAGTAGTTGAAGGCTCAGTACGTGCCCGTCAGGATCGTCGTGATGACCCATTGGGTACTACGGTTGTTCCAGTGAATATCCACGGTGACCAGGCATTTGCCGGTCAGGGTGTGGTGATGGAGACATTCCAGATGTCTCAGACCCGTGCCTACAAAACCGGTGGTACGATACATATCGTGGTGAACAACCAGGTTGGCTTTACCACTAACAAGCTGGAAGACTCCCGCTCCTCTGAGTACTGTACTGACATCGCTAAGATGGTTCAGGCGCCGATCTTCCACGTTAACGGCGATGATCCAGAAGCGGTACGCTTTGTTACTCAGCTGGCAGTTGATTACCGTACCGAATTCAAGAAAGACGTTGTTATTGATCTGGTTTGCTACCGTCGTCGCGGCCACAACGAGGCGGATGAACCATCCGGTACTCAGCCGCTGATGTACAAGCAGATCAAAGTTCAGAAAACTACCCGTGATCTGTACTCTCAGCAGCTGATTGCAGAAGGTGTTATCACGCCTGAGCAATCCAAGCAGATGGAGCAGGATTACCGTCGCGATCTGGAAGAGGGCAATCACGTAAGCCATGCGCTGGTGAAAGAGCCTAACCAGGAACTGTTCGTTGACTGGACGCCTTACCTGGGCCACAAGTGGTCGTTTGATTGTGACACTCGTGTCGATATTAAACTACTACAGGAGCTGGGTACCAAGATCTGTGAAGTGCCGGAAGGTTTCCAGGTGCAGCGTCAGGTTCAGAAGATCTATGACGACCGCAAACGTATGGCGGTTGGCGCAATGGAGCTGAACTGGGGTATGGCTGAATCACTGGCGTATGCTTCGATTCTGGCTGAAGGTTACCCGGTACGTATTACCGGTCAGGATGTTGGTCGTGGTACTTTCTCCCACCGTCATGCAGTACTGCATGATCAGAAAGATGCTTCCGTATATGAGCCTCTGAAGAACATCGCAGAGCATCAGCCTGCGCTGACCATGCATGACTCTTTCCTGTCTGAGGAAGCGGTACTTGCATTTGAGTACGGTTACGCCACCACCATGCCGAACGCACTGGTTATCTGGGAAGCACAGTTTGGTGATTTCGCCAACGGTGCGCAGGTTGTAATCGATCAGTTCATCACCTCCGGTGAGCACAAGTGGGCGCGTCTGTGTGGTCTGACCATGCTGCTGCCTCACGGCTTTGAAGGTCAGGGTCCAGAACACTCTTCAGCGCGTCTGGAGCGTTACCTGCAGCTGTGTGCTGAACATAACATTCAGGTTTGTGTACCAACCACGCCTGCTCAGATTTTCCACCTGATGCGTCGCCAGGTCGTACGCCCACTGCGTAAGCCACTGGTGGTCATGTCGCCGAAGAGTCTGCTGCGTCATAAGCAGGCAGTTTCTTCTCTGGAAGAGCTGGCAGAAGGCAGCTTCCAGCCAGTGATCGCTGAAACTGATCAGCTTGATCCGGCTAAGGTTAAGCGTCTGATCCTGTGTAGCGGCAAGGTTTATTACGATCTGTATAACCGCCGTGCAGAACTGGAAAAAGACGATGTTGCGATTGTCCGTATTGAGCAGCTGTATCCATTCCCGGAACAGCAGATGTTCGATGCGATCAAGCAATACACTAACCTGGAATCCGTTGTCTGGTGTCAGGAAGAGCCAATGAACCAGGGTGCATGGTACTGCTCGCAGCACCACATGCGTCACGCGCTGGCTCGCCACAACGACAAGATTCATCTGGAAGGTGTGGGTCGTCCACACGCCGCAGCCCCTGCAGTAGGTTACATCTCTGTACACCTTGAGCAGCAGGAAAAACTGGTTAACGAAGCAATCAATGGCTAACAGGCCCGAAACAACACGCCTGTTAGTAGCACTGAGAAAGGAAAAGACATGTCAATCGAAATCAAAACGCCAACATTCCCTGAATCCGTAGCCGACGGTACTGTGGCTACCTGGCATAAGCAGCCAGGTGAAGCTTGTTCTACTGACGAGCTGATCGTTGATATTGAAACTGACAAAGTAGTACTGGAAGTCGTTGCACCGGCTGACGGTGTGATCAAAGAGATCATTAAAGGCGAAGGCGATACCGTACTGAGCGAAGAAGTACTGGCAACCTTCGAAGCGGGTGCGGCAGCTGCAGCACCTGCACCAGCAGCGGCTGAAGCGCCGGCAGCGGCAGATTCTGCTGCGGCAACTGACGCTGAAAAAGTCGGTCCTGCTGCACGTAAGCTGATCGAAGAAAATGGTCTGGATGCAGGTCAGATTCCGGGTACCGGCAAAAACGGCGGCATCACTAAGGAAGACGTTGTTAACTTCCTGAAGAACAAGCCAGCTGCAGCACCTGCTGCGCCGGTTAAGGTCGACAATGCAGCAGCGCTGAACATCGCGTCCGGTGATCGCGTTGAGAAGCGTGTACCAATGACCCGTCTGCGTGCAACTATCGCTAAGCGTCTGGTTGAAGCTCAGCAGAACGCTGCAATGCTGACTACCTATAATGAAGTGAACATGAAGCCGGTTATGGAGCTGCGTAAGCAGTACAAAGACCTGTTTGAAAAGACTCATAACGGCACTCGTCTGGGCTTCATGTCTTTCTTCGTTAAAGCGGCTACTGAAGCACTGAAGAAATTCCCGGCTGTAAACGCCTCTATCGACGGTAACGATATGGTTTACCACGGTTACCAGGATATCGGTGTTGCGGTTTCTACCGACCGTGGCCTGATGGTACCAGTGCTGCGTGATACTGACGCAATGAGCCTGGCAGATGTTGAAGCGACCATTGCTGACTTCGGTAAGCGTGGCCGTGAAGGCAAGCTGGGTATGGATGATATGCAGGGCGGTACGTTCACCATCACTAACGGTGGTGTATTCGGTTCCCTGATGTCTACTCCGATTCTGAACCCGCCTCAGACTGCAATCCTGGGTATGCACAAGATCCAGGAGCGTCCAATGGCTGTCAACGGTCAGGTTGAGATTCTGCCAATGATGTATCTGGCGCTTTCTTACGACCACCGTATGATTGACGGCAAGGAAGCGGTACAATTCCTCGTGACTATCAAAGACCTTCTGGAAGATCCTGCACGTATGCTGCTGGAAGTCTAAAAGTCGTCCGTTACAAGAAAGAATTAAGGCCGCTGCTTGCAGCGGCTTCAGAATCATAGGTAGGTAAATAAATGTCTGATAAGTTTGACGTAATTGTAATCGGTGCGGGTCCTGGTGGTTATGTGGCTGCTATCCGCGCTGCACAGCTGGGTCTGAAAACTGCTTGTGTAGAGAAGTGGGTTGATGACAAAGGTGCAGCGGTTCTGGGTGGTACCTGTCTGAACGTGGGTTGTATCCCTTCTAAAGCGCTGCTGGAATCGACGCATCAGTTCCACAACGCTCAGCACGCAGACGTGCACGGCATCCAGACTGGCGAAGTCTCCATGGATGTTAAGCAGATGGTTGCCCGTAAGGACAAGATCGTTTCTAACCTGACCGGTGGTATCGCAGGTCTATTCAAGGCAAACGGCGTTACTCTGCTTCAGGGTATGGGTAAGCTGCTGGCGAATAAGCAGGTTCAGGTAACTGCTGCAGATGGTACTGCAACTGTTCATGATGCAGAAAACGTGATTCTGGCGTCCGGTTCTGTACCGGTAGAAATTCCGCCAGCACCGCTGACTGAAGGTCTGATCCTGGATAACGAAGGTGCACTGAACATCGATGAGACGCCTAAGCGTCTGGGTGTTATCGGTGCCGGCGTTATCGGCCTGGAAATGGGTTCTGTATGGGCGCGTCTGGGTACTGAAGTAACTGTTCTGGAAGCGATGGATGATTTCCTGGCGCTGGCAGACAAAGACGTTGCTAAAGAAGCGGCGAAGATCTTCAAGAAGCAGAAGCTGGATATCAAACTGGGCGCACGTTGCACCGGTACTGAGATCAACGGCAACGAAGTGACTGTTAAGTACACCGATGCTAATGGTGAGCAGGAGATGGTAGTCGACAAGCTGATCGTAGCGGTTGGTCGTCGTCCACAGACTCAGGGCCTGCTGGCTGACGATTCCGGCGTTAAGCTGGATGAGCGCGGTTTCATCTTCGTTGACGGTCAGTGCCGTACTGAAGCACCAGGAGTATACGCGATCGGTGACTCTGTACGCGGCCCTATGCTGGCACACAAAGCGTCAGAAGAAGGCATCATGGTTGCTGATATCATCGCTGGTCACCACGCACAGATGAACTACGATGTAATTCCTAACATCATCTACACTCACCCAGAGCTGGCTTGGGTAGGTAAGACTGAGCAGGAACTGAAAGCGGAAGGCGTTAAGATTAAAGTGGGTAAATTCCCATTTGCTGCGTCCGGTCGTGCGATGGCTGCAAACGATACCGACGGTTTCGTTAAGATGATCGCGGACGAAGAGACCGATCGCATTCTGGGTGTTCACATGGTTGGCGGTATCGCTTCTGAGCTGATCGCTCAGGCGGCTATCGCGATGGAATTCGGTTCAACTGCAGAAGATCTGCAGCTGACTGTATTCGCGCACCCAACAGTTTCTGAAGCAGTTCACGAAGCAGCGCTGGCTGTGGATGGCCATGCTATCCATATGGCTAATCGTAAACGCCGCTGATAACTGTATTATAAATTTCAGATTTCGACCGGGCTCTCCCCGGTCGATTACAGTTGCAGGTGGTTTTTAGCCTGTAACGCATGAGCTGCGCAGATTATTCTCTCCATAACTCTGTGCAGAGACCTCAAAAGTGTGAAAAAACGACGGATTAGAGCATGAATCTTCATGAGTACCAGGGTAAACAACTGTTTGCCGAATATGGTCTGCCGGTATCCAAAGGATACGCTGTAGATACTCCGGAAGCTGCTGCTGAAGCGGCTCAGAAAATTGGTGGTGACAAGTGGGTTGTTAAGACTCAGGTACACGCAGGTGGCCGTGGTAAGGCTGGCGGTGTACAGCTGGTTGATTCTCCTGCTGAAGCTCAGGAATTCGCAGCTAAGTGGCTGGGTAAGAACCTGGTAACCTATCAGACTGACGCTAACGGTCAGCCTGTTTCCAAAATTCTGGTAGAAGACTGCACTGATATCGCTAACGAGCTGTATCTGGGTGCGGTTGTTGACCGTTCTTCTCGTCGTATCGTATTCATGGCATCCACCGAAGGTGGTGTTGAGATCGAGACTGTAGCGGAAGAAACTCCGGAAAAAATCCTGAAAGCAACTGTTGATCCGCTGACCGGTGCACAGCCTTACCAGGGCCGTGAGCTGGCGTTCAAGCTGGGTCTGGAAGGCGTTCAGATCAAGCAGTTCACTCAGATCTTCCTGGGTCTGGCGAAAATGTTCCAGGAAAAAGACCTGGCGCTGCTGGAAATCAACCCGCTGGTTATCACCGAAGAAGGTAACCTGCACTGCCTGGACGCTAAAGTAGCGATCGACGGCAACGCTGTATACCGTCACAAAGATCTTCAGGCGATGGAAGATCCATCTCAGGAAGACGAGCGTGAAGCGCGTGCAGCTGAGTGGGACCTGAACTACGTTGCTCTGGACGGTAGCATTGGCTGCATGGTTAACGGTGCGGGCCTGGCAATGGGTACTATGGATATTGTATCCCTGCACGGTGGTTTCCCGGCTAACTTCCTGGACGTAGGTGGCGGCGCGACTAAAGAGCGTGTAACCGAAGCGTTCAAGATCATTCTGGAAGATGACAAAGTTAAAGCCGTACTGGTTAACATCTTCGGCGGTATCGTACGTTGTGATCTGATCGCAGAAGGTATCATCGGTGCAGTTAAAGAAGTAGGCGTAGAAGTACCTGTTGTAGTACGTCTGGAAGGTAACAACGCAGAGCTGGGTTCTCAGCTTCTGTCTGAGTCTGGTCTGGATATCATTGCCGCTACCAGCCT
This sequence comes from uncultured Amphritea sp., assembly GCA_963669425.2. Classification (GTDB taxonomy): domain Bacteria; phylum Pseudomonadota; class Gammaproteobacteria; order Pseudomonadales; family Balneatricaceae; genus Amphritea. The sequence continues at coordinate 1,358,476 of CAXXNC010000002.1, forward strand.
GACTGATGCTGCCGAGCAGGCAGTTAAAGCAGCGGAGGGTAAATAATAATGTCCGTACTGATTAACAAAGACACCAAAGTAATCTGTCAGGGTTTCACTGGTGGTCAGGGTACCTTCCACTCTGAACAGGCTATTGCTTACGGCACTCAGATGGTGGGTGGTGTAACTCCGGGTAAAGGTGGTACTGAGCACCTGGGTCTGCCAGTATTCAACACTGTTGCTGAAGCAGTTGAAGCGACTGGTGCGACTGCATCTGTTATCTACGTACCTGCGCCTTTCTGTAAGGATTCTATCCTGGAAGCTGCTAACGGCGGTATCAAGCTGATCGTATGTATCACTGAGCACATTCCTGTAATGGATATGCTGGAGTGTAAAGTTAAGTGTGACGAGCTGGGCGTACGCCTGATTGGTCCTAACTGTCCGGGTGTTATCACTCCGGGTGAGTGTAAGATCGGTATCATGCCTGGTCACATCCACCTGCCAGGTAAAGTGGGCATCGTTTCCCGTTCCGGTACTCTGACTTATGAAGCAGTTAAGCAGACTACTGACGCTGGTTTCGGTCAGTCTACCTGTGTAGGTATCGGTGGTGACCCGATCCCGGGTTCTAACTTCATCGACATTCTGGAAATGTTCCAGAACGACCCACAGACTGAAGCGATCGTTATGATCGGTGAGATCGGTGGTTCTGCTGAAGAAGAAGCTGCTGAATACATCAAGGCTAACGTAACCAAGCCTGTTGTTTCTTACATTGCCGGTGTAACTGCACCTGCTGGTAAGCGTATGGGTCACGCGGGCGCGATCATCTCCGGTGGTAAGGGTACTGCAGACGAGAAGTTTGCTGCTCTGGAAGCTGCTGGCGTTAAGACTGTTCGCTCTCTGGCTCAGATCGCTGACGGTCTGCGCGAAGTTACCGGTTGGGAATAATATCCTGATTGGTTAATGCCTTTAAAAAACCGCCTTCGGAGGCTGTGTAAAAACGCCTCATAATCGGTAAAAATACCCGCATACATTTATGCGGGTATTTTTTATGCGTCATATACAAGGTGAGTCCCGGCAGCAAAGTACGCTGTTCCCTGAAAGACTGGATGACTATGTCAGTGCTGATAACCCCGTACGCATTATTGATGCCTACGTTGATCAGCTCGATATGGCGGCGCTGGGGTTTACTTATGCCCAAACCAAAACAACAGGCCGTAAACCCTACCATCCCGGTGATCTGCTCAAGCTCTATCTGTACGGTTACCTCAATCAGCTGCGCAGTACCCGCCGACTTGAAAAAGAGTGCCATCGCAATCTGGAAGTGGTCTGGCTGCTGAAACGCCTGGCGCCGGACTTTAAAACACTGGCCAACTTCCGGCAGCAGAACAGTCATGCGATAAGGCAAGCCTGCCGTGCCTTTATCCGTTTTTGCCGGGAGGCAGATTTGCTCGATGGCCGCATTGTAGCCATTGATGGCAGCAAGTTTAAAGCCGCTGCGAGTATGGATAAAACCTATAAGTCCGAGCAACTAAGTAAACTTCAACGCCATCTTGAGTATCGCATCGACGACTATCTTAAACAGCTTAAAGCCTCAGAGCAGGACGACACGCAAAACCGGGGGGATATCCAGAAAGCGTTAAAGCAGTTGCAGAACCGGCAAAGAGCGCTGAACGCGGGTGCTCAGACAATGGCGGATACCGGAGCAAAGCACTGCTGTGAGACAGAGCCCGAAGCCCGGCGTATGCGTTCAGGCCGGGACGGGATCGTGGTCGGCTACAATGTCCAGACAGCGGTTGAAACAAACACGGGGCTGATCGTGCATTACGACATCACCGATCAAGGCTCAGATAATCGCCAGCTGGAGCCGATGGCCAAAGCCGTTAAAACGGAACTGAAGGCAAAGGCATTGGAGATACTCGCCGATGCAGGCTACTCCAATGGTGAACAATTAGCGGCCTGTGAAGAGTCAGATATCACGCCGAATGTACCGACTAACCGTTCAGCAATCCGAAAAAAGATCACTATCAGAAGAGCGACTTCCGCTATGATGCAGAGAAGAATCAGTACGCCTGTCCGGCAGGCCAGATCCTGACGCAGAAGACGAAAAACACAGCAAAGAAGTTGTATCAGTATACCCGCGTTGGCTGCGACACCTGTCCTCAGCAGTCTCGCTGCACAAGCGCCAAACAGCGCTGGATCAGTCGCCACTTTTATGAAGATGCATTAGAGCGGAGTCAGAAACGGATAGATGATGATCCCGGTTTAATGAAAACACGGGCAGCGACGGTAGAGCGTCCCTTCGGGCATATAAAACAGATGATGGGGTTGCGACGCTTCAGTTGTTGGGGAAAAAACGGTGCGGATGCAGAAATGGGGTTAAGCGTGCTGGCTTATAACCTGACGCGGTTAATGAACCATATAGGGGCGGAACGATTGCTCGGACTGCTTCAGGTGCGGGCATAATGATTAATTGATTGAAAAGCAAAGAGCCCCGCTAACGCAGGGCTCTTGATAATCAAAACCGTCAATTAAAGCTGTTTTTACACGCCTCTTCGGGCGGTTTTTTTGTGTCTGAAAGATGGTTGAGCCGTAAAGTTGCTGGCGCTAGAAAGTATCAGGAAATAATTATGGGTTTTATAAGTTCTCTAAAGTCAATGTTTTCAGCGGGCGAGTCTGCGCCGAAAGAGCCAGAGCAGATGCCTTCCGTCGAATATAACGGATACGTTATTACTCCGGCGCCGGTCGCTGAGGGTGGTGCTTTTCGTATTAATGGTACGATCGTGAAAGGCGAGCAGAGTCATCAGTTCATCCGGGCTGATGTCTTGCCGTCGGCTGAGAGCTGTGCAGAAGAGATGGTGAGAAAGGCTAAGCAGATGATTGATCAGCAGGGTGATCAGCTGTTCTGACAGCCTCTCAGCTGTTGCTCGGCATATAGCGTGTTTTTACTTTCTCCGGAAAGCGGGGGTTAAAGCGGCATTCCAGGCGGATGCCGTTTTTGTCTGAAAAGTAAGTCATTGTGCCAGACTTGCGCGACAGCCATGCAGCTCCGTGCAGCTTCTGGCCGCTCCATACAGCCCTCCATTGTGGACTGGCTGCGGCAGAGATGCGAAACGCATTATCGCAATTGTACTGTGCCATTGAACGGTACTGATCTGACCAGCACTTGAGGCTCTTGCGGCATTCGATCAGCTGATTTCTGACACGATTATCTTTTAGCAGTGCTATGCATTGGGATACTTTGTCCTTACTGCCCAGAGTCTGGCAGATCTGTATATCCTGTTTGCTGACCGCCGATGCTGTAGTGGCAGTGATCATAAGTAACAACGGTAACAGAAAACGCATCAGGCTATCCTTGCGGTAAGTGATTCAGCTTGCTCTCTGGCATAGTGTATTGTATTGCTGAAGATTGATGAAGTTTATTTATTCCGGATTCTGGAGCTCTGATGACACAGAAGCGTTTGATTGGTCGATACCTTAAAGATCTACCGGACGGAAAGTTGCAGTGGATTGGGCTCAGGCCTTCTCACAAGCAGCCAATGCAAAGTGTTGAGGCTGTTCATGCACTGGCCCGGTTGGGTCTCGAAGGTGATCATCGCTGTTATAAAACCCCTGATTCCGGGCGTCAGGTAACTCTGATTTCGACAGAGTTCATCCGTATTATTGAGACTTATACCGGTCTGGAGCAGATTGATCCTGCGTTGTTGCGGCGTAATCTTGTTGTCAGTGGGATTAATCTCAATGCGTTGCGTCACCAACAATTCAGAATAGGTGGTGCTTTGTTTGAGGCCACTGCGCTGTGCCATCCTTGTGTGAGAATGGATCAGACACTCGGGCAGGGCGGTGCAGCGGCTATGCTTGGGTATGGTGGGTTGTGTGCCCGGATTCTTGAATCCGGAGAGATTCGTCTGGGCGATCTTCTTGTGCCGGTAAGGGATCAGTAAGCAGGCAGTTGTTGAGTCTTAGTAGGAGGTTATATGCTACATAAAGGTCAGTGTCACTGCGGTGCGGTGAAGTTTGAGTTCGAGGGTGATGAGATCCGTTCCGGTTTGCGTTGTAACTGTTCGATCTGCATAAGAAAAGCGGCGTTGATGACGGAGTATGCCGTGGCGCCGGATGACATGACGATCAGTGCGGAGGTGGGTGCGTTGGCGACCTATATGTTCGGGAGTGGTGTGGCGCAACATCATTTCTGTAATCGTTGCGGTATTTACACCTTCCATCAGACCGTCAGGCAGCCAGGCCACTACCGGATCAATATTGGTTGTATCGATGGGGTTGACTCCATTCAAATGCCTTATAAAGTCTTTGATGGCGCATCCCTGCTGTAACTGGCAATAAAAAAGAGAGCCTGAGCTCTCTTTTTTATTCCGTTAACCTTCGCGGCGATCGCGGCGTGGCTTGCGGTTGCCGTTACGGTCATTGCTGCCACGGCCCTTGCCTTTGAATTCGCCCCGAGGTTTACGGCGAGGTGGGCGAGCCACTTCTCCTTCCATCAGGGTGATCTCGGTTTTCTTGCGGCAGATAAATACGCCTTTCAGGTGCTGCAGAACTTCATCCGGCATACCTTTTGGCAGCTGTACGGTGCTGTAGCTGTCATGCAGTCGGATATCACCGATATGACGGCTATTGATGTTCGCTTCGTTAGCGATGGCACCAACGATATTCTTAACCTGAACACCATCGTTACGGCCTACTTCAATGCGGTAAACATCAAGATCGGCGTAATTAATGCGCTCACGTTTGCCGTCGCGCTCGCTGTCGCGGTCACGACGTGGACGTGGTTCCGGTTCTGGCGGCAGAATCAGAGGCTTCTCTTTCTGTGCCATAAACAGCAGGGCGGACGCCAGGTCCAGAGTTTCCAGTTCGGTATCCACTGCCAGCTGATCAACCAGTTCGCGATACGCGGTCATATCTTCATCGTTAAAGATGCTGGTGATCTGCTCACGGAAGCTTTCCAGACGTTTATTCTGCACCACATCACGGGATGGTAGATCCATCTGGGTGATTGGCTGGCGAGTAGCTCGCTCAATCTGCTTCAGCAGGCGGCGTTCGCGTGGTGCAACAAACAGAATAGCCTTACCGGAGCGACCTGCACGACCGGTACGGCCAATACGGTGAACGTATGCTTCGGTGTCATACGGGATATCGTAGTTGATTACCAGGCTGATACGTTCAACGTCCAGGCCGCGTGCAGCTACATCGGTAGCGATCAGGATATCCAGCTTGGCGTCTTTCAGGCGCTGTACAGTGCGTTCACGCAGTTGCTGATTCATATCACCGTTAAGCGCGGCAGCAGCGTAACCACGGGCTTCCAGCTTTTCTGCCAGCTCTGTGGTTGCGGTCTTCGTACGGGCGAAAATGATGATGCCGTCGGTGTCTTCTGTTTCCAGAATCCGTACCAGTGCGTCCAGCTTATTGACGCCGGAAACAATCCAGCATTTCTGCTCGATGTTTTCCATTGTCGTGGTCTTGGAAGCGATTTTAACTTCCTGAGGATCGCGCATATAACGTTTAGTGATGCGGCGGATCTGTTCCGGCATTGTCGCGGAAAACAGCGCAGTCTGACGCTCGGCTGGGGTTTTAGCCATGATGGTTTCGACATCATCGATAAAGCCCATACGCAGCATTTCGTCTGCTTCGTCCAGCACCATTGCTTTCAGTTCATCCAGCTTCAGGGTGCCACGATCGAGGTGGTCCATGACCCGGCCTGGTGTGCCGACAACGACATGAGGGCCGCGACGGAGTTGCTTCAATTGCAGGCTGTAGCTCTGGCCGCCATAAATTGGCAGCACGTGAAAGCCTGGGATATGGCGTGCGTAAGCCTGGAAGGCTTCAGCTACCTGAACCGCCAGTTCACGGGTCGGGGCCAGTACCAGTACCTGTGGTTTATTGTTTTTCAGATCGATGCGGCTCAGCAGAGGCAGTGCAAAGGCTGCAGTCTTACCTGTACCTGTCTGAGCCATACCCAGTACATCAACACCTTCCTGCAGAAGAGGAATACAAGCGGCCTGAATTGGCGATGGCGTCTCATAACCCAGCTCGGTGATGGATTTCAGGACGGTAGAAGGAAGGTTAAGATCGCTGAATGCGACTGGGGTATCTGACATATTAGAGTGCACCGGAAACGGAATGGTTGGCAAAGGCGGGGATTATACGCGCTTTAGGCATCAAAAGCCCGTTTTTTCTCGAATCAGAGGAATGTCCTGATCCAGCTGTATCAGATAATGAAAAAAGCAGGCCGGAGCCTGCTTTTCAAAGATTTGCTGCTATCCCGTTACAGAGTGTGTGGGTTACAGAAAGGTTGTGACACTGATATAGCCAACCGTGCTCATCACGATTGTATATGGCAGAGCCATCCAGACCATTTTGCCATAAGACAGACGAATAAGCGGGGCGACTGCAGAGGTCAGCAGGAACAGGAAAGCTGCCTGGCCGTTTGGTGTCGCTACTGATGGCAGGTTGGTGCCGGTATTGATAGCGATCGCCAGCAGATCGAAATGTTCACGGTCAATGGTGCCGTTATTCAGCGCAGCAACCACTTCGTTGATATATACGGTAGCAACGAAAACGTTATCACTGATGGCTGACAGCACGCCGTTGGCAATAAAGAAGATGCCCGGTTGCGCAGCCTTATCCATTTCAAGGACCGCGGCAATAATAGGCTGGAACAGATGTTGCTCGTGAATCACAGAGACCACCGCGAAGAATACAACCAGCAGTGCTGTGAATGGCAGGGCTTCCTCAAATGCTTTGCCGATCTGATGTTCCTCAACAATGCCGTTGAATGCAGTCAGCAGAATGATGATGGTCAGACCGATCAGTCCTACTTCTGCCAAGTGCAGTGCCAGCGCGATGACCAGAAACAGTGCTACGCTGAACTGGACCATCAGTACCATTCTGTCCCGCTTAGTCTGTTTTTTATCCTGTTCAGAGCTGTAATCCTGCAGGATCTTCAGTACTGATGGTGGAATTTGAGCGCCGTAGTCGAACCACTTAATTTTCTCGAGTAAGACGCAAGTAGTCAGACCCGCGATCAGAACCGGCATGGTTACCGGAGCCATCAGTGTAAAGAACTGCAGAAAGTCCCAGCCAGCCTTTTCAGCGATCAGCAGGTTCTGAGGTTCACCGACCAGTGTGCAAACGCCACCCAGAGCAGTACCCACTGCGCCGTGCATCAGCAGGCTGCGGAGAAAGGCACGGAAGTGTGCCAGGGTCTGTTGGTGATCTTCCTGTACGCCACCGTCGTCACCATGGTCATGCTGATGATCAAATTGCTTACCGGAAGCAACCTTATGATAAACGGCATAGAAGCCTACACCCACACTGATCAGTACAGCGGTGACTGTCAGTGCGTCGAGGAAAGCAGAAAGAAACGCTGCAAACAGGGAAAAGGTCAGTGACAGGATCATTTTAGAGCGGACTTTCAGGAGCAGCTTGGTGAATACCCAGAGCAGCATATCCTTCATAAAGTAGATGCCTGCGACCATAAACATCAGAAGCAGAATAACCTGAAGGTTTGCCTCTACTTCGTGATAGACACTTTCCGGACTTGCCAGTCCGATAATGATCGCTTCAATTGCCAGCAGTCCGCCTGGCTGAAGTGGGTAACATTTCAGTGCCAGGGCCAGGGTAAAAATGAACTGGAAGATCAGAATCCAGCCGGTGACTGCCGGACCGACAGTGAACATCAGAATTGGATTGAGTACCAGAAACAGTACTATTGCTTGTTTATACCAGACTGGCGAACTACCGAGAAAGTTCTTAATCAGGGCTTGAGATGTGGTCATTGGTTGGTTCCTGTATAGAGCCAAAATTAAAAAAATAGAATCCCAGTCCCGGAAGTTCCGAAACCAGAAAAAACATGCCAGATCGTTAAGCGCTGATGGAATTAATGCTGATATCACGAGGAGGAGATAGTGTCCCGAAAAAACCGTCGCGATCCGGTAAATTCCTGTCGTTTATAATTATTGCGGCGTAGGGTAGCAGGACTGTCAGAAAATCAAAAGTCTGATTTTGGGCATTCATCGTCAAACCGGTATGATCAGTGTAAATTCACATTCACAGCTGATTGAATGTACGGATTGAATAGGCTGAATGTGCAGCAGCAGAGGCAGGAATTAGATGGAAACGGAATATATTTACGCGGTAAACGGGCGGGTCTGGGCTGATGATCGAGGTTGCTGGTTGTTCTCTGAGTCGCTCTATGATGAGAAACAGGCTGTTGAAATCTACGATATCAGTCTGGATGAGTTCCGCTCGGTGCGTCTTATTATACTGCCTGAATCAATGCTGCCGGTGAATGATCAGGTCAATCTGCGGCTTTTGCTCAGCGGCTGCGAGGAGGCCGAGTATGTGCTTCTGTCCCGGGCTGCTGAAGTTCTTACCTGGGACAAGGATCATAACTTCTGTCCTCGCTGCGGTAATCAGTTGAGTCATCATCAGCAGGATCTGGCGAAGCAGTGTGATCACTGCGGCCTTGTTCAGTACCCGCGTCTGTCTCCCTGTATCATTACTCTCGTGACTCGTGGTGAGTACTGCCTGCTGGCTCACGGAATCCGTTTTCCTCAGCCGCGTTATAGCACGCTGGCAGGCTTTATCGAGGCGGGTGAAAGTGCTGAAGATGCTTTGGTGCGGGAAGTCAGAGAAGAGGTCGGAATTGATGTCTGTAATATCCGCTATTTCCGCAGTCAGTCATGGCCGTTTCCCCATTCATTTATGCTGGGGTATTTTGCTGACTATGCCGGAGGGGAGATTACACCGGATCCGGCAGAGATCGTGGATGCGCAATGGTTCCACTACACGGAACTGGACAGTGCGCCGATTCCGCCGGCTTTTACTATTGCGAGGAAGTTGATAGATCAGTTTATCAGTGAGTGTCAGCGTTGACGCTCTTTACTGAAGTATTTTCCCAGTTTGGTGGCCAGCATAACATTGCCTTCGGCACGTAGCTGGCCTTTGAGAAAGGCTGACATGCCGTCCTGTTCGCCGGTGACAACCCGGATAAATGTTTCGCTGTTTACGATCAGGGTGATGTCCGGATCTTTATGCTCGCCGAGCTCTACGTTCAGAGTCTGGTCGGCGATGGTGAAATAGAAATCATCGGCGTCATCAAGCAGGAACTGATATGTAGCAGAAATGCCTTGTGCATTGTCTGGTAGAAAACGACTGGACAGTTTTTCAATGACTTTGCTGACAGTGATCGGTTCGGACATCCGCTAATCTCTTTTTCTGTTACTGATAGTAGGGCTGCTATGTTACATTACCGGCCTTTAAATCAATATGTTCAATTAAGATTTTTCTGGCGCTGTGCCGCAAATTAGCATCGGGAGTTAGGTGTGGTCGATTTTCTGGCAAATTATGGGTTGTTTCTCGCCAAGGCGCTGACAGTGGTTGCAGCGATTGTGTTGGTTATTGCTGCTGTGGGTGCTGTTGCTGGCCGTAATAAGAAAGACGATAAAGAGGGATTTCTCAGCGTTCACAGCCTCAATGAAACGCTTGAGGATATGGAAGATGCGCTTAAAGAGGCGGTGCTTGATAAAGAGCTCTATAAGCAGCAATTGAAAGCCGAGCGTAAACAGGAAAAGGCCGAGGCTAAAGCGCGCAAAAAGGCGCTGAAAAAAGGTCAGGTCGAACCTGAGCCTGAGCGTAAGCGGGTATTTGTGCTGGACTTTGATGGCGATATCAAGGCCTCGGAGCTTGAGCCGTTGCGTGAGGAAATTACAGCGGTACTGACTCTGGCGACCGAGCAGGATGAAGTGGTTGTACGCCTCGAAAGTCCGGGTGGGATGGTGCATAGCTATGGTCTGGCTTCTTCTCAGCTTGAACGGATTAAGCGAGAAGGTGTGCCGCTGACAGTCTGTGTTGATAAGGTCGCGGCCAGCGGTGGTTATATGATGGCATGCCTGGCAGACAAAATTGTTGCCGCGCCGTTTTCTGTGCTGGGCTCAATCGGTGTCGTCGCTCAGTTGCCAAACTTTCATAAGTTGCTGAAAAAGCACGATATTGATTACGAGGTTCTGACGGCCGGGGAGTATAAGCGGACCCTGACAATGCTGGGTGAAAATACCGAGAAAGGGCGTCAGAAGTTCCAGGAGGATCTGGAAGATACTCATAACCTGTTTAAAGAGTTTGTTGGTGAATTCCGGCCTCAGGTTGATCTGGAGCAAGTAGCAACCGGTGAGGTCTGGTATGGTCGCAGAGCGCTGGATGTAAAGCTGATTGATGAAATTTCGACCAGTGACGAATACCTTATGAAAGCCTGTGATGATGCCGATGTTTTTTCGGTGCGTTACGAGTACAAGAAAACTCTGCAGGAAAAACTTTCTGATATGTCGATTAAAACGACCGACTCGCTGTTTACTAAGTGGGCAGGGCGCCTTTTACATCCACGATTGTTTAGCTAAGTCATCATTCTGGTAGAGAAAACTCAGTTTTTTTCTGTATAACTGTTTTATAATTTACTGGATTGTGTTTCAAACGCATTTGAATGTTTTCAGGTGTTTGAAACCGGGTTTGAATCTGACAGTCTGGAGTGTCAATGCGACAATCTGCAACTGCAAAGAAAATTATGGTAGCGGCTGAGGCTCTGTTTGCTGAACAGGGCTTCGCTGAAACCACCATGCGTGAAATAACCGGTGCAGCAAAGGTTAACCTTGCCGCCGTTAACTATCATTTCGGTTCCAAAAAAGGCCTGATCAGCGCGGTCGCTGAAAAGTATCTTAGTCCACTGGCTAGTCAGCTTAATACTGCGCTGGATGAGCGTGTCTCTGTAGCAGGCGATGAGACCATCAGTGCAGAAGAGTTGCTGGAAATTCTGATGCGGTGTTTGCTGCAGATGGGTAAAGCCAAGCAATTTGCATTGCCGGTCTTTATGCGGTTACTGGAACTGATCTATATGAAGAATCAGGACGAGTTGCGGGATGCAATGATCAGTCGTTATGGTGTGCAGTTCACGCCATTTATTGAGTTGATCAGGAAAGATGCTGCAATTATGAGTGATGAGGAGTTTTTCTGGCGTCTCCATTTCCTGCTTGGTTCCGTGGTCTTCACTTTATCTAACTTTCAGACGCTGGTCGCAATCGAAATGCGTGAGTTTGAACGCGTCGCTGAAGTTGAACGAATCCTTCACCGCATGATTCCTGTGTTGGTCGCAGGGCTACATGCCCGGGCTGATCACACCCCGTTTACCCGCCTCTGAGTGCACCTTTCATGTTTATCCGAATCTCCCTGCAGCAGCAGATACTGACGCTCTGGCAGGGAGAGCAATGTCTTGTAGAATATCCGGTATCTACGGCCCTTAATGGTCCGGGAGAGCGTAAGAATAGCGGTCAGACTCCAAGAGGGCGTCATATCATTCGCGCCCTGATTGGTGGTGATGCGCCACTGAACGCGGTATTTGTCGGCCGTCGGCAGACCGGCGAGGTGTATAGTTCAGCTCTGGCTGAATCGTTTCCTGCCCGGGACTGGATTCTGACCCGGATTTTATGGCTCAGTGGCTGTGAAATTGGTAAGAATCGTCTGGCTGATGTTGATACTATGCAGCGTTATATATACATACACGGGACACCGGATTCTGAACCTATGGGCGTACCGATGTCCCATGGGTGCGTCCGGATGAGAAATAATGACATCATCGATCTGTTTAATAGGGTCGTTCCCGGTACATCTGTACTGATTGAAGAATAAATTTGTAAGAGAGAGTTGAGTAGATGGCTGGTGCTTTAATGCTCGATGTGGCAGGTCTGAGTCTGACTGATGACGATCGGGAGCTGCTGAAAAACCCGCAGGTAGGCGGATTGATTCTGTTCAGTCGTAACTATGAATCTCCGTCGCAGCTGCAGCAGTTGATTAGCGAGATCCGTGAGTGTAATGCGGATATTCTGATCGCTGTGGATCAGGAGGGCGGCCGTGTTCAGCGTTTTAAAGACGGTTTTACCCGCTTGCCGCCGATGGCTGTGCTTGGGGATATCTACCAGTCGGAGCCCTCCAAAGCTGCACACTATAGCTGGGAGTTAGGCTGGCTGATGGCTGCGGAGCTGCTTTCCTATGGGGTGGACATCAGTTTTGCCCCGGTACTGGATCTGAATTTTGGTGTCAGTGAAGTTATCGGGGACCGGGCTTTTGATCGTGATGAGGGCAATGTAACCCGATTGGCGGGAGCATTTATTGCCGGGATGCGTGAAGCCGGCATGGCGTCTACGGGTAAGCATTTCCCTGGTCATGGATGGGTTGTGGCGGATTCACACCACGAGATTCCTGTGGATGAGCGAACTCTGCAGCAGATTGAAGAGCAGGATCTCAAGCCTTTCAGTGCGCTGATGAAGCAGGGATTGGATGCAGTGATGCCTGCGCACGTTATCTATCGTGAGGTGGATGAAAAGCCTGCCGGCTTTTCGCCGTTCTGGATTCAGCAACAGTTGCGCGACAAATTGCGCTTCAAGGGTGTTGTATTCAGTGATGATCTGACCATGGAGGGTGCCAGTGTCGCGGGTGGTTTCACCGAGCGAGCGGCGCAGGCCCTTGATGCTGGCTGTGATATGTTGCTGGTATGCAATAATCGTGCTGCGGCACTGGAGGTTCTGGGGTATCTTGAGCAGATCGGTCATGAGGGATCGGAGCGTATCAGCAGGATGCTGGCGCGTGAGAAGCATACAATCAGTGAACTGCAGTCTGCCGAGCGTTGGCAGAAGGCGGTAGCAATTGCGGAAAACTGTCTGGAGAGATAGTGATGGGTGATCAACTGAGTGAGCTGCTGGCTGCAGCGGGGCTATCCGGAAACGAGTCTGCCTGGATTATTCAGGTATTCATTATTGTCTTTCTGGCGATGCTGGCTAATTACCTGTCGAACCGGGTTTTTAACAAGCTGGAGCAGAAGCTGAGTCTGACACGTAATGTCTGGGACGATATCCTGCTGGCTGCAGCTCGTAAGCCTGTTGCTCTGTTGATCTGGGTGCTTGGTGCCAGCTGGGCGCTGGAGGTGGTTGATCAGCAAACTGGTACAATCCTGCTGGATGTAGTGGCGCCGGTTCGTCGGGTGCTGGTGATTGTGATGATCGCCTGGTTTCTGGTGCGCTTTATTAAACGCGCTGAAGTTGCGCTGGTGCAGCCTGAAAAAATTAAGAAGCCGATGGATGAAACCACTGTTGGAGCGATTGGTAAGCTGTTGCGTGCTTCCATATTCATTACCTCCGTTCTGGTGGTGTTGCAGAGTTTTGGTTACAGCATTTCCGGGGTGCTGGCGTTCGGTGGTATCGGTGGTCTGGCTGTAGGCTTTGCAGCTAAAGATCTGTTGGCGAATTTTTTTGGCGGACTGATGATCTATCTGGACCGGCCGTTCAAGGTTGGTGACTGGGTGCGCTCGCCTGATCAGGAGATAGAAGGGACTGTAGAGGAGATTGGCTGGCGACAGACCCGGATTCGTACCTTTGACAAGCGGCCGCTGTACGTACCGAACTCCACTTTTGCCAATATTTCGGTAGAGAATCCATCGCGAATGACCAATCGTCGGATCTATGAAACCATTGGTTTACGTTATGAGGATTCGGCAAAAGTGGCTCTGGTGGTTGATTCAGTGCGCGAGATGCTGCGGGCTCATCCTGAAATTGATACCAGTCAGACTCTGATTGTTAATCTGAATGGTTTTAGTGCATCGTCGCTGGACTTTTTTGTCTATACCTTTACAAAAACCACTGACTGGGTGCGCTTTCATGAGATCAAGCAGGATGTGCTGGGGCGTATCATTGAGATAGTGCATCAGCATGATGCTGACTTTGCCTTCCCCACTCAGACGCTGCATACGCCGGATTTACAGGAATCCTTCCAGAGCTTGCTGCTGGAAAAGCGCAGTTAAGTTGTCCGTGGCTCATGGATGATGTGGGCCCTGACAGATGAATTATCAATAAAGAGAGAACGAGTTAATGTTGGAACAAGACCAGATCGAAGCGCTGATGGCTTATGATTCTGAGCAGCGATTTGATTATCTGATCAGTCGGGTTGTTGAGACCGGAGAGATCTGGATTCTGACGGATGATCACGGCAGTGTCATGCTGAATACTGATGATGAAGACTGCGTGCCGATCTGGCCTGATCGCTGTTTTGCTGAGCGCTGGGCTACCGGTGAGTGGAGCGAGTGTGAGCCGATGCCTATCCCGTTAAAGCAGTGGAATTTTCGCTGGACCCCGGGGCTCGATGAAGATGAGCTGGCGGTGGTGGTTTTCCCGTTGCCTCAGGATGGCGAAGAGGACGGGCTGGTTGTCTGGCCAGAAGAGCTGGATATGATGCTGACCAAGGAAGTGAAGCGTTCAAACAAACGGTGATCGCGCGTGTTTGCTAAGAGCATAAAAAGCGGAGCTGATGGCTCCGTTTTTTTGTTCTGAATGCTGGTCACTCAACCGGTGAGATGATGACCAATGCGCCAAACAGTGGGTGGTCGAGATAGTGCAGTTCTTTACTGCGCATACGTCTTGCGCTTTTCATCTCTACGGTCAGAAAGTCCGGTACCGTGGTCTGGGTCAGGTAGCGGTTGCCATTAATGCTTGATTCTTCGGTGCTTGTGACAGGTAACGCTGGAGCGCTTTCAACGGCCGGATCGGTTTCTGTGTTCTCGGGAGAGATCGCTGGCGTTGCTTTTATCAGCGTCTGATATTCAGCGGGTGTTAACTGGCGGCTGTGGAATAGGTCGCTGCGGAAATGCAGGTAGCGCCCGCGATCGACAGAGATGTAGCCATCAAGTTCGTACAGTCCGTTATCGAGGATCTCGCCGCCGCGTACACGGATTGGCGTGCCTTGCTTGCTGGTGCCGACAGGCTGTACCCAGGTCTCATGAAACAGGACGCGGTACTCAGGGCTGCGGCGCAGGCTGGCCTGTTTGCCACTCAGTTGCATCGCTGACTTAGGCAGGCGGGTGTAATAAGAACCAGCAGGGCTGCTCTCTTTGTAACCCAGGTTGCGGGCGTTCCGGGCCGGTACGCTGCTGATCTCGGGCCAGATTTCGTCATCCAGCGTGTCAGATGTTTCGTTGCTGAAAATCAGCAGTTCTACCTGATAGTCTTTTGCGACCGCCTGGGTGGTTGCAGCGGTCAGAATCAGGAGTGCCAGTGCAATTCCATTTATCGGTTTAATCATTTGGGTGTCTCAGTCAGTTGAGTCAGCAATTGTTCAACGGTTTTAAAGCGTTGTTCTATTTTATCCATGTTAATCGTGAACTTCAGCTGACTGGCACCGCCAAATTGAAATTTTTGCGGTTGCTGCTGTACCAGTTGCACCAGTGTGAAGGGATCAACCGGGGTATTTTCCTCAAACTCGATTCTGCCAGCGCTGTCTCCGGCGTCGATTTTACTGACTCCCAGAGGTTCTGCTCTGAGTTTGATCAGGGTCTGACGGAACAGGTTTTTAGTCTGTTCGGGCAGAATGCCGAAGCGGTCGATCATCTCAATCTGCAGTTCTTTCAGTTCGTTCTCATTGCGGGCATTGGCGATGCGCTTATACATAATCAGGCGATTATGGACATCAGGGAGATAGTCGTCCGGAATCAGTGCGGGCAGTCGCATATTAATCTCCACGCCCTGTTTCAGTGGGGCTTCCAGGTTAGGTGTTTTGCCTTCTCGGATCGATTCTACCGCCTGTTCCAGCATCTCCATATAGAGCGAGAAGCCGATGTTCTGGATTTGTCCGCTCTGATCTTCGCCCAGCAGTTCGCCAGCACCACGGATCTCCATATCATGGGTGGCCAGTGTAAAGCCGGCGCCCAGGTCGTCGGCGTTGGCAATTGCATCCAGTCGTTTAACTGCGTCAGAGGTCATCGCTTTCTTGTGCGGTGTCATCAGATAGGCGTAAGCCTGGTGATGGGAGCGGCCTACCCGGCCCCGCAGCTGGTGGAGCTGTGCCAGGCCGAATTTATCGGCGCGATCGATAACGATGGTGTTGGCGTTGGGTACGTCGATGCCGGTTTCGATGATAGTGGTGCATACGAGCACGTTGTAGCGCTTGTGGTAGAAATCAGACATCACCTGTTCAAGTTCCCGCTCGCGCATCTGGCCGTGGCCAATGCCGACACGGGCTTCCGGGATCAGTTCGCTGATCTCTGTAGCAGTTTGCTCGATAGTCTTCACTTCGTTATGTAGGTAATACACCTGGCCACCGCGGAGTAACTCTCGAAGGATGGCTTCTTTTTTCAGAGCGCTGTCAGTCTGTCGCACAAATGTTTTAACTGACAGGCGTCGCGCCGGTGGGGTGGCGATAATCGACAGGTCACGAATACCGGACATCGCCATATTCAGGGTTCGTGGAATCGGCGTGGCGGTCAGGGTCAGAATGTCGACTTCGGAGCGAAGGGATTTAAGTCGTTCTTTTTGTTGTACACCGAAGCGGTGTTCTTCATCGATGATCAGCAGGCCCAGATCACTGAACTTGATATCGCCCTGGAGTAGTTTATGGGTGCCAATGACGATATCGGTTTTGCCCTCTTTCAGGGATTCGATCACGCTGTTGGTCTGCTTGCCTGAGCGGAATCGGGAAATCAGCTCAACATTCACCGGCCAGTCAGCAAAGCGATCGCGGAAGTTTTCAAAGTGCTGTTGCGCCAGCAGGGTGGTTGGAACCAGAATGGCGACCTGCTTGTTGCTCTGTACTGCCATAAACGCTGCGCGCATCGCCACTTCGGTTTTGCCAAAGCCAACGTCACCACATACTAGTCGATCCATCGGTTGTTCCGAGCTCATGTCGTTAACAACGGCCTGAATTGCGTTGGCCTGATCGAGGGTTTCCTCAAACGGGAAGGCGGCACTGAAGCTGGCGTAATCCTGACCGGGCTGATCAAACTGATGGCCTTTGCGAGCAGCGCGGCGGGCGTAGATATCCAGTAGCTCCGCTGCTGTATCGCGGACTTTCTCTGCGGCCTTGCGGCGGGCTTTGCTCCATTGTTCCGTACCCAGTCGGTGCAATGGGGCCAGATCATCACCAGCACCGCTGTAACGACTGATCAGATGCAGCGAGGCGACCGGAACATAGAGTTTGGCTTCATTGGCGTACTCCAGCATCAGGAATTCAGATGTTTGTGAATCCAGATCCAGTGTCACCAGCCCCTGATAGCGACCAACACCGTGATCGATATGCACTACGGGAGCGCCGATGCTCAGCTCGGTGAGGTTCTTGATTACCTGATCGGACTGTTCCTGTTCACGGGAACGGCGACGACGCTGGAAAACCTGGTGGCCGAATAGCTGGGTCTCGGTTATCAGGTGATAGCTGCCAGTAACACTCAGGCCCTGTTCAAGGGGATAGATGCAGATATTGACCGGATAGCCGTCAGCATGAAATTGTGCCAGATTGTCTACCTGGTGGGGCTTGATGTTTATCCGGCCCAGTAGTTCAAGTAGCGCCTCCCGGCGGCCAGCGGATTCGGCACAGAAAAGGACCGGATTGCCAGTGCTTTCAAGAAATTGCTCTACGGCAGCCATTGGTTGGCTCGCCTGTGCGTCGATGGACAGTACCGGGGGCTCAGTAAAAGGCAGGTTATAACGGCCATCACGGGCCTGGGTTTTGCTGGTCTGCAGTTGCACTCGAGGAATCGGTTTTAGTGTGCTGAACAGTTCGGTCACCGGAACGAACAGATCTGCTGGTGGCAGAATAGGGCGCTCGACATCGTAACGGCGGTCTTCGTAACGACTTTCAACGTCGCTCCAGAACTGTTTGCAGTGTTCTTCAAGGTCTGTCTCGGTAATGATCAGGACATCGTCCGGCAGATAGTCAAACAGAGTGGCGCTCTGTTCGAAAAACAGGGGTTGGTAGTACTCGATTCCCGGAGGGCTGATACCTGCGCTGATATCCTGGTAGGTAGGGCAGCGTTTGTAATCGACATCAAAGGTTTCCCGCCAGCGTTGCTTGAAGCGGCTGATTGCTGCGTCATCAAATGGAAACTCTTTTGCCGGTAGTAGCCGGATGTTGTCGACCTGATCCACTGAGCGCTGATTCTCTGGGTCAAAGGTTCTCAGGGTTTCAATTTCATCATCAAACAGTTCGATACGGAACGGGATGTGGCTGCCCATCGGGAAGATATCGATAATGGAACCGCGGATAGCGAATTCGCCATGCTCATAAACCGTTTCAGTCAGGTGGTAGCCGGCATCGGTCAGTTTGGTTCGCATCTGATCGATGTTGAGGCGCTGGCCTTTATCCAGAATCAGTGCATTACCATCGAGGAAGCGGGGCGGTGCTACCCGGTGCATCAGTGTTGTCGCGGGTACGATCAGGATGCCCTGCTTCAGCTGTGGTAGTTGGAACAGGGTGTTGATTCGTTCAGAAATAATATCCTGATGCGGTGAAAAATTATCGTAGGGCAGTGTTTCCCAGTCAGAGAAAAGGTGGCATTGCTCAGCGGCTGTGCCCTGGCCGTAAAAATGTACTTCTGATTCTGTACGGGCGGCGCTGTTGGTGTCGTTGGCTATATATAGCAGCAAACCTTTGTGGTGCTGAGCTATCTCACTGATCAGTAAGCCACGGGCGCTGCCCTTTAGGTTGCCGAGGCGGCGTATATCGCCTGCTTTTTCTGGCAGTTGATAATCAACTTTAAACACTGGATTTACTCCGAATACAAACCTGCGGCAGGGCTTTGAAATGATTGCCCTGAAACTATGGTCGCCTATGTTACGGAGCCGGCAGTAAAAGTACACCGAAAACTGTTTGGGCGGGGCCGGAGTCCCGGTGGCTGTCATAAAAACGACACCCAATAATCATTATTTTGTCATCTAGCCCTAAAGTGTAGTGTTTCTGATTTGCCCGCAGGTGCGGAAAAGAGGATAATGTGCACCAGCAAAAATTGACTGCTGTTTTGACTACTACCATTCTGGAGTGAGCCGTGAGCCAAGATAAAGTGTTAGCTGACTGGAAAGGTCGCGAAGCATTAGCTGAAGAGATGATCCCACTGGTGGGTCGTCTGTACCGTGACAAGAACGTTGAGACGTCTGTGTACGGTCGTCTGATCATCAAGCGTTCTGTGATTGATGTGCTGAAAGCGCACCGTTTCGTTCGCCAGGTTGAAGAGCAGGAGCTGTCTGTAATGGATACGCACCCTGTCCTGGAAGCACTGGACAAGATCGATGTTAAGAATGCTCACGTTGACGTGGGTAAACTGGCGGTTAAATACCGTGAAGAAGGTAACGGCGCATCTCTGGAAGATTTCCTGTCTGCTGAGCTGGCACCGGCTATCGGTGGTGTAGAAGCAGAACCGACTGATGTAGTACTGTACGGTTTCGGTCGTATCGGTCGCCTGCTGGCGCGTCTGCTGATCGAGCGCGAAGGCGGTGGTCAGTCCCTGCGTCTGCGTGCAATCGTTGTACGTAAAGGTAAAGCAGCGAAAGATCTGGACAAGCGTGCCAGCCTGCTGCGTCGTGACTCTGTACACGGTTCCTTCAAGGGTACTATCCAGGTTAACGAAGAGAACCAGAGCATCATCGCTAACGGTACTGAGATCAAAGTGATCTACTCTGACGGTCCTGATCAGGTTGATTACACTCAGTACGGTATCAACAATGCGCTGGTTCTGGATAACACCGGTATCTGGCGTGATGAAGCTGGCCTGTCCCTGCACCTGAAGTCTAAGGGTGTTGCTAAGGTTGCTCTGACTGCACCGGGTAAAGGTGTTAAGAATATCGTAATGGGTGTTAACCACGGCGATATCGATGATGACGACAAGATTCTGTCTGCAGCATCCTGTACTACCAATGCAATCTCGCCTGTACTGAAGGCGATGGATGCGAAGTACGGTGTGACTAACGGTCACGTTGAGACTGTTCACGCTTACACCAACGACCAGAATCTGATCGACAACTACCACAAAGGTGATCGTCGTGGTCGTGCTGCTGGTCTGAACATGGTTATCACTGAGACTGGTGCGGCGAAAGCGGTATCTAAAGCGCTGCCTCAGCTGGAAGGTAAGCTGACTGGTAATGCTATTCGTGTACCGACTCCGAACGTCTCTATGGCTATCCTGAACCTGAACCTGGATAATCCTACTGACAAAGAAGAGCTGAATGCATACCTGCGTGATCAGGCGCTGCACTCTCCAATGCAGAAGCAGATCGACTTCAGCAACTCGCCTGAAGCGGTTTCTACTGACTTCGTTGGTTCCCGTGCTGCTGGTGTTGTTGATGCTCTGGCTACAATTGCTGAAGGTAACCGTTGCGTGCTGTATGTTTGGTACGATAACGAGTTCGGCTACAGCTGTCAGGTAATCCGTATGGCTCAGCGTATGGCTCAGTGCACACTGCCTGCATTCCCTAAAGCTAAGCGTTAATCGCTTTTTAGCTGATATAGAAAACCGCTCTCAGGAGCGGTTTTTTGTTGATTTTTAAACTTATTTCTAAATCGAATAAGTATATATCTTAATGGTCTGGTAATGCTCTCGTAATAGTGAACTAAAAGCGCCGTTTAGAAGACGCTTTTGTAGAAAATTTACCAACTGATCTTTATACTTAACCGGATTTTTGGGTTGGGGTTACCCCTTCTTAAAGTAGGGTTTTTGCCTTCGGTTTGTGGCATAAGGGGACAATGTCACAGAGCTGAAGGCTCAGACATACCTGCCGGATGGGGTCCTGAAGAATTATAATAGTAATTGGGTGAGGCGGATGATCAAGATCAAAAAGGGTCTGGATCTACCTATTACAGGCGCACCTGAACAGTCTGTTTCAGCAGCTGTTGAGGCGAAGTCTGTAGCCGTGATCGGCTTCGATTATCCAGGCATGAAGCCTACGATGCAGGTCAAGGTAGGAGATCGGGTCAAACTCGGTCAAGTGATCTTTACCGATAAGAAAACTGAAGGTGTTGCATTTACAGCACCCGCTGCTGGTTTAATCAAAGAGATTAACCGTGGCGAACGTCGGGTTCTGCAATCGGTTGTTATCGAAATTGATGGCGATGACGCGGTAGAATTCAATCAATATCCAGCATCAGAGCTGGCATCACTTTCAGCAGAGCAGGTTCAGGAAAATCTGGTTAACTCCGGTCTCTGGACTGCACTGCGTACCCGTCCTTTCAGCAGAGTTCCACAGCCTGGCACCAAGCCTGCGTCGATCTTTGTGACTGCGATGGATACCAATCCTCTGGCGGCAAATCCTGAAGTATTTGTTGCAGAGCAGAGTGAAGCATTTTCGAACGGTCTGACACTTCTGACCCGTTTGACAGAAGGCAGCGTATACCTGTGTAAGGCACCGGGTGCGAATATTCCTACTGCAAGCGGCGTTACCGTAGAAGAGTTTGAAGGCAAGCACCCAGCGGGTAACGCTGGTACGCATATCCACTTCCTGGATCCTGTTTCTCAGCAGAAAACTGTCTGGAGCATCGGCTATCAGGATGTGATCGCCATCGGTCAGCTGTTTACTACCGGTAAACTGTTTACTGATCGTGTTGTTGCAGTTGCCGGCCCTCAGGTTTCTCAGCCAACTCTGGTTCGTACCCGTCTGGGTGCAAGCCTGGATGAGTTGCTGGCAGGTCGTACTGAAGGTTCTAACAACCGTGTTATCAGCGGTTCTGTTTGGAACGGTCGTAACGCAGGTGGCCCACTGGCTTATCTGGGGCGTTATGCGAATCAGGTTTCTGTTCTGGAAGAGGGTAATGTACGTGAGTTCATGGGCTGGGTAGTACCAGGCTCCAATAAGTTCTCTGTACTGAACATTTTCGCGTCTTTCCTGAATCCTTCGAAGAAGTTTAACTTCACGACGACAACGAATGGTTCTGAGCGCGCCATGGTGCCTGTTGGTCAGTTCGAAGAACTGATGCCAATGGACATTCTTCCGACGCAGATGCTGCGTGCTCTGGTAACCGGTGACATCGTTCATGCGATGGAGCTGGGTTGTCTTGAGCTGGACGAAGAAGACCTCGCGCTGTGCACATTTGCCTGCCCTGGCAAGTATGAGTACGGCCCAATCCTTCGCGACAATCTGACGCGTATCGAGAAAGAGGCCTGATCATGAGCTTGAGAAATATTCTTGATAAAATGGAACCGCACTTCCACAAGGGCGGTAAATACGAAAACTGGTACGCGCTGTATGAAGCAGCCGATACTATTTTCTACACACCTGGTCACGTGACCAAGGCGGCTGCGCACGTACGTGATGCGGTTGACCTGAAGCGTATGATGATCCTGGTGTGGATGTGTACTTTCCCGGCGGTATTCTTCGGTATGTACAACGTCGGCCTGCAGGCAAACACTGCAATGGCTGCGCTGAGCATTACTGAGCCGTCTACCTGGCAGGGCGCTATTGCAGCCGGTCTGACCAGCTTTAACCCGGATAGCCTGTGGGACAACATCATTCATGGTGCGGTTTACTGGCTGCCAATCTACATCACAACCTTTGTGGTAGGTGGTTTCTGGGAAGTACTGTTCGCTATGAAGCGTGGACACGAAGTTAACGAAGGTTTCTTCGTAACCTCTATCCTGTTCTCCCTGATTCTGCCGCCAAGCATTCCGCTGTGGCAGGTTGCTCTGGGTATCAGCTTCGGTGTTGTAATCGGTAAAGAGGTGTTTGGTGGTACAGGTAAAAACTTCCTGAACCCGGCGCTGACTGGCCGTGCTTTCCTGTTCTTTGCGTATCCTGCGCAGATGTCCGGTGATGCGATCTGGACTGCGGTTGACGGCTTCTCCGGTGCTACTCCACTGGGTCTGGCTGCAGCTGGCGGTGTTGACGCTATCCTGGCGCAGAACATCACCTGGTTCGATGCCTTTATTGGTACTATCCAGGGTTCTGTAGGTGAAGTATCTACGCTGGCTATCATGATTGGTGGTGCTGTGCTGCTGATTGCCAAGGTTGCTGCATGGCGGATTGTCGCCGGTGTCTTCCTGGGCATGGTGGGCATGTCGTTGCTGCTGAATGTGATCGGCTCTGATACTAATCCGATGTTCTCGCTGCCGTTCTACTGGCATCTGGTACTGGGTGGCTTTGCCTTTGGTATGTTCTTTATGGCAACCGATCCGGTATCTGCATCTATGACCAACACCGGTAAGTGGTACTTCGGTGCCCTGATCGGAATCATGGTTGTACTGATCCGTGTTGTGAACCCTGCCTTCCCTGAAGGTATGATGCTGGCGATTCTGTTCGCTAACCTGTTCGCACCGCTGATCGACAACTTTGTTGTTCAGGCAAACATCAAGCGGAGGGTGATGCGTAATGTCAGCTAACAACGATACTATCGGTAAAACCATTACCGTTGCTGTTTTGCTGTGTGTAGTCTGCTCCGTGATCGTATCTGCGGCAGCGGTACTGCTGAAGCCAAAACAGGTTGCTAACAAAAACCTGGACCGTCAGACCAACATCCTGGCGGCTGCAGGTATTGAAACAGCAGGTCAGGACGTACCGGCACTGTTCGAACAGATGATCGAAAAGCGTTTCGTTGATCTGCGTTCCGGTAACTACACCGAAGTTGCTGATGCTGCTCGTTACGATGCAGTAAAAGCAGCGAAAGAGTCCGATACTGGCGTCACTCTGAGCCGTGATATCGACATCGCTTCTATCAAGTATCAGGCAAAAGTAATGCCTGTATACCTGGTGAAAAGCGAGGCCGGTGAAGGTTTCGATAAAGTGATCCTGCCGGTACATGGTTACGGCCTGTGGTCTACTCTGTACGGCTTCCTGGCACTGGAAAAAGACCTGAACACTGTTGTCGGTCTGGGTTTCTACTCTCACGCAGAAACTCCGGGTCTGGGTGGTGAAGTCGACAATCCAAGCTGGAAGGCGATCTGGCCGGGTAAAGAAGTTTACCCTGCAGGCTCTATGGAGCCGGCACTGGGTCTGATCAAAGGCAGTGTTGATGCCGCTAATCCGAACGCCAAGCACCAGGTTGATGGTCTGGCGGGTGCAACCCTGACCAGTGTGGGTGTAACTAACCTGGTTCAGTTCTGGATGGGTGAGAATGGCTATGCGCCATTCCTGGCTAACCTGAAAGCAGGAGGGGCGTAATCATGTCTCAAGCTAAAGAAGCCCTGCTGAATCCGATCTTTAACAACAACCCGATCGGTCTGCAGATTCTGGGTATCTGTTCGGCGCTGGCGGTAACGTCAAACCTGAGCACTGCCTTCGTAATGACTCTGGCGGTAATCGCGGTAACAGCGTTTTCTAACCTGTTCGTGTCGATCATCCGTAACCACATTCCGGGTAACATCCGGATTATCTGTCAGATGACCATTATTGCGTCACTGGTAATCGTGGTAGACCAGATCCTGAAAGCGTACGCGTATGACATCTCTAAGCAGCTGTCTGTATTCGTAGGTCTGATCATTACTAACTGTATTGTAATGGGTCGTGCTGAAGCCTTCGCGATGAAGAACCCTCCGGGTATCTCTTTCATCGACGGTATCGGTAACGGTCTGGGCTACGGTGTGGTTCTGATCTTCGTTGGTTTCCTGCGTGAACTGTTTGGTGCGGGTAAGCTGTTCGGTATCGAGATTCTGCCGCTGGTAACAGATGGCGGTTGGTACTACGCCAACGGTCTGATGCTGCTGCCACCAAGTGCGTTCTTCATTATCGGTATCTTCATCTGGCTGGTTCGTTCCTTCAAGAAGGATCAGGTTGAAGCACCTGAGTTTGAACTGGCGAAAAATACTAAGAAGGAGGCGGTGTAATGGAACAGTACATCAGCCTTGCTGTTAAGGCGATTTTCGTTGAAAACATGGCGCTGGCCTTCTTCCTGGGAATGTGTACATTCCTGGCGATCTCTAAGAAGGTACAGACGGCACTGGGTCTGGGTATCGCGGTAATTGTCGTACTGGCAATCACTACTCCGGTAAACAACCTGATCTATAACAACCTGTTGCGCGAAGGTGCACTGGCGTGGGCTGGTTACCCTGAAGTTGATCTGAGCTTCCTGGGTTACATCTCCTACATCGGTGTAATCGCAGCGATCGTACAGATTCTGGAAATGTTCCTGGATAAGTACGTACCTGCGCTGTACAACGCACTGGGTGTATTCCTGCCTCTGATCACCGTAAACTGCGCCATCATGGGTGCTGCGCTGTTCATGGTAGAGCGTGACTACACCTTCGGTGAATCCGTTGTATACGGTACTGGTGCCGGTATCGGCTGGGCGCTGGCGATCACCGCTCTGGCAGGTATCCGTGAAAAACTGAAATACAGCGACGTACCGGAAGGTCTGCGTGGTCTGGGTATCACCTTCATTACTGTTGGTCTGATGTCCCTGGGCTTCATGTCATTCTCCGGCGTACAGCTGTAATCGCTGTCACATGATTAACTAAAGGAAGGATTAAGCTAATGAATGCAGAAATCGTTCTCGGCGTTGTCATGTTTACCGCTGTGGTGCTTGCACTGGTAGCGGTAATTCTGGCAGCCCGTTCAAAACTGGTTAGCAGTGGTGATGTCACCATCATGATCAATGATGATCCGGACAAGAGCGTTAAAGTTCCTGCCGGCGACAAGCTGCTGCAGACCCTGGCAAACCAGGGCATCTTTATCCCGTCTGCCTGTGGTGGCGGTGGTACCTGCGCACAGTGTAAGTGTCAGGTTCTGGACGGTGGTGGTTCTATGCTGCCAACGGAAGAATCTCACTTCACCATGCGTGAAGCGAAAGAAGGCTGGCGTCTG
The DNA here is from genome assembly GCA_963669425.2 of uncultured Amphritea sp. Classification (GTDB taxonomy): domain Bacteria; phylum Pseudomonadota; class Gammaproteobacteria; order Pseudomonadales; family Balneatricaceae; genus Amphritea. Next base: position 1,384,041 of record CAXXNC010000002.1, read on the forward strand.
TCCTGTCAGGTTGCAGTTAAGCAGGACATGAACATCGAGCTGGAAGAGGAAATCTTCGGGGTTCAGAAGTGGGAATGTACTGTTGAGTCCAATCCGAACGTTGCGACCTTCATCAAAGAGCTGACCCTGCGTCTGCCTGAAGGTGAAAACGTTGACTTCCGTGCCGGTGGTTATGTTCAGCTGGAGTGTCCTCCACACGAAGTACACTACAAGGATTTTGATATCCAGGAAGAGTACCGTGGCGACTGGGACAAGTTCGATCAGTGGAAGTACGTATCTAAAGTGGATGAAACCACTATCCGTGCATACTCCATGGCGAACTATCCGGAAGAGAAGGGCGTTGTTAAGTTCAACATCCGTATCGCTTCTCCACCTCCGGGTACTGACTTTGCTCCGGGTAAGATGTCTTCTTACGTGTTCAGTCTGAAAGAAGGTGACAAGATCACTGTATACGGACCGTTCGGTGAATTCTTCGCGAAAGATACCGACAATGAGATGGTCTTCATCGGTGGTGGTGCGGGTATGGCGCCTATGCGTTCCCACATCTTTGACCAGCTGAAGCGTCTGAACTCTAAGCGTAAGATCAGCTTCTGGTACGGTGCCCGTTCCCTGCGTGAGTGTTTCTATAATGATGAATACGACATGCTGCAGGATGAGAACGACAACTTTAAGTGGCACCTGGCGCTGTCTGACCCGCAGCCGGAAGATAACTGGGACGGTATGACAGGCTTTATCCATAACGTGCTGTACGAAAACTATCTGAAGGACCACGAAGCGCCTGAAGATTGTGAGTACTACATGTGTGGACCGCCAATGATGAACGCTGCTGTAATCCAGATGCTGTTGGATCTGGGTGTTGAGCGGGAAAATATCTTCCTCGACGACTTCGGCGGTTAATATTCTGATGTCTGCTTTTTTCAGACAAGGAATCCGGTGGCCGGCAGCTTTGCTGCTGGCCACTTTGCTTTTTGCTTTACTGCTTTCCGGCTGTTTTGCTCCCCAGGAGCGTATCGAGCAGCACAGTGGTCTGACTATGGGTACCAGCTTTACCGTTAAATGGGTAACAGCCGATACCAGTCAGAGCGCAGCGATTCGAAAGCAGATCAATGATGCTCTGATCAATGTAAACCAGAGTATGTCGACTTATATTCAGGATTCTGAGCTTTCCCGGCTGAACCGCTTACCAGTGGGCAGTACGGTAACGTTATCGGAAGATCTGAACAGTGTTCTTAGTCAGGCTTTAGAGATCAGTCAGCAATCAGACGGGGCATTTGATGTGACCGTTGGGCCGCTGGTTAATCTGTGGGGCTTCGGACCGGATGGACGTGTTGTTAAAGCACCATCCGACAGTGAAATCGAAAAACTTAAGCAGCGTGTCGGCTATCAGTATGCCGAGCTTAACGCCGAGCGCCGGGAACTAACCCGGCAGCGTGATATCTATATCGACTTGTCTGCCATTGCCAAAGGCTTCGGTGTTGATCGGTTAGCCGACATTCTGGAACAATCCGGAATTACCAGCTACCTGGTTGAGATTGGCGGTGAGCTCCGCGCGCGGGGGCAAAAGCCTGATGGTCAGAGCTGGAAGATTGCTATCGAGGCCCCGAAAGCGGGTACCCGGGAAGCGCAGCGGATTATTGCGGTCAGGAACTTTGGTATCGCGTCGTCCGGCGACTATCGCAATTATTTTGAAGAAGATGGAGTGCGCTTCTCACATACTATCGATCCGGCAACCGGTAAGCCGATCCGGCACCGCTTGGCATCGGTGACGGTGCTGGCTGAAGACTGCGCCACGGCGGATGCTCTGGCGACTACGATGATGGTTATGGGCACAGAGCGAGCGATGGCGTTTGCTGTTGAGCAGCAGGTTGAAGCATTTTTAATTACAAAAACCGATAATGGTTTTTCTGAACAGATGACACCAGGCTTTAAGCAGTATCTGGTGGAGTGAGGTAGATAATGAGTACGATGATTCTGGCATTTGTAGTCCTGGGTACGGTAATCGTTGCGATGGCTGTCGGTGTGATTATGGGACGCAAACCCATTGCCGGTTCTTGCGGTGGTCTTGCCAATGTAGGGATTGAAGGTGACTGCGAGATCTGTGGCGGTAATCCGGCCAAGTGTGATGAAGAACAGGAAAAGCAGATGAAGAAAGCTGAGTTAGCTGATATGGCTTACGAGGTTAAATCCGGCAAGTAACCAATCCGGTAGCAGGGTAGAATCCGGCGCTAATCTAAAGGCTAATTTGTTCTTAAGAGGGTGCCGGTTATGCTCAGTTTGAGGTTCCTCAATTGCAGCGGTGTTGTTTGCTGTTAGAATAAAAAGCGCTTAAAAATTAAATAATTATTAGGGGAAAGTGATGGCTGTATATGACTATGATGTCATTGTAATTGGCTCCGGTCCTGCCGGTGAAGGTGCAGCAATGAACGCTGCCAAGAAAGGGCGTCGTGTTGCTGTTATCGAAACCCAGGATTCAGTCGGTGGTAACTGTACTCATAAAGGTACTATCCCTTCTAAAGCCCTCCGTCACTCCGTTAAGCAGATTATTGAATTTAACACTAACCCGATGTTCCGTGATATCGGTGAGCCGCGCTGGTTCTCTTTCCCTAAAGTTCTGAAGCGTGCTGAAAAAGTTATTTCCAATCAGGTAATGATGCGGACTAACTTCTACGCCCGTAACCGGATTGATCTGTTCTTTGGTCAGGCTGAGTTCGAAGATAAGAATACCGTACTGGTACGCGGTACTAAAAAGGGTGATGAAACCCTGCGGGCGAAGAATATTATTATCGCGACCGGTTCCCGTCCTTATACTCCTGAAGACATCGACTTCAGTCATCCGCGTATCTACAACAGTGACACCGTTCTGTCGCTGAATCACACGCCGCGTACGCTGATTATCTACGGTGCCGGTGTTATCGGTTCTGAATACGCATCTATTTTCAGTGGGTTGGGTGTTAAAGTCGATCTGATCGACTCACAGAATCGTCTGCTGTCATTCCTGGATGCTGAGATCTCAGACTCTCTGAGCTATCACCTGCGTAACAGTGCGGTGAAGATCCGTCACAATGAAACTTATGAGAAAGTCGAGGGTGATGACCGGGGTGTAACGCTGACGCTTCAGTCTGGCAAGATGATCCGCGCGGATGCATTCCTGTGGTGTAACGGTCGTACCGGTAACACCGATATGCTGAAGCTGGAAAATGTAGGCTTGCAGGCAAACGGTCGTGGTCAGGTTGAGGTTGATGAACACTACCGTACCAGTTGCGAAGGGATTTATGCCTGCGGTGACGTTATCGGCTGGCCTGCGCTGGCCTCCGCAGCACTGGATCAGGGCCGTGCGGCTTCATCTGATATGCTGAACGCAGACGACTTCCGCTTCATTAATGATGTTCCAACCGGTATCTACACAATTCCTGAAATCAGCTCAATCGGTAAGACTGAAGAGCAGCTGACCGATGAGCGGGTTCCTTATGATGTGGGTCAGGCGTTCTTTAAAGATACCGCCCGTGCACAGATTTCCGGTCAGCCGGTAGGTATGCTGAAAATCCTGTTCCATCGGGAAACGCTGCAGATTCTGGGTATTCACTGCTTCGGTGATCAGGCTTCTGAGATCGTGCACATCGGTCAGGCAATTATGAACCAGGAAGGTGAGGCGAACACGCTGAATTATTTCGTCAACACGACCTTTAACTACCCGACAATGGCAGAAGCCTACCGGGTGGCGGCGATTGCGGGTCTGAACCGTATCGCGAATCTGTAACTCAGATCTTATCAATAAAAAAACCGCCTGCTGGGCGGTTTTTTTATATCTTTTGTCCGGACTTGCTGAGAGGATTTATTTTTAAGAGTTTGTTGTAAGCGCTTATTGTAAGCGCTGTGTTTTAGCGCTTAGCTGTCCGTATTTTTTTTGTTTCGCTGCTCTTCCTGGGCTTTATAGTATTCATCTTCGAGGTACTTGCCCTTTACGTTGAGCTTCTTTTCAATCCAGCGATTATAGTGTTTCCAGATAAAGAAGCCCGGTGTCATGCTGATCATGATTGCGAGCATAAGGCCTGCGCCAGCGTATTGCTGTGGCATCAGGCTGGTCATCCATTCGAAAAATCCGGTTTTTTCAACCATCAGGTAGTAGCCGATCAGGCCCAGAAAACCTGCTCCCGTAGCAATGTGGTGCAGCAGAGTGTTATGTGATTGTTCCGACATCTGTTTTTAAGCCTGGCTGATAATTATCCGTTATAGCGATGTACGCGAAGACTGGGCAGAAAGGGTTGCGGATCTATTTTCAGGTCGCTGCGTTCCAGTCTGCTGCGAGCCTCCGGTGGCGCTGCTGGCGGCTCATTATAGGCGGGAAGTGTGGGATTATCATCATTTAACGCGATCAGAATCGGTAACGATGTATTGCGGGCCTTTCTGATGGTTTGCTTGTCCTGCTTCTAGACCAGATTTGCACGCATGACCGGAACCTGGGTCTGAATCTGGGCCAGCATATCACCGGGCTGAAGTTTTCCCAGTGCATCCAGCTGCATGCGGATATGAGTCTGGCTGACATCCATCTTCATCAGCTTTTCTTCGGCTTCTGCCGGAGTGAGCTTGCGGATACTTCTACCGCTTGTGTACCAGCTGAAACCGATTTTCTCCGGACGGGGATTGGCGATCGGGATCAGTCGATAGCATTGCTTGAGGTGCAGGCGTGATGCGCCCTGACGGTTAAGGAGTTGGTTAAGCTCATCGCTTCGCCGTTGCAATGATTCCTGCAGTTCACTGTTTTCACTTAAGCGATACTGACTGGCCAGGGCTTGAAATTGCTGCTTGCAGGTGTTGGTCTGTTCCGCCAGGGTGATCAGTGTTGGATCCGCGCCAATCAGCCCGTACTGACTGATTGTTGTGCGTCCATCCTGATTATCCCGATACCAGATATCACCAAATAACTGAGCGGCCTGATCCAGCTGTCCATAGGTATCACCCGGTAACCAGAAGGGGAGGCGGCTGTTCTGAAGATGTGTGCAGAATTCCAGCAAGCTTTGCTGGAGTAGCTCTAATGACTCCAGCAGCTCGATGGCGCTATTGCTTCTTAGCATCCTGCAGTTCCCGGGCCTGGGAGGAAAGAATATGGCGGGCAACAATCACGCGGCTGCTCTCTGGCATATCCATGAACTCAATACCGATTTTGTAGTTTTCTTCGTCTTCGCCGCAATACAGTACTTTGCCGTATAGCAGGAGTCCGGTGAAGGTCTCTTCAAAAACCAGTTTCAGTGCCAGGCAGTCACCGGTATTAACCGGGCGGTTGCTACTGAAACTCATTCCGCCTTCACTGATATTAATTTCCTGGCTGCTCAGTTGTTTAAACTCGACATCGCTTTTGGCAACGGCCTGAGCAACGGCATCGATCTTGGCATTAAGGTTTTCGAGGTAGGTCGCTACTGTCGGATCTTTCTGGGCAATCTTACGCAGTTGGTATTGATTGTCATGGCTCAGTTCCTGCAGCTGGATAAGCAGCATAAAGAAGGGTGAAACCGTGAACTGAGAGGGCAATTGATTGCGACGTATTTCCGATGGGCTGACGACTTCGAAGTCCAGAGCGACTCTTCCATTGATACGAAAATACTGGCGGCGTTCCTGATCCAAAACTGAGCCCTCATCTTGAATATATGATCGGTTCACTGCAGGTCTCTGTGAACTCTCCTGGACTATGACAGTCTACAGAGGCTGTTTGCAGGCTTTCCAGCAGTATAACGAATATTATTCTGATTTTGTTAGAGAATTTTAACTGTGTGTGATTTAATTCCGGCCCATGTTTAGACCATTTTCCCTCTATGTTGGCTTGCGCTACACGGCGGCTAAGCGCAGCAATAATTTCATCTCTTTTATCTCTCTGGTATCCATGCTGGGCTTGATGCTGGGTGTTGCTGCCCTGATTGTGGTGCTCTCGGTTATGAACGGTTTTGACCGTGAACTGAAGAACCGTATTCTGGGAATGGTGCCCCATGGAACAATATCGGATTATGGTCAGCCGCTGACAGATTGGCAGGCAGTATCAGATTATGTTGATCAGCAGCCCGGCGTGGTTGGCAGTGCTCCCTATATTCAGGCGCAGGGAATGCTGACTAATCGTGGGGTTGTACGAGGGGTTCTTATCAATGGTATTGATCCCGATCTTGAGCAGAAAATTTCGATCCTTGACGATCATATGAAGCAGGGCTCGCTTGATGCTTTGCAGGAGCGTAAGTTTGGTATTGTGCTTGGGGCACTGCTGGCTCGGTCAATGGGTGTGAATGTCGGAGACAAGATTACTCTGGTGCTACCCGAGGCCTCTATCAGTGTGGCCGGTGTAATTCCGAGGCTTAAGCGTTTCACTGTGGTCGGTCTTTTTGAGGTTGGTGCTGAGCTGGATGCCAATCTGGCGTATATCCATATTAAGGATGCTGCCCGGATTAAACGGATGACTGAAGGTGTTGATGGTGTTCGCCTGCAGTTTGATAACCTGTTTGAAGCGCCTTACCGTATTAAGCAGATTATCAGCGATATGAACAAGTTCTACCGTGCCAGTGACTGGACCCGTACCCACGGTAATCTGTTTCAGGCGATTCAGCTGGAAAAGAAAATGATCGGTCTGCTGCTGTTCCTGATTGTATTTGTCGCTGCCTTTAATATTGTTTCCACTCTGGTAATGGTGGTCACAGACAAGAAAGCGGATATTGCGATCCTGCGCACCCTTGGCGCGACGCCGGCAAGAATTATGCGGATCTTCATGGTGCAGGGTACTGTGATAGGTGTCATGGGGACTCTGCTTGGATCAGCGTTGGGTATCCTGCTGGCGCTGACAATTACTGATTTTATAGCCTGGGTCGAACAGACTCTGGGTATCCAGTTCCTCAGTGCAGAAGTCTACTTTATCAGTTATCTGCCATCTCAGTTACGGCTTGAAGATGTCGGTGTTATTGTCACTGTAGCGCTGAGTATCAGTTTCCTGGCGACGCTGTATCCAGCGTGGCGGGCCTCCCGGACACAGCCGGCAGAGGCTCTGCGTTATGAGTAATCAGGATATGAATAGCCCGGTACTTGAGTGTATAGATCTGAGCAAGCAATACGGTGATGCCGGCGCGCAGGTTGATGTTCTCAAAGGTATTCAGTTAGAGGTTAAGAGGGGAGAGACCCTGGCTATTGTCGGGAGTTCAGGTTCCGGTAAAAGTACTCTGCTTAATATGCTGGGTGGACTTGATATACCGACTGATGGTGATGTCCGGGTTGATGGGCGGTCTCTGTTTGGTATTTCTGAGCGTCAGCGTGCAGAGTTACGTAATCGTTCTCTGGGATTTGTTTATCAGTTCCACCATTTGCTGCCTGAATTTACCGCGCTTGAAAATGTCGCAATGCCCTTGTTGATCAGAGGTGAGGCGATTTCTGAGGCGAAGGAGCGCTCCGAAGCCTTGCTTGAGTCTGTCGGCCTGAAACAGCGACTCGGACATAAGCCAGGCATGCTCAGTGGTGGTGAGCGTCAGCGGGTTGCTATTGCCCGGGCGTTGGTAACCAACCCTGCGTGCGTACTAATGGATGAGCCAACAGGCAATCTGGACCGGCATACTGCTGAAGAGATTCAGGCGCTGATGAAACGCTTGAATCAGGAGTATTCAATCTCGTTTGTCGTGGTTACCCATGATCCGTTGCTGGCGCAGCGTCAGGGGCGGGTAATGGAGCTTAAGGATGGCTTGCTGACAGAAGTGCAGCTCTGACCTGTCGGTCTGGACCTGTTCAAATAAATAAGCCGGGCTGTTCAGTCCGGCTTATTTGCTTCTGTCTCGCTGTCTTCGGTATGCAGTAAGCAGACCTCTGCGGGTGTATTGACTCGATTCTTGCGTTTTTTCCAACTGTTGTTCACGTGCCAGACCCAGAAGCGCTGCATCATGAAGTAACCCAGAGCACCACTGACAATGGAGCACACCAGTGATCCCAGAATCAGAGGAAGCCAGATCTGAGACAGTCCGTTGGTAAACCACTCCAGACTCAGCTCGAATTCAACCTGCTGTAGCTCCACGCCCAGAATCAGGGTGCCGATCCAGTATGCAAAATAAAACATCGGCGGAATCGTAATCGGATTAGTAAGCCAGACAAGGCCTACCGAAATTGGCAGGTTGCTGCGCACGAACAGTGCTGCGATCGCTGCAATAAGCATCTGCGAGGGGAGTGGAATAAATGCGCAGAACAGTCCTACAAAAAATGCCCGACTGACTGATTTGCGGGTCAGATGCCAGAGATTGGGATCGTGGATGTGATCTCCGAGCCAGCTCAGGTAACGGTTACTCTTAAGCTTGCCTTCATCGGGCATATATTTTTTGATTAATTTGCGCGGCATGGTGGTCGCACTTATAGTTACTCCGTGGGAGCACCATTATGCCCCCTCGGTGAAACTAAGCCAACTGGAAATCAAGGATGATTGGAATTTGTGTTGGGATACTGCTGACAGGCTTGATGCCGGTCAGTTTACCGGCCTGGATGCTGGTTTTTGCTGCTGTCTTATTACTGTTCTTGCTACAGAAATGTCAGATCTCTGGCTATTTTTCCTCTTTATGCTCTGTTCAGTTGGCAGGTCTTTTGTTCGGTGTTGTATTTGCTTCCTGTTGGGGGAAGTGGATGCTCTCAGAACGGTTGCCTGCGGGTCATTCACCGGTTGATCTCACTGTTGTCGGGGAAGTCGATTCTCTGCCGCAGCAGTTCGGAGATGTTCAGCGGTTTGATTTCAGAGTAGCTTCATTCAGTCCGGACGATAAGCAGTCTTCTGCCGTTTTTTCTGATTCGGTTCGTTCACTGAGTAGGGTCAGGCTTAGCTGGTATCGATCCGACATCCACCTTAAGCCCGGTGAATTGTGGCAACTGGATATCCGGCTTAAGCCTGTACATGGAATGAGTAATCCCGGGGCGGCTGATTACGAAGTTCGTTTGTTCAGTGAAGGTATTGGCGCGACCGGCTATATTCGGAATCCGCAAAATGCCCGCCTTCTTGGGGAGAGCTGGTCGGTTGACCGTCTCCGTTATCAATTACTCAACTGGATAAACGGGCGCCAGTTAACCGGGCAAACCGCAGTTACCTTAAGGGCGTTACTGCTGGGGGATAAGTCCGGGCTTGAGCATGCACAATGGGATCTGCTGGCTGATACAGGTACGGTGCATCTGGTTGTGATCAGTGGGCTTCATATAGGGCTGGTGTGCCTGTTCGGTTATCTGATTGGATTTGTCCTGCAATGGTTGTTGCTGCAATGTCGTCTCGAATCTGTGGTTGATGTTCGGGTTTGGAAAATAATGCCGGCTCTGCTTTTTGCATTCGTCTATGCAGCATTGGCCGGATTCAGTATACCTACCCAGCGAGCGCTGATTATGGTTGCAGCAATACTGATTCCTCCAATGCTGAGTATGCATCTAAAACTCTGGCAGCGTTTTCTTATGGCATTGACAGCTGTCCTGCTAATTCAGCCTCTGGCTTTTTATCAGGCGGGCTTCTGGCTGTCTTTCGGTGCTGTGGCTGTACTGATCGCAGCAATTCAGTCAGCAGATGGTGTTGCTATGCGGTTCTGGCAACTGATAAAAGCGCAGTGGGTCGTTTTCATAGGGCTGCTTCCTTTGCTGATAGTCTGGTTGGGAGAAGTATCGGTCAGTGCGCCGTTGGTCAATCTTGTGGCGGTACCTTATGTGTCTTTTGTGCTTCTTCCGGGTGCTGTAATCGGTTGTTTGTTATCGGTCATCAGTCCGGAGATAGGAACTGCTGTGCTGGAGCTGTTGGTCTCGCTGTTCTGGTCATTTCTGACTGCGGCTAATGAGTGGCTGCCTCAACGCTTATCGGTGGGTAATCCCGGCTTATGGTCTGTCGGTCTGGCTTTTGGCGGCGCATTGTTAATGGTTCAGGGAAAGATTGTGTTCTTTCGGTGGCTGGGAGTATTTCTGTTTATACCGGTCTTTTTGCCTGACGTTGAAGCTGTTCCCGAAGGGAAATTCAGGGCTACAGTGATTGATGTGGGGCAGGGGTTATCAGTTCTGGTTGAAACCCGTGATCATGCCCTGCTGTATGACACAGGGAAGGCTTATAGGAGTGGCGGAAGTGTGGCAAGGTTTTCCGTTATCCCTGTTCTGCAGGAACGAAATCTGGCCCGGCTTGATCGTCTTGTCATCAGTCATGGCGATAATGATCATGCTGGCGGCTATAGGGACGTTGCCGATGAGGTTGATGTCGGGCGACTGGAATCCGGTAGTGAAGACTGGCGCAGTAAATTTGCAGCTGAAAATTGTCGGTCAGGGGAGGTCTGGCGCTGGAACGGGGTGGAGTTTCGCTATACCCACCCAGAGCAACCTGTTATTGCTAATGACAACAATGATTCCTGCGTGTTGCATATCCGTTCGGCGGGTTGTTCTCTGATGCTGCCGGGTGATATCGAAGCGGTGATAGAGCAGCAGATTATTGCTGCGATGCCGGATTCGGATGCTTACTGGCTGATCGCATCACATCATGGGAGTCGCTCTTCCAGTACTCAGGACTGGTTGAAAGCAGTGGCACCTGAGGTGGTCATTTTCAGTGCCGGTGCTGCAAACCGATATGGTCATCCGGCTGCTGCAGTGGTCAATCGGGTTGAGGCTCTGGATCAGCGCTGGTACAACACGGCATCGTCCGGTGCAGTTATTCTGGAAGAGTCCGCGTCAGGGTGTGTTGAGCGTGCTCACAGAGAGGAGAAAAAGCGTTACTGGTCAGCAGGTTAATCTCTATTAAGGGTCATGACTCTATGCTAGAGTAATGGCCGGTTTGAAGGAGGATTACTGGTGTTAGAGCTGATTCAATCCGGTGGTTGGTTAATGATTCCGATCATCGCCTGTTCCATTCTGTCTCTTGCGATCTGTCTTGAGCGCTTCTGGGTGTTGCAGAAAAAGCGCGTTGCGCCAGAGCACCTGCTGGCTCAGGTCTGGGGTCTCGTACGCAGCGGGGATATGTCCCCTGAGCAGTTGCAGTTGATTCGTAGTCAGAGTTCTCTCGGACAGATTATGGTCGCTGGACTGAACAACTCCAATCATGGTCGTGAGATCATGAAGGAGAGTATTCAGGAAGCTGCACAGCATGTAGTTCACCAATTAGAACGTTTTCTTAATGCCCTGGGAACCATTGCAGCGATTGCACCGCTGTTGGGTTTGCTGGGTACTGTAATTGGTATGATCAAGGTTTTCTCTGAAATCATGCTTCAGGGAACCGGCAATGCCAATGTACTTGCCGGCGGTATATCTGAGGCGCTGATTACCACTGCTGCAGGTTTGTCTGTGGCAATTCCTACACTGATCTTTCACCGCTATTTTCAACGTCGCGTAGAGTCGCTGCTGATTGAGATGGAGCAGGAATCTACCAAGCTGGTGGAAGTGGTTCACGGCGAACGCGAAGTTGATTTTGAGTAACGGGAGCGACACTTGAGATTCCGTCGTAAACAGCCCGAAGAGGTCAGTGTTAACCTGACCCCTCTGATTGATGTCGTTTTTCTGTTGCTGATTTTCTTTATGGTGTCGACGACCTTTACAAAAGAAACTCACCTTCAGATTGATCTGCCAGAAGCCAGTGCTGATCAGGAAGCAGGTTCTGTCGAGCCTCAGACTGTTGATCTGGTAATCGATATAGATGGTCAGTATAGCGTTAATGGTCAGAGCCTTATAAATAGCCAGCCTGAAACACTGCGGCGTGCGATTATCGATCAGATTGCCGATAACCGGGAATTACCGTTCATTATCTCAGCGGATGCGAAAACACCGCATCAGGCGGTGGTCACGGCAATGGATGTTGCCGGTCAGCTGGGGTTTGCCAGCCTGAGTATTACTACTCAGAAACCGGTTGAGCAATAACGATGAGCCTGGAGCAGGCCTGGTATAAGCGAAGCTCGTGGCTGAAACTGCTGAGACCGGCAGAGTGTCTTTTCAGGGCGATAGCCACCCGACGACGCAGGCAATATCAGAAGGGTGATAAGCCGGTCTGGAATGCCCCGGTTCCGGTTATTGTTGTCGGAAATATTTCGGTTGGGGGTACGGGTAAATCGCCATTGGTAATCTGGCTTATTGAGCAGTTGAGGCGTCAGGGGTATAACCCTGGGGTTGTCAGTCGTGGATATGGCGCAAAGCCACCTCAGTTTCCATTTGCTGTCACCGCAGATTCTGATGTGGCTCAAGCAGGTGATGAACCTCTGATGATTGTGCGTCGCACAGGTGTACCGATGGTGATCGATCCTGATCGGCCCGCCGCTGCCCGGTATCTTCTGGAACAGACTCAATGTGATCTGATTATCAGTGATGACGGGCTGCAGCACTATGCCCTGGGGCGTGCTATCGAGATTGCGGTTGTTGATGGTCAGCGTGGCTTTGGTAATCACCGTTGTTTGCCTGAAGGGCCTTTGCGGGAGCCGGTTGAGCGTCTTGCAGAGGTTGATTTTATCGTCGTTAATCGTACTGATGAGCAGTCTGCTGAGCTTGGGCTGACGCCAGCGATGCAGGCGGATACGTTTTCAATGGTGCTGGTTCCCGCCGGATTTCAGTCGCTTAAAGATGGCATGGTCGTGCCTCTTTCAGAGTGGAGTCAGGGCCCGGTGCTGAATGCCGTTGCCGCTATCGGTAATCCTGAACGCTTTTATCGCACTCTCAGAAGTCTGGGTTTTAGTCTCAGTTGTCGTTCTTTTCCTGATCATCATCAGTTTGTTGCCGGGGATCTCGATTTTTCCGGTGATTCAGCGCTGGTGATGACTGAAAAAGATGCCGTAAAATGCGATCATATACAGTTAGACAATGCCTGGTTTCTACAGGTCGCGGCGCAGCCTGATGATGGGCTTGAGCAGCGCCTGGTGGACCGGCTGCAATCCTTGCGTTCGATAGCGGACGTATAAGAAAAGGCACAAGTAATGGATAAAAAACTACTCGATATTCTGGTTTGCCCGGTTTCCAAGGCGCCTGTTGAATGGAATAAGGAAACCAATGAGCTTATCTGTCGCAGCTCTGGTCTGGCATACCCGATTCGGGATGATATCCCGGTGATGCTGGAAAATGAGGCTCGTACGCTCACCGCTGAAGAGCGACTGAAAAAGTAAGAGGTTTATCATGGCATTTTCAGTTGTTATCCCGGCGCGTTACGCATCAACCCGCTTTCCCGGAAAGCCGCTGGTGGATATTGCCGGTAAGCCAATGGTGCAGCATGTCTATGAGCGTGCGGTACAGAGTGAAGCTGAACGGGTCATTATCGCTACCGATGATGAACGTATTGCTGAGGCTGCTCGTGGCTTTGGCGCTGAAGTCTGTCTGACTTCGGCTGATCATCCTTCCGGAACTGACCGGCTTCAGGAGGTGGTTCAGACACTGGGTTTTTACGCCGACGATATCGTTGTGAATGTTCAGGGTGATGAGCCTCTGGTACCGCCGAGAGTGATCAATCAGGTTGCTCATAATCTGCGCGCCGAGCCAGAAGCCAGTATTGCAACGCTGAGTGAGCCGATTGAGGATATCGAAAGTGTCCTGAATCCCAATGTCGTGAAAGTGGTTGCTGATAACTCGGGGCGTGCGCTGTACTTCAGTCGTGCGCCGATCCCATGGCCGCGGGATGCATTTGCTACTGAGGCCGGGCGTACACAGATGCCGGAAGGTGTTAATTACCAGCGTCACATCGGTATCTACGCTTACCGGGTTAAGTTGCTGAATGATTTTGTCCGCTGGGCACCAGCCCCTGTGGAAGCGACTGAGTGCCTGGAACAGCTACGGGCAATGTGGAACGGTGCCGTTATCCATGTTGATGTTGCGGATGAGTTACCTCCTGCGGGTGTTGATACGCCAGAGGATCTGGAGCGTATTCGTCATCTGTTTGAAAGCTGATACGGGTCACTGCTGATGAAGAAGGTTCTTTTTGTCTGCCTTGGAAATATCTGTCGTTCGCCGACCGCGCATGGCGTATTTCGTGAAATAGTTGCCCGGCGTGGTCTGTCTGAGCAGATCAGTATCGATTCTGCGGGTACGGCTGCTTACCATATTGGTAATCCGCCGGATCATCGCTCTGCTGTCTGTGCATTGCAGCGAGGTTATGACTTGAGTGATCTGAGGGCGCGTCAGGCTGTGACTGCTGACTTTTCGCAGTTTGACTACATTCTTGCGATGGATGCTCAGAACCTCAGTGATCTTGAATCGATCTGTCCGTCTGATTATCAGGGGCATCTGGGCTGTTTCTGGATTTTGCGTCTGAGTCGGCCCGGGAAGTACCTGATCCGTATTATGGTGGCCCGGAAGGATTTGATCATGTGCTTGATCTTGTTGAGTCAGCGTCCGAAGGGCTGCTTGGGCATATGGTCCGGGATCTTTGAGTGTTAGTGGATTAATCGGTCTATGCAGATTCTCGAAAATATATCTTTGCAGCCATACAACACATTCAGATTTGATGTAGCAGCGCGTTACTTCGCTGAAGTTGCCAATACTGATGACGTATTGGCTGCTGTGGATTTTGCCCGGGATAATGAATTGCCACTGCTGGTTGTTGGCGGCGGTAGTAATCTCATTCTTACCGATGATATAGATGGCCTGGTCATCCTCAATCGGATGCTCGGTAAAACCGAAACTGATCGCGACAATGATCAGGTCAGTGTCTCGGTCGGTGCGGGTGAAAACTGGCATGACTTTGTGTTGTGGAGTCTCGAGCAGGGCTACACAGGGCTTGAGAACCTCTCGCTGATTCCGGGAACGGTCGGTGCTGCACCGATGCAGAATATTGGCGCATACGGTGTTGAGCTCAAGGATGTCATGCAGAGTCTGGATGCGCTGAATCTTGAAACCCGGCAAATAGAGACTTTTACTGTTGAGCAGTGCCAGTTTGGCTACCGAGACAGTGTTTTCAAGAGCCGCTATCCGGGGCGTTATCTGATCCTGAGTGTTTCGTTTGTGCTGGATACAGAGTATCGGCCAGTGCTGCATTACGGTGGTATCGCGGATCAGCTTGCGAGGTTAGGTGTTGAGAGCCCATCGGCGAGTCAGGTCAGTGATCTTATTTGCCAGATTCGCAGTTCAAAACTGCCTGATCCCTCTGTTATTGGTAATGCGGGCAGCTTCTTCAAGAATCCGGTAATTTCTGAGTCGCATTGCATAGCTCTGCAGCAGGATTATCCGCAGCTGATATCTTTCCCAGATGTTGAAGGCTACCGCAAGTTAGCGGCTGGCTGGCTTATTGATCAGGCTGGCTGGAAAGGGGAGCGTCAGGGTGATGCTGGCGTTTATGATAAGCAGGCTCTGGTGCTGGTTAATTATGATCAGGCCTGTGGCGATGACATACTGGAGCTGGCTGGCAGGATTCAGCGGGATGTTTACCAGCGATTTGGTGTGATGCTGGAGATCGAGCCCCGCTGTTATCCCTGACTGAGAGATTTCTGTTCTTGTGCTCTTAGATACATTCGAAAAGATACAAAAAAGCCGGCTATAAGCCGGCTTTTTATTTTTACTGAGTTTAGCCTTCAGTCGCCTGACCACGAGGGTCATTAGGTGCACGACGTTGACGGCGAGCTCGCGGTGCAGCACCTTCAGGCGCTTCTGTCGGAGCAGCTTCACGACGTGCGCGGGCTGTTACTACAGGACCTTCATTGGCTGCGACAGTCTGTGTTGGACGCTTGCGGGTGCGGCGTCCAGCGGAGCGTTCAGGCTGGGCAGGAGCTGCTTCTGGAGCGGAGTCCGCTGCAGGTTCGGTTACTGCTTCTTCCTGTTCTGCTTCCTCAGTAGTCGCTTCAACTGAAGCTTCTTCAGCAGGGCTTTCTTCTGCGGAGCTCTCTTTTGCAGGGCTCTCTTTTGCAGGAGTTTCTTCTACAGGGCTTTCTTCGGCGGTCGCTTCAACTGCTTCAGGTGCCTCTGTTGCAGAGTTGTCCGCTGATTCCTCAGCTGTCTCCTGTTCTGCTTCAACGGCATTTTCAGCTACTGGCTGCTCAGAAATCTCAGTTGCGGGTGTTGCATCTGCAGCGGCTTCTACCGGAGCGGTATCTGCTGCTGGCGCTTCTGATTCCGTAGTCTGAGCTGCTTGCTCAGCTGCTGGTTGTTCAGCTTCGCTGGCCGGTGTTTCTGTTTGCTCAGCGTTTTCTGCTGCGGCATCCTCGGTGTTCTGAGACTTATTACGCGGACCGCGACGACGCTGACGGCGCTTGCGTGGCTTGCCTTCAGATTTCTCTTCTTTAGATTCTGCAGCAGGGCTGTTATCAGTGGTCGGCTCCTGAGTCTCAGTCGCTTCTTCACTGATTACGTTTTCTTCTGCAGAAGCTGCTTCACCGCTACGTTTTGCGCTGCGCTCACCGCGACGGCGACGACCGCGACGGCGTTCGCCGCGCTGGCGACCATCTTCGCTCTGTTCGGTAGCAGATTGCTCTTCGTTGGAGTCCTGGTTGGTCAGCTCTTCCTGACGGTTCTCTTCTGAGCGCTTGTCACGATCACCGCGGCGGCGGTTGCGGGAGCGGCTGCGGCGAGACTCGCCACCTTTGCCGGTGCTCTCGTTCTGTTCTTTCTTCTCAGAGTTCTGGCTGCCTTCAGACAGGTTGTCGACGATCTTGTCGCTGTCTTTACGGCGGTTGCGATCACGATCGCGACGATCTCTGCGGTCACCACGGTTGTTAGAGCGTTTGCGATTGCGAGGTTTCTTATCCTCTTTTTTCTCCTGCTCTGGCTCAGGCTCAGCGGCTGGCTTGCTGCCGAACAGGCTGCCCAGTGCGGCCATAATGCGGCTGCCCAGGGAAGGTTCTGCTGGCGCTGCAGGTGCCGGAGGAGGTGTTACAGCTTCAGGTTGTGGAGCGGCTACCGGAGCTGGTGTTGCTGGTGCAACGGTACTGACGGCAGCTACTTCGCGAGGAGTCTGCGGTTTAGCTGTTTCCAGTTCAGGTTCGGCTTCAGGTTCCGGCTGCAGGGTGTAGCTGGCATCATTGGTGTTAATCACGGTGTGATCATCACGCAGGCGTACTACTTCGTAGTGCGGTGTTTCCATATTTGGATTAGGCACTACGACAACGCGAACGTCGTGGCGCAGTTCGATATCGTGAACTTCACGGCGCTTTTCGTTCAGCAGGAAGGTGGCCACAGAGACCGGCAGGATAGCCCGGATCTGTGCGGTGCGGTCCTTAGCGGACTCCTCTTCGATCAGGCGTAGAATGGACAGTGCCAGTGATTCTGTATCACGCACGGTGCCCTGGCCGTTACAACGTGGGCAAACTGCGCCGCGGCTTTCGATCAGGGATGGGCGCAGACGCTGACGGGACATCTCCATCAGGCCGAAACGTGAGATGCGACCCAGTTGAACACGGGCGCGATCTACCTTGAGGGCGTCACGCATGCGGTTTTCAACTTCACGCTGGTTTTTGATCGGCGTCATGTCGATAAAATCGATCACGATCAGGCCACCAATATCACGCAGTCGCAGCTGGCGACCGATCTCTTCGGCAGCTTCCAGGTTGGTCTGCAGAGCGGTTTCTTCGATGTCGCCGCCGCGGGTTGCACGAGCGGAGTTGATGTCGATAGATACCAGTGCTTCAGTCGGATCGATGACAATGGAGCCACCAGAAGGTAGCTGAACTTCACGCTGGAAAGCAGTTTCGATCTGGCTTTCGATCTGGAAGCGGTTAAATAGCGGGATCTGCTCTTCGTACAGTTTGATTTTGTTCTGATAAGAAGGCATTACCTGCTGTACAAAATTCAGTGCGTCCTGGTGTACTTCAGGGTTGTCGATCAGCACTTCACCGATGTCCTGACGCAGGTAGTCACGGATAGCGCGAATAACAACGTTGCTTTCCTGGTAGATCAGGAATGGAGAAGGGCGTTCGTCGGATGCAGATTTAATGGCATCCCACAACGTCATCAGGTAGTCCAGATCCCACTGCAGCTCTTCTGAGCTACGGCCGATGCCGGCAGTGCGGACGATAACACCGGTCTTGCCTGGGATATCGACACCGTCCATCGCTTCTTTCAGCTGTTTGCGGTCATCCCCTTCAATGCGGCGGGAGATGCCGCCTGCGCGAGGATTGTTAGGCATCAATACCAGGTAGCGGCCTGCCAGGCTGATAAAGGTGGTCAGTGCAGCGCCTTTGTTGCCGCGCTCCTCTTTATCGACCTGAACGATAACTTCGGTACCTTCAGCAACGACGTCCCGGATATTCGGGCGGCCGCCTTTATCGCTACCTTTTTTGAAGTATTCGCGGGAGACCTCTTTCAGTGGCAGGAAGCCATGGCGTTCTGAGCCATAGTCAACAAAAGCAGCTTCCAGGCTGGGTTCAACCCGGGTGATTTTGCCTTTGTAGATGTTGGCTTTTTTCTGCTCGCGGGACCCGGATTCGATATCCAGATCATACATACGCTGGCCATCAACCAGCGCTACACGCAACTCTTCTTGCTGAGTTGCGTTGATCAGCATTCTTTTCATTTCTGTTAGCGTTCTCTGTAACACTAACGCATCTCATCCTGCCGATGCCACATAGAGAGGTGGGCGGTGATAATCATCTATCATCCGGCCACGGCAAACCAAGTCTTCGTAACGACTTTCTATGTTTAACTTATTGCCTGTAAACGATTTTTTCACGTTTGCAGGTCTTATCGACGGTGCAGGAAACAGCTGCCTCATATCAGTTTCTGTTTAAGACTGATCAGGCTGTGGCTGCCATTAGAGTGGCAGGTTCCGGGCGGCTGACATCTGCACCTCCAACTGGTTTTGCACTGTTCAGGGCTGTGCCAGCTGGATGAAATACGCAGTAATTCTGTTCTGTGTTAAATTGCTGTACGGCTGTTCCGTCGGGTAGGTCGCATATCATTCAGTACATATTCGCAACACTACCGGGAAACCAGGGCCGGTTTTATCGGCTTTTCCGCAGCAGGGCAGAATATAGCAGTAAGGCGGTAGCCGGACAAGCCTGAAAGCGTCATTGATCCGTGCTTTCAGGTTTTTCTGTTGCGCTTTTTTACTTTGTTTTACAGGACGCAGTCATGCAAGCCTGTTAAACTGTGCGGCTATCGTAAGTGTCAGTATTTATTAAGCAAGTCAGAAATCATGTCAGAAAAGCAAGGGGCGTCTAACAGCGTCGTCAGATGGTTTGAAATCGATTCAGAGCTTGCCGGTCAGCGAATCGACAATTTCCTGCGTACTCAGTTAAAAGGGGCTCCTAAAACCCTCATTTACCGCATCCTCCGTAAGGGTGAGGTACGGGTGAATAAGAAGCGTATCAAACCGGACTATCGTCTTCAGGACGGCGATCTGGTGCGTGTACCACCGGTTCGGCTGAGCGAAGCCAAACAGCCTGCAAAGGTCAGCGATAATCTTAAACACCTGATTGAATCATCGGTACTGTATGAGGATGATGATCTGATGGTGATTAACAAACCTTCTGGTCTGGCCGTCCACGGTGGAAGCGGTATCAGTCTGGGATTGATTGAAACGATTCGTCAGATTCGTCCTGATGCCCGTTTTCTGGAGCTTGTTCATCGTCTGGACCGGGATACCTCCGGTTGCATCATGATCGCTAAGAAGCGCAGTGCGCTGCGTTTTCTGCATGCGGCGTTGCAGGCTAAGAAAATTACCAAGATTTATCATGCGCTGGTCGATGGCAAGTGGTCGACCCGCAAGACTAAGGTTGATGCACCGCTACAGAAGAATGAACTGAAATCCGGTGAGCGTGTCGTAAAAGCGCACCCGATGGGTAAGCCGTCTCTGACCGAGTATAAGGTGCTTCAGCGTTTCAGTACGCTGGCGACACTGGTCGAGGCGCGACCGATCACTGGTCGTACCCATCAGATCCGGGTGCATTGTCAATTTGCCGGACATCCGATCATTGGTGACGAGAAGTATGGTACGGATGAGGCCAACCGCGAGATGAAAGCTTACGGTTTTCGTCGGCTTTTCCTGCATGCAGCTGAGCTGAGAATCCCGTTACCTTCCGGGGGGCGTAAGGTTTTCAAAGCGGCCCTGGGAGATGAGCTGGAGTCCGGGTTGAGCAATCTAAAGAATATCGATGCTGATGCATCTCTATCGTAAGGCACGTGTTAATGAGTCAACAGATCACCTCTGAACAGTTCAGTATCGCCGCGGATGCGCTGCTACAGGAAGGTGTTGCACCTTCTGTCGAGAAGCTGAGTAACATGTTGCAGGCTGATGCCGGGCAATTACAGTGTCTGCTGGATGAGTGGTGGCAGCATTTGCCAGCGCGAATGCAACTGCTTGATCGTGATGCGCCACTGATTCCTGATCTGCCCAGTACGCTGGCAAAAAGTGTACAGTCTCTGTGGTTACAGGCGGTACAGGAAGCTCAGTCGGCACTGAGTCATGATAAGCAATATCAGCAGCTGGCCAGTGAAGAGGCCCGGCGTCATTCGGAAACTGAATTGAAGCGGGCGCAGAATCAGCAGGCTGATATGGATATGCGCTATCGTGAACTGCAGCAGCAAATGGATGAAGAAAAACATCATATTCAGGCGCTGGATGCGGAGATCTCTGTACTGAAAATCAATCTGACAACGGCAACTTCCGAGTTGAAGTCAGAAGAGCAGCGTCGCCAGAATGTTGAGCAGGAGTTGAATCTTCTGCAGAAAACACTGGATGATTCGAAGCGCACCTTTGATCAACGGGTTAAAGATGAACAGCGCCACAGTCTGGAGCAGGTTGCCAAGGCTGAAGCGGATACCCGCTATTTCCGTAATGCGCTGGAAAAACTCCGGGACGAAGGTGGCCGCAAAGAGTCTGCGCTGACTAAAGATATTCATAATCTTCAGGCACTGGTTGCCAAGAAAGATGTGAAGCTTGAAACCCTGCAGAATCAGATTAAAGCGCTGGAAACAGAGCTGAAGCGCTTCAAGAGTGAGGGTAGTCAGAGTGTTCGTGAGCGCAGTAAGCTGAGTGGTTCTCTCTTGTCAGAGCAGAATCGCAGTAAGCGTCTTGAGGATAAAGCGGCGGAGCTGACTGAAGAGCTTAAGCGGGCCAATCAGAAACAGATCAGCTCTGCTAATGAAGCGGCCCGGCGGGAGAATACGCTCCGGGGTCAGCTGAAAGACAAAAATGAGGAGTTGCTGCGCGCGAATGCCAAGCAGGTGTCGTTGGATAAGAAAATGACAGCTTTCGAAGAAGAGATTCGCCGGCTGCGCAGTCGTCTCACATAAGGGGTATGCCAGAGGCGACATGTTGTTACTCAATGTGACAGAAAGCGCTTTTCCTGATAAATAAACCGTGTATTATAATCAAAAGTTATTAGTAACACTGGTTTATGAGTTGTGGAGGTATAAATGAAGCTGCAGCAGCTGCGTTACATCTGGGAAGTAGCCCGCCATGATCTGAATGTCTCGGCGACGGCACAGAGTCTTTATACCTCGCAACCGGGTATCAGTAAGCAGATTCGCCTGCTGGAGGACGAGCTGGGCGTCGAGGTGTTTGCTCGTAGTGGTAAGCATCTGACCCGGGTCACGCCAGCAGGTGAGGCTATTCTTGAGGTTGCCGGTGATATTCTGCGAAAGGTCGAGAGTATCAAGCAGGTTGCCCAGGAGTTCAGTGATGAGAAGATGGGGACGCTCGATGTAGCAACCACCCATACTCAGGCCCGTTATGCACTGCCGGTCACCATTAACTCCTTTATGCAGGAATATCCGGACGTATCGCTGCATATGCATCAGGGGACTCCGATGCAGATCGCCGAAATGGCAGCGGATGGCACGGTAGACTTTGCCATTGCTACAGAGGCGATGTCGCACTTTAATGATCTCATTATGATGCCATGCTACCGCTGGAACCGTTCGGTAGTGGTGCCTAAAGATCATCCTCTGGCTCAGGTTTCAAAACTGACTCTGCAGGATGTTGCTAAATATCCCATCGTTACTTATGTATTCGGTTTTACCGGTCGTTCCAAGCTGGACGATGCGTTCACCCGGGAAGGGCTGGAGCCAAAAGTTGTTTTCACCGCGGTGGATTCTGACGTAATCAAAACCTATGTTCGTCTGGGGCTGGGTGTCGGCATCATTGCAACGATGGCATTTGATGAAGAGATGGATCGTGATCTGGTGGCTCTGGATGCCAGTCATCTGTTTGAGTACAGCACCACCAAGATCGGCTTCCGTAAAGGTACTTTCCTGCGTGGTTACATGTACGACTTCATTCAGAAGTTTGCTCCGCATCTGACTCCGGATGTGGTCAAGCAGGTACAGGCCTGCAGTAATCGTGCAGAGATCGAAGAACTATTTGCCGGGCAGGAATTGCCGGATCACTGATCTGATTATCTCGTAGAGCATTTATTGCTGTGCGATAATTGAGCATCTTATAAAAAGCCTCACTGTGAGGCTTTTTATGTTTCTGGTATGTCTATTTTATGAAGAGCGGTTCTCAGTCCGGCTTCTGTCTGGAATTCACCTGTTTCAACGAATCACCAGTGAGTGCGCTGAAGTTTCTGCTGTCCCGGCTTGTTGATGCTCACGCAGAGCTGCTGGATGATCTGTTCATCTCTGGTCATGTGCTCTGTAATGGTCGACAGGTCGACGCCTTCGGTCTTTGTGCTGAAGGAGATCGTCTTTCAGTCATTCTTCCGGATCATGAAGAGGGTGAGGTCGATACCGGGTGGCGGACATTATGGCAGAATGATGCGCTGATGGCGGTGTACAAGCCTCATTCATTGCCGGTCAGCAGGACTACGCGCAACCTTTATAATACCCTGGTCTCTCTGGTCAGAAGAGAAACACCCTACAGTGATGCCCGGTTGTTGCACCGGCTTGATACTGAAACAGCCGGAATTATGCTGCTGGCTAAAAACGCATCTGCTGATCGCTACTGGAAAGCTCGGATAAATGAGCTGATTGTCGAAAAGTTATATCATGCCCGCGTTCATGGTGTGCCAGAGTGGCAGTCGCGTTATCTTAGTTGTCAGTTATCGGAAAAGCAGGAAAGTGCCATTCGTAGTCAGGTCTATGTGGTAGACCCAACCTGTCCGGAAATGTACAAGAACCCCAAGCAAAGTCGTACTCTGTTCAGGGTAATTGAGTGTGCAGAGAATGATGCGTTGATTGAATGCCGTTTGCTGACGGGCCGTAAACATCAGATTCGTGCTCAGCTTGCCTGGCTGGGGCATCCCATTGTCGGCGACAAGGTTTATTCAAATCAGGGGCGCTATTATCTGAAGCGAATTGAGAGTGGGCTGAATCAAGCTGACTTGCAGGATTTAGGCAGCCCTTTTCATTGTCTTGCGGCGGTATCCCTGCTGCTCTCAATTGATGGTCAGGAGATCAGACTGAGTCTGTCTTGATCTGAGCCTCTTGCTCAGCAAAATGCGGCCAGTATTTTCTGACAACGTCTCCGCGGGTATCAAACGTGTGGCAGGTATTAAGAGTGTGCGGCCGGTTTTCGCCTTCAGACCAGTTGTCGCGAGCTTCCCGTTCCTGATGTGTTGCCTGGAAGGCGGTGGTTGCGACAGGTCCAAGCAGTTCGAGCAGGTGGGTGCAGCCGTTAACACCACTGAAAAGCTCTTTGCATTTTTTGGTAAATCCCGGCGCTATCTGAATGCCGATTAGTTGCTTATAAGTATCAGCGATCGATGGGCAGATACGAAAAGGGGTGTAGTCCATACTGGCTGCTGCATCGACAATGTTGAGTTCGAGATCGATTGTGATGCGGATTGAAAGGTCGTGAATCGGTTCGCCTGCCTCAACAATGCCATTATTCCGTTCCCGGATAGCGATAGGGCTGGATTTGATATCGGTCAGATGACCTTCTATATCCCACAGGCCGTCCTGACGCTTAAATCCTTTACAGGTCACTGTGCGGGTGTGCTGTTGAGTGCGTTCGGCTGCTGGTGGTAAAGGCATAATGATCCGGCTTTTCCAGGTTCTTTAAAAAGATTACTCATGCTTACGGTCCGGCCATTGTAGTTATTTTAGTTATGGGCGGACATCGGCAGGGGAGTCTAGATGATTTGTGCGATCATCGCATCTGTATCACTGAACTTTGTTCTTGGGCGTTGGTTGGTTGCTCTGGACTGTTCTGCGTTGTCGATTTTCTGCCAGTCTTCATAGAAAACCGGAGGTCGCTGATCAAGCTGGTCGGCAATGCCGCTGAAGCCGGCTTTTAATGCAGTGGTGTCTGTCAGGTCGGCAAGGATACGCTTGCCTGTGGCGTTGGCATCGCTACGGTTGGTCGGAATGACACCCTGAGGTCCACGTTTACACCAGCCTGCGCAGTAAACGCCAGGTTCAATCACCCCATCTGTATGTTCAAAGCGGCCGTGCTGTTCATTGAATGGAATGCCCGGAATGGCTTCACTGCGGTAACCGATTGCTGAGATCAGGGTCTGGGCTGGCAGTATGAGATCATTCTTTAAATCGCTGTTATCGGTTAGTGAGAGTGCCGTTAGCTTGCCGTTGGAATTCTCTGCACCCGATAGATTGTAATTGAACATCAGGTGCATTCTGATTTTCTGATTCTGCTGAACGTGATTGCTGTATTCACGCAGAGTGGTCAGGTTCTGTTCCACGGCGCGGCGTTGCCCCGCATCGCTGATATCTGGTGTCTGTTCCGGCAGTCTGTCTGCATCGGCGAGTATTGTGCAGTTTTCAAGTTTGTTAAGTTCCGTCAGTTCCATATTGGTAAAGCTGGCGTGTTCCGGCCCCCGGCGACCGATGATATAGATATCAGTGATACCGGCTTGATTGATGGTTTTCTCAGTGTCCGGGTTGATATCAGAGTCACTCAGTTCGGCTGTCGTTTTAGACAGTACCCGGGCAATATCCAGGGCGACATTGCCGGTGCCGATAATTGCGACTTCGGGTCCGTTCAACTCTGGCGGCTGTTTACAGTGCTCAGGGTGGCTGTTATACCAGCCGGCGAAGTGTGCCGAGCCGTATATGCCCTTAATCGGGTCATCGATACCCGGCAGTGGTTTGTCAATGAAAGCCCCGGTCGCAATAACGATGGCGTGATAATGTTGCTTCAGGCTATCGTAACTGATGGTTCTGCCGATCTCGACGTTACCAACAAAGCGTACATTGTCCCGTTGCAGGGTGCGATCAAATTGCTGGCTGATCCGTTTAGTTTGTTGATGATCCGGCGCAACACCGGCGCGAACCAGGCCGAACGGAGTGGGCAGGCGGTCGAAGATATCGATCTGAATTGTCTGATGCTTTTTTGCCAGGAATTCAGCGACAAAGCAGCCGGTTGGGCCGCTACCTACTATAGCAACATGGATCATTCAGACCGTATCCTTACTGGTTGATTTATCAGAGTCCGCCGAAGCGTTTATAGAATCGTGGCGCTGCTTCAGGCAGTGGGCCGTCAGCGGTTTCCTGAGTGGATGACAGGAATTGCTCGGCGCCAGCCTGTATCAGGCGATAGATGTTGCGGCACAGAATGCGCGCGGAGGTACCAGCCCAGTCAGCCGGTAGCAGTTTCTCAGGTAGTTGAGGATCTCGTAGCTGAACACGTCGGTAGTGGTGGATCATCAGAGTGCGCAGTTGGAAACATTGCTCGGGGTCGAGTTCGTCTGCGGCTTCAACGGCACGTAACACAGGACGGAAGCGCTCCAGAAACTCCTGATAGTCTTCTGACAGTTGCTGCAGATTCCAGCACTCGTGTACCAGCTCTTTAAGTGGTGAAGAGGTCTGACTGCCGACCAGTTGTGAGTGCATATGTATCACTTCGTTCTGGACGCAGAGGTCCTGCAGAGTGCTGGTAACTTCGCCCATATCGGCCATGGGATGTGCCATCACACCCGGTGCGATATTGCCAAAGCCCAGCCATTCCAGTTCTTTTTTAAGAACTTTGCGCAGCTCATTATCGAGTTGAGTTGTGACGACCATATCCCACATGCCGTCCCATTCCGGATAAAGCTCTGCATAGACCCGGCGAAAAGCGCTTTCGAATCGACGGCGGCCAAGGTCTGTCAGGCTATAAAAGCTTCGGCGGCCCACCTGAGTCGAGGTTAGCCAGCCATCTTTGGTGAGACGGAAAATCGAGGTGCGAACCAGGCGCTGGTTAAGACCCAGAGGTTCAAGGAGCTTGATCAGACTACCGAGCCAGACAGTGCCGCCTCTGGGGGAAATAGCATCGCCATATATAGTGATGATAAGAGAGCCGCCCCGAATCGGGCGCTGATCTTTAAATTCTTCTACAAGTTCATCAATACAGCGAAGTCTGTTCATTCAATCCACATCAGTATCTGGCGACAGCTTCCGGAGTTAACTGCCTGAATTTCCGGGAGCTTCGTACAATTTTATTTGTAAACCGCAGGCCCATCAACCCGCACGTTGTAGGGGGATAGTCAGGTGGTGCAGTCTTGCTCCGGACTTTCTTTATTATGATACAAAAAAAATAATTTTGTTTTGTAAGTTGTTGTATATGTTTTTCGGGCGTTCTATTTGAAGATGTCAGCTCTGTTATGGGAAAAGGGTGCTTCGAATCGC
This sequence comes from uncultured Amphritea sp., assembly GCA_963669425.2. Lineage (GTDB taxonomy): Bacteria > Pseudomonadota > Gammaproteobacteria > Pseudomonadales > Balneatricaceae > Amphritea. The sequence goes on from CAXXNC010000002.1 coordinate 1,410,441, forward strand.
TGAGTCCGAAGGGCTTTCTCGGTCACCGCCGGATTTATTAAGAGCGGAAACTGCAACTATCTGATTGTATCCGTTAAATGGCTTCTTCTTGCTGCGCTGCAGCATGATTGTAGCTTGCAGGCTCGCTCAGGGCTGATGAATTAATGAGTACAGCTTGAGAACCATGTGCCTATTCTGACCATTTCCAATAAGGAAATAATCTTGTGACGACTGGTCAGATTATCGGCTACTCTGATTAGGTTATTGTTTGATCCTGGTCAATGTAGTCGGATAGCTGTTACCGACTAAAAAACCTCCGTCTGATACAAATAAATACTAAAGAAGTACTCGAAATGTATCATATGGTCGGTTATGCTGTTGTTACTTCTCCGCATTATAAGCAGATGTCGGGGTGTAATTGGAACGGGGCAAAGACCCCAATCTCATATAAAAATAAAACGACGGCGTGTGTCACACACGCATGAGAAAGCCAGGAGATAGAGCGAATGACGAATATGAACTTCCTTAAGACGGCTGCAGCAGTAACACTGGGTGTGTCCCTGTCTGCAGGTGCTATGGCTGAAACTACACTGCGTGTAGCAAGCTGGCTGCCACCAACCCACCCACAGAACGCTGTGGTATGGCCAACCTGGTCTAAATGGGTTGAAGAAGCGACTGAAGGCCGTGTAAAGGTAGCGATTGAGTATGGTCTGGGTCACCCTAAGACTATGTTTGAGCTGGTTGAGGATGGTGTGGTTGATGCATCTTTCAGCTACCACGGTTACGTACCGGGTCGTTTTAAACTGACCCAGGCTGTTGAGCAGCCACTGCTGGGTGTGGACGCTGAAGCAGCTTCCGTTGCGCACTGGCGTATTCACAACAAATACTTTGCCAAGGCTCAGGAGCATGATGGTCTGGAAGTCATTGGTCTGTTTACCCACGGTCCAGGTCAGATCCACATGGCTGAACCGGTTTCTTCTCTGGGTGAGCTGAAAGGTAAGAAGATCCGCCTGGGCGGTGGCGTTCAGGGTGAGATCGGTCACCGTATGGGCGTAACTGCTGTAGGTGCACCAGCGCCTAAAGTTTACGAGATGATGCAGCAAGGCGTTATCGATGGCGTATTCATCCCAATGGGTGAGCAGAAGTCTCTGCGTCTTAAAGAGGTCGCTCGTAACGTTATTGCACTGCCAGGTGGTATGTACCTGGGTAGTTTCGCAATGTTCATGAATCCTGACTTCCTGGCTGATCTGGATGAGAAAGATCGTGAAGCGATCATGAGCGTATCCGGTGAAAAACTGTCTGCAATGGCTGGTAAAGCATGGGATGCAGGTGATGCTGAAGGTCTGAAAGCTGCGCAGGACTCTGGTGTGAATATCACTATGGTTAAAGAAGGTGATGCACTGGCGGATGAGTTCAAGGCGCTGACCGAAGGTATGGATCAGGCGTTCCTGGAGTCTGTTTCTGACCGCGGTGTTGATGCGAAAGCGGCACTGACTGAACTGCGCGAAGTAGCACGTAGCTATAAGTAAGTCCTACTGAAAGTTCTGCTGGCAGGAATTGCTTGCCAGTAGTTCTCCTGATCTGAACTGCGCTGCTAAGTGCAGCTCAGACATGCTTCTGAAAGGAGTCTTTTATGACTTTTAGTGCCTGGATTACAGCGCACTACGAAGAGAAGGGGCCAGTCGCCTGGCTGGCCTTTTTTCTTGAGTTGATTGCGGCCGTAACACTCTTTTTCCTGATGTTGCTGACCTGTGCGGATGTATTTGGTCGCTACTTTCTGGATAACGCTGTCGACGGAACGACTGAACTGACCGAGATGGGTATCGCCATTCTCGTGTTTGCTGAAATGCCGGTGATCACCTGGCGCGGTGGTCATGTGGTGGTGGATATTCTTGACCGGATGCTGGGCAATACCCTGATTAAAGTACTGGGTCTGTTGTCTGCGCTGCTGATCTCCACTTCACTGTATTTTCTGGCAACCCGTATCTATGAACTGGCGGCGCGTTCTTTCCGTCGCGGTGAGGTGACTGAATACCTGCAAATGCCGGTTGGCTACATCGTTGAGTATATCGCGATGATGAGCTGGGCCACGGCGGCACTGATGATCACCTACGGTATCTACCGCCTGCTGTTTGTTGAGCGGGACTGATCCCGGTCTCAAAGATACGTTGAACACGTTACAGGGTTTTTCTGAATGATTACTGCACTTACAGGCTTTGCCATTCTGCTGCTGATTATCGTTGTGGTCCGGGTACCGATCGCGTTTGCGATGGGCCTGGTGGGCTTCTTCGGTTTCGCATACATGCAGGGTCTGAACTTCGACAACTTTATGGATTTCCGCTGGACCGGGGCGCTGTCGATGGCCTCCAAGCGGGTAATCGACACTGCGCAGGAATACAGCCTGTCGGTGATCCCTCTGTTTATTCTGATGGGTAACCTGGTGACCAAATCTGGGTTATCCCATGAACTGTACCGGGCGTCTAATGCATTCCTGGGCCACAAAAAAGGTGGTCTGTCGATGGCGACCGTGGTGGCTTGTGGTGGTTTCTCTGCGATCTGTGGATCCAGTCTGGCAACTTCCGCGACCATGGCTAAGGTGGCGATGCCACCAATGCGTAAGTACGGTTACTCCGATGCGCTGGCGACGGCTTCTATCGCAGCTGGTGGTACGCTGGGTATCCTGATCCCGCCGTCAGTGATTCTGGTGATCTACGGTCTGCTGACCGAAACCAGTATCCGTGAGCTGTTCGCTGCCGGCTTTATCCCTGGCTTCCTGGGTATTCTGCTGTACCTGGCGGCGGTGCGCTATGTGGTATGGCGTAATCCTGAAGCGGGTCCGTGCGGTGAAAAACTGTCCTGGCCTGAGCGTGTTAAAGCGCTGAATGGTGTCTGGGGTGTACTGATCCTGTTTACCGTAGTGATGGGTGGTATCTATCTGGGCATCTTCACGCCGACGGAAGCGGCAGGTATCGGTGCTGGTGGTGCGTTCATTATTGCGCTGAGCCGACGTTCCCTGACCTGGGGTAGCCTGTTCGATATCCTGACGGATACTGCGCGGACTTCCGCAATGCTGTTTGCGGTACTAATCGGCGCGCTGATCTTCTCAAACTTTATTAACCGTGCCGGTCTGCCTGCAGATCTGCTGGCGATGGTAAACAGCCTGGATGTGGCGCCGATGGTGGTGATCCTGGTGATCCTGCTGATCTACATCGTGCTGGGCATGGTGTTTGAGAGTCTGTCGATGCTGCTGCTGACGGTACCGATCTTCTTCCCGCTGGTGCAGAGCCTGGGCTTCGATCTGGTGTGGTTCGGTATTGTGGTTGTCGTGGTTACCGAGATCAGTCTGATTACACCGCCGGTAGGGATGAACGTATTCGTACTCAGCGCAGTACTGCGGGATATCAAAGCCAGCACCATCTTCAAGGGGGTTACCCCGTTCTGGTGCGCGGATATCTTCCGTCTGGTACTGATCACTCTATTCTCTTCGATCTCACTGTTCCTGCCTGAACTGCTGTATCGATAATTAATGGTTTAACCGAAAAGGGCCCCTGTGGGGCCTTTTTTGTAAGAGCGCTAGGCTAAGGGCTCTTCGTTAAGAGATCTCGCCAAGGGCTTTCTGAAAAGGAGATATTCATGCTTCCTGACGTTAAAAAAATTCTTTACGCCTCTGACATTGATAAAGGTTCCCGGCCGGCGTTCCGTGCGGCAGTCAGCCTTTGCGGTCATTACAATTCAGAGATTACCTTTCTTCATGTAATTGAGCCGCTCAGCTCATCGGCGAAAAGCATCGTGGAAACGATGATGAACGATGAGTCACTGCATGAGCTTCATGATCAGAGTATTCAGAATCTGCGCGACAAGCTGAAACAGCGGATTGATCATTTCTGCGAAACGGAATTAGAAGAAAACGAGATGCTGTCTGAAGGACAGGCCCGGGCTCGTGTCGAGGAAGGTACTCCCTGGAAAACGATTCTCAGTGTTGCCGATGATATCGATGCTGATGTGATTGTTATGGGGACCCGTACTCATTCATCGGTTGGCCAGTTCCTGCTGGGATCAACGGCGAACAAAGTGATGCAGAACAGTAAGCGTCCGGTTCTGATTGTACCCCTGAAATCCTGATGGTTTTTCCATTTTGAGGCTAATCACTGCTGATCATTTCCTTGTAGGAAAAAATATTGTTCGTCAGCAGTGGTTATCCATATGAGTTGATTTCGGTATCTTTGACTCATATCGGCGCCTTCGGGTGCAGGAAACGATTGACCGGAATCTATGCTGGCCCAGCCGGGCAGGTCAATCTGCTACTGAGGTGCTTTCGGAAGTGCCTCAATAAGAACTCTTTAATAAGAACTTTATTAAGTTAGGAATTCAAAATGGCGAAGAAACCCTTTGCATCCTCAGCGGATCTTGGTGAAAAGACAGAAACTCTGGAAGTTCTGGCGGATGGCGTTTACGCGCTGACTGCAGAAGGCGATCCAAACGTATGTGCCATTGAAGGTGAAGACTTCATCGTCGCATTTGAGGCCCGTGCGACTCCGAAAGCAGCAAATGACTGGCTGGAGCAGCTGCGTGAGCATACTGACAAGCCTGTTAAGTATCTGGTGCTGTCTCACTATCACGCGGTACGTGTACTGGGTGCATCTGCGTTTGGTGCTGAGTCAATCATCGCTCACGAAAAGACCAAGTTCCTGATCGAAGAGCGTGGTATGCAGGACTGGGCTTCTGAATACGGCCGTATGCCACGTTTGTTCCGTGAGCCGGACGGTATTCCTGGTCTGACGCATCCGGATATCGTCTTCAATGACCGTCTGGAGATCCCTCTGGGTGGTGATCGTGGCAGCCTGATCCTGGAATACTGTGGTCGTGGCCACACTGCGGGTGACATCGTTGCCTGGATTCCTAAGCACAAGATCCTGTTCGCAGGTGATCTGGTAGAAGCGGCTGCTGCGCTCTACACCGGCGATGCGTTCCACTTTGACTGGTCAAGTGAAACACTGGACAAGGTTAAGTCCTACGAGGCAGAAGTGCTGGTAGGCGGTCGTGGTGCGGTTGCCCGTGGTCGTGATGAGGTAGACGCAGCGATCGAGCAGACCCGCGGCTTCCTGACCGGAATGATCGAAAAAGTGGGTGAAGTACACAAGCGTGGTGGTTCCCTGAAAGAAGCGTTTGAGGCGACTCACGAACACCTGAATCCTAAGTTTGGCATGTGGCCGATCTTTGAGCACTGCCTGCCATTCGACGTACAGCGTCTGTGGGATGAGTTTGAAGGTATCGACTGGCCGCGCATCTGGACCGATGAGCGTGACCAGGAAGTATGGGATCAACTGCAGGACTGATCCGGCAGAACCTGAAAAGGCGGCATTAGCCGCCTTTTTTGTACCCGGAGATAATAATTATTGCGATACGGGAAGCAATCTTGTGTCCGTGTACCGGCGCTGTTAATCTCAGATCAGACACTTAAAGGGGAGTAATCGTAATGGATGTACTGTCAGCAATGGGCGTATTTGTACGCGTTGTCGACCTTAAAAGCTTTTCGCTGGCTGCCTCGGAACTCGGCATCTCCAGCTCCTCTGTCAGTAAGCAGATTTCGCATCTGGAGCAGCATGTTGGAGCACGTCTTCTGCAACGTACAACCCGTCGCCTGAGTGTGACTGAGGTGGGGGCCGCATATTACGAAAAATGTCAGCAGATTCTTTCTGAAGTGGAAGAGGCGGAGAATCTGGTTTCTCAGTTACAGGGTAAACCCCGTGGTGTATTGAGAATTAACTGTAACATGACCTTTGGACAGCTGTTGCTGGCAAAGGCTATTCCTGAATTCATGGCCGCTTATCCGGATATCCAGTTTGATGTCACACTGGATGATGGAGAGGTGGATCTGATTCGTGATGGTTTTGATCTGGCCTTACGGATCACCCATCCCAATCTGCCGGATTCCAGTCTGATCGCCCGGGAGATTGCCTCCATTCCGATGTTTATCTGCGCCAGCCCTGAGTATCTGGCGATGCATGGTTGCCCGGAAAAGCCGGACGACCTCAATGACCATAACTGTCTCGTGTTTATGCTGGCATCCAATGCCAACAACTGGACGCTCTCAAATGAAGAGGGCAGCCAGACGGTTCAGGTCAGTGGTGATCTTAAAGCGAATAACAGTCTGGTGGTTCGTCAGGCAGTTCTGGCGCACCATGGTCTGGCTAATCTGGCGTCGTTTGTGATCGAGCGTTTTGTTGAAGCCGGGCAGATTAAAGTGCTGTTCCCAGGATATGAGCCAGAGCGTCTGAGCCTGTTCGCGGTGTATCCGGATCGAAAATATATGTCGCCGAAGGTCAGTCTGTTTATTGAGTTCTTTAAGGACTGGCTGGAAGAGAATCTGCAGCAGGAATTTATGATCTGATTCCTTCCTGATTCAGGTCTTGGTATCTGATATTACAATAAGCTTTAGCTTTAATTATATTTCATAACTATTTGAAGTATATGGTGTTTGCTCTTATTTTATCTTCCCTTTTTTTGTTTCCAAATTTGAAATAATGTTATGCGTGCCGGGTGGATTATCTATCCGGCTGAATTCGCTATCTTGAACATACACAAGAGATCTCTCTGACATAAAATTAGAATTTAGAGTGCGAGATAATGTTCAAGACATACACATTCCCTGAGTTTGACTATGTCCGCTCCGTTGATCAGGATGCTGCCGGTGCTACCCATCATCCTGTGATTGTTGTCGGCGCTGGCCCAATCGGTATGGCTGCGGCTATCGACTTCGCCCAGTATGGCGTTAACGTGGTAGTACTGGACGACAACAATACCGTGAGTGTTGGTTCCCGAGCGGTTTGCTACGCCAAGCGTTTTCTGGATATTTCAGACCGTCTGGGTATCGGTCAGCGTTGCATCGATAAAGGTGTGACCTGGAACCTGGGGCGTGTGTTCTTTGAAGATGAAGAGATCTATAACTTCAACATGCTGCCGGAAGAGCATCACCGTCGTCCTGGCTTTATCAACCTGCAGCAATACTACCTTGAAGAGTACATGGTTGACCGCGTCAATGAGCTGGAAGCGGCTGATCTGCGTTGGAAAAACAAGGTCGTTAAAGTTGATCAGACCGATGATGTGGTTCGTCTGACGGTAGAAACGCCTGAAGGTCCGTATGAGCTGACCTGTGATTACCTGGTTGCCTGTGACGGAGCCAGCAGTAATGTACGCTCTCAGTGTGGTCTGGAATCTAAAGGTCAGATTTTCCACGACCGCTTCCTGATAGCTGATGTAATCATGGATCCTAAGAACTTCCCGCCTGAGCGTTGGTTCTGGTTCAACCCACCGTTCCATGAAGGTCAGTCCACGCTGCTTCATCGTCAGGCTGATAATGTCTGGCGTATTGACTTCGATCTGGGTTGGGATGCCGATCCGGAAGAGGAGAAGAAGCCGGAGAACATTATTCCGCGGGTCAAAGCGTTCCTGGGTGAGGATGTTGAATTCGATCTCGAGTGGGCGTCTGTCTACACATTTACCTGCCGTCGTATGGATGAGTTCCGTCACGGTCGAATTTTCTTTGCCGGTGATGCCGCGCATCAGGTATCGCCATTCGGTGCCCGTGGCGCTAACTCCGGTATCGAAGATACAGATAACCTGACCTGGAAAATCAAGGCGGTTATGGATGGTCTGGCGCCAACTGAGTTGCTTAACAGCTACTCTGATGAGCGTACCTTTGCCGCGGATGAGAATATCCTTAACTCTACCCGTAGTACTGACTTTATTACGCCGAAAAACGAGCAGAACCGTGTATTCCGTGATGCAGTGCTTAAGCTGGCGAAGAACTACACTTTTGCCCGTCCTCTGGTGAACTCTGGTCGCCTGTCTGTACCACCATTCCTGACAGAATCCTGGCTGAACACAGAAGATACCGACAAGTTCGACTGTAAAGTCGTGCCGGGTGCGCCGTGTACCGATGGTCCGATTCAGCGCAACGGCGAAGAGACCTTCCTGCTGTCCTCACTGGGCAATACCTTTAATGGACTGCTGTTCGTTGAAAATCGCAGTGACGCAGAAGACGCAGTACTTGAGCAGCTGGGTCAGCTGGCGCAACTACCAATGCCAGTCAAGACCTTCCTGGTGTCTAATCATGAGATGGACCTGCAATTGCCAGAAGGTGTCGAGCTGGTTGTTGATACCAAGGGCGTTGTTAAACAGCGTCTGGATGCGCAGGCTGGTACTTTCTACCTGACTCGTCCGGATCAGTTGGTAACTGCACGTATGCGTCAGTTTGATAAGGCGGCGGTTATCGCCGCACAAAGCAAAGCACTGGGTAATAAATAAGAGAGATAAGATTATGGCAAACCTGATTCTTGAGCCAAACCTGCCGGATGCGGATGCTTTTTATAAAGAACTGACCGATCTGCACCGCGATCTGAATAACGAGCAGAGCCGCGATGTGAACGCCCGGTTGATCCTGCTGTTGAGCAACCATATCGGTGATCATGAGGCATTATCCCAGGCAATGAACATCGCCCGGGAGCATATTCCACCGCAAGGGGAATAAGCCCTGAAGCCATAGCCCGGACCTGTTCCGGGCTTTGTTGTTTCTGGTGACCATGAAATTGTTGCTGATTGTCACAACCGGGTAGAGGACTGAATATGAAACTGGGATCGTTGAAACGGGGACGCGATGGTGCTCTGGTGGTGATATCCAGAGACCTCCTGCGCAAGGTAGAGGTAACTGATATTGCACCGACCCTGCAGGCTGCGTTGGATGATTGGTCGACTGTATCTGTTCGACTCAAGGGCGTATACGAAGCACTTAACCAAGGCGATATTGATTCAGAGCCTTTGTGCCTGAAAGAACTGGATGCACCCTTGCCAAGGGCGTACCAGTGGGTGGATGGTTCCGCTTATCTCAACCATTCAAGGCTGATGCGTCAGGCCCGTAATGCTGAATTACCACCGTCTTTCTACAGCGACCCCCTGATCTATCAGGGCGGCTCAGACCATTTTATTGCCGGCCAGAGTGATATCAGCCTGCCGACCGATCGCTGGGGTGTCGATTTTGAGGCTGAAATAGCAGTCATTACCGATGACATTCCTTTGGGCGCCAGTGAGCAACAGGCTGCAGATGCAATCAGACTGTTAGTGCTTGTGAATGATATATCCCTGCGTAATCTGATTCCTGCAGAGCTGGCTAAAGGATTTGGGTTCTATCAGGGTAAGCCCGCCAGCGCGCTGTCTCCGGTTTGTGTAACCCCCGATGAGCTGGGGGGCAATTGGCAGGACTCTAAACTGAGCCTGCCACTGCAGATTTACTACAATGAGCAACTGTTCGGTTGTCCGGATGCTGGACAGGATATGCACTTCAGTTTTGCCCGCTTGCTGACTCACATGGCCAGAACACGGTCGGTAGGCGCTGGCACTCTGGTTGGGTCTGGCACCGTAAGCAACGAACAGAGTGCCCCTTATCTGCCTGAAGATGGCGGTCTCGGCTTCAGCTGCATTGCCGAGGCAAGAATGGTGGAAATGATCGAATACGGTCGGCCAAGCACACCGTTTATGCGTTTTGGTGATCGTATCCGTATTGAAATGAATGATGCAGAAGGGCAGAGCCTGTTCGGTGCTATCGATCAGACTCTGAAGCCTTCACAGTAGGCCTTTCAAAGGCGAATGGATAACTCCTTTTTTACGGGATGAAATTATGATTCTGTTTGATTATTGCCGTTCTTCAGCGGCTTACCGGGTGCGAATCGCACTGAACTATAAAGGCCTGCCTTATGAGCAGGTGCCAGTAAGCCTGCTTGATGGTGATCAGAGCTCTGAAGCGCATCTGGCGCGTAACCCGCAGGGATTGGTACCGGCATTACAGGATGGTGATCTGATGCTGAGCCAGTCGCTGGCGATCTGTGAGTACCTGGATGATGAATATCCGGATACCGAAAAGCTGTTACCGGCTATCGCATCTGACAAAGCAAAAGTCCGTGCGATGGCGCAACTGATTGCCTGTGATATTCATCCGGTTAATAACCTGCGTATGCTCAAGTATATGGTGGCTGAATTAGGTGCAACTGATGAGCAGAAAACTACCTGGTATCAGCACTGGATCTATAAAGGCTTTGATGCGCTGGAGGTGATTCTGGCCGATAGCGCAGGCGAATACTGCTTTGGCGACAGCGTCACTCTGGCTGATCTTTGTCTGGTGCCACAGGTGTTTAATGCTAACCGTTTTAAGTGCGATATGAGCCGCTACCCGAACATCGTCCGGGTTAACGAGAACTGTCTCAAACTTAAAGCATTTGCTGATGCTCATCCGGATCTGCAGCCGGGCGCGTAACATTGGACATACCAGCAACAAAAAAGACCGCCTTGTGCGGTCTTTTTTCTTTGGATTAATCTATGGAGCATCAGTCTTCGGCTTCGTTCAGCGCCTGCATCGCTTCTTTACTCCAGTCCAGTGCCTGTCGGTAGCACTTTTCGTAGAGAGAACCATCAAAGTCCATCGGTAGCAGGTCCCAGTCACCGGCTTCATAGTTAGCGACGTTCATCAATGTATCGCCCATATCACCTTCACCGTAGAGAATAGCGCGTTTAATGTCGTCTCCCAGTGGAACCTCTTTCAGCATTACTTCCTGGGTGATATCCAGTAGCAGGTGCAGGTTAGACATCATTCCGGTCATAAAGTAGCTGCCGCTGTTGCGGAGACGACGGGCAAGGGCGATCTCTTCGCACATGCGTCCCCGAACGAGCAGTGAGCGACTGATCTCTTCAGGCTTGCCTGCATGGTTGCTCAGAGCGATCAGTGTTGCCCATTTACGGATCTGGGCCATGCCAAGCATCACGATGGCTTCAGTCAGAGACTCAACTTTGCGTACCAGAGAGTAGGCTGCTGAGTTAACGATTCGCAGCACTTTATAGGTCAGTACGGGATCACGGATGATCAGTTGTTCGAGCTTTTCAGGGGTTGTGTTCTGGTTTTGCAGTTCCTGAACCAGTTGGATCAGTGCCACCTGATTCGGCTCAACCTTCTTACCTTCGACCAGTTTCGGTTTGCTGAGGAAATGCCCCTGGAACAGTTTAAAGCCAAGGCGATTGCACTCTTCGAGCACCTCGACGGTCTCAATCTTTTCTGCCAGCAGGGTAACCTTGTAGGGAGTGATCAGCTCAACCTGTTCTTTGATCTGATCATAGGTCATGCCTTTTACATCTACTTTTACAATGTGGGCAAGTTTCAGTAGCGGGCTGTATTCCGGTTTATAGATAAAATCATCCAGCGCAACTCGATAACCAGCTTTAACAAGGCGATGAACGGCAATCACGACTTCCCGGTCTACTTCGATATCTTCAAGAATCTCAAAAACGATGTTTTTCTTGGGTAGTTCGGGAAAATCTTCTGACACCAGCAGTTCCCGGGTCAGATTAATAAAGGCGGGTACCCGACGCAGCTCACCCTGATCCGAAATGCTGGTGTAGGAGTTGAGGATTACATCGCTGGTGGCTCCGGAATTACAAAACAACGCAGATTCGGTGTTCTGGTCATTTCGGTATAACAATTCATAGGCCACAACCCGTTGATTCCGATCGAAAATCGGCTGACGAGCCATGAGTACCTGTTTGTTGCCGGAAGTGGCTGTATCCATTTTGGGTAAAGATCCTTGTTAGGGATAACGTGTTACTAAAGAGCTTATATTGGAATATATATATTGTCAGCTAGACTATTGCCCATAACAGGTACAGCCTGATTTGCGAAACCGAGAAAATCTGTCGCGGTTTGATCTGTGGCAGGTATAATGTGCTCCCATTTTTACCGGCGGAAGACACAATGAGTATTAACTGGTTCCCGGGGCATATGCATAAAGCCCGCAAAGAGATCGCCAAAGTGATGGACGAGATCGATGTGGTGATTGAAGTGCTGGATGCGCGCTTGCCTCTTTCCAGTGAAAACCCGATGGTGTCTTCATTGCGGAAAGATAAGCCAGTCATCAAGTTACTGAATAAAAGTGACCTGTCTGATCCTGTGCGGACCAAAGAGTGGCTCGATTTCTTTAACAGCCAGCCGGATACCCAGGCGATTATGATCGATTACGGTCAGAAAAAGCTGATTAAGAATATCCCTGAGCTGTGTAAAAAGCTGGTGCCATCCCGCAGTAAGCAAGGGCGTCCGGTCAGGGCTATGATCATGGGGATTCCGAATGTTGGAAAATCCACCATGATCAATGCGTTGCTGGGCAAACGTATAGCAAAAGTCGGTAACGAGCCTGCGGTGACAAAAGGGCAGACCCGTTTCACGCTTAAGAACGGTATGGCTTTGTCGGATACGCCGGGAATCCTGTGGCCTAAGATTGAAGATAATGACTCCGGTTACCGGCTCGCTGTCAGTGGAGCGATCAAGGATACCGCCATAGAGTATGACGATGTGGCGCTCTACGCCGCTCAGTTTCTGCTGGATGATTATCCGGATCTGCTGCAGCAGCGTTATAAGTTCAAGCAGTTGCCGGAAACGGCTATGGAAGTACTTGAAGAGATCGGTCGCAAGCGCGGTGGTCTGAGAGCGGGTGGCGTGATTGATCTGCATAAAGCGTCAGAGATTTTGCTGAATGAGTTGCGCAGCGGCACAATTGGCTTAATCAGCTTCGAGACCGTAGCAGGTTGGCAGGAAAAATGGGAACAGCAGCGTATAGAAGCTGAGCGACTTGAGCAGGAAAGGCTGGAACAGGAACGCCTGGAACAGGAAAAGCAGGCTCAGGAAGCAGAACGCGCAGAAGAAGCCCGGCTGGCAAGACAGCAGCGGGCAGCAGATGCAAATGATGAATGATCACTGAAGTGATTCAGAGATAGTGAGAAAAGAATATGACACGTAAGAAGAAGACCCGTGGCGGTGCCGGCGTAACCATCTTTATTGATCCACCTCGTCGCAGTGAGAAACTGGCCGATCCGGACAGCTACGAAAGCCGCAAGCGCAAGAATCTTGAGCAGAAGAAAAAGCGCAAGTCTGTCTACCAGAAAGCGGTGGATGCTGAGCAGGATAAAGGCCAGCAACAGGCTGAACGTAAAACCCCGTTAGCCGACAAAATTCGTCGTCTGAAAGCGGCTGAAAATGCCCGTGAAGAAGCGGATAAAGCAGCGGGCAAAGAACAAAGCAACGACGAGTAATCACGCCGTCTTGTTTGATCTCCTGAAAAACCTCATCTAGGTTTACTGGTGCCTGCAGGCTCAACTGCAGGCAGATCAGGAGATCAGATCATGTCTCACGCCGATGTCCATCGTGCGGGCGATGCGCCAATCCAGGTTGACCTTGTTGAAGGTGAAACTTACTGCTGGTGCGCCTGTGGCCGATCCAATACCCAACCTTTCTGTGACGGCTCCCATCAGGGCACCGGGCTCGATCCGGTCGTATTTGTTGCCCGCAAATCGGAAACCATTTTTCTCTGCACCTGCAAGCAGACATCGACGCCGCCACTGTGCGATGGTAGCCATAAAAATACCGGCTGAAGCGCTGTTATTGTAACTCGCACGGGCAGGTCTCAGGCTGTACAATGCGCGTCTTCTGTAATCATCAGGAATAGAGCAGCGTGCAACAGTTTGATGTCGTTATTGTCGGTGCCGGGGCGTCCGGTCTTATGTGTGCAGCTACGGCCGGTTATCGTGGCCGCTCTGTGCTGTTGTTGGAACATACGCTGAAGATTGGCCGTAAAATCCTGATGTCCGGCGGTGGCCGTTGCAATTTCACCAACATCAACAGTGCACCGGATAATTTCCTCTCTCAGAATCCTCATTTTTGTAAGTCCGCACTTGGCCGTTATAAGCCTCAGGATTTTATCGAGCTGGTGGAACGTCACGGCGTTGAGTATCACGAAAAGACTCTTGGTCAGCTGTTCTGCAATGAATCCAGCAAAGAAATTCTGCGTGTGCTGCTGACGGAGGCAGACTGGGCCGGTGTCAGCATACAGACAGAGACAACGGTGGAAGCACTGGAAGATCAGGATGAAGGCTTTCTGCTGAAAACCAATAAGGGTGAGATCCAGGCGGGATCTGTGGTTATCGCAACCGGTGGTCTGTCTATCCCCAATGGTGGCGCCACCAGCTTTGCCTACGATATCGCCACTCAGTTTGATATGAATATCCTGCCCCGTAGTGCAGCTCTGGTGCCGTTTACCCTGCAGCCTAAAGACAAAGAAATCCTGCAGGAGCTGTCTGGAGTGTCTCACTGGGTCAGAGCCACCATCGGTAAGACCAGCTTTGCTGAAAATATGCTATTCACTCATCGTGGTCTGAGTGGACCGGCGATCCTGCAGATCTCATCATACTGGCAGCCAGGCGCTGAGGTTTCCATCGATCTGTTTCCTGAGCTGGATCTGGCAGAATGGCTGAAGCAACAGCGGGAAGAGCGTCCGAAGGCGGATATCACTACCATCATTGCTCAGCAGATGAGCAAGCGGATGGCTCAGATCCTGTGTGGCCTGTTCGGTATACAAGGGGTGATGGGCTCGTTGTCGAATAAAGAGTTGCAGCGTATTACTGAGTCTTTCCAGTACTGGAAGGTAAAACCTTCAGGCACAGAAGGTTACCGCACGGCAGAAGTGACACTGGGTGGCATCGATACCAACGAGATTAACCAGAAAACCATGGAAGCTAAGCAGGTGCCCGGTCTGTACTTTATCGGAGAGTGTCTGGATGTTACCGGACATCTCGGCGGTCACAACTTCCAGTGGGCCTGGGCATCTGGTTTTGCCGCAGGGCAGGTAGTGTAGCTAAAAACACAACTCAGAGTTTTGTTACAGTCAGAGGCGAGAGCAACATTGCTCTCGCCCAGGGTGTTTTTCAGAATAAAACGATTCTTTGGCAACCATGAGCTTGAGTAGAGAACTGTTTTTGCCTTTGAAAACGTCAGAAAGCCTTCGTGGCCATGGTAGTGGCCCATACCTGAATTACCGACGCCTCCGAAAGGCGCATCGTCAGCTGCCACATGCATAGCGGTATCGTTAATAGCAACGCCGCCGCTGTGTGTGTTCTCGAGTAAAGAATTTATCAGTTCCCGGTTGTCTGACATGATGTACAGCGCCAGTGGTCGGGGGCGTGAGTTAATGTAGTTAACCACCTCGATAATATTCTGATAGGTTTTTACCGGCAGTATTGAGCCAAAAATCTCTTCCTGAAGAATCTTCATATCCTCAGACAGGTCTGTGACCAGATGAGGGTAGACGCGTCTTCCATGATCGGTTTCCAGAGGTTTAACAGGGTGAAGGGTGGCGCCTTTTAACTCAGCGTCTTTAAGAAAGCCCATCAATCGTTCATGCTGCTTGTCGGAAACGATATGGGTTTGAGAATTGGCGTTGCTATCGTGCAGATGGTATTCCGAGTAGCGTTCAATAAAGCGGTTTATAAACTCCTTTTTCCTGGCTTCAGGCACAAAAACATAGTCTGGCGATACGCAGATCTGTCCGGAGTTAACTGACTTTCCGACAATCAGGGCGTCAACGGCGATATCCATATTGATGTCATCGTCAATGATGGTCGGTGACTTGCCGCCTAACTCCAGAGTAATCGGTGTCAGGTTGTCGGCAGCCGATCGGGCTACCAGCTTGCCTACCGTCGATGAACCGGTGAATATCAGGTGGTTAAATGGCAGCGCAGAGAAGGCTGCACCGACCTCGGCTTCACCTTCAATGATCTTGATATGATCAGAGATATCGGCAACCACTTCACGCATCACGCGGTTGGCATTTGGCGTGAACTCACTCATTTTAATCATTACCCGGTTACCGGCGGCCAGCGCCTGAGTTGCCGGACCCAGCGCCAGAAAGAAAGGGAAGTTCCAGGGGGTGATGACACCCACAACCCCTAATGGCTGGTAATGCACTTTCACTCTTGAGGGGGCAAGCATCAGACCTGCATGGCGTTTCGACGGTTTCATCCAGCGCTTAAGGTGTTTCAAGGCGTAGTTAATACCGGCGACACTGGGCAGGACATCTGCAATCAGAGTATCGAATTCGCTGCGATAGCCATAGTCCTGTTTGAGCGCATCATAAATGGCTTGCTCATGCTTGAGAATGGCGGACTTCAGCTTGAGAAGAACGGCTTTACGTTCGTTTAAGTCCGGTGCCGGATTGTTCTCATAGGCCGTCTTCAGATGTAGAAAGTCAGTTAATAAAGACAGCTGCGTGTCATTCGTTAAGATTGTCATAATCTCTCCCGCCATACCGTTATAAACCGATTATAATCAGTAGCGTCGCTGAACTGGTTGCTGAGTTCAGAACTCGCCTCGGTTTGTGATGCTGAGAAGGTTACGGGAATCTGGGTTCAAAGAATAATTGCTAAATTTGAAGAGGGTTCAAAGAAAACGAATAGCGATAGATATGAGTAATCTGATTAGCTATCTGTCAGATAGAGCCTGTAAACAGAGAGTCTGAGTCAGGGATATCAGCAATAGTACTATTCAGAATACTGACTGAGAATGTCTAAAAACTTCTTTACCGTTGGAATATGGACTGACTCGGGTCTGGTAATACAGCACGCCTGCCATCTGATATCGGTATCAATATTGACAGCAATCAGTTCGCCATTGTTAAGCTCTCTTTCAAAAAGCTGCGCCGGCCCACCGGTATAGTAATCAGAGTTCATTACGACATTCTTAGCTATGTGGTAGCTATCGCAGGTTATCTTCAGGGTTGCAGACAGGCCTTTGGCTTCCATCGCTTTGATCATTGCCTGATTAAGCGCTGGTCCGATGCCGTTCAGCGATGTTAACTCCTGAACAGTCACTGGATTGTCTTGCCGGAGGAGAGGGTGTCCCGAGCGAACGACAAAAATAACGGATGCAGTGTCAACTTCAGAAATGGCCAGCTCAGGTGGCAACTCGTCGCTTGCGTAAGGCCCTATTGCCACGTCCACTTCGCCACTCAGGGTCGCTTTAACGAGGGCTTCCGGTGAGTCCACCCGGAATGAAATTTCTACATTCTGAGTTTCCTCAATAAAATCCAGCAATACTTTCGGAAACAGTAATTGCTCGATCACCGGGCTCACGCCAATTTTGAGAGAGCCGCCCTCCAGGTTTGCCAGAAGTTCTACATGCCGGCAAAGCGAGTCGAGCTGAGATTGCAGGTTTTTACCATTCTCGATCAGATATTCGGTAATTCTGGTGGGCTTCATGCCAGCGTTACTACGATGAAATAACTCTACGTTAAGAACTTGTTCCAGTCGGCTGACCCGCTTACTCAGTGTAGGTTGAGACATATGAAGTTTTTCAGCGGCTTTGTTGGTGCTGCCGAATTCAGCAATCGTTTTTAAAATGTATATGTCTGATACATCGAGCATGAGTAAGGCCTGGGAAGATTTCAGTTTCAGGCCTTTAAATATATGCTCCTTTTGCGCTACTTGAAATGGTCCCATTACAGTTGAGCTTACTCAGTTGGTGAATGATCGGATTATTGGCTATCAGATCTATAGGTTACGGGAGGCAGGAATATCTTCCGTAATGGAAAGGTTTTGGTGGGGTTAGGAATAGGTGGAATAGCTCTGGAGTCTTTCTGGGTTTGGTAGCTGCTTTCTGGCCAGATAAATCAGATGAGCAGCAGCTAACTGAAATTATCTAAGAGAGCTCAGTGCTTCTGATACGGATTGGGTAATTTGATATTAAACAGAATAGCCAGTGCCCGCAGGATAAAGGCCACCAGAAAACCGCCAATCAGATCGTAGCTATGGGGAAGATCCAGAAGGTTCAGTGTTAAGTAGACCACAGAGCCTGCCAGTGCTGTGGTGATGTACAGCTCCTCATTCATCAGCGTCAGGTTGCTGCCGCACAGTACATCCCGGGCGATACCGCCGAAGGTAGCCGTCATGACTCCCATGCAAACGGCGATCAGAGGGGAGGTGCCATAATCCAGTGCTATCTCGGTGCCCACTACTGCAAAGAGGGCCAGGCCTACTGCGTCCATCCAGATCAAGGCTTTGGTTCGCGAAGCCAGTTTGGGGGCTATAACGTAGGTAACGGCTGATGCGATAAGACAGACCAGGATCCAGACCGGCTCACGAATCCAGAATACCGGTACATTGCCCAGCAGCATGTCCCTCAGGGTACCTCCGCCAATACCGGTGGCAGTACCGATCAACATAAAACCGAGAATATCCATTTTCTGGCGGGCGGCGTCGAGAGCTCCAGAGATTGCGAACACGGCGACGGCAGAGAGTCCCATAATGTTCACCACCGCAGTAATATCAAAAGGCATATGATTCTCTACCGGTTATTTAAATGAGTCGCGACTCTAAATGAGAGTAGCATCTGGAGCAAGGATTGGGATGTACCAGTTAGCATTTAATGAATGCTTCTTGTGGTTTTGGGATCTGATGGTCCATCTGATGGACAAGGTCCGCTTGACTCAATAACTGCATCTGCTACATTAGCGATCACTGATAATTCTACCTCACGCTGGAGGGTAAACATGATTGTAGTCAACACCTTCCGGGCACAGCGCTGATCTTAACCCTGCGCACCTTTTTGCCCGGTCTCTGAGCCGGGGCTATTCGCCCCTGATGAATCGTTTTTATGACGCAGTATCTTTATGCGTCAGGGGTTCCTATGACTACAATTTTTCAATTGCCCTTACTGGGCTGGACGCCTTTTTTTCAGCAACAACTTTCTCTCGAAGAGATCACCGAATTTCTACCTGCCAGAGTTGCGGCGCAGCATCGCTCCCACTTTGAACTGTTCTCCGAGCAGGGGAGACATCAATTAATCATCACCCCAAAGCTGCCGGATCTGACAGTTGGCGACTGGGTCTTACTGGATGGCGATGGCAGTGTGTATCGCCGTCTGGACCGACTCTCCTGTTTTTCCCGCAAGGCTGCGGGCAGCAAAGTTGCTGAGCAGTTTATCGCTGCCAATGTCGATACTGTATTCGTGGTGTGTTCACTGAATCAGAACTTCTCACTGAACCGTATCGAGCGTTACCTGGCATTAACCAAAGAAGCGGGCGCCGAAGCCGTTGTGGTGCTCACCAAGTCTGATCTGTGTGATACGCCTGAAGACTATGTCCGTCAGGTGCAGGCACTGGATAGTATGTTGATGATCGAAGCGGTGAACGCTCTCGATGATCAGAGTACCTCGGTGCTGCAAGCCTGGTGTAAGGCGGGCAATACCGTTGCTGTGCTGGGCTCAAGCGGGGTGGGCAAATCAACCCTGATTAACAGCCTGACCGGACAAGCTCTGCAAACCACCGGTGCTGCCCGGAGTGATGATGATCGGGGGCGACATACCACTACCTCCAGGTCGCTGCATCTGACGCCCTACGGTGGCGTTCTGTTGGATACGCCGGGAATGCGGGAGCTACAGCTGGCGGATTGTGAGCAAGGGTTGGATGCTGTATTTGCTGATATCAGCGAATTAGCCGATCAGTGCCGCTACAGTGATTGTCAGCATCAGTCAGAACCAGGCTGTGCTGTACAGGAAGCAATCCAGAATGGGCAGATTGATCAGCGTCGGTTATCGAACTATCTCAAGCTTATGCGTGAGCAGGCTCGTAATGGTGCAAGCCTGGCTGAGAAGAGAGAGCAGGATCGGGCGTTGGGCCGTTTCTACCGTAAAACACTGACTGAGAGTCTGAAAATTAAACGCGGGCGTTAAGCCCGTATCCGCACCTGAAGTGGGATGAGTTGCGTTGATAGTTGTATCGCTAATTGTTGTATAGAAAATGCAGCGATTCCCATTTCAGGACTTAATTACTTTGATCGGGCCTGGAAGGCCCTCGCTACAACCTATCAAACTGTAGCGAGGTGCTTCCAGTACCGGTTTTCATACCTGTGTCTAACTTTACTTATCGAGTGAACAGTATTGTGCATTTGAGGTGGTTATCCCGCTGTTATATGCATCGATTATGATCGTGCTAATCCATCTGATTGGTGTAGAATGCACGGCCTGGCTGAACTGCGTGTGCAGGCTATAAATAGCAGCGAAAGGCCGTTCAAACCCGAATTAAAGATTCCGAAAGAGTAGTCAAATGGAAATCAAAGTTAACTTCCTGGATAACCTCAGACTTGAAGCCAAGTTTGATGACTTTACTGTGGTGGCTGACCAGCCGATTCGCTATAAGGGCGATGGCTCAGCACCGAGTCCGTTTGACTACTTTCTGGCATCGTCTGCGCTGTGTGCCGCTTACTTTGTGAAGGTGTACTGTAACGCGCGGGATATCCCGACGGAAGATATCCGTCTGTCACAGAACAATATCGTTGATCCGGAAAATCGCTATAACCAGATCTTCCAGATTCAGGTAGAGCTGCCCGAATCCATTTCCGAGAAAGACCGCCAGGGCATTCTGCGTTCCATTGACCGTTGTACTGTTAAGAAAGTCGTGCAACAGGGGCCGGACTTCAAGATTGAAGAGGTTGAGAACCTGGATGCCGACGCCAGCATTATGGCGATGGGCATAACCGATGACGGTCACGAAACCTGCATTCTGGGTAAAGACCTGCCGTTGGAGAAAACCATTGCTGATATGACCGGTATTCTCGAAGCGCTGGGCATGAAAATTGAGATCACCTCATGGCGCAATATCGTTCCTAATGTCTGGTCCCTGAATATCCGTGATTCCGCCTCCGAGCTGTGCTTTACCAATGGTAAAGGTGCAACGAAAGAGAGCGCGCTGTGCTCCGCGCTGGGGGAGTTTATCGAGCGTCTGAGTTGCAACTTCTTCTACAACGATCAGTTCTTCGGCGAAGAGATTGCCAATGCTGAGTTCGTTCATTACCCGAATGAGAAGTGGTTCCCGCTGACTGAAGATGATGCGATTCCTGATGGTCTGCTGGATGACTACTGTCTGGAGATTTATAACCCGGATGGCGAGCTGCAGGGATCTAACCTGATCGATACCAACTCCGGTAACTATGAGCGCGGTATCTGTGCGTTGCCTTATGAGCGTCAGTCTGATGGCGAAACCGTCTACTTCCCATCTAACCTGATGGAGAACCTGTTCCTCAGTAACGGTATGAGCGCAGGTAACAACCTGTTTGAAGCGAAGGTGCAGTGTCTTTCAGAGATTTTCGAACGGGCAGTTAAGCGTCAGATCATTGAGCAGGAATTAGTTCTGCCGGACGTACCGCAAGCCGTACTCGATAAATATCCGGGCATAGTGGCCGGTATTCAGGGCCTTGAAGAGCAGGGCTTCCCGGTGGTGATTAAGGATGCCTCTCTGGGTGGCCAGTTCCCGGTAATGTGTGTGACGCTGATGAACCCGCGTACCGGCGGTGTATTTGCATCTTTCGGTGCGCACCCAAGCTTTGAAGTTGCGCTGGAACGGAGTCTGACCGAACTGCTGCAGGGCCGTTCATTTGAAGGTCTGAACGATGTGCCTAAGCCGACTTTCAATAGTCTGGCGGTGACCGAACCTAACAACTTTGTCGAGCACTTTATCGATTCCACCGGTGTCATCTCCTGGCGTTTCTTCAGCAATAAAGAAGATTACGAATTTGTGGAGTGGGATTTCTCCGGCACTAACGAGGAAGAGTGCAACAGCCTGATGGCGATCCTCGAAGAGCTGGGCAAAGAGGTCTACGTCTCCACCTTTGAAGGCTTTGGGCCGGATATCAAAGCCTCGGCCTGCCGTATTCTGGTACCGGATTACTCCGAGGTGTACCCGGTTGAGGATCTGGTGTGGGATAACACCAACAAGGCGATCTACTTCCGTGAAGATATTCTCAATATTCATCGCCTGGACGACGAACAGCTGGCCGATCTGGCTGAACGTCTGGAAGAGAGTGAAGAGGATAACTACACCGAGATCAAAACTCTGATCGGTATTGAGTTTGACGAGAATACTGTCTGGGGCCAGTTAACAGTGCTGGAACTGAAGATTCTGATCTATCTGGCGCTGCAGCGTCATGAATACGCGCTGGAGCTGGTGGACAGCTTCCTGCAGTACAACGACAACACCGTGGAACGTGGCCTGTTCTATCAGGCTATCAACGCAGTACTGGAAATTGAGCTGGACGAAGAGCTGGAACTGGAAGACTTTATCTTCAACCTGCGCCGCATGTTCGGCGAAGCGGTTATGAAGGATGTGGTCGGTTCTGTGAACGGTGAGCTACGCTTCCACGGCCTGACCCCAACCAGCATGAAGCTGGAAGGGCTGGATAAGCACCTGCGCCTGATCGAAAGCTACAAAAAGCTTCACAGTGCACGGGCAAAGCTTTTGGGGTGAAAAGCTGCCTGGATAAGACGCTGCTAGGGTAAACCTCAGTGATTAAATAAGAAAGCCTGCTTTATGCAGGCTTTTTTGTTTGTGATCTATTCCTTGTAGCGAGCCACGTCCCCGTGGCGATCTACTTGCTGTCCGTTTACTGATCTTAAATCGGCGCTGGAAGCACTTCGCTACAGATTGCTTCGTTGTAGCTAGAGCCTTCAAGGTCCGATAAATAGTCATGCGATGTGAAATGATGAGAATGTTTATTGCCTGATAGCTCCATTACCCAGTCTGGTGTATGCTTGGCTTCAATATTTTTACCTCTACGCGACAAGGAGCTGCTGCGTGGCAATCCCCGACTTTCAATCCTGTATGAGACCGCTTCTGGTTGCCGTTCAGGATCAGCAAGTACATGAATTTAAAGATGCTATTGAGTTTGTCTGTGACTACCTGCAACTGACAGATGAGGATATCCGCCAGGTACTACCTTCCGGTCGACAAACCTATATCAAGAATCGTCTGGCCTGGGCCAGAACCTACATGAATAAAGCTGGGCTAACAAAGGCACCAGGGCGGGGGCAGATTCAGATTACCGAGCGCGGCATACAGGCACTGGAAGAGTGCCCACACCGGGTTGATGTACGTTATCTGCGGCAGTATCCAGAGTTTGTTGAGTTTCACCGAGTAAAAACCAAGCCTGTTAGCGATGCTCAGAAAAATGCGATTGAAGAGCAAACCGAGCAGGTCGATGACGCAACTGATCCTCAAGAGCGTCTGGAGCAGGCGCACACAGAGATCCAGCAGGCACTTGCCAGCGATATTCTGGAAACCATTTTGCAGCAGTCACCGCAGTTCTTTGAAAAGCTGGTGGTCGATCTGATGCAGGCGATGGGTTACGGTGGCTGGAGCGAACAGTCCGGCAGCGCCACGCAATACTCAAATGATGGTGGTATTGATGGAGTCATTAATGAAGACCCGTTAGGATTGGACACCATCTATTTGCAGGCTAAACGCTATGCGCAGACTAACGTCATTCACCGTCCGGAAATTGATACCTTTATTGGTGCGCTGACCCGTCAGGGCGCGCGTAAAGGGGTGTTTATTACCACATCACGTTTTTCCAGCGGCGCGAAAGAGGCTGCCAAAGGGCTGAATATGTCGATTGTGCTGATCGATGGTGAGCAACTGGCGCAATTGATGATCAAACATAATCTTGGTGTTGCAGTTAAACAAACCTACCAACTGCAAACACTCGATACCGATTACTTTAACGAAGGTTAAGCATTACTTCATGGCAAAAGCAGCAAAGAAAGCCGCTGATAAGAAAAATCAGAAAGGCTTCGAAGAAACACTCTGGGATTCCGCTAACAAACTTCGTGGCAGCGTTGAGTCCTCCGAATATAAGCACATTGTGCTCAGCCTTATTTTCCTCAAGTTTATCAGTGATAAGTTTGAAACCCGCCGTCAGGAAATGATTGATGAGGGGCAGGGGGATTACGTGGATATGGTGGAGTTTTACACCATGAAAAACGTCTTCTATCTGCCGGAAGAGTCCCGCTGGAATTTTATCCTCAAGCACGCCAAGCAGGACGATATCGCGGTTAAAATTGACACCGCGCTGCATACGGTCGAAAAGAGTAATGCTGCTCTGCGTGGCGCACTGCCGGATAACTACTTTTCCCGTCTGGGGCTGGATGTTGCCAAGCTGGCGGCGCTGATCGATACCATCAACAATATTCAGACACTGGCCAATGAGTGTCATATGACGGAAGAGGATCTGGTGGGCCGGGTCTATGAATACTTCCTCGGTAAATTTGCTGCAAGTGAAGGGAAAGGTGGGGGCGAGTTCTATACCCCTAAGTCTGTGGTGACCCTGATCTCAGAGATGATCGAGCCCTACAAAGGCAAGATCTATGATCCGTGTTGTGGCTCAGGCGGTATGTTTGTGCAATCCATTAAGTTCATCAACAGCCACAACGGTAACCAGAAAGATATCTCTATCTACGGTCAGGAATACACCAGCACCACCTATAAACTGGCGAAGATGAACCTTGCGGTGCGGGGCATTGCGGGCAATCTTGGCGAAGTTGCCGGAGACACCCTCTTTAAAGATCAGCATCCGGATCTGAAAGCCGATTACATCATGGCTAACCCGCCGTTTAACCAGAAACAGTGGCGCGCCGATAATGAGCTGACCGATGATCCGCGCTGGGCCGGTTACCCTGTACCACCAACCGGCAACGCTAACTATGCCTGGATTCTGCATATGATCTCCAAGCTGAGCGAGAACGGTACCGCGGGTTTTGTATTGGCCAACGGTTCTATGTCCTCCAATACCAGCGGTGAAGGGGATATCCGTAAGCAGATTATCGAGAACGATCTGGTAGACTGCATGATCGCTTTGCCGGGGCAGTTGTTCTACACCACTCAGATCCCGGTCTGCCTCTGGTTCCTTACCAAAAACAAAAAATCAGATACCGAACGCGGCTTCCGCAGCCGCATCAATAAGACCCTGTTTATCGATGCCCGTAATATGGGCACCATGGTCAGCCGCGTGCATAAAGAACTGACCACAGAAGATATTGCCGAGATTGCAGGGACCTACCATAACTGGCGTAGCGGAAAGTGGAATGGTGAATACGATGCACAGGGAGGTGCAAGTGTCGCGGAAGGCAGGACGCCGGGAGCGACCGAAGATAAGGCTGGATTCTGTAAGTCGGCTACCTTTGATGAGATTGAAGCTAACGATTTTGTTTTGACTCCGGGGCGCTATGTTGGAGCGGCGGAGATCGAAGATGATGGTATCCCGTTTGAGACCAAGATGGCTGAATTAAGCCAGACCCTGTACAAGCAGATGGATGAAGCTGAAAAGCTTGATGCTGTGATTCGTAAGAGTCTTGAGGGATTAGGTTATGGCCGCTGATTGGATTAATACTACTATTGGGGAGTTATTGGAATCTGAAGGCGGTGAAATTAAGACGGGGCCTTTTGGTACCAAGTTGAAAGCTTCTGAGTATGCTAACGAAGGTGTTCCTATTATTTCGGTCGGGGAAGTTCAGCTAGGCCGCATCGTCTTACATGACCGCACCCCAAAGGTAAATTCTGCCGTAACTGACCGCATGCCTGAATATTTGCTTGAGGAAGGTGATATCGTTTTCGGTCGAAAGGGTGCCGTGGAAAGGTCTGCTCTGGTAAAAGGTAAACAAGAAGGATGGTTTCTGGGATCTGACGGTATTCGTCTTAGACTCCCTGAAACTGTAAATAAGCAATTTATTGCTTATCAATTTCTTTCTGAATTACATCAAAGGTGGATGATCCAGCACGCGGCAGGAACGACAATGGCGTCCTTAAATGAAGGAATCGTAAGGCGTATTCCAATAAAGCTGGCCCCTTACAATGAGCAGCAGTCCATCGCTCACATTCTTGGCTCTATTGACGACAAAATCGAACTCAACCGCCAAATCAACCAAACCCTGGAGCAGATGGCGCAAGCCCTATTCAAAAGCTGGTTCGTCGATTTCGACCCGGTGATTGATAACGCACTGGATACCGGAAATCCGATCCCTGAAGAACTGCAAGCCAAAGCTGCACAGCGCAAGCAACTGCGTGAGGCTGTTGCTCAGGGCGAAGCAGAAGCGCCAGCACTGCCTGATAATATCCGTTCACTCTTCCCAAGTGAGTTTGAATTCACTGAAGAGATGGGACGGATTCCGAAGGGGTGGGGGGGTAGTGCTGTTTCTAATTTTGGCCAAGTAGTATGTGGAAAGACCCCATCAAAAAAGAACTCTGAATTTTATGATGGCGATATACCCTTTATAAAAATCCCAGATACACATGGGAAAGTATATGTAGTAGAGACGTCTGACTCACTTACACATGAAGGGCATAAATCACAGCACAAAAAGCTGGTACCAGCCGGTAGCATCTGTGTAAGTTGTATCGCTACAGTCGGACAAGTTGTTATTGCTGCCAACGACAGCCATACAAATCAGCAGATAAATACAATAATCCCTTCTGAAACTAGGGATTCGATTTATCTTTTCTTCACAATGAGATCATTGAAAAGGCTGTTGCATGATTTAGCGAGCGGTGGGAGCGCAACTTTAAACTTAAATACTTCTACGTTCTCTAAGATTCAGCTACTTAACCCATGCGCAGAAGTATTGAAAAAGTTTGCTGAAATATCTCAACCAATGTTCGATAAGATTTTACATTCGGAACAAGAATCGATTCAACTGTCGAAGTTGAGAGATAATCTATTGCCCAAACTAATCTCCGGCGAGCTCCAGATCCCCGAAGCTGAACAACAGGTCGCAGACGCCCTGAATTAAAAAGATCGTAGACAAGGATGCAGTATGAAATTCACCGAAGCCAAACTGGAACAGGCCATTATTGAACTGCTGGGTGAGCAGGGTTATCCCTATCAACCCGGCGGTGAATTACAACGCCAGCCCCATGAGGTATTGCTTAAAGCGGACCTAGTACAGTATCTGGCGGCGCGTTATGCCGGTGAAGGGATTACCGAGGGTGAAATTACCTCTGTTGTGCGGATGATCGAAGCACTATCCGCGAGTGATCTTTACGACAGCAACAAGCAGTTTATGAAATGGCTGTCGGACGGTTTTCTACTCAAGCGTGAAGACCGGAGTCAGAAAGATCTGTATATCCAGCTAATCGATTATCGCGGTACAGAACAGGCTGTGCTGGCCGCTGAGCAAGAACCGTTGCTGTCCTTAGCCGCCGAAACGCCCGCTGCCTATGATATTGACCAGAATATCTATCGGCTGGTCAATCAACTGGAAATTGAAGGCACGGGATCGCAAGCAGTCGAAAAGCGTATCCCCGACGGTATTCTCTATATCAACGGCTTGCCGCTGGTGGTGTTTGAGTTTAAGAGCGCCATTCGGGAAGAGGTGCGACTGGATGAAGCCTATACCCAACTGGCTGTGCGCTACCGCCGGGCAATACCGCAACTGTTTGTTTATAACGCTTTCTGTGTGATCAGCGATGGCGTGAATAGCAAAATGGGTTCGATCTTCGCGCCTTACGATTTTTTCTATGCCTGGCGCAAGGTGACCGGTCATGAATCGGTAGAGAAAGACGGCATTGATGCGCTGCATTCGATGATTCAGGGGCTGTTTGAGCCCAAACGTTTGCGCGATGTAATCCGCCACTTTATCTACTTTCCTGATAGTTCCAAAAATGAAGTGAAGATTGTCTGCCGTTACCCTCAGTACTATGCGGCGAATAAGCTTTATCAGAGCATCTTGAAGCATAAAAAACCTGAGGGTGACGGCAAAGGCGGCACCTATTTCGGTGCAACCGGCTGCGGTAAAAGCTTTACCATGCAGTTTCTTACCCGCTTGCTGATGAAGAGCGTTACCTTTGAAAGCCCTACCATTGTGCTGATTACCGACCGTACGGATCTGGATGATCAGCTCTCGGCCCAATTTACCAATGCCAAGGAATACATTGGCGACCAGAACGTGATCAGCGTCGAAAGCCGTGAACATCTGCGGGAGCTGTTGAAAGGCCGCAACAGTGGCGGCGTCTTCCTCACCACCATTCATAAATTTACCGAAGATACCGAGCTGCTGACAGATCGGGATAATGTGATCTGTATCTCTGATGAAGCTCACCGTAGCCAGATCAATCTGGACCAAAAAGTGCGGGTGACCGAGAAAGGCGTAAAACGCACCTTCGGTTTTGCGAAATACCTGCATGACTCGCTGCCAAACGCCACTTTTGTCGGTTTTACCGGTACACCGATTGATGCCACGTTGGATGTATTCGGCCCGGTGGTCGATGCCTACACTATGACTGAATCCGTACATGATGAGATTACTGTGCGTATCGTTTATGAAGGTCGGGCAGCGAAAGTTATTGAAGATCCTGCAGTTCTGAAAAAAATAGAAAAGTATTATAAGCAGTGTTCCGAAGAGGGGAGCAGCGATTATCAAATTGAAGTGAGTAAAAAAGCGATGCTTAATCTCAAGTATATCTTGGGGGATAAGGATCGTATTCGTGCCTTGGCGGCTGACTTTGTTGAACATTATGAAAACCGCCTGGCGGAAGGCTCAACAGTGATGGGCAAGGCGTTGTTTGTCAGTAGCTCCCGCACTATCGCTTATGATCTCTATAAAGAGATTAAAAAGCTGCGCCCTGAGTGGTTTGAGGTTAAAGCCTGCAGTGACGGTAGCCAACTGACTGAGCAGGAACAGAAAGAGATTAAGCCGTCTGAACGGGTCAAAATGGTGATGACCCGTGGTAAAGATGATGAAAAAGCGCTCTGGGATCTGTTGGGTAGCAAGGATTACCGTAAAGAGCTGGATCGGCAGTTTAAGAACCCCAAGTCTAATTTTAAGATCGCCATTGTGGTTGATATGTGGCTGACCGGTTTTGATGTTCCGTTTCTGGATACCCTATACATAGACAAGCCGGTGCAGCGTCATAATCTGATTCAGACCATCTCTCGGGTCAATCGCAAATTTGAGGGCAAAGAGAAAGGTTTGGTAGTGGATTATATCGGCATCAAATCTCAGATGAATAAGGCGCTGGCTCAGTATTCTAAATCGGAAGAAACCAACTTCGAGGATATACAAACCTCGATAACTGCGGTGAAAGATCATCTTGATCTGCTTAATCGCATGTTCCATCGCTTTGATATGCAGCCCTACTTTAACGGCGAGCCGGTTGCGCAGCTGAACTGCCTGAATATGGCCGCCGAATTTGCCATGCTCACTGATAAGCAGGAAAAGCGCTTTATGGCGTTGGTAAAACGCCTGAAGGCGGCGTATGACATCTGCAGCGGCAGTGAGCACTTAAGCCAGCAAGAGCGGGATTTAGTGCATTTCTATCTTGCGGTGCGCTCTATCGTATTCAAGCTTACCAAAGGCGATGCGCCGGATACCGCACAGATGAACGCGAAAGTGCGTGAGATGATCGAAGACGCGCTGAAAAGTGACGGCGTGGAAGAGATCTTCAAACTGGGTAGCGAGGCTGAATCTGAGATCGATCTGTTTGATGACGACTATCTTGCCAAGATTGAGAAGATCAAACTGCCGAATACCAAAATCAAACTGTTACAGCAGATGCTGGCAAAAGCCATTGGTGAATTTGGTAAAACTAATCGCTCTCAGGGTATCGAGTTCTCAAAACGTTTTAAAGCTCTGGTGGATAGATACAACGAGCGAAAAGAGGAGGATGTTCTGGTCAGCGATGTCCTGGAAGACTTCTCGGATGAAATAATCAAGCTCTACAACGAGCTGCGTGCTGAGATGAGCTCGTTTGAAGATATGGGTATCGATTTCGAAGAGAAGGCCTTTTACGACATTCTCAAAACGCTAGCCACTAAATACGACTTCAGCTACTCGGAAGAAAAGCTTATCCCTCTGGCAAAAGATGTGAAATCTGTTGTCGATGATAAGGCGAGGTATACCGACTGGAGCCAGCGTGATGACATTAAAGCCGAGTTGAAGGTCGACCTGATCATGCTGTTGGCGAAACACGGTTATCCTCCGGTTGACCGGGATGAGGTCTATAAAGATATTTTCGCTCAGGCGGAGAGCTTTAAGAAGAATAGAGCAATGATTACAGCTTAACCAAGACAGGTCAGGGATGATAAATAAACTTACTGAGAGTGCATTAGGAATCGCACTTCTGACAGGGCTGATCTATGCCCTGAGTATCGCAAATCATAACGGATACCTTTCTGTTATCGGCGTAGAGGAAGGTTTTATAAACCGATCCTCGTATCAAATCCTCTACAATGCTTTATTTGTGATTCTGGTGCCCTCTATAGAGGCCGCCTTTTGGTTGTTTTTGATTCTGGCAGGAATCACTGTCGTTATTTCGTTTTTTGAAACTTTTCTACTGAGCTCTTTTGCTTCAAAAAGGCGTCTTGTTCGCTTTAAGGACAAGATAAAAAAGAAATTTAAGCTGAGTACTTTGGAAAGGATACTGTTGCGTATCTATAAGCACTATTTCTACGCTTTCGTCGCGCTTGCCATTGTCCTTATTTCACTAGTCTATGCAGAGAATCAGGGAAAGGAAAAAGGGCTTCAGCTGGTAAGTGATGTCAATGAGGGTAAGACAGATAGCTATAGCACCGTAAATATCCAGGGGTATATGGAACCCTTGGTTATTATTAGCTGCGGAGTTAATAATTGTGCTGGTTTGGATTTGAAAACAAAGACTATTCATTACTTTGAAAAGAAATTCTATGCCGGCAATGTTTCGAACCCTTTAAAGTTAAATGATTAAAAAGAGAGTGGTATTTCATGGATGATTCGTTGGCAGATAACCTTCCTAGTAATCTTTCGCCTAGCTTTGAAGAATGGGTTTCCAGGGCTTTAAAGACATATAAAGCAGCCTTTCATGCATTTATGAGCGTAGTAAGGCATAAGCTGGATTCTCAGGAGCAGATTGTAGTTGAGAGTGCGGAATTCTTTGAGGCGCTAGAGGTTACGCGAGAGTTGCTCAATGATGACTATCTGTTTGGTGAACTCAGGTCAAAGCTTGTAGCACCGGCCTTACTTGAACATTATGAAGGGGACATCCAGCAACTAACCAATAAGCTCAATTCGATACGAGAGAGCTGTATCGAAATTGAAGGGCAAATGTGCATTCATCCCAACGATTTTTTTGAGTTTGTTAAGCTGCTTGTGGATTTAATATCGGAACTAGGAAGTGATCTTTCAAAGTTGATTACTCGTGCAGTCGAGCCGTTTAATCAATTTATTGAGCACTTTGATTGTGAGGCAAAGATTGACTTAGTCGATGGCCAGTATCAGCTAATTCTGGAGGAAGAGGTATCAGACTTAAGAGAGAAAGCGGAAAACTTAACCTCTCAGAAACTGAAGCTTGAAAGTCAGAGACTCTGCAAGTCAGTAGATGAGCCAGTTGTGTACACCATTTTTGATATGGCTGATATCGTTGATTATACAGAGGAGCGATGGTGTGAACGCCTGATACTGACCCCTTATGCAAAGCAGAGCCTTGAAGAATCGGTTTATAAAGACCTGAAAAGGGTTGTAAAAGCTTTCGATCTGCTTGGTAATGAATCGTATCAGGTTTTTAAGTACAGCCAGCGCATGAGTTTAATGACAGATAAGCTGGATGAGCTGAGTATTGAGTTTAAACCCAGTATGTCTGATGTTTCGATGGGGCGGTTTCCAGTCTATGACCGAGACTATAAGGATCGGAAGGCAGACTTCAATAAACACTTATGCCTGGGCAACTCCCGAAGGAAAGAAAACTGTATGAGAATTCATTTTGAATGGGACGCAGAGGACGAGAAGATAGTTGTGCATCATGCAGGTAAGCACCTTCCTACCGGGGATGAGTGATAACTGCAATATAATCAGCTGTTATTCCTATCCCGCACATATTCCACAATATGCCGTATCTGGCTGATGGAATGTCGTCGCCCCAGATAGTAGGCGTAAATAGTCCGGGTTAGTGGCTGGTGGCCTGCGATCTCCAGCTTTCGGATATTGGTTCCTTCAATCATCGTGTCCGGCAGCATTGCGATGTACTTGTCGGTCTGGACTGCATGGCGTGCCAGTCCCAGGTCATCAACAGTCAGTGCGCTGTCAGGGATCAGATTGACGGTTTGTTGGTTCTGGTCGGTGAAGGACCATTGTTTAATGGGAAGTGATATTGCAGTGGGTAGCCCTGACAGTGATTCAAGGCTGATAGCGCCGTTCAGATTGTGATCGCGGATAAAGGTGTCTGTGGCGCAGATTGAGTAGTGAATATCCCATAAGCGCAAAGCGATGGCGGAGGAGTCCACCAGCGGCCCCACTCTGAATGCCAGATCGACACCGCCTCTGATCAGGTTGCGGTTTTCATTGGATAGCTCAATTTCCAGATGCAGGTGCTCATGCTGAGCGGCAAAATCGATCAGCCAGCCACCGAGAAAATCGATACCCGCTCTGACTGGCATAGATACTTTGAGTGCACCTTTGAATTGCACTTCTGCATCAATGGCAATCTCTATAGCACTATTCAGTGCCTGTAGCTGTTGTACGCTGTCTTCATATAGTTGCTGGCCTCGTGGTGTGACCCTTACTTCGCGGGTACTGCGATGAAGCAGGTGCAAACAAAGGCTTGCCTCGAGTGCGTCGATCCTTCGACTAACGGTGCTGTGAGGGATGTTCAGCGCTTTAGAGGCGGCTTTAAGGCTGCCGGTTTCTACCACGCTGCAAAACAGGCTCAGATCATCAAATACACGTTTCATAGAGACTATCTTATCGCTTTGATTGAGCTTTAAGCATAAATCTATTATCCCATTAATGAAATTCTGATCTCCCGTTCTGCCAATTATATACCGGGTCTTGATTGCTTATTATGGCGATCAACGAATAACGCAAGATGACGGATTGGGCAGGAGAACATTATGAAAGCAGTGGTATTAGAGCAGACCGGTGGTAGCGATAAACTGGAATATAAAGCAATTGAAACCCCGGAACTGAAAGCAGGTGAAGTGTTGATCCGCATCGCTGCAGCGCCGGTTAACTTTATCGATACCATTATCCGTGAAGGTAATATGCCGCCGGGAATGATGCCGGAGCTGCCGTTTATTCCGGGAGTTGAAGGGAGCGGTGTGGTTGCTGATAGCAATGGTACTGTACTGAGCATGGGGCAGAAGGTGGCATTCCTTGGGCCGATCGGTGCATCCACCTATGCTGAATACGCCGTTGTTCCTGTAGAAAAGCTGATACAGCTGCCAGATAGCACTGATCTGCTGGAAGCAGCGGTGCTGCCGGTTAACTACTTTACCGCTTATCATATGCTACATAACGTAGCCCGGGTTAAGTCCGGTGGTACAGCACTTATCTATGCTGCTTCTGGCGGTGTTGGCACGGCCCTTATACAACTGGCTAAACTGGCAGGTTTGCAAGTGATCGCCCTTGAGCGTAAAGCCCATAAGTTGGATAACGCAATGCAGCAGGGTGCCGATCACGGGTTGGTTTCTTCGGATGACTGGGTAGCTGAGGTTAAGCGCATTACCGATGGCCGTGGTGTAGATTACATCTTCAATCCGGTGGCGGGTGATACGATTGTTCAGGACATGGAAGCGTTGGCGCCGCTGGGTCATGTAGTGATCTTTGGTTTGCTTGGCGGTGTGGGTGAGACCAATCTTCAGGCAGAGGCGTTCAAACACTTTGGTAAAGCGCCTACCATCTCCTATTCAGAGATCTACGCGACGTTCTTTAATGACTATCCGTTGGTTAAATCCTCAATGGATACGCTCTATCAGCTGTTGGTTAATGGTGATATCAAGCCGGTATACAGTACGATGCCGCTGGCAGAGGTGAGTCAGGCTCACGATAAACTGGAGCGAGGCGAGGTGATCGGTAAGTTGCTTCTGGTGCCAGAGCATAGCTCATAAAAAGAGCTCGTAATAACAGTTACGCTGCTTGCTTTAATGAAAGCCAGAGGGAGAGCCTGCTCGTTTATTTACGCGCCATGCAGCAGCTTTCCCTTTTCAATCAGAAAGTCGATCAGCACCCGAACTCGCCGGGCTTTCTGGCTGTTCTGTACAAAGTAGAGATACAGCCCCGGATAGGGGTACCAGTAATCTTTCAGTACAGGCACCAGCTTGCCGGCTTTTACCTGCTCTGTGATCATCGGCTCGACCATTCTTCCTATGCCAAGGCCTTTTTCGCAGGCGTCGACCATGGCATCTGTGTCGTTAACGATCAGCGCAATCGGCGGTTGAATGGTGAGATCTTGTCCGTTGTCTTTGAGGATAAGCGGGGCAAGCTGGTTGGAAGCGATAAACCGGTACTGAATAAAACGGTGCTGCTGCAGGTCGACCGGAATCCTGGGCAGGCCGTTCTTTTCTGCATAGGCCTTGGATGCAAAAAAGGCTTCGGTCATGGGCGCGGTGATCTGCCGGGCAACCATGCCGGTTTCAATGCGATCGCCAAAACGGATGCCCAGGTCGAAGCCCTCATTAAGAATATTGACCGCTTCATCGGAGACCGATATCTCCAGCTGAATATCCGGGTAGCGCTGGCAGAACTCAGCATAGATCGGCTTAAAGAAGAACTGAAATACGAACCGTGGCAGGGTAATGCTCACTTTGCCGGAGGGGCTTTCGCTCAGATCCTGCACACTCTCCAGCGCGTAATCCAGCGTACTGATGGCATTGATAGTTTGCTCGTACAGTTGTTGACCTGCTTCGGTGAGCTCAATGCGTCGGGTGCTTCGGGTAAATAAAGGGAGGCCTAATTGGGTTTCCAGTTGCTTCAGGGACTGGCTGACGGAAGGCGGTGCGATTTCGAGCTTTCTCGCTGCACCGCGGATGCTGCCTTCCTGGACGATCGCATGAAAGGTAGTCAACTGATTGAAGGTGGTGCCTTTCATAGTAATATCCGTTTTTTGTTTGTTAGAAGCTACCTAATAATTCATTAGGTATTGAGAGTCTAAAATATACTAATCATTGCCTCTACACTGCAACCATTGAAAACATTTACAACATTTCTGGAGCAGTTATGAGCAAAACAGTGGTTATCTCCGGTCATCCGAACCTGGAGCAGTCTTACACCAATACCGTCATTCTGGAGCAACTGCATAGCAGTCTGGACAGTGTTGAGGTGCGTCGACTTGATGCGCTGTATCCCGACTATCAGATCGATATTGAGGCGGAGCAGGCAGCGCTGTTAAGTGCTGATGTGATTGTTCTGCAGTTCCCGTTCTACTGGTACTCAACGCCGGCACTGATGAAGAAATGGATCGATGATGTGTTCGGTTATAACTTTGCCTACGGTGCTGAGGGCGACAAGCTCAAAGGTAAAGACTTTATTCTGTCGTTTACGGTGGGTGGCCCCGAAGAGTCTTATGATCCTCTGGGTTACAACCACTTCACTGTTGAGCAGTTGGTGCGTCCTCTGCAGCAGACTGCTTACCTGGCCGGTATGGTTTACCACCCACCGGTTTATACCAACCGTATGGTCTATATCCCGGGTGTCTACAACAAGCTGGAAGATGTTCAGGCACGGGCGCGCAACCATGCAGAGCGTCTGATCGATCAGATTAAGGCTATTACCGGCTCTGCTGAGGCCCGTATTGAGAAGTTTGTCGGGCAGTGGTTCAGTCAGTTTGATCAGTTGCCGGAGCAAAGTGATTTCTTTATCGCTTCCCTGGCTGATGATGTGACCTGGGTGATGCCGGAAGGTGAATTCAAAGGTCATGATGGCTTTAACCGCTGGTACGAAGGTGCGCGGGCTACATTTAAGCCTGGCTGTGACCATATCGTTGAGCAGATTGAAGTAATCCCTGAAGGGAAAGGCTACCGGGCTGAATTGCGTATTCGTCTGCAGGCAGAAACCTTTGAGACTTCGGAGTTTAAAGGTGAAACGCTGAACATGCTGGTGAATGAAGTATGGCAAGTGACGCTGGATGAAAGCGGTAGCATTACTATTCACAACTACCGGGTTGAACCTGTTTAATTCTGGAGGCGATTATAATGACATTTTATAAATTGTTAGGAATGGTGCTGCTGGCAGGTTCTCTGACCGCTTGTGCCGGGAACTCAGCTAAGGTGAATGAGCAGGCGGTGTCTGATGCGGCCGAGATCAATCAGCCTGAATTTTGGCCCAAGCCAGCTAATCCAGTGGCTAAAGGCTCTGAAAATAGTCCCGCACTGCAGGTCGTTCAGAACTTCTTTGCTGCTTATGGCGCTGGTGATATGGAAGCATTGAAGCGCTATGTCGCTGACGATGTTGAGTGGCATATTCCGGGCCGTCATACGCTGGCAGGCACTAAGCGGGGAATTGATGAATTTGTCGGCTTCTTTGGTCAGTTGGGTAAAGCGGGGTTCAGAGCCGAGGTGATAATTCTGGCGGCTAATGACACCTATGTGATTGATGCGCATCGGGGCTGGAGCAACACTGAGGGAGATAACATCGATCTTAACTGGGTGCTTATCTACCAGATCGAGGACGGCAAGATTAAACGGGTGCAGAACTTTTCCGGAGATCTGTATGCCTCAGATGCCTTTTTTAACGCCATCTATGACGCTGTCGGTTCAGATTCTGCAAAGTGATTCCGTAGTGTTTGTATGATGATTTCAAAGCGCGCAGGGAGTTCTCTGTTGCGCTTTT
This sequence comes from uncultured Amphritea sp., assembly GCA_963669425.2. Classification (GTDB taxonomy): domain Bacteria; phylum Pseudomonadota; class Gammaproteobacteria; order Pseudomonadales; family Balneatricaceae; genus Amphritea. The sequence continues at coordinate 1,446,673 of CAXXNC010000002.1, forward strand.
TTATTATGTGCAGAGATTCTGTAATCTGATCCTCCGGTGCGTAGATCCGGAGTTTATTAGAAGCGCTGAAATTGTCGTAGGCGCTTTTGGGCAGGACAGTGAATCCAAGCCCTAGGGATACCGGCAGCAGTATCTGACTCAGTTGGTTGATATAACCGGATACCGGAATTGAGTCGATGTTCAGGCGCTTCAGTTGTTCGGTCTTGGATTGAGCGCAGTAGAGTGACAGATAGTGCAGTGCATCCGGGTGGTTGATGAGGCCGAGTTGATTGAGCTGGTCGGTAATATCAGCGCTTGGATCAGTACCTGCAGGTAGTATCAGACAGATCGGTTCGTGTCCGAGCAGCTCAGTATCGAACAGTTCAGGTGTGGTGATCTGGGTGACTATGCCCAGATCCAGATCACCGTTTTTTACCTGTTCAAGAATCCGGCCATTGGGTGCGACTTCCAGTTGGGGTGTCAACTCCCGGTGTTCTGATTGTAGATCAAGTAGCCGTGGGTAGAGTTTCAGAGCCGTGGCGCCTGAGCAGGCCAGTCGGTACTGTCCGGCAAACGGGTTATCAAAACTCAGGTCATCCAGCAGCGCAGACTCCTGCAGTTCGAGTTGTCTGGCGTACTGGTAAACCTTCTCTCCCTGATCAGTCAGTTCGAAATGCTTGCCTTCGCGGTTAAGCAGATTGTAACCACACGCCTGTTCCAGTTTGCGGATATGCTGGCTGACTCCTGGTTGAGTTATATTCAGAATCTCTGCGGTCCGGGTGAAATGCCCGATATCTACCAGTGTCTGAAAAGTCCGTAGCCACTGCGGGTTCAGCATCTGATTATCTCTATAACTATAAATTATCATTTACAGAATAAATGATAATTTCACGTTAGCAATGATCGGTTTTATTCTTTTTCCATCGATAGCAATTCAGCTCAATGATTGGTGGAGGTTTCTCTATGTCGCATGTCTATCCAAGAACGTTTTCTCATATTGGTATCTCTGTGCCTGATCTGGAAGCTGCGGTTAAGTTCTATACCGGGGTGTTGGGTTGGTATCTGATTATGGAGCCGACCGAAATCGCCGAAGATGATTCTGCTATAGGTGAAATGTGTACCGATGTATTTGGTGCAGGTTGGGAGCGCTTCAGAATTGCACACTTGTCGACCGGTGATCGGGTCGGTGTGGAGTTGTTTGAGTTTAAGAATCAGGAGAATCCGGAAGATAACTTTGAATACTGGAAGACCGGGGTATTCCACTTCTGTGTTCAGGATCCTGATGTTGAAGGTCTGGCGGAGAGAATTGTTGCCGCTGGCGGTAAAAAGCGCATGAAGGCGCCGCGTTATTACTATCCGGGTGAGAAGCCGTACCGCATGATCTATATGGAAGATCCTTTCGGAAATATTCTGGAGATCTACAGCCATAGCTATGAGCTGCACTATGCAAGCGGTGCCTATACCTCTTAACTGTCAGTCTTCTGATAGAAATAAGCCGGTGCTATAGCAGCACCGGCTTTCTTATAACTGCATAAGTGCTTATATAAGCTCTTATATCAGTTCTTATATCAGTGCTTACAGATCGATCTGCGAAGAGCGATATACCCAGCGGCCATTCACCATGGTCGCAAGGGGTTTAATCGTCGCAATTCTGGCAGCATCGATGCTCATGTAGTCTTTATTCAGGATCACCAGATCAGCCTGCTTGCCGACCTCAAGTGATCCCAGCTTATCTTCCATAAAGGCCAGGCGGGCGTTGTTAATGGTATGGGCAATCAGCGCTTGTTTGCGGTCGATGTTCTGGTCAGATACACGGGTGCCGTCGACCATTGTTCCGTTAACAGCCCACCACAGAGTGCGGAACGGGTTATAAATAGAGACAACCGGGCTGTCTGAGCCCAGTCCCCAGAGTGCGCCTTTCTCGGTCAGTGTGCGCATCGGGGTCATCTCTCGGGCAATAGTGCCAAAGGTATTCTGAAACCGGTATCCGATCAGTACCGGACGGCTATGAATAGCAAAGTGGATGCCGAGTTTATTAGCCCGGTCGATGGTGTCAGGTATTATGCCGTCTACGTGCGCCAGCGTCCACCGCAGTGGGGCGAGAGGGGTTGTTTGATTAATCTGTTCGAAGGCATCCAGGTGTTGATTGATAGACTGATCATTGACTGCATGCAGGTGCAGTTGAATCCCTTGTTTCGCCAGCTCTGTGGCGTTATCGAGAAATGCCTGTTTAACTTCTGGGCTGCTTTTGGCCGGGCGTCCTGCGGTGTCCTGTACCGGTAGCATCAATTGCTCACCCACACCGATAGGGCGGAAAAACTCGCTGCCCTGACGAAACTGCACGCCGTTAAGACGACTCAGATCCGGTATAACAGTGCCGCTGCCCCATGGAATGACCTGTTTCATATAAAAGAGTCGCATGGGCATCTGATTCTGTTTGTCGAGTTCAATAAAGGGGGCATACAGAGCATCAGTGGTATCAAAACCACCGGCGTCCACCACCGTTGTTAAACCTGCCCGGGTAAGATCCTGCAGAGCTTTTTTACTGTGTGCCAGTCGTTTCTCGTTAGTTTGTTCAGCTATTTTCTGTTCGATCAGCCATTGGGCGCGTTTAGTCACAGGGCCTTCCGGCAGGCCGTTGCTATCCAGTAGCAAGCCGGGAATGGATACTGGTTTTTCCGGATTGATAGATACCGCTTTCATGGCCGCGCTATTGGCATAACCCCAGTCAAAAAGGTGCTGCAGATAGACCGGATTATCCGGCGCTGCGCGGTCCAGGTCTGTGCGTAAAAATCCGGCTGAAGGGCGGTTGGCAAACTGGCGTTCTACAAATCCACCCGAAGCAATAAGCCACTCTCCGGGTTTGGCTCTGGCTGCCGCAGCAGCAATTTTATCTAAGGCTGCCTGATAGTCGAGCACACCTTCAAGGCGGATCTGCTGTTGCCAGTTTTGTGCAGCGCGGATCAGGTGCATATGGTTGTCTATCAATCCGGGAATAATAGTCTTGCCTTTTAAATCAACTAGATGGGTGTCTGAGTTAATGTGTTTTGATATATCTTGATCCGTGCCGGTGGCGATAATTTCACCGTTCTCTATAGCAATCGCGCTGACTGTGTTGAACGCTGGATCAACCTGCAAAATCTGTCCATTCGTGAGAACAATGTCGGCACTGTTGGCCTGGCTGGCGCAGATCATGAGTAAGAGTGACATGGCCCGTTTCATGTTTATCTCTCCCGGTGAGATGGCATTACTGTATTCACTAATTAAAGCGCATTGACACTGGGAGTCTATTTTTGAGCGTTTGTTCCAAAATGAGATTTTTCTTCCCGGTTCAATTCCTGGTTGATGAGTATTAAAGGCTTTGTCAGAAGCCTCTAATCCTCATGAAGCTTGGTGGGTAGTTTGTGGATCAGCCAGTATCCGACACTCATGCTGAGAGCGATTGCTGCCAGTCCGTATATATAGGGTGGGGAGGTCGTGGCAAAGTCCAGTACGATCACTTTCCTTGCGACGGCCATCAACGCTGTCGCCATCACAATTTTTACATGTATTACGTCATCCCGGAGATATACTGTGATATTGATCAGGATTTCGATGGCGATCAGTACGGCCATAAAAGCGCCAAAGGTTGCCAGCATATCGGAGATAGTCAGGATGTATACGGGGGGAGTATTGATCTTCTCGTAGATCGTCCAGGCCACATCAACGACTCCCATGATGATGACGAAAACCATCAGGACTGATAGAACACGTACGCTGTAGCGCACAGCAGAGTAGAGCTTGTTGGTCAGAACATCATCGGTGTGTTTCTTCATCAGCTATTTTTCTCTTGTTTCCAGACACAGAAAAAGCCTATCAGATGACTGAAACGGATCGGTTCTGTTTTTTGAGACAGACGCTCAGGTATTTTCGATGATTTTCTAACTCGCTGTAATGTAAGGTTTTCCATGATTCTTAGTGGCTCGCTGAAGCAGTCCCGACAATGTCCGGGGTTCAATTCAAATAATTCGCCGTATATTGAATCACAGGGGGAAATATCTCTGCCCACAGGAGGAACGCCTATGTTTTCGGTATTTGATACAGATGGACGTGTTTTCAGAAATACTCTGGAGGAGCTGTACAGGCTCGAAACACTGATTCCGGTAGAATCATTGTTATCAGAGGATAAGCTGTCCGGAACCCCGGGGGCGGGACAGTATGCGCCCAGCAACTCAGCAGTTGAAGCCTATAAAGATCTGGTGCATATCAGTGATAAGGAGCAGATTCATCACGCCTGGGAGGTTATGAAAACGGACTTTGACTATATAAGCGACCGGGCTACCGCATTCGAGGCCGTGAGCAGAATGAAGTCCGGGTCATACGATGTTCTGCCTGTACTCAATCATGAAAAGCGTGTTATCGGGTTGTTTACCTATGATCTTATCTTTCAGAAACTGTCTGATCTGGATGTGGCAATCAAGGGGATGATGCTGAATCCGGTCAGGAGCTTTATAGAAGATCAGGTGATTACCGCTGAGCCGGTTACAGGAATTCGTCGGATCGCAGAAGTGATGTATCGATATAACCTCAGAGTAATGCCGATCACCGATGCTTACGGTTCTGCTATCGGGATAGTGAGCTACCGTGAAGTACTTAATGCGATCTCGAACGATCCTCCTGTAAGTGTCTGGACCTGATGTAAATGCGATCTTCCGGTCTACAGGCTGTAGCAGGGCGAATTTTATGTCTGTATACGCCCTGATCCATCCCTTATTGAGTGTGTGCTTTCTCTTTTCAGGTCTTCGCTATGGGTCTGTAGCTTCACTCTATATCAGCAATAGTTAATATTTATTTAAGACTCACCTCCCAGAATGGTACAAAACCCGATCACCGATAATCAGTGTTATCACGCTGTTGCTATAAGTGGGTAAAAAAACGAAATAGTGGCGTGATGGGATCCATGCTTTGACGTTCTCAGTCAATTTTTCAGTCGCACTGCGGTTAATATTTACTGTCATAAGAGTATTGGGATAATGGTAAACCCGTATTTTGATGCCCCGTGGTTGTAGGGTTTGTCATTTTATTACAAGAGGTTATGTCAGTAAGTACGGGGGCTTGGCATCAGTCAGTGCCTGAAAAACCGCAGGTTTTTGTCGTTTTTGCTAATTTTCGTTGCTTTACTACATAATTGTTTGCAATTAGAGTGTGGTTTCATCCTGTTTAAGGGTAGGGTATTGTTGGTTTTGTAAGTCAGCTGTTGCCTTGCCTTTAATTGACCGGACACAAGGTTGCAGGGAAATTTCCCATATACTATGGTGCATCGCTAAGTGCGGGTATCTGGTATTGAAACACCTGTATGATTCCGGCGGCATCATCACTTTAGCGGTGATGCAATATCCTGATTCAGGATAGTCGGCGGTTTCTGCAGCACGACCTTGACCCGTAGATACAACACTCTTTCTATAAGCAGTGCTGTGTCTGATGAGCGGGACATGGAGCGTATATGGCAGAAGCCATCGGAGTTTTAACCGTTTTAAAGCTTCTTTATTGTTTGAAATTGCAGCTAAAGATTTTTGGAGAGTAGTATGAAGCGGAAGAGAAAGCTGGCGGGCAAGGAGTATATAGCCCCGTGGGAACAGGCATTTGATAAAGTCCTGAGTCCACTCGAAGAATTCATACATCGGCAGACAACCAGTGGTGTTCTGTTGATGTTATGCGCGGTGGTCGCCCTGATCATTGCCAACAGTCCACTGGCTGAAGCCTATCATCATCTCTTCCAACAATACCTGACAGTCGGCTTAGACAACTTCCAGCTGTCTAAAACACTTCATCACTGGATCAATGACGGCCTGATGGCGCTGTTCTTCCTGGTGGTGGGTCTCGAACTGAAACGTGAGCTGCTGGTTGGTGAACTGGCCAATCCGAAGCAGGCTCTGCTGCCTATTCTTGCAGCCATCGGCGGTATGCTGGTGCCAGCAGGTATCTATTTCCTGATCAATCCAAGCGGTCCGACTGCTATTGGTTGGGGTATCCCGATGGCGACTGATATCGCCTTCGCCCTGGGTGCTCTGGCGCTGTTAGGTAAGCGGGTACCGCAAAGCCTGCTGATGTTCCTGATTGCTGTGGCGATCGTGGACGACCTTGGCGCGGTAATCGTGATTGCTGTGTTCTATACCGAAACGATTAATCTGTCCGCGCTGGGAATGGTTGCATTTTTCATCGTTGTACTGATCAGTTTCAACATGGGCGGTGTTCGTCGATTACTCCCTTACATGATCGTGGGCTCCTTCCTCTGGATCGCCATGCTCAAGAGTGGTATTCACGCAACCCTGGCAGGCGTCATACTTGCATTCATTATCCCAATGAAGCCTAAGTATGATCCGAAACGTTTCCTGTCTCTGATCGGCAATAAGGTTGATAAGATCCGCCACGCCTTTAAAGAGAATGAGAACATCATCGTCAACGATAAGTTGCGTTCTCAGGTTCGTGCGCTGGGTAGCGGTGTTAATCAGGTACAGGCGCCGGCACAGATTCTTGAAAGTCAGTTGCACCTGCCTTCCGCCTATATCGTTATTCCGATCTTTGCATTGGCCAATGCTGGCGTTGCTATCGATTTCGGCAACCTTGGTGGCACTATTCTGCATCCGGTTGCGATCGGCGTTATTCTTGGTCTGGTCGTGGGTAAACTGGTAGGTATCGCTGGTGTTACCTGGCTGGCAGTTAAGTCAGGTCTGTGTCAGTTGCCATCCGGTCTGAATATGCGTCATATTGCCGGTCTGGCAATGATGGGCGGTATCGGCTTTACTATGTCGATCTTTATCGCTGAGCTGGGCTTTAAAGGTTCGCCTGAAGATCTGATGATGGCTAAAACCGGTATTCTGTTCGCTTCGTTCACCGCCGGTGTAACAGGGTTTATCTGGCTGATGATGACCACAGCGAAGCAGGCTGATCCGGTACCTGAGGCAACTCCGGAGCCGGATGCTTCAGCCAACACTCATTCCTGATCTTTCTGATCAATCCTGTAGCAAGCTGGCCAGCTCTCTGGTCAGTTCTGCTGCAGGGATTACCTCACAACCCCCTCTGTTTGTTCCTGCCCATAGCGGCGAGAAATCACCCCGACCAGCTTTTTCCGCTTCATTTCTGAGTGCTGCAAGCGCGCCGGATGCCAGTGGGAACTGAGGTGCTTTGTTACTCAAGGGGCCCAGTTCCTGCATTAATCTGTTTGTGATGCCTCTGGCAGGACGTCCTGACAGAAGGTTAGTCAGTTCGGTCGCTGTGTCTGATAATAATGCTTTGCGGTGTATCTCGCTGGTAGTGGCTTCAGGGCACAACAGGTAGGCAGTGCCGACCTGTACAGCAGTTGCTCCAAGTGACAGTGCTGACTTTACAGCATGCGAATCGCTGATCCCTCCGGCGGCAATTACCGGGACATTCACGGCGTTAATAATGTCCTGTAGCAACGTCATTGCAGGTTGCTGGCTGTTAAGGTCTTCGGTAAGAAACATACCCCGATGACCGCCTGCCTCAATTCCCTGGGCGATCACAGCGTCTGCGCCATTGCGTTCCAGCCAGATAGCCTCCTGAATGGTGGTGGCCGTTGACAGAATACGAATATCACAGCTGTGCAGTTGATCGATCAGGTCGGGAGATGGCAGGCCGAAATGAAAACTGACAAATGCAGGGCGGAATTCACAGACAATCGCAGCCAGATCATGATTGAACGGTTTGCGGCTTGGCGGGCCTGACTGTGTCGGAAGCGGCAGGTCCAGTTCCTTGTAGTAAGGCCTGAGGGCATTCAGCCACTGCTGATCTCTGTTGTTATCGACCGCTGGCTCCTGATGACAGAAAAAGTTGAGGTTAACCGGCTTGCGGGTTGAGGCTCTGATGCATGCCAACTCCTGCTCAAGTCCTTCCGATGTGAGCATGGCGCAGGGGAGTGATCCCAGTCCGCCGGCTTCGGATACAGCAATGGCCAGTGCGCTGTTCTGCACACCGGCCATTGGCGCCTGAATGATTGGAAGTTCGGTATTAAGCAGGGCATCCGGGTTCATCAGTCTGACTCCTTCAATTAACTGATACAGACCATGGATTATACCCGCTGTATGAGAGATCACCTGTCAACCTAAGTAGGAAGCAAGCTGAATTACTCCCTGGGCAGCTGAGTTACCAGTATTTCGGGTAGCGGGCTTCCCGGGAGATGTTGTTGTAGATCAGAGCAACCATTACCAGAATGACAGCCCCTGCCAGCGTCGGTGTCAGCAGGAAATCCCATGCCGGTTGAGTCAGGAACACGATAACCGGATTGGAGCCGGCTGGTGGATGAACAGTGCGGGTCGCCATCATCAGTGCAATCGCCAGTCCTACCGCAATAGCAACAGACCACCAGACCGGCCCGAACAGGCTGAGACATAACAGGCCGATCAGAGAGCTGATAAAGTGCCCGGCGATTACATTACGTGGTTGTGAGAACGGCGCGTCGGGAAATCCGAATACCAGTACACAGGAAGCACCGAAGGAGCCCAGTACCAGAGCTGCTTGTAAGCTGTTGGCAAACAGAGCGATAACGGCAATGGCGCAAAAGCCGCCAAGGCCTGCCAGAAGAATATTCCGCAATGGATGTGCTGGAGGGAGAGGCGTGTTATCGCCTCGAAGCTTGTTCAGAATGCCGGACATAATATTTTCCATAATGTTATTGTGTTATTGGTAGACAAGTTGGTCTACCAGTGATGGTAGACAGGTCTGTCTACCTGTGTCAACATCAAACCTATTGGCAGTAGCTATAGAGCGGGAACCATGGGCGACAGTTCAGATAAACGGCAACAACTGATCAGCAGTGCATTCGAGCTTTTTTATACCAAGGGGGTGCATGCCGTCGGTATTAATGAAGTGCTGAGTCATTCCGGGGTGGCAAAAAAGACCCTGTATAACCACTTTAAAAGTAAGCATGACCTCGTACTGGCTGTATTGCAGTACCGGGATCAACGCTTCTGTGACTGGTTTGCCGCAGCATTTGATGCGGCTGAGCCCGGGCAGAGTCGGGTGCTGGCGATGTTCGATGCTCTGGATGACTGGTTCAATGACCGGGTCAGAACGCTGGCACCGTTTCATGGCTGTTTCTTTATCAATGTCAGTGGTGAGTTTTCGGAGCCTGACGATCCACTGCACAGGCAGTGTGCTCATCATAAAGCGCGGGTTGCCGGGCTGATACAGGCTCAGGTTCAGGCGTTAGAATTGAATGAAAGTGATAGTGCTATGCTGACCCGGTCTTTATGTTTGCTGAAAGAGGGGGCTATTACGTTAGCCTATGTGCAGGGAGATCGTGCTGCCGCTGTTGCTGCCAGAAGGACCGCTGAAGCTTTGATCAGATCCCTGTCTGAGGGGTAAAAAAAACAGGACCGGAACTTTGGCCGGTCCTGTCTTCGATTGGGTTAGCAACCGCGTTTAGGATGACACTTGGTGTTACCGCCACCACCATCGTCACCGCCAGAATCTCCACCACCATTGCGGGAGATACTGACCGATACTGTTGCAGATGCTGAACCACCATTGCCATCTGTAATGCTGTAAGTGAATGATGCTCCGCCACGTTTCGATCCGCTGGTGAACGTGATCTCTGTGTCGGTATAGCTGACGGATCCTTTGTTGGGGCTGCTGACACCGGTGATGCGCAGAGTGTCGCCATCAGCGTCAGTATCATTAGCCAGAACATTAATCACAACAGAGCTGTTTGTAGCAACGCTTGCGGTGTCATCGTTGGCTACCGGTGCATCGTTGATATCCAGCACTGTTACCGTTACCTGACCTTGCGCGTTATCAAAGCCATCGCTGATGCTATAGCTGAAGCTATCGGTTCCTGAGAAGCCGTTGTCAGGGTTATAGATCAGATTATTACCCTGCTGGGTGACTGAACCGTTCAGTGCTGCTCCATATCCGGTGACGGTCAGAGGATCGTTATCTGTATCCGTATCATTATTCAGAACGGCGACAGATACACTGCTGCCCTGATTAACACTGGCGACATCATCGTTGGCACTAGGTGCGGCATTGCTATTGGTCACCGCAGAGGCGGTCGCAGAGGCGGTATTCTGATTGCCAGCGGCGTCCCGGGCGATTACCCGATAACTGTAGCTGCTACCTGGTGACAAGTTGTCAGCCGTAAACTGGTTAGATGCCTGCCAGTCACTCACTGAACATCCGGAGCCTGTTGCTGCCGTACACTCAAAGCGGTACTGCACAATGCCGGAATCATCTTCTGCGATAACTGAGGTCATACTGATGCTGGTGCGACTGCCTGCAGCGGGTGGGCTTTGCCAGCTCATTACCCCCGGGGTGGGAGCGGTCGTGTCGCCGGCGGACTGCGGCTGGATGCTGCCAGAGATAAAGTACATGCCGAGGCTGCCGTAGTCGCTGAACGGAACATTGCTATTGCCCACGCCGGTGACTCCAAGATAGTAACGGCCAGCAGAGAGACTGGCGCTGAGCTGTGCGTGCGTTTCAGTCGCCGGATTACTGATTAGCAGAGCGTTACCTGACTGATCGTACAGGGTTGCTTCAATATTCAGGTTTGCGCCGCGCAGACTGCTCCGGTAGAACGCGTCCCAGGCCGGAGTGATGGTGAAACTGACGTTGCCAGCTGCGGTATCAAACCAGAACAGATCTGAATCCGCCGCGGTTTCGATCACCCCTTTATTTGAGATCACTGTGTTGAATGGATCTGTTTCAGGATTGGTTGCGCTGATCCCGCCGTCTGACTCAACATTCAGGGCGGTTGCGTTGCTGATACTATTGCCGTGATCGTCGCTGCGATAACCCAACTGGTCACTGATAATCGTGATATCGTCTTCGTTATTGTTGGCGCCGCTGTAATCACCGTTATTCCACTGCGTGACATTGCTGTAGTAGCCGACACCCATAATAGGTGCCCAGGATACATTGCCAGAACCGTGACCGTCGTAATAGCTGGTACCGGACGCACCATCATGTGACAGGCTGAGGTTATGACCAAACTCATGACTGGAAGCCTCGGCGACGTAAGGCGGATGGCCGTTACCCAGGTTGTCATAGTAGACCAGCGCCGGTTGATAATTTGTATAGTAAGACTTGCCCCAGACACCTACATAGGCAACGCCTCCGGCATTACTGTGCGGCATGCTGTTACCGTTATCGTCTGTACGGGAAGTTATGAGAACGTGGCCAACCTGCGGACCAAAGGATACCGGCTGCTCAGTGGTGACATCAATATCGAACGGGGCCAGATCTTCGGCTACCCGATGCCAGATTTCAGCGATATCGTTGCGTTCTTTATCACTGAAGTCGGTGTCGCTGCCTTCAGTGTTGTAGGCGCGAGCATAGTATACCGGCAATCCACCGTTACTATTCCAGGCGGTGTCGCTGATGGTATGGCCATCGAAGTCCAGAAATACGACTTTACTGGCGCCAGGACGGCTGTGGAGAGTGAATGCATCTGCCGGACTTATTTCTGCTGACGTCGGGTCTGTCTGGCTGGTTGCTGTGACCGTAAAGTCTGGCACAACTGTTTCTATGTAATAAAGCATGCCGTCGCTATCGGCATTAAGGAAATCGTAGTCCTCGCTCGGAATATTGAACAGGTCGAGCCAGCGCAGTGCTTGTTGTTGGGCGGCAAAGGGGAGTTTTTCAATCCGGTGCTTCAGGCGGCCAGGAGGCAGGGCGTCGATATTGCCATTAAAGGCCGGGCCTTGTGGTTTATCAGCCCCCGGTGCGGCGATGGCTGATGTCATAAGGCCGGTCGCAACAATTGATGTCAGGATGCTGCAGCTTTTATTCATGTAAGGCTCCCTTTAAATGCTTAGGAGATTGGATTACGAGTCAGCTGAGTCTCAGTGAGTTGTGTCCCCAGCGATAAACATAGCAGTATCCCGGGTGCTGTTAAGCGGGCTTAACAAATCGCCTTTGCTGCTCGGTAACCGGTTTGACAATCTGTCGATAGATGCTAACCCAGCACTTCTGCAGCCAGTGCAATACTGAAATAAGATACTGTGATGAAAGATCCGGAACCGGATATAAGAGCATGTCTCTCCCTTCGGTAGCCCGGCTATCCCATTGGGACCCGTGGCTTTGCGTCTTTCGATTGCTCGAAATTTGCCATTTCGCAGGAGGATCTTTCGGTGTCATCCTGACAAGACCGGACGGCGGGCAGATCTGTGTCTGTTTATGGTCAGAGCAGCCGAACCGGGTGAAAAAACTATAACATCGACAGGGTGTCGGGTTGTCAGGTATGAGAATTTTTCCGGTTTGAGGGTGCTGCTTTACACTGTTTTTGTTGTTTTTCGGCGACGGATCAGAAGGGAACTCTGATCCGGAATAATAGGTCACCGTTTTTCTCAGCTTTAAACTCAGTTCTGATCAGGCCATCCCGGAACTGGCTGCGTATTTTGAAAGCGTTGGGCTCCAGAATCATGACGGTATCGTCAGTCAATTGGGTGTGGGTAAAGCGTTGCAACTGGGCTCTGATCGCCTTCAGGTTTTCCTGACCCCGGTTCAGTTGCTGTTCTGGCGTGGATGCTGGCTCAGGAATGAGCAATGTGGTGGGTTGTGCAAATGCCTGACCACTCAGAAAGCAGCTTGCCAGAATTGCACACATTGTACATTTTGCGGCCCCCCTAAGGTGCAGGTACTTCATAAAGCCTCCACTGCAGATGCCTGAATAAAGATTAGCTCAAGCTCTGTTGAAGGCGTTGAAAATCCTTCAGGTGCTGTCTGTAAAGGTTAATTTTCAGGCTTTTCTGATCATTGTCGCAGCCGTTCAGCGGGTGAGAACATGTTGCTGAATGTATTAAGCCTGAGCAAAGAATTATGCAGAAACGTGAAGTGGTGGTTGTCAGTGGTGCGCGGACAGCAATTGGTGGTTATGGTGGTAGCCTTAAAAATCATAAACCGACTGATCTGGCAGGGATGCTGGTTGCGGAAGTAGTTAATCGTGCAGCTATTGAGCCAGAGTCTGTCGGGCAGGTGGTATTTGGTAATGTCATCCATTCAGAGCCTGCTGATATGTATATGGGACGTGTGGCAGCAATCAATGGCGGTCTGCCAGAGAGCGTCCCATCGCTGACCATCAATCGTCTCTGTGGCAGTGGTCTGCAGGCAGTTCTGACCGCAGCCCAGCAGATTGAACTGGGCATTACAGATACGGTCATTGCTGGTGGTGCCGAGTCCATGAGTCGCTCACCATACTGGTTGCCTACCGCGCGTTTCGGTCAGCGGATGGGTGATGGGCAGATGGTTGATCCAATGGTTGCGGCATTGCATTGTCCGTTTAATCACATTCATATGGGTGTAACGGCAGAGAATGTTGCTGAGCAATTTGGTATCAGCCGTGAGCAACAGGATGAACTGGCCACCCGTAGCCATAACCGGGCGCAGGCCGCTATTGAGAATGGCTATTTTAAAGCGCAGATCATGCCTGTTGAGCTGAAAAGCCGTAAGGGCGTCACCCTGTTCGACATCGATGAACATGTCCGCCTTGATTGTACCGTTGAGCAGATGGCCGGGCTGAAGCCGGTGTTTAAAAAAGATGGCACTGTGACTGCAGGCAATGCTTCAGGTCTGAATGATGCAGCAGCGGCAATTCTGATGATGGATCGTGAAGCTGCTGAAGCGCAGGGGATTAAACCGATGGCACGGCTGGTGGACTATGCGCTGGCAGGCGTGGATCCGAAGATTATGGGGATCGGCCCGGTACCGGTGATAAAGGATATTCTCGAGCGCAACGAACTGTCCGTGACCGATATCGATGTCTATGAGGTCAACGAGGCCTTTGCAGCTCAGGCTGCTGCTGTTGCTAAAGAGCTGGATCTGCCGGCTGACCGGGTTAATCCTAATGGCAGTGGCATCTCTCTGGGGCACCCGATCGGAGCAACCGGTACGGTCATTACGGTGAAAGCGTTGTATGAGCTGGAGCGCACCGGTGGTCGTTATGCAATGGTTAGTCTCTGCATCGGTGGTGGTCAGGGGATCGCAGCGCTGTTTGAGCGCCTCTGATCAGTTGTTCTGCTCTGTTACCCGGTTGACAGCATCGCGTGCCAGTCGGGTAATTCCCTCCCAGTCTTCCGCTTCAACCATCGCCTGCGGCGCCAGCCAGGTGCCTCCGGCACAGATGACATTATCCAACGCCAGATAGTCACTGACATTGTCTGCAGTAATGCCGCCAGTAGGGCAAAAGCGAATGTCGGCAAAAGGCCCCTGCAGCGATCTGATAGCAGCTACACCACCTGATATAGCTGCTGGGAAAAATTTGAACACACGATAACCAGCTTCAATACCTGTCATTAGCTCCGAGACTGTCTGAATGCCAGGCAGGAAAGGTGTGTCCTGAGTGGTGCCATATTCCAGCAGAGCAGTGGTTGAACCAGGGCTGACAATGAACTGACTGCCATATTCAATCGCTTCCTGAAACTGTGCCGGATTAAGAATGGTGCCCGCGCCGACAGTTACTTCGGGAACCGTTTTTCTTATGGTCTCAATCGCCTGAAGTGCAACCGGAGTACGCAGCGTCACCTCGATAACCGGTAAACCACCATCCGCCAGAGCTCTTGCCAGAGGAGCTGCGTGTTCCAGTTTCTGAATAGCAATTACCGGGATGATCGGACTGGATTCCAGAACCTGCAGTAAAGCCGAAATGTTCGTTTTCATACCTTCATTGCTTCCTATAAATCAGGCTGTCTTGAAATTGATTGATGCCGTAATTTGAAAAGAAACTGCTGCAGAAATCCAGTAAAAAAGGATTTCGCAGCAATCTCTGGCTGGTTATGGGTAGATGATGGGAGTATAGTTTGCTCACTGCTATGCTTGTAAATATAACTAATATTTTCAGACGGATAGGTAAAAATGAATTTACTGGTACAGATTCGGGATCGGCTTGAATCACTGAACAAATCGGAGCGTAAAGTGGCGCAGGTTATTCTCCGTGATCCGAACACTGCAACCCGTCTGACAATCGCCGCACTGGCTCAGGCAGCCTCCGTTAGTGAGCCTACCGTGAACCGCTTCTGCCGTAACTTCGAGGCCAAAGGCTACCCTGACTTTAAAATTCAGCTGGCCCAGAGTCTGGCTGAGGGTACCCCCTATGTCAGCCGCAGTGTTGAGCCGGATGATACCGCAGAGCAGTACAGTGATAAGATTTTCAGCTCAACCATTGCTGCACTGGACAGTACCCGCAAGGAAGTAGACGCGAAACTGGTCACTAAAGCGGTGGATTATCTGAGTCAGGCCAAACAGATCTCATTTTTTGGTCTCGGCGCTTCTGCAGCTGTGGCGATGGATGCTCAGCACAAGTTCTTCCGCTTTAACCTGCCAGTTGCCCATTATGATGATGTCATGATGATGCGGATGGTTGCCGCGGCGGCTCGCACTGGCGATGTGATTGTGATTATCTCTTATACCGGCCGCACCCGTGATCTGGTCGAAGTGGCTGAAATTGCCCGTGAGAGCGGAGCAACAGTGGTCGGTATTACTTCTGAAAATTCTCCGTTGGCTAAGGTCAGTACTGTGGTACTGTCGGTGCCATGTCCGGAAGATACTGACGTATATATGCCAATGACTTCGCGAATTGTGCAGCTCACGCTGCTTGATGTGCTGGCAACCGGTGTCATTCTTCGTCGGGGCACTGATTTCCAGGGGCATCTCAAGAAGATTAAGGACAGCCTCAAGGCCACTCGTTATCCTACTGAGCTGGACGAGCAGTAATCCGGATCAGGCAGAAATACTGCTGTATAAAAAATGATCGTTTTTCAGGCTGGCTTCATATTCGCCGTCTAGCTTGAGATTGTCATCGCTATTCTGACTTCTTCTGGCGGTGGCAAGGAGAAACGATTATGGTCCGGCCTTCCGTATTGGCGCTAAGCCTGTTTGCTTTGTTCTTTCTGTTAGCTTCTGTACTGTCTATAGCTGATCAGTCTTCGGTGAGTGAAGCGAAACCAGCAATCGAAGTGGTGGAGGCAGCGGACTGTGAAGTGTTTCACAGTCCTGTTAAGGCTCAGAGCAGTGGCTTAAACAGTTACATCATTAACTGACAGCACATTATCTGCTCTTTCTATCCTGTATTACGACGCCAGTCGTGGTACTTCTTCACCCACGCCAGTACCTGTTGCGGTGCATGGCGTTTTTTCCATTCCCCGGCAACAAACCGGTTGGCTTCATTGAGGGTTGGGTAAGCGTGCAGAGTGCCCAGGATCTTGTTCAGTCCCAGTTTGTTCTTCATCGCCAGGGCAAATTCAGGCAGCATTTCCGCAGCATGTTCACCCACCAGAGTTACCCCGATGATTTTATCCGTACCCGGTTTAAGCAGAACTTTTACAAAGCCATAAGCGGCTTCATCGGTAATTGCACGGTCCAGTTCTGACAGATCATATCGCACAGCCTCGTAGGCAACTTCCTGATCAATTGCCTGCTTCTCGTTAAGACCGATTCTGGCTACCTCAGGGCTGGTGTAAGTTGTGAACGGGATGAATGAGTAATCGACCTTGAACTTTTTAAACTGACCAAACAAACCGTTAACCGAAGCGTACCAGGCCTGGTGAGAAGCGGCATGGGTAAACTGATACGGGCCTATCACGTCGCCGCAGGCCAGGATGTTCGGTATCCGTGTACGCAGGTACTCATCCACTTCAATGGTGCCTCCGGGAGCAGCGGTAATGCCGAGTTCTTCAAGGCCAAAGCCCTGAACGTTGGCTGTGCGTCCGGTGGCTACCAGTACTTTATCAAACCCGATGCGTTGCTCCTGATCGTTATGGCGTGCGATCAGGGCGTAGCCATTGTCTGTCGCTTCAAACCGGACCGGTGTGTGGTTAGAGAGAATGTTAATGCCATCCTGTTGCAGTCGCTGTTCGACCACTGCCGCGGCATCCTGATCTTCACGGGTAAGAACCTGAGAACCCCGGAACATGATGCTGACTTCGGTACCCAGACGGGCAAAGCACTGGCCAAGTTCACAACCGATGGCACCGGCGCCGAGTACCAGTAACCGGTCAGGGCGTTGGCGCAGCTCCCAGATGGTGTCAGATGTCAGCGGTTCGACACTTTCGATACCCGGAATCTCAGGTATAGCCGGTCGGGCACCGGTTGCGATCACGATATTACGGGTGGTAATGGTTTTGCCGTTCACTTCAACTTCCCAGGGGGAGCGGATGTGAGCTGATCCGGTAACACAGTCAACGCCAAGCGATTCATAGCGCTCAATCGAATCATGGGGTTCGATCTCTTTAATGACGCGCTGAACCCGCTCCATCACTTCTGCGAAATCGTACTCCACTTCAGCGTTGCGAATACCCAGATCTTTGGCGTCACGCACATCGGCCAGAAAGTGAGTGGTGCGAATCAGTGCCTTTGAGGGGACGCAGCCGGTGTTAAGACAGTCGCCTCCCATCTTATGGCGTTCAATCAGGGTTACTTTCGCCTTAGTGGCCGCCGCGATATAGGATGTCACCAGGCCGCCAGCACCGGCGCCGATAACGACCATGTTGGTATCAAAGCTTGCTGGTTTGTTGAAGTTACGATAGATCTTGCGTGTCTGGATCGCGGAAACAATCAGTTTGGCGATCCATGGGAAAATACCCAGCAGGCAGAAGGATAGAATTAGCCCCGGAGAGAGGATGTCGCCGGGTTGCTCAATGGCACCCAACTGAGTGCCGGCATTTACAAATACAATAGTGCCGGGCAGCATGCCCAGCTGGCTGACCCAGTAGAAGGTGCCGGCCTTCATACGGGTGAGGCCCATCACGGCATTAATAACGAAGAATGGGAATAGCGGTACCAGGCGCAGGGTAAAAAGATAAGAGATTCCATCTTTTTCGATGCCGCGGTTGATCGGTTCAATATAACTGGAGAACTTATTGGTCAGGGGCTCCCGCAGCAGGTAACGGGCGATCAGGAAAGCAAGGGTGGCACCAATGCTGCTGGCGAATGACACCAGGATCAGGCCTGTCAGCAAACCGAATACTGCGCCTGCTACCAGCGTCATTACCGCAGCGCCGGGCAGGGACAGGGCTGTCACAGCGATGTAGATCAGCATGAATGCGCCGATAGCCAGAACGCGGTTATCGGCTACCCAGCTCTGTAATGAATCCTGCTGGGTCTTAATGTATTCAAGGTTCAGGTAGCTACCCAGATCGAAAATAAAAAAGGCGCTGACCAGTACCGCAAGTAAAGCGATCAGTGAGAGTTTTTTGGCATTCATAGTGTGATCTTAAGTCCCTGGAATTTGGCTCATCTTGGCATACAAAACTGAAAATATCCTGAAATAAGTGGATGTTTTTAAAGTTGATCTATCAGCTCAGCCAGCTGTTGTATTCCTCTGCTGAAAGCCGTTTCTTCAAAGCAGGCATAGTTGAGGCGGATGCATCTTCTGTAGGTATCCGTGGCAGAGAAAAGAATCCCCGGTGCGATACTTATCTGATGCTGCAGAGCGAGCTGATGCAGCCTGAGACTGTCGATCCCTCTGGGAAGTTCAAGCCAGATCAGGAACCCGCCTTTGGGAAATGTCATACGACACTCGTCAGGGAGATAGCGTTGCAGCTGTGCGATGATCTGATCGCGGCGGCGTTGATAGGTCTGGCGCACCTGGCGCAGGTGCCGATTGTAGTTGTTGCCGGTCAGCAGTTCCGCGACGGCCTGTTGTGTTGCCGCCGGACTGGCCATGGTTGATACATATTTAAGGTAGTTAACTTTTTCGTGATAGCGGCCTGCTGAAAGCCAGCCGATACGAATGCCGGGATCGACGGTCTTCGACACCGAGCTGCACCAGAGTACCCGGTCATCGGTATCGAAGGCTTTAATGGGTAAAGGGCGGGTATTGTCATAAGCCAGATCGCCGAAGACATCGTCTTCGATCAGTGGAAGATCGTATTCCCGCAATAGTTTTAGCAACCGTTGCTTATGTTCATCGGGCATCAGATAACCCAGTGGATTGCCGATATTGGCCGAGGTCAGTACCGCTTTGACCGGCCATTGTCTTAAGGCCAGTTGCAGGGCCTCAAGGCTGATGCCCTGATCCGGATTTGCAGGGATTTCAACGATCTTCAATCCCAGTGACTCTATCAGCTGCAGTGTGCCGTAAAAAACCGGAGACTCGACGGCGATAATATCTCCGCTGCTACTTACCGCCTGGAGGCTCAGGCTCAGGGCTTCCTGACAGCCGTTTGTCACCAACAGGTGTTCCGGATTAATAGCCATACAAAGCGGCCCGTACTGGCGGGCCAGTTGGCGAATAAGTTCTGGTTCGCCAGGAGGAACGCTATATCCCAGAGGCGCCACGGCCTGCTCTCGGGCAAGTAGTCGTCCCTGTCGGGCAACGTTGCGCCATAACTGATGGGTGAGGCTGAATTCATTGCTCGGATACGCGGGGCCCATTGGCAGATTTGTGGCGGTATCGGTTGCTGTAACAACCTGCAGCGCCAGATCTCCCATTGTCACTTGCACAGGATCGCAGGCCTGGACGGCCTGGTCAGGCTGTTTTACCCGGGTAGGAGGCGGCTGTCTGACGTAATAGCCTGACTGAGGGCGGGCTTCAATCAGTTGTAGCTGTTCGAGTTGGTTGTAACAACTCAGGACTGTGCCGGGGCTGACTTTTTGCATCTGGCTGAACCGGCGCACAGATGGGAGCTTGTCTCCGGGAGAAAGAATGCCCTGTTCGATCTGCTGGCGCAGCATGTCTGCCAGTTGTTGATAGCGGGGTATCTGAGTCATAAAAAGCTCTGGTACAGTTTTAATAAAATTGACTATAACAGTTGTGAAATATCTAAGCTGTTATATATCAAGTATAGAAAACTGAAACTGTTATAGCTATCCGGGCTTCCCTAAACTGATTTTCTGTTAACTGAGTAATTGCCAGAGGGTGTCAGATGTCAGAATCAGTACTTCACCGGTTTATCATTCCATCGGCTTTTATTTTGCTATGGAGTAGTGCGTTTATTGCCACAAAATATGGTGTGCTGTATGCGCCACCGTTAGCGATCCTGGCTGTGCGTATGGTGTTGGTTATCATCTTTCTTGGTGGCTGGTTGTTATGGCGTCACGGTGTTTCAGCGTTCGGTGCAATGTCTTTAACTGCCGCTGGTGGGCAGATGCTTGTAGGGTTGCTGATTCATGTCTGCTATCTGGGGGGCGTCTTCTTTGCTATAGACCGGGGTATGGATGTCGGAGTAGCGGCACTCATTGTCGGGCTTCAGCCTATACTGACAGCCTGGCTCGCGGCGTGGTTATTCCGGGAGCAGTTAACACTGGTTGCCATTATCGGTTTGTGTCTTGGGCTTGTCGGCCTGTATGTGGTGGTTGAGAGTCGCTTCGGTGTGGGTGCGCAAGAGATAAGTACAGCGGGTACGGCGGCAATTGTTATCGCGTTAGCAGGCATCTCCAGTGCAACATTGCTACAGAAGCGGTTAGGGCAGCAGGGATTGATGCTGATGAATACCTGGGTTCAGTATGTTGCTGCGGCGTTAGGGTTTCTGTCTGTCAGCCTGCTGACAGAGACATGGAATTTTGATCTGCAACTGCATCTTTTTGTTGCGCTGGGCTGGATGGTGTTTGCGATTTCGCTGGGCGCTATACCGCTGCTGATGTTGATGATCAGAGCGGGAGAGGCAACCCGTGTGTCGAGTCTGTTTTATCTTGTAACACCGGTAACGGCGTTGCTGGCCTGGTTGTTCTTTGATGAGCAGCTTACGCTGGCCAGCTGGCTTGGCATGGGGTTGGTTGTTATTGGCGTGGCGCTGGTGGTGACACCGAAAGGTCCGCAACCTGACTCTGTAGGCCTGGTGGAGCGGTTAAAGCTGTACCGGCGCTGAGGTATTTCTGATTCTAATGGTGCTGTTGCGCTGATTGTTGCTTTTTTGCACAGATAAAAAGAATCATTATTCCGTAAGTGTTTTATTTTCTTAAAAAATTAAAAAAGGGTGTTGACGGAATATAAAGCGATATATATTATGCGCACCACCTTGAAGGGAGGGCCAGAACGCTAAGCGTTAGGGGACTTTAGTCAAGGTCGGGCAGTGTCAGGCGCCCGTAGCTCAATGGATAGAGCACTCGCCTTCTAAGCGAGCGGTTGCAGGTTCGACCCCTGCCGGGCGCGCCAGCAACTGGTCTGACTGAAAGATGTATTGATATGGTGGGCGTAGCTCAGTTGGTAGAGCTCCGGATTGTGATTCCGGCGGTCGTGGGTTCAAGCCCCATCGTCCACCCCAATACACTCTCAAAATGCGGACGTGGTGAAATTGGTAGACACGCCAGATTTAGGTTCTGGTGCCGAGAGGTGTGAGAGTTCGAGTCTCTCCGTCCGCACCATTTAGCTTCTTCGGAAGCACGCCTGTGGTGGGCGTAGCTCAGTTGGTAGAGCTCCGGATTGTGATTCCGGCGGTCGTGGGTTCAAGCCCCATCGTCCACCCCAATTCCTTCTTATCTTTCTCTCTTTTTAATTGTTCCCTGATTTGTCTCTGAGCTTTATTGTGCAAGCTCTGTACGGTCGTTGATATTCAACGCTTTTCTCTTGACTAATAGAGAAGGTTCCCGGACAATTTCCGCCTTTAGAAATTCTGCTATCTGTTGTTGCAGCCTTTTATATATGTGTAAAGCGTAACAGCAGATCGATAATTCAGATTTGTAACGATACAAATAATTTTTTTGTGAGGAATTCCATGCAAGTATCCGTAGAAGCGACTACTGGTCTTGAGCGTCAGATGACTGTTGTTGTCCCAGCTGAGCGTGTAGACAGCGATGTAGAAAAGCGTGTTCAGCAGACTGCTCGTACAGTACGTATCGACGGTTTCCGTCCTGGTAAAGTACCAGTAAAAGTGGTTAAGAAGCGCTACGGTAAAGGTATTCGTCAGGAAGTTATCGGTGAAGTTGTTCAGCAAAGCTTCTATGAAGCGATTCAGCAGGAAGAGCTGACTCCGGCTGGCGGCCCGAACGTTGAATTCAAGAACGACGTAGAAGGCGAAGACTTCTCTTACACTGCAACTTTCGAAGTATACCCTGAAATCACTCTGGCTGACTTCTCTGCAGTTGAGATCGAAAAGAACTCTGCTGAAGTAAAAGATGCCGATCTGGATCAGATGATCGAAACTCTGCAGAAGCAGCAGGCGTCTTTCGAAGCAGCTGATAAAGCTGGTGAAGAAGGTGATCAGCTGAACATCGATTTCGAAGGTTTCATCGATGGTGAAGCGTTCGACGGTGGTACTGCAGCGGGTATGGATCTGGTTCTGGGTTCCGGCACTATGATCCCAGGTTTCGAAACCGGTCTGGAAGGTGCTAAAGCCGGTGAAGAGAAAGAACTGAATGTAACTTTCCCAGAGGAATACCACGCTGAAAACCTGAAAGGTAAAGACGCTGTATTCAAAGTGAAGGTAAACTCTGTTTCTTCTCAGGTTCTGCCAGAACTGAACGAAGAGTTCTTCTCTAAGTTCGGTATCGAAGAGAAAGACGTAGACAGCTTCAAAGCTGAAGTACGTAAGAACATGGAGCGTGAACTGGATCAGGCGCTGAAAGCTAAGCTGAAAGAAGCTGTTTTCGGTCAGCTGGTTGAAGTAAACGCTATTGACGTACCTGCGGCACTGATCGACAACGAAATCGATGCGCTGCGTCGTCAGGCGATCCAGCAGTTCGGTGGTCCGGACGCTAACATCGACCCTAACATGCTGCCAAAAGAGATGTTCGAAGCTCAGGCTGAGAAGCGTGTTAAGGTAGGTCTGCTGGTTGCTGAAGTTGTTAAAGCTAACGAGCTGAAAGTTGACGAAGACCGTGTTCGCAGCACTGTTGAAGATCTGGCTTCTACTTACCAGGAGCCTCAGCAGGTAATCGACTGGTACTACGGTAACCAGGAGATGCTGGGTCAGGTACAGAATCTGGTGATGGAAGATCAGGTACTGGACCTGCTGCTTGGATCTGCTAAGGTTAGCGAAGTTGAAGTAAGCTACGAAGACGCGATCAAGCCTGCTGCACCAGCAGCTGCTGAAGAGGAATAAGAGGTCTAAGACCTTTTAATTTCCGTAGGTACTTTTCAAAGTGCCAGAGAACGGCTGTCGGCTTTGGTCGGCCGCCGTTTTTGTTTTTCAGGGGTATGGTTTTCCCTGATATTTTTTAAGGATTTAGGAGAGATTTTAATGTCGGATTTTTATGATGGCCCAACCGTTATCACGAACAGTGGTCTGGTACCCATGGTTGTTGAGCAGACAGCCCGTGGTGAGCGTTCTTACGACATCTACTCTCGTCTGCTCAAAGAGCGCGTTATCTTTATGGTTGGTCAGGTTGAAGATCACATGGCTAACCTGGTTGTAGCTCAGTTGCTATTCCTTGAATCCGAGAATCCGGACAAGGATATTCACCTGTATATTAATTCTCCGGGCGGTTCTGTGACCGCAGGTCTGTCTATCTATGACACCATGCAGTTCATCAAACCGGATGTCAGCACGCTGTGTATCGGTCAGGCTGCCAGCATGGGCGCACTTCTGCTGTCCGGTGGTGCGGAAGGTAAGCGTCACTGTCTGCCTCATTCCCGTATGATGATTCACCAGCCACTGGGCGGTTATCAGGGGCAGGCTACAGACATTGAAATTCACACTCAGGAAATCCTGACTATTCGTGAAAAGCTGAACCGCATTCTGTCTAATCATACCGGCCAGGATATGGAAACCATCGCCCGTGATACGGATCGTGATAACTTCATGTCTCCGGAACAGGCAGTTGAATACGGTCTGATCGATTCGGTTATGTCTCACCGTTGATTCGCGCAGACGCGGGTGAACATATCCATTGTTGGGTAGCGAGTCTGCCCAACTGACTTGATGTTTGACGCAAAGCGGGGCACATTATCCGCTATACTTTTGCATAAGCCATTGTCTGAGTTTTTGTATAAGTTTTTGCGTAGGCAGTTAGAAGAATCAGGTCATGGACACAGAAGTTCGTGACAGTTAGAGGTAAATGAATGTCCGACGATATTAACGGCAAAGAAGGCGGCGATGACAGCAAACTGCTGTATTGCTCTTTCTGCGGTAAAAGCCAGGACGAAGTTAAAAAGCTGATTGCAGGCCCATCTGTATTTATCTGCGATGAGTGTGTCGATCTGTGTAACGACATCATTAAAGAAGAGATTCAGGAAGCAGAGGAAACCCGTGAAGAGGGTGATCGTCTGCCAACGCCGGCCGAGATCAAAGAGAATCTGGACGGTTACGTCATTGGTCAGGACCGCGCGAAGAAAGTGCTTTCTGTAGCGGTATACAACCACTACAAGCGTCTGCGTTTTCAGCAGAGCAGTGATGACAGCGGCGTAGAGCTGGGTAAAAGTAACATCCTGCTGATCGGTCCTACCGGTAGCGGTAAAACGCTGCTTGCTCAGACGCTGGCGCGTATGCTGAATGTGCCTTTCACCATTGCCGATGCAACCACTCTCACCGAGGCGGGTTACGTAGGTGAAGATGTTGAAAACATCATCCAGAAGCTGCTGCAGAAGTGTGACTACGACGTTGAGAAAGCGCAGCTGGGTATCGTATACATCGATGAGATCGACAAGATCTCCCGTAAGTCCGATAACCCATCCATCACCCGTGATGTATCCGGTGAAGGTGTACAGCAGGCGCTGTTGAAGCTGATTGAGGGTACTGTTGCTTCAGTACCGCCGCAGGGTGGTCGTAAGCATCCTCAGCAGGAATTCCTGCAGGTTGATACTTCAAATATCCTGTTTATCTGTGGCGGTGCATTTGCTGGCCTGGATCAGGTTATCAAGAATCGCAGCGAGAAGAGTTCTATCGGTTTCGGTGCTTCTGTGTCCAGTAAGGATGACAGCAAGTCTGTCACTGATACTCTGAGCGAGCTGGAAGCTGAGGATCTGGTGAAGTACGGTCTGATTCCTGAGTTTGTAGGTCGTCTGCCGATGATTGCGACGCTGGCAGAGCTGGACGAAGAAGCTCTGGTAGAGATTCTCACAGCGCCGAAGAACTCACTGACCAAGCAGTATGCAGCACTGTTTGAGATGGAAGGTTCCGAGCTGGATTTCCGTGATGAGGCGTTGGTTGCAGTGGCTAAGAAGGCGCTGGAACGTAAGACCGGTGCCCGTGGTCTGCGCTCTATTCTCGAAGAGAATCTGCTGGATATTATGTACTCTCTGCCATCTCAGGAAGGCGTCAGCAAGGTTGTCATCGATGAAGGTGTTATTACCGGTGAGTCTGAGCCTATTCTGATGTATGAGAACCCTGAACCGCAGAAAGCGGCATCAGAAGAGTGAATACATTATTGATTTAAAACGCGCTTCGGCGCGTTTTTTATTGCTAACCCCTCTATTGCACTAGAGGTTAGGGCGGTGAGCTATTAAAATGTGCCACTGCCTTTACAAGAAAGAGATTTTCCAATGGGAAGAAGTTTTGAAGTTCGTAAGGCTTCCATGGCTAAAACGCAGGGAGCCAAATCCAAGCTGTATGCCAAGTACGGTAAAGAGATCTATGTTGTCGCGAAGAATGGTGGCGCGGATCCTGACGGCAACCTGGCGCTGCGTCGTATCATCGACAAAGCGAAAAAAGATCAGGTGCCTGCACACGTAATCGATAAAGCGATCGATAAGGCAGCCGGTGGCGGCGGTGAAGACTTCGTTCCAGCGCGTTATGAAGGTTTTGGTCCTGGTGGCTGTATGGTTATCGTTGACTGTCTGACCGATAACAACAACCGTACCTTTGGTGATGTGCGTGTGGCCTTCAATAAAGGCGGTGCCAAGCTGGGTGGTCAGGGTGCCGTAGCGCACATGTTCGATCATCGCGCAGTGTTTGTTTTCGCGCACGATGATGAAGATGAGATTCTGGAAACGCTGATGGAAGCCGATGTCGATGTCGCTGATATCGAAAGTGAAGATGGCAAGATCACTGTTTACGCACCACATACGGACTTCTTCAAAGCGAAAACTGCACTGCATGACACATACCCGGATATGACGATCGATGTAGAAGAGATCTCCTTTATTCCGCAAACCTTTACCGAAATCAGCGGTGAAGATCTGGAACAGTTCGAGAAGTTCATGGAGATGATCAACGATGTTGATGATGTTCAGGAGGTTTATCACAACGCTGAGATTGCTGAGTGATACTCGAGTAGCTAGAAGCACAGGCGTTGTGAAAAAGCGTCTGACAGTCGCTAAAGATACCCGCATAGATATATGCGGGTATTTTTTTGCGTTAAATACGAGGTGATCTTTATCAGCAATGTGCGCGGTTCAATGAAAGCCTCGGGCATTTTGTTCATGCTGATAATCCGGTGCGACGTCAAGCTTGCTTTGAGCGGTTTTTATGATGATTGGAATTGCAAGCCGAAAGGATGCTGTGGGTTTACTCATGGTCTGGTGCTGCAACAAACCTTACTACGAACAATACACGTTTGGTGATGTGGATAAGCAAAAGCTAAAGTATGGTTATCCATGGCCCTTCGCTTTTTCTGGTGGGTTCACCTTCCTCTCTGTCCCATTCTTCGGCATTATTTGACGAATCATTCAACAGCCTCATGGAACGATAGTGGATCAGAACCGGCTTTATGAACGAATTCTGGGCTTATCCCAGCCTTGGTACGTATCCTCAGTTGAACTCAATGAAGCAAGTGGTGAAATTACCGTTGAAGTCGACCTTATAGACGGTATCTTGCTGCTATGTCCCAAGTGCGGAAAGTCCTGTCCGCGCTATGACCACCGGCCCAGAAAGTGGCGCCATCTTGATACCTGCCAATTCCAAACCTTAATTCGATCTGACGTTCCAAGAATTAACTGTCCAGAACATGGGGCATTAACGATCCAAGTACCTTGGGCAGAAGATAGCAGCCGTTATACCCAGCTATTCGAAGGCAGTGTTATTCGATGGCTACAGGAAACGTCCATTCGGGCTGTGAGCCGGAGACTGGGACTTAGTTGGAGTGCTATTGACGGCATCATGGCTCGCGCTGTCAAAAGGGGCCTCAAACGCAGAGGGACATTAGACGCAACCAGACTAGCAGTTGATGAAACATCATTCCGCAAAGGACACGATTACGTCACTATCGTATCGAATCAGCATGGGCAGGTCTTGGCTGTTGAGGAAGGGAAGTCATCAAGTAGCCTGGCCCAGTACTACAAATCGTTATCTCCAGCTCAGCGCGTCAAGGTCGAATCCATTTCAATGGATATGAGCCCAGCCTTTCAAAAGGCTACTTTGGAGTATATTCCTGATGCAAAAAGAAAAATTGCCTTCGACCACTTTCATATAGCTCAGTCACTCCTTGAGGCGCTCAACGTCACGCGTAAATCAGAATTGCTACAAGTCGATCAAAGCTTACGAAAGCATGCACATCAAACCCGCTATCACTGGATGCGGAATCGTCACACGTTGGATATTCAACAGAAATCACAATTAGACGCCTTAGTGTGTCAGCTGTCAGATACCGCACTAGTGTGGTACTTCAAGGAGAAAGCACGTGATATCTGGAAAGGAAACCGAGTACGAGGAGCTACCACTGCGTGGCGGGAATGGATAGGTCTGGCTAAAGCGTCTGCCATAAAGCCACTGCAAGTTACGGCAGGGCATATAGAAAAGAACCTATGGGGCATCTTAAATGCAATGCGGTTGCAGGCATCAAATGCACTGGCAGAAGCGATCAATAGTAAGATCAGAATCTTGCGGGTCAAAGCGCACGGATATCGTAATAAGGAGCGATTCAAGCGGGCGATTCTCTTCCACTTCGGGGGACTCTCACTAGAGCCTACCCACTGAATTTGGTGAAGGGCCTTATCCATACAGTGTATTGGGATAAGTCCAGAATTTTTGGCTCGCTTTACTGTTCAAGTTGGCTCGCTTTTACGCTTGCATTCTTACGAAATTGATTAGATATTAAACACTTAGGGACATTGCTTCGCAGACTCTTTTCAGGACTCAGGCGCAAGCATAATCATCAAAACGCGCGCGCTCGTTTTTATCGGAGGAAAATGGCAGCGTTGTCTGAAAGCCCAATACATTCATGCAGTTATGGCTCTTTCGGTTTTTCCTCCAGGAAGAAAAACGCGCTGGCTCGTTATTAAAATGTTATGAGCTATCCGAGGAATAGATATTGAGTAATTTTTCAAATCCAGCAAAACGAGTTTTGAGTTGTGTTGAGAAAGCAGCGAAAGCTACTGAAAAAGAGTCAGCTGCCGAAGTATGGGCAGAGATTCTTGGTATTGATAAAAAACATCAAAGGTAGATCCACATGAAGTAATGGCTAAACTCGGCTTATTAAGAGATCAAGTAGATCTTGTGCAATCCTCTATGGGGTATACTGATTTCAGTAGTAATCTTTACAAGCCACATCTAGATAAAATCAGGAAAACTGTAACAGTTGGAAATATTGCTGCTGGTTGGAATAATTACAAGCCTAATTTATCACCAGACACCATCTTGTCTTTACGGTTTTGTGCTGAAATTATTAAAGATGAATCAGAGATATCTGTCGATGAATTGCAGAATTTGTTAAGTAAAATTTCAGAGCTAAGATCTGAAATAGAATCAAGTGATATTGTTGGGCCTACATATGACTTCATTATTTCGCAATTAAATATAATTGAAGATGCTATTCGAGATTACCCTATAGTTGGAGGTAATGCTGTCAAGCGCGCCTTCAAGAATGGCTTTTCAGATTTAACAGAAAGAGCAGAAGATCTTGCTGGTAATGAGGAAGTTGTAGCTACGGGAAAGCTTGGAAAAATATGGAAAGACTTCAAGTCGGCCGGTGGAGAGTTTGTTGAGGCTGATAGAATAGCCAATGCCTATATCGGGTTAATTGAAAAAGGGCAGTCACTTTCTGAGTCTGTGCAGAGCTTACCGTTTTTCGGCTCATAACAAACGCGTCAATTAGGACGCTCGCAAGCTCGCGCCTATTACGCGAGCGTTAAGCATAAGCAACGGAGGGATTATTGACGTAAAGTCCCTTTACGACAGCTTTGCGAACGAAACCAGTACTATGAAAGGTGCTGAAGTGTTCGCACTTTACTCTGATTCATAGCGCAGGTTAGTAAAGTGCGAACATGAGATGATGCCTTACAGGGTTGCTACCCGGGCCGCCAGAGCGATCAGAATGCCACCGGTAAGGCGGTTAATCAGCAGGCTTTTATCCTGCAGTTTTTTCAGTACTGGTCCGTGGGAAAGTACCAGAGCGATCAGGCTGTACCACAGACCATCCACAATGGCTGCAGTCGCTGTCATGATCAGCTTGTCAGTCAGAGTGGCATCGGCGCTGATAAACTGTGAAAACAGCGCGATAAAGAATACCGCCAGTTTCGGGTTTAGCAGCGAAATCATGGCGCCTTCGATACCGGCACTGAAAACAGTGGCGGGCTCACCTTTTTCTACCTGCATTGCGGCATCCCGGCCGGCACGAATCGCTTTTACCCCGATCCAGGCCAGATAACCGGCTCCCAGCCAGGTGATTATCTTAAAGGCGAATTCTGATTCTGCGACCAGTACAGCCAGACCGGAGATGGTTGCGAAGGCCCACAGACCGACACCTGCGGCATGAAACCAGCTGGCAGCAAGACCATGAGTGCGGCTGTTGCCAACCGTTTGCTTGAGTACTACCGCCAGACTGGGGCCTGGAGACATCGCTCCAAGGCAGCAGATTGCCAGTAAAGAAAGCCAGGCAGTGAGAGTCATGGCCGCTATCCTTAGATTAAATAAACAGCTCGCTAATGTAATGGATAAGAGCGGTAATGTGTAGTGCGCAGAATCAATAGAGGAGGCTGCAATGACTGAGGATCAACGGCTTTATCTGGATGAGAGTCAGGTGTTTTGCCCCAGCTGTGGAGAGCCGCAGACTCTGGTTATCGATAGTGCTGCTGCTATTGAAGAATCGATTGCGGAATATACGGAAGATTGCAGTGTTTGCTGTCGACCGATGGTGGTGACAGTGACTTATGTGAATGACGGCGACTACGTCGTACAGGCACGGTCGGAAAATGAATAAAAAAGCCGCGCCGCAGAGAAGCGGGGCGGCTTGATAATATCGGAGCCGTTAGTCAATCAGACCATACTGATCACGCAGAGTGTCGATGATCTCAGCTTTAGGATTTTCTGATTGCGGCAGTTTTTC
The DNA here is from genome assembly GCA_963669425.2 of uncultured Amphritea sp. GTDB lineage: Bacteria > Pseudomonadota > Gammaproteobacteria > Pseudomonadales > Balneatricaceae > Amphritea. The sequence goes on from CAXXNC010000002.1 coordinate 1,476,715, forward strand.
GCCAATAATCTTTTCCGCAATACCGACATAGGTGTCTGATACTTTCTGGATCAGTTCTGCTGGCAGTTCGTTATCACGCGCCAGGGCATAACGCTCTTCCATACGGTCTTTGTTGACCAGAATGTCTGAATCAGGGAAGTGATTCAGCAGTGCCTGACGGAACACTTCTTTCGAGTTCTCAACCACTTTGCCTTCGCGGTAGGATGGGCCATCCCAGATGCGGGAGGAGTCAGGCGTGCCGACTTCATCCATGTAGATCAGTTTTTCGTTACCGTCTGCATCGGTGACATAGCCAAATTCGAACTTGGTATCGACAAAGACCTGATCCAGTTTTTCCAGCTCGGCACTGATGACCTCAAAGCCCTCTTTAAGAAGCTTTTCATAGCGGCTGACATCGTCTTTTGAGCTGAAGCGGAAGGCTTCGTGGTTGTTGATGATGTCATCACGGGTGATATTAACGTCATCCACTTCCGGTACACCCGGTACGCCTGTCAGGATGCCTTTAGTGGATGGGGTGATGAGGAGTTCTGGCAGCTTCTGGTCTTTATTCAGACCTTCGGCAATCTCAATGCCACAGAACTCACGTTCGCCTTTTTCATAGGCGCGCCACATGGAACCGGTGATGTACTGACGGCAGATCGCTTCAATCATCACGGGTCTGGCTTTCTGTACGATCCAGACCAGTGGGTGAGGGATGTCGAGGATGTGGCTGTCAGCCAGGCCCTGTTCCCGGAACTGTCTGAACCAGTGATTAGAGATTGCATTCAGCGCTGCGCCTTTGCCGGGTACGCCCTGCATGCCACCTTCGCCGGTCCAGATACACTCAAATGCTGAGATCCGGTCACTGATAACCATCACTGCCAGTTCGGCATCTTCCTGTACGTTGTAGCCTTTCTCTTTGATCAGGCGGCGGCTGTCCTCTTGGGTCAGCCAGTATACGGAACGTACTTTACCACTGTGTACCGGCAGGTCGGTACGGATCGGCAGATCATTGTTTACTGCCAAAACCTTATCAGCAAGACTCATTGCAAACTGTCCTGGTTCATTTTTAATCGGGAAATAAAAGTCAGAATCACTCTGCCTGTCACTGACAATTAAGCGCAGAAGAGCCGGCGAAAAGGCACTGAATTCTGGAACAGGGATAGTACCAGATTCCATGATTCCTGCCACTTATAAAACGGTTGGTGTGGTTATATGACCTTAGTCAGCAGGCTCCGACAGTTAGCTGTCAGAGCTACAGATAAACTGTTCAAAAACAGTAGCTTGATCCGGTTATTTTTAATCTGGCGTCAGCTATTGCTGATTGCTTTATCAGGCGCTGCGCTCTATCGTAATGGTAAGTTCTACAAGGATATCAGGGAGTGCGTGTGAAGAAGATCTTTTTGCTTATCAGTCATGGAGCTATGCTGGGAATCGGTTTCTCTCTCGGGGTATACATGTTGCCTATCCTGATCGCTCCGGAATCACCTTCACAGGTTGAGGTTCAGGCGCAGGCGCGGAATGCGGTCTATCAGGCGCGATTTATGAAGGATCTTGCTGGCAGTGATTTTCTGCATTGGGCAGAAGGGGATGTGACGCTGACCGACCAGGTCGTTACCTTTATGGGTGAAGCGGCCCCGGGACCCGATTATAAGCTTTATCTGGCGCCTTCGTTTGTCGAGAATGAAGCTCAGTTCCTCGAGGTAAAAGCGCAGTCGGTTCAGCTGGGTGATGTAAAAACCTTCGATCAGTTTATTGTACCGCTGAATGGTATCAATCCGGATAATTACACTACGGTAGTGCTCTGGTGCGAAACCTTTGGTGAATTTATCTCTGCCGCGCAATATCGCTGATATTGCAACGATTATCTGAATCAGCTTTTATCTCGCTGTTTCACCTATATAGCCTTCATGTTGCTATACTTCGGCCTTCACTTGCCGGGGTATAGCCGTGACATCCTCTGAAGATCAATATTCACCCTCAGCCCGCTGGTTGGCACTGATCAGTATCTGTATCGCTGTGTTCCTGATTCCGCAATCAATGTCGGCAGTGAACATTGCGCTGCCAGCGATTGCTGAGTCGTTACAGGCCGATGCCGTACTGGTTAGCTGGATCCCGTCCGCAAACCTCTGGGGCAGTATCATCCTGATGTTACCCGCAGGTCGGATTGCCGATCAGGTGGGACGTAAGCGTGTCTATCTCATCGGCGTGACAGGATTTGTGCTGTCATCATTATTAGTGTTTGTCGCAGACAGTATTGAGTTCCTGATTTTTGTGCGGGTCTTACAGGGGCTGTCCAGCGGTCTGGTGTTTGCAACGGCGATGGCAATTGTCGCCAATGTATTCAGTAAGAGTGGTCGCGGAACTGCGTTGGGATTTACAGCCACCTCCGTCTATTTGGGACTGACCTGTGGGCCTCTGGTGGGCGGCTGGCTGACAGAACATGTGAGCTGGCAGAGTGTATTCTGGGCGCCAGTGCCGTTGGCATTAGTCGCTATCGCTCTGGTTGCGGTATACGTCCGCAAAGACAATAAGCCTGCAGACCCCTCGTACAAACTCGACTGGCTCGGGTCTCTGCTGTTCATGGTATTGGTCTCACTGTTACTGTTCGGACTGACCGGCTTACCTGACTGGCCTAATGTTACCGCACTGATCACAGGCCTTTTTCTGGTGGTTCTGTTTGTCTACCAGCAGAACCATGCGCGTTATCCGTTGGTTCGGTTCCGATTGCTGGCAGCTAACCGGGTTATGAACCGATCATTGCTGACCAGTTTTCTGATGTATTCCGGTAACGCACCCGTGCTGTTTCTCCTGAGTCTGTATCTGCAGTATCTGAAAGGGCTGTCGCCCAGTGAATCCGGTGAACTCGTGCTGCTGCAGGCGCTGATGATGGCTATTCTGGCCCCGGTGGCGGGACGGCTGTCAGACAGAATCCAACCTCGCTATATCGCCACAGCAGGGTGCCTTGTATTCAGCAGTGGCTTTGCTCTGCTGACTTTTCTTCAGGCGGACAGTTCGGTGATGTTTATTATGATCGCGCTGGTGCTGCTGGGTATTGGATTCGGTCTGTTCTCATCGCCGAATAACAATGCCGCGCTAGGCGCGGTTAATCAGGAACGGCTGAGTATCGCATCCGCATTGCTTAACCTGGCGAGGACCAGTGGCAATATGTTCAGTATGGCGGTAACTGTGCTGCTGGTGAGTCTGTTTCTGGGGGATCAGCAGATCAGCCCGGAACAGTATCCCGAGCTGTTAGAAGTCGTCAGACTGGGCTTTATCATCGCGCTGATCTCCACCCTGATCGCAGCCTGGTTCTCGTTTAACCGGGGCGATGTCGAACGTTAGTTAAGGCGTCGTTCCAGTCCCATCTCAGCCATAATGCGTGTTGCAATTTCTTCGATTGAGAAGTGGGTGGTATTGATGCAGGGCATACCCTCTTTACGGAACATACGCTCTACAATGCGGACTTCATCCTCACACTGATCCAGTGATGCGTAACGGCTGTTAGGACGGCGCTCATGACGAATTGCAGCCAGTTGGAATGGATCAATCGTCAGTCCATAGAGCTTATCGCGATAGGGTTCCAGTGCCGCTGGCAGATGGTGGCTATCAAGATCGGTATCGGTCAGAGGATAGTTTGCGGCCCGGACACCGAACTGCAATGCCATGTACAGACAGGACGGTGTCTTGCCGCAACGGGATACACCGGTGAGGATTATATCTGCCTTGTCGTATTGCTCGGTACGTGCACCATCATCATTATTGATAGCAAAGTTGACCGATTCAATCCGGTCCATGTAGCGCGTCACTTCGTTAATGCCGTGAGACTTACCCACGCTATAGGATGAGTGGCTGCCAAGCTCGAGCTCAAGAGGTTTGAGGAAGGCGGAGAATACGTCAATCTTATAAGCGATGCTGGTGGCGATCACCTCACGGATACCTTCATCCACCACAGTATCAAACACGATGGGACGTTGCTGATCGGCCTCGCCGGTAGCATTGATCTGTTCAACTGCTTCGGCGGCTTTGACGATACTGTCGATATAAGGCAGGGTGATCTTCTGAAACGTTATGGACTCAAACTGTGCCAGCAGACTGTTACCTAATGCCTCGGCTGTAATGCCGGTACCGTCGGAGATAAAAAAGGCTGTTCTTTTCATAGTCTGGTCCATCTGATTGTGCAACAAAGGAAGCCGATTATACCGGCACGCGGGATAAAAACGACATGAATCAACAAATTCCAAGGACACGGAGCATTTTTCTATCTATTGCAGTATTATTCGGAAAAACTAAAACCCGATAGGAGAGTGCGCTTTGCAGGATTATATCGTTCGTCTGGATCAGGTAGGCATGGATGACATCGAGCAGGTCGGAGGCAAGAATGCCTCGCTGGGTGAGATGATTTCAGAGCTGGCTGGTGCCGGTGTTAAAGTTCCCGGTGGTTTTGCTACCACATCTTCTGCTTTCCGCGCGTTTCTGTCCCACAACCAGTTAGATCAGAAGATCAATGAAGCGCTGGCGGCGCTTGATCCTGAGGATGTTCGTGCACTGGCTGAAACCGGTGCTGCAGTGCGTCAGTGGATTCTGGACACACCATTCCCACCGGAGCTGGATAAGGCGATTGAGTCCGCTTATCAGGATATGGGCGGTCATGATGATATGGCTGTTGCGATCCGTTCCTCCGCTACCGCAGAAGACCTGCCGGATGCATCCTTTGCAGGCCAGCAGGAAACCTTCCTCAATATCCGTGGCCTGGACAACATTAAGACCGCTATTCATGAGGTATTTGCCTCACTGTATAACGACCGCGCAATTTCCTATCGCGTCCACCATGGTTTCGAGCACCATGAAGTAGCGCTGTCTGCCGGTATTCAGCGTATGGTTCGCAGTGAAACCGGTTCCAGCGGTGTCATGTTTACACTGGATACCGAGTCCGGTTTCCAGCACGTTGTCTTTATCACGTCAGCCTACGGTCTGGGTGAAACAGTGGTACAGGGTGCGGTTAACCCTGATGAGTTTTACGTGTACAAGCCAACGCTGCGCCAGGGGGCACCAGCGATTCTGCGCCGGAACCTGGGTACTAAAGCGATTAAGATGGTTTACGGTGCCGAGGGTAATACCAAGCAGGCAGTCGAGACCGTTAAGGTTGATAAGGCTGATCGTGCCCGTTTCTCTATCGATGATAACGACGTACAGGAACTGGCGCGTATCGCGATGATCATCGAGAAACACTACGGTCGTCCAATGGATATCGAGTGGGCCAAAGACGGCGATGACGGTGAACTGTATATCGTTCAGGCCCGCCCTGAAACGGTAAAAAGCCGTGATAAGACTGCAGTGATCGAACGCTACCTGCTGAAAGAAACCGGCAATGTGCTGGTTGAAGGGCGTTCAATCGGTCACCGGATCGGCAGCGGTGCGGTACGTATTGTTGATAGCATCGATGATATGGATCAGGTACAGGCCGGTGATGTACTGGTTACTGATATGACCGACCCTGACTGGGAGCCGGTAATGAAGCGCGCAGCGGCGATCATTACTAACCGTGGTGGTCGTACCTGTCACGCGGCAATCATCGCCCGTGAGCTGGGTATTCCGGCTATTGTGGGTTGCGGTGATGCGACAGAGCGTCTTAAGGAAGGTCAGGAAGTGACGGTATCCTGTGCTGAAGGTGATACCGGCCGGGCTTATGAGGGCTGTCTGGACTATGAACACCAGACCAACAAGGTCGATTCCATGCCGCCACTGCCGTTCGACATTATGATGAACGTCGGCAACCCGGACCGTGCCTTTGACTTCCAGGCACTGCCGAATGCCGGTGTTGGTCTGGCCCGCCTTGAGTTCATCATTAACCGGATGATCGGTGTACACCCTAAAGCACTGCTGCACTTTGACCAGCAGCCTGCAAGCCTGCAGAAAGTGATTTCCCGTCGCATTGCCGGTTATGGCAGTCCGGTCGACTTCTATGTGGCGAAGCTGGTGGAGGGTATTTCTACTCTGGCAGCGGCGTTCTACCCGAAGAAAGTGATCGTCCGTATGTCAGACTTTAAGTCCAACGAGTACGGCCACCTGATCGGCGGTGAAGACTACGAAGCCAATGAAGAAAACCCGATGCTGGGTTTCCGCGGTGCCAGCCGTTATATCGATGAGTCTTTCCGTGACTGTTTTGATCTTGAGTGCAAGGCGCTGAAATACGTCCGCGATGAGATGAAACTGACCAACGTTGAAGTGATGGTGCCGTTCGTTCGTACCGTCGGTGAAGCGAAGCAGGTTGTTGATCTGCTGGCTGAGAACGGCCTGCGTCGTGGTGAGAACGGTCTGCGTATTATTATGATGTGTGAGATTCCGTCCAACGCGCTTCTGGCAGATCAGTTCCTTGAGTACTTTGATGGCTTCTCTATCGGCTCCAACGATCTGACTCAGCTGACACTGGGTCTTGACCGTGACTCAGGTGTTATTGCTCATCTGTTTGATGAACGTAATGACGCGGTACGTAAACTGCTGTCTATGGCGATTGAAGCCTGTAAGGCTCAGGGTAAGTACATCGGCATCTGCGGTCAGGGGCCTTCAGATCACCCGGACCTGGCGCGTTGGTTGATGGAGCAGGGAATCAGCACGGTATCCCTGAACCCGGATACAGTACTGGAGACCTGGTTCTTCCTGGCGAACAGCCCGGATACTCCGACTTCTTAATTTATACCGTTATCTGCTCAGCTGGCTGAGCACTGAATCAGCCCTTCTCCGTTGAATAGACGGGGCAGGGCTTTTGTTTATCCGGAGTTCGTGATCGATGCGCATTGACCGTTATCTGCAACTGAACACAGAGTACAGCCTCAGACAGGTAAGGACGCTGCTGTTGGATGGTCAGGTATGTATTGATGACCTGGTAGTCCGAGACCCTGCTCGGGAGGTAACTCGCTTCGCTAAGGTTGTCTGTGACGGTATTGTGTTGAATGATTCCAGGCCCTGTTACCTGATGCTGTATAAGCCCGGTGGTGTGGTCAGTGCTACAGAGCATCCGGAGCATACAACAGTGATAGACCTGATACCTGAGACATACCGTCAGGATCTGCACATTGCCGGCAGACTCGATCTTAACACCACAGGGCTGTTGATTCTGACGAATGATGGACACTGGTCACGACGGATCACACAGCCTGAGAGTAAAGTAGCCAAGGTATACCGGGTTGAAACGGCGCAGCCCGTCGTTGATGAAGCCGAAGCCGTGTTTCAGCAGGGAATCTATTTCCGCTACGAGAATATCACCACGCTGCCAGCCGGACTTGAGAGGATCTCGCCACGAGTATCAAGGCTGACACTCTACGAAGGGCGCTATCATCAGGTTAAGCGGATGTTTGGCTATTTCGACAATGAGGTGACAGCGTTACATCGGGAAAGTGTTGGCGGGCTGGTGCTCGATCCGGGACTTGAACCCGGTGAGCACCGTCATCTTACCGATGCTGAAATAGCATTGTTCTGAACCTCTGTGATATAAAAAGCGTTATTCCTCCCACCGATCCTGCTATATGAGCCGCCGTATAGGGTGGCCATTGGCTGTCTGAAAACAGAGCCGTACCTGTGTACTGTTCTGTTGTAATTTTTACCAGACAGATGAGTGCAGGAAGCCATCCTTCCAGAGTGTTTTGTTTTACCCCCAGGTGGATCATGGCTATTGCCAGCGGGGTAAACAATACACCGGACAGACCCGCGTAACGTTCAAACTCAGCCAGGGGGGAGAGCAGCAAGGCGTTCACCGCAAGCAGACCACCAATAAGACTCAGGCAGGCAGCGGGGCGGGAAATACGCTCGATATAGCCCATTGCAAACAGAAAGGTGATCAGATCCCAGCTCAGGTGGCTGATGCTGGTATGGGTGAAGTGTCCGCTGAGTAAGCGCCATATCTGACCTTCACCGATCAGGTTCAGGTCAAAGTAACTGTTTCTGAAGGCTATGTCGGTAGCGGAGAGTGCCAGCGCCAATAGAGCCGTTAAAAGGGTTAACCAGAACCTTCCCGCTAAAGCGGGAAGGTTAGTACCGGGGTTAATGGTTGTCATCGGAAGACTACCTTTATGAATCTGTGTCGTTTTCACGACGGCGATTACGGTAATGAATCAGGAGCAGAGAGCCGATGATCAGCAATACCCAGTGGTCGATCGCACCGGAACCTCCGGAGCTCCCCCCGCCTAGTGTGGCTCGGGAGTGGTTCTGATCGAACATCGGTTGTTGATTGTCAGCACGGTTACTGGTCGCAGGCTGTTGTGCTCGATGTTTGCGGGCCTGCTGCTCTTGCTGCACACGAACCGTATTATCCCGACTGATATTCTGTTGCTGGAACACTTCGTCACGAACAACCAGCATTGAGGTGTAATCGGTGACCAGATCATATTGTAAAGCCAGATCAGTAATCGCCTGTCTGGCGTCCTGCACCTCAGATGGCTGCTGTTCAGAGCTATCATCAGAACGAGCATCAGAGCTATCACCGAGATAATCAATCTGGTTCTGAAGATTCTCAATGCTGGCAAAAGCCCACAGACGCTCCAGTTCAGGATTCAGCAGGTTCTGTTCTGGCAGTGTTATTTCCGTGATATAGCTGCGCTGTTCGGCACCAGCTGTACCGGTCAGCGTTACTTTTACCGGCCCGGGTTTACGGTAGTGGCCCATGACAGTGAGTTGTTCGCCGCGATACACCGAGCCGATCTGTTCCGGTGTCAGATCGGTAATACGCCCACCTTCAAAGTGAATCTCAACATCCCGTAAGGCCTGATGGTTGAGTTTACTGGTCGCCAGCATCAGTTGACCGACAATATCATCAGCGTTGGATACGCTGATAGCAAACCCGTTAGAGGCTTCAGTCATGCCATTCAGCAGAGGGCGGTTAGCACTGTTACCCATCACAAATGTAAACAGGCGGATATCGTTTTTGCCAAGCAGCTCTAAGAAACGCTTTTTCTCGGTAACGCCAACGTTGGCGACGCCATCGGTAACCAGAATCATCGCTGTACTGCGGTCTGCATCCAGATCTTTAAGTCCTTCAGCTATGCCGCCATACAGATTGGTGCCACGGTTGGGTTGATACTGTTCCAGTTTATTAAGTAAGGACTCGACAGTTGCCTTACTCACTGGCTGGAAACCCTGGCTGAAGTCTTCCGTCCGGTCATTGAACAGCACGATCCGGAAGCGATCGCCGCTGGGTAGCTTTGCCAGTCCCTGACGCACACCATCAACCAACGTGCTGTATTTACCCTGCATCGAACCGGATACATCAAGAACAAAGATCCAGTCCCGATTACCCTGCACTGGAGCAAGATCATCCCCCGGTGTCAGTGTTAGCATAAATGTACCGGCTGTATCGCTGGCTTCCTTATAGGTCACCATATCCAGGCTGCCAGGCAGGCCTTCAGCATGTCTCCAGTACACCAGAATGTCCTCATCCAGATTTGCTGCTGGCCGACCAGTTGCAATGGTTTGTGCAGAGCTATTCGACACGGATTGAGTCTGATGATCGTCGTTCTGCATGTAAGCCTGACTCTGATCAGCGGCCCCCTGTGAGGGAGCTGTCGCCTGATTGTTGATGCTGATCTGCCATTCGCTGTTCGATATCTGCTGAATCTGTGCGCCGCTGTGCTGTGGCAGGCGGACCGAATCGATGGGATAACCGGAGCGGACTTTCATATTGAAACTGAACTTCTCATCGACCACTTCTTTGCGGCTCCAGAAGGCGTTTTTCTGCTCATCGACGCCGCCATCTTCCAGAGGATAGAGATACCGACCGATCCCTGAATCCACATGGGCGGGCTGAATATACACAAGCTTGATGCGTACATCGCTGTTGGCTTTAACCGGGGTAACGCTTATATCGAAGGTTTTATAGCTATCCTGTTCGACCAGCGCGGCTTCCCGACCGGCCTGTTTTTCCTGTTGGTATATGTTGCGGGCACGCTGTTTTTCAACCACTTCCCCGGTGACTGGCTGACCATCAATCCAGTAGGTAAATTCACCGACGGCGGCTTTATCAGGTACCGGGAAGCTGTAGATCGCCTCTAGTGGCTGGTTATTCGGATTATGGAAGACCTGTTCAACGCTGGTGACGGCATAGCTGTTCTCCATTACCACGTTGACATGATGCTCTCTGATACTCAGCTCAGGCAGGTTACTGTTAACAGGCTTAAGCAAGCCGGCTGCATCGGCATCTGCTATAGGGATGATTGTCAGAGGGGCCGCGAGCAGGGCGCTCAGAGTGATCGCCTTTACTGTCCGGAACAGAGTATTAGAGCGCTGGGTATTAAGGCTCTGGATATCAGGGCTATCGATATCAGGGCTATGGAAAGTTAACTGTTTCATAATGTCCTCGTTGTGATCTCTTGATCAGGTGAGGACGATTGTCTTAATCAGGACTTAATACCGGTACTAAAAGCGATGAAGTATCGGTATCCGATACTTGCTGGTGCATTAAGTGCGCTAATCTTTCCTGTAAGACTTAAAGAGACTGTACTGCCACTGTCGAATGGCGATTACCATGGTGTTGCCGTGTTTACTCTGCATAGGCTGGCTGGCGTCATCCTGGATCAGATGGTTGAACTCTTCGGCCAGGCGTTCCATTTTCTTCTGCATGGCGATATTGGTTTCCGGTGTCATCACGCCATTGAGAACAATCAGCTTTTCATGCTGTTTATCAAACCGGGAACGGAAGAAGTCCTGCTCAACTTTCTGTTGGAAAAATTGTTGGATCGGCCCATTGGGTAACCAGGTAAAGTTCGGATCGACTCTGAGCTTGATGCGGTTATTGGGTAACAGATCGATGATACTCAGGCGATCCAGCTGCGCCAGCTTCTGTATACACTGGTGCTCCGTAAGCTCATAAAGGGAAAGTATGTCGTTGTAGCTGAAGCCGTTAATGACACTGACAGCAACCAGCAGGAGCTCCAGATCTGAAGCGATCTCCTGTTCCTGTTCCCGGGTCAGCTGAGTCAGTCGCTGCTGTTCTTTTGCCAGCAGGCGAAACAACTCAGTCAGCTCAAGGCCAGCTAACTGACTGACCTTTTCAAGCCGCTGCAGGGTAAAGTTCTGCTCGGAAAATAGCCGCTTTACTGATGCTTCACTGAGATCCAGAGCTTCTGCAACATCGACGTAGGTTTTCCCCTGTGCTTTGAGCTGCTTTTTAAGGGTCTGAATTAAAGCCGTGGTTTGCGCCATGCTGGTTTCCTTTCCTGCGAACTGTGCTGGTGGAGGGGAGTCAGATCATTCAATGATACTTTTTATCACACAAGCTGACAGGTGTAAGCCATATAAGCCGAACAAGTATCATATTTTAATATTTATACCGTTATCTTTTTTCATATGTATGTTTATCAGCGACATTGGTATAGTCCGGTCAACAATAGGAATGGCTTTGAGCCGTTCCGGGACCGTGCGCTGCAGACGGAGATTTCATGGAATATAAAATTCCCCAGCAACTTGAAACAGAGCGGCTGGTGTTAGAAAAGATCACTATCGATCACTGGCAACCACTGCACCGCTACTACGCAGATGAGGAAGGTACCCGTTACACTACCGGTAAACCTCTTACCGAAGGGGAGAGCTGGCGGCTGGTGGCGGCCCTGATCGGGCACTGGGAGATCCACGGCTATGGTCCGTATGTGCTGCGCCGACGTAGTGACAGTGAAGTGCTGGGTGTGTGTGGATTATGGTATCCCGGTGACTGGCCGGAACCGGAAATTAAATGGGCGCTGATAAATGAGTTCGCCGGTCAGGGATACGCCAGTGAAGCGACCCGGGCTGTACAGCGGTCGGCGGCTGCTCATTTGCCCCAGCAGCGGCTTATCAGTCTGATTGTTGCAGAAAACCATGCATCGGTCCGGTTGGCTGAGGCAGTAGGGGCCCGTTTTGAACGTTCTATGGCGTTCCGTGGTAAGACTGCTCAGATCTACCGTCACCCTGAGCCTGAAACATTAGCAACTGAAATGGAATAATTATGAAGTGGTTTCTGATCGTACCTGCGACTCTGGTTATATTGATGGTTGTGTATTTCAGCATATTGGGCGTTAAATCCCGTGCCGGTTCTGCACCAGGTCCTGTCGATGGCCAGTTGCAGTCCTGTGGTCCGAAACCCAACTCAGTCTGCAGCATGCCTGGCAATGATGATCAGCATTCGGTTGAGGCTCTCGACTATATGCCACTCAGAGAAGTGGCCTTAATCATCAGAGAGATGGGGGGAGAAGTGGTTGTAGAGCAGGATAACTACATCGCCAGTGAATTCCGTTCGGGTCTGTTTGGTTTTGTCGATGATCTGGAGTTGCAGGTTAATAAAAATAGTGCAGTTATCCATGTCCGCTCTGCATCAAGGGTGGGGTACAGTGATATGGGAGTTAACCGTCAGCGGGTTGAAACATTAAGAAGCCTTGTAGGTGAACGCCGGTGAACAGATATCTTTCAGGTTACCCGGCAGACCTGGTCGCACAAGTCGAGACCATGATCGGGAATGACCGGATGCCTGAGCTGCTACTCAAGCGCTACCCGGAAGTGCATCAGATCAGTAATTCCCGGGCACTTTACGATTACACCCAGGATCTTAAGTCGCAGTATCTGCGACAGTCTCCGCCGTTGAGTAAGGTTGAATATGATGACAAGATCGATGTGATTCATAATGCCCTGGGCCTTCATACCCATATCTCTCGGGTTCAGGGGAATAAGCTCAAAGCTAAAAAAGAGATCCGGATCGCATCTCTGTTTCGTCAGGCGCCTGAGGCTTTCTTGCGGATGATTGTGGTCCATGAACTGGCACATATCCGCGAAAAAGATCATAACAAAGCGTTTTATAAGCTCTGCCGGCATATGGAGCCGGACTACCATCAACTAGAGTTTGATCTGCGGGTCTATCTTACCTGTGTTGAGCACTTTGGCCCGCTTTACTGACAGGCTTCATTTCCAGCTATATTGAAGATATGGGAAACCTTGTTTCGCTACCGGAGGCTTTCCGGAATAAAATTGTCGTTTTCTATGATGGAGCCTGTCCTGGCTGTATCAAAGATATGCACTGGTATCAGGCCCGCCAGCGCGCTGATGACAACAATGTGGTCTGGTTTGATATAACCGGACAGGAGATGATGCTGCACGAGCTTCAGATTGACCCGTTTGCAGCGATGCTGGAATTGCACGTTCTCAACCAGCAAGGCCAGGTGGTCAGCGAGATTCCCGCTTATCAGTTATTACTTAACAGACTCCCGGGCTGGAGTTGGATAGGTACTCTCATCGGGCTACCAGGTATCAGACCATTACTGGGCATGCTTTACCGGCGCTGGGTAAAACGACGGCTTTGTCAGGCCGGTCGGCTATAAGATCTCTTCAGTCCAGGCGCTATTTAAGATAGACAGCTTTAGCTTGCTGCTTTAGATTAGCCGCTTCTGTTTTCATGCAATGGATGGCGAGTCGATGGCCGATCTGCAACTCTATCAGTATCTGATTATTGCGCTGTTGTTTGTCTGGAGTGGTTTTGTCCGCTCGGGGCTGGGATTTGGCGGAAATCTGCTGGTTCTGCCACTGCTGCTACTGGTTGTCGATGATCCACTGCTGTTCTTACCCATTATTGGCGTTCATCTGCTGCTATTCTCGCTGCTCATCACCTGGCAGGGGCGTAAGCATGCAATTAACTCTGCTGATCCGGACTCCGAGCCGGTTGGCAACATTGACTGGGCTTATCTTAAACGGGCGTTACTGATACTGATTGTGCCGAAGATGGCTGGTGTGCTCGGTCTGCTGACCCTGCCGGGCAGCATTATGAGCATGATTATCTACGGCATCGTATTCTTCTATGCGATTGGTTATGTTCTTAACCGACCACTGCAGAGTAACAGTAAAACTCTGGATATTGTTTTTCTGGTCATCGGTGGTTACTTCAGTGGGACATCGCTGATCGGAGCGCCACTGATCGTGGCGGTGTTTGTTACCCATGTTGCCCGTCATCAGCTGCGGGATACTCTGTTTGTACTCTGGTTTATTCTCGGCGGCATTAAACTCGCATCGTTCCTGATTGCCGGTGTTGATATGCACTGGATTCATCACCTCTGGTTGCTGCCAGCGGTATACATTGGCCATCTGCTCGGAGAGCGGGCCCATCGTCGGCTTGTGCAGGCAGAGCAGGCGGTTTTCTATCGGGTCATGGGGGCAGGCTTGATTGTCGTGAGTACGCTGGGTGCAGGTAAAATCCTGCTGAGCTGAGCGCAGTTGTCATTAATCTGAACGGTATTGCTATTTTTTCAGGTATTGCTGAGCAGCTAGATTAGATGGTGAATCTTGTCTTAAGGGATCGCTATGTCAATCTGGAAAACCGAACTTACCGTGCCTCAGCTGCAGGCATTTATGAATAACACCCTGGTAGAGCATCTGGATATTCAGATCACTGAAATCGGGGAGGATTACGTAACTGCAACCATGCCGGTTGATCAGCGTACTCATCAGCCGATGGGAATTCTGCATGGCGGCGCCTCCGTAGTGCTGGCTGAATCACTGGGAAGTATGGCCGCACAGATGGCCGCAGAACCTGGTCGCGCCTGTGTTGGTTTAGAGATAAATGCTAATCATATATCCAGTGTTCGCAGCGGACGGGTAATGGGTAAAGCCAGTCCGGTTCATATTGGCCGCTCGACACAGGTCTGGGATATAAAGATCAGCGAAGATAGCGGTAAAACCGTGTGTGTTTCGCGTCTGACAATGTCAGTACTGGGGGGCGGGAAATAGTCATGAAATGTTATTTTTTTTGCTATTCAGCGATTTCAGATTGATGCTAAAATAGTCAGAACGAGCCGGCTTAATGCCGGCTTTTTTCATTTATTAATGCATTGAATGCCTCTGTAGGGAGAGAGAACGCCGGTGCGTAAAACCCTGTTACCCGTATTAGCGCTGCTGTTCAGCTGCTTTATTTTCTATCTTGGCTTCGGACTGGTGAATATTCTTTTGCCGGTACGGATGAAGCTGGAAGGAATTCCGACCGATGTTATCGGTCTGGTGCTGTCGCTGTATTTCGTCGGTATGCTCTCGGGAGCAATATACAGTAAGAAGTTAGTGCAACGGGTTGGCCATATTCGGGTTTTTGCCGGTAGTCTGGCCATCGAAGCGGTAACAATTCTTGCCCTGACACTGGATTCCAATCCCTATTTCTGGGGCGCTATGCGGGTCGTACTGGGCTTCAGTCAGGCCAGTTTGCTAACCGCCATGGAAAGCTGGCTGAGTGACAGCGCCACGGAAGAAACCCGTGGCAAACTATTAGGGATCTATAACGCTACCATCCTGAGTGGTCTGTTTGGTGGTCAGTTCCTGATTGGTCTGGCAGCGCCGAGCGACGACATGCTGTTCATCGTCGCCGGCATACTGTTGTGTATCGCATCACTACCGGTGCTGTTCAGCCGGAGTCAGGGGCCGGTTATTGAAGATGTTGCGCCAATGTCGGTGCTTTCTTTGCTGAAGATATCGCCACTGGGGGTGATCGCCTGTCTGATCTCCGGTGTGGCGTATTCTGCAATTTCAAATATGTTGCCGGTATTTGCTGCAGACTATGATATCAGCGGCTTCCAGCTGTCACTGTTTATGGGTGGCACGATGGTTGGTTCATTCCTGCTGCAGTTCCCGGTTGGCTATTTGTCTGACCGGCTTGATCGACGGACGCTGCTGCTGTTCCTGTTGACCACCTCCGCAGTGACCGGGCTTGGTGTTATCTGGCTGGCAGAGATGAACATGCTGATTGCACTGTTTGTCGTTACCGGTTTCACCGCAGGTATTATCGCTTGTTATTACCCGCTGAGTATTGCCGAAGCGTTCGATAAGCTGAAGAAAAGTGAAATGGTCGCGGCCATGGGCAGCATGATTCTGGCGTTCGGTATCGGTGGCGCGATTGGCCCTTATACCTCAGCGCTGGTGATGGACTGGCTGGGTGCAGCATCACTGTTCTATTACCTGGCGATCGTTCAGGGTCTGCTGGCACTGTTTACCCTTTACCGTATGGGTGTACGTAAGGCACTGCCGGTAGAGGATCAGGAAGGCTTCGTTATGCAGACCGGTTCGGCGTACTCTGCAGTCGATCTTGATCCGCGTACTGAGTATGTTGAACCAGAGCAGCCCCTTAGCCATGAAGCGGAAACTGCAGTTGTTATTGCGGAAACTGATCCGGCAGCAGCGGTTAAAATGGCCCGGGCTCTGGCAGTGAATAACCCTGAGCAGGGTGCAGAAGTGGCTGCAGCGGTAGCCCAGGTACCGGGTATCGACGTTATGCGTCTTTACGAGGTGATGAAAGAGGCTGCACCTTATCAGATTCTCGAAATTACCCGCGCAATTGTGAATGCTAAGCCTGATCTGGCATATGACCTGGTCAGTCAGTTGGCTGAATGGCATCCACAACAGGTTGTACCGGTGGCGATAGAGATTGGTCGGGCGCTTCCGGAACTGCGGGTTGAGATGGCTAAAGTAGCGGTAGAGGCGGCGCCGGAGTCTGCGACTCAGGTGGCAGAATATTATGCCCGTGTTATGGCCGAGGAGCGTGAACAGATGCGTCCGGCTGACCGTGAAGACGATACCAGTGAAGAAGATGCCCGCGGCATTGTCTCAGAACTGTGGGAAGCGGCACCGGAACAGGCGCTGGATGTTGCTGCTACTGTTGCCAGTGCGGTTCCGGAAACGATTATTCCGCTCACCGAAGAGTACCTGTCTGAATCAGATAATGAGCAAACCGAGGAAACAGTTCCGGCCAGTGTTCAGGAAGCAGATCAGGCACAGACGGATGAAGAATCCTCTGAAGACGAACAGCAGAAAGCTATTGAGTGGCTCAAGCGAATGGCGGAACTGTCTCCGGAAACGTCGTTGGATCTGGCGGTAAAAATCGTTGAAACCATGCCGGAAACAGCTGTTACCGTTGCCGCTGAAGTAGCCAGAACGATGTCTGAGCAGACAGACACAGCAGAAGAGCCAGAAGCAGATGATGCTCCAATGGAACAGCCTGCTACTGAGGAGACTCCTGCCGAAGATGATCAGGCAGCTGATGAGGAAGAGGTGAGCCCGGCTGTTGAGTTGGTGAACCGGATCAGTGAAATTGTGCCTGAGAGCACCGAAGAGGTTGCCGTGGCCGT
The DNA here is from genome assembly GCA_963669425.2 of uncultured Amphritea sp. GTDB lineage: Bacteria > Pseudomonadota > Gammaproteobacteria > Pseudomonadales > Balneatricaceae > Amphritea. The sequence continues at coordinate 1,493,805 of CAXXNC010000002.1, forward strand.
TGTAGAGAGTCTGCCTGAGGCTGCATCCGATGTTGTAGATGCGATCAGTAAAGGTGAGGAAGCTGAAGAAGGGGAATGGGCCCATGATATCAGCGAACGTCCTGATGATTTCGAACCTGAAGAGAAAACTCAGGTGAGCGATAAATAATCCCGCTTTAGTACCAGAAAAGGGCCTTATGGCCCTTTTTTATTGCAAGCTACCGAGGTGGTTACCTGTCATAGAATCTCCGTCAGTCGATCTACCGCCTCTCTTAACTGCTCGATTGAGCTATGGCTGAAGTTCAACCGTAATGTGTGACGTGCATCAAAACCGGCACTGTAATGGGGAGGATAGAAATGACACCCAGGTACCGTTGCTACACCTGCAGCAAGGGCTCGCTCGGCAAACTGTTCTGCATTCTCCTGCAGGGTCAGCCACAGGAACATACCTCCCTCAACTTCATTAAATTGAACCTGGTTGTTCAGTTTGCTCCTCAGACTCTCTGAAAGTGCTGTATAGCGATCGAGATAAACCTGTTTCAGCCTGTTTATATGCAGTGAATATGCCGGACTCTTCAGGAACTCCAGCAGTACCTGCTGAAATGGTAATGGGCTATGGAGATCCATAGCCTGCCGGGTGCGCAGCAGTTGATCGATCAGTTGCTCAGGGCCAGAGATGAATCCCAACCGGATGCCGGGCGTAACAGTTTTTGAATATGAATTCAGTTGCAGCGTTATGTCGGGGCTAAGTCTGCTAGTGACGGCATACCCTCACCGCTGAATCTCAGGGCTCTGTAAGGAGAGTCTTCCAACAGAAAAACGCCATAGTGCCGGCAAAGTGATATTACTGCCTGACGGGTTTTCAGATCCCAGCACACACCGGTTGGGTTATGAAAGTCGGGAACTGCATAAAACAGTTTAATCGCGGTAGTCTGAAAGAGCTGTTCTAACTCTTCGAGATCCGGTCCGGTTGGCGTCTGCCTTACCGGGCAGATTGTTGCACCACTGAGCTGAAACACCTGTAAAGCACCCAGATAACAAGGTGCTTCAAGCGCAATATGTGTATCACTGTCCAGATAGGTGCGGGCAATGATATCCAGCCCTTGCTGAGAGCCGCTGGTGATGATCAGCTCAGAATTTTTATCCAGGTCGTAACGACGACGGAGATCCTGACGTAATGGCTCGTATCCGGCGCTGCCGCCGTACTGGAACAGGTCCGGTTGTGCAGTTAGTGCTTCGATGTAAGGCTGCAGTTCATTAACTGGCAGAAGATCGCCTGCGGGTAATCCTCCGGCCAGAGAGATAATGTCCGGCTGCTGGCTGGCTGCGAGTATTTCACGGATATATGAAGGCTGTAGTTGTTGCCATTGTGTCGCGGTTTCCATTGCTATCTGCTCTGAGAAGTTAATCGTTGCAAGATAGGATAGAAGCGATTTAAGGTTTTATACTTGTCTATATAAAATATATTATTTGTCTGTTTATAATCTATTATTTGTTCATACAGTATCTGAAAGATGAGTAGTATCGATAACGCCCGGATCAACGATGTGCTGTATACGATCCACCGTGAGCTGAGTGGCGAGCTGACTGGCCGACGGCTGGCTTCCGTCGCAGCATATTCTGAACCCCATCTGCACCGTACTTTTAATCGTATTATGGGTGAAAGTCTGCACGCTTATGTGCGTCGGGTGCGGCTGGAGCAGGCTGCCAATATGCTCATGTTTGAACCGGATCGGCCCGTCGTGCATATTGCTGAGCAGTGTGGCTATCAGTCTTTGTCCAGCTTTACCCGGGTATTCAGAGAACGTTTTGGCGTGGCGCCGGGGCAGTGGCGTAAACAGCGTCAGGACAATCACACTCAATCGGCTTTTCTGGATGATGATGAGATTCGGGCGGGGTTTGAACATATCGCCGAACTCAGCTTACCCGACCCGGAGCTCATCGATCTGGAATCCCGTCATGTTGCTTATGTCAGGCATCTCGGTTACGGCAGAGCTATAAAACAACCCTGGCAGCTTCTTCAGGCCTGGTGTAAAGCTGAAGGCAGAGATTTCAGGAAGCAGATCGGGCTGCATCATTCCAATCCGGTCTGGACCCCCTTAGCGGAATGCCGTTACGTTGCCTGTGTCGGGATTGATCGTCCGCTCCAGAGACGGGGTGTGGTCAATAGTATGACCATTCCCGGTGGACTCCATGCGGTGTTCAGATTCAGCGGAGTCTACGGTGAGTTATTGCCCTGGATTGGTAAAGTTCAAAGCGAGTGGTTGCCTGCCTCTGGCTTAAAAATGCTGCCCTTGCCGGCCTCAATAAACTATCACCGGAATCATTTTCTGGACCCGGAAAATGTCTTTGATGTAACCTTCAATCTACCTGTAAGTATTTATTAAGATACTTTCATATCTTACTGATAAAAAAGAGAATATATGGATATTTCAATCACTCTTAATGACCGGGTTGAGTCCGGTGAAGTCATTGAGCTTTATCAATCAAATCAATGGTCCGCAGCTGAAAAACCTGAGCAGCTGATGGCAGGGTTGCGGGGTTCTCACAGTCTTGTGACGGCCAGAATCGATAACAAACTGGTTGGATTGGGAAATGCGCTTTCGGATGGCCATTTAGTCGTTTACTACCCGCATATGCTGGTGCATCCAGATTACCAGGGTAAAGGGATTGGCCGTCAGTTGATGGTGGCATTGCTGGAACGTTATCAGGGCTTTCATCAGCAGATGCTGACCGCTGACGGTGAGGCTATAGAGTTTTATAAAAAGCTCGGCTTCGAACGAGCAGGGCAGACCGAGCCGATGTGGATCTATGCCGGTAATGATCACTGAGATCATCTGTCAGCTAGCCATCAATATTGATACAGGCATTGCACAAGTCCTGGAAAGCCCTCGCTACAGCGTACAAAGCTGTAGTGAGGTGCTTCCAGTGAAAGACTCCCTGTCACGTCAGTTCTGATCGGTGACATCCAGTGTTTCACCGTGCATATCGCCGGCGATAGCCGCCAGATAGGTTTTGGCGGTGTCTGCGGCACTGATTCCTGAACTGCTGTCCATTCCCATCATCTCCATGGTTTCCTTTACAAAAGCCGGCGCAACAACGTTCAGTCGGGCGTTCTCAATCTCCAGTGCAGCGGCTCGGACATAGCTTTCCAGTGCGCCATTGGCCATCGCTATGGATGCGCTGCCGGGAAGAGGGTAGCGAGACAGAATGCCGGATGTCAGAGTAATACTGCCACCAGCGCTCAGGTGTTTAAGTCCTGCCTTAGCCAGATTGATCTGTCCCATCAGCTTATTGTTCAGCGCCAACTGATAGTCTGCATCGGTTTGCTCTGCCAGCGCACCAAACGCAGCCTGACCGGCAGCCGAGATGATCGCATCAAACTCACCTGCCTGATTAAACAACGCCTCAATAGAGTCTTTTGATTCCAGGTTGACCTGAAAATCACCGCTGTTGTGGTTTGCTGTTACGACCTCATGATCGCTATTAAGGGCGGTTACCACTGCTGTACCGATGGTGCCCGATGCACCAATAACCAGAATTCGCATAACTGAAATCCTCATATCTCTGTTCAAACGATAGGGTTAAGATTACGTTTGTGCTTAAATATGAAAAACAGTTAAAAGTAGAAATGATATTTCCTATTTGGTGAAATATGGATCTGATTCGGGCAATTGAAGTTTTTCAGACGGTGGTTCGTCACAGCAGTTTCAGTGCTGCAGCGAGAGAACTGAACATGGTTAATTCTGCCGTCAGCCGTTATGTTACTGATCTGGAAAAACGGCTTAATTGCCGGTTACTTAGCCGGACTACCCGCAGCATGAGTCTGACCGCTGAAGGACGGTACTATCTGGAGCAGCTGGACCGGATTCTCACCAGCGTTGAACAGCTGGATGCAGACGTAGAGCAGCGGGAGCAACAGATCAGCGGCCATATCTCCCTCACTGCGCCGTTGCATGCCGACCAGATGCTGGATCTTCAGCGCCGCCTTGGACGTTTCTTATCAGCGTACCCGGATGTCAGCCTTAACTGGCTCAGCGTCAATCGTTACATCAATCTGGTAGAAGAGGGAATTGATCTGGCGGTACGGGTGGGAGATCTGGCTGATTCATCCATGATGGCCAGAAAGATTGGCGATATGCAGGTTCGTTTTGTTGCCAGTCCGGACTACCTTGAGCGTTACGGCGTACCTGAGCAGCCGGCCGATCTGCATCAGCATCGCTGCATTATCGATAGTGCTAACCGTCAGCCGGCTCGCTGGGTTTATAAACAGAACGGCAGTGTCAGGCACATCAGTGTGCCGACCTCTTTGCAGGCTAATAATGGTGAAATTGTTGCCCGCTTTGCCGCTGACGGCCTTGGCATCGCGTCGTTACCCGACTTTCTGGTCGACAGCTTCATCCGTGAGGGACGGTTAGTCGCAGTACTCGACGATTTTCGCCGGGACCCGGTGCCGGTATCGTTGGTCTGGCCCGGCAGCCGGATGCTAAGCCCTGCGCTGAGACTGCTGATTGATGTAATGTGCGAAGGTCAGGTTCAGGATGATTTGCCCGATCCGGATTCCTGAACCACACTGAACTTATGAATTACCTGTCCTGCTGGATGGGGTTTGTCCGTTTAATCCTGCTCTGCTGTCTGTTGAGCTTATCCTACGGTGTTGCGGCAACCCCTTACCAGCCAATCCGCGAAATACCGGTTGTTAACCTGCCGGATATTGCGATCGCTTCCATTGATCAGCACGGACCTGTCATCTATTACAATCCGATACTGACGGAGATGGTTGGCCCCTGGGTGACTGAGTTCTTTCGCACCCATGAAATATTTCACCATCGTCTTGGTCATCTGATGGATCGGGATGCGCTGGCAGATCCTGAGCAGCGTCTTGAAATGGAAAAGCAGGCGGACTGCGAAGCGGCTAAAGTGGTCTCACCCTATGCTGTACTGGCCGCCGTGGAGTTCTTTATCGCGACTCAGGGACCTACCCGGGTTGATGCATTGCATCCGACTGGCTACGAGAGAGCCGAGACAATTCGTCTTTGTGGCGGAGATCGCTAGCCAATAGTCACAACCGCAGGTAAAGTCGCCTTTTTTATCTGCAGGGATTTGCTGTGAATCATCCGCGCCTGATCAGCCTGGTTCCATTTCTGTTTGTGCTGCTCTGGAGTACCGGTTTTATCGGTGCCAAGTATGCATTGCCATACATCGAGCCGTTCTATCTGCTGTTTGTTCGTATGTTAATCACCCTTGGGGTGTTTATCTGTCTGGCGCTGGCGTTACGTTCCCGCTGGCCTGATCTCAGACAGGGTGGTCATCAGGCGGTCACCGGCTTTCTGGTGCATGCCTGCTATCTCGGAGGTGTCTTTGCCGCCATTAAATGGCAAATACCTGCAGGTATCACCGCGATTATTGTGGGATTGCAGCCGCTGCTGACTGCACTGATCGGCTGGCAATGGCTGGGTGAACGGTTGCGCAATCTGCAATGGCTGGGGTTGTTGCTGGGCCTGGTTGGGGTGGTATTGATTCTTCAGAGTGGTCAGAGCGCGGGTAATCTGGAATTACGTACTGAAGCGGTTATCGCTGCGGTAATTGCCTTATTCGGAATCTCTGTAGGAACGCTGTATCAGAAACGATTCGGAACCGGCTGTGATCTGCTCACAGGGTCCATCTGGCAATACCTTTCCACTGCTGTAGCCATGGGGCTGTTAGCCTGGAGTTTTGAAACCCGCGAGGTGATCTGGGATCCGACTCTGATTATGGCGTTGGCATGGCTGGTATTCGGGCTTTCTGTCAGCGCAATTCTGTTGCTTATGTTTATGATCCGGGAAGGAGAATCAGCCCGGGTGGCCAGTTATTTCTACCTGGTACCGCCGGCAACCACCCTGGAAGCCTGGTTGCTGTTTGGCGAATCACTGAGCCTGGTTCAGTGTGGTGCTATTGTCCTCACCGTTTTGGGGGTTTATCTGGTACTCAAGCGTAGCTAGAGGGTATTGCTGGCGTTACTATCCAGCCATCTTTCTCTGCGACTAAAGTTGATGCCGCTGTGACTCTGGAAATCCTGTTCGTATTTGCTCTGCTCCTGACCACTATTGCGCTGTTTATCTGGGATCGTATCCGTATGGATATAGTGGCGATGATGGTGGTGGTAGCACTGGCTGTTTCTGGTGTGATAACTCCCGCAGAGACGGTTTCTGGTTTTGGTCAGTCGCTGGTCGTGATGATTGCCGGGCTGTTTGTCGTGGGGGAAGGGTTGTTCCGTACCGGCGTCGCTGCGGCTGTCGGTAACTGGATTCTGCGACTTGGCGGGCAGAATGAGAAACGCTTGTTGCTGGTCCTGATACCGGTCGTTGCCTCTATGTCTGCATTTATGAGTTCAACCGGTGCCGTGGCTCTGTTTATTCCGGTGGTACTGAGTATCTGCCGTACAGCGGGTTTACAACCCTCACGGATGCTGATGCCCCTGGCATTTGCCTCGCTTATTGGCGGGATGATGACTTTGATCGGCACGCCTCCCAACATGGTGGTCAGCACACAGCTGGAAGCTGCGGGACTGGAGCCATTCGCATTTTTCGACTTCACATTGATCGGAGCAGTGATACTGCTCGCAGGTACTGTCTATCTGGTGTTTATTGCACCGGCTCTGCTACCCGATACCGGTGTACGTGAAACCCATCATCCGAATCTGAAGGAGTTTGCCGAGCGTTACGGCATCGAGGACAATCTCTATCAGTTACGGGTTCGTCAGGATTCCTCGCTGATTGGTCAGACGGTCTCTTCAGCACGGGTCCGGACCGGTTACGAAGTGGTTGTATTTGCGATCCGCCGAAACGGCAAGATGCTTTCATCGCTGATGCCGGTACTCAGCGAGACCCGTATTCAGAGCGGCGATATGCTGATTGCTTACGGTGATCCTGCCGATGTTGAACGGCTCTGTGTAGAACAGGGAGCGATGTTTTTCGGCTTTCCTGAAGATGAGCGGCAGCGGATAGGAAAAGAGTTCGGTGTGGCAGAGGTTATGCTGCACAACCGTTCGCCAATGATCGGTAAAACCATCAAGGCAGGGCGTTTCCGGGAGCAGTTTAATCTCAGCGTTATTGGCGTACTTCGTGATGGTCAGCCACTGGCAACAGGCTTTAATGGAGAGCCTTTGCAGGTTGGTGATACATTGCTGCTGGCGGGGGGATGGCGGTTTATCGAAGCGCTTGATGAACGGCGTAATTTTGTGGTCCTTGAAACACCGGCAGAGATGACGGAAGTCTCGGCCCGATGGGGCCATGCGCCTTATGCCTTGCTGATTATGGTTGGGATGCTGGCATTGATGGTGAGTGGCGTTTTGTCGAGCCTGTCGGCCATTCTGCTGGCGGCGATGGCAATGGTGGTAACCGGCTGTATCACCATGAATGAGGCGTATAAATCACTCAATAGCAGCTCGCTGGTACTGATCGCCGGCATGTTGCCACTGGCGCTGGCGATGAAGAAAACCGGGGCGCTGGACCTGATAGTCGGATTCCTGCTGCAATCACTGGGTCAGAGTACGCCACTGATTATCTGTGCCGGCTTGTTCTTGCTGACCTCCGTACTGAGCCAGTTTATTTCCAATACTGCCACCACCGTACTGATCGCTCCGATCGCCATAGCGGTGGCTCAGAATATGGGAATGAACCCCGAGCCTTTCATGATGACAGTGGCAATCGCCGCTTCAACCGCTTTTTCTACCCCGATTGCTTCGCCCGTTAATACGCTGGTTCTGGTCCCTGGTAATTACCGGTTCACCGACTTCGTTAAAGTAGGGCTGCCCCTGCAGATTCTTGCGCTGATCATCACGCTGATAGTGACTCCTATGGTGTTTCCGTTCTGATTAATCGGACATAGGTCGGCAGCGACATTGTCTGGAAGTAATCCCGGGTCTGCTTGAGAAGTCCCATTGCTGCCGGGCTTAAGGACCGGTTTTTTTCGGCTGACAAAGCACAATTCCCGTTCGATCACCGGATTCGTCAGCGGCAGGAAGTGCAGCTCGTTGAATGCTTCGGTGCTTGCGGCCAGGGCGGGCAGAACAGCAATGCCTAATCCCTGGCGGATCAGTGCGGCCAGCCCGGCCGGATTAGATACCTCAATACTACCGTCGAGACGATCCGGCAGTCTGGCTTGCTCCCGGATACGGTTCAGTTGTGCACGGATACCGGTGTCGGCAGATAGATAAAGCAGATTCATATGGCCTAACTGCAGCCAGTCGATCTCATCCAGGCCATGGATATCAGAGTCTGCCGGTACAACGATACCGTAGCGGTCGGTCAGCAGTGCTTCGTAATTCAGTTCTGGGTCATTTGAGTGATTTGCACCGATGCCAAAATCAACATCATTCTTCAGTACCCGTTGTTCTATCGCGCCAGCACTGTCGTCACGTAAAGAGATCCCGACGCCCGGGTGCCTGTGGTGGTAGGACTGAATAACCGGTGGCAATAGCTGACTGATGGTGGAGGGTGAAGCCGCTACAGCCACCTGGCCCTGTTGCTGGCTGGCAACGGCCTGGAGGTCGGTAATCGCGGTATCGAAGTCCGAAATCAGTCGCTCTGCTACTGAGCGGAACTGCTGACCTTCACGGGTCAGCACAACGCGGCGGGTAGTGCGGTCAAACAGAGTCAGGCCGATCTCCTGTTCCAGCTGTTTAACGGTTGCTGTCAGAGTGGACTGGGTCAGATGCAGCCGCTGTGCTGCCTGAGTAAAGCTTCCACACTGGGCGACTTCCCGGAATGCCCGCAAATGACGGATTGAAAGATTGCTACTCATTATTCGCTATAATCAATTAATCAATAGAATTTTATTGTTTGAATGATAAATCGGTTTTCTGCATCATATCCAGCAGTTTTTATGCGTCAGACAGCCAAATGAACAGGCGCTTGAAGTCAGAACAGGTGAGAGATGATTCCACGCATTGCCGAGATAGACAGTACCCAGCAGTTGTATCTGGACTTTATAGAGAACCTTAAGAGTAGCCACTTTGAAGGTGAGCTGAATCCCGATTATGCCAACCGGGTGGTTCTTTCAACTGATAACAGTATCTATCAGATCCTGCCTCAGGGGGTGGTCTATCCGAAGTCCGTTGAAGATCTGGTATTACTGGCCGGGCTGGCGGCAAAACCCCGTTATAAGGATGTCGTGTTGAGTGCCCGTGGCGGTGGTACCGGCACTAACGGTCAGTCACTCACTGACGGCCTGGTCGTCGATGTGTCCCGGCATATGAATCAGATCCTTGAGATCAACGCTGAGGAGCGCTGGGTACGGGTGCAGTCAGGGGTTGTGAAAGATCAGCTGAATGCTGCGCTCAAACCTTATGGTCTGTTCTTTGCGCCTGAATTATCGACCAGTAACCGGGCCACCATTGGCGGCATGATCAATACTGATGCCAGCGGCCAGGGCTCCTGCCTTTATGGTAAAACCAGAGATCATGTGCTTGAGCTGAAGTCAGTCTTTCTCGATGGCGTACTCTGGAATTCTGCTCCTGTCAGTGAGGATGAGCTGGCAGAGATAAAACAGCGTGATGATCGGGTTGGTGAAGCGCACCGTATTGTTGACGAAGTCTTTACTGAACAGCGGGATCTTATTGATGCTAAGTTCCCTAAGCTGAATCGCTGCCTGACCGGCTATGATCTGGCGCATATCCGGGACGAAGAAGGGCGCTTTAATCTCAATTCGGTACTTTGTGGTGCCGAGGGCTCACTGGCGTTTATCGCCGAAGCTAAGCTGAATGTTCTGCCGATTCCCAAGTTCTCTGCACTGGTTAATATCAAGTACGCCGGGTTTCAGGACTCTCTGGAGGATGCTGCTGCATTGATGGACTGGAATCCTACCTCCATCGAGACCATCGATTCTAAAGTGCTCAACCTGGCCATGAATGACATCATCTGGGATACAGTTAAAGCCTACTTTCCACAGTCTGATGATGAGCCCGCGATTCAGGGGATCAATCTGGTTGAGTACACCGCGGATGATGAAGATGAACTGCGAGAAGCGGTTGAGAAACTGACCAGTCATCTGGAGTCGGTATCCGGTGAGCCCGGTAAGAGCTTTGGTTATTCCGTGGTCTATGGCGGTAATGAGATTAAGAAGGTCTGGGCGATGCGTAAGAAGGCGGTGGGCCTGCTGGGCAACGCCAAAGGACAGCAGCGTCCGATCCCATTTGTAGAAGATACCGCTGTACCGCCAGAGAATCTGGCCCCCTTTATTAAAGAGTTTCGCGAGCTGCTGGACAGCCACAATCTGGCCTATGGCATGTTCGGTCATGTGGATGCCGGTGTACTGCACGTACGTCCAGCGATGGATATGAAAGATCCGGTCGAAGAATCTCTGATACGCACCGTCACCGATGGTGTCGTCGCGCTGACACAGAAATATAAAGGCCTGCTATGGGGAGAACACGGTAAAGGGGTGCGTTCAGAGTATGCGCCTGAGTTTTTCGGCGAACTGTATCCGCAGCTACAGCGCATTAAGGGCACATTTGACCCGGCCAACCAGTTGAATCCCGGTAAGATCTGTACACCGTTGATCGACGGTGCCGAACTGTTAAAAATTGATGCTGTACCGACCCGTGGGCAGTATGACCGTCAGATTCACGAGCATGTCCGTGATGAATACAATCAGGCGATGTTCTGTAACGGCAACGGTGCCTGCTATAACTTCGACCCTAACGATGCTATGTGTCCATCATGGAAGGGCACACGCGAGCGGAAGCACTCGCCGAAAGGTCGCTCCTCGCTGGTACGGGAATGGCTACGACTGATGTCGGGCCAGAATGTAGATCTGGTGCGGGAGGCGAATAAAGCCCGTTACGGTTCATTTATCCGTACGCTGCCTGCCCGCATCCGCAACACGGTGGCCAAACGCCGTGGTGAGTATGATTTCAACCATGAAGTGCATGACGCGATGATGGGCTGTCTGGCCTGTAAGTCCTGCGTGGCTCAGTGTCCGATAAAGGTTAATGTACCGGAATTCCGGGCTCGCTTCCTGGAAGTGTATTACGGCCGCTATCTGCGTCCGCTGAAGGATTATGTGGTAGGCAGTCTGGAATATATGATTCCCACTCTGGCCCGTTTTCCTGCGCCTTATAACTGGCTGATGACCAATCGGGTCAGCCGTGGTCTGATGCGCAGCTGGATAGGTATGGTCGATAGTCCCGCGATCTGTACCAATAGTCTGAAGCAGGGGATGGATGCCAGAGGAGTGCAGTTTGCTGATCCTGTGCAGTTAAGTGCCCTGTCAGAGCAGCAGAAGAGTAATTCGGTGGTTCTGGTACAGGATGCGTTTACCAGTTACTTCGAAACACGTCTGGTGCTGGATCTGATTGATCTGCTGCATAAACTGGATATTACTGTGTGGGTTGCGCCGTTTAAACCGAATGGTAAGCCACTTCATGTGCACGGCTTTAAAGGGGCGTTTGAAAAAGCAGCCGATGCCAATACAGCAATGCTGAAAGCATTAAGTGACACAGGTATCGATCTTGTTGGGATAGATCCCTCAATGACGCTGACTTACCGGCAGGAATACCTGGAGGATAAAGTGCGCTCTGCGGTTCCGGTGAAGCTGATTCAGGAATGGTTGGTGCATGAGGCTGATCGGATCTCTGGTAAAACTGACGGCTTAGCCTCCAACAGTTATAAATTGCTGGCGCATTGCTCCGAGAAGACCTCAGCCGCAGCATCGATTGCGGACTGGCAGAAAGTCTTTACGGCATTCGGACAGACGCTGGAACTACAGGCTAGCGGCTGCTGCGGCATGTCCGGTACCTATGGCCATGAAGCTGAAAATTACGCTACATCCCGCAAGATCTATGACCTGAGCTGGGCCGAGATTGTTGCTGATCCGGCCAATGAAGGCCGATTGGTCGCAACCGGTTATTCCTGCCGATCGCAGGTTAAGCGTCTGGATGAGAAGCAACTGCCGCATCCGGTGCAGGTACTGGCAGAGCTGGTATCGGGCTGATTTATTTGCGGTCCGCTATAACGCGGTTAGATTTATAAGGCCCGTCAGAATTACTCTGACGGGCTTTTTTTCTTCTGCTGTGCTTCTGAATAGGAGCGATCCATCTCACCGTACTGGCGTTCATAGGCTTTAGGATCAGATCGCCATAACCGATACAGTTTACGATCATTTTTAGCCATCGGCGGCGGATCCAGTCGCCGCCGTTGAACCGCTTGCCAGGTAACAGGGAGAAACACCACCAGAATAAATAGCAATACGACAACCCATTTATACTCTTCAGACATACCCGCGAACCTGTTTGCTTCTGTAAGACTTAATTATACATTGTGGAAATACACAAAGTGAGAGGTATTCATGATATCTGTCAGGGGTTATAGAGCGGCGTGTTGTATTATTAAGGCGGGGGGATTTTTATATCCTGAAGTAAGGTTGTAGTTTATGAAAATCAGTCAGCTGTTTAAGTCGTCAGCTAAGATTTTGGATGAGTCCCTGGACGAGCATGTCACCTCGGTATTCACAGAGGAGCTGCATAGTCAGTGCAAATTATGGGTCATCAGGGATGAGAATGGTTTTCTGATTCTTCATCATGACAACGGTAGTTGCATCCCTGTCTGGTCCGACCGCTACAAAATGCTATCTTTTCTTGAAGGTAAAAACGATACCCGCTGGCGGTCGATGGCCGTGCCGGTACATCTGTTTTTTACCGTCTGGTGGCCAGAAGTGCGCCATCTGACCAAGGGGGTTGGCATTAACTGGTGTGGTAAAGGCAGTCAGGAATGTATCGTTTCAGGCGAAGAGTTTGAGCGGCTCGCAGGTCGTTAACATCAGAAAATACCAGTCTCTGTATATTGAGGGCGAGCAGTGAATAAGCGCAGGGATATGTGGGATCAGCGTTATCGGGATAAAGCCGATAGCGCTCCGGGTCTGCCTGGCTTTTTGCTGGTCTGGTTGCCCAAGCTACAGGATGGCCGTTTGCTGGATCTTGCATCCGGTGACGGTTCTGTTGCGCTGAATCTTCCTGACCGTTTTGATGTATGTGCGGTCGATTTTTCGACTGTGGCGCTGGAGCGACTGGAACAGTTTGCCGCCCGCAAAGCTTTAATTCTTGAAACCTTTCAGGCCGATTTAGAATCACCCGATGCCCTGATCGGTAACGGGCAGTTCCAGTCGATCATTATCTGCCGTTATAAACCTTCGCAAGCGCTGTTGCTGCAGTTACAGGATTTACTGCTGCCGGGTGGTTCTGTACTGATAGCAACCTTCAATTCCTTGCACCATCAGACCACCGGATTTCCCGAGCGACTCACCCTACGACCGGATGAGCTCAAAGTGATTGATGGGTTAGAGCTGCTTGAATACCAGAACGGCGCTGACGCAGGTGATGGCATCGATTTCTATCTGTTTCAGAAATCTGGCCGCTAATCGCCCTCTGTTATTTAACTCCCAGTCAATAAATCTGAGCAGGTTATCTGCGTCGGGCGGTATTTCCCGGGAAAACCGGACTATATTTACCTGATAACAATCTTCTCAGGGATGTGTGCTGATACTACACAGGGAGCGTGATATGCAGGAAGTAACAGAAACAGCTGTTCAGATTAAGCCGGAATATATTGTTGGCCTGTCCATACTGGCTACTGCAGGGCTGGTAATGATGTGGGGGGGGGCTGGCACTCGGTGGCTAAGTCTCAGGAAAGTGTGATGGATATTCTGACGTCGCCATCGTTCTTTAAAACGGTAACCGTTATAGGTGTTATTGCGGCGACGGTTGTCCTGAGTCTTGCCGGGCGTCTGGAAGGGAATAGGGGCTATTCTCAGTGGTATTGCCGGCTATGTGCTGGGCCAGTTATCCGGCAGTAAGCAGGGCACTGAAGGCTGATAAGATAGTTTGCCGATAGGGGCGCTGAGAATGAAGTGCAGTGACACTTAAAAGCTCTGACAAAAGCTGCTCTGATAAAGTGGCACTAATAAAAACGGCTTTAATAAAAAAGGAGCCTGATTAAGGCTCCTTCCTGTCTCTGATGAGTTGATCGTTGTCGATCAGCCTGCCATCAGCTGGATTGCCTGGTCGGCAACCGGCAGCAGTTCGCTACCGTCATTTTCACGGTATTCAATAATCTGCTGCTTCATACTACGGGCCCAGAACTTACCCAGATGGCTGGCAACCATCTGCGCTGCTTCTGCTTCATCGCCGATATGGGTGTTGTTCGCTGCGATCTGATTCACCATCTTGATCAGACTGTTCAGTTGATGATTTCCCATGTGTATTCCTCTTAAGCTTCTTCCGCATCTGTCGCGGAGGATGCCTGATTGTAAATTACGTGTCGACCCGGACGGGCAAAGCCGATCAGGTTCATACCTGCTTCCTGAGCCAGTTTCAGTGCCATTCTGGTCGGCGCTGAGACTGCAACCAGCGTGGCAACGCCACAGCTGCTGGACTTATGCACCATCTCATAGCTGGCCCGGCTGGAAACCAGCACAAACCCCTGAGTCAGGTCCGTTTGACTGCGCTGCAACGCGCCCAGCAGTTTATCCAGGGCGTTGTGACGACCGATGTCCTCCCGTAGCATCTGAATAGTACCGTCGGGTGCACACCAGGCAGCGCCATGAAATGCGCCGGTCAACGATTGCAGTGGCTGCTGGCTGGTCAATTGACCAACTGCGGTTTCAACCGCTGAAGCACTGATTACAGGCTGAGTCTTTACTGCTTTAACAGGGCGGATCGCCTGTTGAAGAGACTCAGCACCGCATAAACCGCAGCCGGTACGACCGGTGAGGTTGCGGCGACGCTGTTTAAGCTGCATCGAGCGCTGAGTGGTAATCGCCATGCGGATTTCGATACCGTCTTCAAGACGTTCAGAATCACCCACCAGATCGATCTCATAGATCTCTTCCGGTGTTTTAACGATCCCTTCACTCAGGCTGAAACCGACTGCAAAGTCTTCCAGATTATTCGGGCTGGCCATCATTACCACATGAGAGATGCCGTTGTAGACCATGGCTACCGGGATCTCTTCGGCGATGCTGTCCAGCGCGTCGATCTGATCATTTTGCTGACGGCGGATAACAGCCGCCTGAGCGTGGCACTGATCCACCCCCAGACTGATGCTGCTATCTTCCATATGCTCTTTATTCAGCGCCATTGCTCTCGCCTCAGGCCTGCGTCTTCTGCTTACGGCCTTCCTTCAGGAAAGACTGCTGCTGGCTGTTGAACTCTTCGTAACGTTGCTGCCACTGAGACGGCTCGGTTACTTTGACAACCTGTACTGCTGTTACCTTGTACTCAGGGCAGTTAGTTGCCCAGTCAGAGTTATCCGTTGTAACAACGTTGGCACCGCTGGCAGGGTGGTGGAAGGTGGTGTAAACCACGCCCGGTTGCATACGCTCAGCAACTTTAGCGCGCATCACGGTTTCACCTGCACGGCTGGTGATACCCACCCAGTCGCCATCGTTGATACCGCGATCTTCAGCGTCCACCGGGTGCAGCTCAAGGATATCCTCATCGTGCCACGCCTGGTTGTCGGTACGACGGGTCTGAGCACCTACGTTGTACTGAGACAGGATACGACCGGTGGTCAGTAGCAGTGGGAACTTACGGGTAGAGCGCTCTTCAGTTGCCACGTACTCAGTAATCGCAAAGTGACCTTTGCCGATTGGGAAACTCTCCAGGTGCATTGTCGGCGTACCTTGTGGAGCCTCGGCATTACATGGCCACTGAATGCTGCCCAGCTCTTCCAGGCGTTCATAGCTGACGCCGGTGAAGGTTGGTGTCAGCTGTGCGATTTCATCCATGATTTCAGATGGATGGTTGTAGTTCATCTCGTAGCCCAGCTTATTAGAAAGCGCTACAGTCACTTCCCAGTTCTTCCATACCTGACAGTGGTGGCATTACCTTGCGGACGCGGTTGATGCGGCGTTCGGCGTTGGTAAAGGTACCGTTTTTCTCCAGGAAGGATGCACCCGGCAGGAATACGTGAGCGAACTTGGCGGTCTCGTTGAGGAAGATATCCTGAACCACCAGACACTCAAGATTGCGCAGTGCAGCTTCAACGTGGGTTGGTGTTCGGGTCTGACTGAGCGATATCCTCACCCTGACAGTACATACCCTTGTAGGTACCATCCAGCGCCGCGTCGAACATGTTAGGAATACGCAGACCTGGTTCGTTATCCAGTTTTACGCCCCCAGACCGCTTCGAACTTAGCCCGGACTTCATCATCAGCAACGTGCTGGTAACCCGGCAGCTCGTGCGGGAAGGAGCCCATATCACAGGAACCCTGTACGTTGTTCTGACCGCGCAGCGGGTTTACACCTACACCTTCACGGCCAATGTTACCGGTAGCCAGCGCCAGGTTGGCAATACCCATCACCATGCTGGAACCCTGGCTGTGCTCGGTTACACCCAGGCCGTAGTAGATTGCGGCGTTGTTAGCTTTGGCGTAGATCCGCGCAGCGGCTGCGCAGTTCATCTGCCTGAATGCCAGTGATCTCAGCAGGTGTTCTCTGGTGCGTGACGCTCCTCAGAGATAAAGCTGCGCCACGCCTGATACGCGCCGTCGTCACAACGGTTGGCGATAAAGTCTTTATCTTCCAGACCTTCAGTGATTACCACGTGCGCCATTGCGTTAATAAAGGCAACGTTGCTGCCCGGACGCAGTTTGCAGGTGGTGCTGTGTCTGAACGTGAGGGCTCTTCCTTAACCAGATCGATCTCTCGTGGGTCAGCGACGATCAGCTGAGCGCCCTGACGCAGACGTTTCTTCATCAGCGAGCCGAATACCGGGTGTGCATCAGTCGGGTTAGCGCCGATAACCATCACCGCATCAGCCTGCATGATGGAATCGAAGGTCTGTGTACCGGCAGACTCACCCAGCGTGGTCTTCAGACCGTAACCGGTTGGTGAGTGACATACACGGGCACAGGTATCGGTGTTGTTGTTACCGAAACCGGCACGGATCAGTTTCTGAACCAGATAGGTTTCTTCGTTGGTACAACGGGAGGAGGTGATACCACCCACGCTCTCGCGACCGTACTTTTCCTGAATGCCTTTCAGTTTGTCCGCGGCGAAGGTCAGGGCTTCATCCCAGGAAACCTGCTGCCATGGCTGATCGATAGAGTCACGGATCATCGGCTTGGTAACACGATCCTGGTGGGTCGCCGTAACCGAATGCGAAACGGCCCTTAACACAGGAGTGACCGTGGTTCGCCTGACCGTCTTTATAAGGCACCATACGAATTACTTCGTTGCCTTTCATATCGGCCTTGAAGGAGCAGCCAACGCCACAGTAAGCGCAGGTAGTCACCACAGAATGCTCTGGCTGACCTTGCTCGATAACGCTGTTTTCCATCAGTGTCGCAGTCGGGCAGGCCTGAACACAGGCGCCACAGGAGACACATTCAGAATCGAGGAAGTCTTCGTTCTGGCCCGGTGAAACCTTGGACTCAAAACCACGACCGTCGATAGTCAGCGCGAAGGTACCCTGAACCTCTTCACAGGCACGGACACAGCGGGAACAAACGATACATTTGCTCGGATCAAAGGTGAAGTAAGGGTTAGAGGTATCTTTCTCGGCAGACAGATGGTTGTTGCCGTCGAATCCGTAGCGGACTTCACGCAGGCCCACAGCACCAGCCATATCCTGCAGTTCGCAGTCACCATTACTCGGACAGGTCAGACAGTCCAGCGGGTGATCGGAGATATACAGGCTCCATGATGTTGCGGCGCAGGCGGCCCAGCTTGTCGTTCTGGGTGGTAACCTTCATACCGGCTTCGGCAGGCGTTGTACAGGATGCTGGCGTACCACGGCGGCCCTTCGATCTCCACCGCACAGATACGGCAGGAACCGAACGCTTCCAGATTGTCAGACGCACACAGCTTCGGAATATTGATATCCGCTTCAGCAGCAGCACGCAGTACAGACGTACCCTCAGGTACGGTAACGGAAACACCGTCAATTTCCAGCGTGATCAGGTTTTCTGAGAGGCTGGCAGGCGTGCCGTAGTCCTTTATTTGGATCAAAATGTTGCAACATGATCGGGCTCCTCTCAGTGCTTTGGTTCAACGCTGCGGTTAAAATCTTGCGGGAAGTACTGTACGGCACTGCGTACCGGGAACGGTGTCATACCGCCCATGGCGCAGAGAGAGCCGTCGATCATGGTGTCGCACAGATCGTTCAGCAGTTCCAGATTGGCTTCACGGTTCTCGTCGTTACGGATCTTGTCGATCACTTCAACACCGCGGGTAGAGCCGATCCGGCAAGGTGTGCATTTACCGCAGGATTCTTCAACACAGAATTCCATAGAGAAGCGTGCCTGTTCGGGACATATCAACGGTGTCGTCAAATACCACAACACCACCCGTGACCCAGCACCGCACCGATAGCAGCAAAGGCTTCGTAGTCGAGTGGAGTATCCCACTGGCTCTCAGGCATGTAGGCACCCAGTGGGCCGCCGACCTGTACTGCACGCATCGGACGGCCGGAGGAATGTACCGCCGCCGAAGTCTTCCAGTAGTTCTTTAAGGGTAGCACCGAAAGCCAGTTCGATCAGACCACCACGTTTGATATTACCGGCCAGCTGGAACGGCAGGGTACCCAGGGAGCGGCCCATACCAAAATCTGCGTACGCCTGAGCGCCCTGAGACATGATGTAAGGGATTGCTGCCAGAGACAGTACATTGTTCACGATAGTTGGCTGGCCAAACAGACCGACGATAGCTGGCAGTGGTGGTTTAGCACGCACCAGACCGCGTTTACCTTCCAGACTTTCCAGCAGGGAGGTCTCTTCACCGCAGATGTAAGCTTTCGCGCCCAGACGCACTTCCAGATGGAAGGTCTTGCCGCTGCCCTGAATGTTTTCACCCAGGAAGCCGGCTGCTTCAGCTTTGGCGATCGCTTCGTTGAGAATCTGGTGCGCTACCGGGTATTCGGAACGCAGGTAGATGTAGCCCTGATCAGCACCGACGGCGAGACCGGCAATGGTCATACCTTCGATCAGCATGTATGGATCTGCTTCCATCACCATACGGTCAGCGAAGGTACCGGAGTCACCTTCGTCGGCATTACAAACAATGTATTTCTGATTGTCTTTTGTCGGCACCGCATCCAGTACGGTCTGCCATTTGATGCCGGTCGGGAAGGCTGCACCACCACGGCCACGCAGACCAGAGGCTTTCACTTCATCGACGATCGATTGGCAATCCATCTTCAGCGCTTTCTTCAGGCCGTTGAAACCGTCCAGCGACTGATAGTCATCCAGTGACACTGGGTCGGTAATACCGGCACGGGCAAACGTCAGACGCTGCTGTTTCTTCAGATACGGGATCTCTTCAGTCAGACCCAGACACAGTGGGTGAGAGGTTTCACCTTTGAGGAAGTCCTGATCGAACAGGCTATCCAGATCTTCACAGGAAACTGGGCCGTAGGCGATACGTCCGCCAGCGGTTTCCACTTCGACCATCGGTTCCAGCCAGAACATGCCGCGGGAACCATTACGTACGATCTCTACCTGCTCACCGCGCTTAGCCGCTTCAGCAGTCAGTTCAGCAACCAGCTGATCAGCGCCCATCGCCAGGGAGGTAGTATCACGAGGGATAAAGACCTTAGCCATTATTGAACCTCCAGCGTCTGGGTTTTCAGTTTCTCAACCAGCTTGTCGAATTTGTCTGCATCAACGCGGCCAACAATATCGTCGTTAACACGGACAGACGGTGCGCAGGCACAGTTACCCAGGCAGTAAACTGCTTCCAGGCTGATACTGCGGTCGCTGGTAGTCTGGTGGTAGTCGACACCCAGTGCTTCCTTCGCGTGGGCTTCCAGCTGACGGGAACCCATCGCCTGGCAGGCTTCTGCGCGGCAGATTTCAACGGTGTGCTTACCCGGAGCCGTGGTACGGAACTGATGATAAAAGCTGATAACGCCATGGATTTCGGCACGAGACTGATTCAGTGCTGCGGCAATCATCGGGATAGCGTCGTTGGGAATATAACCCAGGCGGTCCTGAATCCCATGCAGGATAGGAAGCAACGCACCTGGCTTATGCTGCAGAGAGGCGATCACCTCGGCCACCGTCTGCAGACCTTGCTCATATGCTGTGGTCATTTTGTTTTTTCTCATTTAAATATGAACTTTTGTTCATATCTATTTATTATTGATCTTGCTGGCTCTTGCTTCTGTACCGGTCGCTGAACCGTGATTTCAGGGATTCAACGGTGCCTATACAGGTATAGTGATTTTAAAGTAGCATTAGTTCCTGAAATTCAAAATATGAAATATTGTGCATATGAAGAGAGTACAGGTCGTACCTACCTGGTCATTCCGGGATTCTGACGGTAACCAATTGAATCCACAGCTTTTTTCTCTGCTGCAGGCGATCCATGAGACGGGTAAGCTGACGGCAGCGACGTCGCAAATAGGCATCTCTTACCGCCACGGCTGGAACCTGCTCAATACCTGGGCGGCCTTCTTTGGTCTGCCCCTGGTGGATATGCAGAAAGGCCGCGGCGCCAGCCTCAGCGCGCTGGGGGAAAAACTGCTCTGGGCCGAACAGCGGGTGGTGGCACGGCTTGAGCCTCAACTGGACAGCCTCGCTTCCGAGCTGAATGTGGAGATACACCGTGCGCTTGAGGGGGTCAGTCCGCTGCTGAGACTGCATGCCAGCTATGGCTATGCTGTCGCTTTATTGCCGGAGTTCTGTGAAGAGATACAGCTGGATCTGCAGTATAAAAGTGCCGAAGAGGCGCTGATCTCCCTCAACCGTGGTAACTGCGATATAGCCGGCTTTCATCTGCCGGCGGAAGGCTTGCGCAACGGCATTGAGCATGATCTGTTTGACGCCTGTATCCGCCACCTTAAACCAAGGGGACATCGCATTATCCGGTTTATTACCCGCCGCCAGGGGCTGATGGTGAAACCCGGGAATCCGTTGCAGATAACCGGCCTGAAAGATCTGTCATCACAGAGTGACCGGGAGCAACCGATCCGTTTCATCAACCGACAGAAGGATTCCGGCACCCGCGCCCTGTTTGATGAACTGCTGAAACGGGACGGGGTGAGCCCGAAACAGGTAACAGGCTACGAGGATGAAGAGTTCACCCATTCTGCCGTGGCGGCGTTTGTGGCATCGGGAATGGCCGATGCCGGTATGGGAGTGGAGCCCGCTGCCCGGCAGTTCGGGCTGGACTTTGTGCCACTGTCATCCGAGCACTATTTGCTGGTTTGTCATAATAAAGCCCTGCAGCAGGAAGCGGTGGTCCGTTTGCTCGATCTGATCCGCCAGCCTGAATTCTCCGAAGCAGTACAACAGTTACCCGGCTATTCACCAGACCGGTGCGGTGAGGTAGTTCAGTTAGACGCGATATTGTGATCGCTCCGGAGTCAACAACTTGGAATCCCGATATTGATATATAAGGCATATTCTTTAGAATGGTGGCTTCACAGTGCGCTCAGGGAGTAGAGCGTAATTCTGTTTATCAGAACCCATGAAAGGATCGGATCCGGTTGTCTCCGAATGTCTGAACGGTTTAATCCCTGAACACGCTTTTCTTAACCGCTTTGAAGTGTTTAAACAGGGATTCACGATGCCATTTCCAACGATCAAGTTTTTTTCACCAGCAATACTGTTGCTTTTTGTTGCAGCTGTAAGGGCTGAATCAGACCCATTGACGGTCGAAGCTTGTTACCAGCAGCAGGATAAAGCCTGTCTGGAAGCGATTTATCAGGATATTGTCACCAACAAATCGCCAGAAAAGCTCGATGCGATGTACTACCTGGGCCTGATCTATCTGGAGGAGGGTGATGATAAAGCGGCCAAACGGCAATTCGATATGGCCGAAATGTTCGGTGATGGACAGCGCAGTACCGATAAGCAGGTAGAGATAATTCTGAGAGGAAATATAGAGGCTGAACCTCGGGACTGCTTTAAATTGCCCGCAGCCGAACAGTGTTTGCTAGATATTGCTAACAGCACTTCTGAAAAGGCTGATGTGGCGTATTTCTTTCTTGCCGGCGCATTATTTGAGACAGAGCCTGAGCGTGCAGGCGGGTATGCAATTAAGGCGGCGGAAATGGGTCATAGCACCGCCCAGTGTCTGCTCGCGGCCGGATATGCCCATGAGCCTGTGGAAGGGGTTTCTGTAACGGCGGGTTATGTGCCATTTCTGCCAAAGGACTATGAAAAATCAAGATACTGGGGAGAGAAGTGCGGCTCCGGCCCTTTCCAGGGCTATAGCAAAAAGCATTTTAAAAAGTATCAGGCAGCTGAAGGCCATAAGGCATACGTACGATTTGGCCCAAAATACAGAAACTTCGAACAGGGAGCGGCCACGGCAGAGATTGCAGTCAAACTTGCCGGTGAGCTGTGTCGATTGGGGACCCAGGATAGGAAGGAAAATCTGGCATGCCAGATTGTGAATGTTGATGATCAATGGGTCGATTTTTTTGTCGCAGAACCGCTGCCCCAGCGTACGGGGGCGTATGAGGATTTGCTCAAAGCCGATGCACGTCACTATTTTAAGACGAAATACAAAAATGCCACAGGGCCTAAGGTGTTTGTACAGGGCCCGCTGGGAAACTGGAGTGCTCGCTACGGTTCTGCTGACCAGCCATTCGACGCTGTGATTCAGGATGCTATTAATGCTTGCCAGAAAAGCTGGCGCTCTCAAAAATATAGCCTTGCCTGCGAGGTTATTAATAAGAATGGCGAGTGGCTGAACTGATATAGCTCAATATAGCTTAGCGGGGATTTTATAGTTAAGCCCTGAATTGGCGCTGCAAAAAAGCCGCTGTGATTAATCCGCAGCGGCTTTTTGTTTATCTGAGAAGTATTCATTCAACCCTGATCAGTCGAAAACCATCTCCGGCACTTCGTCCGGCACAATCAGTTTACCTTCGGTTTTCTCGACGATCTCTTCGACGGATACACCCGGCGCGCGCTCTTTCAGGTGGAAGGCGCCATCTTCAATTTCCAGATAAGCCAGATCGGTCAGAACCTTCTTAATGCATCCCGAACCGGTCAGGGGCAGGGAGCATTCGGTCAGCAGTTTGGACTCGCCATGCTTTGATGCGTGGGTCATGGTGACGATAATATTGTCCGCGCCGGCAACCAGATCCATCGCACCGCCCATACCCTTGATCAGCTTACCCGGGATCATCCAGGAAGCGATATTGCCGTTCACATCCACTTCGAATGCGCCCAGCACGGTCAGGTCAACGTGACCACCACGGATCATCGCAAATGATTCGGCAGAGGAGAAAATCGATGCGCCAGTTACTGCAGTTACAGTCTGCTTACCGGCGTTAATCATATCTGCATCGATCTCATATTCGGTCGGGAACGGGCCCATACCCAGCAGACCGTTTTCGGATTGCAGCATCACTTCCATACCTTCAGGGATGTAGTTTGCTACCAGTGTCGGGATACCGATCCCCAGGTTGACGTAGTAACCGTCCTGCAGCTCGCGAGCTACACGCTGAGCCATCTGTTCACGAGAGAGTGCCATGTTATTTCCTCTTCTCTAAATAGTTGAGGTTTGCTTCTCAACTATTTGAAATTAAATGTTTATCTATTTTCTTAATAAGTGCGTTTTCGAGTTGTGCTGATTAGCTTTGGCGCACAGTGCGCTGCTCGATACGCTTCTCGAACGTGCCTTTGATAACACGGTTTACATAGATGCCCGGCGTCTGAATTTCAGTAGGGCTCAGTTCGCCCGGCTCAACGATCTCTTCTACTTCAACCACGGTGATCTTGCCTGCGGTTGCCGCCATTGGGTTGAAGTTCTGAGCGGTATCGCGGTAAACAACGTTGCCGTAAGTGTCGGCTTTCCAGCCTTTGACGATGGCAAAATCACCGGTAATGGATTCTTCCAGGATGTAGTTGCGGCCGTTGAATTCACGGACTTCTTTGCCTTCACCCACTGGGGTGCCGTAACCGGTTGCGGTAAAGAACGCTGGGATGCCTGCGCCACCGGCACGCATTTTCTCTGCCAGTGTACCCTGCGGGGTCAGTTCTACTTCCAGTTCGCCGGCCAGCAGCTGTTGCTCAAACAGAGCGTTTTCGCCTACGTAGGAAGAGATCATTTTTTTGATCTGACGATCAACCAGCAGTACACCCAGACCGAAATCATCTACACCACAGTTGTTGGAGACAAAGGTCAGTTCTTTAGTGCCTTTGCGCTTAATTTCTGCGATCAGATTTTCCGGGATGCCACAGAGGCCAAAGCCACCGGCGATAACGGTCATGCCATCTTCCAGGCCTGCCATCGCTTCTTCATAGCTGTCTACAACTTTGTTGAAACCCGACATGTTGCCACTCCACTTTTGGTTCGTTGTTGTACGTTTTTATCATGCGTATATCGGAACGTACCCGGTAGGGACAGTTACAGCGCAAGCCGTAACAACCGGGTACCTGTTATTGAGTCTCATACAGAGCTTGTTATTTATCAAATTTAATGATTTAAATAATTTATAAATAAAATATATAAATAGGCGTAAAGTAGCGGTCTATGAATATCACACTCAAGCAATTACGGGCGTTCATGGCAGTCGCCAGAACTCAGAGTTTCACTGAGGCTTGTGCCCAGGTGTACCTGTCTCAACCAGCACTGAGTATTGCGATAAAAAATCTTGAAG
The DNA here is from genome assembly GCA_963669425.2 of uncultured Amphritea sp. Classification (GTDB taxonomy): domain Bacteria; phylum Pseudomonadota; class Gammaproteobacteria; order Pseudomonadales; family Balneatricaceae; genus Amphritea. The sequence goes on from CAXXNC010000002.1 coordinate 1,518,377, forward strand.
AGGAGGTCGGTGGCGCACTGTTCAGTCGTACTACACGGGCCCTTACCCTGACACCCGAAGGCGAGGAGTTCTATCCGGTCGCTCAGCGTCTGTTGGATGACTGGGACAGTGCGTTTGGGGATCTGCAGCAGCGCTTTGCGCTGAACCGTGGAAGAGTGGTACTGGCAGCAATGCCTTCCTTCGCCAGCAGTCTGTTGCCGGATATTATCCGTGACTACCGTCAGCTTTACCCGAATGTCAGTGTCACCGTTAATGATGTCATTGCTGAAGATGTAGTCGATATGGTGCGCAACGGTGTGGTGGAAGTCGGGATTACCTTCGATCCGGGACGTTCTGAGGATCTCAGCTTCAATGCATTGTTTGACGACCGTTTCGTTGCCGTTGTGAATCCGGAGCATGAGTTGGCAGAGAGTGACAGTATTCACTGGCAGCAATTACTGAAGGATGACTTTATCGCTCTGCAGCGGCCATCGAGTATCCGTTTGCTGATCGAGAGTAAGTTGCGCCAGCTGGGTATGACGGTGGCGCCCGAGTTTGAAACCCATCAGTTGGCAACAATCGGCCGAATGGTCGTAAGTGGGTTGGGGGTCAGTGCTGTACCTTCGCTGTGTATCCAACAGATGTGCGAGCAGGGCGCGGTATGTCGTGAACTGAGCCTGCCGGTTGTTTCACGGCAGGTAGGTATTGTTACCCGTAAGCGTTATCCACTGTCGACAGCAGCGAGGAGTCTGGTTGAAATTATCGAGCAGAGCCGGACAGATCTGAGCCAGCATATCCGCTTATAATTGCCCGAATCAGAAACCAAAAATCAGAAGTAAAAAATCCACCTTCATAGGAGGTGGCTCTGCTTGGTACCCTCTGTAAGGCATCACCTTCCTTCTTACTCCGAAGCACATTTCTGGCACAGACCTTATATCCCCTCTGTGCAGCCGAGCATAGTATGCCCCCTTGGGTACCAGATTTTATAATGGATCAGAGGGGCAAACTGTCTGAGGCGCTCTTTGCCGAGTTTTTGACACTCCCATTATCAAATCTGGCGCACAGGGAAGTCGGCTTGCCGACCAAACAGCGGGGCGGCCTTTAGGTTGTTAGGACTTTTGGCCGTGTGAGTTCAATGGATCAGTGCAACACTTCATCAAACACCATGATGGAGTACCTCAATGAAAAGAAAAGCCAGAAGGTTTTCAGATAAGGAGCGCGATATTATCTGGAAACGTTGGAAGCAAGGTGATTCACTTAAAGCAATTGGAACAAGCCTTGATCGTCTTCCTGAGAATATTCTGAATGTTCTTGAGAAGAATGGTGGTGTTAAGCAACTCCAGCCAAGCAGAGCCCCAACTGCTTTGTCTTTCAGGGAAAGAGAAGATATTTCCCGTGGTTTATCCGCAGGGCTAACTCTCAGGAAGATTGCTCAGAATTTAGAGAGATCTCCATCTACTATTAGCAGAGAAGTTAAGCGTCATGGTGGGGTAGACGCATATCGAGCAGAAAGCGCAGACAAAGCTGCGTGGGCTAATGCGAAACGCCCAAAGCCTTGTAAATTAGCTCAGAAGCCTCTTCAAAATATAGTCGTAGACAAGCTAATGTCTGATTGGTCGCCGCAGCAGATTTCTGGCTGGCTCAAAAGAGAGTTTCCTAATGATGAGAGCCTTCAAGTGTCACATGAAACGATTTATAAAAGCTTATACATTCAAGCACGAGGAGTGCTCAAAAAAGAGCTGTTAAAACAGCTTCGGAGTAAACCGCGCATAAGGGCTACACGTCATAGTTCAAAAGGCCAGCGAGGTATAATTCCAGGATTGGTTTCTATTAGTGAAAGACCTCCTGGCGTTGAGGATCGAGCTGTGCCCGGCCACTGGGAAGGAGATCTGATAGCCGGATCAAAGCAGAGTTTTATCGCGACACTGGTGGAGCGACATTCCCGCTTTGTATGCCTAGTTAAGGTAAATAATAAAACCACTCAGGAGGTGGTTAGTAAGCTAATCAAGCATGCTGACACAATCCCTGATCATTTATACCAGTCTCTCACTTGGGACAGAGGGTCTGAGCTTAAACGTCATCATGAATTCACATTGGCAACGGACATTGACGTCTATTTCTGTGATCCCCAAAGTCCTTGGCAAAGGGGAACGAATGAAAACACTAACCGACTACTAAGGCAGTATTTCCCGAAAGGCACTGATCTGGCGAAGCATTCCCAGGCTAAACTGAACGAAGTCGCGAGAAGGCTGAATGAGCGTCCGCGTAAGACATTAGGCTATGAAACACCGGCAGAGTGTTTTATGAAATGTGTTGCATCCACCGGTTGAACTCACACGCGCAAAAGTCCTGACTCGCCTATAGGCGAAGCCACTTTTTGAACGTAAAACAAAGCACTGAAATTACTTTTCAGGCAGAGCCTTGACTGAACGATCACCACCTCCATAGGAGGTGTTTTAGGGCTGAAAACAAAAAGAGAGCCTAAGGCTCTCTCAGAAACAGGGCAGGAGTTCCTGTCAGCGCAAGTACTCTTTAACGTAAGTACTTTGTGCTGAACTCTTTGAATTCCGGTGTGCCGGATTGCTGAATCCACTCAAAGCCAACCATCTCTTTAGTCACAATGTGTACACCACAGTTACGCAGTCGTTCCAGAGCCATCTCTTTATCGTAAGGATTACGGGAAGAGACACAATCAGCCACAACATAGACTTCACGGGCTTGTTGCTTAAGCTGAATTGCGGTTTGCAGAACGCAAACGTGGGCTTCCATACCGACGATGATTACCTGATTCGGGCGGATGCTGTTGATCTTTTCATTGCATGCGGAATCGGCGATGCAGGAGAAATGCTGCTTATCCATAAAGCCGTCTTCCGGCAGGATCTCTTTCAGTTCTGCCACCGTGCCGCCCAGGCCTTGTGGGTACTGTTCAGAGGTAAGCACCGGCACATTCACTAATTTTGCCAGTTCCACCAGCCAGCGGGTATTTTTGATCAGGGTTTCATTTTCATGAACCGCCGGTACCAGCTTGTCCTGAATATCGATGACCAGCAGGCAGGAAGAGTTTGGGTAGATCAGCATCTGGTTGTCTCCTTGATCCGGTGATGGATTGAATGGTCGCTAAGGATAGCCGCTAACTAGCTTAAAAACTATGGCTTAAAGGCTTTGGTTTAAAACTATGGCTTTGCTCTTTGTGGCCCTACCAGGAAGTAAAAACTCAGCAAACTGAGCATGCCCATTAACGCGATAGTGATGGCCATCGTAGTTGGACTTCCGTCATGAAAATGACCGACGATCAAACCCGCGCAGGCTGCAATTATTGACTGTGTAAATCCCAGTAATGAAGAAGCGGTACCGGTCATCGCAGAAAATGGTGCCAGCGCACCAGCCATCGCTTGCGGCATCACAATACCGACTGCCATCATAAAGAATACCTGGGTAAGCACGGTCAGCCACAGATTATGAATGTTAATGAGAGCAGGAATGACCATTGTCAGGCCAGCGCTGAATCCAAGGATTGCACCGTAGAGGAGCATGGTATTGATGCCCAGACGAGGGCCTAACCGCTGTGCAATCTGAGTACCGGCCATATAACCACCCACGGCCATCGCGAAGAACAAACCGTAGTGCTCCTGATTGACCGAGAAATAATCAATAAGGACAAATGAGGATCCGGATAGAAACGCGAATAAACCCGAAAAAATAAAGCTGCAAGCCAGGGTGTATCCCATATAGACTCTGTGACGAAGCAGGGTGCCATAGTTGCTGATGATAACCCCTATACGAAGCGAGCTACGATTGTTACTGTCCAGTGATTCCGGAATTTTGAATGCTATTAGTAACCAGGCTATCGCACCGTAAAACGTCAGAAACCAGAAGATTGAGCTCCAGCTGAACCAGACCACCATATAGCCGCCAAGAATTGGGGCAATCGCCGGGGCCAGCGCCATGATAGTCCCCATCATCGATAGAACCTTCGCGGCATTAACCGGGCCATGTATATCGCGGACAATTGTTCTGCCGAGAACGGGACCCGCACAGGCACCCAGCGCCTGTAGGAAGCGATAGCTGATCAACTGTTCGATCGTGTTCGCCAGGCTGCATCCGAGAGATGCTGCGATAAACAGAGCCAATCCGGCCAGCAGTACCGGTTTGCGTCCAAACCGATCTGCCAATGGGCCATAGATAAGCTGGGCGACAGCAAATCCGAGTAAGAAAACCGACAGTGTAATCTGAACCTGATCGATACTGGTTGTAAAAACCGTCGTCAGACCGGGCAACGCTGGAAGATACATATCTGTGGACAATGGTCCCAGCGCCACTACGGAAGCAAGAGTCAGGATGACAGCAAAAGAATTGGCTTTGAACATAGTAACTCCGCACGATGAATGCCGGCATTGTATAGATTGAAAGTGCCGGGCGAAATATATCAAGGCAACGAATGATCGGGAAAAACGGCAGGCCGGGTCTGTCTCCGGCCTGCCAAAGGGCAAAGTAATCAGGCACGGGGGCCTGATTCAAGATCTGTATCGAACGATCCACATCAGTTGCTGTTGGGTACAGCAGAATACAAATCCTTGAACCGGATGAAGCCCGATTGCCAATCGCGAGTTATGAGTCCGGTTCAGGGGCATTATGCATTTTAGATAAAAGAGATACAAATAATAATTTATAAAAATATATTGTGTATCATTAATGGCCTGTCTCGTTGTATCTATACGGGTATTCATGTATAGATATGTATTAGAAAAATCATATATGAGTCTGCCAGAGTCCCAGGCTCTGATCCCAGAGCAAAAGCAAAGAGGTAAGCATGAAAGTCTACGCAATTGATGGCATCACCCCGGTAATTGACCCTACTGCATTTGTACATCCTACTGCTGTACTCATCGGTGACGTGATCGTGGGGCCCAATTGCTATGTCGGTCCAGCCGCCTGCCTGCGTGGAGATTTCGGTCGTCTGGAGCTTAAGAAAGGAGCCAATTTGCAGGATACCTGTGTCATGCACGGCTTTCCTGGCACAGATACCGTTGTCGAAGAGGATGGCCATATCGGCCACGGTGCAGTGCTGCATGGCTGTGTGATCGGTAAAAATGCATTGGTAGGGATGAATTCAGTGATTATGGATGGCGCGGTGATTGGCGAATCTTCAATTGTTGCAGCGATGTCCTTTGTTAAGGCGTCAATGGATGTACCAGCCCGCACCCTGGTCGCCGGTTCGCCAGCAAGAGTTATCAAAGAGCTGACGGATAAAGAGATTGAATGGAAATCCGCCGGTACCCGCCAGTATCAGCAGTTGGCAGTAAGAAGCACGGAAACGATGCAGTTGGTTGAGGCCCTGACCGAAGTAGAAGCTGATCGACCAAGACTTGAGGTGGGTCTTGAAGGTGTGATACCGAAATACAAGTCAGAGCAGTAGACCTCTACTGCTTCACAGCGACAGGTGCTTGTGATTGCCGACATTGTGAAGTGATAGTGTTTCTGTAGAATCATCGACATAACAACAAAACTCAAATTCGCTATTACTGACTACTGGAGCGCACTGTGGAACTTGCATGCCTTGACCTGGAAGGGGTTCTGATTCCTGAGATCTGGATCGCTTTCGCCGAAGAAACCGGAATCGAAGAACTGAAAGCCACCACCCGTGACATTCCTGATTACGATGTGTTGATGAAGCAACGCCTGAGTATCCTGGATCAGCACGGTCTGACACTGCCACAGATCCAGGCCACGATTGATCGGCTGCAGCCATTAGAGGGAGCAAGAGAATTTATCGACTGGCTGCGGGAGCGGTTTCAGGTAGTGATTCTGTCAGACACTTTCTATGAGTTTGCTGCGCCACTGATGAGGCAGCTGGGCTATCCGACGTTGCTGTGTCATAAACTTGAGGTTGATGGCAGTGGGCGGATCACTGACTACACGCTGCGGCAGAAAGATCCTAAGCGACAGTCAGTGAGAGCATTTCAGCTACTGAACTACAGGGTTATTGCTGCAGGGGACTCTTACAACGACACAACAATGCTGACTCAGGCAGAGGCTGGGATTCTGTTTCATTCTCCGCAGAATGTGATTGATGAGTTTCCCCAGTTTCCCGCAGTACATAGCTTTGATGACCTGAAGAGAGAATTTATCAAAGCCAGCAACAGAGACCTGAGTCTCTGACATATGTGCGATTGATTATTAAAGAGCACTGCGGTGCTCTTTTTTCATTGCGATCTTATGGATGAAGGTGGATTACCGGCTTGCTCTGATCATCCCCTCGCAGGGCACAGAAGCTTTGCTGTATCCCTCCTTTATAGTTCACCTCGACGTTGAAGCCCATTCCTGGTTCGTGATTCAGTAGCAGAACCCGTTCCTGATCCGGCTTGATTCTGAAAGCCTGAATCATTGACTGAGTGTTGCTGTTACCAAAATTGAGATTGATCGATTCGATCAGCAGATCAGAGCTGTTATGGAAGGTAACGGTCATTCCCCGGGATTCAGGGATAAGCCAGTAGCTCACAGGAACGGCGATCAGTACCATCGTGATACCGATCAGCCAGTGGCGTTGCGTCAATTTTCCCATAGAGGATACCTGATAATTATTAATTAGATATCTCTAATATAATAAAAATCAGAGGTGATGGACAGTAAAAGGGGGCTGCTCAGGAATATCAGCTCTGTATAGTTGCTTCCAGTGAGCGAAGCAGGTTATTCACCTTGTTATAGGTTTCCTGATACTCATCAGCTATCTCTGAATCAGCAACAATACCGCCGCCGGCCCAGCAGTGAATCCTGTTATCCTGACACAGCAGGGTACGGATCGTGATGCTGCTATCGAGTCGGCCGTTAAAGCTCAGGTAGCCGATTGAGCCGCAATAGATGCTGCGGCGATTTGGCTCCAGCTCTTCGATGATCTCCATCGCGCGGATCTTGGGTGCTCCGGTAATTGAGCCGCCAGGAAAACTCTGCTCAAGCAGATCGATCGGTGAGAACTGGTTGTTCAGCTTGCCGGTAATTGTGCTGACCAGGTGGTGTACATTACGGTAGCTTTCGATATCAAACAGCTTCGGTACTCTGACGCTGCCATGATCGCATACCTTGCTGATGTCGTTGCGCAGCAGGTCGACTATCATCAGGTTTTCAGCGCGGTCTTTCTCGCTGTCAGCCAGCTCATCTTTCAGAGCCTGATCACTTTCGGCTTCGCTACCACGGGGGCGAGTGCCTTTAATCGGTTTGGTCGTGACCTTGCCGTCCTGTACTTCTAAAAACTGCTCGGGAGACAGGGACAGAATGGCGCCGTCCGGCGTATCAAAGAATGCTGAGTATGGGGTCGGAGCGTGCTCACGCAAGTATTGATAGGCAGACCAGGCATCGCCTTCACAGGTTGCCGTAAAGCGCTGCGCGAAATTAACCTGATAGCAGTCACCGGCATGAATATAATCATCAATTTTTGTCAGTGCCTGGTGGTAATCCTGTTCCGTTACATTGCTGGTAAAAGGCTGTGATAAACGGAATTGATCAGCTGTTGAGGCAGGTACAGATAATAGTTTCTGAATATTGCTTGCATCAGCTTCGCTGCATAGCGGGCTACAGACCAGAGTGGATTGCTGCTGCTCGTGATCGACAATGATTGCCCAGCTATAAATACCGGCCTGCATATCTGGCAGGGTCATATCGTTCTCACTAAGCTCTGGCATCTGCTCGATAGTGCGGCCCAGATCATAGCTGAAGTAACCCAGCATACCACCACAGAATGGCAAAGCTGCGATCGCTTGATCGTCCGGTTGCGGACAGGTCAGCGATGCTTCTGCGTACAAAGCCTTGAGCGCATTGAATGGCAGAGATTCAAGGGGTTGCTGTTCGTTATCCCGGATCAGGGTTGTCTGGTCAGCACGGCTGATCAGAATCGCCTGAGGCGCAGCTGAAATAATATCGTAACGGCCATAGCGGGATGCGGGTTTGCCGCTGTCCAGAAATACCGGATAAGGCAGATGTCTTATCCGGCTGAAATAGTCCTGGCTGTATTCGAGATAGGGTAGAGAGAGCTGTCTATACACCCGACAAACCTTATTAGTGTCGATGAACGGTTACTTCATTTATACATCAACGGACGCTATACAGATCTTTGATGTATCAGTCTTCACCTTATCAGGCATCAGCAGACGGTGAAGAGGGCGATTGTAACCATCTGATCCTGCTATTGCGAGGCTGTTTGTTCCAAATCGTCTGGCTTTGCAGGAATTAAATTGCGTTACAGGATAATATGCTCAGTTAAACATTGATTACCTGTCAGATTGCGACACTGATTAGCGTCCGAAGTCGTTCATCAGTACTGTGCTCGCTGCTGACCTAATCGATAATGAGTGTATTCAGTTTATCCAATTAAGTTATTACTGCATGAAGCATCCTTTTAATATATCCGTTCAGCAACTCCGTCTGCCCGATCAACATATCAGCTACCGTCTGTATAAACATCCTGATCCGGAGCGCACCCGTCGTTTGGTTATGCTACATGGTGCCGGTGTGGCTGGTGAAGATACCTGGGAAGCAATTTCAGCTATGGTTGCAGGCTGGGGGGAAATCCTTGTACCGGATCAGCGGGGAACGGGGCTGACCCGATACCCTGATGGAGAAGAATACAGCTTTGACGTTAATGAACTCGTGAATGATCTGAGTGCGCTGGTCGATCATCTTGGATGGTGGCAGTTTGATCTCGCTGGCTATTCAATGGGTGGCATGGTCTCACTTCTATATAAGCAGCGTTATCATGATCGGGTTCAGAAACAGTATTTGTTGGAAGCTGCGGTACTGGATCGCCCGTGCTGGGAATCCACCGTCAATCTCCGGCAGCAATATTCTGATGCTGCTACTCATTTGCGCGGTACCAGTGCCGAAACCGGAATCAAAGCATTCCTGGATACAATTTCGCCGAACCGAAAAGTTGCGCCACAAGCTGAGTTGTTGACAATCCAGCGATTAGGGCAGCGTCCTCTTGGTTTTGCTAATGCTCTTAATTGTGTCACTACAGCAATCAATGAGCTGGACCGGGAGGCTCTGGTAGCCGCACAAGGGGATGTTACCAGCTTTATTGGTGGTCACAGCGTTGATCTCATGCATCAGTATCACCGTGATCTGGCAGAACGCCTGCCTAACTGGCACTACTTCATGGTGCCCGGTACGGATCATTCTCTGCCGTTTCAGAAGCCTCGGCAGATAGCCCGCATAATGGATGCCGAACTGCAGCGCTGGCTCGCTGACTGAATCCTCTCTGAGCCCCGTAATACGGGGCTTTTTTATGTCTGCGCTCCGCCGACTGGCAGGATCAGGATATACCCCTATACTTTTGTAGCATGTCGACAGTTTTAGGCCTTAGTATGGTTGACTGGCTATAAATAGCTATGTATTGTTTCTGTCAGAGCCTAATTGTCGACAATCCAAAAAGAAGGTTGCGATGACAGAAGTAGCAGATATAAACGCCGGTGCAAACCATGACAGTAACAGCGAATTACGTACGCTGGCTGATAAGGTATGCGAGCAACTGGTAACAGCCATTGTCCGCGGCGATATCCCGCCAGGACAGAAGATCAGTGAGCCTGAACTCGCCCGTACTTACGGTATCAGTCGTGGCCCTTTGCGTGAGGCGATCCGTCGCCTGGAAGGTTTGAGGCTGGTTGTCAGAATTCCTCACGTCGGTGCCCGGGTTGTGTCACTCAGCCCTGAAGAACTGGTGGAAATTTACCGGGTTCGGGAAGCACTGGAAGGCATGGCCTGCCGACTGGCAGCCGATAATATGTCGACAGCAGAGATTAACAGTCTGCGTGAACTGCTGTATCAGCACGAAAGAAATATTGAACAGATTGATGGTCGTTCCTACTTTCAGAAAGAGGGCGATCTCGATTTCCACTACCGCATTGTTCAGTCCAGTAAAAATTCCAAACTGTTCGAACTGTTAGGTGGTGAGCTTTATCACCTGGTACGCATGTACCGCTACCAATTCAGCGTCTCAAAATCACGTCCTCAACGTGCTCTGAAGGAACACCACCGCATCCTCGATGCGATTGAAGAAAGGGATGGCGAGCTGGCCGAGCTGCTTATGCGTCGTCATATCAGCAGAGCGCGCCGCAATATTGAAGACCGTCTGAATCCCACGAATAAAGAAGAGAGGGAGTAACCCATGAGCAAACTGACCGCTGGCGGCCGTTTCCGCAAAGCACTTGAAGAGACTAAACCACTGCAGATCGTTGGTACCACCAACGCTTACCACGCCATGATGGCTGAGCGTGTAGGCCACAAAGCAATCTACCTGTCCGGTGGTGGTGTTGCGAACCATTCCTACGGTCTGCCAGATCTGGGTATGACCTCAATGAACGACGTACTGGCAGATGTAGCACGTATCACCAGTGCAGTTGAAACACCGCTGATCGTTGATATCGATACCGGTTGGGGTGGCGCATTCAATATCGCCCGTACCGTTAAAGAGATGACTAAGTTCGGTGCAGCTGGCTGTCATATTGAAGACCAGGTTGCTCAGAAGCGTTGTGGTCACCGTCCAAACAAAGAGATCGTCTCTCTGGAAGAGATGGTTGATCGTGTAAAAGCGGCTGTTGACGCTAAAACTGACGACGACTTCTTCGTGATCGCTCGTACTGACGCATTCCAGATGGAAGGTCTGAACGCAGCAGTTGAGCGTGCTCAGGCATGTCTGGAAGCGGGTGCTGACGGTATTTTCGCCGAAGCAGTACACACTCTGGATGACTACAAAGCATTCTCCAATGGCATCAATGGTGCGCACCTGCTGGCGAACATCACTGAGTTCGGTGCTACACCGCTGTTCAACAAAGAAGAGCTGGCTGAAAACGGCGCGACCATGGTGCTGTATCCACTGTCTGCCTTCCGTGCGGCAAACAAAGCGGCTCTGAACGTATACGAAGCACTGCTGCGTGACGGTGATCAGAAAGCGGTTGTCGATACTATGCAGACCCGTATGGAACTGTACGATTTTCTGAACTACCACGATTTCGAGCAGAAGCTGGATGCGTTGTTCAAAGAAGGTAAAAACAAGTAAGCACCCCAAACTCTTTCTTCAGGGTTAAGGGCTGTACCGGCGGCGTGGGTTGCCGCCAGATGACACAAAAGACAAGAAGCGAAAATACTGTAACGGTGATCACAACATTCACCGGAAGCAGAAAGGAGAGATAGGATGGCAGAAGCTAAGAAACTGAGCGGCGCAGGTCTGCGTGGCCAATCTGCAGGTGAAACTGCACTGTGTACAGTGGGTAAGACCGGTGCAGGTCTGACATACCGTGGTTACGATATGAAAGAGCTGGCTGAAAAAGCACAGTTTGAAGAAGTTGCATATCTGCTGCTATACGGCAAGCTGCCTAACCAGGGCGAGCTGGATGCCTATAAAGCGCGCCTGAAAGGCATGCGTGCACTGCCGGATGCACTGAAACTGGTTCTGGAACAGATTCCGGCTGACGCACACCCAATGGACGTTATGCGTACCGGTTGCTCTATGCTGGGTAACCTGGAAACAGAGCAGGACTTCTCCGAGCAGCACGATCATATCGATCGTATGCTGGCAGCGTTCCCGGGCATGATCAACTACTGGTACAACTACACGCATAATGGCAAGCGTATCGATGTAGATACTGATGCTGATTCCATTGCCGAGCAGTACCTGTGGACTCTGCATGATGAAAAACCAGAACCTCTGCACGTTCAGGTAATGCACGCATCACTGATTCTGTACGCTGAGCACGAGTTCAACGCATCCACCTTCACTGCACGTGTTTGTGCATCCACACTGTCTGATATCCATAGCTGTGTAACCGGAGCGATCGGTTCTCTGCGTGGTCCTCTGCACGGTGGTGCTAACGAAGCAGCGATGGAAATGATTCAGGATTGGCGTTCTGCTGATGAAGCGGAAGCTGAGATCATGGCGATGCTGGAGCGTAAAGATAAGATCATGGGTTTCGGTCACGCTATTTACCGTGAATCGGATCCTCGTAATGCAGTCATCAAAGAGTGGTCCCGCAAGCTGTCTGAGCAGGTAGGCGATGAATATCTGTATGCAGTTTCTGAGCGTGTTGAAGCGGTTATGTGGCGCGAGAAGAAACTGTTCTGTAACGCTGACTTCTTCCACGCATCGGCATACAACTTCATGGGTATCCCAACCAAGCTGTTCACCCCGATCTTTGTTTGCTCTCGCCTGACCGGCTGGGCTGCTCACGTAATGGAACAGCGTGCTAACAACCGTATTATCCGTCCTTCTGCGGATTACACCGGTCCGGAAAGCGCTGAGTGGGTTGATATCGCTGACCGTCCTTAATTCTTAAGGATGTCGCCGGAGAGGGGCGCAAGCCTCTCTCCAGAATAACACTGACGAGGAGAGTCTCTCTCCTGGCCAAATCTGATGGTGTTTTATGAATAATACTGAATACCGCAAAGCGTTACCGGGCACTGGCCTGGACTTCTACGATACCCGTGAGGCCGTAGAAGCGATCCAGCCGGGTGCTTACGCTAAGCTGAACTACACATCTAAAGTACTGGCTGAGCAGCTGGTGCGTCGTTGTGAGCCATCTGCGCTGACCGACTCACTCAAGCAGCTGATCGAGTGCAAGCGTGATCTGGATTTCCCATGGTATCCTGCCCGTGTTGTATGTCACGACATCCTGGGTCAGACCGCACTGGTAGACCTTGCCGGTCTGCGTGATGCGATTGCTGATCAGGGCGGTGATCCTGCTAAGGTTAACCCGGTTGTACCGACTCAGCTGATCGTTGACCACTCTCTGGCAGTAGAAGCACCGGGTTTCGATCCGGATGCGTTCGAAAAGAACCGTGCCATTGAAGACCGTCGTAACGAAGACCGTTTCCACTTTATCGAATGGTGTAAAACTGCGTTCGATAACGTTGACGTAATTCCTGCCGGTAACGGCATCATGCACCAGATTAACCTGGAGAAGATGTCTCCGGTGATCCAGAACCGTGACGGTATCGCGTTCCCGGACACCTGTGTTGGTACCGATTCCCACACTCCGCACGTTGATGCTCTGGGCGTTATCGCAATCGGTGTAGGTGGTCTGGAAGCAGAAACCGTGATGCTGGGCCGTCCATCTATGATGCGTCTGCCGGACATCGTGGGTGTGAAGATTGTTGGTGAGCGCCAGCCGGGTATTACCGCGACTGATATCGCACTGGCAATGACTGAGTTCCTGCGTAACGAGAAAGTCGTTTCCGCGTATCTGGAATTCTTTGGCCCGGGTGCATCTACACTGTCTATCGGTGACCGTGCGACGCTGTCCAACATGACTCCAGAGTACGGTGCGTCTGCCGGTATGTTCTACATTGACGAACAGACCATCGACTACCTGAAGCTGACCGGTCGTGAGCCTGAGCAGGTTGCACTGGTTGAGCAGTATGCGAAAGAAACCGGCCTGTGGGCTGACGATATGGTTGAAGCGCAGTACGAGCGTGTACTGGAATTCGATCTGTCGAGCGTTGTACGTAACATGGCTGGTCCTTCTAACCCACACCGTCGTCTGCCGACCACTGCGTTGAACGAGCGCGGTATCGCCAGTGACGAGCTGCTGGCTGCGGCGCAGGCAGAAGAGGCTGAAGGTCTGATGCCTGACGGTGCGGTGATTATCGCTGCGATTACATCCTGTACCAATACCTCCAACCCACGCAACGTTGTTGCTGCGGGTCTGGTTGCGAAGAAAGCTAACGAACTGGGTCTGGTTCGTAAACCATGGGTTAAGTCCTCTTTCGCACCGGGTTCTAAAGTGGCTAAGCTGTACCTGGAAGAAGCAGGTCTGCTGCCTGAGCTGGAAAAACTGGGCTTTGGTATCGTGGCTTACGCGTGTACTACCTGTAACGGTATGTCCGGTGCGCTGGATCCGAAGATTCAGCAGGAAATCATCGACCGTGATCTGTACGCAACCGCAGTACTGTCTGGTAACCGTAACTTCGACGGCCGTATCCACCCGTATGCTAAGCAGGCGTTCCTGGCGTCTCCGCCACTGGTTGTAGCCTACGCTATCGCCGGTACTATGCGGTTTGATATCGAGAAAGATGTACTGGGTACCGACAAAGACGGTAACCCGGTTACCCTGAACGATATCTGGCCGAGCGATGAAGAGATCGATGCGCTGGTAGAGAAGAGCGTTAAGCCTGAGCAGTTCAATCAGATCTATATTCCGATGTTTGATCTGGGTGAAGTTGAAAAGGCTCCGAGCCCTCTGTACGACTGGCGTCCACAGACTACCTATATCCGCCGTCCTCCATACTGGGAAGGCGCACTGGCAGGCGAGCGTACCATGAAGGGTATGCGTCCACTGGCGGTCCTGGGTGACAACATCACCACTGACCACCTGTCACCATCCAATGCGATTCTGCCGGACAGTGCTGCCGGTGAATACTGCGGCAAGATGGGTCTGAAGCCTGAGGATTACAACTCCTACGCAACTCACCGCGGTGATCACCTGACCGCTCAGCGTGCAACGTTCGCTAACCCGAAACTGTTGAACGAGATGTGTCTGGATGAAAACGGTGAAGTGAAGCAGGGCTCTCTGGCACGTATTGAGCCGGAAGGTACTGAAAGCCGTATGTGGGAAGCGATTGAAACCTACATGGATCGTAAGCAGCCGCTGATTCTGATCGCCGGTGCTGACTACGGTCAGGGCTCTTCCCGTGACTGGGCCGCTAAAGGTGTGCGTCTGGCTGGTGTAGAAACCATCGTCGCTGAAGGCTTCGAGCGTATCCACCGTACCAACCTGGTAGGTATGGGTGTACTGCCGCTGCAGTTTAAAGACGGTGAAACCCGTAAGACATACGCAATCGACGGTACTGAAACCTTTGATGTTGAAGGTGAGATCAGCCCGCGCTGCGATATGACTGTGGTCATGACCCGTAAGAACGGTGAACAGGTTCGCATTCCAGTGACCTGCCGTCTGGATACCGCAGAAGAGGTGGTTGTACACGCCGCTGGCGGTGTACTGCAGCGTTTCGCTCAGGACTTCCTGGCGGCTAATGCCTAAGGCCTTCTGATAAGGCCTTCTGATAAGACCTTTAAGCACCTCACTGCGGTGAGGTGCTCTGAACTGCTGTTCTCTGTCTCCTTTGTGGACAGAGACAGGGAACGGCGGTGTTATTCATTAACTTCTATTAATCAACAGCGCTTGTAATTAAAGAGTCCTTACCTGTATTTACCGAAGGGTGAATTGAGTTAAGTGCTTTGACAACTCGCAGCAGTGCAGGGCGCTGCTGCCACGAACAACAGGATACTTACTATGGCTTCTGTACCTCAGATTAAAATTCCTGCCACCTACATCCGTGGCGGTACCAGTAAAGGTGTATTTTTCCGTCGTCAGGATCTGCCTGCGGAAGCTCAGGAGCCAGGCGAAGCGCGGGATAAAATCTTACTGCGTGTGATCGGTAGTCCTGATCCGTACGGTCAGCAGATCGATGGTATGGGTGGCGCGACCTCCAGTACATCTAAGACCGTTATTCTGGATAAGAGCAGTGAACCGGATCATGACGTGGATTACCTGTTCGGCCAGGTCGCGATTAACAAAGCTTTCGTCGACTGGTCCGGTAACTGCGGTAACCTGACAGCAGCGGTGGGTGCGTTCGCTATCAGTGGTGGCCTGGTTGATGCTGATCGTATTCCTGAGAATGGCATCTGCACAGTGCGTATCTGGCAGAAGAATATTAAGAAAACCATTATTGCTCATGTGCCGATCACTAACGGTGAAGTACAGGAAACCGGCGATTTCGAGCTGGACGGCGTAACATTCCCGGCTGCAGAGGTTGTCATTGAGTTTATGGATCCAGCCGATGGTGAAGGCTCTATGTTCCCGACCGGTAATCTGGTTGATGATCTGGAAGTTCCGGGTATTGGTACCTTTAAGGCGACTATGATCAATGCCGGTATCCCGACCATCTTCGTTATTGCCGCAGATATTGACTACAAAGGTACTGAGCTGCAGAAAGACATTAACAGTGATGCCGCAGCGCTGGAACGCTTTGAGACCATGCGTGCATACGGTGCTGTGAAGATGGGGCTTATCAGCGATATCTCTGAAGCTGTTGCTCGCCAGCATACGCCAAAGATCGCTTTTGTAGCACCGGCGACGGATTATGAAGCATCCAGCGGTAAGCAGATCTCAGCGTCTGATATTGATGTCTGCGTACGTGCACTGTCTATGGGTAAGCTACACCACGCGATGATGGGCACTGCATCAGTTGCGATTGCAACTGCAGCTGCGGTTCCGGGTACGCTGGTGAATCTGGCGGCCGGTGGTGGTGAGCGTGATTCCGTTACCTTTGGTCACCCATCCGGTACTCTGCGCGTAGGGGCTGCTGCGGAAGAACAGGCTAACGGTGACTGGACTGCGAAGAAGGCGGTAATGAGCCGCAGCGCACGAGTCATCATGGAAGGTTTCGTCCGTATTCCGGGCGACACGTTTTAATCAATCCAGGTAAAAAGTTTTTTAGGCGTTAGAGCGGGTATTTCGTCGCGGTTATATCCGACTATTAAACCTAAAGTCAGGGCTCAGGCCCTGACACCCGATTGACCTGCCGGGTCGGACCGGCAGTTATGAGCTGACCTGGCGGGTCTACCAATGTCGAAGTGGCAGTCAGGTAACAGGGTCTCCCTATCAAGGCCTTGTTGCTTCACTTCACGCCTTGGGCTCCATACTCTGTATGGAGCCTTTTTTTTGCTGCGTGTTTTCTGAAACAAAAAAGGCACCCTGCGGTGCCTTTTCATTTACTGATCAGAATAATCAAATAATCAAATAATCAGGTAGTCTGCTGCTCTTTATGAATTAGCAGTAAGCTGTCCTCGGCAAAACCGGTACCGGCTTCACGATAAAAGTTGAATACCTTATCAACACCGGATTTCAGCATCTGCTCGCGATCATCTTCATAACGGGCAATAGCCGCGATAGGGCCGTCATATCCAGCGTTACGCAGCTGGAAGCTGATATTTCTGACATCATCTATCGCTGGTAGTGCCAGTAGAATCAGTCGGATTCTGTCTGTATCAAATGCCTCCCAGAAGTCGGCATCTTCACCGTCACCGATGATGACGCTCATTCCCATCTGCTGAAGCTGCTGTGCTCTCAAACGGTCTGAATCCAGACCGGCTACCCGGTTGTCGACCATGTTCTGCAGAGCTTTATAGGCACCTTTGCCAACCCGGCCGAGACCGATAACCAGAATCTCTGCATCACAGGGTTGATCAATCTGATCCGCAGTAAGACGTTCGCTGCGCTGGTACCGCAACAAAAAGCCTTTGTAGCGGGCATAGAGATCATGGGCGCGTGGGTAGAGGGCGCTGGTAATGATGAAGGAGATAGACACCGCCAGCGCCATAATGACCAGCCACTCATTACTGATCCAGCCGGATTCGGCGCTCAGCGCAGCGACGATGAGGCCAAATTCACTGAAGTTGCTCAGTGCCAGACCGGCAAGATAAGCGGTACGGCTACGCAGCTTGAATCCAGTGAAGATGGCAAAGAACATCAGGAACTTAATACCGATCAGCAGTGCCAGCAACAGTGCGGCTGCAAGCATGGACCAGGTCGGCAGGGCGGTAAAGCCGATGGACAGGAAGAAACCAATCAGGAACAGATCCTTGAAGCTGAGCAGAGATTTGGTCAGCTCGGTCGCTTTACCGTGACTGCTCAGTAGGACGCCGACAATCAGGGCGCCCAGATCACCTTTCACGCCAACCAGTTGGAATAGCTCGTAACCACCTAACGCCAGGAAAAAACCACTCAGAGGCAGCATCTCACCGTGACCGGCACGATCCAGTAACTTACCCAGCAGTGGGCGGACAAAGATCAGGCCAAACAGCCCCAGTGCCCAGATTGACGGAATTTTACCGGTTGCCAGCACCAGAAAGATAACTGCTGCAATGTCCTGCATAACCAGTACACCGATTGCCAGCTGACCATGTCGGGTTTTCAGCTCGCCGTTTTCTTCCAGCAGCTTTACGATACAGACCGTGCTGCTGAAGCTGAAAGCAAAGCCGAGCAGGGCGGCGGTAGTCAGATCGATATCGCTGAAATACGGCACTGCCATAGTTGCAAGCAGCAGTGCCAGACCGCCAAACAGAATGGTCCAGATCCCCATATGGGTCAGAGTGCTGGCCCAGACTTCGACGCGAAGCAGGTCTTTAACGTGGAGTTTCAGGCCGATGGTAAACAGCATCAGGGTAATACCCAGATCTGCCAGGGTATCCAGACTTTCGCTGGGCTCAAAATCGAGGTAGTGAAGAACGAAACCGGCAAGAAGAAAGCCGATCAGTGGCGGCATTCCAGCCATCCGCATGCCCAGGCCACAGACGTAGGCAAATAAGATCCAGATAAAATCCATAGGAATCAGATTGTTGGCAGTTAGTTGATTTCGAAGTTGATCAGCTCTTCAGCCTGATCGGTTACCTCAAAATACCAGCCTTGAGAATCCCAGTCACCCAGAACAATACGACGTTTGTCACCATCCAGAGGATGGATGGCCGGTCGATGGGTATGACCATGGATCAGTGTTGCAACACCTGCTTCATTAATAACAGTGCTAACCGTATCCTGGTTAACGTCCATTATCTCCTGAGTCTTTTCGGTGTTGCTGGCTTTGCTCGATTCACGTAACTGCTGCGCCATCATCAGGCGCTCTTCAACCGATTTGGTCAGCACGTCTTTCTGCCAGGCGGGGTTGCGCAGCATGATGCGAAGCTGCTGATACTCAACATCGTCGGTACAGAGCTGGTCACCATGCATAAGCAGGGCTTTTCCTGAGGGCAGGTCAAGCAGGTGGCTGTCAGGAAGGATCTGTGCGCCAGTCAGTTCTGAAAAACGCTCGCCGACGAGAAAATCACGGTTGCCGTGCTGGAAAAACAGCTCAGTACCGTTATCAGTCAGTTCTTTCAGCGCACTGACTACGGGCTGGAGATCCGGAGTGATAAAATCATCACCGATCCAGGCTTCGAACAGGTCACCAAGAATAAACAGCTGATCAGCCTGAGGGGCTTTTTCCCTGAGGAAAACGAGCAACGCCCGGATCAGGTCCGGGCGTTCGCTGTACAGATGAAGATCTGAGATAAACAGGATGCGCATTATTCGGCGTCTTCTGCCTCTTCAGCTTCAACGATCTCTGCAGAATTGATGATTACATCTTCTGCAGGAACATCCTGGTGGCCGCCACGGAATGTGGTGGATACCGCTTTAATCTGATCAACAACTTCCAGGCCTTCAGTAACTTTACCGAATACAGCATAACCCCAGCCTTCCATTGTTTTTGCAGTGTGATCCAGGAAGGTGTTGTCGTTCACGTTGATGAAGAACTGTGCAGAGGCGCTGTGAGGATCCATAGTCCGTGCCATTGCGATAGTGCCGCGCTGGTTGCTCAGGCCATTATCCGCTTCGTTCTCGATGCTGTCGCCGGTTTCTTTGCTGACCATGCCCGGTTCGAAACCGCCGCCCTGGATCATAAAGCCGTCGATTACGCGGTGAAAAATTACACCGTCGTAGAAACCATCTTTAACGTAGTTTTCGAAGTTTGCTGCGGTCTTCGGTGCCTTGTCATGATCAAGTTCCAGTGTGATATCACCGAAGTTAGTGTGCAGTACGATCATACATCCGGGTCCTTTGCTTTATCTTATAGTAGTGACCGGCGATTATACTAAAGATTGATAACGATCTCTAACTTATTAATTTCTCCTTACTTATGGTTGTCTCAGTGCCATCTGTCTATAATATGCGGCTACTTGTTTCTATACAGACGTTAAGACTTTTATATGAGCAACAACGACGCCAGCAAAGCGACTCCAACTAACTTTATTCATCAGATCATCGAACAGGACCTCGAAGGCGGTCTGCAGAAGGTGGTGACCCGTTTCCCACCCGAGCCAAACGGCTATCTGCATATCGGCCATGCTAAATCGATCTGTCTGAACTTCGGAACCGCTGAAAAGTACAACGGTGAGTGCAACCTGCGCTTCGACGATACCAATCCTTCTAAAGAGGAGCAGGAGTATGTTGATGCTATTAAGGAAGATGTGCAGTGGCTGGGCTTTAACTGGGCTGGCAATGTGCGCTATGCGTCTGACTACTTTGATACCTTCTATGAGTGGGCACAGCATCTGGTTCGTGAAGGTAAGGCCTATGTTTGTGATCTGAGCCCTGAAGAAGCGAGCCAGTACCGTGGCTGGGCTACTGAGCCAGGCAAAGATAGTCCGTTCCGTGAGCGTTCTGCTGAAGAAAACCTCGATCTGCTGGAGCGTATGAAGCAGGGCGAATTCGATGAAGGCAGTCGCGTACTGCGCGCTAAAATCGATATGGCTTCGCCGAATATGAATCTGCGCGATCCTATCCTGTACCGGATTCGTAAAGAATCTCATCACCAGACCGGCGATAAGTGGTGCATTTACCCAAGCTACGATTTTGCTCATGGCCAGGAAGATGCCATTGAAGGCGTCACTCACTCTATCTGTACGCTTGAGTTTGCCGATCACCGTCCATTGTATGAATGGTTTATCGAAAATCTGCCAGTTCCGGCGAAACCACGCCAGTATGAGTTCGGTCGTCTGAATATCAACTACACAGTGACCAGTAAGCGTAAGCTGAAGCAGTTGGTTGATGAGAATCACGTCAATGGCTGGGATGATCCACGTATGCCGACTGTGTCAGGTATGCGTCGCCGTGGTTATACGCCTCAGGCCGTGCGTAACTTCTGTGACAGTCTGGCAGTGGCTAAAACAGACGGCATCGTCGATATGGCTCAGTTCGAGTTCTTTATCCGTGAAGATCTCAATGATAATGCCGCACGTGCAATGTGTGTTATCAATCCGCTGAAAGTGGTCATCACCAACTTCCCTGAAGGTGAGGTGGAGATGCTGTCTGCGCCGGCTCACCCTCAGAAAGAGATGGGTAACCGTGAGCTGCCATTTACCCGTGAAATCTATATTGATCGGGATGATTACAACGAGGACTCGACCCTGTCCCGTAAGAAGTTCAAGAAACTGGTGCCGGGTGACTATATGCGCCTGCGTAGCGCCTATGTGATTCAGGCCACCGGTCTGGTTAAGGATGATAGCGGTGAAATCGTAGAGGTTCATGCAGAGCTGATTCCGGGCACTGTCGGTGAAAACCCACCGGAAGGTATTAAGCCGCGTGGCGTGATGCACTGGGTTTCTGCAACTGAAGGCAAGCAGGCTACTGTACGTCTGTATGATCGTCTGTTCAGCGTTGAAGCGCCGGATAAAGGTGATGGTAACTTCCTCGATAACATCAATAGCGAATCGTTTGCTGAATTGACTGGCTGCTGGGTCGAGCCGGGTCTGGTCAACGCTGAGCCTGAAACATCCTTCCAGTTTGAACGTGAAGGTTACTTCGTGGCTGATCGACATGATCACAGTGCAGATAAGCCGGTGTTTAACAAAACCATCGGTCTGCGAGATACCTGGAAGAAGTAAGCTCTCTTCCAATTCAGAAAAAGGCTGCAGAGTGATCTGTGGCCTTTTTTTATATCTGATCTAGACTTGAATGGACTATTGACCATGGAAGGTGATCAGAAATGGAAACGCTGAATCGACAGGTATTACTGCTCAAACTCACCCGTAAGCTGGTTATTTGCACTGCAGTTCTGCTCGCAATAATTCTGATGTTCTTTTTTACGCCGGCGTTTTTCAATAGTGAGTCATCTGCAGCTGCTTCTGATCCTGGCGCGCAGGAACGCTCGTTCCTCACGCTGATCGTGTTTGGCACAGGTCTGATAGGTGGCTTTGTCAGTATTCAGCAGCGTATTCACAGGGTGACTGATGGAGAGCTGAAGCACCTTTCCGAATCCTGGTCTGGAGTGCTACTCATACCTATCTATGGCGGAATATTTACGATAGTGCTCCATGTGATTTTTTTATCTGAGATACTCACCGGTGAGCTGTTTCCACGTTACTGGACCAACACATTCGCAAAGCCAACACCCACCATTGAAGATTTTAAAACCTTTTTTATTACCACCGTGCCAATGAGTGGGCCGGATACCGCTAAGATGCTGTTCTGGGCGTTCTGTGCAGGCTTTTCTGAACGACTTGTCCCACAAATCATTCAGAAGGTTCAGTCGCGTGCTACAGGCTCTGATAAGCAGGATCTGCCTACGCCACCTGTCTCAGATAGTACTGAACACCGTGGTTAACTGCGGATCTGCGATCTGGCTGGCCGGAGTAATCGTTTTACGCTGCCAGGGGATGAAGCCCAGATACCAGCAGCGCCAGAAACGTACACTGGCTTGCGGATTCTCTTCAAGCAGCTGTTCGAGGGTCTGAACTTTACCCAGTTCTATACCCAGCGCCTCTTTATATACCTGATAAACAAACTTGGAGCAGAACTGCCGTTGGGATTCATACTTAAAGCCCAGGTGATAAAACTGACCATGACGCTTATTGGCGGCACGCTTAAGTTCATGCACCTGGGTCTTGGTAAGCGAAGAGGGCAGTCGACGAACCATTACTTCACCATTACAGGTGCGCGAAAGATACCTCCTGAGGGGTGTTTTGCTTACGGTTGGTACCTTGCTTTCCAGGACATACCAGTCATTGCCCTCCCGAATTGCAAACCCGACATGGGAGCTCCAACTGCCGGTGCCTTTTGCAACCTGCTTATACAGAAATGCATTGATAGAGATAAAAAGAATGTCTCCCTCCTGCAGGTTGGCTGAGACATTCTTTTCAAGTTGATCCAGGTTTGATTTATTCATTGTTAGCTCCATGTGTAAGCATAGCCGTTAAAGGGTGGCTGTCGTTGGAGCTATATTGTGTTAGTTGAGACCTGATTTTAAGAAGCGTCTAAAAGGTATCGTAAATTGATACCTTTGGCTGTGAATAGTGCTCAGATTACCCGCATATTTTCATTTTCAAGCATGCGAATCAGTCTGATCAGGGGCATGCCGATAAGCGTATTGGGGTCTTCCCCCTCCAGTCGCTCAAAAAGGGCAATACCCGCACCTTCAGACTTAAAGCTTCCGGCGCAGTTATAAGGCTTCTCGAGCTGGAGGTAGTTTTCGATCATCTGATCAGTAAGCTGGCGAAAATGTACATGAAAGGGTACTGTTTCGACCTGCGCACAGTCTGTCGCGGCATTCAGCAGACAGAGGCCGGTATAAAAGGTGATTTTCCGGCCCGAGGCATCACTGAGCTGCTGAGCAGCTGTTGCGTGATCTCCCGGTTTGCCAATAATCTGACCATTAATTACAGCGGTCTGATCGGAGCCAATAATGAGCGCATCAGGGTAGTCGTTTTGCAGGCGGCGTGCTTTAGCTTCGGCTAAGCGTGCAACATAATCCTGTGGCGCTTCGTTGCTGAGTGGGGTTTCATCAATATCAGGTGATGCAGTTTGGTAGTCGAGATTCAGCTTGTCGAGGATGGCTTTTCTAAACGGTGAACTGGAGCCAAGAATCAGCTGTGGCATAGAGGAAAAACTCCAAAAAAGAATAAACGGCGATAAGCTGCAGATATTACCCCAGTTTTTTCGCTTTTAAAGCCTTATTTCCTTTGACATAACCAGTTTTGGTCCCTAGAATTGCGCGCTTATGTCGAACGCCCCATTACCAAAGAAAATTGACCCGCGAAAGCTTGCTGAGCGGGGTGTACGGATCGAAGGTGAAATCCAGTTGGGAGCCCTGCCGAATCTGGTCACAATGCTGGCCGATAAGGAAGGGTCTCTAACGGTTGATCTGCAGTTCGAAAATGACGAACAGCGTATCCGTACTATTAAAGGCACTGCTGGAGGTAAAGTCAGTATGACTTGTCAGCGTTGTCTTGAGCCAGTTGAGATCGAAATCGAAGCGAAGTTCAATTTGGCTGTGGCTCCGACTGAGGAGCATGCGAAGAGTCTGCCCAGGTACTACGATCCTTTGATTGTAGAGGGGGACGAGCTGGAGTTGCCAGGCATGGTAGAAGAGGAATTGATTCTGTCACTTCCGATTGTGCCGTACCATGATGACTGCAGTGTGCAAACTTCCTTCGGTGACGAGGCGCCGACTGACTCAGAACCAGTTTCAGAAAAACCGAACCCTTTCAGTGTATTAGCCTCACTGAAGGCTGATAAACAGAAATAGGAGCAAGATACCCATGGCAGTACAAAAGAGCAAAGTAACTCGTTCACGTCGCGGTCAGCGTCGTTCTCACGATGCACTGAGCAACCCAACTCTTTCTGTAGAATCTACTACCGGTGAAACTCACCGTCGTCACCACGTAAGTGCTGACGGTTTCTACCGTGGTAAGCAGGTTGTTGCGCAGCAAGACGACGAGTAAATTTGTCTGACAGCATTCATATCGCGGTTGACGCGATGGGCGGGGACTTCGGTCCCCGCGTTATTATTCCCGCCTGTCTCGACGCGCTTAAGCGTCATCCTCAGCTGACTCTTGATCTGGTTGGTCAGCAGAATGAACTCACCCCACTACTTGATAAAAACCTGAGCAAACGCTCGGCGCAGTCCGTGGCTGACAGAATTTCTGTTGTCCATGCGGAACGTCGGATAGCGGATGATGAAAGGCCATCCTATGCACTTCGTCAGCGCGAAGGTACGTCAATGTATAAAGCGATCTCTCTGGTTGCGGAAGGACAGGCTCAGGCCTGTATCAGTGCCGGAAATACCGGCGCACTGATGGCGCTCGGGCGATTTGCACTGAAGATGCTGCCAGGCATTGATCGGCCTGCGATAATTACCGCGATTCCGTCCAGTAGTGGTGCCAGCTACATGCTTGATCTGGGCGCCAACGTGGATTGCAGTGCAGAGCATCTGCTGCAGTTTGCGATTATGGGCTCAGTGATGACTCAGGCTGTAGAGGGGATTGAACAGCCCAGAATCGGCCTTCTGAATGTTGGTGAGGAAGAGATTAAGGGAAATGAGCAGGTTAAGCTTGCATCCCGACTCATCCGTGAGCACGGCGCTCTCAATTACATTGGCTATATCGAAGGTGATGATATCTTCACCGGCAAGGTTGATGTGGTGGTTTGCGATGGCTTTGTTGGCAATATCGCGCTGAAAAGCAGTGAGGGGGTGGCCCGGCTGATTGGTCGGCAGCTGCGCAGTAGTTTTACTGCTTCATCGCTGCGCAAATTCCTGGGCTGGCTGGTCTCTCCGGTACTGGAAGAGATTCGGGCACATATCGATCCAGCCAGAAGAAACGGGGCCAGCTTGCTGGGCTTACAGGGGATCGTTGTTAAGAGCCACGGCTCTGCCAATCGCAAATGCTTTGGCTATGCCATTGATCAGGCGGTCGCTGAAGTGCGAATGGATGTGCCCAGCTGTATTAATCGTCAGTTAGAAAGCCATATTGGCGGCTGATTTGCCGGCCGTCTATACCAGATCTGAGCCACAACTCAACCGTTTTAATTCGGGTGGTTTCCTGTAAACTACACCCTTTATTTTTTACGCGTTTATCTGTTTATTGAGGTAACGATGTCACAGTCTCTCGCTTTTGTTTTCCCGGGTCAGGGCTCGCAACATCTTGGTATGCTGGCTGAACTGGCTGCTGAGCACGCCATTATTCAAGAAACCTTTGCTGAAGCTTCTGAAGTTCTGGGTTATGACCTCTGGGCGCTGACCCAGGATGGTCCGGAAGCTGATCTGAATCAAACTGATCGTACTCAGCCTGCGCTTCTGACTGCCGGTGTTGCTTTATGGCGCCTGTGGTTGCAGCAGGGTGGTGCGAAACCTGCCCTGATGGCTGGCCACAGCCTGGGTGAATATACTGCGCTGGTGTGTGCCGGTGCGATTGAATTTAAAGATGCGGTTAACCTGGTTAAGCTGCGTGGCGAATTTATGCAACAGGCTGTTCCGGCAGGCACCGGAGCCATGGCTGCAATTCTGGGTCTTGCGGACGATGCTATTCAGGTTGCCTGTGAGGCGGCTGCGCAGGGCGAAGTTGTTTCACCGGTTAACTTCAACTGTCCGGGGCAGGTCGTTATTGCCGGCAATAAAGAAGCCGTTGAGCGCGCTATTGAAGGCTGTAAAGAAGCTGGCGCTAAGCGTGCGATCCCTCTTCCTGTCAGTGTACCGTCACACTGCGTACTGATGAAGCCTGCGGCAGAGCAGATGGCGGAACAACTGAAATCCATCAGCGTGCAGATGCCTGGAATTCCGGTAATTCAGAACTTCACAGCAAAAACTGCCGCATCTGCGGACGAGCTGATTGAGAATCTTCTGGCACAGCTATACAGCCCGGTACTGTGGACCAACAGTGTTGAGAGCATGATTGCACAAGGTATTGAATCCACTGTCGAGTGCGGTCCTGGTAAAGTGCTGTCCGGCCTGAATAAGAAAGTTCATCGCCCGCTGGCGGTGGCTGCGATTAATGAACCTGCAGGTCTTGAGAAGGCCTTAGGCGCTTAATATCTGCAAAAAGGAAAAGATTTATGAGTATCGAAGGTAAAGTTGCCCTGGTCACTGGCGCAACCCGCGGTATCGGTAAAGCGATTGCTCTGGAGCTGGGCCGTCAGGGCGCTGTTGTTGTAGGTACTGCGACCAGCGAGAATGGCGCAGCCTCAATCAGCGAATACCTGAAAGAGGCCGGTGTGAACGGCGCTGGTATGTGCCTTGATGTAGGTTCCAACGAATCTGTAGATGATGTTCTCAAGGCGGTTGTCGATCAGTATGGCGCGATCGCTATCATCGTCAATAACGCCGGCATCACCCGCGATAACATCATGATGCGTATGAAAGAGGATGAGTGGGATTCAGTGATGAATACCAACCTGAAGTCCATCTACCGCGTCGTGAAAGGCTGTCTGCGCGGCATGACTAAAGCGCGCTGGGGCCGGATCATTAACGTTTCTTCAGTAGTTGCCTCAATGGGTAATGCTGGTCAGGCAAACTACGCCGCAGCCAAGTCCGGTATGGAAGGTTTCAGCCGTGCACTGGCCCGTGAAGTCGCGTCCCGGAATATTACTGTGAACTGCGTTGCACCTGGCTTTATCGATACCGATATGACCAGCGGCCTGCCAGAAGAACACAAGCAAACCCTGCAGGGCCAGATCCCGATGGGGCGTCTGGGTCAGCCGGAAGAGATCGCAGCTGTTGTCGGTTTTCTGGCCAGCGATGCCGGTGGTTATGTGACTGGTGATACGATCCATGTCAATGGCGGCATGTATATGTCCTAAAGTTTGCTTTAGGGAATTGTTTTTTTTGCAAAATTGTTGATAATGACCCGCAGCTCACTGGAGAAAATACGCCGCGAGGCTTGATCCATAGCGGCGGGTTCTAATAAAATCCCTGTTCACATCTTCGGATGTGACCGTCGATAAATAATAGGAAGAGTTATGAGCAACATCGAAGAGCGCGTAAAGAAAATCATTGCTGAACAGCTTGGTGTAAAAGAAGAAGAAGTAACCACTGAAGCTTCTTTCGTTGAAGACCTGGGTGCAGACTCTCTGGATACTGTAGAGCTGGTTATGGCTCTGGAAGAGGAATTCGAAACTGAAATTCCTGATGAAGAAGCAGAGAAGATCACTACTGTTAAGCTGGCAATCGATTACATCAACGCACATCAGTAATCGACACTACCAGATTACCGAGAAGCCGCAACTATAGTGATATAGTGCGGCTTTTCTTTTGTGAGACCGGCAAACCAGGAGGATTTTGATGTCTCGAAGAAGAGTTGTTGTTACCGGCATGGGTATGCTTACTCCGGTAGGTAACACCGTCCAGGAGACATGGACCAATATTCTTAACGGTAAAAGCGGCGCAGCTGAGATTACCCACTTTGACGCATCACCGTTTGGCACCCGTTTTTCTGCATCTGTAAAAGATTTCGATCTTAGCGCTTATATGAGCCCTAAGGATGCACGGAAGATGGACCTGTTTATCCAATACGGTATGGTTGCAGCAATGCAGGCTATCGAAGACGCAGGTCTCGAAGTAACCGATGACAATGCCCCCCGTATCGGCGTAGCAATTGGTTCCGGCATCGGCGGTCTGCCGATGATCGAAAATACCCATAACACTCTGAATAACAGTGGTCCTCGTCGGATCTCTCCATTCTTTGTGCCGGGAAGTATTATCAATATGATTGCTGGTAACCTGGCAATCAAATATGGCTTTAAAGGCCCTAACATCGCCATCACTACGGCTTGTACAACCGGTACCCATAATATCGGCTCTGCAGCACGTATGATTCAGTATGGAGATGCAGACGTTATGATTGCAGGCGGTGCTGAGATGGCAACCACACCACTGGGTGTTGGTGGTTTCTCTGCAGCCCGTGCGCTGTCGCAGCGTAATGATGATCCGCAAGCGGCCAGCCGTCCATGGGATCGCGACCGCGATGGTTTCGTTCTGGGTGATGGTGCAGGTGTGGTTGTACTGGAAGAGTACGAAGCAGCTAAGGCACGTGGCGCGACTATCTATGCCGAGCTGGTTGGTTTCGGTATGAGCGATGATGCGTACCACATGACTTCCCCCCCGGACGACGGTGCCGGTGCAGCGATGTCTATGGCTAATGCAGTACGTGATGCTGGTCTGAATGCCGATCAGATTCACTATATCAATGCCCATGGTACATCAACACCTGCGGGTGATATCGCTGAGTCCAACGCCGCTAAGCTGGTGCTGGGCAATGCAGCTGCAGATGTTCGCATGAGCTCTACCAAGTCTATGATCGGACACCTGCTGGGTGCAGCCGGCGCAGTTGAAGCGATCTTTACGGTACTGGCAATCCGCGATCAGGTAGCTCCGCCTACCATCAATCTGGACAATCCTTCTGAAGGTTGTGATCTTAACTACGTAGCTCACACCGCACAGGAAGCACAGATCGAAGCGGCGCTGTCCAACTCCTTTGGCTTCGGTGGTACCAACGGTACCCTGGTCTTCAAAAAGATCTGATCTGAATAGCAGGGTGCGTTTTACGCACCCTCTGTTTTTTATGTCTCCAGTTTTCAATACTCTCATCAATGGTCAGCCCGACCAGAGCCTTGATCCTAAGGATCGCGGACTCGCCTACGGTCATGGCGTGTTTGAGACAATCTCTATCCGGGATGGCAAACCACTCGCGTGGCAATCGCATTTGCAGCGTCTTTATCTGGGGGCGCAGAAGCTTGGTATCCCGATTCCCGACCAGTTAGAAAACACCCTGCTGCAGGATCTCGCCCGTTTACTCCAGCTATCTGATGATAGCCTTGCTGATCGTGCTGTGCTGAAACTGATCCTGACCCGGGGTGGCGGGGGACGGGGATACGCAGTGATTGGTGATATGCCGGTCAACCGCATTATGAGCATCACGCCTTTTCCTGAATACCTGGGAAATCCTGCGGTACAGGGAGTTAATGTTCTGATGTGCGCAACACAGTTGGCTCGCTCCGAGCAACTGGCGGGTATTAAACATCTTAATCGGCTGGAGCAGGTTCTGGCCCGGGCCGAGTGGGATGATCCTGATGTCCGGGAAGGATTGGTTGCCGACACCCAGGGTAATCTGATCGAAGGCACGATGAGCAATGTTTTCTGGATTGCGGGTAATACACTCTGTACGCCGGATCTGAGCCATTCCGGCGTGGCGGGCATTATTCGCGAGCACATTCTTCAATACGCTGATGCTCTTGGGCTTGAAGCCAAAGTAGCAGAATTCTCGCCAACAGCACTGGCGAGTGCAGATGAAGTCTTTATCTGTAACAGTGTTATCGGTATCTGGCCTGTTGTCCGTTGCACAATAAGCTCAGAACTCAGTTATCAATGGTCTCCGGGACCGAAAACCCGGCTTATTCAGAAGCATCTGGTTACAGAAGGAATCTATTAGTGCGTAAAGTTGTTGTCTCTTTCCTGATCACTCTGCTGGTCGCTGTTGCAGTTGTGGTTGGTGGCTGGAAATCATTACAAAGCTATCTGGATACACCACTGAATATCGATCAGCCTGAAATTGTGCTGGTAGAGCCGGGCAGCAGCTTCCGCAAAGTCGGAAACGATCTTGCCAACCGGGGCTTACTGGAAAAGCCTGACTGGCTGGCATTCTTTATCCGTATTCAGAAAGTGGGGCATATGCTTAAGGCCGGAGAATATCAGCTGGAACCGGGCGTTACACCCCGGACGCTGGTTGTGCAGCTGATCGAAGGTAAAAGCGTCGCTTATAACTTCACCATCATTGAAGGCTCCACCTTTAAAGAACTGCGCGCTTCTCTTAAAGATAACCAACAGATTAAGCAGACTCTGGCAGATTACACTGATAGCCAGATAATGAACCTGCTGGGACTGAAGGATAAGCATCCAGAAGGGATGTTTCTTGCTGATACTTACCAGTTCCAGCGTGGTATGAGCGATCTTGATCTGCTGCGTCGGGCTAATCAGTTGCTGAAAGATGAGCTGGAGAAAGCCTGGCAGAATAAAGCAGAAAAACTGCCTTACACATCTTCATACGAAGCGCTGATCATGGCATCTATCGTAGAGAAAGAGACTGGCCTGAGCAGTGAGCGTCCGGAAATTGCCGGTGTATTCGTACGCCGTATGCATAAAGGGATGCGTCTGCAAACAGATCCTACAGTGATCTATGGCATGGGTGATAACTACAAGGGCAATATCCGTCGCAAAGATCTGCGTCAGCCAACGCCGTACAATACCTACACCATTGATGGCCTGCCACCAACACCTATTGCTCTGGTAGGGCGTGAAGCGATTCATGCAGCACTTCACCCGAATGATGGTAAGGCACTGTACTTTGTTGCCAAAGGTGATGGTAGTCATCAGTTTTCGGCAACCCTGCAACAGCACAATGCTGCGGTCAGAAAATATCAGCTTAAGCGCAGAAGCGATTACAAGTCCTCACCGGGCCAATAAGGAATACCGCAGATGAATCAGTCAATGGGTCGCTTTATTACCCTGGAGGGCACCGAAGGGGTTGGTAAGTCCACCAATCTGCAGTTTATTCAATCGGTTCTTGAGCAGCATCAGATCGATTATCAACTGACCCGGGAGCCGGGTGGTACACCGCTGGCAGAAGAGGTTCGGGAGTTGCTGCTTGCCAATCGTGATGAGATTGTTGCCGATGATGCTGAGCTGTTACTGGTCTTTGCTGCCCGTGCGCAGCATCTGGAACAGGTTATCAGACCGGCACTCAATAATGGTCGATGGGTGCTCTGTGATCGTTTTACCGATGCTACCTTCGCCTATCAGGGTGGTGGCCGGGGCCTCGATACCGACTTTATCTCAAGACTTGAAAGTATGGTGCAGCGTGGACTGCAGCCTGATCTGACTATTCTGCTGGATCTGCCGGTA
This sequence comes from uncultured Amphritea sp., assembly GCA_963669425.2. Lineage (GTDB taxonomy): Bacteria > Pseudomonadota > Gammaproteobacteria > Pseudomonadales > Balneatricaceae > Amphritea. The sequence goes on from CAXXNC010000002.1 coordinate 1,549,595, forward strand.
GAGATTGGCCTGGCACGAGCCAGTCAACGGGCAGAGCTGGACAGGTTCGAGAATGAGAAACTGGCCTTTTTTGAACAGGTACGGAGCGCGTATCTGGCACGGGCTGCCGCAGAGCCGGATCGGTTTGCGGTGATTGATGCCTCCGGTACACTGGACCAGGTACAAGAACAGATCCGCGTTGTACTGGAACAGTTTTTACAGCAGTCCTGAATAGACCCGGACATTGGAGCAGAGCATTGAGCAGCGAAATCTGGCAGAACAAACCGTTGGTATTACCCTGGCTGAAAGAGCGCTGGGGTTATCTGCTTGAGCTCCAGGCGCAACAACGTCTGCCTCACGCACTACTGATTAATGGCCCGCAGGGGCTCGGCAAGGCCTGTTTTGCACTGGCGCTGGCCAATTATATGCTGTGCCGTTCACCCCAGAACGGTGAACCTTGCGGTCACTGCCGTAGCTGTGAACTGAATAATAGCGGCGGTCATCCGGACCTGTTTTTTCTGGAGCCCGATGAAGCGGGTAAACCGATCAAGATCGATCAGATTCGTGAGTTGACAGAGTTTATCTATTCAACGGCTCAGCAGGGCGGTTACCGCATCGTAATCATCGATCCGGCAGACAGCATGAATGTTAATGCGGCGAACGCGCTGCTTAAAATGCTGGAAGAGCCGGGTGAAGACACGTTGCTGATGTTGCTGACGCATAAGCTGGGTCAGATGCTGCCAACGATCAAGAGTCGCTGTCAGCGGGTGGATATGCCTCCTGCTCCTGAAGAGATTGCCGCTCAATGGGTCGCAACCCAGCTGGAGTGCGATACAGAAGAAGCTGAACAATTGCTAACCATTGCCCATCACTCGCCACTTCAGGCACTGGCTTATAAGCAGGACGATCTGCTGGGATTACGAGCTAAGGTGCTGAAAGGGCTGGCTGATATTCTGAAAGGTCGTCAAACCGTCCTTGAGATTGCTCAACAGCTGCATAAGGAAGATCTGGAGCTGGTATTAGGCTGGTTATACAGTTGGCTAGTGGATATTGCCCGGACTGCCGGTACCGGCGATGAAGAGTCTGCGCTGCGTCACAGTGATGCCCGCAATATGCTGTTGGCCGTGGCTCGCAAAGCAGGCACCAGGAAGCTCTATACGCTGGCCGATCAGGTTCAGGAAGCGCGACGGGATATTATGTTCCGTCGCAACCCCAATAAGCAGTTGTTAATGGAAAAGATCCTGTTTGAATGGTATTCGCTGCCGCGTTAGGCATGTACAGGAATACGCGATCAGTAGTAGTATTAAGGCAATAAGCAGGTCTTATCGACTGAAGAGATAAGCCGGTCACCCAACAGCAGGTAACCGGACCCGGTATGAAAGGAGGCTGGAAAGCCAATGTCTGTTGTGCCACGTATGAGCCACGGGATTCTGTCACTGGCGATAGAGACGAAGGAAGATCTCTATAAGTCATATATGCCCTACGTAAAGAACGGTGGGCTGTTTATCCCGACCAACCGCACCTACCAGCTGGGTGAAGAAGTATTTATGCTTCTCAGCCTGATTGAGGAAGATGACAAGATCCCGGTCACCGGAAAAGTCATCTGGGTTACCCCTCGGGCAGCACAGGGTGGACGCATTCCGGGAATCGGCATTCAGCTGTCTCAGGAAGATGCTACGCTGGTTGGTAAGATTGAAACCTATATCGCGACCCTGCTGAATTCCGGGCGTCGCACCAACACTATGTAAACTCATTTTCCTCATTTCATGTTTGTAGATTCTCATTGTCATCTGGACAGGCTGGACCTGTCCGCCCGTAATAACTCCCTGCAATCCGTTCTTGATGCCGCTAAAGACCGCAATGTTGAGCGGATGCTTTGTGTCGCTATCGATCTCGAACAATTTCCGACCATGATGGATTGTATCGAAGGTCAGAACCATATCTTCGCGTCTGTCGGTGTGCATCCTCTGCATGTCAACGATTCACCGGTTGATTCAGCAGAGCTTCTCAGGCTTGCAGGCCACAAACAGGTCGTTGCGCTGGGTGAAACCGGGCTGGATTACTACTATCAGAAAGATAACGTCGAGCAACAGCAGGAGAGTTTTATCCGTCACCTGCAGGTTTCTGCTGAAACCCGGCTACCGGTTATCGTACATACCCGTGAAGCGCGTGAGGATACGATCAATATTCTGCGTCAGCATGCGGATACTGATGTCGGTGGGGTGCTGCACTGTTTCACTGAAAGCCTGGAGATGGCACAGCAGGCACTGGAGCTTAATTACCTGATCTCTTTCTCCGGCATTATCACTTTCCGCAATGCCGAGCCGTTGCGTGACGTTGTACGTAATATTCCTCTGGAAAAAATGCTGATTGAAACCGATGCTCCTTATCTGACGCCAGTACCGAACCGGGGCAAGCCTAATGAGCCTCAGTACGTGGTCGATGTGGCCCAGTGCATTGCAGACCTCAAAGGCGTCAGAGTCGAAGAGGTGGCAGAGATCACCACTGCTAACTTCGATCGACTGTTCGCTAAAGCCAGCGTATAACGATGCACTACCAGTACCCACCTGTCAGTTATATTGAGCCGGTTTACAGACCGCCCAGTGAAGCGAATTCACTGATACTGCAGGTCACAAATGGATGCAGCTGGAATCGTTGTACCTTCTGCGAGATGTATATCGACCCGCAGAAGAAATTCCGTCCGAAAAAGGAAGATGAACTGCTGGCGGAGATAGAGCGGTGCGGCCAGCAGCTTTCCGGTGTACGCCGGGTGTTTCTGGGTGACGGCGATGCCATGGTGCTGTCATTTAAACGGCTTAAAAGCATTCTGGAAGCGATTCGTGAGCATCTGCCTTCAGTAAGCCGGGTATCAGCGTACGCATTGCCCAGCAATCTCAAAAACAAGTCCGTGGAAGAGCTGGAGCAGTTACAGGCCCTGGGGCTGAGCCTTATCTATGTCGGCGCTGAAAGTGGCGATGATGAGGTTCTGCAGTGCATCGATAAGGGTGAGACGTTTGAGTCTACCCGTGACGGCCTTTTAAAAGCTAAGCAGGCCGGTATCCGCACTTCTGTAATGCTGATCAATGGTATGGGAGGCGAGCGCTTCTCTGAGCAGCATGCCAGACATTCGGCGGAGCTGATTAACGCTGTGCAGCCAGATTATCTGGCGACGCTGGTGCTGTTTTCCCGCCGTGGTGCAGAGCGGATCGTCGAGGGATTCGGGGGAGACTTCACACCGCTGTCTCAACAACAGCTATTCCAGGAAATGCATCAGTTCATCAGTTACCTAGAGCTTGAAAAAACAATATTCCGTAGCGATCACGCATCCAATTATCTGGTGCTTAAAGGTGTATTGGGGCGGGATAAGCAGTCCATGCTCGAGCAACTGAACAGAGCGATTCAGATGCCTGATCAGGTTTTCCTACGCCAGCCTCACCAGCGGTCACTGTGACGCTGTTTTCTTAAAACGACGTTATAAAGGCTTAAGGCGTCGTTATCACAATTCCTACACAAGTACCGGTTACATTGCTAATAACCATGCTTTATACTTTTGTATGAGCATTGTTAAATATAAGCATATAACTAAAGGTAATAACAATGAGAAGACCCGTTCGTATTGCCGTGACCGGTGCTGCTGGCGCTATCAGCTATAGCCTGTTGTTCAAGATTGCAGCAGGGGAGATGATGGGTAAGGATCAGCCTGTAATTCTTCAGCTGATCGAAATTCCGGACGCCATGGAAGCCCTACGCGGTGTAGCTATGGAGCTGGAAGACTGCGCATATCCGCTGCTGCACACGATTACACTGCACGACAATGTCGAAGATGGCTTCAAGAACTGTCACTATGCGCTTCTGGTGGGAGCCCGTCCACGTGGACCGGGTATGGAGCGCCGTGACCTGCTTGAGGTAAATGCTGAAATCTTTGCCCGTCAGGGTAAAGCGCTGAACGATTTTGCAAACCGCGATGTTAAGGTTCTGATTACCGGTAACCCGGCTAATACCAATGCCCTGATCGCCAGTCGTAACGCACCGGACCTGAGTCCTTCTCAGTTCACCTGTCTGACCCGTCTGGACCACAACCGTGCCCGGGGCATGCTGGCCAGTCAGTGCGGCGTTACCGCCCGCGACATCAACAATATTATCATCTGGGGCAACCACTCTCCGACTCAGTATCCGGACCTCCATCATGCCACCGTATTCGGTGAGCCGGCCATGGGGCAGATCGATACCAGTTGGTATCGGGATAAGTTCATTCCACGGGTGCAGGAGAGGGGCAGTGAGATCATCAAAGCACGCGGCCTGTCCAGTGCTGCATCTGCAGCTCAGGCTATCGTAGACCAGATGCACAACTGGTGTCTCGGTACGGAACCGGGTGAAGTGGTCAGCATGGGGATCGTCAGTGACGGTAGCTACGGTATCCAGAAAGGTATCTTCTTCTCTTTCCCGGTACGCTGTAACTATGGCCGTTATCAGATTGTTCAGGGGCTGGATATCAATGAATTCAGTCGTCAGAAGCTGACTGCTACTGAGCAGGAGTTGCTGGATGAGAAGGCGGTAGTTGCTCATCTGCTGCCCGAGGCAACTGAAGATTCCCATATGAATCTGTCTATCTGCCTGAAATCCGGCGTTACCCTGTATGCCGATGGCACCGGCCCGAGCCAGGAAAGTAAGTTTATGAGCAATAACCGGGTACTCTGAGCCGGTAAAACTTGCTAATCTGCCCCGCATAATTGAAACGTTATGCGTATGGTGCAGATTCTGACGGTGAACGGGCTTTTTTTATGGTGCAGATTCTGACGGTGAATACCCGGGGGCAGGGCTTGTATGAGTTTACCAGCGAACTACGTCAGTTGGTCCGGCAGAGCGGGATTGATGAAGGTCTCTGTACACTGCTGATTCAGCATACCAGCGCCAGCCTGACGATTCAGGAGAATGCCGATCCATCGGCGCAGCACGACCTGGAAAACTGGCTCAACCGCCTGGTACCCGAAGGCGATCCGCTTTACACGCACGTGTTTGAGGGGCGGGATGATATGCCAGCTCATATCAAAGCTGCCTTAACATCTACATCCCTGTCTATTCCGGTACTTGATGGTCAGTTGTTACTGGGTACCTGGCAGGGGGTATTCTGCTGGGAGCACCGTCACGGCCGCCAAAACCGGAAAGTTGCCGTCCATATCGGTTGAGCGCTGAGAAGAAAAAAGCCCCGCTTGAAGACAAGCAGGGCTTTAATAATAAGGGCTTAAGCAATAGTTGCCGGTGATAGATTAGCCGGCTTCACTCATCTGCTTGAATCCTGACAGCATCTTATCCAGATCCAGCAGGATAATCAGCTGCTCTTCACGGTAGCAAACGCCCTGAACGAACTGACGAGTGCTGTCATCACGAATAACACCTGGTGCACGCTCTGTGGCGTTCTCAGACAGGTTCAGAACCTCATCGACACCATCAACCAGAATACCCACCACTTCCTGGTCATCGAACTCTACAACCACGATACGGGTATTGTGATCAATCTCATGATCAGGCAGATGGAACAGAGTGCGTGAGCTGACTACTGTAACGACGTTACCCCGCAGGTTGATAATCCCCAGAACACCTTTCGGCGCACCAGGTACCGGGGTGATATCGGTAAAGCGCAGAACTTCTTTCACCTGCATTACATCGATAGCATACAGTTCATCAGCAATATTAAACGTTGCCCACTGACGATAGACTTCCTGAGGCTCTGCAGTGGCTTTGTGCTTATCTTTACCGCCACCTTCACTGGCCAGCTGCGCATGGATCTGCTGGAGTTGCTTCGCCGCTTCATCAAGACTCATATTATTTCTCACTCTGAACTGTATCTGACATCCAGCGCAGACTGTCTTCTGTCGTTGTCGCTGGTACATACTCAAGGCTTAACTCCCCGGAGTATCCCATATCATCAATTGCTTGAAAAATATTGGCGAAGTTTAACTCCCCAGTTTGGGGCTCATGCCTGCCGGGTACATCTGCAAACTGAATATGACCTATCTGATCGAGATGATCCTGCAACGTGCGGATGATATTTCCTTCCATGATCTGCATGTGATAGATGTCATACTGCAAACGGATATTCGGATGGTTTACCTGTTTAAAAAGGGCGAAAGCCTGGTCTGAGCGATTCAGGAAAAAGCCCGGAATATCCTGAGTATTGATCGCCTCAGCCACCAGCTGAATATCGGCATGCTGCAGTTTATCCGCGGCAAATTTCAGATTTTCAATAAAGGTTTTTTCGGCTTCATTAGCTTTATAATCAACTGGAGATATACCTGATAAGATGTTGATTTTATTACATCTAAGTGCGACTGCATAATTAATGGCCTGACCCAGTCCCTGACGAAAATCGGCCACCCGATCCGGATGACAGGCGATTCCCCGCTCACCAGCTGGCCAGTCCCCGGCAGGGGCATTAATCAGGATAAGCTGCAGATCATGCTCGTCCAGCTCGGCCTTTATCTGTGCGATTGACAGCTCATAGGGGAACTGAATTTCAACCTTCCGAAAACCACTGGCCGCCGCAGCGGCAAATCGATCAATCAACGGATATTCCGTGAACAGCATACTCAGATTGGCTGCAAAATCAGGCATCAGTTTTTTCCTCTTTGAGGGCCGGCATCTGTGTCGGTGTCTGATTCAGTCTTTTACCGTTCATGGATTCCAGTTGTAGCAATAAGCCACTGTGATCCACTTCCTCAAAACCCTTATTGACCAGTTCCAGATACTGGTCATAAGTCCGCTGAGCCAGAGGCAGAGTCATATTCTGATCACGGGCAGTATCCAGAATGGTGCGCAGGTCTTTCAGTTGCACCCGGGATGTCGCCCCCGGATTGAAAGTGCGGTCAATCATCCGCTGTCCATGCAGCTCCAGAATCCGGCTACCGGCAAAACCACCCATCAGGGCCTCACGAACTGCTTCAGGGTTTGCACCGCCCTCAGCGGCTAGTAACAGAGCTTCTGATACAGCACCAATGGTAATGCCAACAATCGCCTGATTGGCGCACTTGGCCAGCTGGCCGGCCCCGACAGGGCCGATATAAGTGGCCTTGCCAAGATATTCCAGCAGAGGTTTGCATTGATCAAAGACTGCCTGATCGCCTCCTGCCATGATCGACAGTGTTGCCTGTTCTGCGCCGACAGTACCTCCGGAAACCGGGGCGTCCAGGTAAGTAACGCCATGCTCGGACAGTTTTGCTGCGTGCTCCCGGGCCATTTCCGGAGGGATAGAGCTCATATCGATGACGGTTGCGCCTGCCTTGAAGCTTTCGGTACCGGCTTGTTTAAACAACACGTCCTCAACAATCGGCCCGTTCTCCAACATTGTGATAACAATATCGGCATCGGCAACTGCTGCAGACGGGGTTTCAGCCACTGCTGCACCAGACCCGGTCAGTGCTTCAGCTTTACTGCGGGTTCTGTTCCAGACGGTCAGTTCGACATTCTGTTTCAGCAGATTAAGTGACATCGGCAGGCCCATCAGGCCAATACCGAGAAAGGCGACTTTCATCCGTGACTCCTGCAAACTAAAGATAACAATTAAAGGCAGTTCGTTGGCTTGGGTAGCCCGGCAATTTTACTGGCCAGCTTGGGTGGGCTCCCCGGAAACAGTGACATCAGATAAATGCTTTTACCTTTATCTGGTCCCAACGACTGTGTAACCGCCTTTACCAGGGGGCGCATCGCCGGCGACATCTCAAACTGTTGGTAAAAGTTACGCAGCACCTCAAGAATTTCCCAGTGCTCAGCGGTCAGCTCAATGCCTTCCTGCTGCGCTATATATTCAGCTACGTCGGAATTCCAGTCGCTCAGTTCCCGAAGATAGCCCTCCGAATCGAGCTCAATCTGTTTGCCTGCAACGGTAATATTACTCATCAGAACCAGCTCACAACTTTTTCATAACGGCAGGAAAGGGTGACAAAGTCGTCATAATCAATGCCCCGAAATTCCGGATTGAGATCGCTCAGACCGCGGGCCTGGACGTCTGCTTGTAACAGATAACACTGAACGCCGCCGGGTAATCGGGTAAACAGTTCAGCATGAGCTGGCATAGCGCAATAGACGCCGTTCTCGATCAGCAGCAGGGCATCACCATCAGATAACGCTGCCAGACAGTCCTGCAACGCATTACTTTCGTGCGGGGTCTTATTCAGGGTGTGGAGTGTCATAAAACGCTTACTCAGCTATCGGTCTAAGGTGTATGTTCAGAAGCTCAGAACCTGATCATGCTTTTTGATCAGATCAGCAATTTCAGTGGCATTCAGTGTTCTGGCTTTTAAGCCCAGAGACTCAGAGGTCAGACCCCGTTGCTGCAGGGCTTTTTCACAGACAAAGATCTGGTCGATATCGTACATCTCCAGCATCGCCAGATTAGCCGACAGATTCTTCTGTGCAATATCAGCAGGATTATGATTGGGCAGTAACTGCAATACACCATCATCCAGGAAAAGCAGGCTCAGAGGCTGCTCAAAAACAGATACCGTCAGCGCTACATCCAGTGCATCACGGGCATTGCTGGAACCGTAGGGCGCGCAACGATTAATAATCAGAAAAGATTTTTTTTGTTCGCTCATCATCAGGCTCCGAAAGTCACGACACGGTCAGAGACAATACCGGCTTCAACCAGCTGCCCGAGCCCTGACAGGGTAAAGTCGCCCGCCAGATTGTGGCCATCTTTCTCATAACGGCGAGCCTCATTGCTGTCCAGCACTCCGCGCCGGACGGCTGCAGCAATACAAACCACCAGATCCAGCTGGTATTCACTGGCCAGTTCGGCCCACGCCTGCGGGATATTGAATTCGTCCTGGGGTGGGGAGGCCAACGCGCTGCCGGAGTGCACACCATCGGCATAAAAGAAAACCCGATGCAGGGTATGACCCTGTTGCAGCACACTTCGGGCAAAGCGTAGCGCGGTATCGGCACACTGGGTGCTATAGGGAGCACCTGTAATCACGAGGGAAAAAATCATAATTTATTTAACGTTTTCAGATCCATATAACGGAAAAGCCCCGCAATCTTATCAGAGATTGCAGGGCTTTTCTGGTACCAGTAGCGAGTGCTACAGGGATCGATCAGTCGTCGTTAAGGAAACCGACCAGGCTCAGCAGGTGTACGAACAGGTTATAGATGCTCAGGTACAGGCCCACCGTTGCCATGATGTAGTTAGTGTAGGTGCCGTTAACGATGTTGCTGGTGTCATACAGGATAAAACCGGACATCAGCAGTACTACAGCGGCAGAGAATGCCAGGTGCATCGCGCCGATATCCACACCGAACAGCGGCAGCACAAACAGGGCAACCATTGCGATCAGCAGGATCATTGAACCCGCTGCCAGGAAGCCACCCATGAAGCTGAAGTCTTTCTTGCTGGTCAGTACATAAGCAGACAGACCCAGGAAGGTTGCAGCAGTCATACCCATTGCAGTCATTACGATCTGGCCGCCGTTAGCCATTGCCAGGTAGTGGTTCAGCAGCGGTCCGAGGCCGAAACCCATCAGGCCAGCAAAGGCAAAGGTCATCGGCAGAGCCCAGACGCTGTTCTGCATCCGGTTAAGTGCAAAGATCATCACAAAGCTGACCAGAATACTGCCCAGATACATGATGAAAGGAGGATTGATAGCCATAGATATGCCAGCAGTGACAGCACTGAAGACCAGCGTCATTGCCAGCAGCATATAGGTGTTTCGAATCACCTTATTGGTCGCCAGGATTGACTCTTGCGGGCGAGCCGTCATTGTATCGATATTACGCATCTTATCCCTCTGAAATTTAAGGCTTTAGCGCCGTTAGTTGTGCGAATACAGTATATATATAGGTTTCTACTGTTTTTTCAACCTTGATAACTGTACGTCTATAGGTATAGAACAGTTTGACCGGAGTCGTCAGTCGTAGTTCAAAAGACAATAGAGCAGAATACTGATAAGCTCCGCCGCCTGTAAAAGAACGAGTGATATTTCAGACAATGTATCCGATCAGGCTGCTCTTTGAAGATGAGCATTACTTCGCTATAGACAAACCTTCCGGTCTGCTGGTTCATCCCAGCCCGATTGAACGCCGGGCGCCTAACGCGATCGCACTGATCCGTGAGCAGCTGGGTATCAAAGCCTTCACCATACACCGTCTGGATCGTCCTACCTCCGGCGTATTACTGTTTGCTAAAAGCTCTGAGGCCGCCCACCGGATGAATCTCTGCTTTGCTGAGCGTCAGGTGCAGAAAACCTATCACTGCGTCTGCCGGGGTTATGTGCCAGAAGAAGGGGTCATTGATTATCCGCTCAAAGAGATTCTGGATAAGGTGGCTGATAAGATGGCCAACCCGAATAAGCCTGCGAAAGACGCTGTGTCTTATTACAAACGATTGGGCACTGTGGAGCTGCCTATTCCGGTCGGGCGTTACCCTGCAGCACGTTACTCACTGGTTGAAGTTAAACCGAAGACCGGTCGCAAGCATCAGATTCGCCGTCACCTGAAGCATATCGCTCATCCATTGGTCGGCGATACCAAACACGGTGATGGCCGTCATAATACCTTGTTCCGTGAACACTTTGGTCTTGATCGTTTACTGTTAATGGCCAGCGAACTTTCGTTTATTCATCCCTACACAGAGCAGCCACTGATGATTCAGGCGCCGGTCACCCCATGGGTTGACCAGTTATTTCAGGAGTTCGGCTGGGATGGGCTGTATCCCTCAGCACCGGAAAGTTGGCAGGATTCTGAATCTGCGCCACACTGATCTTTCAGCAGCGGTTTAATGGAGAAAATCATGCTCAGATATCTGTCTTTAACACTTCTACTCTGTGTCGGTGTGTTGTCTTTGCCGGCTAATGCGACGACAAAGCTCCAGGCCCTTGAGAAAGGCCAGGAGATTCCTGAGCCTGAGTGGTTTAAAGATAGCTTTCTGGATCTGAGTGATGATCTTGAAGAAGCGGCAGAGGAAGATAAAAAACTGGTGCTTTATTATCACCAGGCGGGGTGTCCGTATTGCTATAACCTGATTACTCAGGTGTTCGGAGATCCTGAAGTCAGCGCCTATATGCAGGAACACTATCAACTGATCGCCTTTAACCTCTGGGGAGATCGCCTCGTAACCCTGCCAGATGGCACTGAGATGACTGAAAAAGAGCTCGCAGTGGCGCTTAAAATTCAGTACACCCCAACACTGATCTTCCTGGACGCTGAGGGTACTCCCGAGCTCCGACTGGATGGCTACCGCCATAAACAGCAGTTTATGAAGCAGATGGCGATCCTGAACGGCGCTGAAAAAGTAGCTATCCCTCCAGCTACAGAATCGATGGGTATCCTGACTGTTGCAATTGAGTGGAGTAACAAACCTGTTGCCATTCAGTTTGTCACAGATGAATGCGAAGCCTGCCTGTTGTTTGAAGGCGATATTCTGGAACGCTCCGATTCTCAGGATCTGCTTAACGGTTTTCAGGAGTACCGGATAAATCTCTCAGTAAACCCTCTGATTCAGTTGCCGGACGGGCAGACGGTTCAGGCTCGGGAGTGGGCTAAGCAACTGGGTATCAGCTACTATCCCGCCTGGTTACTCCTTGATAAGCAGGGCCAGGAGCAGTTCCGCATAGATGCCTATGTCAGGGCTTTCCACTTTAATACGGCACTGGATTATGTGCTGGGCGAACACTACCGGACACAACCGGAATTTCAGCGTTATATCAACGAACGGGCTGATGCAATAAGAGAGCAGGGCAGGCACGTTGATATACTTCAGTAAATATTCCAAAAGCTTACTTTAATTGGTGTTTTTGCGACTTTTTACTATTTGTTCATTGCCGTAAATTGCGTATGCTTAGCGTTCCTTTTCAATCGCTATTTTGGCACTCACGGAATTACTCTGAATGAGCAATAACACCACATTTTCTGAGCGTCTCTCTGCTCAGTCCGGACAACTTAAAATTGGCATTATCGGTGCAATGGATGAGGAAGTAGAGCTCCTCAAAGAAACTCTAGAGCAGCGGGAAGAGCATTGCATTGCAGGATACAGTCTGTTCACCGGCAAAATGCACGGTGTCGATGTGGTTTTGCTGAAATCAGGTATCGGTAAAGTAAATGCGGCTATCGGTACCACGCTGATGCTGCAGGTGTTCCAGCCAACCTGCGTGATCAATACCGGTTCAGCCGGCGGCTTTGCATCTGATCTGAATGTCGGCGATGTGGTGATCTCCTCTGAAGTACGCCACCACGATGTTGATGTGACCATTTTCGGTTACGAGCCAGGTCAGGTGCCAGGACTGCCAGCCGGCTTTACACCGGATAACTATCTGGCCGGCGTCGCCGAAGGCTGTATTGCACGTATGGACGGTATCAAGACTGTTCAGGGCCTGATCGCAACAGGCGATTCTTTCATGAATTGCCCCGAACGCGTTGCCAAAACCCGTGAAAACTTCCCGACAATGAAAGCCGTTGAGATGGAAGCCGCAGCGATTGCTCAGACCTGCCATCAGTTCGATATTCCGTTTATTGTGATCCGCGCACTGTCTGACATTGCCGGTAAAGAATCCAACCTTTCCTTTGAACAGTTCCTGGTTGTCGCAGCTAAACATTCTGCAGAGATGGTTATGGCCATCGTTCAGACCGTCGGCACCGACAACAGCTGATCTCCGCGGCGCTCAGTGGGGATACTGAGTGCCGCTTGCCTGTTTATACCAATTACAACAATTAATAAGAGCGACAGACTATGACTAACGCGTTTCACCCGCCGGTACGTACTCTGATGGGGCCGGGCCCATCTGATGTCAGCCCTCGAGTACTGGCTGCGCTGGCCAGACCAACCATTGGCCACCTTGATCCTGAGTTCATCCGCATGATGGATGAGATCAAAGGCATGCTGCAATACGCATTCAGAACGGACAGTGAGCTGACCATGCCGGTATCCGCACCAGGTTCTGCGGGTATGGAAGCCTGCTTCGTCAATCTGGTAGAACCGGGTGATAAGGTTATCGTTTGTCAGAACGGTGTGTTTGGCGGTCGCATGAAAGAGAATGTCGAGCGTTTCGGCGGTGTGGCGATCATGGTTGAGGATGAGTGGGGCAAACCTGTCGATCCGGAAAAGGTCAAAGCAGCTTTTGCAGAAAACAGCGATGTGAAGATTCTGGCATTTGTCCATGCTGAAACCTCAACCGGTGTCATGTCCGATGCTAAAACCCTGTGCCAGATTGCCCAGGACAACGATGCCCTGACCATTGTTGATACAGTAACCTCACTGGGCGGCTCAGAGTTGGACGTTGCCGGCTGGGGAATCGATGCGGTGTACTCCGGTACTCAGAAGTGTCTGTCCTGCCCGCCGGGCATTTCGCCGATCAGCTTCAGCAAGAAAGCGGTGGCGGTTGTCGAACAGCGTCAGTCGAAAACACCGAGCTGGTTCCTGGATCAGAAACTGGTCATGGGCTACTGGGGTGGCGGCGCAAAACGTGCATATCACCATACAGCCCCTGTAAACTCCCTGTACGCCTTCCACGAAGCTCTGCTGATGCTGGAAGAAGAAGGGCTCGAGAATGCCTGGGCGCGCCATCAGCATCACCACAATGCATTGCGTGCCGGCCTCGAAGCTATGGGGATTGGTTTCCTGGTGGAAGAGGCATACCGTCTGCCACAGCTGAATTCAGTGATGATTCCTGATGGTGTTGATGAAGCTGAAGTACGCAGTCGCCTGCTGCAGGACTACAATCTGGAAATCGGTGCAGGCCTGGGAGCTCTGGCAGGTAAGGTATGGCGTATCGGTCTGATGGGTGCTGCCTGCAACAAGAAAAACGTATTGCTGTGCCTGTCTGCGCTGGAAAATACTCTCGCTTCAATGGGCGCGGATATTAACACTGGCAAAGCTATTCAGGCTGCTGAGCAGGTTTACGCTGCCTGAGTGTGACAGAACGAAAAAAGAGAAGGGGCCATGTGGCCCCTTTTTTGTGTCAGTTTTTCACTAAGGATCTCAGGATCTCCACCGTTTTCGGCTCATCCCATTCCCGGCCACCGACAATGGTTTCCAGTATCTGTCCCTGTTGATCGATCAGGAAACTTGATGGCATGCCCTGTAGCTCAAGGTCCTTGAATCCCTGGCCTTTCTCGTCCAGATAGACGGGCAGGGTAAACTCAAACTCCTGCTCCATCAGAAAACTTTCAACGGTTGTCGCGTTCTGAGCCAGGTTGACCGCAACCACCTGAAATTCCTGTTCAGAGAACTGATCCTGCAACCTTTGCATAGAAGGCATCTCTTTAATGCAGGGCGGACACCAGGTGGCCCAGAAGTTAAGTAATACCAGACGGCCTTTGTACTGATTGAGATCGACTGCATCCCCTTCAAGTGTGGTGACCGGTAGCTTGTCATATAAAGACTCTGCCAGCGCAGTGACCGGCTGTGTCAGTACGACAACTGTAATAATCCCTGTAAAAAGCCTTTTTAAATAATGCATTACTGGCATGACTACTCCGAAATAAGGGTGTTCCATTAGTTCTGGCTGACTTAGAATGGCTGCATAGTATCAACAGTCTGTCCATCGGGCTACGTCTTCGATGGCAGTGTTCAGTCATAGTATCTGGAGTGCAGAACATCATGAAAGTTGCATTTATCGGTCTCGGAGTGATGGGATTCCCAATGGCAGGCCATCTGGCAAATGCCGGTCACGAAGTCACAGTCTATAACCGTACAGCGAGTAAAGCTGGCGACTGGACTTCGACCTACAAAGGCAACAGTGCTGCAACACCGGCACTGGCTGCAGAAAACGCGGAGATCATTTTTACCTGTGTAGGTAATGATGATGATCTTCGTCAGGTTGTCACCGGTGAGGACGGTGTATTCAGCTCCATGGCGGCGGGCGCTATTCTGGTGGATCACACCACCGCTTCTGCAGAAGTTGCCCGGGAACTGTCAGCGATCGCAAAAGAGAAAGGCTTTGGCTTTATGGATGCTCCGGTCTCCGGTGGCCAGGCTGGCGCCGAAAACGGTGTTCTGAGCATTATGATCGGCGGTGAGCAGGCTGTATTTGATAAGGTTGAACCGGTAATTGACTGTTACGCTAAATCGGCCCGGTTGCTGGGTGAAGCGGGCAGTGGTCAGCTGGCTAAAATGGTGAATCAGATCTGTATTGCCGGGCTGGTTCAGGGGCTCTCGGAAGGCGTGCACTTCGCTAAACAAGCGGGTCTGGATGCGGCCGCTGTATTTGATGTGATCCAGCACGGTGCGGCAGGCTCATGGCAGATGGTTAATCGCAATCAGACCATGATTGATGATCAGTTTGAGTTTGGTTTTGCTGTTGACTGGATGCGCAAAGATCTGCGAATTGCGCTGGATGAATCCCGCAGTAATGGTGCGCAACTGCCTGTGACTGCACTGGTTGATCAGTTCTATGCTGAAGTGCAGAAAATGGGCGGTGGTCGCTGGGATACCTCCAGTCTGGTCAAACGCCTGGAAGATTAAATATTAGACAGTAGAACTATTGAGCTGGAGGAGAAAATCTCTATAATCGGCGCCCTATAACTAGAAAATACAAATAACCACATAAATACTCTGCGTAATTATAAAGCGGAGATAAATGAGGACAGTTCTATGGCCGATAAGTACAGCATGATCTCTTTCGTACCAAGCATGGTAATCGTTGCAGCGATGGTTGTGGGTAGCTTCGTAGCATTCCACTACCTGAAAAAAGCGATCGCGAAAGATGCAGCTGCTGCGACGCAGCGTGCTGATTAAGCACAACAGTTTCACAAAAAAGCAGCCTTAATGGCTGCTTTTTTATTGCCTTTTTGTCAGTGCGGGAGGCCCTGTAAGCCGCATCAGTTATTCCAGTCATCGGGCACAATAAATCCCCGGCTGCTTTCACGCCACAGCCCAATATTCTGGTCATAAGCCAGTTGCGCAACCAGCATCGGGGTTGTGATCTGTCTGATATCATCAAGCAGAGCTGAAAGATCCTGTGTGCAATGCCACTTCAGAGCAGCTGCCGAAAGCCAGGAGGGTTTCATCAGTACTGTGTACCGGTAGGGCAGGTTTTCTAGTCGCTCAGCGTCGGAAACAGTCAGCCACCATCCCCGCAGATGTTCCTGATTTATCGCTCCTGTGAGAGGCGCTGTCCGCCAGTGACTGTATGGGTAGAAAAGATAGCCTTTCAATAACAGGCTTCTGCTGTCCGGTACCAGACCAACATCCTGTGCCTGATCGATACCTGCCGGAGTTTCCGATAACGCCATCTGATGCTCCATAAGACGGTGCCATTTGTTCTCAAGGCAGTCCTTACGGTTAGGGCCTATAAAGTCTGCGTAGCTGCCGGGACCGGACGCTTCCGTGCACAAATAAAACTTCACCGCAGTTTCCAGATGTACCTGCCTGCCATCTTTCAAACGCATCAGAAAGTCATATTCCCCGACGGTAGCTTTGTCACGAAATACCTGAACATTACTTTTTAATTCAACAGGTTGAATGAAGTATTTAAGATAAATTCTGACAAGATCTTCGAAGTATAAACCGAGTCTGTAGCGGGACTGTTGACGGATTTCCCGCTGTATTAGCTCTGGGTATTTATCGAGATGCTCAAGTGTGTCTGTATAGTGATTGTTATCGAACAGCCAGGAAGAGGATAACTCAGACGGGAGGGTGATCAGCTCGGGACTGTTAATCAGCCATTGCAGATCTCTGACAAGCGGGTGTTGCAGCGCTGGACTTATCATGACTCTGACCAAAGCATGGTTCACATTGTGCTTAAAAGCTCATACAGTAACGTGACCGGCCCGCAAGCCGGCTACGGCTAAACCTTACTTGTTCTGGCTTGATTGTGCACGTTTTTCACTACAGCTTATTATAGTATTAGCCAAACAGAATATTCTTCTACGACTGGGCGAACCAATGACCGCGAAAACCCGAGCCACAGACGACACACTGTCTCTGAGCGAACAGGACCGTCATCCGATGATGAGTGAATCCGATATCAATACCATTCTGATGAACGGTGCGCAGATATCACTGACCAAGTTAAAACGGGCACAGACTTTTGATGCACGCCTCTACTATTACGCAGAAATCGGTGTCTATCTGGAAGTTTCTCTGTCCCGTGGTGCAGGCATATCCGACGCCACCCGCGAAGAGCTGGAAGAAATTCATAAAGAAGCAACTCATATTCACATGGACGCGAATAAGTTATTGAATATTCTTGAGGATTAACGCCCGGCAGTTAGAATAGGCGGATGAGTAACGAACAGGACAACGGCTCCCTTGCAGAGCTGAATCAGCGTGTCGACGAGGCCGCACAACCCGCCTTTGACAGTAAAGCGTTTTTATCCCGACTCACCCGCCGTCCGGGTATCTATCAGATGTATAATCTGGCGGGTGATATTCTCTACATTGGCAAAGCTAAAAACCTGAAAAACCGGGTCTCAAGTTATTTCCGTAGTACAGGACTAACACCTAAGACGCAGGCGCTGGTAAGCCGCATTGCTGACATTCAGGTCACCGTTACAAACAGCGAGATGGAAGCACTGCTGCTTGAACAGAATCTTATCAAGCAGAACCGTCCGCCTTATAACATCCTGTTGCGGGATGATAAGTCCTATCCTTACATCTTTGTATCAACCAGTCAGGAATACCCGGCAGTACGCTTTCACCGTGGCGCAAAACGTCAGAAAGGCAAATACTTTGGGCCTTATCCCAGCAGCAATGCCGTACGGGACAGCCTGGCCATACTGCAGAAGGTTTTCAGGATCCGGCAGTGCGAGGACAGCTTCTTCAAGAACCGTTCACGCCCGTGCCTGCAGTATCAGATTAAACGCTGTAGTGGCCCCTGCGTCGGCATCCCGGATGCTGATGCCTACCAGACCGATATCCGTCATGCGATGATGTTTCTCGAAGGCAAGAACAGCACCATCATGACCGAACTGGCGCAACAGATGGAGAGCTCGTCAGAGAAGCTTGATTTCGAGAATGCAGCGATCTACCGGGATCAGATATCCAGCTTGCAGCAGGTTCAGGAGCAGCAGTATGTATCAGGTCAGAGCGGCAATGCTGACGTCATCGGTTGTGCCATTCAGTCCGGAGCCGTGTGCATGCATATGCTATTTGTCCGCGGTGGGCGGGTGATCGGCAGTAAGGTCTATCACCCTAAAGTGTCTCTGGAAGAGAGCGAAGCTGAACTACTCTCTGCGTTCCTGGCCCAGTGGTATCTTGGATCTGGTCGGGAGATCCCTTCAACAGTGATTACCCGGATCGAAATCGAAGACAAGGACTGCCTGGAAGAAGCACTGACAGAACGTTGCGGTAAAAAAGTCACTCTGGCTCACAATGTGAGGTCAGAAAAAGCCGGCTGGCAACGCCTTGCGCAGACCAACGCCGAGCAGAATCTGCAAAGCCACCTGGCCAGCAAAAAGAACATCTATAACCGCTATCTGGCCCTGCAGGAGGCTCTGCAGCTTGATAGCATCCCTCAGCGGCTTGAGTGCTTTGACATCAGTCACAGCTCAGGTGAAGCAACTGTGGCATCCTGTGTGGTGTTTGACAGAAACGGGCCGCTGAAATCCGATTATCGTCACTTTAATATCGAAGGCATAACTGCTGGCGATGATTATGCAGCCATGCATCAGGCGCTTACCCGGCGTTACACCCGCCTTAAAAAGGGGGAGGGCAAGCTGCCGGACATTCTCCTGATCGATGGTGGTAAAGGGCAGGTTGCTCAGGCTGTTGATGTGCTTACCGAACTACAGGTCACTGATGTACTGATCGTCGGTGTTGCTAAAGGTAGCGACCGGAAAGCCGGCCTTGAAACACTGATCATGGCTGACAGTGGGGAAGAGGTTGTGCTGCGTAGCGATTCACCGGCACTGCATCTCATTCAGCACATCCGGGATGAAGCGCATCGCTTTGCTATTACCGGCCACAGAGCGCGACGAGGCAAGGCGCGTAAGACATCATCACTGGAAGGTATTCCAGGAGTAGGACCTAAACGTCGTAAAGAACTTCTGCGTCATTTTGGTGGCATTCAGATGATTGAGAAAGCCAGTGTTGAAGAAATCGCAAAAGTCTCTACTATAAGCCGCAAAATTGCTGAGGATATCTATGCATCACTGCACCCTGATCCGTGAATATCAGCATTTAAATCATTCTTTTAGTCTTATCAGCAGGATCTTTGATACGCAATGAAAATACCCAATATACTGACACTGATGCGTATCGTTCTGATTCCAATCTTTGTTGTTGTCTATTATCTGCCGTATGCATGGGCACCGATGGCTGCCGCCGGTGTTTTTTTCCTGGCGGGCGTCACTGACTGGCTGGATGGCTATCTGGCTCGCAAACTGGAACAGACGTCACCGTTCGGCGCATTTCTTGATCCAGTGGCAGATAAACTGATGGTGGCAACCGCTCTGGTATTACTGGTAGATACGTTTTCTACATTCTGGATTACCGTGCCGGCGGGTATCATTATCGGGCGTGAGATTGTGATATCAGCACTGCGCGAATGGATGGCGGAACTCGGTAAACGTGCCAATATCGCCGTATCACAGATTGGTAAAGCTAAAACAGCGTTGCAGATGCTGGCTATCTTCCTGATGTTAGGGGCAATACCTTATGGAACAGTCTCCTGGGTAGGTATTGTTTCCCTGTATCTGGCATCCGTACTGACTCTGTGGTCAATGTACGTTTATCTGAAAGCCGCCTGGCCAGATCTGACCCACGATATCTGATCAATCCCTGTACAGTTCTAACTTATTAATCTGATTAGCTTTTTTTCTTCTGAAAAGTTGTTGACATAAAAGGAGAGCTGTCTATAATACGCACCACTTCTTACGAAGCACGCGGAATTAGCTCAGTTGGTAGAGCGGAACCTTGCCAAGGTTCAGGTCGTCGGTTCGAGCCCGATATTCCGCTCCAAACTGCTAAGTAAGAGGGGATGTGTCTTAGGCGCGATGGCAGAGTGGTTATGCAGCGGACTGCAACTCCGTGTACGCCGGTTCGATTCCGACTCGCGCCTCCATTTTCCGCCCGGATGATGGAATTGGTAGACATAGGAGACTTAAAATCTCCCGCTCGTTAGAGCGTGCCGGTTCAAGTCCGGCTCCGGGCACCATTTATAGCCTGATCTCTGAATTGAAAAATTAAGAGTTAGCTATAATAGGTAAGTGAAGCGGAATTAGCTCAGTTGGTAGAGCGGAACCTTGCCAAGGTTCAGGTCGTCGGTTCGAGCCCGATATTCCGCTCCAATTGCTTACCATCAGAAGGCCAGCGAAAGCTGGTTTTTTTGTGCCTGAAAAAACTCTTCTGACAGATTAATCTGACTCGCATTGCGTCATGCGGTGATCTGAAAGCAGCAGCGGCGTTATTTCCGCTTCAGCTTCCGGACGACTGCAATAAAAGCCCTGCGCTTTGTCGCAGCCTGCAGCTTTCAGCCACTTCAACTGCTCAGCTGTTTCCACCCCCTCAGCGACGACTTCCATATTCAGGCTTCTGGCCATATTGATAATGGCCTCAACAAGAGAGCCATCGTCCTGATCATCAGAAAGATCCGCAATAAAACTGCGGTCAATTTTAATAATATCGACAGGGAAGCGCTTCAGATAGCTGAGCGAAGCGTAGCCAGTTCCAAAGTCATCCAGCGAGATCAGCACACCCAGGTCCCGTATCTCTGTCAACAGCGGATACACTTTGTTATCGGTATCGTCCAGGAACAGGCTTTCCGTAATTTCAAGAATCAAAGATCCCGGGGTGATACCGGTGTACTGAATCACCTGCTTCAGCATTGCACCAAAACCCGGATCACGGAACTGAACTACCGAAATATTGACCGCTATCCGGATATCCGGACTGACAGTCTGATGCCAGCGGGCCAGTTGCTGACAGGCGCGCCGCAGGACCCATTCACCTATACCAATAATCATGCCGGAATCCTCAGCAACCGGGATGAAGCGGTCCGGAGTGATAAGCTCTCCGGCAGATGTCCGCCAGCGAATCAGCGCTTCAACAGAATCCGCCGTATAGCCTTTCAGTGTGTAGATCGGCTGATACGCAAGATACAACTCCACATTACCCAGCGCCGAGCGTAACTGGGTTTCCAGCGCCATATACTCATGCGCCTCAGCGGTCATCTTCTCCTGGTAGAAGCAGTAGGTGTTTTTGCCTTGCTCTTTGGCTTTGTACATTGCCATATCGGCACACCGGATCAGCGTCGAGAGATCTTTACCATCATCCGGAAATACTGACACGCCGATACTGCCTGATACATGCAATGCCGGGTGCTGAACTGAGCTGACAGTGACCGGTTCGCTGATACAGCGTATCAGTTTAGTCAGCAGCGGCTCTATCTGAAGCACATCCTTGATATCCTCGATAACCAGAACGAATTCATCGCCACCGAAGCGAGACAGGGTATCTACCTCACGCACAGAAGCAGAAAGCCTGCCGGCAATGATCTGAAGCAGCTCGTCACCCACTGTGTGGCCCAGCGTATCGTTAATCCGCTTGAAGTTATCGATATCGACAAACAGCAGGGCGAACTTCTTATGATTCCGCGTACTATCTGCAAGTGTGTGAGCGACACGGTCATCGAATAAATTCCGGTTAGGCAACAAGGTCAGGGCATCGAAGTTAGCCTGCTGATAGATCACGTCTTCATTTTTCTTCCGCTCACTAATATCCGCCAGCATAATGATGTAGCGACTGAGCTGACTGTCTTTGCGGGTCGCAATAATAGATACTTCGGCCGGTATTACAGCGCCTCTGGCAGTGATAACAGGCATCTCACCCTGCCACTTACCGGTTGCCTTTATGGCCAGTTTTATATTGCTGAGAATCTCAGCAGGCAGAAGATCTTCGCTGAGTATTGCCGGTAACTGACCGATCATATCGGCGCACTGAGCCCCGGTAATCTTTTCGTAAGCCGGGTTAGCGGTTATCACTTTCTGCTCCGCATCACAGATAATCACTCCCAGCGGACAGTTTTCATACATAATTGCCGCATTTTTCAGTTCTTGCTCGGCTTCTACCCGCTGTTCAACCTCCTTCATAAGCTCAGTGTTCGAGCGCTGCAGTGACGCCTCGCTTTCACTGATTGCGAACGATAGCGACTCTTTTTCGGAGTTAAGCCGTAGAAAGCGATACATGGCTAATGCGATGGTCAGCAGTAAAACCAGGGTGCTTGCGATTGCTGCAATCAGAAAAGTGAGCTCATTCTGGCGATTATCTGTCATCCGGTTCAGATAAAGGGCGTGCGCATCATCCAGCGCCTTGTTCCGCTCAAGCGCAAACAGATTCGCCAGTGCCGCATTAATTTCGGACTGCCCCTGAAACAAGATGGTCAGATGACGATTAAGTACTGACAGCATATTAATCAGCTCAACATCGCTCTGCTGCAGCAGAGACTGAATCCCCTGAACGCTTCGGTCGATCGATTCGGAACCGATTGTCTGCTGCGTGGTGAAGTGCTGCAAAACATCAACCTGTAGCTGTCGTGTCAGATTCCAGGCTTTCTCATTACCTCGCTGCTCAAGCGCACCAAGGATCTCATCGGTAAGATGAAATGAGTAATTAAATGAATTTTCTGTATAAGCGATTGAGCTTTTGAACTGACTGATAATGCTTTCTGAGCGGCGACTCAGAACCCGGTACTGAGCCAGTAATCGCTGGCTGTCCAGAGCGTTAAAGACGGTCTGCATTTCCCCTTCGAGCTGTGAGACCAGGTTGTCGTGCTCAAGCTTTAATCCAGCCAGCTGATCAAAACTGGTTTGAGTGCGGGTCCGTATTTGCAATATCTCACGATCTGCAGAAGCGCCGAGTAATTTAAGCTGCCTGAACAGTGATGAAACACTGCTCTGATTATGATCATTGGCCGTCTTATACCGCACCGACAGGGAGGAAAGCGTGACCGCTGCGATCAGCGACAGGGCAAACAGAACTGCCAGATACCGTGCATTCATAATGGCTTGCCTCTGAATTCACCTGTCAGAGTGTGCAGGAATGCTCTGAGTTTGCTGATCTCAGCATCAGTCAGCTTCCGACCAAGCTGATACTCACCCATAAGACTGATCGCTTCATCAAGAGTGGCAACCGAGCCATCGTGAAAGTAGGGGGCGGTCAGAGCTACATTGCGCAGAGAGGGCACTCTGAAAACAAACTTATCCGCCTCTTTACCGGTAATATGAAAACGCCCGAAATCTATCTCTTTTCGGGGCGCACTGCTGACATAAGGTTTGAAAATGCCGATTTTCTGATACAGGTTGCCACCAATATTCATTCCCTGATGACAGGAAATACAACCTAGCGCATCAAACAGCTGATACCCGGCCTTTTCATCATCTGTGAGAACATCTGTGTCTCCACGGAGGTATTGATCGAAACGGGAATTAGGCGTGATCAGCGAGCGCTCAAATGTAGCAATCGCATCCTGAACATCCTGTTGCGATATACCTTCTCCGTACAGTGCCCTGAATGCCTTTTGATAACCTTCATCCTGACGCAGCTTGTTAAGCAGATCAGGCCAGTTTGAGCCCATCTCAATAATATTCAGAATCGGAGTATTCATTTGCTCTTCGAGGGTCATGGATCGACCATCCCAGAGACGGGTGAAGCTGAATACGGTGTTAAATACTGTCGGCGGATTACGTATCCCTGTTCGCCCATGAACCCCTGTCGCAACCGGCTGCGGGATTGTACCTCCGGCAGACAGGTTGTGGCAGGTGGCGCAGGATACAGTGTTATCGGCGGACAGTCTTACGTCATGAAACAACTGCTCCCCAAGTGCGGCCTTATCCTTGTCGATATCAATTGTCAGAGGCAGAGGGCTGATCGCCGAACTCAGAGCCGGGCTGCCGGAAAGGTGATCGTAAGAAGGCGGCGGGGCTGGTGTGTGCTGTTCTGTGGGTGGCTTTATAGCCTGGTGAATCAATACGCCTGCAGCCACGCCGGTGCACAGGACAGATAGAACATAGATAAGATTCTTATTAGTAAACAGCATAGGTAGCCACAATCCATTACTTCAAGGCTTCTATTTAACCTGTTTCATTCTATGCTGAATTCTGCGCTTCAAACTGAGCAAGTGCTCATTTTGAGGGCATAATTTAAAAATCAGATAAAAGCCCCTGCATGCGACAACATGCAGAGCGCTCTCAATGCAATCACTCAGTTATTCCGGAACAGAGCCAGAGTGGTATCCAGCATGCGGTTTGAAAAGCCCCACTCATTGTCATACCAGGAAAACACTTTCACCATGCTGCCCATCACCTGGGTCTGTGTGCTATCGAATATTGATGAGGCTGAATGGTGATTAAAGTCCACCGACACAAGTGGTAGCTCATTGTATTCCAGAATACCTTCCAGAGGCCCTCTGGATGCCTCCAGCATGAGTTGATTAATCTCCTCAACACTGGTTCGCCTGCCGGGTGTTATACAAAGATCAACCAGTGATACATTGGCTGTCGGTACACGCACAGCAAGACCTGTAAGCCTGCCTTGCAACTCAGGCATAACCAGACCTACCGCTTCTGCAGCCCCGGTACGGGTAGGAATCATCGACAGGGTTGCCGCTCGGGCGCGATAGATATCATCGCTGTACACATCAGACAGGTGCTGATCATTGGTATAGGCATGGATGGTAGTCATAATGCCTTCTTCAATCCCGATCGTTTCATTCAGAATCTTCGCAACCGGAGCCAGGCAGTTGGTGGTACAGGAAGCGTTCGATATCACCTTATGATCAGGGGTCAGGATTTCGTGGTTTACACCATAAACAATCGTTGCATCAGCATCCTTGGCCGGTGCTGAAACCAATACCCGCTTAGCTCCCTGCTCAAGATGCACACTGGCCGCCTCCCGACTGGCGAAACGCCCAGTACACTCGTAAACAATGTCGATATCCAGAGAATCCCAGGGCAGGGCGTGAGGATCGGGTTCACTTAGAATTCTGATGTCGTCGCCGGCAACCGTCATAACCCCTTCAGTTGCCCGCACATCGTAATTGAACTGGCCGTGCACACTGTCGAACTTGGTGAGATGCGCGTTGACCTTGCTATCCCCCAGATCATTGATCGCCACAACAGCGATCTCTTTGTTTCTGCCGGACTCATACAGCGCCCTGAGGATGTTCCGACCGATACGTCCATAGCCATTTATTGCAACTCTGATAGCCATTCTATGCCCCCTCGATTGCACCTATTACTGTTTCAGCATAAGACGCAATCCTGAAAAAACAAATTAAATGAGTAGGTTAGAGTGCTGACAGGCCGAAATTGTTCCGCATTTAAAGCCTTCGACGAGTAGCGTCTGTATTTGTCACTCCCTACCATGTTAAGATATTTGATATGTACTATGTATTATTAATATCTATATGACCGACAACAGATCCACCTACGACAAGGTTTTTGAGGCTGC
The DNA here is from genome assembly GCA_963669425.2 of uncultured Amphritea sp. Taxonomy (GTDB): domain Bacteria; phylum Pseudomonadota; class Gammaproteobacteria; order Pseudomonadales; family Balneatricaceae; genus Amphritea. Next base: position 1,574,946 of record CAXXNC010000002.1, read on the forward strand.
TGACAAATTACTGGCTGAAGGCCATCGACCGACACAGCAGAATGTCCGTAACTTGCTGGGCAGCGGCAGTCTGACCACGATAAACAAAGCACTCAATGACTGGTGGAAATCACTCGGAGAGCGCCTTTTCAGCGAACGCCAGCGACCCGAGATCCCTGAGCCGGTATTCGATTGCGCCAGCACTCTGTGGCAACAGGCCCTAGCCTACGCTGATAATCAGCTGATTGAGCAGCGCCAGTCTCTTGAATCCCGCTTCACTCAGCTTAAAGCCGAGCTGGATAATCAGACCCGCAACAACCGGGAAGATCTGCAGCGAATGCAGCAGGTCACTGAGCGACTCATGAGTGAAAACGAAGACTATCGCCATCAGATTCAGGATCTACAGCAGACTGAGCGCCGCAATGAGGAAAAAGAGTTCCACCTTCACTCCGAAAACCGTGAACTGAAACGTAAGGTGAAAGAGGCCGAACTGGCCCTGGAGCAGGTTGGAAACAGCGCATCGACGGTTTCAAGTCACGAATTACTCGAGTATCAGCATAAAAATCAGTATCTTGAGGGTGAATGTGAGCGCATTAACCAGCATAATCAGAGCCTGCTGAAAGAAAACCAGCAACTGCGCGACTCACTGTTCGAAACTGAACGGCTGGCCATGAAAGACAAGCATGAGCTGCAGCTGGTCATCAGTCAGCAGGATGCCCGCTATCGGGATCTCGAGCAGCAGACGGTAAAGTCTGCAGACTCTGATCAGGCCTTGTTACAGATCAGACTGCAGGAAAAGCAGCAGGAGATTGATCGTTTGCATCAGTTAATGAAAGATCTGACTAATTCAAAGTAACTTATTGATATATATACTATGGATACCTACTTAGACCGAGGCGCATCGTACGAAGAAATTCTCGAAGGAATTCGCGAGTGCGATACTGACGGCTCCGTTTGCTGCACCGATGAAGCGGTCTTCAGCCTGGCTAAAGTAGTGCTGGTGAAAGAGAAAATCACCGGCATTACTCTGCAGCTCGTTGATGAACAGGGTTACGCGGTACGCCAGGTTACCAGCAAAAAGCCTGAAGAGGATATGCCCAGTGACAGCCATCTGAGTACGCGTCAGACTGCGGTGGTTCGCGCGCTTGAAAAAGTGCTCGCACACTGCAAGAAAGAGGGCATTCAACTGATTGGCTACAGTGATGAGCTGGTTGCTATGCCCGTTGTCGTGAATGCTGAAGATGTTTCCCCGGCAGTCGCCCTGGACGTTAATACTCATGGTGTTTATCGGGGCGCGGATTCCCTGCTGGAATCAGATGGCTAATAAATAACCACCCTGTAGCATTTTTCATACAGATGTTGTCCAGAATAATAGCCATCTGACCTTAAACTGATTATCATCAGTACAAATTCAGATGGACCTAATCATTGTATGAGTGACAACATCAGAGTCTTGCTTGTTGATGATCATCCGGTTGTTCGTGCGGGCTTTCAGCGCCTGCTGGATAACGATCCGCGTATTGATATCATCGCCGAAGCAAGCAGTGGCCAGGAAGCCGTAGACCAGTATCAGACCCATAATCCTGACATTGTGATTATGGACCTCTCAATGCCCACCGATAATAACGAATCCGAAGGCCTGCAAACCTATGGCGGTCTGGAAGCGATTCGTACTATACGCTCCAAAGACCCTGAAGCACGGGTTCTTGTTCTTACTGTAATGGAAAGCGAACCGTTTCCGGCCCATGTCGTGCAGGCTGGCGCTTCCGGCTATCTGACCAAGCGCTGCGCCCCGATGAGCTCATTAAAGCGGTATTTGAGGTCTCAGAAGGGCGTACATACTTTGCTGAAAGCATCCGCGAGCTTCTTGATCCCGGTGCATCAGACAGCAGCTCACCATTCTGCAAACTCACCAAACGTGAATTTCAGATCTTTTCCTGTCTGGCTCAGGGGCAACCTGTAGCGCAGATCGCTGAAAAGATGTTCCTCAGCCCGAAAACCGTTCATGCACATCGGGCCAATATCCTGCGCAAACTGGGTATTAACAATAATTCTGAACTTGTACATATCGCCATACGTCATAACATTGTACAGGCCTGAAACACACAGCCGTTTCAGTCTGGTATTTTCAATGTACATGGCGGGAAATTATGTATCACCAGGACCAAGCTGATTTGATACTGGAAGCTGACTTTCTCTGGAGAGAGATAAGAGTCGGCGATCAGATCTATCTGGATGCAGATTATTACAGGGATAATCGACGCTTACTTTGCAGAGGCGCGCCTTACCAGGTGCTGGCAAAAATTGACTCTGTATCCGGCGCCCAGGAGCTTATTGTCCAGTCTTACCAGACCCGGGAGCTTGTTCCGGTATCACCATTTCAGATCTGCAGTTACGATTCTCCAGACGAGCCAGTCATGCATTCCTGAGTATATTTTTACTATCAATAGAGCAGCCTGAAGGCTGCTTTTTTGTGCCTGAATAAATTATCTAGTAAGTCATCACAGTCTTCATAAGCGCCATATACCGTTGATTTCGACAAATTCCATAATTCGCATAATGTATATTATGTTAAATATAAGTATTGGTAATTGCCTACACAGGGTCAAAGGCGTGGTCCCTGCCTTTCTTCCGCTGATGAGGTTCGATAAAGCTAAAAGAAAGCCGTGCGGAGAGTCGCGAAGAATTCCGTTTCGTGGGTAATGTGTCACTCCATGCGCGTAGCGCACGATTCTGGTTGGCCGTCAGATTTGGCTCCGATTTCTGATTACAGACCTCTTTATCTGATTCGACATTCCAGGATCACGATTATGGCCACCACACTGACTGAGCCAAAAATGAAACCCATCGATCCGGGTCAGGCTTCAGATCCATAACTCCTTCCTTAGCTTTCTATCCTGAACTCTCCATTCCGACACTCGCTGTCCTTCGAATTGTATTTACGTCTGCCTGACTCATTTTCTTGCTCTGTTTTCTTCGACACAGTCATCCAGTCAGTAATGTCCGCATCACTCACTTTTAACAATGCTCACTTCACTCAGGCTTTAAGCGCTTACTGTTCGCACCTGATATTCACGCAGACATTTACAAAAAGGATTTCAGTTCTCTGCAGAACGCTGCAAGATTCTTCTACGGATTAAATGAATCTAGAAAGCTGACAGGCGTCTGCGAAGCTCAACTCAGGGCGTGTTAAATTCACTACAAGAGGATCTCAATACAGATCTGTATTTCAAGCAGACTGAATCGACCAGCCTTTAGTAGACACCTTATTGCGTTAAAATAACGCCACTAGGAGGTGTCATGAGTACCAAGCGTTTTCCCGAAGAGTTCAAAATTGAAGCCGTTAAGCAAGTCACAGAACGGGGCCATCCTGTTGCGGAAGTTGCTCGCCGTTTAGGTGTTTCGACCAACAGTATGTACCACTGGCTTAAACGCTACGGCAGCAACAGTGAGCATCATCAGGAAGTGAACGAGAAGGATGTTGAGATTAAGCGGCTCCAGAAAGAGCTGCGTCGGGTTACTGAAGAACGCGACATCTTAAAAAAAGCCGCCGCGTACTTTGCCAGAGAGTCCGAGTAAGGTACGCCTTTATTCAACAGCACCGAGACCAACACTCGGTCAGGACTCTATGTAAGCTGCTTGAAGTTCATCACAGCGGCTTCTACGCCTGGCGGAATGATCCAGTATCACCTCGCGCCAAAGAGGATCAGCGGTTACTGGGTTTGATCAAGCAGTCATGGCTTGAGAGCGGTTGCGTCTATGGTTACCGTAAAATCCATCATGACCTTAAGGATCTGGGTGAGCGATGCAGTAAACACCGAGTATCAAGGCTAATGAGGCTCGATGGATTATCAGCCCAAGTCGGTTACAAGAAGTACCGAGGTAAAACCTCAGGGCGTCCATCGCATGTAGCTGACAATATTCTGCAACGTCAATTTCAGGTGAGTGAACCCAATAAGTACTGGGTAACCGATATAACCTACATCCGTACCCATGAAGGTTGGTTGTATCTTGCTGTTGTTCTGGATCTGTATTCCCGCCAGGTCGTGGGCTGGTCGATGCATTCAAGAATGGAAACAGATCTGGTTCTGAATGCTCTTTTGATGGCTGTTTGGCGACGAAAACCGCAAAATGAAGTGCTCATCCATTCTGATCAGGGCAGCCAGTTTACGGGTTATGAATGGCAAGAGTTCCTGAAAATTCACCGCTTGAAGCCCAGTATGAGTCGACGCGGAAACTGCCATGATAATGCAGTAGCTGAAAGCTTTTTCCAGCTCCTTAAACGAGAACGGATTAAACGCCGAATATACTCAACAAGAGCAGAAGCGCGGCAAGATGTTTTCGATTACATCGAAATGTTTTATAACTCAGTTAGGAAACATGGTTATACGAACAACCTGTCTCCAATCGAATTTGAAAAACAGCAGATCAACAAGCACTAAAGCGTCTACGATAGGCTGGTCGATTCATCATGCTTTTTCCACTCTCTGGGGGCATCTATATTAAAGTTCTCCCCGTAGATCTCAAAATCGCTCAGTGCAAATTTATGATGCAGTTCCTCTTTCCATTGAGCAGTAAGGCCAGCTGGAGTAATCAGTAGAATTCTTCTTGCCTGACCTCTTTGCCTAAGTGCTTTAATCAGCATTCCTGTTTCTATTGTTTTCCCTAAACCCACATCATCAGCGATGAGCCAATTGAGGTTCCCTGAAGCCAGAATGTGATGCACAAGGTTAGTTTGATGCGGTAACGGGTCTATATCTAGTCTTGATAATGAGCCTGTATTTTCATTCCAAGTAGTAATTGCATGAGAGAGTACCTTTAGCCTGAACCTCTCAGCACTATCTTTTGGACCAGTGTCGCCAACAATGAATCGATGTTTGGCACCTCTAATCCATTCTAAGTTCTGATAAGGCAGCCACATTGTGGAACCAGAATCAGGGAATTCGACTAATACCTGATCACTAAAACCAAGCGTACGAGTTTTCTGAATCTGGCCTTCCCCTAAAGATTGAATACCCGATCTAGTTGGTACGTGTCTGACCTCCATACCCACCTGAAAACCTGAAGTAAGCTCTTTGATATTCACTATTTTTTCAGATCGATCTCTGGGAAAACGAACCTTAGCGCTGACACCATCAACACCATCCATAGTCGAAAGCACTATTCCCCTCTCGCCATCGCAACTTACCCAACAATTTTTGACCGGTGTTAAACAATCCTTATTCTGTTTCATCATATTCGTCATCCAAATCTTCCTCTTGAAGCACTATGGCTTGCCTTTTCTTTAACACCTTGGGGTAAAGCAAAATTCCTTCTTCGTGGTCAAAAGGAATATCGGAGGCATAGTAGTTTTTCGTTGTGAAAGCACTATTGAGTTCAATCCCACACTCAGATAATGTTTTGTATTCATCTGAGCCCTCGTAAAACATGCAGCTGTCATCCAGCAAACAGTCATCATGACCATTGAAAAAGAAGAGCTGATTAGTTGAAGGCAGTAACGACTTCGATTCGCTGAATCTGCAATAGAGTAGATACTTGACAAAGGCTGGATACTTTCTGCGTAAAACCGGATTTGAGTACCAATACTCAAATTCTACTTCTAGCATCTCATGCAGTTCTTCAATCGAAGGTACTGAAGCATAAATATTGATCAGCCTTATTGATTGCCTCCAACTGAAGTGCTTGTAGGAGGCGAGAGTCTGGTCTTTTTTTCCACGAGCAAAATATATCCAATACCTTTCACTCTCTTTCCAGAGGAGCTTTAGCTCCCTAGCTACTTCTATTGTTTCAAAAGAAGCTCCCCGATGGATTTCCTCTAATAAGGTTCTTTTTGCAGCAGACCAACCATTCTCGATAAAAATGGTTGTTATGAGATCCAGTTGTGATTTGGACCAGCCAACTTGATCAATCAAGTCAGCAGCTTCTTGTCTAGCTCTCTGATATCTTGAAAGAGTATTCGAAATTTCTAAAGCGGGCTCATCATCTTCAAGAAGCTCATGATCTTCCCAGAACTCATAAAGGTCTGTTTCTTCAAATTCACCGCCGAATTCTAGTGAGCCTATTCCATCTTGAGCATCAGGATTAAATTCATCCTCGACTGAATCAAAAATATCATTGTTTAAAGAGAGCTCTTCTTCTAAGTCTGAAGGAGTTTCCTCATCTAGAAGACCTAAACATTCATCGGCTTCTTCTATTTGAAGTTCTGGCTCTGGCTCTGGCTCTGGCTCTGGCTCTGTAGCATGGTCAAATTCCGCCTCAAAGGGATCAACCCTTAAATCCACAACACTGCTATTTTCTGCAACGTCTGTTTCAGCATCAAGCTCATCACTTACAGGTTGCTTATCGGCGTTTATTTCCGTTTTAAGCGTTAGGATTGGCCGTTTATGTTTCTGAGGTGTTTGGGTGTGATTCTGCTCTGCAACAGGCAGATCTGTTGGTTCAACTATCTGTTCTGCAGAGTTTTTACTTTCGTTCACTTCCGCAGCTGTACTTTTTGACGGCTCAGCTGCTTTCCTGCCTTTCAGAGTGATTATTGGTCTTTTATTAAGGGGCTTGTACTCTGTTTGTGCCGCTTGATCGGAGCCTATAGTGAACTCATTTTCTTGCAATGAATCACTCTGACTATCTAGGTAGGTGATATCATCACTATTGAATTCTGAATGAGAGTAAAACTCTTTGGGCGATTCCTTTTGGTTTAGAGCTCTTTTGAGATACGAGGCAGCTTGTTCAGGCTCACCTATACCTAGATAGATACGACCAATTATTTGTAATAGCTGTGTGTCTAGAGGGTACAAAGAAGCCGTGTTATGAGCTAATGCGAGTGCTGCCTTGTGGTCTCCCTTAGAGAACAGACGATTTATATCCAGTAAAACAGAACGGCTAACTGCTTTTGTGTGTCCTTTTGTAAGTGTATCCGTCACCTAGCTACTCCATCAGGCAAAGCACATCTCCTTGATGTACTCTTTAGATATTGCTCCTTGCCATATCGACAAATCCAATCTGATATAGCTTATATGAGCCTAGCACAGGAAGTGTTACCAATGCAGAGACAACGAAGTGGCTGTTACTTAATATGAGTATTGAAATATTCTAGCTTTTCTACACTTCCAAATAATCTACAAATACTTTTAAAACAGACCTTTATATCAACACCGAATAATCGGCAAATCACTCAGCCTCGTGGTGTACTGTGGCGACAGCAGATTGCGCTTCATGGCAAAGGTTTGCTTAATCCCCTGGGCGGCTGAATGTATGGTTCCGCGACCATAGCGACCGTTGATCTGATCGATACAGCTCATCAGTGCGGTATTGTCTTCTGAGGGTGAGAACAGGTCCTGCTGGTAATGCTTGCGACCCACCAGATTCAGTACGCCGACACCGCAGCGGTAAAACTGCACGCCTTCACGATAGATAAGATCCGCCAGCCGGGTGGCGACGGTCGTCATAATCTGCGTATCAGAGGTACAGGCAGCGAAGCTGTGTGTGAGTGTCGGTTTGTAGTAAGGCGCATTATCATGGGGTGAATTACCGGCGAATACCACCATCACGCCGGTAAGGCTGCTCTGCTTTCTCAGCTTCTGCGCAACGATGCCGGTATGAGTGGCGATCGCCTGGCGGAGCACTACCGGATCGGTAACGCGCTGGCCAAAAGACCGGGTCGAGAAGATGCTCTGCTTATCAGGCTTTACATCATCCCAGGACAGTTTCACGACACCGTTAAGCTCCAGCACTGTTCCTTCCACGAGAATGCCGAAGTGTTTTCTGATCAGGCCAACAGGTGTCTGCGCCAGCTGCCAGGCGGTCTCTATACCCATATCTCTTAGCCGGGCTGCAATTCTGCGGCCGATACCCCAGACATCTACCACATCGAGCTGCTTCAGGATCTGCTGGCGCAGTGGCTCATTATCGATGACCGCCACCCCACGGAATCCCGGCAAACGCTTAGCAGCATGGTTAGCCACCTTGGCCAATGTGGGGGTTGCACCGATACCGACGCCGATTGGTAGCCGGACCTGTCGCCAGACTGTGCGACGGATCGACCGGCCGTGTTCAAACCATCCCTCTGGCGGCTCGTAACTGCCATAGCGCAGAAAGCACTCATCAATGCTGTAAATATGAGAGTCGGGGGCAAATCGGGTACAGACATCCATAAAGCGCTGAGACATATCAGCATAGAGCTCGTAATTAGAGCTCCTGACCACCGCACCAATCCGATTAAGCTCATCCTTCATCTGGAAATATGGCGCAAAATTTTTGCCAATGCCCAGACTTTTAGCAATGCTGCAGGCCGCACAGATACAGCCGTCATTATTGGTCAGCACAACAACCGGACGCTTTCTGATTGAAGGGTCAAATACCTTCTCACAGCTGGCGTACATCGAGTTAACGTCACACAGGGCGTACATCAGCTCAGCTTCCTGGTCAGGGGGCGATGCAGCCGTATAGAGCGGATCACCACTCCTTCTACTGAAAAGTCGTCTCCCTCTCTGAGTTCATAGACCTTGCTAGCCCGGGTATCTTCCGGTGATGAGATAAGCCGGCGCTGCCGGGTATCAGCAATTTTACAGACAAAGCCACCGTTAAGAGTGGCCACAATAACATCTCCTGTGCGCACGGTTTCAGCCCGGGAAACCACCAGAATATCGTTAGGAAAGATCCCAACGCCGGTCATTGAGTCACCTTCAACAACACCCAGATAGGTTGCTGCCGGATGATCAATCAGAATCTGGTCCAGTGTCAGGCTCAGCTGCGTATATTCAGCAGCCGGTGACTCAAAGCCCGTAATACCTGCCTGAGCCCTGAGAGGGATAAATTTCAACATAGCATCAAATAAACTGTATATACATACAGTATATATTAGCCTTTGGTGTCCGCTTTTCCAATCTCTGATCTGTGCTTTCTGGCAGGTAATGTGAACTTCTTTCAGCACCGGATAATCAATATACAAATATACTGTTATGTACAGGGTGGGAACTGGGGTGAAAGCTCAGCGGCATCAGAATGGCTTTCGCATTAACAGAGCTCTGCAGGGCAAGGCAGGTCTGTATGGAACCACGGATTTTTAAATATATCCTACGGCATAGCTTGAATAATCAGATTCAAGTTATTGTTCTTACATTGATTTCCTTCCCTATACTCTACTCCGCACTCGAGCTGCCAAAGGTTATTATCAACGACGCCCTGGGAGCTGTTACCGATACAATCACCTTTCTGGGACAAGGCTTTTCAGCGGAAGCTTTCCTGCTGATTCTCTGTGCAATCTATCTGCTGCTGATTATCGGCTCCGGATTATTAAAGATGCGCATCAATACACTTAAAGGGGTGATTGGCGAACGACTGGTGCGAAGACTGCGCTTTCAGCTGACAGACCGCATCCTACGCTTCCCTCCGAAACACTTTCACCGGGTCAGCCAGGGAGAGCTGATAGCCACCGTCACCGCTGAAGCCGAACCATTGGCCGGTTTTATCGGCGACAGTATTGCCCTGCCTCTGTTTCAGGGCGGCACCATGCTGACCATCCTGGTGTTTATGTTTATGCAGAACCCGATACTGGGATTCGCCTCCATCATGCTGATTCCGGTACAGCTACTGATCATTCCAAAACTGCAGCGCCATATAAACGAACTTAAGAAACAGCGGGTAAAGGTAGTCCGGCATTTCTCTGAACGGATTGGCGAGGCGGTCGATGGTGCTATCGACATCCGCATCCACGGCACCGAGCGCTACCATCAGGCGGAGTTTTCATCCATTCTCGGCAAGCTCTTCAACATCCGCTTCGAAATCTTTCAGCGTAAGTTCTTTATGAAGTTCCTCAACAACTTCATCAATAGCCTGACGCCGATTATGTTCTACTCAATTGGCGGCATTCTGGCGATCCGTGGTGAAATAACTGTAGGCGCGTTGGTTGCCGCAATTGCAGCCCATAAGGAACTGATTGATCCATGGCGGGAACTGCTCAATTACTATCAGAACTATCAGGATGCTCTGATACGCTACGGTCAGATCCTTAAGCGCTTCCAGTCTGATAACCTGGCACCGGAGATCGAGTTTGATATCCCTCAATACCCTGCCGATAAGCGCCTCAGTGGCGATCTGATTTTCCGGGATGCCTGGCTGCTGAACGATGCTGGAGAGCGCTTCCTTCATGCCCGCTCTGCTCGCTTTAAGCCAGGTGGACTGATCTATGTTCAGGCTGACAAAACATCTCAGTGTCGCAGTTTGTGCTTTGCCATTATGCAATTGCAGCCGCAGAAAAATGGCGCAGTATGCCTGGGGGATCAACCACTGGATAGAATTCCCCACGCACTGCTGAACCGCCGCATCACTTATGCCGGCCCCGATGCATTCCTGTTCAATGAGAACGTGGCGCAGAATATTAACTACGGTCTGCGCCAGCACCCCCCGGAATATGACGACAGCACAGAATCACGGGAGCAGCTGGAAGAAGCTGAAGCAAGCGGCAATAGCCTGGATCGCTTTGACGGCACCTGGACCGATTTCTCAATCAACGGCATCGAAACCTGGAACGATATGCGCCCCTGGTTTGAAGCCTGTATCTATGCTGTCGGCTCCGGCCCGGTACTGTATCGCCTGGGCTTACAGGAGTACTTCAGACCCGAGAATGTTGAACAGCAGGAAGACTTTGCCCGCCATTTTCTGAAAGTCAGGCGCCACATCAGACAAAAGCTGCACCCGCACCTGGACTATCCGCCACTGCATAACTTCGATGCTGAAAAGTTCTGTCCCGCATTGATGATGCTCGATAACATCTGCTTTGCCCTGAATGATACGCCAGAACAGACCGCCGTCAGGCTGGCGGAATCAGAGCAGATGATCGATTTCCTGAAGGCTGCCGGACTGTATGAGGTAGCCATTGCTGGCGGCACCAAACTGGCAAAAGATATCTACCGGGAGCTGTCTGTTATTGAGCCCTCAGAGGCGCTGCCTGTCGAATTCTCACGCTTTGATCTGCCGGATATCCGGGAGGCTCTGCTGAGCTATTTCAAAACGGGCCTTGAGGATGTTTACGGCGACTGTGATGAGTGCCTGGTACTGGTACTTTTCTTCCGCAGCTGCATGAAGAGCACGATCGCACCTTACATTACCGATGAGATTAAAAGCCGTGTTGTCGCGGCTCGCGCTCTGATCAGACAGCCCCAATGGGAAAATCTGCTGAACGGCATGGCCGGCCTGAAAGAGGACGAGATGAACCCTTACCTGACAGTACTTGAGAATGTACTGTTTGGCATACTGGAAGAGCCGCAATCGGAAGAACACGAGTGGCTGCATAACCATATCGAACGGATTATGGTTGAGCTGGATGCCCGTTCGCTGGTGCTGATCGTATTCAGCATGTCAAAAGTGGGTATCCGGGGCTCCCGCCTGCCCTTTACGGCACGCCAGAAAGTACAGCTGACCAGAGGACTGATTAAACGGCCGGATATTCTGCTGATGCATGATGCCCTGTCAGCGCTGGATGAGCATGAGCAGGATGAGATCATCCGGAATATCCGTAAGCTATTGCCGGAAATGACGATCATCAATATGGGCGCCCGCAGCGAGCTGCCCGCCGAATACACGCAGCGCTTCAGGGTCATCGAACATGAACTGATGGAGCAACCTCTGTCAGCACAGAGCAGAATAGCTTCCTGACTCTTCTATCACTCCCCTGATCCCTCGACTACGCTTATTCAAAGACGCTCCTCAGACAATACAAGGAATTAAGCCATGTCGAACCACCACACGTACAAGAAAGTTGAAATTGTCGGTTCTTCTGCGATCGGCATTGATGATGCGATACAGAACGCCATCGCAGAGTGCGCCAAGAGCATCCGCAATATTGACTGGTTTGAAGTTACAGAAACCCGCGGCCATGTTGTGAACGGCAAAGTCGGGCATTTTCAGGTGACGCTGAAAGTGGGCTTCAGAATAGAGGGGAGCTAGCCTGTCTGCGCCTGCTTCTGAACAGGCGCAAACATAGTTTACCAGCGCTCTTGCCTGAGTCTTTAACTAAGCACTCTGCAAGAGCCTGGTGATCAGTGCTTGATAGGCAGTTGCATATGGAACGTTGAACCAACAGTCGGATCCGATGTTACCGCCATATGCCCCTGATGCTGCTCGGTGATAATGTAGTAAGCAAATGACAGATGCTGACCGGCATCGAACTCACCGGTATCTTCATTACTGCTGAAGAACGGCTCAAACAGGTTCATCTGCTCATCGTTCGTCAGACCCACACCGTTATGTTGAATCTTGATCCACATATTATCGTAACACTCTGAAAGTATTATCTTTATTTGTGGCTCAAAATCGGGTTCATCGGTGCGTTTCTGCATGGCAGTGCAGGCATGGCGGAACAGGCTCAGGAATACCTGCTGCAGTTCGGTGATATAGCACGGCACCTGAGGCAGACGCTCTTCTACTTGCCAGCTGAGTCTGACATCTCTGAACATAAGCCCTTCGGAAGCATTAATAACCTCCTTGCCCAGATTAACGGTATGCTCCATCACGCTTCTGATATCAGCATTCTGCTTCTCTTCATGGCGACTGCGAGCAAAGGTCAGCAGGTTATGAATGATCTTGGAAACCTGATCTCCCCTATCTGACATATCCTGATAGATATTATCGAGCACCTGAGAGCGGGCTTGCGGGTCCTGATTGCCGCTGTTATCGATCATAACACCCTTAAAGCGCTTCAGATCCATCAGGATCGCCTGCAACGGAATATTGATATCGTGAGCCATAGTTGAGGCCAGCTCACCCATAAACGACATCTTATCGTTATGGATCAGCAGATTTTCTGCTGCCACTTCCCTGGATACATCATCTACCAGAATAACCACACCGGGCTCCGGCCCCTGCAACGGGTAGATAGTGATATCGTAATGCTCCACGCTGCGCAGGCTCTGTTTCAGATGAATAGGACGATTTTGCTCGATCGCCTGCTTAATATGATCCGGCACTACGGTCATCGTCGGATAGGCTTCCCAGAGCGTCTTACCCAGGGCCTTACCTGCCGGAACGCCGGATAGCTCCTCTACCCGACGGTTCCACTGAGTTATGCGGCCATCAGCATCGAGGCTGACCAGCATCAGTGGCATCGAGGTGAGAATATCCTTGATGTAAGACTCAGAAGAACGCAGCTGGTCTGCCGTAATAACGTGCTGACTAACCTCCGCTTCAAGCAGTTGATTACTCTCCTGAAGCTTATGGTTGGATTCGTTGAGGGTTGCGGTTCGCTCCTGCACCCTTTGCTCCAGCTCTTTCTTGATAGCTATGAGCTCCTGATTAGTACGATAAGCGCGGCGCTTGGTAATCAGCAGATACACCGCGGTGAACGTAAGGATCAGTATCAGGGTTCCGCTACTCCAGTTAGCCAGAATCTGCCATTTGGTTTTACCATTTTCGTCTTTAAACCAGTCGATGCCCGCGAGAACCCAGGGACTGAGCATCCATAGAGAAAGTGTTAGAACGAGTTGTTTCATCTTGCGTAACGCTGTGATCATTCACGATTCCTGAAGAGTAAATGCAGTATTTGCTGCGCTCTGAAAAGTACTACCTCTCTATTCTATAGAAGAGCGACTTTTTTTCACGATACTGAGACTACTCATTCGCGAAAAAGATCAGTAAAGTGCATGCAGTTTCATGGCAACCTCTAATTTCTGATTATGAATTATACAACTCTGCAAGATGCATTCTTCAAACTGCGCAGCAATCGGCTGTTTGAGCTGTTTGTTGTTTCGATCATTATCTTCTCGGCACTGGTCATTGGCGCCAAGACATACAATATCCCACCGGAAGTGCTGGTTCTGATCGGCTGGCTGGATACCGGGATCACCCTGTTCTTTCTGCTGGAGATCAGCATCCGCTTTATTGGCGAGCCGGAAAAGAAGCGTTTCTTTCATAGTGCCTGGAACGTATTCGACACTCTGATTGTTGTCGTCAGCCTGATTCCGATCGAGGACAGCGAGATGGCGCTGATCGGGCGTCTGATCCGGATCTTCCGGGTACTGCGGATGGTGTCGATCATTCCAGAATTACGTCTATTGCTTAACTCACTGATTAAGGCTCTGCCGCAGCTGGGCTATGTCATCCTGCTGATGTTTATTATTTTTTACATTTATGCCGCAGTCGGTGCGTCCTTCTTTGCCAAAATCAATGAAGTGCTGTGGGGTGATATCAGTATTGCGATGCTGACCCTGTTCCGAGTAATGACCTTTGAAGACTGGACCGACGTTATGTATGAAACGATGGAGGTTTATCCGTTCAGCTGGATCTTCTATCTGACCTTCATTTTCCTGACAACATTTGCTTTCCTGAACATGGTTATCGGCATTGTGGTCAGCGTCATGGAAGGTGAGCATGCTCAGGAAGAGAAGGAAAAAGCACTGGAAGACGGCACACCAACCATCGAGTCTTTGCATAAAGAAATCATAGAGTTAAAAGAGCTTATTAAGAATCAAAAGTAACTTTTAATAGCTTTTAACAATGCCCTGATTCTGGCTATTCTGAGTCAGATCAGGGTAAATTCCCTCCTCCGTCTGATAAGACTCCCGCTCTGCGAATACAATGCCCAGGCAAGCCTGGAAAAGCTAAACAACACCAACCGCTCTGATTCCTGTTTTGTTTGAATATCGACCACCAGCAAGCAGTGCGCTCACAGCGATAATTGCGATGAAAGGGCTATTTCTGAGCCATCTGAAAAGAGATATGCCGATATTAATAATACGATAATATGTATTATGTATTTACACAAATATGGATCAGGATTCCTTCTGCCCCTGTCGCATATCGGACAGCCCCACCCTCCCGGGTAAGACAAGCAGCAACAAATTACCTAACCTAATCGCGACGGGGACGTCGCCCACCAGAAGAACTCGATACCTACCCTCTGTAGCGAGGCACGCCCTCGTGCCGATTGCTTTATCAAAGCCAACAAACGACACACACAAAAAAGCCTCCGCATGGGAGGCTTTGTAGAAACATAAACTGCTTATCGCAGCTGCACCGGACCAGAGCTGATGCCCAACTGACTAGCCAGGCCTTTGGCAAAGCTCACACCCAGTTGATCGATCACCTGTTGTAAAGGTGAGCCCTGTGGCGTGTAATCCACCAGCTTCTCAGCACCAACAAGGTCGCGGGCAACATAGCTACTGCTACCCAAACCATCGATCAGACCCAGCTCCAGCGCCTGCTCACCACTCCATACCAGGCCGGTGTAGAGCTCATCGCTGCCAGCAATGCGATCGCCCCGCCCTTTTTTAACCTGATCAATAAACTGCTGGTGGGTAGTATTCAGAACCGACTGCCAGAACTCCCGGTCTTTCTCTTTCAGCGGCGAGAACGGATCCATAAAGGCTTTGTTCTCACCAGCGGTCATAGCGCGACGCTCTACGCCGACTTTTTCCATTAGATCAACAAAGCCAAAACCGGAAGAGACAACGCCGATAGAACCTACCAGGCTGGCCTTATCTGCATAGATCTCATCGGCAGAGGCTGCAATATAGTATGCGCCGGAAGCGCCGATATCAGTGATCACCGCATAAGCTTTCTTCTCAGGATACAGCTCACGTAGTCGCTTCACTTCATCGTAGACATAGCCAGACTGCACCGGACTACCACCCGGACTATTGATGCGCATAATCACCGCTTTCGATGTTTCTGCTTTAAAAGCGTTACGCAGCGCATGAATAATCGCGTCTGCGTTAGCTTCCTCGCCATCAGCAATAGCCCCCCTTACCTGAACAATTGCGGTATGCTCAGCCGGCTCACTGACATCTGGCGCGAACTGGTTGGAAAACAGAAAGACACCCAGAATGACAAACAGGTATCCGAACGTAAGCAGTTTAAAGAAGATCCCCCAACGACGGGCACGGCGCTGCTCTTTTTGCAGCCCCATTACAACCCGCTCGATCAGACGCCACTCCTTGGTGCGATTTTCCGGCTGCAGGTCTGCCTGAAGCTCTTCAACAGCATCGGCGGCCTTATCAGTATCAGCCTGCCAGTGTTTTAATCCCACAAAACTCTCCTTAGATAAAAAGACAAACGCTAACCAGCGTTACAACTCAGTTCTGAAAGCCAGCTCTCCAGTGCCGGAAAACTATGCATCTCAAGTACAGGATCATATTTTCGTAAGCGGTCAATATGATGAGCACCGTAGCTTACTGCAACGGTGGCCATACCCGCTCTGACACCCATTTCCAGATCAAATTCCGTATCACCGATCATCAGGGCATGCTCTGCTGGCACACCGGTTTGCTCAAGAATTTCGTGCAGCATATGCGGATCAGGCTTGGATGTCGTTTCATCAGCGCAACGACTTATCTCAAACAGATAGCCCAGGCCTGTATCACTGAGCACGCGCTCCAGTCCGCGACGGCTTTTACCGGTCGCTACGGCCAGCCGGTAGCCCTGCTCTCTGAGCTTAAGCAACGTTTCTTCAACACCGTCGAACAGCTCAGTCGGCGTATTATCACCACTGATATAGTAGTGACTGTAACGTTTTGCCAGTTCGGCATTCGCCTGATCATCAATACCCGGAATCAGTGCTTCGATAGCTTCGGGCAATCCCAGTCCGATAATATTACGTACTGCATCGTCACTCAGCTCAGGGTGAGCCAGCTCGCGAGCCGCGCTCTGCATACTGGATACGATCCGGGCGGCGGAATCGATCACCGTGCCATCCCAGTCAAAAATCAGCAGTTTGTACAAGGTATTACCTATCTTAACTAAATAAAAAAGCCCCTGCTGCGAGATGATACGGCAACAGAGGCTTAATGATAACCATTTGCAAAATAAATGATCAGTTTTCCTGAATCACAGGACGGATTAGCAACTCGCTGACATCAACATACGGCGGTTGCGTAACGGCATAGATAATACCGTTAGCAATGTCTTCTGGTTTCAGGTTCGGCATATCTTCACCGTACATATTATCTTTAACCGCAGCGCGAATCTTATCGTGAGCAATACTGTCCGGCAGCTCGGTATCAACCGAGCCTGGTTGGATATCCGTAACCCGTACACCAAAGCGAATCGCCTCTTTACGCAGGGTATCTGAGATCGCCCGCACAGCATGCTTGGTACCGCCATAGACACCCGCGCTCTGATAGGTCAGCCGCGCAGCTACCGAGCTGATATTGACGATATGACCATCCTTACGTTCAGCCATGCCCGGATAGACAGCATTGATCGCGTACAGCACACCTTTGATATTGGTGTCGATCATCTGCTCCCACTCATCAACCCGACCATTAATAATCGGGCTGATCGGCATCGTACCGGCGTTATTAATCAGGATATCAACGCCACCCTGTGATTTGATGGTCTCTCCTACGGCTTCCATACCGGCACGATCGGACACATCCACGGGGGCAACTGTCACCGAACGGCCTTGTGCCTGCAGTTCTGTGGCCAGCTCAGTTAGACGTTCTTCACGACGGGCACTGATAATCAGATCAGCACCTTCTGCTGCCAGGGCACGTGCTGTGGCTTGCCCGATACCGGAACTTGCACCGGTTATCCAGGCTTTTTTCCCTTGTAATTTCATAGTGATAAAGATGTCTCTTAAACAGTTATTTAAACCGTCTTTAAAAAATAAGATCAGAAACAAAGAAGCCGCTCATGATCACTCAGAGCGGCTTCTGAACATAACAGATATTAATCCGCGATGCCCTGTTTAATGGCATTAGTACTTGTACTTAACTTACTTATGCTTAAATTCAGGCTTACGCTTCTCAGCAAAGGCGTTCATACCCTCTGAACAATCTTCAAACGCAAAGGTTGCCTCAAACGCACGTCGCTCGAAACGCAGGCCATCATCCAGAGAGCTGCTCACCGCCATATCGACAGACTCTTTAATCAGCATTACGGCTGGGCGAGACATTGATGCGATCTTACGGGCCGTTTTAAATGCCTGCTCAGCAAGCTCTTCAGCCGGCACAATACGGGACACAAGCCCGGCCCGCTCTGCTTCTTCAGCATCCATCATGCGACCAGTCAGACACATCTCCATCGCTTTGGCTTTGCCTACTGCCTTGGTCAGGCGCTGAGTACCGCCAGCACCCGGCATGGTACCGATACCGATCTCCGGCTGACCAAACTTCGCGCTATCCGCAGCAATAATAAAGTCACAGGCCATGGTCATCTCACAACCACCGCCCAACGCGAATCCCGCTACTGCGGCGATCACCGGCTTACGGGCATCATCAATGGCGCGCCAGCAATCACGCTGAATGTACGGGAAGTTGCGGGCATGAAGATCAGCAAAGCTCTGATCCTTCATCTCTTTAATGTCTGCACCGGCTGCGAATACTTTGTCGCCACCGGTAATGACGATACAGCCAACGCTGTCGTCAGCCTCAAAACTGTCGATCGCCTCACCCACTTCACGACACAGGGTGGAGTTAAGCGCATTCATCACATCCGGACGATTCAGGGTAATGATACCCACGCCCTGATTCACTTCACTGAGGATACATTCAAAATTCATAACACAGTCTCTTTCGGCAACGCTGTAGCAGTAATCACTGTACAACATTGTTACAAAAAGCCCCGCTTTTGCAGGGCTCTGATCAGATCCAGTCTTAAGCGTGCTTACGACTCTGAACCATGCGGAAACGGTTCGCTACGTAAGCCAGATCCGACAGGCTGGCATTCGCCGCCGGGTTCGCACCGGTTGCGTGGAAGTCACTGAACGCAGCGCTCTGGTTTACAAACACACCGCCGGTCAGATTGGAGGACAGTGCAACACCGGCATCCAGTGCAGCTTCTTCGATCTGATCCAGTGTCGCTTCGTCAGTTGAGTAGCAACCCATGGTGATCGCACCATGGTTGCTGACGGCTTTGTGGGCCAGCTCAACAGAGTGCGCTGTGTTCTCTGTCTTAATCAGGAAAGTGATCGGACCGAACAGCTCTTCCATGTAGACATCTTCTTTATCGGAATCGATCGCCAGGATCAGCGGGCTACGCATGCGAGCCTCTTTGAACCATGGGTTTTCAGGACGATCAGACTCGCGCACAACCGTACCCAGCTCACGGGCATTATCAACACGCTTATCAGTCACTTCTGCCTGGATACAACCCAGCACCATACCGGCACGCTCAGGATCGGACAGGAACTTAGTGATGCCATTAGACAGCGCTTCAGCGACCTCATCAAAGCTCTTATGACCCTGATCGGTTTCAATACCGTTAGCCGGGATAAAGATATCCTGTGGCGTCGTACACATCTGGCCGGAGTACAGGCTCAGGGTGAACGACAGGTTCTGAATCATACCTTTGAAGTTATCGGTAGAGTCGACAATGATGGTGTTAACACCGGCTTTCTCGGTGTAAACCTCGGCCTGGTGGCAGTTCTGCTCCAGCCAGTCACCGAACTGAGTGTTACCGGTAAAGTCGATCAGTTTTACTTCCGGGCGCAGCGCCAGCTCTTTAGTGCAAGGCTGAGCCGGATCAGAATCAATGACCATCGATACGATGTGCGGTGGCAGCCCCTGCTCTTTCAGAACATCCTGCGCAATCTGAACCGAGATTGCTGCTGGCAGAATGCCCGCCGGGTGCGGCTTGATCACAACCGGGTTACCAGTGATCAGAGACGCAAACATACCTGGGTAAGTGTTCCAGGTAGGGAAAGTAGAGCAACCGATAACCAGACCAACGCCACGACCCACAGCGGTAAATTTCTTATCCAGCACCAGCGGGTCATGCTTACCCTGTGGCTTGGTCCAGGTAGCAGCACCCGGTGCATGAGTCATTGCATCGTAACCGTAGGCTACCGCTTCCAAACCACGGTCCTGCGCGTGTGGGCCACCGGCCTGGAACGCCATCATGAAGCCCTGACCGGAGGTATGCATTACCGCATAGCCGATCTCGAAGCTGCGCTGGTTGATACGCTTCAGAATCTCCATGCAGATACCGGCACGGCCTTCAATGCCCGTATCACGCCATGCTTTCTGAGCCTCTTTCATGGCTGGTAGCAGTACGTCCATATCAACGGTTGGGTACTGAACACCCAGATCGAAACCGTATGGCGACTTTTCACTGCCTGCTTCGCCGATAATACCTGGCATTTCCAGCGCAAAAGAACCATTCAGATGCGCCTTGAATGCAGCCTGACCATCCTTATCTGCAGTCTCACCATACTTACGTGGGCTTGGGCTCTCCGGGTATGGGCTGTAGTAATCACGGGTACGGATCGCATTCAGAGCGGTTTCCAGTGTCTCTTTATGCTGTTCAAACAATGACTGGCTCATAAGGCTTCTCTTTCTTTTGTTTGCTGTAATGCGGTCTTGGCTGCACAGCCAATGACGAGCTTTCAGTGACGGGCCTGCTCTCTCTACAGACCTACGTCTTGATTATGTGCAGTTAAAGATACACCAAAGAATGTGATACGAAAAGAATAATTATCTAAAGTATATTTGTATCTCTTTTGAGAATTGCGTTACCCTTGAGGCACGTTCTGTGTATAGAAGAAGTAATGAAGGCTGCGCCACTGAAGTGCCGTGCCTATAAAAAGAAAGAAGACCACTAGCGATTGAGATAACTAATGTCTGACTATCAAGATATTCTGGTATCCCCGGCCGATGCCGGTGTTGTGACCATTACCCTCAACCGTCCTGAAGCCCGCAACGCCCTGCGCACCAACCTGCTGCGCGAGATTGCTGAGGTACTGGATATTATCAATGCAGATGACACCGTGAATGCGGTTGTTATTACCGGCGGTGAAAAAGTGTTTGCAGCCGGCGCAGACATCAAAGAGATGGCCGAACTGGATGCGGTGGGCGTGATGAACGACCCTCGCCCGACTTACTGGCGTCGTATCGCGCAGTTCCCAAAACCGATCATTGCTGCGGTAAACGGCTTCGCCCTGGGTGGCGGTTGTGAACTGATGATGCACTGTGACATCGTGATCGCCGGTGATAACGCACAATTCGGCCAGCCAGAGATCAATCTGGGCATTATTCCCGGCGCGGGCGGTACTCAGCGACTGCTGCGCACTGTCGGCAAATCGATGGCGATGCAACTGGTGCTCAGTGGTGAATTTATCAGCGCCGAGCAGGCCCGTGAGTTTGGCCTGGTCAGCGAAGTGACTATCCCTGAAATGAGCTATACACGTGCGCTTAAGCTGGCGAAGACCATTGCCCGCAAGCCGCCGATTGCTGCGCGCCTGGCAAAAGAATCGCTGCTTAAAGCCTACGAAACCACTCTGGAAACCGGCCTCAACCTGGAACGTAAAGCGTTCACCCTGCTGGCTGCTACCGAAGACCGTAATGAAGGCATCGCTGCTTTCATGGAAAAACGTCGTCCGAACTTCAAAGGAAAATAAACCGATGGCATACGAAAATATCGAATTTGAAATTACCGACGGCGTTGCCGTTCTGACCCTGAACCGTCCGGACAGCCTGAACAGCTTCAATACCGACATGCACGCCGAGATGCGTGATGCACTGAAGCAGGTGAAAACCAATGCTGAAGTTCGCTGCCTGCTGATTACCGGTAACGGCCGTGGCTTCTGTGCCGGCCAGGATCTGAGCGACCGCAATGTTGACCCGGGTGCTGAGATGCCAAACCTGGGTGAATCCATCGAAAATAACTACAACCCGATGATCCGCACCATCTCAGGTCTGGAGATGCCGGTTATCTGCGCAGTCAACGGCGTTGCAGCTGGCGCGGGTGCCAATATCGCACTGGCCTGTGACATTGTACTGGCATCCAAAGCCGCCAGCTTTATTCAGGCGTTCTGCAAAATCGGTCTGGTACCGGATTCCGGCGGCACCTGGACCCTGCCACGGGCGGTGGGCTTCCCTCGCGCAATGGCACTGTCGATGCTGGGCGATAAGCTGTCCGCCGAGCAGGCTGAACAATGGGGTATGATCTGGAAAACATACGAACCAGAAGAGCTGAAAGATGCTGCGCTGGCGATGGCTAAGCAACTGGCTACCCAGCCGACCAAAGGTCTGGCACTGATTAAACGTGCGATTCAGGCTTCTGCGAACAATAGCTTTGATGAGCAACTGGATCTGGAACGGGATCTGCAGACCCTGGCAGGCCGTACCGAAGACTACCGCGAAGGTGTTGCGGCATTCATGAATAAACGTCAGCCTGAGTTCAAAGGCAAGTAAAGTAAGTCAAGTAAGGCAAAGCACTTAAGGAACAACCGGAGAATTATCAGATGAGTCGTTTTTCTAAAGATTCCGTCATTGCCGTGATCGGCGCAGGCACCATGGGTGCCGGTATTGCTCAGGTAGCTGCCAAAGCCGGCCACCCTGTATTGCTGTTTGACGCGGCTGAAGGTGCTGCTCAGCGTGGTATCGAGGGTGTCAGCAAAGGTCTGAGCAAGCTGGTTGATCGTGGTCGCATGAGTCAGGAAGATGCTGATGCCCTGGTTGGTCGCATTCAGCCTGTCGCGGCGCTGACCGATCTGGCCCCTGCTGCGCTGGTGATCGAAGCCATTGTTGAACGCCTGGATGTAAAACAGCAGGTTTTCTCTCAGCTGGAAGAGATCTGCTCAGAGCAAACCGTGATCGCCACCAATACCTCCTCCATCTCTGTCACCGCTATCGGTTCTGCACTGAAGCGCTCGCAGAATCTGGTCGGCATGCACTTCTTTAACCCTGCGCCGATTATGAAGCTGGTTGAAGTAATCAGCGGTCTGGACACCGATCCAGCCATCGCTGCTGACATATATGAGCTGTCTGCCAGCTGGGGCAAGCTACCGGTACACGCTAAGTCCACACCGGGCTTCATCGTTAACCGGGTTGCCCGTCCGTTCTACGCTGAAGGCCTGCGCATCAATCAGGAAGGCGCTACAGATATCGCCACCATTGACGCTCTGCTGCGTGAATGCGGTGGCTTCCGCATGGGGCCATTCGAGCTGATGGATCTGATCGGCCACGATGTAAACTATGCGGTCACCTGCTCCGTATTTGAAGCCTTCTACAACGATCAGCGTTTCCTGCCATCCCTGATTCAGAAAGAACTGGTGGATGCCGGTCACTTTGGCCGTAAGAGCGGTCGTGGGTTCTACGATTACAGTGAAGGTGCTGAGAAAGCACAACCTGCTACTGCAGACGCCTGCCCGGCACCGTCTCAGATTACCATCGAAGGTGATCTGGGCGTTGCTGAAGCCCTGGTACCGCTGATTGAAGCGGCGGGTATCACTGTGAACCGGGTCGAGAACGATGAAGTTGAAGGCATGATCATGGTGGGTGATGCCACCCTGATGCTGACCAACGGCCAGTTCACGACTCAACGTGCTGCTGAGACCTTCCGCCCGAATCTGGTGAACTTTGATCTGGCGCTGGATTACGCTAACGCCAGCCGTATCGCACTGGCACCGGCTGATCAGGCTTCTGATGAGGCAGTTAAGGCTGCTACCGGTCTGTTCCAGGCAATCGGCAAAGCGGTCAGCATCATTGATGATGTGCCGGGTATGGCGGTCATGCGCACCGTATGCATGCTGGCTAACGAAGGCTACGATGCGGTCAACCAGCAGGTCTGTGATGAAGCCGCCGTTGATATCGCGATGAAAGGTGGTGTGAACTACCCTGCTGGCCCGATCGAATGGGTAGGCAATCTGGGACTGAGCTATGCTCTGGATGTGCTGGACAACCTGATGGACGCCTATGGCGAAGATCGCTACCGGGCATCCCCACTGATGCTGCGTAAAGTCGCCGGAGGCGCTGCATGACAACAGACGATATGACACCGCAACAGCTGGCAGAAGCCAGTAGCGCGGCCATGCATGAGCGCGATCACTGCGCTCAGGCAATGGGCATGAGCATTGATGAGGTAAAACCGGGCTATGCCCGCCTGTCAATGAAGATCCGCAAGGATATGCTCAATGGCCATGCGATCAGCCACGGTGGCTGCATGTTCACGCTGTGCGATACCGCATTTGCTCATTCCTGCAACACCTATAACCGGGTTACCGTGGCCAGTGGCTGCAGTATCGATTATCTGGCACCGGGTTTTGAAGGTGATACGCTGATTGCGACCTCTGTCGAGCGAAGCCGCAGTGGCCGTACCGGCGTTTACGATGTCACCCTTACCAACCAACGCGGTGAAACACTGGCGCTGTTCCGTGGTAAGGCCTATCAAATCAAGGGCACTGTGATTCCAGAGTAATCACATCCGCTGTCTCGGACTATCCAAAACAAAAAAGGCTGCCAGAGCGATCTGACAGCCTTTTTTAATGAGCTTTTAATCAAACTGTATTATTCAGCCAGTTCCAGCTTCTCAGGTGATACCAGTACGCCGTTATTGTCGGCATACAGGTAGTGGCCAGGCTTAAAGGTTACGCCACCGAACGTGACTTCAACATTCAGCTCACCAACACCTTTCTTATCAGTCTTCATCGGATGTGCGCCCAATGCTTGCACACCCAGATCCAGATCAGCGATGGCATTCACATCCCGGATACAGCCGTAGATGATGATACCGGCCCAGCCGTTGTTCGCCGCTTTTTCAGCCAGCATATCGCCCAGCATCGCCCGGCGCATAGAACCGCCGCCATCAACCACCAGAACGCGGCCTTCACCCGGCAACGCAACCTGTTCGCGTACCAGTGAGTTATCTTCAAACGCTTTCAGGGTAACAATTTCACCGCCGAAGCGCTCACGGCCACCGAAGTTACCAAACATCGGCTCAACAACCTGAACCAGTTCCGGGAACTGATCACAGAGTTCGGGCAACAGATCATCCATCGCTTTATCCTTTCCTATCAGATTATTTTGCACTGCATCATGACGTAAACAGGTCATAAATGCACTACCACTTAGGCATGAACGGATTCATTATCAGCTGATTCTGACTCCCTATGATGTCACCCCGATGCTACACTCAGGCCCATAACTGTTCAGAAAAAGGATATCTGTATGGCTCTTTCACGCTGGATTGCCCCTCTGCTTATCAGCTCAGCACTGCTCAGTGGCTGCCAGACGCAACCGCAGAAACCGGAAAATACCGGCTTTCTGAAAAGTTACAGTAATTTCCGTGACCATCCATATGTAGATAAGGCGAAGATCTGGGTTAAGCCCGGTGTAGACAGTAAGACAATCGCTCAGTACAACAGCTTCATTCTCGCCCCTATCGAGATCTGGCCTTCCAGAACGGGTTACTCAGGCATTACAGCGGTAGAAATAAAGGCGATGAGCCAGGCATTTCATAACGCTATCGGCCACCAGCTTGCACCGGATTACAGCCTGACAGATAAGCCTGGCAGTAAAACGGCTTATATTCGTATGGCGCTTACCGATATCAGCCGCACTGATCCTGAAAAGAATGTCCTCGATTTTATACCGGTCCGTTTGCTGATCAATGCCGGCAAAGATGCCGTCCTGGCCATGCAGGATAAAGAGTATAAGATCGCCAATGCAACGCTGGAACTGGAGTTTTATGACTCGGAAACTGGTGAGCTGCTGGCGATGATCATCGACTCACAAACCGGCGACAAAGAGATCATTGCTAAAAATCAGGCAGGCTTTGAGGATCTTCAGAAGTTATTTGATCTCTGGAGTAAACGATTTTCAACTACGCTAAAAAGCCCTAAATAACATTAATTTAAATGCATAAATCAATGTAATATCTATAGACCTTCTGAGAATACAGTCGGCGGATCACCCTCTTGCCAGGGAGTATATTTCTTCATAATCGAAGTGAATAACGGTGATTCAATAAAGCCGGTTACCCATGCCTGTAAGCACGGGTAATCAGCACCGAAGAACCACTCCCGATCAACATGGGCAAACTGACGGATAAAGGGGAAAGTTGCGATATCAGCCACACTACACTGATCCCCTGTAAGGTAGCGCTGCTCTTCCAGTAAAGATTCAAATACCGCCAGAACCTCTTCGCAGGCGGCCCGATAATGGATTTGAGGATACTCAGGGAAGCGATCAAAGTATTTATATCGATCAAGATTCGGCTTAAACCGCAGATCAATTATTTTTATAAGCTGTCGGGCCTGAGCAGACTTATCTGGCGTACCCGGCGTACCCGGCGTATCCGTGAGCAACCAGTTATCCGGATCACTCTGGCCCAGCGCCCAATAGATAATATCCAGACTCTCATCTATCACCTGACCATCAGGCAGTACTAATACCGGCACGGTGCCTTTAGGTGATGCATCAAGCATCGCCACCGGCTTATCCCGCAGGACGATCTCGCGAAGCTCAACAGCAATGCCACTGCCGGCTATCGCCAGCCTGGCACGCATTGCATAGGGGCAACGGCGAAAGGAGTAAAGAACAGGTAGGTCAGATTGCATAGGTTTATCGCCAGACAATTATTGCAGGCAGTGTATCTGTTTCACCGATAAGCGCAAAGCGACTTTATACCGTCCGCCAGTTATGTAACCATGCGCGCAGATTCAGATAAGAGAGCGACAACGTGGAAATACTCAACTTTCAGTGGCACAACCATCAGATCCGCCTGGAAGGTTCGATGGCTGGCTGGCAACTGCTGTACTGGAATAACATCCCGGTATCCCGCAGTGATGCCCGGGAAGATTTTGATGGCCAGAGCCAGCACCTATTTGAGCTAACCAATGATCAGGGCGAGACCATTCAATGTCGCCTTGAAAGCAGGATCAACTGGCAGCCATTTCAGGCTGATTACGCCTTCTTTGTTGATGACCAACTGGTATCAGAAGGCAACCGTAACCAGGCGGAAATGGAACAAGAAGTTCCCAGTGTCGAGATCCGTCAGGAGAAACGCTCTTTCAGTCTTGTAGGGCTTGCCGCACTGGGCTTAAAACTCCTGAAAAGCGCCAAAGTCATCAAAGCTGTACTGGCGGGGGCCAGTCTGGCGGCCTATTCCTGGTTTTTCTCACTGCCCTTCGCGTTGGCGCTGGTGGGCTGCCTTGTAGTGCATGAGTATGGCCATGTGCGGGCGATGAAACACTTCGGCCTTAAGACCAAAGGTATCTACCTGATACCGTTTCTGGGCGGTCTGGCGCTGAGTGATGGGCGTATTAACACCCGCTGGCAGGATGTTTATATCGCCCTGATGGGCCCCTTCTTTGGCCTGGGTCTGTCAGTACTGAGCCTGTTGGCTTACTGGTTCACCGGTGAGATCTTCTTCGCCGGGCTGAGCGCTTTTAACGCGCTATTAAATCTGTTTAATCTGCTACCGATTCTGCCGCTGGACGGTGGACATGTACTCAAAAGTATCGCCTTCTCTATGCATTCTGTTGCCGGGCTGATCCTTTGCTGTATTGCGGTTGTGGGAGGCATCTGGCTCAGTTATACGCTGGGACTTGCCCTGCTGGGTTTCCTGCTGATTGTCGGCAGTCTTGAGATCATTTTTGAGTGGCGGGCTCGCCATCACAGCCTCCTGCTACCGCTGGATCGCTATGGCCAGATTTTCTCAGCCTGTTGGTATCTGGTCACAGTTGCAGGTCTGATCGGTATTATCTGGTATTTCAGCGGTCTGGGAGATGCACTGCTTGGGCTTCCTCTGAAAGTGCTACAGAGCTAGACTTCTATTATTACAAATCTGAAGAAAGATGCCGATGAGTGACAAGATCGTTGATATCAGCAGTCGCCGGGATGATGTCCGGCATAAACGCAAAGAACAGCGTCTGGATAATATGAAAGACCGCTTCGAGAAAGCGCTGCCCACTGAAGAGAATGATCCTAAGCAAAAACTGCTAAATATCTTCCGGAAAAAGCCGAAGAAGTAACACTCCGTCCGCTTTCAACAAGTATCTGACTGTTTGAATCATCGTCAGGCAGTCATTCAGAACGCACAATGGATTCTGAGCTACTTGATCGCTTAGCAGTACCCCTTGCACTGCTGAAAGCTCCTCTGTCTGCCGGTTCTGAACACTCAGATACCGGCTTTTTTATGCCGGTCTCAGCAACATTGCTACATAAAAAGGTACATAAAAAAAGGTTCATCGCGCTTTACCGGGAAAGGCGTCCTTAATCTTCAGGAAGAAGTAAGCCTTGTCCCGGTAGCCATAGGCCATCCGCTTCAGCACTTTGATCTTGTTGTTCATCCCTTCCAGAACACTGGTGTTTAAGCGGTAACGGGCACTGGATACGATTCCTTCAAGATAATTGCCTAAACGTCTGGCGAAGAGCTGCAGGGCGTAAATACCACTCTTTTCAGCCATAGCTAGCCAGCTTTCCCAACGGGCTCTCGCGGTTTTCTCATCAGGTGCATACCAGAGTTCTTTGAGCTGCGCTTTCAGAATGTAAACGGTCGTTAATGGCGCGTTTGCGGCAAGCAACTCATCCAGCTTGTTTACTTGGTCGGGTGCGAGGTTCTCGGGGTTACGCAATAACAACCAGCGGCTGCGTTTAACCATACGCCTTGCTGGCTTATCGTGACGTAGTTGATTGGCTTGATCGACCCGCACCCGGTCGATAACTTCGCGACCGTACTTGGCAACCACGTGAAAGAGATCGTAGACCACGCAAGCCTTTGGGCAATGCTGCTTAACCTCCAGGTCGAATGCTGTGTTCATATCCATCGCGACAGCCTCTATGTTCTGACAGGCCTCGCCCAACCAGTGAAAGAACGGTCGTATCGCTTCACGACTTCGCCCCTCGCCGATCCATAGCACCTGCTGTGTATCGGCACAGATCACGACGGTCGCGTAGCGGTGCCCCTTGTGAAGCGCGAATTCATCCATGATTAACCGTCGCAGCTTACTCCGATCCGGTGGAACAATATCGCGGGCCAAACGCTGTTTATCGATATTCTTGACCGTATGCCAGTGCAAGCTCAGCAACTGTGCGACATGACGTATCGGCAGGATTTTGGTTAAAGCTTCAACCCAACAGCGCATGGCGTGGGTGAGACGAAATCGACCTGACAGCCAGTCGATGCGCTCCAGCGTTGGGCCGCAGTGAGTACATCGCAGGCGCCGAACGGGTACATCCAGCCAGACTTTGTAGTCGAAAAGATCTCGCTCACGAACCCGTCTTATCCGTCGGTCATGAATCTGAGTACAGGGTGCGTTACAGCCACTGCAGCGAGGTGTGTAGTCAGGGTCAGGTCGCAGTAGGATTAACAGCGATTGGTCAGAGAAGGCTTCATAGCAATCAATCTCGAAGCCTTCCCAGAAAAGGTTAAGCAGGTTAGCATCCATGTTGGCGGTGGTGTTGGTTAGCTGAGGTTTTGGTCGACAACAGCTTAACCGGAAGGCACCACCGTCTCCTTCCTAATTCCCCCTAACCCGCGAAGAACCTAAAAAAAGCGGTCATTAGACCGCTTTCTCAATATCGATCAGATCAATCAGCCGTTGGCTGGCAGTACAGTGCTTACCACTTCACCGAATCCGATTCGTGCCGCACCTTCTTTCTCACAGAAACCGCGCATTACAACCGCATCACCGTCTTCCAGGAAAGTACGCTGCTCACCGTTTGGCAGACTGAATGCTTCTTTACCACCGCGGCTCAGTTCCAGCAGGGAACCACCCTCTTCGTGTTCCGGACCGGACTGAGTACCAGAGCCAAAGAAGTCACCCGGGCGCAGGTTACAACCATTTACAGTATGGTGTGCAACCATCTGTGCAACGGTCCAGTAAGAGTGAATAAAGTTCGACTGGGATACCTGAGTCGGCGCCTCGCCAGCTGCACGCATCTTCTCTGTCTGCAGCAGTACCTGCAGTTTCACATCCAGCGCACCTTCGCTGCTGTTCTTATCGGAAGACAGGTACGGCATTGGCTGAGGATCAGCCGCATCGCGGGTAAACTCCGCACGGTATGGCAGCAGCGCTTCATTGGTTACAATCCATGGCGATACAGTAGAGGCAAAGTTCTTCGCCAGGAATGGACCCAGTGGCTGATATTCCCACGCCTGAATGTCACGGGCAGACCAGTCATTGAACAGGCAGAAGCCGAATACGTGCTGATCACTGTCATCCAGTGCAATCGGTGCACCCAGATCGTTACCCTTACCGATGTAGATACCCATCTCCAGTTCATAGTCCAGACGCTTACAAGGGCCAAAGCTTGGCTCAGTCGCATCCGGCGCCTTAGTCTGACCGCATGGGCGCTTGAATTCCTGACCAGATACGTCGATGGATGAGCTACGACCGTGGTAACCGATCGGTACCCACTTGTAGTTTGGCAGCAACGGGTTATCAGGGCGGAACAATTTACCGACGCTGGTAGCGTGGAATACAGAGGTGTAGAAGTCGGTGTAATCGCCAATCACACATGGCAGCGCGAATTCAGCATCACTTTGCGCAACCAGACAGGCTTCCAGTGCCTGCTGTTCAGCAGCACCTTCACGCAACATTCGGGACAATGCCAGACGCAGTGCAGACCATACTGACTGCCCCATGCCCATGAAATTGTTCAGGGTTGTTTCTGCACAGGCTGCCGCACCTTCAGCAGCTTCGCCGCCGAACAGGCTCTGAGCCGCTGCCAGATCGACAATCTGATCACCGATTGCTACACCACCGCGGAACGCTTCATCGCTACCCTGACGACGGAATTCAGCAAAAGGCAGGTTCTGAATCGGGAAATCCGTGTCTGCAGCGTTTGCAGAGCTCACCCAGCTACGCAGATTCAGATCGTGTGTTTCATTCAATACAGGCATAGTTCAGTCTCTAATAATTGGATTAATGCAGGCAGGCTGCCAGCATAATCTGAGCGTTTATATTCTTAATTGTAATGCCCCGATGGTGTTACGCAGCTCTGTCTGAGCGCACCGCAGTTCAGGGTCTTAGGGATGAGACTAGGTTACTGAAATAAAAGGGATCATCAATTCGCATCACATAAATAAATTAATTCCAATCTGGCAATAATCAATTTATTTCTGTTGCACGAAGTTTCAATAAATAAACCATACAATTGATCTGGATTTATACTACTATCCTTTTGATGCTCTAGAATTTGCGCCTCAAAAAAAACGGACTTAGCAGGAACGAAGGATGACGGACGGGTCTTTAACACTCGACAGGATCTGCAGCATGGATGTACTTCAGGCCTCACCTGAAGAGACTGCAGCAACCGTCTTACAACGGATGCGTCGGGCTCATGTCAGCTCGATCGTTATAACGGATCTTAACAGCAGACCGATCGGTATTGTTACCGAGCGGGACGTGTTGCGCCTGATCCATAACGGCAACGATAATCTGCAAGTCCTGAGTGCCGCCGATCTGATGACCTCTCCGGTCTATACCCTGCCCGGCAACACTGACTACCAGACTGCGTATAAAGCGATGCAATCTCGCCGCTTACGGCATATCGTGGTTGTTAATAGTGACGGCAGCCTTCGTGGCATCACCTCCGAAAGCGATTTTGTACAACATATCGGTATCGAGTATCTCACCGAAGTGAGACTGGTCGATGCGGTAATGGAGCCGGAAATCGTCTGTATCGACGCCAATGCGTCTCTTAAGTCCGCTTTCACCGCGATGGCACAGTATCAGGTCAGTTGCCTGATTGTCGGATCTGTCCGATCAATCGAAGGCATCATTACTGAACGGGATGCGGTCAGGCTGCTCGATGACGAGGTCGATCTGGATCACAACCAGGTCGTTTCCTATATGAGTAAGCCTGTAATCACTGTACCGGAAGGCACTTCATTGATCGTTGCGCGCCAGAAGATGGAACAGGCCCGAATCCGCCGCCTGATTGTGACGGATAAAAACGGCCAGGCAACCGGTATCCTGACCCGACAGAATCTCATTGACCGGCTTCAGAACCACTTTCTGGAAGTCATGCGCGACGCGATCAATACCCTGACGCAACAGTTGCACAGCAGTCAGCACCGTGAGCAACGCTACCGTGGTTTTTTTGAGAACTCCCCTCTGGCTTACCAGTCACTGGATGAGCGGGGTTGTTTTCTGGAGGTTAATGGGCGCTGGCGGGAAATTATGGGATACAGTAATGAGGAGATCGAAGGCCAGTCTTTTAAAAGCCTTCTGGTCGAGCCATTTGCGGAAAACTTCGATCAGCAGTTTGAGCAGTTCAGGCAGAGTAATGAAGTCAGTATGCTCGACTGCCAGCTGAGAACGAAATGCGGCACGATAATCGATGTCCGTTTCGATGGCCGGATCGCCCGGGCGCCTGACGGCACATTTATTCAGACCCACTGCCTGATGACCAACCTCACCGAACAGCGCCGTATCGACTCCCAGCTACAGATGTTCCGCACATTGATCGATAGCAGCAATGATGCTCTCTATGTCATCAATGTTGAAGATTCCCGCATCCTTGATGTTAACCAGGCCGCTACCGATATGCTCGGTTACAGTCGCGAACAGCTACTGTCCCTGAAAATTCTGGATATCAGCGCCCGCTTTAACACCCTTCAGAAATGGCAGGCAAAGGTCGACAGTATTCGGGAATGCAACAGTCGCCAGGTATTCGAAGGAGTTCAGATCAGCCGTACCGGAAACCTTCTGCCGGTTGAAGTCAGCTCCAGGCTGCTGACACTGGGCAATAAAGAGTTGGTGGTTTCGACGGTTCGGGATATTTCTGAGCGCAAAGAAGCAGAATCCCGCTCTCAGGAAGAGAAGCGCTTCCTGCAGGCCGTGATCGACTGTATTGGTGACCCGGTGATGGTGATCGATACCAATTACGAAATTATCACTGCCAATAAAGCCGCCAAAGACGATTACCTGCAGCAGCCTTCAGCCCCCTGCTCTGCCAATCAGCATCAGCTGTGTCATCTGGCCGTACATCAGAGCCAGATGCCCTGTGACGGTAGCGATCATCGCTGTCCTTTAAAAGAGATTGTCACGCTGAACCGTGCGACCACCATGATTCATGAACATACCAACAGGCATGGCGATAAACGAACCGTAGAACTGATGGCCAGCCCTCTCTACGACAGCGACGGTAAGGTCAATGGCATTGTTGAGTCAGCACGGGACATTACCGACCATATCCGCATACAGAAGCAACTGCTGGAAAAGGAGAAAAGTCTGGACCACCTGGCCCATCACGATCCTCTGACTCAGTTGCCCAACCGCCTTCTGTTTACAGATCGCCTGAATCAGGCAATACGCAATGCAAAACGCAATCACAGTATTGTCGCTCTGCTGTTTCTTGATCTTGATGAATTTAAAGAGATTAATGATAGCTTTGGGCATGGCTTGGGAGACCGGCTACTCAAGCAGGTTTCCATCCGTCTCAAGGAGTGCGTCCGTGCTAATGACACCATCGCCCGACTCGGGGGTGACGAGTTCACGGTAATCAGCAGCGATTTGGATCGCGCAGAGGATGCTGCAGTGGTTGCTCAGCATCTGATATCGGCAATCCGGAGGCCTTTTGTTATTGATGAACAGCGCCTCCACGTAACGCTGAGTATCGGCATCAGTCTCTATCCGAACGATAGCGACAATGCTGATACCCTGGTCCGTAATGCAGATACCGCCATGTACCGGGCCAAAGCATCCGGCAAGAGTCGCTACGATTTTTACACCAAGGATATGACCGATCAGGCTTTCGAGCGGATTCTGATGCTCGGCGCAATGCGCAATGCGCTGGAGCAGGAGCAGTTCGTGCTGCATTTCCAGCCACAATTTGACCTGCGCAGCCGGGAAATTATCGGTGCCGAAGCTCTGATTCGCTGGCGGGATCCACAATTAGGCCTGATTGAGCCAGCGCGATTTATCCCTGTTGCCGAAAAAACCGGCCTGATCGACAACATTGATGTCTGGGTTCTGAGCCGGGTTTGTCGCTATATCAATGACTGGAAATCCCGGGGTATTAAAATTCCTAAAATATCCCTGAATATCTCGGCCCGGCACTTCGGCAATAACTCCCTTGCCTCAGAAATTACCGAGATTCTGCAGCAACACCACTGCACCAGCACCATGATCGAGCTGGAGCTGACCGAGAGCGTCATTCTTAACAACCCTACCCACGCAGGCCATGAACTTCGGCAGTTGCGTGAGATGGGCATTCAGTTGGCAATTGATGATTTCGGCACAGGCTATTCATCCCTCAGTTACCTGAAGAAGCTGCCGCTGAACCGGCTTAAAATTGATCGTTCATTTATTATGGATATCCCGGACGATCACAATGACCAGGCCATATCCCGCGCAGTCATCGCTCTGGCAAATAGCCTTGGGCTGGAAGTCATTGCCGAGGGTATGGAAACCGAAGAGCAACTTCAGTTCCTGCTGGCCGAAGGCTGTAACTATGCTCAGGGGCATTATTTCAGTCGCGCCCTGCCGGAAGACGAGTTTCTTGAGCTACTGACAGAAAACGCTGTTAAAGCATAATCCGGCAACGGTTCCCCCTGCCCCCGGCGCAGGTTAGACTTGCGCCTTTGATTCTGTTTGCAGGGATTCTGATCATGAAATCAGTTCTGATTACCGGATGTTCCAGCGGTATTGGTTATCACGTCGCCCTTGGATTACAACAAAGGGGCTACCGGGTACTGGCCAGCGCACGCAATGCGAAGGATGTCGCCATGTTGCAGGCGCAGGGACTGGAAGCCTGCCAACTGGATCTGGATTCATCAGAGTCTATTCAGACGGCGATGGATTGGGTTGAACAGCAAACCGGTGGTGAGCTGTACGCGCTGTTTAATAATGGCGCCTATGGCCAACCCGGCGCTATCGAAGATCTCAGCCGGGATGTTCTAAGGCAACAGCTGGAAACAAACTTGCTGGGCTGGCACGAACTCACTTGTCGGGTACTGCCACTGATGCGTCGTCAGGGCTACGGAAGGATTATTCAGAACAGCTCTGTACTGGGACTGATCACTCTGCGCTTTCGCGGTGCCTACAATACCAGCAAATTTGCCATTGAGGGCTACACCGATACGCTACGCCAGGAACTGGCAGATACCGACATTCATATCTCATTGATTGAACCGGGACCGGTAACCAGTAAGTTCAGGGAGAACGCCTATCAGCGTTTTCTGGACAATATTGATATTCCCAGCAGCCCCTTCCGCAGTACCTACGAAGCGGTTCAGAAACGGCTTGGCAATAACCAGGACAGTAATGACCCTTTCACCTTAGGGCCTGAGGCCGTGCTGGATAAAGTCGTACATGCGCTCGAGAGTAAGCGCCCTAAAGCCCGTTATTACGTTACTATTCCGACCTATCTGTTTGGCTATCTCAGACGGATTCTGCCAACCCGGGCGCTGGATTGGATTCTGTTACGGGTATCGACCTCAGAGAACAAGTAATCCCTGAACAACCAGCTCCAATGGAGTTGCAGCCTCCAGAAACGAAAAAAGGCAGCCCGCAGGACTGCCTGAAAATTACCAGGGACTTGGTAGTAAGACTAAGGGGTGGCGGAAACGCCAGTCAGCCCGATCCCTCGGGCTGACAATCACAAGAACTTATCAGAAGAACTTTTCACAAGAACTTGTGACAATAGCTTAAGACAAGAACTTAGCTGATCAGACCGTTCTGACCCATAATTTCCTGAATTTCCGGCAGGCTTGCCGGATCGTCGATGGTGGAAGGAATGGTGTAATCCTGTCCATCAGCAATCTGACGCAGCAGTTTACGCAGAATCTTACCGGAACGGGTCTTCGGCAGACGCTGAACGATAACCGCACGCTTAAAGCAGGCTACCGCACCGATCTCCTTACGAACCATCGCTACCAGTTCGGACTGCAGCTGATCATTTTCGATCTCAACACCGTTTTTCAGCAGTACCAGACCAATTGGCTCCTGGCCTTTCAACGGATCGTTGATGCCGATTACTGCACACTCAGCTACCGCCGGGTGGTCAGCAACGATCTCTTCCATCTCGCCGGTAGACAGACGATGGCCTGCAACGTTAATTACGTCATCGGTACGACCCATGATAAATACATAGCCGTCTTCATCTTTGTAACCACCGTCACCAGAGCTGTAGTAGCCCGGGAATTCAGACAGGTAACCGGTACGGAAACGCTCGAAATCACCCCAGACAGTCGGCAGACAGCTTGGCGGCAGAGGCAGTTTAATCGCGATGTTACCCTGCTCGCCGTTAGGTACTTCATTACCTTCGTTATCCAGAATCTGAACATTGAAGCCGCTTACCGGTACGGTTGCTGAACCTGGTTTTGGTTCCAGAGTCTCGATACCCGTCAGGTTACCGCAGATCGCCCAGCCGGTTTCAGTCTGCCACCAGTGATCGATAACCGGCTTACCCAGTGTCTCTTTAGTCCACTGATAGGTCGGTGGATCAAGACGCTCACCCGCCATGAAGATGGTTTCAAGCTTGCTCAGATCGTACGGTTTCAGGAATTCTGAATCCGGATCTTCTTTCTTGATTGCGCGGAAAGCTGTTGGCGCAGCGAACAGCACCTTAGCGCCATACTCTTCACAAACACGCCAGAACGCACCGGCATCCGGAGTCTTAATCGGCTTACCTTCGTACACAACAGTGGTGCAGCCAGCCAGCAGCGGGCCATAAACAATGTAGGAGTGACCTACAACCCAGCCTACATCGGATGCCGCCCAGAACACTTCGCCCGGCTCCATGTTGTAAACCGCTTTCATGCTGTATTTCAGTGCAACAGCGTGACCACCGTTGTCGCGAACAACACCCTTAGGCTTACCGGTAGTACCGGAGGTGTACAGAATGTACAGTGGATCAGTGCCTTTAACCGGCGTGCAATCAGCAGGTTCAGCGGTTGCAACAGCATCGGCCCAATCGATATCACGGCCTTCAACCATAGAGGCTTCAACCTGAGGACGCTGGAATACGATGCAGCTGTCAGGTTTGTGTGCGGACTTCTCAATCGCTTCGTCCAGCATCGGCTTATATTCAATAATCTTAGCGATCTCGATACCGCAGGAAGCTGTCACGATTACTTTAGGTTCTGCATCGTCAATACGCACTGCCAGTTCATGCGGCGCAAAGCCACCAAATACTACAGAGTGAATCGCACCCAGACGTGCAACCGCCAGCATTGCGATAACAGCCTGAGGAATCATTGGCATATAAACCACAACGCGGTCGCCCTTTTCTACGCCCTGTGCTTTCAGGACACCGGCGAATTTAGCAACCTCATCACGCAGTTCGCTGTAGGTATAACGTTGTTTGGTTTCAGTTACAGGGGAATCATAGATAAGCGCATCCTGATCACCGCGGCCACTCTCTACATGGTAATCCAGTGCCAGATAAGCGGTGTTCATTTCACCGTCGGCAAACCAGCGGTCAATACCATTCTCATCTTTACTCAGAATCGTCTGAGGCTTTTTAAACCACTCAATGGCTTCCGCTTTCTCACCCCAGAACGCTTCCGGAGTGTCGATAGATTTCTTATATTCTTCTATATAGGACATAGCACTGGCCCTTCGCTGTAACCGATTTTTTGGATTTGATCCGACAAGGTACGGGGATTTCTAATTATTCTTCCGACCTATCATTTTTATTCTTATCTGACCCTGTCACGCTTAACGACACTCTAACCGAGTTATTTTCCAATTGAACTACTACAAAAGGCTAAATTGTCTACGATACCGTCCAAAAAAAGCCCTTCAGAGAAAATAAATCCCGCTAATTGATCTAAATCAGCCCTTAACCTCAAGTCATTGTCGACAATCTATAACTGCTTATCTTTTTTTACCAACAAAAAAAGCCGCCCCAGTGGGCGGCTTTCTGTTATATCGCAAGAACCGGCAGGATCAGTTACTTTCCTGAACCGGGATGCTGTTCTTAATACCGGTCATCAGGTTGCGCTGATGTAGCTCTTCGTCGCTCACCCGGTGGGCATCATTCTCGTTCTTTGCATTCTCAAAATAGCAAAGAGTTGGCTGATAGGTTTCTGCTTCCTGCTCATCCAACTGAACATAGGAGCAGATAATCAGCAGATCACCTTTCGATGCCAGGTGAGCTGCCGCGCCATTTACAGAGATCACGCCACTGTTATCTTCTGCGCGAATTGCGTAAGTCGTGAAACGCTCGCCATTATTAATGTTATAGATATGTACCTGCTCATATTCCTTAATACCGGAACGGTCGAGTAGCACACCATCAATCGCACAGGAGCCTTCATAATGAAGCTCCGCATGTGTCACGGTTACCCGATGCAGTTTTGCTTTTAAGAATGTTTGCAGCATATTTAACTCACGTTTCGTCTGCCGGCACTGCCGGTCTTCCCCACCACCGGATCGCTCCGGTTCTCCCAGCCAGCATCATCTGATGCGGCACCAGATCGCAAAGATCTCTTCAGCGACCTGAGAACACCCAGGCCACTGGACTCAGGTAAGTAATAGGTTACGTATAGTTTTACTATTGCTTACCCTTAAAAGTGGCGGCAATTGTACCAGCCTGCCAGTAAAAGATAAGGGCTTTTACCGATTATTTTTTGATCATTTAGGATGAGATGAAGCACGTTGGAAACTCAATAATTAATAAAATTAATAATTAAGCATACGGAACCTTAATTTCATTCATGTTGCCTTGAGTCGATCTCACCCAGTTTTTCTTACAGCGCTATAGAATAGACCGGGATTACAAGAGCTTATAAAAGGTCCCACCGTGTCATTACATAGCCCCACTGATAAAACTGAACAGCTGAAGCAAGCCCTTTCCGAGCGTATTCTGGTACTGGATGGTGGTATGGGTACCATGATCCAGGACTACAAACTGGAAGAGGCCGATTTCAGGGGTGAACGATTCGCCGACTGGCCAGTAGATGTCAAAGGCAACAATGACATGCTGGTACTGACGAAACCGGAGATCATCAAAGCCATTCACCGGGCTTACCTGGAGTCCGGCGCGGACATTATTGAAACCAATACCTTTAATGCCACCCCGATTGCGATGGCTGATTATCAGATGGAGCACCAGAGCCATGAGATCAATCTGGTGGCTGCGCAGCTGGCTCGCGAAGTCGCTGATGAGGTAACCGCAACCACGCCTGAACGGCCGCGCTACGTTGCCGGTGTGCTTGGCCCGACAAACAGAACCTGCTCCATTTCACCGGACGTGAATGATCCGGGATTTCGTAATATCAGCTTTGACCAGTTGGTTGAAGCCTACACAGAGTCGATCGACGGCCTGATAAAAGGTGGCTCAGATATCATCCTGATTGAGACTATCTTTGACACCCTCAATGCCAAAGCAGCTATCTTCGCGGTGGATCAGTATTACGAAACCCATAACGTCCGCCTGCCAGTAATGATTTCAGGCACTATCACCGATGCATCAGGCCGTACTCTGTCTGGCCAGACCACCGAGGCGTTCTGGAATTCGGTCCGTCATATCAAGCCGCTATCAATCGGTCTTAACTGCGCGCTGGGCCCTAAAGAGCTGCGTCAGTACGTTGAAGAGCTGTCTCGCATCGCCGATACGTTTGTTTCTACCCACCCTAATGCTGGCCTGCCCAATGCCTTTGGTGGCTATGATGAAACGCCGGAGCAGATGGCCGCCGAGATCGGTGAGTGGGCTGAAGCGGGCTTCCTGAACATTATCGGCGGCTGCTGTGGTACAACCCCTGCGCATATTCAGGCCATGGGCGATGCGGCAAATGCCCACCCTCCCCGTCAGATTCCTGAACTGCCAGTGGAGTGCCGCCTGTCTGGCCTTGAACCACAGAATATCGGTAAAGAGAGCCTGTTCGTGAACGCGGGTGAAAGAACCAACGTTACCGGATCTGCAGTATTCCGTCGCCTGATCAAAGAAGGTGACTATGAAACCGCACTGGATGTCGCCCGTCAGCAGGTGGAGAACGGCGCACAGATTATCGACGTCAACATGGATGAAGGCATGCTTGATGCTGAAGCGGCAATGGTACGCTTCCTTAATCTGATAGCCTCTGAACCGGATATCTCCCGGGTGCCGATTATGATCGACTCCTCCAAGTGGGAAGTGATCGAAGCAGGTCTGAAATGCATTCAGGGTAAAGGCATCGTCAACTCCATCAGCCTCAAAGAGGGCGAAGAGAAGTTTATCGAGCAGGCCAACCTGTTGCGCCGCTATGGTGCTGCGGTGGTTGTCATGGCCTTTGATGAGCAGGGTCAGGCCGACACCGAGCAGCGTAAGATTGAGATCTGTGAACGCTCCTACCGGGTACTGACTGAAAAAGTCGGTTTCCCGGCTGAAGATATTATCTTTGACCCGAATATCTTTGCCATTGCCACCGGCATCGAGGAGCACGACAACTACGCGCTGGACTTTATCCGCGCCACGGGCTGGATTAAGAAGAATCTGCCACACGCGATGATCTCAGGCGGTGTTTCCAACGTGTCTTTCTCCTTCCGGGGCAACAACCCGGTACGGGAAGCGATTCACTGTGTGTTCCTCTATCACGCTATCCGTGAAGGCCTGGATATGGCAATCGTTAACGCCGGCCAGCTGGCAATCTATGATGATCTGCCGGAAGAGCTGCGTGTCGCGGTAGAAGCGGTGGTGCTGAATACCGATCCGGATGGCACAGAGAAGTTACTCGAAATTGCCGAGAAATATCGCGGTGATGGCAGCGCACAGACTGAGGAAAAAACTCTGGAGTGGCGCTCACTCCCCGTTAATGAACGACTGTCTCACGCCCTAGTTAAAGGCATCGCAGAGTATATCGATGACGATGTAGAAGAGTGTCGCCAGCAGTTTGATCGACCGATCGAAGTGATCGAAGGCCCATTGATGAACGGTATGGGTGTAGTCGGGGATCTGTTCGGTGCCGGTAAGATGTTCCTGCCCCAGGTAGTTAAGTCGGCTCGGGTGATGAAGAAAGCGGTCGCCTATCTGATGCCCTTTATTGAGGCCGAAAAACAGGGCGCACCAGGCGGCTCAAACGGTAAGATCCTGATGGCAACGGTTAAAGGCGATGTTCACGATATCGGTAAGAACATCGTCGGCGTGGTACTGCAGTGTAACAACTATGAGATTATCGATCTGGGTGTCATGGTACCTGCTGAAACAATTCTGCGTACGGCCCGGGAAGAGAATGTCGATATCATCGGTCTGTCCGGTCTTATTACTCCCTCTCTGGATGAGATGGTTCATGTGGCCAAAGAGATGGAGCGTCAGGGCTTTGATATTCCGCTGATGATCGGCGGTGCTACTACTTCTAAAGCCCATACTGCAGTGAAGATTGATCCGGCTTTTAATCGCGATCAGGTGGTCCATGTGACCAACGCATCACGCGCCGTCAATGTCGCCAGCACCTTGCTCTCCAAAGACAATAAATCCAATTATGTCAAAGAGATACAAGAGGAATATGTAGCAGTACGTGAGCGCCATGCAGAGCGCCAGAACCAGGCCCGCCGGGTTAATCTCGAAGCGGCAAGAGCGAACAAATTCCAGATCGAATGGGAGCAATACACCCCTCCTGTACCGGTTCAGCCAGGTGTACATGTGCTGAAGGATATCGATCTGAATGAGCTACGGGATTATATCGACTGGACCCCTTTCTTCCATTCCTGGGAGCTGGCGGGACGCTACCCGCGCATTCTTACCGACGAGATCATCGGTGAAGAAGCCAGCAAACTGTTTGATGACGCCCAGACCATGCTGGAAGATCTGATCACTAATAAGAAGCTGACAGCGAATGCTGTTATCGGACTGTTCCCGGCCAACAGTATCAACCATGATGACCTGGAGCTGTATACCGATGACAGCCGTACAGAAGTTCTCACCACTCTGCATCATCTGCGTCAGCAGGTTGAGAAGACCGACGGCAAAGCCAATATGTGCCTGAGTGACTTTGTCGCGCCGAAAGAGAGCGGTAAAGAGGACTATTTTGGTGCTTTTGCGGTCACCGCCGGTATCGGTGATCAGGCGCTGATTGATGCCTATGAAGCGGATCATGATGACTATCACAGCATCATGGTTAAAGCACTCGCTGACCGACTGGCTGAAGCGCTGGCAGAATATATGCACGCAAGGATCCGCAAAGAGTTCTGGGGTTACGCTGCAGAAGAAACTCTGGACAATGACGCACTGATCAAAGAGAAGTATCAGGGTATCCGCCCTGCTCCGGGTTATCCTGCTTGCCCTGAACACACCGAGAAAGCCCGTCTGTGGGAGTTGCTGGACGTTGAGAAAAATACCGGCATGACCCTGACAGAAAGTTTTGCGATGCTGCCGACGGCTTCCGTCAGCGGCTGGTATTTCAGTCACCCACAATCGCAGTATTTCGGTGTTGCGAAGATCGGTGAAGATCAGGTGGAATCCTACGCGGAACGCACCGGCATGCAGAAAGCCGAAGCTGAACGCTGGCTGGCACCGAATCTTGGCTATGAACCAGAAGAAAACTGATACAGATCACCAGCCTCTTAGGCTTCTGAACAGTTTATAGTATGTAGCGAGGCACCCCCTCGTGCCGAATATCATCTTCATCGGCACGAGGACGTGCCTCGGGTATCAACTCCGGTTAAGGCCTGTATGCTTTACGTTAAGTTTCAATGTTATGCCGAACGATTATGACTACTAATCAAACGCTGTTTTGTTTCGGGCCTGGAAGGCCCTCGCTACAAGGTGGAAAATGTAGTGAGGTGCTTCCAGCGCCGATTTGAAGTGCTAGCCCCGTTTCAAAGCAGGATTCCAGTACTGAACACCCAGCAAACGCATCTGATTCTGAATCCAGTCACTGCGTTGCCAGACATACTGGCTGGGACGCTTTGCGTTCATTCTGTAAGGATTAGGCAGCACAGCTGCCAGTCTGGCGGCTTCCTGACGGCTGAGCTGACTCGCAGGTTTATTAAAATACTGCTGACTGGCCGCTTCCACTCCATAGATCCCCGGGCCGAACTCGGCAATATTGAGATATACTTCGAGAATCCGGGATTTATCCCAGAACGCTTCCATTAGTAGCGTGAATCCAGCTTCAACGCCTTTGCGCAGATAGCTTTTATCCGGCCACAGGAACAGGTTTTTGGCGGTCTGCTGGCTCAGCGTACTGGCGCCACGAATTCGCTTGCCTTCACCATTACTCGAAAACGCTTTTTTAATCGCTTCGATATCCAGCCCCCAGTGCTGAGGGAACTTCTGATCTTCTGCGGCGATCACAGCTAACTGCATTGCCGGGGCGATATCCTGCAAAGGCACCCAGCTATGCTGTGATTCCGCAGGATAGTTCGCAGGTGGAGAGAGATCCCGTTGCAACTGCCACATCCAGACCGACGGATCGACAAATCTCAGCAGCAGAACCATTACAACGGGCATTAACAAAAAAGTGGCTGCCGTTATGAGCAACCACTTTTTCAAATCATAGGAACGGAGATACAACAACATCTTCCAACAACATCCAGGTACCAGAGATAAAAACAGCTGGCATATTACCTCAGACTGGTTATATTTTGAACAACCCGTTCCTCTGCTTCAGCCCATTTTCCAGTTCTGTATCGCTTTTATATATTCCTCGATCGCGTGATCCGCTATCGCACCGGCCTTTATCTTAGTTACCAGAGTTTCGACCGTATCCTGAACAATATCCAGAAAACGGAACCAGTAACCCGGATCGATATGCAGAGAACCATCATCACCGTCGATATAGATACAGCGCCCGACATGGCTGTAGTTCATCAGACGCGCAGGGACACGGGTTACTATATCCTGATTATTCTGAAAGCGATGATGACGCGTACCGGCTTCCACATTGAAAATCCGGGCGGTGTCCCGGGTCATCGCCCTTGGCTGACCAAATGTATACACCGAAGTAAACGGACGATCTTCATGGATCAGCTTTGCTGCAATAATACTGGCCATCGCGCCCCCCAGACTATGGCCAGCAATAAACAGAGGCCGGGCTTTGATCTTGCGCGCCTGAACCAGATCTTTATTAATTCCGGGCCATAGATCTTCAACGGATTCCCAGAATCCCCGGTGAAATTCACCAAACAGTGCCTGCTGCGGAAAAGCACGGATATTATCGATCCAGTCCTTCCATTCATCAGTACCGCGGCAAACAACCGCGAGGTATTCCTCATGTTCCACCAGCATCGCCTGGGCACTGCTGTTATCGTAGCCGGTGACTTTGTGATAGCCGTCACAAGCCTGTTTCAGCTCAGCAAGAATGGCTGACTCATCAGGTTTATCACTGATGGCTTCTTCGATATAAACAAGCTGGGAAAGACGCGCCATTGTCAGCGCATTGGTCTGATCAAGACCGGTGGTATAGCCATTAATCTGCATAAGATACTCCCTGTAAATTGGCCAATCGCATCCCTACTACCGCGATGTAGAACCAGTATAGCCAAAATACAGAAAGGTTTAATCCAAAGGTTTAATCCAGAGATTTAACCGTTAGATTTTACTGCCACAACAGGGCCGGGCTTTTTACCCAACATGGCCACGATACCGGCGGAACACACCAGAGCAATACCCAGCCAGCTGTTGTACGCCAGAATTTCGTCCCAGAACAGCCAGCCGAACAGGGCCGCGAAGGCAACGGAACCATAGGTATAAGGCGCCAGCTGTCCAGCAGGTGCCATACCATATGCCTTGCTCAGTAGTAGCTGTGCAACAGTTGAGGTAGCCGCCAGAACGCCTAACCACAGCAGCTGTTCCAATGAGGGTGTCAGCCAGTTCAATGCGGCAGGTACCGAGGCAAAGATCGTACTGAAAAAAGCGAAATAGAACACGATTCGCTGAGGTGACTCTGTATCTCGCATGCGACGATGGTTAATCAGGCAACACCACAGAAGCCAACAATCAATCGCTTTCATAAGATGGTCACTTTAGCAAGAGCACCCAGACAAGCGCCCATCAGCGCGATTATCACCGCAAAATTGATGACGCCCTCCTCAGGGGGATTAATCAGCGCAACACCACAGAAGCCAACAATAATCGCAAGCTTAACGGTCATAGGTATACGCTCTCCGAGCCAGAGTAGCGCAATGATCGGCATAAAGAATGGTGCGGTCTGCTTCAGCAGAGCCGCCTGCGCTAGCGGCAGATGCCCCCATGAATAGAACAGACAGGTCATCGCCGTGACCCCGACACCAGCACGCATC
This sequence comes from uncultured Amphritea sp., assembly GCA_963669425.2. Lineage (GTDB taxonomy): Bacteria > Pseudomonadota > Gammaproteobacteria > Pseudomonadales > Balneatricaceae > Amphritea. The sequence goes on from CAXXNC010000002.1 coordinate 1,619,749, forward strand.
AGATGAAAACGTAATTTAGTGGTCTTCAGCGCATCACTACCGTTACGGATCAACCAGGGAAGAAACAGAGGCAAGCCAAACAGGTTGCGGAACAGTACGATCATCTCTGTCGGCAGCTCACCGGAGAGTTGTTTAATCACCATGCCGGAAAGTACCAGAAATACTTCCGAACAGAGAATCAGCAGCGCGCCAAAGAGAAAAGGACTATTCATCATGTATAGCTATAAAAAAAGGGGCATTCAGCCCCTTTTCCTAACATTTAAGTGTCAGTGTGCAGGAATCAGATCGCAATGATCTCATAATCGCCGCTCAGACTATCAGCTGCAGCAGGGCTGGTCACTACCGCTATACTGGCATTGTCCTGCACCAGGTATTGTGCTGCTACTCGTTTAAGATCCTCAACAGTCACCTTAAGGATACGCTGACGGAAACCTTTACGCTGTTCTGCTGTACGACCAAACAGTGCACTGTGGTACGCCTGCTTGGCTTCTCCGGCAGGAGAGCCAGGTTTATCAATACTGCTGACAATACCCAGGATCGCCTCTTCCAGTTTTTGCGCATCATGATCATTATCCTGCAGCCACTGCAGCGCTGCATCGAAATCATCCAGAGTTTCACTCAGACGAGGATCCCGGTAGCTGAAGAAACGGAACACCGCATCAGCGGAATCCTGACCAGCACCACTGCCATATGCACCGCCCTGCTCACGGATCGCCCGGTGCAGATAACCGTTGCGCAGGAAATCTCCCAGCACGGTTAATGGCGCTGAATCAGGGTGTTCAACAGGTACGGTAGGATAAGCCTTGGCGCAGAAGTTAACCTGAGTACTGGTCGTCCAGGCTTGCTTCACGCCACTGCGGGTTGGCGTCAGACTGAACTCTGCACCGCCCGCAGGCTGTTCCTGGCTCTGCCAGACAGTAGCCAGAGCTGCGGCAAGGCTTTGCTGGTGCTCAGGTTCCGCAACGAGCAGGAAACGGCGAGGCATCGCCAGCATCTTCTGATGCAGCGCCTGCAGCTGTTCAGCCAGCGCTTTCAGTTGATTCTCATCGGCCAGTGCATCGTCCAGCTGCTTAACATTTCGGATACTCTGCAGACCACGAAGGTTGTGAGACAGGCGTGCCGCCGGTGCGAACTGACTTACTGCAGCCATAATCGCCAGGCTGTGCCCCTGCCCGGTAATACTCTGCTCTTTACGGGTACGCTGCTGGGAAACCAGTTCGCGGATCCGACTCAGTTCGTCAAAGCGCACTGTCAGAAGAGTTTCGCTGAGCAGGTCAAACAGATGCTGGTGATTGCTGATCAGTGCCTTACCGGACAAAGTCATGTAACCGCTGGTAGCCTGCTCATCATTAATACTGCCCCGCACTGAAGAATAGGCGTGAACACCGCCGGTTACCTGAGACTGCCAGGCCTGAGTTTGTTGATAGTCACGACCACCACAACCCAGCTCTGTCAGACAGTGGCTGTACAGTGGAATCAGTTGCTGCTCCGCTTCGTCCAGCTGCGGCAACGGCATAATCACCTGCTGATACACCAGGCCATTGGTGCCCTGACCATAAAAGTCGTAATCGAAACCATCACTCTGGGCCTCGCTCCCCTCTGGGATACGCATCTCAGCCGGAACATCGTCGATGGTTACTTTCGGCAGCACCGATTCATCATCAATCTGGTTCTGACGGGCTTCGAGAGCCGCAGCCTGATCGATAATAGCCTGCTTCTGAGTGCCATCCAGCCCGCTACGAATCTTTTCCAGCGCTTTCGCTTCAGCAGCGTCGCGGCGATCTGATAAACCGGTATCCGGACGCAGTGTCAGGCGTACCCGATGCGGATTATCCAGCAGTAATTCTTTCACCATAGCCGGAATAAACTGAGGGTCTTTGATCGCTTCGCGCAGGGTTTCCAGCACGGGATCAAGGTTCAGCAGCGCAATCGGGTCACCGCGGTGTATTGCCGACGACAGCGAAGACAGAATCAGATTCATTCCGTAAGGGTAACCGTCACCGCTGATCTCACGCTGAGTCAGCTCCAGTTGGTGCAATGCCGCCTCAACATGGTCCTGTGGTACACCCTGTTCTGCTACCAGCTGCAGTGTGTCCAGCACCAGCTTTTCAAAAGCCTCAGCGCGCTCCGGCTCACTGCCTTCAATACCGCACATGAAACCCATCTCGCGGTTGGAATCTTCCAGACCACACAGCGGTGAAGGCGAAAGCCCCAGATCCGTTGTTTCGAGGGCATGGCGTAAAGGGGAAGCACTGTTATCGAGCAGAACGCGTGATAACAGGTGTGCTTTTAACTGCTCTTCAAGATCGATACTCGGTCCCAGCAGCCAGCCCAGTACGTGATGGGTTTTTGCGGAGGTATCTTCCTGATCAAGGGCATAAGCTTCTTCTACCCGCAGCGGAGCAAAATAACGCTTCTCATCGGTTACTTCGATAGTCTCATCCAGTTTTTCGAAGCGCTGCAGGGCCTGGTCTTCGAAGCGGCTCTGGAGCTCTTCGACCGGAATATCACCGAATGTCATCAGTACAGAGTTAGACGGGTGATAATGACTGCGGTAGAACTCAATCAGTTCTTCATAGCTGAGATCCGGAATCGCTTCAGGATCACCACCGGAGTTATAGTGATAGGTCGTACCCGGGAAAATGTATCGGGTCAGTGTCTGCCACAGTGTCGAGATCGGAGAACTCATCGCTCCTTTCATCTCATTGAACACCACGCCTTTGTAAACCAGAGAAGAATCGCTGTTACCAGCCTCTTCAAATTCAACCCGGTGCCCTTCCTGAGCAAAATCCATAGGATCCAGACGGGAGAAAAATACCGCGTCCAGATAGACATCCAGCAAATTGAAATAATCTTTACGGTTCTGGCTGGCAAAGGGATATGCGGTCCAGTCACTGCTGGTAAAGGCGTTCATGAAGGTATTCAGGGAACGTCGGGTCATCATAAAGAATGGATCGCGGACCGGGTATTTCTCACTGCCGCACAACGCAGTATGTTCCAGAATATGGGCAACACCGGTGTTATCTTCCGGTACGGTGCGAAACGCGACCAGAAATACATTTTCCTGGTTATCTGCAGCGATATGGTAATGCAGCGCACCGGTTTTACGGTGAACATACTCCTGTATATCGATTCCCAGTGAATCAATGGTTTCACTGCGCTTAAACTCGAATGCCGGGTGGCTGCTGTGTTGTTTTTCCATGTCTTAATTTGCCTTATCACGCAATCTGTTACAGGCATTGTAACCAAATAGGTCAGATTTCGCCTTCATTAAAAGTCCATGTTTTATATACGGAAAGCAACGCCGGTTAGTGCAATCTGCCGGTCATTCAGACAGACGCTGGCGCCTGCGTCACTTAATCTTAACCTTGGTTGCTTATGATCAGAGTAAGTTCATTACCGTACAGAAGAACAGGAACAGCTACCCGACAGAGTGTTGTGCAGCGCACAATAAAAATTGACTTTATTTTGATCGGCTAATATAGTCTGAGCAAATTGCTGCAACGCACAAAACAGCGTTAAGAAAGAATTTCAACTATCGCGATCACAGGTGAACAAACATGTACGAAGATATGATGAAGGACGTTCAGGAAAATATGAAGCCAGTTGTTGATATGGCTGAGATCAACAAGAAAGCTGCAGAAAAACTGATTGAACTGCAGTCTGGTTATGTGTCTGATTTCGTGAACTCCACAATGGCGCAGATGAAGGCACTGTCCTCTGTATCCGACCCACAGGAAGCGATCAATCTGCAGGTTGAGTATGTTAAACAGCTGGAAGCAAAACTGACCACTGTTGCAGAAGAAGAGATGGCGACTCTGACGGAAGCTAAAGATGAGCTGACCGCAGTGATCGAAAAGAGCTTCTCTGAGCTGGGCCTGGCGGATATGAACTACTTCGAAGATTTCAGCAAGTTCATGGCTCCGACAGCAGCTGCTGAAAAGCCTGTAGCAACCAAGCCTGTTGCAAAGAAAGCAGCGCCTAAAAAAGCAGCGGCCCCGAAAAAGCCAGCGGCGAAAAAAGCAGCAGCACCTGCAGCAAAAAAAGCAGCACCTAAAGCTGCACCAAAGAAAGCGCCAGCAGCAAAAACCACTGCAAAAGCGCCAGCAAAACCAGCAGAGACTGCTAAAGTGACTGCAGCTAAACCAGCTGCTACAGCAAAAGCACCGGCTAAAAGCGCAGCTGAGCCAGTAGCACCTGCTAAAGCAGAAACTGCTAAGTAATTTTATAAGCAGTTAATACAGGCACTTTTATAAGTACTTATATAAGTACTTATATCAGCACTTAATCCAACTGCTTATCACGACATAAAAAACGGAGCTCCTGGGCTCCGTTTTTTTGTACCTGATACTGATATCAGTTAATCGACTCGCCTCTTGCTAATGCCGGCAGGCGACCTTCCAGCCCCATCGCATAACGCATCACATGGTTTTTTGCCGGCCCCAGTCGCTCTGCGACACCTAAGCCAATGTTCCGGAGTACCTTAAACGGTCCGAAATCATTCGAGAATACCCGGTAAAAACCGTCCATCACTTGCATCATAATAAGATTATGCTGACGCCGCTGTTTTTCATAACGACTCAGTACAGCTAATGAGCTGATATCTTCACCCTCATACCAGGCTTGCAGGACTACTTCTGCCAGTGCGGCAGCATCCAGCAAACCGATATTCACCCCCTGACCCGCCAGCGGATTGATCATATGAGCCGAGTCACCGGCCAGCGCTACACCTTCTTTAACGTATTGCAGGGCATGCTGGCGACGCAGTGGGAACGAAGCACGTCCCAGTAACTGATCGATCTGTCCCAGCTCCGCAGGAAAAGCCTGTTGCAACTGCTCCATAAATACATTGTCTGGCTCGGACATCAGACGCCGCACCTCCATCGGAGTGTTGTACCAGACAAGAGATGCCCGCTGCCCTGATAACGGCAGAAATGCCAGCGGTCCCGTCGGCGTGAACTGCTGCCAGGTGATATCCTGTTGTTCATAGGCAGTTGTTACAGATGCAACCAGTGCGTGCTGATCATAATCCCAGTTATGTACCCCGATGCCTGCTGCGCTACGAGCACGGGACATACCACCATCGGCGGCCACCAGTAATCTGCCAATCAGTTCCCGGCCATCGGATAGCCGTACCACACTGCAACCGGGCGAGTAATCGATAGATTCCGTATCAGCGGGACAGATCAGATCGATATTGCTGAACAGACGCAGACGCTCCAGCAGAGCCAGTTGAATAATCCGGTTTTCGACAATATGCCCGAGATGATCATAGCCGATATCGGTACTGTTAAATTCAGTGGAAGCTCTTCCGGCATCAGCCTCCCAGACCTTCATCCGACGGTAAGGGCAAAGTCGCTTAGCCGTGATGCCAGGCCATACATCGAGGGTTGTGAGGATCTGTTCGGAAGCAACACTCAGCGCTGATACGCGCAGATCATGCTCGGCGCTCTCATCAAAATCGCCCGGTAAGCGCTGCTCAACCACCGCGATTCTCAGATCAGTATCTCCCAACGCTGCCGCAATAGTTGCGCCAACCATACCGCCGCCGACGATTAGCAGATCATACCGGTTTTCCATCAGGGTCTGTGCCTTATCCAACATACGAAGAGCCGCTATTGTACTCTCCCGACGGTATCGACAAAAGCCGGACTTATAGTCGAACTTATATCGAACATATAGCAGGTCTTATGCGTGGCGACAGGATCATAACTACCTGATTCGGTGACAGCGGCTTATGCAGGATAAAAGAAAGTGTGTTATTGAAGTATATATATAGCGGGAATCATGCAGTGCTCGTCTGACAGTAATTTTCTCGGACAATCAGAGTGACCACAGACACAGTTTCGACAGATAGCGACAGCCTGATAGTACGCCAGCCAATTTTCAATGAGCAGTTGAAAGTCGTTTCCTATCAGTTGCGCTACGAACAGGATATTGAATCAGCCAGTGGCCTGCTGATGGATCATCCCTCCACAGCGACCATGCTGCTTTCAACCTACGCCAGCCTGAGCCAGGACGGCAGCATTCACAAAGTACCGCTGTTTCTGCCCTTCTCTGCTGAGCTGTTGACCGAGGCCGATCTGCCACAACTGCCTGCCAAAAGGATGCTGATTGAAATCCCCCCTTCGACGCGGGTCACACGCACTCTGATCTACAGTCTGACTAATCTTCGGCAACAGGGCTATCGCATTGTGTTGGACGGATTCGCCTTACAGAGATCCCTGTTTCCACTATTACCTCACGTAAATATCATCAAAGTGGATATGGCGGCGACACCGGCCAGAAAACTGTTACCGATGCTTACCATTCTGAAGCGGCTTCCTGCCACCCTGATGGCACAGAATGTTGAAGATTTCAAAACCCTGCAGCTATGTAAACAGGCAGGATTCAGGCTGTTTCAGGGGGCATTCATCAGCAAGCCGGTATCACTTAGTAACAATACAGTTTCTACCCGGAGTACCGCTCTGGTACAGCTGATCCAGGCCCTGCAGAATCCGGAGATCACCGCTGAAGAAGTAGAAAATCTGATCATAATGGATCCGATTCTCAGCTTTAAAATCCTGCGAGTCATCAACTCTGCCACCTATACACTGCCTGGTAACGTTGAATCCCTGCAACAGGCGATTGTACTGATGGGTATGGATCAGATCCGTAGCTGGGCCATGATCATTATGCTGAGTAATCAGGAAGGTAAACCTGAAGAGTGGTCCCGCAACCTGATATCGCGGGCCAGGATGTGTGAACTGTTGGCGGAACTGAGTCAGTATCCCAAACCTGCCGCAGCATTTCTGGCAGGCCTCCTGTCCCAGTTGGATGTCTTACTTGAAGCTGACCTGACACTGATACTGAGCCAGATCGCCGTGGATGATGAAATCCGCTCAGCTGTACTGGAACACCGCGGCCCACTAGGTAAAATCCTCCGGGCAGTCATCCACTTTGAAGAGGGAGACTGGTCTGCAGTGAAACGCAGTGGTATCCCGGTAATGCTGTTCAAACCCGCTTACCGTCACAGTATTAACTGGACCGAAAGCGCAATGCAGGCCCTGCACGAAGAACAGGAACTCAGTACAACACCATAAAAAAAGCCCGCAAAATGCGGGCTTTTCAGTTATTCGTGGCCTTTACAGCTCAGTAATACCGCCCATGTATGGCAGCAGAGCCTCAGGGACTTTCACCTTGCCTTCTGCAGTCTGATAGTTCTCCAGAATCGCTACCAGCGTACGACCTACCGCCAGACCGGAACCATTCAGGGTGTGAACCAGTTCTGGTTTACCGGTTTCAGGGTTACGCCAGCGCGCCATCATACGGCGGGCCTGGAAATCAGCCATGTTACTGCAGGAAGAGATCTCACGGTATTTCTGCTGACCTGGCAGCCATACTTCAATGTCGTAGGTCTTAGCAGCACTGAAGCCCAGATCGCCACCACACAGAGTAACCACACGGTAAGGCAGGTTCAGCTTCTGCAGAATAGTTTCAGCGTGACCGGTCAGTTCTTCCAGAGCATCCCAGGATTTGGAAGGCTCAACGATGTGTACCAGCTCCACTTTTTCAAACTGATGCTGACGGATCATGCCGCGGGTATCACGACCATGGCTACCCGCTTCGCTGCGGAAGCAAGGCGTGTGCGCAACAAATTTAAGAGGCATCTGCGCCGCTTCAACAATCTCGTCACGAACGATGTTGGTAACAGGCACTTCAGCGGTCGGGATCAGGTAGTAGTCACGTTCACCCGGCACTTTGAACAGATCTTCTTCAAACTTAGGCAACTGACCGGTACCGCGCAAGGAGTCTGCGTTAACCAGGTACGGTGCGTAGGTCTCTTCATAACCGTGCTCAGCAGTGTGCGTGTCCAGCATGAACTGGATCAGGGCGCGGTGCATACGGGCGATACCGCCACGCATCACAGCGAAACGGGCACCGGTGATCTTAGCCGCAGTACCAAAGTCCAGACCGCCATTAATCTCACCCAGATCCACATGATCTTTAGGCTCGAAGTCCAGTTGGGTCGGTTCACCCCAGGTACGCACTTCAACGTTATCGTCTTCGTCAGCACCTTCCGGCACATCTTCGTGAGGAATGTTTGGTACACCCATCAGGATGGCATCCATCTGCTCCTGAACGATACGCAGGTTTTCTTTCGCCGCATCCAGCTGATCACCCAGCTGGCTTACTTCCGCCAGCAGCGGTTGAATATCTTCACCGGCTGCTTTTGCTTTACCGATGTTTTTCGAGCGAGTGTTACGCTCGTTCTGCAGGTTTTCAGCTTCCACCTGTACTTCACGGCGCTGAGCTTCCAGTGCATTGAACGCGTCTACAGGGAATGTGTACCCTTTTTTAGTCAGAAGCTTGGCAACTTCTTCAGGGTTGGAACGGATATATTTTGAATCTAGCATGATGTCAGAAACAACCTTAGTCAGAACAGGCGAGTAAACCATAAACCGCCATACAGGGCGGCTATGCAAAGCACTACGCTCATTAATATGTAAATTGCGGCGGACATTATATGCCCTTCTTGTAGCAGGGTCACGACTTCCAGAGAGAAGCTTGAGAAAGTTGTGAAAGCCCCCAGAAAACCAACCATCAGAATCGGTCTGAACTCGGGATGGATACGGGCTTTTTCCATAATCAGGACAAAGCAGACTCCCATCAGGAAGGAGCCAAGAACGTTACAGATAAAGGTCCCGTAAGGCAGGCGAAAATGCGCGTTATTTACCAGAAAACCGGTAATCCAGTATCGTGCCAGCGCCCCCAGCGCTCCGCCCGCTGCAACCGAAACAATGTGAAGCACCCTTTCACTCCTTATAACGTTGCTGCGGGCTGTTATTGTCGAGCTCCCGCAGATATTCAAGCTTCTCTCTGATCTTGATCTCAAGCCCTCTGGGTTCCGGCGCATAATAACGCCGTTCAGCAATTTCCGGAGGCAGATAGGATTCCCCGGCGGCGTAGGCCCCCGGTTCGTTATGGGCATAACGGTAGTCAGCCCCATAACCCAGATCTTCCATCAGGCTGGTCGGCGCATTACGAAGATGAACCGGAACCTCATAGCTCGGCTCACTTCGCACATCGGCTTTGGCCTGGTTGAATGCCATATAAACCGCGTTACTTTTGGCTGCACTGGCACAATAGATAGCCGCCTGCGCGATTGCCCGCTCCCCTTCGGCAGGTCCGACCCGCTCGAAAGCATCCCAGGCGGCCAGCGCCACCTGCATCGCCCTGGGATCGGCATTACCGATATCCTCTGAGGCAATTGCCACCAGTCGCCGGGCGATATAGAGCGGATCACAACCGCCATCCAGCATACGACAGTACCAGTACAAAGCACCATCCGGCGATGATCCACGTACTGATTTATGAAAAGCGGAGATCATGTCATAGAACAGATCGCCCTGCTTATCATAGCGACGCGCGCTGGAGGTCAGTACCTCTTCAATGATGTGCTGATCGATACGGTAACCATCTCCATCAGGCTCTGCCAGATCAGCCGCAATCTCCAGCAGGTTGAGGCCGCGCCGGCCGTCACCATCCGCTGCCAGCGCCAGCTGTTCGAGCACACCTTCACCGAATTGGAGTGGCTGAAGTGTGACGCCACGCTCCGGATCGTTGAGTGCCCGATCCAGCAGTTGCCGGATATCTTCAAGCTCCAGACTTCGAAGCAGATACACCCGCGCCCGGGAAAGCAGTGCGTTATTCAGTTCGAAGGATGGGTTTTCCGTTGTTGCTCCGACAAACAGGAAGGTACCGTCTTCGATATAAGGCAGAAATGCATCCTGCTGGGATTTATTGAACCGGTGTACCTCATCCACAAACAGAATGGTCTTGCGGCCAGACTGCATCTTTACCTGCAGCGCCTGATCAACCGCCGCACGAATATCTTTAACGCCTGACAGAACCGCTGAAAGAATAATAAAGTGCGCATCCACATGATTGGCCAGCAGTTTCGCCAGTGTGGTTTTGCCCACTCCAGGTGGTCCCCAGAGAATCATTGAATGCACAGCGCCCTGCTCCAGCGCTCGTCTCAGAGGTTTGTCAGGCCCAAGCAGGTGCTGCTGACCACAGTATTCATCCAGTGTACGAGGCCGCATCCTGGCTGCCAGCGGCTCGTAGCCACCGTCATTCAGATCATCAAACAGATCAGCCATCAGTCAGAGCCTGTTGATCCTCGATGATCACATCGGTGCCTTCCGGCGGCACGAAATTAAAGGCATCGGCCTTAATAGCCGGATTCAGTTGCTGATCGGCAAACAGGATGGAAGTGCGTTGTCCGAGAGAGTCTTCCATCTGCAGCTCAGTAATTACATCGTCGGTAAATAACAGGCGGATACGGGTAAATACTTCGCCCTCAGCCAGAGGCAACAGTTCAAACAACTGGTTGGCTCCCTGATTCTGTAGCAAACGAATCTTATACTGGGCTTTTAACTCATCAATCTGACCGTTAAGAATCAGTGCCGGCACCCCGGATGCAGAAGTTTCTACAGAGCGGCGGGTTGCCTGCTCCAGATCAGGATCGTAAATCCACAGTGTTTCGCCATCACTGACAAGTTGCTGAGGAAACGGCTCTTCAGCAATCCAGTTAAAGCGATTAGGTTTCGCCAGCAGCAAAGTTCCCCGGGATTGTTCCATTCTACGGCTCTGATCACTGGCAGATACCTGATCAAAACTGGCACTGAGGCTATCAAAACGATCCAGCAACTGCTGTAACTGCCCGGAGGCATTATCATTAATATCTGCCTGAGCCGACAGACTCAGACCTGCAGACAGAAAAATCGTACCCAGTAACCTTTTTAACGGTGTTTTTAAACGCATAATTAATCCTTAGGTGGCGGTGGTGCCAACACTTCACGGCTGCCATTATGACCGGCAGAAGAGACTACGCCTGCCGCTTCCATGGTTTCTACCATCCGGGCAGCACGGTTATAACCGATCTTCAGTTTCCGCTGCACCGAGGAGATTGAGACTTTGCGGGTTTCAGTTACAAACGCCACCGCTTCGTCATACAGAGGATCCTGTTCATCGTCCATGTCGCCACCAGCAGCAGAACCACCGCCTTCGACAACCTCAGAAAGATCTTCAATCAGGTACTCCGGTGAGCCCATCTTCTTCCAGGCTTCAACAATCCGGTGTACCTCATCATCGCTGACAAATGCGCCGTGTACACGGTTCGGCATACTGCTGCCAGCTGGCAGATAAAGCATGTCACCGTTACCCAGCAGGTGTTCAGCACCGCTCTGATCGAGAATGGTACGGGAATCGATTTTAGAAGAGACCTGGAAGCCGATCCGGGTCGGTACGTTGGCCTTAATCAGACCGGTGATAACATCTACCGAAGGTCGCTGAGTTGCCAGAATCAGGTGGATACCGGCGGCACGGGCCTTCTGGGCAATACGGGCGATCAGCTCTTCCACCTTCTTGCCGACAACCATCATCATATCGGCGAACTCATCGATACAAACGACAATATACGGCAGGGTTTCCAGATATGGCGCAGGCGAGTCTGCAGGCAATCCTTCTTCTTCCGGATTCCAGAGCGGATCCAGAAGTGGCTCACCGCGGTCCCTTGCCTCGACAATTTTCTCGTTAAATCCAGCGATATTCCTAACGCCCATCTTAGCCATCAGCTTATAACGGCGCTCCATCTCAGCAACGCACCAGCGCAGACCGCCAGCGGCCTCTTTCATATCGGTAATCACCGGTGCCAGCAGGTGCGGGATTCCTTCATAGATGGAAAGCTCCAGCATTTTCGGGTCAACCAGCATCAGACGCACCTCTTCCGGGGTTGCCTTGAACAGCAGGCTGAGGAGCATCGCGTTAACACCCACCGATTTACCCGAACCGGTGGTACCAGCAACCAACAGGTGCGGCATTTTTGCAAGGTTCGCGACCACCGGATTACCAGCAATATCGTTACCCAGTCCCAGCGTCAGCTTGGATGACGCTTCTTTATAAGGCTTGGAGTTGAGCACCTCACTCAGACGCACCATCTGGCGCTCTTCATTCGGAATTTCAATACCGATCACCGATTTCCCTGCAATAACCTCAACAACACGCACTCTCATCACCGCCATGGAGCGAGCCAGATCGCTGGCAAGGTTGGTGATTCGGCTGGCTTTTACGCCAGGCGCGGGTTGCAGCTCAAAGCGGGTAATTACCGGGCCGGGGTTCACTTCAACCACTTCCGCAACAATACCAAAGTCTTTCAGTTTGCTTTCCAGCAAGCGGGACATCTGTTCCAGCTGATCATCGGTATAGCAATGCCCCTGCTTCAGTTCAGGTGCATCCAGCAGGTCCAGCGATGGAATTTTACGTCGGGGCTGGCGTTTTTTCGGTTGCGCTGCAGCGTGATCAAGACCCAGCTCGTTATCTTTCATTGGTGTATGGGTTTCAGACAGCGGTCTGATCAGAACACCCTTCTTATCCTCACTGGCAACAACAGCGTCTTCCCAGGGAGGCACATCCTGCCCATTAATCGCAGAGTCCGGTTGTAACAGTGGTACGGCATCAAGATCATCTTCAGCAGCAAGCGCCTGAGGCTGTGCTTCAACAACGGGCTTTTTCGCAACAGACACCTTGTCAACCAGCTCAGCCACCTGCTCCCGTGCCGACATTCGCAGCGGTTTACGAGGCATTTCAGGTACATCGGCTGGTACAGAGGTAGCCTCTTCATCACGGCTAGCGGTAAGAGTGGGTATCACAGGTTCAGACGCTGTCGCCGTTGCAGCATTGCCAAACGATGGCTCTTGTCGGGCGGCAGCACGAAGCAATGTGCGCTTCATCTCATCCTCTGCTGCGTATGGATTAGCTTCCGGTTGAATCTCTTCCTCTTCAGATTCGCTTTGCTGCGGTCTGAGTCTAGCCAGCAGACTGAAGCACAAAGCCCCCAGCCGCTCCAGCAACTCTTTCCATGACAATTCAAGATAAAGCGTGATGCCGAATAACAGAGCGGTCCAGAGCACGACTGAACTGCCGATCAGACTGAACAAGGACACCGACAGATCAGATACGGCCTGACCAATCAGGCCACCCATGCTGAAAGGCAGTCCCAGACCGGTATTAGAGAGATGAGTTGCCGCCAGCGTTGCAAGGCTGGATAACATCAACACAGCCCCTACCAGACGCAACATCATAAACGGGATACCATCCAGCAGTGAGACCTGCGGTCGGAACATAAAACGCAATGCCGGATAGATGAGCATCAGCGGGATCAGCCAGGCGGCAAGCCCGACTACCGATAAAGCCAGATCTGCCAGCCAGGCACCGACCGTACCGGTAAAATTGCGTGCTTCAGGTTGATATCCCAGGTGGGACCAGCCCGGATCGCGATTATCATAGCCAACCAGAGCCAGCTGCAGAAACAGCGCAAAGCCGATCAGCAGAATCAGGCCGCCCTCTTTAAAAATCCGGCTCAGCAGGTCCGAAAAAGTCACCGCTGGATTGCTGCTATTGTCAGTGCCGCTTTTGTTGCCAAAGTCAGTCAAAAAAACACCCGTTGATCTGATCACAAAATTCCTTAAAAAATAACATATTTGCCACGCCTCCCCTATAGAAAGCCGTAACTTTTAGCTCGCATTTACAGCATATTTTCCCTGACTGAGCACAAACTGAACAAAGCGCTTGTTTTTCCAGTGTTTCGTCCCCAGATTGCTACTAATAAGTCATTTTTATCAACGTCTAATACAGGCATAATAAGCGCCAGTTTTTAGCGACAACCAGTGACGGATATCCGATGAGCGAAGTACAACACCACAAACTGATTATTCTGGGCTCAGGCCCTGCAGGCTATACTGCTGCTGTCTATGCAGCCCGCGCAAACCTGAACCCGGTTGTAATTACCGGTATGCAACAAGGCGGTCAGCTGACCACTACTACTGACGTCGACAACTGGCCGGGCGATGCCGACGGTGTTCAGGGGCCGGAACTGATGCAACGGATGCAGGCGCATGCGGAACGCTTCGAAACTCAGATTATTTTCGATCACATTAATGAAACCGATCTGCAGAACCGTCCTTTCCGTCTGAAAGGTGATATGGGCGAGTACACCTGTGATTCTCTGATCATCGCCACCGGCGCATCTGCCCAGTACCTGGGCCTGGAATCAGAAGAAGCATTCATGGGCAAAGGCGTCAGTGCATGTGCAACCTGCGACGGTTTCTTCTATCGCGGCCAGAAAGTCGCTGTTATCGGTGGCGGTAACACCGCTGTGGAAGAGGCGCTCTACCTGTCCAACATTGCTGCCGAAGTAACCCTGATCCACCGTCGCGACAGCCTTCGTTCCGAAAAGATCCTGCAGGATAAGATTCTTGAACGTGCTGAAAACGGCAACATCAACATCCTCTGGAACCATCAGCTGGACGAAGTGCTGGGCGATGATATGGGCGTCACCGGCATTCGCGTTAAGAGCACACAGGATGACAGCACTCAGGAACTGGATCTGCAGGGCGTATTTGTCGCCATCGGTCACAAACCGAATACCGATATTTTCAAAGGCCAGCTGGAAATGAAAGATGGTTACCTGACCATCCAGTCCGGTACCGAGGGTAACGCTACTCAGACATCTGTTGCGGGCGTATTTGCAGCTGGCGATGTGGCTGACCATATCTATCGCCAGGCGATCACTTCTGCTGGCTTTGGCTGCATGGCAGCACTGGATGCAGAACGTTATCTGGATGACCAGGACTAAACCGGCCGATGCTACCCTGGCTCGAGTTTGACGATATAGAGTTCCCGCCGATCAGCACAGCACTGGACGAACCTAACGGCCTGCTGGCTGCCGGCGGAGATCTCAGCTCCGCCCGACTCTTAAACGCCTACCGTCACGGCATCTTTCCCTGGTTCAATCCCGGCGAGCCAATCCTCTGGTGGTCGCCGGATCCACGCTGCGTTCTGCGCCCCGAAGCAGTCCACATTTCGCGCAGCTTGCGTAAAACAATCCGCAAGACAAATTTCATTGTCACTTTTGACAAAGCATTCGATCGGGTTATCGCCAGCTGTGCAGCGCCCCGCTCCTACAGTGATGACACCTGGATTTCACAGCAAATGCAGCACGCATACACTGATCTGCACAAGCAAGGCCATGCTCACTCTGTTGAACTATGGATCGACGGTGAGCTCTGTGGCGGCCTCTATGGCATCGCTATGGGCGCGCTGTTTTTCGGCGAATCGATGTTCAGTAACCGTACTGATGCATCGAAAATTGCATTTACCTGTTTTGCCAGACAATTACAGAAATGGGGCTATGCTTTAATTGATTGTCAGATAGAGAACGATCACCTCACCAGTATGGGGGCATGCACTATTCCCAGAACGGAGTTTGCACAATATCTTCATCAGCATCTGACAAGCCCGGTTGAGCACGACTGGGATTTTGATATTGAGAAAGACGACGTGGTAAGAACCGAGTGACCAATCTGAAAACACTGCACTTTTATGCAACACCGGAACACGAGTGCAGCTATCTGAAAGGTTTCGAAGCCAAAACGCTGTTTGTTGATCCCCAGGAGATCATCACGACAGATGCCTATAGCCAACTGTCTGATCTGGGCTTCCGGCGCAGCGGCAAACATATCTATCGCCCTTACTGCAGCCACTGCCAGGCATGCATCTCTGTGCGGGTTAATGCCCGCGAATTTGTACCCAGCAAAAGCCAGAAACGGATTTTCAGCAAGAACAAAGACCTGCAGGTAACAGCAGTTCCACCGCAATTTACTGACGAGTATTACGCTCTTTACGAAAAATATATCAATGTCCGCCACAGTGATGGCGACATGTACCCTCCGACACCAGAGCAGTTCAGTGCATTCCTGATCGAAGGCGGACAGAAAGGCTGCTTTTACGAATTCAGAGATCCGGACAATCGCCTGGTCGGCCTGGCGGTGACTGACTATCTGGTTCAGGGGCTTTCTGCAATCTACACATTCTTTGATCCCGATGAAGAAAAACGCAGCCTTGGCAGCTACGCCATTCTCTGGCAGATCAGGGAAGTTCAGCGCCTTGATCAAGATTACCTATACTTAGGGTACTGGATACGTGAATGTCAGAAAATGGCCTATAAAGTAGCCTATAATCCGCTTGAAATGCTCCTTCATGGCCAGTGGATCGTTGTCGATTGATTACAATCGGGTTAAATCTTCGTAAATCTCTTTGATATCACAGGATAAATAAGGCAGAATACTGCGCTTTGAAAATGCTGCAAAAGCTATCAATCCAAGTTTAGGTAGGTACTGAATGTCTAAAGAAGACAGCTTTGAAATGGAAGGCGTTGTGACTGACACACTGCCTAACACTATGTTCCGCGTTGAGCTGGAAAACGGCCACGTTGTAACAGCGCACATCTCCGGCAAGATGCGTAAGAACTATATCCGCATCCTGACTGGCGATAAGGTGAAGGTTGAACTGACACCTTACGATCTGACTAAAGGGCGCATCACCTACCGCGCTCGTTAATAGACGATCTTCCATAAAAAAACGGCCAGCAGGCCGTTTTTTTATATCTGAATGAAATTCAGAGAGTAGTGGCAGCCCCTCAGGCCACCACCTCAGCACGGATCTCGATCTCATTATCGGCATTAACACCGATTTCGACCTCACCGCCCTCTTCGGCCAGCTCACCAAACAAGATCATCTCGGCCAACGGCTTTTTCAGTTTTTCCTGAATCAGACGCTTCATCGGGCGGGCACCCATCGCTTTATCGTAACCATGCTCGGCAAACCACTCACGGGCATCCTCATTCACATGCATGACAACCCGCTTATCATCCAGCTGCACCTGAAGCTCAGTCAGGAACTTATCAACGACACCCTTAATTACTTCAGGGGTCAGAGCTCCGAACTGAATAATGCCGTCCAGACGATTCCGGAACTCAGGCGTAAACAGCTTCTTAATCGCGTCCATACCATCTGTCGAATGATCCTGAACCGAGAAGCCGATTGAGGCACGGGACATCTGCTCAATACCTGCGTTGGTGGTCATGACAAGAATCACGTTTCGGAAGTCGGCTTTACGACCGTTATTATCGGTCAGCGTGCCGTTATCCATCACCTGAAGCAGCAGATTGAATACTTCCGGATGCGCCTTCTCAATCTCATCCAGTAGCAACACCGCATGAGGTGACTTTGTAATTGCCTCAGTCAGCAAACCACCCTGATCGTAGCCAACATAACCCGGAGGCGCACCGATCAGGCGGGAAACGGTATGTCGCTCCATATACTCGGACATATCAAAGCGAATCAGCTCGATACCCATAATCCGGGCCAATTGAGTAGTCACCTCGGTTTTACCAACGCCGGTAGGACCTGAGAACAGGAAGGAACCAACCGGCTTGTTAGGCTCATTCAATCCGGCGCGGGACAGCTTGATCGCGGCAGACAGCGTATCAATAGCCTCATCCTGACCCAGCACCACCATCTTCAGGTTCTTATCCAGCTTCTGCAGCTGCTCTTTATCCGACGCCGATACACTCTTCGCCGGAATCCTGGCAATCTTAGCGACAACCGTTTCAACTTCATGCACATCAATAAGCGAGCTACGCTTCTCTTCCGGAAGCAGCTGCTGATACGCCCCGGCTTCGTCGATCACATCGATCGCTTTGTCCGGCATATGCTTGTCGTTGATATAGCGATCAGCAAGCTCAGATGCGACCCGCAGCGCCTCATCACTGTACTTAATATCGTGGTGAGCCTCGAAACGACTCTTCAATCCCTGCAGAATCCGATAGGTATCATCAACAGACGGTTCCAGAACATCCACTTTCTGGAAGCGACGTGCCAGCGCGCGATCTTTTTCAAAGATGCCACGAAACTCCTGGAACGTTGTCGAGCCGATACAGCGCAACTGACCTGAACTCAACAGCGGCTTCAACAGGTTGGAGGCATCCATCGAACCACCGGATGCAGCACCCGCGCCGATAATGGTATGGATCTCATCGATAAACAGGATCGCATGATCGTGATTCTTGATCTCGCTGAGTAAGCCTTTCAGACGTTTCTCGAAATCACCCCGGTATTTGGTACCGGCCAGCAGCGCCCCAAGATCCAGCGAGTACACAGTACTGTGGGCAATAACATCAGGCACCTGCTCTTCAACAATCAGCTTGGCCAGGCCTTCGGCAATAGCCGTCTTACCAACACCAGCCTCACCAACCAGCAATGGGTTATTCTTACGGCGACGGGACAGAATCTGAACCACTCGCTCAACCTCATCATCACGGCCAACCAGCGGATCGATCCGCCCTGCCAGTGCTTGCTCGTTGAGGTTGACCGCATAGTTTGCCAGTGGGCTTTTTTCCTTATCCGGCGTCGCTTCACCTTCCAGCAACCCTTCGCCGGATTGAGAATCATCATTCTCCTCAACCTTAGAGATGCCATGTGAAATATAATTGACAACATCGATCCGCTCGATGCCCTGCTGATTCAGCACATACACAGCCTGACTTTCCTGCTCGCTGAAGATAGCAACCAATACATTGGCACCATTCACTTCAGACTTACCGGACGACTGCACATGGAACACGGCGCGCTGCAGAACACGCTGAAATCCCAGTGTTGGCTGAGTTTCAACATCAGGAAGGTCTTCCGGCAGCAGTGGCGTAGTATCCTCAATAAAGGAACTGAGGGAGCTGCGCAACTTATCCATATTCACACCACAGGCATTCAATACCGTGCTGGCTTCGTAGTTATCCAGCAGAGCCAGCAACAGATGCTCTACCGTCATAAACTCGTGGCGCTTAGCCCGAGCACTTTTAAATGCAATACTCAGCGTATCTTCAAGCTCTTTATTCAACATATCTAACGCTCCGCTAAGCCTTCTCTACTTCACACAAGAGGGGGTGATTGTTCTCTCTAGCATATTGATTCACCTGAGCCGCTTTAGTTTCAGCAACATCACGGGTGAATACACCACATACGCCTTTCCCTTTCGTATGGACCGCCAGCATAACCTGTGTCGCCTTCTCCTGATTCATTGAAAAAAATACCATCAGGATCTGTACAACGAAGTCCATTGGAGTATAGTCGTCATTTAGCAACACTACCCTATACATCGATGGGCGCTTTACCTCCGGCTTCGCCTCTTCTGTTACAAGACCAATATCATGCTGGCCGTCAAAATCATCATCGTTACTGGTCATTTTAATATCTGAAACCGTCTGGCGCATATCACACATCAATTTTATCTACAAATTTATACTTACCATTATGAGCAACCCAGTATTTCTGGGGGCTCTGGCCGAATGATATACTGCACACAGCAGGAGTGAGAGTTTGTGCAGTATCGGTTGTCCCTGCTTAATATGACATGGAACTACTTCTCGGTAACAGCATTGTAGCAAGAGAGGTCGTAGCGGTAACAGGCCCAGGGAAAATTCGGGTCGCTGTAATAATCGGATATTGGGGGACACCAATGCACACAGGGAAAGTCAAATGGTTCAATAACGCCAAAGGTTTTGGTTTTATTATTTCACCAGACTTTGACGAAGATCTTTTCGCTCACTACTCAGTAATACAGGTAGAAGGCTATAAAAGCCTGAAAGCGGGCCAGGATGTTACGTTCGAAACAACACCGGGACCGAAAGGAACACATGCAGTTAACATCAAGCCGGTACTGGTTGAGGAAGCTGCTGAAGCCTGATCATTGATAAGCCGCTGGGGGGCGTATGGTTTATCTTCGATACAGAGCAACAGGGAGAATTTGAAAAGGCAGCCTCGGCTGCCTTTTTTAGTTGCTCTTATTTGCCTCCGTTGCGACTTTTTGCGACGATGCCCTCCCGCTCACATCAGGTTTCCTCGTCACCATGGCAGACATTCTTCTTTTTAATAAGCCGTTTCAGGTTCTTACCCAGTTCACAGATAACGAGGGCCGGACCACGCTGGCTGATTTTATTAAAGAAAAAGGCATCTACGCAGCCGGTCGCCTGGATTACGATTCTGAAGGACTGCTCATTCTGACCGATAATGGCCAGCTTCAACACCAACTGGCCAATCCCCGCTTCAAGCTGGAAAAAACTTACTGGGCGCAGGTTGAGGGAGACATTGATGAGCAGGCACTGCAAAAACTACGCAAAGGCGTTGAACTGAAAGACGGCATGACTCGCCTCGCCAGAGCAAAAAAAATTTCCGAACCGGATATCTGGCCCCGCAATCCACCGATCAGAGAGCGCAAAAACCTGCCAACCAGCTGGATCGAGTTAAAAATAACAGAAGGTCGTAACCGACAGGTCCGACGCATGACGGCGGCGGTAGGTTACCCAACGCTCAGACTGATCCGCTACGCCATCGGCAACTGGTCACTGGAAAACCTGCAACCCGGGCAGTACCGGAAAGAAGCTGTACATCTGGCTGAAGCGCCGAAAAAGCAGCAACACCGCCCAACGAACAGAAGCAATACAAGCAGAAATAACCGCGGGCATGGAAAGCCCCGTAACAGGCGGTAAGTTACTGATCCCAGGCGTCTGCAGCATCCAGATCGGTGGACTTTGCCTCGACCCAGGTCTCGCCCTCTGCAGTAATCTCTTTCTTCCAGAACGGTGCGTCTCGCTTCAGGTAATCCATTATGAACTGAGCAGCGGCAAACGCGGCTACACGATGAGCGCTACCAACACCCACAAACACGATGTTATCGTTCAGAGCCAGCTCGCCGATTCGGTGAACGATCACAATATTACCGAGCGGCCAGCGCTCACGAGCCTGTGAGGCAATCTTTTCCAGTGCCTTTTCGGTCATACCCGGATAGTGCTCCAGATACATCGCCAGTAACCCTTCTTTATCAGAAAGCTCCCTGACAATACCTGTGAATGTGACGATTGCACCATTACTGGCATCTTCTGCTCGCACCTGCTCTGTCAGCTCTGCGATTGCAAAGTCTTCGCTCTGCACCGAAACATAATCTTTAAACATAACTCTCAGACACCGACGACTTCTACAGATGTTGTTAAATGGCAGAAACACCGCAACGATAATGGTATTATCTGCAACCTTAAATATTGTACGGAATGTAACATGCGATGGACACCCCACGCGACGGTCGCCACCATTGTGGAAAAGGACGGTCGCTTCCTGCTCATTGAAGAGTGGTCTAACAGCCTGAACAAACTGGTCATCAATCAGCCCGCCGGCCACCTTGAAGCCGACGAGACCTTTATTGACGCAGCTATCCGGGAAACACTGGAAGAGACCGGCTGGACCGTTACACCCGAAAAACTACTGGGAATGTATGTCTACACGGCCCCCAGCAATGGCATTACCTATCATCGCTACTGTTTTATTGCCCGGGCCATCAGCCATGATCCCTCATTGCCACTGGACGACGGCATAGAGCGCGCCATATGGCTGAACCGTGAAGAACTTGAAGCACGCCGTGACGATCTGCGCAGCCCGATGGTTACCCGTTGTATCGATGACTATCTGGCGGGCCAGAGCTACCCACTGGACATAATCATTGAACAGGACGCTCTGCAACCGGCCTGAACAACACGATCTGCCCTTGAATAAGCATGCTGTCAGCCCAATATCGATAGCATCGGAAGTTAAAGAAGATTATCCCGTAAGCACATGTCAGAAATTACGTCAGAAGCCATGCCAGAAACAACGTCAGACTCTGCAAACAGTTCCATTAAAGTAATCGTCGGTATGTCCGGCGGTGTCGACTCATCCGTTTCCGCCCTACTTCTACAACAACAGGGTTATCAGGTTGAAGGCCTGTTTATGAAGAACTGGGATGAAGACGACGGTACCGACTACTGCACTGCTATGGATGACCTGGCTGATGCTCAGGCGGTCTGCGATAAGCTGGGCCTGCATCTACATACAGCCAACTTCGCTGCAGAATACTGGGATAATGTCTTTGAGCACTTCCTGGAAGAATACAAGGCTGGCCGCACCCCTAATCCGGACATCCTGTGTAACCGCGAGATTAAATTCAAAGCATTCCTGGATTATGCCCGGGTGCTGGGTGCCGACATAATCGCCACTGGCCACTACGTGCGTCGCGGTGAGCACAACGGCAAGGCCGCCCTGCTGAAAGGCCTGGATAACAACAAAGATCAGAGTTACTTCCTGCATCAGGTCGGTAGCGAAGAACTGGCGGTTACCCTGTTCCCGGTTGGCGAGCTGGAAAAGCCGGAGGTACGCCGCCTTGCTGAAGAACATGATCTGATCACCCACGATAAAAAAGACAGCACCGGCATCTGCTTTATCGGCGAACGCCGCTTTACTGACTTCCTGAAACAGTATCTGCCGGCACAGCCCGGTGAAATTCAGACACCGGATGGCGATGTGATCGGCCAGCATCAGGGCCTGATGTACCACACTATCGGTCAGCGTCAGGGACTGGGCATCGGCGGACTGAAAAATTACCCGGAAGACCCATGGTTTGTGGCCGGAAAAGATCTGGATCGTAACGTACTGGTCGCCGTTCAGGGCAAGCAGCATGACCTGCTGTTCAGCAACTGGCTGACCGCCAGCGATATTTTCTGGATTGACGGCCAACAACCAGAACTACCTTATAAATGTAAGGCTAAAGTTCGCTACAGACAGTCTGACCAGTCCTGTACTATCTACCCGGCGCCTGAAGGCGAAGGCTACCGGATCGAGTTTGACGAGCCTCAGCGCGCGGTCACACCGGGTCAGTCCGTTGTTATCTATGACGATGAGATCTGCCTCGGCGGCGGCGTTATCGAAACTACCGGCAAACACGCTTAAACGGAACCACACAGAGCAATGTCCAGAGCATACGACGAACAAGCCATCGCCCTGGCGGGCGTATTTCAGGCAGCCAGTCTGGTAGAACAGATCGCCACCCGGGGTATGGTTCCGCAAAACAACTTCGAAACATCGCTGGCCAGTATCTTCAATACCAACCCTGAGAACACTGAAGCGATATTCGGCGGCACCCATGATCTGCCATTTAACCTCAGCATCGGTTTCAGAAACCTCGATGAACTGCTGAATAAAAGCCGTGCCGAACAGAATCAGGATGTCGTGCGCTATGCCCTCAGTCTGCTGCATCTGCAGAAGAAGCTCAGCAAGCGCCCGGACCTGCTACAGGTCATCAGCGTACGTATCGACCAGATCACTCAGCAAGCCCGCTATTTCAGCGAATCTGACGGAGATGTTCTGGATAATCCTGCGGTGTTTACCCACCCCAGCGTGATCGCCAACCTGGCCAGCCTGTATCAGGACACCCTGAGCACCTTCAATTTCCGCATTCAGGTAACGGGAGAACCGCGTCATCTGCAAAACGCCGAGAATGCCGCCAAAATACGCGCCCTGCTGCTGGCCGGCATCCGCGCCTCCATCCTCTGGAAGCAGGTAGGCGGAAAACGCTGGCATCTGTTGTTCTTTAAATCCCGGTTACGCCCTTCTATCCGGCGTATCACCCGCAAAGGTTAAGGAACCTGCGAACAAGTCAGATACGCCTCTGGCTTTCAGAGCGGTTCTAGCTCGAGGCAACGAATAGAGGCATGCTGGTTGCCTGTCGAAAGTCGTTAACAAAGAGATAGGATCGCTCTGCAAGCCCCTTCGGGCGGGCGCTAAAGCCGCCTTCTACGTTGTCAGCGTACTTGAAAAGGGCTGGCCATTCTCTGCGTACGCTTTCGCGTTTAAGACGGCTTTATCGTCCCGCAGAGAAAGTACCTGGCTTATTCGCAGGCTCCCTAAATAGAGCCCGACTCGCATCGAGCTCTGGTTTTTATACCCATAATTTCGCTATAATTTGCGCTCAAAATTTAAACCGGATCGACGCGCTCAGTGTTGATCCCTGATCAGGTACAGACTCAATATGGATCTTACTTCCCTTTCTGCGATTTCCCCGGTTGATGGTCGTTACGGCAGCAAAACAGCTGACCTGCGTCCGGTATTCAGTGAATTCGGTCTGATTCGCGCCCGTGTGACTGTTGAAGTCCGCTGGCTGCAAAAACTGGCTGCTCACCCTCAGATCGCTGAAGTACCAGCGCTGAGCGACGAAGCCAATGCGATCCTGAATGAACTGGTAGACAACTTCGGCGAAGCTGAAGCTAACCGTGTCAAAGAGATTGAGCGCACTACCAACCACGACGTAAAGGCGGTTGAGTACCTGATCAAAGAGCGTATCGCAGATAATGCTGAACTGGCTGCTGTCAGCGAGTTTGTTCACTTCGCCTGCACCTCTGAAGACATCAACAACCTGTCTCACGCACTGATGCTGAAACAGGGTCTGGATGTGATGCTGCCAGTTATGCAACAGGTTACTGACGAGATCGCTGCGATGGGCCGTGAGTTTGCCGCTCAGCCAATGCTGTCCCGCACCCATGGTCAGACAGCCTCTCCAACCACTGTTGGTAAAGAGATGGCAAACGTTGCATACCGTCTGCAACGTCAGATCAAACAGATTCAGAGCGTTGAACTGCTGGGTAAAATCAATGGCGCAGTAGGCAACTACAACGCCCACCTGTCTGCTTACGCAGATATAGACTGGGCACAGAACGCCAGCGACTTTATCGAAAGCCTGGGCCTGACCTTTAACCCATACACTACTCAGATCGAGCCACACGATTACATCGCTGAGCTGTTTGATGCTGTATGCCGTTTCAATACCATCATTATCGATTTCGACCGTGATGTATGGGGTTACATCTCTCTGGGTTACTTCAAGCAGAAAACCATTGCTGGCGAAGTTGGCTCTTCCACTATGCCCCACAAGGTTAATCCGATCGACTTCGAAAACTCCGAAGGCAACCTGGGTATCGCCAATGCGATCATGCAGCACCTGGCCGCTAAACTGCCAGTATCCCGCTGGCAGCGTGACCTGACTGACTCTACTGTACTGCGTAACATGGGCGTGGGCTTCGGCTATAGCCTGATCGCTTACCAATCCAGCCTGAAAGGCATCAGCAAACTGGAACTCAACCCTGCTCGTCTGGATGAAGATCTGGAAAACAGCTGGGAAGTTCTGGCAGAGCCAATCCAGACGGTGATGCGCCGCTACGGCATTGAAGAGCCGTACGAGAAACTGAAAGCGCTGACCCGCGGTCAGGACATGACTAAAGAAACCATCATGGCGTTCGTTGATACGCTGGAGATGCCAGAAGCAGCCAAAGAAGAGCTGAAGCAACTGACACCTCACAGCTATATCGGTAATGCAGTCGATCAGGCTAAAGCGATCTGATCGCCCATAAGCCACATGAAAGCAGAGCTCAGGCTCTGCTTTTTTTTGCATAAACTAATTTCACTCAAAGCACATCTAAGCATCTGATACTATGGAAAAGATTACCTCAGCCGATGGCGTAGACATCCACTATCTTAGACTGGGCACAGGTAGTCCGGTTATCTTCCTGCACGGCTGGAGTGCCAGCGCCCGGGAATGGCTGCCTTTCGCCTCAGAACTGGCAGATCACCATGACGTGATCTGCTGGGATGCCCGAGGCCACGGTGGTCATAACCAACCGGAGAATAGCAGCACTCATGTGGCCGACATGGCCGCTGACCTTAATCAGCTGATCAACGAACTGAAGCTCGATCAGGTGACTCTGGTAGGCCATTCAATGGGGGCGCTGACTTTGTGGCAATATATCCGTGATTTTGGCTGCGACCAGCTTGCAGGCGTATGCATCGTCGATCAGTCGCCAAAACTGGTTACCGATGATCAGTGGCATAATGGTATTTACGGCCACTTTAATCAGGCTGCTAATAATCGTCTGATCGCCAAGCTGCGCGAGGACTTCGCCGAAGGTCTGCTGCAGTTGGTCGCCAACGGCTATAACCGCAAGTCCTATGACAATTATCAGCGTAACTCCCGCGGCTTCCAACAGATGCGCGAATACCTTCAATCGCTTAACGGCGAGCCACTGGTACAGTGCTGGGAAAGTCTGACTGCTGCGGATTACCGGGATGTACTGCCAACCATCAGCGTACCTGCTTTGCTTATCTACGGGGATGAAAGTCAGTTCTATTCGCAACAGGTTGCCGAATACGTCCGTGATACTATTCCGGTTGCTGAACTGCACACCTACGAGAATTCCGATCACTCGCCACAACTGTGGCACCGTGAACGCTTCATCTGGGATCTGAAACAGTTCTGCGAAAAGCTGGAACGCTGATCTGAAACAAACACTCAACCGACGCTCAGGACTACAATAGCGCGGTCAACAGAAGTAATGACAACTATGCTCGACAATATCCGTATCGTTCTTATCAATACTTTTCATCCTGGTAATATCGGGGCTGCCGCACGGGCGATGAAAAATATGGGGCTAAGCCAGCTTTATCTGGTAGAGCCACGTATCTACCCGAGTGAGGAAGCAGATTCCCGTGCCGCCGGCGCCAAAGATGTACTGGATAACGCTATAGTCGTCGACACCATGGATGAGGCAATTGCCGATTGCCAACTGGTTATAGGTACCAGCGCCCGCAACCGAACATTCGACCTGCCTATCTTTGATGCCCACGACTGCGCGCGAAAGGTTATTGGTGAGGCTGAGCACGGCAAAGTAGCAATCATATTTGGTCGCGAGACAATGGGGCTGCACAACTCTGAACTGCAGAAATGTAACTACCACGTCTACATTGATGCCAACCCTGAATACCCGGTACTGAACGTTTCAGCAGCCATCCAGCTGGTCTGTTATGAAATCTGGCAGGCACATCGTAAGCAGGACTACATCAAACAGGAAGAGCCCTACCCGTTGACCCGCGATATGGAGCTGTTCTATGAACATCTGGAAAGCGCTCTGCGTAAAACTAACTTCATCATCCCGCAGCATGAAGGCAAGGTAATGGACAAGCTGCGCCGTTACTTCAACCGCTCCCGTCCAGAGCGCACCGAACTGAATATGCTACGCGGCATCCTCGCCTCAATCGACGAAACGACCGCGAAAATCCAACCTCAGGATCAGGAAGCTAAAAAATGAGTGATTCACTGTTTGGCGATATCAGCGTAGAAGAGTTTCTGCGCGACTACTGGCAGAAAAAGCCGCTGTTGATCCGTAACGCTTTCCCTGATCTTGAAGTACCTGTCGGTGCAGATGAGCTGGCAGGCCTGGCTCTGGAAGAAGATGTTGAATCCCGTCTCATCATCAACAAACCTGAGCAGGACCACTGGGAGATTCAGCACGGCCCTTTCAGTGAAGAGACCTTTGCCCAGCTACCAGAAAGTAACTGGACCCTGCTGGTGCAAGCCGTAGATCACTGGGTACCGGAAGCCGCCGATATCGTAGAACAGTTCCGCTTTATCCCGAACTGGCGCTACGACGACCTGATGGTCAGTTTCGCCAGTGAAAACGGCGGCGTGGGCCCACACTACGATAACTACGATGTATTCCTGATTCAGACCCAGGGCAAACGTCGCTGGGAAGTCGGCGGTTTCTTTGACCAGAACTCGCCCCGTCGCCCAGACACGCCGGTGATGATCATCCCTGACTGGGAGCCTGAGCATACCTGGGTGCTGGAACCCGGAGATATGCTGTATATACCGCCTCAGGTAGGTCACAACGGTGTCAGCGAGAGTGACGACTGCATGACCTACTCTGTTGGTTTCCGCGCCCCTTCACATGCCGAGATCATGCGTAACTACACCGATTTTATCGGCGAAAAGCTGACCTCCGAGTTCCGCTATAACGATCCGGATCTTAGCCTGCAGGACAGCGCCGGAGAGATCAGCCCGACCGCTTTGCAGAAAGTCCGTCAGATCTTTACCGATTACCTGAACGATGACGAGAAGCTGGCGCAATGGCTGGGACAATTTGTCACAGAAGCCAAATACACGGAGCTGGATCAGAGCCCGGAAGAACCTGTGACTGCTGAGCAGATCGCTGATGTTCTGACACAGGAGGATATTCACTTTATCCGCAATGAGGGCAGCCGCCTGTCCTACTATCGCCAGAGTGATGAACACCTGCAGCTGTTTGCAGACGGCAAGCTGTTTAACTGTAACGCCATCACAGCCAGCCTGGCAGTCACACTGAGCGATAATGTCGCATTAGTGATCAACCAGGGTGAATGGCATCAGGATCAACTGCAGCTACTGGCCGATCTGTACAACCAGGGGTCACTCTATATCGAGTAATTACGCCATTCTGGCGGATAGACTTCATACTAAAAAGGCCATCTCTGATGGCCTTTTTCCGTTCCGGTTAAACCCGCCAGGTTACCCGGACAGCTTCGGTATGAACAAATGCCAGGCCACAGCATCCAGACGTTACAATTTCATGATTATTAAGCCGATCTTGGATATATTTTTTTGAAATATAAAACCCAGTTAATATAACCAAGATGTTTTGTAAAAGAAGCCTGATATCACTCCAACAAAAGTCTTTAGACTTTCGACTATAACCCTTCTGACTACGATGGTTACTGGCTTTGCTGCATTGCAGCAGAGCAGCGATCGTGTAGTAATACTACATTTATCTAAGTCTATGTAATGTAGTTAATTTACCACTATTGTGCTGCGCACAAATTCCCTTTGACCTGCCCCGGTCAACTCAGCATCATAAAAAGCACCTGAGGCGTTGGCCACTTCGACAAACTTGCCGACGCAGGATGTGAACCGCTCGATCCGGGGCTCCCAACTAAATAAATAACCCGGTGATAGCACTTAGAGAGAAGGATTGACTATGTCTAGTCTGAACCAAGATATCCAGGCAGTCGCTGGCCTGAAAGAAACCCACGGCTCTCCATGGGATGCCATCAACCCGGAATCTGCTGCCCGCATGCGTGCACAGAACAAATTCAAAACCGGTCTGGACATCGCTAAGTACACCGCTGGCATCATGCGTCGCGACATGGCTGAGTTCGACAAAGACAAAACCAAGTACACCCAGTCTCTGGGCTGCTGGCACGGTTTTGTCGGTCAGCAGAAGCTGATCTCTATCAAGAAGCACTTCGGCTCTACTGAACGTCGCTACCTGTACCTGTCTGGCTGGATGGTTGCAGCCCTGCGTTCTGACTTCGGCCCTCTGCCAGATCAGTCTATGCACGAAAAAACTGCAGTAGCGTCTCTGGTTGAAGAACTGTACACCTTCCTGCGCCAGGCAGATGCCCGTGAACTGGGCGGCCTGTTCCGCGAACTGGACAAAGCGCGTGAAGCTGGCGATGCCGCTCTGGAAGCTGAAATCCAGGACAAGATCGACAACCACGAAACTCACGTGGTACCGATCGTTGCTGATATCGATGCCGGTTTCGGTAACGCGGAAGCAACTTACCTGATGGCTAAGCAGATGATCGAAGCCGGTGCTTGCTGTCTGCAGATCGAAAACCAGGTGGCTGACGAGAAGCAATGTGGCCACCAGGACGGTAAAGTTACTGTACCTCACGCTGACTTCCACGCGAAACTGCGTGCCCTGCGTTACGCTTTCCTGGAACTGGGTGTTGATGACGGTGTTATCGTTGCACGTACTGACTCTGAAGGTGCTGGCCTGACTAAAGAGATCGCGGTTGTGCGTGAGCCGGGCGACCAGGGTGATGTTTACAACTCCTTCCTGGATTGTGAAGAAGTAGCACCGGAAGATACTGCTGAAGGTGATGTACTGATCAGCCGTAACGGTAAGCTGGTTCGTCCTAAGCGTCTGCCTTCCGGTCTGTACCAGTTCCGTCAGGGTACTGGCCACGAGCGTTGCGTATTCGACTGTATCGAAGCGATCAATGCCGGTGCTGACCTGCTGTGGATCGAGACTGCGGTACCGACCGTACACGAGATCAAAGGCATGATGGACGAAGTCCGTAAAGTTCACCCGGATGCGAAGCTGGTGTACAACAACTCTCCATCTTTCAACTGGACGCTGAACTTCCGTCAGCAGACTTACGATGCATGGGCGGCTGAAGGTAAGGACGTATCTGCTTACGACCGTGATAACCTGATGTCTGCTGATTACGACGGTTCTGAACTGTCTGACGCTGCGGATGCACGTGTACGTACCTTCCAGGCAGATACTGCCCGTGAAGCGAACGTATTCCACCACCTGATCACGCTGCCGACTTACCACACGACCGCCCTGTCTGTAGACAACCTGGCGAAAGAGTACTTCGGTGACAAAGCGATGCTGGGTTACGTTGAAGGTGTTCAGCGTAAAGAGATCCGTCAGGGTATCGCATGCGTTAAGCACCAGAACATGGCTGGTTCCGATCTGGGCGATGATCACAAAGAGTACTACGCGGGTGAAAACGCGCTGAAAGCGGGTGGTGCGAAAAACACCTCTAACCAGTTCAGCTGATCCCTGCTATCTGATCAGGCGCCAGGACAGATTTCTGTCTGACCACTGCGCAGCCTGATCAGATGACGACTACTAAAAAGGCCATGTATTCTGAACAATACATGGCCTTTTTTGTGGCTCGCATTGGCAGAGCCAATGAAAGGTCATCTTATTTGTAGTAATTCAGACTTGATCTGACAGTTACCGATTTTTCATGAAGGTGTCTGTCAGGTCAGGTTCAGTTCACGAACTTTTCCTTCCAGACTGATTTCCCATCGAGCAACGTTTCCATCGGTGTTCTGCCGCAGCACCGTTTACCCTGATGAGTTCGTTCATTATTGTAGTATTCCAGCCAGTCGTCCAGATCAGCTTGTAACTCCTCTATTGAACCATAGATTTTCCGTCGTAAAGTCGGCTGATAAAACTCCTGTAAAATGGTCTTGTGGAAGCGTTCACAGATACCGTTAGTCTGGGGATGTCGAGCCTTGGTTTTGGTGTGCTCGATGTCGTTAATGGCCAGATAGAGCTGGTAATCATGACTTTCTGCTTTACCGCAGTATTCAGTGCCTCGATCCGTCAGAATACGCAACACAGGAAGCTCCTCTGAGGCATAAAACGGCAACACACGATCATTGAGTAGATCTGCTGCGGTGATCGGCGTTTTGGTCGTATAGAGCTTACAGTGAGCCACTCGGCAGTAGGTATCCACATAGGTTTGCTGATAGACACGACCAACCCCCTTGAAAGTGCCGACATAGAACGTATCCTGAGACCCCAGATAGCCAGGGTGTGCGGTATCAATCTCACCACAGGCTTCGTCATCCTGTTTCTTCCGCTCCAGTGCCTGAACCTGTGGTTCCGTCAGGATTAGACCGTCTTCGGCTACTTTGGCTTCCAGTGCCTTCAGCCGCAGTTTGAAGTTCGCTAAGTCATTGCGAAGCCAGATCGAGCGAACTCCACTGGGAGACACAAAGATGCCTTTCTTGCGCAACTCATTGGAGACTCGCACCTGGCCATGAGCAGGCTCATCAATGGCATATTGAATGACGGCTGACTCAACCATCGGATCAACACGGTTCTTGTGATTGGGAACTCTGCGGTTCTGCTCTAACAGTGATTCAACACCACCATCACTCACCGCTTCTTTGTATCGATAGAACGTATCTCTGGATACGCCCATCATCTTGCAGGCTTTGGATATGTTGCCCAGCTCATCAGCCAGATTAAGCAGGCCTACCTTGTGTTTGACGATCTTGTCTGAAGCATGAGGGTTACCTCTGATTATGATTGATTTCAGGTTTAGTCACCTTCAATCAAAATCGGTAATCAAGAAGAAGTGTCAGATTTGGTCTGAACTAATCCATCTTATTTCTCTACAACCAGACTCTGATTCGGGTCAGTCGAGTAAGGGCAGATAAATATCTGTCAGCAGCTCTTCCGGGGCAACCTCCCGGGGATTATTCAGATAATCTTCAAAACACGGCCTGTCACATAACTCCTCACCTGACTGCGGCAGCCAGGTACTGAATAACCAGTGATAAGCCTGCTGTAACCCGCATAAGGCCCTTTGAATCTGAGTACCGCATATTTACCAGCGCCAGCTTCAACCGCCTCTAAGTCATCGGACAGATCCAGCTCATGCCCTGATTGCAAAACCGCACAAGCATGTGATCTCAGCTTCTCCGGAGCTACACAGGTCGGATCATCATGATAAATTCCGGCTACTGTCCTCAAATGTGGCCAAGCGCTAGCTTCCATCAGCCAGACATTCAACTTTTCAAAAGCCTTACCTATCTCTATGTAAGGGCCTGTATGTAACACGCCAACCATTTTGATCGGCGCTTCTATATTTCTGATTTTTACATCCATTTCAGTCTGTGCAGACATCACTGCATCTTCCTGTGCTTCTAACGCCAAGACAAACGGGAATGGCTTCCCTCACGCCGGAAACGTGCTGGAGGCATCCCGTATGCTCCGCTGAATGCACGATTGAAAGACTGAACAGTTCGATACCCCGATTGCCTGGCTACATGCTCAACGGTGAGATCAGTATTAATCAACGCTGAAGCTGCTTTATGCAACCGCAAACGTTTCACCGTTGCTGCCAGAGTCTCACCACAGATAGCAAGATACACCCGATGCCAATGGGTGGGTGACATATGAGCAATATCGGCAAGTCTGATCAGATCCAGGGGCTCATCGGAATGTGCGTAGATGTAATCAATTACCCTTTGAAAACGGGCCCGGTAATGGTGACAGTCAGTCATTCAGTTCAACCTTCAAAGTCCATATCAGCAGGCAAGAAAATAACATGGCCCGATTTAGCAAATCCTGCTGTATTAGCATCTTTCTGAAACTGGCTCAAAGCTCAGGTAGAGATTCAAACTCTTTACGTCTGGCTTCAAGCCACTGCTGCATTTTCTCCGGATCAGCCATCAACTCGCTTATCCGCTGCATTGCATCAAGGTGTGCCTGATCCTGTTTCCGGTACATCTCAATCCCGTGCTGCTTACTCAGTTCAGTTAACTCTTCAAAAGTATTCGCCCGAAACACTGTGTCACATGCTCCACCTAACTGCCTGCACGTCATAGCCTTCATAACATCTCCTGTTCATTCCAGAGCCCTGTCAGTCAGGCACTGGCAACCTCACTGATCAGATTCCTCAACCACTGATGAGCCACGTTATGTTGAAGCAAAGGGCTCCAGGCCATCTTCAGTTCAAAATCCGGGATTTCGAAAGGTGGTTTTTTTACCACCAGGCGCGGATTTCTGGATTGCTGCATCGCTGCACGGGTTGGAATGGTCGCTATCAACCCCTTCTGCTCGGCGATATGCGCGGCAGTCTGGTAGTGCCGGGTGAACACCCTGATCTTGCGTTTATGCCCCCGCCTTTCTAATGCTTCATCGACCCAGCCCAGCCGTTTCACATCCTTCGGCGAGATCCCCATCCCCGCTCCCATACCGGTTTTACTGACCCATACATGATAGGCCTCAAGGTATGTTTCAAGCCGGAAATCAGAAGAGATTGGATTATCAACCGCGAACAGACAGGAGAAGCTGTCCTGCCACAGCGTCTTCTGGTGAAACGATTGCGGCATCGTATCGAAGCGGTTAATGACAAGATCGACCAGCCCCTGCTCCACCTCGGTGAAACTCATATCACTGGGGGTCAGAATATCGAGAACAATATCCGGAGCTTCCTTTCTTAAGCGCTTAAGTAAGCGCGGCAAAAGGGTCGCTTCACCATAGTCACTGGTCATAATCCGGAATACCCGATCACTTTTGCTGGCATCAAAACTGCTACTGGGCTCGATCACCTGCTCAACTGAAGACAATATCTGTCGCAAAACAGGCTGCAGACTCTGGGCTCGCTCCGTCGGCACCATTCCCTCACTTGTCCGCACCAACAAAGGATCATTAAAGCTGTCACGCAGGCGACGCAGACCATTACTCATAGCAGGTTGAGTGATGCCCAGCGCTGTCGCCGCACGAGTCACATTTCGCTCCCGCAACAGCACATCAAGGTATACCAGGAGATTGAGATCAATATTTTCGAGACTCATAAAACCCCGTAAGCAGTGGGCTTAGCCACTATTATTTAGTTTGTGAATATCGTAAATAATAGCCATTTATTTCCTTTATGTTAATCCTCTCCCTATGATGGATTGCGAAACGAATAACAAAGCAGCGCACACAGCTGCCCCCTTACGAGAGAAGGAAATACCATGTCTACACTGAATCAGGACATTGAAAGCATCGCCGGTCTGAAAGCAGAAGCTGGCAGTCCTTGGGATGCAATCAACCCGGAATCCGCTGCACGTATGCGTGCTCAGAACAAATTCAAGACCGGCCTGGACATCGCTAAGTACACCGCAGGCATCATGCGTCGCGACATGGCTGAGTTCGACAAAGACAAAACCAAGTACACTCAGTCTCTGGGCTGCTGGCACGGTTTTGTAGGTCAGCAGAAGCTGATCTCTATCAAGAAGCACTTCGGTTCTACTGAACGTCGCTACCTGTACCTGTCTGGCTGGATGGTTGCAGCGCTGCGTTCTGACTTCGGCCCTCTGCCTGATCAGTCTATGCACGAAAAGACTGCTGTTGCGTCTCTGGTTGAAGAACTGTACACCTTCCTGCGTCAGGCTGATGCCCGTGAACTGGGCGGCCTGTTCCGCGAACTGGACAAAGCTCGCGAAGCAGGCGATGCCGCTCTGGAAGCTGAAATCCAGGACAAGATCGACAACCACGAAACTCACGTGGTACCGATCGTTGCTGATATCGATGCCGGTTTCGGTAACGCAGAAGCAACTTACCTGATGGCTAAGCAGATGATCGAAGCCGGTGCTTGCTGTCTGCAGATCGAAAACCAGGTGGCTGATGAGAAGCAATGTGGTCACCAGGACGGTAAAGTAACCGTACCTCACGCCGACTTCCACGCGAAACTGCGCGCACTGCGTTACGCTTTCCTGGAGCTGGGTGTTGATGACGGTGTTATCGTTGCACGTACCGACTCTGAAGGTGCTGGCCTGACTAAAGAGATCGCGGTTGTGCGTGAGCCAGGCGATCAGGGTGATGTTTACAACTCCTTCCTGGATTGCGAAGAAGTAGCACCGGAAGATACTGCTGAAGGTGATGTACTGATCAGCCGTAACGGTAAGCTGGTTCGTCCTAAGCGTCTGCCTTCCGGTCTGTACCAGTTCCGTCAGGGTACTGGCCACGAGCGTTGCGTATTTGACTGTATCGAAGCGATCAATGCCGGTGCTGACCTGCTGTGGATCGAGACTGCGGTACCGACCGTACACGAGATCAAAGGCATGATGGACGAAGTCCGTAAAGTACACCCGGATGCGAAGCTGGTGTACAACAACTCTCCATCTTTCAACTGGACGCTGAACTTCCGTCAGCAGACTTACGATGCATGGGCGGCTGAAGGTAAGGACGTATCTGCATACGACCGTGATAACCTGATGTCTGCTGATTACGATGGTTCTGAACTGTCTGACGCAGCCGATGCTCGTGTACGTACCTTCCAGGCAGATACTGCCCGTGAAGCGAACGTATTCCACCACCTGATCACACTGCCGACTTACCACACAACCGCCCTGTCTGTAGACAACCTGGCGAAAGAGTACTTCGGTGACAAAGCGATGCTGGGTTACGTTGAAGGTGTTCAGCGTAAAGAGATCCGTCAGGGTATCGCATGCGTTAAGCACCAGAACATGGCTGGTTCCGATCTGGGTGATGACCACAAAGAGTACTACGCGGGTGAAAACGCGCTGAAAGCTGGCGGTGCGAAAAACACCTCTAACCAGTTCAGTTGATCCCTGCTATCTGATCAGGCGCCAGGACAGATTTCTGTCTGACCACTTCGCAGCCTGATCAGATGACGACTACTAAAAAGGCCATGTATTCTGAACAATACATGGCCTTTTTTGTGGCTCGCATTAGCAGAGCCAATGAATAAACAGATGGCACTTTGTGTGCTTGATAATCCATCTAACCTTCTGTTTATTAAAACTTATTTATAACAGATCCCTGCATTATTTTAATGCTACTATGATGTTCGCTATTACCAGAAACGAATTAAGTGATTCCGATATGACTGCTACACCTGATTTTCTCCAAGACGCCAAAGAATTGTTAACTGAACAGGGTTTTACCACCAGCAACATCTGGTATCACGGCACCTCTTCAGCACTGGTTGATTCCATTAAATCTCAGGGTCTGAACCGTTCCGGTGATAAACAGCTGAACGAAGCTGCACGAAAAACAATGGCAACTATCGGCGATAAGACTTATAGCGAGACGGTTGAACCGGTTTTCCTGACCCAGAGTAAAGAGCTGGCGTATTACTGGGCGCAACAGACAGTGCGAAACCGCAGTGTACGCATCGAAGGTAACGAAGAACCTGTGGTACTGGCGGTGACCCTCTCCGAAGACTCGAACGGCTCGGTAAAGCCTGATGTAGGCGCAGCCAGCCTGCTGATGCTTAAAGAAGGTGAGCATTACCTGGCCAC
This sequence comes from uncultured Amphritea sp., assembly GCA_963669425.2. Taxonomy (GTDB): domain Bacteria; phylum Pseudomonadota; class Gammaproteobacteria; order Pseudomonadales; family Balneatricaceae; genus Amphritea. Next base: position 1,655,915 of record CAXXNC010000002.1, read on the forward strand.
TCTTGCGGCTATCTATGAGCAGAACGGGCTTGAAGCACCAGCCATTGATCTGATGAAAGCGGATCGTATGGATTACCTGAACAAGCTGGGCATGGCTTACTACGATGCCGATATCGATGCATCCTCTATCGAGCTGATAGAAGGCTGATAGCGGGTCCCTTATGCCAGAAGCCGGGCACCCGCTTCTGGCTAACCACCCGGTTGTGGTTAGTGGCTCAATGATGCTGCAAATTCCTGGTATTGATCTACCCTTCCTGTAACCTTCAATCCAGCCAGGTGCTGCTATGCAAAACCTACTCACAAACATTCCCGCACAACTCCCCGGCGAACTGTTCACAACCCTGCTGGAGAACAATCAGCTAAAAATAGAACGGATTGTCTCCCGGGGGCACCATAGCGCCGAAGGTTACTGGTATGACCAGGACCAGCACGAATGGGTGCTTCTGATTCAGGGTGAAGCCCGGATCGGCTATCCTGACAGCCCATCAGTATCGCTCAGAGAAGGTGATTATCTGCATATTCCGGCCCATCGGCGTCACCGTGTCGAATGGACTCCACCGGAACAGGACACCATCTGGCTGGCTATCCATTATGGGTAGTTGACGTGCTTCTTCGCCTCACAAGACTTCTGCCGCAGTCCCGGTTTCTGATACACTTTTGCCACAAAAGCTGGCAGATAGGTAACAAAACCAGCATAACTATAATGATAAACACGGATAGAGAATGACTGAACAGTTTCAGCTGCCTGCCCTGACAGACAGCGCCCTTACGCTTACAGGCCGTATCGCGACCTTGACCTTCCAACGCCACGATCTGCGTAACGCCCTTACCGGTAGCGCCCTGATTGATGATATTGTCACCGTGGCAGACTGGGTTAACCGCACACCGGAAGTATCCGTCCTGATCATTACCGGAGACGGCAGTGCATTCTCCGCCGGCGGAAATATCAAGGAGATGACCGAGCGAGAAGGTATCCATAAAGACGGAGCCTTCGGTGGCGATGTATACACTGTACAGAATAAATACCGTCAGGGTATTCAGCGCATCCCCCTGGCACTGGCAAATATCGATATCCCTGTAATTGCAGCAGTCAATGGTCCAGCCATCGGTGCAGGCTTCGATCTGACCTGCATGTGTGATCTGCGTATCGGCTCGACCAAGGCACTGATGGGTGAGACTTTCGTTAACCTGGGCATTATTCCGGGAGATGGCGGTGCCTGGTTCCTGCAACGACTGATCGGTTATCAGAAAGCCGCTGAGCTGACACTGACAGGACGGGTAATCGGCGCAGACGAAGCCAAAGAGCTGGGCATTCTGCTGGAAGTGGTTGAACCTGAACAGCTGATGGAGAAAGCACTGGAGCTGGCCAGCCGGATGGCAGAAAAGCCACCACAAGCCCTGCGGATGACCAAACGCCTGCTGAAAACAGCTCAGAAGATGGAGCTACCTGAATTCCTGGAGCACTGCGCGCTGATGCAGGGCATCTGCCATAACACAGATGACCATCTGGAAGCGGTCAACGCCTTTGTTGAGAAGCGCTCGCCAAACTACAAAGGTAAGTAAATAGAAAGGTAAGTAAATTCAAATCCTGAATATATCACCGCGAAGGCGCGCCTCCCACTGATCAATACAGGCAGTGAGAGACGCGCCCTCGCGGCGAATTGCTTTTAAAAAACCAATTAGTCCATCAGAGCTTCAGCCATCGCCTGCGTATCAGCGTAATCAGCTCCGGCAATGCCTGTCTGATCCAGTACCACTGATATCGAAGTGTCAGCCTGAACCATCCCTGATCAGCATACTTACGGGCGCTGGTGATCAGCGGCAAAGAGATTCGTTTGAGCTTTATTCCCTGCTGTCGGGCTTTCCACACCAAAAGATGGTCTTCTCCATAGGGAGCCTGCTCCGGATAGCCCTGCAACCCTTTCAGATCAGTAGCACTGAGACAGAACCCCTGATCCCCAAACGGCACACCCAGCCAGCGAGAACGGAGATTAGCTCCCAAGCCATTGAGCCACATCGGGCCATCACTATCATTCAGGAACTGCAGATCAAAATAATGAAAGTGAGCAGGAAAAGACCCGATGCTAGCGGTCAGCTCTTGCCAGTGCAGAGCCTGAATCCGACTATCCAGATGAAGAAACCATATATGCTCTCCGGTACAGAGCTCTGCGCCACGATTCATCTGCTTTGCTCTACCCTGATCAGTGACCAGATGATAAATATTGCCGTTCGCAACCGGAAGCTGTGATACCAGATGCTCCGACCCCGGACAGAAAACAAAGATTATTTCGGCAGCATGTTGCAGATGATCCAACTGCCCGAGCATCGGGCTCAGACTCTGTTCGCCCGGCCCGACTGGAATCACAACAGAGATGGAAAGCTCATCGGCCATAACAAAAACACTGATCGCTGATTATGTTTCGCTGCAGGATGAACCGTACTTAAAGCAGGAGAAACAGCGATGGTGCTTCATACTGATCCGATGCTCCAGTGCCTGCCCCAGATCCTCCCCCAGATCGTATTCCGGATCATCATCCACCAGAGTGCAGGCATACACCCTCATCCGGCCATTCTGCTTAACTATCATTTTACTGAAGGCACACATAAAGCTGCGCCGTGTATCTTCCGTGTGATACTGGGTCATACAGTTGGTCGAGATATCAGGTCCGTGACCGTCACTCCCCGGTGGCAGGAAATCCGGGAACGCGACAAAATTAATATCGCTCGGGATCTGGCGCTGTGCCAGCTGTTCACGGTATTGCGCTTCAATTGCCGGAGTATCCTCACCGTCTTTCATATGACGCGCCAGAGAGACATGAAAACCCAGATCGACCAGCGCCTTCATACCCTCGAGAGCACTGTCATACATCCCCTCACCACGGCCGGCATCATGCTCTTGCGGATCAGGTGAATCGATACTGATACGGAAGCTGACCGGATGTTTACTCTGTTTCAGAACATCAAGCTGATGCAGACGCTTCTGCAATGCTTCTGTACCGTTGGTCAGTACCAGGCAGGGCGCATACTGAGATGCCAGCTCAAGGATTTTAACGAGATCTTTGGCCAGAAAGGGCTCACCGCCGGTGAAGGAGAACTGCTCAACCCCCATCTCAACAGCCCGTTCGATATAGGGCTTTACGTCTTCCAGTTTGACCAATCCCAGACGCTGATCGCCGGGGCCAGAGCCTTCCAGGCAAAAATCGCAACTGAGGTTACAGGCCGTTCCGGTATGAAACCAGAGTTCTTTCAATTGATGGGGCTGAATATAACCTCGATCGGATCCATCGCCAGTCGAGTACCATTCACGGCTGCGAATCAGCTCCATACAAACCTCTTTTTATTCATATAGTTATAGAATTTATTTTATGTAATAGCTCTTGTCTTGCAGGACGCAGATCATGCTGCAGAGTGGTTCTCAAGCGTATCAGATCTGACTGATTATCGACATCGTAACCCGGCTGGCTGAAAGCAACCTGAAAACCTGAAGAACGACACAACTCCGCCAGCGAGTCTCCCAACGCCTCAGTACTCCAGGGCAGTCCACTCAGATCAGGCCAGCACTCACCGCTCCCCATCGCGGTAACGCCGCCATCTTCAGCAGGTCTCAGCGCTACCTGATCAGTCATTAACAGCTCGGTCAGAACCTGATAATGCTCCGCTGTATGCTCGGGCGCATCAGTCCCGATAAATAACAAGCGTCGATGACCCATTTCACGTATCTTGTCATCAACAAAATTCAGCTTCTGGCCAAGATTGCCATCACATTGCGGCACCACCAGACAGTCCCGCTCAAGCAAGCCTGCGGCCCATTCCCGATCGGCTTCACCCGACGGAGACAGAACAACGTTCCCAGGCCAGGCTCTGGCATCCTCCAGTGCACACTGCAGCAGCGCACTGGCAATCTCATAAGCCACATCCTTACCCAGGGTGGCCGCGATGCGCTGCTTGCCCTGTCCCGGTAATGGCCGCTTACAGAAGATAACCAGTACCGGCAGATCTGTAGATGAACTCATAATGCAAAAAAATCCCATAAAAAAGGCAGCGCTATGGCTGCCTTTGAAAAATCAGATTCCGCGGCTTAGCCCTCACGGAACCAGGTTGTACCTTCACGGCTGTCTTTCAGGATAATACCCTGAGCGGCCAGATCTTCACGAATCTGGTCCGCAGCAGCGAAATCTTTCGCTTTTTTAGCATCAGCACGCTGCTGGATCATCGCTTCGATCTGCTCTGGGGTGATTTCACCCTCTTTGCTTTCACCCTGCAGGAACGCCTGTGGATCCTGCTGCAACAAGCCAAGCACACCGGCCAGCTGTTTCAGCTGAGCAGCCAGCGCAGCTGCCTTAGCTTCACCGGCACGGCTGGCACTGTTCAGTTCGTTAACCAGTTCAAACAGAACAGCCATTGCTTTTGGTGTGTTGAAGTCATCATCCATTGCGGCATTGAAGCGAGCTTCGTAATCGTTATCCAGTTCACCTGCAACAGCCTCAACCTCGTTCAGCGCCTGATAGAAACGCTCCAGCGCACTGCGTGCCTCTTTCAGACTGCTTTCGGAATAATCGATATAGCTGCGGTAGTGTACGGAGGACAGGAAGTAGCGGACCACTTCAGCGTCGTATTTTTCCAGTACATCACGAATAGTGAAGAAGTTGCCCAGCGATTTAGACATCTTCTCAGCATTTACACGAACCGCACCGGCATGCATCCAGGTGTTAACGTATTTCACACCGTTGGCTGCTTCAGACTGAGCAATTTCATTCTCATGATGCGGGAACGGCAGATCCGGACCACCACCATGAATATCAAAGCTCGCACCCAGGCAGCATTTAGACATGGCAGAACATTCGATATGCCAGCCCGGGCGACCCGGACCCCATGGAGATTCCCAGCTTACCTCGCCCTCTTTTGCACCTTTCCAGAGTACAAAGTCCAGCGGGCTCTCTTTAGCGTCCTGTACCTCAACCCGGGCACCGGAACGCAGCTCATCAACGTTTTTGTTGGTTAGCTGACCGTAAGTCGCGAACTTCTCGACCCGATAGTAAACATCGCCATTATCCGCAGGATATGCAAAACCTTTCTCGATCAGAACGCTGACCATATCAATGATATCGCCGATATGACTGGTCGCACGAGGCTCCTGATCCGGACGCAGTACGTTAAGTTTATCCTCATCCTCATGCATCGCTGCGATCATTCGCTCAGTCAGCTGATCCGGACGTTCACCGTTTTCAGCAGCACGATTAATAATCTTATCGTCGACATCGGTGATATTACGCACGTAATCAACATCCCAGCCACGGGCACGCAGATAACGGGTAATCACGTCAAATGCCACCATCACCCGGGCATGACCGATATGACAGAAGTCGTATACGGTGATTCCGCATACGTACATTTTGATCTTGCCCTCTTCAATTGGTTGAAAAGGCGCTTTCTCTTTGGTCAGGGTGTTATAAATCTGCAGCATTGGTTTCGCTTCTGACTATATTTGGCTGAATAAAAAATGACTGAGTAAAAACAGGCCACATAGTATAAAGGAAATCAGTCAGTTATTGGCACCCCATCGACAATTAGTTTTTCAGGCAGAGCAGCCAGATGCCGGAACTGCTTCTCTGGCGTCAGCTCAACAGCTTTGAGGGATTGACTCAGAGCAACAATAGCAATGAATTTCCTGCCATTTCATCTCCATAAGAATAAACTAATATAGTGTTATTACTGATGCAGGAGCATGATCATGACCGCCCGCCAGACCCGCATGATGGATGGCAACGAAGCCACCGCGTACATTGCTCACCAACTCAACGATGTCATTGCGATCTACCCTATTACCCCCGCTTCACCGATGGGAGAGATGAGTGATAGCTGGAGCGCAGAAGGACAGACCAACCTCTGGGGTGTGATACCCGATGTTATCGAGCTGCAAAGCGAAGGTGGTGCTGCCGGTGCCGTTCATGGAGCGCTGCAGGCCGGCGCTAAAACCTGTACTTTCACCGCATCTCAGGGGCTGCTATTAAAAATACCCAATATGTACAAGATTGCCGGTGAGCTGACTCCCACGGTTTTTCATATTGCTGCACGCTCTCTGGCGACTCATGCACTCTCCATCTTTTGTGACCATTCCGATGTAATGGCGGCACGCGCTACCGGCTTTGCCATGCTGGCTTCCAACTCGGTGCAGGAAGTCATGGATATGGCCACCATTGCTGAGATGGCAACTCTGGAGGGGCGGGTTCCGGTTCTGCACTTCTTTGATGGTTTCCGCACGAGCCACGAAGTCAGTAAGGTCGAACTGGTCAGCCGGTCAATGCTACATGAAATGATTGATATGGAGCGGGTAAGAGACTGCCGTAACCGCGCCCTCTCCCCGGACCATCCGGTTGTCCGCGGCACCTCTCAGAATCCGGATATTTTTTTCCAGGCACGGGAGGCCTGTAACCCATTCTATGAAGCGTTTCCCGATATCGTTCAACAGGCGATGGACCGTTTTGCCGAAGTCACCGGCCGGCAGTACCAGCTGTACGAATATGAAGGCGCAGACGATGCCGAGTCAGTCATCGTCATTATGGGATCCGGTGCCGAAACATGCGCAGAAACTGTCGATTTTCTTAATCGTAAAGGCGCAAAAACCGGCGTCTTAAAGGCACGTCTGTTCCGCCCTTTTGATGCTGAAAAGTTGCTTGCAGCTATCCCCGGTTCTGTTCGGCAGATTGCAGTACTGGATAGAACCAAAGAGCCTGGCGCCGATGGCGAACCACTCTACAAAGATATCTCAACGGCTCTGATGCAGGCACTGCTGGCCGGTAAAGTCGAGGCCAGCGATCTGCCTAAGGTGATCGGTGGTCGCTTTGGCCTATCCTCAAAAGAATTTACTCCGGCGATGATCCGCGGTGTATTTAATGAGCTGGACAAACCTGAAAGCAAAAATCTGTTTACCATCGGTATCGAAGATGATCTGACACATACAAGCGTCGATTTTGACGCCAGTTTTATAACCGACGCCAATGCCGATACCTATCAGGCTGTGTTTTATGGACTGGGCGCCGATGGTACGGTCAGTGCCAATAAAAACAGCATTAAGATTATCGGCGAACAGGAACAGATGTATGCTCAGGGACATTTTGTTTATGACTCTAAAAAGTCCGGTGCGGTAACCGTATCCCATCTGCGTTTCGGGCCTCACCCGATTCGCTCAGCGTATGAGATTCAGAATGGCCAGGCTGATTTTATTGCCTGTCATCAGCCCCGTTTCCTCAGTCTCTACCCGATGCTCAGCAAGGCCCGCTCGGGGGCTACATTCCTACTCAATAGCACAGCAGCAGTTGATACAGTATGGGATACCCTGCCCGAGGCGGTGCAGAAGAAACTGATCAGCAAAAAAATGCGCCTGTTTGTCATCGATGCATATAAAGTTGCCTCCCAATCCGGCTTAGGCAAGCGTATCAACACCATCATGCAGACCTGTTTCTTCGAGATCTCCGGCATTTTGCCACTGCAACAGGCACTGGAGGCAATCAGGCAGGCAGTTCGTAAGAGCTATAGCAGTAATCCGGGAATCATTGATAAAAACCTGGTCGCTATCAGCCAGAGCCTTAAACATCTGCATGAGGTAAGCATTCCAGGTCATGCCACCAGCCGCATCCCAATGCATCAACTGGATGCCAATAATGCCAACGATTTTGTTCGCCAACTGACAGCAGAGCTGATTGCCGGGCATGGCGATAAAATCCCGGTCAGCGCCCTGCCAGCCGATGGTACCTGGCCAACCGGCACCACCGCTTTTGAAAAACGGGATCTGGCTCAGGAGCTGCCACTCTGGGATGAAAACCTCTGTACTCACTGCGGCAAGTGCGTTCTGGTCTGCCCCCACAGCGTGATTCGCAGCAAAGTGTTTGATAAATCACTGCTGACAGAAGCCCCGGACGGGTTCAAAGCGGTCCCGGTCAAAGGCGCGAAAGATTTCCCGCCCGATAGCTATATAAGCTATCAGGTTTCGCCCGCGGACTGCACCGGCTGTACGCTGTGCGTCGATATCTGCCCTATCGTTGATAAGCAGAACCCCGATCACCGGGCGATTAATATGGTTCCCAAACAGCAGACTTTTGATCAGGAAAAAGAGAACTGGCAATTTTTCCTGCAGTTACCGGAGTTCGATCGAACCACACTGAAGAACAATACTCTCAAAGGCTCTATGGTGTTCCAGCCCCTGTTTGAATTCAGCGGCGCCTGTTCGGGCTGTGGCGAAACATCCTATATCCGCTTAGCCAGCCAACTTTTCGGCGACCGGATGCTGGTTGCCAACGCGACCGGCTGTTCTTCTATCTACGGCGGTAATCTGCCGACCACTCCCTGGACCAAGAATGCTGATGGCCGCGGACCAGCCTGGAACAACTCCCTGTTCGAAGACAACGCTGAATTTGGATTAGGGATGCGGGTTGCACTGGATAAACAAAGGGATTATGCGATACGCCTGCTCATGGACCTTAAACCGATGCTGGACTCCGATCTGATTGAGCAGATCATCAATGAACCGGAAGCGGATGAAGCCGGTATTGAGCAGCAAAGACAGCGCATCGACCAGCTTAAGCTGCAGCTTGACGGTCTGAGCGAACACCCTGTGTGTGGTAGCGCTGCAATCGAACTACGCCATCTTGCCGATCAGCTGAGCCGGAAAAGCGTCTGGATTATTGGCGGCGATGGCTGGGCCTATGACATCGGCTTCGGTGGTCTTGACCATGTGCTGGCTTCCGGCCGTAACGTAAATATCCTGGTGCTGGATACCGAGGTTTATTCCAACACCGGCGGCCAGACCTCTAAAGCCACTCCGATCGGTGCTGTGGCCAAGTTTTCGGCGTCTGGTAAAGGCGTAGCCAAGAAGGACCTGGCACGAATCGCCATGGATTATGAGCACGTTTACGTCGCTCATGTCGCCTACGCAGCAAAAGATGTACAGACTCTCAGAGCCTTCCTAGAGGCGGAGTCTTACGACGGCCCCTCTCTGATCATTGCTTACTCTCCCTGCATCGCCCATGGCTTTGAGATGAAGGATAACCACCTGCACCAGAAGCTGGCGGTGGATACCGGGCACTGGCCGTTATTCAGATATGATCCCCGTCGGGCAGAGAATTATGAGAACCCTCTTAAACTGGACTCTCAGCCGCCCTCAGTACCATATGCCGAGTTCGCGCATAGCGAGACCCGCTTTAATGCCCTACTGAAACAACATCCTGAACAGGCCGCTGCATTCCTGCAAAGAGCCCAGCATGATGTCAGCGAACGCTACAAGCGTTACCAGCAGATGGCCGAAATGGACTGGCATGAGGCTGACCAGCCTGATGCTCATTGAGGAAGTGATCCCCGGAACCTGATCCACTCAGCGTTCTGGGAATCATTATCATTTACAATCCTGTGTGATTCATTTATAAAGTGCACTGAATTAGATCTACTCTCTCAGGTACTCCGATGGCATCCTCTCTGAAAGCCAAAAGTCTTTGTAAGCTGAATAAGGATTCAATCAGCAAACACATGAAGGAACTTGCCGACATTACCCGAAACAGTCAGTATATCTGTACTAAGTGTGCACGATCATCAGAAAGTAAGAAGTGGCTGTGTAAGCCCGCTTCAATCTAAATACGGAGTTATTAATGCTAAGCGATTCAATGCTGGACAAACTGAACGCCCAGATCAATCTGGAGTTCTTCTCTTCAAACATGTATCTGCAGATGAGTTCATGGGCAGAAGCTCAGGGCTTTGAGGGTTGCGCGGAATTTCTTTCCCACCATGCAGATGAAGAGATGCAGCACATGAAGCGCCTGTTTACCTACGTCAACGAGGCTGGGGGCATGGCTCGCATCGGTGCTATCGAAGCACCACAGGAAGAGTTTGAATCAATCAAGGATCTGTTTGAGAAAGTTTATGAGCATGAGTGTCTGATCACCCGCGAGATCAACCAACTGGCGCATGCTGCTTTCACTAACCAGGATTATTCAACCTTTAACTTCCTGCAATGGTACGTTGCCGAACAGCATGAAGAAGAGAAGCTGTTCAAGGGAATTCTCGACAAGATTGAGATCATTGGTGAAGACGGTAAAGGCCTGTTCTTCATTGATAAAGAGATCGGCGAAATGGCTACCCAGGAAGTTGGCAGCATCATGGAGCCAGGCAGCACACCCGCCTGATTATTGCTACAGAAACCTGTTTGAAAGCCTGCATTACGCAGGCTTTTTTATTTTCTGGACGGGATAAAAACACAAAGCGATACATTTATTGATAAATATCATTACCAAACTGTATTACTTTTACTATGATTTTGCTTACCAAGCGCTGCGCCGGCTCACTGCGACAGATAATAAAGTGCAGGAGACAACCTGCTCTACCGAGGTAAGATCATGAGTAACACCACCAGCCCGACCGAAGACTATTCACAATGTCATGTAGGTATCATTAAAAACTTCCAGAGCCTGAAGGAGCTTGGCGAGCTGGAAATCAGTGATCCGGTCAGCCCCTTACAACAGGCGCAGGCGGAGAAGCTGGTTAAATTCTTTAAAGATGTCGTTCTGACCCACCATAAAGAGGAAGAACAGGAGCTGTTCACGGTCGTAATCGATTGCGCGCGTCCCGGTGAAGAACTGAAACGTGCAAAAGAACTGGTCGCACGCTTAACAAGCGAACACCGCAGCCTTGAAAAAGAGTGGAAAGCGATCGAAGGCGATATCAAGAAACTGGCTAAAGGGAAACCTGTCGCACTGGATAAGGTTGCGACAGTACTCATGGCCGAGCACTATCTGCAGCATGCAGAATTTGAAGAAACTGAGTTTCTGCCACTTTCAGCAGAAATTCTTAAAGATACCGGGATGGCTGAACTGGGTCTTACCCTGCACAGCCGTCACGACAATATCCGTATTCCAGGATATATCTGAGCCAATTCCCGGTACCGGCAATGGCGGAGCAGATCACTGCTCCGCAGCTTCCGCTCCCAGCTGAGACCAGATACTTCCGCCCTTCTTATCAAGCTTGTCGATATAAGCCTGATGTTCAGACAACTCCTCATCAGCCGCTTTTCTGACCGTCAGATTGAACTGGGACATATCGATCCGACGAATCGGCTCAGCGCCATCTTCTCCTTCATCATCACCCGCCAGCAGCAGATTTTTCTGACCACCGGTCAGCATCAGATAGACGTCAGCAAGGATCTCGGAGTCAAGCAATGCGCCGTGCAGCTCACGGTGTGAGTTATCAATACCGTAACGACGGCAGAGAGCATCCAGATTGTTCTTCTGGCCCGGGTGCTTTTTCCGCGCCAATGCCAGGGTATCAGTAACCTGACAGAAATCCTTAATGCGCTCATTATGGCCGTTCAGACCAAACTCATGGTCCATAAAGCCAACGTCAAACGCAGCGTTATGGATTACCAGATCAGCGCCGCGGATAAACTCGATAAACTCATCCTGAATATCAGCGAACAGAGGTTTATCGGCAAGAAACTCGTTGGTAATACCGTGTACCGAGATCGCTTCGTCTTCTACGATGCGCTCGGGATTGATATAGCGGTGGTAGGTCCGTCCGGTTAAGCGACGGTTGATCATCTCGACACAACCGATCTCAATGATCCGGTGCCCCTCTTTTGGCTCAATACCGGTGGTTTCGGTATCCAGTACTATCTGTCTCATCTTGATCCTGTCACTTATAAATCATTGGTGTCAGCTATCAGCTGCCAGAATCAGGCTCTTTGTCGTGCCTGTTCTACTCCCCGGTTGGCCAGATCGTCGGCCAGTTCATTGCCCGGATGACCGCTATGGCCTTTCACCCAGCGCCATTCTACATCGTGGCGGCCGGTCTGTTCATCCAGTTGCTGCCACAGATCGGCATTTTTTACCGGCTTTTTAGCAGATGTTTTCCAACCATTGCGCTTCCAGCCCTTGAGCCATTCCGTAATGCCTTTACGTACATACTGGGAATCCGTCGTCAGAATCACTTCACAGGACTGTTTCAGTGCCGCCAGTGCTTCAATTGCGGCCATTAACTCCATCCGGTTGTTTGTTGTTTCCAGTTCACCACCAAACAGCTGTTTCTCATGTTCTCCATACTGAAGTACAGCGCCCCAGCCCCCGGGACCAGGGTTACCTTTACAGGCACCATCGGTATAGATATTAACTTTTTTCTTCACTCATTTTTCCTCGGGCACCGCGGGTTGAAGGCTCCACCAGCGGCAAATTAATCAGCTTACGTTTCGAGCGAACCGGTATCACCGGTGTCATACCACCAACATCTTTACGAGCGACCTGCAGCATAAATGCCCCGCAGTGAGATGAACAACGCTGTGTCAGAGACTGAATCGCAGAACTGCGCTGGCGCCAGGACGCTTTTTCAAACGGCAGCGCGTAGAAGTCAGATATGACCTTTACCTCTGTCAGTTCCAGCAACGCCAGCCAGTCGTGCATCCGTTGCGGGCTGATAAAATGGCCCTGCCACGGTACTTCCTGTTTATTAAATGTCAGACGCCGATACAGCCCCCACCAGCTGATTGGATTGAAACCGATATTCACCAGATAACCGCCCGGGCGAAGCACTCTCGCCGCCTCCCGCAGAACCTGATGGGGACTCTGGGCAAAATCAAGAGCGTGATGGAGAACCACCACATCGATACTGTTGTGCTCCAACGGCAGCTCTTCATTGCGGGCGATAATCGCGGTATCCGGCAGTCCCAGTTCAGCAATAGGATTGATCGGGATCTGATGTCTGATCGGACTCTCCCGCCCAAGATCCAGGCGATTATCGATACTGATCTGCACCAGATGATAACCGAACATTGTTGGTAATAGACGGTCCAGAAGATCCCGTTCCAGATGCAACAGTTGCTGACCCAGTTCAGAAGCGAACCAGGCCCTTAACTCCGGTAACCATTCAGACAGTGGGGGTTGCTGTTTAAATCCCATTCCAGCTCTGCCTCTTAACGCTCCGTTTCAGATAAGGTAACCTCATAGAACATAATAATATCCGACAATGAGCAATACGCCGAGGGCTAATCATGTTTAATATCACCCCGATCCCTGCATTTGATGATAATTATATCTGGACCCTGAGTACCACGGGCAGTCTGGAAGTTGCAGTGGTCGATCCCGGTGACGCTGACGTGGTCGCTGCCTATCTGCAGGATCATAATCTGAATCTGGCTGCTATCCTGATCACACATCATCACTGGGACCATACCGACGGTGTTGAATCGCTGGTCAGCAGTTATGACTGCCCGGTATACGGCCCGGCTGATTCGCCTTTCAAGGGCATTACCAGACCGCTGGAGGATGGTGATACCCTGACGCTGCTGGGCCATAACATCCGGGTTTACGCGGTACCCGGCCATACTCTGGACCACATCAGCTACTATCTCGCCAGCGATACTCCCCAGCTATTATGTGGCGACACCCTGTTCCTGGCCGGCTGCGGACGCTTATTTGAGGGTACCCCAGAGCAGATGCATCAGGCGATGTCTTTCTTCTCAACCTTACCCGATAACACCGAGGTATATTGTACCCACGAGTATTCGCTGGCCAACCTGGCATTCGCTGCTGCTGTCGAACCTGGCAACAGCGCTATCACCGATTCTATTAAGCGCTGCAAGGATCTGCGTGCCGACAACCTTCCGACTGTACCTACCTCTATCGGTACTGAGAAACAGATCAACCCGTTTATGCGCAGCACCGAAGCATCGGTAAGAGACGCGGCGGAGCAACACTGTGGCGTCGTCATGAATAACGCGACCGAGGTATTTGCCGCCATTCGGGAATGGAAAAATAATTTCTGAACCGGCCCACTGTTTTCAGGTCTTACCCGGGGGTTATAGTTGACCCCCTCTTTTGCGGCCCATAAAATGCCGCCTTTCAGACATCATCAACGTTGCAGGACCAACACCTGCACAGTTACTTGATAGGATACGTGCAGGTAATGAAGCTGGTCCAAAAATTTGCGGTCGCCACCACCGCGGGTCTGCTGCTGGCAGGCTGTCAGACACAGACGCTGAAGCCCTCAGAAGCAGAAAATCCCCAAACCGAGGCAACCAGAGAGACCAGTTCACAGCAAACTGCAATGCTGATCCGGCCAGCTACGGTACAGCAGACTGATACTGTTCAGGACGTTCCAGCGCCGGTGACAGATCTCTGGCAACTGACCCGGGATAATTTCCAGCTCAACCTGGACAATGATCAACGTCGGTTGCAGCAACAATTCGAGTGGTACAAGAAACACCCGCAGTATATGCAACGGGTTGCAACCCGTGCCAGCCGTTACTATCACTACATTCTTCATGAAGTCCTGAAGCGCGGTATGCCCGCTGAAATAGCACTGCTGCCAATCGTAGAGAGCGCGTATGATCCGTTTGCGTATTCTCACGGTCGTGCTGCAGGCCCATGGCAATTTATCCCTGGCACAGCGAAGCACTTTGGTCTGCGCTCAAGCTGGTGGTACGACGGTCGCCGCGATATTGTCGCTTCCACAGATGCAGCGCTGACTTACCTGCAACAACTGCATAAACGATTTGGTGACTGGGAGCTGGCACTAGCCGCATACAATGCCGGTGGCGGCAATGTATCAAAGGCTATCCGTCGTAACAAAAAGAAAGATCTGCCGACCGACTTCTGGTCCCTGAAACTGCCCAAAGAGACCCAGGCCTACATGCCAAAGCTACTGGCAGTTTCCCGGCTGATCCGTGATGCAGAAAGCAGCGGACTCACTCTTGAACCGATTCCGGACCAGCCCGTGTTTAAGGAGATCGCTCTTGATAGCCAGATCGACCTGGCTCAGGCTGCTGATCTGGCCGGTATCAGCACTCAGGAACTGTATCAGCTGAATCCGGGATTCAATCGTTGGGCAACCGACCCTGAAGGTCCGCATCGACTGTTGATTCCTGTCGAAAGTGCCAGTGACTTCGAACAGAAACTAGCGCTGTTACCTGAAGAACAGCGGGTAAACTGGACCCGCTATAAAATCAAAAGCGGCGATACTGTCAGCACTATCGCCCGGAAATTCAATACCACGACGGCGGTTATTCGCAGCGCCAACAAAATGGCCAGTAATAATATCCGTGCTGGCAAGTATCTGCTCATTCCCACTGCCAAGAAACAATCCAGTGACTATGTCCTGAGCCAGACACAGCGGTTTAACCGCAAGCAGAATCAACTGGCCCAGAGCAACCGCAATAAGGTAACCCATGAGGTCAGAAGCGGCGACAGCTTCTGGGCGATAGCAAAGCAATATGATGTAGGTGTACGTCAGTTAGCGTCCTGGAATCAGATGGCACCGGGCGATCCTCTGCGCGTCGGACAGACTCTGGTACTTTGGAAAAGTGACAACAGTGCTTCACTGACCCGTAATGACAAGCAACTGATCCGCCGGGTGGGTTATCAGGTACGCCGCGGTGATTCACTGTCGGTGATTGCATCTAAATTCCGGGTATCAGTAAAAGATATCCTGCGCTGGAATAAGCTCAACAGCAGTAGCTATCTGCAACCGGGTCAGCGCCTGACTCTCTACGTCGATGTTACCAATACACACTGAATAACGGGAAACACACATGGACGCACTCAGTATCGGCATCATCATTTTTGCCACCGTTACCGCACTACTCTTTAAGTTTGTGCTGTTCCGTAAGATTAATCGCTGGATGGATCAGGACCTGATAAAAGGTCTCGCTGAAGGTGATGATGCAAAACTTGAGTACCTGACCCGACAACTGGAACAGATGCGTCACGATAAAATCAAGCGCAAAGAACAGCACCAGCGCCTTACTGACCTTGCGCAACAATATGAGCAAAAACAATAACTTTTGAACCAAAGCTCACATTCGTAATCAGACCCTTTACACTGGCGCAACACCCAACGGCCTGTTATAAATTAGTTTAAAGTTCTGGCTGGATCATTACGGATGAATCTGAAACAGTTTGCGAAACACTGTCGCACCACTACGGCTGCTCTGCTTCTGAGCTCAACTCTCATCACCCCTATGGCGCTAGCCGAACAGCACGGGATCGCCATGCATGGCGACCTGAAATACCCGGCCGGTTTTAACCACTTTGACTACGTAAACCCTGACGCCCCAAAAGGCGGAACGGTGGTACAGTCTTCTATTGGTACCTATGACAGTTTCAATGGTTTTATCGTTAAAGGCACTCCGGCCGATTCACTGGGGCTTCTGTATGATTCGCTGATGCTCAGCTCCCAGGATGAGGCATTCTCGATGTACGGTCTGATTGCCCGCTCAATCGAGGTTGCCGATGATCGCAGCTGGATCACATTCAATCTCCGCCCTGAAGCACGCTTCAGCGATGGAGAACCACTGCGGGCGGATGATGTCATCTACACTTTCAAATTGCTGCGTGAAGAGGGACAGCCCTACTTTCAGGCTGCGTATAGCGATATTGCCGATATCATTGCCATTGACAACCTGACCGTCAGATTCAATTTCAAAAACGGCGACAATAAAGAGCTGGCTCTGACCGTGGGCAGTATTCCTATTCTGCCTGAGCACTACTGGGAGAAACGCGACTTCCAGAAACCAGGACTGGATATCCCTGTCGGTTCAGGCCCTTATCTGCTCGATAGTTTTGACGCCGGCCGTAGCGTCACTTTCCGACGCAATCCCGATTACTGGGCTGCTGACCTGCCAGTCAATCGCGGTCGTCATAACTTTGATGTTATGCGGTTCGATTATTACAAGGATGGCACCGTCGCCCTGGAAGCGTTTAAAGGCGGCGAATATGATTTTCGCCAGGAAAACTCATCCAAACGCTGGGCTACCGGCTATAAAGGCGCTGTTTTTGACGATGGCAAGATCATCACCGCCGAGCTGCATCACGAGAATCCCACCGGGATGCAGGCCTTTGTACTGAACAATCGCAAACCCTACTTCAGTGATCCTAAGGTTCGTCAGGCCCTGGCTTATGCGTTCGACTTTGAGTGGACCAATAAAAATATCTTTTATAATGCCTACACTCGCACCCACAGCTACTTCTCCAATTCAGAGATGGCGGCCACGGAGCTACCTTCAGACAAAGAGCTGGAAATACTGAATCCGATCAGGGACAAGGTACCTGCGGAAGTTTTCACCCAGGTCTATCAGGCACCATCAACCAACGGTGATGGCAACACTCGGCGTCAGTTAAGGCAGGCACTGCGCCTACTGAAACAAGCAGGCTGGACACTGAAGAACTCAAAACTGCTTAACAGCGAAGGTCAGCAGATGAAGTTTGAGATTCTGCTCTACTCTCCGGCATTTGAACGTGTTGTAACCCGTTTCCGCCAGAACCTAGAACAGATGGGTATCATCACAACCATTCGCCTGGTTGATGTTTCGCAATACATAAATCGCATCAGAGGTTTCGATTTCGATATTGTTGTTTTCTCCTTCGGGCAGTCTCTGTCACCAGGCAACGAGCAACGTAACTTCTGGGGCTCTGCCGCGGCTGATCAGAACAGCAGCAGAAATCTGATCGGTATTAAAAATGAAGCCGTCGACTATCTGATTGAACAGGTAATTCAGGCTCCGGACCGGGAACAACTGGTATTGCGCACCCGGGCACTGGACCGGGTACTGCAATGGAACCACTATGTAATTCCTCAGTATCACATCAGCAGCTACCGGGTAGCCTATTGGGACAAATTCGAGTTCCCTGAAATTCGCCCGAAATACGCTCTGGGATTCGATACCTGGTGGCAGAAACCGGCACAAGGACAATAAACGCCAATGGCAGCCTATATTCTGCGGCGGTTGCTGCTGATAATCCCGACACTGTTCGGGATTATGCTGATTAACTTCATCATCGTTCAGGCCGCCCCCGGCGGACCGGTGGAACAGACTCTGGCAAACCTGCAGGGTATCAATGCCAGTGCCACCGCGCGGTTTGATGGCAGTGCACAATCGGATCTGTCCTCCCCGGTAAGTGATAACGGCAGTGGTCAAAGCAGCTATCGCGGCGCCCGGGGACTTGATCCCGACCTCGTTAAGCGTATTGAAGCCCAGTATGGTTTTGATAAACCCGCGCACGAGCGTTTCTGGCATATGCTGACCGGCTATGCAGTTTTCGACTTCGGCGAGAGCCTGTTCAGTGGTAAGGCGGTAACCGATCTGATTATCGAGAAACTGCCGGTATCGATCTCACTTGGTCTCTGGACGACGCTCATTACCTACCTGATCGCCGTACCACTGGGTATTAAAAAAGCGGTCCGTGATGGCACTCCATTTGATGTCTGGACCAGCACCATCATCATTATCGGCTACGCTATTCCCAACTTTCTGTTTGCGATCTTTCTCATCGTTATCTTCGCCGGTGGCACCTATTTCGACTGGTTCCCCCTGCTCGGTCTCACGTCACCTGACTTTGACCAGATGACGACCTGGGAAAAAATCAAAGACTATTTCTGGCATATCACCCTGCCGGTACTGGCGTCAGTCATAGGCAGCTTCGCGACTCTGTCGATGCTGACTAAAAATTCATTCCTTGACGAAATTAATAAGCAATATGTGATCACTGCCCGGGCGAAGGGACTGAATGAAAGTCAGGTGTTATACGGCCATGTGTTCCGCAACGCGATGCTGATTATTATCGCGGGGATGCCTGCTGCCCTGATTGGTATTTTCTTCACCGGCTCCATGCTGATAGAGGTTATCTTCTCTCTCGATGGTCTTGGACTACTGGGCTACGAAGCGGTTATCAATCGCGACTACCCGGTTATTTTCGGCACTCTGTACATCTTCACCCTGATCGGTCTGCTCCTGAAACTGATCAGCGATCTGACCTATGTCGCCGTCGATCCACGGATCGACTTTGAGAGTCGGGAGCAATGATCATGTTCAGAAAACCCCTCAGCCCGATGAATCAGCGCCGTTTGCAGAATTTCCGTAACAACCGCCGGGGTTACTGGTCTCTGTGGCTGTTCATGATTCTTTTCATACTGAGCCTGTTTGCAGAACTGATCGCCAACGACAAACCTCTCCTGGTCCATTATGACAACAGCTTTTACTACCCTGTGGCAGTGGACTATTCCGAACTGGAATTCGGTGGTGAGTTTGATACCTTTGCGGATTATAAAGACCCTTACATTCAGGAACTGATCGAAGCACAAGGCGGCTGGATGATCTGGCCGCTGATCCGTTTCAGCTATAACACCATCAATCTGGATCTGCCGACGCCTGCACCCTCTGCCCCCACCGGTGAAAACCTGCTGGGTACCGATGATCAGGGACGGGATGTACTGGCACGGGTAATTTACGGTTTCCGCATATCGGTTCTGTTTGCTATTACGCTTACCCTAACCAGTTCTGTGATCGGTGTCGCCGCTGGCGCGGTACAGGGCTATTATGGCGGCAAAGTGGATCTTCTTTTCCAGCGCTTTATAGAGATCTGGTCCGGTCTACCAACACTGTTCCTGCTGATTATTCTGGCCAGCATTGTCGAACCCAACTTCTGGTGGCTACTGGGCATCATGCTGCTGTTCTCATGGATGCAACTGGTTGACGTGGTACGAGCAGAGTTTCTGCGTGGCCGTAATCTTGAGTATGTCCGTGCAGCCCGGGCACTGGGTTTAAACAATCGCCTGATCATGTTCCGCCACATTCTGCCCAACGCGATGGTCGCGACCCTGACCTTTATGCCTTTTATCTTTAATGGATCTCTGGTCACACTGACAGCACTGGACTTCCTCGGCTTTGGCTTACCGCCGGGCTCGGCATCACTGGGAGAGATGGTCGCCCAGGGTAAAGCCAATCTGCACGCCCCATGGCTGGGCATTACCGCTTTTGTTTCACTGGCCACCATGCTGACCCTGCTGATCTTTATCGGTGAAGCGGTGCGGGATGCGTTCGACCCAAGGAAAGCTCTGAATGACTGATAAGCTGATTGAGGTTAAAAACCTCAGTGTACGATTTGGCAACGGCGATAAAGCTGTCGACGCTGTAAAGAATGTCAGCTTCAGCATTGAGCCAGGCAAGACGCTGGCATTGGTGGGCGAATCAGGTTCTGGTAAATCTGTTTCTGCAATGTCGATTCTGCGACTGCTCCCCTACCCTAAAGCCAGCCATCCATCCGGCGAGATTCTCTATCAGGGGGAAGATCTGCTACTCCGGGATGAACGCGCTATACGTGCTTTAAGGGGAGATCGGATCAGCGTGATCTTTCAGGAACCGATGACATCGCTGAATCCTCTGCACACCATACAGAAGCAGATCAGTGAGACGCTGTTGCTGCATAAAGGAATGAACGGCTCTGATGCGCGCCAGAGAACTCTGGAGCTGTTAGAGCTGGTAGGGATCAAAGAACCCGAGAAACGCCTCCGGAGCTACCCTCACGAGCTGTCAGGCGGGCAAAGACAACGGGTAATGATCGCAATGGCATTGGCCAACGATCCCGAGCTGCTGATAGCCGATGAACCCACCACCGCACTGGACGTCACTATTCAGGAACAGATTCTGCAGCTGCTGAAACAACTTCAGAACAAGCTGGGCATGGCGATCCTGCTGATTACCCATGATCTGAACATTGTGCGACGCTACAGTGATGATGTCTGCGTTATGTATCAGGGCTACGTGGTAGAGAGTAACGATACTACGCAGCTGTTCTCAGAGCCGTCCCATGACTATACCCGCAAGCTTCTGGATGCCGAACCTTCCGGCGAACCGCCAGCAGCGCCAGTCAGTAATGAGCCACTGTTACAGGTAGATCAGCTTAAAGTCTGGTTCCCGGTGAAACGAGGCTTACTGAAACGTACCGTCGATCATATCCGGGCGGTAAACCCTCTCAGCATTCAGCTTTACCCGGGGCGCACCCTGGGTGTGGTTGGTGAAAGCGGTTCGGGCAAAACGACTCTGGGGCTGGCGATACTTCGATTGCTCAACTCGGAAGGACAGATCATCTTTGATGGCCAGAATATCGAGGTGCTGCCACAGAAAGCAGTGACCCCGCTACGTCGCAGAATGCAGATAGTATTTCAGGACCCATACGGCAGCCTGAGCCCGCGCATGTCTGTAGCCGAATCGATCGGTGAAGGACTTGAGATCCACAACATCGGCGCGCCTCAGGAACGGGAACAGATGATTATCGATGTTCTCAGTGAGGTCGGGCTCAATCCGGAAGATCGCCATCGCTACCCTCACGAGTTCTCCGGTGGCCAGCGACAACGCATCGCCATTGCCAGAGCCCTGATTCTGAAGCCTCAGCTGATGATTCTGGACGAACCGACATCGGCGCTGGACCGTACCGTGCAGAGCCAGATCATCGACCTGTTGCGTGAGTTGCAGCAACGCTACCAGCTGACCTATATCTTTATCAGCCATGATCTGGCTGTTGTAAAAGCCCTGAGCCACGATCTGCTGGTGCTGCAGCATGGTGATGTCATCGAACAGGGCGACGCTCAGACCATCTTTGCGGAGCCCAGAGAGTCGTATACCCGACAACTGCTGGCCGCAGCTTTCAACAACTGATAGTCGCCTGGTCTGCCAGACAATAAAAAAGCCTGCATCTGCAGGCTTTTTTAGTTATGAATCGCTCAGTAAGAGATATTAAAGCTTCTCTACCTCAGCGGCATCAAGACGGGCTTCAATCAGCGCCTGATAGTCAAACTGGCCACGACGCTGCCCCAGCAGCGAACGCATGGCATTACGCTCTTCTGGCTGTAGCTCAGCGGTATCCGGTGTAACTACTGCAGATACGGCAACAATCGCCTGACTACCATCGTTCAGAGTAATCAGATCATAGCTGCTGGTACCTTCCGGCTTAGGCATACGGAATGCTTCCAGAACCACTTCAGCAGGATTCTGACGATCAGCGCGGCCGATAGTACCTGCATTCACCCACTCAACACCATTCACAGCAGCACGCTCTGCACCACCCTTAAGGTCAGCAACCTGCTGATCCAGTTCACGCTTCAGGGTTTCTGCTGCACGCTCGGTTGTCAGGGTCGCTGTGATCTGTTCCGCCACTTCATCCTGCGTCAGCTGACGTGGACGAATATGCTCTTTAACCCGCAGCACCAGCGTACGGCCCGCATCCAGCTCAATCGGATCACTGTTGATGCCATCACGAATCAGCTCTTCATTGAAAGCGCTGCGCAGTACACGTGGGTTACTAGTGAGTTCATCGACACCGCCCTGACGACCAAATGCCGGCGCTGCCAGAATCTCCATACCCAGCTCTTCAGATGGCTCCTGAAGATCGCCGGAGGAGAATGTCAGATCCGCCAGTTGACCCAGCTTCTCAACATACAGCTGCTCGACTTTATTTTCTGTCTGCTCTGCAACGAGTTGATCACGAATCTCTTCGAATACTGGTGGCTCAGAGCTCTCCAGCGCTGTCAGTTTAATCAGGTGGTAACCGAAAGCAGTACGAACCGGCTCAGACACGTCGTTCAGTGCCAGACCGTAAACAGCCTCTTCAAAAGGACCGTCCAGCATACCCTGCTGATAAACACCCAGTGCACCACCAAAATCAGCAGAGCCCGGATCATCCGATTCTGCTTTGGCCAGCTCCGCGAAATCCGCGCCATTGTTCAGCCGCTCCGCCAAAGCCTGAACTTCAGCCAGTGCCTGCTCATCAGAAACCTCATCGGAAACCTCAACCATGATATGGGAGACTTCACGCTGCTCTTCAGACTGGAAAGTAGCCAGACGCTGATCGAACTGAGTCTGCAGCTCTGCTTCGTCGATCTCAACCTGATCCAGCAGATCCAGCTTGTTCAGCAGCAGGTATTCGATGACCACCTGCTCGTCAGACATAAACTCTGCCATATGCTCATCATAATAAGCGGCAACGTCCGCATCAGTGATCTGTACTGTTTTACGGTAATCATCCAGACCGATCTGCAGATAAGCAACATCACGGGTCTCACGGTCCAGCTCAATGACACGATCCGCTTCACCGTCCAGTGCGAATGCAGACAGCATGTAACCGTTACGTTCCTGCTGCTGCAGGTTTTCTTTACGCAGCAAATCTTTGTACATCATTGGTGTCAAACCAGCATTGCGTAACACTGCCTGATACTGTTCTTTGTTAAAACGACCATCAACCTGAAAGTCACGGGTGTTGATGATCATCTGATCCAGTTGCTGATCAGAAATCGTCATACCCTGATTCTCTGCAGACTGCAGCAGTACTTCCTGCTGAATCAGATTATCCAGCGTTGCCTGCATGATCAGATTGTCATCCAGCAATGTTGGATCAGCATTCTCTCCCATCTGATTGAGCAGCTGGCGACGCTGAAGATCCGCCCCCTGCATCAGTTCCCGTTCGCTGATTTCTACGCCGTTTACTGTTGCTGGCGCATTACTTCCGCCGGTCAGGCTGACCAGGGATTCAACCCCGAACAGAGCAAAGGTGACCGCAATCAGGCCAACAATAATCTTGGCGACGATCCCCTGGGAGTTATCTCGGATATTCTGAAGCATGATGCCTCTGGGCCTCTAAGGTATGTACGTATAAAAAAAAGCGCATCCCCATGAGGATGCGCCTTTATTAGTGGCGGAACGGACGGGACTCGAACCCGCGACCCCCTGCGTGACAGGCAGGTATTCTAACCAACTGAACTACCGCTCCGAAGCCAGCGATCCTTGCGGATCAGGCGCTAGCAAATCTTACTTGTTTACCGCGTCTTTCAGAGCTTTACCAGGCTTGAAAGTCGGCAGAGTTGCCGCAGCGATTTCGATCGGCTGACCGGTCTGTGGGTTACGACCAGTACGTGCAGCACGCTCTTTAACACCAAAAGTACCGAAGCCTACCAGCGCAACAGAGTCACCGTTCTGCAGAGCGCCAGAAATAGACTCCAGAGTAGCGTCCAGTGCACGACCAGCAGCGGCCTTTGGGATGTCAGCAGAAGCTGCAATTGCATCGATCAGTTCAGATTTATTCACATTGTTCCCCTTATATGAATCGTTTTTATATATTCTGTAGTCCATGCCCAGCAAGGTTGTCGGACAATTTATACCAAGCGTGCAAATCAGGTGTCAAGCGGGTTTCAGCCTGATTTGACACTATTTTGAGTTAATGAGGTTTTATTTGCCCCTGCTCATTTTTTGCTTGCTTTTTCTTGTCAGAAAAGCTTGCTTTCTGTTCTTCAGTGAGCGGTTCAGGGCTGTATTTCAGTGCAATTTCGAGCACATCATCAATCCACTTAACCGGGCAAATTTCGAGATCCGCTTTGATATTGTCAGGAATTTCCTTCAAATCACGCTTATTCTCGTCCGGAATAATAACCGTCTTGATGCCACCCCGGTGCGCTGCCAACAGCTTCTCTTTCAGGCCGCCAATAGGCAGAACCTGTCCACGAAGGGTGATTTCCCCGGTCATCGCCACATCAGAACGGACCGGAATGTTGGTTAAAACAGACACTAACGCCGTGCACATACCGATACCGGCACTCGGACCATCTTTCGGCGTAGCCCCTTCAGGTACGTGAATATGGATATCACTTTCTTCGTTAAAGTCCGGATTAATGCCCAGAGATTCAGCACGGCTCCGCACAACGGTCAGCGCTGCCTGAATCGATTCCTGCATCACATCACCCAGTGAACCGGTGCGGACCTGACGTCCCTTACCCGGAACCACTGCAGATTCAATGGTCAGAATATCGCCGCCCACAGAGGTCCAGGCCAGACCGGTTACGTGACCAATCTGATCCTCTTCTTCCGCCACGCCGAAGTTGAATTTACGGACACCGGAATACTGCTCCAGGTTTTCACTGTTAGCGGTAATTGAAGCGTTCTTCTCATCAGCCAGAGCGATCTCTTTGATCACCTTACGGCACACTTTAGCGATCTCACGCTCAAGACCACGGACACCCGCTTCACGAGTGTAGTAGCGAATCAGATCCGTAACCGCTTCATCTTCAATGGTCAGCTCTTTCTCTTTCAGACCGTTGGTTTTCAGCTGTTTTGGAATCAGATATTTCCGCGCGATATTGAGCTTCTCATCTTCGGTGTAACCCGGAATACGGATAATCTCCATACGGTCCAGCAGCGGACCCGGGATATTCATCGAGTTAGAAGTACAGACAAACATCACGTCGGACAGATCGTAATCAACTTCAAGATAGTGATCGTTGAAGGTACTGTTCTGCTCAGGATCCAGTACTTCCAGCAGCGCAGACGCAGGGTCACCACGCTGATCCATACCCATCTTGTCGATCTCATCCAACAGGAACAGCGGGTTCTTCACGCCAACCTTGGACATTTTCTGAATCAGCTTACCCGGCATAGAGCCGATGTAGGTACGACGGTGACCGCGGATCTCCGCTTCATCACGTACACCACCCAGCGCCATGCGGACATATTCGCGGTTGGTTGCACGGGCAATGGAGCGACCCAGAGAAGTTTTACCAACGCCCGGAGGACCTACCAGACACAGAATCGGGCCTTTCAGCTTACGGACACGCTTCTGCACCGCCAGATATTCCAGAATACGGTCTTTGACCTCTTCCAGACCGTAGTGGTCTTCGTTGAGGATCTTCTCCGCACGCTTCATATCGTGGCGCACCTTGGAGCGCTTAGACCATGGAATCTGCAGCATCCAGTCAATGTAGCCACGTACAACCGTTGCTTCAGCTGACATCGGCGACATCATCTTCAGCTTGTTGAATTCGTTCAGCGTCTTATCCAGCGCTTCCTTTGGCATTCCCGCTTCGTCGATCTTCTTCTTCAGCTCTTCGATATCGGTGGTGCCGTTTTCGTCCAGATCACCCAGCTCTTTCTGAATCGCTTTCATCTGCTCATTCAGATAATACTCACGCTGGCTTTTCTCCATCTGTTTCTTAACCCGGCCACGGATACGTTTCTCAACCTCAACCAGATCAATTTCAGATTCCATCAGCGCCATCAGGTGCTCCAGGCGTTCCTGATCACCGAGCATTTCAAGAATCTTCTGTTTCTCTTCCAGCTTCAGAGACATATGCGCAGCGATGGTGTCAGCCAGTCGGCCAATCTCATCAATAGAGCCCAGTGAGGTAAGTACCTCAGATGGGATTTTTTTGTTCACCTGAACAAAACGCTCAAACTGATCAAGCGCTGTACGCTTATAGATTTCAGCTTCGCCTGCTGATACCTCTTCCACCGGCAAAACTGCCACTTCGGCGCTGAAAAACTCTTCGATTTCATCCAGCTTTTCGATGCGGGCACGGTAGTCACCTTCCACCAGCACTTTTACAGTGCCGTCAGGCAGTTTCAGCATCTGCAGCACGCTGGCAACAGTACCGATTTCAAACAGATCGCTACCGACAGGTTCATCATCGGATGCATTTTTCTGAGCAATCAGCAGAATCTCTTTATTCTGCAGCATTGCGGATTCGAGTGCTTTGATCGATTTTTCACGACCAACAAACAGAGGGATCACCATATGCGGATATACGACGACATCACGCAGCGGCAAAACAGGTAATGAAACAGTGGTGATCTCTTTATCTTCGAGTGGTGCCATAGGGAACCTTACTCCTCTTAACGAAGGCAGCGACAGCCGATATGTCCAAGCCGCGCCGCGCATAGAACGGTATAACGCTTCTCTGTAAGATGGGGCTGCTGTTATAAAAAACAACCTCCGGTTTTAAAAAAATACCAATAAGGCAATGTCTTACAGATCTTACTGACCGGAACTGAACAGAAAACGAACAACCAGCCAGAACTACGTTTGTGGCAGCGCCGTTGTTTCACTCCGGACCACTGCCTGACTCTCTTATAGCAGTATGCCCGGCCTGATACAACGTACATTCTGCGCGGCTTTCGCAAACAGGCAAATGTTGTCTCCCCAGAATGACAGCCATAAAAAAACCCGACTCAGTAGCCGGGCTTTTATGATCAGAATATGCAGTTACTTGTAGTAAGCATTCTCGCGCACACTGTGGTCGGTGACATCACGTACTCCGGCCAGTCCCTGAATGCGCTCCATCAGAGTCTTCTCGACACCGTCTTTCAGAGTCATATCAACCGCACTACAACCCTGACAACCACCGCCAAACTGCAGGATAGCGATGTGGCCATGCTCTTCTTCAACCAGCTCGATCAGCTTCACCTCACCACCGTGAGCTGCGAGCCCCGGATTGATGTCAGCATAGAGGATGTAATTGATCTGCTCATCCATCGGGCTGTCAGGGGATACATTAGGCACTTTAGAGTTTGGCGCTTTGATAGTCAGCTGACCGCCCATGCGATCAGTAGCAAAATCAACCGTGGCTTCTTCCAGATATGGCAGGCTGTTCTTCTCGAAGTAGAACTTCACCTTTTCCATCTGCATCACCTCATCATCTTCGATGACCTCTTCCGGCCGGCAGTACGCCAGGCAGGTTTCCGCATAAGGTGTGCCCGGCTGGGTCACGAACATCCGCACAGCAATGCCTTCGACGTTCTGTTTCGCCAGCAGATCAGCAAGGTAAGTTTCTGCTGATTCAGTTACGGTAATATTCATTAAGATTCCTGTTACATCTATCGCTCGTTTATCTGCAGAGGATACACCCTTTCTAAACCCGAGTAAATTAATCAGTTATTCAGATCAACACCCCTGCTCCAATTCTGATAAAATGCCGCAACCCCTTGTTAAGCCGACCTTTATTACTACCGGCTGAATCACTCTAAGGATACTCCGCTGTTGATCTGCCGCCGCCGTCTGAAAACACTTCTTGCTCTAGGCCTGCCTATTATTGGCGGTATGCTGTCCCAGAGTCTGCTGAACCTGATTGACACCATCATGGTTGGTTCTCTGGGTGAAACAGCACTTGCGGCGGTTGGCATCGGTGGCTATTCAGGCTTTCTGGCGATCAGCCTGATTCTCGGACTCTCATCATCAGTCCAGACGCTGGTAGCCCGACAACGGGGCAGTGATAAACTACAGTCAATGGCACAGCCTCTCGGCTGGGGGCTGCTACTGGCCCTGGCTATAACACTCCCGCTTACGCTCCTGTTCTGGTCGATTTCAGAGCCTCTGACCGCACTGTTCAGCAATGATGCAGCAGCACTGACCCAGGCACAGAGCTATTTCGAGTACCGTCTATCAGGTCTGCTGGCTATCGGTATCAGCCTTTGCTATCGGGGTTATTGGAATGGCAGCAACCGTCCGGTTCGCTATCTGCGAATTCTGCTATTGGTCCACCTTATTAATGTCCCACTGAACTATGTATTTATCTTCGGTGCTTTCGGATTCAACGGCATAGGCGCTCCGGGTGCAGGCCTGGGGACCAGTCTGTCCCTGTATATCGGTGCAGCACTGATTGTGCTGGCCAGCTGGAAAGATACCCGACAACGGGGCTTGTTTGACTCAGCCGGGATTAACCTTCACAACTCTATCTTACTGCTGCGCCTGTCTGTACCCCACTCACTGCAACAGGCTTTCTTCGCGGCATCTGTCGCTGTTCTGTTCTGGATCATTGGCCAGCTCGGTACTCAACAACAGGCAATCGCCCACATTCTGATCAATCTGTCGCTGCTATTAATCCTACCGGGAGTCGGACTGGGTATCGCCTCGACGACTCTGGTCAGCCAGGCACTGGGGCAAAATCGCTCTGAAGAAGCATTGAACTGGGGCTGGGATGTCATAAAAACCGCATTTGTAATTATGCTACTGCTCAGTTTACCGATGTGGCTCGCACCGGATCTGTTACTCTCTGCCTTTCTGAAAAGCCCTGCTGCCATAGAGGAAGCTCGCCTGCCTCTTATTCTCACCGGCATTGCGATCTGTGTAGACGCTGCGGCAATTGTGCTGACCCAGTCACTGCTTGGTGCCGGTGCAAGCCGCACGGTTATGTTAGTAACCACCCTCGGCCAGTGGTGTTTCTACCTGCCACTGGCCTGGCTTACAGGCCCGGTGCTGGGCTACGGTCTGGTGGGTATCTGGCTGGTGCAGATCCTCCACCGCGGACTATCATCATTGATCTTTATTGCTATCTGGCAAAGACAGCACTGGGTTCATATACGATTTAAGATCCTATAGACTGATAATCAGCTCTAACCGCATGAAAAATATAAGTGTCTGGTAAACGGACCGTCACGGCTCACACACAGAAGCAGCAAACCGTATGATAGAACACAACCTGGTTTTTTCGTTTTTCCTGATCTTCACCGGTGCGGCCGTGCTTGCTTCCATCGCACTGTACACCCGACAGCCACTGCTGGTTGCCTACATCGTACTGGGTGCCGCCCTCGGCCCTTATGGATACAGCTTTATTCAGGATACTGCGCTGCTGTCAGAAATATCGCATATTGGCATCATTTTCCTGCTGTTCCTGCTGGGTCTGGATATGCAGCCAAGCCACCTGGTACATATGCTCAAGAAGGCTACCCTGGTCGCAATATTCAGTGCCATCATCTTTATGGCGATCGGCTATGGCGTCGGTGTTGGCTTCGGTTACACCCGCACAGAGTCGATTATCATCGGTGTGGCTCTGATGTTCTCCAGCACCATTATCGGCATCAAGCTGCTACCCACTACGGTGCTGCATCACAAGCATACCGGCGAGCTGGTTGTTGGCCTTCTGTTATTGCAGGACGTGATCGCCATTCTGGTACTACTGTTCCTGAACAGTGGTGATAATGGCGGCAATCAGATTACCTCATTCCTCAAAACCGCAGTGGCCCTACCCCTGATTGTTGCCGGTTCACTGGTATTTGTACGCTATATTCTGCTGCCACTGATCCAGAAATTCGATCGCTTTCATGAGTATATTTTCCTGGTGGCTATCGGCTGGTGTCTGGGCCTTGCTGAGCTTTCACAACTGGCCGGGCTGTCCGCTGAGATCGGAGCCTTCATTGCCGGAGTCAGCGTAGCAACCAGCCCGATCGCTCAGTACATCGCAACCAGCCTGAAACCCCTGCGTGATTTCTTTCTGATCCTGTTCTTCTTCTCTATCGGAGCGAGCTTTAACCTGAGCCTGCTGGACGACATTCTGGTACCGGCACTGATTCTGGCCGTACTGGTACTGGCCCTGAAGCCCATTGTGTTCCGCTACCTTCTTTCCAGTATCAGCGAGAACAATAAACTGGCCTGGGAAGTCGGATTCCGACTGGGACAGATCAGCGAATTTTCCCTGCTGATCGCCTATATGGCCACATCTGCAGCGCTGATCGGACAAGAAGCCTCTCATGTCATACAGGCAACTGCCATTCTGACCTTCCTGTTCTCCACCTATGTGGTGATTTTCAACTTCCCGAATCCGATTGCGGTATCGGATAAGTTGCGAAGAGACTGATCTATTCACAGTCGCCACATCATCCGAACAAAGATCAGTAATACGTGCACAGGGTCAACAATGCGAAGTTTCACCGAACAACCTGAGTTGCAGGCATTCCTGGTTGTCTTTCTCTGGGGCGTCAATGTTGTCGTAATGAAAATGGGGATCAACGATATGTCCCCGATACTTTACACAGCAATACGTTTCAGCATGGTTACCCTACTGCTCTTACCATTCTGCAAAGTGCCACGGGACCAGATGGTTTCTGTAGCCCTTATTGCTCTGATCATGGGCGTCGGCCACTTTTGTGTACTCAGCATTGGCATCAGCTATGTAGAAAGCGCCGTCGTCGGCCTGATCCTGCTGTTGGGAGCGCCTTTTTCATCATTGCTGGCGTTTATTTTCATCGGCGAACGCCTGAGCTATAAACAGATGCTTCTGATTCTGATCGCCATGAGTGGCGCCTGCATCCCCACGCTGATCGAAAATCAGATTGATGTGCAGATTGGCTGCCTGATTGTGCTGTTAAGTATGCTGACATGGGCGATAGGTAACCTGATGATCAGGCGTGTTTCCGGCCTTCCTACCCTGACGGTCCAGTTCTGGATTGGCGCTTTAAGCGCGCCTATCTGCTTTGCGCTCTACCATTTGAACCCACCAGCGGCATCAGTGGCAGAACAGATCACACTGACCAGTGCAGCCTCGCTGGTTTATGTAGTGTGCTGCTCATCCATTCTGGGGTATGCGATCTGGTATAAACTGATCCGCAATCATGGCGTCAACCGGATAGTCAATCTGGTGCTGCTGCAGCCCGTGATTACTCTGATCGCGGGATATCTGCTACTGGGGGAGGTTCTGAGCCTGAATCAGCAGGTAGGTGCAGGAATTATGATCCTCTCGATGTTCTACTTCCTCAGACTGGAACGCCGAAAGCAGGCAAAAGGGTAACAACAGACAATTCAATAATCAGCGATACACCTCTTAACGAACCAGAGAGCCACCATGGAACATTATCCAGAGCCCTCTGGCTTCGCTTCTGATGCCTGATTAATAGCGCTGTTTATCCCGACGAGCCCACATGGTCTCTGCCAGCTCAATGCACTGTTCCGGGGTCTCTGCTTTTTTCAGCAACTGTAATACCACTGCCAGAGTCGAGATAACCGCCCCCTGACCATATTCATGTTCTGCATCACCCCGCCACACTTTAACAAGGTCCTGAGTATCCAGTGGCTGTTTAACCAGTCGTTTCGGATAATAGCGAGGCCATTCGCTGGTGCTGTATTCACCACTCCGGCTCCACTGCAGATCACATTCACTCTCGGGCTTTATCTCAGCTTCACCACCATCACCTTTGATGGTCAGGCCATTCTCAACACCCAGTAATAACGCCGTTTTCTGATGCATCGGCCCATAAGCCGGATGAAAAACACCATCTACTGTGAATTGAGCATGCAACGGGTTGAGCAGGCGACAAAGCGTATGCACCGGTGAACGTAAACCCATAATCGGTCTGAGGTTGATAATACGCGCCATTTCCGGACTCAGTACCGCGATTGGCATAAAGGCAAACTGGTTCTGCTCGAGCTCTTCAGCCACATCATCCCAACCCTGACAGTTACGAACTCCGAACAGAGCCAGACATTCTTCAGTGTAGATACGCCCCGGAGTATGCCCCTTAGCGCCATGCATAAACACCCGCACACCTTCACCAGCCAGCGTCAATGCTGCAAGGATAAACCAGGGTAACTGACGCTTTTTACCGGCATAACTGGACCAATCTATGTCCACAGCCAATTGCTGTGGCGCACCGCACTCGGCGCGAACCGCTTCTACAAATCCGGCAAGCTCTTCAGGCGCTTCCTCTTTAACCCTTAGCAGCATCAGAAAAGCACCCAGCTGTTCAGGTTCCACCTGCCCCTGCAGAATCATCTGCATCGCCTCTCTGGCTTCGTCCTGGGTCAGGGAACGGGATCCCTGTTTTCCTTTACCGAGAATTCGTACAAATGGCGCAAAAGGATGCTCTTGTGTCTCTTCAGTCATGGAACCGCTCAAGTGATTGATTTAAAGTACAATGCTCAACGCCTGATTTATCAGGTAATGCAATCTTCCGTTGATTTTACACCCGGAGTCCCGGCGCAATGAAACCCTTTCACCCAGAAATTAATCTGTTTTTTAATGCACTGGTGTTTTTTACTCGCTTACCGGCGCCAAAGGGAGTGGATTTCTCAGATGCGAATCTGAGCCGGGCCAGCCGTTATTTTCCGCTTGTCGGCCTATTGATCGGCATTGTCGCGGCAGCAGTATGGTGGCTGACAGCTCAGCTCTTTGATTCGACACTGGCCGTGCTGTTTTCAATGCTAAGTACTCTGCTGATTACTGGCGCTTTTCATGAAGACGGCCTGGCAGACTGCGCCGATGGTTTTGGCGGCGGCTGGCAGAAGCAGCAGATCTTACAGATTATGAAAGACTCCAGGATCGGTAGTTACGGCGCCATCGCACTGGTAATGATTCTGCTGTTCAAGTTTGCCACGCTTGATCAGTTACTATACCCAATGATGGCTCTGATTCTGGCTCATCCACTGAGCAGACTGGCCGCTGTCTCCATTGTGCATCTGGATACTTATGTTCGCGACAGCGGCACCAGCAAGGTTCAGTCGGCGGCGCGCCAGATCGAGTTTGGCAGCCTGATTATCGCAGCCTTACCTGTCCTGCTGGTACTATTTGTCATGGCTGATCTGCAGATCTGGCTGGTACTACTGCCAGTTATTATCGTGACTCAGCTTTGCCGTTGGTACTTCAACCGAAGACTGGGAGGCTACACCGGTGACTGCCTGGGCACCTGTCAGCAACTCACTGAACTCAGTGTTTATCTGTGGTTTTGCCTGATCTGAAGCACCCCGATCAGAAGCCTGACATCGCTTTCATGGCGCTGCACTGGTAGAATCCGCGCTTCGCCAGGAGAGACCATGAAACCACACCAGTCACGAGCCAAAAGCGGTCGCAATCAGTCAAAAAAGCTGCGTCCGCAACAAACCGCCCTTAACCGCGAAGCCCTGCCAGAGGATGCCGTTGAGATAGAGATCGAATCTCTCAGCCATGATGGCCGGGGCGTGGGTAAATATCAGGGTAAAACAGCCTTTATCAGTGGCGCCCTGCCCGGAGAAACGGTTACTGCACAACTGCAGAGCGATCAGGGTAAGTTTTATGAGGGCACTATCGAACAATGCCTTCAGCCATCCAGTCACAGAATCGATCCCATCTGTCCACACTATGACACCTGCGGTGGCTGTGACCTTCAGCATCTTGCGCAGGATGAGCAGCTGAGACTGAAGCAAGAGCAAGTACTGGATCAGCTCGCCCGAATTGGCAAAAACAAACCGGCAAAGACACTCCCATCTCTCACCGGACCTGACAGACACTATCGTCGCAGCGCCCGTGTCGGTATCAACCAACTGTCTGATGGAGAACCGATAATTGGTTTCCGCCGGGCACAGAGCAATCGACTTTGCCAGATTGACGAGTGTGTCGTTCTCGATCAGCGAGTAGCCGATATCTTTCAAGAGATCCGTGAAGCGCTGACCGATAGTGGCGACATTAAGCACATTACTCAGATCGATATCGATCTTGGAGATACGGCCACCAGTACCGACTGCCCTGAAGGCTACCTTTCACTGCGCCTGAAAAAGCCCCTGTCGGATGAGCATACAGCATTCTTCACCGCACTGAGCCAGAAACGCGGCCTTAGTCTGCAACTCCAGATTATCGGAGAAGCCTTCCCGCAGCCTGAACGGCTGGCAGAATACCAGTTGGATGACCTGCGTCTGCAGTTCCGTCCGGGTGACTTTATACAGATTAACGCTGAGATTAATCAGCAAATGGTAAAACAGGCTCTGGAACTGTTAGAGCTGTCATCGGAAGACCGTCTGCTGGATCTGTTCTGTGGACTCGGGAATTTTTCACTGCCTGCAGCGCAACGCGCTGGATCTGTGGTTGGCGTTGAAGGCAGCCTGGAGATGGTCAGACAGGCTGAAGCAAACGCTGATCTTAACGGTATCTCCAATACCGAGTTTTACTGCGCCAATCTTAATGAAGATATGAAGCCGTTCAGTTGGTATAAGAAAGGTTACAACAAAGTGTTGCTCGATCCTCCAAGAGCAGGTGCTGCCAACATTATTTCTCAACTGACTGCGCTGCGCCCGGAATCCATCCTGTACATTGCCTGCAATCCCGGTGCGCTTGCCCGTGACAGCCGCGAATTTCTCGAACAGGGATATCAGCTTGACCGCTTTCTGGTCATGGACATGTTCCCTCAAACTCACCATGTTGAAGCGATGGCACTGTTTAAGCGCAGTAAGAAACCACAACAGAAGAAGAAACTGTTCGGCGGACGGCGATGATCCCGGGCATTGCAGACCAGGATATTCTGTTTGCTGATAACTCAGTTATCGTCGTAACCAAAGCTTCTGACCTGCTTTCAGTACCGGGACGGGGTGAAGACAAGCAGGACTGTCTGTGGCGCCGGGTACAGCAGCGCTTTCCGACTGCCCGGATCGTTCATCGGTTAGATTACGCCACCTCAGGCATCATGGTATTGGGACTGGATGCCGACAGTCACCGACATCTGAGCATTCAGTTTCAGAACCGGACAACCAACAAGCGCTATGAGGCGGTGATCGCCGGACATCCGGCAATGGATAGCGGCCTGATTGATCAGCCGCTGAGGTGCGACTGGGATAACCGCCCACTGCAGATTATCGATCATGAGCAGGGAAAACCAGCTCAGACTCACTGGAAGATCATCGACCAGAGTATAGATCGCAGCCGTGTTTCGCTGCTTCCGGTCACCGGCCGCTCACATCAATTGCGGGTCCATATGCAGTATCTGGGGCACCCGATACTGGGCGATCGGTTCTATGCCAGCGAGGAGCAGATAGCCGCTTCAGACAGACTGCTATTGCACGCGCAGATGCTGGCCTTTGAGCATCCGGTTAACGGCCAGAGAATGCAGTTTGAGAGCCCGACTCCCTTCTGAATGGGCTCTTCGCAGGCAAGAGCAATTACGCCGTTTTACGTAACTGTTCTAACAGGGGCTTGTAGTAACCAATCTTGTGAATAGTCCGGTCGGCCACCTTGCCATCATCATCGTAATAGCGCAGTTTCACCGCATCCTTGTGATAAGGACTGGCCTCAAATTCAGCCACCTCTTGAGCACTCATTTTACCGCCCTGCAGATTGAATGAATTAACAGACGCCGGCGAAAGACGGCCATAGTAGTCCGGATCAACGGTACACAGATAGCGCTTAGCCGCCACGTGCAATCGTACTGGCTCACTTACCTCAGGCGGATAGTAGCGCGCCAGAATATCACCACCAGCATCTTCATGCAGGTTATCGACACCGTTTTCCAGAGCATCAAGGGGAAACTCACCGATAAAATGGCCGATATCATGCAGCAATGAAGCAACTATCAGCGCATCACTGGCGCCATCTTCCGCAGCACAGGCGGCAGACTGCTCCATATGATCAGCCATGGATACTGGCTCTCCCAGATATGACTCCGGTCCGCGGCGCTCAAACAGCTCCAGCAGGAAATCTACGATGTTGTCAGCCGTTACATCTTTTTTGTCGATCATCTTTGTTCCTCAGCGGCGAACCGCCCTCACCTTTTATTACATTCAGAAACAGGGATTAAAAACCACTTTTGATTTTCCGGTAGGCCGTTGGCGACAGCCCGATATGCTTTTTAAATACACGGGAAAAATACAGGGGATCCTGATAGCCGCACTGACGCGCAATAGCATCAACGCTCAAATGGCTGAACAACAGCAATTTTGTTGCCTGTTCAACACGCTTGTTACCGATAAATCGCTTCGCAGAGATCCCCATCATACGACTGAACCAACGACTGAAATGGCCCTCGCTGTGACCATTCAACGCCGCTAATTCATGGATTTGTAATGTTTCAGCCAGGTGATCATCAATATAGCGAATGACCCTTTGCAGCCTCGGAAAATCATCATCGACGTCACTGTGCAACAAGCGGGCATCGGCCATAAATCCTGACAGCAATTGATACATAGCTCCCATGGCCTTTAATTTCCCGGCATTATCATCCGTGGCATCAATGATCGCGCTGAACAAACCCGGATCGCTCACAGCCAGTGGCTGATCAGGAGGTGCTATCAGGTCGAAAGCATCAATTCCTTGGGCAACCTGAAGCGTGAAGGCACAGGCACCAATCTCCATCGGCTCATGACAGCGGTAGTGGCACAGATGGTTCAATGGCACCACCACCATAGAATCTCGCTGCAACGAAATTTCACAACGGTCTGTCACGACACTGCCGGTACCACTGCGGGTATAGATAAGCCAGTTATAGGGCCGCTGATAACCATGATATGCCCAGTCCAGCCCCGCCTGCTGCCAATATGAGCGCACAAGCGACAATCTCAGATTACTGTCAATGATTTCCAATGGGAATACCTGCATCAGATTTGTCCATATTTATAACCATTATTTACATACAAATAGTCATAAAACTTACATAACATATCAATACACTTTAAAACCGGTCAAGCAAGACTTTCTAAGAGATTCCATAAGGTAAAATGACAATGCAGGATATTATCGAATTTGAAGGCTATCGTTTTCACAGTCTGTGGCTCAGGGATAACTGCCCCTGTTCAGAGTGCCGCCATGAGAACGGCCAGCGCCTGCACGAAACCTGGCAACTGCCTGCCGATATACAGATAGAAGAGTGCTCTGAAACAGAAACCGGCCTGAAAATCCGCTGGGCAGCTCCTCATTCACATGAGGCGGTATTCAGTTACGAATTTCTCCGTCGGCACGCCTATGACAAACCGAACACTATCGACTCAACAACAGCGCTGTGGGGTGGTGAATTCAACCTGCCTGAGTTCGTGTACCAGCAGGTGATACGCGACGATAAACAACGTCTGGAATGGCTTGACGCGGTCGAAAAATATGGCGTTGCCCGCCTGACGGGCGTACCCACCCAGCCCGGCATGATCCTGAAAGTAGTGGAACTGTTTGGTTTTGTCCGGGAAACAAACTACGGCACGCTGTTTGAAGTGCGCACCGAAGAGAAGCCACAGAATCTGGCTTACACGCCGATCCCGCTGAGCCTGCATACTGATAATCCATATCGCAATCCGGTACCGACCCTGCAACTCCTGCACTGTCTGATAAAAGCAGAACAAGGCGGGGTGACAGCACTGACTGACGGCTTTAAAGCCGCAGAGCTACTGCGTGAGGAAGATCCTGCCGCATTTGCACTGCTCAGCACCGAAACAGTGAGCTTCCGCTTCAGCAGTGCTGATGCGGATCTGTGCCATCAGGACCGGATGATTACCGTCGATCCTCAGGGAAACATTACCAATATACGTATTAACAACCGCTCTGCTGCGCCGTTTCAGGTGAGCTTTGACAGTATGGCTGACTACTACAGTGCGTATCAGAAGCTTATGACAATTATCCAGAGTGACCGTTGCAAGATCACCCTGACGCTGGATGAAGGCGATCTGGTACTGTTCGATAACGAGCGTGTGCTGCACGGTCGTGAAGTACAGGCAATCGGAACCCGTCACCTGCAAGGCTGCTATGCTGATCGCGACGGCCTTCGCAGCACTGCAGCGGTTCTGCGCCGAAACAGCTGAGCCGTATTACAAAAAAGCCCTTAGCTGATGCTCAGGGCTTTATTATTTATGCGATTAAGGAGCAGCTATACAATCCGGCGTTCTGTATTCCCGGCCTTAAAGCCACAAATGGAACCGGTTAACTGATCAACTATGCGTTGACGCGCCTCTACACTCCCCCAGGCACTGTGCGGTGTAATAATCAGGTTAGGGATATCCTCCGCCAGCAAAGGATTGTCTGCGGTAGGGGGTTCTACTGTCAGGACATCTGTTGCAGCCCCGGCAAGATGCCCTGCTCTTAAGGCATCAGCCAGTGCTGACTCATTAACGATTCCACCCCGGGCAGCATTAATCAGGAAGCTACCTGCTTTCATCTGACCCAACTCTGCCTCATCGATCAGATTCCGGGTTACCTCAGTCAGGGGACAGTGTAAGGAAAGCACATCGGCCTGATTCAGCACGTCGGACAATGGCAAACGCCCTGCTTCAGGCCTACCACCTGGACGCTGCGCAACAAGCA
Source organism: uncultured Amphritea sp. (assembly GCA_963669425.2). Classification (GTDB taxonomy): domain Bacteria; phylum Pseudomonadota; class Gammaproteobacteria; order Pseudomonadales; family Balneatricaceae; genus Amphritea. The sequence goes on from CAXXNC010000002.1 coordinate 1,694,264, forward strand.
GATTCATGCCGAAGGCTTCGGCCAGTCGCCCGACCTCTCTACCCAGCGTACCGTAACCAATAATTCCCAGTGTTTTGCCGCAGAGCTCCTGAATGGGATAGTCCAGCAGACAGAACTGGGTGGACTTTTCCCAATCACCATTTCTTGCTGATCGGTTATATGCCAGCAGGTTAGTATGCAGTGCCAGCATCAGGCTGAATACATGCTGAGCTACCGAGGCGGTACCATACCCCTGACAATTGGTTACCTGAATACCCAGCTCAGCAGCGGCCTCCAGATCAACATTGTTAGTGCCGGTAGCAGCAATACAGATAAGCCGGAGACGTTTTGCAGACCTCAATACCGTCTCGTTAAGGACAACCTTATTCACGATCACCACTTCAGCATCAGCAATTCGCGTCTCGACCTGATCCGGTAACGTCAGGTCATAGCAACAGAATGAATCAACCGCCCCTTTCAATTCCTGCAGGTTCAGATCCTGCTTATCCAGACTATCCAGATCAAGAAATACCGCTTTCATTCACTTTCCTCTCTTCTGACGACCATGACACGGACAAAAAAAGGGGCCGTAGCCCCTTTCAGTTACACTGTCAGCTTCAGATCTTCTCTTTCACTTCCCAGAGAATTTCGTCGGCAATAATCGCTGGCACGGCCAGGCCTTCTCGATCTTTCACGGTCAGAAATACTCCATTGGCGGTACGATTCATATGCAGCTGATACTCACCGATATGCTCATACTTACCGGTATTGTCGTTGTAGACGCCGCCCTGTTCATCACCGAACACGTACACCACTTCGCCGGCAAACCAGATTTTAAAGCCCTTCTGATCGGCTTCTGTTACCTGATCGATGCTGTACTGCTCAGCGCCTTCATTGTCGCCATCAATATCGATGTATTTCGAACTATAGGACGGACCATCTTCTCCATTACGGCCGAAGCCAAGGACTTTGCCGAACTGAGAGTTCCCCAGAGTCAGCTCTTTACGATCCGAATGCAGCCATTCGAAAAAGCCCATCTTCTCGGTATCATCAAACGGCGTTGAAGTGGTGTAAGTCATATAAATCACACCGATCGCCTGATCACGGGTACCGATATCCAACTCGGTCTTGTCCAGCGCAGCATTAACCTGCTGCCATGCCTGATCAACAGGTACCGTAATTTTAAGCGCCGGGAAGCCCTTAGAATCGCGCCCCATCTGAGGCCGGTCTTTAGACTGCTGTTTCAGCGCCAACAGACTGTGGCTACCAGCATCGGAGCTGGACTTACTCAGATATCGCAGCATTTCAAACATCATGTCAGTTTTATAACCAACATTTTCTGCCGCTCTCTGCCAGTCAATCGATGCAGGCTTCTCATCCTGCGCAACACGAACATGCTTCATCGCGATGCTGGTCCGGTTGTAATCATCCTCAACCGGACGCACCGAAATCTGCAGTTTGTCGCTGACAGGGCCTTCGATATCCTGGAAAGTCAGTCGCTTGATCATGCTGTCCATGAAGCTGTAGTCCTTACCAGCAGTATCAACCCAGACGGTTTCCATCATGCCTTCGCGCGGCGCAGATTTCGCCAGCTCAACATTATTGAAACGCCAGAACTCCTGAATCTGAACCCAGACATCACCGACAGGCTCATCAACGATAATAATCTTATCGCCACCTTCCCGCTTCAGATTGACCCGGTCATTACCAGCATCAGCATAGAAAAATTCCGGACGAGGTACTTCAAAGTCACCACTTCTTGCAGAGGCAGTCTGACCTGCGTTAGGAACTATGAGACGATCCTCCATATCCTTGGAGCGAGCCCGGATAGATGGTGGCAACTCCAGGCGATCACTTGCCTTTGCCTCTTCATAATCCTGGCTCCGGTCATTGATAATGCCATTCTCGCCGTAAATCGGATTCGAATAGGAGCCACACCCAGTCACACTTAACACAGCTACTGCCAGCGGCAGCAAAGTGATTCTTCTCATTCTGCTCATCCGTTCAAATTCAGATAATTTCGCACGCTTTCAGTGCTTCGCGCACCTGTCCCTGATAGCGCTCATCCAGAACGGTCAGTGGCAGGCGAATTCCTTCGCTCATCATACCCATCTCAGCCATCGCCCATTTAACAGGGATCGGATTAGCTTCGACAAACATGGCATCATGCAGTTGCATCAGTGAATCCTGAATTGCACGGGCAGCATCGGCCTCACCGGCAATTGCCAGACGGCACAGTTCACCCATCTGAGCAGGCGCGACGTTCGCGGTAACAGAGATGTTACCGTCACCACCCAGCAGCATCAGCTCAACAGCCGTACCGTCATCACCGGAATAGATCGCGAAATCTTTTGGTGCTTTGTCAATCAGCTCTTTAGCCCGATCCAGATCGCCAGTGGCTTCTTTGATACCGATAATGTTCGAAATTTCAGCGAGACGAAGTACAGTCTCAGGTAGCATGTCACAAGCGGTACGGCCCGGAACATTGTAAAGAATCTGTGGAATATCTACCGCTTCAGCCAGCGTTTTGTAGTGCAGGTACAGACCCTCCTGGGTCGGCTTATTGTAGTAAGGCGTAACCAGCAGGCAGGCATCAGCACCGGCTTCTTTAGCCGCTTCAGTCAGCTCGATCGCTTCCTGTGTTGAGTTTGCACCGGTACCGGCGATCACTGGAATCGCACCGGCAACACGCTCAACCACCCGTTTAATGACCTGACAGTGCTCATCACAATTCAGCGTTGCGGATTCGCCGGTAGTACCGACGGCGACAATGGAATCGGTACCCTTTTCCAGATGAAAGTCTACGACTTTATCCAGCGCATCCCAGTCGAGATCGCCGTTAGACTTCATCGGGGTAACAAGAGCAACAATGCTGCCAGTAATCATTTCTGTCTCCAACAAGGTGTATGAACGGCCTATGGTACTTGCCTGCGTTTCCACGCTCAACCCATTTTATCTCAATAGGTTAGAGGTGAAATCAGCAGATAATTGAAGCCGCTCAATCCGGTTTAATCTGTTATCTTATAAAAGGCGTATCATTCTAACTGATCTCAATCAGATAAGCGTAGCTTTTACCCTGTTTTTTTATTAAGGATTCAATATGAGCCAACCTGAAATTGATCAGCCGGTCAGCGACTTTACTGCAGCGGCTACCAGCGATACCGAAGTGACTCTTTCAGCTCTGAAAGGTTCCAACGTAGTGATCTATTTTTACCCTAAAGATAACACCCCTGGCTGCACCACCGAAGGCCAGGATTTCCGTGATGCCTTTGCCGACTTTCAGGCAGCCAACACCGTTATCTTCGGTGTTTCCCGCGATAGCCTGCGAGTTCACGAAAACTTCAGAGCTAAGCATGAATTCCCGTTTGAGCTGATCAGCGATCCGGATGAAGCACTCTGTAAACTGTTTGATGTGATCAAGCTGAAGAAGATGTATGGCAAAGAACATCTGGGTGTTGAACGCAGCACCTTCCTGATCGATAAAGACGGTATTCTTCGACAGGAATGGCGTAAAGTGAAAGTTAAAGAGCACGTTGCCGAAGTACTGGCAGCAGCTCAGGCTCTGTAATTCTCTGCCACAAAAAAAGCCGGCATATGCCGGCTTTTTATATCTCACTCCATCACTATTCCAGCGACTGGCTTGCGCCTAAAGCATGAGTTTTAGGCCATGCATTCAGTATCGCCTTGATCAGGGTTGCCAGTGGAATGGCGAAAAAGACACCCCAGAATCCCCAGATGCTACCAAATACAAGCACAGCAATAATGATCGAAACCGGATGCAGGTTCACTGCTTCTGAGAAAAGTAAGGGTACCAGTACATTGCCATCCAGCGCCTGGATGATGCCGTAGGCCAGCATCAGATACCAGAATTCATTGGTCCAGCCCCACTGCACAAAGCCGATCAGAGCTACCGGCAAGGTTACCAGTGCTGCACCAATGTATGGGATCAGCACCGACAAGCCAACCATGATACCGAGCAGTGCCGCGTAATTGATTCCCAGGAATGCAAACACAACATAGGTAACTGAACCAACAATAAGAATCTCTATCACTTTACCGCGCACATAGTTAGCTATCTGCTGATCCATCTCAGTCCAGACCTGAGTCAGCATCGCCTTTTTCTGTGGCAGGAAGGATACCCACCAACGCACCAGATTGCCGCCATCCTTCAGGAAGAAGAACACCAGAATCGGTACCAGCACTAGATAGATAAGCAGCGCGATAATCCCGGTAATAGAGTTCAGGGAGTAGGTTACAACCCACTGCCCTAACAAACTGAGCTCTGCTGTGGCCATATCGATAATCTGGCTGATCTGCTGTTCAGAGAAAATCTCCGGATACTGCTGCGGCAGCAACAGAAGCACCGATTTTGCCTCCGCAACCATTCTTGGCAGTTCATTGAAGAGGTTAACAGACTGCTTCCAGGCCAGTGGCAGAATAAACAGCAGCAGCGATAACAACACCCCGACGAACAACAGAAACACCAGCAGCACCGAAGCCAGGTGGGGTACTTTTCGCTGCTGCAACCAGTCAATCAGGCCTTGCATCAGAAACGCCAGAATGACACTGATAAACACCGGGGTTAACGGCTGACCAAGATAGAGGATAACACCCAGTGCTCCGGCCAGCAGGACGAAAAACAGCATCACCTCTTCATTGGAAAAGTAGCTATCGATCCATTTGCTGAAAATCTTTTTCACGCTAAATCACTCCTGACCGTTCAACCACGCTTAATGAGATAGATGTATTCGTCGCCATCAGTGAACGATTGCAACATCTGATGGTCTGACTGATCGGTATAGGCTTTGAAATCCCGGACTGAACCCTGGTCAGTCGCTATCACTTTCAGTACTGCTCCTGCTGCCAGTATGTGTAATGCCTGCTTTGCTTTTAACAGAGGCAAAGGACAGCTTAAACCGCGAGCGTCCAGCAGTTCATCAAACTGTAATTCATTCATGGCAACAGATTTCCCGGTTTTTCATTTAGGATCAGCAATATATACCAAAAAGTGGGGTAATATAATCCGCCTTAGGGATATTCTTAACCGATGTGTAAGGACCAGAATTTGACAAAGACATTACTAGCTGCGGCGCTGTCCATAGCAATTCTGCACCCCGAACAAAGTCTTGCCAATGATCTGCCGGTCATTGGCAATAGCAGTTCGGCGATTTCACTGGATCAGGAATATCAACTGGGTCAGACCTGGGTGAGGATCTTCCGGGGCAGCGCTAAGGAGTACGGCGACCCGCTCACCGCCCACTATATTGATGAACTGCTCTGGTCTCTGGCAGCAACAAGTCAGCTACAGGATCATCGCCTCGAGTTGCTGATTCTGGATAACCCTACCCTTAATGCTTTTGCCGTTCCCGGCGGTATCATCGGTATCCACACAGGCCTACTGCTTGGCGCACAGAATGAAGCGGAACTGGCCTCTGTTATCGCACACGAACTGGCTCACCTTTCACAACGACATTATGCCCAACGCCTGGAGGAAGCACACAGTAACAAGCCTTATCTGTTTGCCGCCATCCTGGCCAGCATACTGGTGGGCATATCCAATCCGGATGCTGCCGCAGCAGGCATCTCTTCCAGCGTTGCAGCCACTCAGCAGGCTAACCTTAATTTCAGCCGCCGTATGGAACATGAAGCAGATCGTATAGGCATGCAGAACCTGGTAGCAGCAGAATATGACCCCTACGCGATGCCTGATATGTTTTCCAGAATTCAGCGTTCAAGCCGCTTTATCGGACAAAAGCCCCCTGAGTTCCTGTTAACACACCCGGTCACTGAGTCGAGGATTTCTGACGCCCAGAACCGGGCTCGCCAGCTACCCAAACCGGCTTATAAAAAACAGTCATTTACCTTTGATCTGATCAGAAAGCGGTTAGAGGTCGATTACAGCAAGGATATCAGGCAATCAGTCGATACATACCGGGCCAGTGCGGATAGCAGTCCGCCGGACCGCTATGGCCTGGCACTGGCACTGATGCGCAACAATCAGTTCTCTGATGCGATGCAGGAACTCAGCAAACTGCCTTCAAATTACAGAAATGATCTGTATGTCAAACTGACCGCAACTGAGATAATGCTTGCCGCGGGTCAGACAGAACGCGCGGTCTCTCAACTCAGAGAATTGGATAAACTCTACCCGGATAGCTACCCGGTGCGTATGACACTGAGCCGGGCCTACACAAGGAATCGCCAGTTTGAAGAGGCCGCCGACCTGCTCGAACAACTGAGCCAGAACTACCCCAACAATAGCCATGTCTGGTACGAGCTTGCTGAAAGCTACGGTCAGTCCGGCAATACGCTGGGCGTTCACGAAGCGCGAAGCGAATACTTCCTGCTGAACGGTATCGTCGACAAGGCTCTCCAGCAGCTGGACTTTGCCCTGCGCGACCAGAATCTGAATCAGTCTGATCGCGCGCGTCTGGAACAGCAAAAAAAAGAGGCTGAAGCCGTTCGGGATGCAATAAAAAGCCTCTGAACAGATGTCAGGGTCAGAAAGATTTCCGACGCAGGCCTTCCATCAGAGATCGCTGATCCTGCTCATTAAGCCATTGATCCACCCAGCCAGAAAGCGCAGTGTCGGTGGCCGGAGTTTTGCTCCATTCACGGTACGCCTGAAGGTGCTGCGGTGAAATTGCGGTTGTCGTAACCCCCTTCTGGTCTGTGCGAATGCACTTGGATGGAAAGGTATCGTTATGCTCAAACTGATAGTCAATCCAGCGCGCAACCTTCTGACGATCACCATTCATAATTTTCATCACTCACCTCCTACTGCCTGAGAATTCTGGCCGTTAATGCTCAGAAATAGTACGTCTCACCTTCAGGGGACGGATTGAGTTATATCACTGAAATATTACGTCGAACATGAAAGTTTTATGACAAGAGTGTAACTATCAGTTTTGTTTGGGAATAAAAAATGCCCCGGTGAATTTCACAGGGGCATTCAGTGTTACAAAGTCAGTAATCAGTCGTTTGCTTTATCCCGCAGCACAAACTTCTGAATTTTACCGGTAGATGTTTTTGGCAGTGGTCCGAACACCACTTTCTTCGGTGCCTTAAAATTCGCCATGTTGTCACGACAGAAATCGATAATCTCCTGTTCTGTCACCTCGACCCCGTCTTTAAGGGTTACAAAGGCACAAGGTACCTCACCCCACTTCTCATCATTACGGGCAACCACTGCAGCTTCCATCACATCACCGTTGCGATAGAGCACATCTTCAACCTCAATCGAGGAGATGTTCTCACCACCGGAGATGATGATGTCTTTAGAGCGGTCTTTAATCTCGATATAACCGTCCGGATGCCAGACTGCCAGGTCTCCTGAATGGAACCAGCCACCGCTGAACGACTCTTCGGTTGTCGATGGGTTCTTCAGGTAACCTTTCATCACCAGATTACCGCGCATGAATACTTCACCCATGGTTTCGCCATCCTGCGGCACCGGCTCCAGGGTATCCGGGTTTGCCACCATCAGACCATCTAGCATCGGTGCACGTACGCCCTGTCTGGACTTCAGGCGAGCAATCTCTTCATCGGTACGGTCATTCCACTCCTGATGCCACTCACACACAACCGACGGACCATAGGTTTCCGTCAGACCGTATACGTGGGTAACGGTGAAGCCCATCGCTTCCATTCCCTGAATCACCGCTGCCGGTGGCGCCGCGCCTGCAGTCATTACCTTCACGGAATGCTCAATCCCGGCCTTCATCTCTTCCGGTGCGTTATTCAGCATATTCAGTACAATTGGCGCACCGCAGAAGTGGTTAACTTTTTCATCGCGGATCGCATCATAGATAGCATCAGCGCGTACCTGGCGCAGACAGACACTGACACCCGCAGAAGCCGCAATACTCCATGGGAAACACCAGCCATTACAATGGAACATCGGCAACGTCCACAGGTAAACCGGATGCTGCCCCATATTCCAGGACACGATATTGCTCATCGCATTCAGATAAGCGCCACGGTGATGGTAAACCACCCCTTTAGGGTTGCCGGTGGTACCGGAGGTATAGTTCAGGGTAATCGCATCCCACTCATCTTCCGGCAGCTGCCACTGATAGTCAGCGTCGCCATCAGCAATGAACGCTTCATAATCCATCGTTCCGATCAGTTCGCCACCTTCATAACTCGGATCATCGATATCGATAACCAGAGGACGATGAGCAATCATCTTCAACGCTTTGCTGATCACTTCTGAAAACTCACGATCGACCAGTATCACTTTGGCTTCGCCATGCTGCAGGATAAATGCGATCGCCTCAGCATCCAGGCGAATATTCAGGGCATTCAGCACCGCACCACACATCGGCACACCGAAGTGCGCTTCGAACACTTCAGGTACGTTTGGCGCCATCACAGCAACGGTATCCCCTTCACCGATACCGTGTTTGGTAAGAGCACTGGCCAACTGACGACAACGGCTATAGGTTTCGGACCAGGTACGACGGATATTCTGGTGAACGACTGCGGTTTTATTAGGGAATACCGATGCTGACCGCTCTATAAAGGTCAGAGGACTCAGTGCAGAGAAGTTCGCGGCGTTCTTATCCAACCCGAACTGATATGGATTTGAGTGATTAGACATAATCATTAGCCCTGATAGTTACCACGTCCGCTTCAGCCTGCAGCCGCAGTGATATTGTTTTTGTAAGCCACGCATCAGGGTATACCCTGATTGCATGAACTATAATACGTAATTACCCTGATTAGACAAGTCCTTCTAAAGTCCAACTGGCGATAGCCCTCTATCGCAGTTTCTGAGCCAAGCGAGAACCGATGAGCGCCGACAACGACCTGAACTCGATTACCGAACTCGACGAAGCGGAACGTTTCCGTTTTCTGGTAGAACAATCGACCGACATGATCTCCCGCCACACCCCCACTCAGGACTGGACCTTTCTCGATGTCAGCCCGGCAGTAGAAAGAATGCTGGGTTATACCGTGGAAGAGATGATCGGCACTCCGGGCTATGATCTGTTTCACCCGGAAGATGCCGACAATCTGATCAAACGTTCCGATTCTGTACGCTATCGCAAAGGCATGTACACCAATGTGTACCGTTACAAACATAAAAACGGTCATTACATCTGGCTCGAAACCACCAGCCGTACCCTGCGCGACGATAGCGGTAAACCGATTGAGATTATCTGCGTATCCCGGGATGTAACTGAACAGACCCTGGCTCAGCAGGCGACCCGCCGACTCGCCCGGGTGGTCGAATCCTCGTCCGATATGATCATGTTCTGCAATCACAAAACGATGCAGCTGACCTATATGAACGAGGCCACCTACATCACCCTGGGCACGGAGAAAGAAAACCCGGTAGTGTTCTATCTGGAGCAGATGTTTGAGCCGAAAATCTTTGCCTCGCTGGTGCAGGACGCTCTCAGCCATGCCGCGACTCATGGCACCTGGTATGGCAGTATTCCGATGCAACTACCATCCGGCCGGGATCGCACCGCCGAAATCCGGGAAGTCATCGCACACCGCAACCTCAACGATGATATGGCCGTTGAGTATTATTCGATTATCGGCCGGGATATTACTATCCGCCGTAAAGCGGAAGAAGAGATGAAGCGCAACCAGCTGGAGATGGCCCATATTTCCCGCCTGCTGTCGGTGGGTGAGATGGCATCCGGACTGGCCCACGAGATCAATCAGCCGCTGGCGGCCATTCTTAACTACTGCCGGGGATCGCTACGCCGGATTGAAGAGGGCCGCATCACAAAAGTAGACGAAATTGGCCGGTCGATGGAGCTGATCACCAAACAAGCTCGCCGTGCAGCAGAAATCGTCAAGCGTATGCGCAGCTTTGTGAAAAAAACTGAATACCAGCGGATGGAGTTCCCGCTCAATGAAAGCTGTCAGGAGATTGCAGAGTTCCTCAAACAGGAATCTCTGGACCATAACACCACCTTCGAGTTTGAACTGGAAAATGGTGACCTGCCCCTTCTGGCTGACAAGATTCAGATCGAACAGGTGCTGCTGAACCTGATCAGAAACGCCATTGAAGCGTATAACGACTGTGAAAAAACTCACCGACCCGTTATTATCAGCACCCGCAAAGTCAATGACTATATCTATATCTCAGTATCCGACCACGCCAATGGCATCAGCGCCGAGGTACTGGAAAAGCTGTTCGAACCGTTTTATACCTCGAAATCCACCGGGCTGGGGATGGGCCTGTCGATCTCCCGGACCATTATCGAGGCCCATGGCGGTCAGTTATGGGCAGAAAGCGACGGTAAGACAGGCACACAATTCTATATAAAAATTCCAGCTAAGGGCTGAGTTATGCAAGCAAAAGACACCGGAACTGTTTTTATTGTCGACGATGACGACGATTTTCGCGATTCAATGCAATGGCTGCTGGAAAGTGACGATCTGCCGGTTCAGAGCTTCAGCTCGGCACGGGACTTTCTGAGTCAGTACAAAGGCGAGAAAGGCTGCATGCTGCTGGATGTGCGGATGCCGGAGATCAACGGCCTGGCTCTGCAGCAGATTATGCTGGAACGTGATATTCGTCTGCCGATTGTCGTACTCAGCGGTCACGGTGATATTCCGATGGCAGTCACCGCTATGAAAAATGGGGCTATCGACTTTCTCGAGAAACCATTTGATGATGAAGTACTGATCCCACTGGTGCAGACCGCTCTGCAAAAAGCTGAAGAGCAATTTGCCGGTCAGCAGCAACTGAATCAGATCCGCGAACTGTACGATAGCCTGAGCCGCCGCGAAAAAGAGGTGATGGCACTGGTGGTGACCGGTAAAGCCAACCGTGAAATTGCAGAAGACCTGGGTATCAGCCCGAAAACAGTTGAGGTCCACCGTTCCCGAGTGATGAGCAAGATGCGCGCCGAGAGCCTGCCAGAACTGGTCAATCAGGCAGCTCAGTTGGAAGAGTAACCAAGCCCTTCGATAAACTCCTGCATCGCCTGCAGCGTTGCTGCCGGTGCCTGCAGGTGGGGAATATGACCACAATCCGAAATGAACAGACCGGAAGCATGTTCACCGATACCTGCAACGGTATCCTCAACCTGTGCCAGCTCACCGTATTCATCATCCCTGCCCTGCATGATCAGGGCTGGGCAGCGGATACCCTTCAGATACCCTGTCAGATCCATCGCCTGAAAACTGCCCCGCTGCCAGGTTTCATACCAGGCACGAAAGATAAGATCAGTACGTTCACCGTGATAACGCGCCAGACGCTCAGGTAGATTAGTGCTGCGATAAATACCAACCGCTTCTTCAATGCCGGCACGGGTCAGATCATCGACCCGGATATGCGCCGCTTCAGTAATCAGAGCCACCACCCTGTCGGGTAAACAAGCAGCCCCTACCAGAGCGATCGAACCGCCATCACTATGTCCTACCAGAATCACCTTATTTAATCCTGCGGCATCTAACACCGGCGCCAGCCAATCACGACCTTCCTGCTCCAGATAATCATCATCTCTGGGCAACGTAATCGGACTGGAGCGGCCATAGCCCCGCCGCTCATAGACCAGCAGATCAAGTCCGGTCGACTGCGCCAGTTGTTCAGGATAGCCTTTCCACATATCAATATGTCCGAGAGCTTCATGCAGCAGGACCAGTGTGGGCCGTTCAGCATCTGTACCAGCATTGTTCCAGCGCCCGTGCGAGGCATAGATCTCAGTGCCGTCCGCCAATGTGAGCAGTCGGTCTTCCCAGGTCAGTGTTGACATAATATCCGTGTATTTTTTTATCAGTACGTCTTTTAACGATCTGCTGGAATGGAGTAAGTCAGGGTCGTATGGGCAACCAGATCGTCATCACCTTCAGAGCGAAGCCAGACCTCTCCGACAGCCAACCGCTTACCCACTTTCATCAGATTACAGCGGGCTAGCAGATCCCGTCCGGCGACAGGTTTATTCATGAAATTGATATTGAGATTGGTGGTCACCGCCAGCGCCACCGGACCAATCTGCCCCAGCAAGGCGGCATACATACAAACATCTGCCAACGCCATCATTGTCGGGCCGGAAACAGTACCGCCCGGCCTTAAATGATCATCATCAACGGGTAGTTTCATTTCCGCCCAGGCATCTCCCAGCCCGGTCAGCACACCAAACTTTTCCCCTTGCGGAAAATGTTCCGCCAGAAAGCCGTTCATCTCAGTAATAGTCATTACCGGCATAGCCACCTCATATAACCGCTTACTAAAGCCTGATAAAAAGATTTAATTAACACCCTAACCTATTGAATATTAAAAATCTTAGAGACAGTCTATAGATTATTAAGGCCGCTCAATTACCGCCAGAGTTACCGTTGCTTTTGCAACCAGATCCTGCGACTGGTCATCGCCGCAATAGACTTCTGATTCAGCAACAATCAAACGACCACCCGGTTTCAGCACCCAGGCCCGGCAGAACAACTGTTCTCCCCTGGCCGCACGCAGCAGGTTAATCTTGAACTCAGCAGTCAGTATTATCTGATCGGGATCCAGCAGAGTGGCAGCAGCAGTGCCCGCAGTATGATCGGCCAAGGTTGCCTGCACACCGGCATGCACAAACCCGTCCTGCTGCAGGTGTTTTTCCTGCAGGGACAGACTTGTCTGACAGTGCCCGGGACGGAACTCCTGCAGCTCAAATCCCAGATCACGAACAAACGGCGCGCTGTTGAAGACTCTGCTGACCTCCGCAGCGTAGTCAGGATTACGAGCCTGAAACTCCGCTGCGGTTGTCTGCGGCAGCATTATGCCACCGCGTCCGCTTCGTCTTTTGCGCGGTTACGCAGAATAAAGCGCTGAATCTTACCGCTTGGTGTTTTCGGAAGCTCTTCAACGAATTCAATTTCACGCGGGAAAGCGTGTGTGGATAGCCGGCTACGCACGTGGGTTTTCAGCTCTGCGGCCAGTTCGTCGCCAGCATCAAACTGCGGTTTGATTACCACATAGGCTTTGATGATTGCACCACGTTCCAGATCCGGCTTACCGATAACACCACTTTCTGCTACCGCTTCATGCTCCAGCAGCGTGCTTTCCACATCTGAAGGCCCGACGCGGTAACCAGCAGTCGTAATGATATCGTCGTCACGACCGTTAAAGGAGTAGCTGCCATCACCATGACTGATGACCACATCGCCGGTCAGATAGTATTTACCACGGAATGGGTTCTTTTCACCCCAGGTATAACCCGGGAAGAAGAACAGCGGTGAGTTTTCCATATCAACCGCCAGCTCACCGGTTTCGCCTTCGCCGACTTCGTTCAGATCATTGTCTAGCGCGACAACACGGTGACCCGGCATAGAGAAGCCCATCGAACCCACACGCACGATGCGCTGTTCCAGATCATGATGGTTACAAGCGGTCATACCGGTCTCTGTCTGACCGTAGTGATCCATTACCGGACAACCCAGTCGACGATCGACCCAGCCGATAACTTCAGGGTTAAGCGGTTCGCCGGCACTGCTAGCCACGCGCAGATCAAACTTGTCGTCCGGGCCCAGAATGTCGTCGTTAGCCATCAGCAGACGGTACGCCGTCGGCGCAGCTGCCAGATTGGTAATTTTGTACTTACGCAGCATGTCGTAAGTGGTTTCCGGAGTGAAGGCATTTTCATTGAAGTGTGTGGTGTTTCCGAGCAGCATTGGCCCTACTACCGCATAGTAAAGGCCATACGCCCAACCCGGATCTGCAACGTTCCAGTAAGTATCTCCCGGACGCAAGCCAATCGCAAAACGCATATAGACATAGAACGACAGCAATGCACGCGCAGGTACTGCAACACCTTTCGCTTTACCTACCGTACCGGAAGTAAACATCTGCAGGAACGGATCGTCTGCACCGATACGGACCGGTTCAAACTCTTCACTCTGACCGGCCATCTCCTCTTCGAAGTCAGCCAGTTCTGCATACTTAGTATCCGCCGCAGCGCGATTAAACAGCAGCACCGGTGGACAACCATTTACCTCATCCAGTTTAGAGATATTATCAGGATCGGTAATCAGCAGTTTGGTCTGCGCCTGGGTCACACGGTACTCAATAGCACCACCACCAAACGCGGTAAACAGCGGCTGATATACCGCACCGGCACGCAACGCACCCAGTACCACAACCATCAGCTCAGGCGTACGTGGCAGCAGGCAGGCAACACGATCACCTTTACCAATACCACGAGCCTTCAGAAGGTTGGCGAACTGAGCGGAACGTCGCTGCAGCTCTGCAAAAGTATGGCTGGACGCCGGACGCGTCGCACCTTCGTAATTCAATCCGACACGATCGCCATCAGCCCAACGGTCACAGATCTCTTCACAGACGTTGAAACCATCTTTCAGATTACCGACCAGCTGATCTTCAATCTGTGCCGGTGTGAAGGCATCGTAAAAAGCCTGATAATTTTCGATAGTCATAGGTTGCCTCATTATTATTGTTTTCAGTCACCGCAGTCCGGCGACTTAAATCTAAAAAAATTACTGACCCGATAGTCAGTCGAACAGCCCGGAAGCGCGGAACATCTGAATCTGTTCTGCGCTGTATCCAAGCTGCTGCATCACTTCACTTTCCTGTTCGCCACATACTGGCGCAGGCGCAGGTTCACCCTGCGACTGTTCGAAACCCAGTGCAGAAGCGATCTGTCGCTCCCCGGCAGGGGTTTCTAAAATCATATTCCGGCTACAGAACTGAGGGTGTTCAGCCGCTTCAGACACTGTGAGTACCGGTTCCACGCAGGCATCCAGATTTTCAAGTTCCTCACACCAGGTTTCCAGATCCTGATTACGGAACCGCTGCTGTAGCAGTGTCTTGAACTGCATGGTCTCCAATGGCGGGTTGTCCTGAATATTCAGCGCTTGCGCCAGTCGCTGGCGGAACTGAGGTTCAAGACTGCCTACCGCCAGATAACGGTCGTCCGCGGTACGGTAATAGTCATAAAAACCACCGCCATTGAGGAAATGCCCTTCCGGCTCAGGATCTGCTTCACCATTGAGCGCTCCGGGTGCCATCAGTGCCTGCATGGCCAGGGTGTTATCGGCCATGGAGATATCGATGTAGCTTCCCTCGCCCTGCTGCTGGCGACCAATCACCGCTGCAAGAATGGAGATAACGGCTGGATGTGATCCGGCGGCAACATCCGCGACCTGCAGCCCCATGGGTGCAGGACCGGAATGTTTACGCCCCAGATGACTGGCAGCCCCGGACAACGCCAGATAGTTAAGATCGTGGCCGGCTTTATCCCGGTATGGGCCGGTCTGGCCATATCCGGTAACAGAGCAATAGATCAATTGAGGATTAAGCTGTCTGAGACTGTCATAGTCCAAGCCCAGACGGGCCATCACACCCGGGCGGAACTGCTCAATCAGAATGTCATATTCCTGAATCAGCTGACCAATAATGGTTACTGCATCAGGGTGCTTCAGATTCAGCGCCAGAGAGGATTTACCACGGTTCAGGTAGCTGAAAGCGGCTGACTGACCATTGATCTGAGGCGTCATATTCCGCACCAGATCAGGCCGGGATGCAGACTCAACCCGCAACACATCAGCACCCAGATCAGCCAACAGCATAGTGGCATAAGGCCCTGGCAGCAGGGTCGACAGGTCGAGTATTTTCAGTCCCTGGAGTGGTTTCTTCACGGTTTCAGCCTGCTTCCTGCAGAATGTTACGTGCAATTACCAGACGCTGAACTTCGCTGGTACCTTCATAGATCGAAGTGATGCGTACATCCCGCGTCATACGTTCCAACGGATACTCCTGCATATAGCCGTAACCACCCAGTAGCTGTAAGGCGGTATAACATGCCTGATTGGCTTTCTCGCTGGCAAACAACTTGGCCATCGAAGCTTCTTTGGCAAAGCTTTGACCTCCATCCTTCCGATCAGCAGCACTCATCAGTAGCAATCGAGCTGCTTCCAGCTCGGTCATACGGTCAGCAATCATCCACTGCAGCCCCTGAAAATCTGAGATAGGACGTCCGAACTGTTTTCGCTCTTTGGTGTAAGCAACGGCGTAGTCCATTGCTGCCTGGCCAATACCCAGCGCCAGTGAACCAATGCCAATCCGGCCACCGGCCAGCTCCGCTACGGCGATCCGGAAACCGTCATTTAACTTACCCAGGATGGCCGATTCAGGCACTTCACAGCTGTCGAAATGCACTTCATTGGTGGCCGAGCCATGCTGTCCCATCTTTTTCTCAGCCGGTCCAACGGTAATACCATCAGCATCAGCAGGTACCAGGAAGCAGGTGATTCCCTTGCCTTTTGGTGCATCCGGATCAGTTACAGCCCAGACTACGAAGACACCGGCAAACTCAGCACTGGTAATCCACTGCTTGGTACCGGAGATAGACCAGCCTGTTTCGGTTTTAGTAGCCCGGGTACGCATCGAAGCAGGGTCTGATCCGGCACCTGCCTCAGTCAGGCAGAAACTTCCGCTCAGGTATTCGCCACTACAGATCTTCGGCAGATACATCTGCTTCTGTTCTTCTGAGCCGACTACCTGAATCACTTCAGCAACCATATTGGTCACCGACATTGTTACTGCAGTGGAAGCACAGGCTTTAGCAATCTCTGTCACTGCCAGACTGAAGGCCACAGCACCGGCCTCAGTACCACCGTACTGAGCGTCGATGTTCAGGCCCATAAAGCCCAGCTCAGCCAGTTGTTTACAATGGCCGGTAAGGATGTCGCGGTCTTTGGTTTGATCAAGCTTTTCAGCGGCTGGGGCAACTTCTGTTTCAGCGAAGCGGCGAGCCACGTCCTGAATCATTTGTTGTTCTTCTGTAAGATTCAGATCCATATCTGTTCCTGAGTATCAATCTTCTGAGATACCCCTCAGGTAAGATCAACAAACTCACCATTAGGGTTTTCCCCTAAGTATATACCCCGATACACAATCAAGGTAAATAGCCAAAAGGTATTTTTTTTGCAAATGTAGGTTTTAGTTTCAGCTGCAATTCTTTCCAGTGAGCTGAAACTCTGAGCTATTTGTTTATATCCAGCCGGGTTCTACCCGTTCTTTCCCGTACGCCCTAAGCCACTTCCAGGTGAATGGTTTATTGGCTATGTTCTGCGTGTTGCATATCGTAACGGAAGATCAAGTCTTAACGAGTTCTGTCAAACAATTGGGGCCACTCAATGTAAAACCATTTACGACGTCGGCCATCCTCAAAATGACGAATTCATAAAGACCATTGCAAAGTATTTGAGGTATTCCAGACAGAGTCTCGAAGCGTCCTTCCGTACCCCATTAGATCATGTCTATTTTGACGAGCATCGATTCGTTCGGGATATACGCATATCTAATCCAAAAGTCTGCCCGCACTGCATGGATGAAACCGGTTACTTAAAAGCAGAATGGCAGGCTGCGCATGTAACACACTGCTCTGAACATTCAGCAACTCTTTTGGATACCTGTCCCGTCTGTGACACCCCGTACAAATGGTCGGGAGACTTATTCGAATGCTGTCTAACTTGTGAAACACCTTGGCACAAATTAGAGACAAGAACCTCAACTCTGCCTAGCTATCAGCCTATAGAGACAACGCACACGTCAGATAGCTTAAGGGCGCTTTATGTAGCATTAATTTTCACGTTACGGCCAAATGACTTGATGTTTGATAGCCTACAAACCCTTCAGATTAACAATGCAACTCTGCATACTCACTTTTTACAAGCTCTGAATCGACCAGCCTTTAGTAGACACCTTATTGCGTTAAAATAACGCCACTAGGAGGTGTCATGAGTACCAAGCGTTTTCCCGAAGAGTTCAAAATTGAAGCCGTTAAGCAAGTCACAGAACGGGGCCATCCTGTTGCGGAAGTTGCTCGCCGTTTAGGTGTTTCGACCAACAGTATGTACCACTGGCTTAAACGCTACGGCAGCAACAGTGAGCATCATCAGGAAGTGAACGAGAAGGATGTTGAGATTAAGCGGCTCCAGAAAGAGCTGCGTCGGGTTACTGAAGAACGCGACATCTTAAAAAAAGCCGCCGCGTACTTTGCCAGAGAGTCCGAGTAAGGTACGCCTTTATTCAACAGCACCGAGACCAACACTCGGTCAGGACTCTATGTAAGCTGCTTGAAGTTCATCACAGCGGCTTCTACGCCTGGCGGAATGATCCAGTATCACCTCGCGCCAAAGAGGATCAGCGGTTACTGGGTTTGATCAAGCAGTCATGGCTTGAGAGCGGTTGCGTCTATGGTTACCGTAAAATCCATCATGACCTTAAGGATCTGGGTGAGCGATGCAGTAAACACCGAGTATCAAGGCTAATGAGGCTCGATGGATTATCAGCCCAAGTCGGTTACAAGAAGTACCGAGGTAAAACCTCAGGGCGTCCATCGCATGTAGCTGACAATATTCTGCAACGTCAATTTCAGGTGAGTGAACCCAATAAGTACTGGGTAACCGATATAACCTACATCCGTACCCATGAAGGTTGGTTGTATCTTGCTGTTGTTCTGGATCTGTATTCCCGCCAGGTCGTGGGCTGGTCGATGCATTCAAGAATGGAAACAGATCTGGTTCTGAATGCTCTTTTGATGGCTGTTTGGCGACGAAAACCGCAAAATGAAGTGCTCATCCATTCTGATCAGGGCAGCCAGTTTACGGGTTATGAATGGCAAGAGTTCCTGAAAATTCACCGCTTGAAGCCCAGTATGAGTCGACGCGGAAACTGCCATGATAATGCAGTAGCTGAAAGCTTTTTCCAGCTCCTTAAACGAGAACGGATTAAACGCCGAATATACTCAACAAGAGCAGAAGCGCGGCAAGATGTTTTCGATTACATCGAAATGTTTTATAACTCAGTTAGGAAACATGGTTATACGAACAACCTGTCTCCAATCGAATTTGAAAAACAGCAGATCAACAAGCACTAAAGCGTCTACGATAGGCTGGTCGATTCAGATCGTATTTTTTACCCAGTTTGTAAGGGCATCGCATTAGATGTCTATCTCGATCGACTGGAAAAAGAGTATGGAAACCTTGCAGAAGCAGAGTTTGGGCATCAAATACCGGATGGTAAATATGAAATTCAATCTGTGGTGCGCAAGCCCAGGCAAGCACTGGCTTCAAGCCCAAGTGGTCTTAATCGCCAGGTCGGCTTGGTAGAAGCATCAAAGTATTTGGCGCTTTCAAATAATGAACTTATGGAGCTTATCGATCTTGGCCACCTGAGGTCACTGAACGCCCCCAGATCAAGACGAAGTCGTCTATTCGATGTACAGGACCTCTTGCGCATCAACCAACGTTTACTTGCTCGCACATTGCCCACCAGCATGGCTACAGGCATGAGGCAGGTCCCACTTCGATCGATCTTCAGTAAGCTAAAATCATTTCGGATTAGTCGAGCACAATTAATCGATATTCTGATCACATCATCAGATATTTCATTGTATTCGGATCAAGAAACTGGCTTGTGGCATGATGCACATGTATGTGAAGCTAGCACATTGGCATTTCTTGAATCCTTACTTGAATAACAACAGCGGACCACCTAAATGCACATGGAAGACTTGAAACAACAGTGGCTGATTTTAGGAAATAGTCGAGAGCATAAAGCAAACAAAGGTATAGAGACTACGATTGGTAATGGTAAAAAGCGGATCGTATTCAATAACCGTAAGATTGGTGATTATTCTAATACTCTGAATATCTGCAACAAAAAGAACTCCCGATCACCACGGTTTGATACAGTTGGACAACTTCCTTATCTCGGCTTTGATAACGACCTTTATCGAACAGCAGTCGAACTGCAAAGGCACCTTAACAATTGGCCATCAATTGGCCTGACAACGATGCTCACATTAAGTAGAGCATCTATCCATTTCGATATCCATTGGATGAACTTATTTCCAGTAATGGCACGCCAGAACCAGACAGATTTAAATCGCCCGTTACCAAGCTACTTCCATAACTGGCTTGGAGAACGACGAGTGGCTTTTAATATGCTGCCTGAGCCTGATTACAGCCATGTGATTTGCAAACTGAAATTGGATTGTCCTGAGCATAGCTTTGATTGCACATCTGTGACCAGAGACCCTTTCACCCTGTTAGAAAAGCTGCAATTTGAAGATTCAAATTTATCTCTTGTTCAGGACCTTGCATCTATCGATATATCTGTATGGCTCCAAAGCTCCACAAATCAAAAACTGATCAAGGCTGAGCGATATTTTCATTTACCACGTACAAAAGCCCATACAATGCATTGGTGGCTGTTTAATTATCAAGCTTCTCAACATATGAACCATGTGAGATATGTGCTTGCATATTGCCAACAACAATCGATCTTAGGTTTGGTTTAACCAGCACCTTTTCAATCATTCTATGATTATTCTCAGGCTCAGATTTACTATCGGTTCGTTGATGGTGGTATGCATACGGGCCATCTATATACATTGGTTTCTCAGCAAGCTCTGCCATCGGTAACATGGTTGCATAGTCAGTCGCGACGGGTATCCATTCATCATTGACTCTGAAATAATCTTTAGGAATTTGATTAAACAGGTCCTTTTTAAACGCTCTCATATGTGACCAAACATTTCCTCCCGCTTTTTTACGTGGTGAATCATAATCTGCGGGATATAACTTGGATGGTTTATCTGGTCTGAACATAGGCATCTGAATTAGGTCTGCCCCTTCGTTCATAGCGTTTCTTAGCTCTGCAACAACACGATTGTGCATAAGCCAATCATCTTGATCCAACACCACAATGAGAGGGTTCTGATCTCCACAGATTTCATCTATCGCATATATGAAATTGGGGATACGGCCTACTCTCCTTTCTCGTCGGATTAAGGTGTACTGTCCCTTAAGCTCCGACAATATTTTCGGATATTGCCAGTTGAGCTTCCTCCCGCTGTCATCATCAATGAAAATGATCCCGTAGTTTTGGTCAATCTGGCTCTTCAAACTCTTTATGCATCTATTCAACCTGGACGAAGGTGTATTTCTTCCTTTCAGAAGGAACACAATATCCTCATTTCGCTTGGGGTAGCTCCAGTCACAGGCTGTATGTAAATCAAACCTTTCAGCTTGATCATTAGGGTATAAGCCTTGCGCAACGATATCCCGAAGCATGGAGAAGTTTATTTTTTCTTTGTCTTCATTTCGGGGATGGATATAGAAGCTGTCAGGAGCCCCTCCCCGAACAGACCTGAAGTATCCCTTTTTCTGTAACTGCTGTATGGCTCGATGCCAGGTCAAAGTAAAAGATCCATTCACTACAGGGTTTGCAATAGGAAGACAGTCATTGATGACTTTAAGATCCAGCAACCCCATTCGGACCTCGGGTGGGAACTGTCCCGGATCACCAAAATAGTCTAAAAATTGATCGGTCGATTTCGGAATATTAAAGCCAACAGAAAGCACTGAATCATCAGATACTTCAGATATCATTTCAGATAAGTAATCATGTGTTAGGTTCTTTCTGCCCACCAACACGTCACAATCACATTGAAGCACGTAGTCTGTATCAATTTGATCAAAAGCCCAGATCTGCGGAAACAAAGGGGCTTCATTATCTGTATGTGTTGTTAAAACAGATTGGTTAAACCACTTTTGATAGGTTGCGTGTACCTCTGAAGCATCTTGATTTGGTGAGATCAAAATCCTGTCAATGTACCCTTCAACTTGTAGCTGGGAAGCAATTTGAAATACCAAATCCAGCCGCCCCTCATCGTATTGACGAAGAAAAGTGCCTTGATATGTATCTATTAGCAAAACTCTTTCCTCAAACGGCCTGGGGAAAGAAAGCTGAGTCACGATATGCGTGACTTGTTCATAGAGTTGGGCATGATCTTGGGCGCAACATTTGATCATCAAACTGACAGGCTTATCTGGTGATGATTTGCATGCCGCAGGCAGTTCAATGGCCCCTTCCTCATAAGGATGGATCTTATTTATGAGCCCGCAATAAAAATCGTCGAAACCAGTTAACTCTTGAAGAGCTTTATCCTGTGGCTGAAAGCTTTTTCGTCTAACAAGCTCTTCATCAGGGTTACCCAACACCGCAATACTGTACAAGCGTGCACACATGTCTAAAAACCGACTGGATGTCAGTTTTTGAATGTCTCTTCCAATATCAATGCAAATCAACTTATTGCTGGAGAGTTTGAGGTTGGCTCTTTTAAGGTCTGAAGTGCAAATACCTGCTCGATACATTGCGATAAGATACTGCTCAACAGAAGTCAGAGGTATCTTTAGCTTCTTCGAAAGACTCTCCAGTGGGATGAAGGGGGTTTCATAGCTCCATAGACCATTTTCTTTAGACCAACTCACATTCGGAATATGATCATTATCAGACCTTAGGAGATCACTAATTCGTTTCTGCTCGTTATCGTCCATAGTCCATGAATAAAAGGTTTTCTTAACAACCATGTCACAGACGACAACGAAGCCTTCCAGTCCCGCACCAAGTACCTCATGACCAGCCAGTTTCATTGACACCCAGTGATTGGCAACTTCTGCCAATCGGTTTCGCTGTCTGCCCCAAATCTCTTCGGACTTGTTCGCTGCCGTATCATGACCATCTAACGAGTAAATAGAATAAAAAGGCTCAGACACTACACTGCATTTCAGACCACTTACTAATAGCAACTTAGCCACCATCCAGTGGTCTTCAGCGCTTTTAAAGTTAGGATATCGCTGTGATAAACCAGTCCTCAAAACGAGATTACATGAGGGCAGCTCATTCACCTCTTGTCCCAGACAGAATCGTTGTATGAATGCAGCCAACTTAGCCGGAGCTTTCAAGATTTCTTCAGAAGCAATATTTTTAGAATCGGTTAACCGACCATTTGTTTTCAATAGGTTACTACCGATGATGAAATCGGAGTTTTCCTCTTCGCCCTTGGCAATTAATGCTTCAAGACTGTTCTCTGTGGCCAGCAAGTCATCAGCATCAAGCCTAGCCACCCATTTAATCTGACTATTTACATCCACTAAATCTAATATTGTATTGCGCGCTCGTGCAGGTGAGCCACATTCTGCTTTCCAGATCGATACAGATGGGTGTTTAAGCAGTTCAGTATTAATATCCCAAATGTCTAAGTCAGATGAATCATCCAGAACGTATATCTGCGCCTGTTTAGTACCGATCATTGACTGAGTGATAGCACTTTTTAGGGCATCTGAAAGTTGTTGAGGCTGGTTGTGGTGTGTAATACCAATAACTACAGGCGCTGATATATAGTCAAGTGAGCAAGTCTTAATACACCTGGGCTGCCTTAGTTTAAGCCCTACATTAGTACTTGGTGGTGCTTCTTTACTGTAGCTGAATCCATTCATCTCGATTATCTAAAGCTGTTCCATTTCTCTGATGATTTTCGCCTTACATAGCTTAAAAAGGCAGTCCATTCGATGAAAAAATGCGTCTTGTTGGCTGGCAGTCATGCGATGAGAGTGCAGCCGTAGGAATTGAGCACACCCCCTCAGCTTTTGTGGTGATCCCGGCGCAGATAGAGCCGAGGGCTGATTGCCAAAATTCCATCTCACACTAACTTGATTGGTATAAGAAACCGCTAGATTCTCATCGGAAAGCACTCTTATTGCCAAGTCCCGATCATTACAGCTTATGAGACCATCAGTAAAGCCTCCTACTTTTTTCAAGGTCGATAATTTAATAAAGGTGTTAGACCCTTGCCATCCTGGGTTACCGACAAGAAATTCATCCACACGAACATCGTTGGGAACTAAGCAGTCGGCTTTTTTACCAGCTTTAAAAGCTTCTATTCCAGACAAAACAAGATCAGACGCACCTCGATTTGAATTGCTCAAACAGAGTCGCAAATGTTCAGGATGCCAAGAGTCATCATCATCAAGAATTGCTATATAGCATTCGCCGTAGGCTTTGCTTATGTGCTCAATGCCAGTATTCCAAGAACCAGCAGCCCCGCTTGCTCCTGAATTTCCATATACATATACACGCAGTGGAGAAAGAAGCATCTTGATCTGACTGATCTGCTCGTCTGTAAGAATGGAGTGATCCTGAATTAAAAACACTGCATCGGGAGGCTTGATTTGGCTAACCAACGAAGGAAGGGAGATTGAAAAAAGTTCCTCAACTCTTGGTACAGTTGCAATCAGTGCAACAACATCCATACGTCATCCTTAAGTAATGGTCTTACCTGCTCTTCATGAGCAGGAGTCCTGGCGACATGTCGCTCAGTTATGTAAAGCAATCCAGAATATGTACTTTTAAGTATATTTTTTATACGATAAATAAAGATTCTGAGTCTGTGTAGCTTATTGATATAGAAAGTAAATTTCAAATAACCTGGAATCATCAAGCTAAGGAACCTGCGAATAAGTCCCGTCTTCTAACTCATTCCGACGATCAAGCTGCATTTACGGCTTAGCCGCGCGATTATTGGTCGTTTCTTAGTGCCTGTATGCCGATTCATCAGCATACAGACGGACTTGTACTACGCTCGCAGCATCTGATCCACGCGCACGACATTCGCTAACGCGAACAGCATGGCCAGCTTGCTGTCGTTCTTCATCAATCCGCGATAACGAGCCTTGGTAAAGCCGAACTGGCATTTGATGATCCGGAACGGATGCTCAACCTTGGCGCGGATACTGGCTTTCAGGTACTCGGTCTTCAATTGGACCTTATTGATTCGTGGATGTTTCTTCAGCTCTTTGACCTTGCTGGGGATTTCAGCAATATGCCAGTCGGCCTCCACTTCTTTGAGCTTTTCACGATTATCTGCGCCACGATAACCACTATCAGCGAAGATAAAGCCTTCTTCTCCGTGAAGAAGGTGTTCAGCTTGGTTGAGATCATGCTCATTAGCAGCGGTAGTGGTGAAGCTGTGCGTCAACCCTGTTCTGGCATCAACACCGATATGGGCTTTCATACCGAAGTGCCATTGATTACCCTTCTTGGTCTGGCGCATCTCAGGATCACGCTCACCCGCTTTATTCTTGGTGGAACTGGGGGCTTCGATAATAGTCGCATCCAGCAGTGTTCCTTCTTTTATCAGCACACCAGCTTCGCTCAGCCAGGTGCTGACCTCGTTGAATATTTGGCGAGCTAAGCCATGCCGTTCCAGTAGATGGCGGAAGTTCATGATGGTGGTGTGATCGGGTATCGCGCCATCCAGGGAGAGGCCTGCAAACAAGCGCATAGAGGCGATTTCATAGAGCGCATCCTCCATGGCTGGATCGCTCATGCTATACCACTGCTGCATGCAGTGGATGCGCAGCATGGTTGGTAATGGATAAGGCTTGCGACCCTTACCGGCCTTTGGATAGTGAGGATCAATCACTGACTCAAGTCGCTGCCAGGGAATCAGTTTTTCCATGCGACCGAGAAACTTCTCTTTGCGGGTTTGGCGACGCTTGTTGTTGAACTCGCTGTCAGCGAAGGAGAGTTGGTGATCCATGGATAGTCCTCAGCACATCAGAGTATTGATTATCTCATGCTGCGGACTTATTCGCAGGTTCCCTAAATTTCAGCTTTAGCCGGAAGTTCTTCTTTCGATAAACTGGAAACCTTCTCACCAAGACCCAATATACGGAATTGAACGATTTCACGCTTCAGTGGAACCTACACAAAACCCTCCCTGCAAACACACCGGGTTATGACCTGTGCCAATGACTCTGAAATCGTTTTTCTTTAGTCTGATTGCTCTGCGGATTTTTCCTGTTAAAATCCGCGCCCATCAAAAATTGCACAAACTGAATGATGAATAAGAAAAATAAAATCCTTATCAGTGCGTGTCTGTTAGGTAATAAAGTCCGTTACGACGGCAGGGATAACCTGATAGATAGCGAATTTCTGAGTCGCTTACATGAGCAAGGAAGACTGATAGCCATCTGCCCTGAGATCGAAGGCGGCCTGCCTACACCAAGGCCCCCGGCAGAGATTCAGGACAAGTTCCCGTTACTGATCACCGACTGTGTCGGTCAGGATGTCACTCCAGAGTTTCTGGCCGGTGCTGAACGCGCCCTTGAAATAGCTATGCGTGAAGGCTGCTGCTGTGCCCTCCTGAAAGCCCGTAGCCCATCCTGCGGCAACCTTGAGATCTACGACGGCAGCTTTAATGGCACACTCAAACCCGGCTCTGGCGCCACCGCCGACGAACTGATGCGTCACGGCATTCCGGTGTACAACGAACACCAGCTTGATCAGCTCTATGAGTTCATCGGCCTTTTAGACGGCTGCGAGGATGTTGTCCAACGCCGGGTAAGCTGATAGTTTCTCACTGAAACAGAACAGCACCCGGGGAAAACGGATGATTGAGCAGGAACTGGCAACACTGGCCCACTTTTATACACTGATAATCGACTTCTTCGTCAATTACAGTTTTCAGGTCATCGGCGCCATCATCATCTTCATCATCGGCCTGATTATTGCCCGCTGGGTGGGTCGCCTGACCCTGAGAATCTGCCAACGGAATCAGGTCGACGTCACCCTCAGCACATTCATTAGCAGCACAGTACGATTGCTGGTCATTGCGATGGTGGCTGTCATCTGCCTGGGCAAATTCGGCATCAGCGTGGCCCCCTTCATCGCCGCTATCGGTGCTGTCTCTCTAAGTATCGGACTGGCTCTGCAGGGCGTTTTCTCGAACTACGGCGCAGGCTTCACGATTATCCTGACCCGCCCTTTTGTTGTCGGCAATACCATCCGTTGTAATGATGTCTGTGGCGTGGTTGAAGAGATTCGCCTGGCGTACACCCTGCTCTCAACAGAAGACGGTGAGCTGATCACCATTCCCAACAAACATATTGTCGGCGAAGTGCTGGTAAACTCTTTTGCCAATACTGTTGTCGAAGCAGAGATCGGCATCAGCTACAGCGCTGATCCGCAACTGGCAATTCGCCTGATTCAGGCGCAGCTGACAGATAACAACGCGATTGTCTCCGATCCGCAGCCACAAGTGGGTATCGCGTCGTTTGGTGATTCCAGTGTGAATATTGCCTACCGCTACTGGGTGCCTACCCGTCAACTGTTCGAGATTCAGTTTCAGATTAATGCAGCCGTCTATCAGGCATTTAAAGACAACAATGTTGAAATCCCATTCCCTCAGCGGGAAGTCACACTTCGACAACAATAAACAGCAGCAAGCAGAGCTTGTCAGTTGAATCGCTCTGATTAAATACGTCCAATAAAAAAATGCCGGCATCCTGAAACGAGACCGGCATTTTTTATTCAGCTTTTCCGAAGGCGGATGGAAACCCTCAAAAGCGCTCCAGCATCCATGGATCAAAATCATCGGGGCTGATCTCAAAGCCATGATCAGCAATAGTCTGTTCCAGCTCAGATGCGGCCTTGTTCAGCTCTTCCATGGTGATGGTATTGTTGTCCAGACGGTATAACTGTCGGGAACCGGCATAGCTCCAGTTCATAATAACCATCGCCTCCCGATCGCCTTCTGCGACTGCTGCCTTGATCGCTTTCTGTTTGCGGTAGATCTTATTCAGCATCTGTTTCAGATCCCAGACATAGAGCACTTCATACATATACTCATGATTGCGATATTTGCGGAAACCGGCGGCAACAACCATCGCTCCGACAACCACACCAGCAACATTAAGCCAGAAATTTTCGCCGTCAGGACCACCCACCAGCTGAATCAGCACCGTGGAGACCGTCAACGAAACTGCCGCCAGGACACCGATCACCATAAACATAATTTGCTTATAGTGCTTACCATAGCGTTCTTTATTGATCTCTTTCAGCTGCATCTGCGGTCTCCTGAACCCAGGTTAATTGCCGGGGGATTATAGTGCCCCGCCCTACGGCTAAACCAGAGGCAAACCCGCTTCTGGTCAAAAAAAGCACCATATTGTGATGCAGCAACACTTTTTCATGCTTTTACTGCCCGGTAACTCTTGTTACCAGCGCATCAGCCACCTAAAATGTGGCGTTTTAAAGTTTCGGATATCGGGTAAAAAGATCTATGCGCGCCAGTCAATTTCTGATTGCAACACTGAAAGAAACACCATCCGACGCGGAGGTGATCAGCCACCAGCTGATGCTTCGCTCTGGCATGGTCCGTAAGGTCGCCGCCGGCCTGTACAACTGGTTGCCTGTTGGTCTGCGCACCCTGCGTAAGGTTGAGCGCATTGTTCGTGAAGAGATGGATCGCTCCGGCGCTCAGGAAGTGCTGATGCCAGCTATCCAGCCAGCCGAATTGTGGCAGGAGTCCGGCCGCTGGGAGCAGTACGGCCCGGAACTGCTGCGGGTACGTGACCGTCACGATCGTGAATTCTGTGTTGGCCCGACCCACGAAGAGGTCATCACCGATCTCGTGCGCAACGAAATTCAGAGCTACAAGCAGCTGCCGACCAACCTGTATCAGATTCAGACTAAATTCCGCGATGAAGTACGCCCACGTTTTGGCATCATGCGCTCACGCGAATTTATCATGAAGGATGCTTACTCCTTCCACAGCAATCTGGAATCCCTTCAGCAGACCTATGATCTGATGCACGCAACCTACTGCCGCATCTTCGACCGTATCGGTCTGGATTACCGCCCGGTACTGGCAGACAACGGTTCTATCGGTGGTAACTCATCTCACGAGTTCCACGTACTTGCCTCTTCCGGTGAAGACGATATCGCCTTCTCTGACAGCAGCAACTATGCCGCTAACATTGAGATGGCAGAGGCACTGGCACCTGCGGTTGAACGCGCTGCTGCTACCGAAGAGATGGTTCTGGTCGATACTCCGAATGCAAAAACCATTGCCCAATTGGTTGAGCAACATAATCTGCCAATCGAAAAAACCATCAAGACCCTGTTCGTTAAGGCTTCTGAAGAATGTGAAGCAGACTTTGTTGCCCTGCTGGTGCGTGGCGACCATGACCTGAACGAGATTAAAGCAGAGAAACTGCCACAGGTTGCCGTACCACTGGAAATGGCTGAAGAAGATGCGATTCGCAAGCTGATCGGCGCTGGTCCTGGCTCACTGGGCCCGGTTAACCTGCCAATTCCTTGCGTGATCGACCGTACCGTCGCCGTAATGAGCGATTTCGGCGCGGGTGCTAACATCGAAGGCAAGCACTACTTTGGCATCAACTGGGAACGTGACCTGCCACTGCCGGAAGTCGCCGATATCCGTAACGTTGTTGAAGGTGATCCAAGCCCATGTGGCACCGGTAAACTGGAAATCAAACGCGGTATCGAAGTGGGCCACATTTTCCAACTGGGTAAGAAATATGCCGAAGCTCTGAACGCAACAGTTCTGGACGAAAACGGTAAAGCCGTTGTTATGGATATGGGTTGCTACGGTATCGGCGTTACCCGTGTTGTTGCGGCAACCATCGAACAGAACCATGATGACCGCGGAATCATCTGGCCAGAAGCGATTGCGCCATTCAACATTGCCCTGGTTGCACTGAAGTATGAAAAGTCTGAAGCAGTACGCGAACAGGCTGATAAACTGTATGAAGAGCTGACCGCAGCGGGCTACGAAGTGATCCTGGATGACCGTGCTAAAGTCAGCCCGGGCGTGAAGATGGCAGATATGGAGCTGATGGGCATCCCTCACCGTATCGTTATCTCTGATCGTGGTATCGAGGCAGGCGCACTGGAGTATAAAGGCCGCGGCGATTCTGATAAGCAGGAAGTTCCGCTGGCAGAGCTGAACGAGTTCATCAGCAAGACTGCTGCCAAGCCTTAAGCACTGAATCATGCGCTAAACGATCAGAAAGCCAGACACCCGTCTGGCTTTTTATTGAATCACCGTTTTCTGGAGAAGCATCGATGTACATTGCCATGAACCGTTTCAGAATCAAACCCGGCCACGAGCAGGATTTTATTGAGATCTGGCGTAATCGCGAAAGCCATCTCGATACTGTACCGGGTTTTATCAGCTTCAACCTGCTGCAGGGTCCAACCAGCGATGAGTACACACTGATGAGTTCGCATGCCGTCTGGGAAGATAAAGCGGCCTTCGAAGGCTGGCTGCAGTCTGATGCTTTCAAACAGGCTCACGCCAATGCCGGTCAGAAAAGCCGCAAAGATATCTACATCGGTCCGCCACAATTTGAAGGATTCGAAGCGGTTCTATAAGCTCAGGGAAAAGGAATACGGAGATCAACATGCGCATTCTGGCGGTTCTGCTATTGTTGCTAAGCACATCAGCCTGGTCAGCTTCGCAGGAAGTTGACCCTGAGCTCAGGGAAGCACTGAAGCAGGCTTTTGCTCAAAGCAGCAGTTTTTCTGACCGATTCGAGGCCGAAGTCTGGCTTACCGACATGTCAGGGCGCACCCAGCGCTACGTTAAAGATGATCTGGAGCGGATCGAGATTCTTCGTACAGTTCATGCAGAGGCTGCCCGGGTCGACCTGCCAGTCGATCTCATACTGGGCGTCATTCACACGGAAAGTCTGTTTAATCGCTTTGCGGTATCTGTAGTAGGTGCTCAGGGGTTAATGCAGGTAATGCCGTTCTGGAAAAAAGAGATTGGCCGGGAAGACGATAACCTGACCAATATTCACACCAATCTGCGCTACGGCTCAACCATCCTTAAGCATTACCTTAAACGCTCCAAAGGCAACCTGACTGAAGCGCTGGCTCGCTATAATGGTAGCTACGGCAAAACCTGGTATCCTGAGAAAGTTTACCGTAATCAGAAGCGCTATAAAGACTGATTCAGCACCCCTTACATCCCCGGTTACGCTTTTCATAACCGATCACATTGCCCTTGCTGTCGAACTCAAATTGACAGCACTCCCGAAATACTGCGGCCAGCTGCTGACGACCTCGCTGAACTCTGGATTTAAGCGCACTGTAGCTGATACCTAACTCCTCAGCGCATTCTTTTTGCGATCGCCCCTGAATATCGACAGCCTTCAATAGTCCCGCGGTCTGATCCGGCAACTGCTCAATAAATGGCAGAATGCAGTCGCTCAGTTCCGCTAAACTATCCGGATCTTCAGTCAGATACCAGAGATCACTCTCATTCAGCCCAGACTGCCGCCCTCGCTGACGATACAGATCAATCACCGCATTTCTGGCGATACTGAACAGCCAGGGCCTGAGCTTGTCAGTATCTTTCAGCTCACTTATGTTCTGATGAGTCCGGATCAGGACCTCCTGCAGCAGATCATCCACATCGTCAGCATCTGAGACCCGCGATTGCAGCCATCGACGTAGCTGACTTCCGTAAGCCTGCCAGATATGCTCCAGAGTCATACCACCTCCTTTGCCACTATCAACAATGGCTTCTGCCTGAACAAGCAGAGTCAGACGCTGGATTGCTTACATCTGTTCTCCGGCCAAGCCAGGTTGCATCTGACAGATAAAACTGACAAAAAGCATCATGAAAGTCAGGAGCTACTGATTTTTCAGCCAGGCCTGTTGCCAGAAGATTCGACTGCCACTGCTTAATACGTGGAAAGCCCTCCAGAAAATCATAGCCACCGCACTGCTTAATGATAGCGGCCCTGTGAAGCAAAGGTAGCCAGGCGATATCCACTCGCCCAACGGCCTCGCCAGCAAAAAAACGCCCTTCACTCAACGCCTGCTCAACAGCCGTAAATGCTTTACTGAGCTTCATCTGTCGTATTTCGAGAGTCCCCCCGTCGGGGCTCCGCTGAGCGCTACACTGCACAAGGTAGTTCTTAACCGCCAGATAACTCCAGGCCCGCTCTAACGCCTTCTGCTCAGCGTTCAACACTGCCTCCGAATCCGGATATTGCTCCTCTATATATTCCACAATCGCATCAGATTCGAACAACGACACTCCATTCTCCGTTACCAGAACCGGCACCTGCCCCTGAGGAGAGATATCCATAAACCAGTCGGGCTTATTGCTGAGACTGATATAGTCGACCTCATAGGGAATCTGGCGAGCTTCGAGAACAGCAGTTACCCGCTGAACAAAAGGACATATTTTAAAACTGATAACTCTGATCACGTTTTTTCCTCATTCAGTTTATCCTGTTACACAGAAGACGAACCAAACTTAAAAAAGACGCAGAAAATCAGAAAATTAATTCAACGAATCTCAAAACCGCTGAAACATTCATCGCACTCAATCGGCTGGCTGCGAACTTCTGCGACAGTGGCCAGCTCAGGTCCGATGCTCAGCCAGGCTTCCAGTTGAAGCACACCATTTTCATCACCACAGGCAACACCCTCTACCCGCCCATCAGGAAGATTGCGCACCCAGCCACTGAGACCATTCGCCAGTGCGGTATCCTTGGTTGACTGACGAAACCAGACCCCCTGAACCCGTCCGGAAACGGTGAAATGCAGACAATACATTGTTTACTCCTGTGCTGAAGCTGAAGAAACAGAGGACTTTTCCCGGTGCAGGTCAGCGCCATTAAAAAGCTCTAACAGAGGAATCGCCATCGCTTCACTACGACTCACTGCGATGCGATTCAGGCGGCCATCAAGCTCGCGTTGCCACCCCGCTATAGAATCGATATCTGCCGGCTCAGGTAACGGCCATGGCAACATCTGATTAAGCTGATCCAGTGTCAGGGTTGTCAGGTCCCTGACCAGAACAAACTCCCCCTTGTCAGTGCGGCTTATCACATCATGCTCAAGCAGCAACGGGCCATATCTGTCCCAACCTGACTGATCCAGACCATCCACCTCACGCAGCAGGGTCTTATCATTCACTGCATCACCGGCCTGCTGTGCGCGCCAGAGACGGTGCACCACCGCCACCACTGTATGCAGGTGTGACAGGTAATGCCCCTGATCCTGCTTCCGATAAACTGTCAGCGCCCGGGTCAGCTCTGCTCCCAGCAGAATGATAGTCCATGAGATGAAGATCCACGCCAGAAACAGTGGCACAGCAGCAAAGGCACCATAGATCAGCTCGTAAGAAGGAAACTGAGTAACGAACAGCGCAAATACCCGCTTGGCAGTTTCAAACAGCACTGCCACCACGACACCACCGATCAGCGCATTCCGGAGCGGCACTTTACAGTTTGGCACTGCGGCATACAGCAGTGTAAATGCCGCCGCAGACATCACCAGTGGCAGCACCGCCAGCAAACGGGTTCTGCCGACCAGCTCAGTGGCACTCTCAAACAGCGAGATTGATGCAATATAGGAGGTCACCACCAGTCCAACACCAATCAGGATCGGCCCCAGACTGAGCACCGCCCAGTAAAGCAGAAAGCTGGATAACCCTTTACGTGGTTCACTGACCCGCCAGATACGGTTGAAGGCAGCTTCGATGTTCTTCATCATCAGAATCGATGTCACAAACAGGAATACCGCACCCACTGCTGTCAGTTTACGAGCCTGGGCCGCAAAACTGTTCAGATACTCCTGAACCACATTCCCGGTTGCCGGAACAAAGTTTTCAAAGATCCAGTTCTGTACCAGTTCGCCAGCCCCCTGAAATGAAGGTACCGCCGCCAGCATCGCGTAGGTCACTGTCATCAGCGGAACTACCGCAAACAGCGTTGTATAGGTCAACGCCGAAGCATTAAGGACACCACGGTTCTGAATAAACTGTCTGAACAGATAATTCAGAAAGCCAATGAAACTATTAACAATCTGCAAGCCGTTTGCCATCCTGGTCTCTCACCCACGTTCAAATAACTCTGACATATTACCGCGTCAGCCTTTAGGACTGTAGTTAAGCTGTATACAATAGGCAGCGCTTAACTATGATAACCGATAACGGAATACATCTATGTCTGTAGAAATCTATCATAACCCACGTTGCTCAAAGTCCCGTGCCACTCTGGCACTGCTGGAAGAAAACAACGTGACCCCGGACATCCGCCTCTATCTGGAAAACCCGCCAACAGCAGAAGAGCTGACCCAGGTTGTAGCGCAACTGGGTATTACACCACGACAGTTACTGCGTAAGGGTGAAGCAGAATACAAAGACAACAATCTGGCAGACGATAGCCTGTCCGATGCCCGTATTATTGAACTGATGGTGGAATTCCCTCGCCTGATTGAGCGCCCGATCGTGATCACTGCCGGTCAGGCCCGTATCGGTCGCCCACCTGAATCTGTGCTGGAGATTCTGTAAGTGCCAGCACCTTACGTACTGGTGCTCTACTACAGCCGTCATGGTGCAACCCGCGCCATGGCGGAGCAGATTGCCCGCGGTATTGAGCAGACCGGGATTGAAGCCCGACTGAGAACCGTACCGCCGGTGTCTGCCACCTGCGAAGCCACCAATGACAGCATTCCGGCAGAAGGCGATCTGTATTGCACCGAGCAGGATCTGGCTCAGTGTGCAGGACTGGCTCTGGGCAGCCCCACCCGTTTCGGCAATATGGCGGCGCCTATGAAATACTTCATCGACTCCACCAGCAGCTTATGGCTGAGTGGTGCACTGATCGATAAACCCGCTGCCGTGTTCAGCTCCTCATCGAGTCTCCATGGCGGTCAGGAGACCACCCTGCTGAGCATGATGCTGCCACTGATGCATCACGGCATGGTAATCTGCGGCCTGCCCTACAGTGAATCTGAGCTACTCAGCACCCAGAGTGGAGGGACTCCATACGGAGCAACTCATCTGGCTGGCAAAGACAGCGATCGTTCACTGGACAGTGAAGAAGCCGCACTCTGCCTGGCTCAGGGCAAACGACTGGGCCAGCTGGCTCAACAACTTCTGAAGAGTTAATATCATGCAAGACTCGCTAACCCGCAAGGTGGCACTCAGCCGTGCCGTCACCCTGTTCAGTTTTTTCGGACTGATTCTGTGGCTGACAGCCTGGCATCTGATGATCTCCCCACCTTCATCGGCTAACGAATATATCGTCTGGGGTTTTCAGACCCTGCCACTGGCACTATTCCTGCCCGTGATCATGAAGAAACATCTGCGCGGACATATCTGGCTCTGCTTTTTCCTCACGGTCTACTTCATGCACGCAGTGACCATCGCTATGTCCAGTCACAGCACTGCCATGCTCGGCCTGATCGAAACGCTGCTGGTCATGATTCTGTTCACCAGTGCCATGATGTTTGCACGCTGGCAAAGCAAGCTCAACAAGCGTAACCAGGCAACCGTACAACAGGACTGACATTGAACCTGAAGGCCATCCGCAACCAGTTTCCACTGCTACAGCAGCGCGTCAATGGCAAGCCGCTTGTCTATCTCGACAATGCGGCTACCACCCAGAAGCCGCGCTCCGTTCTTAAAGCCGTTGATACCTATTATCGTCAGCAGAATGCTAACGTTCACCGCGGCTCCCATCATCTGAGTGATCTGGCAACCGGCCAGTTTGAAGATGCCCGTCGCACCGTGCAACGCTTCCTCAACGCCAGCAGCGAAAAGGAGATCATCTGGACCCGTGGCACAACCGAAGGCGTAAACCTCATTGCCCAGAGCTTCGCCCGTCCGATGCTGAAGCCCAGCGATGAGATTCTGCTCAGCGAGCTGGAACATCACGCCAATATCGTTCCATGGCAGATGGTTGCAGAACAGACCGGCGCTACCATCCGGGTTATTCCGATCAGGGAAAATGGCGATCTGGATCTGACAGCCTTCGACAGCCTGCTCAATAGCAGAACCCGCATTCTGAGCCTGACTCATATTTCAAACGCGCTGGGAACCATCAATCCGGTAGCAGGACTGATCCGCAAAGCCCGTCAGAACGGTACATTTGTAGTGATCGACGGAGCCCAGGCAGTATCTCATCTTGAGGTTGACGTTCAGCGACTCGATTGCGATTTCTATCTCTTTTCCGGCCACAAACTGTTTGGCCCGACAGGCATCGGCGTGCTTTATGGACGCCAGGCACTATTGGAAGGGATGCCACCCTGGCAGGGTGGCGGAGAAATGATTGAGAAGGTGTCGTTCACTGGCACAACGTACAATCAACTGCCATTCAAATTCGAAGCCGGCACACCGAATATTGCGGGCGCTCTGGGCCTTGCAGAGGCAATTCGCTTCCTGCAACAGCAGGACCGCAGAGCCCTTGCTGCTCATGAACGCAGCCTGATGCAGAAAGCGATCGAACTGTGCAGCACCATCCCCGGATTTAACCGTATCGGCACACCAACTGCCGGCACCTCAATACTCTCTTTTCAGCTTGCCAGCCATCACCAACAGGATGTCGGCCTGCTACTGGATCAGCAGGGAATTGCGGTAAGAACCGGCCACCACTGCGCTATGCCACTGATGGAAAGGCTGCAACTACCAGGTACAGTTCGCGCCTCTTTCTGTTTTTACAATACGGAGCAGGAAGTTGAGCACTTTGCACAGAGCCTGCTGGAAATCAGTCAAGGCAGCAGTTTCTCAAGTGCACCGACGGTAGACACCGGAGAGGTCTTCGACCAGTCCCCTTTTGGCCGGGAAATTCATGCTGATGAACTGCTTGAGAAGCTGACAACCTACCGTCAGTGGAATGACCGCTATCGTGAAATCATGCAACTGGGTAAGTTAGTGCCAAGCCTGACCAGTGCGATGAGATCGTCTGAACATCAGGTCAGCGGCTGTGAGAGCGATGCCTGGCTACTCTATCAGAAAGATTCCGCGGGCAGACTGTGGTTTGCGGCTGATTCTGATGCCCGGATTATCCGCGGCCTGATCGCCCTGCTATTAGCGGCATTCAACGGTAAGAGCGCCGACGAGATTCTCAGTTTTGATCTGCAGGACTACTTTAACCGGCTACAGCTGGGCCGCCATCTGAGCCCTTCACGGGGAAACGGCCTTAAAGCGATTGCAGAAGAGATCTTACGGGTAGCCAGAGAGGCTCAGTAACAGCAGCCTCAGAACAGGGGCTGCTGCTCTACTTCGCTGCTATGACTGCTGATAATCACCAGGTTCCTACCAGCTTCCTTCGCACTGTAGAGCGCGTCATCAGCACAGCTGATCAGTCCGTCCATATCTTTTGAGTGTTTCGGGAAAGACGCAAGCCCGGCACTGAAGGTGTAAGCCAGCTTACGCCCCTCAAACGCCATAGAGGTTGCCTGTACCTTCTCCTTCAACTGTACGACCAGTCGCTTAGCGCTTTTGGCGTCAGTCTTCGGTAGCAGCAACAGAAACTCTTCACCGCCCCAGCGCATCAGGGTATCGGATTTACGCAGAGAAGCATTGAGCACTTCTACAAAGTGCTTCAGCACAGCATCACCCACCAGATGGCCATGGGCATCATTAATGCTCTTGAAGTGATCCAGATCCAGCAGACAGAGAGTAAACTGCTGCTCGTAGCGCTGCGCATAGCTTAACTGCTTACGAAAATGGATATATCCGGCCCGTCGGTTCAGCAACCCCGTCAGATCATCATAGCTGGCGTACTGCCGCAACTGCTCCTCAAGCATCTTAGAGCTGGTAATATCATGCAGCATTCCCACCACACGACTGGCATTTCCCTGATCATCCCGCCGACAAACACGGCCGCGGTCGCGCACCCAGATATACTCGCCACTGCGGTTTTTTATCTGATATTCCGCTTCATAGTGATCAATATTGCCTTCAAGATGCTTCTGCAAAGCAGCCATAACCCGCTCAAGATCATCCGGATGAACCGCCTGCGCCCAGGTGTCGACATGGGGCTCCATCTCGTTGGGCAGATACTTGAGCATTTTCTTCATCTGCGGAGAGAAAAACACTTCGCCGGTTTCGACATTCCAGTCCCACATACCATCAGCGGCTTCATTAAGAGCATAAGCGAGACGCGCGTCATTGCTACGAAATTCCTCGCGCTGCATCGATGTACGGGTCAGATTGCGGGCAATGGATACAAACAGATCGCTGCCCTGGTGCTGTATCACACTGGTATAAACTTCGACGGGGAAAGTGCTGCCGTTCTTGTGCTGATGCCGACCGATAAAGGTGAATGGCTGATTCTTATAGATCTCTTCAGCTATCTGCCCCCAGTGCTCCTCGTTGATAACATCGGACTGGAGACTCAGAACACTATGGCCGAGTAACTCTTCACGGGTAAGACCCAGCTCCTGCCAGGCATGCGTATTACCTTCCAGAATATGGGAAGTACGCGGATCAATGACGTAAATCGCGTCACTGCAGCCATCAAAAATGGTTTTGTAAAAGCCATCTGACAGAATCTCTGACACTGGGTGCTCCTTTTACCCGACAATTCACATACATTAATCAGATGGCCGGAAGAGCGCAAGTTTCCCCGCGCGTCAGCCACTTAGCTCTGCTGCTGGCGTGCAGCACGTTCCTGCATTTTCTTCAGAGCTCTGGACACTGCGACAAATCCAAACGTAGCCGTAACACAGGTTGAAGCACCAAACCCACCACTGCAATCGAGCCGGGTGTTACCGTCATCCACCTGTTTCATCTGACACACAGAACCATCCGGTTGCGGATAGACCAGTTGCTCTGTCGAATACACACAATCGACAGCAAAACGGCGACCACTCTTACTGAAATTGTAATAGCGCCGCAACAGTGAACGGGTCTTTGCCGCCAGAGGATCATGGTGAGTTTTGCTGAGATCAGCGATCTCAATCTGGGTCGGATCAGTCTGGCCACCAGCACCACCCACCGTAATCACCGGAATCTTACTGCGCTTACAGCAGGCTATCAGAGCAGCCTTTTCCTTCACGCTGTCAATGCAATCGATCACATAGTCAAATTGCGGCCCGATCAGCTCACGAACATTATCCAGCGTGATAAAGTCATCGATCTCATTGACCAGACAGTCAGGATTGATCTGCTGGATACGCTCAGCCATTACAGCGGTCTTTGAACGACCTATAGTCTCATCCAGCGCATGAATCTGCCGGTTAGTGTTGGTGATACAGATATCATCCAGATCGATCAGGGTGATCTCTCCGATACCGGAGCGAGCCAGCGCTTCTGCAGCCCACGAACCTACACCTCCGATACCAACCACACAGATATGCGCTTGCCGGAACAGCTCTGCACCAGAAAGGCCATACAGGCGCTGGATTCCACCAAAGCGCTGAGAGAAGTCGTCAGCCATCATTAAAAATCTTCGTCGGTCAGTTCAGTCAGTACGGCTTCGCCGCACTTTTTGCAGCGACCTTCAATAAACAGAATTCCTTTATACAGATACTCCTGAGGATCAGACATACCCAGATTCTCTTCCAGACAGTTATCACACCAGGTCTGCTCAAGAAATGCCTGCTGTTCATCTTCGGGACGCTGATAAAAGTCCCGGATTTCACGTTGTTCGTCCTGCATAACTATCTCCAGATCTGCTGCAGAGCATTCATATCAAAGGCCAGTCCAGTGCCACCGGATCTGACCAGGCAGCAATTTGTTGCTGCACTGTTTCACGCAGAAACAACTCTCCTTCCCGAGGTCTGCAACAGTACTGTTTACGCTCGCCCTGCCAGTCGAAACAGAGTACATAAGCGTGCAGATATCCTCTGTCGGTCAGCTCTGCCCGTTCTGCTGCGTGATAGCGCTGATCGCCAATAATCGGAGCACTGATGCTCTTCATCGCCACCCGTATCTGATGGGTTTTCCCGGTTCGCGGACGTAACAGAAACACCCTCAATCCGGCCTCTGCGGAGCTGCTATAGAACTGAGTAAGAGCAGGATTATTGTGGCTTTTACAGAGCTTCCAGCTGCCCCGGCGAGCCTTTTCCATATCACCCTTAATCAAACCCTGCTTCTTGCGCGGTTTCATATCACTCAGAGCGAGATAGAACTTTTCCACCTGCCCCTCCTGAAACTGACGGGACAATATGGACGCCGCCTGTGCGTGCCGGGCAAGCAGTAGCAATCCGGAGGTCATCTTATCCAGGCGATGCACTGGAAACAGGGAATCAACACCCAGAGCTTCACTGATCTGCATCACCAGCCCGGCGGACCCGGTGTCTTTATGCATAGCGAAACCGGAGGCTTTATCTACCAGCACAAAGTCATCGTTCTGCTCAATAACCCGAAAGCCATCAACCATTGGGGATGTTGCCATTATTTATCAGAAAACAGAGAAACATAAGCCTGCAGAGTGTGCCCGCGCCAGTAGAGGCCACTCAGGCGACGAGTGACCCAGTGCGCTTCAGCATTAGTAAGATCGACCGTGAGAATTGCGACTTCACCGTCGGGAATATGACTGGGAAACAGATCGATCTCTGACACTTCCACATACCGCTTCAGTAACTCATGAAGCAGCTCTTCTGTGGTATCATCCGGTAAACCAGCCAGAATTATCTTCATAAACTCAGCCTGTATTCAGACAGATTACCAGCCCAGCACCTGCTTGATAAACGGGATGGTGACTTTTCGTTGGGCACTGAGCGATGCGGCATCAAGCTGATCCAGTAACTCAAACAGATCACCAATACTGCGACTGGCCCGGTGCATCAGAAAACGCGCTGCCTCTTCGCTGATTTCAAAGCCACGCCCTTTCGCTCTGAGCTGTAACGCTTTGACCTTACCGTCATCATTCAGTTCATGGACCTGGAACACCATCCCCCAACTCAGGCGTGATGCCAGATCCGGCAAATTCAGACCAAGTTGACGCGGCGCACGATCTGCGGCCACCAGCAAACGGTTGTTTTCAGCACGGATACGGTTAAAAAAGTGGAACAGCCCCTCTTCCCAGGGCTTATTACCAGCGATAGCCTGGACATTATCAATACAGACCAGATCAAGATGCTCCATACCATCCAGCACGCCTGGACCAAGATCTTGAAGTTCATTCAATGGCAGATAGACGGCTGTTCGCCCGGCCGGGTCGGAGGCATGACAAACGGCCTGCAGGAGATGCGAACAGCCACAATCACGGTTGCCCCAGATATACAGATACTGCTCGCCTATACCGCAGGCAATCTGATCCAGCGTGTTGCAAAGTAGTTCATTTCCCTGACTGAGAAAATTCTCAAAACGGGCATCATCACGGAGGGTGATGCCCAGAGGAATCTGAAAGGGTTCCGGATTGCTCATTAACTTACATACTGTTCGCGATTACAGATACCGGCAACTTCAGTTTTTCTGCCGGTCGGCATCATAAAGATGACTGCTTTTATATCCCTGATGCAGGTGACGAAGGAGCACCATAATAACGGCCGCGACAGGAAGTGCAATCAAAATTCCAACAAAACCAAAAAGTTGACCACCTGCCATGATCGCAAAAATAACCGCAACCGGATGCAGACCGATACGATCGCCCACCAATAGCGGCGTGAGCACCATGCCTTCAAGCATCTGACCAATAGCAAACACCAGCCCTACCCAGGCCAGCATAGTCACATCATTGAATTGCAGCATCGCTGCAACAGCCGCCGCAATGATACCGATGAAGAACCCCATATATGGCACAATACTGGCAAGACCCGCCAGCATACCCACCAGCAACGCCAGATCCAGACCGACGATTCGCAGCCCTACGGCATAGATCAGCCCCAGCGCCATCATCACCAGCAGCTGCCCCTTTATAAAGGCTCCGAGCACCTCATCACATTCCGTTGCCCAGAGTTTCACTCTGGGTTCGATATTGCGTGGCAGCAAGCGACCGATTTTAGCCATCATGACATCCCAGTCCCGCAGCAGATAA
The DNA here is from genome assembly GCA_963669425.2 of uncultured Amphritea sp. GTDB lineage: Bacteria > Pseudomonadota > Gammaproteobacteria > Pseudomonadales > Balneatricaceae > Amphritea. Next base: position 1,735,607 of record CAXXNC010000002.1, read on the forward strand.
AACATCACCACCGGTATCAGTACCAGATTAGCCAACCAGGCCGCCAGCGCCATACCGGATTGAGTAATGCTGCTGAACAGATCTTTAGCCAGATTACCGGTTTGCTGCCAGTGGCCTGTCATCAGTTGCCGCAGGCTATTCCAGTCAAGATCAGCAAATGACAGTCCCAGGGTCTGTTCAAGCCATGGCACCCACTGGGTTTCAATCATCGCAAACACAGCCGGTACCAGCTTTACCATCACCTGAACCTGATAACCCAGCTTTGGCAGCAACCAGACAACAAGCAGCAACAGCACCGAGCTCATTAGCAAAAACACAACCACTACAGCCCAGGTTCGGGACAACCCTTTCAGTTCCAGACGATCGGCCAGCGGATCCGTCAGATACGCCAGCAACGCAGCCACCAGGAAAGGCGACAATATAGGCTGCAGCAGGTACAGCACTACAGCAAACAGAACCGTAATAATGAGGAAAAACCAGCGCTGCGAGTCAGTCATAGTCCACCTTAAGTATTCATTTCCCTGTTATCTGTACGCGGCAATTATTCCTGCCAGCGATAACTGATCCCCGAAGCGCCATCATCGGCGGTTCCATTTCCGAGAGCTCTGTCACCAGACAGGCGCGGCATCAGGCTCATACGAGGATTAAGACGGACAGCCTGTTCCAGTGTTTCAATACCGCCCTGCATCTCAACCCTGAAAATAACCCGATCATTATTTACCCGGCTAACCAGTGCCGACTCTACCGGCGGCAACTGACGCACATACGCCGTGAGCTGCAGGAAATCAGCAATGGAATTAATATTAGCCACTTCAAGTTGCAATCCTGTTTCCTGATACCGGAAACCACTGCTACTGAGTGTTGCCAGAACCTGATCAGCGGTTTCATCCATCACTCCTTGCAACTGCTGGCTGAGACTACCACCCGGTTGAAGGGTTCTGACCTGAGAATCGGAATATAACTGCCACTCGGTCTGCCAACCACCCCGCTCGCTCTGAATCAGGCGACCAACCAGCACCGCATCGGGCTGATAGCGCTCTGAAGCGGTACGGATCGGTGCTTCAAAAAAGCCCCAGATATCACTGAGAGCTAACGCCTGTTGATCAGCAAGATCATACAGGGGAGCAACCACAGGCAAACCTCTTTGTAACGCCAGACCGTTCAAGTCACTGTAGATACGGCCATCAGGCGCCAGAAAATCCCGCTGGCCAGAACTCTGTTGCGCAACCAGCCAGACCAGCACCTCCGGTCTGGCATGCCCAATCGCAGCAGCACCCGCATCCGACAACAAGCCATCAACCAGAATCGGATCAAATTCCATTATCAGGCGCTGCCCCAGCACCTCACGGCCATCGCCGGTTGCCACCGGAATCTGAGTCGACTGATAGCTGAACTGCTGCATCAGCTCTGCCGGCTGCTGCAAAGCAGCGGCAACAGCTGGCTTATTGGTTACTTCTCCTGATCCGGACACTTTGATCAGCACCTGCTGCAAGCCCTGCTGTAGCTGTGACTGAGCCGGTTGAGACTGCTGCTCAGGTACAATCAGCTCGGCAATATATAGTCCCTGAACCGTTGCTGCCTGCAACATGCCACTGCATAGCACCAGCAATACACCCGCCAGCAGCTTGTGAAATCCTGAAGTCATTTTCTTCAATATCCCTAAAATCGGATAGCCTGTCGTATCGCAATTGAACAAAGACTGAACAATGACAACAGATCTCTATCCCCACCCATGAAAAAAGAGGCATAAACTTTAACACACAATAGCCGCCCCACCAGCAACCTGATAGAATACGCAGCAAATTTTCCTCTAATCTCCTTAGGTTCACACATATATGTCTGCTACTGACACAAACACCTCTATCAGCTACAAAGATGCCGGCGTGGATATCGACGCAGGTAATGCACTGGTTGACCGGATTAAAGGCGTAGCCAAACGCACTGCCCGCCCTGAAGTAATGGGCGGTTTGGGCGGTTTTGGCGCCCTGTGTGAGATACCGGAAGGCTACAAAAAGCCTGTTCTGGTATCCGGTACCGACGGCGTAGGCACCAAGCTGCGCCTGGCGATGGATCTCAACAAACATGACACCATCGGTATCGATCTGGTTGCTATGTGTGTTAATGATCTGGTAGTTGCAGGTGCAGAGCCGCTGTTCTTCCTGGACTACTACGCAACCGGCAAGCTGAACATTGATGTTGCCGCGGACGTTGTCACCGGTATCGGCGCTGGCTGCGAACTGGCCGGTGCAGCCCTGGTAGGAGGTGAAACCGCTGAAATGCCAGGCATGTATGAAGGTGAAGACTACGACCTGGCTGGCTTCTGTGTCGGCGTGGTTGAAAAAGACGAGATCATCGACGGCTCCAAAGTGAGCATCGGCGATAAAATTATTGCACTGCCATCATCCGGCCCGCACTCAAACGGTTACTCACTGATCCGCAAGATCATTGAAGTACGCGAAGCAGATCTGAATATTGAGCTGGACGGAAAACCAGCAACAGAAGCTCTGCTGGAGCCTACCCGCATCTATGTTAAGCCGCTGCTGGAACTGATCAAAAAGAGCCAGGTTAACGCTCTGTCTCACATCACCGGCGGTGGTCTGCTGGAAAACATCCCTCGCGTACTGCCAGAGAACGCCAAAGCCGTTATCGATGTAAACAGCTGGGAGATGCCAGAAGTATTCCGCTGGATTCAGAAACTGGGTAACGTTGACGGCCGTGAAATGTACCGCACCCTGAACTGTGGTGTAGGCATGGTTATCTGCGTACCAGCAGACAAAGCTGACGAAGCACTGAACATTCTGTCTCAAGCTGGCGAAGCACCGTTTATTGTCGGTGAAATCGCGGCGGCTTCCGGCGATGAAGAGCAGGTTGAATTGCAAGGCCTGGAGGCCTGATTCATGGCAGAAAAACGCATTGTTGTAATGATCTCCGGCAGCGGTTCAAACCTGCAGGCGATCATCGATGCAATTGCAGGCGGCCATATCAATGGCCGCATTGCTGCGGTACTCAGCAACAAGGCCGGCGTGTTCGGCCTTGAACGCGCCGAAAAGGCAGGCATTCCACAGATCGTCATTGATCATAAAGGTTTTGAAGATCGTGAGTCCTTCGACGCGGCGATGATCGAAGCAATGGATGCCTACCAGCCTGACCTGATAGTAATGGCCGGCTTTATGCGAATCCTATCTGCGAAGTTTATCCAGCACTATCAGGGACGGATGCTCAACATCCACCCTTCACTGCTGCCGAAATACAAGGGCCTAAATACCCATCAGCGCGCTATCGAAGCCGGCGACAAACAGCACGGCTGCACCGTACACTTCGTCACCGAAGAGCTGGACGGCGGCCCGCTGGCCATTCAGGCACCGATAGATATTCTGGCAGATGACACTGCAGACTCTTTACAGCAAAGAGTGCATTCCGCTGAACATAAAATCTATCCACTGGCCGTTGAGTGGTTCTGTGCTGATCGTCTGCAGCACACCGCTTCAGGACAGGTTCAGTTGGATGATTCAATACTCCCCTCTGAAGGATATCAATTCATTCAGGAGTAACAGATGCGTCTGAGCATAATTGCCACTACAGCATTACTGCTTGCAGCCTCACCGCTGCAAGCAGATGAAAAAGCAGCTACGGATTTACTCAAACCCTATAAAGCTACCTATATCTCACAGTGGGATATGGGTATCTCTTTCAGCGCCAATGCGGTTCGAGAACTAAAGCGCACTGGTGATCAGTGGAACCTGTCACTGAACGCTAAGGCGATGATCGCCAACCTGAGTGAGTTTTCAGAATTCACTGTTCAGGATAACCAGATCCGCCCGGACCGCTATGAGTACCATCGCACTGTACTGGGTAGCAAAAAGGATGCGGTCCTGCAGTTTAACTGGAACACAGGCACGGTTCTTAATGATATTAAGAAAAAACCCTGGACCATGGACACCCCTGTCGGAACACTCGACAACCTCAGCTACCAGATGCAGCTGAGACTTGATATCGCATCCGGTAAAGAGGAGCTTGTGTACCAGGTAGCCGATGGCGGCAAACTGAAAACTTATCCATTCAAACGGATTGGCCACGATGTGATCAAAACGTCTCTCGGCAGTTTCAACACCGTCAAAATTCAACGGGACCGAGGCCCGAACAGCAAGCGTGAAACCTTTATCTGGTTTGCCCCTGAGCTGGACTACATGGTAGTCAAACTACAGCAGGTGGAAAAAAGCGGTAAAGAGTACTCCATGTTGCTGGATAAACTGGAATATCAACAACCATGACAGCATTCCAACAACACGCTGACACTGTCTATAACAAACTTCTGCAACTGGAAGCCGAGGCCGGCGACGACCAGCTATTTCTCTGCAGCTATCTACTCGGCCATATCAGCCTTGTCAGCGCCAGCGAAGGTGAAACAGCCCTGGAATTTGAAACCCAGGTCAGAACCAGCCTCGACCAGGCTTACGAGATAGACAGCCTGACCGATCAGGACAAATCTGAGATCGACACTCTCTGGCAACAGCTGCTTGGACAAGACTGATGAACTTTGAAAAAGAAGGCGTGGTTTCCGTCTGGTTCTCAACTGTCGATTTCAGCACAATTCCTGAAGCCTACTTCGAGGCCGATGGCGAGTGGCCTGATCAATGGTCCCGGCACTTTAAGATCACGCAATACGATGAAGAGCTGCAGGAGCTGAATGGCTGCGAGAGCGGTACCGAATCGGCTCAAGCACTATTAGCACCCTGCTCTTACTCCTCGTCCTATGCTGATGCCGTGAGCAAGAAAATCACCAAACTTGGCCATGATAGAATCTGCTGGCTGGTACTTATGTTTGACTTCGAGTACCGCGCCAAAAAAACACAGTGTTTCAGTGATGACTACATGCAGTTTGCCGGGGCATTTCCTTACAGCCTCACCGCAGACAGCATCATTGACCCTGACAGCTGAAAAGCCGCTTATTCAATTCAGTCGCCAGTCCATCTGAACTGGCGTAATTTAACCCGACCATTAAACACCGCAACCCCCTCCTCCTGCAGCCGCTTTACCTGCTCCCTGTAGCTTTCGCTATCAGGTGGAAGTGAAATCCGACCCGCCGAATTAATCACACGATGCCAGGGTAAGCGACTACCAGCAGGCAGATTCCCAAGACACCGCCCAACCATTCGCGCCCCTCTTGGCAAACCCGCCAGCTCAGCAACCTGCCCATAAGTCGCTACAGAACCGGGCGGAATCGCTCCGACAACCTGCCAGATCATCTCATAAGCCGGATTATCAGCCATGACTACCTCTCAACACAGAAACAGGGATACACAGTAAACCAGAAAGGGGCCTGGCGGAACCAGGCCCCTTGGGTGAGCGAAGGGTTTATAAGATACACAGCTGTTATGGCAAGGGGAAAGTCAAAAACAGCTCTTTCCGCTCATAGTTCAGAGTCTGTGCTTCCTGCCATACCTGCACAACGGCCCGGCAGATAACGGCAGACGGTTACAGCAACTGACCAGAAGGGGAAATGGGTCGAGACACTGATACACAGGCTGCAAACGTAATTTCAGTATAGTTGAAATATGCCGCTGTAAAGAAAATTCAACAACAGCGGGCACAACCGGGCTCAGCCAATGCACTGCCCGGGCGCAGAATCCTCTCAGCGCTTCAGGTGGTAGTAGCTTTCATTGAGATATGCTGCCACGTCTGCCACATCTTCAGGGAACCAGCCGACATCCATATTGGTGTTGCAGCGCTCCACCATCACCTCAAGCCCCGCCAGGGTATTCACTTTACGGTCGGCACGGGTATAAGACTCGGGATTATGGCAGCTTTCGCAGTTCATACCGGCGCGCAGCTCCCCCTGAATGGTGGCATCGAAGGATGCATCATAATACAGCTCTGAACCGTTATCAGAGTCGGCAGCCTGAACGCCTACCGAAAAACACAGGGCCGCTGCAACAAACACTTGTTTATACATAGTTATTCTCCGTAGCTCTTCTCTGTAATCGGATAGCAACCAACGGCACCAACACCTGCCACCCTTGTCTTATCGTAATGTAGCAACATGGCGCACGAACCGCTCTGGTTCAATTACACCGATCAGCGTCATCGACGGCTGAAGCTCACCCACCTTATCATAGAAGATCAACGCCGGGGGACCGATAACACTGTATGCTTTATTCAACTGTTTTGCATCCGCATCGTTCGCTGTGACATCGACCTTGATACGCATAAAGCCGGCCAGGGACTGCTGCACTGCGCTGTCGGCAAAGGTCACATGATCAAGCTCGATGCACGAGATACACCAGTCAGCGTAAAAATCCAGCAGCACCGGTTGTGACAGGCGCTGCGCCTGCTGCAGCAGCGCATCAAGCTCCGCCTTGCTGGTGACGGTGGTGAAGTTCAGCTTCGACTGGGCCGTCGGCGATCCCGCAGCGATCCCCTGCAACGGCTGCAGCAGACTCTTACCGCCACTCAGTCCACCGATAAACAGCGTACTGCCATACAACAGTAATACCACCCCGATCCCTTTCCAGAAGAAGCTCCAGCCACTGGCGCCCTCCTTCAACCGGTCCAGAGCCTTCATATGCACCGCCGCAACCAGCAGGATAACCGCATACAGAATCAGCGCCACACTGTCGGCGATAATCCGGTCCAGCATCCACACGGCCAATAGCAGCAGCATGACACCGAAGCCGGCTTTGACACTGTCCATCCAGGCACCGGCCTTGGGTAACAGCTTGCCCGCCGACGCACCCACAATCAGTAACGGAACGCCCATTCCGAGGCTCAGGAAAAACAGCGCTGCACCACCCAGCACAGGATCACCGGTCTGACCGATATAGATCAATGCACCCGCCAGAGGCGCCGCCATGCAGGGACCTACAATCAGAGCCGACAGCAGCCCCATTACCGCCACACCGATAACAGTACCGCCCTTCTGACTGTTACTCATGCTGTTCAGTTTTGACTGCCAGCTGTTTGGCAACTGCAGGTCATAGAAACCAAACATTGAAAGTGACAACAGTACAAAGATGAAGCTGAAGAAACCGATGATCCAGACATTCTGGAATGCGGCCTGGAGATTCTCACCAAACAGCCCGGCAACAACACCTGCCAGGGTATAAGTGACTGACACTGACAACACATAGACCAGAGACAGGAAGACCCCCTGCCCGGACGTAACACGATGTCCCTGCCCGGCAATAATACTGGACAGGATTGGAATCATCGGGAAGACACATGGCGTTAACGCCAGCGCCATACCCGCTACAAAAAACGCGCCCAGCGTCAGCAGCAGGTTGCTGGACTGCAGCATTGACGCAAACTGATCCTGCTCACTCAGGGCAACATTAACAGTATTCGTATCAACGGCAGGACTCACAGGCGTCGTGGTAGCAGCCGCTTGCACCGGACCATTAGTGATCTGCGCCAGAGAGACCTTTTTAGTTACCGGCGGATAGCAGATACCACCCTCCCAGCAGCCCTGATAGGTGACTGTCAGCTCATGGTCAGAGATCTGCCCCTGACTCCGGAACTCCAGATCAACCAGAGCCTGATTGTAGTAAACCCAGACCTGACCAAACAACGGATCTTCTTTCAGCTCGGCATCAGCGTACTGACGGTCAACTTCAACCAGTTCATTACCATGGCTGAGTTCGATCTTATCGCGATACAGATAATAACCATCAGGAATTGTCCAGATCAGCTGCAACTGATCACCCTGCTGATCCACACCAAAAACAAATGCCTGCTCGACTTCAAGCGGCCCGTTCTGACTGGCAAACGGATTGGCATTATCAAACAGCCCTGCCGCTGCCGGCGCGCTGAACTGCAACAGCACAAGCAATGCTGTTATCAGAGAAACTGTCAGACGTTGAATGGCTCGAATCACGTTAATCCCTTCTAAGTAAGTAATCAGACAGCCAGTGGACAACAGTATTTGCTATCGGTTCTGTTGTTGTGAAACCAGCCACATTACTTATTGAACTAAGTTAATAACCTTAAGAGATATGCAAGGTCAATATGATTTCGACGATTGTAGCACCACATAGTGCACTGCAGCACTTAAACCTCACCCATATATATGATACAAAGGTTGTCCAGAAAGAACTTATATAAAAAGCTTAGTTACAAGAGCTTACGCGCAAACTGACATGCTTCTGAAATGGCAGCATGTTGCTAGGAAACTGAGATGTCTGATAAACGAGTCGAAAACCTCAATATTGAGAGTAATACGGTACTGGTCACCCCTGACCAGCTGAAATCAAAACTGCCTCTGTCTGAATCGGCTGCGGCGTCTGTAATGGACGGTCGCCAGGTGATTAAAAACATCCTCAAAGGTGAAGATAAGCGTCTGTTCGTTGTTGTTGGCCCCTGCTCCATCCACGACACCAAAGCAGCTATCGAGTATGGCCAACGCCTGAAAGAACTGGCAGCTCAGGTACAGGACACTCTCTATCTGGTTATGCGCGTCTATTTTGAGAAGCCTCGTACCACTGTTGGCTGGAAAGGCCTGATCAATGACCCTCACATGAATGATTCTTTCGAGATCGAAGAAGGACTTCACATCGGTCGTGAGCTGTTACTGCAACTGGCTGAAGAAGGCCTGCCCCTGGCAACTGAAGCTCTGGATCCTATCTCACCTCAGTATCTGCAGGATCTGATCTCCTGGTCAGCGATCGGGGCGCGTACCACTGAATCCCAGACTCACCGCGAGATGTCCAGCGGTCTGTCCGGCGCAGTCGGCTTCAAAAATGGCACCGATGGTGGCCTGACCGTTGCGATTAATGCGCTGGAATCGGTTGCTCACCCGCACAACTTCCTGGGTATCAACGAGGAAGGCCAGGTATCGATCGTTCGCACTAAAGGCAATAAGTATGGCCATGTTGTGCTGCGTGGCGGCAACGGCAAGCCAAATTATGATTCAGTGAACGTTGCACTGTGTGAGCAGGCGCTGGATAAGGCCGGTCTGAAGAAAAACGTCATGATCGACTGCAGCCACGCCAATTCCAACAAAGATCCGGCGCTGCAGCCACTGGTAATGGAAAATGTGACCAATCAGATCATCGACGGCAACAAGTCCATCGTCGGCCTGATGATTGAGAGCAATCTGGGCTGGGGCAATCAGAAGATGACTGAAAACCCTGCCGACCTGCAATATGGCGTATCGATCACCGACGCCTGCATCGACTGGGAAACAACTGAGCGCACTCTGCTTGAGATGCACGAAAAACTGAAACCGGTTCTGTCTGAACGCTGAGTTGATTGAAACTTAAAAGGAGCCTGCATGGCTCCTTTTTTATTGCCGTTTGCCCACCATCTGGCGTGTAAATATTTCAAAACGGTAATAAAACTACATTCACACTATCATTTAGTCGATATTAACCCCTGTATGAAGGTAATTTGCTTCAGCATTGGTAGTTTTTTGACGTATAATGCGCGCGCGGAAACAAAACGCCGGGGACGCCATCAGGACTATTCGGGTCAGGCTACAGCAATGTGCAGACAGTTCTCCGGCTATCAGCCGAAACACAAGGGGATACAATGACTACAACTAATCAAACTATCTACTGGACCCTTACCGACGAAGCACCATCACTGGCGACCTGTTCTTTCCTTCCTATCGTAAGAACATTCACCAATGCTGCTGGTATCGACGTTAAGATCAGCGACATCTCTCTGGCGGGCCGCGTACTGGCCGCTTTCCCCGATAATCTGAGCGATGAGCAGAAAGTAGAAGACGGTCTGGCGTTTCTGGGTCAACTGACTCAGGATCCAAAAGCAAACATCGTTAAACTGCCAAACATCTCTGCTTCCATTCCTCAGCTGAAAGCCTGTATTGCCGAGCTGAAATCTCAGGGTTACGACATCCCTGAATATCCGGAAGATCCTCAGAATGATACTGACGCTGACGTTCAGGCTCGTTACTCCAAGATCCTGGGTTCTGCTGTAAACCCTGTACTGCGTGAAGGTAACTCTGACCGTCGTGCTCCTGGTGCTGTAAAAGCTTACGCACGCAAATTCCCTCACTCTATGGGTAAGTGGAGCAAGGCCTCTCAGACTCACGCTGACTATATGCGCAGCGGTGACTTCCACTCCAGCGAACAGTCCATCACTATGGCTGAAGCCGGCGACGTACGTATCGAGTACGTTGATGCACAGGGCAACGTAGAAGTTAAAAAAGAACTGAGCCTGGAACAGGGCGAAGTACTGGATGCGATGCGCATGAGCTGCGCAGCGCTGCGTGACTTCTTCGAAGAGTCTCTGCAGGATGCTAAAGAAACCGGCGTGATGTGGTCTCTGCACGTAAAAGCGACCATGATGAAGGTTTCTCACCCTATCGTATTCGGTCACGCTGTGACTGTTTTCTACAAAGAACTGTTCGAGAAACACGGCGAACTGTTTGACCAGCTGGGTGTAAACCCGAACAACGGTATCGGTAGCGTATACGATAAGATCGCTTCTCTGCCACGCTCTAAGCGCGAAGAGATCGAAGAAGACATCTACAAGTGCTACGAGCACCGTCCAAAACTGGCAATGGTAGATTCCTCTAAAGGTATCACCAACCTGCACGTTCCATCCGACGTTATCGTTGATGCATCAATGCCTGCAATGATCCGTAGCGGCGGTAAGATGTGGGATGCCAACGGTCAGACTGATGACACTAAAGCGGTTATGCCGGAATCCACTTACGCACGTATCTATCAGGAGATGATTAACTTCTGTAAGACCAATGGTGCGTTTGATCCGACTACCATGGGCACAGTTCCAAACGTAGGCCTGATGGCTAAGAAAGCCGAAGAATACGGTTCTCACGACAAGACTTACGAGTGTGAGCCAGGTGTGATGCGTGTTGTTGATGCCAACGGTAACGTGCTGATGCAGCACGACGTTGAGAAAGGCGATATCTGGCGTGCATGCCAGACCAAAGATGAGCCGGTACGTGACTGGGTTAAACTGGGTGTAACCCGTGCCCGCCAGTCTGCTACCCCTGCTATCTTCTGGCTGGATCCTGAGCGTGCTCACGATATGGAACTGAAGAAGAAGGTAGAAACCTACCTGAAAGAACACGACACTGACGGCCTGGACATCCACATCATGTCCTACGTTGAAGCAATCCGCTTCTCTATGGAGCGTCAGCTGCGTGGCATGGACACTATCTCCGTAACCGGTAACGTACTGCGCGACTACCTGACCGACCTGTTCCCGATCATGGAACTGGGTACTTCTGCGAAGATGCTGTCTATCGTACCAATGCTGAAAGGCGGCGGTATGTACGAGACCGGTGCTGGCGGTTCTGCACCTAAGCACGTACAGCAGGTTGAAGAAGAGAACCACCTGCGCTGGGATTCCCTGGGTGAATTCCTGGCACTGGCAGTTTCTCTGGAAGACTTCGGTATCAAGCAGGGTAACCAGCGTGCAGCTGTTCTGGCCAAAACTCTGGATGCCGCTACCGGCAAACTGCTGGAAGAGAACAAATCTCCTTCCCGTAAGACCGGCGAACTGGATAACCGTGGCAGCCACTTCTACCTGGGTATGTACTGGGCACAGGAAGTTGCAGCACAGACTGAAGATGCCGAGCTGGCAGCACAGTTTGCAGGTCTGGCGAAAACTCTGACTGAAAACGAAGAGACAATCGTTAACGAGCTGGCCGAAGTACAGGGCCGCCCGGCAGAGCTGGATGGTTACTATCACGCTAAACGCGAAACCGTTAAAAAGGTTATGCGTCCAAGCGCTACTCTGAACGGCGCTCTGGCTAACGCTAACGCGTAACTCTGAGAGCTGAAAAAACCCGGACTAGGTAACTGCTCCGGGTTTTTTATTGCCTGCGATTAATGCAACTTCATCTTAGGCTTTACCGTACTGCTGATCTTTTGTGCCAGCATCACTGCACCAGCCTTTAACCAGCCATGTATAGCTATCTGATGCATTCTGTACAGCGAGATATACACTAAACGGGCGATACGCCCCTCAACAAACATCGAGCCCGCCGTCAGATTCCCCATGAGGCTACCCACTGTACTGTAGCGACTCAGATTAACCAGTGAGCCATGATCCTTATATACATAAGCTTTAAGCGGCTTCTGCTGGCGTTCGCGCTGAATATTCTCACAGACAAGACTAGCCATCTGATGAGCCGACTGTGCCCGTGGAGGCACCCAACTGCCATCCGCCTGCTGGCAGGCGCAGCAATCACCTAATACATACACTGAATCCGAGACGGTACTCTGAAGCGTTTCTTTAACCAGAATCTGACCATTGCGACTGGTTTCAAAGAGGCCTGTCTGAGCGATAAAGTCCGGCGCTTTTACGCCCGCTGCCCAGACCATCAGATCAGCTTCGATCCGCTCGCCCTCATTAGCAAGGAAGCCCTGCTCATCGGCGCCGGTAACCCGCTGCTGCTCGCGAATATTAACACCCAAGCGACGCAGCTCCTGTCGGGCTGCAAACGCTATCCTGTCAGGCAATGCCGGCAGAATTCGTGGTCCGGCTTCAATCAACTCAATCCTGAGCCGATCCGCCGACATCTCGGGCATGCCGTACACTTTCAGAAGATCTGCAACATGATTGAGCTCAGCAGCAAGCTCAACACCGGTTGCACCACCGCCAACAATGGCCAGCTTAAGCACCGAGTCTCTGGACTGCTGATTAATCTTCAGAAACTGATTCAGCAACGCCTGATGGAATCGCTCTGCCTGTCTGTGCGAGTCAAGGAAGAAGCTGTGCTCAGCAACCCCAGACGTGCCGAAATCATTACTGACACTGCCAACTGCCATGACCAGAGTATCAAACGCCAGATCCCGCTCAGGCAACACCTCACGGCCCTGCTCATCCAGTAGCGCCTGCAGCCGGATTCGCTTTCCGACAAGATCCAGATCAACCATCGTGCCCAGCTGAAACTGATAAAAGTGCGAGGCCGCATGAGCCCGGTACACCACTCCATCAGTATTGATATCCAGCGAACCCGTCGCCACTTCATGCAGCAACGGCTTCCAGATATGTGTGCGGTTCCTGTCGACCAGAATAACTCTGGCCTTATTCTTTTTACCCAGCTTGTGTCCTAACTGTGTTGCCAGCTCAAGACCACCGGCCCCTCCTCCTACAATTACAATGGTTTGCATGATTAACCCTCAAAATATAGTCAGGTTAACGCCCTGCCATTCAGGACACTAACCTGACCTATCTTGTAATGGGCTACAGCCATCCGACGAGCCTGTCCGGCTGACTCAACTCAATTATAAAAAGTTATATGAAACCAGAGCATAGAACACTAGACCCGAAAGCGTATAGACTTTGGTAGTAAAAAAAAGATAGCCATTTCTGAAAGACAAAAAAACGCGCCAGAAGAGGCTGTGTAAAAACAGCTTTAATTGAGCGGTTTTGATTATCAAGAGCCCTGCGTTAGCGGGGCTCTTTGCTTTTCAAGTGATCAATTAATCATTATGCCCGCACCTGAAGCAGTCCGAGCAATCGTTCCGCCCCTATATGGTTCATTAACCGCGTCAGGTTATAAGCCAGCACGCTTAACCCCATTTCTGCATCCGCACCGTTTTTTCCCCAACAACTGAAGCGTCGCAACCCCATCATCTGTTTTATATGCCCGAAGGGACGCTCTACCGTCGCTGCCCGTGTTTTCATTAAACCGGGATCATCATCTATCCGTTTCTGACTCCGCTCTAATGCATCTTCATAAAAGTGGCGACTGATCCAGCGCTGTTTGGCGCTTGTGCAGCGAGACTGCTGAGGACAGGTGTCGCAGCCAACGCGGGTATACTGATACAACTTCTTTGCTGTGTTTTTCGTCTTCTGCGTCAGGATCTGGCCTGCCGGACAGGCGTACTGATTCTTCTCTGCATCATAGCGGAAGTCGCTCTTCTGATAGTGATCTTTTTTCGGATTGCTGGAACGGTTAGTCGGTACATTCGGCGTGATATCTGACTCTTCACAGGCCGCTAATTGTTCACCATTGGAGTAGCCTGCATCGGCGAGTATCTCCAATGCCTTTGCCTTCAGTTCCGTTTTAACGGCTTTGGCCATCGGCTCCAGCTGGCGATTATCTGAGCCTTGATCGGTGATGTCGTAATGCACGATCAGCCCCGTGTTTGTTTCAACCGCTGTCTGGACATTGTAGCCGACCACGATCCCGTCCCGGCCTGAACGCATACGCCGGGCTTCGGGCTCTGTCTCACAGCAGTGCTTTGCTCCGGTATCCGCCATTGTCTGAGCACCCGCGTTCAGCGCTCTTTGCCGGTTCTGCAACTGCTTTAACGCTTTCTGGATATCCCCCCGGTTTTGCGTGTCGTCCTGCTCTGAGGCTTTAAGCTGTTTAAGATAGTCGTCGATGCGATACTCAAGATGGCGTTGAAGTTTACTTAGTTGCTCGGACTTATAGGTTTTATCCATACTCGCAGCGGCTTTAAACTTGCTGCCATCAATGGCTACAATGCGGCCATCGAGCAAATCTGCCTCCCGGCAAAAACGGATAAAGGCACGGCAGGCTTGCCTTATCGCATGACTGTTCTGCTGCCGGAAGTTGGCCAGTGTTTTAAAGTCCGGCGCCAGGCGTTTCAGCAGCCAGACCACTTCCAGATTGCGATGGCACTCTTTTTCAAGTCGGCGGGTACTGCGCAGCTGATTGAGGTAACCGTACAGATAGAGCTTGAGCAGATCACCGGGATGGTAGGGTTTACGGCCTGTTGTTTTGGTTTGGGCATAAGTAAACCCCAGCGCCGCCATATCGAGCTGATCAACGTAGGCATCAATAATGCGTACGGGGTTATCAGCACTGACATAGTCATCCAGTCTTTCAGGGAACAGCGTACTTTGCTGCCGGGACTCACCTTGTATATGACGCATAAAAAATACCCGCATAAATGTATGCGGGTATTTTTACCGATTATGAGGCGTTTTTACACAGCCTCAGAAGGCGCGTTTTTTCATGAAAGCTGCAAAGCTAATCAATCAACGTATCGATCAGGTCAATCATGAACTCTGTCTGCTCAGAATCCATTGGCTCCCAACTACTGAAGCCCATGCTTTCCAATACGCCCTGGCCTTTATCATTCTCATGCATAGTCAGCAGAGCCGCCTGAATTGCCGGAATATGATCGGCCATTCTCGGACCAACCAGTAAGGTATGGTGAACTACGCTGATCTGGCTACTCACCAGAACACGCATCTTTGAGCGAATCAGTTCTGACAACTCATCATAAGCCTCTTTCAGAAAGAAGCCCGCATCTGCACTATTATTCAGAAGATTCTTAGCCACCACCACATAACTGGCGTATTCGCTGATCTCAGTATTACCTTTATCGAGATCTGCAGATTCGAGCATGATCATACCCATGGTATGAACATCCGGATCATCTGTAGTTGCAATTCGACTGCCCGGCAACAGATCCTCCACCGTCTGAAATGCTGACTCAGCATTCACAGCGATAACAGTTTCATCAGCCTTATTCGCCGGTCGGGCAATAGCCTGAAATCCCAGCTCGCGCACCAGCATCGACGCATCATAGGGGTTAGCGTAGATCAGATCGAACTTGTCCGCCTGAATATCATTACGCTGCTCATCGAAGCTGTCATACAGCTCAAGATGGATACCGGTATCCAGTTGACGTTGCAGCCAGGTATTAAAAAAATACCAGCCGGAGATATGGTCAGGCGCAAAATCAGGGCTGACCGTCAGATTGAAAGTCATAGATGTTACTCCTCAGCCAGCAAGGTTGCATACAGCGCTTCACTTTCAGCTATTTTGCTGCGTGAAGGCTTGCGTCGCACCGAGGTATATCCCACCAGCTTACCGTTACGGATGTTGGGGATCACCGTGGCTTTAACCCAGTAGTAGGAACCATCCTTACGCAGGTTTTTGACATATCCATGCCACTTTGTACCCTGCTCAATGGTATCCCACAGCCCTTTGAAAGCGACCGCCGGCATATCCGGGTGTCGGAGAATGTAATGATTTGTACCGATCAGCTCCTCTTCGGAATAACCGGACATATCGATAAACGCCTGATTGGCGTGAGTGATAATCCCTTCCGGATCAGTACGGGATACAATCAACTTGCCATCCGGGTATGGTACTTCCCGATCAACAATTTCCGCTACACGAGACGTACCGTCGAAGTATTTAATTTCGACGGTACGGACCTCACCTGTATCTAATTCTGACATTTAACCTGCCTTAATTTCCCGCAGACTGCATCTCAGCAGCCAGAAACGGAAAA
The DNA here is from genome assembly GCA_963669425.2 of uncultured Amphritea sp. Lineage (GTDB taxonomy): Bacteria > Pseudomonadota > Gammaproteobacteria > Pseudomonadales > Balneatricaceae > Amphritea. The sequence continues at coordinate 1,751,815 of CAXXNC010000002.1, forward strand.
TAACTCAGAGAATCTTACCGATCGCTTCAGCAGCACGCTTAACATCCAGGAAGATCAGACCCAGACGTGCGTTTGGCTTCGCAACCACCGTCAGCACAGAATCCTGATTCGCATGTGTCATCAGGATATAACCTTCATCACCCTTAACAAGTACCTGTTCAAGATCACCCCGCGCCAGCTCCTTAGCGGTGCGCTCACCTAAAGACAGCATTGCAGCACTCATGGCACCTACACGGTCTTCATCCATACCGGATGGCAACAATGCCGCAATCATCAGACCATCCGTAGAAATCACTGCGGAGGCTTCGATGTCAGCCGATGTACCATTGAGATCACTCAGAATTGAGGTAAGCATCTCAGAACGCATAAACAACTCCTTCCTTATGCTGCTCCCGGACCGGGAGCATATTTATAACCGTTATAATTAATATTCCAGATAGCGTCGTGCCAGACAGCTCAGAATTTCGGCAAACGCTTGTTGATTTAGCTTCGGCATATCAGAGATCACCAGACAGAAACGCTGATGCCCCATGTGAATCACCCAACAACCGATCTGGCTCTGACCGACAGCGTTCATAATGCCCCAGGAATCACCCGCCAGACCAAGATCACCACTGATTACTCGCTTATGCCGCTCCTGCAGTGAGATCAGATCCGCAGCCAATGCAGCCAGCGTTTCAGATTGTTCGGCACTATATCCCGTTGAGGACAAACAGAATCCCTGATCATCGGCCAGCAACGCTTTGCCACTATCAGAGAGCTGCTTTAACAGGCCCGGAAGGATATCTTCCAACGGCCCTTTTCTGATCTCAGGCGGCGCTTCTGTCAGCGCCACAAAGCCGCGGTCCAACAGTTGCTGGAATAGCCCCATCGCCTGAGTTTCGTCCAGGTCAGCCAGTTCAGATACAAGTTCCAGAGAGTACAGAAGATCGAACTCTGTCGATAATAGTTGCAGCAATAACGCCCGCGCATCATCCGGCGTTGGATTCAGCGTCGCAAAATACGCCCCACTGGGGGTGATTGCGATATAGCGTATTGAGTCCTGATTATAATCTCCCACGTACTTCTCTCCGGATATACTTCAGAAAATATATGATTACAGCAGCCCGCCCCCCGGGCTAACACTTCATCATCCGTAATAACTGTGAGACATTGTATTCCTACACTGTCTACTTAAATGCTCCCAGTGCATGTGCCGCCGTCATAAAGGAGAACACATAGCGCTGATTTATCTTTAATACCTTAACCACCTCAAGTGCCGACAAACTGTGGCGACTCCACAGACTGTTAATCGTTGAAGCATGAGGAATTGTCAACAGGCGATCAAAATCAAGATCACGCCCTAGCCGGTGTGGCTTTTCCGGATCAAGGGCTTTATTCAGACGCCCTTTTGAGGTCCAGAGCGCCAGCTTCCAGATCAGCTCATCGCAATCAACAAACATTACTTTACCGCTACCGATGCGGGGCTTATCTGCATCAAGATCAGTGCGTACTCGCAGAGTCAGCTCCTGATAACCGAAGCGGGTCAGTGCCAGTGGAATAAACAGGTCTTCACTGAAATCAAACAGAATCTGTTGTGTCGCCGGCAGATAGGCCAGCGTTCCCGGCAAACCGGTAATCTCGACCGGTACCTGCTGGCTTTCACCCTCAGCGATAACTTCCTGCATGATTGCCAGCAGCGTGGAATCTTCTTTAAAGAACATCCTACGGCGCTGATCCGGATCATACATATCAACATCGGGGGCGTTACCGCAGCACTCATAAACCATCTGGTAGGACAACCGGGCTTTAACATCCTGCGGTTTCTTTTCCTGCACCTTTTTGGTCTGCGGTTTTACTTTGACTGACTCAGGGGTTGATACCCGTGGTTTAACCTTCGCCTTTACCTCAACAACCGGCAACTCCGGCTGACTGTCGACTGGCTCAAGCTCAATCTCTTCGATCTCTTCATCACGATTACTGGTTTCTGCAGGAAAACGCTCTTTAACAGCAGCCGACTGATTATCCCGCATCGCCGCAGCATTGTGATATTCCGTCATCGCCTGACGACCGGCAGCGATGCGCTTCTGATATTCCTGAAACGCTTTCTCACCCTCGGTGCTGACCGCATTTTCTGCCTCAGCGGTTTCTCCCGGCGGCACAAACTGTTCATAGGCGTCTCTGATCGCCTTCACCATGCGTTTGCCATCCAGCGGCTTACGCAAGGTGATCAGACCATCAAACTGTTTCTCTGTCGCGGTGACAGCAACAATCGGCCTGATATCCTGAAACTGCTCCAGCACCGGACGGATTGCCGGATGCTCCATATCCACCAGCAACACATCCGCCTGCTCCGGCGCCATCAGAGCAAACTGCTTCTGATGCTGCATAAAAAACAGATCGATTGCTCCGCGCGATTGATTTTCAAAGCCGGCAACGGCGACCCGGAGAATGCTCTGAGCTGCACGCTTATTCAGTTTGATATGAGATACCCCCACAACTAAGCCCCCATCCTGAAGTTACATGATTAGATGCCCGACAGGGGCTGCAGTGAAAAGTTACCGTTACACAACACAGAACGTTGCTTATGAAGTTGCAGTAATGGACCGACCTCATCAGCCTCAAGCGCCTGCTGAAGTAAACCCAGATCATTTTCCCGCAACAGAGGAGAGCCCTGCTCAACCAGACGCTGACGCAACGCCAGACCGCGCTTTTCCAACACCAGGAAAAGATCTAACAAGGCACCGGTAAGTTCGTCACCGTCGTGACAGAGGATAGACAGATAAACCCGTTGCACGTGGCAACGCAGATTGTCCGGCTGCGAAGCAACCAGCCTGCCAAAGTGATGAAGCAGAACAGACTTATGCGGGCCGTCATAGATCAGCCCTTTTCCTTCCAGAGCGGTGAACAGCGTCTCTATATTAAGCGCGTTCAGTCCTTCAAGCTCAGCGTTCAGTTCCCAACCGGAAACCGCCGCCCATATCGGTGAATTCACAAGCCTGTCCTCAATAAATTAAGGTTGCATCCTGCCAGATTCGTCCCTGAAATATCGTCGAACCTGCAGATCGATAACAGACGATATTATATAAACGTATGTTTAAGTAAAGATAAACTTTAAAATTAGCACGGCGAAGAGTGTAACCGAAGTAGAAATCCCCAGTTTGGGATATTCACCAAAACTTGACCTGCATCATGCGGTTAACCGAACTCCGCCAGGCTGGCACAACCTTCGCTTTACCCCAGCCCAGCAGCCTTCACACAAAAAACAGATCGGACAGTTGCAAACAAATATTAGCGTTAGCGCCCCCTGAAGCTAAAATTTATGTGCCAGGACCAGATCGATCGGACAACAGACCGACCACCTGCCAGGCCTTACTGCACCAACCTCAATGCGCCTGACAGAGATAACAGAAGAGGGTCATACCGTGCTTGAAGCTTACCGTAAACATGAAGATGAACGTGCCCGGGCAGGAGTACCGGCGAAGCCTCTGGATGCTGATCAGACTGCTGCGCTGGTAGAGTTCCTGAAGAATCCACCAGCCGGAGAAGAAAAGTTTATTCTGGATCTGTTGGAAAATCGTGTCCCTGCCGGAGTTGATCAGGCCGCTTATGTAAAAGCAGGCTTCCTTGCAGCCATCACCAGAGGTGAAGCTGAATCACCACTGATCGACAAAGTAAAAGCGGTGGAGCTGCTGGGTACCATGCTGGGTGGTTACAACATCGAACCATTGATCGCAGCACTGGATGACAACACTCTGGCCCCAGCGGCTGTAAAAGCACTGTCTCACACATTGTTAATGTTTGACGCGTTCTATGATGTTAAAGACAAGGCCGACGCCGGGAATAAGGCCGCTAAGCAGGTTCTGCAATCCTGGGCTGACGCAGAATGGTTCACCAGCAGACCTGAACTGGCTGAAAAGATCACTGTGACCGTGTTCAGAGTGTTGGGAGAAACCAACACCGACGACCTGTCTCCCGCCCCTGATGCATTCACTCGCCCGGATATCCCGCTGCACGCTAACGCTATGCTGAAGATGGAGCGCGAAGGTATCGAACCCGTTAACCCGAGTGTTGTTGGCCCACTGAGACAGATTGAGGAAGTAAAGGCCAAGGGCCACCCTGTTGCATACGTAGGTGATGTTGTCGGCACCGGTTCTTCCCGCAAATCGGCAACCAACTCAGTTTTATGGTTCTTCGGCGATGATATCCCGAGCGTACCGAATAAGCGCGCTGGCGGTTACTGTTTCGGCGGCAAGATCGCGCCCATCTTTTTTAACACCATGGAAGACGCCGGGGCTCTGCCGATCGAGATGGATGTATCGAGGATGAATATGGGTGATGTTATCGACGTATACCCGTATGAAGGCAGAGCTGCTAATGCTGAAACCGGTGAAACCCTGTGCCAGTTCAGTCTGAAGACACCGGTGCTCCTGGATGAAGTTCGCGCCGGCGGCCGTATCCCCCTGATTATCGGTCGCGGCCTGACTGATCGTGCCCGTGAAGCTCTTGGGCTTGGACCATCTGACCTGTTCCGTAAGCCGGAGCAACCGACTGACACGGGCAAAGGCTACTCCCTGGCACAAAAAATGGTTGGTAGAGCATGCGGTGTAAAAGGTGTACGCCCGGGCACCTACTGCGAACCCCGAATGACAACAGTTGGCTCTCAGGACACTACCGGGCCCATGACCCGTGACGAACTAAAAGATCTTGCCTGCCTGGGTTTCTCTGCTGATCTGACAATGCAGTCTTTCTGTCACACTGCGGCTTATCCTAAACCCGTTGACGTTCAGACCCACCATACACTGCCCGATTTCATCATGAACCGTGGTGGTGTTTCCCTGCGCCCTGGTGACGGTGTAATCCATTCCTGGCTCAACCGTATGCTGCTCCCTGACACAGTGGGTACCGGTGGCGATTCACACACCCGCTTCCCAATCGGCATTTCCTTTCCCGCAGGCTCAGGCCTGGTGGCATTTGCGGCCGCAACCGGCGTTATGCCTCTGGATATGCCTGAATCGGTCCTGGTCCGCTTCAGGGGCGATGAACTACAACCGGGTATTACTTTGCGTGATCTGGTTAATGCCATCCCTTACTACGCCATCAAGCAGGGCCTCCTGACTATTGCAAAAGCCGGTAAGAAAAACATCTTCTCTGGCCGTATCCTGGAAATCGAAGGGCTGCCGGACCTGAAGGTTGAACAGGCATTCGAACTGTCTGACTCGGCTGCAGAGCGTTCCGCTGCGGCGTGCTCTATCAAACTGAACGAAGAACCAATCCGTGAATACCTCAACTCTAATATCACCATGCTGAAATGGATGATCGCAGAAGGTTATGGCGATGTAAGGACTATCGAACGCCGCATCAGAGGCATGGAAGAGTGGCTGGCTAACCCTGAGCTGATGGAGGACGATGCCGATGCCGAATACGCGGCTGTCATCGACATAGATCTGGCCGATGTTAAAGAGCCCATTCTGGCCTGCCCGAACGATCCGGATGACGTTAAATTGCTGTCAGAGGTGGCTGGCGATACGATCGATGAAGTCTTCATCGGCTCCTGTATGACCAACATCGGCCACTTCCGTGCGGCTGGCAAACTACTTGATGCTGCCGGTACTACCCTGCCGACACGCATGTGGATTGCGCCTCCGACAAAGATGGATGCAGCACAGCTGACCGAAGAAGGTTACTACAACATCTTCGGACGAGCCGGCGCACGTATGGAGATGCCCGGTTGCTCTCTGTGTATGGGTAACCAGGCACGGGTCGCGGATAAGGCAACGGTTGTATCCACCTCTACCCGCAACTTCCCTAACCGACTGGGCAACGGTGCTAACGTTTACCTCTCCTCTGCGGAACTGGCGGCTGTTGCCGCACTGACGGGCAAACTGCCAACGGTCGAAGAGTACATGGAATATGCAACTCAGATCGACAGCATGGCCGCTGATGTTTATCGCTACCTGAACTTTGACCAGATCGATTCTTACGTCAACAAAGCTTCTGACGTGATTGCCAGAACATAGCAAATCGATAACCCGAATAACGACCCGTTGTCCTAACACACTTTCAGAAGCGATTAACGGGCTAACCAGCAGAAGTAAAAATCCACCTTCTAAAGAAGGTGGCTTTGATGAAGCCCCCTCGAAGGGGGCTGACTTCTATAGCAGGTTCAGTTGGCTTCGTTCCATCTCTTTTTCAACCTTTTCCTGATGTCTTACATAACGCCTGATTATTTCCTCATTGATTCCAACCGAATCAACAAAATACCCCCTCTGCCAAAAGTGATTTCCCCACAACTTGTTCTTTCTCAAATAGGGATATTTACTGAATAGCTTCAGAGCTATCTTGCCCTTGAGTGCACCAATCAGCTTAGATATTGCCAACTTAGGCGGTATCTTTACCACCAGATGACATGATCTATTTGGACATTCAGTTCTAAAACTGTACAGCCTAGCTGCGCACAATATACATGGATACTTCGGTAAACATGCGATGCTTGCTCATACTTACTCATGTTAGTTTCCTCACGACTTCGCTAAAAATCGCTGCGGCTTCTAACATGGGTAGGTATTCGGGCAAAGCCCAAATTGCTGATAACCACCTACTGAAGTAGGTGGTTTAGGGCTGAAAACAAAAAAGCCCTGAATAATCAGGGCTTTTTAATAGTCACTTTATCAGCGATCAGATACGTGCAGCTGGGATAGCCTTAGGCGCTACGCTCAGGTCTTCGCTAGGCGGAGCAAAAGTAGTCAGGTTAATACCCTCAACGGCCTCTTTGTACTCTTCCAGAGTCGGGAAACGACCCAGGATACAGGACAGAACAACCATTGGAGTAGAGCCCAGCAGGGACTCACCTTTCTTCTCTGCAGTGTCTTCTACAACACGGCCCTGGAACAGACGGGTAGAAGTCGCCAGTACGGTGTCACCCGCTTCAGCTTTTTCCTGGTTACCCATACACAGGTTACATCCAGGACGCTCCAGGTACATGATGTTTTCGTACTTGGTACGCGCTTCTTCTTTTGGATTCTCGTCAGAGAATTCAAAGCCAGCGTATTTCTCCAGCAGTTCCCAGTCGCCTTCAGCTTTCAGCTCATCAACGATGTTGTAGGTTGGTGGAGCAACAACCAGAGGTGCTTTGAAAGTGATAGGACCTTTCTTCTCCAGATTACGCAGCATCGCAGCGATGATCTGCATGTCACCTTTGTGAACCATACAGGAACCAACGAAGCCCAGATCTACCGGACGACCATCGTAGTAAGAGGTCGGACGGATCACATCGTGGGTGTAACGCTTAGAAATATCTTCGTTGTTTACATCCGGGTCAGCGATCATTGGCTCGTCGATTGCGTCCAGATCAACAACCAGCTCAGCGTAGTACTGTGCGTTGTCATCCGGAGCCAGAGCAGGTGCTTCGCCGGATTTAACTTCAGCGATACGCTTGTCAGCCAGCTCGATCAGACCTTGCAGCATGCCAGCTTCATTTTCCATACCCTTGTCGATCATGATCTGGATACGAGACTTAGCCAGTTCCAGAGACTGGATCAGCGTTTCATCAGTAGAGATACAGATAGAAGCTTTCGCTTTCATTTCTGCAGTCCAGTCAGTGAAGGTGAAGGCCTGGTCAGCCAGCAGAGTACCGATCTGTACTTCGATTACACGGCCCTGGAATACGTTTTCACCAGCGAACTTCTTCAGCATCTGCGCCTGAGTAGCGTGTACGATGTCACGGAAGTCCATGTGTGGCTTCATAGAACCTTTAAAGGTTACTTTTACAGACTCTGGGATTGGCATTGCTGCTTCACCCGTCGCCAGTGCGATCGCAACCGTACCGGAGTCAGCACCGAACGCAACACCTTTAGACATACGGGTGTGAGAGTCACCACCGATGATGATCGCACGATCGTCAACAGTGATGTCGTTCAGTACTTTATGAATAACGTCAGTCATTGAGTGGTAGACGTGTTTCGGGTCACGTGCAGTGATTACGCCGAACGCGTTCATGAATGCCATCAGCTTAGGCGTGTTTGCCTTAGCTTTGTTATCCCATACAGACGCGGTGTGACAACCAGACTGGAATGCACCATCAACGCTTGGTGAGATTTTAGAAGCAGCCATTGCTTCCAGTTCCTGACAGGTCATAGGACCAGTAGTGTCCTGAGAACCTACGATGTTCACTTTAACGCGAACGTCAGAACCAGTGTGCAGAGGCGTAGAAGAAGCCACGCCAACAGCGTTGCGGTTGAAGATCTTCTCAACAGCTGTCAGGCCCTGGCCTTCGTGAGAGATCTCTTTAGACTGTGCGTAAACTGCTGGCGCTTCAACGCCCAGCGTTTCAGCAGCAAACGTCTGCAGTTTCTTACCGAATGTTACCGCGTAAGAACCACCTGCTTTCATGAATTCAACTTTTTGTGGTGTGAAAGCATCAGAGATATCAGCCAGTTCTTCGTCGCCGTTGTACAGCTTCTTAGCTTTAGTATCGATCGTCAGAACTGTACCTGTCGCAACAGAGTATGCTTCTTCAAGTACTGGGTCGCCGTTAGCATCACGAACAACTTCGCCGTTAGCGTCAGTTTTCTTAACCCAGTTTTTCAGGTCAAGACCGATACCGCCAGTTACACCAACAGTTGTCAGGAAGATAGGCGCGATACCATTAGTACCCGCTACAACCGGCTTGTTGTTTACGAACGGAATGTATGGAGAAGTTGGCTCACCTGCCCACAGTGCAACGTTGTTTACACCAGACATACGGGAAGAGCCTACACCCATGGTGCCTTTCTCAGCGATCAGCATCACTTTAGCGTCTGGGTTGTCTTCACCCATCTTCTTAATTTCTTGCTGAGCTTCTGGAGAGATCATGCACTTGCCGTGAAGTTCACGGTCAGCACGGGAGTGAGACTGATTACCCGGAGACAGCAGGTCAGTAGAGATATCACCCTCTGCTGCGATGTAGGTGATAACCTTAATCTTCTCTGGAATGTCATCCAGCTTAGTGAAGAATTCAGCTTTTGCGTAACTTTCCAGGATATCTTTAGCGATCGCGTTACCCGCTTTAAAAGCGTCAGCCAGACGCGTAGTGTCTGCGTCGTACAGGAATACCTGAGACTTCAGAACTTCGCCTGCCGCTGCAGCCTGAACATCATCAGACAGCGCAATATCCAGCAGCGCCTCAACAGAAGGGCCGCCTTTCATGTGAGACAGCTGTTCCAGAGCGAACTCGGCAGAGATCTCTGCAACAGTTTCATTACCCAGAACGATATCTTTCAGGAAAGCCGCTTTAACGCCGGCTGCCGGAGTCGTACCAGGCAGAGTGTTGTAGATGAAGAAGTTCAGAGAAGCTTCGCGATGCTCATTACCCGCGTCTTTAATCTGAGCGATGATTTCAGAAAGTAGCTCAGCGCTATCAATCGGTTTAGGATTCAGGCCAAGGTCGTTTTTACGAACCTCGATTTCTTCTAGGTAGTCAGAATAGTAACTCATAGCTTCAAGCGTCTCGTCTCAATTAAATCTAGTTATGATTCATTTACGGATTATAAAAAAAAAGTCATAAGTAGCTCAATGAAAACCCCATTCACCGAACCTTATAGTGGATATAACTGAAAAAAATAGTACTAAAATCAACGCGTTTTAGATGGTATACATTGGTTGTATGTGTAGATTTATTTAGAAATACGAGAAGTAAATCCCTGGCATTGAAAACAATAATCATTTAACTGAATGCTTAATACTCAATCAGGCCTTAAATAAACTGAGTCAGTTGTATTTTTATAACCCAGCAAACTTAACGACTCCCGTTTTATCATAATTAAGCCAACGATCAGCCATCCAACTATACCCTGTTATTACCCTGTCATTTCCGGCGTTCTCTATTCAGCAGGCAATCCAGCAGACAATCACTTCATCCTTTATCAGCCTTCATCTGCCAGCCATTTTCTACTCCGGACACTGTAGCAGTTTTCGAAACTTTTAATTCTTCAACAAAAAATTTACTGCCCCTCCTGCTTTCCAGATGTCTGCTTAACAGCGCTTCAAAGCTGTTCAAAAAAGCTCATCAACACTAGCAAATAGTCTAAGAATGTATGTAATTTAGACTAAAGTATGCCGACATTGCTTGATTTAAGGCGTCTTATCGCTAACATTGTCGACAATCCTGAAAAACTAATAATTCATATTGCAGGAAATAGCGGTTCGCTTGACGGCTGAATATATGACTGGCTTGAAGATCGGACAGCTCCAACGATGACCGTAGCCCCGTGAAACAGTAGTAGATTCAGAAACGTCCCATCTGCGTGAGGTATAAAAATGACAAGCTCTATCGATTTCGATCCATCCAGTTCTGTTAAAACACTCCCGGGAACAGCACACAGCTACCACAGCCTTCCAGATACCGCTGAGCAGTTTGGTATCAATCTTGATCAGTTGCCCTTTTCTCTACGCCCTATCCTGGAAGGCATCGCTCGCAACGTTGGTCAGAATGGCGTAACTGCTGAGCAGGTTAAGGCGCTGGGCGGCTGGGCAGAACACCAGGGTAAAGAGCCAATCGAAATTCCCTTCACCGCTGGTCGCGTCATTATGCATGACCTGAGTGGCACGCCGGCTATTGTTGACTTCGCGGCTATGCGCTCTGCGGTACAGCGCATGGATCTGGACCCGGCCATTATTGAACCTCTGGTACGTGCCGATCTGGTCATCGATCACACGGTTACTATGGACAATACAGGCAGCCCTGCTTCGCTAAGAATCAATGGCGAGCTGGAAGCTGAACGAAATAAAGAGCGTTACGCATTCCTTAAATGGGGCGCGCAGGCATTCGACACTATCCGAATCATTCCGCCGCAGACCGGTATTGTGCATCAGGTTAACCTGGAATATCTGGCACAGGGCTATCTCGACATCAAAGGGCTGATGGTACCGGATACCCTGATCGGTATGGATAGCCACACGCCGATGGCTAACGCGCTGGGCATCGTTGGCTGGGGTGTTGGTGGTATTGAAGCTGGTGCATCCATGCTCGGCCAGCCGATGCAGATGCTGGCACCCGAAGTTGTCGGTGTTGAGCTGACAGGCGCACTCAGAGAAGGTGTTACCGCAACAGACCTGGTGCTGACAATCACAGAAATGCTGCGTAACTTCCCTGGCGGCGTTGTTGGTAAATTTGTTGAATATGTTGGTGAAGGCTGTGCCAACCTGTCTCTGCCAGACCGCGCCACTATCGCCAACATGTCACCCGAATATGGTGCAACTATGGGCTTCTTCCCATTCGACGAAGTGTCCGCAGATTATATGAGAGCGACCGGTCGTGATGGAGATCTGCCTCTGGAATTCTACAGAGCACAGAATATGGCGTGGAAACCTGGTCAGACACTGCCGCGCTACACCGATCTGCTTAAGCTTGATCTGTCTACCGTCGAGCCTTCTGTTGCTGGTCCGAAGCGACCGCAGGATCGCCTGCCACTGGCAGAGATCGGCAACGTATTCAGAAAAGCCGCCGCTGAAGGCGAGCGTAATCCTGAAGTCGTAACAGTGACGCCGATGAAGGCGGACGATGCGGGTATTTTCGTTGCCCAGCCTGAACGTGAGCTAAAAGACGGCGATATTGTGATTGCGGCGATCACCGCTTGTACCAACACTTCTAACCCAGGCCTGCTGATCGCGGCTGGCCTGCTGGCGAAGAAAGCCAACGAACTGGGTATGAAAGTACCTGATGGCGTGAAAACATCTCTGGCTCCGGGATCACCAGTTGCCACCGACTTCCTGACCAAAGCAGGACTGCAACAACACCTGGATGCCCTGGGCTTTAATACCGCTGGCTACGGTTGTACAACCTGTGTAGGTAACTCCGGCCCGCTGGCACCAAGCATCGAAGAAGCACTGCAGAACCACGACATTATCGCTGCATCTGTGCTGTCTGGTAACCGTAACTTCGAAGGCCGTGTACACCCGGATGTAGATACCAACTTCCTGATGTCACCACCGCTGGTTGTGGCGATGGCAATGGCAGGCAACGTCAATATCGACGTTACTACCCAGCCAATCGGCCAGGACGCCACAGGTGATGATGTTTACCTGAAAGATATCTGGCCTAGTAATGCTGAAATTTCTCAGACCATGCTGGAGTGTATGGATCCGAAAGCGTTCCGCGAAACCTATGAAAACGCACTGGATGGCCCGGCCACATGGCAGAATCTGGAATCCCCTACCGGCCCTGTTTATGACTGGGCACCGGATTCTACCTACATTCAGGAGATCTCTTTCTTCGATGGATTCTCACTGGAAACCCCGGCAGATTCATTAAACAACATCTCTACAGCGCGCATGCTGGTGATGTGTGACGACAACACAACCACCGACCATATTTCACCGGTAAGCCGTATCCGCCCGGATTCACCTCCAGGGGAATACCTGAGTTCACAGGGTGTTGCAGATGAAGATATGACATCTCTGGGTGCTCGCCGTGGTAACCACCATGTCATGCTGCGCAGTATTTTCGGCAACGTAAAAGCCCGAAACCTGCTGCTACCAGGCACCACAGGCGCAGTAACGAATTATTACTCGGCTGACAGTGCTCCGGCACAGATGTCTATTTACGATGCAGCGGAACGTTACCGTGAAGAAGGTACGTCGACTGTTGTCTTCGGTGGCAAGTTGTACGGCACAGGCTCATCACGGGACTGGGCTGCTAAAGGCCCTGCTCTGCTGGGTGTTAAAGCGATTATCGCCGAGAGCTTTGAGCGTATTCACAAATCCAACCTGGTGGGTATGGGTGTACTGCCTCTGCAACTGCCAGAAGGTGTAACACGCGCCTCTCTGAATCTGGATGGTACTGAAACCTTCGACCTGAATGGTATCGATACCCTTGAGCCTCGGGGTGTTGTAAGCCTGACCATAAACAGAGCCGATGGTTCATCACAGCAACTGGAATTGACCTCTCGTGTCGACACTTCATCTGAACTGGATCAGATCCGTCACAAAGGTATTCTGCCAATGGTTCTGCGGGATATTATCGCCTCTAATACATAAGCAGTCCCCCGGGCAGAGGCAGGTAATAGTAGCGGCCGGCTCAACGCCGGCCATTAAAGAGCAACAATTATCTATGATCTGATCATACATACCGGATCTGTTTCAAAAAGCGACCAGGGCGAAATACACCCAGGTCAGCGACAATTAAAAAACCGCTACCCAGTGAATTGCAGCGCTAATCACCTTAAGTGAACTGCCTTGTACCTGGTGGCGGTTTTTTATTAGCTGCAGCAGGGGCAAGAATTTTGTAAAGAACTATTAAGATTACACTTCAGAGGTATACAGGCAGCACCTGAGCACTGATACATTCAGTATTCTGATCACGCAGGAGCAGGGCCTTGGACAGTTCACAGTACTTTTACCGCAATGTTGTCTTCACACGTCGGAATGGCAAAGTAGCATTAGCCGATATTCATAATCCAGACCACACCACCGAGCTGGAAGACTGGCTTGGCCTGGTTATATCTCTGGCTGATGGCAAGCATACTCTGCAACAGCTCACTGAATTTATTGCTACGCAATATCCAGCCTCTGTGCCTGTTAACCTTCAGGACACCATTGAATCCGTCATTCAGAGACTGACTGAGGGGAAACTGATTAAGCTGACCGATCAACCTGTTGAACTCCCCTATTACCTCTCTCAGCCGATCGAGCAACTGAACCCAGAAGTAGCTAAGCGGAAGATGCATGAAGATGGCTACACTCAGCACTGACTATCAAACCAGAGCCGAATCGAAAATCGCCTTTCTTCCTATCGATTTTGTGCAATACTGATACTGAGAAAACCGCAGTATCTCCTTAATTTTTATAAGGAAAATGCATGAAAAAGCCTGATTTCCCTGCCGATGAAGCAACACGTCTCGAATCACTGCGAGCATTGCAGGTTCTGGATACTGACGCTGAGGAGCGGTTTGATCGCCTGACCCGTCTTGCGCAACGGATGTTTAATGTTCCGATCGCCCTGGTCAGTCTGGTGGATACAGACAGGCAATGGTTTAAATCGGCAGCAGGACTCGATGCCCCAGAGACCCCAAGAGATATATCTTTCTGCGGTCACGCAATCCTTGGTGATGAGGTCTTCACAGTCAACGACGCCAGCAAGGACCTTCGCTTCAGCGACAACCCTCTGGTTACCGACGATCCCAACATACGCTTTTACGCCGGCTGTCCGCTCAAAGCGCTGGATGGCAGCAAGCTGGGAACCCTCTGCCTGATCGACAGAAAACCCCGACAGATGAGCCAGGGCGATATCGAAGCACTGCAGGATCTGGCTGGCATGGCTGAAAAAGAGCTCGCTGCTACCCAACTGGCTACTCTGGATGATCTGACTATGATCAGTAACCGCCGCGGGTTTACCCTGCTGGCGGATAAAGCGCTACAAATGTGCGCCAGAAACGGTTTACCTGCCACACTATTGTATCTGGACCTGAATAATTTCAAGCTGATCAATGATACTCACGGACACTGCGAGGGCGATCGGGCACTGCTGGCCTTTACCGAGCTGGTTAAATCAACATTCCGGGAATCGGATATTTTTGCCCGCCTGGGTGGCGATGAGTTCTGCATCCTGCTTACCGGCACTGACGCGGCACAGGCAGAAGACTCTGTTGCCCGACTACGATACCGGACCCATGATTTTAACGATCGACTGCAGGAGAACTATCTACTCTCTTTCAGCACCGGATTACTGGAGATCGACTTCAGCGACACCCCTTATGATATAGAGTCGCTGATCTGTCAGGCAGATAAGCTGATGTACCAGGAAAAGCAGCAGAAAAACTGACTGCCTCTAAACAAGCCTGCTTAAACCACGTAAAATCAGACTTTGAAATTAATCTGCCGGAGTTGTTATGAGTCTCGAAGATGTTGATAAGCCAGTAACCAAAGATGATGAAACCGCACAAACCAAGAATGGTTTCCTGGCTCTGGTTTCAAAAATGGTTTTCGACGAACAACTGCCTGTCCGTTTCATGTACAAGACTGTGCCCGCTCACCTGAATGACACAGGCTGGCGTATGTATACCGGATACGAAACACCGGAATATCTGGAAGATGAAGCGGTTAATATGATCGCTGTACCCGTCGAAAAGATCACCAGCATGGATCCCTCAATGGTGGAGCTGGTTGAGTACAACGCCGGCACCGTGTGGGAACGCACACCAGAATCAGAAGGCTGGGAACGGGTCTATGACTTCAAAATCCCTGCAGAAAACGTCGAAGTAAACATCACCAACGATGTGGAACAGTTCAAGCACTGATCTAAGTAATTATTTATAAGCACTGGATTTATCTTCACTGCTTATTTCTTTACCCCGGCTTGAAATCTTTCTGACGATCCTCATTAAGTAATACAACAGGTGCTCATGGGAGGCCTGTTCTAACCCGCCTGATCATTGTGATAGGCACACACCGTATTGCTTTATGAGGATATATCTATGCGTCAGTTTGACCTTTCTCCGCTGTACCGCTCCGCTATTGGCTTTGACCGTCTGGCTTCCATGCTGGATAACGCCAGTCGTAATGAGCAGAACCAGAATGGCTACCCACCGTACAATATTGAACTGATCAACGAACATGCCTATCGCATCACCATGGCGATCGCCGGTTTCAGCAAGCAGGAAGTCAGCATCCTTACCGAACACAACATGCTGACTGTTACAGGTACCAAACAGCCTGAAGAAACGGAACGCCAGTACCTTTATCAGGGCATCGCGGCCCGTGGATTTGAACGTAAATTCCAGCTGGCTGACCATGTAAAAGTGACCGATGCCACTCTCGAAAATGGCTTACTGCATATCGACCTGGTGCAGGAAATTCCAGAAGCGATGAAGCCCCGTACAATTGAGATCAGCTAAACAGAGCAGATCAGGAGTCAGGTACTTGCCTGACTCCATGCTATAAATCCAACTGCTGACGATACAAATCCGCCATCTCAGTATCAAAACAACAGAATATTACCCGCTCAGGTGTTGAACCGTCTTCGATTCCACTGAGCGCAGAACTGACACTGTCACAGGCAATTTTTACAGCCTGTTCTCTGGGATAGCCATAGATACCGCAGCTTATGGCTGGAAAGGCGATACTTCTGAGGTAATGTTCCTGAGCCAGAGCGATCGAATTCAGATAACAGTCGCGCAACTTCTTCGCTTCATCAACACCGCCCCCCTGCCAGACCGGCCCGACAGTATGAATCACATAACTGGCAGGCAGGTTATAACCACGGGTCAGCCTGGCCTGCCCTGTAGGACATCCATCCAGCATCCTGCATTCGGTCAGAAGCTCAGGACCTGCCGCCAGATGTATGGCGCCATCCACCCCACCACCGCCCAGCAGAGTACTGTTGGCAGCATTGACGATTACATCAACTTTCAGAGTTGTAATATCGCCAGTCATCACCTCAATACTGGTTTTCATTCGTTTATCTTCACCGCCTGGTAGGTAAAACACTCCATTTCATCACTCCAGAAGTCCGGAGCGATCCCTGCTTTTTGCTTAAGCCGCTCAACAAACTGACCCGGTTCGGGCAACTGCTCCCACACCGATGGCAGAAAGGTCGCCTGCCGACCACCCAGTGAAAGTATTAAACCATCCACGTCAGGCCTGATAGTTTTCAGCAGCTCCGCCTCGCCGGATACATTCAACCGAACCGGCTCAGTCAGCACCGAGATCTCTATATGGATCAATGCTGTTTCCGTGAACGAGACCGGATCGAACCGTGGGTCATTATATGCAGCCTGACAGGCGTAACGCGCAACAGCCTGGTACAAAGGCAAACCGGCCTTTAAAGTGCCGATACAACCTCTTAGCTGTCCTGCAATACGCAGTGTTACAAAACAGGCCCGATTCTGCCTGAGCTCAGCCGGAACAGAATCACCCAGTGCCGCAATCGCGTCCTCCGGCGCAGCCGAACAGATTGAATCTCTGGCTAGCTTCAGTAACAGCTTTGAATCCGATTCAGTGTAACGCTCAACAGAAGGCATATGCCGCGTACCCCACCACCCGATCATGACTTCCCGCAGTGTCACCGGAATTACAGGCTGCCAGTTTTTCCGCGCGGAGACCCAGCCGTTTCGCGGCAGCCAGTAAACCATTTACCGCATAACAGCCACAGGCCTGCTCAGGTAAGAGCGTTGGCTGTAGCTGCTCAATATTCTGCATTGTTAACTGATCGATTTCACAGGCACTGCTGTAATCATGGAAATGGCTCAGATCCGAGCTGACAATCACAAGGCTTTCGTTGTTTCGGAGCAGTTGCTCCTGAAGATCAGCAACCTGTTCTGCAGAACTCTGCCCTACAGCTATTGCGACAATAGGTAATTCGGAACCGATACGTTGCAGGAAAGGTAACTGCACCTCAAGACAGTGCTCCTGATTGTGCGCCCTGTTGTCATAGCCGGCGACTCCGCTCTGGACCAGGGTTTCCGAGAAGCGCCGGTCAACCTCCAGCAGTCCAAGCGGCGTCTGCCATTCATCAGCATCAAGAACGGCCAGGCCCTTCAGGGGAAACCGGTGAGAAGGTCCCAGCAGGACAATACGCTGATATACATTCAGAGAAGCACGACAACGATTGTAAGCGCGCGCAGCTATTGCACCGGAGTAGATTAAGCCCGCATGGGGGACAATCAGCGCCCGGGGCATATCGCCAGCCTGACGATGCTGATCAAGCAAGCCATCAACCAGCTCACAGAGTTCGACCGGGTCTTCCGGGTAAAACAACCCGGCCACGGCAGATTGCTTCATTCTCATATACACTTCCAGTCAGGTTCTGTCTGAATTATAGCCGTGCCTGATCAGGAAACATTGATGAGTGTTAACAGTTTGCATCCTACCCGGTACTGGCACCCACTGGAGAACGGTAAAATTCAGTGCGATGTGTGCCCGCATCATTGCCAGCTGAGCGAAGGTAAGCGTGGCCTGTGCTACGTTCGCGGCCGCGAGAACGACCAGATTGTGCTGCACAGCTATGGCCGGTCGAGCGGTTTCTGTATCGACCCGATAGAAAAGAAACCCCTGAATCACTTCCTCCCCGGCACACCGATTCTGTCTTTCGGCACCGCCGGTTGCAACCTTACCTGTAAGTTCTGTCAGAACTGGGATATGAGTAAGTCACGTCAGATGGATACCCTGGCCAGCCAGGCCAGTCCCGATATGCTGGCACGGGCATGCGCAGAAACCGGTTGCCGTAGCATCGCTTATACCTACAACGATCCTGTGATCTTTATGGAGTATGCGATCGATGTCGCTAAGGCCTGTCATGAAATGGATATAGCATCCGTAGCGGTGTCTGCCGGATTTATTGATCCCGCACCGCGGGCCGAATTCTTCAGCCATATGGATGCAGCCAATATCGACCTGAAAGGTTTCAGCGAGAGCTTCTACAGAAAACTCTGCGGTGGTTCTCTACAACCAGTGCTGGATACATTGCAGTATCTGGTTCATGAAACGGATGTCTGGGTTGAGATAACCAACCTGATCATACCGGATGCCAACGACAACCCAGCAGAACTGCAGGCAATGAGTGAGTGGATTTTTAACCATCTGGGAGCGGATATTCCTCTGCACTTCACCGCCTTTCACCCGGACTTCAAAATGCTCGACACACCCCATACCTTCCTTGGCACGCTGCAACAAGCAAGAGATATTGCGCTGGCGGCAGGACTACGGTATGTCTATACCGGCAATGTGGGTGATGTAAAAAGCGGCTCAACCTATTGTCATCAGTGCGGACTGCTACTGATAGAACGCTGTCAGTATGAGCTGGGAGACTGGTCTCTGGACAGCAAGGGCTGCTGTCGCAATTGCGGGGCTAAATTACCGGGCAGATTTGACCCTCAGCCCGGTACCTGGGGAAGACGGCGTCAGCCAATTCGCTTTGCCTGACACCGTATCAAATTCAGACCTTAAAGATCAGACCTTAAAGCCAGACAGCACACGATCCTGTTCGGAGATCTGTACTACCATCCGCTCGGTGAGCGATGATTGCTCGCCGGCACTGTCAGATACCATCTGACTGATATCCCGGATATTGGTGGTATTGCGGTTGATCTCTTCTGAGGTCGCACTCTGCTCCTCCGCCGCTGTGGCAATATGGGTCGTCATATCAGTAATGGTACCGATACTCTCACGAATGCGAGTCAACGCCTGATCAGCCTCATTGGCCAGCTGATCCGTCGTACCCGCAACATCGCGACCATAACGGATGGTGGACTGAGCGTTTTCAACGCCCTCCTGCAGTTGCTGAATCATCTGCTGGATCTCTTCAGTAGACTGCTGAGTTCTGGATGCCAGAGCACGTACTTCATCAGCTACCACCGCAAAGCCCCGTCCCGCATCACCAGCACGGGCCGCTTCGATAGCTGCGTTCAGCGCCAGCAGATTGGTTTGTTCAGAAATTGAGGTGATCACTGTCAGTATCGACTCAATATTATTGCTGAACTCAGCCAGCTTGCTGATGGTCACAACTGCATCATCCATACGGGTGACCAGATCGGCGATCGACTCGGAGGTACGAGACACCACGTCAGCCCCCTGACCTGCAGCGGCATCAGCAGAACGAGCCGAGTCTGCAGTCTGATTGGCATGCTGAGCTACATCCTGTGCAGTTGCAGACATCTCATGCATTGCTGAGGCCAGTTGATCCAGCTCAGCCAACTGACGATCAAGCTCACTGGCAGCGCTGTTAGCCAGACCAGAAACCTGATCCGATTCAGTACGGAGGGTCGATGCACCGGCCTGTACATCCTGAATCATTTTCTGCAAGTGTCCCAGGAAGGTATTAAAATCCTCGGACAACGCACCAAATTCATCCCGGGTATTCACTTCAAGTCGCTGGGTCAGATCACCATTACCATTATTCATGGCATGCAGTGAATTGCGCAGCTGATCAAGAGGCCGCAGCAGATAACCCGACATAAAGTAAAGCACCACAGACGCCAGTACCACACTGATCAGAGTAATGATCACTGCGCGTATTCCAAGAGACGTAGCTGTTGCCATCACAACATCTTTCTGCAGCACAACACCCACCAGCCAGTTACTGCCATAAAGGCCGTTCAGAGGCTGGAACGTCACTATCACATCATCACCCTGCAGTTCCAACTCCTGCATGGACGAATTCAGCTCAGGGAGTTTACCCGTAAACAGCTCTGCCAGAGGCTTACTGTTCAGCTCATCGTTGGGGTGACTGATGATGTCGCCGGAACCATCCAGCAGGAAAGCATAACCGGCACCGTTGAAATTGAGAGTGTTGACCGCATCAGAGATCGTTTTAAGACTCAGATCGCCACCGAAAGCCCCTTTAAACTGCCCTTTATCAGTAAAGTTTGCTACCGCCGATACCAGTATCTCACCGGATGCAGCATCAGGGTAAGGTGCGGTCAGAACCGCCTGGGAGTTTTGTCGGGCATAAGGGTACCAAGGGCGCTTACGGGCATCCCAGTTAGCCGGGTTCCAACCCGGATCATTCGTGATTCGGGCACCGTCGGTATCCAGTCCGCCAAAAATGAGGATGAACTCCTCTTTCAGCAGCGGCAGATCAAATGTGCCCTGAATCGTCTCACCATTAAAATCTTTATCAATGGCCTGCGCCATCATATCGATCAGCCCCAATTTACCGTTTAGCCAGTTGGTAATCTGAGTACTGAGCACCAAAGCCGCTTCTTTGGTGGTGTTTTCGGTTTTTTCAAAGAGTGCATCCCGCACTGTGAGATATTGTATCCATGAGAAAATGCTGAAGGTGATCGCAACAACCAGCGAAGCGACAATAGAAACCTTATGAGATACTTTCATCTCGGACCTCAACTTAAGAGTTAAAACTAACCGGCGAATATTATTGTTATTACCAGCGCTGAACTCTTTAAAGGTAACTTTTGCCGAAGGGGATACCAACCCCTGAATACCCATTATGAGAAACCAAATTTCTTATACGAAAGAGTAAGTATTCTGTTACTGAATAAACAGACCCGTTATTGCGTCATCCGATTTTCAATAAACTGCCGTACCTCATCAACCTGCTTCAGAGTACGGATCTCCTGCAGCATCGCCTGAGCCTCCGGATATTGTGGCTGCATCATTTTAAGCCACTGCTTAATCCGGCCATGAACATATTTTGGCGCCAACTGCACGACCACCAATTCCAGGAAGGCTTTGAGTAGCACCAGCATCTGTGACCAGGGCAACACATCCGGATCTTCCCCCCGCTGATAAGCCTTGATTCTTAAGCCCAGATCCGGGGAAGCAACCATCCCACGGCCGATCATCACATCATCACAGCCACTGACTTCACGACAGCGCTGGTAATCCTGCCAGCTCCAGACCTCGCCATTGGCCGTCACCGGGATATCAATATGCTCTCTGATCCTGGCGATCCACTCCCAGTGAGCCGGTGGCTTATAGCCCTCCTGCTTAGTCCGGGCATGCACCGCCAGTCCTGCAGCTCCGGCATCTGCAATAGCCAATGCATTCTCCAGCGCCAGAGTCTTATCCGTATACCCCAGACGCATCTTGGCAGTAACAGGCACCTGCTCCGGTACCCATTGGCGAACCTCCCGGACGATTGCATGGACCAGTTCCGGTTCATTCAACAGAATTGCCCCGCCCCGGCTTTTATTAACCGTTTTAGCCGGACAACCGAAATTCAGATCGATCGCTTTAGCCCCATACTTCACGGCTTTACGGGCATTACCCGCCAGAACACCGGGATCACTCCCGAGCAACTGCAAAACAACAGGCGTCCCAGAAGGTGTTCTGCACTCGTTAAACAACTCCGGACAGGTACGGCGAAACACTTTCGCCGGTAACACCCGGTCTGAAACACGGACAAATTCCGTGACACAATAATCGATACCGCCAATAGCAGTCAGGATTTCCCGCATCGGGGCATCCACGACTCCCTCCATCGGTGCCAGTACTATCTTCAATCTTGTTTCCAGCCTATGCTCTGGTTATGAGACTTTTCTTTTCAATTGATCCGCCGGAGCAGATTCAGCAACAGATCCATCAGCTATGCCCACGTCTGAAAGGTGTTCGACTGATGCCCGCAGATCAACTGCATATCACACTTCAGTTTCTGGACGAACAACCGAGCGGGATAATCGAGGATATCGCCGCTGCAATCGCCCCTCTGACGTTACCGGATCTGACGATTCGTGCTGATGGAATAAACCATTTCCGCAGCGGCGTTATCTGGCTAAGGATTCTGCCAGATCCAAAACTCACTCAACTGTACAAATCACTGACCTATGCACTGCAACAGCAGCAGATACACTTTCAGCAGCGCAACTTTATTCCCCACCTGACACTGGCACGCTGCGGTAAACCTGTTCATAGCGGCGCACTGGAGGAATTCAGCCGGGCATTTTCACAACAGGCTTTTGAATTTAAACCCAGCCCTTTGCGTCTGAAAAGCAGCCAGTTAAGCCCGAGTGGGGCCCGTCACACCATCGAAGCAGTGTTCTACTAACAGTTTTGCTAACGACTCTACTAACTGCCCAGCCATCTTCCGATGACAAAAAAATACCCGCTCCGGCAGAACCAGGCGGGTATTGATCGTCTCATCAACTTACAGCGCTGCCAGACCCAGTTCCAGATCTCGCTGAATGTCTGCTACCGATTCCAGGCCAACGGAGAGGCGAATCAGATTCTCCTTAATACCCGCCTCCGCTTTAGCAGCTTCGGTCATACGGCCGTGGGTTGTTGTGGCCGGATGAGTAATCGTACTTTTCACATCACCGAGATTACCGGTAATAGAGATCATCTGGGTCGCATCGATAAAGCGCCAGGCTGCTTCCTTGTCACCCTGAACTTCAAACGACAGCACGCCGCCAAAAGCAGTCTGCTGCTTTTTCGCCAACTGGTGCTGAGGATGTTGTGGCAAGCCGGAATAATGCACTTTGTCGATGCCCTTCTGACGCTGTAGCCATTGAGCAATCTCCAGCGCACTGGCACTGTGAGCCTTCATACGCAGATCCAGAGTCTCAAGACCTTTGGTAAAGACCCAGGCATTAAACGGACTCAGACATGCACCACCGGTACGGATAAAGCCGAACACTTCTTCCAGCTCTTTGTTCCGGCCAACAACCACTCCACCAACACAGCGCCCCTGACCATCCAGATACTTGGTTGCTGAATGAATCACAATGTCAGCCCCTTGCTGCAGAGGTCGCTGCAGCGCCGGGGTACAGAAACAGTTATCAACCACCAGTAGCGCATCAGCTTCATGAGCGATTTCAGCGACAGCCTCGATATCAGTCAGTTCGGCCAGCGGATTTGAAGGCGTCTCCAGAAACAGCATTTTTGTTTCTGGTTGCAACGCATCACGCCAGGCCTGGTTATCAGTCGGATTGACATAAGTAACGCTGATACCAGTTCGGCTCAGGTACTTATCAAACAGTGAGATTGTCGAACCAAACACACTGCGCGAACAAACCACATGATCCCCTTGCTGTAGCAAAGAGATGCAGGTACTCAGGATCGCTGCCATCCCTGAAGATGTTGCCACGGCACGCTCACCACCTTCCAGGGCAGCCATACGACGCTCAAAGGCCATCACGGAAGGGTTAGTGAAACGGGAATAGATATTACCCTCTTCCTCACCACCAAAGCGCGCTGCCGCTTCACGGGCAGACGAATACACAAAACTGGAGGTCGGATAGATCGGATCGCTATGCTCACCCTCGTTCGTTCTTTGCTGTCCTGCACGGATCGCCAGAGTACTGAATTCAAACTCGTCATCAGTAAACTGGATACGCTCCGGGCGTTCAAATCTGGAGTCAGCCATCAGCCTTACTCTCCTGTCAATGGTACTGCTGAGTAATTATGAAATTGCAGCTCAGCTGATTTTAGCGTGCAGATCAGCGCTCTCATTGCTGCTGGCTTTCTTGTCACCGCCTTTGGCAGCATCGTTACGTTCCGCATCGATACGATCCAGATAGTTCTGATCGATATCGCCGGTCACGTAGTTGCCGTCAAAGACAGAGGCATCGAAGCCAGCAACCGCATCATTGCCAGCCAGTACACAGTCTTTAAGATCATCCAGATCCTGATACAGCATCCAGTCACAGCCGATCTCAGTTCCGACTTCATCATCGGTCCGGCCGTGGGCAATCAGTTCGTGGGCTGAAGGCATATCGATACCATAAACGTTCGGGTAACGAACCGCTGGCGCTGCAGAGGCGAAATAAACCTTCTTAGCACCCATTTCACGGGCCATCTGAACGATCTGTTTAGAGGTAGTACCGCGTACGATGGAGTCATCCACCAGCATCACTACTTTATCTTTAAACTCCAGCTCGATCGGATTCAGCTTACGACGCACCGACTTAGTACGCTGGGTCTGCCCTGGCATAATAAAGG
Source organism: uncultured Amphritea sp. (assembly GCA_963669425.2). Classification (GTDB taxonomy): domain Bacteria; phylum Pseudomonadota; class Gammaproteobacteria; order Pseudomonadales; family Balneatricaceae; genus Amphritea. The sequence continues at coordinate 1,776,160 of CAXXNC010000002.1, forward strand.
TACGGCCGATATAACGGTTCTTGATGAAACCTTCACGGAACTTAACATCCAGATGGTGAGCCATCTCCAGTGCCGATGTACGGCTGGTATCCGGAATTGGGATAATCACATCAATGTCATGATCCGGACGCTCACGCATCACCTTCTCAGCCAGTTTAACGCCCATGCGCATACGCGCTTTATAAACGTTTACCTCATCGATAATGGAATCCGGACGCGCCAGATAAACATGTTCAAACAGGCACGGTGTGAGCGCTGCGTTATCTGCGCACTGACGGGTATGCACCTCACCGTCCTGAGAGATAAAGATCGCTTCACCCGGTGCGATATCGCGTACCAGAGTAAAGCCGGAGATATCCAGTGCGACTGACTCAGAAGCAACCATGTACTCGGTGCCTTCATCAGTCACTCGCTGACCGTATACCAGTGGACGGATACCATTAGGATCACGGAAAGCGACAATGCCGTATCCGGTCATCACTGCGACTACTGCGTAGCCACCACGGCAGCGCTTATGCAATGCTTCAACGGCAGTGAAAATATCGTCTTCAGTAGGCTGAAGCTTACCGATCTGCTGCAGCTCATGCGCCAGAATGTTAAGCAGCACTTCGGAATCAGAAGTGGTGTTAATATGACGCAGGTTTTCCTTACGCATCTGCTCTCGCAGATCAGCGGTATTGGTCAGGTTACCATTGTGCGCCAGCGCAATACCGTAAGGTGAGTTAACATAAAACGGCTGAGCTTCAGCAGAGCTTGAGCTACCCGCTGTCGGATAACGTACATGACCGATACCCATATTACCCATCAGGCGCTTCATGTGCCGGGTACGGAACACTTCGTTGACCAGACCATTATCCTTACGCAGGAAGAAACGATCCGCTTCGCAGGTCACCATACCGGCAGCATCCTGGCCACGGTGCTGTAGCACTGTCAGCGCATCAAAGATTGTCTGGTTCACATTGGATTTGGCGACGATGCCAACTATACCGCACATTCAAGCTACCTCAGGTATTCAGTTAGTTACTGCAAGTATAAAGTAAAATGCTGCTATCCATTAGATGCGCTGAGATTCCAGATTAACTGGCCAATCTCAGTCGCCGTGTCACGGGTCCATGTTTCCATCAGCAGAAAGTGGGGAATCAGTTCTGATTCCGCCCACCAGATATCTTCCGTCACCGGTGTCCGGACCAGCAATGCGGTCATCACAACGATGATCAATCCGCCCCTGATCACACCGAATCCGACACCGAGAATGCGGTCCGTGGCACTCAGGCCAGTGGCTTCAACCAGCATTCCGATCAGATTATTAATCACAGCGCCGACCATCAGGGTGGCAATGAACAGGAGAATAAAGGCTGCGCCCATGCGCAGTGACGGCGTCTGCAGCAGACCATCCAGCAAGGTGCTCAGAGAAGGTGCAAACAGACGCGCAACAATAAATGCGGCGATCCAGGTTATCAGCGACATAGCTTCTTTCATAAAGCCGCCACGCAGACTGTATAAGCCGGAAATTGTGATGATGCCGATGATAGCCCAGTCAGCCCAGTTCAGTACCATGCGCAAAAATCTACTTCAGGATCTTGGATAAGTGGGCGGATTCTACCAGAGCTGTCAGGTGAACCCAACGATTATCGCGTTGTGAAACGGACAATAATGCCTCCCAGACCAAACTCATCCTTAATGCTGGCCTGCAGCTGCTCCAGACGCTGCTTCTGCAGATCAGGTCCGACAAACACTTTAATCAGATCACCGTTCTTGCGGGTGTAGACTTTGTAGCCAGCTTTGATCAGCTTACGACGCAACGCCTTAGCATTATCTTCATCTTTGAAACTGGCCAGCTGCAAACTCCAGGCAACCGGAACCCCCTGCTGATCCAGCGTCGGCGGATCTGCACGCTGATCGATTTTCGGTGCCTGCTCTCTGATCACCTCAGCAACCACTTCAGGGGCTACTTCCACGACCACAGGCTCAGCAGGTTCTGCAGGCTCAGACGTATCGGGCAAGCGCGGCTGCTCCGGCTCAATAGTCACCAGTTCAGGCTCGCTATCCGGCACCGGCATAGCACTTTCCAGATGACGTTCTTTATAGCCCGCACCATCAAAGAATACCGGTATCAGAATTACTGCTGCCAGCAGCAGAATCGCAGCGCCAGCCAGGCGCTGTTTAAAACCATCATTCACTCTGTTTTAACCATCCATATTCATCGCCGTCAGCGCTCCGGCAACAGTAAAGAAGGAGCCTGCGACAATCACCCGGTCTCCTTTCTGCAACAGACCTTCAAGTCCTGCCAGCGCTTCCTGAACACTATCATATGCCGCGGTTGATTCAACCGCCACACCCTGAATGGCAAGCTTCTGCTGCAATTGCTCTGAGGTCTGACCACGGGGTACGGCTAAAGTTGCCAGTGACCAGTGATCTACCACCGGTACAAGGAAGTTCAGAACCTGATCAATATCCTTATCTGCCAACATCCCTAATAGCATCAGGGTGCGTCCTTCTGCCGGACTGGCCTGTAGTCGTCCTGCAAGATATTCCGCCGCTTCCGGGTTATGCGCCACATCAAGGGTATACGGGAAACCGTTAAAACTGATTTTCTGCATCCGGCCGGTCAGGGAAGCATTTGCCAGGCTTGCAGGAACCTTGTCATAGCTGATCGGCATATCGATCAACTGCAGAACCTGAAGCACCGTAGCAGCATTTGCCTTAGGCAGGTGAATATCAGGCAGACCGGTCAGCTCCACAGCATCTTTTGCAGCCGTCACACCGTTCCAGCCCCAGATACCGTCAACACCCACCTGCAGGTTAAAGTCACGATTGCGCAGGTGCAGATCCGCGTTAATCTCTGTCGCGTAATCGATCAGCTTTTGCGGCGGATTAGCATCACCACAGACAGCCACCGCCCCGGAACGATATATACCCGCTTTCTCATAACCGATCTGCTCGCGGTCATCACCCAGCCAGTCCACATGATCCACGGAAACAGTGGTCACTACCGCAATATCAGCATCAATGATGTTGACCGCATCAAGGCGTCCACCCAGCCCCACTTCCAACAGCGCAACATCCGGCTTCTGCTGCGCGAAGACATACAGCGCTGCCAGCGTGTTGTACTCAAAATACGTCAGACTGATCTCGCCACGGGCGGCTTCGATTGCCCGGAAAGCATCAATCAGAATTTCATCGTTAACCGGCTGGCCGGCAAGCTTGACCCGCTCGTTGTAACGAATAAAGTGAGGTGATGTGAAACAACCAACACTGTAGCCCTGATCCCGAAGGATCTGATCCAGCATCGCTACAGTTGAGCCCTTACCGTTGGTACCACCAATAATTACTTTTCGGCTGTGGCTCAGGTCCAACGCCATCGCCTCATAGACCTGGCGCAGGCGATCCAGTCCCAATTCGATCTCAGACGGATGACAGCTTTCAATCCAGCTCAGCCACTGATCCAGGGTATTAAACTCAACCTTCGGCATAACCACACTCACTACAACAACATAGACAATAAAAAAGCCGCTGCATCTGCTGCAGCGGCCTTAGAAGAACCTGCAAACGGATCAGGATACCGCTGGTAAACCCTGCATCATTCGCAACACCGCCGACAGACGGTCACGCATCTCTCCGCGCGGGATGATCATATCGATCTGACCATGCTCCAGCAGGAACTCACTGCGCTGGAAACCTTCCGGCAGTTTTTCGCGTACAGTCTGCTCAATAACCCGCGGACCAGCAAAGCCCACCAGCGCACCCGGCTCACCTACGTTCAGATCACCCAGCATCGCCAGAGACGCAGAAACACCGCCATAAACAGGATCAGTCAGTACAGAAATATACGGGATACCTGCATTTTTCAGTTTCTCCAGTGCAGCGCTGGTTTTAGCCATCTGCATCAGAGAGAACAGCGCTTCCTGCATCCGTGCACCACCACTGGCGGAGAAACAGATCAGCGGTATACCCTCTTCCAGAGCAACGTTAGCAGCACGAACGAAACGCTCACCCACAACCGCGCCCATAGAGCCGCCCATGAATTTAAATTCATAAGCAACAGCAACAACCGGCAGGCCATTGACCTCACCGCGCATCGCAATCAGGGCATCCTTCTCACCGGTGGCTTTCTGCGCAGCTACCAGACGGTCTTTATATTTCTTGGAGTCCTTGAATTTCAGGCGATCTACCGGCTCAACATCAGCACCGATTTCGCGCAGATTGCCCTCATCCAGAAATGCAGTCAGACGATTACGTGCGGTCAGGCGCATGTGGTGATCGCACTTAGGGCATACATTCAGGTTCTTTTCCAGCTCCGGACGATACAGTACAGATTCGCACTTCGGACACTTCTTCCAGAGACCTTCCGGGATGTTGGTGCGTTTCTTCTCAGAACGTACCAGTGACGGAACAATTTTATCCAGCCAGTTACTCATTGTTACTCCAACATCTGCCACTCACGGCAGGTTTATTTATCCATTGCCTGACGCATGCTCGCAGTAATTGCAGCAACCGCCTCAGGGATCTGATCCTGACTACCCGCCAGTTCAGCAATTTTATTAACCAGTACACTACCAACGATTACGCCATCGGCGACTTCAGAAACAGCCCGTGCGGAGTTGTCGTCACGAATGCCAAAGCCAACGCCTACCGGCATATCGGTGTACTTGCGAATTACATCCAGCTTCTCAGCCACTTCGGCAACATTCAGCTCAGACGATCCGGTAACACCCTTAACAGACACGTAGTAAACATATCCGCTACCCGCTGCACAGACCTGCTGAATGCGATCTTCTTCTGTGGTTGGTGCCAACAGGTAGATTACATCAATACCTGCCTGTTTCATCAACACATTGAACTCGCCAGCCTCCTCAGGCGGCAGGTCTACGGTCAGTACACCATCGACACCAGCAGCAGAGGCTTTCTCTGCAAACGTCGCGTAACCCATAATCTCGATCGGGTTAAGATAGCCCATCAACACAACCGGTGTCGTAGAATCCTTTTGACGGAACTCCGCCACCATATCCAGTACATCCAGGAGTCGGGTACCGTGCAGCAACGCCCGTTCGCATGCCAGCTGAATGGTTGGACCATCTGCCATCGGGTCTGAAAAAGGGATACCCAGTTCAAGGATATCCGCGCCGGAATCTACCAGCGCATGCATCAGAGGTACAGTTACTTTAGGATCAGGATCACCCGCGGTTACGTAAGGAATCAGCGCTTTACGACCCTGGCTTTCCAACTGCTTAAAACATTCGTTAATACGGCTCATTTATCTTTCACTCTGTCGGGTCGTTACACATTAATGCCATCAATTTCGGCAACGGTATGGATATCCTTATCACCACGGCCAGACAGGTTGACCACGATAATCTGATCTTTATCCATTGTTGGTGCCATCTTCATCGCATGGGCAACCGCATGACTGGATTCCAGCGCTGGCATAATCCCCTCCACCTGAGTCAGATGACGGAATGCGTTAAGCGCTTCATCGTCATTGATCGCAACATACTCAGCACGTCCCAGATCCTTCAGATAAGAGTGCTCAGGACCAACACCCGGATAGTCCAGACCCGCAGAAACAGAATGAGTACCGATAATCTGACCGGCATCATCCGACATCAGATAGGTACGGTTACCGTGCAGTACACCTGGGTGCCCGGCACTCAGCGGCGCCGCGTGCTGACCGGTTTCAACACCATAACCACCTGCCTCAACACCGATCATGCGTACATCCGCATCCTCAATGAATGGGTGGAACAGACCAATAGCATTGGAACCACCACCAACACAGGCAACCAGAGCATCCGGCAGACGACCGGCCTGATCCAGACACTGCTGACGGGCTTCACGACCAATGATGGACTGGAAATCACGTACCAGTTTCGGATACGGATGCGGACCTGCCGCGGTACCGATGATGTAGAAAGTATTGTCGACATTGGTTACCCAGTCGCGCATCGCTTCATTCATCGCATCTTTCAGGGTACGGGTACCGGATTCAACCGGAATTACCTCAGCACCAAGCAGCTTCATACGGTACACGTTAAGGGCCTGACGACGTACGTCTTCAATACCCATGTAAACTTTACATTCCAGCCCCAGTCGCGCCGCTACCGTTGCTGATGCCACACCGTGCTGACCAGCACCGGTTTCAGCAATTACACGAGGTTTACCGGTGTGCTTGGCAAGCAGCGCCTGACCAATAGTATTGTTAACCTTGTGCGCACCGGTGTGGTTCAGATCTTCCCGTTTCAGGTAAATCTGCGCACCACCCAGTTCAGCTGAAAGGCGTTCAGCATGATACAAAGGTGATGGACGGCCTACATAATGGGCCAGATCACGGTCAAACTCGGCCTGAAATGCTGGATCCCGCCAAAGCTTTTCGTAGGTCTGTTCCAGCTGCTGCAGTGCAGCCATAAGGGTTTCAGACACATAACGGCCACCGAAGTCACCAAAATGGCCACCTTCATCGGGCATTTGCTTTGCAATCGCAAGATCAGCTTTTGTTGGCACGAGCCACCTCTCTCATAAACAGAGTTATTTTAGATTTATCTTTCACGCCCTTGCTCAGTTCCACCCCGCCGCTGACATCAACAGCGTAAGGTTCCACCTGAGCAACAGCCTGAGCAACATTGGTATGATCCAGACCTCCCGCCAGAATCAGCGGCTTATCCAGGTTCTCGGGTATACGATCCCAGTCGAATACCTCTCCGGTCCCTCCAGGGACTCCGGCCCGGTATGCGTCCAGTAGAATACCCCGGGCTGCAGTGTAACGAACACTCTCCGCTGCGACATCAATCCCCGGCACCATTCTCAGCGCCTTGAAATAAGGGCGACTGAACTGCGCACAGAACTCCGGTGTTTCATCACCATGAAACTGCAACATATCGATGCCGGTTTCAGCGATCACGGTCTCGATCTGCTCTGCTGTTTCATTAACAAACAGCGCAGTGGTAGTCACAAAAGGAGGTAATTGCCGGATGATCTCCGCCGCCTGTACCACAGTGACAGCGCGCGGGCTGGGTGCGTAAAACACAAAACCGAGTGCATCAGCACCTGCTTCTATAGCAGCGAGAGCATCTTCTAACCGGGTTATACCACAGATTTTTACGCGTACGATATTCAACTGAATCAACACTCAAACAACAGTCCGGCTGCAACGGTATGCAGCTAACCAAAGAGCCTGATGATAACAGATAGAAGCGCCGGAGGTTAACCGTTTTGCGTGAGGAAATACGGCCCTAACTCAGATTCAGGCAACTGATAGCGCTCCGGGTACTTCACATCAACAAAATACAGGCCGAATGGCGGAGCTGTTACACCACCCTGAGTGCGATCACGCGCTTCCAGAACCTGCTGCGCCCATACCGGCTCAGCCTCGCCGGCACCGATTTTCATCAGCACACCGGCAAAGTTACGGATCATATGATGCAGAAAGGCATTCGCCCGGACATCGATTACGATCAGATCACCGGCACGGTAGACATTCATCTCCCGGACATCCCTTACAGGACTATTTGCCTGACACCCAATTGCACGATACGAAGTGAAGTCATGCTCACCTATCAGATAATCAGCAGCCTGCTGCATCCGCTCAACATCCATCGCCTTATAGGTCCAGGTCACACCTTTCGACAGCAATGCCGGTTTCACCGGTGCACTGTAGATAAGATAACGGTAGCGACGCTCAAGGGCAGAAAAACGGGCGTGAAAATCGTTATCAACCCGCTTCGCCCAACGGATCGCAATATCATCCGGCAACTTGGTATTAGTTCCCATCACCCAGGCACGCTCATCACGTTCTGCGGATGTATCGAAATGGATAATCTGATAAGTACCACTGACCCGGGCATCGGTTCGACCAGCACAGATAACAGTCACCGGCTGATTGGCTATTTTAGCCAGCGCCTGCTCAACTGTTTCCTGTACCGAAGGCACATCTTTCTCTTTCTGAGTCTGCCAGCCACGATAATTCGCTCCGGCATACTCTACACACAATGCATAACGATAAGGGGCGACCGAAGTCGCCCCTGATGTTTCGTCATGCTGATTTAACTCCAGCATGTTGTACTTCTGACTACAGATTAACTTTCCAGCGAGCCAAGCAGGTTATTCGCTTCCTGCTGCTGAGCATCGCTACCCTCTTTCAGGATCTCCTGAAGGATATCTTTGGCACCATCAATATCTTCCATATCGATGTAAGCTCGCGCCAGATCAAGCTTAGTCTCAACCTCATCGGCGCCTTCCAGCAAATTCAGACCATCAAACGCATCATCGTCATTCCCTGCATCCAATGCAACATCCTCATCACCAGCATCATTCAACAGTTGCTGCAGCTCGGAGTCCAGCTCAACATCCAGATCTTCAGCAAGATCAGAATCTGCATCATCCAGTGCCAGATCCTGCTCTTCCAGCACGATATCTTCGCCTTCCAGATCATCAAGCAGATTTTCCAACTCCGGGTGCAACTCTGACAATTCAGCAGGATCTGGCTGTTCTGGAGTAGCTTCCTCCAGTTCCTCAACCTCTCCGACATCTGCTAACAGGTCTTCCAGATCAGCATCAATATCCGCTTCAGCAATATCTTCAGCTTCAATTTCAACTTCAACCTCGCCGTCAGATTCACCCAGCAGCTCTTCCAGATCAGCAAACTCAGACTCTGCATCGCCGGAATCAACAGCTTCGCTGTCAGCCACAGAATCAGCACCAGCCTCGTCCAGCAGCGCTTCAAGATCAGCGAACGCTTCATCCTCTTCAGCAACCGGAGCTTCAGCTTCTTCGACTGACCTCAGGTTCAGCAGCCACATCAAATTCAAGTTCTTCAACCGCTTCAGCCTCAGCTGCACCGGTCTTCTTGCTCTTCATCTTCAGTCTCAAGATCCAGATCGAAATCAAGGTCATCTTCCGCAGCCAGAACTTCAGCCTCTGGCTCAACCGCTTCAGCTTCGACTTCTGCTTCTTCAGCCGGGCTCAGGTCAAACTCAAGTTCATCATCTTCAGCAGAATCAACCTCCGCCAGCAGCGCATCCAGATCATCCGCAACATCCTCTTCAGGCTGCTCAGACTCTTCCTCGGCACTCAGATCAAATTCCAGCTCCTGCTCTTCAGCACCGGAATCCACTTCAGCCAGCAGAGCATCCAGATCATCAGCGACCGGTTCATCCTCAATATCATCCAAATCAAGAGACTCAGCCTCTTCACCCAGAATAGAGTCCAGCGCATCATCAACCCCTTCAGACTCGAGATCAGCTTCAGGCTGTGCATCATCGGTCATTTCCACAACCAGATCATCTGCTTCATCAGCCTGAGTCAGATCCTCTGTATCCAGATCGTCCAGCCCCAGATCGAACTCTTCGTCATCGATGGTATTGTCAACGGCAGTGTCGACTTCATCCAGATCCATATCCAGATCAAGGTCCAGATCATCCAGATCCTCGTCGCTGATCTCTTCGACAACTTCTTCAGCGGCCTCTTCTGCGCTGACCTCTTCAGCAACCTCTTCTACCGGGCTACTCTCTTCTTCAGAGATCTCTTCGACAGAATCCTCCGCGACTGCTGCGGTAGCGGTTTCTTCCGTTACCTCTTCTGCTGCAGGCTCATCTTCTTTCTTCTTCCGCAGGCGCATCATCACCAGCAGACCAATCAGCAATGCAACCAGCGCAGCACCAGCACCGTAAATATACATGCCAAACTGTTCCATCAGCCCAGGCTTAGGCTGCGGCTGAGGCGCAGGAGGTACAACAGGCGCAACCGGCTGGGCTTTAGCAGCCTCAAGCTCCGCCTGAAGTTCAGCCAACTGTTGATCTTTAAGTTCCAGCAAGCGCTGCAGACTTTCCATCTGTTGCGCCAGCGCATCAACACGACCGGTCAGTTCTTCATTTTCGCGCTGGATCTGATCGACAGATTCCAGCGCTGCAGCAAGTTCAGCCTCAAGCTTCTGATTCTTTGCAATCAGATCTGCATCAGCGGCACTGGCATTGGTACCTGCAGCCTGATCGGAAGCGGCCTCATTGCTTTCATCCTGTTTGGCAGGAGATACAATCTTCAGCTGCCCCTGGGCCTGACTGACGGCAACCTGATCATCCTTTTTTGCAGGCTGAGCCTGTTTATCCATGGCACCATCGACTTGTTCCGGTGCTGCCGGCGTTACGGAGCGCCCCTGCTTCCAGGCCTGCGTCTGACGCCAGAATTCTTCATTTGCCTGCTTCGGAGTCAGTGCCTGAATCTCTTCCAGAGAAGGGATATCCAGTACCACCCCCGCTTTCAGACGGTTAACATTGTTTCCTTCAAACGCTTCCGGATTCTTGCGCTGCAAAGCGAGCATCATCTGCGCTTCAGTAATAGCGCTGTTCGGCTTGCTACGTTTAGCGATATTCCACAGGGTATCATTCACGTCGACATACACCTGGGATTGAGGATTCATCCGGGTCTTAATGTTACTGACCGGTGCTGCCGGCTGCATCTGCTTACCTGTCACCGGCGCGGCTACTGTAGCAGGCTGAACCTGAGCGGGACGGACAGCGACAGGTTCAGGGGTCGGATCATAAACCGGCGGGTCCAGCAGGATGGTGTATTCACGCACCAGGCGACCGCTTGGCCAGTTGACTTCAACCAGGAAATTCAGGAAAGGCTCTTTAACCGGGGCACTGGATTCAAGAATGATGACTCCGCGACCACCAGGGCCACGCTTTACCTCAAACTGAACATCTGAAAGAAAACGTAACTTCTCAATACCGGCCAGGGCAAATTCATCAATATTCGCCATTCGGGGGCGGATCTGTGATGTATCAACATCACGCATCTGCAATAACTGTATCTCAGCCTGCAGCGGCTCATTCAGGGCCGATTTAATCTGTATTTCACCGAGACCAAGCGCATGGGCATTGGAGGTTCCTACTATACCTGCAACCGCTAAGCTGAGAGCTAATTTGCGCAGCATATTTTGCTTCCTTAAATTTCCCCGGTCCTGAATATAATAAAACTCTTCAATATTCAGAAAGTTACGTATCCAGTTATTTGCGATCAAGTATTCATTAAAACCTACGTTTAATCAACAGCCTATACCGCTCAACACAGGCAAATACCGGCTATCACATCAGTTGGAGCTTAACCGCAGAGCATGAATTGTTATCGGCCTTAACCCTCGTTAATTGAATTTTTATTTACGAATTAGGCAGTTACCCTCACATCACAAGGTAACTCTGACGCCCTGCTCTCAATGTTCGGATAGCTTGAGGACACTACCTAAGTTGGTGATAGTGCTGACAAACACTCTGTACCCAATACCCAAATCAGCTACTTATTTGATCTGCATCACCTTTCAAAAAGCACAAAAAAACCGGCAGTAGCCGGTTTTTCTAATTGCAAGTGACTGATCAGTCTTCCAGCAGGATACGCAGCATACGGCGCAGCGGCTCAGCAGCACCCCACAGCAACTGGTCACCAACACTGAATGCATTCAGGAACTCATCACCCAGGTTCATCTTACGCAGACGACCCACAGGAATATCCAGAGTACCGGTGATCTTCGCCGGGGTCAGTTCCTGAGCAGTGATATCACGATCGTTCGGAATCACCTTAACCCAGTCGTTTGCTTCAGCGATCATGGACTCAATCTCATCCATAGGCACATTCTGTTTCAGCTTGATAGTGAACGCCTGGCTATGGCAGCGCATTGCGCCGATACGTACGCAGGTACCATCGATTGGGATCGGGCTGTCATCCAGACCCAGAATCTTGTTGGTCTCAGCGAAAGCTTTCCACTCTTCACGGCTCTGACCATTATCCAGCTTGGTATCGATCCATGGAATCAGAGAGCCAGCCAGTGGTACACCGAAGTTATCAGTTGGCATCGCATCGCTACGGATGGTTTCCGCTACCTGGCGGTCAATATCCAGAATGGCAGACGCCGGGTTAGCCAGATCAGCTGCAACCGACTCTTTAATAATACCCATCTGCGAGATCAGCTCGCGCATGTGACGGGCACCGCCACCGGATGCTGCCTGATAAGTCATGGAGGTCATCCACTCGATCTGACCGGCATTGAACAGGCCGCCCAGGCCCATCAGCATCAGAGATACAGTGCAGTTACCGCCGACATAGGTTTTAACACCTTTATTCAGACCATCTTTGATGACATTCATGTTCACAGGATCCAGTACGATGATCGCGCTGTCATCCATACGCAGGGAAGATGCCGCATCGATCCAGTAACCTTCCCAGCCGGCATTGCGCAGATTAGCGTACACCTGTTTCGTGTAGTCACCGCCCTGACAGGAAATAATGGCATCCATCTGTTTTAACTCATCAATGGATGTCGCATCTTTCAGCGCAGGAATATCTTTACCGATATCCGGACCTGCCTGACCCACCTGGGATGTGGTGAAGAAGACCGGCTCTTCGATATGATCGAAATCACGCTCTTCCATCATGCGTTGCATAAGCACGGAACCCACCATTCCGCGCCAGCCAACAAAACCTACACGTTTCATTAAATTCACCAAAGTAATATATATAAACAACAAAGCCGGTACCGCCATCGATACCAGCTTTCGTAAACCCTGACCGCATCAGGATTCATCAATTATGCAACATTTCGGCTGCACAAACTATGGTCTGGCCGTTGATTTACAACAGCCCGGAGCAATTTACTTCTGCAGTGCGGCAACCACCGCGTCGCCCATCTCAGAAGTGGAGACTTTCTGCATACCTTCAGACCAGATATCTGCAGTACGCAGGTTCTGATCGAGCACGGTGCTTACAGCCGCCTCAATGCGATCGGCAGTTTCACCGGCATTCAGAGAGTAACGCAGCATCATTGCCGCAGACAGAATAGTTGCCAGCGGGTTAGCGATACCCTGACCCGCAATATCCGGCGCAGAACCGTGACACGGCTCGTACATACCCTTACCGCTCTCATCCAGAGACGCGGATGGCAGCATGCCGATAGAACCGGTCAGCATTGCCGCCGCATCAGACAGAATGTCACCGAACATATTGCCGGTTACCATCACATCAAACTGCTTCGGCGCACGCACCAGCTGCATCGCAGCGTTATCCACGTACATGTGGCTCAGCTCAACTTCAGGATACTCTTTCGCCAGATCATCCATAATTTCGCGCCACAGCACGGTTACTTCCAGCACGTTGGCTTTATCGACAGAACACAGACGCTTATCACGGGCCATCGCAGCCTCGAACGCAACACGACCGATACGACGGATCTCATTCTCGTCATACACGTAAGTGTTGTAACCTTCACGGATACCACCCTCTTTTTCACGCACACCACGTGGCTGGCCGAAGTAGATACCGCCTGTCAGCTCACGTACGATCAGAATGTCCAGACCGGCAACGATTTCTGGTTTCAGAGAAGATGCATCCGCCAGTTGCGGGTACAGAATCGCAGGACGCAGGTTACCGAACAGCTCCAGGTTTGAACGGATACCCAGCAGACCTTTTTCCGGACGGATCTGGAAGTCAGGATTAGTGTCCCATTTAGGACCGCCCACAGCACCCAACAGGATCGCATCAGCCGCCTTAGCCGCTTCCAGCGTTGCTTCTGGCAGTGGTACGCCGTCAGCATCAATCGCGCTACCGCCTACCAGTGCCTCAGACAGCTCCAGCCCCAGATTATCCTGCTCATTAACCAGCTCCAGCACACGACGAGCTTCAGCAACAATTTCAGGACCAATGCCATCACCTGGCAGAATCAGTACATTTTTAGACATGCTTTAAACCTTGTAACTTAAGCCTTAGAGCTTAAGCCTTGTAACTTAAACCTTGAAGAAGGGACTGGCGTTACGCCAACCCCTGAATAAATAGTATTGCGAACCGGCTTACTGAATCGCGCCAAACAACCATGGCGCTGATTCGCGGCGTTTCGCCTCATAAGCTTTAATATCATCAGCGTGCTGCAGGGTCAGACCGATATCGTCCAGACCATTCAGCAGGCAATGCTTTCGGAAATCATCGATTTCGAATGCCATTGCCTCACCGGCAGGTGTTTTAACAACCTGATTTTCCAGATCGATAGTCAGCTCGTAACCATCGGTCGCAGCAACCTCTTTAAACAGCTGATCCACCTGCTCATCGCTCAGTACGATCGGCAACAGGCCGTTCTTAAAGCAGTTATTGTAGAAGATCTCAGCAAAGCTTGGTGCGATAACGCAACGGATACCGAAATCGTCCAGCGCCCATGGCGCGTGTTCACGGCTGGAACCACAACCAAAGTTCTCGCGAGCCAGCAGAACGCTGGTACCCTGATAGCGGCTCTGATTCAGCACAAATTCTTCATTCAGCGGACGGCCAGTGCAATCCTGGTCCGGCTGACCTTCATCCAGGTAACGCAGCTCGTCAAACAGGTTCTTACCGAAACCGGAACGCTTGATCGATTTCAGAAACTGCTTTGGAATGATCATATCGGTATCGACGTTGGCACGATCCATCGGTGCAGCGATACCAGTGTGGGTCATAAACTTCTTCATTTTCGCTCTCCCGTTACCTTTACTTAATCAACTCACGCACATCAACGAAATGGCCTGCCACCGCAGCGGCAGCGGCCATCGCCGGGCTTACCAGGTGGGTACGACCACCGAAGCCCTGGCGGCCTTCGAAGTTACGGTTAGAAGTAGAGGCACAATGTTCGCCATTACCCAGTTTATCCGGATTCATCGCCAGACACATGGAACAACCCGGCTCACGCCACTCCAGACCTGCCTCAGTAAAGATCTTATCCAGCCCCTCTTTTTCTGCCTGCTCTTTTACCAGACCAGACCCCGGCACCACCAGCGCCTGAATAATGTTTTCAGCCACTTTGCGACCTTCAACCACTTTCGCTGCATCCCGCAGGTCTTCAATACGGGAGTTAGTGCAGGAACCGATGAAGACCCGGTCCAGTTTAATATCGGTAATGTTCTGATCCGCTTCCAGCCCCATGTACTGCAATGCGCGGTTGATACCGTCAATAGTTACCTGATCAGTTTCATTGGCAGGATTCGGCACCTGACCGGACACACCTACAACCATTTCAGGAGACGTACCCCAGGTAACCTGCGGCTCAATATCCGCCGCATTGATCTCTACTACAGAGTCAAATTCAGCATCAGCATCGGAGATCAGATCAGCCCAGGCAGCAACCGCCTGATTCCACTGCTCACCTTTTGGTGCAAATGGACGGCCTTCAACGTAGTCGATCGTAGTCTGATCCACAGCCACCAGACCGACACGGGCACCGGCTTCAATCGCCATGTTACAGACGGTCATCCGACCTTCCATAGACATGGCACGGAAAACATCGCCACCAAACTCAATCGCATAGCCAGTACCACCTGCGGTACCGATCACGCCGATCACGTGCAATACAACATCCTTAGGGGTCACGCCGATGCCCAGTTCGCCATCGACTTTCACCAGCATGTTCTTCATTTTCTTGGTGATCAGGCACTGAGTCGCCAGTACGTGTTCAACCTCAGAGGTACCAACACCATGAGCCAGCGCACCCAGCGCACCCAACGTTGCAGTGTGAGAATCACCGCACACAGCGGTAACACCCGGCAGAATTGCGCCCTGTTCCGGCGCCATCACATGAACGATCCCCTGACGCTGATCGTTCATCTTGAATTCCAGAATACCGAACTCATCGCAGTTCTCATCCAGGGTCTTTACCTGAATTTTAGAGACCGGATCAACAATCTCATCAACACCACCAGAACGCTCCGTGGTCGGCACGTTGTGATCCGGCGTGGCGATGTTGGCATCAATTCGCCATGGCTGACGGCCAGCCATACGCAGCCCTTCGAACGCCTGCGGTGATGTTACTTCATGCAGTACCTGACGATCGATATAGATCAAAGAGCTACCATCATCGTTCGTACGCACCAGATGCGATTCGAACAATTTGTCGTATAACGTTTTTCCAGCCATGGGACATTAACCTCGACTCTGTCTCATTTATTCTCGATTGTTCAGACCACTTTCTCTGTACACAGTTTTCCGCGCAAACAGTTTCGCAGCGTAAATCTGCACATAAGAAGGCCTGTCAATTTCTTATGTTGCAATCCTAATGCAGGGCTAACTACAACACAAATTCATATTTTTTATACTTTACATTCCAATCAGGAATACTAAGATATTTCACTATTCCGATCAGGCACTTTTGCTCAACGAGAGCGTTGCATGGAGCAGCTAATGGATACCAATACACTGCAAGCGTTTATTGCCGTTGCAGAACAAGCCTCATTTTCAAAAGCGGCCGATGCGCTCTTTCTTACCCAGTCCGCTATCAGCAAGCGCATAGCACTATTGGAGGATCAGCTCAGCACTAAACTGTTTGATCGAATCGGCCGCACCATCACTCTGACAGAAGCAGGCAATGCCCTGCTCCCCCGGGCCCGCCGCATGTTACTGGAACTGGAAGATGCGCGGCGTTCCATCAGCAACCTCAGTGGCGAAATCAGCGGCACCCTGTCCATTGCCGCCAGCCACCATATCAGTATCCACCGCTTACCCCCGGTACTGCGCCAGTTTGCTAACGACTGCCCGGAAGTCGTACTCGATATCCGTTTCGATGAGTCAGAGCTGGCCTATGACAGCGTGATCCGTGGTCGGCTGGAGCTGGCACTGATCACCCTGGCCCCACAGCCAGATTCCAACATTGTCTCTGAGACGATCTGGGAAGATCAGCTCCGCTATGTGGTGGCACCGGATCATCCACTGGCCAGTTATAAGGCTGTCAGTCTGCAACAGCTGACCGAGTACAACGCCATCCTGCCCGGCAGTAAAACCTTTACCCGTCAGATTGCCGAGCAGCAGTTTTCTGAACAGGGCCTGCAGCCACAGGTATCGATGTCGACCACCTCACTGGATACCATCCGCATGATGGCTCAGATCGGTCTGGGCTGGAGCCTGCTACCAGAAACGCTGATCCGGGAAGGTTTTAAAATCCTTAATGTTGACGCGCCACCGGTCACCCGACAGCTGGGCTACATCACGCACAAAGAACGAACCCTGAGTAATGCCGCCCGCTATTTCATTCAACTATTGGATCGGGAAAAGGCTTTATAATCAGCCTTAACTTTCATTACTATAAAGCCAAAGCACTGACGCAGAACAACAATAAATCGCCCGGAAAAAGGACAGCGCCCTGTATGACTGACAGTTTCAGTAACGACCCGCAACAATGGTTTAAAGAGCAAACCGAACGCTGGCAGAAGCTACTTCAGGGACAGCCTGCAGCCGAGTCCAGCACCTGGGAACAGTTTTTCAACAGCGATCATCAGGATCTGTTCAGGCATCTGGGCGACAATCTCGGCGAACATCAGGAAGCCCTGATGCAGATGGTCAACAGTCAGTCCAGTCGCTTTACCGAGTTTGCCGAATCACTTCTGAAACAGTCTCAATCTGATAACCCACCGGGTCAGGACAACGCAGATAAACTGATCAATGATTTCCGTGATTATCTGCAACAGCAGTGCAATGAACTGCTGACTCAACAATGGAATCTGCCGGAACCTTTTGCCAGCCTGGTCAGAAAACTACCTCTGGAACAGCAGCTTACCGAAGGCCCTCTGCGAAAATACCTCGAGCAATTAGCAGCCACACCGGATCTCGGCAATATGCCTTTCAGCAACAGCCAGATTCGCTCGGTATCACAGGCATTACTGGACTACCAGGATGCGCTCAAAGATTACCTGCACCAGTACGATCTGATTTTCGATCAGGCCAGCGAACAACTTAAACAGGTGTTACAACAACCGGACATCGAGATCGACAGTGTTAAAGCACTGCATAATCTCTGGGTCGAATGCTATGAAAAAGCCTACGCCAAGCAGGTGTTCACGCCCCAGTATCAAACCTGTCATGGCCGTATCAGTAACAGCCTGATGCGCGCCCGTAAACTGGCCTTTGAAGCCCGCGACCGCAAGCTACAGGAATTTGGTTTTGTTACCCGTGCTGAGCTGGATGCAAGCCTCCGACAGCAGCACAAAATGCGCAAACAGATCAAGTCACAAACCCAACAAATCAATGACTTACAAAGACAAGTTCTCCTACTCACTGAACAGCTGACTAACAACTCCAGCGCCAAACCATCGCCATCAAAAAATAACAAGAAGGCAACATCATGAGCGGATTTAACCTGAATCCTGAGCAGATTGCCCGGGAACTGAGCGAGTTTAATCAGCAACTGGTGGACAGCTACAACACCCTGCAGCAGATCGATGAGATTAATGTCGGCCAGACGCCTCACGAGATCATCTATAGCGAAGACAAACTGCAACTACTGCACTATCAGGCCATCAAAACACCAGGCAGGAAACGTTGCGCCACTCCGGTACTGATCTGCTATGCCTTAGTTAACAGACCCTATATGGTCGATCTGGATCAGGAGCGCTCCTTCGTGCGCCGCTTGCTGGAACTGGGCATTGATGTCTACCTGATCGACTGGGGCTACCCGGATGCCGCCGACCGTTACCTGGATCTGGATGACTACATCAACGGTTATCTCAATAACTGCGTCGATCAGGTCATCAGTCACTCAGGCAAACCCCAGACCAACCTGCTGGGCATCTGCCAGGGCGGCAGCTTCAGCCTATGCTACACCGCCCTCTACCCGGAGAAAATCCGTAACCTGGTAACCACCGTGACACCGGTGGATTTTCAGACGCCTGACAATATGCTCAGCCATCTGGCGCAGCAGATTGACGTCGATCTTGCCGTTGACACCTACGGCAATATTCCGGGCGCAATGCTCAACGATGCCTACAACGCGCTGATGCCTATGAGACTCGGATTACAGAAAAATCTGAACATTCCCCGCCAACTGCAAGATCAGGCCTCTGCCATGAACTTCCTGCGCATGGAAAAATGGATCTACGACAGCCCTGATCAGGCCGGCGAAGCCTTCCGTCAGTTCATCACCACGTTCTTCAAGGGCAACGGTTTTATGAACGGCGATGCGGTCATTGGCGAGCAAATTGTCGATCTCAAACAGATCACTCAGCCATTGCTGAATGTCTTTGGCAGTTCTGATCACCTGGTACCTCCATCGGCGTCCATAGCTCTAAAAGGGTTAACTGCCAGCAAAGACTATGAGGAATACGAAGTACCCTCTGGCCATATCGGCGTATTTGTGTCCGGACAATCCCAGCAAAAAGTGGCCCCCACGATTGCTGACTGGCTGAAACTGCACGATAAGAGCACAGCAAAAACCCCAAAGAAATGATGTAAATTTCGCTTTTGCTCAGACCGATTCTCAACTAAAATCCGCCCACTGAATTTTCGTTAGTTATGGGGCCATCAATCACGGCCTCTTGCTGGAGTTACGACGTTGCCATCCACCAACAAAATCAGACTGCAGGGCTTTAACAACCTGACCAAAAGCCTGAGCTTCTGTATCTATGATGTCTGCTACGCGCAGACCCCGGAACAGAAAGCAGAATACATCGAGTATATCGATGAGCAGTATAACGCTGATCGCCTGACAGAGATTCTGACAGAAGCCTGTGACATCATCGGCGCTACCGTGCTGAATGTGGCGCGCCAGGATTATGATCCGCAGGGCGCCAGCGTGACTATTCTGGTAGCCGAAGAACCGATAAAGGACTCTGAGAACGTCGATACCACGGAAAAACCTGGCCCACTGCCAGATTCTGTCGTCGCCCACCTGGATAAAAGCCATATCTGCGTGCACACCTATCCGGAAGCGCACCCGGATGATGGTATCTGCACCTTCCGCGCTGATATTGAAGTATCGACCTGTGGCATTATCTCACCGCTGAAGGCACTGAATTACCTGATTCACAAGCTGGAATCCGATATTGTCACCATCGATTACCGGGTACGCGGTTTCACCCGCGATGTGAACGGCGTGAAGCATTATATCGATCATGATATTAACTCGATCCAGAACTTCATCAGCCAGGATATTCACGACCAATATCAGATGGTCGATGTGAACGTCTATCAGGAAAACATCTTCCACACCAAGATGCTGCTCAACGATTTCGATTTGAACACCTACCTGTTCGGCACCACCACCGATGACCTGACAGGCCGCCAGGTTGAAGAGATCACCAAGCGTCTATATAAAGAGATGAACGAAATTTTCTACGGCCGTAACATGCCGGACATGAGCGAGAAATAAACACACATATCGACAGAAAGCCGCTCACTAACTGTTCAGAAAGCCCGCTTTAGCGGGCTTTTTTATGGTTCATCGCGCTTTACCGAGAAAGGCGTCCTTAATCTTCAGGAAGAAGTAAGCCTTGTCCCGGTAGCCATAGGCCATCCGCTTCAGCACTTTGATCTTGTTGTTCATCCCTTCCAGAACACTGGTGTTTAAGCGGTAACGGGCACTGGATACGATTCCTTCAAGATAATTGCCTAAACGTCTGGCGAAGAGCTGCAGGGCGTAAATACCACTCTTTTCAGCCATAGCTAGCCAGCTTTCCAACGGGCTCTCGCGGTTTTCTCATCAGGTGCATACCAGAGTTCTTTGAGCTGCGCTTTCAGAATGTAAACGGTCGTTAATGGCGCGTTTGCGGCAAGCAACTCATCCAGCTTGTTTACTTGGTCGGGTGCGAGGTTCTCGGGGTTACGCAATAACAACCAGCGGCTGCGTTTAACCATACGCCTTGCTGGCTTATCGTGACGTAGTTGATTGGCTTGATCGACCCGCACCCGGTCGATAACTTCGCGACCGTACTTGGCAACCACGTGAAAGAGATCGTAGACCACGCAAGCCTTTGGGCAATGCTGCTTAACCTCCAGGTCGAATGCTGTGTTCATATCCATCGCGACAGCCTCTATGTTCTGACAGGCCTCGCCCAACCAGTGAAAGAACGGTCGTATCGCTTCACGACTTCGCCCCTCGCCGATCCATAGCACCTGCTGTGTATCGGCACAGATCACGACGGTCGCGTAGCGGTGCCCCTTGTGAAGCGCGAATTCATCCATGATTAACCGTCGCAGCTTACTCCGATCCGGTGGAACAATATCGCGGGCCAAACGCTGTTTATCGATATTCTTGACCGTATGCCAGTGCAAGCTCAGCAACTGTGCGACATGACGTATCGGCAGGATTTTGGTTAAAGCTTCAACCCAACAGCGCATGGCGTGGGTGAGACGAAATCGACCTGACAGCCAGTCGATGCGCTCCAGCGTTGGGCCGCAGTGAGTACATCGCAGGCGCCGAACGGGTACATCCAGCCAGACTTTGTAGTCGAAAAGATCTCGCTCACGAACCCGTCTTATCCGTCGGTCATGAATCTGAGTACAGGGTGCGTTACAGCCACTGCAGCGAGGTGTGTAGTCAGGGTCAGGTCGCAGTAGGATTAACAGCGATTGGTCAGAGAAGGCTTCATAGCAATCAATCTCGAAGCCTTCCCAGAAAAGGTTAAGCAGGTTAGCATCCATGTTGGCGGTGGTGTTGGTTAGCTGAGGTTTTGGTCGACAACAGCTTAACCGGAAGGCACCACCGTCTCCTTCCTAATTCCCCCTAACCCGCGAAGAACCTTTTTTATCGCCCGCCATCACTATTGCTTAGCAACCACTTAAAACCTGATTCCAACAACCACCCCCTCTACACAAAAGCCCACCACACTTAGAACAAAATAGAGAAAAACAAACCTCAAATCCGCTCCTGAGCACAATAAAAAACCTTCAAACAGAATCAAACACTAAGATCTTGCGCTGATACAGAGAACACAGTACATTGCCGCCTCCCGCAGGTATCCAAAAGATAAGGCGGGCGAATGGTGGGTTACCCCCTGCCACAACAGCAGCTTACCCAGCAGCTTTCAGGTTACCGTGTTCTCTACCCGAACTCCGGCGACTGTTCAGTTGATTTCGTCCCCGGCCGTCACCACGACGAGCACCTCTGTATCACCTCGGGCTTACAATGGAACTGCTTGAGGCACTCTGATTTATGACCACCGAAACACACGCGGCCACTGGCGGCCGTGAAGGCAATCCCCTCTGGTCCTCGCGACTGACCTTTATTCTGGCGGCAACAGGCTCTGCGGTGGGTCTGGGCAACATCTGGAAATTCCCCTATATCACTGGCGAAAACGGCGGTGGCGCGTTTGTACTGGTCTACCTACTCTGTATCGCGCTGATCGGCGTACCGATTCTGATCGCCGAGATCTATCTCGGACGTCGGGGCCGACGCAGCCCATTGGCAACCATGGTTCATCTGGCAAAGCAGGATGGCCGCAGCCAGAACTGGAAATGGCTGGGCATCATGGGCATGACCTGCGCATTCCTGATTCTGTCTTTTTACTCCGTCATCGGCGGCTGGTCGATGGTCTATGTCGGACACGCTTTCAATGGCGCATTTATTGATTCAACCCCGGATCAGATTGGCGCGCTGTTTGGCGGCATGCTGCAATCACCGGGCAACCTGCTTTTCTGGCATACGCTGTTTATCCTGATCGTACTGACCATCCTTGCTGGCGGTATCCGCTCCGGCCTGGAAAAGGCAGTGAATATTCTGATGCCTCTGCTGTTTCTGTTACTGCTGGTAATGGTGGGTTATGCGATGTCGACCGCCGAGTTTATGACAGCTGTAGAGTTTCTGTTCAAACCTGATTTCTCCAGATTGACTACTGAAGCCGTGCTCAGCGCACTGGGCCATGCATTCTTCACCCTGAGCCTCGGTTCCTGCGCGATGATGGCCTACGGCTCATACCTGCCTGAAAATGTGTCCATCCCACGCACGGCTATCACCATTGCTATCATCGATACTCTGGTTGCTTTACTGGCAGGGCTCGCTATCTTCCCACTGGTATTCAGCAACGGTCTGGAAGCCAGTGCCGGTCCCGGCCTGATTTTCCAGTCTCTGCCACTGGCATTCGGCCAGATGCCTGCAGGCCTGCTGTTTGCGACATTGTTCTTCTTCCTGCTACTGGTTGCGGCAGTCACCTCAGCGATCTCCATGCTGGAGCCCAGTATTGAATGGCTTGAAGAAAAACCCGCCCTGAATCGTGTTAAAGCGACGGCTATCGCTGGTGCCGCTGTGTGGGCCACGGGTCTGCTGACAGTATTTTCATTTAATCAGTGGGCAGACCTGCACCCTCTGGCATTTCTACCGATCTTTGAAGGCAAAACCTTCTTCGACATTCTGGACTACTTAACCGCCAACATCATGCTGCCACTGGGTGGACTACTGATGGTGCTGTACACCGCCTGGTGCATTAAACCCATGACAGTTATTGAAGAGCTGAAGCTGAAATCAGGCACAGCAGCACTATTGCTGCCGGTTATGAAGTTCGTATCACCTGCTCTGCTACTGCTGGTATTCGTGTACAACCTGCTGTAACAATCACTGATTAAGAACAAAGACAAAAAAGGCGAGTTACCCGAAAGTACTCGCCTTTTTTATACGACTGAACGACTATTTTTTCTCTTCACCGCTGTCTTCTGGCGGTTTCGGCTGTCCCTCTCCTGGCGGAGTGAACATATTCCACATCGCCATATTCTGATCGGCGATCTTATTCATCATATTCAGAGGATTAGCCGCGCCCATCATCGTCTGCATCTGCTCGCGAATACGCTCCTGATGCTCGATAAAGCTGGCAATACTCTGCTCCAGATACTGACTCATCATACCCTGCATACTATCACCGTAAAAACGGATCAGTTGCTGCAGTACCTGATTGGTCAGCAGGGTACCGTGCCCCATCGCTTCCTGCTCGCTGATAATCTGCAGCAGAATATTGCGGGTCAGATCGGCACCGGTTTTTGAGTCCTGAACCTGAAAGTTCTCCTGATTCAGCACCAGCTGCTTAACATCCTCCAGCGTGATGTAACAGCTGCGTGAGGTATCGTACAGTCGGCGATTGGTATACTTTCTTAGAATTCGCACAATGTTATCTCTCTATTTGATCATAGCTCTTAAGCAGAGCTCTTAATCAGAGTTGTTATTATTTGTCTGAGCTTTTACCGCCGCCGGTATAGGTTGTCATCATACCCAGCAACATTTTCTGTAACGCATCCATCGACCCGAGACCACTGGCCATGTAGGGCTGAAACAGTGTCAGTGGATCGTACCCTTCAACGCCGGCATCCATTCGCTCCTGAATCTTATCCATCATCTCCTTCTGGAAAGATTCCACATCAGGTAACCCCAGCACCTTCCGTAACTCTTCAGGTGTCATCTCAACATCAATCTTGAAGTTCATACGCACCTCGCTATTGGCCAGCCCCTCATCAGAGTGGGCAGATTAACCTGTCGGATCATAAACACCATAAAGCAAGAAAAAACAGACCTGTATCAAGCTTCTGGCACATTCAACCTATAGTATAACAACTGCAGTGCAAAACAACTTTATGGTTTCGGAACTGCACAATTTTCCGGTTTGATCCAGATAGTTGCGCAGATCAGTGCAACAATTGCGACTCCCGCAGCCAGTAAAAATGTTGCAGTCGCACCGGCACTATCCCAGAGCAAACCGCTGACCAGTGCGCCCAACGCACCTCCAAGCCCGAAGCCAAAACTGCTGAACAGCGCCTGCCCCTGACCATGACTGGCCGCACAAAAGTAGCGATTCACCAGTGCGATACCGACAGCATGCAACGCCCCGAAAGTAACTGCGTGCAGGGTCTGGGCGAACAACATCAGCGGCTGATTATCCGGCAGCATTCCGATCAGCACCCAGCGCAGCGAACAGATAAGCAGACTGCCGATCATCATCCTGCGCAGACCAAAACGCTTAATCAGGTGATGCATGTAGATGAAAATAATCACCTCCGCTATCACCCCAACCGCCCATAACATACCGATCTCTGCCCGGCTGTAACCGAGACTTTCCATCAGTACCGAATAGAAGGTGTAATATGGACCATGACTAAGCTGCACCAGAAAACAGATAGCAAAGAACGCCAGAACCTGAGGCCTTAACAACTGCTGCAGAAAGCCATGCTGCGCCGGCGGATGCGTCGCCTCAGGCTGCCCCTTTGCCATCAGTGCAGCCAGCCATATCAATACCATGATCCCCAGCATCATCCAGGGCACCCATCTGATCGAGACCAGGTCCAGCACCCAGCCCACCAGCACCACCGCCAGAATAAAGCCTATAGAGCCCCATAAGCGGATACGGCTATAGCGATCAGCACTGTCACCCAGATGATTCAGGGTCAGCACTTCAAACTGCGGCAATACCGCATTCCAGAAGAAACTGAAGCCCACCATCACCAGACCGATCCCGAGCGCCGAGTCCTGCCAGAAGATCAGCACAAACATCAGGCAGGTCATCAACGAACCAAACCTGACAATCTCTAACCGCTTACCCGTGCGATCGGCAAACCAGCCCCAGATATTCGGCGCAATAATGCGTGATGCCATCAGAATCGCCATCAGCCCGCCGATCGTCTCTGCGCCAAAACCAAAAGACTGCAGATACAGACTCCAGTACGGCACCAACACGCCCAGCAGCGCGAAGTAAAAAAAGTAAAAACCGGAGAGCCGGGCGTAAACGTTCAGATTCATAAGCAGATAATGACAAAAAAGGGAGACCGAAGCCTCCCTTTTTTATTTTTAATCACAAGCACTTAGCAATGCTGTGCGATAGCAACTCAGGCATCACCCAACGCTTCCAGCACATATTGCGGCAGCGCAAAGCTACCGACGTGAATTGCCGGATTATAATAACGGGTCTTGATACCGCTGGCCTTGTAACGCTCAGCAATGACTTCAACGCTCTGCTGGCGCACAGACTCATCGTCACAGCCCCAGGCAAAGGTCATCGCGCCGCCGATGTAGGTTGGTACCGCAGCGGTGTAGAACGACTGATCTTTAAAGTACGGGCTCAGACGCTGACGGGTGGTAACCACCTCTTCCGGCTGCATATACACCACGCCGTTCTGCGCAACAAAGATACCGCCATCATTCAGGCAGCGCTTACAACCTTCATAAAACTTACTGCTGAACAGCACTTCACCCGGGCCAACCGGATCGGTACAGTCAGAGATAATCACATCGTACTTTTCATCAGTCTGGCAGACATAATCGATGCCATCACCGATCACGATGTTAGCGCGTGGATTATCGTAAGCACCCTGAGAATGATTTGGCAGGTGCTCAACGCACATATCAATCACTGCCTGATCAATCTCTACCTGGGTCGCACTTTCGACGCTATCATGCTTCAGTACTTCACGCAGCATACCGCCATCTCCACCACCGATGATCAGTACCTTCTTCGCATTACCGTGAGCCAGTAGCGGCACATGAGTCAGCATCTCATGATAGACAAACTCATCTTTCTCGGTGGTCTGAATGATGCCATCCAGCGCCATCACGGTTCCAAACTTCGGGTTGCGGAAGATGATCAGATGCCAGGAATCGGTTTGCTGCTCAAACAGCACCTCTTCCACATCGAATGCCTGGCCGTAGCCATCGTAAAGGGTCTCTTTATAGACTGTCATAGCGTGTACACCACAACTGGCGGTGAAGCGGTCTGCCCCACCTGATGTTAAAAACAACTGCTCTGAATCAGCAGCCACAGAAAAACAGAAGCCCCCTTACATCACTGCAAGAGGGCCAGTTACATGCTGTCCGGGATTTTACCCTTTCAGTACCGGTGTTGCACACTCAACATCGGCATTTTGTGCACGGTGACGCAGCAGGTGGTCCATCAGCACGATCGCCATCATCGCCTCTGCAATCGGTGTCGCACGGATCCCCACGCATGGGTCATGACGCCCCTGGGTCACCACTTCAATCTCTTCGCCGCTGGCATTGATGCTTCGGCCTGGCAGACGCAGACTGGAAGTCGGCTTCAGGGCGATGTGTGCAGTAATATCCTGTCCCGGTTGAGATACCGCCCAGAATACCGCCCGAGTGGTTGGACAGGAAACCTTCCGGCGTCATCTCATCACGGTGCTCGGTGCCTTTCTGTTCAATACAGGCAAAACCGTCACCGATCTCAACACCTTTTACCGCGTTGATGCTCATCAGCGCGTGGGCCAGATCGGCATCCAAGCGATCAAAAATCGGTTCTCCAAGACCTACTGGCACGCCAGATGCGCACACGCTGATCTTAGCACCGATGGAGTTACCCTCTTTACGCAAGGCATCCATGTAGGTTTCCATCTCAGACACTTTGTTCAGGTCCGGGCAGAAGAACGGGTTCTGCTCTACCTGATCCCAGTCGAATGCTTCGATCTTAATCGGCCCCAACTGAGACAGGTAACCGCGTACAGACACGCCTTTCTGTTCCAGGAACTTCTTAGCCACAGCACCGGCTGCAACGCGCATTGCTGTTTCGCGGGCAGAGGAACGACCACCACCGCGGTAATCGCGGAAACCATACTTGTGGGTATATACGTAGTCCGCATGGGCCGGACGGAAAGTATCAGCGATATTGGAGTAATCCTTGGAGCGCTGATCGGTATTCTCAATCAACAGACCAATTGCTGTACCGGTCGTTTTACCTTCGAACACACCGGAGAGGATTTTCACTTCATCTGCTTCACGACGCTGTGTGGTATGACGGGAGGTGCCCGGCTTACGACGATCCAGATCTTTCTGCAGGTCTGCTTCACTCAGCTCGATTCCCGGAGGGCAACCATCAATAATGCAGCCCAGCGCAGGCCCGTGGCTTTCGCCGAATGTGGTCACTGTGAAAAGCTTACCGTAAGTATTTCCTGACATCGTCTGTTCCCGATTATGTCCCGTAAAAATTTAAAAACCGATTATACAGCAGTCAGTTAAAGCTGGCTGCAATACTGTTTCACTTCATCCGCGGTCAGCAGGAAGACACCGTTACCGCCCTGCTCCAGCTCAACCCAGGTGAATGGAACTTCTGGAAATGCCTGCTGCAGATGCACTTCACTGTTACCCACTTCAACCACCAGCAGACCGTCATCAGCAAGATATTCCGATGCCTGACGCAGAATCTGCCGGGTAATATCAAGACCGTCATCACCGGAACCCAGCGCCAGATCAGGCTCGTGCTGATACTCATCCGGCATACTGGCCAGATCACCGGCATCTACATACGGCGGATTACTGACGATCAGATCATATCGACGACCCTTAAGACTGGTAAACAGATCACTCTCAATCGCTTCTACCCGCTCTTGCAGTTCATGGCGGGTAATATTCGTCCGGGCAACCTCCAGCGCATCGGCAGAAATATCCACCAGATCAACTTCGGCTTCTTCAAACGCATAGGCGCAGACAATACCGATACAGCCACTGCCGGTGCACAGATCAAGCACACGTTCAACCGGGCCTTCCCGGAACCATGGGGCAAAGTGCTGCTCAATCAGCTCCTGAATCGGAGAGCGCGGAATCAGTACCCGTTCATCCACATTAAAAGGCATTCCGGCATACCACGCCTCGCCTATAATGTACGGCAGAGGCCGGCGCTGCTCGACCCGCTGACTAAGAAAATCCAGAACTTTAGTTTTTTCAGATGAGGTGAGCCGGGCATCAAGAATCTGACCATCACTGTTCCACGGCAGATGCAGTGCTCCTAACACCAACTGCACGGCTTCATCCCATGGGTTATCAGTGCCATGGCCAAAGTAGAGGTCGTATTCGTAAAAACAGCTCATACTGTAACGGATATAATCACGGATAGTATGCAGCTCGGTGGCGATCTGTGCTTGATTGATAGTCATATCTGGATAGATAATGCGCCCGCATTAGGGTTCTGGTTTCAGGGCCGTGTATGTTAATGAATAATGCCATTGAACGCTATGTCTGATAAGCCAATGTCTGATAAACCCATGTCTGGTAAGTCTATGCCCGACAGTGATGATCTCGACTTCAGCAGTATGATGCAGGGGGTTACCCGGCATCAACACGACAAAGTCGATCTGAACAAGACGCCAAAGCGCCTGCGTGCCAGCGATGACGAGAATATGCGCTATAAGCGCCAGATGGCTACTCAGGACACAGAGACTCTGGTGGACGGCCTGTCCTCAGAAATTGTTAAGCTGGTTGAAACTGAAGACGAGCTGATCTTTGCCACCCCGGGTGTACAGCTGAAGCTGATGAAGCGTCTGAAACAAGGCCATGTGCCATGGGATGCCGGCCTGGATCTGCACGGTTTCACCCTGGATGACGCCCGCACTGAGCTCAGCGGCTTTATCAGGGACTGCTCAAACAAAGGCCTGCGCTGCGTCATGGTGGTTCACGGCAAAGCCTATAGTGGCGAAGGCCTGCAGCCTTTGATGAAGTCCTATGTTAACGACTGGCTCAGGCAGATGCCGCAGGTAATCGCATTTACCTCAGCACAACCCAAAGACGGCGGAACAGGCGCCCTTTATGTGCTGCTTAAACGCACAAAATAGTCGCTCTCAGAGCTTTACCTTAAGGTGCTTATCACGTAAGTTAGGCACCTTTTCAGAAATACCCGCTAGCAGCCCATTTACTGCCGGATTCGGGTTAACCTAACAGGATTTTTCACTGTAATGGAAAAAGAATTTGCCAGCATCATCGAGCAACTTGGCGAAGATTTAAACCGCGAAGGTCTGGTCGATACCCCGAAGCGCGCTGCCAAAGCGATGCAGTTCCTTACCCGTGGTTACCAGCAAGACCTTGATGAAGTAATCAATGGCGCTATGTTCCCGACAGATAACAGCGAAATGGTTATCGTCAAGGACATCGAGCTGTACTCAATGTGTGAACACCACATGCTGCCGTTTATTGGTAAGTGCCATGTCGGTTATATCCCTAAGGGCCAGGTGATCGGTCTGTCCAAGATCGCCCGTATCGTCGATATGTTTGCCCGTCGCCTGCAGATTCAGGAAAACATGACCAAGCAGGTTGCAGATGCCATCATGCATGCCACCGGTGCCGACGGCGTTGGCGTAGTCATCGAAGCGCAGCACATGTGCATGATGATGCGCGGTGTGGAAAAGCAAAACAGCAGCATGAAGACCTCCATGATGCTGGGCTCTTTCCGCAAGAGCCAGGCAACCCGTACTGAGTTTCTGTCGCTGATCAACTAATAATAAACGCCCCAGAAAAAAAGAAAGGAGCCGAAAGTGGCTCCTTTTTTTATTTCTGGGTTTCTGAGATACCCCTCATAAACTCAGAAATGGCATCACAATAGTGATGCCATTTGAAGGTAATAAGCGGCGTCTTAACGCGACTCCCATACTTGTGTCAGTACAGGTTGCAGAGCATCCTTAGTGGACTGACTAATCACATTACCATCCCCCTCCGGAACACTGTATGCGGCCATAGCACTGACTAACTGCGCAACCTGGCTGTTTCTCAATACGGACGAGCCAACTTCAATCTCGTCCACCTGAGCCCCAGCTTTGGTATACCAATCATCCACAATCACCTTGTCATTGCCGCCAGCAATGTTGATCTGCAGATCATCACCTTGCTGACTAAACCAAAGTTGATCTGAGGTAACGTTTCCAGTAAATGCTAGGACATCATGACCGGATGTGTCGTTTTGACTGATATGATCCTGACCATCGCCCTGACCAAACAGATAGCGGTCATTGCCCGCACCACCATCGAGAGTATCGTTCCCAATACCGCCAGATAATGTCTCATTTCGATCAGAACCAGCCAGAGTATCGTTACCATCCCCTCCTGTGATGACATCTGTCAACAGATCATAAGTCACAGTGGTACTTGTAGGCGCTGCAGATCCGAATGCACCGTACAGCTGAGATGCAGTGATTTGACCACCAGTCTCAAACTCAAGCTTCTCGATGGTATTTGCAACACCAAAGAAATTCTCAATCCGTACCGAATTCGTACTTGAACCAGAGATTCTCAGAATCAGATCATCGCCTGATTTCATCAAGCCGCTGGCTACATCATTAAAGCTCAGACCGTCAATGAATCGGATCACGTTACTGCCCTGCGAATCGACAATTGTATCCTGACCATGACCAGCACCTATCAGATATACATCATCACCAGCACCACCGACCATTTGATCATTACCTGCATTGCCCTGCAGACTATCATCGCCACGGCCACCAAACAGCATATCGTGGCCATCGGCACCGGCTAATGAGTTGGCTAAACCATCACCAAGCACAAGTTCACCGCTTTCCAGCGTTGCAGTAGGGCCTGCTAAACCAAAGGCGCCGAATAGCTGAACTGCCGTAATTTGCCCCCCAGCCTCGAATTCCAGCTTCTCAATGGTATTAGCGACAGAGAAGAAGTTGGAAATACGCACTGAGTTTGTACTTGAACCTGAGATTCTCAATATAAGATCATCACCGGATTTCATCAAACCGCTAGCCACATCATTGAAACCAATACCATCAACGAAACGGATGATATTCTGACCTTCGGAGTCAATGATTGTGTCCTGACCATTCGAGGTACCAATGATGTAGACATCGCTCCCGGTGCCACCTATCAGCCGGTCATTACCGCCTAATCCAGTAAGCGAATCATCCCCAGCGCCGGATACTAGAATTTCACTCTGATCAGAGCCTGAAATGGAATCATCTCCAGTCAGATCCAACGTTGGAGTTGAAACTGGCGTCTCATTACCGGATGAATCTCCTCCTGCATTTCCACCGGTATCACCGCCATCTGGATTACTTCCTGAAGAATCTCCACCAGGTAGAGCTGTCAGTTGATTGGCAATAGCTGCTGCTGTTTGTGTATATCCACCATTAGGCTGAACCATGATTTCATGATTACCGCCCAAGAAATGATCTTTAACACGAACTTGCTGATTCAGGTCACCATCAACAAGTACTATGAGATCATCTCCCTCACGGTGATAGCTCAGACGAGCTGGCGCGACGTCATTGAAGAAGAGTATATCCTGACCGTCTTCAGCATCGATTATGACGTCTTTGCCAGAGCCAGCGAAGTAATAATAGTGGTCATTGCCCGCACCACCTTCAAGACGGTCATCACCATCTTCACCAACCAGAATATCGTTGCCTGCCCCACCAATCAGTATATCGTCACCGGAATTTGAATTAGAGCCATTACCACCTTGCAAGCGGTCGTCGCCATTTCCACCTTCAAGCTGATCATTACCCGCGAAACCATAAATTTGATCGTTGCCGCCAAGGCCTTTGATTAGATCAGTACCGCTGCTTCCAAGTAGTTGCTCACTGGACTCAGTACCTGAAGAAACTCTATCAAAGTTACCGTTGGATCCACCTGCCGCAAACTGATTAATCTGTGAGGTATTAATAATCGTTGAGCCTGCAGGCTGAACCCAATCAATGGCAGCTTCGCCACCGACAAAGTGATCCGTCACCCGGACAGATTGCTCGCTACCATCATCAACCTTGATCAGAAGATCATCGCCATCCTGCTTAAAGGTTAAGCGATCCGCCGTTAATCCTGCTCCGAAGAGAATACCATTAGAGCCGCCTGCTTTTGCATCAATTGTGTCATGGCCACCATTAGCATCAATAACAACAGTGTCGTTACCAGTACCGGTAATGTAAGCATCATCACCTGCACCACCTTTCAGCTGATCATTACCAGCACCACCATTCACAATATCATTGCCGTCACCGGCATCGAGGTAATCATTTGCATTACCACCTTGCAGGTGATCGTTGTCTGCTCCCCCAAACAAGGAATCATCACCGTCACCGCCAATCAGAGTGTCATCACCTTCCATCCCCTGCAGGCTGTCCTTACCGACACCCCCTTCTAAGCGATCATCACCCACACGACCGACAAGGTTATCGTCACCCTCGCCACCATACAGTGAATCATTACCTTCATCGCCATCCAGATAATCGTTGCCAGCCTCGCCGTAAATGACATCATCACCGGCACGGCCCCAGACCTTATCATCACCGCCACCCGCGCGAATTTGATCGTGATGACTGCGATAGCCCATTAATGTGTCTGCCTCAGCAGAACCTAGAGTTACAACGCGAGCTTCAACATCAACGTGGGTCAGCACTGAACCATCGGCAAACTCAAATTTATTTACCTTAAAGTGCTCTGTCGGCTCTTGGTACCAGTTCTGGATCCGGACTTTGTCGCTACCGTTATTATGAGCGGCCACCAGATCATTGCCATGACGCTCGAAAGCCAGATCACTCAGCTTAATACCATCTCCGAACTTCAACGTATCGTGAGATGCAGCAACATTGCTATAAGCCTGGTCGGGCTTAGTCTCAATGATCAGATCTTCCCCGTCACCCAGGTTGAAGATATAGGTTTCATCATTGAAAGAGCCGTTAAGGATGTCATTCCCTGTACCGCCACTCAGCCAATTACCTGTTAAAGTATCATTACCTGCATCGCCATAGACCTTACCCCGGCCATTCAGGGTATCGTCACCAGCATCCCCATGAAGAACGTTATTCTCTCCATCCAGATCTGTTAACGTATCGTTGCCCTCACCACCAGACAACTGATCATTTCCGGCACCACCTATCAAATCATCGTTACCGGATCCTCCCTGAAGAGTATCGTCTCCATGATCACCACGAAGGATGTCATTTCCTGCACCGCCGTTTAGATGATCATTACCATCTCCACCATACAGAGTATCGAGATCAGCATTACCAAACAGATAATCATTACCCTGATTACCGTGTAGAGTATCGTTACCGTCACCACCGGATAATTGATCACCACCGGCTGCACCTGCAATCGAGTCGTTTCCTGCACTTGCAATAACAATGTCGTTACTCTCAAAACCGATGATCGTGTCATCATCGATAGTAGAAGACAGGGCTTGGCGTATGATTTCATTGAAATCCCAGGTAACTGAATCAGCAAACTTAATAGATTCAATCCGATTACCTGCTTGTGCGAAGTCCCCATTTACAACCTGATTGAGTAATGTGATAGAAGAAGGTCCGTAGGTGAGCACTAAATCATTACTCACTCTGCGAATTTTCACTTGAGCAGAATTAACATCGGTAAACTCGATTGTGCCCGAGCCGACCAAGTCATTCACAACATCCTGACCATCTCCGGCAGAAAATACATACGTATCATTTCCCGCCAAGCCAGCCAGCGTATCGTTACCTTGTTTCCCCTGAAGAATATCGTCACGAACATAGCCAGTAATCTGATTATCATTCGCGTCACCAATTAACGCTTTTGCTAAGAGGTCAGCTTTATTCCATACAGTACCATCATGAAAAACAACACGATCAATAGTTGCACCCCAGGCATTATCACTATCAAAATAGAAATGCTTAATCGTGATAGTGTCCTGCTCACTATATCGAATGAGCAGGTCGTAGCCATTACGTTCAATATTAACATCACTGGTTTTGATACCCGATGAAAGCTCTATAGAGTCTGTTTCATCCAGGCTACCATCACTGTAAATGATGTCATTGCCATCTCCCAGGCTAAACAAATACCGGTCATTACCCTTTCCGGCATAAAGCTGGTCATCTCCTACACCACCGATTAAAGTGTCGTCGCCGGCATCGGCATACAAGCCATCATTACCTTCATCGCCTTTCAGGGTGTCATTACCAGCTCCAGCACGAATAACATCGTCGCCCGCTTTACCCGATAAAACGTCATCAACATTGTCATACCCTTTCAAATGATCGTCACCACTATGACCGGTTTTAGACATTGTCAAAACATCTTCGCGGGTCCAAACAGTACCATCTGCAAATTCAAAACGTTCAACAGTTTTACGGGTTTGCTCAGCAGTCTCGAAGAAACCACGAATCGTAAGTTGCCCACCATCATAATCCAGCAATAGATCATCGCCTGAAGGTAAATATTTAACCTTCATATCTGCTGCCAGTATCTGAGCATCGAAACGCACCGTATCAATATCTTCAGAAGCCCCAGATTCGTTTATGACATCCTGACCACCAGGAGAGATATGGTAAGTATCATTACCAAGACCTCCGGATAACGTATCGTTTCCAGCTTCACCATAAAGCTGATCGTTGCCGGCACCACCTGTAATAACATCATTACCGTCACCGCCGTATATCTGGTCTGCACCGTTTTCACCATACAGAATATCATTACCCGCAAAACCACGAATCACGTCCGCTTGGCTACTACCACGAATAGTCTCTGCCACATCGCTACCAGTAACAGCCTTAAGATCAACTTCACTAGATGTTAATACTAAGGTGGTGTTATCGGACCTGATGAATGTCAAACCTCGAGTCGCCTCAGCGCCAGAATCTGAGTAGAAATTGTCAATCGTAATACTATCGACATCATTACCTGCAAAAGTTATATACAGATCTCGGTAATTCCTCCGCATCACGACATTCGCAACATCTAAATCAACCAATTTAAGCTGAATTTCTCCGGCAACATCAGATATCACATCCTGGCCATCCCCAGATGAGAATACATACACATCATCACCAGTACCGCCATCGAGATAATCATTCCCCTTACCGCCGGTTAGGCGATCATCACCATCCCCAGCATAGATACGATCATTACCACCTAAAGAACTCAGGCTGTCTGATTTTTCATAGCCTCTGACGGTCTCAACAGCATCAGAACCTACCCATGTTGATGCAACCTGCAGGATTTCATCAATACCAACAGATGTACCATCTTCAAAAACCAGCTCTTTAAGTCTGTAGTCAGATTTAATAAATCCGTCTTGGACCGTAATAGTCGCAGTGTTTTCAGATTTATTAACGGTGATAATTAAATCATTCAAGGTTCTGTGATAGGTCAAATCAGACTTAGCGATACCATCAACAAAGGAAATACTGTTTTCATCCTGACCAGAAACCTGATCAATAATAGTGTCATTCCCACTATCCATGCCAATAACGTAAGTATCGCTACCGTAACCACCACTTAATGAGTCATCACCTTTGCCACCTTCAACAAGGTCCGCACCTGAACCACTAGTGATGGTGTCATTACCTTCACCGCCGTACAGCAGGTTGTCTCCGTTAAAGCCCTGCAGGGTATCGTCACCGCCTTCCCCTTTCAGCACATCACGGGCGGAAGTTCCGACCAGAGTATCAGCCTCCGTGGTGCCTTCCAGCGTTTCAGTCAGGGTTTGCAGCTCCGCTGCGGTTAGTTGAGTACCGTCTGCAAACTCCACAATCTCAATCTTGTAGTTGCTGTTTACAAACGCATTTTCAAGGGTGATCTTGTCTTTCGCCAAACCCGCCGGATCAATGATGTTCAGAACAATATTATCACCTTCACGTACCAGTGAGACATGCTCTCGCAGGATGCCGACACCAAAAATAATTCTATCTGCATCATTGCTAGCATTTTGAGTGTAGTCTTTAATTACATCCTGCCCATCTCCTCTATTAAAAGCATAGGTATCTGAACCGCTTTGCCCTTCTAAAATATCGTCTCCCGAGCCACCTTCAATAACGTCATTACCAGCCTCCCCAACTATAATGTCATCTCCAATCCCACCTCGAAGTATGTCATTACCACTTCCGCCCCGGATCTGATCATTCCCAGCTTCCCCCTCTATCGTGTCATTACCGGCACGACCAGAGAGAAAATCATTTCCAGCCCTCCCTGATAGCTGATCATCAGCCTCAGATCCATATATAAAGTCATCGTCACTAATACCGCTTGCAATCTTCAATTCAACAAGTTCAGCAAGCGAAATACTGGTATTATCACTGAATCGGAACCGCTCAATGGCCATGCTAACGATTCTGCCACTGTTAAAGTCGAAAGTATTATCTATCTGAATAACATCTCTGGCTTTTTCATTATTCTCATCAAGTAAAGTAATAAAAAGCCTTGTAGGGCTTCGACTTAATGATAGTGAATTTAGTGTAACCCCCTCACCAAAGGACAATGTATCCGTGCCACTCGCATCATAAATACGATCTGAGCCATCACCTTTATCATATCGATAGGTATCATTACCAAGACCGCCAAAGAGAGCATCATCACCTTCATTTCCCTGGATAAAGTCATCACCAGAAGAACCTATTATATTGTCTCCTTGATCAGTTCCGCGAAAGATAATATCGATGAAATACTCCCTGAGGATACTGTCTTCTCTAACTGCGAGGCTTGCTTTTTCAAGCGCTGTTGAATAGCTGTACAGACCCCTTAATGCATTGAGAGCACCTATAACAACTCCTTCATTCCCCATTTCAGCTTGATCTTTCAAGGCCGAAATAAAGGCCTTCAAGTCCGGTTCAAACTTTTGCGCGTCGACGTTATAAGCAATGCCTATCTTAGAGTAGATATCTTTATAGAGTATCTGGCTGAGAAGCTGAGCCTCAACATACCCTTTGAATCGCTGATATTCGGCTGTGAGAATGCCTGCGGCCTGCGGTCCCTGAACATGATTACCACCCTGCCCACTGTCGTAACCTCTACCAATCAGGTTTTCTAATGTAACAAGCTGCCGAGCGTCCATATATACACGGCCATGCTCATCCCGACTATTTAGATCGGTTAAGGCTGAACCCGTCCACTGATAAATTAAACCATCCAGTAATGCACTACGCTCTGAAGTGCCCTGTTCGCTGACATACTGTATTACAAGGTTTTTTAATACATCATCACGTGCCATTGCCTGTCGAAGGCTTCGTACATTACCGAAAGCTCTCGCATCAGGTAATGCCTCGATATCATCTGATAACGCAAGCAGATCCTGCTCTATCGTTCTGGTTCTATTCATCTCGAACCAGATATCTGCCGTGTTTACTGTGGAGCCGTCAGCTTTAACCCCTGTACTCACCTGGCGTGTAGTATTCCCATGTTCATCCGTATTATTAACATTGCTGTAATCGGCTCTGAGAGAAGCTATGCCTACACTTTCTAAAGTTAAAAGTTCATCAGATTGACTGATACCATCACTGTTCTTATCTTGCCAAACTTTTAGCTCTGAATATGAAGCATCATTCTTATCAATAACACCATCGCCATTATTGTCGAGTTCCTTTAAAGCTTCGTAACCATTATCTGCTTTATTTCCAGCAGCCATGCTTGTATTATTACCGAAAAGCTCATTACCATTATTAATTTCTCCATCACCATTTCGGTCTAGAACCAGCAATCCGTCATCAGTACCAACCCAGCCTGTCTGCTCTGCTAAACCATTATTATCATGATCAAAGTAAATACCTTCATTAATTGACTGTGTCTCTACACCATCACCATCTAAATCAATAATAATGGGGGAGCCTTGTCTTTCCGCATTAGGAAAAGCTTCGGCCGGGTCTGCATCAGAAAGCCAAGCAGCCCAATCAATGTCGAAATCAACCTTTCCAAAAATGAGATCAAAAAGCGGGTCAAAATAACCTTCTTTTCCTAGATATTCTCCTAAGTCTTCAGCATGAGGGTAAGCCGATAAAATCGCACCTAATAGCTTTGCTGGGATCCCAGGTATCCTTGAAATAAATGCACCGACCACTGCAGCATAGTCAGTCCATGATACATCTCCACCATTTTTTTCCTTTTCTGCAATATTTGCGATCGATGTTGCTATTGCTAAAGCACCAATTTTAGTCGAGGCGATGGAAGAAACTGATCCTGGCAGGTTTTTTGTCCCAATATCTATTGCAGCTGAGGCAATTGCAGCTAATGCACCAATCTTTTCTAAAGGTGTTGCTTTAGTATCAGCAAGCTTATTAGCTGCATCTGAAACTCCCTTAACTGCTGACGCGCCTGACCAAGCTTCAATAAGACCTTCCCTGGCAGTTATTTTGGTTGAAATCATAAAATCATCCTTAATTCTCTAAGATATAAGCTATTGTTACAAAGGTTGAAGCACTTGCAACACCTACAGAAGTCATTGTCACAAAACTCAAAATTTGATTATCAAAAAACCTCCTTACAATTATTTCGCATATAACACAAAACCATATTGAAATATAAACTACATCCTCAGCTTCATCCTCTATTCCAAAATAAAAAAATGCTATAAATGTAAAAATAAAAGACAAATAGTATGAATACATACTAAGACCATTAATCATTAGATACTCCTATAAAAAACCTTTACTAGCTAATAAAAGTTAGAAATTATTTTATACTCAAAGCCCAAAAAAGACTGTATAAACCGCCACAACCCATTAACTATTCATGGGATCCGCTTTCATAAATCTCACCACACTTAAAAACAATAACTTTATGGCACAAAGGCATACTGTTCAGCCGATGCGAAATAATAATCACTGTCCGCCCTTTAAAAATTTCCGGTAGTCTTTTCAGTATTGCTGCCTCTGTTTCATAATCGAGTGCGGAGGTTGCTTCATCAAAAATTAAGATTTTAGGATCCGATACCAATGCTCTGGCTATCGCTATTCTTTGACGCTGTCCTCCAGATAAAGCACCACCTCGCTCACCCACCTGGGTGTCGTAACCTTCTGGGAGTTCAGCTACAAATTGATCAACACCTGCCAGTTCTGCTGCTCTAGTAATCGCGGCCATATCCGCTGAAGGATTTCCGATACCAATGTTGTCTTTAATTGAGCCGTTAAACAGAAAACTCTCTTGCAGAACAACGCCCATATTCCGGCGTAATATTGCAGGGTCAGCCATCGCCATATCGACGTTATCAATCAGCACCTGGCCGCTTTGTGGGCTATAGAGCCGCTGTATCAGCTTTGTGATAGTGCTTTTACCAGAACCAGATTGTCCTGTGATTCCCACTACTTCACCCGGTTTGATTTTAAGATCAAGGCGGCGCAACACTTCTTTACCGTCATCGCTGTATCGGAAGGTCACTTTTCTGAACTCAATCTCCCCTTTTATATGCTCCAGCGATGAACGGCCTGCGTTGAGTTCTGACTCTGGCTTCTCGTTAAGGATGTCACCGATACGGCGCACAGAGATTTCAGTGTGCTGAAAATCCTGCCAAATTTGAGCAAGACGGAGTATCGGCATAGTCACGTGGCCAGCATAGAGGTTGAAAGCGATCAATTGTCCTACGGAGAGATCACCATCAATAACCAGTGTGACGCCAAACCAGAGAATGAAAGCAGTAGATACTTTCTGAACGAGTCCGATCGCGCCACCGGCCCACTGACCGAGCATTGAGGCTTTAAATGATGCCTTTAGGGATGCCCCTAGTTTCTCTTCCCACTCATTCGCGAAACGGTGACCAAGGCCCAGGGATTTAACGGTCTCAATACCTGTCACACTTTCGGTTAGAAACGATGTGTTATCTGCATTACGTTCATATTGCTTCTCAACCCTCTTTCTCAGAAATGGACCGATACACAACCAGAGCATCCCAAATACAATCAACGTTGATAAAACGATATAGAACAGCCGACTCGAATAGCTATACATAACAGCAAGAAATACACCTAAAAACGCAAGATCCACAATCATCATCAGTGCGGATCCTGTCAGGAAGTTTCGAATATGATCTAACTCCCGTACTCGGGCAATAATATCGCCTGCCTGACGCTCTCTGAAGTAGCTTAAAGGAAGAAAAATCAGATGCCGAAATACGCGAGCAGATAGCTCAGAATTCACTCCGCTGGCTAAGTGAGAAAAGATAATTCCCCGAATATAGGTCATTAGTGGCTCAAAGAAGGCGATTACCAACAGTCCTATCGCCAGTACATCCAGACTCTGCAATCCTCGACTAACCAGTACCTTATCAATGACAACTTCGAAGAACTTAGGCGATGCGAGAGCAAACACCTGTATCAACAGTGATGCAACCAGAATACGCTTAAACCGCGAAGCATGCTTGAGAATGGAAGGAATAAACCATGCAAAACCAAAGCCCTCTTTGGTTTTCATCCAGGCAGGCTGTCGCGAAAATATCAGCACATCAGCGCCGAATTGTTCTTTAAACCGATCTGCTGTAACAAAGAGAGGAGTACCGTTAATTTGGATTAGTTCAGACCAAATCTGACACTTCTTCTTGAAAAAGAGAGGGTTACCGATTTTGATTGAAGGTGACTAAACCTGAAATCAATCATAATCAGAGGTAACCCTCATGCTTCATACTAACGACAAGATCGTCAAACACAAGGTAGGCCTGCTTAATCTGGCTGATGAGCTGGGCAACATATCCAAAGCCTGCAAGATGATGGGCGTATCCAGAGATACGTTCTATCGATACAAAGAAGCGGTGAGTGATGGTGGTGTTGAATCACTGTTAGAGCAGAACCGCAGAGTTCCCAATCACAAGAACCGTGTTGATCCGATGGTTGAGTCAGCCGTCATTCAATATGCCATTGATGAGCCTGCTCATGGCCAGGTGCGAGTCTCCAATGAGTTGCGCAAGAAAGGCATCTTTGTGTCTCCCAGTGGAGTTCGCTCGATCTGGCTTCGCAATGACTTAGCGAACTTCAAACTGCGGCTGAAGGCACTGGAAGCCAAAGTAGCCGAAGACGGTCTAATCCTGACGGAACCACAGGTTCAGGCACTGGAGCGGAAGAAACAGGATGACGAAGCCTGTGGTGAGATTGATACCGCACACCCTGGCTATCTGGGGTCTCAGGATACGTTCTATGTCGGCACTTTCAAGGGGGTTGGTCGTGTCTATCAGCAAACCTATGTGGATACCTACTGCCGAGTGGCTCACTGTAAGCTCTATACGACCAAAACGCCGATCACCGCAGCAGATCTACTCAATGATCGTGTGTTGCCGTTTTATGCCTCAGAGGAGCTTCCTGTGTTGCGTATTCTGAC
Organism: uncultured Amphritea sp.; assembly: GCA_963669425.2. Taxonomy (GTDB): domain Bacteria; phylum Pseudomonadota; class Gammaproteobacteria; order Pseudomonadales; family Balneatricaceae; genus Amphritea. The sequence goes on from CAXXNC010000002.1 coordinate 1,817,669, forward strand.
GGATCGAGGCACTGAATACTGCGGTAAAGCAGAAAGTCATGATTACCAGCTCTATCTGGCCATTAACGACATCGAGCACACCAAAACCAAGGCTCGACATCCCCAGACTAACGGTATCTGTGAACGCTTCCACAAGACCATTTTACAGGAGTTTTATCAGCCGACTTTACGACGGAAAATCTATGGTTCAATAGAGGAGTTACAAGCTGATCTGGACGACTGGCTGGAATACTACAATAATGAACGAACTCATCAGGGTAAACGGTGCTGCGGCAGAACACCGATGGAAACGTTGCTCGATGGGAAATCAGTCTGGAAGGAAAAGTTCGTGAACTGAACCTGACCTGACAGACACCTTCATGAAAAATCGGTAACTGTCAGATCAAGTCTGAATTACTACAGTTAATTGGATCAAACAGTTCTATCTGGCTATCGGTTACTGCACGTACCATGTAACGGTGATTTTCACTTTTATGAGTCGCGATAAATGGCGTTGGAAAGGTCTTTAATTGACGATGATTGATTGTGACCAGCTTTGCTTTCAATCCCACCCGTTTAGCACAACGAATAATATCAATGTGACTGAATAGTCCGTCGGACTTACCATGAACATACCAACTTTTGGTAACGTCAAATGCAATATCAAAGTGTTTAGCAATGAGTGCCAGAGCCTGTAAGCCACTATCATCCTTAGGATCAATTGCCACGTGATCGTGTTGCACCAAGGATGCTTCTGCAATTTCTTGCTCCAGCCTATCCATGCCAGTCTGATCCATCATTCCCTGAGTCATGCCTTAGCGTTCCTTTAAAGACTCTGATTGATACTCTTTCAGCGGACTTAACAGATAATCAATAACCCGCCGATCTCCTGTTTTTATTTCGGCGGCAATACTCATGCCGGCGCTCAACGGAATAATTTCTGCATCACTCTGTACACTCTGCGCCTTAAGCTTGACCCTGGCGGGATAAACTAATCCCCGCTGCTCATCTTCCATTGAGTCAAGGGATACATGAATGACCTCACCTTTAACCGTGCCATAGCGGGTATAGGGGAAACTGTCGATTTTTACTTCTACCGATTGACCAGCCCTGATAAAGCCCACATCTTTGTTTTCAATTGCTACCTCAGCTTCTAACTCGGCCCCTTCAGGTACAATGATCATTAATTCCTGCCCCTGGGAAACCACACCGCCCAGCGTATGGACAGCTAATTGCTGCACAACTCCATTAACAGGTGCAGTTATTGTCGTTTGGCGTAACAATTCATTCGCCTGAATAAGTTGCTTTTGAATATCGCGGAACTCACTTCTCAGCTCTGTAAGGCGCTCATGAAGTGCTTTCTTATTCTCAGCACTCAATTGTTTTAATTGTTGCTGTAACTTAACGCCTTGCAGCTCAAGCTCTGCTGCATCTGCGATCAACTGCGCTAAATCCCTTTCTTCCTGAATGAGCTCTTTCTCTAACTCCAGATATTCCAACCGAGGTATATGTCCCTTATCTAATAGCCTTTTCCGGCTTTCAAGGCGAGCTGTAGCGTTTTGAATCAGCGCTATGGTCTCTTTAGATACCTTTGCGGCTAATGCTTGCTGGGTCTGATTCTGGGTTAGTTGATGCTTCAGGGATGTTTTGCGAACATCATAATCGAGCATATCCGCTTGCAGAGTCACTCTGGCCTCATCAATCCAGTCAGCAGGTATCGGGTATGAAGAGAGGTACTTTGTTGGGGAAAAATTTAATTCTGGATCTTTTGACAGCAATGCTTCTGATCGAGCGATATCCAGGCCGATCTTAATCAACCGATCCCCAAGCCTCTCACTCTCAGCTTCACTTGAAGTCCGGTTAAGTTCAATCAGAATATCCCCTTCCTGAACCGCTTGACCATCTCTAACTCTTATTACTCTAACCTCTCCCTGATTGGGTGCCTGAACAACCTTTGAGCGGTCATCCACAATCAAACGTCCTTTGGCACTGGCGACAATGTCAATTCGTCCCAAAATAGCCCATGTGAGGGTTATCAGAGCCAGCGCTATAATACCCAGAACAAAATAACGGGCCCCCCGTGACGGCGGCTTATCCAATACTTCTAAGTACTCAGGCAAAAACTCATACGCCATCGGGTGTGGCTGAGCTTTTTTGGCTTCCAGTGTTTCCTGATCAAATAGTTGGGCTGTGTTCTCTTGCATATCCTTATGCTGTTCCTATTCAAACTTGTGGTTATGCCACGCTTAATTCCGTTTTTTGTAATTGCCACAGATCTTTGTAAGCACCATCCTGTTTTTCCAACAATTGATCGTGACTACCGGCTTCTACGATACGTCCGTTATCCAATACAAAAATACAGTCACAATCTCGTACAGTAGAAAGGCGATGGGCTATCAGAATGACAGTCCTGTTCTCTCGAATGGTGTTCATATTTTCTTTAATGATCGCTTGAGAGTGATCGTCCAGTGCAGAAGTGGCCTCATCGAAAATCAGTACTGTAGGTGATGTCAAAAGTGATCGGGCAATCGCTATGCGTTGTCGTTGACCGCCTGAGACTGATGCACCACCTTCTGCCAGAATAGTGTCGTAGCCGTCTTGCAGCTCCAGTATGAATTCATGGGCCCCGGCGTGTTTGGCAGCTTCCACTACTTCATCCAATGATGCCGCTGGATTCATGATAGAGATGTTATCTCTCACGCTTCTGTTAAAAAGAAAATTATCCTGTAGGACGATACTCATTGATTGTCTAAGCTGCAGCGGATCAACTGCGGCGATATTCTGCCCATCAAGTAATACCCGCCCTTTTTCAGGAACATACAGCTTTTGAATCAAGCGAGTGATTGTGCTCTTTCCTGAGCCTGACTTCCCGACAAACGCAACCATCTTGCCGGCAGGTATATTCAGGCTGATATTGTCGAGAATGGAGGGTCCATCCTGCTGATATCGAAATGAAACATTCTGAAAGGTAATGTGTCCTTTTGGAGATTCCTGAAACCCTGATTGGCTCGTATTTACTTCAGGCAATGTGTTTAAGACATCCCCCAAGCGCTCTACTGAAACACGCGCCTGAACAAAGTTACGCCACAGTTCCGTTAACCGGATAATCGGCTGGCTGACGTGATTGGCCATCATGTTAAACGCAATTAACTGACCAATTGAGAGCTCTAAACCAATTACTTTTCTGGCTCCCACCCAGAGGATAAGAACCATCGTTACCTTAGATATCACCTGGATCAGCGCAGAAGAAAGCTGTGATAACTCCTGAACTTTAAAGTTAGAGTGCACAAAATCCCGAGTCTGATACTCCCATCGCCGAATCATTTGTGATTCCAGTGCTAGTGCTTTAACAGTTTCAACGCCGGTCAATGCTTCAGTCAAAAAGGAGTTATTGACTGCGCTGTCTCTACCCAGATCTTCAACTTTTTTCTGTAGTGGACCGGTGATGAAAAATGAAACCACGATGTAACACGGTATGGAAGCAGCAACGATCAGGGTTAATAGCGGGGAGTAATAAAACATCACGACAAAAATGATCACCGTGAATGCCAGATCAATGATAAGGGTGTTCGCAGTACTGGTAATGAATTCGCGAATAGCGTTCAGTTCATTCACACGCATTACGGTCACGCCAACAGATCGACTTTTAAAGTACGACATTGGCAGGTCGATCAGATGTCGATATAGATTACTCCCAAGCTTTGCATCGATCCTGGCAGCTGTTCTTGTCGCCAGGTACTGGCGTAAGGTTTGCAAGAGAATCTCGAAAACCGCGACAGCAATCAGAACAGTAACAAGTACGTCGAGAGTTGATACCGCATTATGAACAAGCACTTTGTCCATCACTACCTGGAAAAACAATGGTGAGATCAATGCAAATAACTGGAGAATCGCCGATGCGGCAAGCACTTCCATTCCCAACTTACGGTATTTTAAATGTAGTAATTCAGACTTGATCTGACAGTTACCGATTTTTCATGAAGGTGTCTGTCAGGTCAGGTTCAGTTCACGAACTTTTCCTTCCAGACTGATTTCCCATCGAGCAACGTTTCCATCGGTGTTCTGCCGCAGCACCGTTTACCCTGATGAGTTCGTTCATTATTGTAGTATTCCAGCCAGTCGTCCAGATCAGCTTGTAACTCCTCTATTGAACCATAGATTTTCCGTCGTAAAGTCGGCTGATAAAACTCCTGTAAAATGGTCTTGTGGAAGCGTTCACAGATACCGTTAGTCTGGGGATGTCGAGCCTTGGTTTTGGTGTGCTCGATGTCGTTAATGGCCAGATAGAGCTGGTAATCATGACTTTCTGCTTTACCGCAGTATTCAGTGCCTCGATCCGTCAGAATACGCAACACAGGAAGCTCCTCTGAGGCATAAAACGGCAACACACGATCATTGAGTAGATCTGCTGCGGTGATCGGCGTTTTGGTCGTATAGAGCTTACAGTGAGCCACTCGGCAGTAGGTATCCACATAGGTTTGCTGATAGACACGACCAACCCCCTTGAAAGTGCCGACATAGAACGTATCCTGAGACCCCAGATAGCCAGGGTGTGCGGTATCAATCTCACCACAGGCTTCGTCATCCTGTTTCTTCCGCTCCAGTGCCTGAACCTGTGGTTCCGTCAGGATTAGACCGTCTTCGGCTACTTTGGCTTCCAGTGCCTTCAGCCGCAGTTTGAAGTTCGCTAAGTCATTGCGAAGCCAGATCGAGCGAACTCCACTGGGAGACACAAAGATGCCTTTCTTGCGCAACTCATTGGAGACTCGCACCTGGCCATGAGCAGGCTCATCAATGGCATATTGAATGACGGCTGACTCAACCATCGGATCAACACGGTTCTTGTGATTGGGAACTCTGCGGTTCTGCTCTAACAGTGATTCAACACCACCATCACTCACCGCTTCTTTGTATCGATAGAACGTATCTCTGGATACGCCCATCATCTTGCAGGCTTTGGATATGTTGCCCAGCTCATCAGCCAGATTAAGCAGGCCTACCTTGTGTTTGACGATCTTGTCGTTAGTATGAAGCATGAGGGTTACCTCTGATTATGATTGATTTCAGGTTTAGTCACCTTCAATCAAAATCGGTAACCCTCTCTTTTTCAAGAAGAAGTGTCAGATTTGGTCTGAACTAATCCATTTTAAAAGCTCCGGAATGAACCAGCGAATATCAAATTTACTTACTAAACGCTTGGACAGCCCGCTTCTTAGAGAAACTGTCTGGCCATCAAATAACTCTTCAAAGTCCGCTTCATCCAAGAGCTCTGGCGATGGATGATCAGGTCTTTGAATCAGATATTTATCTGCTGTCTTTTGCGCAACAACAAACCATTCACCGGACCTATCATGGACAATAAGCGGTAGTTGAAGAGAGCCAGATGACTGACGGCTTTTAAAAACCGGTTTGATACCATCTAACTTATTGCAAAAATCACGAATGGCTTTCTTTGGGGATTGAGCATGCTCGGATCGAGCAAAGGCATCTAGCTGGGTGGGATCAACTACTAGTTGCTGCACCTGTAGGAGAATCGAAAAAGCTCTTAGTAAGCTATCTGTTTCCTGAACGTCATTGGCGCTAATAGTGTCGGTTACGACAGAATTCATCCTTGGTCATTCCTTTGATCATTCCTTTGATCTATTCGTACTACGCGAAAGGATTTTCACTCATAGCAGATTAAAATGTCTATCAATTTAATATACTCATTTTGGTTACACTTACACTAGCACAAAGCATCCTTATAACTATGCCCACTTTAACTCAGGCAACTCTTTCCATTACCTGGCACCGCCAGACACTTCTCCAACTGCTCCATTCGCTCCCGAGTAATGTTGCGGCCCAATTCAATCAGTTCGCTGGCGCGGTGAAAGTCGTAGAACCGACAGGCATCCTTGGGCATACCGATCAACAGGTCTGGCGGATACCCTGCCACTTTATATTTACTCAGTGATTCCTGCATCACCTCTACGGAACTGAGCACCAGATCCAGTTTACCCGCCGCTTTTTCAGGCTCTGCTTCTTTTGGCTCTTCTTGCTTACCGTTCTGGGTGCCGTCAAGATGCCATTCATCACTGAACCCTGAACGATTCAGGTAACGGGTCTCTGGTAGTTCGATCAATGGCTGGCTGATATCCGCATTGAGATCAACAGCAATGATCAGATCCGCGTGAGCAGCCACTGTAGGAATAATCGGAATAGGATTAAGCACCCCACCATCGACCAGCACCCGATCCTCTTCAATCACCGGAGTGAAAAAGCCCGGGACCGCTATAGATGCCCTGATCGCATCAAGCAGAGAGCCCCGCTGAAACCAGACCTCTTTCTGATGGGTCAGATCAGTGGCGACGGCTGTAAAGCTGACAGGCAACTCTTCAATCAGCGGATTACCGACTATTTCCTGCAGCTTCGCTAATAAGCGCTCGCCCCGGATTGTTCCTTCCCCCTTCAGGGTAAGATCCATCAGCTTAAATACATCGACCCATGACAGACTGGTTACCCAGTCACGATACTGAGATAACCGGCCAGCCGCATGCAAACCACCGACCAGAGCCCCCATAGAACTGCCAGCGATACAGATAATTTCGTAACCACGTCGCTCCAGCTCTTCGATCACGCCGATATGGCTGTAACCCCGGGCACCACCACTACCCAATACCAGAGATACCGTTGTTTTCATCCTTACCCCCTTCTCTGAGCAGGCTGAGCTGGCTTAACGACGCTGAATCCAGATACCCTCCTGAGATGGAGGGCTGGCAACCGGCATAACAGGACCAACACCAACCGCTTCAAACCTTTCTCCGGACAGGCCGGCATCGATCAGCCGGTTTCTGAACTCATCCGCTCTCTGTCTGGAACTTGACTGCAATTGCGCAAGATCGGAGCCGGATGCCCCTTGCTCATAGCCAACGATCAACAACTGAATTGCCCCATCCTCGCTCAGCAATTCCAGGAGCGACTGAATATCATCCGTATTATCCAGCCAGCTGAAACCTTTCTGCTCCAGATCATCATTGATCGACGCAGCACTCTGAGCCAGCGGTTCTATAAGGTCGATATGCAGATAGATACGTCGATTACCCCGCTTGACTGTATACAACGCGATCTTCTGGCTCCCCAGTGAGGCAGACAGATAAAACTGAGTCCGGTCGATACCGTAGAGCTCTTTAACGCCAAAATAGTTATTAGCCCACTGATTACTGCTACCACAGCCACGACTGCTGCACTGGAAAAGAATATCGGCTTTCAAAGCCTCGAGTTGCTGCCGGTAAAAGCTGAATGCATCCGCAGGAGAGTGATTATCTGGAATACGATAGGTAATACGGTTCAACTGACCACTAAGCCGGTCAAATTGCTCCGGGGCAATCACCCCTTCAAGCTTTTTCATCGGGCCTGTTGCCAGGGCATATTCAGGTACTTCGTTCTGGCTGTAACTGACAATCCAGCTGAGCGGAAAACGATTCAGCTGCTGAGGATCAGAGGCGCCGGCAACATCTCTCTGAGCAGACACCGGACTGCTGAGCATGAACAGCATAGCAGCGATGAGAAAATGCGGTTTCAGCGATGGAATCGGCATAACAATCCTTATCTTACAGTACGTTACTCATTAATGTGATTATTGATAAGCATAGCAATTTCTCCTGCGGCCTGTTGCTCCAGATGCAAATGATGTCCTCCTTTCAGGACATGCTTATCAATAGTACGGAACAGACTGATGCGTCGATCACTCTGAGGTATACCCTGATCACCAAGCACCAATAGCACCGGCGCATCTACTCGCGTGATAAACCCTTCCGCCTGCTCTTCTGTGATTCGCATCACCGATGGCAGCACCAGACTCGGGTCACTGCTCCAGAAATAACCGCCCTCTCGCTGTACCAGGCTCCGCTCCACCAGCCACTCAGCAGCGTCCTTATCGACCGGCCAACGGCCGTTCATACGCGCCTCTACAGCAACCTCAAATGAAGCGTAAGGTTTTTGCGCGCGCCCCTGCATGCGTCGGCGCTTCAGTATCGCCTGCGCCAGTTGCTGAGGCGCCTGATCCGCTTCCGTAACCAGAGGTGCAATCCCTTCAATCAGCATCAGCTTAGACACACGCTCGGGGAAAGCACCTGCCAGAAGCGTTGCAATACTCGCTCCCATAGAGTGCCCCAGCAGAGCAAACTCCTGCAAGCCAAGCTGATCCGCCACACCCAGTACATCAGCCACGTTATCCCAGATATAGTAAGGCATCGATGCCGGGCGGTGATCTGAATAACCGTGCCCCATAAGATCCAGCGCGATAAGACGAATCCCATCGAGCATTGGTGCCAGCCGATTGAAGGTTGCTGCATTATCCAGCCAGCCATGCAGACCGATAACCGGTGTACCAGCACTATCGCCCCAGGATTTAGCTGCTATGAGATGCCCATTAACTTCAAAACGACTCTCTTCACCAGCCAATATTGACATAAACAATTCCTGATATTAATTCTCATTTGCAAAGAGATCTATAATAATCCATCGTCGAATCTATAAATATATAGTTGTTGGGTGTAAAAAGGCTTCTATGACAGAGAGTTAAACGCTAATGGAATACAGATGCAAGACACCTTGAAGCAACAAAAGGCCGGCTTGATCCTGTTCGGGATCACCTTTCTACTGGCTCCCTTCTTTTATCAGCCCAACTTAGGGGGGAAGGCTTGTCAGTTTCACACAATACAACGGTGTGGGTTTCAGCAACATTACTTATCGTTGTCGCTGTTTTCACATTATTAAAAAGCGGGATATTCAGCTTTCCAAAATACTGGCTACCACTACTGACCATGCCGGCCAGCATCATAATCTGCGGATTCCTGGTAGAGATATTCCTGCCATCTCAATTTCTATTGCGAGAGCTGTACATTCTTGGCGGCCTGTTTTTCCTCTTTGCGCTGTTTCAGTTCAGATTCGACACAAGAGCTAAAGAAAACCTGCTGAAGATACTCGTGGCCGGAGGAGTTCTTCATGCACTTTACGGTATATCACAGATACTCTGGCCCGGAATCTCACCAGAACTGGTCACTTACAGCACAGGAGCTCCCTATAGCACCTTCCAACAAATCAATCTGCAGGCTAGTTACCAGTCAACTGTTTTAATCATCTGCCTGTATCTGCTTAGCCGGCCCATGGCTATTCAGCAAAGGACATTAACAATGGCACTGGTTTTCAGTGCCATCTTCCTGAGCTGCTTTCTCATTGCTTATAGCGGCTCCAGAGTGGGACTACTCTCTGCGATAGCTGGTATATTTGTCCTCTTTACATGTCGATGGCAACAATTCCTTAACAGAAAATCATTGCTGGCAATCAGTATCGCACTTATCCTGGCAGGCACCCTTAGCGGCAAAGAAGGCTTGAAGGAAACCAGCGCCAAACTACAGACCGTGGCCAATAGCAGCCTGGAGGATTCACGGAAAAATATCTATGCGGTGGCTATAGATCTATTCACTGAACAACCCATACAGGGGTATGGAATAGGTAGCTTTCAAAAAGAGTGGCATAAGCAAAAGGCTATCTATATAAAGGAACATACAAATGCCACATTCCCTCCTGAGCGACTGAGCCATCCTCACAATGAGATTATGTTCTGGTTAGTAGAAGGAGGTATTTTGGTTGTAGCAGGAATACTCATTAGCTTCTTCACCGTGGTGTTTGCCGCTATAAAATGCGGCTGGCGCCGTGGCTTAAGTTATCTGGCAATGCTTCTCCCTATTGGCCTACATACTCAGGTAGAACTTCCATTCTACATAAGCAACATTCACTGGTTTATGATGATGTCGCTGATCTTCATCCTTCTGTGCCACTCTCAGTCAAGTCGCACTATCGAACTCAGTAAGGCAGCAAAAATTACAGCACAAGCTACGGCGATAATGACTTTCATTGGCGTTACCTTTTTTATGGGACACTCCATTCAAGCCAATAATGCAATTGTTAGCTTTCTGAAAGGAAGAAGTACAGAACCTCTGCTCCTTAAACCTGCCATGGAGAATGCTTTTTTTAAGGTTCATCGCGCTTTACCGGGAAAGGCGTCCTTAATCTTCAGGAAGAAGTAAGCCTTGTCCCGGTAGCCATAGGCCATCCGCTTCAGCACTTTGATCTTGTTGTTCATCCCTTCCAGAACACTGGTGTTTAAGCGGTAACGGGCACTGGATACGATTCCTTCAAGATAATTGCCTAAACGTCTGGCGAAGAGCTGCAGGGCCTAAATACCACTCTTTTCAGCCATAGCTAACCAGCTTTCCCAACGGGCTCTCGCGGTTTTCTCATCAGGTGCATACCAGAGTTCTCTGAGCTGCGCTTTCAGAATGTAAACGGTCGTTAATGGCGCGTTTGCGGCAAGCAACTCATCCAGCTTGTTTACTTGGTCGGGTGCGAGGTTCTCGGGGTTACGCAATAACAACCAGCGGCTGCGTTTAACCATACGCCTTGCTGGCTTATCGTGACGTAGTTGATTGGCTTGATCGACCCGCACCCGGTCGATAACTTCGCGACCGTACTTGGCAACCACGTGAAAGAGATCGTAGACCACGCAAGCCTTTGGGCAATGCTGCTTAACCTCCAGGTCGAATGCTGTGTTCATATCCATCGCGACAGCCTCTATGTTCTGACAGGCCTCGCCCAACCAGTGAAAGAACGGTCGTATCGCTTCACGACTTCGCCCCTCGCCGATCCATAGCACCTACTGTGTATCGGCACAGATCACGACGGTCGCGTAGCGGTGCCCCTTGTGAAGCGCGAATTCATCCATGATTAACCGTCGCAGCTTACTCCGATCCGGTGGAACAATATCGCGGGCCAAACGCTGTTTATCGATATTCTTGACCGTATGCCAGTGCAAGCTCAGCAACTGTGCGACATGACGTATCGGCAGGATCTTGGTTAAAGCTTCAACCCAACAGCGCATGGCGTGGGTGAGACGAAATCGACCTGACAGCCAGTCGATGCGCTCCAGCGTTGGGCCGCAGTGAGTACATCGCAGGCGCCGAACGGGTACATCCAGCCAGACTTTGTAGTCGAAAAGATCTCGCTCACGAACCCGTCTTATCCGTCGGTCATGAATCTGAGTACAGGGTGCGTTACAGCCACTGCAGCGAGGTGTGTAGTCAGGGTCAGGTCGCAGTAGGATTAACAGCGATTGGTCAGAGAAGGCTTCATAGCAATCAATCTCGAAGCCTTCCCAGAAAAGGTTAAGCAGGTTAGCATTCATGTTGGCGGTGGTGTAGGTTAGCTGAGGTTTTGGTCGACAACAGCTTAACCGGAAGGCACCACCGTCTCCTTCCTAATTCCCCCTAACCCGCGAAGAACCTAAAAAAAGCCCCTCACAGGAGGGGCTGAAAAGAAGCCGGCCAGATCAGCATCGACTGAATGCGCTGACAACCGACGGTGGGATGCTGATACCCGGGCGAGCAAAGTCAAAGTCCCTGTACCAGCAAAAGTGCCGCCGTAACTTGCACAGGGTTACAGCGGCATGAGAGCCAGAAACGGCTGACAAGTTACTCCGATGCAGCAATCAGGCTGGCATTACCGCCCGCTGCAGTGGTATCGATACACAGATGACGCTCAAGCACGAAGCGCTCTGCACTGTTACGCTCAGTGATCAGCGGCAGCAGCATACCGTCTCGTCCGGCCAGAGCCTGACGATAGGCGCTCAGCTGAGCAGTATCAGCATAACTGGTGACCGCAGCGATGCCCGCAACCTCAGCCAGAGCCTGCGCTTCCAGCAGACCATTCAGTGCAACAACAGGTAAGCCTGCGGCATTAGCAGCAGCAAGTGCAGCTTCCGCCTCAGGAGCGATCACAACCACCGCATTGCCCTGAGACAGTGCGAGTCCTGCCTGACGCAGTGCGCTGTTCAGATCAGGTCCCAGACACAGCACCGTACCGCGGGCATGACTGGACAACAGGTTCATTTCACCGGTTGGTCCTGGCATAGCCTCAGCTTCCATCTGCAGCGCCGCAAAATCGATACCCAACGCGGGGAACAGATCCTGAAGCTGCTGAGCGCGCTGATCACTGGCCTGCCATGCACTGCTATCCAGCTGATCAACAGCACCTTGCAGACGCGCCACACCAACAGATGGCGTCATCTGAGAGCTGATACCTTCAACCTCGGTTTCCTGCAGGAAACGTTTCACATACTGCGGACCACCAGCTTTCGGTCCGGTACCGGACAGGCCTTCGCCGCCGAATGGCTGGGAGCCGACAATCGCACCGATCTGATTACGGTTAACATAGATGTTACCAACCTTAATGCGGTTGCAGATCTGCTTAACCCGGTTATCGACACGGGTATGCAGACCGAAGGTCAGACCAAAGCCTTTGCTGTTAACTGAATCAACCACCTGATCCAGCTCTTCAGCTTCAAAAGTAGCAACATGCAGAACCGGGCCAAAAATCTCTTCTTCCAGCTGTTCGATACCGTCCAGCTGAATCACGGTTGGTGCCACAAACAGGCCCTGCTCAGGCACGGCCATAGATTTAAGTACTTTACCCTGCGCCTGGAACTTAGCGCAGTGTTGTTCGATCTTCGAACGAGCCGCCTGATCGATTACCGGACCGACATCGGTCTCAAGCAACCACGGATTGCCCAGCTGCAACTCGTCCATTGCGCCAAACAGCATCTCCAGCAGGTTTTCGGCAATATCTTTCTGCAGGTAGAGAATCCGCAGCGCAGAACAACGCTGACCAGCACTCTGGAACGAAGATGCCAGTACATCGCGAACAACCTGCTCAGGCAATGCGGTAGAGTCAACAATCATCGCATTCATACCACCGGTTTCGGCCACCAGCGGCGCATGCGGAGCCATATTCTCCGCCATCACTTTATTGATACGCTGTGCGGTAGCGGTAGAACCGGTAAAGCAAACACCGGCAATACGTGAGTCAGAGGTCAGTGGTGCACCGACTTCTACACCGCTGCCAGGCAGCAGTTGAATCACATCTGCAGGAATACCCGCCTCATGCATCAGCTGAATAGCACGGGCCGCCACCAGCGGCGTCTGATCAGCAGGCTTAGCCAGTACAGCGTTACCCGCAGCCAGCGCTGCCAGAATCTGACCGGAGAAGATCGCCAACGGGAAGTTCCATGGTGATATACAGGTAATCAGACCCCGTGCTTCACCGGTACCTTCATTGCGCTCAGCTTCACTGGCATAGTAACGGGCAAAATCCACTGCCTCACGTAACTCACCCACCGCATCCAGCAGGGTTTTACCCGCTTCACGGCTGAGCATCGCAAACAGTTCAGGCGCATGCTGTTCATACAGATCAGCCACTTTGCGCAGGCGCTCTGCCCGCTCAGCAGCAGACAGCGCAGACCAACGGGTAAAGCCCTGCTGAGCGGCTGTAATAGCCGTTTCAATATCTGCAGCAGAGGCAGACATCACGGTACCCACCACATCGTCAGGCTGCGCCGGGTTAACCACGGTCAGCTCTTTGCCGCCGGCAGCCTCACCGGCAATCATCGGTGCTGCCTGCCACTGCGACTGACGGTATTCACCACGCTGTTGCTCCAGCGTATCCATCAGTTGCGGATCGGTGATATCCCAACCCTTAGCATTTTTACGACCTTCTCCGAACAGTGCTGCCGGACGGGCAATAGACTGGCTGGAGATGTTGTCACCCAGCGCATCAACCGCTGCAAATGGATCACGAGCGATCTCTTCCGGCTTGATCCGGGTATCAACAATCTGGTTTACAAAGGAGCTGTTAGCACCATTTTCCAGCAGTCGACGGACCAGATAGGCCAGCAGATCCTGGTGAGCACCAACGGGTGCATAGATACGGCAGCGGGTATTATTCGCTTTCAGAACGGCATCATGCAGGGATTCGCCCATACCGTGCAGACGCTGGAACTCGTACTTTTCAACGCTGATATTGCGCGCCAGATGCAGAATAGCTGATACGGAATGCGCGTTGTGAGTAGCAAACTGCGGATAGATCCGATCAGTCATGGCCAGCAGTTTTTCAGCACAGCACAGATAAGATACGTCAGAATTCACTTTGCGGGTGTAAACCGGGAAACTCTCCAGACCCAGTTCCTGAGCCCGTTTGATCTCTGCATCCCAGTAGGCGCCTTTTACCAGACGGATCATGATCTTGCGATCCAGACGCTCAGCCAACTGATAGAGCCAGTCCAGTACAAACGAGGTACGCTGACCGAATGCCTGTACCACAATACCGAAGCCATCCCAGCCAGCCAGTTCAGGGGCTGACAACACCGCCTCGATCACATCCAGTGACAGATCCAGACGATCTGCTTCTTCAGCATCGATGTTAAAGCCCATATTGGCCTGTTTAGCCTGCACGGCCAGGATACGGGTACGGTCTACCAACTCTTCCATTACCCGTTCCTGCTTGGCGAACTCATAGCGAGGATGCAGTGCCGACAGTTTCACAGAGATACCCGGATTCATACGGATATCATCATTCACGCAGGCAGGAGTCAGTTTAGTAATCGCCTCAGAGTAGGCACGGTGATAGCGCAGTGCATCGGCATCAGTACGCGCCGCTTCGCCCAGCATATCGTAGGAATAGGAGTAACCCTGCTTTTCCAGCTTCTGGGCACGCTTGGTTGCTTCCTCAATGGTGCGGCCCAGAACGAACTGACGCCCCAGCTCTTTCATCGCCTGCCCCACAGCGGTACGTACCAGAGGTTCGCCCAGTCGTTTAACCATGCCACGGATGGTGTTGGTAACACCTTTATCCTCGGTCGGTGCAATCAGCTTGCCGGTCAGCAGCAGTGCCCAGGTAGAGGAATTAACCAGTGAGGAGTTGGATTGCCCCAGGTGATCGCCCCAGTTACCGGAGGCCACCTTATCTTCGATCAGCGCATCGATGGTCACCGCATCCGGCACCCGCAGCAACGCTTCCGCGAGACACATCAGGGCAACGCCCTCTTTGGTGGTCAGACCGTACTCAGCCAGGAATTTTTCCATCATAGAAGGTGAGCTTTCGTTACGGACTTTTGTCACCAGCTCTGCGGCGCGTTCAGAAATTGCAGCACGGTCTTCGACGGTCATCTTTGCATTTGCCATCAGTGTGCGAATCACCTGGTTTTCATCTGCCAGGTAGTGTTCCCGTATCTGAGTACGGAGCAGGTCAGTGTTCTGAGTCATATCTCACCTTCAGTCATTTATGCCTCTGTTCTGATTGGTATAGTGCGAGAGGCCAATTTATTCCCCCTATTCTAGTCAGTTAAAAAAAGCTATTTTCTCTATTATTTATATCAACACATAACAAAAATAATATTTTTTAAACGATATAAAGACTCAAAAACCATATCAACCGTTTATTTATTTCATTTCGACTAAATATACAAAACATAAAAAAACCTGCAGAGATGCTCCCGGCAGGTTTTTCGAATCGGTGCAGGCCCTTAACAAAGCCGGTTCAGTTACTTCACTTTGGCCTGTACTTTCTCAAACAGCCTCTGCAATGCACTGTCAGGGGACGGCGTGATAAGGGAGACGACCACAATACCTACGGTTGCAGCCGCAATGCCCGGGAACAACTCATAGAGTTCAAACATCGCCCCGCTATTCTGCTTCCAGTAGATCACCGTAACAGCACCGCTGAGCATCCCAGCCAAAGCCCCAAACAGATTCATGCGCTTCCAGTACAGTGAACCGATCAGTACCGGGCCAAACGCAGCTCCCAGTCCGGCCCAGGCATAACCTACCCACTCCAGAATCGGGGACTCGCTGTCCATGGCCAGAATCATTGCGATCAGCGCCAGCGCCAGCACAGAACGTCGGCCAGCCTTGATCAACAGAGTCTGGGAAGCCGGACGATTGAACAAAGCCCGGTAAAGGTCTTCGCTCACCGTCGATGCCGAAGTCAGCAGTTGAGAATCCACCGTACTCATAATCGCGGCCAGCACGGCGATAACCAATGACCCAGCCACAGCCGGATTAAGCAGGGCCTGAGTAACAATCAGAAAGACGGTATTACTCTGTTCCGGTCTGGCAGGCAGATAGCCGATCGCTGCAATACCGATCAGGCAGGCTCCCGCCAGACAGAAGCCGGTCCAGATAACAGCGATACGCCTGGCAACCGATACCGAAGTCTGGCTCCGAATAGCCAGAAAACGGGTCAGAATATGAGGCTGACCAAAATACCCCAGCCCTAACCCCAGCGTACCCAACAGGCTCATAAACGTCAGAGCCTTACCTTCAGCATCTGTCATCGCATTGAGGAGATCGGGATTGCGTGAACTGACCTGCGCCAGACTGAGATCGATTCCACCCATCGCGTCAATCAGCAGCCAGGGCAACAGAATCAGGGTGAACAGCATAATCAGACTTTGCAGCACATCACTCCAGGATACCGCCAGAAAACCACCCAACTGTGTGTAGCAGAGTACGGTCAGACCGCAGAGTAATACCGCCAGGCTGAAATTGATGCCGAACGCAGTTTCCAGCAAAAGCCCGGCCGCAATCATGCCGGCACAGAGATAAAACAGAGAGAACAACAGAATAATCAGAGCCGACACCGTTCTGAGCACACCACTGGTATCACCGAAACGGTTTTCAAAGTAGGCAGGTAGTGTCAGTGAATCTCCCGCTTCCTGAGAGTACACCCGAAGTCGCGGTGCAATCAGCAGCCAGTTGAGCCAGGCTCCCAGCAACAGTGCGCCTGCAATCCAGAATGAGCTGTAGCCATTCATCATCGCGATACCCGGGAGTACCAGTAATAACCACCCACTCATATCGGAAGCACCGGCACTTAACGCAGCAGGCAGCGCGCCGACACGCCGGTCACCGATCAGATAACCAGAAAAGCTGTCTGTGCATCGGTAAGCGAAATAGCCTATCGCCAGCAACAAGGCCAGATAAATAACAAAACTCAGTATCACCATCAGTACTACCCAGTAGATCAATAACAGCCGACAAACCTGCTCTGGCGGGAAGTCTAATGAAATCCCACAGGCATGCCTATAAGCAATTACTCTCTCTGAGTACTGTGCTGGAATAAAAAAAGCGGCACAGGATTGCTGCGCCGCTTTTTAAATCAACAGTCAGTCTGAGTTGTATCAGCCCAGTTCCAGCAGAACACTCAGCGCCACAGAGAAGATCGCACAATCGATCAGCTTAGTGTTCTGGATGTCATGCAAAGTTCCGTGCCAACGCTCCAGCAGAGAAGCATTTTCCTGCTGCCAGATATCCAGACGCTGCTCGGACGGACAATCACCATTGTCACACTGAAGTACTTTCTGAGTCAGCACACGCTGCTGGTTATCCAGCTCGATACGGTAGCTGTTCTTCGCCAGTGCCTGCCAGTGGTTTACTGCGTTGAATTCGCGAATCTGCTGATCCAGCCACACCAGATTCAGCGTTGAGCCCAACTCAAAGTATGTACGTGCCACATCTTCGACGTTCTCATTCATCGCACTGGCCACATCAATCACATCCAGCAGCCAGTAGATACTTTCATTACCGGCGCAGAATGCGGCAATACGTTCCGGAACACCGGCTTCGGCATAACGCTCGTACTTACCTTCAAGACGGTTCGATGGAATCACACTGAGAATCTGATCAGCGGAAACCACAACCTGATCGATACTAGCCTTATAGGTATCGATGCAGTTCTGCATGCTGATGTCATCACGGTAGTGACGCAACAGCCACTGCGTACCACGGGTCAGCAGTTGCATCAGATCCTTCATCATCTCCACCTGAATACCGGCATCTACCTGGTGATCAAGGGATTCGATCTGCTGCCAGATATTCTCGATATCATACACTTCGCGAATCGCCAGATAGGCCGCGGCAATCTGCGCATAGCTGACACCGGTTGCACTGTGCAGATTGAATACAAAGGTGATACCCATGCGGTTTATCAGGTCGTTGGCAATCTGTGTCGCGGTAATCTCACGACGCAGACGGTGATTGTGCAACGCTTCCGGGAACTGCTCCAGCAAACGCTCCGGGAAGGCTGTTTCCATCTCTTTCGAGAAACCTTCGTCATCGGTGATCCAGGAGTTGATCAGCGCCTGCTTCAGCTCGATACGGGCATAGCAGATCAGGACTGACAGTTCCGGACGGGTAAAGCCCAGTCCCTGTTCGCGACGCTGTTCCAGCTCTTTCTCTGAAGGCAGGAACTCCAGCGCCGCATCCAGTTTGCCTTCACGCTCAAGCGCTCCCATCAGACGCTCGTAGTCGTCCAGGTGCTCTCCCGCCACTGTTTCAGCTATATTCAGCGCCTGCGCCTGACGGTAGTTATTCTTCAGTACCAGATCAGCAACATCATCAGTCATGTCGCGCAGTAACTGGTTACGCTGCTTAGTGGTCATATCGCCCTGGCTGACCAGCTCGTTCAGCAGGATCTTGATATTGACCTCGTGGTCAGAACAATCCACACCACCGGCGTTATCGATAAAGTCGGTATTAGAGGCACCACCATTCAGGGCAAACTCAATACGGCCCAACTGAGTAAAGCCGAGGTTGCCGCCCTCACCCAGCACCTTACAGCGCAGCTCATGGCCATTAACCCGTAGGTTATCGTTGGCTTTATCGCCCACTTCAGCATGAGCTTCCTGAGTCGCTTTAACATAGGTACCGATACCACCGTTCCAGATCATATCCACCGGCGCTTTCAGCATCGCGTGAATCAGATCGGTCGGCGCCAGACGATCTTCGGTGATCGCAAAGCGCTCTTTCATCTCGGGAGAGATCTCAATGGACTTAGCCGCCCGGGAGAAAATACCGCCGCCGGCACTGATCAGCTCGGCATTGTAGTCATCCCAGGTGGATCGCGGCAGCTCAAACATACGCTGACGCTCGACAAAGGAAGCCGCGGCATCCGGATTCGGATCGACAAAGATATGCATGTGGTTAAATGCGGCTACCAGATTGATGCTTTCTGACAGCAGCATACCGTTACCGAATACATCCCCGGCCATATCACCGATACCGATCACGGTGAAATCATCCTGCTGGGTGTTCACGCCCTGCTCACGGAAATGACGTTTAACCGACTCCCAGGCACCGCGGGCAGTAATACCCATACCTTTGTGGTCGTAACCCTGACTACCGCCGGAAGCAAATGCATCGCCCAGCCAGAAGCCGTATTCTTCAGAGATTGAGTTCGCAATATCTGAGAAGGTTGCCGTACCCTTATCCGCGGCAACCACCAGATAGGTATCGTCTTCATCATGACGAACCACATCCTCAGGATGCACCACTTCGCCAGCCACCAGGTTATCGGTGATATCCAGCAAACCACGGATGTAGGTTTTATAACACTCGATACCCTCAGCCTGCATCGCATCACGGCCACCGGTCTCCGGCAGACGCTTACAGATAAAGCAGCCTTTCGCACCCATCGGTACGATTACAGAGTTCTTCACCTGCTGCGCCTTCACCAGACCCAGCACCTCGGTACGGTAGTCCTCCATCCGGTCTGACCAGCGCAGACCACCCCGGGCAACCTTACCGGCACGCAGGTGGACACCTTCAATCCGTGGTGAGTAGATAAATACTTCGAACTTCGGCTTCGGCTGCGGAATATCCGGAATCGACTGGGAATCAATCTTGAATGAGAAGTAGCTCTTATCTTCGCCGTCTTTCTTCTGATAGAAGTTGGTACGCAGAGTTGCCTTAATCACAACCAGAAAGCGACGCAGAATCTTATCGTCGTCGAGGCTGTCAACCCCTTCCAGCGCTTCAACAATGGCTTCTTCAATCTCCAGCTCCCGACCACAACCCTGCTGAGCAGGATCAAAGCGGCAACGGAACAAATCAACCAGTAATTTAGCAATACCAACATTACGCACCAGCACATCCGCCAGGAACGGCTGGGAGAAACCAAAGCGCAGCTGTTTAATGTAACGGCCATAGGCACGCAGCATCGCGACTTCACGCCAGTTCAGACTGCCTGCAATGA
The DNA here is from genome assembly GCA_963669425.2 of uncultured Amphritea sp. Classification (GTDB taxonomy): domain Bacteria; phylum Pseudomonadota; class Gammaproteobacteria; order Pseudomonadales; family Balneatricaceae; genus Amphritea. The sequence goes on from CAXXNC010000002.1 coordinate 1,837,550, forward strand.
CCAGACGGTTAAATTCATCGCTATCGGCCTGTCCTTCCCAGACTCTGGCGAACGCTTCCTGCAGGATGGTTTTCACCTGATCCAGTTCAATGGCAGCCTGATGGCCATAGCTAACCCGGAAGTCACTGATCCAGTATTGTTTGCCGTCCCGGTCGGTGATCACATAAGGGTGCTCGCCCAGTACCTTCAGTCCCAGGTTCTCCAGCAGTGGGATGACCTCAGACAACACCAACGGGTCAGCCACACTGAACAGCTTGAACTTCAGAATACCGGCGGTTTCTTCAAACGAGCGATAAAAGCTCATGCCAATATCACTGTCTTTCTGCAGATTCGAGATGTGCTGCAGATCGTAAACCGCATTGCCGGTAGAGAAGTTCTCTTTATAAGACGACGGGAAAGCGCTACGGAAACGGTTAATAAAGCGACTGCCCTTCTCTTCACCGTACGCTTCGATCAGACTTACCTGCAGATCATCATCCCAGGAACGGGAGACTTCCAGAATCTTTGCTTCAATCTTGGAGATGTCCACTTCAGCCTGCTGATGTGGATCGGTATAAATTACAAAGTGAGTACGGGACAGAACCGACTCAGAGATCTGGGTATTCGCTTCATCATCGTGACCGTGCAGACCATTGTTCAGCAGATCCAGAACCGTGTTACGCAGTTTAGTGGTATATAGGTCACGGGGTACATAGTACAGGCAGGAATAGAACCGTTTGCTGGCATCATGACGGACAAACAGACAGGCCTTACGGCGCTCCTGCATATTGAAGATGCCAAAGCTGGTTTCCCGCAGTTCTCCGGTATTAGCCAGAATCAGCTCTTCGCGAGGCATATCAGTCAGAATCTGTACCAGCGCTTTGTGACTGTGGCCACCCGGTTCAAAGCCACTCTCGTTCAGAATCGTAATCAGTTTCTGACGTACAGTCGGGATGCGCAGCGGGTTGGTCAGGAATACGGAAGAGGTATACAGACCGTAGAAACGGCAGGCACCGTTAACATTACCGTCATCGTCATAACGCTTAACAATGATCACATCACGGTAAGCCGAACGGTGTACCGTAGAGCGGCGTACGCCTTTACTGAACATCACCAGTTGTGGATCAAGCTCAAATTTCTGTTCCAGATGACTCAGTTCTTCATCGACGCTTCGATTACGCTGGGTACCCATCTGGGTGCCCTCAACCGTTTTCATCGATACGGAGCCGCCGTTTGCACTGATCGCCATCTCTTCATAGCCCTGGAAGATAAAGTGATCATCCAGCAGCCAGTCCATCATCTTGCGGGCTTCTTTGATCTCAGCACTGTTAGCATCGCGGTTACGCAACTCGTCTTTCATGTCGAGTACTTTCTGCTTCATTGGCACAAAGTCATCAACCACGGCTTTCACATCCGCCAGAATTCCGGTCAGACTGGCACGCAGATCTTCCAGAACCTTAGGATCAGAGTGACGCTCGATTTCCAGATAGATAATCGATTCCATCTGCGAAGCGTCGGTGCGGCTTTTCGCCACATGTACGCCCTGCATCTTATGCTCAGCATCACGCTCTACCGCCAGTACACAGTTATTGATACCGTGAATCGCCAGCTCCCGTCGGTTCAGTTCCATCCGGACTGAATCAACCAGAAACGGCATATCAATGTTATGTATCTGAACTACTGTGTGGTTGGAATGCCAGCCATGCTGTTCATAGTCCGGGTTGAATACCCGTACCTCGGGACCGGTTGCGTCGTACTCCTGCATCATCTGCCAGTAAGAGAGCGCTGCTGAGTAGAGGTATTCCTGTGAGCGACTCTGTAGCTCTTCAGGAGATGAAACGCTCAGGAACTGTTCGGCGAACAGGGCCATTGAAGATGTCAGCGCGTCAGATACCTGGGCACAAAGTTTCTCGGTCAGCAATTCGAGAATCTGCGGTTTTTTCAGGCCAACTAAATCATGCATGATGGTGTGACTCCATTTAGCGTATGCGTAATGCTTATTGTTATTCCTTTTGGATACCTCTGTCGGGCTGCCCACATGCATGTCGCGACAAAAGATTTCCAGCACTTTACTGCGAACTAAGGTCTATATGATGAAAGTATCAGACATCCGTCAAGCCCGGTGTCGAAATATCTAAAAACTATGACCACAAAGTATAGGTAAATAGCTAAAGTCTTTTTCTCTGTATTTTTACTATTTATAGCCTTATCCTTTTCGAAAGCCTAATTTACAAATACGATAAACCAGAATCAGAAAAACCCATGGATAATTTGGATAAACTCGACATGGCAATTCTGCGTGAACTGCAGAAGAACGCCCGTATTACCGTGACCGAAATGGCTTCCCGTGTGGGCCTGTCAAAGACTCCCTGCCAGATTCGTATGCGTCGTCTGGAAGAACAGGGGTATATTCTTGGCTATATCGCCCTGGTTGATCAGAAAAAGCTCGGTACCAAGCATGTTGCCTTCGTTCAGGTCACCCTGAGTGATACCAAAACCCGGGCGCTGCAGGCGTTCAATGAAGCCGTACGGGCTATCCCGGAAATTGAGCAGTGTCATATGATTGCAGCCAATTTTGACTACCTACTGAAGATCCGTACTACCGATATGGAGTCCTACCGCACGGTACTGGGAGAGAAGATCTCCTCCCTCCCCTATGTCACTCAGACCAGCACCTTCGTGGTTATGGAAGACGTGAAAGATATCGAAGCCAAGCTTCTCTGAACGGAATACGCTCTTGACGAAGAAATCCCTCGCACTGGCGCTGCCGGTGGTATTGATGTGGTCGACGGTTGCCAGCGCCTTCAAGCTGACATTGTCTCTGATAAGCCCACTACAGATGCTCTGGATTGCCGTGCTGAGCAGCACGGTTATTCTCGGCGCTGCCGCAATATGGCAGGGAAAACTGCGCCTGGCCGGCGAATATCTCCGGGAAGCTCCCGGCTACTTCCTGCTGCTGGCGCTATTGAATCCAACCCTCTACTACCTGATTCTGTTCGCCGCCTACGACATGCTGCCGGCGCAGCAGGCCCAGGCGCTGAATTACACCTGGGCGGTAATGCTGAGTATTCTGGCGGTGCCCTTTCTGGGCCAGAGTTTCACCCTGAAGACGTTTATCAGCATCGTACTGGCTTATTCCGGAGTGCTGGTAATCGCCACCCGCGGCGACCTTCTGGCACTCGAATTTGATAATCCGATCGGTGTAGTGCTGGGAGTAGGCAGCTCAGTATTCTTCGCCAGCTACTGGATTCTTAATACCCGCAAGCCCAGAGATGCGGTAGCCTCGTTACTGCTCTGTTTTGGCCTGAGTCTGCCTATGCTCAGTGTGCTGATGCTCTGGCAAGGCGGCTTTACTGCACTGCCGCTGGCGGCAATCGGAGGGGGCATCTATATCGGAGCATTCGAAATGGGGCTGGCGTTCCTGCTCTGGATGCAGGCCCTGAGAAGCACTGACAATACCGCTCAGCTGAGCAATCTGGTTTACCTGTCACCGCCTTTATCTCTGCTTCTTCTGGCAGTGTTTGTCGGAGAACCGGTAATGATTTCAACCATTGTCGGGCTGGTACTGATTATTGGTGGTGTTCTGTTTCAGCAACTGAAGTCGCGAGCCTAGAACAACTTCAGCTGATGAATCTACAGACACAAAAAAAGCCGCAAAATGCGGCTTTTTTTAATTCGACAAGCACCTGATCAAGCGCTTACGCGACGCTCCATAAAACGGGCGTAGTCTGCACCAACACGGCAGCCGTATACACCTACTTCGCCTTTCCAGCGCATCCAGGTGATAAAGTTGCCAACGGCCTCAGCCAGTTGCAGCAGTACGGATTTAGGCTCATCACGAGGCTCATCGAAGTAACCCATTGAATTCAACTCAGCCGTGATACGGCGATCGTCACATTCAACACCGGTAAATGTCATTTTCTGCATGACAGAGACTCCTGATCAAAAATTCGACGTAAGTATAATGACCGGTTGTGCGACGCACAATACTTTCGTCTAACTTTTGTTCAATAAACCCGACCCGGATCAATAAATACCCAGCTCTAAACCTGCGGCAAAGGTCATGCCCAGTGTTTCACATTGCTCCAGAAACGCCTCCTGCCAGTCACCGCGACAAACCAGTGGCTCCTGTATCCAGTTCCAGCGCAACCCTGTACAGATCGTCTGCACCGCACGGCAAGTGCCTGTGCCATCATGCCCCGCCCGCACAATCAACGCACAGGGTAAGCCTTGTTTAACTTCAAGGCAGGGATAGTAACAGCGGTCAAAAAAGTCTTTGAGCGCCCCGCTCATATATCCCAGATTTTCAGTGGTGCCAAGAATAATTCCATCGGCATTGAGTACATCTTCGGTCGTGGCATCCAGCGGGGCAACCCAACGACACTCAACATCCGTAATATCTTCATGTCCGGCACCTGCCAGAATCGCGTCCACCATCCGACGGGTATTTTCTGAGGGCGCATGGGCCACTAACAGCAACTGTTTCATAGAGCCTCCTTCTCCATCACAGCATAACAGAAACGCAAAAAGCCGCACGGAGCGGCTTTTGATTCGGTCAGGAACAGCAGATCAGAAATAGTATTCAGCGGTTAACTGAATCAGATCATCCTGCTCAAAGTTCACAATCGGATCCTGCTTGTCTCCGGCATTGAAGAATCGGGCATCCAGACTGATTTTCATGCTCTCACCGAAACGACTGCTGGCCTCCATAAACAAGCTCTGACTGTCGTAGTCCAGGTCGTAACCGAAGCCTGCCAGAAACTCAGTACTGGCCTCATCATTCAGGGTAATTCGTGCCCCAAGAGAGAGATCGTTCTGGAATGCAGATGCGGCATCCTTACCGCGCTCATCCCAGCCATACTCCACCAGTACGCCCAGATCGGTATCGCTGTCCTGAATGCCGTAGAAGGTATACTCCACACCGGCCTGAGCAGCGCTGTACTGTTCCAGATCGCTCTCGCGCCAGAGCAGTTCCATTTTCCAGAGCCAGCTATCAATAGTGGCCTGACCATCAAAACCGATCTGGTTGATATGATCATACACCGGTACCAGTACGGTATTACCGCCATTGCTCGCCGCTTCAAAACGTGGATCACGGTTCACACCCCGGAACCAGTACAGCCCGACATCAAACAGGTCGTAACTCTGACTCCAGCGCACGGCTGTATCCAGGTTATGCTCGCCTGCGTCATCGGTATAACGAGCAGCATCGGTATCGACCACCAGACCACTGCGCAAGCGCCCTTCTTCGCCTGCGAAAGTCCGCTCACGGAAGCCCGGCAGCAGGAACAGATCGACGATACCCCAGTCACGTACCAGTGACAGGTTCACCATCGGCTGACCTAACTTGTCTTCACCATCGGCGTCTTCAACAGCGTCGGTCTGGTTGATGACATCCACCAGATGGTTAAACTCGGTGACGCCCCAGAACACCTTACGGATACCGGTGCGCAGCTCCCAGTCATCACCTACGTGTACCCAGCTCAGCTCACGGATATCACCATGAGTACGCTCATCATCATGCTGATCGATCCGGTAGAACGGTGTGAAGGTAAAAGTGTCATCACCGTTGTTCCACTCCCAGAAGAATTCCGGCTCAACGGTGGCGGAAATACCGCTACGGTAATCCTGACCGCTGAACTGTCCTTCATCCAGGTAACCGCGTAATTCTCCGGTCACTTTACCGCTGGCTTCGAAGAATACCTCTTCAGCTACAGCCTTATCGGTATAAGCGGTGATCCCGGTGCTGAGGGCCATCGCCCCCAGCAGTGTTACTCCCGGCTTCATCTTAGCGGGCCCGTTTCAGCGAGTTCTTATTGAAGTCACCATCGGTCAGGCCGGTACGGAAGCGATAACCAGAGAACTCCAGATCGGTACTTTTACCGTTCTGATGGTTAGTCATCTGCTGCTTATCCGCACGCCAGTATTTGTCCAGATACTGCTGATAGCCATCAAAGGTCAGGGTTTTCAGCAGGCTGTCCTTGCGGTCATAGAATTCCACTTTCCAGACCCGGTATTCACTCTGATCCAACCAGACAATACGACGGGTGTAGCCGGAGTTCTTATCAACCGGGAACTGCTCTACAACAAAGCACTGACCGCCTTCACAGGCCTCGTCACGCAGGTAGTTGTAGGTGTACTTCTCAATCTCGAAGGATGACAGATCCTCATAAGCAAATTCAGACCCCATAAACGGGCCGGACTTGTTACGGGAAGAGATCCGTTTTACCCGTTTCAGTGCCGGCAGATACAGCCACTGATCATCCGCACCCACCGGGTGAGAGAAGCTCAGGAACGCAGTGCCTTTAACATCACGGGGCTTATCAAACACAGTCAGACTCTTATCACCGTCATCCAGCTGCTCGAGGGACTTCATTCGGATCTCACGGGTACTGGTTTCACCCTGTTTGTTACGCAGCACCATCAGCATATTGGCCTGCATATCATCCCAGCCCAGATCCCGGGCTTTGGCTTCCTTCGAGATTTCCAGACCACGCTCGGCAGGGGTCTGTGCCAGTACCGGCGTGCTGATCAGCGTTGCTGCCAACAGCAGGTGTATAGGTTTCATCAGGTTCATTTCACAGCTCCTTTGGGCTCCGAGTTCGTAAATTCAGAGTTAGCAAGTTCAGTCGCTTCGAACTCAGGTTCATCAACGGTTTCATCAATCGGCGGTTCAACGCGGTTCTTGTCCAGTTTCATCAGCAACGGTGGCAGGAACAGGAAGTCCACGATCAACGCGATCAGAATGGTCATCGCGGTCAGGAAGCCCATATCCGCATTCAGCTTGAAGCTGGATTGCGCCAGCACCATAAAGCCGCACACCAGTACGAAGGTGGTGATCCACAACGCCCGACCAACACTGCCGAAGGCATAACGTACCGCTGCCTCAGTATCCGCGTTTTTATTCCGACGAGCGTGCAGGTATTTACTCAGGAAGTGAACGGTGTCATCCACCACAATACCCAGCGTCATACCGGCAACCACCGATAGGCCCAGGCCAACCTGACCGTCAATCAGATACCACAGACCGAAGCCCATCGCCGCCGGCGCCAGGTTCGGAATCAGCGAGATAAGACCAAAACGTACTGAACGCAACGCGATACCCAGTAGCAGAGAGATCAGAATCAGTGCCAGTGCGATACCGGACAGCATGCTCTGAATATTACGCTGACTGATATGGGCGAACATCAGGTTCGGACCGGTAATCTGGGCACTGTACTCAGACGCATTCTGCTTAAACCAGTCCTGAATACGGTATTCAAGTTCTACCAGCTCATTACTGGTCATATTCTTGAAGGTACCGATTACCCGTACCGAAGACTTATCAACGTTTAGCTGGTTGTTCAGATCCAGACCGTACGGCAGTGACATCTCATACAGCAGCAGATACTGAGCCGACAGCTCACGATCGTCCGGCAGCGTGTAGTAACTTTCATCATCACCGTGCATGTTCTTGTTCAGACGCTTCAGTGTATCCGACAGTGTATTTACATGGTCGGTCTCCGGTTGCGCCCGCAGCCATTCACTGAATGCACCCAGCTTCTGAATGTAAGCAGGATCATTGATACCGCTGGACTCGCCGCTGTCGATGGAGATCTCCAGCTGGGTCATACCGGACAGATTATCCTGCATAAAGTCCGTCGCCTGACGGAACGGTACCGAGGTATCGAAATACTTCACGAAATCATCATTCAGCTGGTTCTGCGGCAAGAAGCCGATCAGCGCGATCATCACCAGGCTCATACCCGGCAGCAGAATGCGACGGCGTTTAGTCACAAAGTTAGCCAGTGAACGGGTCCAGTCGCTGTCCTCTTCGTTACGTACTTTCACCTTCACCGGCAGAATCATCAGCAGCGCCGGGAACAGCGTTACCGAGAAGATAAATGCCAGCATCACCCCGACGGCGACAATGTTACCCAGATCACGGAACGGCGGTGAGTCAGAGAAGTTCATGCTCAGGAAACCGATCGCGGTGGTGACACTGGTCAGCATAATCGGCTGGAAATTCACCTTCAGGCTGTCCATCAGCGCGGTACGCTTATCAACGCCCTGACGCATCTCATAGAACATGGTACTGAGAATATGGATACAGTCTGCTACCGCCAGCGTCAGAATCATGGTTGGCGCACTGGCAGACGGCCCGGTCAGATACAGCCCTGACCAACCGGCCAGCCCCATCGCTGCGGCAATACTGGTGAAGATAATCACTACCGTCGAGAGCGTGCCGCTGAAGGTACGCAGCAGGAACAGCATGGTCACCACAACCACACCGAACATGATCGGTACCAGGGTAGCGTTATCGTTCAGCGATGCTTCGGCGAAGCTGTTGTTCATCATCACGATACCGGACAGTTTGATATCCAGCCCCGGGTTATCAGCCATGTACTTTTGCTGAATTTCACGCACTTTAGCGACAACTTCCGGCACTTCGGTCACCGGATTAATACCCGGAAGCTGTACGGTGACGTTCACAACCGTGACATGCCCCTGATCAGAGATCAGTTTCTTCACCAACAGAGGCTCGCTAACAGCAATATCGTGAATCCGCTCCAGATCAGGCTGTTCCAGCACCGTATCTTCAAACACCAGATCTTCGACGATCATATCGTCTTCTTCCGACCAGGTGTGCTGGAAGTTAGTGATCGAGTCAACACGGGTTGAGTAAGGGATCTGCCAGGCGTCAGTGGTCATGCCATTGACGATATCCAGCGTTTCCTGATTAAACACATCGCCACTTTGCGGTGTGATAATAAAGGCGACGTTATCGCTCTTATTGTATATTTTCTGGATCGACTCATAGGCGATCAACTGCGGGTTTTCTTCACTGAAGAACACCCGGTAATCACTCTTGAACACCAGATTCTTAGCACCTGCCGCTGCTACTACCACCAGCACAATGGTAAACAGCGCCACCAGCCATGGGTGCCGGAGCACCGAAGAGAATAGCCGTTCTCTCATAACCAAGCCCTTTAATGACGAATCGTCATTTTAATATCAAAAAAAACGGCATTTCTGCCGCACCCTTTATAGAACTGTCTAGCTTTCATTTTCGCAGTTGAAGCGATCCATCAGGATCTTAACTTCTTTAGCAAACTCACCTGATTTCAGCTGCTCAACGGTCTGGCTGAAATCAAAATCCCGATACAGTGGTAACCACTGCATACCATCCATCACGGTGTGCACAGAGGTCATAACCGACTCCTGTGGGCACAATCCGCCACGAACCACACATTTATCATCGCTGCGACTCAGCAGTGTGATAGCGCCTGAATCGACCAGCCTATCGTAGACGCTTTTCTGTCTACTACGGAATTTGTTCTATTTATTGCTTCTAACACAAGAACAACGTTAATCCATTACGTTAACGCGATATCACGTTGAGGTCTGAGATCATGCATCATTTGCACAAATCTGGTGCGGAAAGTCAGTCTCAATAAAGTCCAGCAAGGCATCCACTGTGACCGCCGGTGAAAAATAATATCCCTGAACATAACGGCATCCCAGCGCCTTCACCAGATCCAGCTGCTCCTGCGTTTCGACACCTTCGGCAACCGCATGCATACTGAGATTGTTACCCATTTCCAGAATGGTTTTAACCAGCAGATAATCATCCTTATCTTCGACAATATCCGCGATAAAGGAGCGATCTATCTTCAGCACATCAAATGGATAGCGTTTCAGATAGGCAAGTGATGAGAATCCCGTACCAAAATCATCGAGGGAGATTTCAAATCCCGCCGCTTTCATCCGACCCAGCAGGTATTCGGCCAGTTGCGGGTCTTTCATCATAAAGCCCTCGGTAATCTCTACCGTGACCAATTCAGGCGGGATCGACAGCCGCTCAACCAGAACAGCGAGATAATCCTCCTCATTCACCAGTTCAGAAAACTCCTGCGGTGAACGATTAAGGGATAATCCGAGCGGTTGGCGCAAACGGGTATTGATCTGTTTCAGATCAGTGAGTGCCTTCTCAGCCACCAGCGCATCCAGCTCATAGATCAGGCCCGAACGCTCGGCAATATCGATAAACTCATCCGGTCTCACCGTCCCCAGACGGCTGTCATGCCAACGCGCCAGTGCTTCGCAGTGGACGATATTTCCGGTTACCGTATCGATGATCGGCTGATAATGTACATCTATCCTGCGGTGTTCTATAGCATCCGCCAGCCGTAACCGGATCTCCTGATACCGCTCCACTGCCTGTCGTAATACCGGGGTATAAAAGGCATAGTTGGAGCCGCCGCTCTTTTTCGCTTCGTTGAGTGCCTGATCCGCACACTTAAATAGCTCAGAGCCGTCCAGCCCATCTTCCGGAAACACGCTGACACCCACTGAAGTAGAGCTTCTCAGCCGCAGGGCCTCGAACTCAAAGATACCGGCAAAGATACTCAACAAACCGTTCAGTAACTCCCGTACTTCGTGGATATCGCTGTAGCCGACAAAGATTGCGAACTCATCGCCTCCGAGCCTTGCCAGGAGCGCATCCTGACTGATCAATTTCTTAATCTGGCTGGCGATCATCTGCAGCATCAGATCCCCGATACTGTGCCCCCAGGCATCGTTGATGCCTTTGAAGTCATCAATATCGAGAACAATGAACGCACCGTAGCCACTTTTGGCTTTCAGAGTGATCAGCTCACGTTCGAGCTGCACATTAAACTCATAGCGGTTGAGTAAACCGGTTAGCGCGTCATGAGTTGCCTGGTAGGCGATCAGCTCCTGGGTTTCTTTCTCAGACGTGATATCACGGTGAATTGCCAGATAGTTTTTTACACCACCCTGCTCATCAGGAATGATGCTGATACAGGTAAATACCGGATAGAACGCGCCGGACTTGTGGCGATTCCACAACTCCCCTTTCCAGTAGCCCTTTTCAGAAAGTTCTTCCCAGAGTTCGCGATAAAACTGTTTATCCTGCAGGCCCGAACCCAGTACGCTGGGGTTTTGCCCTTCCAGTTCAGCCAGCGAGCTGCCGGCCATATCGGCCATGGACTCATTGATATAGACGATTTCATTACGGGCATTGGAGATGATGATGCCATCTTTGGAAAAGTCATAAACCTGCTGCGCAATCTGCAGACGATCATTCTTCTCCTGCAGATCCGCAATCTCAGTTTTAAGCAGGTGTTCGTATTTGATCCTTTCAAGCTCGCGGGAGGAACGGAATGCAAAGGCCAGAAAATAGTTTTTGAAAGCGTCTATCTGCTCTTCAGGGATTGAATGCTTAAACAGCGCGGAAAGGATACCGATCACGTTGTCATCGTTATCACGCAGCACAATCCCCATGTACCCTTCTACAGCAAGATCACGGAGAAAATCATCAGTCGGGTAGCGTTCTATAACCCCCTGAGTGATACAGGCTTCGCCACTGCAGCGCAGATCTTCGCAGGGAGTGCCTTCAAGAGAATAGCGCACAGCCGGGAACAGCTGACCATCCCCATAGAAAGCCACCGTTTCCGCTTCACCGTTGCCGAGAATCCTGGCGACATAGGTGTAATCCGACTGGATCAGACCGCTCAGTTTTCTCGTCAGAACGTTAAAGTATCCCTCACCACAAAACTCGCTCAACTCATCCGCGCTGAGTATCAGGTTATCCGCTGAATGCATTCCTAGCACCTGATGACATATGATTGTTAACAATCTATATACCATAGCGCTAATTTTCAAATACTGATATCCCCAAAATAGCAGCATGAAATATCAGATTTAAACGATCATTTAAGACTTTTTCCTATAGCCATCCATGGCTAAAAAAACGATGATGCACCACCGCGCTTTAAGTACACACCGGCAGGTTCAGGAAACATGGATAGTTGCAAGCCGCTTCGTCTGGTCAGGGATTTGATCGACTTCAGAATTACTTTTTATTGGATAGATTCGCAGAATCAGACTATCAGCCCTCTGCTGGAAACTCTTGCCGGCGCCAGAGAATGGTTTGTACGCTATCAGTTTGCCGCGTATCCCGGTCAGGAGCGCCGTGCCAGCCACCTGGATCGCAGGAAGTCTCAGCACACTTCTTCGTTTCAGAACACCCGACGCTATCAGCGCGACCCGAACAGCCACGGCCGGCGCATAACGGATCAACCCGTTCACATTGCCATTGACCATGCCACAATGAAGATCGATAACCTTAAAAATCAATGGCGATCCCTGTAACAGATCGCAGTCAGCAGAACACCGGGACAGGGCCCCAAGGTCAGAGGCTATGAGTAACTAACTGCCTGCACCATTCCCGGCTTTCCGGATAATGATCACAGTCCAGCACAAACTCCTGGCCTCTTGCTGCACACTGAAGCAGACAGCGATCGCCATCCAGATTCCAGCGTTCCATTTTCTGATGGTAAGTCAGCGGCGGCCGCTGATCCGGATAGAACCAGACGGGCAACTGCCATTGGCTGGGATTGATGGACTCTTCTGCTGTTAGTTGCAGCAGAGGGTCGGCATGCGTGAAAACACCACTGCCCGGTAGCTGCTCCTTCAAACCTATACTGAGCATCTCTCTGGCGATATACAGTGTATTGTTAGGATCTGCTGACATTTGCAGATGTGGATGATAGCTGAGCCAGCGGTGCTCTGATTGCAATTCATCCACCTGCAGTACTTCGGCGATCTGCATCCAGCCCCAGAGCATATGCCGGGGACGACTACCCGGCACAAATCGCCAGCGCCGCTGATGCTTTTCAACCGAACGAAAAAGCGCGAAGTAGAGAAACAGATCGCCCTCTCCTACGTTCTGTTTACGCAGATGTCCCTGCGCAGCACCGCTCTGCCCCAATACCGGTTTCCAACCGCACTGTCGCGGTAAATGATCAGGCACAAGGTCAGGGTCCAGATGGGCGCGACTGGCACGGTTCATCCGGCCTCGGGTCAGGTGAGATAACAAGGCACCATAATCGTCACCAAAATCGATATCGCCGTAACGAATGTCAGACTGACTGTCAGGGATCGGCAGAGTCAGCAAACGACCATCGGGTAGGATCGGACTGGGGCAGCCGCCCGCAGAGCTATCAAAACCCTTTCGACTGAGAATGATCTTCAAGACTGTCAGCTCTGGGCAGTCAGGTGATTCTGCTTAACCCAGATCAGACTCTGTGGTCGAACCTGAAACGGCTCCCCTGCTCCACTGGGCAGACGTAACCAGCAACCGGCACCACAAGCGTTACCCTGAAATTCAATCACACCTTCAATGACAAAGATCTCCAGCCCGCGGGTCGCTGAATCAAAGCTAAGCGTCTGAGCGGCATCAGTCCGCAGCAGTTCGACACGCTCATCATGCCACTGATGCAAAGGCAGGCAACTCATTCCGCCACCACTCTCAAGCCACTGAGCGGAGAGGATATCGATACAGACATGCTCAGAATCATCCGCCTGAAACTGATGCAGTTTAACCAGAATCTCGCACCCTTCTGTACTGAACGGCGCATGACGGAAGCCTTCAGGATTTCTGAAATACGTCCCGGCGGGATAATCGCCGGATTCATCGGAGAAGACACCGTTCAACACCAGTATCTCTTCCCCTTTAGGGTGATCATGGACGGAAAAGCGGGCACCAGCCTCATAACGCACTACACTGGTCGCATGCCCCCGTTCTGCCTCTTCACGGGCCAGCGGTTTACGCCAGACACCGGCCATCGGGCTGGCTACCCAGTCCTGCTGGTTAGTATCAATGACCACGGTCTGACTGAAATCCATATTAAGCATAACGACTCCGCTGGTGAGATAATCAGCCGCAGTATATCCCAGTCAGATATACGGAGTATCCTTCAGATACAGATTTTTCTTACATCATCCGGATATGGCTCATATCGTAGAGCTCGTCCGGCGCGCAGCTTATTTCACCGTATGGGTTATTGCGCATCAGGCGCATAAACTGCTGCTTATTCAGATGCAACAGGTGCCTGTGGTCCCCGGCTTCCAGATAGATATCCTCTTCATCCTTCAATGCACCATCCCAGATCACATTGAGACCATAAGCCTGACCTACTGCTGGAATTGCGCCTTTATCACAATCACCAAATATACGCTCCAGATCCGCCTCAGACGCCAGCTCAGCATGGCAACCAATCAGACGTTCAACTTCGGGGAGCACCAGCTTGTTCATAGCCGGGATCACCGCCATCAGATAATGGCTGTTATCGTGCAGTACAACCGCCTTCGCAACTTTCTTCAGCGGTACTGATGATGATATGCCAGCTTCAGCGGCCGTCGCTGTAAAAGGATGTTCTACCGTGTCATAGCGACAGGCCCGGTTTTTCAGATAGGAGTCCAGTGTAGTTGCGACCGACATAATGCCACCTCCGATTTCGCCTCTCATTTCCTACTGAAGTATAGGAACTGAGCGGCGAAACAAGATGAAAATTCCGCAGCCAACCGACCTCTCAGACAGACTATTGAGCTGAATCAGAACCGGAAACGACCAATCAGCTCATTCTGTTGCAATCCCAGACTGGCCAGTTCGTTATTCAACTGCGCTGAGGTCTGGGCATGCTCTGCCACATCATCCGCAACGCCACGAATCTTCTGCAGACTGGAATTAATATCTTCAGCAGCTGAACTCTGCTGATCGGCCGAAGCGGCAATCTGCACCGACATTCCGGAGATATCTTTCACCGACTCGCCAATCTCCCGGAACATAGCATTGGCATCCTTCACCTGAACGGCTGTTTTTCCAGCCAGGGATGAACCCTGCTGAATGCTTCTTACCACTTCGGTCACCGTTGCCTGAAGGTCGGTGATCACTGCCTCAATCTCAGTGACAGACGCAGCGGTTCTGCCCGCCAGACCTCGCACTTCATCGGCAACAACAGCAAAGCCTCGTCCCTGCTCACCGGCCCGGGCCGCTTCGATCGCCGCATTCAGCGCCAGTAGATTGGTCTGTTCCGCGACGGAGCGGATAACCTGCATCACCTCGGCAATATTCTCACTGTCATTGGCCAGCCCTTCAACCTGTTGCAGAGATCTCTGCATCTGTCCGGCCAGCGCATCAATGTTCTCGGTTGCACCGCTGATCACTTCTGAACCCTGATTCGAGGCATCTTCTGCCCGCACCGAGGCTTCCGCCGCCGATGCCGCGTTGCGCGCCACCTCCAGCGAACTTTGCGACATCTCTTCCGAGGCTGCAGCAACCATCACAATCTGTTCCTGCTGACTGGCAACACCGGCACTGGAACGATGTGCCAGCCCCGAAGCCTGCTCCGAGGTTTCCAGTCCGGTGGTGACCGACTGAGCCATGGTTCTGATCATTCCGGCCAGTTGGCCTACAAACTGATTGAAGTGGTTCGCCAGCATACCGATCTCATCGGCAGATCTGACTTCGATCCGGCGGGTCAGATCACCTTCACCACTGGCAATCTGTTGCAGCGCTGATGTGACATCCCGCACCGGTCTGGCGATACGCAAAGCCACCAGCACAATGCCTGCCGTACCCAGAATCACAATCACCACACCAACAATGAACATGCTCTGTAGTTGTGTAGTACGGCCTTCATTCAATACCGAAACAACCGAGCCAACCTGATCTGCGATAAACGCAGACGGAATTTCCACCACCAGCTTCCAATGCGTCAACCCGGCCAGATCCACCTGTTTAACCTCGGCATAGGCTTGCTCACTGGTCGATGCACCGGTTCGGGAAAGATCGATATACTCAGGCAGCTCAGAGATAGCCGATGCTCCTGGCTGCAACAAACGCTGACTATCGGTCACCAGTGCACCGGCATCAGACAGTAACATCACCCGACCAGCGCCCCCGGCCAGCTGCGATCCGAAACTCACAGCAGATTGCTGCAGATCAGACAACGCCAGATCAACACCAATAACCCCGACAATACGTTCGCCAAAGCGGATCGGCGTCGCAACAGTAGTCATCAGTACCGGCTGACCATCAACGGTATCGCTATAGGGCTCCAGTATGCAGTGCCCCTTTTTCTGTAGCGGACAGCTATACCAGCTGTTATATGGCTGACCATTTGAACCCGCTGTAGTATCACCTATGTTCTCCTCGCTCATCACTTCCTGCACCAGCGCCCCATCAGAGTTTCTGGCCCAGTAGGTGGCGAACCGGCCCGCTTCGTTCGAACCGGATTCGGCTTCATCGCGATTCGACTTATCCGCACCATCAAGCGCATTCGGTAAAAACACTGCGTACAGGCCAAGGACTTCGCCATTATTGGTCAGCGCACCGGCCAGATATTCATTCAGAATAAAACGTACATCTTCCGGTGGCAGATAGAGGGAACGGAACTGCGTTCGCAGAAATCCGATCTGCCGGGCATATCCCTGAACGTTATTCAGCTGTTCACCAAACAGGTTTTCTATCCGGCGTTGCTCAGCAACAGCAAAGGTATCGATTTTTTCACGCACAGCATTGCTGATCGCAGGCTCAACGGTCTGCTGTAAACGACTGCTGGTTTGATTGATCAGACTGGTCGAAATTGCCAGCTGAATGACCACCACCAGTATCAGCAGCAATGCCACCGGAAGCGAAATTTTACGGACAAGCGAGCTACGCACCATGAACCCTCTACACTTTCTTATTGTCGGACTGATACTTATCAATGACAGAAGCGCAGCCATGGCTCTATACCTACCAGAGGGTATAGAGCCTCACAGATCAGTATGTACGGCCACTTTACCTCCCATTTTCAGTATTTATGTGAGTAACCTTGGTCATGCCTCATTTACTGAATCAATGGACAGGGTATTATGACTTCAGGGACGACAATGAGAGTGAACAGAGGTGTACTCATGAAAATAGAAATACTGGGATGCAGTGGTGGCATTGGCGAAGGATTAAAGACCACCACATTTCTTATTGATGACCATCTTTTATTAGATGCAGGTAGTGGATTAGAGCTACTCACAAAAGCTCGTATGCTATCCATACGCTCTGTACTGATAACCCATGCTCATATTGACCATATACTGGGTCTACCACTGATGTTGGCAACTCTGTTTGATGAACACAGAGAACCCATTGAAGTCTTTGCCCTTCCAGAAGTTGTTGAAGCTCTGAAATCCCATGTTTTCAACGGCATCATCTGTCCTGATTACACATCAATACCTGATGAAAAGCCGATTCTGAGCCTCAAAAGCATCAATGTTGGGGATACCATAACGATCAGAAATAAAGTGGTTGAAATGCTTCCTTCGGTGCACGTTACACCGACCGCTGGTTTTATGATCTCCGCAGACCAGCGCGGGTTCGTATACACAGGAGACACAGCTTCAAACGACCAGCTCTGGCCAATTATTAATGCCCGACGTCCGGATATGATTGCGATTGATGTTTCTTACACTGATGAAGATTCTGAACAGGCAGATAACAATGGACACCTGAGCCCCGCAAGGCTGGCCGAACAACTGAAGCAGCTCACTTTTCAGCCTAAGATCTGGGTGACCAACATGAAACCCGGACATGAAGAAGAGATCATTGGTCAATGTTTGAGACAATCACAGCTAAAGCCTATTGATCACCTCAGGCAGGGCCAGCTGATTGTCCTCTAACAATGACAAAAGACAGCTGAAAAAAGAGCGCCCAGGCGCTCTTTTTTTGTGATCCTCAGCCTCTTCAAATAACCGAAATGGTGACTTTTACTCACTTATTAAGGGCAAAAATACTGACGCACCTTTTAACAGTGTTTAGAATATGCTTCAGATATTGTCCGGTTTATTCCAATACAATCACTATAAGCAACCGGACATTTATCTGCTGGCATACAGCCAGCTTGCAATGCCCTCTATGCTATACATCAGGGCCCAATCCAGTTTGTTTTGGGAAGTTTGTACATTGGCAGTATCACTGGTAGGCAGTAAGCCCTATATTATTCCGTCCAGACCTGACTCACTGATCAGGCTGAATACATTACTCGGCGCCAACGAGCCGGATATCGATCAGATTGTTAAAGAGATTCGAGAGAATGTTGCGCTTTATAGTTCAGTCATGGCAATCGCCAACAGCCCGGCATTCAGTGGCAGTCAGCAGATTAATGCGCTAGAACAGGCGATCATGCGTGTCGGTCTGATTCGCTTAAAAATGATCATTCAATTGGTCGAACTTAAAAACTCCTTGTCGAAAGCTGGCTCGCTTGAACGCTTTTGGGATACAGCCAGTGAAGTTGCTGAGATTGCTTCGTATCTGACCCGAAAGCTCTGCAATGCAAACGGAGATGATGCTTACACTCTGGGGATGATCCACGATTGTGGCGTACCATTAATGATCGAGAGCTTCAGCGACTACAAACAGTTTCTGAAAAAAGTGAACGGTGCCAATCTGCACTCTCTCTATGAGATGGAAACCGAACGCTATGACTGTGACCATTTTGCTATCGGCGGACTAATCGCAGAGAAATGGAGCATGGGGAGCAATATAGCCGATGCAATCCGCCTACAGCCAAACTATCTGGATGCTGTAGCAGGTAACACACAGGCAGACGAAAAAACCGTAACCCTGCTTTGTAATCTGCTATTGGCTAAAGAGATTAGTAAGGTATACCGCAAATACTGGCGTATTGATGACAGAAGCCCTCTGTGTTTCCAGATTCGTCCGGTCCTGGACTTTCTCGGTATCTCAGAAGTAGATTACGCAGATATTCGCGATGATCTTATGGATGATCTGGAAAGCCGATAATCTATCACCCGGTATTTCGTTAAGAGAAGCACCGGGCGCTCTTCCTATTCAACGTCCGGACACTGTCTGAAAATCCGATGTTCGCATCCATGACAGATACTCATATCAAGCTGTGCAGTAATCACAGCTAAAGCATCATCCACTGAATCATGAAATCGCTCTGCTCCGATTCTGTCGATATGACCCGCTGAAGCCAGTTCATCTTTGACTGTATTTTTAAGGGCACAGAAGCTCAGTGTTTTACCCTGCTTTGCCATAACTGCAACCTCACTGGCCAGCATTTCAGCCCCTGCCAGATCAATGTAGTTGATTCCGGAACATATGATCACGATGTGCTGTTCCTTTATTCGTCCGGCAGCAGAGAGCGCTTTCTGAATATGATCAACAGCTCCGAAGAAGATAGAACCATCGATCCGAACCAGTCTGACTTGCGGACAGCTGGGCAGATTAAAGCGCTCGATACTGCGAAGGTCTGTACCGTTCACAATCGATCTGGGAGCAACAGTCATAACCCGGGGCCTGGAAGCTCGTCGCAGGTAAATTATCAACGACAGGATGACACCCATATAGATGGCAAATTCCAGCTCGACCACCAGAGTCGAAACAAAAGTCACCACCAGAATCAGGCTTTCTTTACGGTCGCTCGAGAAGATTTGCTGAATATGGTGAATATCAATCAGATTCCAGGCCACCAGTAGAATTGCACCGCCCATCGCCGCCAGTGGCAGATAAGCGGTAATTCCAGGCAGATAAACCAGAATCAGCACCAGAAACAGCGCTGCAAACAGCGCTGCCAGTGGAGTCTTAGCTCCACTATCATAGTTGACCCCGGAACGGGTAAACGAACCGGACCCGGCATAACACGAGAACAGGCTTCCAACCATATTAGATAATCCCTGACCAACAAACTCCTGATTCCCATCGATCCGCTGTCCTGAGTGAATCGCGATTGCCCGGGCAATAGAAACTGCTTCAACCAAACCAAGAATAGCGACTGCCATAGCCCCGGGCAGGATGGCCGTCAAACTATCGAACCCCAGGTTTGGAATAGCAAAACCCGGCAGGCCTTCAGGAAGTGCACCAACAAGAGTCACCCCACGCTGTTCGCCACTGACAAACCAGCAGAATGCCGCGCCTGCCACCATGCCGCACAGCATCGCGGGAAGCCGGGAATTGATCCGCTTGACCAGCAGGGTAACCAGAATCGTAGTTGCAGCGATCATCACTGAATAGGGATTGAATTGATCAAGCTGCCTGAAAAGCGCTTCCCATCCCCTAACAAAGGACAGCCCTGAGGGAATAGATACACCCAGAATATATTTAATCTGACTGGTAGCAATAAGGATCGCGGCACCGGCGGTAAAACCGATCACAACCGTATGAGAAATAAAGTTAACCAGTCCACCCAAACGAGCCAGCCCCAACCCCAGCTGAATGGCGCCTGCCAACAACGTCAGGGTCATAACCATTGGGATAAACTGGCTGCTATCCGGAGGGACTACACTACTGACAACACTCAGTACAACAATGGAAATCGCCGCAGTAGGACCCGATATAAGATGCAGGGATGAGCCAAACAGCCCGGCGATTACCGGTGTAATGATCGCCGTGTATAGGCCATATTCCGGCGGGAGTCCTGCAATCAGTGCGTAAGCCACGCCCTGTGGGAGTACGACAACAGCGCCTGTCAGGCCGGCAATAATGTCTGAACTTAAAGAACGGCGGTCCGTCTTCCCCGCCCAGACGAGAAAAGGCAACAATCGAAACAGCAACTGTTGTCGTTTATCAGACATTCCCAAACACCTTTTCCAAGCGTGATTCTCAAACGCTTTTTTAAATTATAAGGTCCAGCCACCTGATCCAGATATCCGGCTCAAATCTGAAAATAAACAGAACCGGGCATCAGCACCCGGTTCTGTAGCTTTACACAAACACAGCTGGTTTATGCTGCCGCAAAGCGCTTACCCAGCAGGGCGTGATACAGCTCTTTATCTGACAACACTCCCACCAGAGCTCCGGCCTGCTCCAACAATACGGGATTGCCCGTTCGATAGGTAATCTCGACCGCCCGTTTCATCGGAATGTCAGCATCAGCAATGACCATCGCGTCCCGCTCCAGGCTATCGATACACTCTCCTTCCTGCCAATGGGTCAGTTGCAGGCTACGCCCGTAGTTTGTCGCAGATGTTACCCGACCATCGCCGTTAAGCACAATACTACTGTTGCCCTGATCACTCAGTACCAGATTGTCCCCGTCTCTGGGGAGCGCATCAATACCGGTCATTAACGATTGTCCACGCAGAACATTCAGAGGATTGGTGTGCGCAACAAACGCTTTAACATAGGCGGTTTCCAGATTAAGAACAATCTCTTCCGGCTTGCCGTGCTGAATAATCTTTGCGGACTCCATAATAGCGATATGGGTACCAATCTTAAGCGCTTCATCCAGATCATGACTGACAAAGATAATGGTCTTGTTTAACCGTTGTTGCAGCTCAATCAACTCATCCTGTAGCTGACTTCGAATCAACGGGTCCAGAGCGGAAAAAGGCTCATCCATGAGCAAGACGTCGCTGTCCATCGCGAACGACCTGGCTAAACCAACTCTTTGTTGCATCCCCCCTGAAAGCTCGTGAGGATACTTATCTTTCCACTCGGCCAACCCAACCATTTCAAGCTGAGCCATCGCCTTTTCCCGGCGAGCCTGCTTATCGATACCCTGCATCTCCAATCCGAATGCGACATTATCGAGTACCGATAACCAGGGCATCAGCGCAAACTTCTGAAACACCATCGAGACCCGATGGGTACGCATATGTCGGAGTGTTGCGGCATCACAGTCGGCCATATCCACCATCCGCTCACCATCCCTCACCAGAAGCTGACCCCGGCTGATTGGATTAAGCCCGTTCACCGCCCGTAACAGGCTGGACTTACCGGAACCCGATAACCCCATCAGCACACAAATCTCACCCTGCTGAACTTCAATGCTGGCATTGTGAACACCCACCACATCACCGGTGGCATTAATGATTTCCTGTCGGCTACGCCCCTGATCCAGCAGGGACAGACTCTTCTGAACATTGCTGCCAAACACCACATCCAGATTCTTTATTGATACAGCAGACATAATTAACCCTCCTGTTTCGCACCCGGTGTTTTACAGATCCGATCAAGAATGATCGCCACCAGAACAATCGCCAAACCGGCTTCAAACCCCTGTGAAATATTCACGGTGTTCAAGGCACGGATCACCGGCTTACCCAGACCATCAGCCCCGACCAGTGCAGCAATCACCACCATAGAGAGCGACAGCATGATGCACTGGGTAATACCCGCCATAATGTTCGGTAACGCTGCGGGCAATTCGACTTTAAACAGCAATTTCATCGGTGTGGCACCAAAGGCCTTACCCGCTTCCATCAGGTCTTCCGGTACCTTACTGATCCCCAGATAGGTCAGACGAATCGGCGCGGCAATCGCGAAGATAATGGTAGAGATAAGACCAGGAACAACGCCCAGCCCGAACAGCACCAGCGTAGGGATGAGATAGACAAATGTTGGGATGGTCTGCATCAGATCCAGCACCGGCCGCATCAGGGTATACAACCAGGGTTTATGAGCAGCCAGTATCCCCAGGGGAATACCAAACACCACTGAAAGTGTCGTAGCGGCTAATACCAACACAAAGGTTTCCAGCATCTCCTGCCAGTAACCAAGGTTCAGTATCAGTAGCAGCGCTGCAACCACAAAAATAACCAGCGGCAGACTACGGTGCAGGAACCAGGCTACCAGAGCGGTCATTACCATCGGTACCGCCGGTGGGAACCACTGGAACACCCCGACCAGCGTGATAATGATCCATTCCAGTGACACAGAGATAGCATCAAACAGACCCGCAGCATTGAGGGTAAGGAAGTCGACAAAGACCTCCATCCAATCGCCTAACGGCAACTTATTTTCAGTTAACCAGTTCATGATGAAGCGTTCTTTCAGATGAGCCAGTCCCTCAGCTAAGGGACACGCCCTGCCGACAGTGACTGAGTATTAAAAGGAGGCACTCAGCGGGAACAGCTGAGTGCCGGAACGAAAAGAATCAGATTTCCAGATGCTTACGCACTGCACCCATTGCATCGCCACCATCAATAGTGGTTACGCCATCAAGCCAGTCATTCAGCACGTCCGGATTACCTTTCAGATACTTCTGCGCCGCTTCATACGGCTCCATTCCCTCATCCATGATGTAGCCCATCATCTGGTTTTCCATAGTCAGCGTGAACTTCAGGTTATCCAGCAACTTGCCCACGTTCGGACACTCCTGCTGATAGCCTTTGCGGGTCACCGTGTGGATGGTCGCGCCGCCGAAGTTTTCACCGAAGTACTTATCACCACCGGTCAGATAGGCCATCTCGAAGTTGGTGTTCATTGGATGCGGTTCCCAGCCCAGGAATACAATAAACTGATCACGGCGGATAGCGCGTTTAACCTGGCTCATCACGCCCTGTTCACCTGACTCCACCAGACGCCAGTCCGTCAGATTAAAGTCACCGCTATCGATCATATTCTGAAGCAGCTGATTCGCCGGAGCACCGGCTTCAATACCGTAGATTTTCCCGCTGAATTCATCCGCAAATTTTGCCAGATCAGCAAAATCTTTTACGCCTGCATTGTAGGCATAACGCGGCACAGCCAGGGTAAATTTAGCACCGGCCAGATTCTCACCCACCACATCTATATCACCCGGTGTGGCGTATTTATCAATGAACTTCTGCTGTGCCGGCATCCAGTTGCCAAGAAATACATCAATATCACCGCTTTTCAGTGCTTCGAAACCGATAGGCACAGCCAGTGTACTTACCTCAGTTTCATAACCCAGCCCTGTCAGTACCTCACTGGCCAGCGCATTGGTAGAGCTGATATCAGTCCAGCCCGGATCGGTAAACTGAACTTTCTGACATTGAGTCGGAGCCGCTGCAACAACGTTAGCAGCCAGCAAACCGACTCCAAAGCTCAAGGCATAGAAACTATTACGGATGCTCAGTAAGTTTCGCATAGAGATTTCCTCTTATTTTTATATATGGATCTTTTATTTAAGTGGCAGCAGATTATTCGCTGACCTGCGGGAAACGGGCACGCTTCTCGAGATCATCCAGATCGATGTTGTTGCGCATATACATGGTACTGGCATCAAAGATCGGCTGGTGATCCCATTTCGGTTCAACACCCTGCTTGTGAGCTTCAGCGATCATACGACGGCGCTTCTGGCTGATGATGACGTCACGGGTGATTGCGTCTGAATCCCAGCGGTTAGCCGCTTCTTCGCGCAATGCCGCGACCATCTCAGCATGGGCAGGCTCATCGATCAGATTGGTACGTTCCTGCGGATCTTCGGCAAGGTTAAACAGCTGATCAGGATCCGGCTGGCTGCAGATATACTTGTAATCACCGCGGCGAATCATAAACATCGGTGCAACCACACCTTCACCCATATACTCACCGATCACTTCGTCGTGACCGGCTTGTCCGGTCAGGTGCGGAATAAGGCTACGACCATCAATTGGCATAACGTATTCCGGTGCTTTGCCATCATTAGCAATTTCGGCAAATGTCGGTAGCAGATCCATCGTCGAAACAGATTCACTGACACGGCCAGGTTTAAAGTGACGTGGGGCGCACACCAGCATCGGTACGCGGGTAGACCACTCAAAGTAGCTCATCTTGTACCACAGGCCACGCTCACCCAGCATATCGCCATGATCACCGGAGAAGACGACGATGGTGTTGTCGCTCAGCCCGGTCTCTTCCAGTGCTTTCATCAGCTTACCGATCTGGTCATCGACATAACTTACAGCACCGTAATACGCCCGACGGGCATTGCGAATCTGCTCATCAGATACGTTTTCGCGGTCCATCTGATACACATGCAGCAGACGCCTGGAGTGTGGATCCTGCTCTTCAGCCGGGATTTCAAAAGAAGGCAATTCGATCTCTTCACCCTCATAACGATCCCAGTACTCCTGAGTAATCGCGTATGGATCGTGCGGATGGGTCATGGAAACGGTCAGACAGAATGGGCGATCATCACTGCCACGTACATGGTCGTAGAGATAACGCTGTGCGTGGAAAACCACTTCATCGTCAAAATCCAGCTGATTAGTACGAATCGTAGGGCCCGCCTGAGTAACTGAAGACATATTGTGATACCAGGTCGGACGGCTCTCAAAATCTGTCCAGTCCGGGAACCAGCCGTAGTCAGCCGGATAAATATCTGTAGTCAGGCGCTCTTCAAAGCCGTGCAGTTGATCCGGACCACAGAAATGCATCTTACCGGTCAACGCTGTCCGATAACCGGCATGGCGCAGGTAATGCGCAAATGTAGGTATATCTGCCGGAAACTCAGCAGCGTTGTCCCATGCACCAATCTTACTTGGCAGCTGACCACTCATCAGTACGTAGCGACTGGGCGCACACAATGGGCTGTTACAGTAAGCAGAATCAAACACCACCCCTTTCTCTGCTAATGCGTCCAAATTAGGTGTTTTTGCCGTTTTACCCCCATACATGGATAAAACAGGCGCGGCCAACTGGTCCGCCATAATGAATAGAATATTTGGTTGTTTTTGAGACTTATCCTGTGACATCGGCTCTTTACCCTTAAAAATTGCTGGTATCAGTTGCGTATGCGTATCTGAAACCGGTGTTATTTTTGTTTTCCTGAAGCACATTTTTAACAGGACATAATTCCCTGTAAACTGGTCAGAAACTAATGACTGGAATTAGCTGAGCTTATGTTATTATCCAAGAGGCTTCCCCCTATTCAGACTCTGCTTATCTTTGAAGCAGCGGCTCGTCATCTGAGCTTTACTGGTGCAGCCAGAGAGCTTGGCTCGACCCAATCAGCCATAAGCCAGCAAATAAAAGGCCTGGAACAGACATTAGAGTTACAACTGTTCCGCAGAATTTACCGGGGCGTGGAACTGACCGATGATGGATGGCACCTTTTTAAGGCAGTTCAGGAAGGTTTTAACTCGATGGCAGCCTGTCTGGATAAGCTGCAGAAAAGTCGTTTACACCAGACCATAAATGTTGCTACCGATTTTGCATTTGCCGCTTATTGGCTTCTCCCCCGCTTACCGGACTTCCGTGAACAGCATCCAGAGATCGATGTGAGGATCATCACATCTCAGGGCCAGCATGACATTCACGCTTCTGACCTGGATGTCTTCGTGGCACTGATGAATAATGCACCGAATGATGCCCCCTCGACCCGACTTTTTTATGAAGAGGTCTACCCCATCTGCAGCCCGGCGTTTCTGGAAAAGCATGGCCCGATACAGAGTCATAAAAAGCTGGCCTCAATGCCCCTGCTGAAACTGGGCACCGATGCCGGCCAGGGTTGGCAGGACTGGAATAGTTTTTTTAAAGGACGCCGCAGCTTGGTTGAGCCCAGTGATCCGGTACTGACCTTTAATAACTATACCCTGCTGATTCAGGCTGCCATAGCCGGTCAGGGGGTTGGACTCGGCTGGGGCAATCTGGTCGATGAGCTAGTTGAGAACAAACTGCTTGTCGGGCTGAAAGATTTCACCCTGCTTTCCGAAACCGCCTATTACGTCGTTGAACCCAAACCACAGGAACAGCTACTGGCAAAGCAGCACTTCATCGCGTGGCTGGGACAACATCAGACCGATACGAGCCTGTGATTACAAACTTTAACAGGCTCCGGTAAGGCTTCAGCTGGCTTCTCGGTCTGCTCCCCGGTGGGCTTCCAGAGTAAATTGCAAACCATCGCCAAGGCTCACCCGGGAATTCAGACCAAAGCGCAGTTTTGCTTTTCGCGGATCCCCCAGGGAGATTGAGATATCGCCGGTACGGGCCGGCTCGTACTGGATGTCCGCTTCCACCCCGGCCACCCGTGACAACGTCCGGGCCAGTTGCGTAATAGAAGTGGATTGTCCGGTACAGACGTTATACACCGCTGCTTCACCGGGCTGATTGAACATAGCACTTAGCAAATGCTGCACCACATCGCCGACATAGATGAAATCCCGGGTCTGACTACCGTCGCCAAAAATCTTCAGCGTTTCGCCCCTCAGAATCCGATCGATAAAGATCGAAATCACACCGGAATACGGTGACGATGGGTTCTGACGAGGGCCATAAACATTGAAAAAGCGCATCCCCACCGTAGACACCTTGTGATTGATCCAGGCCACCCGCGCGTGCAGCTCGCTACCGAGCTTATCAGCACCGTAAGCACTGATCGGTCTTGGCGCTGACGATTCGTCCAGCGGCACTGTTGCGTTATCACCGTATATGGCAGCCGATGAAGCATACACCACCGGTACCGGAATCTCTTTTGCAGTTCGGGCGGCATCCAGCACATTCACCGTGCCCTGCTGATTGATCCGATGGGTGCCACACCAATCGGTGTTCGACCGTTCAACCGACGCAACCGCTGCCAGATGGAAACAACCATCCACGCCCTGCATCGCCTCTTTAACTGTCGCCTCATCGGCAACATCACCTTTAAAAAATTCTGCATTTGCGGGCAGATAATCCATCACACCGGTGGACAGATCATCCAGCACCCGGATGGTGTGTCCACGCTCAATCAGCGCATCGCACAGGTGAGATCCTATAAAGCCGCAACCGCCAGTTACCAGAAATTTCATTATTCTCTCCTAAGAAATAAAAAACTCAGAAGAGATCTCGCAAAAAACCCGCCAACTATTTTTTATATATTTTTCAATAAGTTAAACAAAAACCAAAAATACAGATAACAAACTGATTCGCAGAATGAGAATTCCCAGTCGCAGAGTGCCAAAATCGAACCGATTCATAAGTAAACACAGAACTCTCTGACAGACAGAACAATCACTACCCGTTTAACCCTATGAAATAAAAGCTGTTTCCGAGTACTGGCCGATCATTTGCTGATTCCAGATAAAAGATAATCAGGGGGGGCTTGTTATGTCTGTTCACGATTGGGTTATTTATCAGTTACTGGATAGCCGGGGCTTCGGCGGCATAGAAAGTCATGTGCTTAATCTGTCTCGCTGGCTCAATGACAACGGCTATCGCAACGAGGTCATCTTTCTTAACGACCACGGCGAGCATCCGCTTAAACAGGCGCTGACGTCAGAAGGGATTCAATGGCGCTGTCTTTCCGGCTACCGCGAACTGAGCCATCAACTGACTCACTCTCCAAGCCTGCTCTGCACTCACGGATATAAAGCCGGTGTCATAGGCCGTTTGCTGGGACGCTGGCACCGTGTACCGGTGGTATCCACCTATCACTCCGGTGACCGGGGCAAAGGCCGGTTAAAAATGTATAGCTGGCTGGATGAGATCACTGCACTTTTCGCCGACAGGGTAATCAGTGTCAGCGCAGAGATTTCAGCCCGTTTACCTGTGTGCTCCCAACAAATTGTCAACTTTGTCGCCAGAGAGTCCTTCCCGACCCAGCGGGGTAAAGCTATTGCATTCGTGGGCCGGTTATCGGATGAGAAAGACCCGGAAGCCTTCGCCCGGATAACCCAGATTCTTAAAAACCAAAATCTGAACGTTCCCTGTCATGTTTACGGTGATGGACCGGACAAAGCGCGCCTGCAGGAGCGCTTTCCCCATCTGACCTTCTTCGGTCATGTGGATATGGCGCAGCACTGGAACGAGATCGGACTGCTTTGCATTACCAGTAAGGCAGAAGGTTTACCCCTGGTCGCACTGGAAGCGATGGTCAGAGGGATTCCGGTCGCCAGCTATGCCATTGGTGGATTACCAGATCTTATCGAGCACCGCCGTAATGGCTGGCTGATCCCGGCAGGCGATGAAACCCGAATGAGTCAGATCCTGCAATCCTGGGCAGTGGCTGATGCCACTG
This sequence comes from uncultured Amphritea sp., assembly GCA_963669425.2. Taxonomy (GTDB): domain Bacteria; phylum Pseudomonadota; class Gammaproteobacteria; order Pseudomonadales; family Balneatricaceae; genus Amphritea. The sequence goes on from CAXXNC010000002.1 coordinate 1,866,040, forward strand.
AAAAAGCCGCTATCGCGGTCTCGGCTCACCACCATATTGTCCGGCATTACAGCGATGACACAGTCTGCCCCAGAATCGTTGAGCTTTATAAGCAGGCCATTCAGCGCCACGGCCAACTGGTCTGGTAAAGGATACACGTCGATGAACATTCTCATCAGACTAGAACAACATATCTTGCCGTTGCTCTGCTTTGCGGCAGCACTGAACGCACTGCTGCCGCCGGTCATCGTCAGCCTGAAGACTATGGATCTGACCGATTCACTGATCACGGGATTCGGCCACAGCCATGTTATCTGGCTCTGTCTGGTTGTCGCGATGAAACTGGCATACCAAACGCGGAACCAGAATAAAGCAATCCATCCAGGCACCGGACTGCAGCTTCTGATGGCATCACTGCTTCTGGTCATTCCCAGTGCAACACTCAGCTGGTTGATATGCATCACGCTGGCTCTGTTCTGGCACTATCAGAAAGATTCGACAACCGATGCACAGCTGGCGGCAGTGATCCTTATCGCCATCGCTGTCAGAGACCCGGTTTGCCAGAGCTTTCTGCATCTGTTCGCCGAACAGATTCTGGCTTTCGACGCCTGGATCAGCAGCATGATTCTGATACTGATTAATAACCCGGCCACCGTCTCCGGCAATACCGTCACCCTCGCGGGCGGAATAAACGATGGCCACAGCCTGCTGATTCTGACCGGCTGTTCAGCATTCACTAACCTGTCGCTGGCTCTGTTGCTCTGGTTCACCTTTACGCTTTACCACCAGCAACGCTTCCTCAGACAGGATTATCTGCGCGCGGTGCTACTGGTCTCACTGATCCTGACACTGAATGGCACCCGGCTGGCCATGATGGCGATTGATGAATCCTGGTATCACCTGCTGCACGAAGGTCGCTCGCAGGAAGTACTGGAGTTTCTCACCATCGTTATCGCCCTGACCTGCATCAGAAGGAGTTCCCACCATGAAAACACTACTGATACTCAGCACCCTGCTGATCGCGTTGATCATCGCCCCGTATAACCGGATCGTCAAAGCTACTGACAGCGCTATCATTGCAGACCAGACCGACCCGTCTCCTGCTATCCCTGAGCTTTTTTTCGAGAAGGAGGTGTCAGAACTCGTCAGCCTGGGCTCCATCGCAGCTGCCAATCAGGGGCCCTACATGATCAGCGGCTACCGTCATCGGGAGTGTCCGGGCTCCATCGCACTGCTCCCGCTGTATCGTAATGCCGAAGGCAGCCAGATACTGCGGAAACTGGTATCCGATCAGCAGCAGGCAGAGAGAATTCGCTACGGAGTATTGTTTAAAGGCAGTGTACATCGGGACTTCCCACAGTTTGCATTTGCGCTGGAAAAGCTGAGTCGTGGGTTACAACAACTTCCCCCTGGAACAACGGACAAGCCGATCAAAATTCTGGCCTTTGCTGAACAGGGACAATGCCAACTGGCTGAAAAGTTGGCCCGCTATACATTCTGAATTATTAACACGACAGCATTCTCAATCTGAGACTCAGATTGCTGAAAAGTCGCATTTTGCAAACAGCAACCACTCACTGAACGGAGGTATAAAACCTTAAATCATTATTAATCAATAAGTTATGAATAGGCACCAATCTTGCGATGTGATAGGTGAGGCTTATATGAAACGAATACTTAGCGGTTTCGTGTTATCAGGACTGTTCAGTACCCTGCCGGGCCAGGTGTGGGCGCCTGATGATGCAACGGACACACTGGTCAATATCGATGTTAACCCTGATTTGCTGACAGAGATCCAACTGGCATTGCCAGAAGGTATGGACGTGAATCAGGATTTCTTAAACCCTGTCTACAATCCAAATATTACCCTGCAGGAGGATGCCCATGTCTCGGTGGCCTTTCTCGATGAAGGTGCTGGCTACCGTAACTCATTAGGTTACTTTACTTACAGTGATACCACATTTGATGGTCTCTCTTTTGGTGATATCGATACTGACGGCTCCGGCCATATCGGTATATCAGAGCTCCGGGATGTGTCCGGGATTGAAGCAGGGATGATATTCAATAACGCTTCAGAAAGAGGCGGCGGTGGACTTCTCAGAGCCGGTGATACAGTGACTCTGACGGGAGCAGATATCACCAACATTGATGGCGATCAGTTTGATATGACCGGTGGTACGAGGTTGGAAGCCGGCACTAATGTCGGCTTTTTCCTGCTGCAAAACGCCTGGAACGGCTATCAGGTCAAAGGCTGGGACACCACCTACTCTGATCCGTTAGCGATGTACACCATCGATTTCCTCAACCCTGAAAACACCGCCTCGGCAACCATCGATAACAGCGCCACCTACTCCCGCCATGTGGCAATGATGGAAACCGTCTCCGGTGAGAATGAAGTGATACTCGGCTTCGAGGACTTGGTCCGCCCCGGTGGCGATAACGACTTCAACGACGCCGTCTTTCTGGTCCGTACTGATCCGGTGTCATCCCTGTTTGCTGATGTCCCGACAACGGAACAGGTTGTCAGCTTACAAGCCGCGCCAGGCCCCGCTCTGGGCAGTGGCCTCTCTGGTTTGGTTGCATTGGCACTGGGCATGTTCGGGTTCAGACGCAGATCCCCCCAGTAACCCCGAACTGCTCCAGGACAAGGACGCGCCAACGCTTACGAATCCGGAGATACACCACAACCAGAGCATTACCCGAGTCGGGGTTCAACACAGGACTGGAACCCCGACTCGGGCTCTTTTTTTAATTTCTCATTTTGCAATGCAGATTGCAGGCACGATCAATAACAACGCTGAACAAAACATCCAAAACCCAATTAACCTATTGTTATTTAAAGACAAATAATACCAAAGCAATTCTGGCTCGATTCTAGCTACACCCCTTGTACCGGATAAAAAAGGAGCCAGACCTATGATTTCCCGCATACAGACTCTACCCGTCGCCGTCAGGCACAGCCTGATCTACGCATCGGCCCTGGCACTGTCGAAAGGCCTTGCGCTGATCATGGTACCCGTAAGCACCCACTTCCTGACCCCGGAAGACTACGGTCGGCTGGATGTCTTACAAACCCTCGCGGATCTGCTCAGTATTGTGATCGGTATGGGACTGGCCGAAACCCTGTTCCGCTTTGCAGGCAGTGCTGACAATGACGCCGAGCGTAAACAGGCCAGCGCCAATATCTTTGGTCTGGCACTCTGTCTCGGTGCGCTGGCACTTGTTATTGGTCAGTTACTGGCTGGCACGATCAGCCAATGGTTACCAGGCAATGTGGCAGAACTGGAAGCTCGACTGATTCTGGCCAGCCTGTCGATGGTCGGGACGATTCTGGTGCCACTGGCCTGGCTGCGCATGCAGGGCAGCGCCTGGACCTACTTCTTCGGCACCGCTGGTCGGGTGGCACTGCAGGTGGCAATTGCTGTGCCGCTGCTGTTTATGGGTTTTGGTGTGACCGGTGTACTCAGCGCCACGCTGCTATCGGCAGTGATACTCTGCCTGTGGCTGATCTGGGCGCAGTGGCGTGATACCGGTATCAGCTTCGAGTTCAGCCGCTTTAAGACCTATTCCGTCTACGGTGGCCCGCTGATCTTTGTCGGGATTTCCGGCTTTATCCTGGGCAGCTTTGATCGTTGGATTCTGGCCGATGCCGTCGGCACCGCTGAGATGGCTCAGTACGCACTGGCGGCAAAGTTCGGTCTGATTACAGCGGTGCTGATTCAGCCCTTTGATCTGTGGTGGCACCCACGCCGCTTCAGCATGGTGAAAGAGACCCAGGGCGGGGAACGCTGTGCCCGTGTGGCCTCGGTAGGCGTTGTTATCGCCATCGGCTCAGCCCTGATTGTCGCCGCAACCGGACCAACTCTGGTGCGCTGGCTGACACCTCAAACCTACCATGACTCGATCCAGTATATTCCCTGGCTGGCAGCGCTGGCGGCAGTTCACAATGCCAACGGTAATCTGGGGTTTGGTGCAATGAGCGAGAACACCACGCTGCGTCCGGCACTGATTGATGGTATGGCGGCCGGCATCGCCCTGGCAGGCTATCTCATTCTGATTCCTCAGTATCATGCCTGGGGCGCTATCGCGGCCACCAGCCTTGCCCTGAGTCTGCGCCTGATTGTGACCTACCGTATCAGCCAACAAGCACTGCAACTGCCTTACCGTCTGCGCCGCCTGCTGCTAATCTCTGCTATCGGTATGGCCTGTCTGAGTCTGATGCCTGCAGATCCGATCAGCCTGGCTACGGTGATGCAAAGCCTTGGCCTGCTGGTGTTATTCGGTCTCAGCGCCATTTTGCTGGGATTGGTGCCACTGCCAGAGCGTTCAATCACAATGCTGGCCCGTTTCACGGGTCGCTGAGCGACAGGCCGCAGCATCATGCATTCTCTGCAACTCCTGCAACGCTGGCAGCAGATCACCCTGGCTTCTCTGGTGGTTCTGCTGCTGGCGCTGGCATGGTACAAAATCCCTCACCCGGCCATTGCTGCCGCCGGGCTGCTGCCACTGCTGCTGGTTGCCGGGCTCAGGCTGCCGTTTCTGCTCTGCCTGGCGTTTATCGCGTTTTCTTTCTTCCGTCTGCATGAGGTGTTCCCTGCCCTCTATCCACTGAAGATTCCTCAGTTGCTGGCCCTCGGCACGCTGGGATCGCTGATGGCCAATCTACTGACGCAGCGTATTCAGATGTTCTGGAGCCGGGAACACAGTACCTTTCTGCTGTTCTTCGGATTGGTCATTATCGGTGCAGCACTGGCGACTAACCGGACTGCCGCCATGAGCAGCCTGACCGGTACCTATATCAAGATCGCCATCATGGTGTTAGCAATCAGTTGGCTGCTGCGCCGGGAATCCCAGTTCAAAGCCGTATTGTTCAGCATGATTCTGTGCGGCATCGGCGTAGGTCTGGTGGCACTGCGCAATAAGAGTCAGGGGCTGGAACTGGTGGAAGGCACCCGGGTAACTATCGGCCGCAGTATCGGCTCAATGCTGGGCGATCCTAATGATCTGTCACTGGTACTGCTATTCCCCGCCGCATTTGCCCTGGCAGTATTGCTCACCCCACGGATGGGAAAACTCTGGAAACTGCTGGGGCTGATCGGCTTTATCACGGTGGTCTGCGCCATTATCGCCACCCAGAGCCGGGGCGGCTTGCTGGGCATCTGCGCCGTCAGCGGCGTGTTTGCCTGGCGTCGGGTACAGAATAAAGCGCTACTGGTCTCGATAGGAGTCTGTGCATTAGGGGTTCTGTTTGTACTGGCTGGGGTCAGCGACCGGGCCTCTGGCGGTGCCCATGAAGAAGGGATTGATGAATCTGCCATGGGCCGTATCTACGCCTGGCAGGCCGCTATCGGCATGGCCGTACACCATCCACTGACAGGGGTGGGCATCAACAACTTTATCTCCAACTACTTCGATTACAGCCCCCATTGGGATGGCAAAAACCACGCCGTGCACAGTACCTGGTTCGGTATTCTGGCGGAGACCGGCTTACTCGGGTTTATGATCTTTAGCGCACTGATCATTCAGATCGCTCGCATCGGTTTTAAAAGTGTGGCCTATTTTCAACCCCGTGCTGAATCGGAGCTTTCCGGAGCACCTCAGAGTTATTCCCCAGTGCTTTATGCCTGCGCCCAATCTGTGCAGGCGGGTCTGGCCGGATTCTGTATTTCCGGCACCTTTCTCACCATGGGTTTCACCTGGCCCATCTACATTCTGCTCTCGCTGGCCATCGCATTATCTCAGTATCGGATCAGCGCCGAGGCAAAACGCCTCGCAAAATGCGAAACGCCTCATTCTAACGGCCCTTCACAAAACATATAACCCACTGAAATAAAAGCACTATTCAGTTTGGCGCAGTGTTTGCAATAACCATTACATACGCCCATGGGTCTGTTATCAGCATGTCTCCAGCAAAAAGCGAACTGATAAAAGCCCCTTCAATAACAGGAGTAAGAACAATGTGTGGAATTGTCGGATCTATCAACCACAACAACATCGTGCCTGACCTGCTGGCGGGCCTGAGTAACATTGAATACCGCGGCTATGATTCGGCCGGTATTGCTGTCATTGATAACGATGGACTCACCACCATTAAACGCCCGGGTAAGCTCGAACAGCTGAAACAGGAGCTGGCAAACCAGGCACTGCGCAGCCATACCGGTATCGGCCACACCCGCTGGGCCACCCACGGCTGTCCAAACGAAGCCAACGCTCACCCGCACAGCAATGATGATGTATCCGTGGTGCACAACGGTATTATCGAAAACTACCTTCAGCTGCGTCAGTGGCTTACGGCAGAAGGTTTCAGATTCCAGAGTGATACCGATACTGAGGTTATTCCTCATCTGATCAGCCTGTTTCTGGAGCAGGGTCAAGCACCGCAACAGGCGCTGAATACAGCTCTGCAGCATCTGGAAGGCGCGTTTGCCATTGGTGTGCTATTTCGCAAAGAGCAGGATCATCTGTACGCGGCCCGTAGAGGCAGCCCGCTGGTACTGGGCCAGAGCGATCAGGGGCTGTGCCTGGGCTCAGACACCATGGCGCTGGCACCGGGCATTGATCGTATTCTCTATCTGGATGAAGGCGAACAGGCCTGCATGACCCGGGATTCGTTCCAACTGCTGGATCTCAACGGCCGCGCTATCAAACGGGATATGCAAGCATACACCAGCCAGCAGGATGACCAGAGCAAGCAGAACCACAAGTTCTACATGCATAAAGAGATCCACCAGCAATCGGATACGGTTCGCAATACCTTCAAGCATACCCAGCATCTGCTGCCGGAACTGCCTGTCGATTTCACCCGCCTGGATCGCATCAACATCATCGCCTGCGGTACCTCACACTACGCAGCAATGGTGGCGAAATACTGGTTTGAACAGATCGCCAGAATTCCGGTGGATATCGATGTCGCCTCAGAATTCCGCTACCGCTCTCCGCTGCTATCACGCAACGGCCTGTCGATCTTTATTTCCCAGTCCGGCGAAACCGCCGACACGCTGGCGGCACTGCGCTACACCAAAGCACTGGGACAGAAAACCCTGAGTATCGTCAATGTGGCGGAAAGCACCATCGCCCGTGAATCGGACTTCAGCCTGCAGACTCAGGCGGGCCCTGAGATCGGCGTGGCATCCACTAAAGCTTTCACGGCGCAGCTGGCAATTCTGGCCAGCCTGGCGATCCATGCCGCAGACCGCTGCAAAGCGATCCGGATTCAGGAGTCTAATCGCCTGCTGATGAAGATCACCACGTTGCCCAGTCTGATTGATATGACCCTTGAGCTGGAACCCCATTTCCAACTGATCGGCGAAAGCATTAAAGACAGCCATAACGCCTTTTTCATCGGCCGTGGCAGTAACTTCCCGCTGGCATTGGAAGGCGCACTGAAGCTGAAGGAGATCAGCTATCTGCATGCTGAAGGCTTTGGTGCCGGTGAGCTGAAACACGGCCCTATTGCTCTGATCGAATCCGGCGTACCGGTGTTTGTTATCGCACCAAACGATGGCCTGCTGGAAAAGACCCTCTCAAATATGGAAGAGGTGATGGCCCGAGGCGGTCGCTGCATCGTACTTGGCGATCACCGCAGCTGCGGCAACCTACCACTGGAAGTGGAGAGCATCACTCTACCCGCCTGCGACAAAGTGTTTGCCCCGATTATCTATGCGATCGCGCTGCAACTGATCGCCTATCACGCCGCGCTGGCCATCGGTACAGACGTGGATCAACCCCGTAACCTGGCAAAATCGGTGACAGTAGAATGAATAATTTACAGCAACTGAAAAAATGGGTGAAAACCGCTGATCATCCACTGGCACGGGCGATTAAGGCGAGCCACGATCAGCTGCACCACTTCGAGATTCCGGCCATCGGCCTGATCTATAAACCGCTGCGGGCGCTGCATCATCTGATCAGCCATAGCCTCAGCAGCCTGACCCAGGTGCTGTACTGGACACCGATGTTCAGAACCCGGTTAGTAAACAAGTGTCGCCGACTGTACCTGTACGGCGGTATGCCGCTGGTACAGGGCAGCCTGGAAATAAGCATGGGAGACAACTGCCGCGTCTCGGGCCAGACCACCTTCTCCGGCCGCTGGTGTGGTCAGGAAACCCCACAGCTGATTATCGGTAACAACGTCGGTATCGCCTGGCAGACCACCATCGCTGTCGGCAGCAAGGTAATCATCGGCGATAACGTCCGGATTGCGGGCCGTGGTTTTCTGGCAGGCTACCCCGGTCATCCAGTTGATCCCCAAGCCCGGGCCAAAGGCCTGCCGGATACGGATGATCAGATCGGCGACATCATACTGGAACAGGATGTCTGGCTTGGCTCCGGCGTCTCGGTCATGAAAGGCGTCACCATCGGTGAAGGCACAATCGTTGCCGCGGGCAGCGTCGTAACCCGCAGCCTGCCACCTTTTGTAATGGCCGCCGGTGTACCTGCAAAAGTGATTATGAAACTGCCACCCTCTTATCGCCCTTCCGAGGCGGATATGACAGGCAGTAAACCGGGCCACAATATCAATCTGACAAATAGCAAAACACAGGATAAGAATCATAAGGAGCGTGCCGCATGAAAATCGATATGCTTGTCTTCGGCGAAGACTGGGGCCAGCACCCCAGCAGTACCCAGCACCTGATCCGACACCTGATGCCGGAACAGCAGATACTCTGGGTTAACTCACTGGGCCTGCGTCGCCCCCGCCTGAATAAGCGGGACCTGAAACGGGCCTGGAGCAAACTCGGCGCCATGCTGCAGAAGCCCCATGCCAATAGCTCTGAACCATCCGAGACCCCGCAACTGGTCAACCCGGTCGCCCTGCCCCTGCCGGGCAACCCACTGGCACGCTGGTTTAATCAGCAACTGCTGAGCCGCAAACTGGCACCGCTATTGGAAGGCGATGATGGACAAGGACCACTGCTTTGGACCTCACTCCCCTCAGCGGTGGATGTGGTGGGCAAACTGGGCGAACGGGCGGCGATCTACTACTGCGGCGATGACTTCTCGGCGCTGGATGGCGTTGATCACGGCCCGGTGGCAGAGATGGAACAGGAACTGGCAGAAAAATGTGACCTGATCATCACCGCCAGCTCAACACTGGCACAGAAGTTCCCGGCCCATAAAACCACCGTGCTGCCCCATGGCGTCGATCATGAGCTATTCAGCACACCTCAGCCAAGAGCAGCCGATATGCCTTTTGGTCCGGTTGCCGGATTCTACGGCGCCATCGCCGGCTGGTTTGATCAGGAGCTGATGGTCGCCACCGCCCAACTCCTACCAGAGTGGACTTTTGTGCTGGTAGGACCGGCCACCACCGATATCAGCGCCCTGCTGGCGCAACCGAATATTCAGTGGCTCGGCCCACGCCCGCACCACGAACTGCCCCGTTACAGTCAGCATTGGGATGTTGGCCTGCTGCCGTTCAAACGTAACCAGCAGATCCACGCCTGCAACCCACTTAAACTAAGGGAATATCTGGCCGCAGGCAGCCCGATCGTCAGTACCGACTTCCCCGCCCTGGATGGCTACCGGGATCTGATCAAAGTCAGCAACCGCCCGGAAGGTTTTGTCGAAGGAATCGAGGAGTACTACCGCACGAAAAACCACCAACAGCTACTGCGCAAACTGCGCCAGGAACGGGTGGATCGGGAAAGCTGGTCCAAGCGGGCGGATGATCTTAAGGAGGTATTAGAGGGGTTTTGAATCGGGGATAGAAAGCCTGCTTTGTGGTGCTTCAGGTCAGGCTTTTCAGGGATACCCCCGACTAAACGATCACCACCTCCATAGGCGGTAGTCTAAGGCTATTAACAACATCGCCACGAGGACGTGGCTCGCTACAGGGGTGTTTCAATTGTAGTGAGCCACGTCCTCGTGACGATTGATCCGATAAAACTGATTCACTCTCATTTTGCGACTCACCCTGCAAAACCACTCAAACTGATCCCTTAAGACCACTTCCCGGCACATCGCACCACACTCCCCAAACGCCCAGCTGGCAAGTCCTACAGACTAATTATCAAGATCTGGCACAGCCCCTGCACTATCTAAGTCAGTTGAGTCAGTTATCAGATTCGGGAGAACCCCATGAAAAACCCAACACTTTGCACACTGTCGAAAATGGTTCTGCTGGGGAGCCTTATCAGTCTGACGGGCTGTATCAGCAATATCAAAATGCTGGATCTGACAATGGCCGACTCACAAACAGAGCTTGCTTCGAGAGGAGCCGGCCCTATCAGCGTTGAAGCGCTGCTCGCGCAGGCCAGGGACAACTCTTCCGCAGATAAGACTGCACAAACCATCGATCAGGATCTGTATCTGCAATTTGATCAGAACCGTCAGTTAATGACCGCCACTGAAGAAACCCGCTTGCTGCACTTTGCCAGACAAACCGACAGTGCCCTGAATCTGGCCTGCGCACCGGGTCAGCATCCGGATCAGTTTGCTGCGGCCAGCATCGCTATTCAGCGTTGTCAGCAGATCAGTCTGTTCCTTCGTGAGCAGTCGGTTCGCAGCGAAGTTCAGCTGTCTCCGCAGCTGCAGGTTAATCAGGTTCGGGTGTCCCGCTAAGGCGGGGTCATTCCATCTCATCGGTTAAAAACAAGAGAGCAAAAGATGATTCGTAGCGCATTGGTCAAAAACCTCGCCTCACTCCTCTGGGCAGGCTGGCGCCGTCGTTATCTGATCGCGGTGCCGATTCTACTGATGCCCTTTGTCGGGCTGGCGGTGGGCATCCTGTCACCGAAGAAGTATGAAACCAGTACCACCATTCTGTTCCAGGAAGCCTCTGAACATAACCCGTTTCTGGAAGATCTGGCCATCGCTACCAACCTGCGCAACCGCATGGAAGCCCTGAATGCTCTGCTGCACAGCCGTCACATTCTGGCCAGTGTCGCCTGGCAACGAAAACTGATCAATGAAGAGATGGATGAGAAAAGCAAAGCTCAGGTGATCGCCGAGTTGTCTCAGGCTTTGAAGGCGCGTCTGGTGGGCGACAACCTGATTAAGATCAGCTACCGCGCAGAAGACAAAAGTCAGATGAAAGAGACCCTGTCGATGGTGAGTATGCGCTTTGTCGAGCGGGTGCTGGCACCACAGCGCTCCTCCATCATTCAATCAGAAAGCTTTCTTTCGCAGGAACTGGAAGCCCGTCGCGGCGATCTGCAAACCGCGGAACAGGCCCTGGCCGAATATAAAAACCGTTACGCCAGCGAGTTGCCTCGTTTACATACCGCGAATGTTGCCCGACTGTCTGAGCTGCAAGCCTATCTGGCAGAACGCCGTATTGAGCTGGAAGGCGCAAAAGCGGCACAGGCAAGCCTTGCATTGCGTCTGTCTCAGACCAATCCGGTGGTCGGTAAGATCGAAGAGGCGATCATCAATGTCATGGCCGAACTGACTCAACTGCGGGCCCGTTACACCGATGAGCACAGCGAGGTTCAGAATGTACTGGCTCGGATGCAAGCGCTAGAGAAAGAACGTAACCGGATTCTGGCACAGATGCAGCAGCTGAATCAGGGCGAGCTGAAAAAAGCCCGTCTGGAACGTCTCTGGGCTATCGCAACCACTACCCAGGAAACAGAAAACGGTAGCACCCAACACCCTCTGCTGATCTCTCAGCTGGAGCGGCTGCAACAGGCAGACGACCATATTGAACGCCTGAATAAAGAGGTGACCTCGCTGAGCAGTGAAATCGAAAAGCTGCAGGCCAGAGTAAATGGCTACGGTCAGCACGAACGCCGCCTGAAAGAACTGGAACGAGACATTCAGGTGCGCCAGAAAATCTATCAGGATCTGGCCGAACGCTATGAAATGGCCCGTGTAACCCGCTCTTTAGGCAAAAACGAAGAGAGTGAGCGGGTCAAGCTGATCGATCCACCTTTCGACCCGCTGGCACCGATCAATATGCCGATTCCGGTGTTCGTGATTGCCGGTTTTGTCGCCGGAGTCGGTCTGGGTCTGGGTCTGGCACTGATCGCGGAGCTGCTGGATACCACCATCCGCCGTAAAGATACCCTCAGCGAGATGCTGCAGGTACCTGTACTGGCAAGGATTCCAGCGATGGCCCATCAGAACCCTTCACATAGATATTCCGTTAAACAGGAGAAACGACCATGAAACCCATAATCGTTCAGGTGGTTCAGCACCTCCGTCCCGGCGGTATTGAAACCATGGCGCTGGATCTGTTGCAGCAGCTGCGCCAGAAAGCTGAGGTCTATATCTTCAGTCTTGAAGGTGATGAACAAAGCGCTATCAGCGACTGGCCCCGTCTTGCACAGGTTAGAGATCAGCTTCGCTTCTTCAACAAACAGCCAGGACTCAGCTTTAATATGATCGGCCAACTGAGACAGGCAATGCATGAAGTCAATGCCAGCGCCGTGCATACCCACCATATCGGCCCGCTGCTCTATGGCGGTAGCGCTGCCCGGTTAGAAGGGCTGATCCATGTGCATACCGAGCATGATGCCTGGCATCTGAATGCGATCGCCAACCGGCGTTTGCAGAGTATGCTGATCCGTCTGATACGTCCGCAGCTGGTCGCCGATTGCGAGGCTGTTGCATTTGAATTGCTGCATCACTTCCCGTTCAGCGAACCTAAAGTGATTCTGAACGGCATTGATACTGAGCATTTTGTACCAGCAACACCGGAGCAAAAACTACAGCGACGGAAACAGCTAGACCTGCCAGCAGATGCCTGCCTGATTGGCTGCGCAGCACGGTTAGAATCGGTCAAAGGCCATGAGTTTCTGCTCAAAGCCCTGAGCTACTCCTTTACTGATCTGAAGCTGGTACTGGCGGGTAGCGGCAGCCTGCGTAAGCATCTCGAAAAACAGGCAGAACGACTGGGCATCGGTGACCGGGTGATCTTTCTCGGTCATCTGGATGACACCCTGCCGTTCTATCAGGCCATCGATCTGTTCTGCCTGCCCTCTCTGAATGAAGGACTACCGCTGTCACCACTGGAAGCACAGGCCTGCGGTGTGCCGGTGATCGTCACCGATGTCGGCGGCTGTCGTAGCATTGTCTGCCCGAAATCCTGCGAACTGGTTAAGCCCGGCAGTGCAAAGCAGCTGAACAACGCCATTCTGCGGTTACATTACCTTCCCAATCAGACCAGCCCCCGCCAGTTTGTGCTTGGCACCGGTAACCTCAGGAAAACCGCCGATGCCTATTTCAATCTGCTGGTCGGTCCACAGGAGGTGTAACATGAATACTCTGTTACTGACCCTGTTCGTCCTGTTATGGGGACTGATCGTCTACCACCATGTGATCTTTCCGCTGATTATGACTCGGTTGCAGAAACGTAGCGCTCAAAGCCCTTATAAAAGCTCAGATAAGAGCTTAGCTCCAGTATCCCCAGAAACACTCAGAAGCGTCTGTATTCTGGTGCCGGCGTACAACGAAGCCGATGTTATCGCGGACAAAATCCGTAATGTTGCCAGTCTGGACTACCCCGTCGACAAGCTGGAGCTGATCATCGCCTGCGATGGTTGTACTGATGAGACGGCAGCCCTGGCCAGACTGGCCACAGCAGAACGGGAAAACCGTCATCTGAATGTACGGGTTCTGTCCTTCAGTAAGAACAGCGGTAAAGTCGCCACCCTGAACTATCTGATTCCACAAATTGATGCCGACATCATCGCCCTGAGTGACGCCTCTGCCCTGATCTCCATGGATGCGTTACAGATCGCCAACCGTCACTTCGATCAAACGGATGTGGGTGTGGTTGCTGCAACCTATCGCCTGCTCAATCCCGGCAGCGACGGCGAGCAAAAGTACTGGGATTATCAGGTCAGTATCAAGCAGGGAGAAGCGGCTATCGGCAGCCCGGTAGGCGTCCATGGCGCGCTGTATTTTTTCCGCAAAGCGCTGTTTACCCCACTGGCGGCAGATACCATCAACGATGATTTTATTCTGCCGATGCAGATCGTCAGTGAAGGTTACCGAGCGGTATACGACTGCAACCTGATCGGGCTAGAGCTGGAGCAAGCCAGTCTGGATATGGATCAGAAACGCCGTATCCGTATCGCCGCAGGTAACTTCCAGCAGATGATCCGTCTTCCTGGCCTTTGGTCGCCAAAACTGGGCGGCACCGCATTCAGCTTTATTTCTGGTAAAGCACTGCGGGCGCTGATGCCGCTGATTTTGCTGGCACAGCTGATCATCTGCCTTTTACTGGCACTGAGTTATGACAGTTTCGCACTGTTTAGCCTGCTGCAAGTTTTCGGTATCAGCCTGGCCCGTTTGAGCCTGCTGCTACCGGACGATGCACTGGATCGACCTCCTGTCCTAAGAGCTGTTTCGAAACCTCTGAAACTCGTGTTCTACTTGATCAACGGCTACTACAGCTGTCTGATCGGTACCTTCCGCTATCTGCTTAAGCTGGATCGCGGTCACTGGCAATCTGTTTCTAAATCCTGAACCCGTATGAGGATCTGATTATGAATACCTATATTCCAACCCAGGTAGTAATGGCAAAACGTACCATGGATATTGTGCTGTCTCTGATTGGACTGGCGCTGTGCCTGCTTCTGTCACCGTTTATTGCAGCCGCTATCTACATCAGTTCACCCGGCCCTGTGCTGTTCCGTCAGATGCGTATCGGCCACGCCGACAAAGAGAAAACTGAGATTTTCTGGATGTACAAATTCCGCACCATGCGTCTGGATGCCGAAGCTAAAACCGGTGCTGTCTGGGCTAAAGAGAAAGACCCTCGCGTCACCACGGTTGGCCGCTTCCTACGCAAAACCCGTCTGGATGAGCTGCCACAACTATATAACGTGCTGCGCGGTGATATGTCACTGATCGGCCCGCGTCCGGAACGCCCTGGCTTCTATCAGAAACTGGAGCATGCGATCCCTTACTTTGCCGAACGCACCTGGGGCCTGAAGCCGGGAATCACCGGACTGGCACAGGTGAATCAGGGCTACGACCGGGATATCGAAGATGTGCGTAGCAAAGTCGGTTTTGACCATGCCTATGCGCTGAGCCTGAGTGGCTTTATGACCTGGCTGCGCTCCGACCTGAACATTATCTTCCGTACCGTGATGGTGATGGTGTGTGGTCGGGGGCAGTAATACATCAATATCATTTCTAGTATGTATCAATATAAATCGCGGCAAGATGCCGCTCTCACAAACCTGATTTCTACCTGTGGGAACGGCATCCTGCCGCGATTTTTTTTCGAGTACAACAATCTGACTTCTCACTCCGCCTCGCAAAATGCGAACGGTCTCAATCCACTTTATAAAAATATCCGCCCCCTCAACACAAAAAACCTTAAATATCATACAGATAAATGAATGGCACAGGCCTTGCTAAATCTTTACTGAACAAAAAGTTCTGATAAAGCCACAGTAAGGAGTGTCGTTATGTCTATTCCAACTACACAACAGAATCTGTCTCTGACAATTGAAGGCTCGCTGGATGCGCTGGCGGTTGAAACCCTGCGTCCGCAGTTTGATGCCCTGGTGCAGGATGAAACCGATGTCGTCATCAATATGGATAAAGCCGAGTTTATCGATTCATCCGGTATCGGTGCCATCGTGTTTCTGTTTAAACGTCTGCGGGCACTGGATCGCAATCTCAGTCTGGCGGGGGTGCATGGTCAGCCGTTGGAGCTGATGAAACACCTGCGCATTGATCAGTCCATTCAGGTTAACCGCTGAAGGTGATGCCGATGCTTCTCTTACGCCTGTTACGTCTGTTCACCCTGCTTGCCATGCTAGGTCTGCCGCTGCAGGGCTGTTTCTACATGGTTGAGGAAGGCAAAGGCGGTGTTGCCGAACGCTTTCCGATTCCGGCTCAGCATCTGACGTTATCGCAACGGCTGATGCGTTGTGAAGCGGCAATTTCAGCCCAGCATCTGCAAGGCAAAACGGAACGCTACCCAGCACTTTACAAGGAAACCCAGGCGATGCTGACAGAGAGTCGCCGGCTGTTTAAAGCGGAGTTCTATCAGCAGGCAGAACTAACGCTGGAACCGGTCGAACAGGTATTACAGATGATGCACCAGAACCTGCACCTGAAAGCGGTCAGCCATCTGTGCCAGGACACACCCACCCGGGAGGTTTGTTTATGAAAACGTTAATTCGAATCCTATGCTTATTGCTGCTGCCCATGCTCGCTACCGCAGATAACCTGCGTCCCGGTGACCGTCTGCAGATTAAGTTTCCGGGCGAGAGCGCGTTTGAGAAGAGTTTCCAGCTCGATCATGAAGGCATTATCACCCTGCCAGAAATTGGCAGTATCCGCCTCAGTGGTCAGACTCTGCCAGAAGCCCGCGAGCTGCTAAAGCAGAAACTCAGCCTGGCCTATAAGGATCTGAGTAAGTTCGATCTGTTCCTGCAGGAACGCCGTCTGTCTGTGACCGTACTCGGGTATGTAAAGCAGCCAGGGCCTGTGGATCTGCCGGTACGAGCCAATGTACAGATGGCCATCAACAGCGCTGGCGGCCTGGCTCAGGGGGCACAGCTGGATAAACTGCAGATCCGCCGTTCCAGCGGCCTGATCGAGTTCGACTATAAACACTACCTCGACAGCGGTAATCCTGCCTCCCTGCCACAACTGCAACCGATGGATGTGATCTTTGTACCGGCATCTCCACTGATCGGTAATGTGCAGGTGGAGTTCGATGCCCGCACCCTTACCGCATCCGGCGATGCCGGTGAAGATGGTGAAGCGGTAAAAGTGTTCGGTGAAGTACATCGTCCGGGTACTTTTGGCTACAAGAAAGATGCTTCGGTAATGGATCTGATCATGCGCGCCGGCGGTGTCACCCGCTACGCCGGTATCGAACAGATCCGTGTGATTCACAATGGCGAGCCCTACCCGTTCAACATGCGCGAATACCTGGATACCGGTAATCCTGCTTTGATGCCTGAGATCCATCAGGGGGATGTGATCTTTATTCCCCAAGCTACCGAGCAGGTGAAAAATGGCTCCCGCACCGTTTACGTTATGGGTGAAGTATTCAAACCCGGTGCGATGGAGATGGGCGATGGCAGCGGTTTCTATGATCTGCTGGCTACCGCTGGCGGCCCGACCCGGTTTGCAGAGACCCGTCAGATCCGCATTATCCGCGCCAATGGCCAGGTTCAACCATTCGACCTGCAGGGCTATGTGGATGGCAGCGGCAAAACTCAGTTGCCACGAATCCAGCCCGGTGATGCCATTCTGGTACCGGAAAAAACCGATATGAATGAGAAAAGCTGGCTCAAGGTTCACCCGGATCGTGCGGTACGGATTATCGGTGCGGTGAATCGCCCTGGCCGTTATGAATGGGCCGATGAGATGACCCTGATGGACCTGATCGCCCACGCTGGTGGCCCGATTGCCAGCGCTGATACCGCCCACCTGCAGATACTGCAGCAACGCAGTGGTGGTGAGACAGAATCTGTCAGCTTTGATCTGAAGCATTTTCTGGATAAAGGCGGCAATATCCGTGACATTCCCCGCGTTAACGCCGGAGATACAGTGGTGATTCCAGAATTGCCTAAAGACCCGAACGACAACCGCTCCCAGTGGGTTCGTCAGTCCAGCGAACGCTCTATCTATATCTTTGGTGAAGTCGGTGCACCAGGTCGCTACGCGTTTAACGATGAGCTGAACTTTCTGGATATTCTATCTGCAGCGCAGGGACCAACCGGTCTGGCGGATCTGTCCAGTGTGCGCATTACGCACCGTAAAGGCGAACAAACCGAGGTCTCTCAGCTGAACCTGCACACATACTTTCAAACCGGTGATGAGGCGCTACTGCCAGTGGTGAAGAATGAAGATGTGATCTTTATCCCGAAACAGGACCGGGCCTGGTTGGAAAAGCCGAAAGAAACGGTGGTGCGTGTTCTGGGCGCAGTAGCCCGTCCCGGTCGCTACACCTTTGATAACCATATGACCCTGCTGGATCTGCTGGCAGAGGCTGGCGGCCCACAGAACTCAGCCCTGCAGGACCGGATTATGGTGATCAACCGTATCGACGGCGAAGCGCACTCCCGCCTGTTTGATCTGGTGGAATTCGCCAAAAGCGGTGACTACAGCCGTCTGCCAGTGCTGCGTCCCGGCGATACGGTCTATGTGCCCAGCAAAGAGCAAAGTACCTGGTACCGCTTTGTCAGTACCCTGCAGGAATCGATCACGGTGTTCTCATTCGCCCATCTGTTGGGAATATAAAACCAAGCGACTTTCGATCAGTGACTTCGATACGTGGCTTCAAACCAGAACCTTACAGATAGCCGGACATACAGAGGAAGCAACCATGGAACAGTTAAATAATAGCGCTGCCATCGAAACGGTATACGCGCGGATTCTGCGTCAGGCCCTGAAGCAGTTCTGTGTCTGTAGCCCGAAGAATCAGTCTGGCAATACTACTGTCGCCCTGAGTATTGCCCGACGGGCTTCAGAATCAGGCAAACGCGTTCTGTTGGTCGAACTCAACCGTACCGCCCCGGTGCTGGCAGACAAGCTGAACCTGAAGAGCCATGAATGGCTACCGCTGACCGGTCATTGGGAACACGCGGCGCAGGAAACCGATCAGGCTGGTCTGATGTTGCTCTGCTGTCCTCTTAAGTCCAGTCATTGCGTGGAGTTCAGGGATCAGGAGACGCTGAAACTGTTCTTTGACAGATGCCAGCAACAGTTTGATATGGTGATCTGCGATACCGATCCTTTACTCAGCTCTGATAATCAATCAGGCATGCGCTCAGACAGCCACTCAGAACATCAGGAAAAACTCCCGGTCGACATTATCTGCGCCGCCAGTCAGGCCACGCTATTAAACGTTCTGACCGGTAAAACCACCGAATCACAGATTGATGAATGCCGTGAGATTCTGTTCCAGAGCGGTGCCGAACTTACCGGCGTGATTATGAATGATCGCCATGCCCCGGGCCTGAAACAGGAGCTGATCCGGGAGACTTACCGGCTGCAGCGTTTTCTACCATCACTGATGGCGAGGTTGCGCAAACGGCTGGATAAAATGGTGTTGCTTAATCAGGAGCTGTGAACATCGGGCCTGGAAGGCCTCGCTACAACGGCAATAATACTGTAGCGAGGCACGCCCTCGTGCCGATTGCCAACCTCTTTTCGGCACGGGGACGTGCCTTGCTACATAAAGAGAAGCAACATCTGCTGATTCCTGAAACTACTCTTTCTCAATAAGAATCAGCGTCAGATCATCCTCAGCCATCCCCGCTTGCAGACGAGTCATCAACAGATGATCCGCAGCTGCCGCTAATAGCATAGACTGGCTGGCAGTAATGGCTTGCGACATCGCGTCAGAGAATGGCTCTGCTGCGTCCTGAAAACCATCCGAGTAGATCAGTATCCGCTGTCCGGATTCAACAACCAGGCTCAGCATCTCATAGTGCTCTACACCCAATCCTGGCAGCACCCCTTCCACCTCGATCCGTTCTGTTCCCTTATCGGTCATCAGCAACGGATAGGGCTGGCCTGCGTTAACCCATTCAAGCTCACCATCGGCAGACAGGCGCACCGCGATCAGAGTGGCCAGCGTTTCTTTAAGCAATGGATCCTGCTCGAAGCCCTCGGACAGCAACGCAAACAAACCGGTCAGCTCCGCTTGCTGATTTGAGATCGCAGAAGTCAGGCCACGAAGATAACCAGCCAAGGCATAGGCGTAGCCTTTAGCTGCCAGCCCGTGCCCCATCAGATCCGCCATCAGAATCATACTCTGAGAATCCTGCTTCTGGAGCTGCACCAGATCGCCACCACCGGGCTCCGGGTTCAGGCTACGCAGTTGTACCGAATATCCGGGAATCTGAGCCGGTAAGTTCGGTTGCAGCCCAAGGCTGGCCTGCTGCTCCAGCTCATGACGGATCTGCTGTTGCAGATAGCTGCGCCGCTGAATGACCCGTTCAATACAGCCAATCAGCTGCTCACGGCTGACCGGCTTCGCGAGAAAGTCATCAATTGGCCGGCTCAGTGCCTGACTGATTTTATCCGGCTCAGAACAACCTGAAAGATAGATAAACGCAGTGTCAGCGACATCGGGAATATGGGACAACTGATCGAACAGCGCCGGGCCGTCCTGCCCGGGCATCTGAATATCGCAGATCACCAGATCCGGTTGGTAGCGAAGTACTTCATCAAAGCCCTGCTGGACACTCTCCGCCTGCACCACCTGATAATGATCATTAAGGTATGCGGCAATGACAGCGCGATAACTGGGATCATCATCCACCAGTAAAAGAGTTTTCTGTAGTTCGCTGCCAGTATCAACCGGTTGACGCAGCAACATCAGGTTATAGGCATCCTGACGATAGCAGGCTGGCACATAACGGATATCCTGAAACATCTGAGCCAGTAACTTCAGCCCCATACCACTTTCGGCCGCTTCCAGTGGGTCATCGTTATTGATCAGTCGACTGAAGTCATTAAAGCTGGGGCCGTTATCCTTCAGTTCCAGCCACCAGTACTGTTCATCCTTGCTCAGGCTCAGCACCACATCCGTCGGACGGGGATCGGGATAACGGTATAAATTAACAATCAGTTCTGCGCAGGCCAGTTGAAAAGACTCAATGCCGGGCGCATTCTCCGCTTGCAGCACCCCGGTTAACGCTTCCCGTATCCGCCTCGCCTCGGTTAATTCAGGCTGCAGATGCCATTCGGCCAGTCGCTTCAGCATTCTCATTCACCATTCTGAGGGGATATAAAAACGTCACGAGCGATAGTCAAAGTAGGCAAAATCGGGCGAGAAAGCGTAACTTATTGCAATAAGTGAGCATTTTGAGCGCGCTTTTAACACTCTTTGACTGAGTCGCAGTAGTTTTTATATCTCCTCATTTTATGACCAATTCTCAATAAGTTATCTTGTCACACCCTACCCTCTAGCATAGGCTAAAGGGAAGCATTTTGGCTGGAGAGGACGTCCTATGCCCGTACCTGCTGTAAACCGTATTCTGTTGATCGAAGATGATCTGTCGATGGCCGCTGTCTATCGCAGCTACCTCACCGGACTGAACTATCAGATCCACCATGAAGAGACCGGCCAGGGTGGCCTGTCTGCCATGGCGAAAGAACAGTTCGACGGTGTATTGCTGGATCTGACGCTACCGGACATGAACGGTCTGGAGATCCTGCAGAAGATCAATCAGGATCAGCTACAACTGGAGGTCATTGTCACCACCGGTGACTGCTCGATGAATACCGCCATTGAAGCGATGCAGCTGGGTGCACGGGACTACCTGACCAAGCCTTTCAGCAAAGACCGACTGATCACCACCCTGAATAACAGCTTCGAAAATCAGAAGCTGAAACGGATTGTTGAAACCTATCGCGAAGAGATCGACCGCCACAACTTCTGTGGCTTTATCGGTTCTTCCCTTCCGATGCAGCGGGTTTATCAGGTGATCGACAGCGCCGCCAGTTCAAAAGCCACCATCTTTATCACCGGCGAAAGCGGCACCGGTAAAGAGGTCTGCGCCGAGGCGATTCACCAGCGCAGTGAACGCCAGTCCGCACCTTTCATTGCACTGAACTGCGGGGCCATTCCTAAAGACCTGATCGAGAGTGAGATATTCGGTCACGTAAAAGGCGCATTTACCGGTGCATTGAAAGACCGTGACGGTGCAGCCAGAGCGGCTCAGGGTGGCACACTGTTCCTTGATGAAATCTGCGAAATGGAGCTGGCATTACAATCCAAACTGCTCCGTTTCTTGCAAACCGGCACCCTACAGAAAGTCGGTAGTGACAGAACCGAACAAGTTGATGTGCGCATCGTCTGCGCCAGTAACAAAGACCCGCTGGCCGAAGTACAGGCCGGAAACTTCCGTGAAGATCTGTATTACCGCCTGCATGTACTGCCGATCCATCTGCCACCGCTCCGGGAGCGGGAAAACGATGTGCTTGAGATCGCCCGCAGTTTCCTTGAGCAGTACTCCAAAGAGGAAGGCAAAGAGTTCACCGGCTTTACCGATGACTGTGAACTGCTGCTGAGCAACTACAACTGGCCCGGTAACGTACGCCAACTGCAGAATGTGATCCGCAATATTGTGGTATTGCATAGCGGAGAACAGGTCACACAGAGTATGTTACCGGCACCTCTGGATAGCTTAGGTGCATCGGGATTTAATGCCACAAACACTCTAACCTCTGCACCGCCAGTCACCCAGGCACCATCCACCCCTGTGCCGCCGCCCTCTTTTAACACTGCCGATATCGCAGGCCCAGTTGGCGATAAGCTGTCAGAACTGATCCGTCCAATGGCGGACGTTGAACGGGAAGCGATTGAGCGAGCTATCGATCTGTGCGGCGGGAATATCCCTACCGCTGCGCACTATCTGAAGATCAGCGCGGCAACCATTTACCGTAAGCGTAATAGCTGGAAAGAGCAGGATCAGTAGCCGAATCTGATCATCTCGATAAATTTGTAGTGAGCCTCAGCCTTGTGCCGACATTCAGTTAAAATCGACACGTGGGCGTGCCTCGCTACGATTGGCTGTTGTAGCGAGGGCCTTCCAGGCTCGATATTCAGCATTATGCCTTACAGCTCCTGATTTTATCCGACCGTCTGCGCAACCTTGCCATCAGTGATGGCAGAAATCGCTGCAGTCCAGCCGGTCAAGCCAATAGCAGTGACTGCAGGCGTTGTTTCTCCCGGTGTAGCGAGGCACGCCCTCGTGCCGATAATCAGCTTAAGTCGGCACAAGGTCGCGCCTCTCTACAAATTAAGATCTCTGCTTCAGATGCGCCTGCAAAACCTCAAAGCTCTGCTCCACCAGCTCGGCAAAGACAATGATTTCAGCCTTCACCGAATGCCCTGCCCGGCATTCTGCTTCCAGCTGTCGGGCTCGGTCAGACATTTCCTGCAAACCATACAGTGCACCACTGCTACCCAGAGTATGCAGATTACGCTCGATCTGAGCGGCATCAGATGCTTTATCCAGCAGCTGTTGCAGGCGGGATTGAGCATCCTGGATAAAGACCCCGGCCAGCTCAGGAAGCACTTCTTCAGAGGTATCACGGGCCAGTTGATCCAGCTGTTCAATTTTCAGCAGGTCCTCTACGCTGGTTGCCCCCAGAGAGAGCTCCGACACACCAGGATTTGAATCAGCTTCTGCGGTTTTGTGCAGCTCAGGCGTCAGATACGGTGCCACGGTCTGCAGCAGCACAGTCTTATCAAGGGGTTTTTCAAGATGTCCTTGCATCCCCGCCTCACTGAAACGACGTTTATCCTCTTCCTGAGCATAGGCGGTAAACGCGATCACCGGTGTCTCAGTCCACCAGGGTTGTTGACGTAATTGTTGCAGCGTCTCGATACCTGACATGCCCGGCATCGAGATATCCATCAGAATCAGATCGAAACGCTGTTCGGAACAGAGTTGAATAGCTTCGTGCCCATCCTCGGCACAGCTGACCTGTAACGCTGATTTCTCAAGCATTGTTCTGGCGACCAGTCGATTGGTGGCACTGTCATCCACCACCAGAACCCGTCCGGACAACGGAGTTTCATCAATGCCGGTGCCGGTCTGAGCCGGCTCTGCTACCTGCAATGGCAACTCAAACCAGAACTCACTTCCCTGTCCCGCCTGGCTGGTAAAACAGAGCTCTCCTCCCATCAGATTCACCAGTTTATAGCTGATCGCCAATCCCAGTCCTGTCCCTTCAGGTGTGGCAGTAAAAGCGGCCTGCCCCGAAACATGGTTAATGGTAGTGAACTCAGAGAATATTTTGCTCTGTTCAGATTCTGGAATGCCCATTCCGGTATCGGTTACGCAGAAGCGAAGTCGTTCGTCTTTCGATCCAGCCTTCAGATCAACCGTCAGTGTTACCGCACCGTAATCGGTAAATTTAATCGCGTTACCGATCAGATTGATCAATATCTGGCGCAGCCGCTGGCCATCCAGTGCAACCCAGTGAGGTAGGTCAGACGCGACATTCAATGTCAGGCCAATGGACTTCTCGTCCACCCGCAACTGAAACAGTTGCTGTAATTCATTGACCAACGATCCCAGATGACAGGGTGCAGTCACCAGTTCCATCTTATCGGCGTCAATTTTCGAAAAGTCGAGAATATCCGAAATAATGGTCAGTAGCCCGCGACCTGAGCCCAGCGCACTTTCCACATAGCGGCTTTGCTCAGAAGAAAGCGATGTATCTTCAAGTAGCTGTAGTAACCCGAGCACGCCATTCAGCGGAGTCCGGATCTCATGGCTCATCATCGCCAGAAAGCGGCCTCTTGCACTATTGGCGTGTTCCGCCTCTGCCACCGCGTTCTGCAGCGATAGCTGAGTCTGCTTCTGCTTACTGATATCAAGATGGGAGACTATCACCGAGCCGTTCTCAGCCTGAGTTTCATGAATCTCTATCCACTGCCCGGGCTGCAGCTCATACTCCTCTGTCACCGGTAGCTGCCCATGAATCTGCAACTGCTTAGCCAACCACTGTTCCGGATTACTCTGTCCCGAAAGAAATAAGCCCTTTTGCAGACATTGCCGGAAAAACGCTTCGTAGGTTTGTCCGGTCTCCAGAGAGACTCCGGCACTTTCATATAGCTGCCTGAACTGCCGGTTACAGTGAATCAGTCTGTCACCCGCACCGAATAGCGCTACCCCATCCTGAGCAATCTCCAGCGCATCGAGAAACAGCTGATTCTGCCGTTCGGCTTCCACCCGACGGCTGATATCCCGGATCATCCCCAGAAACTGAACACTCCCCTCAATCTGCATGGAGTTAACGCTCAGCTCTATTGGAAAAACCTCACCGTTTTTACGCAGCCCTACCAGACGTCGCTGATTCCCCAGAATGCCTTTTGTTCCGGGACTCCGGTACTGACTGAGGTAATGATCATGCTGGCTACGATAAGGCTCGGGCATCAACATCGACACGTTGTTACCGATCAGTTCAGCCGGGGAGTAACCAAAGATCCCCTCCACCGCCAGATTCACCGAAAGGATCACACCCTGCTGGTCAATAGTGACAACACCATCTACAACCGTGTCCAGTACCACCTGAAGCTTCACTTCAGAGGCCTGCGTCGGATTACCTGTTCTGGAACCCGGCTGTGGAGCTATTTGCGGAGCCGAGGAGTCCGGCCGCTGACTGCTGACCAGGGAGGTTTTTATATGCTCGATCAGCTCCTGATTGGCCCAGGGTTTGGCCAGAAACTTATGCACCACGCCGCTGTGCACGGCATTCAGAACGGTATCAAAATCGGCATGCCCACTGAGGATAATCCGGTTGGTATCAGGCCACCGGGCTTCAACCCTGGCCAGGAATTCAGTACCGGATAAACCAGGCATGCGGTAATCGGAAAGGATCAGTGCCGCCTGATTCGATTCGAGCCAGAGCAAGGCTTCCTCAGCACTGGCAGCGGCATCCACACTGATTTTTTCACGGCGCAGCACACGCAACAGCGCACTGCGAATATGTTCTTCATCATCAACCAGCAGTACATCAACCTGCATATAATCATCCTTGTCGATTACCGATCAGAGCACCTGATCCGCAAAGAATCTGAAGTATCTCTGTGTAATATACACGGGCAGACGCCGATTCAGATGAGTTTTTGCAATTTATTACGCCACAGTGAGTAGTGCGATTATCGTCTCCTTTGTGCTGCCAGAACTTAGCTATCCGGGTTGTCTCAGAGTTTACTGATTACAAGCATCAGCCACTCTGAAACAAAAAAGGCAGGCTACATTAAGGTCTGCCTTTCATCCGACAAGAGCGGTATTAAGCACTCATTACATCATTGAAACTCAGAGGCTTGCGTCCCAGCAACTGCTCAACATCCGCTGTCTCTGCAGACATCAGGCCCTGCTCTGCCAGGTCATAGAGCATGATCAGGTAATCTGCGCAGGACTCAGGCAACCCATTGGCCATTGCGCCTTGTTTGAGTTCGGCGCCACTCAGAGCAACGTGTGGCACCTCTTTATCCAGTTTTGAAGAGATAATCCTTGCAACATCACCGTGGGACAGAGCTTCAGGGCCGGTCAGGGTATACGCCTGATTCTCATGGCCCGCAGCGTCCAGAACCTTCGTAACAACCTCAGCAATATCATCAATAGAGACAAATGCTATCGCCCCTTCGCCAGCAGATGACAACACAATACCGTCATGCTCCAGCGGTCCCACCGCAAAACCAGACGTAAAGTTTTCCATAAAGAAGTTCGGCCGCAGAATGGTGTAGTTAAAACCATCATTGATCAGCTTCAGCTCTATCTTACGCAACGGTGCTGCATCGTTATGATCAACGCCGTAAGCACTGATAAAGACAACTCGCTTAATCCCTGCCCCATTGATCGCATCAATGAACGGTATCAGCCGCTCATAAGCGCCAACATCCAGGGGTGGTGCCTGTAACACCACAGCATCGGCCGATTGAAGTGCCGCCTCGTAAGTAGCAGCATTATCGTAGTCCAGCTCGACATAGCTGACACCCGATACCGGATTAACATTGGTCGGGTTTCTTACCCCGCCGACTACCTGATGTTTTTCGGCCAGATTAGCAGCCATTGTCGCGCCAAGATTACCGCCAGCCGCGGTGACCAGAATGTTCATACTCAGATCCTCAGTGAAAAGATATAAAACAGGAAGTGGGCTCTGCCAGAGCAGAGCGTCAGAATCAGTGCCCCAGTGCGCCAACCTGTGCCAGGTAAGCGATCCAGTCTTCCAGATGGTAGGTATCAGTCACCATGCCCTGCTCATTGAAGTGGTGTACATCAATCGCCTTAATGGTGAAGGTTTTACCTGTAGCAGGCACACCCAGCAAAGGACCGGTATGTTTGGCGGTCATAGTAGAGCGGACAACGATGGTATCCCCCTCTTCAACCATCTCTTCGATGGTCCAGTCCACATCAGAGATCACACCGTGCACCAAAGGAATGAACTTCTTAAAGCCCTCACGACCCTGTTCCTGGCCCGGATTCGGATCATGGGTTACCCAGTTCTGAACAATAATGTTGTCCAGCTTTTCGACCTGACCGCTGCCAAATGCATCATAAAAGTCCTCCAGACGCTCTTTTCTGCTATCCCCGGCGATCGCTGTTGCAGATGTCAGCACGGCAATTACCAATAATCCCATCGATGTTAACTTCTTCATGTTTTCTCCTGTTCAGACGTTGTTTCATCAATGGTTTGATAATATGAGCTAATCACTTTCTGTATTAGATCGAAATTACTTATATTATTATTAAGCTCTACTTATCTATAAGACACATTACAAGGAAGCCGGATGGGCATCTCTGATCTGAACAGACTGAAGCAAATCGCGATTTTCTGTCAGGTAATCGACAGCGGTAGCATGCGGGCCGCGGCTGAAGCACTGAAAATGACACCACCCGCCATCAGCCAGTACATCAAGCAACTGGAGCAGGAACTAGGTGTATCACTGATTCATCGCTCAACCCGAAAAATCAGCCTGTCGGAAGCCGGTGAACGTTACTACCAGCACGGCAAACGTATGCTGATCGCCGCCGGCGATGCCGAAGATGCTGTACATGAGATAAAAAACACCCTGGCGGGTGATCTGCGGATCTCTGCCCCGGTGGGACTGGCTTCGCAGCCATTGGCCAAAGCCCTGAAAGAGATCCTGAATAACAACCCGGGATTACGGCTGACCGTGTTAGCCAGCGATCAGGAGATCAACCTGGTTAACGAACAGATCGATATCGCCATCCGGGCGGGTAAACCGAAAGAGTCGAACTTTATTTTTCATCCGCTGCGAGAGGCGACCAAGCATATCTACGCCAGCCCGGATTACCTGCAACGCATGGGCACTCCGGTGGTACCCGAAGACCTGCCCAACCACGCCTGGCTGGGTTTTCTGGGTCAGGGGGATTTCTCCGAATTACAACTCACCCACCCCAGCAATCGACGTTACAGTTACGAACCGGAATATCAGTTACGCTTAAACAGCCTCAGCTCACTGACAGGGCATGTGCAGGAGGGTCTGGGGCTGGCTGTACTCCCAGAACTGGAAATACAACATCTTGTACACAGTGGTGAGCTGATTAAAGTCCTGCCCGACTGGAAGATGGTGAGTATCCCTCTCTACGCGTTGACGATCGATCGTAAGCAATCTTATAAAGTACAGGCGGTACTGAAAGCGTTGAAAACATTCTTTTCAACCCACGAAGCACAATGACAGGGATAGCCCGATAGCGATCATGAATACTCAACCAACATCCACACTTCATCGCATTACCAGAACACTCGCGATTTTGAGCCTGGCTCTGACTTCAGGTGCATGGGCTCAATCCGTATCCTGTAGCTCCGAACTGAAAGCCAGCTACACCCAGCCCACAACGCGTTATGCCCACGGAGTGCTCGGCGACAACATTGAATACGGGGCTCTGAAGATAGAGATAGCCAATCCGGCAGATCAGTGCACTGACGAAACAGAGACACAAGAAGCCGTGCTACCGGAATCAATGGTCTTCGAGGATCTGCAGCCGCGATTGATTGACCTGGATGGTGATCAGCATCCCGAGATTATTACCGTTGAATCATCCGATACAGAAGGCGCCCGCCTGGCTATCTGGGGAGTAAAGTCCGGCGAACTACAGCGCTTAGCAGCAACCCCCTATATCGGCCGCGCATTCCGCTGGCTTGCCCCGATCGGTGCTGCAGATTTCGATGCCGATGGCCATATGGAGATCGCCTATATTGATCGCCCGCATCTGGCACAGACACTGAGGATCTGGCGCTATCAGAACGGATCATTACCCAGATCGCACAACGCTCAGGACTGACCAATCACCGTATCGGCGAAGACTTTATTTCCGGTGGAGTCAGAGATTGCGGCCGGGGCCCTGAGATGGTTACAGCTGATGGTAGCTGGTCGAATGTGATTGCTACGCGGTTTGTGGATGGGGAGCTGGTTTCTGAAAGGCTGGGACGGTTTCGGGGAGCGGAGAGTTTTTCAGTTGTTTTGGGGTGTGGGGAGTTGGATTGATAGGGTTCTTTGCATTACTTCTTGGATAGAGTTCTCATGAATAGCACGACTCCAGCGAAAGCTGGTTTTCACAGGCCGACCAGCGATATGTGCCACTTTATTCATTGTTCAATTCCTGAAATATGAGCATAAAAACCCGCTGGGTGGCGGGCTCTTATATGGATTAGTTCAGACCAAATCTGACACTTCTTCTTGAAAAAGAGAGGGTTACCGATTTTGATTGAAGGTGACTAAACCTGAAATCAATCATAATCAGAGGTAACCCTCATGCTTCATACTAACGACAAGATCGTCAAACACAAGGTAGGCCTGCTTAATCTGGCTGATGAGTTGGGCAACATATCCAAAGCCTGCAAGATGATGGGCGTATCCAGAGATACGTTCTATCGATACTAAGAAGCGGTGAGTGATGGTGGTGTTGAATCACTGTTAGAGCAGAACCGCAGAGTTCCCAATCACAAGAACCGTGTTGATCCGATGGTTGAGTCAGCCGTCATTCAATATGCCATTGATGAGCCTGCTCATGGCCAGGTGCGAGTCTCCAATGAGTTGCGCAAGAAAGGCATCTTTGTATCTCCCAGTGGCGTTCGCTCGATCTGGCTTCGCAATGACTTAGCGAACTTCAAACTGCGGCTGAAGGCACTGGAAGCCAAAGTAGCCGAAGACGGTCTAATCCTGACGGAACCACAGGTTCAGGCACTGGAGCGGAAGAAACAGGATGACGAAGCCTGTGGTGAGATTGATACCGCACACCCTGGCTATCTGGGGTCTCAGGATACGTTCTATGTCGGCACTTTCAAGGGGGTTGGTCGTGTCTATCAGCAAACCTATGTGGACACCTACTGCCGAGTGGCTCACTGTAAGCTCTATACGACCAAAACGCCGATCACCGCAGCAGATCTACTCAATGATCGTGTGTTGCCGTTTTATGCCTCAGAGGAGCTTCCTGTGTTGCGTATTCTGACGGATCGAGGCACTGAATACTGCGGTAAAGCAGAAAGTCATGATTACCAGCTCTATCTGGCCATTAACGACATCGAGCACACCAAAACCAAGGCTCGACACCCCCAGACTAACGGTATCTGTGAACGCTTCCACAAGACCATTTTACAGGAGTTTTATCAGCCGACTTTACGACGGAAAATCTATGGTTCAATAGAGGAGTTACAAGCTGATCTGGACGACTGGCTGGAATACTACAATAATGAACGAACTCATCAGGGTAAACGGTGCTGCGGCAGAACACCGATGGAAACGTTGCTCGATGGGAAATCAGTCTGGAAGGAAAAGTTCGTGAACTGAACCTGACCTGACAGACACCTTCATGAAAAATCGGTAACTGTCAGATCAAGTCTGAATTACTACAGCTTAACTTAGCCAGAGCAAGTTGAGCCTTTCCTATGCCTTGATGCCGATAATACATGCCGCAATCCTCTCGCTAACATGCGTGGTAGGGTCAGGCATGACTACAAAGCGCTCATAAACTTTTTCGAATGGAATTGGGTCTTTAATCAAAGCATCTCGTAGATCGGCCAGTAAGATTGCCCGCCGTCCTCGGGCGGTACTGAGCCGCTCATACCAGACAGGTCGTACAAGTTCCAACCAATGATCCGCTAACAGTGACCAGTTTACAGCTCTTTGCGTCTCAACCTTCTGCGCCAATACATCAAGCAGTTTGGCGTAAAACCCGGCCTGCCCTTCGTCGGCATGTACTGCCCATTTGCGTAGAATAAACTCCATCTCTTCAAGTGCGACCTGTTTCCGTCTTGGCAACAAATTGCGTTCAATCGATGGCAGTTTCTCAAGGTAGTCTTTCACATCCCTGAAACATCGCTCAGACTGCAGATCAACCTCTTCAACATCATTATGCAGATGGGCTGAGAGAAATTGCGATATCTCGGCGAGATCAACGACTGGAACTTGCTGTGTATCAGTTAACAGCACCCACTTCGGTGCTCCGAATTCAGTACCTGAGATACAGAAGAATCCCCAATTATGGTCGGAGGCAACAGCGCTTATCCGTGTACAGGTTTCTTCAATGGATGCCATGCTCCGGTAATGCTCTTCTGTGACCAGATCATCCCCATCCCCGATTAATCCCCGCACAGGTTCGAACGCATCCTGTATCCCATCCCATGTAACACTCTGTTTTTCTGCCAGCTCGATTATTTCTTCGTAATCGACTCGCTTATCCACCATGCCCTCAGGTAAAGAAAAGTTAGCACCTAACAGCATCGCATTGGCTTCAAAGCGTTCAATCAGAAGGTCATCTGTCCGGAGTGCAAAAACGTCATGATCCATAGGCCAGTAGACCGCTATGCTCTCATGCACGCTATCCATACGATCCACACGCCCTATACGCTGTTCGACAAGGCGCACAACGGAAGGCATATCAAAATGCACCACTACCGAAGCATTCTGGAGATTGTAGCCTTCTGACATCGCATCAGAGAACAGTGCCACAACACTACTTGTGAGCTCATTTTCATTATTGAGGTAAAGATCTACTTCTTTTCGCTCTGTCTTGGTTGAATCACCAGAAGCACGTAGCAATTTGACGCCACTGAGCATGCCCTCCTTCTGCGACAGATAACGTAGATAAAGCAGCGTTATAGGGTGACGATCAAATGCAATCACGCCTAGTGGAGCACTCATAGAAAACAGGGTTTCAATCAGGCCTAATTTGGCCAGCTCTCGGGAATTATCAAGCCTCTCCAATAGGACAACAATCTCACGGTAGATCCTAATCTCAGACTCACAAGCCAGATTGTAAGCGTCCTGATCAATCAGCCATTCAGGTACATCACAATCGCCATTCAACTCCTCAGGTAAGTTCAGTCCGGGAGGTGTGTCTTGCTCTTCCAGCTTTGGAATCATCCCCTTATGACCTGTTCCCTCTTTCGCCTCAAATCCGAAGAATTCAGTAGCGGCTCGAATCCCCGCAATATGTGCATACGCAGAGGCTTTGGAAGAACGCAGGTGAGACATAATCTGATAGACGGCGCTTCGCCTTGCCATACCTAAGCGTCGCTTAAAAACAGTCTCAGGGGCTATCACTTGCCCTTCAGGTGTAAGGAATGCACTCTGATCAATTCCTCCAGTGATATAGGCCACGCCCTTAAGCTGCTCAGACAACGCCCTGATCTTTCGTCCAATCTCCAAAGCAGCCTCAGACTCTCCCGTAGCGTAAGGAATTGCCTGATGCTCCGGATACCGGCATTGCACATTATGTTTATTGCGATAAGCATCAGGTTGCAGATCAACCAGCCGATTCAACTCTCGTTTTGTTCTCCGTACCGTAAAACGTGCAATCTCATTCTTCAGCTCTTCAAGCTGTTCTTCACGAGCTGCACGCATACTTTTCACATCCAATCTCAGCCAGCGGTTGAATCGTTCGATAACATCGGGATCGAAGTTATCTGCACCCAGAATGTTTACCAAACACAACAGGTCGGAAGCGCTTCGGTTAATCGGAGTCGCAGTAAAAAGCAGCACATGATCAGCCAGATTACGCAACAAGACTTGAGCGCGTTTGGCTCCTGCATTGAGATAGTTATGGGCCTCATCAACAGTCAGAATCTGAGCCTGCTTAATCGCTTGAGCAACGAAATCATCTATCCGCTCCCGATCAGCAAAGCTTAAAGCTGCTTGTGAAAGGGGGTGGTGGCTCAACCCATAGCTGAGAATCTCCTTCTGCCACCCCGGCACAACCCCCGGAGGACTGATCAAAGACATTCCCCCGCCACGAAGATTGCCAGTACGGACCATCCTGTCAAAGACCGCTCGCTGCAAGGCAGTCCCCATCCGCGTTTTACCACTACCAGTGGCATCAGCCACCAAAACACTACCTAAGTTTTCGATTATCCATAAAGCCTGCGCAATGCCTTGTCGTTGTGATGGCCATAACGCCATGTCTGGATTACTAAGGCTCGTGTAACTGGTGTACTTCTTCGCCCAGTGTCCCTCTAAGAGTTCTGAACATGCTCTAGCAACGCAATCTTTCCAGCTTGATTCTTTCAGCAATGATTCCAATAAGCGTCTCAAATGACCGCGATAGTCATCAGCCAGACTAAACAACGCCTCCGCATATTCCTTGACCTCGTTATATCGCTCTGCTTCCTCCTCACGCTTGAAGCGAACGTTGGCCTCGATGTTTCGCCGTAATCCAGCCTCAGAAAAATTGGATGATCCCAGCATCGCTATGTCATTGGTAACCACCATTTTCGCATGCATCATCCGACCGGGAATTTCAAGATATGCCGCATCTACATGCCCCAATCGAATCTTTTCAAGGGCGATAAAGACGTCCGGGTATTGAAGCAGTGAAATGCGCTTATTCAGCCAATACTTCTGCACCTCTTCTGGGAATGTAACAGGGGCAAGCGACATTGGAGCATTGGCAATAGGAAAGGGTTCGTTTCCGATAAGAAGACGCAAATCCTGCTTTTCAGTGAGGCCTGCGATGAGCTTTACAACTCGAAGTAGTGACGTGTAGCCAGTAACTATGAAAGGTTCCTTTTCATATTTGAGGTCGGTGCTCAAGACCTCATCTACAGTGTTACGGCCGTAGTTGTGCGGCAAACGATTCACTTCTGGAAATGAACCCTCTGCAGGCTCTTTGCGTTTTTCCTTTTCAGGTGAAAACTCATCCGTAAAGTACAGAGGTATAGAGTCCTTCATTCAGCTACTCCTTAGCTTCGAGTGTCTCTAGCAACCAAGTGAAGAGGAACTCATTTGGCTCCCCTTCAACCTCAGCCTAAAACCGCCCATCAAACGTGTCATGCTTCATGCAGACATAAGGGCCTTCTCTTAATCGGTTAGATTCAACGACCATACGGTATCTGGGAGTGATTTCAAAGCGAAGCATACCTCTACACCTCTTAATCTTTTTCCAGCCACTCTCCAAGCATCCACCTTTATGAATCCGGGCTATCTCCTGCTCTGCCTTTTCTAAAACTGCGACAGGGATAGCATCCAACATCTTAATGTTGTGCTCCATAATCCACCTCCCATTACGATTCAGTAATGTTGTGAAGTGGAATAGACTGGTAACGTTTAATGAACGCATCTCCGTCAAATGGCACCTGACTTAATGCAACCTCAACACCAACGTCCAGAATAGGATCACTCACCAGATAGCCGTCACCCGCATCACCGTTCTGATAAAAGCAACCAGCCGGATTCACCATAAGATAGGAGTGCTGCATCGAACTGTTATCTTCTTCAGATATGATGCTCTTGAATTGGGAGTGACGCTCTACGGTAATCCCCCCGAAAAATAACGGTGCTCAAAAGTAGAATTTTCTCGTAACCTATACGCAGGAGATTCTGCATGAAAAAATCACGTTACACCGACAGCCAGATCATGGCGATCTTGAAGCAAGCTGAATCAGGCACGCCAGTGCCTGAACTATGCCGTGAACACGGCATGAGTTCCGCGACATTCTATAAATGGCGTGCCAAGTATGGCGGTATGGACGCTTCGCTGATGGCTCGCCTGAAGGAGCTGGAAGAAGAAAACCGTCGGCTCAAGAAGATGTATGCCGAAGAGCGTCTCAAAGCTGAGATCGTCCAAGAGGCTTTACAAAAAAAGTGGTAAAGCCGTCTCGCCGTAAGGAGATGGCACAACAGGCTGTTGCTACAAAAAGCACCAGCATCCGACTAGCATGCGCTGCATTTGGTATCAGTGAAAGCTGTTATCGCTACCAGCCCAAGCTGGATTCTGAGAATGCTGAAATAGCCGATTGGTTGCTTCAGCTGACCGATAAAGAGTCTGACTGGGGCTTTGGTATGTGCTTTGAGTACCTGCGTAACGTGGAAGGTTTTCGCTGGAATCATAAGCGGGTTTACCGCATCTACTGCGAGTTATCGCTTAATCTCAGAATACGGCCGCGCCGACGGTTAAATCGGCATAAGCCTGAGCCTCTAAAACAGCCGCTACGTCAAAACCAGGTCTGGTCAATGGACTTCATGCACGATCAGCTTTCGGATGGTCGTAACTACCGTCTGTTCAACGTGATTGATGATTATCGACGGGAAGGCTTAGCGATTGAGGCGGGCTTCTCACTTCCTGCTATTCGGGTCATCAGAACGCTGAACCAATTGATCGAGTGGCGAGGAAAACCTGCGGTTCTCCGCTGTGATAATGGCCCTGAGTTTATCAGTCACGAGTTCACCGGCTGGGCTAAAAAGCGTGATATTCGGATTGAATATATTCAGCCAGGCAAGCCTCAGCAAAACGCCTACATTGAAAGGCATAATCGCACGATCAGGTACAGCTGGGTCAGCAAGCATCTATTCGAGACATTGGAGGAAGTACAGGACTATGCAACACAGTGGCTCTGGTTTTACAATCATGAGCGTCCCCATAAAGCTAATGGCGGCAAGCCGCCACTGAGGGTGGCTTAACTTCTACTTTTAGCGTCAGTTAAAAATGGGAGGATTACCCACTAAGCTGATGAGGAGAAACTCCAGACGGTCCACATCACTCAACTCAATCTCGTATTCGAAGATGCCTAGCCCAATGACAAACAACATGAATGCAGAAAGAGCAGCAAAGCTGAGATAGAGAATAGGTAGCATGAAGGCAGTAACAAACCGCCCCAGCCAGAGGTCAACTTGACTTAGAAATGCGTTCATATAGGTAGAATTTCCTTATCCACATGGTAATTACGCCAGTTCCAAATAAATAAAACCGACACACATCCGTTAGGCTTTAACTATCAATACTGGCAACAGTCCATACACGTTTAAGAGGTAACTCCGCTTTTATGGACTCATCCAACTTGTCGTAATGCACGAAAAGCTGTTCTAGTAACTCATGCTGAGTCCATAAACGCACTCGGAAGAAGCTGGAGGCTAGTTCTTTCTGAACGTTAGATCGGAAACCACCCCAAGAAACGAACAGTCCCTGCGTGGCGTTGAATTTGGTCATTGCACCGATTAGCTTATCTACCGTAGGCCTGTCTACCAGACCATCCCCAGATTTAACTTCAACACATATATTCTGCGCCCCAAAGCCCATTGGGCCATCTCCAGCGAGGATATCAACGCCCCCATCAGCCCCTTCAGGGCTTTGCCAACAGGTATAACCTTTAGCTTCGAGAATCGCTGTCACAAGACGTGTAAGATTGTGTCCCTTAAAGCGGGCTTCAATCAACTTGATGATTTGATCATGAGCGTAAGATTCCAGATCAGATTCAACCTGTTCGTCAGTCGCATCTGACTCAACCAAACCTGAAGAAGGCGCAATGATCTGTTGATTACTTTCAGCCGTCCAACCATTTGCTTCCATTCGATCCAGACGATCTTCCGCGTTGTTTCGTTGGATTCTGCAAATCGTAAGAAAAGCCCCAAAGCTGTAGAGTAGGTCCTGAGAGAAGTGAGAACGCGGTACCGCTTCTTGTAACCATTCCACGGAACGCCAATGGAAGAATGGGTTCTCCGCAGAAGCATCATGCCGATATTCAGAAGTGATCCGGCCTATGTAGATCACAGGCTGGGTTTTAGACGGAAGAATAACCCGATCGCCAATCTGCATTGTACGAGCGAATGGCCAAATCTGACTGGCATGATTCATAAGTTTCTTTGATTTAGCATCGCTATCCAGTTCCGATAGCACCGAAATCAGTTGATCTCGATTTTCGAACCGGGTTAACTGCGTATTCAACTCATCCCAAGTCAGATAAATACGA
This sequence comes from uncultured Amphritea sp., assembly GCA_963669425.2. Taxonomy (GTDB): domain Bacteria; phylum Pseudomonadota; class Gammaproteobacteria; order Pseudomonadales; family Balneatricaceae; genus Amphritea. The sequence goes on from CAXXNC010000002.1 coordinate 1,902,619, forward strand.
TTTTCCTGAATAAACTTTTGCTCGTATTCACCTTGAGATCCTGCTCTTACTAACCAAACAGCCATAGAAATTCCTTTTAATTAAATACTCCATCAAGTACACCGTCATAATCTGACTTATGCCTATAAGTCTCAAGGTATGAAATACAAAAACTTGAAAAAGGTGCATCGATATTTTTCATACGCCTTAATCGCGTTATTGCTTCTTCATAGGCAAGGTCATTATCAGCATCTCCAGATTTTTCAAGTTTGTTGAAATAGCGCTTTGCAGCCTTAACGTCACGATCAATCTCATCTCGGAGCCTCTGCCTTTCACGAACAAAATCTGAATGATTCAAATTGTATAGATCAATAGACGTATCTGCTCTAATAAACTTTCTGGAGTGCTGTTTTCTTGAGTATCGTGGAATAGCCTCCCCATCTTCCTTGAAAAAAATGAGCTGAGTATCTGTCACCTTCAAAGGGTCAAGCAACACAGGTTGTTCATTATTAATGTCGCAAGACGGAGTGGTAGCTCTTTGAGACTCTTCAACAAGAGGAAAATGATCTGCTTTCCCCCCTGTCACCCCTGTTTCAATATCAGTTCTTTTTCTATTGGCAAAGATGCAACTATAACGGTAGTTCTCTAATTGAAAAGCCAACCACCAATACCCTTCATGAGGACTCGAACCACTAATAGTTTCCTGTACTCTCTTTTTTGGCCTGAAGTGATCAACATCAACATCAGTACCTTGTTGAGGTGCTTCTGTATACCAACACTTGTGGTTAAAGCAGGATGCTAAAATCGGTTTAAGCTTTTTCCAATGTGGTTGGTTTTTATCAATAATTTCAGCCCGTTTTTTAGGGTCTTTCTCTGCCAATATTTGCTTTGTAAGTTTATGACTATCAGCTAGCCAATTAGCAGGAAGTTTTAGTTTTTTATAATCGACATCTATAAACCTCATTCTTCCCTCCACTGTTCATTCATCTGTTCTAGCTCACTACTAGCAGATTGTTCATTCCTTTTTTGTTCTTCTTTTTCTGATTCCAAAATCCGTTTCACGATTTCTTGAGCTCTAATTTTTCTTAATCGAGTAAGGTCAGGCCCACTATCAACTGATAACACATCCCTTTCCATCTCCTTACGAACTCTTAGGTAGAGAGAGTATTCTGTATCCCAATGAGCAGTTGAAAAACCAAGCTGTTCTAACGCAGCATCAATTTTCTCCAAGCGAGCCTGTTGAATACTTGTTAAAACTTCTTTTTCAGAAAACTTACGACGTATACGCAGCAAACGTTCAGAGTAATTATCTAGAGTTGTTCTCAAACCAAACATGTCACTGGTTAAGATACCAGCATATCCCATACCCTTAGGGCTATCAGCCGGCTCTCGGGCATGTACTTGATATTCAGAGTCACTCCACATCACTTGGACCTGTTCTTTCTCAAGCTCCGCAATTGCCAATGGGTGGTGTGTCACCATCAGCAAATGGCTGGTATCCACATTCGGAACAAAATCTCGAAGAAAGCTCAAGTACTTAGTAGCCCACGATGGATTCAAGTGAGTATCCGGCTCATCCAGTAAGAAAAGAGAATCCTTTCCACCAGTGAACTTCAGAAGCCCCAAAACGGTTAGTATGAATCGACCAGCCTATCGTAGACGCTTTAGTGCTTGTTGATCTGCTGTTTTTCAAATTCGATTGGAGACAGGTTGTTCGTATAACCATGTTTCCTAACTGAGTTATAAAACATTTCGATGTAATCGAAAACATCTTGCCGCGCTTCTGCTCTTGTTGAGTATATTCGGCGTTTAATCCGTTCTCGTTTAAGGAGCTGGAAAAAGCTTTCAGCTACTGCATTATCATGGCAGTTTCCGCGTCGACTCATACTGGGCTTCAAGCGGTGAATTTTCAGGAACTCTTGCCATTCATAACCCGTAAACTGGCTGCCCTGATCAGAATGGATGAGCACTTCATTTTGCGGTTTTCGTCGCCAAACAGCCATCAAAAGAGCATTCAGAACCAGATCTGTTTCCATTCTTGAATGCATCGACCAGCCCACGACCTGGCGGGAATACAGATCCAGAACAACAGCAAGATACAACCAACCTTCATGGGTACGGATGTAGGTTATATCGGTTACCCAGTACTTATTGGGTTCACTCACCTGAAATTGACGTTGCAGAATATTGTCAGCTACATGCGATGGACGCCCTGAGGTTTTACCTCGGTACTTCTTGTAACCGACTTGGGCTGATAATCCATCGAGCCTCATTAGCCTTGATACTCGGTGTTTACTGCATCGCTCACCCAGATCCTTAAGGTCATGATGGATTTTACGGTAACCATAGACGCAACCGCTCTCAAGCCATGACTGCTTGATCAAACCCAGTAACCGCTGATCCTCTTTGGCGCGAGGTGATACTGGATCATTCCGCCAGGCGTAGAAGCCGCTGTGATGAACTTCAAGCAGCTTACATAGAGTCCTGACCGAGTGTTGGTCTCGGTGCTGTTGAATAAAGGCGTACCTTACTCGGACTCTCTGGCAAAGTACGCGGCGGCTTTTTTTAAGATGTCGCGTTCTTCAGTAACCCGACGCAGCTCTTTCTGGAGCCGCTTAATCTCAACATCCTTCTCGTTCACTTCCTGATGATGCTCACTGTTGCTGCCGTAGCGTTTAAGCCAGTGGTACATACTGTTGGTCGAAACACCTAAACGGCGAGCAACTTCCGCAACAGGATGGCCCCGTTCTGTGACTTGCTTAACGGCTTCAATTTTGAACTCTTCGGGAAAACGCTTGGTACTCATGACACCTCCTAGTGGCGTTATTTTAACGCAATAAGGTGTCTACTAAAGGCTGGTCGATTCACGTAGTCACTGTAGTTGATACCGTCATCACGCAGTACGTCACAGAGATTCCAGAGTTTTTGTACGATGTCGTTATTTGTCATTTTCATTCTCACGGTTTAAAGATGATAAAACTCATATCATCTTCAACAGGTTCAATCTTTTTGTAAGGCTGATTTAACAGGTCCTGCTGATCTGCTTCAGTTGCGCAGGCCCAAAAGCCATCAGACGCCAGAATAATTTTCTCTCCGGCGTTTATGCCTATCATGTAAATATCAGGTTGTTCATAGCGGCGTGCTTTGAAGCTTCTGGTGAGACTATGCCGTTGCTCATCCAACACGATCTCTTCAATAAGTTTTTCAGGATCAGTTTTATTCGCAGCAGTGTGAGGCACTGTCAACCAATCAATTGTAGTATCGCCATTGATTCGCCCCAGCAAACAGTCACCCCAATTATTGGCCTGCATTGAATTTCCATGCTGCGAAACCAATAGCAGACTGGCGTAATCGCGTATATGTTCTTTTTGTAAATTTTTCTGAATACGTTTGAGCTCTTGTAGCAACGAATCATTAACCTGACTAAGGCTTAAGTAATCCGTGTCTAGCCCGCTCGCATACTTTTGCAGGGCATTACCGATTTGACGGGCAAACTTGCCAGAGTCAGGACTATCCGTTGCACCATCAATTAAAAGAAAGAAGTTGAAGTTTCCTTGTTTGAATGAAGCGATGAGATCTCGATTCTCGACCGTTCCACATCCCTGATAGCTGAGTTTCCTTATCAGCATTACGCCTCCAAACCCACTAAGCTTTCAAGCCGCTCAATTAGAATCTCTTCTCTTTCAGAATCTCCACGAGACGCATCTTGCAAAAGGTACGGTCTGCTATCATGCGCCAAAAGATAGGTGATCTGCTCAGATATGTACCGTTGTAGCTCTTGAGAGCTATTTTTGACTTCATCCAATAACTCTTCACGACCATCAACCAGATTCATAATATCTTCTATATCATGGCTGCCCAGAAGATCATCCTCACCTCGCCCCCTGAACGCTTCAAACTTAGTAGCAATGAAATGCGGTGATGTCAGCAACCGAATGGTTAAACCATCTTCTAGTTGATAGTCAGAGGCAGAGGCTAATGCCTCACTGTACCAACGATTAGAGAAACCCATGACATCTGGATCATCTGGCATGAAGTCGACCTTTAGTTCACCTAGGCGCAAGCGGCAAGTCACATCATCTTCCATGGAAACTTTAAAGCCATGACCTTCTAACTTCTGCCGAAGCTCTTCCCAGCCTGCCAACCCAACCACATTCACAATAAGGTCAACATCGGTTGTGTAACGAATTTCTTCCTGAGTGACTTCATCCGTTAACAGTAGACCGGTTGTACTTCCTCCAACGAAGGCCATTTTACTGCACAGCTCAGGGCCTAAAGCCTCTGCCACTGTTTTTATCATCTCTTTGTGCTGGTTATAGTTGTTCATGAAAACAACCTCTTTTCAAAAAGTTCAGCAGCAAGATTTGCCTCCCTAGGCCTACCTGCCCTGATAGAATCAATTAGCGCTAGTAGTTCATACAAATATGCATCTTGCTTAACAGCCTTAGGCACGCTTTTATAAAGCGGTTCTATCGCCTGACCTTTTTCTTTACCCCTGGCATCGGGCCATACAAAAGCAGACTCTCCCGCTGTCATAAGGTGCTCTGACATGACTGGGGCTGCAAATGTAGTAGGTATGCCTCTGACAAGGGCTCCGGGAGAAGCCGGAAACACATACTTGAGCCCATGGACTACAAACTCCAAGAGACCTTTTTTATTGACCTTTGGCACCCCAGAATTCCGATCAAGTGCAACCAAATTAACTAACTGACTACGCTTTAGTGATTCGCTCACCTGAGACTTACTAATACCCGTCATGGCTTCAAGGTTACGGAAACTATAACGATCTTCAGACGATATATGTCTGAGATCGGTTCCTTGTTCCACATCATCTAAATCCCACCCCTGCCAACCTTCGGAGTAAGATTCAGCAAGCACTTCGACAGAAGACCTTACACCGTCCTCTTTAGCCTCGAGCTTTTCGAGCGATACCAGTTTCAGTAGCAGAAGAATGTCTTGACTTTTCATATAATAAAACGCATCAGCGTCCCCTGTCCTAGGACCAAGGACACAGGTTAGCAACAAAACGGTTATTGTCAAGCCAGCTTGTAGCGTTGTTCTCGCCCACTTTACTTAATGACATGTATAGAAAATGCCATTTTTTATACATATCTTTCGGATATGTACATTTTTTGTGATTTTTTAGACACGTCATGAAACTGACTGCCAAAGGCCTTCGTTGAGACCATCCAACACATCATCCAACTTCTGCCCTAACGCTTTATCCAACTGTTTAGCTCCACCTGAGAAGGCAGGGATAGCGCTGATCGTCTCTCTATCGATGATAACTTCATGAGTCAGTTGCTTAGACAGGCGATCAAGCCACTTCCTTTGAGCGAGTGTCCATTGATGCTGGCCATAAATGGTCTGCATCGCGTTCTGAACACGCTGCTCAAAAGGCAGCAGCGCTTCACCCAATGCGGCCTGCCTGATATGGCCGATGATACTGGCAGCGATATCCTGATTAGTTTGGTTACGCCATGCAGACTGTAATGAGGCTTCACTGTAACCCGCACCATCTAGCATGATGCGAATCTCTTTCAGCTGTTCCCGGGTAAGATCTCTCGGCTTGCTAACAACAACGGAGAGTGCAGCTGACTGGTTGATCTGTTCTTTGATGAACTGAGCGAAACTATCCAGATAGTCGGCAGGCTTTTCGTACTTGCCATAGCTCTGCTCACGGACCTCAAGTGCATCATGATGATCTGAAATGACAGGGTAGTTCTCACTGCCTAAGAACTGACGTACTTCATCTAACTGATTCAGTATTCCCTGATGTTGCTGCATAAACTCAGAAGCCTGCTTCGGCCCCAATGAATGAAGGTGCTGATGAAGTTTCTTAGGCTCGACACCCCAGAGCTGTTCCAGTTCGTTTAGTTTCTGTTTCAACTGCGGTTTACGTTCTGCCTTTTTCTCGGCTTTACGTAACACTCGCATCACTTTCTGACTGAGTTGACTCAGAACAGCATCCGCATGTGTTTCACTTGCAGACTCGCCCGGAGCATCTAAGGCTTGCTGGAGTTGCTCTGGATCGGTCAGTTCTTCAACCAGCTGTTCCAAAGTGATATTCGGGTCTTTTACAAGCGGCTTCATTGTAGAAACCGATTCAAGAGCAGCATAGATATCAACTGGGTCGTAGATACGAAATACGGTTTTACCGATCTCATCACAGCGACGAGTGGCACGCCCTACCATCTGTTCGTAGAGAATTCGTGACTTCACCCGGCGAAGGAAAACAAGGTTACAGATCTTAGGCACATCGATGCCGGTAGTCAGCAGGTCAACGGTAATTGCGATGTTAGGATAACGTTCATTTTTGTACTGGCGGATCAGTTGATCAACTTTGTCACTTTGGCCCGTGATCTTAACGACCGCTGCCTGATTGTAGTCACCGTTATACAGCTCTTTAAAAGCTTCATCTAAGAGCCGTTTCACCATGTCCGCATGCAAGTCAGTCGCACAGAAGACCATGGTTTTCTCATCACCAAAGGGATCAATCTCTTGAGCTAGCTGCTCGCAGATAACACGGTTAAAGTTCTCATTGATCACGCGTCGATTAAACGCTTCGATCTCGAAATTCAGCTCATCATCCAGCTCAGCAGATTCAACCTCACCAGTCTGAACATTGATGGCCGATACCTCACTGCCTTTCGCAAACTTGATACCATGTTTAGACAGTAACGTTTGGTATCGAATAGGTGGTTCATGATCGATCAACCAGTCATCAGCCACCGCTTCACGGTAGGTATAGGTGTAAACCGGTTTACCAAAGATATCGCTTGTGTGCTTGGCAGGTGTGGCAGTTAAACCCACTTTTATAGCATCGAAATAATCCAACACGCGGCGATAACTAGAGAGATACTGGCTGGCATCACGGGTTGCCAACTCACCTTCAGTCATCTCCTGATCAAGCGTATAACCACGGTGAGCTTCATCCACAATGATGCAATCAAACTGGTCCACAAGTGGTGGTGAATCGGACATAAAGATTCGTTTCACCATCGCCTGAACAGTTGCTACCTGTACCCGGGTTTCAGCCTCAGCAGCCATATCACCCAGTTCGGCAACATTGTAGATTTTCGAGAGGGTCTGGTTTTGCTCAAGTGGTGCTTCGTTAAACGCATCAAGGGCCTGCTGGCCAAGTGCACTTCGGTCCACAAGGAAAAGTATACGTTTAAAGCGTTCTGCTTTGAGGAAACGGTACATCAGTCCAATGATGGTTCGAGTTTTACCTGTACCTGTTGCCATCGCGAGCAAACAACGTTGCTGATTATTCTCCAGAGCGGTCTCAACTGATTGAATAGCCTTTTGCTGGTAGTCACGTAGTTTCAGGTAAGAGAACCCTTCATGCTGTAGCAATTTCTGCGCGTCTGCTTTGCTTCGCTTTAGCAAGTCCAGCAAGCCATCAGGGCTGTGGAACTGCTGTAATGCTCTCGGGGTATTACTGTTATCACGTACGTCCCGGAACCACGTTCCAGATTGCTCCGCCAACTGTTTAATGAATGGACGACCATTACAGGAATAAACAAAAGGTACATGGTAGTGAGCATCTTGATCGTCCGGCCAAGCCACAGTCTGACCGGCTAAAGTCCACGCTTCAGTCTGACTGCCTTCAACCTTGAATCCTTTCGAGTACCTTTCAGCTTGGGGAATTTTCCCGGCAACATTAGTGTTTTCTTTCTTCGCTTCAACAACAGCTATAGGCACCAAACCACAGAACAAGACGTAGTCAGCGCGTCCCTTCTTGCCTTGGAATTGAGTTGGCCACTCAGCAATCGCTTTGTTGATACCTTTTTCTGGACGACAGCCCTTCTGATAAGTCAGCTCTTGGGTATCTGCTTGCCAGCCAGCATCCTGAAGTTGCTGGTCGATAAGAACTCGTGTCAGCTCTTCATTGAGCGTGATGTGTTGCGTCGCCTTACGGGTGCTTTGACCGATACTCTTCTTCTGCTCTGAAACGTGCTGAGTATCTTTTTTGGCCAGTTCGTCCTGTAGCTCTTTGATACGCGTCTCAAACTCACTTAGCTGCTGTGTGAAGGCAACCTCGCTTGTTTCTGACTGTTCTGATAGCTGTCTTGCTTCAGCATCCATCTGCTCAGCCAGTACCGCATACTCTTCCTTCTCTCGTTCTAACAACTCAGCTAATTGCTGACTCGAGTCCAGCTGTTGGTTAGTTTCTGACAGTTCAACCTTTAGCTTTTCAATCTCTGTTTGCAGATCACGGAGATGATGACTTGGGTCCTGAGGTGGAATAAAGGCTCCGGCTTTAAAGCCCGACGCTTTACTGCCAAATGAACGATGAAACCAAACAGCCAACTCTCGTGCCAGTTTAAGGCCATCCAACGCCTCTTTATGGCGTGTTCGAAACTGGTGGGTCGCTTTGTTGCCCTCAATCCTCAAGGTATGAAAAAGATTGAGGACCACACGTTCCAGACCCAATTCTCGATTGAGCCGGTAAAGCAGATCAGACTGACTGGTACGCTCATCGAACTCGAGTCCACAGCGGGCAGCGATGTCCTGTGCTAATGCTTCGCCTAACTGACGCAGTTTGATAAGCGTGGTGTTGGGATCACTGGAAAAAGACCTTTCAGCCGACGCAGCCAGCTGTTGAAAGATCGGATCATGCTCTGCCAAAAAGGCAAAGTTACTTTGTGGTTTTTCAGGTGTTGTTTGAGCCATCGTTCCCTCGCAGCACATAAAGCGGCATTATCAGGCCATCTTTGCATGATACTGAATGATAAGGGAAAAGCCAGACGGAGGGTTATGCTGGATAAAAAAGTGTACCCATTTTAACGGACTGCAACCCAGCAATGGTCAATTTCTAAAAATAGGTTTAGTGAAGATACTCAGCAGTATGCTCGGTCCCCATTCGACTGAGCCATTCATTAAGACCACTCTCCCGATAACGAATTGAACGCTTACCCTGAACAATGAAATCAGGGCGACGAACCCCAGCTAAAAAGCCGGAATATCGAGATTGGCGAAGCGTGTGTCGGGAATAGCCCAGCCTCTCTGCAGCTTCGCGTTCGGTTAACAGTTTTTCCATTCATGTACCTCCAATGAGCTTCGGATACGGTTAATAAATTTGTGAATTTTGCTAGTTTGATTGGCTTTGATCTCAGGAACGATCTCTTGGTGCCACTGAGTGTCTTTGATCAATTTTCGGTAGCGGAGCACTTCTCTTCCGAGGGCCTTCTTGATCTCTTTGTAGAGCAAATACCCCCAATAAAGATCTCCGGGACCACCTTCACCAGCTTGAGCCATATGCTTACTTCTTTCACACAAAGTGACTTCAAGCCCTTGGTCGTGAACAATCTGTTCGATTTCTTGAAAATTGGATATATCTACCGTGCTCCAACGATCAGGTGGGCACATACTTTCTACGACATCAGCATCAAGAAGACCCGATAACTTTCCATCATTATGTAGCTGCAACTTGAACTCGACACGAACTACATCATATCCACTGGGTATTTGTATCTCGCTGTAATCTTTGTGGAAGTTGGGTGAAAAGGCCTTGCTATACATCACTAGCTTCGTCTTACTTTGCTTACCACCACAGTAAAAAGAAAATGACTCATCACCATATTCCAGTTTGCAGGTTGTAAGTAGAGCCCTGCTGAGGACCATTAAGTTTCGTCCATTGAGTATCACATCTGCAGCGTACTCCATCTCCCAAATGTATATCCCTTCTCCTATAGAACGGTTCTGATAGCTGCGGAAAAGGCAAACGACATCTTTAACTAACTCTAAGTCGCATCACCTTGCATTGAATTTAACTTTGACCTCCGGCACATCCTTGCGTCCTCCGATCAATACAACTCTCAACTCACTTCCATTCTGATAACGATAAAAATACTCCCGCTTGAAGTGAACAGTACCATCGCTCTGAAAGTCCTTGTCTAGCGCAAACCCCAGATTATACAGAGGCTTCCCTACCTCTGAGATCATCACTCGAAAGGACTCTGGGCTATCAACAAACAACCCAAGAGTTACCAGATCAAGCCCGTGATAGAGCAAACGGACCTCATTTTTCATTAGAAAAACCTCATGTATCAATTTATTTAACAGGTGTTCCACCAATTGTCAGATCAACTCAATGCTGGCTGCGTTCGGTATCAACCAGTTGGGTGTAGGTGACAGCAAGAAGCTGCTGAAGCATTACGGTTTCGGTGATCTGAAGACAGTGACAGATACCCAGCTGCGTGAGATTCGTGGATTTGGCGAGCTGACCTCGACCGGCATCATTGCGGGTCTGGCAGAGCGCTGGCCGGAGATTGAGGCGTTAGTCGGTCGCTTCAATATTCGTGTGACTCCTAAGCCATCTGAACAGGTGATTACGGAGTCAGTGTTTACCGGAAAACATCTGGTATTCACAGGGAAAATGGCCTCTTCTCGTGATGAGATGAAGGCCAAAGCGGAATCGCTAGGGGCTATTAACCAGTCTGGCGTGAACAAGAAAACTGACTATCTGGTGGCCGGTGCGAATGTCGGGGCCAGCAAGCTGACGAAGGCGGAAAGTCGGGGTGTGAGTGTGATCACGGAGTCCCAGTTCTACGAAATGCTGGGTCAGTAATCCTACCGGGCGGTTCGCCGCCCACCATCAAATGTGTGTGAGTGTGAGCAATGTTTAAGCGAAGTAAAATTGCACTAGCTGTCGCTGGTGTACTGGCCCTTGTTGGCTGTGATTCCTACGAGCCTTCACAGGCTGAAATTGACCGTAAAATGCAGAAAATGATCGCTGATGAAGCGAACAAAGACGTGTTAGGTCAGCTGTCGAAAGAGCGTACCGAACTGGATCAGATGGTTGCAGAGTTGAAAACCGAAGACCCGTTGATCAAGGACGCGTACTACTCCTACAACGAGCAGAACGAGAAGACGCTGAACATCGTGCGTGAAGAAGACGATGACTCCGGGTCTGTCATGGTTCACAGTATCAGTCGTGACACATTACATACCTTGTTATGAGACTACCCTCTATTATATATAAAATGTTTTGGGGTAAATTTCCGATTTTTTTTCAAAAAAGTTAAAATAATTTTTAATATCATTAAATATCAACAAGTTAAACGACCAGCACTTTGTACAAAATACAATCAACACGAGATGATCTTCACGAGGTTAGGCAGAAGAAGACTAGACGGCGGGTAGACGCACTCTCAAACGTTAACGTAGAAGATTGAAGCAGCGTTACCTTGGTGTTACCTGAAGATATACATAAATTACAGGTATAAAAAAAGCCGCCTCAAAACAATCGTAAGCAGCTGATTTTATTAGGAATTTTGGTAGGACTAGGCAGATTCGAACTGCCGACCTCTACCATGTCAAGGTAGCGCTCTAACCAACTGAGCTATAGTCCTGAATTGAGTCGTATTATAGGGATTTAACGTTGCTGTGCAAGACAGTGATTAGAGGTTTTTGTTTTTTTATTCGAAATTAGCTCGTCGTAGCCTTTGACTGATCACTTTTCGAACTTCGGAAACCTGATCGGAGTCATAAGATTAACCGTAAAACAGGTAATTCTTTCAAATTAAACGATAATTTCTCTAACGATCTGCAGCAGCGGAAGGAGTTCAGCGATGTTGATTGGTATTCCTAAAGAGATTAAGAACAACGAGTTTCGTATCGGTATGACCCCTGCCGGGGTGCGAGAGCTGGTCGCGCATGGTCATCAGGTGATGGTACAGCGGGACGGTGGTGGCGCTATCGGCTTTACCGATCAGCTGTATCAGCAGGCCGGTGCGGAGATTGTTAAAGAGTCCGAAGAGATTTTCAGCCGGGCAGATATGATCATTAAGGTGAAAGAACCACAACCGGATGAATGCAGGATGTTACGGCCCGGTCAGTTGCTGTTTACCTATCTGCATCTGGCCCCCGATCCGGAGCAAACCCGACTGTTGCTACAGTCCGACTGCATCGCTATCGCTTATGAGACAGTAACCGATGCTCATGGCGGTTTACCTTTGTTAGCTCCCATGAGTGAGGTGGCTGGCCGGATGTCGGTTCAGGCCGGTGCCCATGCGCTGGAGAAAGCTCAGGGTGGTGCCGGAGTCCTGCTCGGCGGCGTACCCGGTGTAGCACCGGCTAAGGTGGTTGTGATCGGTGGTGGCGTGGTGGGTATCAATGCCGCCCGGATGGCGATGGGCCTGGGCGCTGATGTAACGGTTCTGGATCGTTCCCTGCCACGTCTCACTCAGTTGGATGAACAGTTTGGTCCGCGACTGAAGACACTGTTTTCAACCGCTGAGACCATTGAAGCAGAGGTCACCGCCGCAGATCTTGTGATCGGTGCGGTACTGATCCCCGGCGCGGCTGCACCAAAGCTGGTTACCCGCGAGATGCTGAAAAAGATGAAGCCAGGCAGTGTTCTGGTGGATGTTGCGATCGATCAGGGTGGCTGCTTTGAAACGTCTCACGCCACCACCCATGAGGACCCGACCTATGAGGTCGATGGCGTAATACATTACTGCGTGGCGAATATGCCGGGCGGTGTGGCACGTACATCGACCTTTGCGCTGACCAATGCCACCCTGCCCTATGCTTTAGCACTGGCGGATCAGGGCTATAAACCGGCATTAGAAAGTAATAAACATCTGCGGAATGGCCTGAATGTGTATCGTGGCCGGATCACCTGTGAAGCCGTCTCTGAAGCATTGGGCTACACATATCACAGCCCGGATGATCTGCTGAAGTAAGCTCTTTATTAAATTACCAGCGACTACTTAACCGATCTCAGCGGCGGCTTTTCCAGCTGCTGCTGAAACTCTGCGGCGGGCATCGGTTTACCCAGCAGATAGCCCTGCGCCGCATCACAGCCGGATTCGATCAGGAAATCCAGCTGATTCTGGTTTTCAATACCTTCTGCCACCACTTCCAGCCCCAGACCTTTAGCCATCGCCAGCGTCGCCACGATCAGTTGCTGGTCACCGGGCTCGGTTTCGATATCACGCACGAAAGAGCGGTCGATTTTGAGGATATCGAACGGGAACTGCTTCAGGTAGCTCAATGAGGAGTAGCCGGTACCGAAGTCATCCATGGATAACTGAATACCCATCGCCCTTAGCTGGCGAAGGCTCTGCGCGGTGGCTTCATCATTGCGGAATAACAGACCTTCGGTGATCTCAATCACCAGACACTCTGCCGGAAAGCCAGTCTCTTCCAGTACCTGAGACAGCATCGGCACGATGTGACCGTCGCGGAACTGACGCGGAGAGACGTTCAGCGCCAGCGAGAATTTATCACCCCAGATCTCACGCCAGATCATTGCCTGCAGACAGGCCTCCCGGGCGATCCATTTACCGATTGTCAGAATCAGGCCGGTCTGTTCAGCAACCGGAATAAACTGATCCGGTCCGACCATTCCCAACGATTCATTATTCCAGCGCACCAACACCTCAGCGCCGGTCATCTTATGATCTTTAAGGCAGAATATCGGCTGGTAGTTAAGCGATAACTCACCGCGCTTCAGTGCACCCCGTAACTGATGTTCCAGTTCGAGACGATTGGCGATGTCGGTATTCATATCCGGGGAGTAGAAACTGAAGCCGTTGCGGCCTTCATCCTTAACCCGGTACATCGCCGTATCCGCTTTCTTGAGCAGCTCCTCCGGTTGTTCACCGTCAGTCGGTGCTACCGCGATACCGATACTGCCGGAGATATAGAAACTGCGCCCCTGTACAAAAAACTCCATCCCCAGGCGACTGAGAATACGCTCTGCCAGACGTTCGACATACGTCAGGTCCTGCTGATTCTCAATCAGCAGGATAAACTCATCGCCACCATAGCGTGCCAGCGTATGCAGATCGGAGATCGTATCCTGCAAACGGTTCGCCACCGAAATCAGCAGTTCGTCACCGACATCATGCCCCAGGGTATCGTTGATCTTTTTAAAGTCATCCAGATCGATGAACATCAGCACCGCCAGGGTATTAGTGTTCTTCGCCCGGTAAATGGCGTCGATCAGCTGATTATGCATCAGTTTCCGGTTCGGCAGATTTGTCAGTGCATCAAACTGTGCCTGATAGGCGACCCGCTCTTCATTCTCTTTACGGCGGGTAATATCACGGATACAGCTCATGCCGATCAGCTCACCGTCCACCACCGAGTTACGCGGAAAGACTTCGATGGGGAATGAGGTACCATCACGACGCATCGCTACCGCCTCAAAACTGTTGGAGCAGTTAACGTAGTTTTCCAACACTTCGGCTTTACCCTCTTCGCCGAACAGATCGAACAGGGTTACATTTTTCAGTTCATCACGGGGGTAACCAAACATCCGCTCAGACACTTCATTAAAATCGATGATCTTATCGCCCTGGTGCATCAGAATCGCTTCGGTGGATACCTGCGCCAGTTGTAACAGACGTGCCTGACTCTGCTGCAGCGAAGTCTCCGCTTCCTGCCGACGCCGGATCTGATCCCGACCATGGCGATACAGCAGGGTTACTAACAACACCACCGCGATACTGAGCACCGCCAGAATCAGCATAATCTCCACATCAGAACTGCCCATCCCCATGGCATGGTCCACATCCCGCAGATAAGCCACGTACCAGCCAGGCAGATGCTCTACAGCATGCCGGTAGAGATCATAGTGAGCCCCCTCGGCATCCTCGAGGTGATTCCCACCAATCCAGCGCAATCGCTGCACCTCCAGTTCGGCACTGCCAAATTGTGCGGTATTAAGAATCATATTCTGCTGCAGGGAGCTCAGAGGTAGCAGACTGGTGAACAACCAGGGCTCATAATTGGATGCGAAGACGATGCCATCAGAGTCCATCAACAACATCTTACCCGGGACTTGTCTGAACCGGGCTTCCAATGGCTGGAGCGGGAATTTATTGACAACAACGCCGATAAAGCGACCGTTCTCATCATCGATCCGATGCGAGAAATACAGCCCCCGACGATTGGTACTGGCACCTTTAGCCGGGTAAATAGAACTGCCACCTGAAACCGCCTGCTGAAAATAGGGCCTGAAGGAAAAGTTGGTGCCCAGGGTTGAGGGCTTCTTATCGAAATCATTGGAGGCGATAAACTCCCCCCGGGTATTCAGCAGATAGCAGAGTGACGCACCATTAAGCTGACAGATGCTGTTAAGCAGTTCTGTGATTTCCCTGTCCAGAATCGGGAAAGAGAGCATTGATATATCTGACTGACTGACGGAAAGATATCGTCGCACATCGGGCATCGCCGATTGCACTGCTACCTGACTGGCCCGGCCGAGCATCTCCGCATCCAGCTCCTGAGCCATAATGGCAACCAGATTCTCGGCGTTCCGGTGAGCATCTTTCTCCGTAAAATTCACCAGATGGAAATAATTGGCTGCCACACCGATCCCTGCTGTCAGGCAACAAAGTAAAGTCAGGATGAAAAGAATACTGCGCGCTTTCATCAGCGAGGGCTCCGGCTGCGTTCTTATCTGAGCGAGGAATTAACTCTAACTCTACACAGCCGGGCACAGCTTTGCCCGCCGAATAGCCAGACAAATACTCATAGTGAGTAAGCAACCAGAATCAAACAATTGTTTGATCGCAGGTTTTGCACTAGGATAGTGCGCCTTCTGAAATCAGGACGTCACAGACTGCGGTAATACCGGTACCAGAGGCAGAATTACCGTAAACCGCGTACCTTTGCCGACAACGCTTTTTACCTGAATCTCACCGCCATGCTTTTCTATAATCCCGTGGCTGATTGATAAGCCCAGGCCAGTACCTTTACCTACTTCCTTGGTAGTGAAAAACGGATTAAACAGCTGATCTATAACCTCTTCCGACATACCGCAGCCGGTATCCTGAACGATGATCTGTATCGCATTATCTTTAAACAGGGTGCGGATATAGATATCGCCCTTGTCAGCAATCGCATGGGATGCATTAACCAGCAGATTCAGCACCACCTGGTTTATCTGCGCCATATTACAGGTAAGCTCCGGCAGATCAGCGTACTCTTCATGAATGGTGCAGTGATATTTGAGCTGATTAGAAGCCATCTTCAGGGTGTCCTGAATACCCTGGTTGATATTACCCGGCTGCATAGCATCGCTATCGAGACGGGAAAAACTTTTCAGTCCGGAGACAATCCCTTCGACCCGCGTCACACCATCCAGTGATTCAGACAGCAATACTGGCAAATCTTCTTCCAGATACTCAACATCGTATTGCTTTCTGGCCTCTTCACTGGCTGCGATCAGTTGCTTATCACCGGTCTGCGCCAGCATGCTATTCAGCTCACTTGAATACTTCATCAGATCGCCGGTATAGGTTTGCAGCGTGCCCAGATTACTCTTCACAAATCCCACCGGGTTGTTGATCTCGTGAGCCACGCCAGCAGCCATAGTACCCAGGCCCGCCATCTTCTCCGAATGGAGCAGCTTGGCTTGAGTGTTCTTCAGGGTTTTCAGGGTTTTTTCCAGCTGGCCGTTACGGGTCTGAAGCTGTTCCGTTCGCTCGCTCACCCGTGATTCAAGGGTCTGGTTGAGATCCAGCAACTCCGCTTCATAACGAGCCTGATCCTGACTGGCTTTATGGAGGTTCTGAGCCATCAGGTTGAAGGCTTTACCCACTACAGCCACTTCGTCCCGGCCTTTTACCGGCACGGTGGTGTCCAGCTTACCCTGCGCGATAGCTGACGCTGCTTCCCGCAACTTGTGCAGCTGGCCGGTAAGATAGCCTCCCAGCAGGAACGAAAACAGGGCCACCAGCAACATCTCGCCGGATGCCAGAACCAGGCCCCAGGTATAGACCTTATTAATCGCCTGATTAATTGAACCGATATGGATTCCCAGCTCTACCCTGCCATAGACCTCACCGCCTTCTTCAATAAGCGCAGAAATATCGTAAACATCATCTTTTATGTAATGGGCATCCGAATCCATCCGGAATATTTCCGTCTGCTGATGAGAGCTGTCTCCGGCCTCTGCAAACGGAGTCCCGTCGTCGGAGACAACCCGGGCGTACACCAGATCCGGGTTCTGCATCACTTCGTTAACGAAAGACTCCAGTGACGCCAGATCATACGACAGCACTGCATCCTTGGTCGTGGTGGCGAACAGGGTTGCGGTGGTATTAGCCCGTTTGCTCAGCGCTTCGTAGTTTGATTCCCTTATGAAGTCCATCATCATTACCAGCAGCACCAGCAATAGAGTGCCCTCAATCAGCGCGATACCGATGATGGTTTTCAGACGAATCGACATTCCGGCTTCCTGTCAGGGTAATTACTTCAGCAGATGTTCCAGCAGGGTAATATTCAGATCGCGAACATCATCCCAATCACTGTCCTGTGCCGGCGTAAAGGCTTTGAAGTTGATCGCTTTCAGCAGTTCTGCGCCTTGCGGATCATCCGCCATCGCCAGCAGTGCCTGCTGCACCTGCTGCGCTGTGTCACTGCTGACACCGGGTGCAACCGCCACTGCATGGGGGGTGTATCCGTCTGTGGTCCAGAGGATCTTCAACTGATCACGAACCGCCGGATCGGTATTATTAAAGGTACGGACTACCCCACCACCAGCCGGGAAGAAGCCTTTGGCAACATTGAGATAGACCGAATCATGGGAGGAGACATATTTGGGGCTGAACTGAATCTGCTTCTGATCCAGGTTCGCTCTTGGCACCACACTGGCAGCAAACGCTGCCGGCGAAGGAAACGCCAGCTTTTCACCATCCAGCTGTGCCAGATCGGTAATCGGACTGTCTTTACGCACCACCATAATACCCTTGATCTGCTTATCCTTCTGCCGGGCAATTGCACGATAGCCCGGCTTCTGATTAAACACGGTAAAGTGATACGGATTCATGTAGGCGATGTCATACTGCCCTGCGAGTACGCGTTTTTCGAAGGTCGGGATATTCTTGGCGGTGGCAAAACGGATCTCATGACCGGTTTTCTCACTCAGATACTGAGTCACCGGCGTCCATAACCGTGCCAGTTTCTGAGCCGACTGCTGCGGTACAATGCCAAAAGTCAGGGTATCAGCCTGTACAGACAAGCTACCAACTGACAGAACAAGTGCGGTTAAAATTCCAGTAATACGCATGTTTCTCTCCTTAAACACTCTTTGAATCATCAGCACGGCATGACGTTAATGCTCGACAAAAATCTCCAGTATCTCTGACAGATTGATCTCCATCTCCCGAATCCGCTGAATGGATATTTCATCCAGAATAAAGCCAGCACTGAGCAGCAGCACACCTTCATCCGTCAGCATATCGCGGCTCAGTTTCATACCAATCTCCATATCAGAGCTGCGAATCACCCGATCCTGCAGGGCATCCCCCTCTTTGCTGAGCTGACTCAGTGCCTTACCCAACATAGCGACGACTTCCGGATTGTAACGCTCGCTGGCGTAGCTCTGCAGATAATTCAGGGCATCTTCGGTACTGAGCGCATGTTCCTGATAACGGCCGTTCACCAGCTCGACGAAGTCGTTCACTACGCAGAGAACCTGCGCACTGTAGGCAATCTGATCCTGTTTCAGCCCCTTCGGGTAACCGCTACCATCAAGATATTCTTTGTGCTGCCGGATAATTTCACCCGCCGCATACAGCGGCCTTACCAGCACCATTGATGCGTGAGCCAACAGTGGATGTTGCTGATAACTGCGCTGTTGCTCGGGCGCCATTTCGATATAGGCAGGCTTGAGCAATTCATCATCAAAGCTCAGTTTGCCGAGATTACGCAATTGCCAGGCGTAGTAGAGCTGCTTTAATTGCTGCTCATCCAGCTTTGCCTGTTTCGCAACCGCGACAAACAACTTATTGAGCTTAATTCCCTCCTCAGCTTTCTGGCCCATTCGGCGGGCGATCATAGCTGAGAACATACGTACAATAGCGCGGTAACTGCTCACCAGCTTACGGTTACTTTCCTGAAGCTGTCGGGTGCGCTGCTCAACTTTCTTTTCCAGCGTGGCGTTCAGTTGTTCAAGACGTTTCTGTTTCTCTTCATTCTGGCGCTCAAGCAATTTATTCTTGCGGCGTAGCTCCGCCAGCTCGAAACTTTTCTGCACGACCTTTAGAACTTCCGAATCATCCCAGGGTTTGGTCATAAAGCGGCTGATACGGCCTTTATTGATCGCATCAATCGCTGACTGGGTATCGGAATAACCGGTCATCACCACCCGTTCAGTATCCGGCCAGCGTTGTGCGACTTCAGCCAGTAACTGATCGCCACTGACCTCCGGCATGCGCATATCACTGATAACCAGATCAACCGGATGCTGTTCGAGAATTTCGAGGGCGGAAGAGGCCGACTCGGCTGTATGCAGATTACATTTCAGAGGGCGCATCAGACGCCGTAGGGAACTGAGGACCGGTGCCTCATCATCGACCAGCAGTATTGAATAGTCTGGAAATTCCATGGTTTCTCCTTAAGGACTCCTGTCTTATATCGGATACTGCCTGCCAGGTGGCTACAGATATAAGCCCACAATCTTTATAAGTCTTTGTCTTTATAAGTCTTTGAATTACAGGCTATAACCTAGAGATTTAGCTTATACGAAAAAAATTATCCATAGCAGTCTCCCCAAACCGGTGGAGATTTATGAAAAAACCTGCGGCGTCGTTCCTATTCTGTACAGAACTCTGATCCGACCCTGCCCATTTTGAGGGCGACAGTTTGAGAAAATAACGACGACAGCGTTATTCTGTCAGTTACCGCCTCAACCAGAGAGGGATCACTATGAAAGGCGTTATATTCAACATTCTCGAAGAGCTTGTTATCGAGACCGCCGGCATTGTTGCCTGGAACTCAATTCTGGAAAAGCTGGAACTGAAAGGGATCTATACAGCAGGCCAGAGCTATCCGGATGAAGAACTGTTTGCCCTGGTCGGTGAAATATCCGCCAGTCTGAATAAACCCGCGCCGGAGATAGTCGGACATTTCGGCGAGTATCTGTTTCATCAGCTGAACCAGCGATATCCGGAATTTACCACCCAGCAGACAGATCTGAGAGCGTTTCTGAAAAGCGTCCACGATGTTATCCATGTGGAAGTACGCAAACTCTACGAATCACCCAATCTTCCCACCATCACCTGCCATGAGCCCGATGACAACACACTGGTGATGGAATACCGCTCGCCGCGTCAGTTATGCATTCTGGCAGAAGGTCTGGTAAGGGGCGCTGCCGAATACTATAAAACCCCGATCGAGATGACCCACCCAGTCTGCACCCACAAGGGAGCCGATCATTGCGATCTGGTGATCCGATTCCTTTAACTTCCGGGATAAGATGTTATGAGCGAGACAGAGGCATATAAACAGGCCTGGTTACGGGAAAAGCAGGCCAGACTGGCAGCAGAAGAACTGCTCGAAGTTAAGGCCCGGGACCTCTATCTCGCGAATCAGCAATTGATGGAACAGAACCAGTTACTGAAAGAGCAGCAGGCGCTGATGATCCGTAATGAAAAGCTGGCGACTCTCGGTACACTATCAGCCGGTGTCGCGCATGAGATCAACAATCCGCTGGCCTTTGTACTGAGTAACATGGATAGCCTGAAGCGCTATACCGGTGCTTATAACAGTCTGCTTGAGCTGAACACTCATTGGCAGAGCCAGAATCAGCTCCCCCCCGCACTTGCAGAAAGTTTAACGGTGCTGATCGAGGAACAGGATCTGGAGTTTGTGGCTGAAGATATTCAGGATCTGTTGCGGGACACCGATGAGGGTCTGATCCGGCTGCGGGATATTGTGCAGAGTCTGCGCCACTTCTCCCATGGAGGAAACTCCGAGCGTACCCTTTATAACCTGACAGAGGGACTGGACAGTACTCTCAAAGTGCTGCAAAACGAGCTAAAGCAGGGCATAAACGTCAACTGTCTGTTTGAACCGATCCCCCCCATCCACTGCAACCCTGGTGAGATGAATCAGGTATTCCTGAATCTGATTATGAACGCCTGTCAGGCTCTGGAACAAAGCCCTGAACCGCAGATATTTATCACCACAGCCACTGAATCCGGTCAGGCTCAGGAAGAGATTGTGATTCGGATTAAGGACAATGGCTGCGGTATCCCACAGGACAAACTGAAGTCCGTCTTCGATCCGTTTTTCACCACCAAACCGGTGGGTAAAGGCACCGGCATGGGGTTATCAATCGCCTACGGCATTCTCAATGAACACGGCGGCAACATCATCGTCAACAGTGCTGAAGGGAAAGGCACCTGTTTCGAGATACGCTTGCCAGTAGAAGAACCGCAAGCGGACTGATATTACAGCCCGCTGTGCTTGAGCTTCTCCAACTGATCACGGAATTGCGCGGCTTTCTCAAACTCGAGATTTTTCGCCGCTTCATACATTTTATCTTCCAACTGACTCATCGTACGAGCCAGTTCTGCCGAACTGAGCTGCTTGGCATCCACCTCGTAAACAGCTGTTTCTTCAGCCACTTTACGGCTCTTATTGCTCTTACGACCCGGAATTGTTGCCGCACCTTCAAGAATGTCGGCCACGGATTTCTTAATGCCCTTCGGAACAATACCGTGTTTTTCATTATGGGCGATCTGTTTCTCGCGGCGACGCTCGGTTTCATCGATCGCCCGCTGCATAGAACCGGTCACCCGATCAGCGTAGAGAATTGCCCGACCATTAACGTTACGCGCTGCCCGGCCAATGGTCTGAATCATTGAGGTTTCAGAGCGCAGGAAGCCCTCTTTATCGGCATCAAGGATTGCCACCAGCCCTACTTCCGGCATATCGATACCCTCCCGCAGCAGGTTGATCCCGACCAGTACATCAAACTCGCCGATCCGCAGGTCACGGATAATCTCGACCCGCTCCACAGTATCGATGTCCGAATGCAGATAACGGACTCTGACTCCGTGTTCATCCAGGTATTCAGTCAGATCCTCTGCCATGCGTTTGGTCAGGACGGTAACAACCACCCGCTCTTTATTGGCAACAACGGTGTTGATCTCACCCAGCAGATTATCCACCTGGGTCTGCGCTGGCCGTACCTCAACCACAGGATCGACCAGACCGGTTGGTCGGACCACCTGTTCAACCACCTGCCCTGCCTGTGCAGCCTCATACTTACCCGGCGTAGCGGAGACAAAGATCATCTGTGGTGCCAGCGATTCCCACTCCTCAAATTTCATTGGTCGGTTATCCAGCGCCGATGGCAGACGGAAACCGTATTCAACCAGAGTCTCTTTACGGGACCGGTCACCTTTGTACATCGCCCCCAATTGCGGGACTGTCACATGGGATTCATCGATCACCACCAGCGCATCATCCGGCAGATAATCAAACAGCGTTGGCGGCGCCTGACCCGGATCACGACCGGACAGGTAGCGGGAGTAGTTCTCGATACCGGAGCAGTAACCCAGCTCCATAATCATCTCGGTGTCGTACATGGTGCGCTGCTCCAGGCGCTGTGCTTCCACCAGTTTTTCAAGCTTACGCAGCTGCTCCAGACGGTCTTTCAGCTCTACCTTAATATCGTCTACAGCATTAACCAGGACATCCCGCGGCGTCACATAGTGTGACTTCGGATAGATACTCGCCCGGGGAACACGTCGCAGCACTTCACCGGTGAGAGGATCAAAATAGCTGAGGTTCTCAATCTCATCATCGAACAGTTCAATCCGTACCGCTTCTTTCTCAGATTCCGCCGGGAATACATCGATCACATCACCACGTACCCGGTAAGTACCCCGATGGAGTTCAACATCATTGCGGGTGTACTGCAGTTCAGCCAGACGGCGCAGAATAGAACGCTGATCAGCGATATCACCACGATCCAGATGCAGCATCATCCCCAGATAGAGCTTAGGATCACCCAGACCGTAAATCGCCGATACTGTGGCAACGATGATCGCATCATCCCTCTCCAGCAGCGCTTTGGTAGCAGACAGACGCATCTGTTCAATGTGCTCATTGATTGAGGCATCTTTCTCAATAAAGGTGTCAGATGAGGGTACGTAAGCTTCCGGCTGATAGTAATCGTAGTAAGAGACGAAATACTCAACCGCATTATTCGGGAAGAACTCCTTGAACTCGCCGTAAAGCTGAGCCGCCAGAGTTTTGTTATGAGCCAGCACAATGGTTGGTCGCTGCAACTCAGCAACCACATTAGCTACGGTGAAGGTCTTACCCGAACCGGTAACACCGAGCAGGGTCTGCGCTGCCAGACCGGCATGGATGCCATTAACCAGTTCGCGGATTGCAACAGGCTGATCCCCTGCTGGCTCAAACTTAGACTGTACCTGAAATCGCTGCTTCATTGTGTCCGGTATCCTGAAAAACGTAGCCGGACATTATACCCATCCCGAATGGAATCTGTCGTGGTTTACCCGGCAAAAGATCGCTGATTTCAGGAACTGGATGATGTCTGATTTTCAGGTTGTCGCATCAGCAACACCGCCACCGTCGCCAGCGGCAGAAAGCCCAGAACACTTAACAAGGCGATGATCTGTAAGGGTGAATTTCCCAGCGCAAAATACGGCATATCACTGGTCATCAGATAAACTACGCCGCGCAACAGATAAACAATACCGGGAATCAGAGCCGCAAAAAGTAACAACATTCGGAGCTTACACAAAGGGCTGACCCGATCAGTCAGCACAGCAGCCACCAACAAAAGGAACTGAGCCCCGAGAATAAAACTACTCCCAATCGCACGGAACTGATAGCTATAGGACAACAACCACTGACTCAGCAACATCAGGACTACCGGCACCAGCAAATACCAGAGATAGTTTTGCCGCCCGAAGAGATGCTTAACCCCTCGCAGGAAAAAAAACATACCTGCCGATATCAGCGCCATTGAGACGACCATACTGTAAAGATCACTCAGCACATTCTGCTGCAGAGACAACCAGCACCCACAGGCCAGCAAAGCCAGGCCGTAAGCCCATGAACTGCTGCCATGTTTATGGGACACAGTCGCCACAATTACAGTCGGTAGTAACAGAATAAGAGTAGAAAAAAAGATAAGTTTTACGAGCAGAGGCGTATCCAAGACCATCAGCCAATCCATCCTGAAATTATCGCTATTCCTTTAACATTGCCTCACTGGCAGATAGCAGCTTCATATTAGACAAGTCTGTATTAGCTGTCTCGTTTCAACGTGCTACACACTACCCAAAATGACAGCTCTATCAGACTAAGAGATAGCACCTTTACAAAACTTTGCTTTGCTTCACACAAGTTTCATTTGGCATTTGTTACAACAGCGTCTAGAATCACGATCGAGTTTTAAGACGACCGGTCTAATTAATATGAATCGCCCTAAGAGAAACGAACACAACCGCGAAAAAATCCTCCAGGCGGGTGTCGAGCTGTTTAACAAAAACGGTTACCACGGCACAGGTTTGAAACAGATTCTCGATGCCTGTCAGGTACCGAAAGGATCTTTCTATAACTACTTCGAGAGCAAAGAACAGTTTGCTGTTGAAGTGCTGGCGTATCACCACCAGCAGGAGGATGAAAAATGGGCATCACGGATCGATGAATCTGAAGAAAACCAGTTAGAGGCTATGCGTAAAGCGATCTACCTGTTTATCAAGGATTATGAAACTGATCCCGAAACCGCATGCAGTCTGATCCCGACACTGATGGGAGAGATCGGTAACGCCACCGACTCTTTCCGGGAAATTATTCGCTACTCCTGTGAGCAGATAATTGACTGTATTGAGGAAGATTTTGAAAAAGCCCAGAAAACCGGCTGCGCAAGGAACGACTTACCTCCTCGCCAGTTGGCAAAGATGTTCTGGGATATGTGGCAGGGAGCCCTGCTGCGCTGCAAGGTCGAAGCGTCGACACAACCGCTGCGCGATCTTGCTGAAACCTGTTACATACTGCTACAACCGCCAGGCCGTGCCGACGGGAAGTAAAGGACACTAACCATGAAGATGAAACATATCGTTACCCCGGCACTGCTCAGTATTGCCCTGATCAGTTCCCCCCTGGCTTATGCAGAAGGCGCCCCACAGGGCCTGCCGGCAGAGGTGATTCACGTTAAGAACCAGCCTCTGACTCACCACATTGAAGCGGTAGGTACTCTGCAGGCCAATGAGTCAATCATTCTGCGTCCGGAACAGAGCGGCCGCATTGAACAGATTCTGTTCCGCGAAGGCAGCCAGGTCAGTTCCGGTGAAAAGCTGCTGGTACTGGAGTCATCCCTGTATCAGGCAGAACTGGAACAGAGTAAGGCACGGGTTAATCTCAGCCGTATTGCCTACAAGCGTGCAGCCAGCCTGGTGAAGAAAAGAGTTGGCTCTCAGCAGGATCTGGATTCCTCTCTGGCGCAGCTGAAAGTCGATCAGGCTCAGCAGGCACTGGCTCAGACCCGACTGGATAAAATGACTATCCGGGCTCCGTTCAGCGGTACCGTGGGTTTACGTATGGTCAGCCCTGGTGACTATGTTACTGCAGGTCAGGATCTGGTTGAACTGACCGATTCAGCAACTATGAAACTGGAATTCCATGTTCCTGAAAATCAGCTGACCAAACTGCATATTGGTCAGTCAGTTAAGCTGGATATCGACGCACTGCGCGGCGAGGAGTTTACCGGCGAGATCTATGCTATCGCGCCCAGCGTTGATGCCCGCAGCCATAACATCACAGTCCGTGCCCGGGTTGAGAACCGCGACGACCTCCTGCGACCTGGACTGTTCGCCCGCATCCGTATCATAACCGGCCAGAACAACGCTGCCGTAATGGTGCCGGAAGAGGCGATTATTCCTCAGAACAACAGCTTCTTTGTTATGAAGGTCGTTGACGGCAAAGTGGCCATGGCACCCGTAGAGCTGGGCATCCGCCGTAACGGTGAGGTGAACATTCTGGCCGGTCTGAATGTAGATGAAGTCATCATTACTGCCGGTCAGATCAAGCTGTTCCCGGGCATGCCGGTCACCCCTGTTTTTGTTGATGGCAGCCAGCAACCTGCTGCTGAGCCAGGAGCTTAATACTTATGATTCTGTCTGAAATCAGCATCAAACGCCCGGTACTGGCGACCGTTATGAGCCTGCTGATCCTGCTGATCGGCGCGGTTTCATACGAACGCCTCACCGTGCGTGAATACCCCAAAATTGACGTGCCTGTGGTGACTGTTGAAACCCAGTACCCCGGCGCCAGCGCCTCGATCATTGAATCTCAGGTGACTCAGATCATCGAGGATTCTCTGTCCGGCATTGAAGGCATCGACTTCATCAAGTCGATCAGCCGCTCCGGCCTGAGCCAGATCACCGTTACCTTTAAACTGGACCGTGATCCCGATGATGCCGCCAGCGATGTCCGCGACCGTGTTGGCCGCGTCCGTGGCGATCTGCCTGATGATGTAGAGGAACCGATCACTGCGAAGACTGAAGCAGATGCTCAGCCGATTTTCTGGCTGGCGCTCTCTTCCGACCGTCATAGCATGATGGAGATCTCTGATATCGCTGACCGCATGGTCAAGGACCCACTGCAGACGGTCAACGGGGTTGCCAGTGTCATGCTGTTTGGTGACCGCCGTTACGCCATGCGTATCTGGCTGGATCCTGCGCGGATGGCAGCCTATGAAGTCATTCCACGGGATATCGAAAGCGCTCTGAGCAGTCAGAACATCGAGATTCCAGCGGGCCGTATTGAAAGTAATCAGCGGGAATTCAGCGTTCTGTCCCGTACCGACCTGAACAGCGTAGAACAGTTCGAGAACATCATTATCCGCCAGGATAACGGCTATCCGGTGCGGATCCGTGATGTTGCCCGGGTTGAGATTGCACCAGAGAGTGAGCGTAATAAGTCCCGCTTCAAGAGCGAGCCTGCTGTTGCGCTGGGTGTGGTAAAGCAATCCACCGCGAATCCGCTGGACGTATCCCGCGGTATTCAGGAGCGCCTGCCACAGATCGAAAAAGCACTACCAGAAGGCCTGAAAGTAGAGCTGGCTTACGATTCCTCAATCTTCATTGCTGAATCGATCAAGTCGGTATTCAACACCATCCTGGGTGCCAGCCTGCTGGTTGTGCTGGTGATTTTCTTCTTCCTGCGTAACCTGCGTGCGACGCTGATTCCGATTATCACCATTCCACTGTCACTGATCGGCGTATTCGCGTTCATGCTGATCATGGGCTTCAGTATCAACACCCTGACCCTGCTGGCGATGGTACTGGCAATCGGTCTGGTGGTGGACGACGCCATCGTTATGCTGGAAAACATCTACCGCCATGTTGAAAATGGCCTGTCACCGATTCAGGCTGCTTTCAAGGGCAGTAAAGAGATCGGCTTTGCGGTTATTGCGACCACACTGACACTGGTGGCGGTATTCGCACCGGTTGCGTTCACTCCGGGTCGTACAGGTAAACTGTTCACTGAGTTTGCTCTGACCCTGGCCGGCGCTGTAGTGGTATCCACCATTATCGCGCTGTCACTGTCGCCGATGATGTCTTCTCGCCTGCTCAAGCACGAGAAAAAGCACAGTGCGCTGTTCAATCTGATCGAGGGCTGGCTGCAAGGAATGACCCATGGATATCAGCGCCTGCTGGGCAAAGTGCTGAAATCCCGCATGCTGGCTCTGTTGATTATGGCTATCAGCTTCGGTGGTGCGGGCTACTTCTATACCCAACTGCCACAGGAACTGGCACCGTTTGAAGACCGTGGGGATATCCTGGCGATGTCCATCGCACCGCAGGGCTCATCGGTAGACTATGTCGACCGCTACACCCGCCAGATCGAAGGCATGCTGAGCCAGGTACCGGAAGGTGACCGCTACTTCTCTATCGTTGGCTTCCCGACCGATACCGACTCAATGATCTTCCTCGGCCTGAAACCCTGGGAAGAACGAGAGCGTAAACAGCAGACGATCAGCGCTGAGCTGACACCACAGCTGTACGGTGGCGTAACCGGTACCATGTCGTTTGCCATGAACCTGCCATCACTGGGCCAGAGCTTTATCTCCCGTCCGGTGGAGTTCATCATCAAATCCAACACTGACTATGCCGAACTGAAGCGTATCTCCGACGAGCTGATGGGCCGTATTCTGCAGAATCCGGGCTTTATTCAGCCGGATGTGGATCTGAAACTGAACAAACCAGAACTGACTCTGGATGTGAATCGCGATAAAGCCTCTGAGATGGGACTGGATATCGACCTGATCGGTCGCAGTATCGAGACCTTTATGGCCAGCCGTAATGTGACCCGCTTCAAGCAGGACGGTGAACAGTACGATGTCATTCTGCAGATCGAACCGGATCAGCGTCGCGATCCGACCGACCTGAGCACCCTCTATCTGCGCAGCAACAACGATCAGATGATCCAGCTGAGCTCCGTCGTGGATGTGAATGAGACCGTTGCACCTAAAGAGCTGAACCACTTCGACAAAATGAAGTCGGTGACTTTCCAGGCTATTCTGGCACCCGGCTACAGTGTTGGCGAAGCACTGGACTTCATTGAGCAGCAGATGGCTGAAATCAGCCCCGAAACACTGTATGACTTCGGCGGCCAGTCTCGTGAATTCAAGGAGTCCGGTAACAGCCTGATGTTCACCGCCCTGCTGGCCGGTCTGTTCACTTTCCTGGTACTGGCGGCACAGTTTGAAAGCTTCCGTAACCCGCTGATCATCATGCTATCTGTACCACCAGCCCTGTTCGGTGGTCTGTTAGCGCTATACTTCGGAGGCGGCTCACTTAGTATTTACAGTCAGATCGGCCTGATTACCCTGATCGGTCTGGTGACCAAACACGGCATTCTGATTGTCGAGTTTGCCAACCAGCTGCAGGATCGCGGTCACTCGCTGCAGGATTCCATCATGGAAGCAGCAACTCTGCGTCTGCGCCCGATTCTGATGACCACCGGAGCTACCGTACTGGGTGCTCTACCCCTGGCGATGGCCTTTGGTGCCGGCGCCGAGAGCCGGCAGCAGCTGGGCTGGGTAATTGTTGGCGGTATGACCTTCGGTACGCTGCTGACTCTGTTTGTAATACCTACCGTATACAGTTATCTTGGTAAACGCCTGTTTAAACAGGTGGAACCAGAGCCACAAATAATGGAACAAGGATCTGAGCAGTGAAATCATCAACACCTACCTGGCTGTCTACCACCCTGCTCTGCGCAGCAATCAGCAGCAGTGTCAATGCAGGAAGCCTGAACGAGATCTACGAACAGGCGCTGTTGAATGACCCTCAACTGAAAGCCGCTGAGGCGGCTTCACTGGCGGGCCAGGAAGCCCTGCCACAGGGACGCGCCGGTCTGCTGCCTTCAGTGAACCTGAACGGTAACACTACGCGGATCGAATCTGGCAATAACGACTACAACAACCACGGCTACACCGTGACGCTGACTCAACCACTGTTTGCAGCCAGCGCCTGGTTTACCTACAAGCAGGGTCAGGCGCAGAGCCGCAGTGCTGAACTGCAGTATGCTCAGGCACAACAGAATCTGATTCTGCGCAGCGTGGAAAGCTACCTGAATGTGCTGCGGGCACAAACCGCACTGGATACCACACAGGCAGAAGAGCGCGCTATCAAGCGACGTCTTGATCAGGTCAACGCACAGTTTGAAGTCGGCCTGATTGCCATCACCGACGTCCATGAAGCACAGGCCTCGTTCGATAATGCCAAAGTGGCACGGATTCTGGCTGAAGGTGATCTGGATAACAGCTATCAGGCGCTGGAGCGCCTGACTGGCCAGCAGATCAGCAGCATTGATGCGCTGCGTGATGACTATCCGATTAATGAGATCACCCCAAGCACACCGTCTGACTGGGTAGAGAAAGCCCGCCAGGGTAACCTGGGTATTCAGATCGCTGAGGCTAACACCGACTCTGCTCGCCAGCAGTCTAAAGCAGCCAGCAGCGGTCATCTGCCGACTATTGCGCTGTCTATGTCCCACGACCGGGATGACGGCACCGCTGCCGGTGATGGCTGGGTTGAATCTAATCAGATCGGCCTGACCCTGAGCATGCCTTTATACAGCGGCGGTTCGGTCAGCTCACAAAGCCGTCAGGCGGAGTTCGGTCTGGCACAGGCGCAGTATACGGAAGATGACACCGAACGCGCCGTCGTGGAAGAGACCCGCAATCTGCTGCGTAACCTGCGTACTGACATCCTCAGCGTATCGGCCCGCCAGCAGAGCATTGTTTCCAGTGAAACTGCACTGCGAGCTACCGAAGAGGGCTTCAATGTCGGTACCCGTAACGTCGTTGATGTACTGCAGGCCGAGCAGCAGCTTTATGCTGCTCAGCGTGACTACGCTAATGCCCGCTACAACTACGTGCAGAACCTCTTCCGCTTCAAGCAGCAGATCGGTACGCTGAGCCCGCAGGACCTGATCGGTCTTGATCAGTGGCTGGCCGGAAACTGATCGACACTCTGTGACACCGGCTGCAGCCTCACTGCAGCCGGCCTTTCTCTAAAACACACCACCCAACCACTCTTCGATCTTCTGCCCTTCAACACTGTCCGGCATATTACTACCCATCAGCAAACGCGAGCAGGCCACCAGATAAGCGGTCCGCCAGTTCGGTGACAACCACTCCATGGTTTCCAGTACCGCCGCACCGTATTTAAAATCATGGGCTTTATTGGCTTTATACAACAACCAGCTATTCAGCTGGCGTTTCAGTAACCACCAATGCTGATCCAGCGGGTACTGCTGCAGTACTGAACGCGCCTGCTGCGGATCGTAGCCCAATTCAGAACCCAACTGCTGATGCAGCTCATGCGGCGCTGCATCCACGGCACTCCGCTCCCTGTAATTGAGAATATCCAGTCCATTCCAGCTGCCTTCCCGGCGCTCATCTCTCATCCGGGCGACATAGCTGATCGCCTGCAACGGAATCAGGCGACGCAGCACCGGATTACCGGTTCGTTGCCAGAGACTGTAGAATCCATGACTGACTGTCACACAATGCAGCATCGGAATCGTCGGGCGGTTCATCACGGCATCTGCGGCCGCCAGAAAAACCGCATCCCATACAGACTGAATGGCGGCTCCCTGACGCAACTGCATAGCGCCGGTTTCTGTTGCCCGCCGGACATCACCGCTACGGATTATCGTTAACAACTCAGCAGTAATCGCGGCAGAAGCCTCTCCCTGAAACATGCGCTCTGGCAATGCCTCACTCAAAACCAGATTCGGTTGATAGTCTTCCGTCCACCAGCCATCCCGCCGATCAGCCGCAACATTGCCATCTGCCATCAGAGCAAAAGCGGTTCCCCGCAATATCATTTCGCTGTCACGCCAGCCACAATACTCCAGACAACGGAACACGCCGGACAGAAGAATCACTTTATGACCAATCGAATGAAAATCCCGGATCGCCCAGGGCAACATCAGCTCAAACACCCCGTGCAGACTTCCGGATCGGGCCAGACGGGTAATAGCGGCATCCACATGCTGCCAGCTTTTCAGCTGCATACCTTCAGCAAAAGATTCAATCGCAGGCGACAGATCTGGCAACTCATTGCGACTTTCCTCCAGCACCCAGCCGGAGATATTTCTGCTGCGGGCCTGGCTGTGCTTAAAGTAGTCAACATTCCACAACAGTGGAATCCAGCTGGCGATACCGTCCGCATTCAGAGCAAGTCTGCGGGCGGCATCGACCATCAGGACGGCATGGTATTTGAAGCCTACCGGGCGGGGTTCAATATGGCTGACACCGGCGCTGAGCAGCGCCTTAATTAATTGCGGCTTACTCAGCCTGGCCTGCCGAATCTGCTCCACCACCCATAGCTGCAGCTGGTTACGCGGCAGCATAACCAGAGTGTTATGCAGATCCTGTGCGGTAGAGACTGATGAGGCACTGGCAAGACCCGCCAGAAAAGGTGAGGCCAGAAGGCCGGATAACAGGGTACGTCGTTTCATAGCACTCTCCTAAGCTGCCATTATAGCTTAGGGCCTGTTAACGCTATTTTCATGAACACTGTTACGACTGAAAAAATGCCTCTCAAGGCGTGAGAAGCGCAGTTTGGTTACTCCAAATAAGCGACGAACAACGCTGAGAGGCACTTGTTCAGTCGTAACCCTATGGGCTGGAGCTATTTTTCTCCTTAGCCGTGTTGAAATATGTTGGTTTAGAATAACTAAACGTCACATATTTCGCCTTGCTAAGGCGCAAAATTGCCCCCAGCAGTGATGATTAAAATAGTGTTAACAGGCCCTAGAAAGCACTGCCCGTCGGATGTGGCCCGATTGCAGGCCACAAGAGGTGATTTAATGGATAACCGGCCCTTCGCCCTGTTCCTGAATCAGCGGATGACCGCTGCTGTCAGTGCCCATCACACCGTGCTCGACTGCCAGCTCCAGCAGTTGATTGACTATCATCTGCGTCAGATGTGCACTGATAATCAGACCCGCTGGCGGATCACCGTCAAACATCTCCTGATCCACCATGCCATCACCGCGCAATCCCAGCAACAAAGGGTTCTCTGCAATCAGCGGCACAATATCATCAGGGGCAAATACTGAGTGCTCGGAAGCGATCTGTAACGCCAGGGCGTAAGCATCATGCTGAGACTCACTGAGCTGATCAACAAACTCGGCCTCAGCAGCTCCCATCAACTGACTCAGGATACTGGCACTGCGACTGGTCAGATTATCTTTAGCGGTCTGTGACTCACTATAATCCTGCTGTGCGGCAACCGGTTCCGGCAGTTTCAGCTCTTCGGCATCCAGCATCAGCCGCCCCTCTTCATCCAGCGACAGCCAGCCATTCTCCAGCGCGGTATCAACCAGTCCCTCCATCATCGCCGCGGCGATGTTGGCGCTGATGATCATGCCAACGCTGGGATTGTCCGCTTCCTGCTCATCAGCAATCAGATTGCCACCACGGGCTGCCAGCAGCGTTGGATCTTCCGCGACAATCGGTGCCAGGGCATCGGCATCAAGATAGAGGCGCTCATTACAGAGTTTTTCAGCAACGGTGTAAGGATGCTGACCGTCAGCCTGCTCCATCATCGCCAGGTAATCCGTGCGTACCTGTTCAATTAAACTTGCTAACAGCTGGCTCATTGCTTCTCTCCTGGTGCCTGTTAACCACGGTTTTGCGGTTCAGTGTCCGCAAATGCCGCATATAGTCCCGACTTCACAATTTTAGTTCGAATTCAGATAAGTCTGTAATTCATACTTATGTTTGACTGATAGGTGACGATATTACTTTATGAGGCCGGAGTCATTGAATGTGCGATTCCAAGCCTCAAACCAACAAACTGATTGAGGACTGGAATATGCCTGCATGGAAACAACCGCCTATGCCCCCACGCGATGAAGACGAAGGGACCGTCTACATTTTGTCAGATAACTGATGCATAAGGGCTGATACGGGGGTTCGCCCCCTCCCGCCCGGCAAAGTATAAATATCAGTGGTAGGTCAATCCGATCAGATCAATCTGATCCCGCAGCTGATCGAAATAATCACGCAAACCTGACAGCGGTTTGAGACCGTAATCCAGCGGATCTGCCGGCAGCGAGAACCAGTCCAGCGTCGAGACTCTGGTCATCAGATCATATTCGCCGATCAGCGCATCCAGATAGATCATCACCGCTTCAACACGAGGCTCAAGCTCCAGATTCTTTGGCATATCCTGCATATAGATATCCAGATGGCAGCGACGGCCCTCCAGACGCATTCCGAACCAGAACTCGTTCAGCTCAACCTGATCGTCGCCCAGATTGATGCAGCCGGGAACCGGATCATAACGATGATTAAACGCCACGAAGCGCACACCTCCGATATCCGGAGCTGCGCCCACCAGACTCAGTACGGTACTGATCGATTCCGGATAACCGTCACAGCCAAAAATCATCTCGACGCTACCCTCTCCATCTTCGCGCTCGAAGTGGAAAGTCAGGTTTGAATCGATACTGCGCAGGCTTTCACTGTATTCCAACAGCAGGGATTCGGCATCGAACTGGTTGTTGCTCTCGCTGTCCAGCACCCGATCAATGGTTTGCTCAACCTGTTGCCAGAATCCCTGAATTTTTTCTCTCGACTTGATCATGTACGGGGAACAACCACTCCGGTCTGCCCCTGATACTTACCATCACGGTCTTTATAAGAGGTTTCACATACTTCGTCTGCGCCGAGGAATAGCATCTGTGCCACACCTTCGTTAGCGTAAATTTTCGCTGGCAACGGTGTTGTGTTGGAGAATTCCAGGGTCACATGACCTTCCCACTCTGGCTCCAGCGGCGTTACGTTAACGATGATACCGCAACGAGCATACGTACTTTTGCCCAGACAGATGGTCAGCACATCGCGGGGAATACGGAAGTACTCTACGGTGCGAGCCAGGGCAAAAGAGTTTGGCGGAATGATACAGACATCCGATTTAACATCGACAAAGCTGCCTTCATCAAAGCTTTTCGGGTCAACCACGGATGAGTTGATATTGGTGAAAATCTTGAACTCATCGGCACAGCGGACATCATAGCCATAGCTGGATGTACCATAGGAGATCAGGCGCTCATCATTGCGGCGACGAACCTGATTCGGCTCAAACGGTTCGATCATGCCATGTTCCAGAGAGGTGCGGCGAATCCAGCTGTCTGATTTAATTCCCATGCCTTGTTCCACTGTGTCTGATTAATCGGATTTTTAGGGCCGCACATGATAGCGTTTCTGGCATAAAAAAGCCGCATTTTTCAGAAAAAAATACGGCCTTCAGGGAGGAGGGTTTCAGTCCGTTAATCAGTCCGACTGAATAGAGATATTAGGCATCCCGCCAGCCTGAGAGTTCAGCGCCTTCACCAGGTTATTTACCTCGCGGGCTGTGGCGCGGTAGATAGCCGTTTCCGCGCCATCCGGATCAGCCACTACCGGTGGTTTACCGCTGTCCATACCTTCACGAATAGCCAGTTTCAGCGGCAGCTGCCCCAGCAGTGGTGTGTTGTACTTCTCCGCCAGTTCATTACCGCCGCCCTGACCGAAGATCGCTTCACTGTGACCACAATTGCTGCACACATGCACGCTCATGTTCTCTACGACCCCCAGCACCGGGATATCCACTTTGCGGAACATCTCAATGCCTTTTTTAGCATCCAACAGGGCGATATCCTGTGGCGTTGTCACCACAACTGCGCCAGTCACCGGCACCTTCTGCGACAGAGTCAGCTGAATATCACCGGTACCCGGTGGCATATCGACAAACAGATAATCCAGATCGCCCCATTCGGTCTGGGTCAGTAACTGCTGCAATGCGCCGCTGGCCATTGGTCCCCGCCACACCATCGGCTGGCTGTCATCGATCAGGAAACCGATCGACATCACTTCAAGCCCCTGCGCAGTCACCGGACGCATCGCCTGTTCTCCGACCGGTTCAGGACGCATTTCGGCCGGCACCCCCAACATCATCCCCATACTCGGTCCGTAAATATCGGCATCCAGTACGCCTACCCGAAAACCTTCAGCAGCCATAGCCAGCGCCAGGTTGGCCGTGGTTGTTGACTTACCTACACCGCCTTTGCCGGAAGCAACCGCGATAATATTCTTTACATTCTGCATAGTAGATTTGGCCTTATTGCAAAATAAAACGAGGGTGCTCTGAGAAACAGCACCAATAACCAAGTAATTTAGTTGGTTATTATGCGCTATTAAACAGATTCGTGCTACCACCAGACGACAACCAACTGCCTGAAAACGAAAAAACCGCACAGAACGGCAGTCCTGTACGGTTCATCATCAAGCGATGATCACTCAGTCGCGATCAAAGTACTCAGCAAAGTGACGGATGTCATGAGCCAGCTGATCAACCTTGTTTGCAGCCTTCTCCATCTCATCAAACACCGCCGCGCTGATCGCCGATTCGATCAGCAGAGAGAGCTCATCAAAGTGATTCTCGCCCACCTGTGCAATAGTTTCTGGTGGTAGTTTGGCTTTGAAAGTCTCTACAACGTTCACTGCGTGAGCATTCTGTTTTACTGTCATGGTGTTCCCTCAATCAAAAAACTTAAGCATTCACAATCAGCTGGTTTGCAGCGCCGGTATCGCCAGCGGTGCGCACGATCAGCGGGTCTGCAGCCAGATCCAGATCCGGGTTCTTATTCGGATACGGCACACTGTTCAGCAGATAACGCATAGCATTCAGACGGGCCCGCTTCTTATCGTTAGACTTGATCACAGTCCAGGGCGCATCAGCCGTATTGGTATAGAAGAACATGGACTCTTTCGCTTCCGTATAAGCGTCCCATTTATCCAGCGATGCCAGATCGATTGGTGACAGCTTCCACTGCTTCAGCGGGTCCACCCGACGGGACTGGAAACGGCGGAACTGCTCATCACGGCTGACCGAGAACCAGAATTTAAACAGACGGATACCACTTCGGGTCAGCATACGCTCCAGCTCCGGCGTCTGACGCATGAACTCAAGATACTCAGACGGC
This sequence comes from uncultured Amphritea sp., assembly GCA_963669425.2. Taxonomy (GTDB): domain Bacteria; phylum Pseudomonadota; class Gammaproteobacteria; order Pseudomonadales; family Balneatricaceae; genus Amphritea. The sequence goes on from CAXXNC010000002.1 coordinate 1,938,886, forward strand.
GAGCAGAAGTTCATCACCTTTTCGACACCGGCACGGTTGTACCAGGAACGGTCAAACAGAACGATCTCACCCGCCGTTGGCAGATGGTTAATATAGCGCTGGAAATACCACTGACCTTTCTCCTGCTCATTGGGTTTTTCCAGAGCCACAACGCGAGCACCACGAGGGTTAAGGTGTTCCATCATGCGCTTGATAGTTCCCCCTTTACCTGCTGCATCACGCCCTTCACAAAGAATCACGATTTTCTCGCCGGTTTCACGTACCCAGTTCTGCATCTTCAGCAGTTCTACCTGAAGCTCTTTCTTGGTCGCCTCATATTCCCGACGGGAAATTTTATCCTCATACGGATAATCACTGGTCTCGAAATTCTGCTCGATACCCTGCTCCAGCATGCTGGATGGATTGGTATTCTGCTCAGGCTGAATTGGCTCGACAACAGCGGTCTGCTCCTGGGTCATAGGCTTCTCCTTGAAATATATAAATGGGTAGACGGCGACCGCTGAAACCGCGATCAGATGTCTTAACTTGATGGGTTAATTATGCGCTTATTGCGGCGCAAAAACGTGATATATATCAAGACCAAGATAGATAGCTGACAAATTCATTGAACCGTTATTTCCGGACGCTAGACTCGAAAACATTTTTTCAAAAACTGTTCACAAAATAGTCAGAAAGAAAAATCTGCCGCGCCGGTCAGAGTATTTTCTTCATCAGAAGCGGGTTACTCGGTGCCTGCACCCAGAGTGAAAAGAGCACCACACCGAAAGCGATCGACTGGACCGTCCACCAGCCTTCCAGCGTCGTCGGCAGAGAAAGCGCCAGCGCAATAGTAACGGCACCACGCAGGCCTCCCCAGATCATTACAGGCTTGTACGCTACTGGCACAGCCACCGTTCTGGGTAACCGTTCAGCGATCCAGATTCCCAGCCATACCGAGATGATCCGTGCCAGCAGCACAGCACCGATAGCAATGAGCATTGCCAGCCACCGCTGCTCAAACATCACCACAGTAATCGTCACTCCCATCAGCAGAAAAACCAGATTATTGGCCAGCAGCGCAAGTACTGAAAAAGTGTGATCCTGGGCATCGGCTATCGTTTGGCGTCTCCGCAGTGGTTCTCCCATCAGCAAACCCGCGATCAGAGTTGCCATGATTCCGGACACATGAAGAAAGTACTCCCCTATATAGAAGCTGCTGTAAGCGATCAGCAAAGATAACAGCGTTACGGTATGAGTCTTCTGAATCCGCTTCAGCAGCCAGACACCCAGAACACCGAAAACAGCTCCGACTAAACTTCCACCGAAGAACAACACTACAAATCCAGTCAGGCCGCTGAACAGACCTCCTTCACCGCTGCCGGTAGCCAACGCCAGAAACAATCCGAACAGCGCGATCGCCGTTGCATCATTAAACAGGCTCTCCCCTTCAAGCAGTACCTCAAGCCGATGAGGCGCTCCGATAGCCCTGAGCTGGGCGACCACCGCAACCGGATCTGTTGCAACCAGCAACGCACCGGTGACCAGCGCAGTCAGCCATGGAAAGCCTGTTGGATGATTAATACCGTAAAATATCCCAACAGCCGTCAGCACAGCACTGAGCACCATCGCCAATACCGCCAGTACCAGGATAATGCTCAGGTTGGCTCGCAAAACCGGTATTTCAAAGCGCCAGGCTGAGTCAAAAATCAGTAAAGGCAGTAACACAAAGATGATCAGCGACTGGAAATTGTCGGCCCGGATACCGGTATCCCAGCCAGCCCGGACAATCACTTCGGAAACCAGAAATCCTGCTAAAACCAGCAGACTGGAATCCGGCAATCGTAATCGGGCGGCTAGCAGCGGGATTAACAGGCTGAGTAAGAGTAAAATCAGAAAACTGATGATCAGATGATGAATATCCAAATCTGACTCCCGGGCTCACAATGAATACTGTAAGCCTAGAAGCCAGATCAGATTTTGCCCGACCAGTGGGACCGGCCGGTATGGATCAGGCCGTACCGGAAAGCTGCAGAGCCATCTCCCTGGCCGCAGGGAAGTTCGTCTTACCACTACCTAGTAACGGCACCTCGGTAACCGGATGGATCTCTGCGGGCAGCATCAGCGGCGCTATACCACCAACCACTAGCTGCTCACGCAATTGCGCAGGCTCAATAGCAGCATTCAGCAACAACACCACTTTCTCGCCCTTTTTCTCATCCGGCAAGTTGATCGCCACCAGTTGCGCATCTTCATCATCCAGTACCCGATGAATCGCCTGCTCTACCGCCCCCAGGCTGACCATCTCACCACCCAGCTTGGCAAAACGGGAATAGCGATCGACAATGGTCAGGAAACCGTCTTTATCCAGATGGCCCTTATCACCGGACTTGTACCAGCGCAGTCCATCCAGCTCGACGATCACCTCAGCGGTTTTGTCCGGATTGTTCAGGTAGCCCTTCATAATCTGGGTACCACCGATCAGAATCAGACCATCTTCGCCGGTCGGCAGTTCTTCCAGGGTATCCGGATCGACGATACGGAATGTTGATCCCGGCAGCGCCAGCCCGACAGTTCCTTCCCGAGAACCCACCTGCAGGAACCACCCCTGAGTCGACAGATGATCAGGAAGATTCACACTGGCCACCGGAGTCGTTTCTGTAGAACCGTATCCTTCCATCACAGGAACCCGGAATTTCTGTTCAAAGGCCTGCTGCACCTTCGAATCCAGCCGCTCAGCACCGGCTACCGCAACCCGCAGACTATCGAACATCAAAGGATGCAGATGCTTACTGCGGGTATACAGACGCAGGAAGGTCGAGGTTGCACAGATCATTGTCGCACGATACTTCGCCACACCCCGGCCGATACTTTTGGCATCGGTCGGATCGGGATGACACACCACCGGCAGGCCCTCAATCAGCGGCATAAAGCAGGTTACCGTCAGACCGAAAGCGTGGAACAGCGGCAGGGTCGCCATAACACAATCTTCATCACGGACATTCAGCACATCAGCGATCTGACGCAGATTGGCCAGAATATTACGATGGCTCAGCATGACACCTTTGGGTGCCCCTTCACTGCCGGACGAGAACATGATCGCAGCAGTATCTTCCAACTGCGTACGCGGGCATAACCAGGACTGCAGCAGGAAAGTCGGCAACACACTGATCAAGCCCATGGTCAGCAAGCCTTCCAGTTTACCAATGGCCGCTTTGACATCCTCCATATAGATCACAGTACGCCCGGCAAACAATGGCTCCGGATCAATCCCCCGGGACTGCAACTTGCGGACAAACTTATGCGCGGTCAGTACGGTCTGCACCTCTGCCTGTTCCAACGCTGCCAATTGCGCCTCAGGGGATGCGGTAAAGTTAATATTCACCAGTGTCTTACCGGCCTGCAATCCAGCCAGATTAGCTATCGCACCGGCGGTTGAGGTTGGCATCAACAGACCAATATTGGTTCCCGGTGTACGCTTCAGACGACGAGCGAACAGTGTCACGCCGGTCAGCAGTCGACGGTAGCTCAGCGGCTCCCCCTGCACATCAGCAATCGCCATATCAGACAGGGCACTGCGTGCGGTACGGACAAAGCTGCGAGACAGAGGTTCCAGCGTCTGGGTATGGCGTTCCCAGGCATGGATCGACAGCTCAGTCACTTTCTTCTTCACCGCCACCGCATCGCTATCGATCGGCATCGGCTTACCGTACGCCACGATCACATCCCGCTTCAGCACACTGCGGCGAATACTCTTCATCTTATCGGTAGAGCGGGAGAAACGGCTGCCCCAGAGACCACGCAGATAAAACGGTACGATAACACCGTCAGCGCCTTCACAGGCGCGCTCAAAGCCGCGCTTGAACTCACCGATCTGACCGGTATGGCTGATCGCCCCTTCCGGGAACAGACACACTACCTCACCGGCACTGATCAGCTCTCTCACCTGAGCCAGAGCCTCACGGCTATGACCACTGGCAATCGGGATCACTTTATAGCGGGACAGGAACCACTTCAGGTACCAGCGCTCATAGATCGAACGCTCCATCACAAAGTGGATATGACGCGGGCACGCCAGCTGAATCATCGCCCAGTCCAGCCAACTGATATGGTTACCCAGCAACAATACACCCTGACCGGCTTTCGGCAGATTTTCAAACCCCACCACTTGCAGGTTGTATTTACGCTGCATCAGTGCAGCAACCAGAATCCGGATCAACGCCTGTGGCAGCGTAGTAATCGCAAACAGCGCTCCAACCACCCCGATCAGTGCCAGCAGCCACAGCAACCACAACCCGTCGATACCCGCCCAGGCCGACACCACCGTCAGGACCAGGAAGCCAAACATGGCGCAGTTCTGAATAAAGTTACTGCCGGCCAGCACCTTACCGGTTTCATTACCCCGGGCATTAAACTGAATCAGCGCCTGCAGCGGCACATTCAACAGCGCCCCACTGACGCCAATCAACAGAAAACAACCACCCTGGGCCAGCACGCTGGAGGCCTGTGGTAACAGTAGCAGACCCGCAGCCACACCCACAGCACCAAGAGGGATCAGACCGATATTGATATAGTGTGTCGACCAGCGACCGGCCAGCATTGAGCCAATCATTATGCCAACCCCGGCCAGTGCCATAGTCCCCTGAATGACAAACGTGTTATGCATGCCATGATGGGTTTCAGCAACCGCCGGAAACACCGCCAGCATCACCTGAGAGATCGACCAGAAAACTGACACACCGATGATGGACAGCCAGATAGTGCGGTTACGGTACAGAGTTGTCAGATTGGTTTTCAGGGTTCGGCCTGTGCGGTATGAAGACCAATCGAACGCCATGGACTTATCTTCCTGCTTCAGCTGCGGCAGAGAGTATGCAAGCACCAGTTCGATCAGTGCGCCGGCTACCAGCAACCATCCCAACGGCGCAATTTTCTGCAGGCTGTCCTGAGCATCAATCTGATGTACACCATCCAGTCGGATTTCAAACAGCAGTGAGAACACGGCGATACCGGACAGAATCGCGATCATCGTTACGGCCTGCACCCAGCCATTGCCTTCGGTAATATTCTCCTCACCTACCAACTCTTTGATGAAGCCGTACTTTGCAGGCGAATAGAAAGCACTCTGCACGCCCATAAAGAACGTAAGAGCAAAAGCCGGAATAAACCAACCCATGTAATAACACAGCGTGATAAGCAAAGTGGCAGCCACCGCGGCCCAGGCGGAATAGCGCATAACCCGGTTCTTCGGGTGACGATCAGAGATAAATCCCGCCGGGGTAAACAGCATGATAAACGGCAGCAGAATCAGGCCGTTGACCACCGCCGTCAGCAGGATCTGAATATCGCCGTCATACGCTTTAAAAAGCGTATTCTGGATAACAATTTTGTGGCCAAGATCCACAAACGCATTAATAAACGCGATGGAGATAAAGGCCAGAAATCCCCGGACTCCGAGTAATTCTTTCATTGGGTGGCTCCCTTTACACCGCTGAGGTGATTTTCAGATTCAATCAACTCTGCAATTCAGATAATAAGCAGTACAGAACGCACTCTAAAAGATCGATTCCGCAGAAAACCCTGAAAACAAAGAAGTATTATATTTTGCTACCTTGAGGGTCTTAGCACGAAGCCGTATGGTCATAATCAAAATATCCATATACTATTTAGCCAATTACCACGCCAGAACCGGGGAAGTTCTGCGGGTCTGCAGGGATGCCTTTTCTTAAGACATACTAATAATGATAACAAGATTAAGTCTGTTACTGTCCTGCATTTTATTTTTCATCAGCCCGGCGGTATCCGCAGTTCAGGTTACCTTCGTCAATCCAGGCAAACAGGGCGAACGGTTCTGGGATATGGTCACCGAAACCATGCAGGCTGCCGCCACCGATTTCGATATCTCCCTTGAGGTTCTCTACGCGGAACGCAACCGTGTACGTATGACCGAACTGGGGATTGCCGCCACCCAAAGAGCGACTCCACCTGACTACCTGATTCTGGTCAACGAGGAACAGGCCGCTGAGCGCATCCTGCAATCCGCCTCAGAGCAAAACATCAAGGTGCTGATGTTGCTGAATGACTTTCTACCGGAGCAGCGTCAGCGCGTAGGTACTCCGGACACAAACGCTTCCCTCCTGGGCGCCATTATTCCTGACAATTTCAGCGCCGGACAGCGCATGATGCAGGCCCTGCTGGGTTGCGCCCGGGAGAAACACCCTCAGGGGCCATATCATATACTGGCGATCGGCGGCGATCAGACGACTCCGGCATCACTGGCACGCAATCAGGGTGCCATGGACATCGTCACCCAAAACACCGATATCCAGCTGGACCGTTTCCTGTTCGCCAACTGGAATCAGCAGGAAGCGAACAGACTCAGTAATAATTACCTTAACTGGGCACGACGGAATCAGATCACCCCCACGGCAATCTGGTCTGCCAATGATCCTATCGCCATGGGTGCCAGAGATGCGCTGCTCAGCCATCAGATAAAGCCCGGTGAAGAGGTATGTCAGGTGGGTCTTAACTGGTCAGCACAAGGGTTAGATATGGTACGAAACGGCCAGATGATCCTGACCGATGGCGGTCACTTTCTGGCCGGTGCCTGGGCGATGGTGCTGCTGAACGACTATCATACAAGCAGTATGGGGAATCTCAATCAGCCACCGGGGACCATCAACTTTCAGATGCAGAGCATTGATAAGTCGAACATTGAGCACTATCTCGATCACCTGGGCGATGAGAACTGGGACCAGATCGACTTTACCGGATTTTCGTCAGCGGCCTCCGACTCGCTTTATGAGTATGATTTCTCACTTGAAAATGTTTTCAGTCAGGTTCAGAAGTAAGGATTTGATTCAGACATGCTGCTGAAAAGACTTAACTCCCTGAAGCTCAAGCTTCTTGCGGTGCTGCTGCCAGGAGCAACGCTGGCCCTGGGTCTGGCCTTCGCTATTACTATTTTTAAGGCTGAGGAGCAGTTCCAGCACAGCCTCAGCGCGAAAAAAAGCAACCTGAGCAACTACACCGATATTATTGCCGATCCCCTTTGGAACTATGACTATCTGAGAGTGGAGAAGATCCTGTCCAGCATGATGCTTGATCCGGATCTGGTGCAGATAGAGGTGCTGGATGAAAGCGGTAGCACTGTAGTCAAACTGGGCACTCCAGAGTCTGCAGATAACAGTATCGCCCTTAATTTCCCCATCATTTACAGCAACGCTCATATATCCCAACAAGCTGGGGCACTGAACATCCTGCTGGCAGAAAACACCCTGTCCGCACAGAAAACCAGCGTTAAAAACACAGCCATTATTACTTTGCTGCTGATTTTTATTGTGATGGCAGTGGGCATCTGGATGACTTTTCACCGACTGCTGGAGCGGCCGATCGGCAAACTGGTAACAGCCATTAACAGCTACCATGCCGGCAAAAACAGCAGCCGGATCGAGCATCAGGCTAACGATGAGCTAGGCATGATCGCCGGGGCCTTCAATGAGATGCAACAACGGATCGAATCTCATCATAGCCAGCTACAGAAAAGTCAGGCACATCTGCAGACACTCTACCATTCGACTCCATCGCTACTGTTCAGCTTCGATCAGTCAGGAACGATCCGTGATGCCAGTGAATATTTTCTGGCGCAGCTGAACTATAGCCGCGAACAGGTGATCGGAAAAAACATTGCCGACCTGATACCTGACGAGGGGAAAGCGAACATTATCGGCAACGCCCTGGAGCTACTGTGGCAGAGAAAATCCCTGACAGAGTATCCGCTGAACATCACCTGCGGCTCGGGTAAGAAGATTGAAGTTCTGATGGATGCCACCCTGTCAGCATCGCAATCGTATCCCGGCGCGCTGGCGGTGATCACCGACGTCACCAGCCTGAATCAGGCACAGCGGGCTCTGGAGCATCAGGCGAATACCGATTATCTCTCCGGCATCGCCAACCGTTATCACTTTCAGAACTATCTCGACCACCTGATACAGGAACGCAGCAGCTCACAGGATCCGTTTGCCCTGCTGTTTATCGATCTGGATCACTTCAAATCAGTCAACGATACCTATGGCCATACCACGGGTGATGAACTGCTGTGCATGGCAACCCAACGAATCCAGTCAATTCTGCGCCCAGAAGACAAAATCGCCCGGTTAGGCGGTGATGAGTTTGCGGTCATTCTGAATAAGATCGACGATTCCGATATCGCCGAAGATATCTCCCGCCGGGTCATTGCTACCAGCGAGAAAAGCTTCACGCTGGAAAAGGGTGATATCTATATCTCCGCCTCCGTCGGCATTGCGCTATTCCCAACCGACAGCCAGACACCTGTTGGGTTATTACAATGTGCCGACCTGGCCATGTACAGAGCCAAGGAAGAAGGTCGCTCCTGCTTTGCCTTCTTTACCCCCCAGCACAATGCCCTGATTCAGGAACAGTTACGGATCGAGAACCTGCTGCGTCATGCGATACCCAATAACGCGCTTGAACTGCACTACCAACCGATCATTGATCTACAGTCAGGCCAGGTAAAAGGTATGGAGGCACTCCTCCGCCTGAAAGATGGCGATCAACTTATTCCACCCGACCGTTTTATTCCGGTGGCGGAAAACTCCGGGCTGATTGTCGGTATTGGTCAGTGGTGTATAGAGGAAAGCTGCCGTCAACTGGCCCTGTGGCACAATCAGCTCAGTTCAGACCTGTATATCTCTATCAACGTGTCTACCCGACAGTTTCAGGCCAGTAACTTTATCCAGTCACTGACCGACGCACTGGTGAAGAACCGAATTGCGCCGAACAGGGTCCTGATTGAGATCACCGAAAGTCTGCTACTGCACGATAACCAGCATAATCTCGAAGTTTTCGATCAGCTCTGTAAACTGGGTTGTCGGATTGCGATCGATGATTTCGGCACCGGTTTCTCAGCGCTGAGTTACCTGATGAATTTCCCGATTGATACCCTGAAGATTGATCGCGCCTTTATTCAGCGCTCAACCGAAGGCAGTAAAGAAAGCGGCCTGATCAGCGCCATCGTCCAGATGAGTCTGGGTATGGAGATGCAAGTGATTGCCGAAGGGGTTGAGATAGAGGCTCAAGCCGTTATTCTTCAAACCCTGAGCAACAATATCTGTGCTCAGGGTTATCTATACGCCAGACCAGCACCGGCAATCCTCTTCGAGAAACACTATGAGGAGCTTAGCCGGCGTCCGACCTGCCTGACCGGCTCCTAACGACGGGTCAGATAGACACCACATTCCAGGTGGTGGATGTAGGGAAACTGATCAAAAATCGCAAAACGTTCAATCTTATGCGTCTTTGTCAGGTTCTCGAGATTATCCTGCAGTGTGTCCGGATTACAGGAGATATAGACGATATTCCGATACTCTGCGACCTGCTTGACCGTTTCATCGTCCAGACCGCTGCGGGGCGGATCCACCAGCACGGTTGAGAAGTCATACTCTTTCAGATCGACATTGGCCTGACGCAGGCGACGAAACTCTCGTACACCCTGCAGCGCTTGCGAGAACTCTTCGCTGGACATACGCAGGATCTTAACGTTGTCCACCTTGTTAGCAGCAATATTGTACTGCGCCGCATCCACCGACACCTTGGCGATCTCAGTGGCAATGACATTATCAAAGTTCTGAGCCAGCGCCATGGTGAAGTTACCATTCCCGCAGTACAACTCAACCAGATCTCCCTGAGTGCCTTTAGTCACGTCGAGAGACCAGCTCAGCATCTTCTGGCACACACCGCCGTTAGGCTGGGTGAAACTGTTCTCAACCTGCTTGTAGATCAGTTCACGACCGTCTACCTGCATTTTTTCAATCGCGTAATCCTGGTCCAGTACAATCTTGGTTTTACGACTGCGGCCAATCAGATGCACACCTAACCGCTCTTTCAGCGCTTTAGCTTCCGCAGTCCAGGCGTCATCCAGCGGCTTGTGATACAGCAGACTGATTACCAGCTCACCACTCAGAGTACTGAGAAAGTCCACCTGAAACAGACGCCGGCGCAACACCTCATTAGGGCGTACTTCATCCAGCAACCGGAACATCACCTGCTGAATCGTGTCGGACACCATCGGACATTCGGTCAGACGGCTGTGCTGACGCTTATCACCAGGCTTGAACATGACGTAGTAGAGGTCATCCCCTTCGTGCCAGACACGAAATTCTGCCCGCAGACGATACGCGGTCCGCTCAGACTCGAATACCTCAATTGCAGGGATCTCAAAGCGGGAAAACTGCTGTTCAACGTCCGCTTTCTTATCCTTGAGCTGGCCGTCGTAAAGCAATGGGTCAACAACCGGTAGCGCCATGCACACCTCTATTCTGTCCGCCCGACCGGGCGATGTTTAGTTGAAAAACTGAGTTTGATAAAACCAGGGCGCGCATTCTATCAGGCCTGTAGCGGCCCGCCAATTGCAGTCTGTTCAGGAAGGCTCAGAAGCCCTGTCCGGAGCCGGAGTAAAGCTGTTCGGCATATTCCTCTGCCATCTCTTCCCAGCGATGTACGTGCGCTCCCAGAGACAAGCGATTGATATAGCTATTGCTGAGACGACTGTTGATCCGGCATTCATTGACATGAACCAGATCCGGAATAATCGAATCCGCGATATGCACCGCGCTCAGAGGGGTAAACCGACTGCCTGGCGTGGCATTCGGAACGGAATGAAACAACACCGCTTCAATCACCTCCGGCGGCAGATTCCATAATGCCAGCATATAGGCCCCGACCTCCATATGGGTCACGCCCATACGCATCTTCTCGATTGCGTAGACCGGTTGTTCCAGCAGCTCCGCCTCCCGCAGGACCGAACGATACTGATCCGGATTGGATGTCGCTATGGCCAGCATGCCGATATCCTGCAACAGTGCCGCCAGAAAAGCCTTATCCGCAACCTCTGCGGGCACTTTCAGATCACGACAGATAGCTCGGGCAAATCGTCCTACGACCATGCTCCGGTCGAACAGGTTCTCAAACGAGAAACTGGTCCAGTTATGATCCTGGGGATACTGCTGAAACAGTTGCGACACCAGAAACAGATCCCGCAGTTGCCGGGTACCCAGTATCACCACCGCATCACGGATCTTGAACACATGACTGCTGAGCGCAAAAAATGCCGAGTTAACCAACTGCAGCACCTTCGCAGCCATAGCAGGATCTTTCTCGATGATAGCAGCTATTTCAGCGGCTCCGGTGGCATCCGACGCCAGCGCATCATTCAGTTCACTGTAGATCGAAGGTAAAGAGGGCAAGCGCTCAATACTGCCAACATAATCACGTACAACCGGTTTGTTTATGGTATTCCTGGCCTGAATGCACTGATTCAGCTCCAGCATCAGTTCGTTCGCGGTAGCCGTAAAAGGTACCGAGCGATGACAAAGTTCCGATGCCTTGGCAATCTGATGCATCTGCAGCCGATCATTCAGCATGACCCGGATCATCCCCGGCCAGCTATGCACCGACTCTCTCAACCAGCTATAACGATAGGTAAAAACTTCAGGCGACAGATGCACCACAACAATGCCGAAATCACCTTCGGCCAGCTTCTGCATAGCAATCTCTGGCCGGCTGGCACGGGAAATCCTGAGCCGGGCTTTCATATCTTTTGGTAACTGGTTGAGATCAGACATAATCTCTCCCAGCCAGAGAATACGTATCTGCTGCTCCTGATATAGATGTTCAAACATATCCTTACCCCAAACAATTAATCCCGACTCATCCGGAGCCATAAAACCGGTTCTGTTCTCAGAATATAGGATTAGTTTGAAATACCGGATCTGTCCACGTCATATTGCTCAAAACAGTGAGCCGTTAAAAAGTCACTCTGTCAGCTGTAATTCCTGACGATTCGGAGTAAAATTGCGCCCCTATATCTGTCACCAAGCCCTGCAAAAGAGCTTTGATTAAGAGCCCTACTTAAGAGTCCTGATACGAGTCATGAGCGAAAAACAACGTAAAATCCTTGTCACCAGTGCCCTGCCTTACGCCAACGGCCCTATTCACCTGGGTCATCTGGTCGAGTATATCCAGACCGATATCTGGGTACGTTTTCAGAAGCAGCGCGGTAATCAGTGTACCTACGTATGCGCTGACGACGCTCACGGCACCCCGATCATGCTTAAGGCAGATCAGATGGGCATTACGCCTCAGGAACTGATCGATCAGGTCAGCCAGGAGCATCAGCGTGACTTCTCTGGCTTTATGGTGGGTTTCGACAACTACTACTCCACCCACTCTGAAGAGAACAAACATTTCGCGTCGGAGATTTACACCCGCCTGCGCGACGGTGGCCATATCGCTCAGAAGACCATTACTCAGGCCTACGATCCGGAAAAAGAGATGTTCCTGCCGGATCGTTTCGTCAAGGGTGACTGCCCGAAATGTGGCGCAGAAGATCAGTACGGTGACTCCTGTGAGGTCTGCGGTGCAACCTACAGCCCGGTAGAACTGAAAAACGCCTACTCTGCGGTATCCGGTGCTAAGCCGATAGAAAAAGAGTCCGAGCACTACTTCTTCAAACTGGGTGACTTTGAACAGTTTCTGCGCGGCTGGGTCGACAACTGCGTGCAGGAGCAGATGATTCACAAGCTCAACGAATGGTTTGAATCCGGCCTGCAGAACTGGGATATCTCCCGTGATGCGCCATACTGGGGCTTCGAAATTCCGGATGCGCCGGGCAAATACTTCTATGTCTGGCTGGACGCTCCTATCGGTTACATGGCCAGCTTCAAGAACTGGTGCGATAAGAACGGCGTTGATTTCGACGAATACTGGAATGAATCCTCTGATACTGAGCTGTACCACTTCATCGGTAAGGATATCGCTTACTTCCACACTCTGTTCTGGCCTGCAATGCTGGAAGGTGCCGGCTTCCGCAAACCGAATAAAGTATTCTGTCACGGCTTCCTGACAGTAAACGGTCAGAAGATGTCGAAATCCCGCGGCACCTTCATCATGGCAGAAACCTATCTGAACCACCTGCGTCCTGAATACCTGCGTTACTACTTTGCCGCTAAGCTTGGTTCTGGTATCGACGATATCGACCTGAGCCTGGATGATTTCCGCATGCGTGTAAACGCGGATCTGGTCAACAAGGTGGTCAACATTGCCTCCCGTTGCGCTGGCTTCATTAAGAAGAAGTTTGACGGCCAGCTGGCGTCCTCTCTGGTTGAGCCTGCACTGTATGAAGAAGCCGTGGCTTCCGGTGAACTGATCGCCGCAGCCTACGAAGGCCGTGAGTACGGCAAAGCGATGCGCGAAATCATGGCGCTGGCCGACAAGGCCAACCAGTACATTGATGCCGCAGAGCCGTGGGTATTGGCAAAGCAGGAAGGTAAAGAGCAGGAAGTGCAGGACTGCTGCACCATGGGTATCAACCTGTTCCGCGTGATCATCTCCTACCTTGCACCAGTACTGCCGCAGGTCGCTGACGATGCTGCTGCCTTCCTGAATATCGAAGGTTTCGAGTGGAATGCTATTCAACAACCGCTGTTGGATCATCAGATCAACAAGTTCAAACCACTGATGCAACGTGTTGAAGAAGACAAGGTCAACGCGATGATCGAAGACAGCAAAGCCACCCTGGCTGCCATTGCTGCGGCTCAGCCTGCTGCGCCAAAAGCAGAGAAAAGCGAGCTGGAGAAAACCCCAATTGCTGATGAGATCACTTTTGATGATTTCGCCAAAATTGACCTTCGGGTGGCCCGCATCGCGAAAGCGGAGCATGTTAAAGGCGCTGATAAACTTCTGCAACTGACTCTGGATCTGGGCGGTGAAACCCGCAACGTCTTCGCGGGAATCAAGTCCGCTTATAATCCGGAAGACCTGGAAGGCAAACTGACCGTGATGGTAGCCAATCTGGCACCACGCAAGATGAAGTTTGGTATGTCCGAAGGTATGGTACTGGCTGCAGGCCCTGGCGGTAAGGATCTGTGGATTCTGGAACCTCACGACGGTGCACAACCAGGCATGCGTATTATGTAACCGGCCTTCAGGTCTGTTCTTACAAAGGCACCCGACAATTCAGGGTGCCTTTTTGTTTTACCCTATAATTTCGCAGTACAGGACATTCCCATGGCACAAGAAATCGAACGTAAATTTCTGGTCGATCTGAAGCGTCTTCAGCTACCTGAGCAGGGACACTCTATCTGTCAGGGGTATATACCCACAGCCGATAAAACTGCGGTCAGGGTACGGATTATGGGTGATCAGGCCTTTCTTACTCTTAAAGGCGAAAATCGCGGCGCCGTTCGCACCGAGTTTGAGTACGGCATTCCGGTGAACGATGCCCGACAGATGCTTGACGAGCTTTGCAAAGGCCCGAAAATAGACAAAACCCGCTACCTGATCAAACATGCCGATCACCTGTGGGAGCTGGATATTTTTGCCGGTGATAATCTGGGTCTCGTGGTTGCTGAAGTTGAGCTGGACAGCGAAGATGAAAACCCACTACTGCCGGACTGGGTTACTGAAGAGGTGACCGATGATCCACGCTACTTCAACTCGAATCTTCTCAACCATCCTTACAAAAACTGGTAACAGCGATGAGCGATCAGCATCCTTTCGAACACCTGACCCCGAGCTTTATACAGGACGCGATTGAATCCCGTGACTATCTCTGCGATGGCCGGGTGTTTGGTCTTAACAGCTATGAAAACAGGGTGTATCAGGTTGGTATCGAAGAACAGACACCACTGATCGCCAAGTTTTATCGTCCGGCCCGCTGGAGCCGGGCACAGATTCTTGAAGAACACAGCTTCTGTTTCGAACTGCAGGATCAGGAGCTACCGGTCGTAGCGCCGTTACGGGATAGCAATGGCGAGAGCCTGTTCGACTATGAAGGCTTTCAGTTTGCCCTGTTCCCACGCAAAGGCGGCCATGCCCCTGAACTAGACAATCTCGATAACCTCTACCAACTGGGACGCCTTCTGGGGCGCATTCACGGGGTTGGAGCCCAACACCCTTTCCAACACCGCCCGGCTATTGATATTCAGAGTTATGGCCGCGACAGTTTTGAACTGATCAGCCAGCACTTTATCCCGCAGGAACTTAAACCAGCTTATGATAGCCTGGCACAGGACCTGCTGGAACGTATGGAACTGATCTGGCAGCAGAGCCAGACACCTGAACTGATTCGGGTACATGGCGATTGCCATATCGGTAATATGCTCTGGCGTGATGATGCGCCGCACTTTGTCGATTTTGACGATGCCCGTATGGCGCCGGCAGTTCAGGATATCTGGATGCTGCTGTCCGGCGATCGTCCCAGTCAGCTGAGCCAGCTGTCCGAAATTGTCGACGGTTACAATGAGTTCTACGACTTCAATCCGGCCCAGCTGCAACTGGCTGAAACCCTGCGCACCCTGCGCATGATGAACTATGCAGCCTGGCTGGCTCGTCGCTGGGAAGATCCGGCATTCCCGCATAACTTCCCCTGGTTTAACACGGTACGCTACTGGAGCGAGCATATACTGGAGCTTCGGGAGCAGTTAGCAGCGCTGCAGGAACCGCCACTGCAACTATTCTGAACTTAGATTTTCTCTGTTCACTGAATAAAGAATTCCATTGTCGGCAACCAGACACACTGCTACTCTTGCGCTTTATTTTACCGATGGACAGTGTAGAACTATGGGCCAGATCTATCTGCTGATTGCAATCGTTTCTGAAGTGATCGCCACCAGTGCATTGAAGTCATCTGAAGAGTTCAGCCGACTGGTGCCGAGCATTCTGGTAGTGGTCGGTTATGGCGTGTCGTTCTACTGCCTGGCATTGGCTCTGAAGAGTATTCCACTGGGCGTCGCTTATGCCGTCTGGGCCGGAGCTGGCGTTGCTCTGATCGCTATTGTAGGCGCAATTGCTTACAAGCAGACACCGGATCTGCCAGCCATTATTGGCATGGTTCTGATAGTTGCCGGTGTAGTTGTTATCAATCTGTTCTCCAGCTCAGCAGGTCACTGAGCCACAGACCTTTAGCCGAGCACAAATTGCTGCCCGGCACTCTCGACAATCAGCTGACCGTTTTCTTCCCGGGCAAGCTCTGCCAACTGATAGAAAACATTACGATGCAAGCGCCCTTCCATGCCATAACGCACCATCAGATAGGGTGAAGGCTCTCCGGTTTTGGGATTAATCTCAACCCTTAATGGGTGATCCTGATCCGCCACCACAACATCACCGGAAACCGCTGTAAAAATAAGTCGCTGATTACCAGCGTCTTGTTCGACTTCCAGCCCGGTAAACAGAAACGGTACATCTTCCACCTGGATACCGACCTTCTCAACTGGCGTCACCAGAAAATACTGATCATCTTCGCGCCACAGAATGGAGGAGAACATAGCGACCATCGCCGGGCGCTTGATCTCACCACCTTCATGTATCCAACGACCATCCCGGGTGATCTGCATATCCAGGTCACCGCAGAAATCGGGCTTCCATAAATGCACCGGAGGCTGCTTACGTTCTGACTGTGCCTGAATCTGTTGCTCAAGTGCGCCCAGCTCTACCTTTTTAACGCTCACCCGGATCTCCAAACTGCTTGTTATTAAAGGACTATTTCATTGTAAGCCATTGGACATTAAAACCACTCATATTAACTCCAAAAAATTTCAACTTATAAAGCAGTTACATGAATATCATTCATTGTTAGACTGCTCAGCACAGAATACAACAACACAACATATTCGCTTTAAACAGATAATAAACAGGTAAGATCATGACCACTTCAAAGCTGAAACAGAAATTTGCAGACCCGTATCGCGGGGTCTACTTCATTGGAACTACTCCACCGAAGTCTTCTGTTGCTATGGAAGAAGTGCATGAGATTGGCAACAAACTGCTGCAGCGACTGGAGAACATCGATTACGACGGCGTGATTGTTTATGACATCCAGGACGAGAGCAGCCGTACCGAGAAGCCACGCCCGTTCCCGTTCAAGTCGACCCATGATCCACGGCAGTACTCTGCTATTCTGCGTGAGCAGTCCGGTCGTCCGGTCATTACCTATAAGAGCGTATCTCAGCGCAACCGTGAAGATTTTGACAGCTGGCTGGATCACGCCTGGGATCCGCACGGTGTTCGTGATCTGGTTCTGGTGGGTAGCCCTTCATCCGAAGGTGATATCCGACTCTCTCTGCCGGCGGCCTATGAAGCGCTGCGCGAGCATGAACTGAACTTTAACCTGGGTGGCGTTACTATCGCTGAACGCCATGCCAAGAGAGGTAACGAGCATCTGCGTCTGATCGAGAAAGCCGCATCCGGTTGCGAGTTTTTTATCTCACAGGCTGTTTACGATGCGCAGGCAACGATTGATCTGCTCAGCAGCTACGCCCGCGAATGCCGCGAGCGTAATATTGAACCAAAACGGATTATCCTGACCTTCAGCCCATGCGGTTGTGACAAAACACTGGAGTTTATCGAGTGGCTGGGAATCTCCGTACCACTGGCAACCCGCCACCGGATCCTGGATGCTCATGATCCTCTGGCCGAATCAATCCGGATCTGCCGTAAAAACCTGGATCAGATTCTGGCAGCATGCGGTGATCTGGGTATCCCGCTGGGACTGAACATTGAAAGTCTGACTAACCGTAAAGCCGAGATTGATGCTTCAATCCGCCTGTATAAGATACTTAAAGCAACGCTGGACCTGAAACTGGCTGAACAGGAAAGCCTGTGCGCCTGAACTGCTGAATAGCGACCCTGTATTGAAAAAGCCCTCTATTGAGGGCTTTTTTGTGTTTCGGTGCCGGCACCGTTCAGTCCGGCCAGCATCTCTTTCAGCTGGGTCTGAGCATCCAGCAACTCATCATATTTTTCAGGACTCCAGACGATCTTGTTGTTCTGAAAATCAATGTTGTAACGCAGATTCCCCAGCACATCCATCCCCAGCAGGCCGTCAAATCCGGCACCGCCCTGATGTTCGATAACGGCGGTATTCTTATCATCAATATCATAAGGACCAACGCTGAGGCGATCGAATACCACTCTTTCAGTTTTAATCGTTCCACCACCTGCGACCCGGGCATAGCTCTTTTCCCGTCCTGCCGGGTTCAGCGAACTGACAGACTGGCGATGTAACACCGTGATAGATGCGCCGGTATCCAGTAACAATCGGAGGGTTTTCTTATTGCCCCGCCAGTCAACTTTCACTGGCACCAGAACCTGATTCCCTCTCACTGTCACAGGCGTCTCCATCCTGGCCAGAGTTTTATTCAGCTTGCGCAGCTGAGCTTCCAGCTTAAAGCGCTGCTCAATTTTATCCGCAGTTTCTGAATTCTGAGGGGTTATGGTGTTCAGGCGAGGTTGGCTGGAAAACTGCCGCTGCTGGCTTTTCTTACGATACTGGGCCGGTATTTTTGAAGGGCTGTCGACAAAGACTTTCTTACCGCGGCTGTCAACGTAACTGTAAATCTCGGCATAACCCTGCAATGGCATAATGGCTAATGCAGTGATGGCTGAAATACCCATCCATGGGCGGTAACGTCGACCCGGATTGCTCATATTCTAGCTCCAGAAGTGATAGATTCCATTCAATATAAAGACAGCAACAATGGCAAAAAATACCATCATAAACCGCATCATCAGGCAGAAGGTGCAGACTTTGCGTTTTTTATCAGATGCCATGCTCAGCCCCCTGCCAGTTTAACCGTATAGCCTGCCTTTTCCAGCAACTGCTTCAGTTTTTCCCGATGATCACCCTGAATTTCAATAATGCCGTCCTTCAGAGCACCGCCGGTACCGCACTGTTGCTTCAGTTTCTTAGCCAACGCCTTCAACTCTTTGTCAGCCAGTGGCACACCGCTGATGGCCGTTACTCCCTTCCCCTTGCGACCGGAGGTCTCACGGCGAATACGTACAATACCATCCAGTGACTGCAGACGAGCTTCGTCCTCTAACTGATCACAGATACAGGCGTCTACCGCCTCATGACACCCAGGACATACCTGGCCTTTTTCTGTCGAAAACACCAACCCACTGAGCTGATCACGCATGGACACGAAAACGTACTCCTTAACTGACTGACATACCGCCTATCTGACGTGCCAGATAAGCCGCATAATTGTCGGTCATTCCGCCGATAAAATCGAGCACTCGCATGTAGGAAGGATAAACCGCCCAATTTGGCGAAGGGCTGTGAATGCCCATCAGGCTGATAATCTTCTGGCTCCGGTAACTTAGCTGATCTTCTCCGCCACGGTGCAGTTCATAAGCCGCGTGACAGAACGCTTCCAGCAATGTACCCAGCGTACTGTAAGCACCCACTTCCAGTTCCGCTTTACGGTTATCAGGAAACACCCGTTCCCGGGCCAGCTCTTTCGCCTTCTGCAAGCCCTGCTTAACATCCGGATCACCATCGACAAGCAATTCACCGCGGTATTCACCTTTCATAATCTCTGGCAGATTATCCATAAAGGCGGTCACCGCTGACTCGATCATATTCTCCATCGCCTTTCCCCGCAGCGCTGAGATCTTTCTCCGTGCAGAAGCCTGGGTAGAGAAAATTTCATCGTCATAGCTGGTATCACCGCACAGCTGCAGCAGGATCGGCTTGATATCGTTGAAGCCGAGGATATTCAGCTCAATGGCATCTTCCAGATCCAGAATCGCATAACAGATATCATCAGCCGCTTCGACGAGGAATGCCAGTGGATGTCTGCACCAGTAATCATCCCCGAGTCTGACTAGTCCCAGCTCTCGCCCCAGCGCATTCAGGATCTCTGTTTCAGTGCCAAAACTGCTGAATTTACCTTTTTTACCGGCACGCTCGACGGTCCAGGGGTATTTGAGCAGTGTCCCCAGAGTCGGGTAGGTCAGACGCAAACCACCATGAAAAAGATGATTCTCGATCCGGGTAACAACCCGAAACCCCTGAGCATTACCCTCAAAGGTCTGCAGATCCAGCAATTGCAGGGGCGTAAGGCCTTCCAGCAACTGCTCACCGGCTTCATGTTTAAACCAGTCGCGGATTGCATACTCGCCGGCATGACCAAACGGTGGATTACCAATATCGTGAGCCAGACACGCCGATTGCACGATGGTGCCCAGATCATGGGGACTGATCCAGTGTGGCAACTGATCCTGTAGAAGATCTCCGACCCGGATACCCAGGCTACGCCCCAGACTACCCACTTCAATACTGTGGGTCAGACGGGTATGAATATGGTCATTCAGAGCCAGAGGATGGACCTGGGTCTTTCGACCCAGACGCCTGAATGCACTGGAAAAGATGATTCTGTCGTGATCTTTATGGAAGTGGCTGCGGCCAACCTCTTCCGGTGTCAGATGCTCATGCCCATAGCGCTTCGTCGTCAGTAAGGTGTCCCACTGCATTTGCTTTTCCCTCGCACAGGAAGCCAGATTCAATAATCATCTATTCCCAGTGTGCGGTATCAGCAACGGCAAATCAATCTATACTGAAGCAGGAGGTGAAGCCGTTGATCCCTTTCAGACTGCATATAAAAACACCCTGCCTCATCAGCCTGCTTTTGCTGCTGGGGTTACCTGTTATCTCTGCACCCAGTACCGCATCAGAGAAGGTCATCACTGCACTGGAAAAAAGTTATACCGCCGCCCGCCCTGAAGCATTACAGCAGAAGATACGTCTCGCCCTTGAACAGAAAGGACCAGACTACCGCCCCCGGACACAACATCTGGATCAGCAACGGCAGCCTGAATATACCAATCGCCTGATTCTGCAAAACTCCCCCTACCTGTTGCAGCATGCCCACAACCCGGTGGACTGGCACCCCTGGGGCAGTGAAGCCCTGGCACTGGCAGAGAAAGAGAATAAGCCCGTGCTTCTCTCGATCGGCTACTCCACCTGTCACTGGTGCCATGTAATGGAAGAAGAGAGCTTCGAGAATGAACAGATAGCCGATTACATCAACCGCCATTTCATCGCCATTAAAGTCGATCGCGAACAACACCCTGATATTGATGAGACCTATATGATGGCCTCACAACTGATCAGCCAGCGCGGCGGCTGGCCACTGACCGCATTTCTGACACCGGCAGCCGAACCATTCTTCGCCGCGACCTATTATCCGGCGGAACAGTTTTTTCAGTTACTGCAGAACGCTCACTCGATGTGGCAGAAAGACCGGGAAAAACTGAGCCTGCAGGCCGGTTTAGTCGTTAAGACTATTCAGCAGATTATGCAGGGCAGCCGGGAAACGCTGAGGGTTGGCCGCACAGCGATTCGGCGGGCCCAGGCGCTGATGCTGTCTCAGCATGACGAACTGTCCGGCGGCTTCGGTGAGGCACCTAAGTTCCCTCAGGAATCGATGCAATTCTTTCTTATCCGACTGATCGAACAGAACCGGGATGATCTGCTGACCGATATCCTGCGCACCAATCTGGACGCGATGCAGGAGGGGGGAATCTATGACCAGATCGGTGGAGGCTTCCACCGTTATGCCACCGATCCGGAATGGCTGGTGCCGCACTTTGAAAAAATGCTTTATAACCAGGGACTGCTGGCACGGGTCTATCTGCATGGCTGGCGAGTCACCGGTATCGACAAGTATCAGCGAACCGTCAGGGAGACTCTGAATTACGTTCTGCGTGAGATGACCAGCAGTAACGGAGGCTTTTATTCCGCAACCGACGCTGACAGTGAGGGTGAAGAGGGCCGCTTCTTTATCTGGACGGAAGAGCAGATTCGCCACGCATTACCCGGTGAAGATGCAGAGCTGGCTCTGATGATGTACGGCGTAACACCGGAAGGGAATTTTGAAACAGACACCGGCAATGTCAGCATACTGCACCTGCCACAGCCCCTTGAAAGCCTGGCAGAGCAGGAAAAGATTCCTCTGGAGAATCTTTATCAGAAGAAAGAAAAGATTAACCGGCAACTGCTGAAACAGCGTCAGACCCGGATTCCTCCTCTGTTGGACGACAAGCTGATCTCCGCCTGGAACGGAATGATGATCACCGCGCTGGCCGAGGCAGGCCTGTATATGGAGATACCGGAGTACACGGCTGCAGCGGTTCGAGCAGCAGAGATGATGTGGATGCAATGCCGGGACAGCCGCGGAGGACTGTTACGTATCTGTTCACAACAGGGAGAGCCTATTGCCGGTACGCAGGAGGACTACGCTTACTTTGCGCAGGCACTGATCGCACTCTACGACGTTACCGGCGAACGTTACTGGCTGGAACGGGCCATAAGGATTAATCAGGAAATGCATCAGCGCTTCTGGGATGATCACAGTGCCGGCTTTTTCCTCACAGAAAAAAATATCGAAGCCCTGCCCCTGCGACCAAGATCATCTCAGGATGGTGCCATTCCATCCGGCAACTCGATTGCCCATGAAGTACTGCAGAAGCTCTATACCCGTACCGGTCGTGAACATTACAACGAACAGGCCGAACAACTGATCAGCCAGGCCTCGGCGTTCCTCAGCCGCCAGCCTATGGGCCAGGGGTACCTGCTGGCCAGCCTGTTACAACAACGTCAGGGCGAAAGCGGCAGTCGTAACTACGCCGCCAGAGGTAATGTTAGTCTCAGAGGCGTGCTAAGCCCACAACGGGATGAACTGGTTATCGCGCTGGATATTGAGAATGGCTGGCATATCAACTCAAACCGGCCACTGCAGAAAAACCTTATGGCCACACGGGTATCCCTGATCCGTCAGTCTGATGAAGAGCAGCAACCGGATTCGATAATCGACACCCTGTATCCAGAAGCGATCACCCGTGCACTATCCTTCCAACGGGATCCACTATCGCTGTTCGAAGGTAATACGCTGATACGGGTACCGCTGCGTAAGCCACTGGATAGTCACGAATCGGTCGCAGTCAGTATCGAATTACAGGCCTGCAACGATCGTCTTTGCCTGCCTCCGGAAACACTGGAGCTGAGCTTTATTGCTCCCTGACTCAGGAAGCGGAGCTGAGTTGTTTCAGTTCAGACTCAGTGAGGTCGAGTAAGGCGATAACCTGACGGGTAAAGATGAAACAGCTGTCACAATCATGACATTGGTAAAGCTGGGTATCAGTACGGACGATGATTGGTTTCAATGCGTGATGAGGCTCACTGATCAGTTCGGATTCAATCAGCATACGGCAATCCCGGCAATGACTCTGCATTGTTTTCCCCCCATGGCTATTCCACCTGGCAGTATAGGTGTTCCCTGAAAATGTTCCGGCTATGCTACTTGAGAAAAATTAATACAGTATGAACCCGGAGGAATTTGCGAAGTCCTATCTCCCCGGGTGAGATAATGCGACAATTTGCCGCATTCAGAATCCCTCACAGATCAGAGACAATAGCCCGCAACAGGATAAGCAGACCGATGACAGACGAAGTAAACCGATCATCCAACCCGATCATACTGATCATTGCACTCACGGTATTTCTCGCCGCTGGCTGGTTCGCCTCACGCTATTTCAGCCAGCCAGAACCAACCGTTGCGACACCACTGAGCAGCCCAGCCGGATGCGATATCAGCCAGCAGAGTTGCAGTGTCAGCCAGGGAGATATGACGATTACTGTCGATATTACGCCGCGCACGATCCGCTCCATGGTCCCACTGGAGTATCGGGTTCGGGTAAGTGGTGTTGAAGTTGAAAGTGCAATGCTGGAAATGCAGGGCGTTGATATGTTTATGGGGCTGAATCAGACACCATTGCAAGCCAGCACATCTGAACCCGGACTGTTTACCGGCACTGGAGAACTTGGTGTCTGCACCACCGGTGAGATGACCTGGCGGGCGACCGTAACCGTTAACACTGCCTCAGGACCGGTTCAGACCTGGTTCGACTTCAGAGCGAAATAGGACAAACAGATGGCCAATAACCTGACAACACTGCGTAACCTGCTGCTACTGACACTCGCTCTGCTGGCTGGCATTGTCGCTGCTTACCTGATGTCACCGCGCAATGACGACCCTGATCGGCCTTTACTGCATAAACTGGGTGGTGACTTTACCCTGCAAAGTATCAATGGGCCGACATCGCTGGGGGATTTTAATGGTCAGGTGGCGGCACTCTATATCGGCTATACCCACTGTCCGGACGTCTGCCCTACCTCACTGGCGATCATGTCCCAGGCACTGAAAAACCTCGAGCCCGAAGAACTGCAACAGGTGCAGCCACTGTTTGTCAGTGTCGATCCTGAGCGGGATACTCCGGAACGACTGGCTGAATACAGTCAGTTTTTCCACCCTAAAATGATCGGCATGACCGGCAGCAAGAAAGAGGTTGATCTTATGGTTAACCGCTATGGCGCATTTTACCGGAAGGTCGAGATGAAAGATTCAGCTATGGGCTATGCCGTGGACCATTCATCCCGCATCTACCTGATAGACAAACAGGGCCGGCTGAGCAAAACCCTGATGCACGGCACAATGCCGGATGAAGTGGTTGCCGAGATTCGTAAATTACTCTGATCTGACTGATGGAAACAGCATGAAAAAACTGATTACCCTGCTTACCGCACTGACTCTGTCCTGCACCGCAATGGCCGATGTTCAGATATCTGATGCATATGCCCGGGCCGTTCCTCCGGGACAGCCAAACAGTGCCGCATTCCTGACACTGAAAAATACCAGCGACGACAAGGTAGCCCTGCAGTCTGCATCCAGCCCTGCCGCTAAAGTGGTTGAACTGCACACCCATAGCCATGCTGATGGCGTTATGAAGATGCGCAAAATTTCCCAGATCACGCTGAACGGCAATGAAAAGGTAGAACTTAAGCCAGGCGGTCTGCACATCATGATGATCGGTCTTAATCAGAATCTGATGACCGGTGAAACCATCAGCCTGACCCTGGACTTCAGTGATGGCTCAAGCCAGACTCTGGATGTTGAGGTAAAAGATGTTATGGCTGCGATGGGTAAGAAGCACCACCACTGATCCGGAAGCCACTCCAATAATAAAAAAGCCGACAAATGTCGGCTTTTTTAGTGTCACCGTAACAGCAGCAAACTACTTCCCTGCCAGACTGAACTGTTCGGCACTCAGCGGCGCGGTAGCAAAGCGCCGGTGAAACGCTTCAATCAGTTGCCTTGGCCGCTCCGGAAGCCCTGTTTCAAGATAAGCAAAGATCTGTTGCTGAACATTCTCTTTAAACGCCGGACTGGCGCCAATATCGCTACCCAGATTGTCCGCGCTGAAATGAAACCGGTGACCGGCAGCCTGAGATAACATCCATTCCAGCGCCTGCGGCTTAATTTCTACCTGTTCAAACTCCGCCTGCTCTGCAGCTGTACGGCCGTCCGGTTTATACCAATAACCAAAATCAACCAGCTTACGTCGCTCAGGGCCTGCAATACACCAGTGACTGATCTCATGCAGCGCACTGGCAAAAAAACCGTGGGCAAAGATCACCCGATGATGGGCATGCTGGTCATCGGCTGGCAGATAGATAGGTTCATCATCCCCTCGTACCAGCACAGTATTCAACGTTGTCTGAAATAAGCCGTTAAAAACATCGATCAGGGCTTCTGGGGTACGTTCTGTTGTCACACTGGCCGTCATTGCTGGTACTTCACCCAGGTATCACGATTGAGCCACCAGCTGTCACCGGTGTTCTGGTCGATCCGTGCCGCAACATAGCCCTTTACATCACCATTAGCGCGTAACAGCTGGATCTCATAGGATGAAATAGAAGGTGACTGTTCCTCTGCCAGTGCCTGCCAGCTTCCGTTCGCTGAAATCCAGCTTTCACCGGAAAAACGGTTATAACGAATCAGTACCCACTGCCCTTTGGCGGTATAGCAGGTTGCCAGCTGGAAAGGATTTCCGCCGCCTAATTCCGGCGCTATCTGTTGTAGCTCCATCAACTGCTGATCCAGTCGCTGCATCAGTTCAGAAACATTGCCACGGGTCGATAATGCCGCTTCGTTTTCCTGCTGCTGCCCCGGCATCTGTGCCGATGCACGCTTCACTTCCTGAGCCAGTAACTGAAACTGTGTCAGCAATAGCTGAACCCGCTCAGCCACCGCAGTATTCTGTATTTTCAGTTCCATGAACTGTTCCTGCATCAGCGTGATACGGCCGTTGAGTTTTTCAAACTCCAGCATCTGTTCGTCACTGACTGCAGCAACATCCGCAGGCTGCACCGCAGCAACCTGGGGTTGCGGTTCTGCAGGCTGCACATTGGCTGCATTACACCCGGACAGTGCCATCAGACACCCTGCCCCGAGCAGATAGAATCGCTTCACATCGACCTCCTGTTTTCTGGCAGACATTCTAACCAAAGTGCTATGGGAGTAGAACCGCTGAACATCAATACATCCTATGGTTCACCTTTTGCAGCTGCCATAAGTAAAAATCCACCTTCTAAAGAAGGTGGCTTTGATGAAGCCCCCTCGAAGGGGGCTGACTTCTATAGCAGGTTCAGTTGGCTTCGTTCCATCTCTTTTTCAATCTTTTCCTGATGTCTTACATAACGCCTGATTATTTCCTCATTGATTCCAACCGAATCAACAAAATACCCCCTCCGCCAAAAGTGATTTCCCCACAACTTGTTCTTTCTCAAATAGGGATATTTACTGAATAGCTTCAGAGCTATCTTGCCCTTGAGTGCACCAATCAGCTTAGATATTGCCAACTTAGGCGGTATCTTTACCACCAGATGCACATGATCTATTTGGACATTCAGTTCTAAAACTGTACAGCCTAGCTGCGCACAATATACATGGATACTTCGGTAAACATCCCTACCCACCTTATTCTTCAGTATCCGAAATCGATATTTCGGCGTCCAGACTATGTGATATTGACAGCGCCAGTAGACATGCGATGCTTGCTCATACTTACTCATGTTAGTTTCCTCACGACTTCGCTAAAAATCGCTGCGGCTTCTAACATGGGTAGGTATTCGGGCAAAGCCCAAATTGCTGATAACCACCTACTGAAGTAGGTGGTTTAGGGCTGAAAACCAAAAAACGGGGCTATAAGAGGCTGTGTAAAAACGCCTCATAATCGGTAAAAATACCCGCATACATTTATGCGGGTATTTTTTATGCGTCATATACAAGGTGAGTCCCGGCAGCAAAGTACGCTGTTCCCTGAAAGACTGGATGACTATGTCAGTGCTGATAACCCCGTACGCATTATTGATGCCTACGTTGATCAGCTCGATATGGCGGCGCTGGGGTTTACTTATGCCCAAACCAAAACAACAGGCCGTAAACCCTACCATCCCGGTGATCTGCTCAAGCTCTATCTGTACGGTTACCTCAATCAGCTGCGCAGTACCCGCCGACTTGAAAAAGAGTGCCATCGCAATCTGGAAGTGGTCTGGCTGCTGAAACGCCTGGCGCCGGACTTTAAAACACTGGCCAACTTCCGGCAGCAGAACAGTCATGCGATAAGGCAAGCCTGCCGTGCCTTTATCCGTTTTTGCCGGGAGGCAGATTTGCTCGATGGCCGCATTGTAGCCATTGATGGCAGCAAGTTTAAAGCCGCTGCGAGTATGGATAAAACCTATAAGTCCGAGCAACTAAGTAAACTTCAACGCCATCTTGAGTATCGCATCGACGACTATCTTAAACAGCTTAAAGCCTCAGAGCAGGACGACACGCAAAACCGGGGGATATCCAGAAAGCGTTAAAGCAGTTGCAGAACCGGCAAAGAGCGCTGAACGCGGGTGCTCAGACAATGGCGGATACCGGAGCAAAGCACTGCTGTGAGACAGAGCCCGAAGCCCGGCGTATGCGTTCAGGCCGGGACGGGATCGTGGTCGGCTACAATGTCCAGACAGCGGTTGAAACAAACACGGGGCTGATCGTGCATTACGACATCACCGATCAAGGCTCAGATAATCGCCAGCTGGAGCCGATGGCCAAAGCCGTTAAAACGGAACTGAAGGCAAAGGCATTGGAGATACTCGCCGATGCAGGCTACTCCAATGGTGAACAATTAGCGGCCTGTGAAGAGTCAGATATCACGCCGAATGTACCGACTAACCGTTCCAGCAATCCGAAAAAAGATCACTATCAGAAGAGCGACTTCCGCTATGATGCAGAGAAGAATCAGTACGCCTGTCCGGCAGGCCAGATCCTGACGCAGAAGACGAAAAACACAGCAAAGAAGTTGTATCAGTATACCCGCGTTGGCTGCGACACCTGTCCTCAGCAGTCTCGCTGCACAAGCGCCAAACAGCGCTGGATCAGTCGCCACTTTTATGAAGATGCATTAGAGCGGAGTCAGAAACGGATAGATGATGATCCCGGTTTAATGAAAACACGGGCAGCGACGGTAGAGCGTCCCTTCGGGCATATAAAACAGATGATGGGGTTGCGACGCTTCAGTTGTTGGGGAAAAAACGGTGCGGATGCAGAAATGGGGTTAAGCGTGCTGGCTTATAACCTGACGCGGTTAATGAACCATATAGGGGCGGAACGATTGCTCGGACTGCTTCAGGTGCGGGCATAATGATTAATTGATCACTTGAAAAGCAAAGAGCCCCGCTAACGCAGGGCTCTTGATAATCAAAACCGCTCAATTAAAGCTGTTTTTACACAGCCTCTATAAGCCCCGTTTTGTTTTCAGCATAAAGATCAGCTGTATTCTGTCAGTCCTGGATTCCCAGCGACGTTCTTCAGTTTGGGGGTATTCAGTTTATCGATACTGGCGACTTTGCGGTCCCGCAGGTAATCACCGACCACATCCCAGATATCCGCACCTTCAGAGCGAGCCCCGACGGTTGCCCAGCCAGACACTTTGTAACTCTTACTGGCATCAACCTTCTCACCGTTATCCAGCGTCATCTCAGTGATACGCTGACCGATCGGTTTGGTAGGGTCGCAGACATAGTCAAATCCACCAACCCGTACCATATCTCCACCAGACTGCAGATAAGGATCCGGATTAAACAGGTTATCGGCCACATCTTCGAGAATCAGTTTCAATTCTGAACCTTTCATCTCCCGGACATAGGTTTCAGGATAGGTCAGACAGGTCTGATCCAGTACGTGCTCCATGGTCACCGTCTGGCCTTTTAGAACCGTTGTACCCCAGCGGAAACCCGGTGACAGTGAAACCTGTGCGTCATTCACTTTACGCAGGGCATCGCAGATCACCTGATCAAAAGTACCGTTGAAGTTACCCCGGCGGAACATCAGTTCATCCGCAACAGCCAGCTCTTCATTCAACCAGGCCAGATGCGGCGCACGGATATCATCAATCAGCTTAGCCATCTGCGGATCAGCCGGAAGCAGATCAGAGAATACTGGTAGCAAACGGTAACGGAAATCATGCACTTTTCCGCCACGCACATCCAGGTCCATTACCCCGACAAACTTACCGTTTGAGCCGACGTTGCAGACCAGTGTTTTACCACTATTGTTCTTAACGATTGTAGGAGCAGGCATGCCGTCATGGGTATGACCACCGAGAATGACATCAACACCACTGACCCGGCGGGCCATCTCGAGATCGACATCCATACCATTGTGAGAGATCACCACAACAGCATCGACCCCTTCGTTTTCACGAATCTCGTCCACCAGCTCCTGCAGGTTTTCATCGTAGATGTCGAAGGTCCAGTCAGGAATGAATCGTGCCGGGTTCGCAATTTTGGTCCGTGGGAAACACTGGCCGATCACGGCGATCCGGGCACCACCCATCTCCCGGATGGTATACGGTTTGAATACCCGACCACTGTCTTCATCGAAGATGTATTCATCAGCACCTTCAAACAGCGCGTCTTCCGTAATAAAAACGTTCTGGGCCAGGAACTCGCCATTAAAGGCCTCGATGTTTTTCAGCACCTCTTCCTGGTGATAGGTAAACTCCCAGTGCCCGGTCATGATATCCACGCCCAGATCATTGGTCGCCTGCACCATATCCATACCTCGGGTTTTATAAGCAGTACCCGACCCCTGCCAGGTATCACCACCGTCGAGCAGCAGCGTCTTTTCCCGACCGTAGCTATCCCGGAGACGGTTCACCAGTGTCTTGATATGGGCAAAGCCACCCACTTTCCCGTACTTTCCGGCGGCACTCTCATAGTTGAGGCAGGAGAAAGCATGAGCTTCCAGAGTATTGGGCTGAATGCCGAAGTGCTGTAGCAGTTTATCGCCAACCAGATGCGGAGCCTGGCCATAAGCATTGCCAATGCCGAGGTTTACATTCGGCTCACGGAAGTAGATAGGCAGCAGCTGCGCGTGACAGTCTGTCATATGCAGCAGACGCACATTACCAAAGTTTGGTACTTCGTACAGTTCACCCGGTTGTTTTTTGGCTGCAAAGCCCTGCAGAGGCAGCATACCCGCTGCGCCGGCTAATCCCATCAGCTGAGCAAATTCGCGACGTGTCATAGACATAGAAAATCACCTGTATCACGAGCATAAAAAACCCGCGGCCAATACTATTGAAACCGCAGGCTTTTCAGACTCTCAGTTACTGAGGAACAGAAAGATGCCAGTTGGACTGAGCGTATTCATGCTGTTGAATACCGATCCGGGCGTGATACTTAGCCTGAGCGGCCAGATCCAGCGCTTTACGGTAATCCCCCTCAGCTAACGCCGCTTCGGCACTCTTGAGAATATCTCCAGTGAGTTTCCACTCAAATCCCAGCTCTGCAACTTCCTTGTTTTTGGCTTTAGCTTTATCAATCATCATCTTCGCATTGTCAGCGGTCGCAGCCACATCAGCTTCCACCTCTTCCTCATGCAGAGTGACATATTGATTGCCCTGCCATTCAAACACGTGCCCTTTACCGTACATGGCACGATTTTTCAGGAACGCCTCATCAAAGCTCTCTGCAGCAGCAAAGCCTGGCAGCAGAGTCAGAGCTGCGGCTGCAGCGATCAGTGTCTTTTTCATGATTCTGTCTCCCTTACCTTATTTCCGTGCGCCCGGACCGTTAACCACCAGTCCGTTACTCATATAAGTCTGGAAGTACTCCAGATTACGGAAACGCTCTGCCTGCGGCTTCAGCGGCTTAGAACGCGAGTCCTTGTGACAACCGGAATAACGGCGATGCAGTGTACCCAGCTCACCCCACTTGGAACGGAACACCGGGAAGTGGGTCACATGTCCCAGTTGCGGGCTTGGCAGATCCGCTCGAATACGGATATTGGTACCCTGAACATGGCAGTTCGCACAGGATAGATTCAGCTGACCACGCTTAGCGTAGAAAAACTTCTTACCATCCAGATATGCCGCTTTAGCACGCGGGTCATCGCTCGGGATATCAATATTGAAGACCTGATCACGGGAGGTCCATGCCATGTAGGCAGAGATCTTGGCGATGTCACCTTTACCCCATTTCAGCGGCTCTTCACCGTTGGCTTCACGGCACTCATTGATCTCCATCTCCAGAGTTTTAACCGTGCCTTCTTCCTTATTCCAGTACGGGAAGTTCTGACGAATACCGATGCCACCATTTTCAAAGCAATCAGCGTAACCCTTACCGTTGGCAAATGGGGTATTGAACAGGGTTTCGCCCTCTTCTACCGCGAACTCATAAGGTGGAAACTCTTCAATCTCTTCCCACTGAGCCCGTGAGTCAGCATCTACTGCGTAGATACCGTTGATGTAATCCTGCACTTCGGCTTCAGGAAAACGCTTCTTGAAGTAGTTCTGCAAAGCCATCCGGTCAGCTTCCGGGTTGACGGTGGCCATTGTAAAGCCAGAATCCGCAGCCAGCGCCAGTTGAGAAGCCAGCGCAACACCTACTCCGATAGTCAGATTTTTTATTATTTTCATTGTGTTACTCCACAGCTTGTTGATTCAGTAAACCGATCAGGATCGAATTACTTAATCGCAGCGGTTTCAGTACCTGTCTTACCGGTATTTTCAACCCAGTTAATGGTTAGCTCTTCACCCTTGGCACCGCCTTCGAAACTGAAAGCGATATACGGGTTTTTGGAAATAGCTGTACCCAGATTACCGGCAAATACAGTTTTGCCTGCATGCTGTACGGTGATTTCCTGCAGGAACATTGCCGGGATCAGCTCACCGGTTTTTTTGTCCTTGCGCTGACCACTTTCCATAATATGCTTGGCCATCATTTTGACGTTAGTTGCGCCTTTTTTAGCCTTAGCTTTAACTTTCATAATACCAGCCATGATTCTTCTCCTCGTCTAAGACTAAAAATTAACCGCCACAACCACCGATGGTGACTTTAGTTTCCTGAGATGCACTCATCAGCTTGCCATCAGCTTTAACAACTGCAGTGATCACAGACGTTTTACCCATACGAATACGGGTAGAGATTTGCGGAGCAGTACCCGCCGGAATCATGAATTCAGCAACCAGCGGAGTCGGGTTACCTTCGACAAACAGGCTGATAGACTCAACATTAGTAGCTGAAGTTTTAACAGTCACAGGGACTACCGCGCCGTTTTCAGCAATACTCGGAGCCTTAAGGCTGACATCGGAGCTTGCAGATGGCTCTGCGCCCAGCAGAGCTTTCATAGCGGCACCCTGGTTATCCGCTTTAAACGCGTCGGTGTTCCAGGCAGCCATCGCCAGACGTGGCATCAGTACACCTGCACCAATCAGTGCGCCGCCGGTAGCGACTGCTTTGATAACGGTTCGACGATTCATCATCTTCTAAATCCTCTTTATATCGATACTAAGCTGTATTCAGCCGATCATTTAATACTGGTAGACATACTCGACGACAGCGTCGATCTCTTCTTCAGATAAGATCCAGTGCTTACCCAAAGGAGGCATAATGGTTATCGGATTATTAACGGTGGCATCCCATATCTGCGCCCGCAACAGACGTTTATCTGGAAAGCGTTGCTTCATCGCGATCATAGGTGGTCCCTGATTACCTGCCTGGGTAGCATCAGGATCATCGATCTGATGGCAGGAAACACAGTTCCCCTTGGACTTATTCAGGTAGATAGCCTTACCCATTGCTACCATCTCATCCTGAGACGCAGCCTGGGCAGAGCCAGCTGACAACATAGTCAGCAAACCTGCTGCACATAACGAGGCTCTCAGCTTACGCATCATTTTTCCTCCGGAGTTACCTTACTAAGGTTATTTTTATTGTTATAAACAGACCCGGCCTTACGGTCCGGGTCTAAGTATTTGATATTACTGGCTGGATTCCACCATATAAGCTACGGCTTGTTCAACCTGTTTATCAGATAAATCACTTCTTCCGCCTTTTGGAGGCATAATTCCGGTATCTCCGGAGTAGCCGTTGATGGCGTGATCGACCAATATCTGCATGCCCTGACCTATACGGTCTTTCCAGGCACTCTTATCACCGAATTTTGGTGAACCGGCGATACCCGAATTGTGGCAAGCCTGGCAGGCGTTATCGTAGGTATCTCGTCCAGCGACGGCGGAATCAGACAGTACTGCCTGATGCCCCTGTTCAGCACTCTCTTCACCGTGCATCTGGCGCTCTTTCTGCTCCTGCTCATGGTGAGAGGCAGCCGGTGCATCTGCACCTTCAACAAAATGACCAACCGGTGTGATGCCCTGCAGGGTACCGACGATCTGCAATTTTGACGGGTCCGCACAGTTTTCCATACAACGGGTATTGCTTACATCCGGGCGTGGATCAACAAAGAAACCTTCCTGGTTCGGCATCTCAACCGCCGCCAGTGTTTCTTTGTTAGCCACAAAGTCTTCGTCAACAATTTCATTCAGATACAGCACATAAGCTGATAGCTGATAAGTCTGCTCATCGCTCAGAGAACGTGGCGCTGTGAATGGCATTGCTCTGCGGATATAGTCGTACAGGGTGCTGGCATAAGGCCAGTAACTGCCTACAGTCTTCACCGGACGCTCCTCAGTCAGAGTATCCTCGCCACCGGCCAGCACCGGCCAGCGTCCTTCACCTTCACCAAACAGACCATGACAGGTTGCGCAGAGCTGCTCATACAGAGCTTCACCATCGGCGACAGAACCTTCGCCAGCTGGCAGGCCCATACCGTCCGGGCGGATATCAATATCCCAGCCCTGAATTTCTTCTGCGGTAGCTGTTTTACCAAAGCCATACTTTTCGCCGGCAATCGCGCCAGCGGTTCCCAGAGTCAGTGACAGGGAAAGTCCTGCAACAAGGATCGATTTAGCTGATCTGAACATTTTTAACCCCTCCTGTCGCTTCAACTTTCCAGGTATGAATTGAGTTCTTGTGGTAGATAGAGTTGGTACCGCGGGCTGCTCGTAGCTGCCCCAGCGTTGGCTGAACATAGCCGGTTTCATCGATAGCGCGGCTCTGCAGCAGCCAGGGTTGACCATCCCACTTAGTCACCAGACTGAAACGGGTCAGCGCCTTATCCAGTACCAGGCCTTTAAGGTTGGCTGGCACCCAGTTAACACCGCCATCAAAAGACACATCCACCTGTTTGATCTTACCCCGGCCGGACCAGGCCAGACCTTCAATCTCAATCAGACCCGGCTTAACGATCGGCTTTTCAGGACAAGGGTTGGTGATAACGGAATTGGTTTCCTGCACAAAGGTAAACTTGCGGGCACGACCGTCTTCCATCAGATCGGTATACTTCGAGGTTTCCTCACGGTGGTACCAGGGCTTATCGCCAACCTCAAGACGGCGCAGCCATTTGATGGAGGTATTGCCTTCCCAGCCGGGGTTCAGCAATCGCAGCGGGTAACCCTGTTCAGGACGTAGCATTTCACCGTTCTGCGCATACACAACCAACGCATCATCCAGCGCTTTTTCGATCGGAATAGAGCGACTCATATGGGAGCCATCAGCCCCCTCTGCCAGCAACCATTTACCTTCAGGTTTAACACCGGCTTCTTCCAACAGGACTCTCAGTGGCACCCCGGTCCATTCACAACAGCTGAGCATACCGTGGGTGAACTGCAGAGCTTCCATCTGCGCACCTTTCCACTCCATGCCGCCATTGGCCGGACATTCAATAAATTTGATCTCAGATACGGAAGGGAAGCGCATCAGGTCTTCCATAGTGAAGATGATCGGACGTTCTACCAGACCATGAATCATCAGACGGTGTTCCTGAGGATTAATCTGCGCCACACCGGCATGGTAACGCTCGAACACCAGACCGTTAGGGGTGATGATGCCCTGCAGATCCTGAATAGGGGTCATACTGATCGAGGCAATAGATTCGGCAGTCAGCCATGGGACGGTCCGGCGAACCACCTCTTTCTCATACTCAGAGGGCACCCCGTAAGGTTTATCCACCACACCGGCACCCAGTTTACGCCCCCAGGACGGCTCCATCGGTGGCAGGTTTTTACCCGTAGCAGCCACTGCCCCGCCCGCGAATGTAGTCGCGGTCATTGCACCAGCTGCAAGCATGCCTTTTTTAAGAAAATCCCGACGGTCCGCGATTGATAAGCCATCCGACTCCCTTGCCAGCTGAGCCATAAGCTCACGAGTGGACAGGCTTCTGATCTGTTTGGACATCCACGCCTCCAGACTTTTGTTCTTGTCGTGTATATGAGCTGACCAGCTCATTATTATTATTTGAGATAAGCTTATACACCAAAGGAATATATAAGAATTCGACCAACGTCTAGAAAACTGTCGGGACTGTTCTGGCAGTTATACAGATCCCTTATATTCCATACATCTAATATTTCTTTTTGGTATATGCTTATTACACGAAAAGAATGGTATTAGCAGAATCTTCCGATTGAGCTGTTAGTCTTTAGGTGCAACCGGGATAAACGAGTCAGATGAAAGGCATTAAAAAACCCGATCAGGGAGACTGATCAGGTTTCTGTAAAAAGATTGGTAATGTCAGGGAATCAGCGGTGCTGCCACTCCGGTTTACGTTTATTGATAAATGCATCGATGCCTTCAGCGGCATCATGGGTCATCATATTCCCGGTCATAACCTTGCTACACTCTTCATATGCCTGCGCAAGTGGTTTTTCAATCTGCCGGGCATAAGCCAGCTTGCCAATTGAGATCGCTTTTCTGGAGCTGCCGGCAATCTTTTCTGCGGTAGTCAGCGTGAATTTATCCAGTTCCCCGTCATCCACGAGCCAGTTAACCAGCCCCATCTCATAAGCCCGTTCCGCTGGAATCATATCGCCCAGCAGGAGCATCTGCATCGCATGTTTCTTAGTCACCGCGCGACTCAGGGCAACCATCGGCGTTGAACAGAACAAACCGATATTGACCCCCGGCGTAGCGAAGCGTGACTGATTGCTGGCAACCGCCAGATCGCAACTGGCGACAAGCTGACAACCTGCTGCAGTTGCCACACCGTGTACCTGTGCAATCACCGGCACTGGCAGATTAACTATTCGCTGCATCAGCTTAGAGCAGGTTTCGAAGGTGCATTGATAGTATGCTTCTTCTCCTTCACCCAGCATCTGCTTCAGATCATGACCGGAACAAAAGCCGCGACCACTGCCCTTCAGGATCACAACACGTACCGCCAGGTCATCGGCAATGTTATCCAACTCAGCAATCAGGGCTTCCATTAATTCCATAGAGAGCGAGTTGTAGGCGTCAGGACGGTTCAGAGTAAGGGTACAGATACCGTCTTTCAGGTCTCGTAAAAGCAATGTGTCTGTCATGATGACCTCTGTTTATTGTTATTAAGGCTACACGCTAAATCAAAACATCTGGAAGATAAAGGAATTCCCTTATACAAATACCAAAGTACAACTCAGGATGAATGCTTTAATCGGGCCAACAACCGATCCAGCTGGTTGGCAAACTGCTGTCGGTCATTCTGATTCATCTTAGCCGGGCCACCGGTTTCAACGCCGGCATTACGCAGCTGCTCCATAAAGTCACGCATATTCAGTCGTTGGCGAATATTCTCGACGGTGTACAGCTCACCGCGCGGATTCAGTGCAGTTGCCCCCTTTTCTATGGCGTCAGAAGCCAGCGGAATATCGGCCGTAATAACCAGATCACCTTTCTCGCAGCGCGCTGCGATGTAGTTATCTGCTACATCAAAACCGGATTCAACCTGCACAAAGCGGATAAAAGCCGACTGAGGTATCCGGATCGGTTGATTGGCGACAAGCACCAGAGGTACTGAGACACGCTCAGCCGCCCGGAATAGGATCTCTTTAATGACATTCGGACAGGCATCGGCATCGACCCATATCTGCATCAGTTACTCCTTTTTTTGTAGCACGCATTACTTACTCGTTTTGGGATGCGCTACATTATTTAAAACCCTGGATTCAGCGATAATGAATAGTAGTGTGTTAAGGAGGTTAAGAGAAGCGATGCAGATCCGAACCAAGGTCGTTTTCAGTCTGATTGTATTAGTCTGCCTTCTTTCCGCAGGCCTTAAGGTCATTCTTTACCAGGTTGTGAAGCCGGAATTTGAACAACTTGAAAAAGCCCAGTTTATCGAAGATATCGGCCATACAAAGAACCTCCTGATACAGGAAAGTAAACGGCTTGAAACTCTGGCCTACGACTGGGGCGTCTGGGATCAGACCTATGCGTTCGTCAGCGGCAGCAATCCCGGTTTTGAGCAGTCCAATCTCAGCGAGACCACTATCGAATCTCTGGATATCAGTCAGATGTTCTTTGTTAATCAACAGGGCAAGGTGATCTGGAGTCAGTCTCATAACAATGAGTTTACCGGTTTTATGCCTGATCAGCTCTGGCCGGAAAACCACCTATTGCTGAATCAGGAATCATTGACCAGTAGCGGACTTCTGCTGACCCGGAACGGCCCCTACCTGTTTGGCCGATCCGCCATCGCAGACGGGGATGATGATCAGCCTAGAAATGGCTCTCTGATTCTGGTGAGAAAGCTGGATACTGCACTCATTGATATGCTGGAAACACTGAATGAACATCCGACAACGCTGACCGTCAGTGACACACCTGCATGGCGCACCCACACCGAACTGGTCAATGAGCAGCAAGCCCGGATCACCGCTATTCTGCCGTTTGAGAACAGCGACGCACTGAGCCTGTTTCTACAGCAACAGCAGCCCAGGAAGATCAATCATCAGGCGTCCGAGACTATCACCACAGTATTTCTGAGTACGCTGGTAATGGGGCTGATAGTTACACTGATGGTCTATCTGTTCCTGCGTCAGCATATCCTGATCCCTATTGGCCGGCTTAACCGCGAAGCAGAAGAGTTTGGCCATAATCAGAATGCCGATTGTTTCTCCCTGCCACCGCGGGATGATGAGATAGGTATTCTGTTCCGTACCTTCCGCCAGATGGCAGAAAAGATTCTCAGCTACCAGAGCAATCTGGTTAAAGAAAAGCAGTCTCTGGAACAGGTCAGTATGACCGACCAACTCACAGGTCTGTTTAACAGACGTTATCTGGATCAGTCTCTGCCCGATCAGATCCGGTTATCCGGCATATCTGAGTGGACCTTTGTCATGCTGGATCTGGATCATTTCAAACAGATCAATGACAGATTTGGCCATGATATGGGTGATCTGGTTCTGGAGCAGTTTTCCCAGTTATTACGCACACTGGTACGGGAGCATGATCACTGCATTCGCTACGGGGGGGAAGAGTTTTTACTGGCAATGCCGGAATTAAACGAGGTCGCGGCAGGTGAATGCTGCGAAAGAATCCGAACCACCGTTGCGCAACATCAGTTCGGTAGCGCTGATCACCCCTTGCAAGTGACTATCTCTCAGGGATTTATCCTGTTCCCCAGATACGACAATCTGGATCTTGCCAGGTTAGAACATTATCTGAGTTACGCTGATACTGCGCTTTACGCAGCCAAGCATAATGGCCGGAATTGCTGGGTGGGCATCGATGCGCGAAGCAGCGAACTCCCCACCAATCATATTGAAATGCTGCAGCAGCTTGAACAGGGTCAGATCACCATCCTGCAGAGGGATACCGCATCCTGACCTGACCCCTTCTTCAACTGATCAGAGGGAGAGGATATCGATCATCTCCGGCATGGCTCCGGAGTCTGTACCGCTCTGGCTGACGCTCTGCTTGTCCGGATTAATACCGTGGGCAAAGCCTCGCTCCAGCCCTTTGAAGTCAAACAGTTCTGTATCGACCAGATGGGAAGGTACTACGTGACGCAGCGAGCGGAACATCGTTTCAATACGACCCGGATGATTTTTATCCCAGTCATTCAGCATCTCTTTAACCACCTGGCGCTGCAGGCCATCCTGAGAACCGCAGAGGTTACATGGAATGATCGGGAAACCGCGCAGCTCAGCATAGGCCGCAATATCTTTCTCACGGGCATAAGCCAGTGGCCGGATCACCATGTTCTTGCCATCATCACTGACCAGTTTCGGTGGCATCGACTTAAGCTTGCCGCCGTAAAACATATTCAGAAAGAAGGTTTCCAGAATATCATCACGGTGGTGCCCCAGTGCCAGCTTGTTCGCACCAATCTCTTCAGCAAAGCCATACAGAGTGCCACGACGGAGGCGGGAACAGAGAGCACAGGTTGTCTTCCCTTCAGGTACCACCTCTTTGACCACCGAGTAGGTATCCCGCTCGATAATATGAAACGGTACACCGATCTCTGACAGATACTCAGGCAGGACATGCTCGGGAAAACCCGGCTGTTTCTGATCCAGATTCACCGCGACCAGTTCAAAACTGATCGGTGCACTCTTCTGCAGATTCATCAGAATATCGAGCATCGCGAAAGAGTCTTTTCCGCCGGACAGACATACCATCACCTTGTCACCATCTTCGATCATATTGAAATCTTCGATGGCGCGGCCAGTCTCGCGACGCAGGCGCTTCTGTAATTTATTCAGGCGGGTTTTCTGTTGCTTGGACAACTCTTCGCTCATTACCTTATCTCGTACTGCAAATATTACTTTGGCTTGGAAAGGCGGCGATTATAGCGGATTGCGCATCAAAGCGCACACGGAGAGAGAACCGGCAATGGTTTAAAACCCGACAGAGCGATTATTCCAGGGAGGATAATAACAGCCCTGCCGGATCAGTACCCTTTAGTGTTTCTGAAGCTGATCGATATGTTTCACTTCTTTTTCACTGAGCAGGGTTTCACGATTGATCTGAAGCGTTGTAAGCAGTTCACCCATACCGTTCAGTACCCGGTACTGACTGATGGTAAAGTCCCGTTTAGCTCTCAACAGCGCCTGACGTGATTCAAACAGCTCATTTTCTGCGTCCAGGAGATCGACCAGGGTCCGACGACCCAGTTCAAACTGTTTTTTGTAGGCTGCCAGCGTCTTATCTGACTCATCCACATGGGCCTGCAGGTACTCCATTTGCTGATCCAACAACTGATACGCATTCCAGGAAAGGCTAAGCCCCTCTTCCACCTCGCGCATAGCACGATCACGCACCGCCGAAGCTTCCATCAACTGATGGTACGCTTCCTGCTTACGGTGATCATCAGCAAAACCATTAAACAAGTTATAACGCATGCGGACCATCGCGGTCAGGTCATTGTTATATCCCGGTGTACCGTCGAGGTTATTGTTCCAGGTACCGCCCAGTTCAAATGTAAAATCCGGACGGAACGCCGCATCCTGCTGGTTCAGCTGCGCGGCGGCGGCTTCCACATCATACTGCGCGGAAACCATGGTCGGATGCACGGTGCCCGCCTGCTTCAGCGCCAGCTCATAAGTTGCAGGAATCAGGGTGTCCAGCGGCTGCGGTTTCTCAAGATCGATACCTTCTTTGCCGACCACTTTGAAATACCGTGCACGGGCATCCAGCACATTATTTTCAGTTGCCAGATAGTTACTGTGGGCGCGGCTCAGACGGCCTTTTACCTGGGACAGATCAGACGCTGACCCCAGACCGTACTCTGAACGCTTGCGGATACCATCAAGGATCTCAATATGCGCTTCCAGGTTTTCTTTTGCCAGGGCGGATGTTTCCTGAGCGTGAATCAGCTCCATATATACATTCGCCACATCAAGGGTGAGGTTCTCAGCGGAACTCCAGAGCTGATAACGCTGCGCGGTCGCTTCCGCACGGGTCCGTTCCAGCTCATTCTCAGTAAACTGGCCATCGGACAGGCTTTGCTGCAGTGTCAACGAAGCTTCACCACGATCCAGCTCGAAGTAATCGGAGCTACCCTGGGCCGCCCGGGTCGCTACACTATTGGTGGCTTCATAACCCCAGCCCAATGCCAGATCGATAGTGGGCAGATAACCCGACTTCGCCACTCCAATCTGTTCAATACGGCGCAGGTACTGGTTTTTGACAATCGCTACATCCGGCGATGTTTCAATGGTGTGCGTCGCTGCGTCGATCAGAGTATCCGCAGTCAGCGCTCCCGACCAGATCAACGCCGTCACCGCCCCGGCAATCGGTAATTTTTTCATCGAACTGTTCCCCCCCAGGAATTAAAGTCCATTTTAAATCAACGTTCTCTTAAAGCTTGTTGTTGAGCTTTGAATATCGGTTTCAGCAGATAATCCAGTACACTCTTCTTTCCCGTCATGATGTCGACCGTTGCAGTCATTCCCGGAATGATCGGCAAGGATGTACCACCACGACCCAGATCATTGTTCTCGGTACGAACCCTGATCAGATAATAGATATTACCTTTTTCATCTTCGATACTGTCGGCACTGATATGCTCAAGTTTACCCTTCAGGCCGCCATAAATAGAAAAATCATAGGCTGTCAGGCGCACAACCGCGTCCAGGCCCGGGCGCAGGAATGCGATATCTTTAGGTGCGACTTTCGCTTCGATCAGTAGCTGGTCCTCAGTGGGTACAATTTCGACCAGATCCATCCCCGGCTGAATAACACCACCAATGGTATTCACTGAGATTGTTTTAATTGTGCCCTGAACCGGGGACACAACCGTTGTTCGGTTTACCCGGTCACGGAGACTGACCTGCGCTTCGTTGGTCTGGTTCAGCTGAGCTAAACGCTCGTTTAATTTCTGCTGGCTATCGCTCCGTGCATTTAACGCTATTTCACGGCGTTTAGCAACCGTTTCCTGAACAGATAGCTGCACTTTCGGCAACAGGAGTCGAGCACCTTCGAGCTCTTGTTTATAACTATTCAGCTCTCTTTCCAGCTTAATCAGCTCAATTTTTGGAATCACCCCTTCATCCGCCAGCGGCCGGGTCATACTGATCTCCTGAAGGCTCAGTTTGTATGAACGCTCCAGGTGACTGATTTTCGATTCCAGCTCTCTGCCTTCCTGCAGACGCTGTTCAATCTGCCGTCCCAGAATATCTAACTGGTTGCTGAGATTACGGAGATACTCCTCCAACTGAGCCTGTTCACGGCTGAACAGTTCCGGATACTGGGCTTTCCACTCTTCTTCGATCGCAACTGGCCGACTATCAACCCGAACCTGTTCACGCCAGTTATCGGTACTGCTGGTATCGGAATGGATAATAATACTGGCCAGTTCAGCCTGATGGCGGGCAACAGAGACTTTGAGATAGGCAACTTCCTGAGCCTGGCCACGATAATCAGACAGGAACTGTGTCTCATCAACCCGCAACAACGGTTGATCTTTTTCTACCTGATCACCCTCATTCACAAACAGCTCTTTTAAAATACCGCCTTCCAGATACTGCACCACCTGGATCTGCTGAGAAGGTATAACAGACCCTTCACCCCGGGTAATTTCATCCAGTTCAGCAAAGTAAGCCCAGACTACGGCAATGACTACGAAGGCCGTGATACACCAGAGGATAATTCGGGAGCTGCGTGGAGTATCCAGCAATGTACTTTCCGCCGCACTGTCGATAAACTCATGCAACTCTTTATCGACCGTTGGGGTTTCCTGCCCTTTACCGCTCATACTCCTGAGCATTTCAGCGGCAACCGCTTTACTGTTTTTAGAAACAGTCTCCGGTTGCAACGAAGCATCATCGGGACGCTGTTCATGAATGGTCATGATTGTGTCTCCGGCTCTGCCTGCTGACGGTTCATTCCTTCCCGCAACCAGGTAATTACATCGGCTTTCGGTCCGTCTGCAACGAGGCGACCGCGTTCCAGCACTATAATGCGGTCAACGGCATCCAGCAGACTGGACTTGTGGGTACTTAGAATCACAGTTTTACTGTTATCCAGCTTGTTGATCTGATTAATCAGACGGACTTCCGACTTACGATCAAGCTGACTGGTTGGCTCATCAAACAGCATTACCGGCGGATCCATGATCACCGCTCTTGCTGCCGCTACCGCCTGGCGCTGACCGCCTGAAAGCTGCCGTCCGCCTTCACCTACCTGTCGTTCCAATCCTTCGGGATCATGATCAGTAAACTCTGTCACACCACCCCATTGAGCCGCACGCAGCAGGGCTTCATCATTGGTGAAAGGTGCTCCAAGAGTAATATTATCCCGAATACTGCCAAAGAACAGATGGGTATCCTGGGTAATACAGCCAATATTCCGCCGCAGATCAGCCGGATGCAGCTGGCCGATATTAACCCCATCAATACGCACATCACCTTCGGTAGCCTGATATAGC
The DNA here is from genome assembly GCA_963669425.2 of uncultured Amphritea sp. GTDB lineage: Bacteria > Pseudomonadota > Gammaproteobacteria > Pseudomonadales > Balneatricaceae > Amphritea. The sequence continues at coordinate 1,982,142 of CAXXNC010000002.1, forward strand.
CCCAGTATCAGTTTCTCCAGCGTACTCTTACCGGCACCAATACCACCGATAAGCGCCACACGCTCTCCAGGATTAATGGTAAAACTCACTTCATGCAGCGCCTGACTCTGGGCATTAGGATAGGCAAAGCTCACCTTATCAAACTCGATCTTGCCCTGTAGCTTCGGACGACTGACGTACTGCTTATCCTCTTCCTGCTCAGTTGGCATTTGCATCACCTGGTTCAACAGTGACATCGATGCTTTAGCTTGATTATAACGTGTCGCCAACAGCGATAACTGCGCCAGCGGCTGTACTGCACGACCACCCAGCATAACAGTAGCGATAATTCCGCCCATACTGAGCTCGCCGGCAGCAACCAGATAAACGCCCAGCACTACTGCTGCAACAGTCATCATCTGTTGCAGATAACCGGCCAGACTGGAGGCTCCGCTGGCAAGCTTACGGGTCTTGATATCATACTGCCCCATCTTGCTGACAGCCTGCTCCCAGACCACCTGATACTGGCTCTGGGCACCGTTAATCTTCATCGCTTCAAGCCCCTGCAACCCTTCTACCAGTGTGGCCTGTTTCTGGGAAGAGAGTTTCGATGTCAGCTCAATCTGTTGCGCCAGAGGCTTCTGGATATAGAAGCTGTAACCGATCAGAATCACCATGACAACAATCGGTACAATCACCAGGGGACCACCGACAGCCCAGATTACCAGCAGGAAAATAATGGCAAACGGCAGATCTACGACCGCACTGACGGTTGCAGAGGTAATGAACTCACGAATGGATTCGAAGGATTGGAGGTTATTGGCAAAGGCGCCTACCGAAAGCGGACGGGCTTCCATTCTTATGCCCATGACGCGGGCAAATATCTTCGCCGACAACTGCAGATCGAGTTTTTTACCGGCTATATCGATAAAGTAAGATCGGAGGTGTTTCAGAATAAGATCAAACAGAAACACCACAGCCACACCGATGGCTAACACCCAGAGAGAATCAAACGCCAGGTTAGGCACAATCCTGTCATACACATTCATCACAAACAGTGGTGATGCAATGGCAAACAGGTTGATCAGAAAAGAGGCGATGAGGACATCACGATAAATCGGCATCACTTTACGGAATGTGCCCCAGAACCAATGCTCCTCTTTTGTATCCAGGACATCCGGGCTCCGCTCATCAAACCGGTATTTCTTCTTAATATAAAAGAGATGACCGGAATAAAGCGCTTCCAGCTCTTCCAGCGTCAGCTCAATTTCACCGGTTCCGGATTCAGGTTGCAACAGCTTTGCCGTGCCAGCGGCCTCGTCAATAGACATCAGCACGCAACAGCGCCGTCCCTTGAGTAGCAATACACAGGGCAGTAACAGGTTCTGAATCTCACTTAACTTTTGCGCGACAAGGCGAGCTGACAAGCCTGCCCGTTCAGCAGCTCTGGGGAACAGCTCTGGCGTCAGAGCGTTATCAACCAGTGGCAAGCCACTGGTCAGTGAATCAACGGAGGCAACGGTTCCATGGTATTGCCCGAGCAGTACAAGTGAATCCAGCAACGGATCCACAAACTGCTCATGACCGGTACTGATAATCCAGTCAGATTTTTCCTGAGACACAGACTCTCCCTATTTTACGTCGGAAACAATTCAACATCATACAAACAAGTATCAGGCCGCCGTCCTCTGGCACGCCTGATGCTTGCAATACTACCTGACGCAGCGGACTGCTGTCAGGTAAATGACATTAAACAATCAGCTTAGACTCACTGATCAGCTGATTAAGCAGGTCGTTATCAGAGGCAGTTGGAGCCAGACCAAGGTCAGACTTCAGGTCAGCCGCGCTCACATTTTCGAGAACGATCTCTTGTGTAACGGCACCGCCGCTGCCTTCTTTAACGCTCAGCTTAACATTTCCGGAATCCTCTGTGAGACTCAGGTACTGTTCAATCACACCACCGGTCGACATACCCATATCATCCAGAAGGTCCGACAGATCCAGCAGATCTTCAGAGACATTAAATTCTCTGACAGTATCGACCGCCGCAGATGATGAGCCCTGATCCCCGCCGTTCCAGACAAACACGTCGCGACCGGCACCGCCGATAAGAATATCATCGCCGGCACCACCAACCAGAATATCGATACCATCCAGCGAGTCGATAGTGTTATTACCACTGTCACCCAGCAGACGGTCATCTCCGTTGGTCGCTGTCGCACCGGTCGGATCCGGTGTATTAGCTACCAGATAAGCATCATCCACCGGTGTCAGCGGCGAGCCTTCGAAGCGGTTATCTATACCGTCGTTATCATCATCCTTACCGGTCGGCGGCTGATAGGTGGCATTGGTCTGGGCCTCAATGGTATCGGAAAGACCATCATTATCGCTGTCAGTATCCTGACTGTTGATAATGCCATCACCATCGACATCGTTGGTGCTGATGTCCAGATAGAAGTCGACATTGCCACTGACTCCACTCTGCTTGTAACCCTCAATCACAATCCCCAACTGACCGCTGGACAGAGTGACAACCTGGGCACCGATCAGCACCGGAGTGATAACCGAGCGATACACACTGTCTTCCGTACCGTTATTGCGAACAGTACTCAGCGCAACCGTGCTCTGGCCACCGATAGTGAGAATAAAGGCCTCATTTGAGCCATTTCCGTTGATATCACCGCGGGCGAAGACGTTGTTGACATACACAGTATCTCCGGCCTGCAGACCTGCCGCACCGCTGACACCTGCGAGCGAGATCTCAAAGCTATCCGGCGAGCCGCTGTTTGTGCTGGAGATAGTCTGGCTGCTGATAGTGGTGCTGAAGCCACTCTCTGCGGTGTCCAGAATACCGTCATTATCATCATCGGCATCGCTGGTATTGAGAATACCGTCACCGTCGGAGTCTTCACCCCGGCTGACATTCAGCGTAATCGTACCGCTGGCGCTGTCACCGTCACTATCGATCGTCTCGTAAGTGAACTGGTCAACATCGCTGCCACCGGAAGCCAGAGTGGTCGCCGCAGTATACTGATAGACCGCCGTATCGAAGTTGATATTGATCGAAGCATTTGAGCTTCCGATCGGAATATCGATGGTCGGCCCCGCCTCAGTTGTATTATCCGGCTTTGTAATCAGTCCGGTGGTGGCGTTATAGCTATAGCTGTCAGAACCAACAGTGATAACCACAACGTCACCGCTATCTGTACCGAAAGTACCACTGCCGATCTGACCAAACAGACTACCGGAAACCGGCGGTGGCAGCGTGCTCTGCAAGGTAGCATCCAGCGCTGCTGCCGTGGTGGCGGTCAGTACGTTACCGGCCGGATCCGTTCCCTCAGCACCGTTATAACCGATCGGCTGCAAAGTGCTCGGAGAGGCGCCGGTGGTGAAACCTACCGCAAACGAGTTAATCTCATTCGCTGTGGTACAGTTCTCCCACTTAATCCGCTCACCACCATCAATACCCTGGCTGCTGTTACCGTCGTTGTCATAATCCCCGCCGGTCTGCGGCAGACCATCAGACAGGAAGTAGGAGATATTCGACAAGCTGCCGTACTCCATCGGGTCCAGCTTACCATCGACGGTAAAGCCAGCCTCAGCTGTGCTCAGCGCCAGATCGTAGTTGGTACCACCGCCCGGAGCCAGGCTGGCATCAGGCGTGCCATTATTAGCACCGATAAATGTCAGCGCCTGGGCTGCGGTCATCCAGGTGGTTTCATGACCCGACTCATTGGAGTTAAATGTCACGATCTGAACTCTGACTTCACCCACCTGATCGTAGCTGTTGATCAGGTTTTCAATCGAATCCAGCAGAATCTCCATACGGGACTGACCCGCAGGAGGGTTTCTGTTGCCATCCAGTGCCCAGCCCATACTGCCTGATGTATCGATAACAAACATCAGGTTACTGTTCTGATCCGGCACCACAACGCTCTGTGAAACAGCACCGGTAATCGGCGTATCATCCGTCACTGTTACGGAGATAGAAGCCTCCGTGGATAGGCGACCATCGCTGGCGCTCACCGTCAGCGGGAACGACAATGTATCGTCGTTAGCCGGCTGGGTGTGATCCAGTGCCTTGTGCAGGGTGATCGAGTAAGCACCGGTATCATCCACGGTGAAAGTAAACACTTTCTCGCCGGAGTTGACATCGGCACCGGTATAACCGATCAGCTCTTTACCATCCGCACTCAGTGAAAAATTAACCACGTCGCCGCCGGAAGTCAGACTCAGCGTCGGCGTGATGGTTGACGGGTCGACAATTGAAACCGTTAAGGTATCGCCGGCATCCGGGTCACTGACAAGGATCTGCCCCACGCTGCTGGTCGGTCCGGGAGTACCTGTACCATCGGTACCCGGGATACCACCCGGCAGCCCGTCTTCATTGAGGCTGATAGAGGTGTTCACAGTCACCACCGGAGCGTCATTTACCGGCGTAACATCCAGGAATACTGTGGCAGTATCCACACCACCATTACCATCGCTGATTGAGTAATCAAACTGAGCCGGGCCGAAGTAATCAGCATCCGGGGTGAAGACCGCATTACCACCGACGATCTGCACCGTGCCGTTAACCGGATTGGATACGCCGGTCACCGTCAGGGTATCCCCTTCAGGATCGGTATCATTGGCCAGGATCTCTGACAATGGAATAGACAGCGCCGTATCTTCCTCTGTGGTGTAGCCCTGCTTCACATCGTAACTGTTCAGCGGTGCAAACGCCCCACCATCCTTACTGATGGTCGGCTGGAATACGTAACCCCCTCCCTGATCCCAGTAGAGAATCTCAATCTTATGATAGCCGCCTGTAGTGATAATAAACGGGTCGTGAGGGGTCAGCGTTGGCGACTGAATCTGATCGACACGTGCCACTTCAACACCATCAATCAGTACCGAATAGCCATCATCTGCATTAATACTCAAGCGGTAACTACCCGGGTCAAGATTGATATAACCCTTCATCGACAGAATAGCGTCACTGGACGGATCTGGATTGGTACTCAGAGAAGCTGCGTCGGAACCCAGGAAGGTTTGCAGATTGTCGGCCAGACCAAGGCTACCGGAACCAAAGTTATAGCTAAGATTCTGAGCAATAAAAGTCGCATCCGGGTCATTAGCGTCGATAAATGCACGGATCTGGGCAAGATGCTCCAGGTTACCGCCATCAGGCCCCTGGTGGTAACCGTAGTACTCGCTACGCAGACCGGTCAGTGTACCGTAGTCATCGATGGCATCCGGTTCGGTGATCGCACCGGTACCCACCACAGGCACACTGTTTTCAGGAGTCGACGCACTCAGCGTCAGAGTCTCGATCCCCTCCGCATCATCCGCATCATCAATGGTCGGCAGACGCACCTGAATGGAATCAGCCCCTTCCGGCAGGTTAACCGTGGCGGTGCCGGCGGTGAATGTAACACTCTGCCAGGTACTGCCATTATCAAAGCTGATCTCGGTTGGAGAACCAATATCGGCGGCCAGGTCCGCAGTAACACCCGCCAGAGTCAGGGTCACCGGTACGGCCGGGCTAGTGGCCGAACGCTCACCGGACAATGTGACATCAAATACCAGCGGATTACCTTCCTGAACCTTAGGATCAGAGATATCGGTGACAGAAATAACATCATTGTCGGTGATCGTGGTTCCCACACTGCGTGTAGTGACCGTTGCGCCGGATTCATTACTCAGCGCGACTGAGAACGTCTCATCGCCTTCATATACTGCATCTTCGGTAATCGGAACCGTTACCTGCAGGGTTTGCGGGCTTGGCTGGTTTGCCGTAAAGGTCAGACTAGTCAGGCTGGTGTCGCCAAAGTCTCCGCCAGCAGCCAGGTCGCCCTTCACCGCAGTGCCATCCGCAACACTGGCAATATCAACGGTAACATCTGTAGCGCTACTACCGGTCATTGTCACGGTGTAGGTCACGGTGCCGGCAGACTCGTTCACGGTCGCAGGACCGCTGATCGCCAGGGTCGGTGCGCTGTCGCTGTCGATGATGGTACCGGTCGCGCTCGGGGTGGTGATCGTCAGGCCGGTGCCGTTGGTGCTGGCGGTATCCAGCGTCATGATCACGCTTTCATTACCTTCGTTCGCCAGACCGTCTGCGGTCGGGTCGATCGCCACTTCCACGCTGGTCGAACCGGCCGGGATGGTCACGGTCTTGGTGGTGATGGTCGGGTAATCATCGCCCTCGGTCGCCTGACCGCTCAGGGTGTATTCCACCGTAGTGTCGTACTTGCTCGGGTTGGTCAGGCTGATCACGTACACCAGCTCATCGGTACCCGCTTCCACCGCGGTCTCTTCACCGGTCTTCATCACCACGCTCACGGTTGGCGTGTCATCGGTCGGTGGGTTGGTGGTGGTGCCGCCACCGGTGTCATTGATGGTGGTGATCACGGTGTCGCTGCTGATGGTCGCGCCCACGGCGCCACTCAGTACCACACTGTAGGTCTCGTCACCTTCGTAGGTGGTGTCTTCGGTAATCGGAACGGTCACCGTCAGGCTCTGGCTCGCGCCACCGTTGGCCGGGAACGTCAGGTTGCCCAGGCTGGTGTTGCCAAAGTCAGTGCCCAGGGTCGCAGTACCGCCCACGCTGGCCACGTTCACGGTGACGTCGCTGGCGCTTTCGCCGGTCAGGGTCACGGTGTAGGTCACGGTGCCGGCAGACTCGTTCACGGTCGCAGGACCGCTGATCGCCAGGGTCGGACCGCTGTCGCTGTCGATAATGGTACCGGTCGCGCTCGGGGTGGTGATCGTCAGGCCGGTGCCGTTGGTGCTGGCGGTATCCAGCGTCATGATCACGCTTTCATTACCTTCGTTCGCCAGACCGTCTGCGGTCGGGTCGATCGCCACTTCCACGCTGGTCGAACCGGCCGGGATGGTCACGGTCTTGGTGGTGATGGTCGGGTAATCATCGCCCTCGGTCGCCTGACCGCTCAGGGTGTATTCCACCGTGGTGTCGTACTTGCTCGGGTTGGTCAGGCTGATCACGTACACCAGCTCATCGGTACCCGCTTCCACCGCGGTCTCTTCACCGGTCTTCATCACCACGCTCACGGTTGGCGTGTCGTCGGTCGGTGGGTTGGTGGTGGTGCCGCCACCGGTGTCATTGATGGTGGTGATCACGGTGTCGCTGCTGATGGTCGCGCCCACGGCGCCACTCAGTACCACACTGTAGGTCTCGTCACCTTCGTAGGTGGTGTCTTCGGTAATCGGAACGGTCACCGTCAGGCTCTGGCTCGCGCCACCGTTGGCCGGGAACGTCAGGTTGCCCAGGCTGGTGTTGCCAAAGTCAGTGCCCAGGGTCGCAGTACCGCCCACGCTGGCCACGTTCACGGTGACGTCGCTGGCGCTCTCGCCGGTCAGGGTCACGGTGTAGGTCACGGTGCCGGCAGACTCGTTCACGGTCGCAGGACCGCTGATCGCCAGGGTCGGACCGCTGTCGCTGTCGATGATGGTACCGGTCGCGCTCGGGGTGGTGATCGTCAGGCCGGTGCCGTTAGTGCTGGCGGTATCCAGCGTCATGATCACGCTTTCATTACCTTCGTTCGCCAGACCGTCTGCGGTCGGGTCGATCGCCACTTCCACGCTGGTCGAACCGGCCGGGATGGTCACGGTCTTGGTGGTGATGGTCGGGTAATCATCGCCCTCGGTCGCCTGACCGCTCAGGGTGTATTCCACCGTGGTGTCGTACTTGCTCGGGTTGGTCAGGCTGATCACGTACACCAGCTCATCGGTACCCGCTTCCACCGCGGTCTCTTCACCGGTCTTCATCACCACGCTCACGGTTGGCGTGTCGTCAGTCGGTGGGTTGGTGGTGGTGCCGCCACCGGTGTCATTGATGGTGGTGATCACGGTGTCGCTGCTGATGGTCGCGCCCACGGCGCCACTCAGTACCACACTGTAGGTCTCGTCACCTTCGTAGGTGGTGTCTTCGGTAATCGGAACGGTCACCGTCAGGCTCTGGCTCGCGCCACCGTTGGCCGGGAACGTCAGGTTGCCCAGGCTGGTGTTGCCAAAGTCAGTGCCCAGGGTCGCAGTACCGCCCACGCTGGCCACGTTCACGGTGACGTCGCTGGCGCTTTCACCGGTCAGGGTCACGGTGTAGGTCACGGTGCCGGCAGACTCGTTCACGGTCGCAGGACCGCTGATCGCCAGGGTCGGTGCGCTGTCGCTGTCGATAATGGTACCGGTTGCGCTCGGGGTGGTGATCGTCAGGCCGGTGCCGTTAGTGCTGGCGGTATCCAGCGTCATGATCACGCTTTCATTACCTTCGTTCGCCAGACCGTCTGCGGTCGGATCGATCGCCACTTCCACGCTGGTCGAACCGGCCGGGATGGTCACGGTCTTGGTGGTGATGGTCGGGTAATCATCGCCCTCGGTCGCCTGACCGCTCAGGGTGTATTCCACCGTGGTGTCGTACTTGCTCGGGTTGGTCAGGCTGATCACGTAGACCAGCTCATCAGTACCCGCTTCCACCGCGGTCTCTTCACCGGTCTTCATCACCACGCTCACGGTTGGCGTGTCGTCAGTCGGTGGGTTGGTCGTAGTGCCGCCACCGGTGTCATTGATGGTGGTGATCACGGTGTCGCTGCTGATGGTCGCGCCCACGGCGCCACTCAGTACCACACTGTAGGTCTCGTCACCTTCGTAGGTGGTGTCTTCGGTAATCGGAACGGTCACCGTCAGGCTCTGGCTCGCGCCACCGTTGGCCGGGAACGTCAGGTTGCCCAGGCTGGTGTTGCCAAAGTCAGTGCCCAGGGTCGCAGTACCGCCCACGCTGGCCACGTTCACGGTGACGTCGCTGGCGCTTTCGCCGGTCAGGGTCACGGTGTAGGTCACGGTGCCGGCAGACTCGTTCACGGTCGCAGGACCGCTGATCGCCAGGGTCGGTGCGCTGTCGCTGTCGATAATGGTACCGGTCGCGCTCGGGGTGGTGATCGTCAGGCCGGTGCCGTTGGTGCTGGCGGTATCCAGCGTCATGATCACGCTTTCATTACCTTCGTTCGCCAGACCGTCTGCGGTCGGGTCGATCGCCACTTCCACGCTGGTCGAACCGGCCGGGATGGTCACGGTCTTGGTGGTGATGGTCGGGTAATCATCGCCCTCGGTCGCCTGACCGCTCAGGGTGTATTCCACCGTGGTGTCGTACTTGCTCGGGTTGGTCAGGCTGATCACGTACACCAGCTCATCGGTACCCGCTTCCACCGCGGTCTCTTCACCGGTCTTCATCACCACGCTCACGGTTGGCGTGTCGTCGGTCGGTGGGTTGGTGGTGGTGCCGCCACCGGTGTCATTGATGGTGGTGATCACGGTGTCGCTGCTGATGGTCGCGCCCACGGCGCCACTCAGTACCACACTGTAGGTCTCGTCACCTTCGTAGGTGGTGTCTTCGGTAATCGGAACGGTCACCGTCAGGCTCTGGCTCGCGCCACCGTTGGCCGGGAACGTCAGGTTGCCCAGGCTGGTGTTGCCAAAGTCAGTGCCCAGGGTCGCAGTACCGCCCACGCTGGCCACGTTCACGGTGACGTCGCTGGCGCTCTCGCCGGTCAGGGTCACGGTGTAGGTCACGGTGCCGGCAGACTCGTTCACGGTCGCAGGACCGCTGATCGCCAGGGTCGGACCGCTGTCGCTGTCGATAATGGTACCGGTCGCGCTCGGGGTGGTGATCGTCAGGCCGGTGCCGTTAGTGCTGGCGGTATCCAGCGTCATGATCACGCTTTCGTTACCTTCGTTCGCCAGACCGTCTGCGGTCGGGTCGATCGCCACTTCCACGCTGGTCGAACCGGCCGGGATGGTCACGGTCTTGGTGGTGATGGTCGGGTAATCATCGCCCTCGGTCGCCTGACCGCTCAGGGTGTATTCCACCGTGGTGTCGTACTTGCTCGGGTTGGTCAGGCTGATCACGTACACCAGCTCATCGGTACCCGCTTCCACCGCGGTCTCTTCACCGGTCTTCATCACCACGCTCACGGTTGGCGTGTCGTCGGTCGGTGGGTTGGTCGTAGTGCCGCCACCGGTGTCATTGATGGTGGTGATCACGGTGTCGCTGCTGATGGTCGCGCCCACGGCGCCACTCAGTACCACACTGTAGGTCTCGTCACCTTCGTAGGTGGTGTCTTCGGTAATCGGAACGGTCACCGTCAGGCTCTGGCTCGCGCCACCGTTGGCCGGGAACGTCAGGTTGCCCAGGCTGGTGTTGCCAAAGTCAGTACCCAGGGTCGCAGTACCGCCGACGCTGGCCACGTTCACGGTGACGTCGCTGGCGCTTTCACCGGTCAGGGTCACGGTGTAGGTCACGGTGCCGGCAGACTCGTTCACGGTCGCAGGACCGCTGATCGCCAGGGTCGGTGCGCTGTCGCTGTCGATAATGGTACCGGTCGCGCTCGGGGTGGTGATCGTCAGGCCGGTGCCGTTGGTGCTGGCGGTATCCAGCGTCATGATCACGCTTTCATTACCTTCGTTCGCCAGACCGTCTGCGGTCGGGTCGATCGCCACTTCCACGCTGGTCGAACCGGCCGGGATGGTCACGGTCTTGGTGGTGATGGTCGGGTAATCATCGCCCTCGGTCGCCTGACCGCTCAGGGTGTATTCCACCGTGGTGTCGTACTTGCTCGGGTTGGTCAGGCTGATCACGTACACCAGCTCATCGGTACCCGCTTCCACCGCGGTCTCTTCACCGGTCTTCATCACCACGCTCACGGTTGGCGTGTCGTCGGTCGGTGGGTTGGTGGTGGTGCCGCCACCGGTGTCATTGATGGTGGTGATCACGGTGTCGCTGCTGATGGTCGCGCCCACGGCGCCACTCAGTACCACACTGTAGGTCTCGTCACCTTCGTAGGTGGTGTCTTCGGTAATCGGAACGGTCACCGTCAGGCTCTGGCTCGCGCCACCGTTGGCCGGGAACGTCAGGTTGCCCAGGCTGGTGTTGCCAAAGTCAGTGCCCAGGGTCGCAGTACCGCCCACGCTGGCCACGTTCACGGTGACGTCGCTGGCGCTCTCGCCGGTCAGGGTCACGGTGTAGGTCACGGTGCCGGCAGACTCGTTCACGGTCGCAGGACCGCTGATCGCCAGGGTCGGTGCGCTGTCGCTGTCGATAATGGTACCGGTCGCGCTCGGGGTGGTGATCGTCAGGCCGGTGCCGTTAGTGCTGGCGGTATCCAGCGTCATGATCACGCTTTCGTTACCTTCGTTCGCCAGACCGTCTGCGGTCGGGTCGATCGCCACTTCCACGCTGGTCGAACCGGCCGGGATGGTCACGGTCTTGGTGGTGATGGTCGGGTAATCATCGCCCTCGGTCGCCTGACCGCTCAGGGTGTATTCCACCGTGGTGTCGTACTTGCTCGGGTTGGTCAGGCTGATCACGTACACCAGCTCATCGGTACCCGCTTCCACCGCGGTCTCTTCACCGGTCTTCATCACCACGCTCACGGTTGGCGTGTCGTCGGTCGGTGGGTTGGTCGTAGTGCCGCCACCGGTGTCATTGATGGTGGTGATCACGGTGTCGCTGCTGATGGTCGCGCCCACGGCGCCACTCAGTACCACACTGTAGGTCTCGTCACCTTCGTAGGTGGTGTCTTCGGTAATCGGAACGGTCACCGTCAGGCTCTGGCTCGCGCCACCGTTGGCCGGGAACGTCAGGTTGCCCAGGCTGGTGTTGCCAAAGTCAGTACCCAGGGTCGCAGTACCGCCGACGCTGGCCACGTTCACGGTGACGTCGCTGGCGCTTTCACCGGTCAGGGTCACGGTGTAGGTCACGGTGCCGGCAGACTCGTTCACGGTCGCAGGACCGCTGATCGCCAGGGTCGGACCGCTGTCGCTGTCGATGATGGTACCGGTCGCGCTCGGGGTGGTGATCGTCAGGCCGGTGCCGTTGGTGCTGGCGGTATCCAGCGTCATGATCACGCTTTCATTACCTTCGTTCGCCAGACCGTCTGCGGTCGGGTCGATCGCCACTTCCACGCTGGTCGAACCGGCCGGGATGGTCACGGTCTTGGTGGTGATGGTCGGGTAATCATCGCCCTCGGTCGCCTGACCGCTCAGGGTGTATTCCACCGTGGTGTCGTACTTGCTCGGGTTGGTCAGGCTGATCACGTACACCAGCTCATCGGTACCCGCTTCCACCGCGGTCTCTTCACCGGTCTTCATCACCACGCTCACGGTTGGCGTGTCATCGGTCGGTGGGTTGGTGGTGGTGCCGCCACCGGTGTCATTGATGGTGGTGATCACGGTGTCGCTGCTGATGGTCGCGCCCACGGCGCCACTCAGTACCACACTGTAGGTCTCGTCACCTTCGTAGGTGGTGTCTTCGGTAATCGGAACGGTCACCGTCAGGCTCTGGCTCGCGCCACCGTTGGCCGGGAACGTCAGGTTGCCCAGGCTGGTGTTGCCAAAATCAGTGCCCAGGGTCGCAGTACCGCCCACGCTGGCCACGTTCACGGTGACGTCGCTGGCGCTTTCACCGGTCAGGGTCACGGTGTAGGTCACGGTGCCGGCAGACTCGTTCACGGTCGCAGGACCGCTGATCGCCAGGGTCGGTGCGCTGTCGCTGTCGATGATGGTACCGGTCGCGCTCGGGGTGGTGATCGTCAGGCCGGTGCCGTTGGTGCTGGCGGTATCCAGCGTCATGATCACGCTTTCATTACCTTCGTTCGCCAGACCGTCTGCGGTCGGGTCGATCGCCACTTCCACGCTGGTCGAACCGGCCGGGATGGTCACGGTCTTGGTGGTGATGGTCGGGTAATCATCGCCCTCGGTCGCCTGACCGCTCAGGGTGTATTCCACCGTGGTGTCGTACTTGCTCGGGTTGGTCAGGCTGATCACGTACACCAGCTCATCGGTACCCGCTTCCACCGCGGTCTCTTCACCGGTCTTCATCACCACGCTCACGGTTGGCGTGTCGTCGGTCGGTGGGTTGGTGGTGGTGCCGCCACCGGTGTCATTGATGGTGGTGATCACGGTGTCGCTGCTGATGGTCGCGCCCACGGCGCCACTCAGTACCACACTGTAGGTCTCGTCACCTTCGTAGGTGGTGTCTTCGGTAATCGGAACGGTCACCGTCAGGCTCTGGCTCGCGCCACCGTTGGCCGGGAACGTCAGGTTGCCCAGGCTGGTGTTGCCAAAGTCAGTACCCAGGGTCGCAGTACCGCCGACGCTGGCCACGTTCACGGTGACGTCGCTGGCGCTTTCACCGGTCAGGGTCACGGTGTAGGTCACGGTGCCGGCAGACTCGTTCACGGTCGCAGGACCGCTGATCGCCAGGGTCGGTGCGCTGTCGCTGTCGATGATGGTACCGGTCGCGCTCGGGGTGGTGATCGTCAGGCCGGTGCCGTTGGTGCTGGCGGTATCCAGCGTCATGATCACGCTTTCATTACCTTCGTTCGCCAGACCGTCTGCGGTCGGGTCGATCGCCACTTCCACGCTGGTCGAACCGGCCGGGATGGTCACGGTCTTGGTGGTGATGGTCGGGTAATCATCGCCCTCGGTCGCCTGACCGCTCAGGGTGTATTCCACCGTAGTGTCGTACTTGCTCGGGTTGGTCAGGCTGATCACGTACACCAGCTCATCGGTACCCGCTTCCACCGCGGTCTCTTCACCGGTCTTCATCACCACGCTCACGGTTGGCGTGTCATCGGTCGGTGGGTTGGTGGTGGTGCCGCCACCGGTGTCATTGATGGTGGTGATCACGGTGTCGCTGCTGATGGTCGCGCCCACGGCGCCACTCAGTACCACACTGTAGGTCTCGTCACCTTCGTAGGTGGTGTCTTCGGTAATCGGAACGGTCACCGTCAGGCTCTGGCTCGCGCCACCGTTGGCCGGGAACGTCAGGTTGCCCAGGCTGGTGTTGCCAAAGTCAGTGCCCAGGGTCGCAGTACCGCCCACGCTGGCCACGTTCACGGTGACGTCGCTGGCGCTTTCGCCGGTCAGGGTCACGGTGTAGGTCACGGTGCCGGCAGACTCGTTCACGGTCGCAGGACCGCTGATCGCCAGGGTCGGACCGCTGTCGCTGTCGATAATGGTACCGGTCGCGCTCGGGGTGGTGATCGTCAGGCCGGTGCCGTTGGTGCTGGCGGTATCCAGCGTCATGATCACGCTTTCATTACCTTCGTTCGCCAGACCGTCTGCGGTCGGGTCGATCGCCACTTCCACGCTGGTCGAACCGGCCGGGATGGTCACGGTCTTGGTGGTGATGGTCGGGTAATCATCGCCCTCGGTCGCCTGACCGCTCAGGGTGTATTCCACCGTGGTGTCGTACTTGCTCGGGTTGGTCAGGCTGATCACGTACACCAGCTCATCGGTACCCGCTTCCACCGCGGTCTCTTCACCGGTCTTCATCACCACGCTCACGGTTGGCGTGTCGTCAGTCGGTGGGTTGGTGGTGGTGCCGCCACCGGTGTCATTGATGGTGGTGATCACGGTGTCGCTGCTGATGGTCGCGCCCACGGCGCCACTCAGTACCACACTGTAGGTCTCGTCACCTTCGTAGGTGGTGTCTTCGGTAATCGGAACGGTCACCGTCAGGCTCTGGCTCGCGCCACCGTTGGCCGGGAACGTCAGGTTGCCCAGGCTGGTGTTGCCAAAGTCAGTGCCCAGGGTCGCAGTACCGCCCACGCTGGCCACGTTCACGGTGACGTCGCTGGCGCTTTCACCGGTCAGGGTCACGGTGTAGGTCACGGTGCCGGCAGACTCGTTCACGGTCGCAGGACCGCTGATCGCCAGGGTCGGTGCGCTGTCGCTGTCGATAATGGTACCGGTTGCGCTCGGGGTGGTGATCGTCAGGCCGGTGCCGTTGGTGCTGGCGGTATCCAGCGTCATGATCACGCTTTCATTACCTTCGTTCGCCAGACCGTCTGCGGTCGGATCGATCGCCACTTCCACGCTGGTCGAACCGGCCGGGATGGTCACGGTCTTGGTGGTGATGGTCGGGTAATCATCGCCCTCGGTCGCCTGACCGCTCAGGGTGTATTCCACCGTGGTGTCGTACTTGCTCGGGTTGGTCAGGCTGATCACGTACACCAGCTCATCAGTACCCGCTTCCACCGCGGTCTCTTCACCGGTCTTCATCACCACGCTCACGGTTGGCGTGTCATCGGTCGGTGGGTTGGTGGTGGTGCCGCCACCGGTGTCATTGATGGTGGTGATCACGGTGTCGCTGCTGATGGTCGCGCCCACGGCGCCACTCAGTACCACACTGTAGGTCTCGTCACCTTCGTAGGTGGTGTCTTCGGTAATCGGAACGGTCACCGTCAGGCTCTGGCTCGCGCCACCGTTGGCCGGGAACGTCAGGTTGCCCAGGCTGGTGTTGCCAAAGTCAGTGCCCAGGGTCGCAGTACCGCCCACGCTGGCCACGTTCACGGTGACGTCGCTGGCGCTTTCGCCGGTCAGGGTCACGGTGTAGGTCACGGTGCCGGCAGACTCGTTCACGGTCGCAGGACCGCTGATCGCCAGGGTCGGACCGCTGTCGCTGTCGATAATGGTACCGGTCGCGCTCGGGGTGGTGATCGTCAGGCCGGTGCCGTTGGTGCTGGCGGTATCCAGCGTCATGATCACGCTTTCATTACCTTCGTTCGCCAGACCGTCTGCGGTCGGGTCGATCGCCACTTCCACGCTGGTCGAACCGGCCGGGATGGTCACGGTCTTGGTGGTGATGGTCGGGTAATCATCGCCCTCGGTCGCCTGACCGCTCAGGGTGTATTCCACCGTGGTGTCGTACTTGCTCGGGTTGGTCAGGCTGATCACGTACACCAGCTCATCGGTACCCGCTTCCACCGCGGTCTCTTCACCGGTCTTCATCACCACGCTCACGGTTGGCGTGTCGTCGGTCGGTGGGTTGGTGGTGGTGCCGCCACCGGTGTCATTGATGGTGGTGATCACGGTGTCGCTGCTGATGGTCGCGCCCACGGCGCCACTCAGTACCACACTGTAGGTCTCGTCACCTTCGTAGGTGGTGTCTTCGGTAATCGGAACGGTCACCGTCAGGCTCTGGCTCGCGCCACCGTTGGCCGGGAACGTCAGGTTGCCCAGGCTGGTGTTGCCAAAGTCAGTGCCCAGGGTCGCAGTACCGCCCACGCTGGCCACGTTCACGGTGACGTCGCTGGCGCTTTCGCCGGTCAGGGTCACGGTGTAGGTCACGGTGCCGGCAGACTCGTTCACGGTCGCAGGACCGCTGATCGCCAGGGTCGGACCGCTGTCGCTGTCGATAATGGTACCGGTCGCGCTCGGGGTGGTGATCGTCAGGCCGGTGCCGTTGGTGCTGGCGGTATCCAGCGTCATGATCACGCTTTCATTACCTTCGTTCGCCAGACCGTCTGCGGTCGGGTCGATCGCCACTTCCACGCTGGTCGAACCGGCCGGGATGGTCACGGTCTTGGTGGTGATGGTCGGGTAATCATCGCCCTCGGTCGCCTGACCGCTCAGGGTGTATTCCACCGTGGTGTCGTACTTGCTCGGGTTGGTCAGGCTGATCACGTACACCAGCTCATCAGTACCCGCTTCCACCGCGGTCTCTTCACCAACCTTCATCGCTACGCTCACGGTTGGCGTGTCGTCGGTCGGTGGGTTGGTCGTAGTGCCGCCACCGGTGTCATTGATGGTGGTGATCACGGTGTCGCTGCTGATGGTCGCGCCCACGGCGCCACTCAGTACCACACTGTAGGTCTCATCACCTTCGTAGGTGGTGTCTTCGGTAATCGGAACGGTCACCGTCAGGCTCTGGCTCGCGCCACCGTTGGCCGGGAACGTCAGGTTGCCCAGGCTGGTGTTGCCAAAGTCAGTGCCCAGGGTCGCAGTACCGCCGACGCTGGCCACGTTCACGGTGACGTCGCTGGCGCTTTCACCGGTCAGGGTCACGGTGTAGGTCACGGTGCCGGCAGACTCGTTCACGGTCGCAGGACCGCTGATCGCCAGGGTCGGACCGCTGTCGCTGTCGATGATGGTACCGGTCGCGCTCGGGGTGGTGATCGTCAGGCCGGTGCCGTTGGTGCTGGCGGTATCCAGCGTCATGATCACGCTTTCGTTACCTTCGTTCGCCAGACCGTCTGCGGTCGGGTCGATCGCCACTTCCACGCTGGTCGAACCGGCCGGGATGGTCACGGTCTTGGTGGTGATGGTCGGGTAATCATCGCCCTCGGTCGCCTGACCGCTCAGGGTGTATTCCACCGTGGTGTCGTACTTGCTCGGGTTGGTCAGGCTGATCACGTACACCAGCTCATCGGTACCCGCTTCCACCGCGGTCTCTTCACCGGTCTTCATCACCACGCTCACGGTTGGCGTGTCGTCAGTCGGTGGGTTGGTGGTGGTGCCGCCACCGGTGTCATTGATGGTGGTGATCACGGTGTCGCTGCTGATGGTCGCGCCCACGGCGCCACTCAGTACCACACTGTAGGTCTCGTCACCTTCGTAGGTGGTGTCTTCGGTAATCGGAACGGTCACCGTCAGGCTCTGGCTCGCGCCACCGTTGGCCGGGAACGTCAGGTTGCCCAGGCTGGTGTTGCCAAAGTCAGTGCCCAGGGTCGCAGTACCGCCGACGCTGGCCACGTTCACGGTGACGTCGCTGGCGCTTTCACCGGTCAGGGTCACGGTGTAGGTCACGGTGCCGGCAGACTCGTTCACGGTCGCAGGACCGCTGATCGCCAGGGTCGGACCGCTGTCGCTGTCGATGATGGTACCGGTCGCGCTCGGGGTGGTGATCGTCAGGCCGGTGCCGTTGGTGCTGGCGGTATCCAGCGTCATGATCACGCTTTCGTTACCTTCGTTCGCCAGACCGTCTGCGGTCGGGTCGATCGCCACTTCCACGCTGGTCGAACCGGCCGGGATGGTCACGGTCTTGGTGGTGATGGTCGGGTAATCATCGCCCTCGGTCGCCTGACCGCTCAGGGTGTATTCCACCGTGGTGTCGTACTTGCTCGGGTTGGTCAGGCTGATCACGTACACCAGCTCATCGGTACCCGCTTCCACCGCGGTCTCTTCACCGGTCTTCATCACCACGCTCACGGTTGGCGTGTCGTCGGTCGGTGGGTTGGTGGTGGTGCCGCCACCGGTGTCATTGATGGTGGTGATCACGGTGTCGCTGCTGATGGTCGCGCCCACGGCGCCACTCAGTACCACACTGTAGGTCTCGTCACCTTCGTAGGTGGTGTCTTCGGTAATCGGAACGGTCACCGTCAGGCTCTGGCTCGCGCCACCGTTGGCCGGGAACGTCAGGTTGCCCAGGCTGGTGTTGCCAAAGTCAGTACCCAGGGTCGCAGTACCGCCCACGCTGGCCACGTTCACGGTGACGTCGCTGGCGCTTTCGCCGGTCAGGGTCACGGTGTAGGTCACGGTGCCGGCAGACTCGTTCACGGTCGCAGGACCGCTGATCGCCAGAGTCGGTGCCGCATCATTATCAGTAATGTTACCTGTTCCGGTCACACCACCGACTGTCAGGGTAAAGGTCTCAGGACTTGGCTCATCAATGTTGTCATTGATGGTCGGCACAGTAACAGTAAAGCTGTCCACACCCGCCGGCACCGTAATATTGCCACCACTGATGGTCACACCGTTACTGAACGATGCATCGGTCAAACCGGCATTATAGTCATCACCGCTGGTTGCGCTTCCATTCTGCAGGTTCAGCCCGTATATCAGATTGCTGCTGCTTGGATTCGACAGGTTCACAGTGAACACCGCGTCGGTACCTTCCGGTACGGTCACGCTATCGATCGACGGATTGGTATCGCCCACATGGGTAATGGTTGGTGTGCCGTCATTGTCGGTGATATTACCGGTACCGGTCACACCACCCACTGTTAGGGTAAAGGTCTCCGGGCTTGGCTCATCGATGTTGTCATTGATCGTCGGCACGGTGACGGTAAAGGTGTCTACACCCGCCGGTACCGTAATATTGCCACCACTGATGGTCACACCGTTACTGAACGATGCATCGGTCAAACCGGCATCGTAGTCATCACCGCTGGTTGCGCTGCCATTCTGCAGGTTCAGCCCGTATATCAGATTGCTGCTGCTTGGATTCGACAGGTTCACAGTGAACACCGCGTCGGTACCTTCCGGTACGGTCACGCTATCGATCGACGGATTGGTATCGCCCACATGGGTAATGGTAGGAACACCGTCATCATCAGTAATGTTACCGGTGCCGGTCACACCACCACGGTTAGGGTAAAGGTCTCCGGGCTTGGCTCATCGATGTTGTCATTGATCGTCGGCACGGTGACGGTAAAGGTATCTACACCCGCCGGCACCGTAATATTGCCACCACTGATGGTCACACCGTTACTGAACGATGCATCGGTCAAACCGGCATTGTAGTCATCACCGCTGGTTGCGCTGCCATTCTGCAGGTTCAGCCCGTATATCAGATTGCTGCTACTTGGATTCGACAAGTTCACAGTGAACACCGCATCGGTACCTTCCGGTACGGTCACGCTATCGATCGACGGATTGGTATCGCCCACATGGGTAATGGTAGGAACACCGTCATCATCAGTAATGTTACCGGTGCCGGTCACACCACCCACGGTTAGGGTAAAGGTCTCCGGGCTTGGCTCATCGATGTTGTCATTGATCGTCGGCACGGTGACGGTAAAGGTATCTACACCCGCCGGCACCGTAATATTGCCACCACTGATGGTCACACCGTTACTGAACGATGCATCGGTCAAACCGGCATTGTAGTCATCACCGCTGATTGCGCTGCCATTCTGCAGGTTCAGCCCGTATATCAGATTGCTGCTACTTGGATTCGACAAGTTCACAGTGAACACCGCATCGGTACCTTCCGGTACGGTCACGCTATCGATCGACGGATTGGTATCGCCCACATGGGTAATGGTAGGAACACCGTCATCATCAGTAATGTTACCGGTGCCGGTCACACCGCCAACAGTCAGTGTAAAAGTCTCCGGGCTGATTTCATCGATCGAATCAGGAATTGTTGGCACTGCTACCGTAAATGTTCCAACTCCCGCCGGCACCGTAATTACACCGGCAGTTATAGAGACTCCATTACTGAAGGAGGCATTGTCCAGAACGGATGTGTAATCCACATCACCGCCTGTCGCAGTACCGTCCGCCAGCGCAATTGAATAGGTTTCATTAATAACCGGGGTAGACGACAGATTAACGGTAAATACTGCTGTCGTAGCTTCCGGTACGGTTACGCTGTCAATCGACGGATCGATATCACCAACATGGGTGATTGATGGTTTCACATAAGGGTCGACAATATGTCCGGTACCAACTACTTCATCAACAGTCAGCGTAAAGTTCTCTGATGGCAGTTCAAGCAGAGCATCAGTAATAGTTGGCACACTTACAGTAAAGCTGGCCACGCCGGCAGGCACGGTAATAACACCGTTATTAATTGTCACGCCATCGCTGAATGATGCACTGGTTAAAGAGGTGCCGTAGTCAGCATCACCGACTGCAGTGCCATCAGCAAGCGCAATGTCATATGACATGGCAATCGGGCTGGTTTTATCCAGAACAACAGTAAATACCGCCGCATCACCTTCATTGACGACAACATCATCAATGTTCTGATCAGCATCACCTACATGAATGATTTTAGGTGGATCAACCACCAGAACTTCCAGAATTGCTGTATCCGGATCCCCGTCCGCATCCACAATGGTGTATTCAATCTGAGCAACACCGGTAAAACCACCGGCAGGAGTGAAGTTTACTTCAGAATCATTGAAGGAGACTGAGCCGATATCCAGGCTGACTACCGCAGCTGTAACCCGGGCACCATCTGCGCCCTGATAATCATTTTCAATAACATTGACTGTTACCTCAGTGCCCTGCATCACTGTGGCAAAATCATCATTTGCAACCGGTACATCGTCAACAATGAGGATCGACAGCTCGGATGTCAGCACATCACCATCGCTATCCTCAACGACCACAGGGAAACTTTCCTGAAGCACATTGTGACCATCTGCATCAGGGTGCGTCTCGGCCTCAAGCACTTCATAGCTGTAACGGATAACACCGGTATCACTGTCAAAGCTGAGAATTGTCAGCGCATTGCCCAGACCGGTAGTGACGTTAATCGGGAACGCCGACTCCACCAACTCGTTACCGGCGATCGTCAGGCTGGCAACGGTATCGTTGCCTGTTGTGATAACAAACTCATCCACAACGATACTGGAGGCGTCCGCTGAATCCAGCAGCCCCTGTTCGTGCACAACATTGACGTCAGCACCATCAGGCCGGGAGTCATCATCACCCCGGTTCGGGGTTTTAATTTCGAACTCGGGTTCAGAATCCGGTGCGACGGTGATAATCAGCACCGCATCATCGGAATCACCATCGCTATCAGTGATGGTGTAAGGAATCTCTACAGCCCCCTCGAAACCCGGATTAGGCTCGAAGGTAATTTCGGAATCGTTGTAGCTGACAATCCCCTGATCCGGCACCTCAGTAACATCCGTAATGATTGCCCCATCAGCACCCTGATCATCATTAGCCAGTACATCGACAGTGATTGCAGTATCTTCCGGGGCATCCGCCGCGTCATCATTAGCGATTGCTACGGTGTCTGTAATCAGAATATCCAGAGAATCTTCATCGGACTTCTGTCCAAACTTATCACTGACAATAACCGGAATGTTATCAACAACTGATTCGTCGCCAGCACTGTGATCTTTAGCGCCACTTACCTCGTAGGTAAAGCCGATTACTCCGGAATCAGAATCATAACTGGAAAGCGTCAGAACACCGTTCTCGTCAGAAGTGGTGATCGGGGGGATAGCCACTCCATCAGTCAACGCCAACAGTTGTTCTTCGGTAACGATCACGCCATCAATCTGAATATCCCGCAGACCACCCGGCACACTGAGGGTAAAACCACCACCGACGGTATTATCAGGCGTTTCGACAATGGTATTTTCACCCTGCACCAGGCCGTTCATATCAATTACAGACAACTGCGGCGGCGCGGGCAACTCAGTTTCTTCAATACCAACTGGCGTGTCACCACCGTTTTCACCAGCAGCGGTATCGTAGCCAGAACTGGCAATCACTTCATCGGCTGTACGTTCGATCGTCTGGAAGTCAGAGAAACCCTCCCGACTACCCTGACCGGCTGCGGTTTCTTCGAGAATTTCGGTGGGGTCCTGCCCCTGCAGGATGGCCTGCTGAATGGCGGCAACATCAAGCTCGCCGGCATCCATGGTTTCGAGCACCAGCACCAGTTCACCGGTAGCCGGATCGATTTCAAGGAATGCGCCGGAATCGGCCGGAACAGTCTCAGCAACAGATTTGCCCGTATCCAGCGCCAGTTCACCGTCCGCAGGTGTGATAATCATCTCACCCGGCAGGATTGCCTCACCTGCTTTGACTAGGCGCTCTTCTCCCTGAGCGTTAACAACGATCACATCACCAGTAACGCTGACAACAGATACTTCGGTAGATTTTAAATTTTCCATTTTCCCCCCCAGGAAATATCTAAGCGATCGTTACATGCGGTTAAACGACCACTCCATTCCGACGCTAAAACACGCTGAATTCTGTAGATAAACCAAACAAAATTAATTTCAGCGTTTTATCAGATTTGTTTGAATTCTCGCAATTATAGCATGCAATTAATTGCTAATAATATGCCCTCCAGGAGCCCGTATCACCCCGAACAGTGACGCGCATCAAGTAGCACGCAACACCCCCACAAAAAACCGGAAAGCACACCCCCTGACAACTACTGCACCATTGCCAAACCAAAACAATAACCAATTGATTTAAAAGAAATTTATATAAAGAACATTTAAGAATATGACAGCAAAGACTGAAACAAGTTCTCAATCACACAGATTTCAAAGGGATACTCAGAATGAGTAATAGAAGACTTTCCGGATTACAAAACCAATCTACTTTAAACAACCAATCAGGAAAAATGTTTAATTAAAGCCCTTTCCCGATATAAAACAGCCGTTTAATTTTAAGGCTTTACCGCCCCGAACCAACCCACCTCACGAGCGGTTTCAGGCCCCACCACAACCTGTTTCAGGCTTGGCGGCATTAATATCCAGCCAGGTGAAACCTTAATACGCCCCGCCATCACCTCTGCCCGGGTCTGAGGCAACAAAGGCGACTGATCAGGATCAGCAAAACCATGGGGATATACTGGAAGATTACTCTCCAGATCATACTTATCGCTTGCACCAAAGGTATGCATCAACTCGTGGACGATAACGAAGTTATTAGTATCAATATAATCAACGCTGGCAAAACCATTCACCAGACCGATCATCCCTTTCTGCAGCCCCAGCGAGTGCTCTAACCGGACCCGCCCTCCGGTCGAAAAATAACGAAGATAGATCCGCACATCGGGCTCAGGTCCTGACCAGCTATCAGTTCGCCAGGACCACCACCGCATTCTCAGGCTCCAGAAAATACTCTCCATCACTCCTGGAAAGTCGGATAAACCAGGTGGCTGCTCAGCAATGACAGGGGCCAGCCTGAGCTCCACAACCGGATCAAGATAAACGCTATAACGCTGCGATTCCCGACGCAAAAAGAGCTGAACGTCTTCGAAATGAACAACATCAAGCGCATCGATATACGCCTGAGTATCCGCCCTGCCATCAGCATTTATTGGATACAAAACCACCCAGACCGGCCGCTCCCAGGACTGAATCCTGACAATACCCAACCAGGTATTGACCGAGACAACCAGAAGCACCAGCAACAATAGAAAAATCCGTAGTCGACGAAATCCTGCCACAATCAGCACCACTCCTTTTCCGGATGGATCTGCAAGGACTATATCAGGTTACAGCAACGACTATCAGCAGATACCGGACAGCCTTGCCCGATAATATGAACAAACAGGCCAGAACAGGGTTAAACCTGAGCCAGCCCGCAATAAGACACAGAGGATCACCAACAACAGGCAACCACGACAATAACAGAACAACAACCCCAAAACGCTGCAACAAGGCCATAGCACGCTGCTGAGAAGGCTTTTCAGCAGGCTTTACCGGCCACTTAAGACCACCCAGCCAGCCCAGAGCAAAAGTCACCATCCCACCCAGAGTATTACCCGCGGTCGCCGTCAGGATAAGTGTCATCGCCGGATACACTTTTTCAACAGCAAAATAGCCCAGCAACACCTCAGAGCCACCCGGCAGCAGCGTAGAGGAGATAAAACTACTGACAAACAATCCCCATAAAGACAGATCAGTCATTATTGGCCTATCGAACCACGATCCAGATCCGCTTTAATACAACGCAACACACCGTATTCATACAAGCCATCCAGCTCATCATAGACCGGCTTAAGCGCCACACCGAAAGACTCCAGACACTCCATCATCACCTGCTGAACATGCCTGAGCTGATCAGCACTGATCTCCACTACATCCGCCAGAGAGATCGTACCGCTTTTAACCCCTTCCGCCAGATGGTTATAGATCACAGCCTCCGACAGATGCTGCTGCCTTGCCACCTGAGCAACCGTCATTCCGGATCGGTACAATGCCACCGACTCCTGGATCTGGAGGTTTTCCTGCCCCTCATCGCCGCCACCCTGATGCTCTGTGATTACATCCAGAAACTGATCACCGTACAGATCCAGCTTACGCTCGCCGATGCCACTCAGACGCCCCATCTGCTGGTGCGTCAGCGGGCGATACATCACCATCTCCATCAATGTCGCATCATGGAAAATGACATAGGGCGGCACGTCCTGTTCTTTTGATAACCGGGTACGCAACGCTTTTAAAGCATTCCATAAACCATAATCCTCAGCATCCAGCTTCTGCTGAGGATCGTTACGCTTCGAAAAGGATTCCTGCTTGCGCTTGTCCTGACGCATCTCAACCTGTAGCTCCCCCTTCAGTAGAGGACGACAGGAATCGGAAAGATGAAGCACACCGTGACTATTGGGCGCAACAGTAAGGAATCCCCTGGCAACCAACTGACGAAACACTGAACGCCACTGATTCCGATCCAGCTCTTTACCGATAGCAAAGGTACTGAGCTTATCATGCCCTAATTCCTTCACCCGCTCAGACGACTTACCCAGCAACACTTCGATTACGTGGTTAACACCAAACCGCTGCCCACAACGATAGACGGCAGACAAAGCCTTACGCGCTGCTTCCGTCGCATTCCAGACCGGCACCGGCTCAAGACAGGTATCACAGTTTCCACAAGGCTCAGACATAGTCTCACCAAAGTAAGACAGTAACGTCTGACGACGACAGGTCGTGATCTCACACAACCCCAGCATCGCCTCCAGCTTTTGCCGCTCGATACTTTTATGCAGCTCATCTGCCTGAGAGCTTTCCAGCATCTGCCTCAGAAAAATCACATCCTGCAAGCCATACACCATCCAGGCATCAGCAGACTGTCCGTCACGACCAGCCCGACCGGTCTCCTGATAGTATGCTTCAACACTTTTTGGCAGATCCAGATGCGCAACAAAGCGCACATTCGGCTTGTCGATTCCCATCCCGAAAGCCACCGTCGCTACCATCAGGATATTTTCTTCAGTCAGGAAACGATGCTGATTCTGCTGGCGCAGCTGCGCCCCAAGACCCGCATGATAGGGCAGTGCATTAAAGCCCTGCTCCTGAAGCCACTGCGCCGTATCTTCAACTTTCTTACGGGAAAGGCAGTACACAATACCGGAATCACTGGCATGCTCTGCCTTTAAGAACTTCAACAACTGCTCTTTAGCCCGATGTTTCTGACCGATTCGGTAACGAATATTAGGGCGATCAAAACCCTGAATGAATTTGCGCGCATCCTCCAACCCAAGCCGTTCAGTAATTTCCTGCCGGGTCCGCTCATCCGCAGTCGCCGTCAGAGCGATACGGGGCACCCCCGGAAAGAGATCCTGCAGATAGCTGAGCTGTAGATATTCAGGGCGGAAGTCATGCCCCCATTGCGATACACAGTGAGCCTCGTCGATTGCAAACAGCGCCAGCTGACACTCAGAAAGCATCTTAAGTGTCCGCGGCTGCAGCAATCGCTCAGGTGCAACATAGAGCAGATCTAACTGGCCAGTTCGAAGCTGATGCTCCACTTCCTGAGCCGCTGAAAAATCCATCGTAGAGTTGAGATAACCGGCACGAATCCCCCACTGAGACAGAGCCTGAACCTGATCCTGCATCAATGCAATCAGCGGAGATACAACAATCGCTGCACCCGGGCGAATCAGTGCAGGCAACTGATAACAGAGTGATTTACCGCCACCTGTTGGCATCACTACCAGGGCATCACCACCACCCAGAAGCGTTTCGATGACAGACTGCTGCGGCTCACGAAACTGCTCGTAACCGAATATCTGCTTTAATAGTTGTCGTGCCTGCTCAATCATGGCGATGCATTATCCGGGATCACCTGTGACAGTTAAAGAAATTTTGCCGATCCCCGGTAAAAATATTGCAAAGACTACGCATCACACCACATTCACTGATAGAATCGCCCTACCTTTTATCATTCCGGATCATCCCAATATGCAAAATGCCATGCTGAACACCCCTCTGACTGACGACGAACTGGACGCACTGGAAGCTTTTCTGTTTTCTGACGCTGTTTCCGAAGACGCCCTGGATCTGGTCGGCACACATGGTTACTTCTGCGCACTCAATATCAGCCCGGTTAAAACCAGCGAAAAACAGTGGCTGAACGAGCTGTTTGACGGCACCCCGGAATACAAAGACGAACAGGAAAAAGCACAAACCGAAGAACTGCTGCGCCGCTTCTACTTCAGCATTGGCAGCGATCTGTACAACGATCAGGACATGCTTCTGCCCTGCGACCTGACACTGGAAGCCGAAGACGATGAAGAGCAATCCGCACTGACCAGCTGGGCTCAGGCATTTATGGAAGGCGTTTTCCTGAAAGAGGACGAGTGGTTTAACCACCAGGCCGAAGAGGAAGTTGCAGAGCTGATGCTGCCAATCATGATCGCTTCCGACCTGTTCGAGGAAGAAGAGTTCGTCAAAATGCGTAAAGATCAGCGCCTGTGCAACGAAATGTGCAGCAACATCCCGGATCTTCTGGTTGATCTGTACCTGCTGTTCCACGCACCAGCTGACAAAAAATAAGCACTACTGCAAAACACAAAAAAGCCGCTCAGAGAGCGGCTTTTTTATTTCTGCATAAACTGTCAGGCAACGTAGCTATCATCCAGCTTCAGAGTTGTCAGGGTTCGCTGACGAACAGATCGCAGCAATTCACCATCTTCAACCAGGGACTCACCGTAAGATGGTACCATCTCTTTCATCTTGGCCTGCCATTCAGGTGTTGCCATCTGCTCTGGGAAGCAGCGCTCGATCACATTGATCATGGTCGGCGTTGCTGTGGATGCACCCGGAGAAGCACCAAGCAGGGCAGCCAATCGACCATCGGCAGAGGAGATCACCTCAGTACCGAATTCCAGCTTACCGCTACCTTCGGCATCTTTCTTAATGATCTGTACACGCTGTCCAGCGTAGGACAGCTCCCAGTCCTCATCCTTCGCCTCAGGATAGAAGCGACGCAACGCTTCAACCCGGTCCGAATGAGACTGCATCACCTCACTGATCAGATAGCGGGTCAGGTCCATATTTTTGGCACCCACTTCCATCATCGGCTTCAGGTTATTCAGACGCACGCTGAGCGGCATATCCATCACCGAGCCCTTCTTCAGGAACTTAGTGGTAAAGCCTGCAAACGGACCGAACAGCAGTGCACGCTTACCATCAATAACCCGGGTATCCAGGTGCGGCACAGACATAGGCGGCGCACCGATTGGTGCCTGGCCGTAAACCTTAGCCATATGCTGCTCGACAATCTCTGGTTTGTTACACACCAGCCACTGACCACTGACAGGGAAGCCACCATAGCCGCTACCCTCCTCAATACCAGACATCTGCAGCAATGGCAGCGCACCACCGCCAGCCCCCAGGAACAGAAACTTAGTACGGATAGTCTCTGTCTGACCGTTATGACCATTCTTCAGATCTACTTTCCAGTCGCCATCGCTGTACTGCGCCATCTCCTCAACGGAACGGCTCAGCAGTAATTCGAAATTGTCCTGCTGTTCCAGATACTCAACCATGTTACGCGCCAGCGCACCAAAGTTAACATCCGCACCAAAGCGAACACGGGTTGCCGCAACCGGCTCATCAGCCTTACGGTTCTGCATTACCAGAGGCATCCAGTCACGCAATACAGCCGGATCTTCGGAGTATTCCATTTCAGCAAACTGCGGTGTAGCACTCAGCGCTTCATATCGCTTACGCAGAAACTCAACGTTTTTCTCACCCCAGACAAAGCTCTGGTGCGGTACATTGCTGATAAAATGATGAGGTTCAGGCAACGCACTCTGCTCAACCAGATAAGTCCAGAACTGCAGACTGGTTTCAAAAGCGGCGTTGATAGAAAAGGCTTTGTCGGTATTGATACTGCCATCATCCGACTGAGAGGTATAATTCAACTCACAGTAAGCGGCATGGCCGGTACCAGCGTTATTCATCGCATCGGTACTTTCGCTGGCTACATGATCCAGACGCTCAACCATAGCAATCGAAAGAGACGGATCAAGCTGTTTCAGCAGGACACCCAGCGTGGTACTCATTGCACCGGCGCCTACCAGCAGCACATCAACAGATTTTGTGGTCATACAAACTTCGCCTTATACTTTGAATCATTGGGCGAGAGATGCTCTCTTAAAACGGCTTGTGGCCTGTACATTCAGAAGAACGATTATAACGTTATAACTGAATGATATTTAAAGAGATATCTCTGCCAGCCGGCCCCTTCCCCGATCGCTCGGTTAGTCATTTTTTCATGAACTGGTAACCAGACTGTCACTGTGTCGCAAATTATACTTATTCAGGCGAAAAAATCTTGTGCAACGCAGTATAAAAGACTAATCCCTTAGGCTTATTCTCATCCGAAAGTATCATAAAAAAACAGTTTATCCTGCGACATCACCACAGATAGAAAGATCATCTGTTTTTTTTATAAAAACAATGATTTTTACCTATCCCGACCTGCTTTTATAAACATAAAAAAAAGACCGGCAAAGCCGGCCTTTTTCTCAAAGGAACAGATCAGGCAACTCTGAAACGACTCACCATACCCTGCAACTGATGAGCAGCATCCGTCAGTTGCTGTACAGAACGGCTGTTTTCCTTCGCGATCGTCGCTGACATCTCTGACTGGCCGGCAATCTCAATAATAGTCTGATTCAGATTCTCACAAACCTGACTCTGCTCTTCTGCCGCAGTCGCAATCACCACATTCATTTCCTGAATCGTGTTGACGTGATCGGTCACTTTCTTCAGCTCAGAAACACCTTCTTCTGACTGAGACACCGCCTTATCACTGCGCTTAAAGCTCTTCTGCATGGTTTGCACTGCTTCAGAAGAGGCCTTCTTCAGCTTTTCAATGCTTTCATGAACTTCCAGCGTACTGCTCTGAGTACGTGTAGCCAGGGTTCGAACCTCATCAGCTACAACCGCAAAGCCACGCCCCTGCTCTCCCGCCCGGGCAGCCTCAATCGCAGCATTCAGTGCCAGCAGGTTGGTCTGCTCAGCGATCTCCTGAATAACACCAACGATCGAGATGATATCGTGCACATTGCTTTCCAGCGTTGATATAGCATCATTGGAACTACCAACATCCTGCGCCAGTTGCTGAATACCATTAGTCAGCTCAACCACCGAGCTTTCTGCCGAATCGATATTATCTTTTGACTCGGTAGCAGAATTCGCAGCCTCGGAAGTATTCTGAGCGATATCATGAGCCGTAGAAGACATCTGCGTCATAGCTGACGCTGAATGCTCAATTCCCTTCTGCTGACTATGCAACAAATCATCAATCTGCC
The DNA here is from genome assembly GCA_963669425.2 of uncultured Amphritea sp. Taxonomy (GTDB): domain Bacteria; phylum Pseudomonadota; class Gammaproteobacteria; order Pseudomonadales; family Balneatricaceae; genus Amphritea. The sequence goes on from CAXXNC010000002.1 coordinate 2,011,942, forward strand.
CCATTTTACTGGTGATCTCTTTCGACTGATCCGTAACCTGATTCGACAGCGCCGCCACATCAACAATCATCTGCTGCAAAGAAGATATGAAAGCGTTAAAACGACCTGCAAGATGCGCAAGCTCGTGGTTACCTTCAACATGCAGTCTGGCCGTCAAGTCCCCTTCACCATTTGCCAGAGAGTCCATGGAATGGGAAATAGTATTAATTGGCAGCATAATTGAGCGCTTAACAAGAGTCGAAAACGCAATAGCCGCCGCCAGCAGAACTAGCGCGACAATCAATGACACTACCAGTATTGCATTGATACTCTCAGCGGAGCTTTCTTCCAAGGAACCGATAATCTGATTCACATCATCCAGATAGAAACCAGTACCGATCATCAGATCCCAGCGCGGGAAATACTCTGCATATGACAGTTTCAGCTCAGCCACTTCCTGACCCGGCTTCGGGAAACGATAACTGACAAAACCACCACCGTTTTTACCTTCGCGGATCAGTTCACGCAGGATATACACACCGTCGGAATCCTGAAGATCCCAGTAGTTCTTACCTATCCCTTTGTCCAAATTCCCCATAAAGGTACGGGTACCATCTCCCTGATAACCAAAGATATAACCACTCTTACCGTATTTCAGGTTTTTCAGAATCGGTAACGCCTCTTCTAATGATCCACCATTGTCATAGATATGTTGCACTGAGCGCTGAGCCAGTTGCGTATAGGCTTTAACCTCTTCTTTCTTATTCTCCATCAGACTTTCACGGGTATTATCAGCCTGCATACCTGCAAGCTGTCCGTTTTCGTAGAAAGAGAATCCGAGCAGAAAGATTGCCAGAAGGGTGACAGGAGCAACGCCCATGATGGTCAGTCGCTTGCTGATTGATAAATTCATTCCAACTCCGCACTTTTTAAGTGGTTGCTTCGTTTACTGCTAAAGCCCTACCGTTATTCTTGTCTTCCATGAAGCATGTGGTAATTCAACACCACGCCCCGCCGAACAGCAATCAGCCTTATACTCATTTCGGGGGGTGCACTACCATACTTATAGCAATCCAAATATAAAAAAAGCGACCACCCGGGTCGCTTTTCTTGTTCTGAATCAAAGAGTTGACTAAAAATCTACTCTTTATGCCAAAAGATCAGATATCAATAACATCAAACTCCACAGCAGGATTCACATCCGCCTCGTAGTCAACACCATCCACACCAAAGCCAAACAGCTTCAGGAACTCATCTTTATACAGCTGATAATCGGTCACATCGAACAGGTTTTCAGAGGTCACCTGAGGCCACAGATCGCGACACTTCTGCTGAATATCTTCACGCAGCTCCCAGTCGTCCATCCGCATACGGTTACTGTCATCAATCTGACCGCTATCGCCCGCGATAGCCGTTTTAAACAGACGGTAAACCTGCTCCATACAGCCTTCGTGTACGCCCTCTTCACGCATAATCTTGAAGACCATGGACAGATACAACGGCATCACCGGAATAGCTGAACTAGCCTGAGTTACAACAGACTTCAGCACAGCAACATTAGCGCTGCCGCCTTTGGCTTCCAGTTTTTCATTCAGCGCGGCCGCTGCACGATCAACGTCTTTCTTCGCCTGACCCAGAGCACCATCCCAGTAGATTGGCCAGGTAATATCAGTACCGATATAGCTGTAAGCAACGGTCTTACAACCTTCTGCCAGCACGCCCGCATCATCCAGAGCGTTGATCCACAGCTCCCAGTCCTGACCGCCCATAACAGTGACAGTGTCAGCAACTTCCTGCTCTGTTGCTGGCTCAACTTCTGCTTCGATAATGACGTTCTTATTGGTGTCGATCGCCGTAGAACGGTAAGTCTCACCGATCGGTTTCAGACAGGAACGGATAACTTCACCGGTCTCTGGCAGCTTACGCACTGGAGAAGCCAGGGAATAAACAACCAGATCAATCTCACCCAGATCCTCTTTAATCAGATCGATAGTCTTCTGCTTAGCTTCGTTAGAGAAAGCATCACCATTCAGGCTCTTCGCATACAGACCTGCTTCCTGAGCCTTCTTATCGAACGCTGCAGCATTATACCAACCTGCAGTACCGGTCTTACGCTCAGTACCCGGCTTTTCGAAAAATACACCGATTGTCGCCGCACCGCACCCGAATGCCGCAGAGATACGGGAAGACATACCGTATCCGCTGGAAGAACCAATCACCAGAACACGCTTAGGGCCGTTCTCGATCACACCCTGAGCCTTGGTGTAGTCGATCTGCTCCTGAATATTGTTCTCGCAACCGGTTGGATGAGTTGTAGTACAGATAAAACCGCGAATTTTCGGTGTAATAATCATTCTATTTCCACTTTGCTGATCTGACCGCCCACTGCAAAACTGTTTTTCAGTGCAGAAAGCGATGCTGGAATGAGTGTCCAAAACAGCGCTCTAAGATACCTTATTCTGGCTTTAATCGGAATCTCTGAAGCCATAAAAAAGGCCCGGATACTCAGAGAATACCGGGCCAGAGATATGAAGGGAGGGCAATCACCCCTCACATACGAAGCTCATTTATACAAGCTCAGTTACAGATCGCGATCAGAGTTTGCCGTCCAGTTCAGGCACTGCCTCGAACAGATCAGCAACCAGACCATAGTCAGCAACCTGGAAGATAGGTGCTTCTTCGTCTTTGTTGATCGCAACGATAATCTTGGAATCTTTCATACCTGCCAGGTGCTGGATTGCACCAGAGATACCGACAGCGATGTACAGTTCCGGCGCAACAATCTTACCGGTCTGACCTACCTGCATATCATTCGGTACGAAGCCCGCATCCACTGCCGCACGGGACGCGCCTACAGCAGCACCCAGCTTATCAGCAACAGATTCCAGCAGAGCAAAGTTTTCACCGTTACCCATACCACGACCACCGGAGATAATGATGCCAGCAGATGTCAGTTCAGGACGATCACTCTTAGCCATCTCCTCACCAACGAAGCTGGAAATCTCAGCATCGTGAGTAGAACCAACTGCCTCAATAGCAGCAGAACCACCTTCCGCAGCCGCCGGATCAAATGCCGTACCACGAACAGTGATAACTTTAATCACATCCAGAGATTTTACGGTCGCGATAGCGTTGCCCGCATAAATTGGACGAGCAAAAGTATCTTCGCTGTCGACACGGATGATGTCAGAAATCTGTGCCACATCCAGCAGCGCAGCAACGCGCGGCATGACGTTTTTACCAGCAGTCGTTGCCGGACAAACAACGTGGCTGTAATCACGGCCCAGCTCAGCAATCAGCAGAGACATATTTTCTGCCAGCTGATGCTCATAAGCTGCGTTATCAGCCATCAGAACCTTAGCAACACCCGTAACCGCTGCTGCCTGATCTGCAGCCGCCTGACAACCAGAACCGGCTACCAGTACATGAATATCACCGCCCATCTGGGTAGCAGCCGTTACCGCATTCAGGGTAGCCGCCTTGAGGGACTGATTATCGTGTTCAGCAATAATTAAAATAGCCATCAGTTCGCCCCCTTAGATTACTTTTGCTTCGTTTTTCAGCTTGTCGACCAGCTCCTCAACAGAAGCTACCTTAATACCAGCCTGACGCTCTGCAGGAGGCTCAACACTCAGTACCTGAGTATGCGCTTTCACCTCAACACCCAGATCTTCAGGGGTCTTGGTATCCAGCGGTTTACGCTTCGCCTTCATGATGTTCGGCAGAGAAGCATAACGCGGCTCATTCAGACGCAGATCGGTAGTGACGATCGCTGGCATATTCAGCTCAACTGTCTGCAGACCACCGTCGACCTCACGGGTTACCTTAGCCTTATCACCTTCGATCTTAACCTCAGATGCGAAAGTACCCTGAGCCATATTGGTCAGCGCCGCCAGCATCTGACCGGTCTGGTTGTTATCGCTATCGATAGCCTGCTTACCCATGATAACCAGACCTGGCTGTTCCTCTTCGACAACCTTCGCCAGCAGTTTGGCTACAGTCAGAGACTCAAGGTTCTCGTCAGACTGAACCAGAATACCCCGGTCCGCACCCAGCGCCAGCGCTGTACGGATCTGTTCCTGTGCCGCCTGCGGCCCCAGAGATACCACAACAATCTCAGAAGCCACACCGGCTTCCTTCAGTCGTACAGCTTCCTCTACGGCGATCTCACAGAACGGGTTCATCGCCATTTTTACATTACTCAGATCAACGTCACTGTTATCAGACTTAACACGTACTTTAACGTTGTAATCGATAACACGTTTGACAGTTACCAGCACTTTCATCTGTCTACCGCCTTCTCTTCATTATTATTGGGGCCAGCCCCGTGTGAATATATAATCGTCCCGCATAAAAATCAGGGCATTCCCGTATTCTACACAGACAGCAAGAATAAGCAATAACCCTTATATACCAATTAAACTTGATTTTTACACCTGTTATTTATTAGGGTATTCACCTATCAAAATAACAATGAACAATACCACCAACTCAGCAACTTACCTTATGTAATCGCTGGATACTATCGCGGTAGCGAATATATTTATCAAAAAATCTGCCGCTCGCTGGAGAGAATTGTGACAAGAGAAGCAATGGAATTTGACGTGGTGATCGTCGGGGCTGGCCCTGCCGGTCTGTCCACTGCCTGCCGTCTGATGCAGCAGGCCAATGATGCAGGCCAGGAACTGATGGTCTGCGTGGTTGAAAAAGCCGCCGAGGTGGGCGGCCATATCCTGTCCGGTGCCGTGGTGGAACCCCGCGCCCTGAACGAACTGTTCCCGGACTGGAAAGATCAGGGCGCTCCCCTGTTCACAGAAGTTACCGAAGATCAGATCTACCTGCTCAAAGACGGCCAGAAAGCCAGCAAAATCCCGAACGGGCTGGTGCCGAAAACCATGCACAACCACGGCAACTACATCGCCAGTGTGGGTAACCTGTGCCGTTGGTTGGCTGAACAGGCTGAGCAACTGGGTGTCGAGATCTTCCCGGGCTTCCCGGCTTCTCACATCATCTACGGCGATGATGGGCGTGTTGCGGGTGTCGGTACCGGTGATATGGGTCTGGATGAAAACGGTGAGCAGAAAGACACCTATATGCCGGGTATGGATCTGCTGGCGAAGTACACCATCTTTACTGAAGGTTGCCGCGGCCACCTGGGTAAAGAACTGATCAGCAAGTTTGAACTGGATAAAGACGCCGATGCCCAACACTACGGCATCGGTATTAAAGAGCTGTGGGACATCGATCCGGCCAAACATCAGCCTGGTCTGGTACTGCACGGTGCCGGCTGGCCGCTGACTGAAGGCGGTGCCAGCGGTGGCTTTTTCCTCTATCACGCCGAAGACAACCAGGTGGTGGTCGGTTTGATTACCGACCTCAACTACGATAACCCGCACCTGAGCCCGTTCGACGAATTCCAGCGCATGAAGCACCACCCACTGATCGCTGACGTACTGGAAGGCGGTAAGCGTGTCTCCTACGGTGCTCGTGCCATCACCAAAGGCGGCTTCAACGCCCTGCCGAAGATGAGCATGCCCGGCGCACTGCTGCTGGGTTGCGATGCCGGTACCCTGAACTTCTCCAAGATCAAGGGCACTCACACGGCGATGAAGTCTGGCATGATTGCCGCTGAAACCCTGTTTGCCGCGTTTGCTGCTGAAGACGAGGGCGGTAACGACCTGACGGCTTACGGCGAAAACTTCAAAAACTCCTGGGTCTATGAAGAGCTATACCGCAGCCGCAACTTCGGTCCGGCGCTGCACAAGTACGGCACCATGATCGGCGGCGCACTGAACTTTATCGATCAGAATATATTCAGCCTGCCGTTCACTATCCGGGACAATCATGAAGACTACGCCCAGATGAAACCGGCCAGCGAGTGCACCGCGATCGACTATCCGAAACCGGATGGTGTGCTGAGCTTCGACAAACCTTCTTCGGTGTTCCTGTCCAACACCAACCATGAAGAGAGCCAGCCCTGTCACCTGAAACTGACCGACAGCAGCATCCCGCTGAGTCAGAACCTGCCGAAGTTCAACGAACCGGCACAACGCTTCTGCCCGGCGGGCGTGTATGAAGTACTGACCGATGAGAACGGCGAACAGCAGTTCCAGATCAACAGCCAGAACTGCGTGCACTGTAAAACCTGCGATATCAAAGACCCGGCCCAGAACATTACCTGGGTAACGCCGGAAGGCGGCGGTGGTCCGAACTATCCCAACATGTAAAAGAAACGGGGCTTAAGAGGCTGTGTAAAAACAGCTTTAATTGAGCGGTTTTGATTATCAAGAGCCCTGCGTTAGCGGGGCTCTTTGCTTTTCAAGTGATCAATTAATCATTATGCCCGCACCTGAAGCAGTCCGAGCAATCGTTCCGCCCCTATATGGTTCATTAACCGCGTCAGGTTATAAGCCAGCACGCTTAACCCCATTTCTGCATCCGCACCGTTTTTTCCCCAACAACTGAAGCGTCGCAACCCCATCATCTGTTTTATATGCCCGAAGGGACGCTCTACCGTCGCTGCCCGTGTTTTCATTAAACCGGGATCATCATCTATCCGTTTCTGACTCCGCTCTAATGCATCTTCATAAAAGTGGCGACTGATCCAGCGCTGTTTGGCGCTTGTGCAGCGAGACTGCTGAGGACAGGTGTCGCAGCCAACGCGGGTATACTGATACAACTTCTTTGCTGTGTTTTTCGTCTTCTGCGTCAGGATCTGGCCTGCCGGACAGGCGTACTGATTCTTCTCTGCATCATAGCGGAAGTCGCTCTTCTGATAGTGATCTTTTTTCGGATTGCTGGAACGGTTAGTCGGTACATTCGGCGTGATATCTGACTCTTCACAGGCCGCTAATTGTTCACCATTGGAGTAGCCTGCAATCGGCGAGTATCTCCAATGCCTTTGCCTTCAGTTCCGTTTTAACGGCTTTGGCCATCGGCTCCAGCTGGCGATTATCTGAGCCTTGATCGGTGATGTCGTAATGCACGATCAGCCCCGTGTTTGTTTCAACCGCTGTCTGGACATTGTAGCCGACCACGATCCCGTCCCGGCCTGAACGCATACGCGGGCTTCGGGCTCTGTCTCACAGCAGTGCTTTGCTCCGGTATCCGCCATTGTCTGAGCACCCGCGTTCAGCGCTCTTTGCGGTTCTGCAACTGCTTTAACGCTTTCTGGATATCCCCCCCGGTTTTGCGTGTCGTCCTGCTCTGAGGCTTTAAGCTGTTTAAGATAGTCGTCGATGCGATACTCAAGATGGCGTTGAAGTTTACTTAGTTGCTCGGACTTATAGGTTTTATCCATACTCGCAGCGGCTTTAAACTTGCTGCCATCAATGGCTACAATGCGGCCATCGAGCAAATCTGCCTCCCGGCAAAAACGGATAAAGGCACGGCAGGCTTGCCTTATCGCATGACTGTTCTGCTGCCGGAAGTTGGCCAGTGTTTTAAAGTCCGGCGCCAGGCGTTTCAGCAGCCAGCACTTCCAGATTGCGATGGCACTCTTTTTCAAGTCGGCGGGTACTGCGCAGCTGATTGAGGTAACCGTACAGATAGAGCTTGAGCAGATCACCGGGATGGTAGGGTTTACGGCCTGTTGTTTTGGTTTGGGCATAAGTAAACCCCAGCGCCGCCATATCGAGCTGATCAACGTAGGCATCAATAATGCGTACGGGGTTATCAGCACTGACATAGTCATCCAGTCTTTCAGGGAACAGCGTACTTTGCTGCCGGGACTCACCTTGTATATGACGCATAAAAAATACCCGCATAAATGTATGCGGGTATTTTTACCGATTATGAGGCGTTTTTACACAGCCTCTTAAGCCCCGTTTTTTTATGTTGGGATAGAGACCGCTAAGCAAGCTTTGCTAGCGAGTGGCGGGAACGCCGCTTTGCGGCTTGCGGGTGGCTGGGAAGAGCGGGACCCGAGATCGCTTTAATTTGTGGGAGCGGCATCGTGCCGCGATGAGCCCGCACGAACTGTAAATCTTAGTTTGTGGGAGGCGCGCCCTCGCGGCGATCGATTGGCACCGTAAAGATTAATCGCCGCGAGGGCGCGCCTCCCACAAGAGAGGAAGAACCCTTCAGGCAGTAGCCTTACCCACGTTACCTCATTATCTCTCCCACCCTGTGACGCAGGCTTTTTCCAGCAAGCTAAGCTCTGCTTAGCGTTCGAGCGAGGAAGGCTTTGCCTTCCGGTCGAGCCACGATCCCCCCTAAATCGGTACGAGGTCGTGCCTCACCACAATCTCTTTTACTATCCTTCCCTTGTTCTTCTTCTCAACATATGCGTCACAATAAAGCTGATCACCTGATCACCGTGCTGATTAAAGCCCCGCACGTAGTAACGAATCACGCCCAGATCAGGTTTAGATGATGACGCTTTGTGCTCAATAATTTCCAGCTCTGATCTGAGCGTATCACCGGGTCGGACCGGCGCCAGAAAACGCACCTCGTCGATCGCAGGCCCACCCAGCGAGCAGGCCTCAAAGATGCCTTGCTGAACCAGCAAACGAAAGCACAATCCCATGGTCTGGAATCCACTCGCGATCAGACCTCCGAAGTGACTTTCGGCAGCCGCGTTTACATCAATATGAAAGCTCTGGGGATCGTAGGTTAAGGCATAGTCAATAATCTGTGCTTCTGTCAGGGTGGCACTACGCCCCTGAAACAGATCCCCCAAAGCAAAATCGTCAAAATATTTGTCCAATTACATACCCTCTTTCAACCAACATTGTTAAGCTTCGTTCTCCTTCGTCGAACTCTGCCCAACCTGCGGAATTCTGAATAAAAGCACCAAACTATCAGCACGAGATGTGCCTCGCTACGACGTCCAGCGTTAGCTATTTCATTAGCGGCAGCTAATGCGAGGTGAGCATAGCCAGCAATGTTCCATTGCGCTAGCTGTGCAATACCGACATCTGTTCAGGCTGCATTACAGTATGTTAGAACTAAGCACTTTAGCCTGAACAGATAACACAAAAAAAAGGGAAGCAAAGCTTCCCCCAAAAGGTACCTTGGCAAGTACCAGCGCTAAAAGAACAATCTGTCTGATCAGATTCGTAAACCGCCGTCCATCTCTACGATACGGCCGGTAAAGAACTCGTTCTCAATAATGTATTTCAGTGTATGAGCCATCTCTTCCACTTCACCCAGACGCTTCAGCGGTACCGCCTGAACCATCCGGTCAATCGCTTCAGGCTTCATCTGCGCGGTCATCTCGGTAGCGATAACACCCGGCGCAATACCACCAGTCCGGATGCCGTGACGGGCCAGTTCCCCTGCCCAGCTCACAACCATCGTTGCCACTGCAGATTTAGTCGCGGAGTAGTTGGTCTGCCCCATGTTGCCAGCGCGGGATACAGAGGAGATGTTAATGATCACCCCCCCCTTACCCTGCTGCGCCATGATCGCAGCTGCTTCACGGCCACACAGGAAGGTACCGGTGACGTTGACATCGAATACCGACTGGAACTGATCCAGCCCCATCTTGCCCACCAGCTCACCGTCTTTAACCTTGATCAGCATGCCATCACGCATCAGGCCGGCATTGTTGATCAGACCGTTAATCTCTCCACACTCAGTCTTAATCTGGCCGAAGGTCTTTTCAACCTGAGCTTCATCAGTGATATTGCACACATAGCCCAGCGCTTTACCGCCAGCCTGCTCACAGGCAGCACAAGCCTCATCCAACGCTTCACGGTTAAGGTCGATCAGTGCCAGCACAGCACCCTGAGCGGCCAGGGACTCAGCCATCGCCCGACCCAGACCACGGCCACCACCGGTTATTACAAATACACTCTCTTTAATCTGCATGTTGCTCTCTCTTGGCCAGTGGGACGGAAAGACCCGCCCTCCGGCCTGTATTATCTGCCTCAGGCAGGAATCATCCCGGCCTGCTCCATCATATCGGTGATCTCACCCAGGATGCTCTCGTCATCGATGGTTGATGGCATTTTGTATTCTTCATTGGCGGCAATCTTACGCAGTATCGCGCGCAGGATTTTACCGGAACGGGTCTTCGGCAAACGCTGAACCACCACTGCGCGACGGAAGCAGGCTAACGCGCCAACCTGATCACGGACCATCTGCACCAGTTCGGCTTCCAGTTCTTTCTCATCCACCTCTTCACCGGCTTTCAGGACAATCAGCCCCACCGGGATCTGGCCTTTCAGAGAATCATTAACACCGATAACGGCACACTCAGCCACGGCTGCATGAGAAGAAACAACCTCTTCCATCTCACCGGTAGATAGACGGTGACCAGATACGTTGATCACATCATCGGTACGGCCAGTGATATAGACATAACCGTCGTCATCTTTAAAACCGCCATCACCGGTATGGTAATAACCCGGGAACGCCGTCAGATAAGAGTCGGTAAAGCGTTGTGGCTGATTCCAGATATCCCATGCCACACCCGGAGGCATTGGCAAAGTGACCACGATATTTCCCGCCTCGTTGGCTTCAACAGGCTGACCGTCACCGTCAACCACCTGGATGTCATAACCAGGAATTGGCTTATTAGTTGACCCCAGACGGGCAGCAGATGGACTATCCCAGCCCATCATCGGTGCCGTCATCGGCCAGCCAGTTTCGGTCTGCCACCAGTGGTCAATGACCGGTACCTGCAGCAGCTCATCCAGCCAGTGGTAGGTAGAGGAATCGAGTTTCTCACCTGCCACGAATACCCAGTTCAGACTCGACAGGTCATACTTTTTCGACAACTCACCTTCCGGATCCTCCTTACGGATCGCCCGGAACGCCGTCGGTGCACAGAACATGGAGTTGACACCATACTCGTCGATTACGCGCCAGAAGGTACCGGCATCCGGGTTACGGATCGGTTTACCCTCGAAGAAGATCGCACTGCAACCGCCCATCAGTGGTCCGTACACAATGAATGAGTGCCCTACCACCCAGCCAATGTCAGACGCCCCCCACCAGACATCACCGGCGTTCATGCCGTAAACATTATGCAGCGCATAATTCAGCGCGACCGCATGACCACCGTTATCACGGACGATACCTTTTGGTGCGCCTGTAGTACCGGAGGTGTAAAGGATGTACAACGGATCATTGCCCTTCACAGGTACACAGTCTGCAGGTTCTGCGCCCTGCTGGAACTCGTACCAGTCCAGATCACGCCCTTCGGTCATCTCGGCCTGCAGGACAGAACGCTGACAAACAATGGTGTGATCCGGTTTGTGGGTGGCCAGGTCGATCGCCTTATCTACCAGCGGCTTATAAGCGATCTTCTTCTCGAATTCGATACCGCAAGAGGCAGTCAGGATCAGCTTCGGTTTTGCGTCATCGATTCGAATAGCCAGTTCGTTTGGTGCAAAGCCACCAAACACTACAGAGTGAACCGCTCCCAGACGGGCGCAGGCCAGCATAGCCACTGCCGCCTCAGGAATCATCGGCATATAGATCACAACGGTATCGCCTTTTTCGATACCCAGGCGTTTCAGACTACCGGCATACAGCGCAACACGTTCATGCAGTTCTTTATAGGTGATCTGCTGCTTGGAATCTGTCGCCGGCGAATCATAGTAAAGCGCTACCTGATCACCACGGTCTTCCAGATGACGGTCCAGTGCCAGATAGCAGCTGTTCAGCTCACCATCGGCGTACCAGCTGTAGGTACCGTTAGCGGTCTTTTCCAGGATAGTTTCCGGCTTTTTAAACCAGTCGATACGGTTGGCCTGTTCAGCCCAGTAAGCTTCCGGATTTTCCCGGGCAGCCTGATATTCTTCGTTGTAACCCATTACCGATACTCCTTATTGTTCTTATAGAGAGCTCTTATAAAAAGTTCTTACAGTAAGTTCTTATAGAGAGCTCTTCCTGAGAGCGTGCTATCTGTGCACTCTTAGAATAGATGTCATAGCAGACTGCACCCGATCTGCAGTCTGCTATGAGAGAGGGAATCAGCTTTCCTGATACAGTTTCAGAACGGAACTGAAGTCCAGTCCGCCATTACCATTCGCCTTGTGCAGGCTGAACAATGAGCGGGCTGCAGAGCCCATTGGAATCGGAGATGCACTCTGCTGACTCAGATCCATCGCCAGTCCCAGGTCTTTAAACATCAGATCAACCTGGAAACCACCCTGGTAGTCATTAGAAGAAGGTACGCCTTCCATTACGCCCGGTACCGGGTTGTATACGTTCAGCGCCCAGTTACCACCGGAGCTCTGCTTCATAATTTCGGACAGAACCGCCGGATCCAGACCGTTCTTCATGCCCATGTTCAACGCTTCACAGGTACCGGTCATCAGAATCGCCAGCATCATGTTATTACAGGCTTTAGCTATCTGACCCGCACCACTCTGACCGGCATGGAAGATGTTCTTACCCATGATATCCAGCATCGGCTTCGCTTTAGCGAACTGCTCATCAGTACCGCCCACCATAAAGGCAAGAGTACCGGCAATAGCGCCACCCACACCGCCAGAAACCGGCGCATCGATAAAGCTCAGACCACGTTCTGCAGCGGCAGCAGAAACGCTCTGCGCGGTGGCCGCATCAATGGTAGAGGAATCGATGATCAGAGCATCTTTGGAGATCACATCAAACAGAGGTGCGTCACCGGTCTGGAACAGACCGACAACATGCTGACCAGCTGGCAGCATAGATACGATAAATTCAGCGTCTGTCGCCGCTTCAACAGCTGAAGTAACGGCAACACAACCACCTTCTACGGCATGGTCCAGAGCCGCCTGAGACAGGTCGAATGCTTTAACGGTGTGGCCTGCTTTAGCCAGGTTGATCGCCATTGGACCACCCATGTTACCCAGACCAATAAATCCTACTGTAGCCATTTTTCTTACCTCTTTTTATTCTGTGATGGCCTGCCCTGAGCAGGCCTATCAAAAACTGCTTCTACACTTGCCTTAAACTGCTTTGCAAATTACATATCTGCCAGTGGGTTCTTATCCCAAGGCGATACGAAGAACTCTTCAACCACCGCAGGATCAACATCCGCCACCGTTTTGAAAGTCCAGTCCGGCTTGCCATCTTTATCAACCAGCAGTGCCCGCACCCCTTCCGGGAATTCACGGTGCTTGCCGCACTGTACGGACAGAATCAGCTCGCTTTCGAAGATCTCCTTCAAAGACATGTGCTTAGTGACATCCATCTGCTTCTTGATCAGATGCACCGCCAGTGGGCTGCCATGCTTAATCGCTTTCTGCGCACGGGTAATCCACTTATCTTCGGTTTCCACTGCCAGCAGCGCGTCAACAAACTCCGCCATGGTGTCTTTATCAGTGATGTCCTGAATGAATTTGTAATGGTTCTGCACCGGCGCATCGCTGTTGAATGCTGGCTGAGACTCTTCCTCGAGCACTCGCAGTACCCGGTTGGTAGCAGCGTGTGCACAACCATCCCAGGATTCCGCCTGCAGTCTCTCCACCAGCAGGCCACGATACTCTGACGCGACAAAGCGATCAGCCAGACCAAGGAAGAGTGCATCAGCCGCGTTCATCGGATTACCAGTCAGCCCCAGGAACAGACCTGTACGGCCCGGCATATGATTCAGGAACCAACTGCCGCCGACGTCCGGATACAGACCGATGGTCACTTCCGGCATCGCCATATGGGTTTTCTCGGTGACAACACGGTGGCTGCAGCCATTCATCAGGCCCATACCACCACCCATCACGATACCGTGGCCCCAGCAGATGATCGGCTTGGGATAGGTATGGATGGCGTAGTCAAGAATATATTCGCGGGTAAAGAAATCGGTCGGAAAATCAGGATCACCCTCACCGGTCATCGACTTATAAAGATTGACGACATCGCCACCGGCGCAGAATGCTTTTTCGCCAGCGCTGTCGAACAGCACCGCAACCACTGAATCATCGTCTTTCCAGGCGTCCAGCTTCGGTTGAATCAGATCGATCATATCCAGCGTCAGCGCGTTCAGAGAGCGCTCGGAGTTCAGCTGAATTTCGACGATCTTCTTGCCATCCTGAGTCGGATATTCGTTAAACAGTACACTGCTCATCATAGTTCTCCAGTCTAGCTCTCCAGATCAGTCCTCAAGAGCATTTGTCAGTCTACCGATTAACGGTTTTTCCATTCAGGGGCACGCTTACCCAGGAATGCGTTAACACCCTCTTTCTGATCTTCAGTGAAGAACAGATCAACAAACAGCTCACGCTCAAGGATGTAACCAGCATCCCAGTGCTGGGTGCGGTTGTTCTGAATCAGATTCTTACAGGCAGCCACGGCGGTCGGGCTCTGCTGTGCAACTGAAGCAGCCATTTCCAGCGCTTTATCCAGTGCAGCGCCCTGTTCTACCACTTCTTCAACCAGACCGATCTCACGAGCTTTTTCAGCCTTAATGCGCTCACCGCACAGGATCATACGCTTGGTCCAGCCTTCACCGACCAGCATGGTCAGGTTCTGGGTACCACCAGCGCATGGCAGCAGGCCGACCTTGGCTTCAGGCAGTGCCATTTGTGACTGCTCTTCAGCGATACGGATATCACAAGCCAACGCCACTTCGAGACCGCCACCCATCGCAAAACCGTTAATCGCAGCAATAGATACACCACGGAATCGGCTCAGGGTTTCAAACGCTTCACCAAAGTAACGCGCCATGTCGCGGGCAACGCTACGGTCGCCATCAGCAAACAGATTCAGATCGGCACCGGCAGAGAAGAATTTTTCACCCTGACCGGTAATAACAAGACTGTAGATATCGCGATCCGCATTCAGCTCCTCAACCAGAGCCTTAAGGCCTTTCAGACTCTCTTCAGTCCAGGTATTAGCCGGCGGGTTATTCATTGTCAGCACGGCAATGTTGCCGCGTTTTTCAACAATCAGCTTATCAGTCATTGTGGTTTTCCTTATCTCTTCGGGAGCCTGATCAGATCAGGCACCCTTGTCTTTATTCTTTAGCGCTTAAATAAGATTTATCAGAGCAGTGCCGCCGCGTCCTGAACCAGCAGACGGCGCGCAATGATAACGTTCATAATTTCGTTGGTGCCTTCCAGAATCCGGTGTACCCGGTTGTCTCGCAGGAAACGCTCCATTGGATATTCTTTGATATAGCCGTTACCACCAAAGATCTGCAACGCCTCATCAGCCACGTTATAGCCAACATCGGTGGCAAAACGTTTCGCCATGGCGCAGTAACTGGTTTTATCCGGGTGGTTGTTATCAAGACGGGAAGCGGCCATGCGCACCATCTGACGAGCGGCAACCAGCTCGGTCGCTGCATTAGCAATCTTGAATTGCAGAGCCTGAAAATTCGCCAGCGGCTTACCAAACTGTTTACGCTCGTGCATATACTCAATAGCGTTATCCAGGGCCTGCTGAGCGGTACCGACAGAACAGGTAGCGATATTGATACGGCCACCATCCAGACCACGCATTGCGATCTTAAAGCCGTCACCTTCCTGTCCCAGAATTGAAGATGCTGGCACACGCACATCTTCAAAGGTAATCATTCTTGTTGGCTGGCTGTTCCAGCCCATCTTTTCTTCTTTGCGGCCGTAAGTAATGCCCGCAGATTTTGCGTCTACCGCAAAAGCGGAGATGCCTTTTGGTCCGTCTTCACCGGTCCGCGCCATCACCACCAGACAGTCGGTAGAACCCGCGCCGGAGATAAAGATTTTGCTGCCGTTGAGAACGTAATCATCACCGTCACGACGGGCGGTGGTTTTCAGAGAACCTGCATCAGAACCGGCATTCGGCTCAGTCAGACAGTATGAAGCCAGCTTTTCACCGGCCGTCAGCTCCGGACACCACTGCTGACGCACACCTTCTGCGCCAAACTCAGAGATCATCCAGGTCGCCATATTATGAATCGTGATAAATGCGGTTGTGGAGGTACAACCCATGGCTAACTGTTCGAAGATAATGCTGGAATCCAGACGACTCAGCCCCAGACCACCTACATCCTCATGGGAATAAAGGCCGCAGAAACCCAGCTCACCGGCTGCTCTCAGCACTTCAACCGGGAATGTCTGGTTGAGATCCCACTCACCGGCATTGGGTGCCAGTTCATTCTGAGCGAATGAGCGCGCCATATCGGCAAACGCAATCTGCTCTTCGTTCAGTTCAAAATCCATACTCACCTCTCACACATCAGACCCTGCGCGTGGGTCTGGCTTCAGATTCTTATTATTCAGATCGCTACTTTTCAGATAGCCATATACAGGTAGCAATGCGGGAGGCCGGAGCCTCCCGCTAAGGGTCTTACTTCAGGTTGATAGTGGTGTTCACACCGGTATCAATAT
The DNA here is from genome assembly GCA_963669425.2 of uncultured Amphritea sp. Taxonomy (GTDB): domain Bacteria; phylum Pseudomonadota; class Gammaproteobacteria; order Pseudomonadales; family Balneatricaceae; genus Amphritea. Next base: position 2,028,165 of record CAXXNC010000002.1, read on the forward strand.
CGTCTTCGAACCAGCGGGCAGTCACTGTCTTGGTCTCGGTGTAGAACTTCACAGCCTGCTTACCGTATGCGTGCTGGTCACCGTAGAAAGACTTTCTCCAACCGGTGAAGGAGAACATTGGCAGAGGCACAGGTACCGGTACGTTGATACCAACCTGACCCACTTTGATCTCGTGCTGATACTTACGTGCAGCAGCACCGGAAGAGGTAAAGATAGAAGTACCGTTACCGTATGGGTTCTCATTGATCAGCGCGATCGCTTCTTCAATGGTGTCTACTTCCAGGGCGATCAGTACAGGACCGAAGATCTCTTCCTGATAGATAGACATGTCACGGGTAACACCACGGAACATGGTCGGGCCAACCCAGTTACCATCCGGGTAACCGTCAACCACAACATCGGAACCATCCAGAATGCAGTCTGCACCGGCATCTTTACCTTCCTGAATGAAGTTCAGAACCCGCTGTTTAGCCTGTGGGTTAATCTGCGGACCGTAGCCAGCTTCCGGATCATTCCAGGCACCCGGACGAACTTTCGCCAGCGCATCGCGTACTTCAGGGATCCATTCGCGGGAGTTACCAACAAACACAGCAACGGAGATCGCCATGCAGCGCTGACCTGCAGCACCAACAGACGCACCGGCAATGCTGTTAACTACCTGGTTCTTAGAGGCATCTGGCATAACAACCATGTGGTTCTTCGCACCGGCAAATGCCTGTACACGTTTCATGTGATCTGTACCGGTACGGTAGATGTGCTCACCCACCGCAACAGACCCCACGAAAGAGATAGCCGGAGTATCTTTGTGAGTCAGCAGTTGATCCACAACATCTTTAGTACCGTGAACGATCTGCAGCAGACCGTCCGGAGCACCGGCTTCTTTGAACAGCTCAGCAAGACGCATTGGCGTCAGTGGATCCTGCTCAGATGGCTTCAGTACAAAAGTGTTACCGCAGGCAATTGCCATTGGGAACATCCACAGCGGAATCATCGCCGGGAAGTTGAATGGTGTAATACCGACACACACACCCAGCGGCTGAGTGATGCTGTAGCAATCGATTTTACGGGCAACGTTTTCAACGGTTTCACCCATGCTCAGAGAAGCGATGTTGCAAGCGTGCTCAACAACCTCGATACCACGCCATACGTCACCTTTGGCATCTTCGAAGGTCTTACCGGTTTCCTGCGCCAGCAGAGTAGCAATCTCATCGTGATTCTCTTTCAGCAGGTGCTGGTAGCGCAGCATCAGACGTGCACGATCACCGATTGATGTTTCTTTCCAGGTTTCAAAGGCTTCTTTTGCCGCTTCAACGGCCTGATCAACCTCGGCAGCAGTAGCACATGGCACCTGCGCCAGAACTTCCTGGGTCGCTGGGTTCGTTACCGGAATCCAGTTTTCGCTGGCGCTCTGAACCAGTTCACCGTTGATCAGTAGAGGGACTTGCTGAGTCATCGTCTTTCACCTTTGCTTATTGTTGTGCGCTCTGTGCCGATGTGAGAAAGCACTGCGCTGTTTGTTCTTACTGATCACTCCAGCCACCACTTAAAAGGCTGAAGTAATCTGTTTGCCAATCTATGTCATCGATTAAAGCACAGCCCCGGGCTGCAGATGATTGATAATGTTGCTATATTAATGGACTATATTGCGAATGAATACATGAATACCCTAATAAACACCGGTTTAACCCTTATACCTTAGTCGAGCCGCCCTGATGAGTACGCCTTCCAACTGGCCATTACCGCCACAGAGCATCCGCTTCGTTCTGCCCCATAAAATCATCCGGAAACTCACGCAGAATAAGCTTTCCAGAGATCTTTACCCACTCGGAGCCGGTTATTATCAGCAGGCATCCGGACACCGGATGGAGCGCCTTGAGCATGATGACAACCTGCTCATCTACTGCCTTGAAGGGAAAGGAATGGTACGGATTAACCAGAAGAATATTGCGGTAAAAACCGGCGATCTTGTGATACTGCCACGAGGGGTCGCGCATCAGTACGCATCCAGCCCGAACTACCCCTGGACTATCTACTGGTGTCACTTTGAAGGCGATCTGGCGGATGAATTTGTCCAGCATCTGCAGGTCCCCAAACAGAAACCGATCATCCCTCTGGGCCTGCACAGCAGTCTGGTGGGAGAGTTTGACGCGCTCCTGGAAGCCCGCCATAGCAGCTACCACCTGAACGCCTTTATCAATGCAGCAAACCAGCTGCGTCAGATTCTGACTCATATCGCGTTACTGCAACCGCTGGTGCGCAGCCAGGATTCAGACAGCTTCGATCTCGAAAAAATTCACAGCCTGATGCAGACCAGAATCCATGAGCAGCTGGATATAGACACTCTGGCTAACAGCGTTAACCTGTCGAAGTTCCACTTTATTAAACGGTATAAAGAGCTGACCGGTACCACACCGATCAACCACTTTATCCAACTGAAAATTGAACGGGCCTGCCATCTTTTAGATATCAGCAGCAGGACCATCGCCGAGGTAGCGTTTATGGTCGGCTATGAGGATGCCTATTACTTCTCACGCATCTTCAAAAAGGTGATGGGGATCTCACCTACCCAGTACCGCAAGCTCCAGGTAGGTGCATGGTCTTACAAGAGCTTTAAGCCCTCCGAAAGCTAGGGCCTGTTAACACTTATTTCTCGCCCCTGCTGGAGATCATTTTGGTTCTCAGCAAGGCTTTATGAGCGCGGTTTAGTTATTCTAAATAAGCGAATAATAACGCAGCTGAGGGCGAAAAATGACTCCAGCCCTTCGGGTTGGGGCTATAAAGTAGTGTTAACAGGCCCTATCAGACACTGGCCTTAAAGCTGATGCTCTCCGCCTTCTCTTTCTGAACTTTCAGGGTATCGATGATACTGCGCAGGTGAGCATAGCGATCCTGCTCAACCTCAATCTGAATTTCAGTTTTACTGCGTAAGCGCTCCATCACCTCGAGACGGGTAGCATCCAGCTCACGAACAAACATACTGACCTCATCGCCCTGATCAACCCCGACACTCTTCTCTGTTGAGGACTCAGACTGCAGCCGGGATTCCTGTACCACATTCTGACTGATCCTTACCCGCTGTTCATCCGCAGGCAAAGTAAAATCACTGAAGTCCGGCGCAGCAGGCAGCTCTCCAGCGACACGGATCTGAATACTCTCGGTTGATTCTGCCTGCGTATCAAACTCAGTCGATGCCTCAGCGATACGATTCCCGAGCCTGGCATCAGCCGATAGCCCGGACGGGGACTGGCCATGAATAGCCAGATCAAGCTCCTGAATCGAGCCGACAGCACCATCCTCCATCAGAAACACACCGGTGCGTTTGATCTCTCCCAGACTGTTGTTCTGATCATCTTTCAACTCAAAAGTAGATGATGTCGATCCCAGATAGATAGCGCCCACACCGGCCTCTCTGAGACTCAACAACTGATCATTGCCCTGCTCATCGCGGGTCCAGATTTTAAGCTCATCAAAAATCGCATCATTTTCATCGATCCAGCGGTTACCATCTTCGTCATACTGTGCCAGATCGCTGAAACCGTTCTGCCCCTGAGTACCAAACAGCTCAGATCCATCATTGATCTGACCATCGGCATTTTTATCCAGCGCCAGAAAGCCACTGCCCTGACGGGCGAAAGAGATCTCTTCGGTGGCTCCATCAGCATCAAGATCAAAGGTAAAGCTACCGCTACTGAGACCGGCACTGCCACCATCAAGATTGATTACCAGTGGATCTATCATGGTGCGGGATTCAAACTCCGAGGCAAAATTTTCCTCAAGCTCAAACTCCCGGGCCATTTCCAGCTCCATCATGAAGCTGATCTCCTGGCCATCTTCCGTGGTGATTACGCCCTGGCTGGCGACATTCAGTGTTTCCTGCTCGGTATAGATACGCTGTTCATGAACAAAGACCTGGGCCTCTTCAACATTAAACCTTAGCGGAACTGCTTCAATATCAATCTCTGAAATGCTGATATTCAATTCATCACTGGCTGACACCTGACTGATACCACTCAGTGCCGCACCGGACAGATCCTCAATGGCAAGTCCCTGAATTGTCTGAAATTCAGCAGCCTGCAGATCACTGAGTTGCACCTGAGCCGGCTCCAGTTGCTGCAACGGTACAAAATTAAGTCCGGATTCTTTTTCAATCGATACAGTGTGCTGCAGAACCGTTTCCACCAGTGAAGCAGTATTATTTCGGGTGGCAACCGTTCTGACATCATCAGCGCTGGTGATCGTAGATGCAGTATTGACCTGACTGGTCTGTCCCGAGCGCATTCGCGCTTCATATGAAAGATCAATCGAAGCGCCGATACCGAGCTCACGCCCATCAGCGGGAACGCTTGTTTCACGGACACGTTCATCACGCTGACTGTGCAGAGTCTCACTGACGAACTTGTCATGCTGGCTGTTAAATCCAACCGTGCTAGCAGAGATTTTCATTGTCCCTAACCTTCCTTGCATCCGTACAGACGACGGCTGCTATCCTCTGTTCACGCTTAATTCAGCGGTATTGGAAGTAAGGCTATCGGCGCTTCAGGACAATCCTTGAATCAGCCCACCGGGAAACAATATTGGCCGCAATAAAAAAGGCGTAGCCGGTTTCCCTGCTACGCCTTGATAGTGATGGGTGTCAGATCAGAACAGACCTTCGATCTGCCCTTCCTCATTCACATAGATTTTCTCTGCAGAAGGCACCCGCGGCAGACCCGGCATAGTCATGATTGAGCCGCAGACAACGACCACAAATCCGGCACCGGCAGACAGACGCACATCCTTAATAGGAACCACATGGCCACTTGGCGCTCCCTTCAGATCCGGATCGGTAGAGAATGACAGCGGTGTCTTCGCAATACAGACAGGCAGATGACCATAACCTTCTTCCTGCAGGCGGGTAAACTGATCACGCACCGCCTGATCCGCAATAATACCCTCAGCGCCATACATCTCCTGAGCGATAGTACGAACCTTATCCCACAGCGGCAGATCATCTTCGTAGAGGTAGCGGAAGTCGGCTGGCTCTTCGTCGATCATACGTACCACTTCGCGAGCCAGGTCTTCAGCACCTTCGCCGCCCAATGCCCAGTGATCCGAGGTGATCGCTTTAACACCGATCTGAGTACACAGTTCGCTCAGCAGTGCCACTTCAGCATCGCTGTCAGCACTGAAGCGGTTGATCGCAACAACCACCGGCAGACCGTACTTACGGGTATTCTCAACATGACGGGCAATGTTGCGGAAGCCTTTACGCAACGCGTCCAGATTCTCGGTTTTCAGCTCTTCCAGCTCAGCACCGCCGTGCATCTTCAGCGCTCGAATGGTCGCAACAATGACAGCAGCATCTGGCTTCAGGCCGGACTTACGCATCTTGATATTGAAGAACTTCTCAGCCCCCAGATCAGCACCGAAGCCTGCTTCAGTGACCACATAATCGGTCATTTTCAGAGCAGAGCTGGTTGCCAGTACTGAGTTACAGCCGTGCGCGATGTTGGCAAACGGGCCACCGTGAACGAAGGCCGGTGTACCTTCCAGCGTCTGTACCAGGTTTGGCTGAATAGCATCTTTAAGCAGCGCGGTCATCGCGCCATGGGCATTGATGTCACGGCAGTAAACCGGTGTCTTATCGCGGCGATAACCGACCACGATATTACCCAGACGGCGATTCAGGTCTTCATGGTCAGTCGCCAGACAGAAGATCGCCATTACTTCAGATGCAACGGTGATATCGAATCCGTCTGTACGTGGGAAGCCGTTAGTGATCGGCCCCAGACCGTTGGTAATCTCACGCAACGCACGGTCATTCATATCCACGACCCGACGCCAGACCACCCGGCGCAGATCCAGGCGTTCCTGGTTTTCCCAATAGATATGGTTATCGACCATGGCGGACAGCAGGTTATGTGCGGCACCGATAGCGTGGAAGTCACCGGTGAAGTGAAGGTTGATATCCTCCATCGGAATCACCTGGGAGTAACCACCACCGGCAGCACCACCTTTCACCCCGAAACAGGGACCCAGTGATGGCTCACGCAGACAGATAGAAGCGTTCTTACCGATCCGGCGTAACGCATCACCAAGACCCACGGTAGTGGTTGTCTTACCCTCACCCGCTTTGGTTGGGTTGATCCCGGCAACCAGAATCAGTTTACCGTTGGGTCGGTCTTGCAATGAGTTGATATAGTCCAGCGAAATCTTCGCCTTATGGTGACCGTATTGCAGCAAATGCTGCTCTTCTATATCCAGACCGGCGGCAATTTCACGAATGTGCCGAATCTCGGATTCCTGCGCTATTTCAATATCACTCTTAGGGTTAGTGTGTTGTGAAGCGGGCATAGTGGCATCTCTCCTGAGCAGACTACGGACAACTCCTACCCATCGTGCAGAATGCGGCAAGAGAAAAGATAGTTAAAAACGACACCAATTTGATCAGTTGCGACCTACTAATGTTTAAAAACATCAAGCCAGTGTCGCGCCAGATCCAATCGGACTGTCTCTGGTAATCCGGATAAACCGGTTAAGCTATGTCCCCCACTGACGTACTCAATAGCACGAATCACCTCTCCCTGCACTAAATAGATGTAGGGACCTACTTCGGCGTTATGGATGAAGTTAATCGCGTTTCCAGAGTTCGCAAGGTAGAAGTACTGTCCCAGTCTTTCGTATCGGGCGATATGATCTGTGACAGGTTTCACTGCAAAATTCTGCTCTGCTTTACTCAGATCCAGTTCGTCATCGGACGACGTCACAGAAAAGATAAACGCGCCGTTTTTAACCCGGGCAAAGTCATGATTCGCCAGAGACTGATTACCAGTAGCGCAGAAAATTACATCGCTGCTCTGCAGGGCAGCCTCTTTGTCAATCAGCTCAAATCCCCGGGACATCGCCTCAATTGCCCGGATAGGATTCAATTCCACCACTTTGGTGTTCACATTCTTAGCATGCAGCGCCTTAGCGATAGAGCTACCAATTTTGCCGTAACCGAATACAACGGCATGACCGCCATTCATAATATGATGGCACTGGCGCATCAGCGCTTCAGCTGAGTAGACGATCGACTGTCCTGTGAGATAATCCTCCGGCCCCTTCAACGGACTGCGGGCCAGCGAAATCACCGGCACCGGTAATTCGGGTAACGCGGCGTATCGCTGGTGACCATTTTCCGTGACTTCTACAATCCCAAGCAACCGTGCTCTGAGGCGGTCGGTGAGTTGTGGCAAGGCTGCTGCAAAATAGCCACCGATATCCACCAGAATCAGCTCACCTTCGGGGGCAACATCATTCACTATCGCCGCGACCACTTCTGCTGATGCCATTTGCTGGCGGGATTTTACCGCCACGTTATAGTGCGGCTGCAAGCGGGTCAGAATATCCTGATCAATACTGCGCGGCTTGGGCAACAGCATCGCGACCTCTGCCATCGCACTCAGAGTCTTCAGATAGCCTGGCGCACTGTCCAGCACATGGGACACCACAACCAGCTTCAATCCGGTTTTATACACCGGTCTTATCTCTTCGAAAAACTGCGAACCTTTTACGAATAGAGGATTCATAATGCTACTCCTTGTATTGATTTTTCTGTCCATGGTTGTGTAAAAGATTAACGACTCCGACACAAACATTTGTTTTAATTCTGCGTTTACATCAGATTCCGCCGGGCTGACCGGCGATCAGATATCAGTACCGATTTGAACCGGGTCTGCTAAAGTAAACTGAAAGCATGCATGAGAAGGGATGCCCATGACCTCTGACTCCAGCCTAGATTCCAGACTGACAAAGGATAGCGAGGCATCCATTCTCGATCATATCTGTGACCTGGTCTCAGTGGTGGATCGACACTACCGCTATCAGGCGGTCAGTCAGGGCTACGTGAATTTTTTCGGCCTTCCCCGTTCAGACATCGTCGGGCGGACAGTCTGCGAACTCCATGGCGAGATGGTCTTTTATGAAAGTCTGAAACCGGCACTGGATAAGACGCTGGCCGGAGAAGACCACCATTTACAATTCTGGCGAGAAAACCACAAAGGCTAGATGCGCTTTCTTGACGGTCAGCACAATGTTTACAACGGCCCGCTGACCGATGGGCCGGGTGTCGCTGTAGTGGTTCGTGATATCACAGAAGTGATTACTTCCCAGCAAGCATTGGAACAGGAACGGCAGCTTCTCAGCACCATTATTAATGCGGTGCCGGATATGATCTTCATGAAGGATATGCAGCGCCGCTATCAACTGTGCAATGACAGTTTTGCCGAGTTCCTCGGGCTGGACCGTGCAGACATTATCGGCAACAACGACAGACAACTGATGTCAGAGCGCTCAGCCGCGTATATCACCAGCCGGGATGATCAGGTTCTGGAGCAGGAATCCTCACAGCGCTGTGATGAATGGGTCAGTTATACCGACGGTCGCCGCCGTTTGCTTGATATGTACAAACTGCCGCTACGGGATCAGCAGAACAACCTTATCGGACTGGTGGGTATCGGCCGCAATGTCACCTTCGAACGGGAAACAGAGCAGCGCCTGCTGACCTCATCACTGCTGTTCGAAACCACCAGTGACCCCTGCTTTATTCTGTCGGAGACAGGCCTGATTCTGTCGACTAATTCAGCGGCCAAGCACTGCTTTAACCAGGGCCAGCAGGACACTGCACCGGCCTTCTTCAGTGACCTTTTCCATATTCCGTCAAAACAGGGCCTTCCACTCCAGGAGATCATCGGGCAGAGCGCAAACTGGCAGGGTGAACTGTTTGACGATGGTAACCATTCCTATCTGGTAACGATCAGCCGGGTCGGCGATAGCAACCCGCAGATGAACCGCTATGTGGCGGTGTTACGCAGTCCGGAAAGTGACCGCCAGTTAACCGATGAGCTGATTAACAAAGCCTACCACGATCCGCTGACTTCCCTGCCTAATCGGCTGATGTTCATGTCGCGACTGGAAAGCGCCATTATTCGCAGTGAAAGACAGCAGCGAAAACTGGCTGTGCTGTTTATCGATCTGAACGAATTCAAGCCGATCAATGACCAGTTTGGCCACACTGAAGGCGATAAACTTCTGCAGGAGATTGCTACGGCTCTGGCTGGCAACTTCCGCGCCACAGATACACTCGCCAGAATTGGCGGCGATGAGTTCGTCGCTCTGATCGACATCGAGACTCCCGAGGCTGCTGCCGATGTGGCCCGGAAGATACTTACCAGCCTGGGGGCAGGCTTCACTGTATCGGACACCCGTATCAGCATCAGTGCCAGTATCGGTATCAGCCTGTTCCCAGGTGATGGCGGGACTGCCACAGAACTGATCTGTCAGGCAGATAAAGCGATGTATCTCGCTAAACGCGGCCAGCAGGAAAGCTATGCGTTCGCATCGGATAGCGAGCAAGGCTGACGTTAAATAACACTCAGCCTGGCTCTTCAATCAGAAAACTGGTCTGCTTTCTCGGAGTAACAGAGCGTTTCTTATAGCGCTCAAGAAACAGCTGGAACTGATCAAATGGCAGTGGCCGGGAAAAGTAGTAACCCTGAACATACTGCACATCCAGTTGAGCCAGCATCTTCAGTTGCTGCTGCGTTTCAACACCCTCAGCGACTGTCTGCAGTCCCAGACTTTCTGCCAGATAAACAATGTTTTGCACCAGACCACTGTGAACAGTGCTTTCATCCAGCCCCCAGACAAAACTCTTATCGATCTTAATGTAATCAACACAGAGTTTTTCCAGATGATTCAGGTTGGAATAGCCGGTACCAAAATCATCGATGGCAACCCGGATACCCCGTGCGCGCATGGCCATTATCCCGGCGCACAGGTGGTCCATATCATTGATCTCTTTCTCGGTCAGTTCCACTGTGAGTAAACTGTGGAACTCAGGCAGCAGAACTTCATCGATCAGAGCAAGCAATGCACCACTTTCAATATCTTCTGGGAACGCATTAATCGAAAAAGGGATCTTGCCCAGCAAGCCTGCCTTCTGCAGATCACCGGTAGCCGCCAGCAACACTTCCCGGGTCAGTTGAGAAGTTAAACCGTGCGCTTCCACAGCAGGAATAAACTGATCCGGGTACACCAGCGCACCGCTTTCATCGATCCAGCGAGCCAATACCTCACAGTTCACCGGACGGTCCTGATCGATACTGATAACCGGCTGATAATGGCAAACAATTCGCCCTGGACGAATGCCACGACGAACCTGAAGATGCAGAGAGAAGAAACGCTGATAATGCAGCGGCAGCAGCATCGCCACCAGCAGAATAATCACCAGATAGCCCACCACAGCCAGGCTGACCAGCTCATTCTCAGAACTGATGAACTCGATGATATCCACTGAGACAACCGCGCAAGCATCCTGGCGCAGGCAACGCTGTGAAACCCAGTATCCCTGATCGTACCATTCCATGACATAAGGCTTCTTAAAGCTATCAGGAATGTATTCCCTGCCCGGTACATAAGTCGCTGAGCCAGCCACTTCCTGATATTCACCCTGTGCCAGAGTAAACACTCCCATATCCAGCCAGGATTCACTGTCGGCGGGATTTGCCATCGGCTTCAGCAGGGCCCGGTAACTGCCCTGCTGCATGCGCATAGCACTGACAGTACCGTCCAGCAGGGGCACCGGGAAGTTCCGGGTGAAAGAGAACTCATCATTAACGAAATCGGCGGGGGCTTCCGGGATAGGCTGATCGAGCACACCGAGGCTGGTACTACACAACAGCAGCCCGTCTTCAACGTAGGCGTACTCGTGCCAGTAGCGGGAACGGTACTCAGCGATTCTCATCAATTTCAGCATTTCCGGGCTGCAGGGAGACATACCGGTGGCACTGTTTAACTGATTTAAATTACTGATGAATTCTCCCATGATCGCGCTATCCAGCGTTTTATAACGCGTATGGATATCACTCGCACGATCCTGCCAGACGGCTTCCAATGCCCACAGTGTAATTAGCGTAAACAGAAGGCTGACAAGGAGAAGAGAGATCGCCTGAATGGCCTGAAATCTGCCATACAGAAACGACATAAGAAAACCTTGCAAACAAATAAACGGGCAAAAGGATATGGTTAACTGAACGGTCGATCAAGTTCGTTTCCAGCTAACCATATAACTAAAAGACAGGTTCTGATAGCCTGATTTTTTATGCCTCAGGCAGGGCTCATCTGATACTGCCGCAGTCGCTGCGGTGTAATGGGCAGATGTACTGCCGCCGCCAGTAACCCCAGCCCTGCACTGATCATCAGCGCAAAGTCATAAGAGCCAAACAGATCGATCGACAAGCCGCCGAACCAGCTACCGAAAAACGCCCCGATCTGATGGCTGAACATCACAATACCGAACAGGGACGCCAGATTTTTAGTGCCGAAAATATCCGCCACTATGCCACTGGTTACCGGAACCGTGGAAAGCCACAGCATCCCCATCAGTGCCCCGAAAATATAGAACAGCTCAGAGCTTGGAGAGATAAGCAGCAAGCCCATAATCAGGCAGGCGCGAGCCCAGTAAATCAGCACCAGCAATCCGGGTTTATGCCAGCGATCACCGGCCCATCCGGCAAACACACCACCAGCAATATTGATCAGACCGATCAGTGCCAGCGAGTCGCCCGCTACCGAAGGTGGCAAGCCACAAAAACTGACCATCCCTGCCATATGTACCGTCAGAAATGCGATATGAAAACCGCACACAAAAAAGCCGACATTCAGAAGCAGATAATCACGGTTTCTGAGCGCTTCACCAATTGCCTGCCAGTCAAACCCTTTGGCCGGTCCTTCATTCTGCGGCTGCTTTTCATCTGTCAGTGGCCAGATAAACAGGAACAGAAGAATCAGTGTGACCGCAAACAGCAGATAGGTCTGATGCCAGTCGAAGCTAGTGCTGACCTGATTATGCAGCATCGCATAAGCAAATTGCCCCAGTGAACCACCGGCACTGGTCACCCCCAGCGCCAGGGTACGGTGCCTGGTTGGAAAGCGCCGCCCTACCGCAGCCAGGACGATAGGGAACACGGTTGCCCCGGTTCCGATACCAATCAGCACCGAGTTACCGATAAAAAAGATCAGACTGCTGTCTGCAATCGCGGCAACAACCAGCCCCAGTGCATAGAACAGACCACCAGCCAACAGTACCCGCACAGTGCCAAAGCGTTCGGCCAACAAACCGGCAATCGGCGAAACCGCACCCCAGATCAGGTTCTGCACACCGAACCCCAACGACAGCTCTGTCATGCTGATATCCAGGCTGATATTGATCTCTGGCAGCAGCAACCCGATGGTCTGACGGATACCCATATTACACATCAGAATAATGGCTCCGGCAGCCACGACAAACCATGGATTGGCGATGAATCTGAGCACGGTTGCGCCTCATATAATCAAAATGGAGGGCTATATTCCATCAGCCCTCATCGAAACACAAGATACAGAACCCATTACACAGGAAGCGATTCTGTAATGCTTTGAAACAGATAGCCCCTGCATTAGCAAATCTTATCAAGCACCTAAAAAACGATAATTTGTATTAGATAAACTACGAATTTAGCATGATTTTTATCCGTCACCTCAACAACAATAATCACGGAAATCGAATCATGGATCTCAACCCCGCCCGCCAGTTTCAGGCTTGTAGCCAGGCCTGGTCGACCTTTATGCCCGGGCTGATGCTGGCAATAACCATTGCCATTGCTGCACAATTTCTGGGTGACCACTACGGCGCACCGATTATGCTGTTTGCATTGCTGATCGGTATGGCGTTTAACTTTCTGGCTCAGGAGAGCCGTTGTGCGGCGGGCATCGAACTGGGTTCGAAAAGTCTCCTCAGAGTCGGTGTCGCGTTATTAGGATTAAGAATCAGCGCCGGCGACTTTATGGCACTGGGCAGTACCAGCGTCATCGCGGTGGTAGGGCTGCTGATACTGACGATTATTTCCGGCCTGCTCGGAGCAAGGCTACTTGGCCAGCGCTGGCAGTTCGGCCTGCTGACTGGCGGTGCCGTCGCCATCTGTGGCGCGTCCGCTGCATTAGCACTGGCTGCAGTTCTGATCGCGGATAAACGCACAGAGCGGGATACTCTGTTCACGGTGGTCGCGGTCACGACCTTATCCACGCTGGCAATGATCGTCTATCCGATCATCATCGAAGGGCTTGGACTGACCGAACATCAGGCTGGATTCATTCTCGGTGCCACGATCCATGATGTGGCGCAGGTGGTGGGGGCTGGTTACTCCATGTCAGAAACCATCGGTGAAACCGCAACAATTATCAAACTGATGCGGGTGTCGTGCTTACCTCTGGTGCTGATCGCGGTATTGCTCTGTACCGGTAACCGGTCGGAACGTTCAAGCATTCAGCTTCCACCATTCCTGATCGGCTTTGCCGTGTTAGCAACACTCAACAGCCTGGGAGTAGTTCCGGAAGCGATCAGTGAGTTTGTCGGTCAGCTATCCCGCTGGTTACTGGTAATTGCCATCGCTGCACTGGGCGTAAAAACATCGATTCAGGCGATGCTGAGTCTGGGTAGAGCACAGATAAGTCTGGTCATTGCTGAAACTCTGTTCCTGCTAGTACTGGCTATACTCTGTGTCAGCTGGATTATCCCGGCCCCATGATCTCGGAGGAGACTGCAACTCCTCAAACAGCCAGTCGCAGAAAACGCTGGCTGATTTAGACAGGGGTTTACCCTCCGGATAGACCAGAAAATAGTTATCCTGTGTCGGTACCTTTATATCAAACGGCGCCTGAAGCTTACGCTTCAGGTATTGGCGCGCTAACAGATCCGGGTAGCCCAGAATGACTCCCATGCCGGATTCTGCCATCAGTGTGGTGGTCAGAGAATTATCCACCCGGTGATAGAGAATATCGTTGTCTGCAGTATTAATACCTGCATACTCAAACCACTGCTGCCAGCGGGTATTGTTCCCTACCACATCCAGCAGCGGCAGGGATAGCAGATCCACCGGATCACTCAACAGCCTGGCCAGCTTGCCGGTGCAGTATGGCGTCAGCTCTGCGGCAATCAGTGGCTCGGCTTTCATCCCCTGCCACTCTCCTTTACCGTGCATAATCGCAAGATCCACGGTAGTACTGTCAAACTCACTTTCCCAGTTAGCATGCACCAGATGCAGGCCGATACCCGGATAACGGGCACTGAAGCGATGAATATTGTTGGTCAGCCACAGTGATGAAAAAGCAAAACTGACCTCAATCACCAGCCGCCCTTTCCCGACCGGCGAGAAAATCTCCGAAGTATTGCGCTGCAGATTACTGATTGCGCCCTGAACCACCGGCAGATATGCCAGACCACTGTTAGTCAGAGCCACCTTTCTGTGTGCCCGGAGAAACAAAGGTTCACCAAGATGGTGCTCCAGCAGCCGGATCTGCTGGCTGACAGCAGACTGGGTCATATGCAGTTCACGCCCGGCAGCACTGAAATTCAGCAAGCGGGCAGCAGCTTCAAAGGTCTTCAACCAGTTCAGAGGAGGCAGATCTGTCTTCATATTATCTATTAGCTATTCTTATCAACTTACTCAAAATACGTTGTTTGAATAAACATTTCCAGATTAATAGCATGGGGGCATCCATACAAAAAAAATAAAAGGAGCTAGCCCAACCATGGCCCCCTTAACTTCACCCACACCAGCCCCTGCCGGTGGCCAGATTCAAAGCCTTCAGCAAGAAGAGCATGCGCTGCGAATTATCTGGCAGGACAACAGTGAATCCGTGTTCCACTATCTGTGGCTCAGAGACAACTGCCCTACCGCCTTTCACCCACAAACCGGCGAGCGCAGTTTCGATCTTCTGAGTGTCAGCGAGCAGATTCATCCCGTGTCAGTGACCAGCAATGAAGATAAGCTGATCATCGACTGGTCCGAAGACGATCATCACAGCGAATACGATCAGAACTGGCTGCGTGAATTCAGCTACTCCGGTGATCAGAGTCAGTTACATACCACCGGCTATGAAAGCTGGGAAGCCAACTTTGTCAGCCGCATTCCTCAGGGCAACCACCTGGAGATCATGAACAGTGATCAGGCTCTGTATGAATGGATGAGCAGTCTGGATAAGTACGGCCTGGCGATCATCAATAATATGCCAGGCGACCATGAGGCCGTGGTCAACACCGCCCAGCGAATCGACTATCTGCGTCAGACCAACTTCGGTGTGACTTTCGATGTGGTCTCCGAAAAAGACCCGATCAATCTGGCGTACACCTCCATCTCTCTGCCCCTGCATACCGACCTGGCAAACCAGGAAACACCGCCGGGTTATCAGTTCCTGCACTGCCTGTGCAACGAAAGCATCGGTGGTGAATCCACCTTTGTTGACGGTCTGCGGGTACTGGAAGAACTGCGGGATCAGCGCCCTGAACATTTCCGGCTGCTGGCTGAGTATGCAATCCCGTTCCGTTTCCACGATAAAGAGCACGATATACGCCAGCACCACCCGGTGATCAATCTGGATAACTTCGGCAACATTATCGAGATCAAATACAACGCCCACCTGGCAGATATATTCGATCTGCCGGATCACATCATGCACGATTATTATCTGGCATACCGTAACCTGATGGCCCGCCTGAAGGATGAGCGCTTCAAGATAGAACTGAAGCTGCAAGGCGGCCAGATGGTGGTGTTTGATAACCGTCGGGTGCTGCATGGCCGTAACAAGTTCGACGAGAATGCCGGCAACCGCCACTTACGGGGCTGCTATGTCGACCGCTCAGAGTTCAAGAGTCGTTTAAGAGTGCTTGCGCGCCGCTACGGTTAACCAATCGAAAAGGGACAGTCCCAGATGGCTGTCCCTTTTTCGTTTTCAGGCGGGTTCTGACCGGACCTGTCTGAAATACAAAAAGCAAAGTGATTCCAACACTGCTGACTTCAATAACAAAAACAAAAGAAACGAGAGTACAAAGGTAATTCTATGCTTGCTGAAAAGCAGATAGACGAGCTTATATCAGAACGAGGCATCCTTAAGGGCCTCAACTCCAACTCTGGGTATCACCGCCATCGCACTGGTTGGCGTGTTTATCCTTTACACCGTCCTTCTGGGGGATACTGCCAGCGAGCAGTTCCTGGGCCTGAAGGGCTGGATCGAGCAAACTCTGGGCTGGTACTACATCCTGGTTATGCTGATTTCTTTCCTCGTATGCGCCGTACTGATGTTCACCCAGGTTGGTCAGATCCGCCTGGGCCGGGACGATGAGCGCCCGGAATTTTCCAACTTTGCCTGGTTCTCCATGCTGTTTGGCTGCGGTACGGGTGCGGGCATGCTGTTCTTTTCCATGTCAGAACCGATGATCCATTTCGCCAGTGGCTGGAGTGGCGGTAACCCTTTCATGAGTGCCGACGTGAAAGCCGCCGTTGCCAGTTTCTTTGAAGCGAAACAGGCCGCGCTGGCAGCTGGGCCTGCAACCGGAGAGAGGAAGGTTTTCCAGTTCCTGACGATCTCGTTGCAGAAGCGGCTGCCGGTGGCCTGACCCTGACCGTATTTCACTGGGGAGTTGTCGCCTGGAGCATGTACGGTATTGTAGGCCTGTCTCTGGCTTACTTTGCGTTCCGTAAAGGCCTGCCACTGTCTATTCGCTCAGCGCTGTATCCGCTGATCGGTAACCGGATTTACGGCCCGATTGGTCATACCGTTGATATCCTGGCGGTTGTCGGTACCATCTTCGGCATCTCTACTACTCTGGGTCTGGGTGTTCAGCAAATCAGCGCCGGCCTGAATCTCTCTGGGATTCTTGAAGAAGCATCACAGACTGTAACAGTGATCTCGATTCTGCTGATCACCGTGATTGCGACTATGTCTGCCACCACCGGTGTAGCAAAAGGCATTAAACTGCTGTCCCAGTTTAACAGCTATATCTGTATCGGTATCCTGCTGTACTTCCTGCTGGCATCAAACGGGAACTACCTGATTGCCAGTACTCTGACCGCACTGGGTGACTATGCCAGTGAAGCGATCTCCATGACCCTGTGGACCGCTCGCAGCCCTGAAGAACGCACCTGGCAGGGTGGCTGGACTATCTTCTACTGGGGTTGGTGGATCGCGTGGGCTGCTTTCGTAGGTATGTTCATTGCGCGTATCTCCCGCGGCCGTACTATCCGTGAGTTTGTGCTGGGCGTTATCTTTATCCCATCGTTCGTGTCGCTGGTCTGGTTCGGCATTATCGGTTCCGCCGGTATCTACGAGTCGATCTACGGCGCCGATATGACGATCTACAACACCTCCGTCAATAACTGGGATTACGCCGGTACCCTGTATACCGCATTTGAAGTACTGACACCGGGTATAGCTGCGACTATTGCCAAAGTCTGTGCGCTGGTTGTGGTTGTTGTATTCTTCGTAACTTCTGCGGACTCCGGCACACTGGTACTGGGTCGCCTGCTGTCCTTCGGTCGTCGTCCTCCGGTACAGCAGCGCATCCTGTGGGGTGGTGTGTTCTGGGCGCGGTAACTCTGATGGTACTGCTGATGGGTGGTAATCAGGCGCTTAAAGCACTGCAGGCGGCATCCATCGCCGGTGCCCTGCCGTTCACCTTCGTTATCCTGGCAATGATTGTCGGTCTGGTGAAGTCACTGCGTAAAGACAGTGAAAGCTATATCGCCAATGAAGATCAGTGTGAAGAAGATGATCGAAAAAGAGGTTGCCGATCTGTCCTGATGATCGGCTCAGATGATCGGCTCAGACGATCGGACTCATAGGAACCGGCGTATAACGCCGGTTCAGTAAACTAAAAAGGCCCTGCAACTGATCAGGGCCTTTTCTTTTTAACGCCGGAAATCTCGACTCTCAGCGAGTTAACGCCCCCACTCCTGCATCACCATATGCGGTAACGATCTTGGCATCCTTCGGTAGTTGCTCATCCACCGCAGCCAGAATTTCATGCAGACGCTGCATCTGATCAAACTCCAGATACACCAACAGATCAACCGCGCCGCTGGTACCATAACAGTGCTGAACTTCCGGATACTGCATCATAAATTCCACCAACGGCCGGCACTTAAAACCACCATGGCGGATCTCAAAATAGGCTTTCAGCCGCTCGGTTGGCTGACTCTCCGTGGCACTCAGAACCTGATAGCCCAGTATCACGCCCTGCTCTTCCATCCGTTTAATCCGATCCGATACCGCAGAACGGGACAGGTGCACCTGTTCGGCAATAGCAGAGACGCTCTGACGGGCATTGTCTTTCAGCGCGGCGATGATTTTCTGATCGTAACTGTCCCATATGTCTGTTTCGACTGCAAAACGTGGGTAATAAAGCCTGAATTCCGTCACATCGTGGCGGCAATGACGCACACTGCCAGTGCATTGATCCATACACTATACGGCATCAGAACAATAAGTCGGGAGTAACGGGATGACAAGGCTAAATCAAACCATAACACGCTGGCAAGGGATGGGGCTCATTGCCACCACATTGCTGGGCACTGGCGTGTTTATCATCCCTCAGCTAACCCTGCAGCAAGCCGGTAACAGCGCTCCCTGGGCCTGGATCATTCTGCTGCTGGGCGTGCTTCCACTAGCCTACGTATTTGCCGAGCTGGGCCGTCACTATACCCATGCAGCAGGCCCCGCCTACTTTGTCGAGAAAGCCTTCGGTGGTTTTTCCGGCAAAGTGGTTGGTCTGCTATTTCTGCTGGCAGTACCGCCCGGTGCTGCCGCAGCTATCATCATGAGCTTTGAGTTTATCCGGCCGATCATTGCGCTGACGCCAGAACAGCAACTCAGTGCCGAGTTGAGCGTGTTTGCGATTCTGTTTGCCCTGAATCTGAGAGGCCTGAAACTGTCCGGTAAAATTCAGCTGGCACTGACACTGGCGATTCTGGCAGTGGTCTGCCTGATGCTCGGCACTTTGTTACTCAGCCCACCCGAAGCATCAATCTCAGCGGCGGCGATTCAAAGCACGGCAATCAGCTCCACTGCAATCAACGCCACAGAAGGTATTCTTGCAGCGATTGGTCTGGCGATCTGGAGCTTTCTGGGTATTGAAGCGATTACTCACCTCGCGTCTGAGTTTAAAGATGTAAAGAAAGACTTTATCCCGGCTACTCTGGGCGGCGTCACCCTGGTCGGCCTGATCTTTATCGGTTGTACCTATCTGTCGATGCTGGCACCGGATCACGAACTGGCGATGGTTGGCGCGTTCGAGCTACTGCTGGGTGACAGTGGTCGCTGGATCATCGGACCACTGGGTCTTATCTGCGGTATCGCAACCATTAATGTGTACTTTGCCAGTCTGTCCCGACTGGGCTGGAGCTTCAGCCAGGAAGGCATCCTCCCGGCGGCACTGCAGAAAGTAAATCAGCACAATATCCCGACGGTATCACTACTGACGTTTATTCTGCTGTCAGCATGTATGCTGATCGTCAGCTACAGCTATGAGCTGGAGTTCCCGGTACTGGCACACTGGGTCAACGGTGCCTTTGTACTGATCTACACAGCATCAATGCTGGCTGCATGGCGTCTGTTATCTGCCAGACACCGTCCAGTTATTGCAATGGGACTGGCTGTCTGCTGCCTGTTTATCTACTCACTGGGCAACGCCATGCTTTACGCCATTGTACTGTGTCTGCTGATCAGTCTGGGATTGATGCTGCAGAAGCGCTGGCAAGTGCGTTTTCAGGGGGCTTAAACTGCCCTTTCGACTAATCCAACATCCGACAAAGCCACAGCACCATCAGTGCTGTGGCTTTACTCTATAGCCTCCTAACTCTCAGAATCCGTAAGAAGGCTGTACAGTTAACGTATCAGCTTCTGTTTCTGGCAGCTTCAAGCAGAAAATCATAGAAGCATCGTGCAGCGGGACCTGTGGCCGCGCCTTTTGGCAGCGTCAGATGCAAAGGTACCTGATACATCTCAGCATGTTCAATCTGAAGCACCTTAAGAGAATCATCCTTGCAGGCTTCGACAATGTGGCCCGGTAGCCGACAGAAACCCACACCTGAAGCAACCGCACGCAACGCATGATCAAAATTATCCACGGTGATGCGCTGATGTGATTTCAGCCAACCCACATCCTGATTATGCTGAGTACCGGTACCTCCAAGGTCCCGGACGACAATCTGACAACTGGTCGCAAGATCAGCCATTGTCAGATCTGTCTTATCAGCCAGAGGGTGTTGTACGGAAACCACCGGAACCATGCTTGTCAGTCCGAACGCTTCGGCGGGAAAATTAGTGACCGGCAAGTTGATGATTGCCACATCGGTCTGCTCGGAAGTAACCGCTTCTGTGGTTTTAGTGAGCGACGTTTCAACCACCTGAATCGATGTCGTACTGTTCTGCGCCAGATACTCCGCCATAGGTTCATAGAGCCAGGTCGGATCACACAGATGGTCGATACTGATAGTAATTTCCGACTCAACTCCGCTCGATAGCTGCGCACTCACAACCTCAAGCTCGCGGGCCTGATCAAGCAGCGGTGCAGCCCGGCGCAATAAAACCCGGGCGTTCTCCGTGAGCACTGTTCTTCGTCCCTGAACCTCGACCAACGCAACACCCAGTTGCTCTTCAAGCTTCTTAATGGCGTAGATCAGCGTGGTATGGCTCTTATTCAGCACAGTTGCCGCAGCCTGAATACTGCCAGCCTGTTCAATCGATCTCAGGGTGAGCCATTGCTCAAGGGTTGTCTTTAATCTCATGTGTGCATTTTATAGACATTAAATATCAATTTTATGAACTTTTATGTCTAATTTATACAGATATTATATTTCTGCAACAGAGAGCGTAGTGACGCTCAGGTATCAGAACGTTAGCAGGAGATTATCATGGCTAAATTATTACAGGTTGATTTTGACTTTCAGGGCCCGTTTGGCAAAGAGATGGCTCAACAGCTGGTCGATCTCGCCAGATCGATCAACGATGAGCCAGGTATGATCTGGAAGATATGGACCGAAAACCCTCAGCAAAATCGCGGCGGAGGGGTCTATCTGTTTGAAGATGAGACCAGTGCCCAGAACTACCTTGAGATGCATTCAGCACGTTTGAAAGCCCTGGGTGTCGATA
Source organism: uncultured Amphritea sp. (assembly GCA_963669425.2). Taxonomy (GTDB): domain Bacteria; phylum Pseudomonadota; class Gammaproteobacteria; order Pseudomonadales; family Balneatricaceae; genus Amphritea. The sequence continues at coordinate 2,049,150 of CAXXNC010000002.1, forward strand.
CAGTCCGGGGTATGATCTTTGATATCAATGAATCTTTGAGCGCAATAAACCATGGACCAGTTAGCAGACAGGGAGAGGCGGTATGAGCAACAGACTCTTCTTAACCCTGCACGGTGCAATCTATGGTGTTTTTGCTCTGGCCCTGTTTTTTCTACCGACTCTGATGTGGCCGATGTATGGCGTAGAGATTAATGACCAATACGCCTACTTCCTGTCGCAACATACCAGCATCTTTCTGGGCGGCATCGCGGCAGTCAGCCTGTTCCTGCGTGATATTGAACCGGGGGCAACAAAACAGCTACTGAAAGCATTAGTAACGACCAACTTGCTGGGCGTTGGCATCACAACTTATGCAGGTATCACAGGCATCTTCGTCGGCTTCGGCTGGAGTGACCCAGTCTTCTTCGCTTTTCTGACGGTACTTTCGTTTGTACAGTTAAGACAACAGTAGTTACAAATAAAAAAGCCGGCAGTTGCCCCAATGCTTTTTACTGAACTCATGTTTCTTAAAACAGCATGTCATCGCGCTGGAAGCACCTCGCTACAGAGCATATCGCAGTAGCGAGGGCCTTCCAGGCCCGATCAACCTCATTTAAACCCCGAAGAATTGTGATAGAGGTGCCAGACATCGTCCGATTATCGGGCTGAGCTTATTGATCTACTGTCTGTTTATCTACTCACTGGATAACGCCCTGCTCTACTCCATTGTTCTATACGTGCTGATCAGTCTGAGATTGATGCTGCAGAAGCAGTGGCGGGGTCGATTACAGGGGGTTTAACGCCTTGCTCACCGGAAAATTAGGAGCGCAGCGAGTAATTTTTCCGAGTGCAGAAACTTGTTAAGCCTTTTAGAATAAGGCCTTCACTCGCTTGGTGAGTGATTCAACATCCAGCCTCTGGTATATCGCTTCAGATATTTCCCTCAGGAATTCATTTTCAGCGAGACCTTCGTCCCCGAGGTTTTTAGTCATTTTGTTCCATAGCTTCTTGCCCTTACGATCTATCCCTGACTCAATATACTCTGACACCACATCATCAAGTGATTTTTTTCTGAAAAATCTGTCATTGATCTCTCTGAAGAAGCCGGCATCAACATTATCTATCAGGTGCTCATGCAAATACTTCTCTAAACTTGGAATAGGCAAGAATGTTACATTCAACCTGCTCAACTCGGCGTCTTTTTTCTTCTCCTGCTCAAAAGCTTGCTCAACATCTCCATCCAAGACAGATATGACTTTTGTAGAATGGCTTGCAAGATTGGCTTCCAGTATTTCTTTGTGAAGCCTTACAGTATTCCTCCAGTCACCACAGGGTAAAATGTGATACAGCTTTCCTTCGTATAGCTTTTCTTTTTGGAATATCTTTTCAATAACAAACTTTGCCAGCTCATCTTCAGGTAGCACAAGAATATCGTAACCATCCTGATTGTATAAAAATCGAGTCGCATAGGCTGGATAGCATGGGTTAATTATCTCAATATTTTTATTGGGTAAGCTCTGTAGATAATAGATATTCTTTGGTTCTATGGCCCTAAGAAGTTCAGTTGAGTGCGATGAGAAATAAACTGAGAGATTGTACTCTTTTGAAAGTTTTGCCAGAAGCGTGATTAGACGACTGATAGCTACAGGGTGCAATGCAAGCTCAACTTCATCAATTAGGATAAGGGATACGTATTTACTCCCTTTTTTCTTTTGCTGGAATATCTTGTTGTTTAGAAAGTGCAATAGGCTTAAGAGTAGATTTTCGCCACTACTAAGCCAGAATTGACTCAACAAGCGGTCTTCGTATTCCATAAAATATGGGACCGAGTCAAACCCTATTTCTTGCGCGATCCTTCTGTTTTTAATTTTTTTAATTGTTGGGTAGTACTTCTTTCCATGAAGTATGTAGTTGAAGTTGTCGTTAATGAAGCTGTCAGCGTCCACCAAATGCTCATCTTCTACTTTCTCCGACAACTCAAGAACCTCCTTGTCGGTAAATCGAGTACCATGTATGACACTGCCTTCAATGAAACCATCCAGTTTTACTTGACTCCATTTGCCTCCTTCCCTCCACCACTTTCCATTATCTCTAGACCAAATATCCTGTTTTTCTTCGTATGTATATGAAACTCGGCTATCAGCACTCGAGTTATTGAATATTGTCCAAAGAACAGCAGGACGGAACGGAACAGCTAACAAAGCCATTATGCTACTCTTTCCTATGCCATTGGAGCCTGCGATCACATGTAACCCCTGCTCAATAGGTATCTCAAGAGTAAAGTTCTTAATGCTTTTTACGTTTTCTATCTCGATTTTTAACATTTTAATTCTTTGCTTCTTAATATCTAAATTTTTCGATGGATTGGGCCAATGGCTTAACATTTTAATAACGAGCCAGCGCGTTTTTCTGCCATGAGGAAAAAACGAAAAAGCTATAAATGTATGAATGTATTGAACTTTCAGACAGCACTGCCATTTTCCTCCGATAAAAACGAGCGTGCGTGTTTTGATGATTAGCCGTGCGCGTTATCCTGCACAGCTGCTTCCCTAAGTGCTTAATATCTAATCAATTTCGTAAGAATGCAAGTGTAAAAACGAGCCAACTTGAACAGCAAACCGAGCCAAAAGTTCTGGACTTATCCCAATATACTGTACGGATAACCAGACTTTAGCTGTGGCTTATACACAAGACCAAACTCGTGCTTTTCGTAATAAGCTTTGTTGCTGAGATAGCCCACGGGGTAAACCCATAGCGCCCTTCCGATTCGCAATCCAAGTACAAAAAAGCCGACTCAAAGCCGGCTTAGTGTCTCATTGCTGACTACCTGAAATGACTTAACCAGATATTAGCCAGGCTCCTCTGCTGCTCCGCAGGCAACTCGAGTATCTCTTCTGTTTCCTGCTGCCCTTCCAGATAGAAAGCCCCGGCCAGCATCTCTGCTTCGACCAGGAACACATAGGGCCCCAGTTCGGCGTTATGGATAAAGTTGATGGCATTACCCTCATTGGCCAGATAGAAGTACTGCCCCAGCTGCTCGTATCGGCTGATATATTGGGTAACCGGGCTGATCTCAAACATCGAGGCGGTTTTGGACAGGTCCAGCTCGTCATCCGAGGAGGTCACCGAAAAGATAAAGGCGCCGTTCTTGATCCTGTTAAAGTCCCGGTGGCATAGAGACTGATTGCCAGTGGCACAGAAGATCATATCGCTCTGTCGCAATGCTTCATCCTTATCAATAAGATCAAAGCCCATCGCTTTTGCCTCGATGGCCCGAACCGGATCAATCTCCACCACCTTGGTGTTGATGTTTTTCATATGCAGCGATTCCGCGATTGCCCGGCCAATCTTGCCATAGCCGAACACCGCTGCGTTGCCACCATTCATAATCAGATGACACTCGCGCATTAACGCTTCGGCTGAGTAGACAATCGATTGCCCTGTCAGGTAATCCTCCGGGGCTTTCAGAGGGCTTCTTGCGGTTGAAATAACCGGGACTCTGAGCTCGCTCAAGCTTTGGTATCGCTGATGTCCGTTCTCGGTCATCTCCACTACGCCGACCAGCTCATTATCCAGATAGTCGGGCAACTGATTCAGTGCCGGTGCGAAATAGCCGCCAATATCTAACAGCACCACCCTCTTCTCCTGGCAGACTGAGTTGATCAGATCGGCCAGGTACTCCGGATCAGTCAGCCGACATCGGTCAGCGATCTCAGTCCGGACCTCCTGACTGAAATGCTCAACCGCCTCCGGGTTAGCGCTGCGGGGTTTCGGCAGAAGCAATATCAGCTTCTCCATCTGTTGCAGATAGCGGATAAAGACCTGCTCTTCATCCAGCAGATGGGCGATCACGACAAATTTAAGATCGGGGGAATTCAAAGACTGAATATCTTCAAAGAAATGGGCAGCCTTGGAAAATAACGGATTCATTTTCATACTCCTTTGTTGAAATACTGCGTACCAACCCAAATCCCGGGTCGGATAAAGAAGCATGCCGTAAGCAATTACTGATTAAAATAAAATGGATGTACCGGGCAGAAGGCCATAACCGCTCTGACTAAGAACGGATTTTTCAAACCCTCTGTAATTGAATTTGCAGCGAGGTAGCTGCATGGATGAATCGATGCAATTTATCGGCACGAGGACGTGCCTCGCTACCTGAAAGCAAAATACACTTGCCAGGTCATGGCTTTAAGTAAACAAAAAAACCGGCCATCAGGCCGGTTCTTTTCTAACGCAAAGGTAGGTTTACAGCATCTCAACTGCCACTGCAGTGGCTTCACCACCACCAATACACAGAGACGCAACGCCCTTCTTCAGGCCGCGGTTCTTCAGTGCGTACAGCAGCGTCACCATAATGCGGGAACCGGAAGAACCGATCGGGTGACCCAGTGCACAGGCACCGCCGTTAACGTTCACTTTGTCGGCATCCAGACTCAGTTCGCTGATCGCCAGCATAGATACAACGGCAAAGGCTTCGTTGATTTCGTACAGATCAACATCTTCTTTGCTCCAGCCTGCACGATCCAGTACTTTCTCAATCGCACCGATTGGCGCAATAGTGAATTCTGCTGGCAGTTGCGCGTGGGTAGAGTGTGCTTTGATACGTGCCAGCGGTTTCAGGCCACGCTTTTCAGCTTCTGATTCTTTCATCAGTACCAGCGCAGAGCCACCATCAGAGATAGAGCTGGAGTTCGCTGCTGTCACTGTACCGTCTTTCTTGAATGCCGGTTTCAGCTGACGGATCTTATCGATGCGCGCGTTGCCTGGCTGCTCATCGGTATCGACAACGGTTTCACCACGACGGGACTGGATAGTCACTGGTGCGATCTCATCTTTGAATGCACCGGTTTCGATAGCGCTGATCGCTTTTTCCAGAGAGCCAATCGCGAAGTCATCCATCGCTTCGCGGGTAACACTGTAGTCATCGGCGCTCTTCTGCGCGTAAGTACCCATCAGGCCGCCTTCGTAGGCATCTTCCAGACCATCAAAGAACATATGGTCGATCGCCTGCTGGTGACCCATACGCATACCGGCGCGGGCTTTTGGCAGCAGATACGGTGCCTGACTCATGTTTTCCATACCACCGGCAACCATCACGTCTACCTGACCGGCGGCGATCTGATCGTGTGCCAGCATCACGGCTTTCATACCGGAACCACACATCTTATTGATAGTGGTCGCACCAGCCGCATCGGGGATACCCGCTTTACGGGAAGCCTGACGTGCCGGCGCCTGACCCAGACCAGCTGGCAGTACGCAGCCCATCACAACTTCATCAACATCCGCACCCTGAATACCAGCACGCTCCAGTGCAGACTCAATCGCCGTGGCACACAGATCGGGTGCACGGACATCGCTCAGAGAACCCATCATACCGCCCATCGGTGTACGGGCAGCGCTTACAATAACAATAGAATCCTGACTCATCTTTCTCTCTCCACTGCCCGGCCATATTCAGTTGCCGGGCTTTGACAGCAAAAAGGGACGCTTAGCGTCCCTTTTCTATACCACTAATATTAGTTGAAGTTCTTCTTCACCAGCTTCTGGAATTCACCCACGATACCGCTACGGAATGCCAGTACACAGACGATGAAGATAACGCCCATGATGATGTGGATGTAGTTACCCAGCTCACCACCGGACATGTAGTTCTGAATGGTTACTACCACACCAGCACCTACCAGAGGACCGAAGATCGTACCCATACCGCCCAGCAGGGTCATCAGTACCACCTCACCGGACATGTGCCAGTGCACATCGGTCAGGGACGCCAGCTGGAATACCAGAGTTTTGGTAGAACCGGCCAGGCCAGCCAGTGCAGCAGAGATTACAAACGCAGCCCACTTGTAGTCATTCACGTTGTAGCCCAGAGATACTGCACGCGGCTCGTTTTCACGAATCGCTTTCAGAATCTGACCGAACGGTGAATGTACGGTACGGTGAACCATCCAGAAACCGAACAGGAAGATCGCCAGTACGAAGTAGTACATAGTCATGTTGTCAGACAGATCGATCATGCCCAGCAGTTTGCCACGCGGTACACCCTGCAGACCATCCTCACCACCGGTCCACGGTGCCTGAAGGTAGAAGAAGAATGCCAGCTGAGCCAGCGCCAGGGTTACCATCGCAAAGTAGATACCTTCACGTTTAACCGCCAGCTTACCGTAGATACCACCCAGTACTGCCGCACAAGCGGTACCCGCCAGGATACCCAGCTCAGGAGAGATACCGGTTTGCAGCATCAGATAACCGGTAACATAACCACCGGTACCCAGGAATGCAGCGTGACCGAAGGACAGCAGTCCGACAAAGCCCAGCAGCAGGTTAAAGGCACAGGCGAACAGTGCAAAACACAGCACCTTCATCAGGAAGACCGGGTAAACAACGGTCGGCGCAACCAGTGCCAGTGCCAGCAGAAATACGTATAGCTTATTAATTTTCATGGCTGTACTCCTTACGCTTCTTTACCAAACAGACCGGCAGGCTTAAGCAGCAGCACGATCACCATGAACATGAAGATAACGGTGGTAGAGGCTTCCGGATAGAAGAACTTGGTCAGACCTTCCACGACGCCCATCAGCAGACCGGTCAGGATAGCACCACCAATAGAGCCCATGCCGCCAATTACTACGATAGCGAATACCACGATCAGAATATTGGAGCCCATTTCAGGACTTACAGAGTAAACCGGAGCAGCCAGTACACCGGCAAAGCCTGCCAGCGCTACACCAAAGCCGAAGGTCAGGGTGGTGATCAGCGGTACGTTGATACCGAAGCCCTGCATCAGCTGTGGGTTTTCAGTACCGGCACGCAGGTAAGCACCCAGCTTGGTTTTCTCAATCACCCACCAGGTACCCAGACATACGATCAGCGAGCTGACGATGATCCATGCGCGGTAGTTAGGCAGGTACATGAATGGCAGTTTAGTACCACCTTTCAGTTCAGCCGGAATGGAGTAAGGCAGACCGGAAGAACCATAAATATGTGTGAACAGACCCTGCAGAATCAGTGCAATACCGAAGGTCAGCAGCAGACTGTAGAGGTGATCTTCGTTAGCGATCGGACGTACCAGAAAGCGTTCTATCAGAATCGCGATACCACCGACGGCGATCGGCACCAGAATCAGCGCGACCCAGTAGTTGATACCCATGTAGTTCAGGGCCATCCAGGCAAAGAAAGCGCCGAGCATATACATCGCGCCCTGCGCGAAATTAATAATTTTTAACAGACCAAAGATAATCGCCAGACCGAGACTCAGCAGCGCATAAAATGAACCATTAATCAGGCCCACCAGCAGCTGTCCGGACAGCGCAAACAGATTAATACCAAATAACGTCGCCATACCATCACCTAAAAACGAACAAAAGGAGTTGTGCGAAGCTGCTTTCACACAGCTCCTTTAAGATAAAGCTGGGGGTGAGTGCTAAGCAGCTGCACCCCCTAAGTCCAAGCAGGAATTACTTGAAGTCACACTGAGGCAGCATTGGGTTGAACGCTACGTCACCCGGAATGGTTGCTTCAATGTTGTAGATGTCGTCTTCAGACTTACGGCTTGCAGCATCCTTGATGGATACCAGCAGCATGTCGTGAACCATACGACCGTCGTTACGCAGGTAAGCGTTACGGGCGAAGAAGTCATTCGGCTTGGTAGACTTCATCTGCTTCATTACTGCATCAGCATCGTCAGTACCCGCTGCTTTGATCGCGTTCAGGTAGTGCATAGTCATAGAGTAAGCACCTGCCTGACCCATTGCAGGGATAGAACCGTGACGCTCTTTGAATCGTGCAGACCACTCACGGGTCTGGTCATCCATATCCCAGTAGAAGCCAGTAGTCGCTTTCATGCCAGCAGCAATCGCAGGATCCAGCGCCTTAGCGTTGTGGGTGAATACCAGCAGACCTGCTACATCAGCTGTTTCAGTCAGACCGAATTCTGCAGAAGTTTTCAGCGCGTTCACGAAGTCAGCACCAGCGTTTGCCAGGCCTACTACGTCAGCACCGGAAGCCTGTGCCTGCAGTACGTAAGAGGAGAAGTCAGTTGTACCCAGTGGTGCACGAACCGCGCCCACTACTTCACCGCCGGAAGACTCGATTACTTTAGAAGCGATACCTTCCAGAGCGTGACCGAATGCATAGTCCGCAGTGATGAAGAACCATTTCTTCTTACCTGCGTCTACCATTGGCTTCACAGTACCGTTTGCCAGTGCGGCAACGTTGTAGGTCCAGTGAACGTTATATGGAGAACATGCTTTAGTGGTGAACGCGTGGCTTGCAGAAGTAGAGATCAGCGCGATCTTCTTCGCGTCAGTCAGTACTTTAGTTACCGCACCGGTTACAGAGGAAGCTACCAGACCGTTAACCGCGTCTACACCTTCATCTTCAACCCACTGACGAACTTTTGCAGAACCTACGTCCGGCTTGTTCTGGTCATCAGCACTTACTACTTCGATTGGCTTACCCAGTACGGTACCACCGAAGTCTTCAACTGCCATTTCAACAGCTGTTACACAACCTTTACCACAGATATCAGCGTAAACACCGCCCATATCCGCCAGTACACCGATCTTTACTACGTCGTCGGATACACCAGCCGCCTGTACACCAGTAGCCGCTGCTACGCTCATTGCCGCTGCCAGTAAGGTCTTCTTCATTGCTTTCATGTTGTTACTCCTGCTTGAGCATTTTTATTTTTATCGAACTTCAAGGGAATTGGGTGCAGAGCACTCTGCTTATACACCCAGTAAGGTATTCAACTGTTCCGTCTTCGCTTCCAGTTCATGCGCATGTACCTCCTCTACGATATGGCCGTGTTCCATAACGTAGTGGCGATCCGCAATCGGGGCGGCGAAACGGAAGTTCTGCTCGACCAGCAGAATGGTCAGGCCACGCTCTTTCAGCATCACCAGAACTTCTGCAAGTTTTTGCACGATTACCGGAGCCAGACCTTCTGTAATCTCATCGAGCAGCAGGATATTTGCACCGGTTCGCAGAATACGGGCCATCGCCAGCATCTGCTGTTCCCCGCCGGAGAGGCGTGTACCCTGGCTATAACGACGCTCAGCCAGGTTCGGGAAAATTTCATAGATCTCTTCGACACTCATACCGTCAGAGCGCACATTCGGCGGCAGCATCAGGTTTTCTTCCACATTCAGACTGGAGAAGATGCCTCGCTCTTCCGGGCAGTAACCCACACCCAGGTGCGCAATTTTGTGCGCCGGCATATCAATGGTCTCGTTACCATTGATATTGATAGAGCCGGTACGACGGCCAACCATGTTCATGATTGACTTAAGGGTGGTAGAACGACCGGAACCGTTACGGCCCAGCAGAGTAACAAGCTCACCCTGCATAATGGTCATATCGATACCGTGCAGAATATGAGACTCACCGTAATAGGAATGCAGATCTACAATACGGATTTTTTCACCGGTAGTGCTCATTCTACGGCCTCCTTCTCAGCAGCATTTGCAGCCGCATGTGCCTGGGCTACTTCATCATCAGCTTCAACACCCATGTAAGCTTCACGTACACGTGGATCCTGAGACACCGTCTCATAATCACCTTCGGTCAGAATTGCACCCCGCTGCAGTACGGTAATCTGGTCAGCCAGTTTCGCTACTACGTGCAGGTTGTGCTCTACCATCAGGATGGTGCGGTTGGCGGATACCTTCTTAATCAGGTCAGCAACTACACCCACATCCTCGTGGCCCATACCCTGGGTTGGCTCATCCAGCAGCAGCATTTCAGGATCAAGCGCCAGTGTGGTGGCGATCTCCAGTGCACGCTTACTACCGTATGGCAAGTCAACCGTGATCGCGTTAGCAAAGCTACGCAGACCTACTTCGTCCAGCAGCTCCAGTGCACGATCATTCAGTTTGTCCAGCACTTTCTCTGATTTCCAGAAGTGGAAGCTGTTGCCTTCATTACGCTGCAGCGCAATGCGTACATTTTCCAGTACAGTCAGGTGTGGGAATACAGCGGAGATCTGAAACGAACGAACGATACCTTTACGGGCAATCGCAGCCGACTTCATAGAAGTAATGTCTTCACCGTTATACAGAATGGTACCGGTGGTCGGAGTCAGAAATTTTGTCAGCAGGTTAAATACCGTGGTCTTACCGGCACCGTTCGGGCCGATAAGCGCATGGATTGTTCCGCGCTTAACTTTCAGATTTACATCGTCAACGGCGGTAAAGCCCTTGAATTCCTTGACCAGATTTCTGGTCTCGAGAACGTAGTCGGCACTCATGCAGAACCAGCCTCTCACATGTTTGTTTTTATTATCTAAAGGGCAAAACGATCATATGCCCATATCAGCCTTGAGATCGAAGTTAGCAATTTCCCTTACTGGTTAACAAGTACTACTTTAGTCTAATAAAAAACACAAAAATCAATTTATCCTTTTAATTTCATATAGTTACAAACCCTCTACACCTAAAGGCTTATATAAGAACATTCCCTTATTTACTTTACGTTTACGTAAACTTCCGCTACATTTTAACCATCGACAGTAAAGATACTCAGTAGAAGATCTTAGTTATGAATACCAAGACCTATTCAATCAGCGAGCTGGCCAGTGAATTTGATGTAACAACACGCAGCATTCGCTTTTATGAGGATCAGCAGTTGCTGTTTCCAGGCCGCCGGGGCCAGACCCGTATCTACAGTTCTCAGGACCGCGTACGCCTGAAACTGATTCTGCGGGGCAAACGCCTGGGCTTCTCCTTAGCCGAGACACGTGAATTGTTTGAGCTATGGGATGAAACCCAGACCGGTAGCATGAAGCAGCTGCAACTGCTGATGACCAAGATAGAAGAGAAGAAAGCTGCGCTTGAACAGCAGCTTCAGGACATCGCTATGCTCCAGTTAGAACTGGATAACGCAGAATCCCGCTGCCGGGAAGCGATGGAAGACTTAAACAAGCGGACGGCCTGAGCCGTCCGTTTATATGAAACAACAAAAACAGCAACGCTAAAAAGCAAACGACAGGTGAACACATGATTGCACAGTACAGCTCTCTGAACTTCGGACTGGGTGAAACACTGGATATGCTGCGCGAGCAGATTAACAACTTCGCAGCTCAGGAAATTGCACCACGGGCCGAGCAGATTGATCAGGAAAATGAATTTCCGAATGATCTGTGGCGCAAGTTTGGCGACATGGGTCTGCTGGGTATCACCGTTAAAGAGGAGTACGGTGGCGTAGAGATGGGTTACCTGGCACACATGGTTGCTATGGAAGAGATCAGCCGTGCCTCTGCTTCTGTAGGCCTGTCTTACGGTGCTCACTCCAACCTGTGTGTTAACCAGATCCACCGCAACGGTACTGAAGAGCAGAAACATAAGTATCTGCCAAAACTGATCAGCGGTGAACATATCGGTGCCCTGGCGATGTCTGAGCCGAACGCCGGTTCTGACGTTGTTTCCATGAAACTGCATGCCCGCGACAACGGCGACCACTACCTGCTGAACGGCAACAAGATGTGGATCACCAACGGTCCGGACGCTAACACCTACGTTATCTACGCTAAGACCGATGTAAATGCTGGCCCTAAAGGTATCACTGCATTCATCGTTGAGCGTGATTTCCCAGGTTTCTCCCGTCATCAGAAGCTGGACAAGCTGGGTATGCGCGGCTCCAACACCTGTGAGCTGGTTTTCGAAGATTGCCCGGTACCTAAAGAGAACATCCTGGGTGAACTGAACGGCGGTGTAAAAGTTCTGATGTCTGGTCTTGACTATGAGCGTCTGGTACTGGCCGGCGGCCCTCTGGGTATCATGCAGGCGGCAATGGATATCGTTGTGCCTTATACCCGTGACCGTGTGCAGTTCGGTAAAGCGATCGGCGAGTTCGAACTGGTACAGGGTAAAGTGGCTGACATGTACACCCAGATGAACGCGTCTAAGTCCTATGCCTACATGGTTGCTCAGGCAGCAGTGCGCGGCGAAACATCCCGTAAGGACTGCGCCGGTGTCATCCTCTACACCGCCGAGATGGCGACCAAGGTTGCACTGGATGCGATCCAGCTGCTGGGCGGTAACGGCTACATCAATGAATTCCCGACTGGCCGTCTGCTGCGTGATGCCAAGCTGTACGAAATCGGTGCAGGTACCTCCGAGATCCGCCGTATGCTGATCGGTCGCGAGCTGTTCCTGAACAAGTAAGTCTTCAAGAAGAGAAGTGGACACCTTCTGTAAAGAAGGTTTTTGGGGGATGCGACTGCGTCCCCCACATTTTCGATTCAGCTTAACAATTCAGGCTCTCACACACGGTTTTTAATCTGAGCCTGATATTAAAAAGAGCACAGTCAGATGAGCATAATAAATACTAAAATCAATTCCCGGGCTGAAGATTTCCGCGCCAACTACGACTCCATGGCGGACGCAGTCAACGATCTGCGTGATAAAACAGCACAGATTCACCAGGGTGGCGGCGCCAAGTATCAGGAACGTCACCTGTCCCGCGGCAAGCTACTGCCCCGTGACCGTATCAACGCACTGTTGGATGAAGGCTCTCCATTGCTGGAGCTGTCCCAACTGGCGGCTTATAACGTCTATGATGATGACGTACCGGCAGCCGGTATCATCACCGGTATCGGTCGGGTCAGCGGCGTTGAGTGCATGATCATTGCCAACGATGCCACCGTAAAAGGCGGCACTTATTTCCCACTGACCGTCAAGAAGCACCTGCGGGCTCAGGAAATTGCCGAACAGAATCACCTGCCATGTATCTATCTGGTGGATTCCGGCGGTGCTAACCTGCCACAGCAGGATGACGTATTCCCGGATCGCGATCATTTCGGTCGTATCTTCTATAACCAGGCACGTATGTCTTCTAAAGGCATCCCGCAGATCGCGGTGGTAATGGGCCTGTGTACTGCCGGCGGTGCTTATGTGCCAGCGATGGCTGATGAGTCCATCATCGTACGTGAACAGGGGACTATCTTCCTGGCGGGTCCACCGCTGGTTAAAGCCGCAACAGGCGAAGTAGTAAGTGCTGAAGATCTGGGTGGCGCTGATGTGCACTGTAAAGTATCCGGTGTAGCCGACCACTATGCTGAAAATGATCAGCACGCGCTGGAGATCGCCCGTACCTGTGTTGCGAACCTGAATCGTCGCAAAGATATCAACATTAAGACTCAGGCACCGAAAGAGCCACTCTACCCGGCGGATGACCTGTATGGCATCGTTGGTACTGACCTGAAGAAGCCATTTGATGTGCGCGAAGTAATCGCCCGTATTGTAGATGGCTCTGAATTTGATGAATTCAAAAAGATGTACGGCACGACTCTGGTGACCGGCTTCGCCCATATCCACGGTTATCCGGTGGGTATCGTAGCTAACAACGGCATTCTGTTCGGTGAGTCTGCTCAGAAAGGCGCGCACTTTATCGAGCTGTGCTGTCAGCGCAAGATCCCTCTGCTGTTCCTGCAGAATATCACCGGCTTTATGGTTGGCCAGAAGTACGAATCCGAAGGTATCGCTAAGCACGGTGCCAAGATGGTAACCGCGGTTGCCTGTGCTGATGTACCGAAATTCACTGTACTGATCGGCGGCAGCTTTGGTGCCGGTAACTACGGTATGTGTGGCCGTGCCTACAGCCCAAATCTGATGTTCATGTGGCCGAACGCCCGTATCTCTGTAATGGGTGGCGAACAGGCTGCCGGCGTACTGGCCACCGTTAAGCGCGACAACATGGATCGCGTTGGCCAGGAGTGGAGTGCCGATGAAGAAGCTGAATTCAAGCAGCCTATTATCGATACCTACGAACACCAGGGTCATCCTTATTACGCCTCTGCCCGCCTCTGGGATGACGGTGTCATCGATCCGAAACAGACCCGTGACGTTATCGGTATGAGTCTGTCCGCAGCCCTGAATAAGCCGGTGGGTGAAACCCGCTTTGGCGTATTCCGCATGTAATGGGAGGCCAGGATAATGACTAAAGAACAACTGGTGTTATTAGAAAAGAGCAATAACGGTGTTGCCGAGCTGATCATCAACCGTCCGGAAGTACACAACGCTTTCGACGACGATGTGATCGAGCAACTGATTCACAATCTGGAAGCGACTGACGAAGATCCGGAAGTCCGGGTGCTGGTGCTGCGTTCTCGCGGTAAGAACTTCTCTGCCGGTGCCGATCTGGCCTGGATGAAGCGCATGGCCCAGAACACCCATGAAGAGAACATGGTGGACGCCGGTCGTCTGGCTCGTCTGATGGAAGTACTGAACAACCACAGCAAGCCAACCATCGCTCTGGTTCAGGGTGCTGCCTACGGCGGTGCTGTAGGTCTGGCAGCCTGCTGCGATATCGTTATCGCCGCTGAAAGCAGCGCTTTCTGCCTGTCTGAAGTAAAAATCGGTCTGATCCCTGCGGTGATCAGCCCTTACGTGGTTCGTGCCATCGGTGAGCGCCAGTCCCGTCGCTACTTTGTCACCGCCGAGCTGTTCAGTGCCCGTACGGCACAGGAGTTCGGTCTGGTGCACGAAGTGGTTGAAAGCGTGGAGCAGTTGGATGAAGCCTGTGACCGCTTTATCGCAACGCTGCGCAAGAACAGCCCGCAGGCGATGAAAGCCGCGAAAGAGCTGATCTATGCCGTCAGCCAGAAGGAGATCACCGCTGAGGTGATCGAAGATACTGCCCGCCGTATCGCCGACATCCGCGTCAGCGACGAGGGTCAGGAGGGCCTTGGCTCTTTCCTGCAGAAGCGTAAACCGAACTGGATTCAGGAGTAAGCGGCATGTTTAATAAAATTCTTATTGCTAACCGTGGTGAGATTGCTTGCCGCGTTATTCAGACAGCTCACCGTCTGGGTATCCGTTGTGTAGCGGTCTACTCCGAAGCGGACCGTAACGCACGTCACGTCGCCATGGCCGATGAGGCTTTCCTGCTGGGCCCTGCGCCAAGCACAGAAAGCTACCTGCGTAGCGACAAGATTCTGGAAATCGCTAAGCAATCCGGTGCACAGGCCGTTCACCCGGGTTACGGTTTCCTCTCTGAGAATGCTGAGTTTGCTCAGGCATGTGCCGACAACGGCATCGAATTTATCGGCCCACCAACCGGCGCGATTGAAGCGATGGGCTCTAAATCGGCAGCGAAAGAGATTATGTCTCACGCGGATGTACCACTGGTACCAGGCTATCACGGTGATGATCAGACCCCTGCTCTGCTGAAGCAGGAATCTGAAAAGTGTGGCTACCCACAACTGCTGAAAGCGGTTGCCGGTGGTGGCGGTAAAGGGATGCGCGTGGTTGAATCCCTGGCCGAATTTGATGAAGCACTGGTATCCGCCTGCCGTGAAGCACAGAACGCTTTCGGTAACCCGGATATGCTGATCGAACGCTACCTGACCCAGCCTCGTCACGTTGAAATTCAGGTGTTCTGCGATAAGCAGGGCAACGGTGTCTATCTGGCTGAGCGTGACTGTTCAGTACAGCGTCGTCATCAGAAGGTAATCGAAGAAGCACCAGCACCGAACCTGAGCGATGAAACCCGTAAAGCGATGGGTGAAGCCGCGGTCCGTGCAGCACAGGCGATCGATTATGTGGGTGCCGGTACCGTGGAATTCCTCTACGACGTTGACGGTTCCTTCTACTTCATGGAGATGAACACCCGCCTGCAGGTTGAGCACCCGGTAACCGAGATGATCACAGGTCAGGACCTGGTGGAATGGCAGCTGCGCATCGCCAGCGGTGAACCACTGCCACTGCAACAGGATCAGATCCGCATTAACGGTCACGCCCTGGAAGCCCGTGTTTACGCGGAAGATCCGGATAACGACTTCCTGCCGGCAACCGGTACCCTGCGTTACCTGCGTACCCCGGAAGAAAGCACCCACGTACGGGTCGATACCGGTGTGGTTGAAGGTGACGAAGTAAGCGTATTCTACGATCCGATGATCGCTAAGCTGATCGTCTGGGATGACAACCGTGATCGTGCCATTGCCCGTATGGAACAGGCGCTGGAGGAATACCGTATCAGTGGTCTGAAGACCAACTTGAAATTCCTGCGCAACCTGGCTGGCAGTGCGCCGTTCAAAGGTCTGGAGCTGGATACCGGCTTTATCGAAAAACACGAAGCCCTGCTGTTCCCGGAAAGTAATCTGGATACTCAGTACTGTCTGGCGATGGCAGCCTGCTTCTTCAGCGAGAAGAATAAGCAGCAGACCAACAACCCGGATGATCCATACTCTCCGTTCGGTTACCAGAATAGCTGGCGCCTGAACTCTGAGTACGCCCGCCCGCTGAAACTGATCCATAACGAGCAGGAGTATGACCTGAGCGTACTGGAGCAGAATGGTCAGTATGAAATTCAGGTCGCTGATGCTTCCTACCAGGTCAATGCACAACTGAACGACGACAAACTGAGCGTTGTCATCAATGGCCACCGCTTCAGCGTGAGCCTGTTTAACGATTGCAACCAACTGACCCTGTTCCATGAGGGTGAGCAGTTTGTTTGCGAACAGTTCAGCGAAAGCTTTGGTGGTGATGATCACGCCGGTGATAACAGCCTGACCGCACCTATGAACGGTGCCGTGGTTGCCGTACTGGTTGAAAAAGGCCAGGCCGTGAAAGAAGGCGAAACTCTGGTGATCATGGAAGCGATGAAGATGGAACACAGCCTGAAGGCACCGCACGACGGAACCGTGGCTGAGATCTACTTTGCTGAAGGCGATCTGGTGGATGACGGCGCTGAGCTGATCTCGCTGGATGCTGCGGAGGGATAACCATGACGTTTCCTAAGCACGTACGCCTGTTCGAAATGGGGGCCCGCGACGGCCTTCAGAACGAACCCGGTCCGGTGATCGATACCGCCATCAAAGTTGAGCTGGTTAACCGGCTCAGCGACTGCGGTCTCAGCCATATCGAAGCCGCCAGTTTTGTGTCACCCAAGTGGGTGCCACAGATGGGTGATGCCTCTGCAGTGATGCAGGGCATCAGCCGCAAGGCGGGCGTCACCTACTCTGCCCTGACGCCTAACCTGAAAGGGCTGGAAGGCGCAATTGAAGCGGGTGCCGATGAAGTCGCTGTGTTCGGCGCAGCTTCTGAAGCCTTTACTCAGAAGAACATCAACTGCTCCATTAAAGAGAGCCTGGAGCGCTTTGCTCCGGTGATCGAACTGGCACAGCAGCATGACATCCGGGTACGGGGCTATGTTTCTACCGTAATGGGTTGCCCTTACGAAGGCGAGATCAACCCTGACCAGGTTGCTGCAGTGAGCCGCGAACTTCTGGATATGGGTTGCTATGAGATCTCGCTGGGCGACACCATCGGTGTAGGTACACCGCTGAAAGCCAAGCGGATGCTGGAAGCCGTGCAGAAACAGGTCGCAGTCGAAAAGCTGGCAGCACACTTCCACGACACCTACGGTCAGGCACTTGCCAACCTGTATGCGGTGGTCGAAGAAGGTGTTGCGGTGATCGATGCTTCCGTTGCAGGTCTGGGTGGTTGCCCTTATGCCAAAGGTGCATCAGGCAACGTCGCTACCGAAGACGTGCTGTATATGCTCAACGGCCTGGGTATTGAAACCGGCGTCGATCTGCAGAAACTGGCGCAGACTGGCCATTGGATCACGGCTCAATTGGGCCGCACCAGCGGTTCAAAAGTTGCGCTGGCAATGGGCTGTGATAGTTAAGGAACCTTCGAACAAGTCAGGTACACCTCTGGCTTTCAGAGCGGTTCTAGCTCGAGGCAACGATTACAGGCATGCTGGTTGCCTGTCGAAAATCGTTAACAAAGAGATAGGATCGCCCTGAAAGCCCCGAAGGGCGGGCGCTAAAGCCACCTTCTACGTTGTCAGCGCACTTGAAAAGGGCTAACCATTTCCTGCGCACGCTTTCGCGTATAAGGCGGCTTTATCGTCCCGCAGAGAAAGTACCTGACTTATTCGCAGGTTCCCTACTGTGTTAAGAGCACATTAAACCCTCGGGTAATCCTTTGGTTGCGCTTGCAAGCATATAAGTGATTACCCTAATATAGGTCTTCATAAAGACCACCGTAAGACACACTCTGAATACAACAATAAAACGGAGTTACACGATGTCTCAACCTGATCATGTGACAGCGCTGGATCTGAAATACCCGAGCCGGGAAGAACTGCCAGCGGACGTAAAAAAATACTTCGACATCTGCGATGAAAAACTCGGTATGGTGCCGAACGTCCTGACAGCATACAGCCAGAATCTGGCTCAGCTGGATGTCTTCTCCAAGTTTTATAACGAACTTATGTTCGGCGAAAGTAACCTGACCCCGCTGGAGCGGGAGATGATTGCAGTTGCCGTCTCCTCCCAGAACCACTGCTTCTACTGCATCGTCGCCCATGGCGCAGCAGTACGTGACTACTCCGGTGATCCGGCACTGGGCGAACTGATCGCCATCAACTACCGGGCTGCTGATCTGTCTGAACGACACAAAGCGATGCTCGACTTCGCCGTACAAATGACAGTCGCACCGGACAGCATTGAAGAGGTAGACCGGGAAATCCTGCGGCAGGCAGGCTTCTCCGATCAGGATATCTGGGATATCGCCAACGTGGCCGGTTTCTACAACATGACCAACCGGATCGCCAGTGCGGTCGATATGCAGCCAAACCGTGAATATCACGGCCAGGCACGTTAACAGAATTTAAAATCTGGCGAGAGGCTGATCTGCAGTTCAGTAAGCAGGCTGGCAGAAACACACTGCCGGTGCTGATAGAGCACTCTCCGCACATAAAAATAATCCAGGGGCTAAAGCAATGAGCAACGCAAAACCCAGTTACACCAGCGGTACCAGCAGCCAACCTCTGCTGGGTATGACCATCGGCGATAAGTTCGACGAGATCTGCGCCACCTACCCGGATAACGATGCCCTGATCGTTCACTATCAGGATATTCGCTGGACCTACGCTGACCTGAAAGAACAGGTTGAGCAGTGTGCCCGTGCCCTGCTAGCGGTTGGCGTACAGGCCGGCGACCGTGTCGGCATGTGGTCACCCAACAATGCACAATGGACCGTTACCCAGTTTGCCACTGCAAAAGTCGGTGCCATCCTGGTTAACATCAATCCGGCTTATCGTCTGCACGAGCTGGAGTATGCACTGAACCAGTCCGGGGCTAAATATCTGGTCACCGCCGACAGCTTCAAGTCTTCTAATTACACCCAGATGCTGTTTGATCTGGCGCCGGAACTGAACAGCTGCGAAAAAGGCCAGCTGAAATCAGAAAAGCTGAAGACACTGGAATGCATCATCAACCTGTCTGAAGAACAACACGCCGGTATGTGGCGCTGGAATGACTTCATCGAAGAAGCCAGCAAAGTCGATCTGAAGCAGGTTCAGGATATCCAGGCGACACTGCAGTTTGATGATGCGATCAACATCCAGTACACGTCCGGAACCACCGGCTTCCCTAAGGGTGCAACCCTGAGCCACCACAACATTCTGAACAACGGTTACTTCGTGGGTGAAAGTCAGAACTTCACCGATAAAGACCGTCTGATCATTCCTGTACCTCTGTATCACTGCTTCGGTATGGTGATGGGTAACCTGGGTTGTATGACTCACGGCGCTACCATGATCTATCCAACTGACGGTTTCGAGCCGAAAGCCGTGCTGGAAGCGGTTCAGAAAGAGAAAGCCACCGCACTGTACGGTGTACCAACCATGTTTATCGCTGAGCTGGATGATCCGGAATTTGAAAGCTATGACCTGTCTACCCTGCGTACCGGTATCATGGCTGGCTCCATCTGCCCTGCAGAGCTGATGAAGAACGTCAACGAAAAGATGAACATGCGTGAAGTACAGATCGCCTACGGTATGACCGAAACCAGCCCGGTATCGACTCAGACCGCAGCCGACGATCCGTTCGAGAAGCAGGTAACCACCGTTGGCCGTACTCAGCCACACCTGGAAACCAAGATCGTTGATGCAGCCACTGGCCGCGTTGTACCTCGCGGTGAGATCGGCGAGCTGTGTACCCGCGGTTACAGCGTGATGATCAAGTACTGGAACAACGAAGAAGCGACCAGCAACTCTATCGACGCAGGTGGCTGGATGCACACCGGTGACCTTGCCACTATGGATCAAGAGGGCTACATCCAGATCGTTGGCCGGATTAAGGATATGGTTATCCGTGGCGGTGAAAACGTTTATCCGAAAGAGATCGAAGAGTTCCTGTTCACTCACCCGGAAATCACCGATGTTCAGGTAACCGGCGTACCGGATAAGAAGTACGGTGAAGAACTGATTGCCTGGGTTAAACTAAGCCCTGATGCCGATAGCGTGACAGAAGAGCAACTGCGTGAATTCTGTAAGGGTAAGATCACCCACTTCAAGATTCCGCGTTACTTCAAGTTCGTCGAGGAATTCCCGATGACCGTGACCGGCAAGATCCAAAAGTTCAAGATGCGTGAGATCTCCATCAAAGAACTGGGTCTGGACGACATCTGATCGGCAGTCCTGATTATTGTGGAAAGGGCCTTCCAAGCCCGAATACGGGGTCTTCAGACCCCGTTTTTATTTTCAGCCCTAAACCACCTACTTCAGTAGGTGGTTATCAGCAATTTGGGCTTTGCCCGAATACCTACCCATGTTAGAAGCCGCAGCGATTTTTAGCGAAGTCGTGAGGAAACTAACATGAGTAAGTATGAGCAAGCATCACATGTTTACCGAAGTATCCATGTATATTGTGCGCAGCTAGGCTGTACAGTTTTAGAACTGAATGTCCAAATAGATCATGTGCATCTGGTGGTAAAGATACCGCCTAAGTTGGCAATATCTAAGCTGATTGGTGCACTCAAGGGCAAGATAGCTCTGAAGCTATTCAGTAAATATCCCTATTTGAGAAAGAACAAGTTGTGGGGAAATCACTTTTGGCGGAGGGGGTATTTTGTTGATTCGGTTGGAATCAATGAGGAAATAATCAGGCGTTATGTAAGACATCAGGAAAAGGTTGAAAAAGAGATGGAACGAAGCCAACTGAACCTGCTATAGAAGTCAGCCCCCTTCGAGGGGGCTTCATCAAAGCCACCTTCTTTAGAAGGTGGATTTTTACTTATCCCAGACAGTACGCAAGAATGAGTATCGAAAACCACTATAGCGATCAGCTGCAAACTCCACTGATTCTGGAGCGTCTGCAAGAAGCTTATCCGGATGGACCTACGCCATTCCAGCTGGCACCTATCGATCAGCTGCATATCGGCGGAATCAAAGCCTCTCAGAAGCTACTGCAACGACTGGAAGCTCTGCAACCCAGACGGATTCTGGAGATCGGTAGTGGTATGGGTGGATTGATGCGGCTAACTTCTGACACGCTGGATGCAGAGATCGTCGGGATCGATATTACCCACGGTTTTAATCAGCTTAATCAGCAACTGAGCTTGCTGGCTAAGCAACCGGAAGCAGCAATACTCACCACCGATGCTCAGCATCTCCCGTTTGCCGATAACAGCTTCGACTGCATACTGTTCCAGCACAGCCTGCTGAACATACCTGATACCCAACAATGTCTGGCTGAATGTCAGCGGGTACTTACGGACAACGGCAGCATTCTGATGCATGAGGTCTTCAGCGGTAATCACCCCGAACGGATGCTGTACCCGGTCCCCTGGGCAAGAGATCCGCAGCACTCACATCTGATCAGTATCGAAGTATTTGAGACGCTGATTAAGGAAAGTGACTTCACCATACAGAGCCAACAGAACTGGAGCGATGAAGCACTGGCATGGCGTAAACGTCAGGCAGAGAAAGAGTCAGCACAATCGGTAAGCGCCAAGAAACCAGCCCCTATATCTCCGACTCTGCTGCTGGGTAAAGACTTCAAAGATATGGGACCGAATGTGATGCGTAATCTCAGTAACGATGCGGTACAGGTCTGGGAAGTAGTGCTGTCATCAGCCTGATAAAAACTGTAGCGAGGCACGAGGGAAAGTAGCTTGAACGTCACGCCAGCGTGACTTGCTCGATCGCATTGCAGGCAATGCTCGCTGGTAGCTCGAAAAAACGTAGCCCCTTAGATTCGTAGATGCGGGAGCAGCACTATCATGCTCTTAGGTACTTGCCGCAATCATCTGGCACGGTGCGGATTAATATTTTGCAGGGAGCGTCTGATCAAATCTGTAGCGAGGCACGTCCCCATGTCGAGAACCCAAGAGGCAACTATCGATGAACCTAACTATGACTAGCTAATCTGACGAGTCTGGTACTGTATATTTCACATTGTTAATAGTCCTGCAAGAACTAATACTGATCGTAGTGACCTCCGATTGCAAAGATGTAAATCGAGCTATCATCAAAGCCATAGATTAATCGATCTTTTTGCGAAATGCGGCGGGACCACAGCCCTGACAGGTTATGCTTAAGCTGCTCTGGTTTACCTGAACCAACGGCGGGATCTTCGGTACGAAGCATTTCTTTCAGTATCTTACAGAGAGATTTATGCAACCGTTTATCCTGGTCACGGAGTTTTTCGTATTTGTCCCAGGTGTTCCCTTCAAATACCAGTGATCTCATCCAATTCACCATCCGTTGGTGTGTAGCCTTTACCTGATTGGTGAGTTGCCAGAGAACTGGCAATCTGCTGCATCAGATCGCTATTTTGAAGAACATACAGGCTTTCTTGCTCTCTTTCCCAGTCTTCAGCACTTATCACCACAAAATCCTCGCCAGCCCTGCGAGTAACTTTAATCGGCTCGTGCTTATTGGCCGCCTGTTCTACGAAGGCTTTCAGATTATCTCTGAACTGATTGACGCTGATAGTTTCCATGAAACACCCAATAATGTACGGAAATACCGTACAACTTTACTCAGTAAAGTTATAGCCAGTCAACAACTATCATAGGCTTTGTCATCTAACCGCCATGCCGACCAATATGCCAATCGGCACGAGGGCGGGCCTCACTACGTATTAACTGCAGCCAATGCAGACCGGTCTGCGCTTACCCCAGATTAATCCAGAGGGTTTTATACTCCACGTATTTATCCAGCGCGTGGATCGACTTATCCCGACCAAAGCCAGACTGTTTAAAGCCACCCACCGGGGATGAAATATCACCGTGATCATGACAGTTGACCCAGACAACACCCGCTTTGATCCGTTTGGCAGCCTCTTCCATCACTTTCATATTCTGAGTCCAGAGTGCGGCTCCCAGACCGTAGACGGTTGAGTTGGCCACCTCGATCGCTTCATCAATACCATCAACAGTGATTACCGACAGCACCGGACCGAAGATCTCTTCACTGGCGATCGGCATGGTTCTATCGACACCATCAAAAATAGTCGGCTGCAGGAAGCATTCACCCTGCTCTGCCTGCTCACCACCACACACCAGCTCGGCACCGGCGGATTTACCGATATCGATATAGTTGAGTACATTGCCGGTATGCTGGCGGTTGACCAGACAGCTGAACTGGGTGTCAGAATCCAACGGATCGCCCTGTCGGATCGCTGCAGTGCGGCTTTTAATCCGTTCCATCAGCGGTTGATGGACTGTCTGATCCACGATCAGACGGGAACCGGCATTACAGATCTGGCCCTGATTGGAGAATGCTCCCAACACAATGGCATCTGCAGCGGTATCAAGATCTTCAACATCGGCAAGTACAATATTCGGCGTTTTGCCGCCGCACTCCAGCGCAACTCTTTTGAGATTAGATTGCCCGGCATACTGCATATACAGACCACCCACCCGGCTGGAACCGGTAAACGCCAGCGCATCGACATCCATATGCAGACCCAGCGCCTTACCGGCCTCTTCACCAAGACCGGGCACCACATTGAAGACACCGGCAGGAATGCCTGCCTCAAAGGCCAGTTGTGCCATCTTAATGGCGGTCAGGGATGACTGTTCTGCAGGCTTGAGCACCACCGAATTACCGGCTGCCAGCGCTGGAGCCGCTTTCCAGCAGGCGATCATCAGTGGGTAATTCCACGGTACGATCGCTGCTACCACGCCGACAGGCACCCGATGAATACGGGTTACAGCATCCGGTTGAGTCGGTGCGACTTCGTCATAGAGTTTGTCTGCCAGTTCGGCGTACCAATTCACACACTCAACCGCACCGGGTACATTCATGGTACTGCTGTCACTGATAGTCATGCCCATATCCAGGCTTTCGAGCAATGCCAGCTCATCGGCATGCTGCTCCAACAAATCAGCAAAACACATCAGAATCTGTTTACGGGCCTTCGGCCGCAGATTAGACCAGACACCGGATTCAAAGGAAGTTCTTGCCGCTGCAACAGCCCGATCGACATCCGCTTCACTGCAGCGGGCGATCTTTGTCAGGCAAGCGCCATCACGAGGAGAAATACAGTCAAAGGTCGCACCGTTGTCAGCATCACGTAACTGACCATCAATAAAAGCCTGGCCGACAAACTCGAGCTGTTCAGCCCGAATTTGCCATGTCTCATAGTCGGTGCGCTTATTCATCATATGCTCCTGCCTGGGAATTTTTTGCCCGGTTTCCGGGCCTGTCTGGAAGACAACTTATACGATACTGAAACCGGTTTAAAGGTAATTAATAATTTTGTTTTTATAACGTGCAGATATAGAAATTATTCATTTTCATTTCAGATAACTTTGCTAAATTGCCGTGAAAAACCATCTGAAGAACACCCTCCATGGAACTATTTTCCCTGCCGGTCAGTACGTATAGCGCAAAGGTGCGTATCGCCCTGGGCCTGAAACAGATTGAATGCCAGATCTCTCCACCACCAGGCGGTTACAGCACACCGGAATACATGGCACTGGTCCCTCTGGGCACCATCCCGGCCCTGAGAGTAGGCGATAACTATTTCTCTGAATCCGATGTCATTATGGAGTACCTGGAGGATGCCTACCCGGAGCACTCTCTGCTGGGTAATGACCCACTGCTGAAAGCACAGCACCGCTTTCTGGCCCGCTACCATGATATCTGGCTGGAACCTCACCTGCGCCGCACCTTCCCTCACTGTGATCCGGAAACCCGGGTACAGGAGGAGTTGGACCAGCATCTGGATAAATTTGAAGAGCGTCTGCAAAAACTGGACAGTCTTTTCAGTGCAGCACCATTCATGGTGGGTTCTGAAATCGGTTATGCCGACTGTGCATTCCCGGCTACTATCGAACTGGCCGAGATTCTGCTGCCGTTGTTTGGTCGTGAACTAAAACTGGGCCCGAATATGAGCGAATGGCGTACCGCCGTGATGGCTAACCCGGTAGTTAAGGCGGTGACCGATGAAAGCCGTGCTGCAACGCTGGAGTGGATGAACAGCGGAGGTGGTTAAGACTGATCATCCATCCCCAGATCGCCGCGAGGGCGCGCCTCCCACACGGTGAATCAGACAAAAAGAAAGGTGCGCTTTGCTGGCGCACCTTTCTCCTGACACTCGATCGAATCGCGATAACTATAAGCGGCCTGCTTGTTCCTCTGTTATCAAACCCTGCTTCTTCAACTCTGAAATGATTGAACCACGGGTTCTTTCATACTTATTAACCCAGCTCCCAAATACCTACAATTCAGTCGTCCTTTACTTGTTCTCGGCAAGACATCAGTGTGCCGGAGTAGTCATTCTACTGCCAACACTGATAACGCCGTCCGAGGACAAGCAAAGGCCGACCTTTCTTTTTAAAAAACATAATGTTAGGGATAAGCTCAAAGCCGCATCTCTGCGTTACGGCTTTTGCCAATAGAACGACTATTACCTACAAGCCCTGCCTGGATATGCGGCTTTGAGCTTATCCTGAATGAAGGTATTTGGGAGTCGGGTTAATATCAGCCAGTGCTTTGGGCTCCAGCCCGGAACCAAAGTCATCAGCTAACTGCTGTTTCAGATCGGCATCCCAGCGCATTCCTGCATTTCTGGGTAAACCATTCCGGATATTTTCTTACTGGCGCTGTGCCGGTGTTTTTCTGATCTTCGGAGGCGGGTTTCTGATGTGCTGAACAGCGGTATAAAGTGATCTGATGACCTCAGGACTGTTGAACACAGACTCTGTCGGTAACAGCTCTCCGGTAGTAGGATTAATCCCGTCGGCCAATGCCTCAAGATTTGCGGTAGCTTCATTGATATCCATATCATTGTCTCCTTTTGCTTAACACGTCAGGGCGTTAAAACGCACCATCAATCACAGCTTCCATAATGATCGGAGCGCCACCCTACAAGGCCATTATTAAAAAGCTCCAACGGATTTTCCAGCGGTCTTTAAAGTCCCCTGAACATACAGAGCTTAATCATCCAGAGAATGATCGCCGCGAGGGCGCGCCTCCCACAGGGGTTTTCAGCCCCTGGCAATATCGACACAGACAAAAAAGGCGACCATTTGGTCGCCTTTTCTATTGGTATTCTGCTTAGCCAATCAGGTTCAGCAGCAGTTTGTTCAGCCGGCCGACATAGGCAGCCGGATCATCCAGCTGGCCACCCGCTGCCAGTTGTGCCTGTTCAAACACCACTAGCGCCAGTTCCTTGAAGCGATCTTCATCCGCTTCGTTGTCCAGCTTGCTGATCAGTGGGTGCTCAGGGTTGATCTCGAAGATCGGCTTGCTGTCCGGCACTGCCTGACCCGCCGCTTCCATGATCTTACGCATCTGCATACCCATATCGTAGGCACCCAGCACTACACAGGCCGGAGAATCAGTCAGACGGTGAGTGACGCGTACTTCGCTCACCTGCTCTTCCAGGCTGCTTTGTAGACGCTCAGTCAGGCCTTCCAGCTCTTTAGCCGTCTCTTCCTGTGCTTTCTTCTCTTCTTCGTTCTCGGTTTCACCCAGATCCAGTTCACCTTTGCTGACATCCTGGAACGACTTACCGTCGAAGTCGAACAGCTGGCTCATCATCCACTCATCAACGCGGTCAGACATCAGCAGCACTTCGATACCTTTCTTGCGGAAGATCTCCAGGTGCGGGCTATTCTTAGCGGTGTTGTGGTTTTCAGCCACGGTGAAGTAGATCTTCTCCTGACCTTCCTGCATCCGGCTGATGTAGTCTTCCAGCGATACAGTCTGCTCAGCAGAATCGTTATGAGTAGAGGCGAAGCGCATCAGCTTCAGAATCTTCTCACGGTTGGCCATATCTTCAGCCGGACCTTCTTTCAGTACTTCACCGAACTGCTTCCAGAAGTCGTTGTACTTCTCGGCATCGTTCTTAGCCAGCTTCGCCAGCATATCCAGCGCACGCTTGGTCAGTTGAGTACGCAGCTTATCGACTACAGGATCTTTCTGCAGAATCTCACGGGATACGTTCAGGGACAGGTCGCTGGTATCCACTACACCCTTGATAAAGCGCAGGTACATCGGCAGGAACTGATCCGCTTCATCCATGATGAAGACACGCTGTACGTACAGCTTCAGGCCACGTGGAGTATCACGATTCCACATGTCATAAGGGGCATGTGCAGGCAGATACAGCAGGCTGGTGTATTCCAGGTTACCTTCAACACGGTTGTGGCTCCACTTCAGTGGCTCCTGGAAGTCGTGGGATACGTGCTTATAAAACTCGTTGTACTCGTCGTCAGAGATCTCGCTCTTGCTGCGAGTCCACAGAGCAGTCGCGGTGTTTACGGTTTCATCTTCCGCTGCCGCTGGCTCTTCGCCCTCTTCAGCCGGCATCGGCTCTTTTTCCATGACCACTGGCAGAGAGATATGATCCGAGTACTTTCGCACCAGACCGCGCAGACGGAAACCGTCGGCGAACTCCAGCTCATCATCTTTCAGGTGCAGAACGATCTGAGTACCACGCTGAGCTTTCTCAACGGTACCGACGGTGAACTCACCTTCGCCTTCAGATACCCAGTGCACACCTTCACCGACCGCAGCACCAGCCTTACGAGTCAGTACTTCCACTTTATGCGCGACGATAAACGCAGAGTAGAAACCAACACCGAACTGACCGATCAGCTGTGAATCTTTCTTCTGATCACCGCTCAGCTGAGACAGGAACTGAGACGTACCGGACTTAGCAATAGTACCCAGGTGGTCGATAACGTCCTGACGGTTCATACCGATGCCGTTGTCATCGATAGTGATGGTCTTGGCATCTTTGTCGAACGCGATACGGATGCGCAGATCACCATCGCCTTCATACAGTTCATTGTTGGACAACGCTTCAAAACGCAACTTATCAGCCGCATCCGAGGCGTTGGAGATCAGTTCCCGCAGGAAGATCTCTTTGTTGGAATACAGTGAGTGGATCATCAGGTGAAGCAGTTGCTTCACTTCGGTTTGAAAGCCAAGAGTTTCCTGTTGAGTTTCAGCGCTCATCTATCATTTCCCAATCTGAAAAAACAAATATTGCTCCCCGACGCTCTCATACCGGACAAAAGCGCGGGGTTTTCTGTGTTGTCAGATTAGATGGGGACACCCTTGAGGTTTTCAAGAGGTGGTACTGAAATTAATCCGTCCGGCTGATCACCAGTTGGCGCAATGTGCTGGAGTTGAATTCCCGGCGGTAAAGAATTACGACAACTCCGGAGGTCAGCACGATAAACAGCCAGGGATTGATAAACCAACCCAATACCGAGAGACTGAAATAGTATGTACGCAGGCCCAGGTTAAAGTTATTGGCGGCCATTGAGCTCATAATCGCCAACCGGCGCACATGGGCTTTCTGCTCTTTTTCGCTGGTATCGTCACCCGGCATCGGCGCGCCTCCCATCATTACTGAGGTAAAGCCGTACTGACGCAGACTCCAGGTGAACTTAAAAAAGGCGTAGATGAAAAGACCGATCAATAGCAGGATTTTCAATTCCCATTCAGCCTTGGTGGCATGTGTGGCAAATGGAATATCACCCACCACATCGATGGCTTTCTCGGTAGCGCTCAGCACAGTCATAAGGCCTGCCAGAATCAGCATCGTTGAGGAAGCAAAGAAGGATACACTGCGTTCAAGGTTCGCTATCGCAGTGGTATCCGCGATACGGACATCGCGAGTCAGCATCTGCGACATCCATTCCAACCGGTAACTGTGCATTACACTGGCCAGACAGTGCGTATCTTTCGCCCGGCGCTTGGTATAGGCGTTATATCCCTTGAAGCAGATCAGAAACCAGATCAGCGCCAGCAGATTAAGCCAGTTGTCAGTCACAAAAGCGGTAAGCTGTTCCATATTGGTATCCGGTCCGGTCAGTGTTCATAAGTCATTGTAATTAAATATGATGCACAGACAACCTTGGTCGCCGGATCAGCTGCAGATAACCCGCCAGCAAAGGCAGATATCTGTTCTGAGTGCTAACCTTTCACTGTGATAAACCCGCACTGTGGGAGAAAAACCTATGAATACCTTAACCATCGACTCCTGGTGTAAGCCGGAGGGCGCCGAAAGATCGATGCCTATGGGCGAGATCTCATTCCGGGTCAGTGAAGGATATCATCTGGAAATGGAGTCCCTCGGAGAACGCCTGGCGACCAATACCGATACCAGCCAGGGGGAAATACCGGTCGATATGAGCACACTTGAACTGAAGACACCGAATGAATGTGGCACTCTGCTGGATTGCAGTTTTCATGTCTATGTCAGTAAAAAGGACCACCGCAATCACTTCTTTCTGAAGGGGCACCGGGCTCAGGATAACGCGCTGGTTTACACCAACGCCGTTATGGTGGATGAGCTGGGCTAACGCAAACAGCCGCATAAGAGTGAACGCTCTCTTATTAACCCTGCACCTAAATACCAGCCATTCAGGGCAAACTCAAAGCCGCATATCAAGGCAGGGCTTGCAGATAATAGTGGTTCTATTAGCAAAAGCAGTAACGCAGAGAGGCGGTTTTGAGTTTGTCCCTAACAATATGTTTTAAAAAAGAAAGGTCGCCCTTTGCTTGCCCTCGGACGGCGTTATCAGTGTTGGAAGTAGAATGACTACTCCGGCACACTGATGTCTTGCCGAGAACAAGCAAAGGACGACTGAATAACCGGTATTTAGGTGCAGGGTTAATATTACCTCTGACATTATCAGAGAGCGTTTTTCGCAACATTTCTGATCTCTGTTGCTGCATTGCAGTAGCATCATTTTTGTCACCCTGTATCATCGTCCAACGATTGCCCCCTCCAGATTGACAAGCGACAGGACCGATAAGCTTGAACAGCCATACTTCGCCACTGCTGCTCGGTGCAGGCCTTGCACTGGCAACATCACTGATCATGAGTATTGCCGCAGCCGCGATTAAATACACCGCCAGCTATGTTTCCATCGAGCAAATAGTTCTGGTGCAGTACATGGTCTGTGTTGCAGTGATGCTACCCTGGCTGATGCGCAAAGGACTCTATACCCTGAAAACAGAAAAGCCCGGCCTGCATCTTATCCGGGGACTGTGTGGCTGGCTCTGTTTCTACACTTACTATCTGGCACTGGACCGGATTCCGATGGTTGAAGCAGCGCTGTTACGTAACTCCGCTCCTCTCTGTGTCCCGTTATTGGTTTTAATCTGGTTGGGCTACCGAATGCCGAATCGCCAGTGGCTGCCAGTGATTGTCGGCTTTATCGGCATCGCGCTGGTACTGAAACCTCAGGGTGACAGTCTGAGCCTTTGGCACCTGGTGGCTTTTGCGTCGGCGCTGACGCTGGCAGGCTCCATCGTCAGTACCCGGGTACTCACCGGTTCAGAGCCCACTAACCGGATTCTGTTCTACTATTTCGGGCTCTCTGCGCTATTCAGTCTGCCCTTGGCGCTACAAAACTGGGAACCTATTCCCCTGTTCAGCATCCCACTGATGGCAGGTATCGGGTTATCGGTCTGGGTAATTATGTGGCTCTATACCCGGGCCTATAGTTATGCCAAAGCGACTGTAATCGCACCGATCAGCTATTTCGGTGTATTGTTCACCGGACTGTTGGGCTGGCTTTTCTGGCAGCAGGTTCCTGATATGATGGCAGTTATAGGTGCCGCACTGATTATCAGCGGCGGCATTTCATCGGTCTGGCTTGGACGGGAAGCACACTGAATGTATATCGAACTCAACGATCTTTTCTGGCTCACTCTGGTAGGACTGCTGCTGATGCACTGGTGGCGCGGTCAGAAAGCTAAAGAGGTCGCCCTGAAAGCCGCTCGCCAATACTGCAAGGAGATGGATATCCAGTTGCTGGACCAGAGCATCTACCTGCGCGGCCTCTGGCTGAAACGTGATGACAGCGGCAAGATCCGCGTCTGGCGTTCCTACCTGTTTGATTTTACTGCAACCGGTGAAGACCGGGCCCGGGGACGAGTGATTATGCTGGGCTACAACATCACCAACATCCAGCTGGATGCCCACCGGATCTGAGCTTTTTTTGTAGCACAATGCTGCCCCAGATCAGATCAATCGCTTACTGAACAGGCGTAGCATAAAGTTATCAGGAAGGTTCTGTGTAACAAGACAACAGGTATAACACTATGGCTGTATTGGATGACCTGCTTGAAAAGATCGACCAGCAAGAATTCGAACAACTGAGTGCCGAGGTGCGTGCGGTTATACCCCAGCATCAGCACTGGCTCAACAAGCTAAATATCGCTCTGCTCACAAAAACACCAGTCAGTTCCGAAGACGCCTGGTGCTGCTGCTCTCACAGCCACTGCCAGTTTGGTCAGTGGATCGAACAGGTACTGAAGAAAAGCGTGTTTCAGCATAATTTCTTCTATCACCTGGATGATCTGCATCGTGAGTTTCATGGTCTGGCCAATCAACTGATCATCAACCTCAATGAACAGCAACCTTTCGACCTTGCAGTCTATGAGCAGCTTCTGAATATTCAGCACAGTTTCTCTGCGCAGCTACTCCATCTGCTCGAGTTCAGTGCGGTAAGTAAGCACCAGTTTGATATTACTACCGGCCTGATGAACCGGCGCAGCGTGGATTCTGTACTGGCATACGAAAAGTACCGCCTGCACCGAAATCTCCAGTTCCGCTGTTTTATTGCGCTGCTGGATATTGATCACTTCAAACTAATCAACGATCAGTATGGTCATGATATCGGGGATCAGGTACTGAATCAGATCGCAACAGTGCTGCAATCAATGACCCGGCAGAGCGATGTCATCGCCCGTTATGGTGGCGAGGAATTTCTGTTTGTGCTGCCGGAGATGAAGCTGGAAGAAGCACTGGAAGGCATCGAACGGGTGCGCCGGCGACTGGCAGAAACTCCTTTGCGAATTAATGATCTTCAGATCAATGTCACTGCATCCTTTGGTGTCACAGAGTTATGCCGTGAATGCGATGTCGAGAAATCACTGAAGCGAGCCGACGTGGCGCTCTATCAGTCAAAACAAGAAGGCCGTAACCGCACTGCTTACATCGATATCAATGAATTTGATGAGCAGGAACGCCAGATCGGCATCGGCCCGATCAATGATGAGTTTACCTACCTGATGTCGCAGTACAGCCGTCTGGTAAACGCTTAATTCCAGACTTTACAGCTGCAATACGACAAGTTTCAGCGGATGCTGGCCATCCGGAGAGGGAAAGTCAGTTTCCGGTTCTATCCGCTGAATATCCTGCACCGGCCTACCCGCTTTTGCGGCACAACGCTGTACAACATCCAGCCATTCCTCATAGGGCACACTGGCAACATTGTTAGCGCATACCAACTGACCGCCAGGCTTTGTCGCCAGCAGTGAGGGCTTGAGAACGCTGGGGTAATCGCGAATCAGATCGACGGTACCAAAAGGGCTTTTCGCCCAGCGCGGCGGATCAAGAAACACCAGATCAAACTGCTCTTTATCGATCCGGGGAAATGGCTTTGGCTTACGACCCCGGCCGACGCGCTGACGAATCGGAATACCGGCCAGTTGCTTGGCTGCGGTAAAGAAATCACTCTGGAAGAAACTGATCTGTTCACCGGTCAGGTTATTCAGCTCAGCATTGCGCTCTCCTACCTGCAAAGACCGCGTAGAAAAATCAACGTTCAGCACCCTGGTGGCTTGCGCAGCTGCGGCAACCACACCAACACCGCAGGTATATGAAAACAGGTTCAGTACTGATTTGCCTACGGCATTTTGCTGAATCCAGCGACGTCCGGCGCGCATATCCAGAAACAGCAAAGGATCCTGTCCCTGATGCTTACCCTTCACCTGATAACTGACGCCCAGTTCATGGCCGACATATTCAGTATCGTCCAGCTGATGCTCGTCACTTCGACGGGAATTACGGGCACTGCGATCATTGTAAACAGGTTCAAGGTCCGCAGAGAGAAAGCTATTCACCACCGCTGTAATCTCAGACACCTGAGCCTGATCAATCGGACTATGGAACGTCTGAATAAGCAGTTGTGGGCCGTAACGATCAACCGTAAGACCTGCTGCACCTTCATTGGTACCATGAAACAGGCGGTAACAATCAGTGTATTCAGCAGCCAGTTGCTGCAGTAAGTCAGTGCGTCGCTCAAGAGCCTGCTGGAGCAGATCGATCATCGGATATCCTTTATGAAAGCCACAGACACGGGGTACTCTGTCCCCGGTATCAGAGAGGCGGCTACTATAACACGGATACTACACCATAGAGCTATGAATACAGTGCTGCAATTCAGTGCTGACGGCTTGTAAGTGAGTCAGCTCTTTCTCTATCTCTGATCGGGTTCCCGAGGGCCGTAACTCGACCAACTTCTTGCCCAACTGATGAATCTGTTGATGCAGATTGAGTATCTGGACCATCGCATCATTAGCCAACCGATTCTTAACTGTAGAATTCTGTAGCCAGAAACCAAACCGGCAATCAGTATGCTCAAGCTCCGGGGGAGTTGGCCGGTTACCACGCATATAATCCCGCATCGCCTGTACCCAGGCACGGTGTTCCACTGCTGCAAACAGAAAAGACAGATCATCACGATTGATCCGAGTCTGCTGGGACCAGCTTGCCGGTGGAGTCCAGTCCTGAATCCAGCCCGGAAGTTCTTTAGCAGGCATAGGTCTGGCAATGGCATATCCTTGCGCCCGGGTACAACCCAGCTGGAGCAGGATCTGCCCCTGTTTCTCATCTTCCACACCTTCGGCAATAATGTGACGACGGAACGCAGAAGACATACCGATCACACCATCCAGAATCGCCAGATCATCAGCGTCTTCAAGCATATCCCGAACAAAGGAGCGATCAATTTTCATGGTTTTAGCCGGCAGATGCTTGAGATAGTTCAGCGACGAATAGCCGGTCCCGAAATCATCCAGCGCAAAGCTGATACCCATATCCTCACACTGACGCATAACCTGGGATACCCGGGTAATATCCTGCAGGGCACTGGTTTCAAGAATTTCCAACTCAATCAGGGAGTGGTCAAGATCCGGATAGACGTCCAGCATCGCCTTAAGGCTGGCGACAAAGTCCGGCGTTAACATCTGTTGAGCACTGATATTGATACTGACCGGTATGCAGCAACCATCTTGAAGCCACTGATTCACCTGGGCCAGCGCGTCACTGATAACCCAGTTACCCAATTCAACAGCCAGAGGATGATCTTCTACAACTGGCAAAAACTCTGCTGGAGATAACAAACCACGCTGTGGATGATTCCAGCGAATCAGCGCTTCAGCACCCAGAATTTCACCGCTGTGCATATCCACTTTCGGCTGGTAATAGAGTTCAAACTCCTCACCCTGCAGCGCCTTCTGAACACTCTGGATAATATCCCGCTGACCGATAAGGCTGTTTTCATGCTCGGTATCAAACAGGTGATAGCCGTTTTTACCCGCCATCTTGGCCTGATACATCGCCTGATCGGCTTGCCGGATCAACTGATCGGCCTCGACTTTGTCCTCCTGTGGACAGAAGGTCACCCCCATACTGGCCGAAACCGTCAGCACCTTATCATCAACAGATATTGGCTGAGTAATCTCCCGTTGAATCCGGTTCAACATCGGCAG
Source organism: uncultured Amphritea sp. (assembly GCA_963669425.2). Lineage (GTDB taxonomy): Bacteria > Pseudomonadota > Gammaproteobacteria > Pseudomonadales > Balneatricaceae > Amphritea. Next base: position 2,083,905 of record CAXXNC010000002.1, read on the forward strand.
TGCTGCGGTCTTATCCTTAAGATCAATCAGGACCGCAACAAATTCATCACCGCCCAGACGGGCAATGGTATCCCCTTCACGCAGCACTTCCCGGAAACGATGGGCAATAGTGACAAGTAACTGATCCCCGACATCGTGACCAAACTGATCGTTAATCTCTTTAAAGCCGTCCAGATCGATATAGACCACCGCCAGCATCTGCTCACGACGCTGTTGCTGACTGATAGCCTGATGCAGACGATCTGCCAGTAGACCCCGGTTGGGCAACCCTGTGAGACGGTCATGGTAAGCGGCATGTTCCAGCTGATTCTGTTGTTCTTTCAGCACTGTGACATCGGCACACACTCCGATCCACTTATAAGGTTTACCCGTTTCATCCAACAGGGGCAGAGCCTGATCACTCCAGTAACGGTAATGACCATCTTTATGGCGCATCCGATACTGATAGCTGATCGGTGAAGTACTTGAGCGATGCAGCTCAACGGCATCACTTAACTGATCGACATCTTCAGGATGGATCAGATCGAGCCAGGCTTCTATATTGCTGCTGATTTCACCTTTTTCAAAACCCAGTATGCCGTCGATATCACCAAACCAACTCAGGCCATTTGTCGCGACATCCCACTCATAGATCAGATCGTACGCAACTTTACCGGCCAGTTTGAAACGCTGTTCACTTTCCCGCAGAGCCTGCTCTGTTTCCTTATGCGCTGTAATATCAACGGAAATACCGCACAGCGCATAAATAGATCCATCTTCCCTGCGCAATGGCAGTTTTGTCGCTTTATAGATAGCCGATTTACCAGTCTGTCTGACCGTGCCGCGCTCCTCTTCTCGGAGAACTTCTCCCTGATCCAGAACCCGTCTGTCATTCGCCTGAATTTCAGCGGATGTCTCGGCATCAAAAAAGTCATAATCGGTGTGACCGATGATTTTATCCTGGCCAACCTGCCAGAGATCGCATACCGGCTGATTCGCGAACAAATAACGGCCATCCATATCCTTCAGGAAGATATAGGCATCAACATTATCCAGAATGGTTTGCAGTTTAGTTTCATTCTCAGCCAGCAGCTCCTGAGCCCGAACAATGTCAGTAATATCATGGGCGATCACCAGAATCCGGGACCGCCCCTGCAGATCCTTATAAGGCGTTTTGGTAGATTTAAAGTGTCTTATCTCTCCGGTATTACCGTCGGTACTGTCCTCGAACACCACCTCCGTCTCACCGCGGGCCATAATATCAAGCACATTGTTGCGCATCGCATCTGCCAGTTCAGCAGGCACCCCGAAGTCAGCATCATCTTTACCCACCATCTGTTCAGGTGTGGTGTCGTAAAGCCTTGCCACAGTCTCATTACAAAGCAGGAACTTGCCCCGCTCATCTTTCAGGACCATCACATCCGGCAGGTTATTGATCAGAGACTGCATCAACTCCTGCTGCTGACCGAACTGTTTCTGCAACTGTTTCTTACTCTGTAGCAGTTTCAGGGTCACACCACAAAGAGCAACAACGAGCATGGTAAGCAAAGCCGTCAGATAGCCTGTCGGGCCTGATAAAACCGATTGCGAATCAGCCGCACTGGGCAGAGAGAAAGAACTGAGAAAAACGATCAGGGTGAAACAGCCAGCTCGGGGAACCATAGACCTTCCTGAAAATGACTACTATAAGCGACACTTTACTCCAGTATTGGACCGAGAGCTAAGACTTCGGTCAATCAATCCCCCACTTCGGGGAGTGAAATAAAAAAGGCGTGATACCCGCAGATATCACGCCTTTCAGCATTCAGAAATACGTTCCTCAGAAACTGAATACGCGGGTACCGGTATCAGTCAGTGCTTTTGCCATAACCGGCGGTTTTGCCGCAGTTACACCGTCCAGTAACGCATCAGTCTGCACGCCTTTATTGGGCAGATAAAGAGCACAAACCTGTACATTTCCGCCGCCGGCCATCAACTTCTGCATCAACTGCTCGGGGGTCACATTTTTGGGCTTGAGTGGAGCTGACTGCTGCTCCTTCAGTGCCATATCACCAGCCGAATCACACAGCAGTACACTGACTTCAGCGCCCTGTGCCTGCATAGTATTCCCCAGCACCATTGCCATACCACGGGTCTGCTGCTCGGCACTGGTCAGGGTGATCAGTACCTTATCTACCGCTTCCGCCTGCGCCAGCGCAGGAACCGCCAGTGCCGCTGCCAACAATACCGCTTTAAGACTCTTTTGCATTATTCACTCCCTTATTCTGATGGCTGCCAGGCGACAGCCGGATCGACTTTATAACTCCACGGCAGGCCTGAATTACGCCAGCCATTCACCGCTCTCACCCCTTTAGAATCACCTTGTTTCAGGGTACTGCCCTCAAAACCATCCACCACGGTCCAGACATTGCTATATCCCTGAGCAGCCAGCATATTCACGGCCGGTGCACTTCGGGTAGAGCCTGACCGGCACATGATGATTATCGGTGCATTCTTAGCGACGGCCAGTGCCGCCAGCTTGTCTGACAGTTGCTGCTCAAATACCGGGTTCTTAGCCATCGCCCAGCTGCTTTTCTTATCACTCCAGCCAGACAGATCTGCCAGCATCCACGGTACATGGATCCGGGTCGGGGTAGCGAAGCCTGTAAACTTAATTTCAACCGGGTCCCGGACATCGACCAGAACGGCATCACTGTTTTCCTGCAACATTTGCCAGGCTTCAGTAGCCGTCACATACAGATCAAGTTCAGTCTGAGCGGATTTTTTTTCAGGCTTTTCAGCAGCGCCAGCGGACACTGTCAGAAGACAAGCCAGCATGACTGAAATAACAGAACGGAATTCTGGGCGGGACATTATCAACTCCATTAGTAAATCCTAATGAAGCAATAATATTAGATTTTGCTAATAAAGTGAATATTAATTTATTTCTGGATGTGACTCCCTGATTCAGGCACAAAAAAGCCCGCTATATGCGGGCTTCTGGTCCGGTTATCATTAGCGGGTAATTCGTGCTGTTCCGCCCTGACGTAAAACTCTTACTCTTTCTCCTGGCTGGAAGAAGCCCTGAGAACCGACCTCCTGAACAACGGAGATCACCTGACCGTTTTCCAGTGAAACGGTCACCTCCTGTCCCTGCTTGCGAGTAGCACTTTCCTCGATCTTCTGACCGGCAATACCACCTGCCACTGCACCCAGTACTGCGGCAATCTGACTACCCTTACCACCGCCGATCTCACTGCCTGCAATACCACCGACAATCGCACCGGCACCGGCTCCCAGAGGACTATCCGTACGCCCTTCTATCACAACCGGAGTAACAGTTTCGACCCAGCCAAACTCTACATTCTGGACCCGACGGGCCTCTGACTGGGAATAGGTTTCACCCGTCAGTGATGAAGCACATCCCTGAAGTAACAATACAACTGCAACAAACAATGCCGAGGTAACTTTATACATAATCTTTTCCTATTGGCGGCCTGCCTGGCCTTTTTTCAAACTATCGGGTCCGCAATTATCAGAGAATACAATCTCACTGGCAATCGCAAACAGTATAACCCAACCAAGCTTAACGGATTTTTAACAACAGCTGACAAATCAGTGACCAGAGCACTTCCCGGGCCTTTTGCTTCAGAGGCCTTTTCTGCCATTGCTCGTAGGTCACCTCCTGACAGCGCTCCATATCACTCAGTAACAATGCTTCGACATCACTGCATAGTCCAGGTTCCACCACTTCCAGATTCGCTTCCAGATTCCAGCGTAAATTCCAGTGATCCAGATTACAGGAACCTACCGAAACCCAGTTATCACAAATACCGATTTTGGTGTGAAGAAAAGACGGCTGATATTCGTAGATCCTGACACCGGCTCTCAATAAGCGCCGGTAGTAACGCTTAGAGGCATAATAGATCCAACGATGGTCGGTGCAGGGTCCGGCAACAATAATCCGAACATCCACACCGCGTTGAGCGGCCTGGCGCAGACTTCGCCTGACCGAAAAAGATGGCAGAAAATAAGCAGTCGCCAGCCACACCCGTTGCTGAACCTCCCGGACATGACGGACGAAACTGAGTTTAATATCCTGCTGCTGTAACCCTTTTACCACTGAAACCTTCGCTAACCCGGTTCCGGGATAACCGCAGGCAACCGCATCGGGAAGAGAAAAGCCGGGCTCATAGCGACACCACTGCCGGGTAAACATAACCAGCAGATCATTCACCACTGGACCGGTTACCCGAACCATCACCTCATGCCAGGCAGCCTGCTCGGCGTCATTTCGATCAGCACCATACTCATCACTGATACCGGTACCACCGATAAAACCCTGCTGCTGATCCACCAGCAAAAGCTTGCGATGATCCCGGGCGAAGTTTTTCTGTAATTTCAGAATCCGCAGGCGATTGTAGCGGTGTAACTTTACCCCCGCAGTGCGCAAGGCAGAGATATCACTGTCACGCAGCCTCCTGGCACCGAAGTCATCCACCAGCCAGCACACCTGAACACCTCGCATCGCAGCGTCTGTCAGTGCGGAAATAAACTGATCAGCGATAATGCCAGAACTGACCATATAGAATTCCAGCAACACGGATGAACGGGCGCTCTCAATGGCCTGCAGCATGGCAGGAAAGAACTGCTCACCATCGATCAGCAGTTCAACCTGATTATCACTTCGCCAGTGATAGCGCTCCTGCATTCAGTCCTCCCGAACTACTCCCCGGTCAGTGCTGCCGGGCACCGTATAATCGTGCATAGAGACCATCCTGCTGTAACAGCTGTTCATGACCGCCCTCTTCTGCAACCTGGCCGTCTTCAAACACGTAAACATGATCCGCCTGTTTAACCGCACTCAGACGATGCGCCACGATAATGGTCGTCCGTCCTTCAAGAAACTCTCCCAGGTCATGCAACAGATGAAACTCGGTTTCGGCATCCAGCGCCGAAGTAGCCTCATCCAGAATCACTACCTTCGGATCTGACAATACCATTCTGGCAATCGCCAGACGCTGTCGCTGGCCACCGGATAACCTTACCCCCTGACGACCAACAACGGTCTCCAGCCCGTCGTCGAGCTGTTCAACAAAGTCCTTCAGCTGCGCGACCTGCAGCGCGTGCCAGAGCTGCTGGTCTGAATATTCCCGGCCCAGTGTCATATTGCCCCGGACCGAATCATTGAACAGCGCCGGATGCTGCAGTACCGTGGCAACGTTTTCCCTGACCAGGTCGAGCCCGATGCGCTCGACCGGCACCCCATCAAACAACACCTTACCCTCGCTGGCCTGATAGAGTCCCAGCAGTACCTGCACCAGGGTCGACTTGCCACCACCACTGGCTCCCACCAGCGCAATTTTCTGCCCGCCTTCAATTTTCAAACTCAGTCCTTTCAGCACTTCCTGCCCGGGCACATAGCTGAAATGGATATTACGCAGTTCAATCTCAATACTGTTGTGTTGTTTAAACGGATTTTCCAGATGCGGATAGTCCGGCTCCTCTTCCAGATCAGCCAGACGATTGATTCTCTGCAGCGCCGCTTTCGCGCCATAGTAGGCGTACTGAATACCCAGCACCTCCTGCACCGGCCCCATCATGAACCATAGATAACCGAATACCGCCATCATCTGCCCCAGTGACAGATCAGAGAACACCACCATCAGCATCGACAACGCCCGGAACAGGTCAAACCCCACCAGAAACACCATAAAACTGAACCGGTTAGCGGCTTCGCTACGCCACTCAAACGCGGTCGCATGATCCCGCACCTCCCGTGCTGAACCAATCAGACCTTTCAGATAGTGCTTCTCGCGGCTGGCCGCCCGGATCTGATAGATCGCTTCCAGCACCTCAGTCAATGAGCCCTGAAACACCTCATAGGCACGGTTTTCCCGTTTTTTCAATTCCTTGACGTGTTTACCGATCACCATGGTCAGGTACACCACCAGCGGATTCAGAAGCAGGATGAACAGCGCCAGTTGCCAGTGCATCCAGATCAGTACAACCGCGGTGCCACAGATGGTCAGTATGGCGATCAGGGCCTTACTGACCGAAGCCCCGACGAAGCGATCAACGGTATCGAGGTCGGTAATAAAATGAGAACCTACCGCACCGCTGCCCAGGGTTTCGTATTCAGCCATTGAGATACGTTTCAGGCGCTGCAATAAGCCTTCCCGGATACGGAAAATCACCTCTTTTGAAATAATTGAAAACTGCCGCCCCTGCCAGACGTTCAGACACAACGCGATGCTTCGCAGTACCACCGTGACAAACAGTACCGCCATGATATAGAGCACCGGCCCGTGCCAGTGGTCTGGAAACAGTTGATTACACCAGGCAACCAGTTGTGCCGGCTGATCCAGCAGCACCTCATCCACCAGCAGAGGCATCAGCAACGGCAGAGGCACACTGGCAACCGTCGCCAACAGCGCGATAACATTTGCCTTGATCAGCCGGGGTTTGTACTCCCAGGCCACTCTGAGAATATAGCGCCAGTTGTAGTGTATTCTTTCCATAACCACTTAATGTCCAGACTAAAAACCAAGCTATCTTAATAACTTACATTTACGCTAGTAAGTCTCGTTTAGACCGCAGGGTTTAGCAATAACTCTGTCCGACAGGTATAAAAAAACCCGCACTCGGCGGGTTTTAGAAATTTCTGGGCTATCAGGCTTGCTGAAGCATTGAGAACAGCTGATCTTTCAACTGCAGACGCTTCAGCTTAAGCGTCTCTTCCGTTTGCGTGCATACAGGCTCTGTCAGAGTTTCCATCCGTTCAACCTGTTTGGTGACATCGTGATACTCATCAAACAGTTTGGCAAAACGGTTATTACTGATTTTCAGATCGTGAATGCGTTCACGGTGTTCAGGTAACTCATGGATCAGATCGTGATGCTCAATAGACATAGAGTGCAATCGCTCCTTTCAGCAGATTCCGTTAGATAAAAAACCTTTCAAAACCTTGTGGTTACTGGCTTTTCTGGTTAACTACAGTCTCTGCCTGTTTGCCTTACCGAACATTGATCCGCATCAGTTTTTTAACTGCTTTTTGAACCGCCCATGCGCATCAGTTTTTTAACCGCTTTTTGAACCGCCCATGCAATTGGGTGATTGAGGAATTGCGCCGTTCTGTTGCTGCCACTCTTCCGGTGTATACAGATGCAGCGCCAGCGCGTGAATCGGGTTATTCATCAGTTCAGAAACGGCGGCGTATACCATCTGATGCCGTGCGACCGGACGCTTACCAGCAAAGTCATCAGCCACAACTGCCAGCTTGAAATGACTGTCAGTCGCCGGGCCACTGTGCATGTGGCTCTCATTTTCACACACGTAGTGATGTACAGTCAGCGCTGCCCGCACCCGGTTTTCAATCTCTACCGCTATTGTCATGTTCTACCTACTTCTTATCCGCCTCTTCGGCGGCCAGCTTATTAAATTTTGAATGGATGCGGCGGGTAATCAGTGCCACCGCCACAATGACCAACGGCATAGAGATACCCAGCGCCAGACTCTTATCAATTTCGAGCCCCTGATCATACAGAACGCCGATAAAGATCTTCACCAGACCGATGGTGTAATAACTGATGGCCGCCACCGAAAGACCTTCCACGGTATGCTGCATCATCAGCTGAATTTTAGACCGACGATCCATGGAGCTGAGCAGCTCCTGATTCTGTTCCTGAATCGACAGCTCAACCTGTGTACGCAGCATATCGCTGACCCGGTCAATTCGTCGTGACAGATCTTCCAGCCGATCGGCCACTGCACGACAGGTTTTAACCGCAGGGATCATCCGCCGGGTGATAAATTCATTCAGCGTCAGGTGTCCGGAAACCTCATCTTCCCGTAGCTCACTGAGCCGGGCCAGCACCAGATCCTGATAGGCATTGGTAGCATTAAAACGGAATGTCGAACGGGCCCGGTATGCCTCCACCTGTGCTGCCAACTCTGTCAGTCGGCCCAGCAGCTCCTGCTCATCTTTACAGCCTTCACCATCAGCAGACAGGATTTGTGTCAGTTCAGCCAGTTGTTGATCCATACTCTGTAACTGCGGCGAGATCGAGCGGGCCAGTGGCAGACCCAGCAACGTCATCAGACGGTAGGATTCAATCTCAAGCAGTCGCTGTACCAGTCGACCCTGCTGACTGTCGCTGAGATCGCGGTTATAGATCAGAAACCGACCATAGCCGTCATCATGAATCCTGAACGAGGTCCAGACCTGGGCACAGCCCTGATTCGGCTGGCTGCCCACCAAACGCATATCATCGAAGTACTGTTTCACCTCAGGGATACTTGGCTCAGGATTTTCCCGGGCATCTTCGATAGACAGATGGAAGCCGGCTACCACCTGACCCGCAATCCCTTCCAGCCAACCCGCAGGCAGATGGCTGATACCAGTTTCAGCAAAAGGGTCAGTATGCTCGCCGCCCAGCCAGATAAAGGTGTAGGAGACAAACTCCATATGCTTTTCACGCCGCACCTGTAACTGGCCGAACTGCTGCTGAAAGCAGGGCTGGTCATATTCCGGAACATCGCCACCGAGCAGTTCGCAGAGCTGCTGCAGATGTCCAAACTGGCTGCGCTTATCGGCTTCGTCGCACTGAACAGAAAGATGTGAAATTCGCGCCGGACTTGGAATGACCTGGAAAGGTCTGGAGTGCATCTCTTCATAGAGCGACTCACGCAGCGGATGCATATCGAGCGACGGTGATACAACAGAATCCATTATCTGATCCTTATTCATCCAGCGCAGCCATTAACAAGGGCTGTGGCGACAGATCCACAGCCATCACCTGTGGTGTAACTTCGAACCATGCCAGAAACAGTTCCATGGTCCGAGGCTCTGGCCAGTGATCACCAAATTCATCCCAGGCCGCCAGCTCATTAGCAAAAATAGCCTCGAACTGCGTCGCCAGCTGTTGCTCAATATCCGCTTCGCTGGCGAACTCTTCGGTCAGATAGACACTGCCTTCCGCGCGATGCTCCTCAAGCGTCATTGGCTGATTCAGTTCATCCTGCTGTTGGTTAGCCCATTCAGCGAACGGCTCTTTTGGCAGTACAGCAAATGCGGAACGGTTAATCAGTTTCATAGAGGCAGATCCCAACTTCAGATACACTATTCACTTATGTTTAAGGCTTATATTAAGCATTCTGGCTTTGCATTATAACGTCCGCTTAAGGGAAGTGAATGAATATCCGCTGTCTGCCACACCTGAATACCCGGGAAGCCTGGCTGGCCTTCTGCCAGCGTGAGGTACCCTACTGCTTCATTGAGCAGCCGGAGTGTCTGGTAGATTTTCAGACCACCTATCTGATGATTACCCTGCTGGATGGCAATACCCGTGACGGTAAGCAGGCCACTAAATACAGTCTGGGATCACGCAGCTCGCTGGAACCGGCCTGGCACTTTATCAAAGCCTGTAGTTTCGATCTGGGGCTGATGATCGACGGCCTGAATCAGGTTAACTTCGACAGTAACGTACGGGATAACTCTTTCCTTAAAGCCCATACCGATCTGACAGTGCGAAAATTCTTTTCCAAAGAGCGTTCCATCATATCACCGTCACACCTTGGCCGACTGATGCCTCTGGGCCAGGCACCTTCACACTGGGATCTTTACAGCGCCTGCGCACTACTGGCGAATAACCAGTTTCGGGAGCTGCGTTCAGAGCAACTGGCTCTGCCGGGCAATGATGAGTTTATGGTGGAGTTTAAAGGTATTCCTGCGCCTGAAGTCCAGCCGATGCTGAACAGTATGATCTCGTCACCTGAGCGCTGGCAGGCTCTGCCTCATCCCAACGACAGCAGCAGAGTGATCTTAAGACAGGATCAGGCACCTCTGTGCAGTTTCGAGCCGGTTTACCAGCCCCCTGAACCTAAAATGGCCCAACGGGTTCCCCGCTGGGCCATCTGAGCAACAGTCTTAATGACTACCTGCTTAGAACATCAGATCAGGCAGGTAGCAGATCCTCTGCATCCTCAGTGGAAACGCCATTCTCATCTTCGGTCTCTTTCATCAGACGATAAGGGTTATCCGAGTTCAGTAGCGCTTTACCGTTTGGTGTCGGGAACTCCACATCGATATCCACGATACGGCCATCACGACAGACGTTGATGATGGTATCCATGGTGGTCGCCATCAGTGAGTACTTATCGTCCGGTGCGGCGATCAGCGTCTGCAGACCCAGATCACTCATAAAGCCCAGTGAGGTTACAGTGTTCTCCGCATCCAGTTTGTTGAATGCTTCGTCGAATACCGACAGGCTGATACCGCCCTGAATCACACCATCAGTGGTATCACGCAGACGATAGGTAGCGCCCATTGCTGCCGCGATCGCTACGTAGAACGGTACCTGGTGCTCACCACCGGAACCGGTCTTGATACGCTGAGTCAGGGTAGTCTTGCGATTACCTTCCAGATCCTTCACCACCAGTTCGAAGTTGTAGAAGTTACGGTAATCCTGCAGCAGGCTGCTCTCACCTTCATCTTTCAGCACATCGTGGATCTTCGCCAGTGCATCCTGGTGCGGACGATTCTCGTCATACTGCAGATCGAACAGTGAACCGACATTGGCCTGATCCATCCGGGTGTATGCTTCCACCAGTTCCAGAATGTCTTTCAGTTCCGGGTTCGGCATCATTTCGAAGCTGTACATCTCGCGATGGAATGGACGGTTCTTCAGGTGTGCATTCAGCTCACGGATCAGCTCTTTGATCTTGTCGATCTGATCTTTCAGGTGCGCAACAAAGTCAGAACGGAATGAAGTTTCCGCTTCCAGACGGGCACGTTCCGCCTGCTGGGTGTAAGTCGCCAGCTCAGTTTCGCGCAGCTTGAGAATGGTATCTTCAACGAATGCCGCCAGCTCTTCATGAGAGGAGCTCTCGTTCACCTTATCCAGATCCTGATGACTCAGACCAGAGCCATGGTGACGGGCTTTATACTGCGCCACGCCATCACGGACAATGTTTTTCTTACGCTCTACCAGACCCAGTTCAGACTGAGCCTTCTTAGCAGATTCAAAGATGATGCGATCCAGATCACCGGAACAGGACTCATCCATATAGTCCCGCTTCTCCTGCGCTGACTGAGCATCGAAGTTGCTGTCTGCTTCGCACTTGGTACGTGCCGCAGCGTGTTCTTCCAATTCCTGATCCAGCACTTCCAGGGAAGCATTGTCTTTGATCAGGCTGGTACGGGTGGACTGCAGCTTATCCATCAGCTTCTTCTGATTATCCTGCGCCGCTTTCTGCGCTTCTACCAGATCGGTAATACGCTGCTGAACGCCGGTATCATCCTGATTACGCAGATCCACAATACCCTGACGGTAACCTTCCACTTCGGTCTGCAGCATCTCCCGCTGATTGACCAGATCGAAGGTACGCTCAGTCACGCCGGTAAGCGCTGCGGTCATACGAATAAGGTTCTCTTTCAGATTATCCAGCGCTTCGTGATCTTTATTCAGGGCACTGAATTCCGCCATCATCTGATCAACCTGACGATCCTGCTGTTGCAGCTGATGCTGACGACGGCCACCGCCAGTGCCCATCATCGGCGCTTCTTCACGGATCGAGGTGGTGGTACCTTCGGTCTGCAGCATGCAGTCGTAGGTCAGTGCCCGCTCCTGACGGATCAGCTCACTTTCAGTTTCCACCGCCATCACACCGCCCAGAGCACGGTTCATATAACCCAGCGCATCATCGCTGCTGCAGTCGATAAACTGCGCCAGCGAGCCTGGCTTGCTGCGGTTAATCCATTCATGGGTCTTCGTCGTGTTGACGATCCGGCAACCTTTCAGATGACGGCCTTTACGACGGTACAGGGTAATCGCTTCTTTAACACGATCCTGATCAACGATCAGCGCCTCACGACGGGCCCCCAGGAAACTCTCAATGGCGATACGCCACTTGTCATCGTTGATATCCACCAGCTCACAGATCGGCGTGGATTCGATGCCATAGTCACGCAGCAGCTGCATCAACTCACGGGTATTACGGCGCAGCGGCGCGCGACCCTCTTTCAGTTGTTCAACCGCGCTTTTCTGGTTCTGAATCTCGGTGCGTAGTTCGTTCATACGAATCACTGACGCTTCAAAGCGACGGGCGATCTCACGACGAACCTCATCGACAGAACCTTTCAGGCGATCCAGATTGTTATCCACATCCACCGGCGCCATCGGCCAGGCTTCCGCCATCATATCTTCACCGGAGCGCCACAGCTCGACGGAATCTTTCACTACCGGGATGAAGTTCTCCGGCAGATACTGCTGATAGTTGGCAAAGCTGACTGCCGAACGCAACAGAGTGTAGACGTGCTGAATCTTCTCTTTCACCACGTTCAGCTCATGCTGCTTGGCATCGATGGAGTTCTCCAGCGCTTTCACTTTGTGAGCGCTGTCGGTGTTATTCAGTTCGGCACGGGCTTCAGCCAGATCCTGCATCACCTGGTTAAGGTTATCGCTACTGTTCTCCAGTGCCTGCTGAAGCTCGGTTTCTTTATCCTGGTTTTTCTCCAGTCGCTCTTCCGCTTCCTCTTTTTTCAGGTCTGCCTGCTCGAAACGGGTCTCATGCACCACCCACTCGTATTCAACCGAGTTCTTGACGTTGCGGTCGATCCCTTTGCATTGCTCCTGAACCTTTTCCAGTTCCTCAATGCGGTTAGCAACTTCACGGGTTTTCTGCTCCATCGCCCGGTATTCATCCAGGGATTTACGGAACGCACCGACATGGACAATGTTCTCATCCAGCACGAATTCACGGATAAAGCGAGTCGGGCTGTTGATCGGTACAAACTTCAGTGCGTTTTTGAAGTTTTTGACGAATTTCTCGTCATCATTCGGCATCTGTGGATCAAAGCTAAGCTCTGTGACCAATTCACGGATGTAACGGCCAGCACGCTTCTCCAACTTCATATCCGGGCACTGCTTAAGCAGATTCTCTCGTACTTCCGGCCAGGCTTTCGGGATACGACCGCCATCCTGCTTATCGGTAAAGTCTTCCAGGCTTACGGAAAAATCCGGCAGGATAAACCGACCCAGTACTTCCTCCTCTGGAGAGGACAGGGATGCACTGATCGATACGCCGACACAGCTCTCTTTGCCGGTTTCAGTGTCATAGAAGCTCAACGCCACATAGGTCACAGAATCCTGACGGGCGTTATCTTTGCTGCCACCGTCATCCATAAAACCCAGACAGTATGTGCGCAGGCTACGCTCACTCTTATCACCGGCACTGGCGTTAAAACTGAGATTCTTTTTGTTGCCGCCCATCAGGACGGTCTGAATCGCATCCAGCAGGGAGGATTTACCGGAACCGTTCGGGCCGACAATCGCCACATTGCCCTTGATTGGAATTTCTACCGCGCCCAGAACATACCAGTTCACCAGCACCATACGATTAAGCTGTTTCATCAGTGGGTTTCCTCAGTGCTGGCGGTTTCAGATGCAATTTCCGGTTCGGTCTGATCGGTTTCGTCAGACTCAGTAGCGTCAGATGAAGGCACCTCTTCAGCCTCCTCTTCCTCTTCCACCACAACCTTGGCAGGTTCTTCCTGCGGATCATCCTCTTCACGCTCTTCACACAGCGCTTCCAGCTGACCGATAAAGTCCTCAACCACCACCTGACGGATGGTTGGATTAATGGTCAGAGGAATGTTCTTCGGATCAGTCTCGTGGGGCTTACCACGCTCGATCACACCGTGCCGGGAAAACAGCGCCAGAATCTCTTTCAGACGGGTCTCGTTCGGAATTTCCCGGCCGGTCAGGTTTTCATAGAGCGTCAGCAGCTCATCGGAGGTGATATAAGCACGACCCGCTTCTACTTCGAACGACTCAAGCTTCTGCTCATATTGCTGACGCAGGCAGAGCAGGAACAGTGACTCATCCAGTTTAAGGCGCATAAAGCGCTCTTCGCCTTTCGGCAGGATACCCAGATAGGCCTCATCCGGCTGGTAAATCAACGACCAGCCGATCGCCGCAAACAGGTTGGTGAAGTAGTCCACGTGAGATGCCACCAGAAAGTAGCTGTCACGGTGGCCGGAACGTTCAGAATAGAGGAACTGGTGCACCAGCAACATATTGGCGGCGTGAACAAAGTCCTCCTCCTGGTACTGATCACTCCGGCTGATAATTTTCTGCAAATCGCCCAGCATTATGCTTTCCTCTGGATACTGAAGTCGCGACATTCAACCATGTCGGCGACGTTGACATATTGATCTTCAAACGTAATTTCGTACTTACTGGCCGTGCCCCGGCCCTTCTTGCCCAGTGAGCGCATATGACGCAGGTAACTGAAGCAGATGTAATCTTCGATGCACTCAATGGTGAAGTCCCGGGCGCAGATCTTGTCCTTATCTAACAGATGACGCTCGACATAGAGCTCAATCTTCTCCGGTTTCACCTCACGGCGGGCTTTATACTCTTTAAACAGCTGACGCAGTTCGAGTACCCGCGGATCGATCTCCTGCTGACGGATCACCCGAGGCTTGGTCTCAACCCGACGACGTACCGGTGCACGGACACTGCCCGGTGCAATAAAGGCCACTGAATCCAGCGTATCGATATGCGGAATCGAGCGACTATCGAGTTTCGATACATCCGAAATAACCCGCGACAGTCGTGCGCTCATACCTGGTGTGGTTTTATCCATGTAACGAACGGTATCTGCTACACGTTTTTCCAGGCGATAACGGAAATCATCGATGGTCGCCAGACGCTGATCCACCGAATCGAAGATACGGATAATCCGGTTGATATGCTGATGCACCATCCCTTCAGCATCGGCGTAGCTGACTTCGAACTGCTCCTGATAGTGCTTGGACAGCTGCTCCAGTTTCAGCGGATCAAACTGCAGATCGCGCAGCATCGACAATATCTGACGGCGGAACCGGAACGGGTTATTTTTGGTCTTCAGCGTCTTATAGTCAGACACCAGAATATGAGCAACGAAGCGATCAAAGAAGCTGCGGACAATCTCCTGTGGATTGTTGGTCGCAGCCAGACTGATCTTCAGCTCACGCAGGCCCAGCATCATATCGGTCAGATGGGCACTGAAATCCGCTGCGGTCTGAGCCGCTTCCTGCAGGGTGATACCCCGGCCAGCCGGATCTTTAACAGCGGCTTCCAGGGAGCTCAGTACGTTAAGTACCGCGCCACCGTAGCTGCGTTTTTCCAATTCATTGATTGATACCAGCGTACGCAACAAGTAGCTGATGGCCGGCGACAGCAGCACAAAGGTACGGTAAATCCGCTGTTCCTCTTCGAGCCAGCCTGTGGCGACCAGTCGACGGTAGATACGACTGGTATATTCTGCGGTGGAACGGGGCAGTTCCTGCCCTTCTGCTTCTTCATCGCCCTCTTCCGGTTCCCAGCGGCGTACACCCAACCGCACGACCGTATCTTCTATAGAAGAACGGATCAGGTCTTTTGGAACAAATGGATCAACCAGATCTTCATCGAAGAACTGATTTGAAAGATCCAGCAGAACGGCCTCGTATATATGACGGTTCTGGCCGGAAAAAGGGATAAAAATATCTTCAGGAAGCTTATTAAAAAGCATCTGTTATCTGCTCTCCGGGAGCACTGTTTCCAGCGCAAAAAGAATGATGAACTGGGGATGATAACGGAAATAACCACACTGACCAAGTCGGAAAATTTCATCCACACAAAGCGTTTAAGACAGCAACCGGAATTGATCTGAAAAGCCCTGTGATATCCATACCTGTCAACCTGTTTATGTACCTTTTTGTTAACCATGAATCATCGGCATAACCAACATTTAACTTATAAGCTGGTGATATTCCGGGACTAATAGACTGATTATTACTCGCCATCGGCCCGAGTTAAGCGCCAACGTTCCAAGCCTTTGATTGAACAGGATTTAACCACTTTAAAAAACAATGATTTTTTTCTCTTTTCTGCTTGACGCCTCTGGGAGTGATCATTAATATACGCCGCCACGGTTGAGGTGTTCCTCGATAGCTCAGTTGGTAGAGCAGTAGACTGTTAATCTATTGGTCGCTGGTTCGAGTCCAGCTCGAGGAGCCAACATCAGAAACCGTGAATTTGGATATATTCCTCGATAGCTCAGTTGGTAGAGCAGTAGACTGTTAATCTATTGGTCGCTGGTTCGAGTCCAGCTCGAGGAGCCATCCACTCAGGACGGGGCATAGCGCAGCCTGGTAGCGCATCTGGTTTGGGACCAGAGGGTCGTAGGTTCGAATCCTGCTGCCCCGACCACTTTCTCTGACTATAGAGAATAAACAGTGGTAAAATTCTGAGACACGCATGAACAACTCGTGTATAAATACTGTTCTTCGTCGGGGCATAGCGCAGCCTGGTAGCGCATCTGCTTTGGGAGCAGAGGGTCGTAGGTTCGAATCCTGCTGCCCCGACCACTTAAAAGTCGTAAGAAATTGCGCATCTGCTTTGGGAACAATTCAGATAGGGTCATAGGCTAAAAACCTGCTGCCCGACCACTTTCTTAAGTGAAAAAAGACACATACCATCCAATGTGTATAAACATAAGGATTTTAGTCGGGGCATAGCGCAGCCTGGTAGCGCATCTGCTTTGGGAGCAGAGGGTCGTAGGTTCGAATCCTGCTGCCCCGACCACTTCTCATCAAGTGAAAAGCATTCCGTTAGTAAATCTGTCAATTCATTAGCACTACTAACACCGCCGAACGATCCGAATCCCCCTTTGACAATTATTATTTGCTCTAAGCAAGTAAATAGCGTTTTTTCAGCACTCCCCTTTGCTGATCCTAACGAAGAAATTCGTTATCGACCGGGGCCTCTACATCGCCTGTTCCATCCTATATACAGCAGCCCCGGATTTTTTCTCCAGAAGTAAAAATCCACCTTCTAAAGAAGGTGGCTTTGATGAAGCCCCCTCGAAGGGGGCTGACTTCTATAGCAGGTTCAGTTGGCTTCGTTCCATCTCTTTTTCAACCTTTTCCTGATGTCTTACATAACGCCTGATTATTTCCTCATTGATTCCAACCGAATCAACAAAATACCCCCTCCACCAAAAGTGATTTCCCCACAACTTGTTCTTTCTCAAATAGGGATATTTACTGAATAGCTTCAGAGCTATCTTGCCCTTGAGTGCACCAATCAGCTTAGATATTGCCAACTTAGGCGGTATCTTTACCACCAGATGCACATGATCTATTTGGACATTCAGTTCTAAAACTGTACAGCCTAGCTGCGCACAATATACATGGATACTTCGGTAAACATCCCTACCCACCTTATTCTTCAGTATCCGAAATCGATATTTCGGCGTCCAGACTATGTGATATTGACAGCGCCAGTAGACATGCGATGCTTGCTCATACTTACTCATGTTAGTTTCCTCACGACTTCGCTAAAAATCGCTGCGGCTTCTAACATGGGTAGGTATTCGGGCAAAGCCCAAATTGCTGATAACCACCTACTGAAGTAGGTGGTTTAGGGCTGAAAACAAAAAAAGCGCTGCAAGAGCAGCGCTTTTTATGGGTTCAAATCAAACTTGCGTCTGACGGTAGAAACGACTCAACACCTTTGACAGATTAACAGCATCATCGCTACCTGCCAGCTCGCGAATAGAATGCATACCCAACTGTGGCACACCGATATCCAGCGTTTTTACCCCAATCTCCGCCGCAGTAATCGGACCGATAGTACTGCCACACCCCATATCACTACGCACCACAAAGGTCTGCAACTCAACCTCTTCCTGAGCAGCGATATGCCGGAATAATGATGCCGTCTCGCTATTCGTTGCATAACGCTGATTTGCATTCACCTTGATCACAGCTCCTTCGTTCATTTTCGGACCATGATTACCATCGTGCTTATCAGCAAAATTCGGATGTACCGCATGCGCATTATCAGCCGATACCATCATGGATTTTGCGATCATCCGATGGCGCGCCTCAGGCTCTGGCACCAGACGCTCCAGCAAGTGCTTGAGCATTGGTCCCTGAGCACCGGCTGCGCTCATACTGCCAACCTCTTCATGATCATTACAAACCAGAAGCGCACCTTCTGAACTGTCAGAATCAATCAACGCCTGCATACCGATAAAACAGCTCAACAAATTATCCAAACGGGCGGAAGCAAAGAACTCATCATTCAGACCAATATAAGCCGGCTTCTGCAAGTCATAAAAGCTGATTTCATAGTCCAGAATCTTCTCTGCATCATCGATATCCTGCTTCAGCAACTGAGCCTTAAGCAGCTCACGGAAATCCGGTTTATCATCACCGGAAACCTGAGCCAGAATAGGCGGCAGATCAGTCTGAGGATTAACCGTACGGTCTTTATTTGCTTCCTTATCAAGATGGATAGCCAGACTCGGAATAACCGCAACCGCTTTTTCAAAATTAACCAGACCGCTCTTTACAGTACCGTCAGCGGCAACGTAGTTAACCCGGCCCGCCATAGAAAGATCCCGATCAAACCAGGGATTCAGCAGCACACCACCGTAAGTTTCCACCCCAAGACGCAAACACCCCTGACGTACTGTTTCCGGTGTTGGCTTGACCTTCAGACAAGGACTGTCCGTGTGCGCTCCAACCATCCGCATTCCGGAGTCTGTAAGCTCACGATTAAGTGGCATATTCCAGGCGATGATGGACGACTCATTACGAACAATAAAATAGCGACCACCAGGCCTTACCTGCCAGTTCTGCGCTTCATATAACTCGATATAACCGGCTTCCTGTAACCGGGTGCGCATCTCGTACACAGCATGAAATGGCGTAGGCGACGCCGCCAGGAACTCAAACAACTGCTGATTAAATTCTTCTTTTAACATAGGGTATTCAGCCTTCTTTCTCTGGCACAACTTCAATTAACTCAATCTCAAACACCAGCGCGGAGTTCGCCGGTATAGCTACAGTGGGACTCTTCGCACCATAAGCAAGCTCTGATGGCAAATAAATCTTCCAGACATCCCCTTCGGACATCATCATCAGAGCTTCACGCCAACCTTTTACAACCCCGTTAACCGGAAATATCGGTTTTTCCATCTGCTCACGGGAACTCTCAAACTGATCCCCGGAAACCAGCCAGCCAGTATAATCAACTTTAACACTATCGAGCAGCTCAGGCGTTTTACCCTCGCCCTTACGAATAACCTCATACTGCAAGCCAGTCCCGGTAACCTTAACACCATCCCGCTGTCTATTTTCAGCAAGATAGGCCTCACCGGCCTGCTTCACTTCATCATTCAGCGCTTTATCCAACAACTGCTGACGAAACTGCTTTTCCTCTTCAGATTCACCACAACCGCTGCCCATGACAGTAAACAGCGACAAACACACAACACCCAGCCACTTAGCTTTCACTTATATTTCACCTTTACCACTATAATCATCGGGGTAAGCTATTGATTTTACATCAGCAGTACAGCCGACTACACTCAGGAAATCTGAGTTAGGGAACCGAGCTGGCTGATTATCTGTCTCAGAATATACGTTGTAGCAAAACAGGAACAAACGGCTTGATCCACACGGCATACTTACATCGCATTCTCACCACCACTCTCCTGAGTGGCCTGTTATTCAGTGCACCGGTATCAGCGAACCTCGCCGACACACTAAAACCGGAGCCGATCCATCAACAGACAATTCAGGATATTGTTTCATCCCTGAATCGCGATCATTACAACGACATCGTACTGAATGACGAGCTATCGGGCAAAGTCCTTGACCAGTTTATTGAAACACTGGATCCATCCCGGGCTTATTTTTACGCGTCAGATATCGAAAGCTTTGAACAGTATCGCGACCAACTGGACGACGGTATCAGAACCGGTGACCTGAGTGCAGCCTATCAGATATTCAACCTGTACCAGCTACGCACCATCGAGCGACTCGAAAAGCTGATCAGTACCCTGGAAAATCCGGACTATAAAGTCAGTTTCAACATTGATGAAACTCTCGAAACAGATCGCAGCGAAAGCAACTGGCTGAACTCACCTGCCGAGATGAACGAGTTCTGGCGCAAGCGCCTGAAAAGCGCCCTGCTCAGCCTCAAGCTGGCAGACAAAACGGTTGAAGAAGCCCGCAAGACTTTACTTAAGCGCTACAGAAGCCAACTGAGTCGCGCCAGACAAACCAACAGCGAAGATGTATTCCAGAGTTATGCCAATGCAATAACCCAGCAGTTTGATCCGCACACTCAATACTTCTCGCCACGTCGCTCTGAAAACTTCAACATCAATATGAGCCTGTCTCTGGAAGGTATCGGCGCTGTACTTCAAAGCGAAAACGAGAACACCAAAGTTGTTCGACTGGTACCCGCAGGCCCTGCCGATAAAGCAGGGCAACTGAAACCCGCCGACCTGATTGTCGGCGTTGGTCAGGGCGAAGAAGGCATCATCGAAGATGTAGTCGGATGGCGCCTTGATGAGGTCGTTGCCCTGATTCGCGGCCCCAAAGGTACCACTGTTCGCCTGGAAGTCATCCCTGCGGACGGTGAAGAAAGCCAGCGCAAAATCATCAGGATCGTTCGCAACAAAGTCAAACTCGAAGAACAGGCAGCTCAGAGCAAGATCATTGAACTGAATCAGAATGGCCGCCCACAGAAAATCGGCGTAATCAGCATTCCTGCCTTCTATATAGACTTTGCAGCACTGCAACGAGGCGAACAGAACTACAAGAGCACCACTCGCGATACCGCTAAACTTCTTCAGGAACTGCAGGCCGAGAACATTGATGGCCTGATTATCGACCTGCGTAACAACGGTGGCGGTTCGCTTCGGGAAGCAAACGAACTGGTCGGACTGTTTATCAGCCGGGGCCCTACCGTACAGATTCAGGATCCTGAAGGCCGGGTCAACATTATGGGCGACTCGGACCCACGGGTAGCCTATGACGGCCCGCTGGCAGTGCTGGTTAATCGCCTCAGCGCATCAGCATCGGAAATTTTTGCCGGCGCGATCCAGGATTATCAACGCGGTATTATTGTCGGCAGCCAGACCTTCGGTAAAGGCACGGTCCAGACCCTTTCGCCACTGCGCCACGGCCAGATCAAGCTGACCCATGCTAAGTTTTACCGGATTTCGGGCGACAGCACCCAGCACAAAGGGGTTATTCCGGATATCTCACTGCCAACACTCTATGATACGGATGAGATTGGAGAAAGCGCACTGGATGGTGCACTACCATGGGACAAAGTGCATGAGATTCCACATAAGCGATTCCTGAGCTTCCGCTCTATTCTGCCTGAGCTTAGCGACCGCCATCAGGAACGCCAGCGACTCAATCCAGACTTCATGTTTATGCAAGCCCAGGCTCAGCGCCTGGAAGAGAATAAGCTCGACAAAGAGCTTACCCTGCATGAAGAAAAACTGCAGGCAAAACGTGACGCCTCAGAACAGTGGCTTCTGGATCAGGAGAACAAACGTCGCGAAGCTAAAAAGCAACCGCTTCTGAGCAAACTGTCTGAACTCGACGATCTACTGGAAAAAGATGCACAGGGCAACACAATCAGCCCTGAAGAGGAAGCCCTACTGACCGAAACGGGGAACATCCTGCTTGATTTGATTGAGCTGTCTGATAAGTATATTGCTATCAAGAACTGATAACGCAGCCGCCGGATAATGGGGATCCGGTGACTGCGCTCAGATAGCACCCGGGATCAACAGCATGCAGATAGGTAAACTCAAGCTTGCCCTTTTAATCGGCGGCCCACTCCTACTCATTATACTCAGCGTAGCCGGATACTTTATCTATACCAGCCTGATGGAACAGCATCGGGAGAATACTGAACGAGTTGAAGGCTTCGGAGAGCTGGTTATTCCGGGAGATATTAAATCCGAGCTACTCAATCCGGACAGCACTCTGACGCCATCCATTCCTGAATCAAGATTGTCGCCCAGCGAACGGGTAATCCTGACCCTGAAGCTGGAACGCGCCAAACTGGTTGAAGAAGCGGTACAGATGCGCGCCCAGATCAGCGAACTTCAGGACAAAGTTGTCACGCTCGAGGAATACAAACGCACCAACGAGCGCTACTCCCCACACTCCTTTGATGAAGAAGTCTCCCAGGTTCACACCCGGATTAAACAATTACTGGCAACTCTGGAAGAGTCCAAACGCTTCACCCGCAACCAGCTCAAGGGTATGTCAGCGGCAGCCGCGAAAGAATATCGCCGCTATCTGAAACAATACAAACTGGTACTTGAGCCGGGCGACATCGATACAGTGGTGAATGAACACCTGCCGGTATATGCATATTGTATTGGCGATGGTATGGATATCGCAGCCAACAACCGCGCTGAAGAACTGTTTATTATTGAGTATTTTAAAACTGATAAAACTGAACTCATGAGCAGCCGCCTCAGAAGCGATCTGAAAGCGATCATGGAACCTTGTCAGGAGATGTTCAACAAGCGGATGGCCTATCTGCTTTAGCCTTTCTGGACAGACTCCCCTACCCTCCAGATAAAAGCCGGTTTATTCCGGCTTTTTCTTTCACCTATTGAATTAAATCTGTATAATTTCGCCTCCTGTCTGTCCGCCCGTCGTTTAACAGTCAGCCAATACGGCAGCCGACAGATACTAAAACTGACCCTGTATAAGGCTGACGATACAGGCGTGACCACGGCCGATTATCCGATTTTTTCGGAGTCCGCCGGATAGGAATAAACATGTCCGAAAGCTTTGCTGAACTATTTGAAGAATCCCTGCAACATATCGATATGACTCCAGGCACCCTGGTAATGGGTGAAGTCATCGACATCGATAGCGACTGGGTTACTGTAAACGCTGGCCTGAAATCTGAAGCTGTTATCGCTCGCAACCAGTTCCTGAACGATGCTAACGAACTTGAAATTCAAGTTGGTGACATGGTTAAGGTTGCTCTGGAAAGCGTAGAAGACGGTAGCGGTGAGACACGTCTGTCTCGTGAAAAAGCTAAGCGTTCTGAAGCCTGGGAAGTACTGCAGAGTGCATTCGATGCTGAAGAAACTGTTAAAGGTTACATCAGCGGCAAGGTTAAAGGTGGTTTCACCGTTAACGTTAACAACATTCAGGGCTTCCTGCCTGGTTCTCTGGTAGACGTGCGTCCAGTACGCGACGTTGACCACCTGGAAGGTAAAGAACTGGAATTCAAACTGATCAAACTGGATCCTAAGCGCAACAACATCGTTGTATCTCGTCGCGCGGTTCTGCAGGAAGCTAACAGCGTTCAGCGTGATGAACTGCTGGCTACCCTGGAAGAAGGTCAGGAAGTGAAAGGCTACGTTAAGAACCTGACCAACTACGGTGCATTCGTAGATCTGGGCGGTGTTGACGGCCTGCTGCACATCACCGACATGGCTTGGAAGCGTATCTCTCACCCAAGCGACATGCTGACTCCAGGTGATGAAATCACTGTTAAGATCATCAAGTTCGACAAAGAGAACAACCGTCTGTCTCTGGGCCTGAAGCAGCTGAGCGAAGACCCATGGGCGTCTATCAAAGCTCGCTACCCAGCTGGCACTAAGGTTGAAGCTCGCGTAACTAACCTGACTGACTACGGCTGCTTCGCTTCTATCGAAGACGGTGTTGAAGGTCTGGTACACGTTTCTGAAATGTCCTGGACTAACAAAAACATCCACCCATCTAAAGTTGTACAGGTAGGTGATGCTGTTGAAGTTATGATCCTGGATGTTGATGAAGAGCGTCGTCGTATTTCTCTGGGTATCAAGCAGTGCACTGCTAACCCATGGACTACTTTCGCTGAGCAGTACGCTGCGGGCGACAAAGTAACCGGTTCTATCAAAACTATTACTGACTTCGGTATCTTCGTTGGTCTGGAAAACGATCTGGACGGCCTGGTACACATGTCTGACATCTCCTGGGATGCTGACAACGAAGCAGCTCTGCGCCAGTACAAGAAAGGCGAAGAAGTTGAAGCGGTTATTCTGTCTATCGACGCAGAAAAAGAGCGTATCTCTCTGGGCATCAAACAGCTGGAAAGCGACCCATTCTCTGAGTACGCTGCTGCAAACGAAAAAGGCGCTATCGTTAAAGGTATCGTTAAGTCTGTAGACGCTAAAGGTGCTAACGTTGAGCTGGCTGAAGGTATCGAAGGTTACCTGAAAGTTTCTGACATCAGCATCGATCGTATCGAAGATGCTTCTTCTGTCCTGAAAGAGGGCGACGAAGTTGAAGCGAAGATCGTTAACCTGGATCGTCGTAACCGTTCTATCGCTCTGTCTATCAAAGCGAAGGATCAGGCTGAAGAGAAAGCAGCAATCAAAGCTGTTTCTGAGCAGACTGTTGAGACTGCAGGTCCAACCACTATCGGTGACCTGATCAAGGCTCAGATGGAAGCTAAGAAGTAATATTCTTTAGCTGATCGATGAAAAAGGAGCGCATTGCGCTCCTTTTTTTGTATCCACTTCCCCTCTTTTTATACCCAAAAACGGGTATAACACTTTGTTCTGCGTGCCTTTTCAGATTAATGACTGCTAGAATCAGGCAATCTTAATCTGCTAACAGGACCAATAACATGCGCCGCTTATCCCTGTTTTTCTCAGTTATTCTTCTGAATCTGACACTGATCAGCCCTACTCATGCAGCAACGGAAGCTGAAATTGCCGAAGCCATCAGACTGCTCAGCGAAGGCAAGTCCGGCCTCAGCGAAAGTTACAGCGATACCGAAGTAAAGCAGATGCTACGTGACGAAGGCTATGGCTCTGTCAGAATTGTGGAAAGCGATCAGATCCGCTTTAAAGCCAATGGCAGCGTATTTGTACTCTACATTCACGAAGATGGTGATATGCATCTGTACTATGGCGCAACCGGCTATGCGCTGGATTTTGAGGATATGAACGAGTGGAACCGTACCAGCCGTCTGTCCCGCGCCTACATCGATGAAGAGGGCGATATCGCCCTGGAAACCGACCTGCTGGCCAATGCCGGCCTGAATCAGGATATGGTAACGGAAACTGTTAAAGTGTTTGTCCAGACCTCTGTGCCACGCTTTGTGAATTTCGCCCAGGAGCGTGAAGGTCAGCCCGAGTCAGCCGAGTAATCAGGCTGCACGCTTTATTTCAGAACCGGGCTCTGACCGCTCCAGCGGATACGCCCGGTTCTGACCCACTGCTGCACTTTGACGGGACTTGGAACGAAGCATCCGCACAACAGTGAATGCAAGCAGCCCGAAGAGCAGCAACGCAACCAGACCCAGAACAACAGCGTAATCGCTTTCAAGCAATGAAGACTGCCCCTCTTTCCCGGAAGCACCTCCTGTAACCGGCACATCAACGTCTTTCACGCCCAGACCAGTCTTCGAGTCTGATACAGCCGAAACAGATCCCGGTGCCGCCAGATTCTCAGCCCCAGGCTCCTGAACAGAGGCCTTAGCAACTTCTGAAGCCTGCTCCCGTGATCTATCATCACCAGCAGAACCACCAGATTCAGAGCCTGAACCTCCTGCAGCTGCCCCCGAACCTCCGCTACCGGAAGCACCTGCAAGCCCTTCACCGCCAGAATACCCTCCGGAAGAACCGCCTGAAGAACCGCCTGAACCTGATCCACCTGAACCTGATCCACCTGAACCCGACCCACCTGAACCCGACCCACCTGAACCTGTTCCACCTGAACCTGTTCCACCTGAGCCTGATCCTCCTGTGCCTGATCCACCTGTGCCTGATCCACCTGTGCCTGATCCACCTGAGCCTGATCCACCTGAGCCTGATCCACCTGTGCCTGATCCACCTGTGCCTGATCCACCTGTGCCTGACCCACCTGTGCCAGATCCACCTGCGCCTGACCCACCTGCGCCTGACCCACCTGTGCCAGATCCACCTGAACCACTACCACCCGAAGAGCCGCCTGAACCTGATCCACCTGTACCCGATCCACCTGAACCACTACCACCCGAAGAGCCGCCTGAACCTGATCCACCTGAGCCTGATCCACCTGCGCCTGACCCACCTGTGCCAGATCCACCTGCGCCTGACCCACCTGCGCCTGACCCACCTGTGCCTGACCCACCTGTGCCTGACCCACCTGTGCCAGATCCACCTGCGCCTGACCCACCTGTGCCAGATCCATCTGAACCACTGCCACCTGAGGAGCCGCCTGAACCACTACCACCTGAAGAGCCGCCTGAACCACTACCACCTGAAGAGCCGCCTGAACCACTACCACCTGAAGAGCCGCCTGAACCACTACCACCTGAAGAGCCACCTGAACCACTGCCACCTAAGGAGCTGCCATCTCCGGATGAACCGCCGGAACCTGTGGGGAAGACCGCTGCAATATCACCGACAGAACCCCCGACAGATGAGCCCAAAGACGAGAAAGCACCCACCACCGAGGCAGACACCAGCGCACCCGCCAGGGCGTACTCGACGGTAGTCAGGCCTCTCTGTTTTCTTCGGTGCGATATCATTGTCTTTTTCCATGACAACAGACTGTAAATACAGCCTAGTCACGCAGAGCCCGTCAGGCAAAATTACAGGCCTGAAGAAGGTGAAAATTCCTAATACTGCCAATCACAGACACAAAAAAACCGCCTGCGGCGGTTTCTGTATAGATTCTGGTACAAACTTACTCGATCACATAATCGATATAATCGTCTTCATCCAGCTGATCATCAGTGATTTCAAACCAATCCAGAACCGATGCTCCGGCCTCTTTCACCGAAGCCCGATCACCACTGACCAGTGGATGCCAGTCCGGCAGGTCCTTCCCCTCATGGATCAGCCGATACGCACAGCTGGGTGGCAACCAGTGAAACTCTTCTACATCTTCAGGATGCAGCTTTACACACTGGGGTACCAGCGAACAGCGCTTCTCGTATTGCGTACAGAACAGGGTTTCAAAATCCAGCAGATGACAAACCACGCTGGTGTAATAAACCTTTCCGGTGTCTTCATCTTCCAGCTTATGAAGACAACATAACGAACAGCCATCACAGAGCGACTCCCACTCTGTAGCTGTCATTTCCGGCAGCGTTTTACTGCGCCAGAAAACTTCCTGAGCCACGCTTATCGCACTCCGGTTTCCGGACGATCCTGATGCAGATCCAGCATGTAATCATCTTTTGGCGGTGGCATCTGCAGGAAGAAGCCTTTTTCCAGGATATCATTCAGTACTTTATCGGCTTCCACCCTGGCCAGCTCTTTTTCCGGCGTAAGCAGCATATCAAACACATGCACTGGCTGACCGAACATATCCAGCAAGGCTTCTGGCACGCGTTTCAGCTGATCCATCTTATCCACGTAAAGGTACATCTCATCCTTACGAGGGCTCTTAAACACACTGCAAATCTTTTTCATAATATCTCTTTAAATTTTCAGGGCGGCTAATTCCGCCAGCAGCGACTCACCAATCACCGCTTTACGCCAACCGGACAGCGCCGGTGGCAGAGAGAACTGACCATTCTCTTCGGTCCGGATCAGAGCATCCAGATCCTTTTTCTTCAGCAGAATCTCGGGAGCCATTCCCAGCTCTTCTGCTTTCTTACGCGCCATCGCTTTCAGACTCTTAAGCGGCTTATTCCACTTATAGCTTAGCGGTCGCTGAATCGGCAGTGGCGGCTTTTCCAGAGCTGAATGAGGAGCCATTCTGAGATAGCCCAGAATCACATCCCCATCCTGACGGACAATTCTCGCTTTCAGATCCGGCACCCGGGACAGCTCATGCATATTCTTTGGCCAGATATTGATAATCTCCAACAGCGCCTGATTCCTCAATACACGATTGCGAGGCAGATCCCGCTGTCGGCAGATCCGTTCACGCCAGGCAGTCAGATCTCTCAGGGCTGCGATTCGCTCAGGCGGCAGCTTCCAGGCCTGACTAAAACGCTGGTAGTATTTTACACCATCCGGATCATCATCCGGGGTCTGATCGAGCAACTGTTGCGCCTCTTCCTGCAGCCAGGCATACATGCCACGCTGCTTCAGCTCACTGATCTGCTGCTGACAAAGCGCCGGTAAATAAGCAACATCCAGCGTTGCATAATGCTCCTGAGACGCGGTCAGTGGCCGCTGCAACCAGTCAGAGGTTGTCTCACCTTTATCCAGCTGCACACCAAGGGCATGCTCAACAATGCGCTGATAGCCCATTGAGAACCCCCAGCCCAGAAAACCTGCGGCCAGCTGAGTATCAAAGATCGGTTCGGGTAGAACGCCAAGCATGTACTGGAAAAGCTCCAGGTCCTCATTACCCGCGTGCAGTACTTTAAGCACCTGAGGATTCTGAAACAACTGCACCAAAGGCGCATAGTTCTCAATTTCCAGCGGATCAATCAGGTAACAGGCGCGATCATCGGCGATCTGAATCAATCCGGGAATCGGGTAAAACGTATCTACCCGGATAAACTCGGTATCCAGCGCAATCAATGGCAGCGTCTGCCAATGCTGACAATGTTCTGCCAGTGTACTGTCGTCAGTAATCCAGACCGGCTGTTTTGCGGCCTGCTCCAGTGCCTGCCAGCTATACTGTTCTGTCATATCCATTTCAGCCTATTGCCCGACGACCGGCCAGCGCGTGAGCCAGCGTACCACCATCAACAAATTCCAACTCACCGCCAACGGGCACACCGTGGGCGATACGAGTAACTCTGATACCAGAATCCTTCACCTGCTCGGCAATATAGTGAGCGGTCGCTTCCCCCTCCACCGTCGGATTGGTAGCAAGGATTAACTCATCAACGCCATCGTTTATCTGCTCGAACAGCAGATCCAGCCCCAGATCATCAGGACCAATCCCATCGATTGGTGACAGATGCCCCATCAGGACAAAATAGCGCCCGTTAAAGCCACCGGTTTGCTCAATCGCCAGCATATCCACCGGTGACTCGAGCACACAGATCTGATGAGTATCACGACTGCTATCAGAACAGATCTCACAAAGCTCCGTTTCAGAAAGGGTTCTGCAGCTTTTACAATGCCCGACCTCAGCAACCGCCCTGTTAATCGCTTCAGCCAGCTGAGACGCACCATCCCGCTCACGCTCCAGCAGATGAAACGCCATCCGCTGAGCGGTTTTAGGACCCACTCCCGGAAGACAACGAAAAGCATCGATCAGTTGCTGGATAAGAGGACTGAATGACATAACAAACCTGTAAAACGGATAAAACCACTACCGCCGCACAATGCAGCGATAATGGTTATTAAGAAAGTGAAAAAAGATTCAGTATCAGAATGGCATGTTAAAGCCAGGTGGCATACCCATGCCGCCTGTCACTTTAGACATCCGCTCCTGTGTATTGCTTTCAACCTTGCGAACAGCATCGTTCACAGCTGCTGCGATCAGGTCTTCCAGGATCTCTTTATCTTCTTCCATCAGAGTGTCATCAATAGCCACACTCTTCACATCGTGACGACCGTTCATCACGATTTTAACCATACCGGCACCGGACTCACCGGTAACCTCTGCCTGAGCAATCTCTTCCTGAGCTTTCTGTAGCTCAGCCTGCATTTTCTGGGCCTGCTTCATCAGGTTGCCCATGCCGCCTTTCATCATTGCTATCTCTCTTACGTTGTAATTCAATCGATCGGCTGGACTGAGTCCAGATCGATCCGTCCGGAAAAACGCTCAACCAGTGTCTGTACCACCGGGTCATTCTGAATCGACTCGACCGCCATCACCTGGCGCTCAGCCCGCTTACGGGCGCGGTACTGACTCGGCGTTTCCCGACTGTAGTCGCCTAAAGCAAATTCTACCTCAATCGGCGTCGCAAAATAATCACCGATCGCATTCCGTATCCGCTCAATATGCACATCACCCAGCATCGCCTGTTGCTGCTGGGTATAGTGAAACAACCAGCCACCTGCGGTTTTCTCCAGTGATGTATTTGCAGCGATACTGTAGGTCATACCGGTCAGACCGATCAGATCCACCAGCAGTACCCACTGCTCTTCCGTAAAGTCCGCCAGCGACTGGCTTACCTGCTGTTTATCATCAACGTTAGCTATCGCGACAGATGCGGGTAATACAGGCGGGGTAACCGCTGCTGATGGAATATCAGCCCGTTCTGGCTCAGCAACCGGTTCAGGAATAACACTTTCCTGAGAAACAGCCGGAGCAGCGGGCTCCTCCCATGGCAGATCAGGTACCGCAGAATTAACAATAGCCGGCGGCGCCGCGACTTCTGGCGGCGCAACATCAGCTTCAGACTTTTTTGCGTCCGGGCCCTCATCGAAGCCGGCAGGTTCACCCATGCCAGCATGCAGATAAGAATCATCATACGCTGCAGCAGGTGGAGCAGATTCCATCATCGGCGGGGCTGCAGGAGCGATCGCCGGCTGAGTTGGCTCTGCTGCTGGCTGAACCGGTGCAGGAGCATCAGACTGCGGTTCCGGTTCTGCCGCAACGGCTTGTGCAGGTGCTGCTTCTACCGCCTGCGACATCTGAGAAGTCCCAGACGAATCATCAGCAGGCGCTGCTGACCCACTCTGAGCTGCAGACTGCTGGCTGAGACCCGTCGTTGGTACCGATGCCGGACGGAATGCCAGCATCCGCAACAGGATCATCTCCACACCTTCGCGGGCGTCAGGTACAAATGGCAGGTCTTTACGGCCAACCAGTGCTGTCTGATAGAACAGTTGCACATCTTCGGCAGTCAGCTTACCCGCCAGATCCAGCACCTGCTCACGATCACCGAGCCCATTATCCACCGCATCCGGAACGATCTGTGCCAGAGCGATGCGATGCAGCAGGCTGATCAGGTCACCCAACACCGTGTTGTAATCAGGCGAGAAGCGCGAAAGATCTTCAACCGCTTTCAGCAATTCAGCTGCATTATGGACAGCCAGACAATCCACCAGACGATATACCAGGCGCTGGTCGATTGTACCCAGCATCGCCCTTACGTCGGCTTCATTCACCTCACCGGCACCAAATGCGATCGCCTGATCGGTCAGACTCATCGCATCACGCATCGAGCCATCGGCTGAGCGAGCCAGTAACCAGAGCGCCGGTTCTTCAAAGGAAATCGATTCCTGAGTCAGTACATGGCTCAGATGGTCAACGATCCGCTCAGGGATCATATTCTTAAGGTTAAACTGCAGACAGCGGGACAAAATAGTCACCGGCAGTTTCTGCGGATCGGTCGTTGCCAACAGGAATTTCACGTGCGGTGGCGGCTCTTCCAGCGTTTTCAGCAACGCATTGAAAGAGTGAGTCGACAGCATGTGCACCTCGTCAATGAGGTAAACCTTAAAGCGGCCATGAGTGGGCGCATACTGTACGTTCTCGAGCAGCTCGCGGGTATCCTCAACCTTGGTCCGGGATGCCGCATCCACCTCGATCAGATCAACAAACCGACCTTCGCTGATCTCCCGGCAGGCAGAACACTCACCACAAGGTGATGAGGACACTCCGGTTTCACAGTTCAGTGATTTCGCAAACAGGCGAGCGATAGAGGTTTTACCCACACCCCGGGTGCCGGTAAACAGATAAGCATGGTGCAGACGGTCATCATCCAGTGCATTCACCAGGGCCTTGAGCACATGCTCCTGACCAACCATCTCCTGAAAACGTGCAGGGCGCCATTTACGCGCCAGAACCTGATAACTCATCGCAGACAATCTAAATCAGAGGGGTATCTATTCATGGCTACCAATGCTAACGGTAACCGCCTGATATCGCCAGTAAAACAATGATTTTGGGTACAACAATTACTGGTATTCATCCGCTCACTTAGAAATATCCTGAATCCTGGTCTACCTTTCCCTCTTAATGGCAGCGAAAAATGAGCTCTGCCCGGGCATAACCGGTTAAAGCCTTCTGCTCGCTGTCACTGACTCTCCGGACAGATAACAAGGCGAGGATAGCCCAATGCAAAAAGCAACCAGTGCCCTGCAATTGAAAGCTCAGCATCATCGACTGATCAGACAACAGGAGATGATTCAGTTCAAAGACCCACACTGCCCCAGCAATCAGATGCTGGAATCCGGTTCTTGCTGGATTCGCAACGAAGCACTGATACTTGAGTTAGGTGAAGAACAACAACGCCATCAGCACTGACGGCAAAACAGCTTTCCGACCTGCAGAGCCAGAATAGCGATATTCTGGCTTTTATTTTTGCTTCTGAATCAGCGGCAGACACAGATTTGTTTGCTGGGCGAACAGCGTAAACGCCATAAAGTCATTCTGATTCAGCGGTTCCTGCTCATCATCCAGTGGATGCTGCGGCAGACGATCAGCATAAAAAACCCCGACACAACGCTGCCCTAATAGAATTGGTGCAATAAAGAAGCCCTGATGGTCAACAACACGTCTGATCGATCCGGTCAGGTGCTGATGCCAGCGCTGCTCATTGATATCCGTCACCCAGACAGGGTTACCGCTCTCCATCACATGACTGAACAGGTTTGGTTGTTCTGTCAGATCAATCCTGAAGGTTTGCTTTATCTGCTCGAAATCGGCTGCAGAAATAAAACGCGGTAGCAGACGG
Organism: uncultured Amphritea sp.; assembly: GCA_963669425.2. Classification (GTDB taxonomy): domain Bacteria; phylum Pseudomonadota; class Gammaproteobacteria; order Pseudomonadales; family Balneatricaceae; genus Amphritea. The sequence goes on from CAXXNC010000002.1 coordinate 2,116,256, forward strand.
GTATGATCACGGGATCGGAGCAAGACCAGAGTCCGTGACATACGGATTCCCCGATGAATCCCCTCAATCGCAGTCTGAACCACCATATTAAAGTCAGCTTTTTCATTCGGCAGAAAAGCCAGTTCGCGCAGTATACGTAATTGCAGCTCCTGATCAGAAATTGCCTCTTCAGCGGAGCTCTCCGTCGCTAACTGGGCATTATCCTGATGAATAAACTGCGCCAGTACACCCACCCCATAGGATTCCAGCAATTCAGCAGTTTGCTCAGTGCATCGCTCAACCCGCGCTCTGACAGCCTCTTCTTCCAGCTTCATCAGACCCGCCATCTCGGAAAACAACCTGTCTGATTCAGCCCGGGAGTGATTTGGATTCGCCAGAACCCGGCTCAACCGGACAGACAGATTAACCGAGCGCAACTCAGGGGTACGCAGCTCTGGATCCTTTAACGAGCTTATCAGCACCTCACCCAGATTCCATGAAGATGCCAGTCCCAGGCTCATCTGATGAAAAGTCGTCCCCAGCTTGTCATACACCAGTGTATTCACCTGTTGTGGCGTTGACCGTTTTCTGGCCCGCAGCTCCTGATCCAGCTCAACCGTTAACGGCCCTCCCATGCTCCAGAAAGCACTCTCTCCGAACTGATTCAGCAGAGCGGCAATAAACGCCTCCTCCTGAATCTCTTCACCGTATTCCCGGAGCATCATGCGACTGATCATTGCCCCATGAAATGATTGCGCCATCAGCTTTAACAGCCGTTCATGAACGGTTGCCGTCAGCTTATTGTTCTCCAACAAACTATTAAGCAGTTTGGCTGTAAGGCAGATATTTTTGATGGTATTCAGGCCTAATACCACCGCTGCGCGGCTGACTGTGGTTACCGGCATCCGCCCCATATACGTGGCACTGTTAGCCACTTTCAGCACAGCAGAAGTCAGGGCATGATCATGGAGTACTGCCTGCCCGAGCGAAGCCAGAGACGAAGTATCATCCATCGATAACTTCTCGATCGCTCTGATGGTTGAACACAGAGCTGGCAGCTCATGTTCGCTGATCCGCGCAACCCACTCTTCGGTTCCCTGGGGAATATTCTCGGCCAACACAGCACCTCTTCTGACAGCCTGAAATTTAGGTACATCATACTGAAGCACGATAAAAACAAGCTGCAAATGTTCCCATAACGGGCATAGATCCCCACCATAATTCTAAAAATCAGCTCTATGAAAATAGGAGTTTTTCTTATATGCGGCTGGAACATTCCCCTGCTACCTTTAATCAAAGACGCCAGAGCAGTACGTCGGAAAAGTACGTCGGTAGAAGGGATTGCAGGCCGCTGTAAGAAAAAGCACCGCTGTCTGCCGAATAGGACCGCAAACTCTGAAACGTCACCCGCTAAGAATCCAAAGCTGTAACGTCAAATACGTCTGGAATTTACGCCTGGAAAAGGGAGACTTCTGTAGGGAGACAGCCATGCAGACATCGACAGCCAGCTCATTGGAATACGCGGATGAACAAGACCTCTGCATCGAGTGCAGCTTTGCCAAAGCGAAGCAGTGTCGATGGGCATCAATCAACAAAATAGCCGAAATGGGCGCTGACAATATCTATCAGTGCGAACCCTGTGGCATCTCATTCTGTTTACGCACAAACGATGATAACAACAGCTATACAGAAGTCATTGCCTGCGCTGAATTCGACTGAAAAGATTTCTGAAAATATTGGAGATAGGAAGATCTGGGGGTGACCCTACCAGCCACATCCCGGCACACGAATCCACCGCTGTGGCTGCTCCCTTCCGGGCCTGACCAGATTCACGGCTTATCGTTGCGGGAGGACCAATAGGGTCACCATAACGTGACCGCGAGGGTCGCCTCGAACGAGACAGGCGCGCAGTATAACAGCCTGCCGGGCAGATGCAACAGGATCATCGTCCTATCGTCATAAGCAAGCTGATTTCTCCTGCAACCGATCAAAACCTGTATATAAAACAGGCAATTAATCGTTACCTTGTCTCTGGCTACTCGTCCGATTTAAATTCTTTGGTGACTTTTCGGACATACCACCAGACCAATAGCACAATGCCCGGTAGTGAATAACTGAGCCAGTTAATCGCCAGCTCTTCCGGCTCGCCTGATGTCATATGGCGGATGGTGCGTTCCACCAGATCGAACAGATAGTAAGTCACGACGATGATCGAGAATGTTTCCAGCTTGGCCTGCAGAGTCAGCTGACGCCGGGTCCGTTTATTCATCGACGTCAGCAGTCCGTGGATCTGTTGTTCTGTCGAGAGATCGATATTCGAGCGAAGCAGATTACTGGCACGGGCTATACGTTCAGAAATTCTTTCCAGACGGGCCGCTGCTGATCGCCAGGTACGCATCGCCGGGTCTACCCGTCGCTCGATGAACTGCTCCATGGTCTGCAGACCTTCAACCCGCTGCTCTTCCAGTTCAGAGATCCGCATCCGTACCAGTGCATAATAGGCATCGGATGCCGAGAAGCGATTCACCGTCAGCGCCGAGATCTCTTCCGCCTGCGCTGCCAGCGCCATCAGGGCATCCAGTGTGTCAGCCTCTTTGCCTTTCTCCAGATCACTGAGACGCCGGGTCAGCGTCGCCAGCTCCTGATCCAGGGCTGATACTTTACGCATTGTTTCCCGCGCGGGTTCAAGCCCCAACAGAGCCACAGCACGGTATGTATCGATTTCACACAGGCGTTGCAGCAAGCGCCCGCACTGGTAATCGTGGAGTCGGTTATCCTGCACCAGAATACGGTCCAGCCCGAACTCCCCTTCTGCCCGGAAGTCGGTCCAGATAGTTGCTGCACCCCGCATAACCTGCGAACCGATAACCTGATGATTGCCAAAGACTCCCTGGGGCACCTTGCCATTGATCATCTCCATCGGCTCACCTTCTGGTGCGCGCACATGAATCTGAACCCCGGTGATCAGCTCACCGGGCAGACTGTCGCTCCAGTCCACCGGCAGCCCACGAAGATCCTGCTGCCAGTCCGGCTGATCAGTTTGCTGATACAACGTCAGCGTATAAAACTCAGTGTGAGCCTCCCAGCGTAATGCCAGAGGCGCAATCTCCTGGTAGGCGAAACTGGCATCATCATCCAGTGGCCGCCCGCCACAACGGATAAAGAATGCGGAGACCGACAACCGCACCTCCTCCATACTCAGATCCCCTGACATCATGGCGAAGTGCAAAACCTTCAGAGGCGAGCTGAGCTGTTGAAACGGCCGGGCATGTACCTCGTTAGCGATCATCTGACGCTGGGAATGAAATTGCACTCGTAAGTTCTCCTGATGCAGCTTATGAAACCAGACTTAAGTATGGAGCCCATACTTTGCAATAAAGTGATAACGATGCAAATACCGGAATCCACTTATTTAATAAGGATATTGAACCGTTCACAACGGCTGAACTTATTCCATGAACTACCTGTCTCCTGATATAACAATTCTTTGATTTCTATATCGGGATCGATACATGAGCGCTGATCAGAGCCGCCGGTTTGTTGGCCGGCTTTTTACTCACATGACCTGGATCGTGATTCTGGGCCTGTTTTATCTGCTGTTTGAAGATCAGCTGTTACAGCGTGAGAATCCAAACCATAACCTCACAGTAGTAAGCGCCGGAGAACCAGTCGTACTGCAGCGCAACCGCCAGGGGCACTATGTCGCACCCGGTGAGATCAATGGTGTTCCGGTGACCTTCCTGCTGGATACCGGCGCAACCGATATCAGCATACCGGGCGCACTGAGCAAAAAGCTCAGACTTAAAGCGGGACAACCGTTTTATGCCCGCACAGCCAATGGCACGATTGAGGTATACAGCACGGTACTGGACAGAGTCTCACTGGGTGGTATCGAGCAGCGTAATGTCAGAGCCAGTATCAACCCGCACATGGATAGCCGGACTATTTTGCTGGGAATGAGTTTTATGCAGCATCTGGAAATGATCCAGCGAGGCGATACACTGACGCTTAAGCCATAAAAAAGAGTTCTGAAGCAATCAGCCCTGAGAACAGATCAAGGAGTCAGCCAATGCAACTACCGGAACGGTTCAAGGTTTATCAGGCCACCGCCATTTTCAGTATGCTCTTTGCTCTGCTCGGTTTCAGTTACAACGTCTGGCGGATGGAGGTAACCGAGCATAACAGCAATGTCCGGACCGCTAGCTTTGAGATTTTACTGGAGCTGTCGCAGCTCGAGCAGATGATCTACAGCTTACATTACGATAAGGATCAGATTAACGGTAGTCCCCGCCGGGGCTGGGTCAAAGTAGGCCTGGTTGAAGATCTGAGTATGCTGACCAGCCCGACCATCAGCGCAGAAGCAATTACTCTGAAACAAACCTGGGGCCGGAACTGGGATAGCATTGAAACTCATCGCGATTCCGTTGACGAGGTGATCGGTCAGATCGACAATGTTCGCAGTGAAATTAAAGCGACGCTGAAAACCCTGCGCTAGCATATTGCATCCACCAGGCTTTCTGGCGTAGAATCCAGCTGTTCAAAAATACATCAAGAGAGGGACTGACGTCCTCGCCAACCTGCCAACCTGGGCAAGGTGGTTTCTCGGATAGCCGGACTGCTTACATTAAGCAGCGACTATCAGAAGATGTGGTCATTACCGACAACCAAGCAGGACGCTGGATACCCCATCCGGCATACAGGCTTTCCCAAGGTATTCCACGCACGTCAGTTCTCATGAAAATGGGAGCATTGTCATGTTTGAAGCACATGTTTATAACGAGCAGGATTCAGCAGCCTTTGAATTCAGCGATCCGATTCTGACAGCAGGCCAGCACTACCGTTGCTGGCATCCACTGTATCAGTGCAATGTCCGGGTCTGGTTGGCAGCAGGTAAGCGTCAGAACAACAACCAGCATTTTCTCTATGTCGAGTACCGTAATCAGGATAATAGCCATGGCTACCGGTCAGTTGAGATTCCTCAACAGACTCTGCGGCGTTCTGCCTTGCAGGAATTACTCAGCAATCTACCTCTGAGCAGAGAGCTTGATCCGACCCGCACCGAACGCTGGAGCTGAGATCTATCCCCCGCCCTGGATAGGCGGGGCTGGGTAATTATTTGATCTGCCTCCTTAAAAACCTGCGGGGATGCCGATATATTAGGGATACATTCTCTGCACAGGGCCGGATACGGCATGATCAGCATTCGCAAGCGTACCTTCGAAATACTCGATATTGGTAAAAAGCAGGATCGGCTCAGCCGGGTTATCGATATTTTCCTGGTAGTGCTGATTTCACTGAATGTGTTATCAGTCATTCTGGAAACCCTGCCCGCGCTCAGCGACCGATACCATGGTTATTTCCAGGCATTCGAGCTGTTTTCGGTGCTGATCTTTACCGTTGAGTATCTGGCACGGGTCTGGTGTTCGGTTGAAGATGATGAACTGAAACGCCATTCGCCTCTGATGGCTCGGATTCGTTACATGCTTACCCCGATGGCACTGATCGATCTGATCGTTATCCTGCCGTTTTATCTGAGCATGTTCGTCACGGTGGATCTGCGCTTTATGCGGGTACTGCGACTGTTGCGGGTGTTCAAGCTGACCCGTTACTCGTCTTCAATGACACTGCTGCTGCAGGTCCTGCAACGGGAGTCCCGATCCATAGCTGCGGCCATGTTTGTGTTGTTTATGCTGATTATCGTGGCTTCAAGCCTGACCTACTTTGCTGAACATGACGCCCAGCCTGAAGCGTTCAGCAGCATTCCCGCTGCCATGTGGTGGGCGATCATCACCATGACCACTATCGGTTACGGCGATGTTGTGCCAGTTACAGTTATGGGCAAGATTCTGGCAGCGATCATCGGCATTATGAGCCTCGGCATTGTCGCCCTGCCCGCCGGTTTGCTGGCATCCGGCTTCAGTGAAGCCCTGCGCCAACGCCGCCGGACTTACGAAAAGATGGTCGATCAGGTACTGCAGGATGGCTACGTGGATGATTATGAGCAAAAAGCCCTGAATCAGATGCGCGAATCATTGGGCATTACCCAGGAGGAAGCCGCCCATATTCTGCATACTAACCAGACCCGTAAGCAGGAGCAGGACTTCGAACGGGACCTGCAGGCACTCAGAAAAGAGATAGAGGCGGTCAAAGAGGATCGCTGTCCGCACTGCAATCATACTGTTCATTGGCTGGAGCGACGTAAAGATCGCAACGAAGAAACAGAATGAGCTAGAATGAACCAGAATCAAACACAAAAAAGCCTGTCATTGAGACAGGCTTTTTTAGTTCCGGTAAGAATCAGTCCAGACCGTTAAACTCTTCTTCATGCAGCCATGCTGCATGCTTAGGTGCTTTCTTGGTGCGGGACCACTCTTCCAGCATCTCCGGTGCCACACGCTTCAGTTCTGCCATCTGCGCATCGGTACCTTTCACATAAGTCAGCTCCAAACGATGGCCGTTAGGATCGAAGAAGTAGATTGAGCGGATAATACCGTGCTCGGTCGGACCCACAACTTTGATGCCTTTACCTTCGATCTCTTCTTTAGCAGCCATCAACGCCGCTTCATCCTTAACCCGGAAAGCAATGTGCTGAACCCACTCCGGCGTGTTGCGATCACGGTCCATCTTCTCTTTGGTCGGCAACTCAAAGAACGCCAGGATATTGCCATTACCGGCATCCAGGAACAGGTGCATATATGGATCAGGTTCTTTGGTTGAAGGCACCCGGTCTTCAGCAATCGCCACCAGAAAATCCATATTCAGGACATCCTGATAAAACTCAACGGTCTCTTTGGCATCGTTACAACGGTAAGCCACATGGTGAATCTGTTCTAGCTGGATCATCTGATTAGCCTCTTGTCGGGTGTTGTTATTGTAGTCACTCATCGGTGCAGACTGATATTCAGCCACACCCGGACTGTATGAAGCCATATTAGTAACACAGGTTACTATTGTCAAAGATCAATACTTTTGACCTAACCCACTGTTATATAAAGACATTAAACTTTTTATATCGATTATTCAGTAACTGGAAATTGTCTTTTTCTCAATTACACGTATAAAATAAAGGGCATTAAAATCATGTTATTAGCGATTCTGAGAAGAGAACAGCATGAGTGGCTCCTCCACTGCCCCGAAAAATCATGAAGGCCAACTGGATCTGAACCGGTTTTTTCCATACCGACTATCGACGCTTGATATGGCCGTCAGCCAGGCGGTCGCGCAACTGTATAGCGGCCGCTTCAATCTCAGCCGACAGGAATGGCGCATTATTGCCGCCCTGGGAAATCATGAGTCAATGTCAGCGAAAGAGCTGGCCGCCTATAGCAGCCTGGAGAAAATGCAGGTCAGCCGGGCCATATCCCGCCTGAAAGAAGCCGATCTGATTCTTCAACAGGAAGACCGGGATGACCGCCGCTACACCCGTCTGAGCCTTTCTGATCAAGGACGCAGCGTGTACAGGAAGATAGTGCCGCTGGTACTGGCACGGGAAGAATTTATTCTCTCCGCTCTGTCGGAGGAAGAACAGGAACAACTGATGCAGTTGATGGATAAGGTGTACCAGAAAGCTCTGGAATTGCAGAAGTGGGGCTGATCAGCTGGTCTGATCGTCGACAAAGATAAAATCGCCCCCCACCTGCTTTCCTCTCTGCAAGGCGCTATCAACCCGTTCAATCAGCGCCTCGCCCTGATCTCCCGGCCTGTATGTGGTAATCCCCATGGTCATCGTCATTGCAAACGAATGCCCCTCCCAGTCAAAACTATGGGTTCGCAACGTCTGCCAGGCCTTCTCTACCAGCCTGCGGGCTATTTCAGCATTGTCTTCTCGCATCAGGATCAGGAAATCAGCGCCATTCCAACGCGCAACACAATCCATGCCTGTGAGCGCATTACGTAACAGTTCAGCGGTCTTCACTAATACGTAATCGCCGCAGTTATGGCCGTAGCGGTCATTCACTGACTTAAAGAAATCAAGATCACACATCACCAGCGAAAAGCCGGTTGCGGTATTCAGCGCCCGGTCAATCTCCTGCTCTATCCGCTGAATTATATAGTGCTGATTATAGGTGCCGGTGAGCTGGTCTACAGAAGACAGATGTTTAAGACCTTCCATCTCACGGGTCAGATCCGTGATATCGATAAACGTCATAATGTAATAGCCGGGGCGGATAGTACAGCGCAGTTCACTGAACACTTCAAACCAGCGGTCCTGACCACTTTTACACCGCACCTTTACCTTGGCCCGGGCCACAGCTTCATCATTTTCCAGCGCCTCTGCGGCACGTTCTTTCCACAGTTGTGAAATCTCCCGACAATACTCCGGATCAGGATAGGCCGTCTGCATCCAGCGCCAGGAATCAGGAATATCGTCGGCGGTATAGCCGATCAGATCCAGAAACTTCTGATTCACAAAGCGGATCTTCTGCTCACTCAGTTTCTCTGTCTGATCCGGACGGAACGACAACACCAGCGCAGCGATAGGCAGATGGTTAAGAAAATCAAAAAAAGGCTGTGTATCAGCTTGTCGCACAACGTCCCCCAACTCGACATACTGTGAACTGCCGGCTCCGGAAAGAGCCGACAGAATTCAGTTTAGCCAAACATCGGGAAAACCACAGATACCTATTTAGTCTGATTCAGTAACAATATCGATCTCACCTTCCAGAGTCCGGTGTACCGGACAGCGATCAGCGATCTCCAGCAACCGCTGTTTCTGCTCCGGCTGCAGATCCCCGACCAGAGTGATATGACGGACAAACCGATCTACCTTACCGCCGTTCTGAATGCAGCTTTCGCAATCTTCGGCATGCACCTTGTCATGACTGACATCCACCTGTACGTGCTCCAATGGCAGTTTTTTCTGCCGTGCGTACATCCGTATCGTCATAGAGGTACAGGCACCCAGCCCTGCTGCAACCAGCTGATAAGGAGTAGGCCCCAGATAACTACCACCATAACTGGCCGGTTCATCGGCGATCAGATGATGACCTGCCGCACTGATATCCTGAGTAAAGCTATCAGGATCAGCCTCACTGACCCGGGTAATCCCTTCCGGTGCCGTCATCAGCTTCGGTAACAGCGTGACATCGATATAGCGTTGCACCCAGGCAGAGATCATCTCAGCAGCGTATTCAGCATCCTCAGCACGGGTAAGAAGATGGTCTGCAGAATCAAGAGTGATAAAGCTCTTAGGATGCTTCGCCATCTGGAACAGACGGGCTGCGTTATCCAGCTCAACAGTATCATCCAGCGGTGCATGCATCACCAGAAGCGCTTTCTTCAGACCCGCCACATGGGATTGCAGAGATACCGCTGAGATATCATCTATGAACTGACGTTTAATGGTGAACGGTCGTCCACCCAGCTGTACTTCAGCTTTGCCCTGTTCACAGATCTCTCCAAGCTGATGGCCGAAATTATGCAGCACATGCTCAGGCTCCGCAGGTGCACCGATAGTGACGACCGCTTTGGCTTCAGGCACCTGACCCGCTGCAGCCAGAACCGCCGCTCCCCCCAGCGAATGCCCGATAAGTAACTGCGGCGCTGCATGGTTCTGTCGCAGATACTCCACCGCCTGCAACAGGTCCTCAACATTAGAACTAAACCCTGTATTGGCAAACTCACCACCGGAGTGACCAAGACCGGTAAAATCAAAACGCAACACGGCGATCCCCAGTGACGCCAATCGCTGTGCAATCCGTCTTGCTGCAGGAATATCTTTCGAACAGGTGAAACAGTGAGCAAACAGTGCATACGCAGCAGGCTTACCTACCGGCAGATCGAGCCGGGCAGCCAGGGTCGCACCATCATAGCCAGTGAATTCCAGGCGCTGGGTTTTCATATCTGAACTCCTGAGCAATTAATTTCCTTCATTGTTCAGGTTGAGACAGCGGAACACCATTTAGATTTCACTATGAAGTGTATTGATCAGATAAATCACTTGACCAATAACAAGTTTCTGTAATTAAAAATCATTATTATTTACAGCGATGATTTTGCAGGACTGACTATTTGCAAGATGAATAACGGAGATCAGCAGATGGATGAGATGGCGATGTTCACACTGGCACGGGTATTACACGTTGCCGGTGTGGTGTTATGGATCGGTGGGGTCGCCTTTGTGACCACCGTACTGATTCCGGCGCTGCACCGTCTGCCAGAAGCAGACCAGCGCATGGACCTGTTTGAACAGCTGGAAGGACGCTTTGCCCTGCAAGCCCGCATCGTTACGGTGATTACCGGCGCATCAGGATTCTATCTGCTGCATGTACTGGAGGCCTGGGATCGTTATCAGAGCCTGCAGTTCTGGTGGATGCATCTGATGACAGCGATCTGGGGAATTTTCACGCTGGTACTGTTCGTGCTGGAACCTCTGTTCCTGCATCGCTGGTTTCACGAGCAGGCAAAGATCGACAGCGAAAAGACCTTTGCCCGCGTGCACCGGATGCATAAAGTACTGCTGAGTCTGAGCCTGCTGGCCGTGGCAGGTGCCGTAGCAGGCTCCCACGGTTATAGTTTTCTGTAACTGCTTACTCCGTTATAGCCTGTTGCAAAGAAAGCAACATCTTCTCCCACCACAGCAGGTTCTGACGCGGCGCGCCAACCACCATACGCTCGCCAATTTCAGGGGTCGCCAGCGCTACCGAATTATCCCATGCCAGATCACTGATCCGCTCCAGCGGTTCATACCAGGCGTGCATAGCCAGATCAAAGGTACCGTTATGTACAGGCATCATTACCTTTCCTCTAACATCCAGATGCGCTTGCAGACTGTCCTCTGGACTCATATGGATATTTGACCACAGCGGGTTGTAGGCGCCATTTTCCATAATGGTCAGATCAAAGGGTCCGAACCGTTCGCCGATCTTCTTAAAGCCATCAAAATAGCCGGTGTCGCCGCTGTAAAAGATTTTCTGCTCCGCGGTCTGAATAACCCAGGAAGCCCAGAGTGTGCGGTTGCCTCCGGTAATACCCCGACCGGAAAAGTGCTGTGCCGGCGTTGCAGTCAGACTCACGCCAGCCACTTCGGTACCCTGCCACCAGTCCAGCTCAGTAACCTGCGTTTCTGATGCGCCCCACTCCCTAACATATCGGCCAACCCCTAACGGCACGACAAACTGCTCTACCTTCGGTACCAGCTGTCGGATACTCTCTTTATCCAGGTGGTCGTAATGGTCATGGGAAATAATGACGCCAGCCAGATCCGGCAGCTCTGCAATACTCACAGGGGGAGCATGAAAACGCTTCGGTCCGGCCCAGCTGACCGGCGATGCCCGCTCGCCGAATACCGGATCGATCAGCCAGTACTGCCCTTCAAGACGCAATAACAGGGTTGAATGACCGAGTCGGTAAATCACGCCGTTCTCGGTTTCCTGCTCCAATTGCTCACGACTGATCGGGTGCACAGGGATAGCACGGTCAGGCACTGACAATGCGTGCTTTTCGGTCAGAAACTTCCAGGTGATTTTTACAGTTTCAGCAAAGCCGCCCATTTCAAATGATTCGTCATTACGAAACTCACCATCGCGAAACTGTGCTGATTCACTGAAATCCTGTTTTGTCTGATTCACAGAACAACTGACAATACTCGCCACAAGCACACCTCCTAACAGAATTAAAAGCCGTTTTTTCATTACTGACCTCAATCAGCCAAAAGTAAACTATACGGTGTAGTTTATATCGAAAATTCCAAAAGTAAACTAATCAGTGTAAAATTTAGTCTTAGTAAAACAGCGCAGGCTAAACAGGACAGTTAATGAATCAGAGTGAACGTAAGCGACAGGCAATACTGAATGCTGCCATCAGTGAGTTTCTGGCCAATGGCTTCAGGGGCAGCAGTATGGATGCCATCTCCACCCGGGCTGAGGTTTCCAAACGCACCGTCTACAATCACTTTGAAAATAAGGAAGCGCTGTTTCAGGCGATCGTGATGGAGATGTTCCGTTACGTGCAGGATGAGCAATCATTCGGCTATAACACCGAGCAACCTTTGGATGAACAGTTAAAAGCGATCGCCCGCCACAAAATCAACACGATGTCAGATCCCCATGTACAGAATCTGGTACGGGTTATTTTTGCCGAAGCCATTCACTCGCCCCACCTGATTGCCCAGGCACTGGAACAGTATCAACAAAGCGAGCAGGCGTTAGACGGCTGGATAAAAGCCGCTATCGCCGATGGTCGGTTGCGTGAGGTGGATCCACACTATGCTGCGGAGCAACTGATGGGGCTGATTAAAGGCAGTGCTTTCTGGCCGCAACTGATTATGGGAAGACCCACTCCGGATTCAGAGCAATCGGAGCAGATTATTGAAGACAGCGTGGCGATGTTTCTGAATTACTACAGTGCCTGAACCGGATCATTAGTGCTGATGACCACCCTCACCGTGGGCATGGCCATGAGCGATCTCTTCGGCTGTCGCATCACGCAGATCAACGATCTCAATATCAAAGGTCAGAGTCTTACCCGCCAGCGGGTGGTTGTTATCAACCGTGACCATAAATTTACCAACTTTAACGACCGTCACCTGACGCAGCCCCTGCTCAGTGTTCACGGTCCCGACCATACCTTTTTGCCACTTTTTGGCACCCTGCAGATGCTTAACCGGAATCCGCTGTTCACAATCAGGCAGGAACTCACCGTAGGCGTCTTTCGGCTCAAGCGTCACCGAAAACGTGTCGCCAACAGCCTTACCGTCCATCGCCTTTTCCAACCCTTCAATCATATTGTTGTGGCCATGCAGATACGCCATCGGCGCACCACCGCGGGTGGTCTCTTCTACAGTGCTTTCAGCGTCGGTCAGGTTATAGTGAAAGCGTACAACTTTATCTTTTGCTACGGTCATAATTGTTCCAAAAGCTAATCGATTAGAGGCAGATTATCAGCCTCATCTGAATACAATGGTGATTATATTCGGGATTGACTAACAAAGTCCCGTGCCGTGACCGAAACCGCATTCAGCGATCAGAATAAGCCCTGATCCGTTCCAGCAACGCGGTAGGGACCTCAACACCTTCAGGTTGTTGCTGTAAGCGTCCGGCTCCGGGAATTCGTCCACCAAACTCATGCTGGTAACGCTTCAGATATTCATCCACGCGATCCGCAAAACCGTTGTCACACACCATGTCAGGATTGATGGCGATCAGGAAGAAACCAATATCCAGAGGCTCGTTCCCGGCATTGAATGCCGGCGCATCACAGGACCAGTTTGAGCCGGTCAGCCCCGCCGACAACATCTCCACCATCAGCGCCACATTGGTGCCTTTATAGCCACCGAATGCTAACAGTGCTCCCGACAGCGCAGCAGCCGGATCCTGAGTAGGATTACCTTCAGCATCGACAGCCCAGCCCTGCGGCAATTGTTCGCCGGCTTCATGCGCCGCTCTGACATTGACAAAGGCGGTCGCGCTGGAAGACTGATCAATAACCATTGCCGCCCCAGCTCTGTCCGGCACCGCAAACGCCATCGGGTTAGTACCGAACACCGGCTTACTGCCTCCGGGAACGGTGACTTTTGCAGGCCCGGCGTTGGAAGCTGCCATCGCGATCAGCCCGTCATCAGCAAGACGACGGACAAAGTACCCGACCACCCCGCAGGTAAAAGCATGACTGACAGAAAAAGCAGCAATACCGTAGGTTTTAGCGGCTGTCATAAAAGCAGCATAGTGCTGGTCGAAGGCCGGATGAACCAGACCGGAATGCGCATTAAGACGGAACATTACCGGTGTGGGCTGTTCAAAGGTCGCGGCGGCCTTGCCATTGATACGGCCCGCCAGCATCCCTTCACAGTAGTCAGGCAGATGTCCCAGCCCGACATTACGGATACCTTCCCCTTCTGCCGCCACAATCGATGCTGCCAGAGCAGCAGCATTCTCAGTGCTCGCGCCGCACGCTTCTGCCGCCTGTCGGGCGACATGGTAGACTTCATCCAGAGTCAGCCAGCTATTCTGTTCCATCTGTTTTCCTTTCTTTCCCCGGTCTGGCCCACGTTGTCAGAAAACACTTCATCAAAACTGTATAAATACGACGTGAATCAGCAGATTTCGACAATCTCATACTCGCCCTGAGGCAGGGTTACCGTGTCGCCACAAAACTGGCCAACCAGGGCCCGCCCCATCGGGGCATCCGGGGTTATCACCGTCACCAGAATACCATCCGTATTGATCTGCACACCGCCTCCGGCAACACCGATGAAAAGGTGTTTCTGCTCACCCTGCGGCTTCTCCAGTGTCACCAGTGCGGACAATCCTACCGGTGTATCCTGATCGAATATCCGCACCGGCATGCTGCGATAGTCAGCCAGATTCATCTCCAGCTCCTGCACCCGTTTGGACTGCCCGTGGGCCAGATAGGATGCTTCCAGTCCCAGGGTGTCATATTGCGTTTCAGGCACACTTTCATCGTGAATGGCCGCTTCCCGGGCTTCATTGGCTGCATCAATATTCACCTGCAGATCGTCCTCCAGGTGGCGGATTATCTCTGCGATCAGTTCCGTTTTATCCATCATCTACTGCCTTTCTTACACTGGGTTTCAGTATCCCCCCGGATTGGGCTAAATGAAACCACTATTTCACATACATCGCCGGCGTTTTGTGGGACAATGCGCGGCCTGTTTTATCACACTACTCTCAAACCAGTTCGGGAAGATCTTAAACGTGCTGACGACCGCTAATATCACAATGCAGTTTGGCTCCAAGCCACTGTTTGAAAATATCTCCGTTAAATTTGGCGAAGGTAACCGCTACGGCCTGATCGGCGCCAATGGCTGCGGTAAATCCACCCTGATGAAGATTCTGGGCGGCGATCTGGAACCAAGCTCCGGTAATGTCAGCAAAGATCCTAATGAGCGCATCGGTAAGCTGCGTCAGGACCAGTTTGGTTTTGAAGAGTTCTCCGTCATCGATACGGTCATTATGGGCCATAGCGAACTGTGGGAAGTGAAAAAAGAGCGGGACCGCATCTACAGCCTGCCGGAAATGAGCGAAGAAGACGGCATCAAAGTCGCGGAACTGGAAGTGGAATTTGCCGAGCTTGATGGCTACACCGCTGAGTCCCGTGCCGGTGAACTGCTGCTGGGTCTCGATATTCCGATCGAACAACACTTCGGTCCGATGAGCGAAGTAGCTCCAGGCTGGAAACTGCGTGTACTGCTGGCCCAGGCCCTGTTTGCAGATCCCGATATCATGCTGCTGGACGAACCGACCAACAACCTGGATATCAACACTATCCGTTGGCTGGAAGGCGTCCTCAACGCCCGTAACAGCACCATGATTATCATCTCCCACGACCGTCATTTCCTGAACAGCGTCTGCACCCATATGGCAGATCTGGACTACGGTGAGCTGCGAGTCTATCCGGGCAACTACGATGATTACATGATCGCCTCCACTCAGTTGCAGGAACGCCTGCAATCTGAAAACGCCAAGAAGAAAGCTCAGATCGCCGAGCTGCGTAGCTTCGTAAGCCGCTTCTCTGCCAACGCATCGAAAGCTAAACAGGCTACTTCCCGGGCCCGTCAGATCGAAAAAATTGAGCTGAACGATATCAAACCGTCCAGCCGTCAGAGCCCGTACATCCGCTTTGACCAAGAGAAGAAGCTGCATCGTCTGGCACTGGAAGTTGAAGGTCTGAGCAAAGGCTACGGCGAAGAGCCACTGATTAAAGACCTCGATCTGATGGTCGAAGTCGGCGAACGCATCGCCATTATCGGCCCGAACGGTATCGGTAAAACTACCCTGCTGCGCAGCCTGTTCGGGGATCTGGATATCGATTCCGGCACCGTCAAATGGTCCGAGAACAACAACATCGGTTACTACGCTCAGGATCACGCCCACGAGTTCGCCGAAGATATGAACCTGTTCGACTGGATGGCCCAGTGGACCCAGTCCGGTGCTGATGAACAGGTTATTCGTGGTTCTCTGGGGCGGATGCTGTTCTCCCAGAACGAAATCAAAAAGTCCGTACAGGTACTTTCCGGTGGTGAAAAAGGCCGGATGTTGCTGGGTAAACTGATTCTGCAACAGCCAAACATTCTGCTGATGGACGAGCCGACCAACCACATGGATATGGAATCCATCGAGTCGCTCAACCTGGCACTGGAAAACTTTGAAGGCACGCTGATCTTCGTCAGCCACGACCGGGAATTCGTATCCTCGCTGGCGACACGGGTTATCGAATTGAATGAAAGCGGCCTGACCGACTTCCGCGGCGGTTACGAAGAGTACCTGAAGAGTCAGGGTATCGAAGGTTAAGATTAACGACTTAAAAAGCCAGCATCCGCTGGCTTTTTTTATTTCTCAGAATCAATGTACCTGCTGATGGTTGAGGCTGATCAATACCTCCAGCGTAATCTCGTCAAACGTCAGTACCTGCCCTCCCTGAGACTGAGCAAACAGCTCCGCATGACTCTGCTTGGAAAAGCTTGCCAGCGTCGGCCCCATTGCCCCTTTCTTACCGTGGCCGATCACGTAATAAGCCTGCTTGGCATCGATATAGGTTTCTTCATCAGGATTCTCCCAGGGGTTCACCGCCATGTCATGAACGTAAGCTTCCTGAATATTGTGCTGATTCTCAGGATCAACAATAAAAGCGAACATATCCCGGGTTGAACAGAAACGCAGGTTGCCCTGAATTCCCTTCGAATAAAGCTGTCCTTTCGGGCCCGGATAGTTGGTAATGATCATGCCGCACAGGTGACACTCATCAGAGCTCTCCAGAGCCACTGCCTGTCGGATCATCGCCTGCTGAGGATCTTCATCACCGCAGCCGCTTAACAATCCAAGCGTCATTACTAACAAAGTCAGTCGAATATATGTCGCCATTACAAACCCCGCTTATTGAAAATTGCCATCGCCAGCGTCATCGGCAAAAGCAACCAGATCACCAGACCACCAAACAGTCCCGCAGTCGTAAACTGAATCTGCTGAGCAATCGCCATCAGTCCGGTCAGGTTCTGATCGGCAAAGTAACTGATATTCACCAGCCGGAAGATATCGGTTGGATTCAACAACAGCAGATAGGGGAACAGCGTTTCATCCACATCACCCTGAGTACCCACCAGCATTCCCAATAAGCCAAGATCAAACACCAGCACAAAGATAAACCAGGTGATCAGGGCGATACCGGCCGCTTTCGATTTCTCAGAGACTGACGCGCTGATCACATAGGCGATAGCGATAAAGATCCAGCCCAACATGATCGCAGACGCTATAAACACGGTATAGGGTCCAATCAGTTCAGCCCAGGTGGTGGTGCCGGAAAAGGCTCCCATCATCACCGCAGATGAACCAAACCCCACCAGAGTGGAAAACGCCATCACGGCTCCCTGCCCCAGCATTTTTCCTAATAGCAGTTGCCAACGGGACAGTGGATAGGTCATCAACAACAGCAAAGTACCGTTTTCGTCTTCACCGACGATACCATCATAAGCCAGCATCAACGCGATCAGCGGGATAATAAATACTGCCAGACTGGCGAGACTGACAATGGTTGTCGATAACGAAGTAAAGCCGACTTTACCCGCCGCCGCAGCGCCAAAATACGCCAGCCCAATTGCCAGCACCGCGAAGATAATACAGATCGACAGCACCCAGCGGTTACGCAGGCCATCGTGAAACTCTTTATTGGCCACACTGAAAATAGCGTTCATGAGTTGGCCTCCTGTGTCATTGCTCCCTGAGCGGCAATGAAGTGGGTGTACAGATCTTCAAGGGATGGCAGATGCACATCCAGATTTTCCAGGCCAGAGAGCGACATCAACTGCTGCATCGTGGACATTTTGTCGGTCAGAGCAACATTCAGTTGCAGCTGTTTATCATCACCAGCCGCTTTGGCCGCCAGGTGATCTGGTAGTTGCAGATTGTTACCCTGAAGATGGAAGGTCGCTGGCAGGTCTGCCTGCTGTCTCAGGTCATTCAGACTGCCGGAAGCCAGCAGTTCACCCTGCCCCAGAATCAGTGCCCGATCGATGTACTTCTCCACTCCCGGCAGTACATGGGAGCAGAGAATAACCGTACAGCCCTGATTCTTCAGCTGTTCGATACGACGGTAAAAATCCTGAGTCGCTATCGGATCCAATCCCACTGTCGGCTCATCCAGAAGCAGTAGTTTTGGTTCTCCAAGTAACGCCTGAGCCAGCCCTAACCGCTGACGCATCCCCTTAGAATACGTTTTTACCCGCCGCTTAGCGGCCTGTTCGAGGCCTACCTGCTCCAGTAAGCCCAGACAGCCTTGAGTGGATACGCCCTTCAACCGGGCAAAGTATCTGAGCACTTCCAGTCCGGTCAGTTGGTCATAGAAGCTGACGTTTTCCTGCAGGAAGCCCAGTTTACGCCGCAGGTTACGGGCTTCTGACTGGGTCGGATCTTCACCAAACACCCGTACCTGACCGGATGAAGCACCGATCAGACCCAGAATCAGTTTAATGGTCGTGGTCTTGCCAGCGCCGTTATGGCCAAACAGCCCCAGCACCTCACCCTGGGGCAGTGAAAGATTCAGTTGCTTCAGTGCGCTGACGCCCTGATAGCGTTTCTCGACCTGCTGCAGCTCTACAATATTCATCATCTTTCTCTACTTATTTCTCTGCCAGTTGTGCTGAATCTGCAACCGACTTAATAACTGAGTGATCCAACCCTTCCGGCACTGCCATCAAAGGATGGCTGTCCACCACGCCGGGGGACTTCAACACCGGAAACTGACGCTGCACCCAACGCAGAGTTTCCACCGCCGGGCTGTTAAGCAGTAACTTGGCGGAAGGGAATTTCCACAACAGACGATCCACACTGTCGTTCGGCTCATACTCAACATCGCCGATACCATCGCCATCCATATCCCAACCCAGATAGTCACTCCAGAAATTGCCCACTCCTTCGCTGGACCAGTCCTGCTTGCGGGTGGCGACATACTTAACCTGTTCTTTATTACTGATAAAGGCATTGCCACTGAGGGTGTTATCTTCCGACCCTGCGGTCAGGTGTATCCCCATATCGCTATTGGCAAACAGGTTGTCACGAATATCGTTGAACAGAGAGTTGTAGATAAACAGCGCTTTGCCTTCCAGACCGGTCTGATTGGTCTGCTTCTGCATATGGGGATTGCGGTTGTTCTGTATCCCCTCGACCCGGTTCTCCCGAATCTCTGAGTTGGTGATGTAATTCATCAGGATGCCGTAATTGGCATCATTCAGGGAGCGGTTGCCAATCACCGTCAGGTACTTCGACTGCATCAGGGCATAGCCGGTACGGGTGTTAGTAGTTACATTGTCCTGGACCAGATTGTGGTAAGAGTACATATAGTGCACGCCATAGCGAAGGTCGTGCAGGTAGTTGCCGATCAGCTCGTTGTTGTTACTGGTATCGATATAGATACCGTCACGGCTATGCCAGACTTCGTTATCGCGGGCTACAACGCCGCTGACATTGTAAAGGTGGATACCGTTGCCCCGGTCAGATGAGCGCAGAGACAGATCGCCTTCAATTTTATTGCCTACGATCTGAGTACCTTTTGCGGCATCGACCCAGATACCAAAGCCGCCGCCCCGCAGATAGTTTTCCTCTATCCGCACATCGGCCGCAGCCCGGGATACAAAAATACCGGAATGAAGTTCGGTCAGGTCTTCACCCCAGTTCTGAATTCTTAAGTTCGTAATGTATGTATCTGCCGCATCGACCTGTAAGCCGTGGCCGTCTCCGGCAGCATCAATAACTGAATTACCACTACCACGCAGTTCAATGCCGGTGGGAATGGTATAGCTCCCGCTGTAGACCCCATCAGCCAGCACCACAACATCGCCGTCGACGACGCTATTTAGCGCCTGCTGCAGATCATCCGACGGCGTCAGATGCACCGTTGCAGCCTGGGCCGATATCGCCCACAGACACACAGAAGCAAGGCTGAAGCGGTTGATGAGAGTCATGTAATTTTCCTATCGATCTTAACGCCGGCCCCCGCCATTCACAGGCGGGAACCGGAACAGCAGGGATTAAATCCCTGCTTCTGAGTGCCAGAGCCTGGCTTACGCAGGCTCAACCAGCATACGACCACGCATCTCCATATGCAGCGCATGGCAGAACCAGTTGCAGTAGTACCAGTGCACCCCGGGCTTGTCAGCCATAAAGGTGATTGAAGCGGTCTGCTGTGGCGAGATCTCCATCTGAGCACCGTGGTTTACCATACAGAAGCCGTGGGTTACGTCTTCGATCTGATCAAGGTTCGTGATGATGACAGTCACTTCATCACCCTGCTTAACAGTAAACTCATTCAGGCCAAAGTTAGGCGCAACCGAGGTCATGTAAACACGTACCTTGTTACCGTCACGGATAACCTTGCTGTCTTTTTCCAGAACGATGCCGTCTTTCTCAGCCATCTTAACGGTGGAAGCGAAAGTCGGATCTTTACGGTCATACAGCTTGCGGGTCTTCACCTTAGAGCGGTGTACGATCATACAATCGTGCGGCTCGGCATATGTCGGACCATCATGCACCAGGATCATCTCGTCACCGGAGATATCGATCAGCTGATCATTCTCAGCGTGCAATGGACCACACTTCAGGAAGCGGTCTTTGGAGAACTTCTGCAAAGACACCAGATATTTACCGTCCGCATCACGGGTTTCACCCATGGTGGTGTGGTTGTGACCTGGCTGATAATGCACGTCCAGTTTCTGCAGAATGTAGTCCACTTTCTCACCGTTGTAGAAACGGATCGCTTTCTCAACATCCCACTTACACACCTGGCTGTCGATAAACAGCGTGGTATATGCATTGCCGCGACCATCAAATGCGGTATGCAGAGGCCCCAGACCCAGCTCCACTTCTGCGACTACAGTGTCACGCGGTTTGATCTGGTTATCGAACAGGGCATCGAACTTGTCCAGCTGGAACACGGTCACGGTTGGCGATAGCTTACCGTTTGCAACGGCATACTTACCGCCCGGTGCAGTGTTGATACCATGTGGGTTCTTCGGCGTTGGTACATAACGGGTCAGTTCAGAGCCTTTACGACCGTCCAGTACAGGGACTTTGGAGTCGCCCAGGGTGGTGAAGTTACCGGCTTTTACCGCCGCTTCGATGCGCTCGATGTTGAAGATAACCAGGTGGTCACGCTCGTTGCGCATAGAGCCCGGCAGGTCGATCGCACCTTCTGAGTTATAGCAGGTCGAGAACGCGTACTTACCGGTGTAGTCGGCATCGGTGTTATCCAGGTTGCCGTCAACAATGATCTGCCAGTCCACTTCCATGGTTTCCGCATTCACACCGGAGAACATGGTGTAGTAGCCTTCGATATCATCCATATTCAGGCCATTATTCGGATGCGGCATACGGAATTCGGCGTTAGCAAACACGTACTTGGTATGAGGTACCTTCTGCACCCGCAGACCATGAATCGCCTGACAGTTCGGAATGGTGGTGATCTTGTCGGTCTTCATGATATCACCGCGGATACGGGCAACACGGGTGTTGGCCTTATCGTTGATGAAGATGTACTTACCGTCATACTGACCATCGGTCATGGACATGTGCGGGTGGTGAGAGTCGCCGTTCTGCGGCGCATTTTCACCCAGCACTTCTTTAGACTCGTTGGTCAGACCCCAGCCGGTTGCGCTGTCGACATTGAACACCGGGATACGCATCAGCTCGCGCATTGATGGCAGACCCAGAATACGTACCTCACCAGAGTGACCACCACTCCAGAAACCATAGTACTCATCCAGTTCACCCGGACCGACACTGTGATTTGAGTTGCTTGCCGCCTGCGCAGTAGAAGGAATCAGAGCACCACCCATGGTCGCGCCCATCGTACCGGCGGCACCCAGCAGTGCCGCAGAACCGCCCAGGAACAGGCGTCGGCTGACCTTCACATGCTCAGAGGCATTTGGATCCTCTGTATCGATTGCAGGCAGGTTTTTATCGTTTGGATCTATCATGGTATTGATCTCCACAATGCGCGCCGGAGTCTGTCCGGCACATTTTTTATGCGCCCGACTTAACTGCCGGATCATCTATTTGTACTGCCGGGATAGCATTCAGGGCAGCATTTTGCTTCGCTTTCTTACGTTTCTTCTGAACCAACGGGGGACACTTGTCATCCCGGTAGTAGGTCATCTGACAATCCAGACACTGGTGGCACTCATTACCGTTGATGGAGCCGTCAGGATGGATCGCCTGAATTTCGCACTCGTTCGCGCAGATCTTGCATGGCTGGCCGCACTCTTTACGGCGTTTCAGCCAGTCGAACAACCGCAAGCGGGCTGGAATCGCCAGTGCCGCGCCCAGCGGGCAGATATAACGGCAGTACACTTTGCGGGTAAAAATGGAGACGATCAGCAGGAATACTGCATAGAAGACATAGCCCCAATCCCGCTGGAACTTCAGCAGGAAAGTGGTTTTGAAAGGCTCAATCTCCGCATATTTTTCAGCCTCAGCCAGTGATTCCAGCGAGATCGCAAAAAGGCCTAGCAGGATCACATATTTCACTGCCCACAGCCGTTCGTGGACCGCGAATGGCACTTCCAGCTGTTTTATCTTCAGCTTCCGGGCCAGCTCATTGATCAGCTCCTGCAATGCCCCAAATGGACAGAGCCAGCCGCAGAAAATACCTCGTCCCCACAGCAGCATGGTCATGGCGGTAAAGCCCCAGAGGATGAACAGCATCGGATCAAGCAGGAACAGCTCCCACTGGAAGTCGCCTTTCAGAGCGTGAACAAAGGTGAACACGTTCACCACCGACAGCTGCCCCAGGGTATACCAGCCGATAAAGAACACGGTGAACAGCAGATACAGGCGACGGAAGGTGTGCAGGAAACGCGGGTAGCGCACCAGGATGTCCTGAATGAAGATCACGATAAACAATACGCCCAGAGCAACACTGAGCACACCGATCTGAAAGGCGCGGTCTTTCCAGATGGAGACCCACAGTGGCTCCGGTTCTGGCTCTACAACAGGCTCTGGTCGTTCGATATAGGCTTCCGGGGTGACATAATCGCCGTAGAAGCTGGTGAAGATACTGTCCAGTGCACCGACCTGCCGGCGTACCAACAGCTCGATCTGCCAGGGCGTACCTAAGTCAAAGTCGTACTGGTTACGGACGATAAAGATCGCCATCTCCCGGAAGCCAGGGAAACCGTCGATATAAACATCGTCAAGGCGATAGTAGTCGGTGTCATGAAAGCTGATCGCTTTGCCGGACTGTTACAGCTGGGTGCGGTCAAAGATACCTCCGCGAACATAACCGTTGCCTTTGAAGGAGTACTTACCCTCGCCCATCACCGCGATCGCCTGATCGCCCTCACTCAGCTCGCCCATGAGCCACTGGTACTGATCATCGCCTAACAGATTCCGACCGATTGTCGGAACATTCAGCGGTGCGTAGTACATATCGATAAAGGTACGTTGCTTGCGGCCCTCACCGTGACGCCCTTTGGTTGCCGCAGCAGTGCCTTCAAAGGCCTTATCAATATCACCTTCAACCAGGTGCAGCCGACGAATCGAGCCATCACCGGTTAATGTCACCCAGTCAGCTTTACTGAACACGTCGGTACGAATGGTCGCAGGCGGTGCAACGGCCTGCTCGGAAAGCCCGGCAATATTGAGGATCTGAGCCACTTTACGGGCTGATCGCATTATCGCTTCATTCACCACCATGACGGTAACAGTCGCGCCCGCCACAACATCCACATTAACGAATTTTTCGTTATTGCCAGCACCAACCCGTACCTTATCGGTAACGGCCAGACCTTCGTAGGCGGCAGCGAAGTCGAACAATTTCTGCTCAGGGATGCCTACCAGCAGGATCGGCTCGTGGTGCTCCAATACCCGTGTTGCACGGATCTGGCCCTGCTGATCCATCACGATCAACACATTGATCGGCTTTCCGGAGTAGGCAGGAATCTTAACCACATCGTTGGTTTCAAAGGCGTAGCCAAGGGTTTCTTCGCCATCAGTAATGACTCTGAGCTGCAGTCGTCCTTCAGCAATCGGTTGTTTCTGACTGATAACAGCCGGCGCAGGAAATACTGCGCGAATAGTCTCAGTCTTCTCCTGATCGGTTACCGGCACCATTCCCCAGGCAGGGTTAAAACCCAGCACCATCAACAGAAAGAAGGTAAAGAGTGTAAAAGGTTGTGTTACAAAAGCAGCGTATCTATTCATCGTCTTACATCCCAGGGCCTGTTGGCCGGGTCAAACATCCTTGCTGACGGGAAAATCCTTAAGGCAGCAGTTCCAGAATGGTGTATCGCATCATGTTTTCCTGATGCAGACGGAACCGGATCTGCTGCCCTACGCTGAAATCATCAATGGAAAGTTCAGGTGCCAGACCAAACTTCATCTGCATCGCCATCATTTGCCACTCAGGGATGGCCTCATGCTGGATAATGAGTTGCCCTTGTTCCGGCAGGATTCTTTTGATGACGCCCTGGGTGTGAACTATCTCAGCCATTGCTGCTTTTTCTGTATGGGCAGCCATATGATGTGAGTGGTTTTCTGAGACACTCTCCGACGCAATACTGGCCGGCGAAGTAATCATCATTGAAGAAAGTAGAGCAGAGAGTACGATGCCACGATAAAGGTACATGCTTGATCTCCCGGATAATTCAGGTGCGACAATTTGTCACAGGGGAGATCGTATCAGGGAGAATTGATCTAAAACTTGATCATCCTCAAGCGGGGAAAATCAGTGAAGAAACAGATTCCGGAGAGAAAAAAGGAAAGCAGAAGCAGGTATCACGAGTTGAACGCTGAAACCTGCCTCCTGTTGAATCATTACGAAGCTGAGTGGCTAAGATGGATTAGTTCAGACCAAATCTGACACTTCTTCTTGAAAAAGAGAGGGTTACCGATTTTGATTGAAGGTGACTAAACCTGAAATCAATCATAATCAGAGGTAACCCTCATGCTTCATACTAACGACAAGATCGTCAAACACAAGGTAGGCCTGCTTAATCTGGCTGATGAGCTGGGCAACATATCCAAAGCCTGCAAGATGATGGGCGTATCCAGAGATACGTTCTATCGATACAAAGAAGCGGTGAGTGATGGTGGTGTTGAATCACTGTTAGAGCAGAACCGCAGAGTTCCCAATCACAAGAACCGTGTTGATCCGATGGTTGAGTCAGCCGTCATTCAATATGCCATTGATGAGCCTGCTCATGGCCAGGTGCGAGTCTCCAATGAGTTGCGCAAGAAAGGCATCTTTGTGTCTCCCAGTGGAGTTCGCTCGATCTGGCTTCGCAATGACTTAGCGAACTTCAAACTGCGGCTGAAGGCACTGGAAGCCAAAGTAGCCGAAGACGGTCTAATCCTGACGGAACCACAGGTTCAGGCACTGGAGCGGAAGAAACAGGATGACGAAGCCTGTGGTGAGATTGATACCGCACACCCTGGCTATCTGGGGTCTCAGGATACGTTCTATGTCGGCACTTTCAAGGGGGTTGGTCGTGTCTATCAGCAAACCTATGTGGATACCTACTGCCGAGTGGCTCACTGTAAGCTCTATACGACCAAAACGCCGATCACCGCAGCAGATCTACTCAATGATCGTGTGTTGCCGTTTTATGCCTCAGAGGAGCTTCCTGTGTTGCGTATTCTGACGGATCGAGGCACTGAATACTGCGGTAAAGCAGAAAGTCATGATTACCAGCTCTATCTGGCCATTAACGACATCGAGCACACCAAAACCAAGGCTCGACATCCCCAGACTAACGGTATCTGTGAACGCTTCCACAAGACCATTTTACAGGAGTTTTATCAGCCGACTTTACGACGGAAAATCTATGGTTCAATAGAGGAGTTACAAGCTGATCTGGACGACTGGCTGGAATACTACAATAATGAACGAACTCATCAGGGTAAACGGTGCTGCGGCAGAACACCGATGGAAACGTTGCTCGATGGGAAATCAGTCTGGAAGGAAAAGTTCGTGAACTGAACCTGACCTGACAGACACCTTCATGAAAAATCGGTAACTGTCAGATCAAGTCTGAATTACTACAGCTAAGAGATATCCACTACATCGGCTTCCAGCCATTGCCGCGCAAAATCTCTGGCCGGCACAGGTTTTCCGAACAGGTAACCCTGACCAAAATCACATCCGGCACCGATCAGCAGATTCTTCTGCTCTTCGGTTTCCACACCTTCGGCTACCACCCTGATACCCAGTTTATGAGCCATCACGATCATCGCTTCGCAGAGTGCCAGATCAGCAGAGCCGGGTTGCAGATTGCTGACAAAGCTTTTATCGATTTTCAGATAGTCGATATCGAAATGTTTCAGATAGGCCAGTGAAGAGTACCCGGTACCGAAATCATCCATTGCCACCTCAACACCGGCGTCGCGCAACGCCAGCAGCTTCTCGGCGGCGTCACCTTCGGCTTCCATCAACAGACTTTCAGTGATCTCGATACAACACTGTCTGGCAGAGACACCCCGGTCCTGTAACTGACGGAACCAGCGACCCTGTTCCTGACGATCATCCCGGAACTGAATCGGCGATACATTAATGCCCACTTGCAGGTCGATACCGTACTGGTCATGCCAATGTGCTGACTGAGTAATCGCTTCATCGAACACCCATTCACCCAGCTCGCGGATAATGCCGGTTTCCTCGGCAACAGGAATAAAGTCGACCGGTGAGATCATTCCGCGCTTCGGATGGGTCCAGCGCAAAAGTGCCTCAGCTTTCTGAACCGAACCATCCCGGAAGTTGATAATAGGCTGGTAATAAAGCTCAAATTGCTGCTGTTCCAGCGCTTCACGCAGATCATGTACCAGCAGGCGTCTCTTCTGCGCCTGAATCTCCATCTCCGGTGTAAAGTAATGATAACGGTTACGCCCCTTTTCCTTCGCGGCATACATCGCCTGATCCGCGTTCTTGAGCACCGTCTCCATAGTCATCGCATCGGAAGGATAGATTGTGATACCGATACTGGCAGAGACATAAGCCCGGTGCTGCAGCAACAGAAACGGTTCACGCATCTGTTGAAGAATATTCTCAGCGACCCGTTCGACAGCAGCAAGATCACTCAATCCTTCCAGAATAATCATGAACTCATCACCGCCCAGACGGGCAACGGTATCCACCTCTCTGACGCATTGCTTCAGACGACGCGCCGCTTCAATCAGCAACAGATCACCGTGATCATGCCCCAGAGAATCATTCACCTCTTTGAAAGAATCGAGATCCAGTAACATTACCGCCAGTTGAGTGCCATCCCGGTTTACCTGCTTCATCTGCTGGTGCAATCGATCAGCAAAGGTACGTCGGTTAGGTAACTGCGTCAGCGGATCGTAATGCGCCATCCGGGTCAGCTCAGCATTGGCCCGACGCTGCTCTTCCAGGCTGATATCGATGCAGTACATCTCATGTTTTTGCTGACTGGAATGCATCGCGACATGGCTGGAGAATACAGGTACCAACCGTCCGGATTTATGTTTCAGGTCCAGCTCACCAGGCGGAATCGCCTCGCCGCTTTCAACCCAGCGGGTGTGCAGATCGATCACAACCGGGCGCATCTCTTCGGGAATTATCAGATCCTCAAGCTGCTGGCCTATCGCTTCTTCAGAGGTGTAGCCATACAGTGCCTCACTGGCCTTATTCCAGTAGATGACCCTACGAGCTTCGTCATACCCCTGCACGGCTATAGCGGGCAGACTCTCGATCAGCTCGCGGAACTTAAGCTCACTCTCCCGCACCAGCATCTCAGCCTGCTTCTGAGCAGTGATATCAAACATCATGCCCCTCAACCAACGCGCACGGCCATGTTCCAGAACCACCGAAACAACGTCTTTCAGCCAGACCACATCACCGTTCTTCTTAAAGAAACGGTACTCAAAGTCATGATCTTTATGTCGCCTGGTTTCCTCTTCGCAGTACTGCACAGCCCAGACCTGATCATCGGGATGCATATGGTCCACCCAGAAGCAGGGGCTCTTCCACTCTTCAACCTCATAACCAAGAATACGCACTGCGTTGGTACTGACATGAGTGAACTGCATGGTATCGATATCCAGCTCCCAGACGATACCATCGGTAGAATCCACCAGATTACGGAACCGCGCTTCACTGACCCTGTGTGCTTGTTCCGAGCGGCGCAAACGCAGATGCCAGTAGAGCAATAGCCCCAGAATTACTATCACTACAGGCAGGTAGCTCAGCAGTTGTTGAACCGAAATACCGGCAGGTACCCGGAACTGCTGCCAGTGCTCAAATACAGCCTGTCGTTCCGCTTCAGAGATCCCCGCAACCGCTTTATTCAGAATAGAGATCAGCTGAGGATTGTCTTTATTAATGCCGATGCGGAACTCACTTTTGTAATCCGTCTGACCGGAGAAGCTGAGATTGATAATACCTTCATGCTTCATCATGAAACTGGCAGCATTCACATCCCCGACAAAGGCGTCTGCCTCGCCCTCTGCAATTTTACGTAGAGCCTCGGGCAGAGTGGATGTATTGATGATGGTGATTTCCGGATAGTCCTGGCGCAGCAGTTCGTTGGTGTAGTGTCCGGTATGAATCGCTACGGTTTTGCCTTTGAGGTTATCCAGAGAACCTATATAACCGCGGGACTGCTCACCAATAATAACCGCACGGCTGATCAGATAAGGCTCGGTAAAGCTTAGAAACTCTGAACGTTCCGGAGTTTGTACAAGACAGGACATCAGATCAAACTCGCCGGACTTGGCGGCCTCAAGCACTTCTGACCAGCTCGCCTTATCGGTTACCGGCTCAATGGCTATCTGCAGGCGCTGCGATATCAGCTCGATAATATCCGCTGACATCCCTCGATAGCGGCCATTTTCATCGAGCCATTCATAGGGTATGAAAGCCCGATCGATCCCCATTTTCAGTACAGGGTGAGCCTTCAGCCAGTCAATTTCGGCTGCAGTCAGATTCTGATCACGCCAGGTCTCACTAACCTGGACAGCCTGTTCAGACTGGTGTTCCGCATAAAGTGGTTGAGAGGAAAAAGAGAATAGCAGCACCAGACCGCAAATCAGAATCCGGAAAAAAGAGATGGCTTGTCTGAAACAGAAATTACTCATCAGTCATGCAAGTCCCTTGTTGCGCCTTTGGTACCACTTCTGTCCCGGTGACAGATACTCAGAAAATAAACACCTGAGACAGAAACGCCAGCATCAGAGCCGGCGTTTTTGATCAGTCAGACCCAGTTAAAGGCCTGCAATATACTCCGCTACCGACTGCATTGCTGCATCATCCAGCGTTGAAACCTGGGCGGTCATCAGACCTTTCATTGCACCACCGTAGCTACCATCTTTGTAGCCTTTCAGCGCTGCTACGGTTTTGTCGGCGGGCCAGCCTTTAATCACTTCGGACTTACCCATCGCCGCTTTTTCCGCCTGTTCACCGTGACACTGAACGCACTTGGCATAAAGCGCAGCACCATCAGCCTGTACTACTGGTGCAGCCATACACAGTACCGCTGCAGAAAAAACAGTCCCCACCAGCTTTTTCATCATTACATCCTCAGACGTTATTTTGCTCTTGTCACTACAGATACTAAGGCTTTCAACAAAGCAGACCAAGTATCAGAATCATCACTTTGGGAGGTCAACCGGAAGGATCGTTCAAAAACGATCTGAAAAGCGTTCTATCAGTTTCATTTCAGCTTCAGTGATTAGGATGCTGTTCATATCTTTTCCCGGAGACAGCATTGTGAACATCCGTTATCTGATTACATTCCTGCTGACAATGACATCATTACAACTGCAGGCAGCACCTGAAGCAAAACTGTGGGACTTCTGGCAGACCCATAATCCCGCCAGCAGTGTCCAGGTCGATCACTCCCCCTGGAACGACTGGCTTAATCGCTACGTTGTGACGGATGACAGTGGCCTCAATCGGATTCGCTATGATCAGGTTAAAGCTGAGGATAAACAGTTAGTTAAGCAATATATCACCAGTCTCTCCAACCTGCCTGTGCGGCGCTATAACCGTGATGAACAGCAGGCTTACTGGATCAATCTGTATAACGCCCTGACCATCGATGTGATTCTGGATCATTACCCGGTTAAATCGATTCGCGACATCAATATCAGTCCGGGCCTGTTTTCCCGAGGCCCGTGGAAAAAGAAACTGATCGCAGTCGAGCAACAAGCGGTGAGTCTGGATGACATTGAGCATCGTATTCTGCGCCCTATCTGGCAGGATGCCCGTATTCATTACGCGGTTAACTGTGCATCACTGGGCTGCCCTAACCTGAGTGATCAGGCTTTTACCGCAGACAATACTGATCAGTTGCTGACCCAGGGTGCCGTAGACTTTATCAACCATCCCCGTGGCGTCACCATCAGTGATGGAGATCTGGAGGTTTCCAGTATCTACGACTGGTTCAAAGAGGATTTTGGCAGCTCTGACCGGAATATCATCAATCATCTGCTGGAATATGCGAAGCCGGAACTGAAGCAACAGTTGCAATTGATCAAGCGCATTGATGACGATAACTATGATTGGAATCTCAACGGAGTGAACTGAGACGCCTCGCATCAGGACTGGAGACAGTGCTTGCGGAGAAATATTCAGATAAATGTAGCGAGGCACGCCCTCGTGCCGACATTAACGCTCAATCGGTACGAGGGCGTGCCTCGCTACAGGCATGGTATTTACTACTTTTTCTTCTTCAGCGGCGCCATACCGTCATCAGAAACGATCTGACGGTTTGGCTGACGGCGATTGCGACGATCCTGAGGTGCTTTCTTCGCTTTGGCTGGCCCGCCTTTAGCTTGCTTACCCGGTACAGGGCGCTTATTACCGGCCGGTTTATCTTTGATACCTTTAAAGGTCGGCTCCAGGCCTTCCAGCACTTCAAAGCTGATCGATTTACGCAGGAACTGCTCTACCCGCTTGAATGCAGGCCAGTCTTTCGGCCCGACCAGCGATACCGCCCGACCTTTAGCGCCAGCACGGCCAGTACGACCGATCCGGTGGACATATTCCTCGGCCTGCTTGGGCATATCGAAGTTAACCACCAGCGAAACCTGTAACAGGTCAAGACCACGGGAAGCCACATCCGTGGTAATCAGCACCTGCTGCTGACCACGACTGAAACTGTCCATAATGCGGTTACGCTCGGACTGACTCATCTCACCACTCAGGGCAGCGGTTTTCAGCCCCTGCTCAGTCAGGACTTCAGACAGACGGTCGGTATCGGCACGGGTAGCGGTGAAGATAATCACCTGCTGGTAGCTTTCTTTTTCCAGCAACCGTTGCAGCAGCGCCTGCTTGTGATCCAGATGATCTGCCAGACAGAACACCTGCTCGATATCGCCGTGTTCGGCATGGGCCTCGCCAATCGCAATCCGCTTAGGTGCTTTCAGTAGTTGCTGCGCCATGTCGTTAACCTCGGCATGGTCCAGCGTTGCCGAGAACATCAGTGTCTGACGCAGACGGTGGTTAGCGGTTTCGTTAATCTGTTTGAGCTGATCAGCGAAACCCAGATCCAGCATCCGGTCGGCTTCATCGAGGATCAGCAGTTCCAGACCTTCCAGAAACAGGGATCGCTCATCCAGATGGTTAGCCAGACGTCCCGGGGTTGCAACCACCAGATGCGGGTCTTTCTGCAGTGCTTTGGCCTGATCATTGAAGTTCTCACCACCCAGGATCAGCGCCGCTTTAAACTGAGTACCACTGGTCAGGCTGCGCAGCTGTGCGTAGACCTGCTTGGCCAACTCACGGGTCGGGGCCAGAATCAGCGCACGGGGATCCCGCTTGCTCAGCGCCTTCTGCTTCATCATCCGGTGCATTGCCGGCAACAGATAAGCCAGGGTTTTACCGGAACCGGTCTTGGATGACGCGATCAGATCATGGCCCAGCAGCGCCGCAGGTACAGACTGCGCCTGAATCTCAGTCGGGCAGGTAATGCCCTGGTGATCCAGCAGTTTCGCCAGACGGTAATCCAGCCCAAGATCGGTAAAGTTTTCAGCCTGTGACGACATATCAGCCTTTGACAAGTGTGCGCTCCGGTAAGGGACCGGTTATCCGGCCCCGAATTTCATAAGAGAGAGATGATAGCAGATCAGGTCGCAATAATGACCCGTACCGCATCCAGTTTCAGCTGCGCACTCTGCAGATGTTGCTCCAGCTCATCACGGTTGGCAGCGATATGCTCGACCTCTTCCTCGCGGATATTCGGATTCACCGCCGCCAGTGCGCTCAGCCGCTCCTGCTCACCGCCCAGCAGTTCAGCCACGCTGGCCAGAGCCTGTTCCAGAATAGCGGGCAGCTGTTTATCCGCCAGCGCTTCAGCGGCATCCACCATTTTGCTGATCTCGGTACGGGTATGCTTAACCACATCCACCGCCTGACGCTTACCAACCCGCTCGGCGAGATTGTTGATATGGGCTTCGGTCAGAATGGCACTGAGATCCGTGCAGTTACTATCAACCACCACCCGGGTCAGGGTTTGTGGCAGATAGCGCTGTACCTGCAGCTGTTTAGGCGCGGCGCAGTTCAGGGTAAAGATCGATTCCAGCAGCAGTGTGCCCGGCTTCAGCGGTGGAAGCTTAATGGAACACACGGCGGTATTACCAAAGTCGCCGGACACCACCATATCCATCGCACCATTGACCAGTGGGTGCTCCCAGCTGAGGAACTGCATATCTTCACGACTCAGAGCCAGTGTGCGGCTATAAGTACCGGTCATACCGTCTTCCGGCAGACCCGGCAGGCTCTCAAACTGCATATGATCGCCCGGTTTCAGAATGATACTGTTGCTGCTGTGAGCCTGTTGCTCGACACCAAACTGGTCCAGCAGGCGTTCCATATAGCGGCTCAGGTCGATACTGTTACTGATCGCTTCCATGCTTTCGATAATCGCTTCCGCTTTAGCAGGCTTGCAGGAGTTCAGCTCCAGCAGGCGATCACGGCCCTGTTGCAGTTCGTCCTGCAAACGATCCGCTTCGGCACGGGTCGCCAATACAAACTGCTCGATATCCGCCTCATCCGCTTCATCAAACAGCGCCGGGATCAATTGCTCCAGGAACTGATCAAACAGCATGTTGCCCATCGGGCAGGCCCGTTCAAAGCAGTTCAGACCACGGTGGTACCAGTCCAGCAGAATCGCCTGAGCGCCGAACTCATAGTGAGGTACGTGAATATTCACATCATTACGCTGGCCGATACGGTCAAGACGACCGATGCGCTGTTCCAGCAGGTCTGGATTCAACGGTAGATCAAACAGCACCAGATGGCTGGCAAACTGGAAGTTGCGGCCCTCGCTGCCAATCTCGGAACAGATCAGCACCTGTGCGCTGTCCTCTTCATCGGCAAAATACGCTGCTGCACGATCACGGTTAACCAGGGTCATCCCCTCATGGAATACCGCAGAACGGATACCTTCATACAGGCGCAGGTGTTCTTCCAGTGATTTAGCCGTTTCAGCATAGGCACAGATTACCAGCGCCTTCTGATCACGGTTCTCTTTCAGCCATTGCACCAGCCAGCCCACCCGAGGGTCAGCTTCCAGCCAGCGCTCGGCGAGGATCAGTTCAGGATGCAGCCTCTCTTCCAGATCAGCCTGCGCCAGCAACTGACGCTCGCTCTCCAGATAGAAGTCCGGCTCCGGCAGCGGATGGCTGTGCAGAATACGGGTTGGGAAACCTTCGACTGCATCACGGGTATTACGGAATAGCACCCGGCCAGTGCCGTGCTGGTCCAGCAGGCTACCCACCGCATCATCGATGGCCTGCTCCAGTGAATCCTGTTCCAGCTCCTGCTGCAAACGGGAGGCAACATCATCACCCAGATAGCTCGCCAGTTGAGCAAATGCCTCAGGTGCATCCTGCAGTTGCTCACGGGCATCTTCTGCCAGAAGTTGCTCCACCAGCTTACTCACTGGCTGGTAGCTCTGTTCCTCTTCACGGAACTTCTCCAGGCTGTAATAGCGGTCCGGATCCAGCAGACGCAAACGGGCAAAGTGGCTATCGACACCCAGCTGTTCCGGCGTCGCGGTCAGCAGCAACAGCCCCTGTACTTCGCGGGCCAGTGCTTCAATACAGATATATTCAACGCTGGATTCTTCTTCCGACCACACCAGATGGTGCGCTTCATCGACGATCAGCATATCCCAGCCGGCATCCAGAGCCTGTACCAGACGATCCGGGCTGGATTTCAGGAAGGACAGGTTGCACAGTACCAGTTGCGCGGTTTCGAACGGATTAGCGCCCTCGTTAGACAGTTCCAGTGCTTCACAGCGCAGCTCGTCCAGAATGGTGAAGCGCAGATTAAAGCGACGCAGCATCTCCACCAGCCACTGGTGCACCAGACTGTCCGGCACTACGATCAGCGCACGGCTCGCCTTACCACTGATCAGCTGTTGATGCAGAATCAGACCCGCTTCAATGGTCTTACCCAGACCTACCTCATCGGCCAGCAGTACCCGCGGTGCGAAACGCTGCGCGACCTGATGAGCAATATATAGCTGGTGCGGCAGCAACTGTACCCGGCCACCCAGTAGTCCGTAACTTTCAGACTGCAGATGATTAAACTTGTGCTTGAGAGTCTCTACCCGCAGCTGAAAGCGGGAGTTTTTATCCACCTGACCGGCAAACAGGCGATCATGGGGTTTGCTGAAGTGAACAGCACTGTCGAGGTCTTTCTCCTCCAGCACCATCACCTGGCCTTCGTTGTCTTCCACCTGGTACACCATATAGCCATTCAGTTCCTGGCTATTAACGATGGTGACCTTCATGCCCAGATCGGTGCGTACCTGCTCACCTACCGGGTAGATCACCCGGCTAAGGGGTGCGTTATCCACGGCGTAGGTTCGTTCCTCTTCTACGGCAGGGAAATGCATCACCACCCGACGGTTGGCGACTTCGATGACCAAACCCAATCCCAGGTTTGACTCGGTGTTACTGATCCAGCGCTGGCCGGTAATAAACTCTGACAAAAGACAACTCTCAAATGCGATATCAGGCTATGAAAAATGACAGCCTATAAACAATAGAACATGGCGGCACCGAAAGTAGAAAATATCCTTACAAATGCCGGGGCGGCATAATAGGCCGAGCGCCGCCGTTCCTCAAGAGCCAATGCCCGTCAGAGCAAAATAATGTATGCTTGCGGCTGAAATTTCTCTCATCGTTTTTCTATAGCGAGCATTGCCGATGTTTTTTATCGATCTGAATCTGGATCTGGATATTCTCGGGCCACTGGCCGACAACAACTTTCTTACCCCCAGACCGATTCAGCAGCAGGCGATTCCGATGGCGCTGGACGGCTTTGATCTGCTGGCTTCTGCACCGACCGGAACCGGCAAAACCCTGGCATTTGTTCTGCCTGCTCTGCAAAAAGTATTCGATGCAGAAGCGGATAGCAGCAGTGCTCCGCAGGTACTGATCCTCAGCCCGACCCGTGAACTGGCTAAACAGACTTATCAGGTCATTCAGCAGCAAACCGAACACAATCGCATAAACAGCTGTCTGATTGTCGGTGGCGTACCTTTCGGTCAGCAGAAAGCGATGCTCAGTGAGCCTATCGATATCATGGTGGCCACGCCGGGCCGTCTGCTGGAACTGAATGCTCAGCAATGGCTGGATCTGTCGGTGGTTGAGATGCTGATTGTTGATGAAGCAGACCGGATGCTGGATCTGGGCTTTATCGATGACATAAAGCAGATCGCCGATGTGCTGCCGCTGAAGCGTCAGACGCTGATGTTCTCCGCCACCCTGGAAGGCGACAAGATTCAGCAGTTTGCCTCCGACCTTCTGAATGAAGACGCCCAGAGCATTGCGGTCGAAAAGCCGCGCCAGATTCCGATGAATATTCTGCAGTCGGTATACCAGGCAGATAACGATCAGCACAAAGAGCACCTGCTCAAAGCACTGGTGCAATCCCACGAGCTGAAACAGGCGATTGTGTTTGTGAACAGTCGCAAACAGGTGGAACAGTGGGTGTCCGTGATCCGTAGTACCGGCGTGCAGTGCTACGGCCTGCATGGCGATCTGCGTCAGAGCGAACGTAACCAGCGCATCAAAGAGATGCGCCGCGGCCGTATTCAGGTGATCGTCGCCACCGATGTGGTAGGCCGGGGCCTCGACCTGCCGGATCTGACTCACGTGATCAACCTGTACCTGCCAATGAAAGCGGATAGCTACGTACACCGGGCCGGTCGTTCCGGCCGGGACGGTGCCAAAGGCGTGGTATGGTCCATTGTCGATAGCATGGACTGGCCAAACCTGGGTCGCATCGAGCGCTTTCTGGATGAAAAGCTGCCTCGCGCAGTGTTCCCGGGATTAGCACCTAAAAAACCAGCACCGGATAAAAAGCCGAAAGGCAAAGCTAAGCCGAAGAAGCCTAAACTGAAAGGCGCTAAAAAAGCGGCGGCGAAAAAGCCAGCGGCAAAAAAGCCAAAGAAAAAGGTCGGCCGTGGTCCGAAAAACCCCAAGTAAAAAAACGAAGCAAAAACCGTTAACGCAACGAACATAAGGAACTGAATGATGCAGCTGACACAAGAACGGGCGCAACAACTAAGCAACATCATGCAAAGGGTCGATCATGCCAAGCCAGGCTCCGGACTGGCAAAGCATATCAAAATGACCCAGAGCCCGTTTGTGCTGCTGCGCGGTGCTTCATCACAGTTCTACGATGACCTGAAAAATGGCGTCACTCAGCTACCCGAAGCACTGGAGCAATGGCCACTCACCGCGCTGATTGGCGACTGTCATATCTCCAACTTCGGCCTGTTCAGCGAAGAAGGTTCTCACGGCGATCATGTGATCTTTGCACCCAACGATTTCGACGATGCCTGCATCGGCCACAGCGGTTGGGACCTGCTGCGTTTTCTGGTCAGCCTGATTCTTTGTGCCGACCATTGTGAAGGCGTTATCGAAGGCCGTTACCCGAAAGCTGAACCCATTGATAAGAACAAGGCGGTGGGTAAACAGCAACTCCAGATGGCTCTTGAAGGCTTTCTGCAGGCGTACAGCGAATGCTGTGAAGACCTGCTGTTTGAACGAAAAGACTATCGTCACGTACTGGATGCATTTTCCGACAGCCATATCCTTGCCAAACCGTTCCAGAAGGCTCTGAAACGAACCGCCAACAGTGAAGAGTTCGCCATCAAAAGCTCGCTCGCAAAAGCGGTGGATCTTAAAAAAATCCCACTGAAGTTCCGCGACCTTCCGGAACGCTTTGCCCGCCTGAGCGATACCGAATACCAGGAAATCGAACAACACTTTGCGCCGTATGTTGACGACAAGATCGTTGATATCGTCGCCCGCCTTGGTGCCGGTACAGGCTCTGTGAATATGGAACGCTACTACCTGCTGGTCGGTCCCGGTTCAGCAGAGATGGCAGATTGGCCGCTATATCATATGAGATGTTGATTTGCCGGATCAAAATCCGGCCCAGCGTGAGCAGCGCCGCCGCACCATGGAGTATGCCCATGTAATCATTGCCTGGATCGCCTGCGGAAAAAGAGCCCGGTGGTGCAGAATAACCGCACTCTGGCCCAATCCCGGCCCGTCACCTGCACCTGTGATTGCTGTATGCCGACCAGCTGTGCCAGCAATGCAACGCAATCTTATAGAGGCGGATCTCGGTGCTGCGGGATGAAGTGGAGTGGCGGGTCATGCCCACTGGCTGGTACGCTCCCGCCATCATGCGAAATCTGTCGGTATCAATAATCCTTGAAGATATCGCCTGCGGAAAACTTCCGGCAGAGCAGTCGCAACGGTGGTTTTGCATTGTAGAATACGCCCGCAGCTGCGGCACTGCACTGGCACTGGCCCACGCCCGGGGTGAGTTCGTCGCTCCAAACGGTTGTGAAGAAGCCGTCGTCAGAGATCTGCCTGAAGAAACAAACAGCGGCAGAGCTGATTAAGATTGCTGAAGGCAGATTGGAGTATGCCGACCAGGTTAAAGAGTGACTGGCGCTGGCTGACTTGCTATGATCGATTACGAGGCCAGATCCTGACGCAGAAGACGAAAAACACAGCAAAGAAGTTGCAAGCCTGATTCCATCATCCCCCTGCCTGAAACAGGAAGATGAAAACAGTCTTTTAGGGAGCAAATCTCAGACACAGTTGTTGGGGAAAAAACGGTGCGGATGCAGAAAAACCTGGCTTATAGCCGGTTATTTTATTTCTGCTGATAAACTGTCAGTTTTTACACAGCTATAGTTTTTTATTTCCTGATAACTGTAGCCTGTGTAGCCTCAATGCCACTGCGGCTCAGTGCAGTCAGCATAGCCTGCAGGGTTGCTGCGGTTGTATCTTCCGCGACGGCAACACCGCAGAATTCATCACCTTTGATCTGCAAAGCGATGCAGGCACGAGCGTTAGCATCGGTGCCGCCGCTGATGGCGTGCTGATCAAAGTGGATAACTTCCATTTCGCAGCTGTAACGGGTGCTCAGAGCATTCTGTAAAGCTTCCAGCGCACCAGCGCCCTGCCCCTGCAGTGCTTTACCGCCAACCTGGAACTGCGCGGTAACCTGATGATCTTCCGTATGCAGATCGTAATCGCTCAGTTGCCATTGCTCTGTCACAGAAACAAAGTTCTCTTCATACAGACGCTTAATATTCTCCGGTGATACTTCCACACCGGAACGCTCTGCAGCACCCTGAACAACGCGGCTCAGTGGGAAGTGCATCCATTTCGGCAATTCAACGTCGTAATCTCGTTCCAGTACCAGCGCAACACCACCTTTACCACTCTGAGAGTTGATACGAACTACTGCTTCGTACTCACGGCCGATATCCCGTGGATCGATTGGCAGATAAGCCACATCCCAGTGCTCAATCTTGTTCTCGGTGTGGTAGTTCACTGATTTACGGATCGCATCCTGATGGCTGCCGGAGAACGCGGTGTAAACCAACTCACCTGCCCATGGATGACGTACGCCAACCGGGATCTCGGTGCAGCTTTCAACCACTTCGTTAATCTCCATAATATCGGAGAAATTCAGTTTCGGATCGATACCCTGGGAGTACAGGTTCATGCCCATGGTGATCACATCCATGTTACCGGTACGCTCACCGTTCCCCATCAGCGTACCTTCAACACGGTCAGCACCTGCCATAATACCCAGTTCGGCAGCAGCTACCGCGCAACCGCGGTCATTGTGAGTATGCAGGCTGACACGGACATGCTTACGGTTTTTCAGGTTGCGGCAGAAGTATTCAATCTGATCAGCAAATACGTTTGGCGTGGACATCTCCACGGTTGCCGGCAGGTTGATAATGATATCGCGACCGGTTGTTTCGGGTGCCCACTCTTCAATCACGGCATCGCAGACTTCGATAGCGTAATCCAGCTCAGTACCGGTAAAACTCTCGGGAGAGTACTCAAACGACCACTCAGTATCCGGATGTTCTTCAGAGTACTGCTGTACCCACTTGGCACCCTGAACTGCGATGCCTTTGATGCCGTCTCTGGACATACCAAAGACCTGCTCACGCTGCACGGTAGACGTGGAGTTATAAACGTGAATCACCGCTTTCTTAACACCAGCCATCGCTTCGAAGGTACGCTTGATCAACTCTTCACGAGCCTGGGTCAGTACCTGAATGGTGACATCATCAGGAATACGGTTTTCATCCACCAGCTTGCGCACGAAGTCAAAGTCCGGCTTGGACGCTGATGGGAAGCCGACTTCAATCTCTTTGAAGCCGATCTTAACCAGCAGATCAAACAGACGGGTTTTCTGTTCAACGCTCATCGGATTAACCAGTGCCTGGTTACCATCACGTAGATCCACGCTGCACCAGTCAGGAGCCTGGGTCAGGGTCTTATCCGGCCAGGTACGGTCGGTTAAGCGGATGGGTTCATATGCACTGTATTTACGATGGTCGAACATTGTCTTGTCCTGCTCGGTTTGCTGCATCAATGCAGCCATTATTCTGGGTTAATTCGCTCTTATCAGTGAGCGGTATTTGCAAACTTGTATATCGGGCTCTGAAACCTGAAACCCCGCCGCCTGTGTTTCAGGCCACGGGGTGGAATCTGTCTCAGAACGCTCAGGTAGTGTTTCACACTAAGAACTTTTGGCTCTTTGACCAGCCGGGTTAGCTGCTGCCTTAAGCTGGATCCACACGGGTAGTGCTTTTTCCCACAACCGCTGGTAACGGTCTGCTTTTCGCTTATAAGCGTATCGTCTGCAATCAATGCTCATCCCTGCACTCGATGGAACACAGTTTAAGCAGATCGCTGCGCAATTACTGCGCTAAAAAACAAAAGTTTTAACGATTTGCGCAATTATACTTAATCAAATACAGTTATCCATACACTTCAATTGCGCACAAACAAAAAAGCATGAAATCAAACATACAACTTGACCGTTTTGACCTGAAAATATTGCGCGAATTACAGCGTGACGGCAGCATCTCCAATCAGGATCTGGCCGAACGGGTCGGGCTGACAGCCGCGCCCTGCTCCCGTCGGGTTAAAGCGCTGGAAGAGAGCGGCATTATCAGTGACCGAATTGTCCGCTTGGATGAGCGGGCAATGGATCTGAATCTGATCGCTATTCTGCATATCAGCATGGATAAGCACATTCCGGAACGCTTTGAGCAGTTCGAAAAAGCGATCCAGAAACTGCCAGAGGTGATGGAGTGCTATCTGATCACCGGCCATGATGCAGACTATCAGCTCAAGGTAGCAGTACCCGACATGGACCGTTACCACGATATCCTGCTGGGCAAGATCACCCGGATTCAGGGTGTTACCGGCGTAAAGTCTGCGTTTATTATGCGTAAGATTGTCGATACCACCGCGGTGCCACTGAACTATATTGAATCCTGATGGATAACAGAATATTCGATCCGATCACCTCAGTTATTAACAGTGAGCTGATTCTGGTCGACAGCCAGTGGCCAAACTTTCATGATGCAGAGCTACACCAGTTAAATATCTGGCGCGGCGATGTACGCCCGCAAGACAATGTCTGGATTGGCCCGCAGATAGAGATGACACTGGAACTCTGCGCGCTACAGAATCCTTTTATGGCAACCTTCAG
Source organism: uncultured Amphritea sp. (assembly GCA_963669425.2). GTDB lineage: Bacteria > Pseudomonadota > Gammaproteobacteria > Pseudomonadales > Balneatricaceae > Amphritea. The sequence continues at coordinate 2,157,203 of CAXXNC010000002.1, forward strand.
CTTTCGTGACTGCGAAGCTATCCGGCTGGAAGATTTTAACCATCAGAATGCCATCTACGATCTGACATTCAGCTTAATTGACAGAGGACTACGCCCGGATGGCGAGCCACTGCCCCCGTTTATTGAAGTCCGCTTCGAGCAGGCCTTTGGTGCCGAACTCAGTTTTCGCTGTATGGCAATCGAGGCGCTCAGTCGGGAACCTGTTCTCGCTGACTGATACTTGTCATCAGTTGCTCATAATCAGGCCTTAACGAAGACCAATTCAACCCAGCAACACCCGGCGCCTGAGGCAACTGACCTTTAGCTTTGTCCTGCGCAAGTCCCGCCAGCATTGAAACAAGCCGCTCAGTTTCATCAGAGCCCGTTGCATAACAGCAGTCAGCCGGAAATAGCTCAGGATACGCCAGACGCTCCGGCACCGCAGGAATGCAACCCGCCGCCACAGCCTCCAGCACCGCGATCCCCTGAAAATCATGCAGCGCAGTGGACAGAACCACGTCAGCCTGTTGCAGTAATTCCCGGTATACGGCCGAAGATTCCATATAGCCCCAATGTCCCAGATAATGCTGAGGTATTGTTTTCAGTTGCTCGAAAGCTTCAGGTACCTGACGGAATTGCTGTCCCACTACATGCAGACGAAAATCCACCTCTCTGTCGATTAGCCCCTGCGCCATTTTCAATAGCAACTCAGGCCCTTTATCGAACTCCCAGCGATGATTCCAGACAAGTTGTAGCGGCCCTGATTCAGACCGGCCGGGGATATACAGTTCATCAGCCAGAGGCACTGGCAATACCGATGACCGCTGTTCAATCTGTTCAACCACACCGCCGGGGACATGATCCGGTAATTTCTTCAACAGCTTGCGACAACCTGTCAGAAAGGTGTTGCGGTTATAGTGGGTGTTAAAACAGATATGATCTGCCGCCAGCGCGGTATAGATATTGAGGATCTTTGGCTCGACACTGCCATACTCACGGCCAGACTCAGGATAGGCAAACTGGTTCTCATGAAAGTACACCAGCGTCGGCACTGCGGCCAGCTCAGGCACCATTCCCTTCAATGCAGAGAGATCTGTCATTGATGTCGCGATCAGCAGGTCATACTTCTGACTCAGCGTATCCCTTTCTGCCATCGCCCAGCTAAGACTGTTACCACGAATACGCCAGGAGAAGTAACGGGCAGGCAGTGCCAGAACAGTCCATTCATGCTCAGGAAACTGGCTGACCAGACCTTTTCGCCAGTACTGGTGACTGACCGCATCATACGCAGAAAGCAGGAGAATTTTCACAGAATCAGGCCCCCTTCACAAAAACAGGCCGCCAGTATAGTCAGATAATGTAAGTGCAGCGAGCCAGATTATTGCAGCGATGCATAGCTACGCACCCAGGCCTCTTTTTGCAACAGTGGCGGTATATCTTTCAGGATTAGCTGACGCGCCTCAGCCTCAGTGCTGAAATCACGCAGACTGATCACCACAAAATCATTTTGTTCCCGGTTCAGTGAAACAATCCGGGCAACGCCCTGAATACCGTGTTCGCTCAGAAACTGTTGTCCGGCTTTGTCACTGTGAAGGCGAGCCAGCTGAATCACATATCGGTTAGCAGGTTGCAGTTTCAACCATTCATCATCGTAACTGCCTGTAGCCTGAACTACGGCTGTCTTAACCATCGTATCGGGACTTTGCAAATCCCTGAGTATCATCTGATACAGTTCCCGGCTTTTCTCATTCCCAAGTTCAAGACTCTTATCGGCATAAGCCAGCGCCAGCACCAGATCCTTCAGCGTCAGTGACTGATAGTAAATCAACGCCAGATTGTGGGCCGCGTAAGGGTTATTCTGACGCGCTGCCTTGCGGTACCAGTAAACACTCGTGGCAGGCTCAGTTTCCGCCAGAATCACTCCCAGTGTCAGCTGTGCTGTAGGATTATGATTGCCCGCAGAAAGATTGAGCCAGAAACGAGCCTTGATAGGATCTGCGGCAACCCCTTCCCCGCTGAGTAACATTAATGCAGTTTTCAGCTGGCTATCGGATAAACCGGTCTGAGCGGATTGCTCATAAAGTGTGAACGCACTACCCAGGTCCTGATCAACTCCCTGACCGGTTTCGTACAGAGCAGCGAGATTGCGCATAGCCTTACCGTTACCCAGCTCAGCGGCCTTCCGATAGAGCCGGATCGCCTCCTGCAGATCCTTTCTGGCTCCCTTACCGTGATGATAAGCAATACCCAGGTTATACATCGCTTCACCATGACCGTTTTCAGCTGCAATGCGCAACCATTTAACCGCAGTCTTGAGATCCGGTGCGGCTTGTTGACCCTGCAGGTCTACTCCCATTGCATAGAGCCCGGCCACCAGAAAGGCAGCATCAGGATCCCCTACCTGAGCCAGCGGCAAACAGGTTTCATAAGCCGTTAACCGATGCTGATCTGCAATGGCTGCACGACAATCATCGATCGTGGCAGCACCGGCAGGTAAAGCCAGACACAGGCTTGCGACAACGATCTGGCAAAAAGTACCGACCCATCCAGCTTGTCTGTGTTGAACAATTGCGTACATCAAAAATCCTTTTTCGCATCCTGATCCAAGGCAAAACGCCGCCCAGGCTTACTCTACGGGAACAAAACTGCTCTGAATCGCACCGAATCGTCGTAACCAGACCCCTTTGCTGATCGCTTCAGGCAGCCTTTCAGTCAATTTTAGCGCAGATGAACGGTCTGCAGCGGTTTCTGCATAGAGCACTACATAAACATTTCCGGCACCGGTACGGGCCCGGAAATAATCCACGTTGCCCTGCAGAGCATTGTCCTTAATAAACTGCCGGACAGCGGTTTCCCGACTTAACTGAATCAACTGAGCCACATAGCGTTCAGGCGGCTGCTCCATCAGCCAGGCTTCGTCACGCAATCCTGGCTGCGATGGTTCTGTCGTACGAATATCCTTAGTTGGCGCGGTTTTAATCGGCTGTTGTGCCGTTTGTGAGTGTGGAGCTTGAGATTGTGGTGCTACAGGTTCCACCGAAGTTGCAGCTTGCGGTACCGGTTTCACCGGTGCTTTTGCTTCCTGATGCTGACGTAATAACAACTGATCAAGCAGGAACTGGCTGGCACTGCGGCCTAAGCGGACACTCTTACGGGCATAGAGAATCGCTTTCGGGAGATCCTGCTGTTGTCCCAGCAATCCATCGGCATATATTTCCGCCAACTCATGAAAAGCAAAGGAGTTGCCCTGCTGAGCAGCTTTCTGATACCAGAACATACTCAACTGCGGCTCCGTAGCCCGGACCAGAATCGCCAGAGTTATCTGTGCCCCCTGATCACCCGCTTCAGCCGCTTTGGTCAGCCAGATTCGCGCCTGATCGAAATCAATCTCAGTGCCCACACCTTTGAGGAAAGCATTACCGGTCTGAGCCTGACTCGGTACATGGCCTGCTTCAGCCCCTCGCAGATACCAGTGGAATGCGGTACGAGGGCTCCGTTCAAATAACTCACCCCGATCATACAGTGAAGCGAGATTGAAGCAGGCGGGACCATAATTGGCTTCTGCAGCGCGGGTTAATGCGGCCAGTGCCTTATCCAGATCCGGTGCCTGACCGTTGATACCCAGGGTGTGAATATTTGATAACCAAAAACTGGCTTCACCGTCTCCCTGTTCAGCCAAAGGCTGGCAATGCTGCAGCGCTTCGCTGAGTTTACCCGCCTGTGAAAGATCCCGGCATAACTGCAGTTGCGGTGCAGCCTGAACTCCGGAGCTAAAAGATACGAACAACAACAGAGTAATCAATGATCGTGTCATGACTGTTCCAGCTTATCTGTTTCCCTGATCTGAATCTGGTCGCTACTCTTCAGCTATGGCTGACGATAGTGTTTCTGCAAGGTACTGATATTGCGAATCCAATGGTCTCGCCGGGCAGCAGCAGGCAATGATTTAAGCGCCTCCCGGGCAGAGGCAACACTGGAGTACTCACCGTATATCAGGACGTAAAACACACCTGCATCACGCCGGGTACGGTAATAACGAACCTCTTCAGGCAAGCGCTTCTGCTGAATGTATTTATGAATACCCACTTCATCCGGGCCGTTGGTCAGCTGAATCGTGTAAGATTTTTTGGACTGCCCCATAATCCAACCGTCCGGCAGCAAGAAAGGATTTTCCGCTGTAGTGTCTGTTGCCAGCTGAACCTTGTCCAGGCCATTATCAGCCCGGGCTGAAACAAGATCGGTGGTGATCACCTCAGAATGCCCCGCCGCAGGCTCCGGCATTGAGATCAGTGCAAGGGTTTCAGTCGGTTCAGGGGTAACATTTTCTGCAACTACTTCTGCAACTACGGTCTGAGAAGGCATCTGCGCTAACTGAACACTCAGGCGCTGTTTCTCAGCCTGCAGGTCGGCAATTCTCTGTTGCTGCTCTTCCAGCTGAATCCGGCTCAACAGGGGCTTTGCAGCCATGTTCCCGGCGCTGACCGCACGCTGAGCCAGCTCAAGTGCCAGTGGATGGTTTTTATCAACGCCTTCTCCGGTGTAGTACATCGACGCCAGATTCTGCATCGCCAGACCGTTACCCTGGTGCGCTGATTTTTTATACCAACTGACACTTTCAGCCGGATCAATCTGTACCAGCATAACTCCCAGCGCGACCTGAGCATTAGCATTTCCCGCCTCGGCCGCTTTACGAATCCAGTGCTGTGCATGCGCTTCATCTTTCGCGATACCAACACCTTCCAGCAGCATGGTACCGGCGCGCAGCTGTGCGTCGGCCAGTCCCTGACGGGCTGCTTTCAGATACCACTCAAAGGCTTTCTCGAGATTCACTTCACCGGTGATACCGGTCTCAAACATCGCCCCCAGCTGTTTCTGCGCTTTCGGATGCCTGGCCAGCGCCGCCTGCATATACCAACGACGCGCCTGAGTATTACTCTGAGTGACACCTTGCCCCAACTGATAAGCCAGCGCTAAACGGTATGCCGCTTCCGGATGCCCTTTTTCTGCGGCAACCTCATCCCAGAACAGCCCTCGCTGATCATCCTCAGGAACATCCAGCCCCTGGTAATAGATGGTCGCCAGTAAAAAAGCCGCACGAGCATCTCCCAGTTCGGCAATCGACTGACAATATTCCCGGGCATCGCTGTATTCTTTTTCGTCAAATGCCTGATAGCAGCTGTTGCTGGCCTTCAACGGAGTCGAGGTTAGAGAGAATAGAATCAAAGCACCTGATGCTATGATTTTATTCCAAGGATAAAAAAACGGTGTTGTGATTCTGCTCATAGTCCTTGCCGAAGCTCTGCAGACGAAGAAACTGATCCCCGATCCGCTATTCCCTTTCCGCCCCACTCCTCATTAATACAGGAGTGTTACGGCTATATGGCTACGTCTCTGACAATCCAATGTCTAAAACCATATGCATGATAATAACAGCCAGAACAGTGATAAAAACATTACCGTTCTGTCACTTGAGCTAATAACGCCCCCCAATTAAAGGATTTTATCAGTAAAAAAGAAAAAAGCCGACATCTGCCGGCTTTTTCCGTTTTTCTGATTACGGGAATCAATGGGATGGTGCCGGATTAGCAACCTCCTGTTTGATACAACGACGGCTGTAGATAAAGATCACCACAAAGATCGCCAGCCCGATAATGCTGATCAGCAGATCATTATGAGGCCATAGCATGGCTGCACCGGCAGCACCGGACAGGATCCGCAATACCGGATTCAGCGGGCTTTCAAGATAGCCTTCCATAAAGCCCACCAATGCGTAGATACCAAATACCGAGAAGAAGAATATCGTCAGTACTTCAGTGGCAGTGCCGCCAATAAAGTTGGTATAGGCAAACAGCAACGGCACGATGTAGAGACCTTTCGCTACCTTCCAGGCGGTAAAGCCTGTTGCCATCGGCGGTGTCTTGGCAATCGCCGCGGCGGCAAACGCGGTCAGGCAGACAGGCGGCGTAACGTTAGAGTCCTGAGATAACCAGAAGATGATCATATGGGCTGCCAGCAGAATCATCGCCAAACGTGCCGGATCGATCGCCTGCTCCAACAGTTGTCCTTTAAAGTCACCCGGCACCAGTGCCAGTAACTGTTGGGCATCCGCCTTACTCATAGGTTCAGCCAGCAAAGCCGCCTTCTCGGCATCCACCAGCAGGAAAATGGTGCGCGCCATTTCCGGCAGCGAGCCGCTGACCATCATGTCGATCAGCTGCAGCTCAGCGATCAGGTTATACAGCGCCGGTGCGGAAAGAGTCGCCAGAACGATATAGGCCGCGGTAACCGGCAGGCCCATCCCCAGAATCAGGGACGCCAGCGCCACCAGAATCAGGGTAATCAACAGGCTGCCACCGGCCCAGTCAGCCACCATCAGGGAGAAGGTGTTACCGATACCGGTCATCGCTACAACATTAACCACTAAACCCACAGCAATAAGCAGCATTGCAGTGGTCGCCATGTTTCGGGAGCCCTGAGCCAGCGCATCCAGAATATCCCGGAACTTCATCGGATGCTTGGAGAGCCAGGACGCACCGATGACGGACAGGATTGAAATACCCGCGGCATAGGTTGGTGTAAAGCCATAGATCAGCAGGCATACCAGAACCACCAGCGGCAGCAGATAGTGCCAGCCATCGCGGAAGACTTCACCGATTGGCCTGGTATCCAGTTCCACGGAATCGGCATGGCTGCGCATCGCCTCTACCCGGACAAAGAAACCTACCGACAGGAAGTACAGCAGCGCAGGCAGCGCCGCCACTGCGATCACATCCACATACGGAATCTGAGTATAGGAGGCCATGATAAAGGCACCCGCCCCCATCACCGGCGGCATCAACTGCCCGCCCGTTGAAGCAGCCGCTTCAACACCGGCAGCAAAACGGGCCGGGAAGCCTGCGCGTTGCATCAATGGAATGGTGATCACACCTGTGGATACTGTGTTTGCTACAGAGGAGCCGGATACCGAGCCCATCAGGCCTGAGCCCAGCACCGCAACAAACCCCGGACCACCGACAAAACGACCGGCAGCGCAGCGGGACAGTTCAATAATAAAATCCCCGGCACCGGATTTAACCAGGAAGGCGCCGAAGAGGATAAACATAAATACGTAGGTCCAGGAGATACGGGCGATCTGGCCAAACATCCCCTCGGTAGAGAAGTAGCTACGGAACAGCAGTGTCTCTAAGCTCAGGCCGGGAAAGCGGAAGATGCCATCCAGATATTGCCCCCACCAGAATACATAGGTAAGGGCCACCACAATCATGCAGGGAATAAACCAGCCGGTGGTCCGGCGCGCCATTTCAAGGGCGATAAAGATTGCGCAGACTGAGAAGACCCAGTCCCACTCCATGAACTTCACTCCCCTCTCGTAGAGGGCATCTTCAAATCCGATCAGATAAACCGTACAGATCAGGGCAGCGATACCCAACAGGATATCCAGTATCAGGGTCAGCTTGCGGCCCGCTTCAGTCTGACAACGCAGCATCGGCACCATCAGACCACACAGCAGGGCAAATCCACCAAAGTGAATTGCGGATACCCACAGTTCCGGCAGTGTTCCCAGGGTATTGAAATAGATATGCGCCAGTGCGAACAGCACCCCGGCCCAGTAGATAAAGCGTCCGGTCAGGGACTGATCTGAACGTTGCACCAACTCCAGGCTCTTCAGCTTTTCAGCGGTTTCCTGGTCAGTGGTGATATCGGTAGAACTCATAGCGGCCACCCGTGTAAAGCGATAGCTTACACCTTTTTTATAGAAATAATTTTAAGACAGATCGGATGGTGCGGGACCGGAATCCGGTCCCGCGGGATCACTGAGGTTTATTCAGCGATCAGGTGCGCTGGGATATTAATGCCCGCTTCCTGATAGAAACGTGCAGCACCCGGATGCAGCGGTACCGGTAAGCCAGCAATCGCTTTTTCCAGAGCCATCGCTTTAGTGGCTTTATGGATGCCGTTCAGGAATGGCAGGTTTTCGTAGATGGTCTTGGTGATCAGGTAAACATCTTCTTCGGAGATATCGTCACGCACCGCCAGGAAGTTTGGCTGTGCCATGGTGTTGATATCTTTTGTCTGACCCGGATAGGTGTTGGCAGGGATCACGTAACGGGTCCACAGCTTATAGTTACCGTTCGCTTCTTCAATCTGCTGGTCAGTGAAATCCAGAGTCGTGATGTCGCTGCCCATCGCGGCATACGCGCGGGTTACCGCAGAGGTAGGTACACCGGATGGGATGTTCATACCGTTCACCGTACCATTCTGCAAAGCATCGGCACTTGGGCCATAACCCATGTATGCCAGATCCAGGCTTTCCGGATCAATACCCAGACCACCCAGGATCTGGCGACCGGAACCTTCAGTACCGGAGTTCTTCTTCCCGATAGAGAACTTCTCGCCCTGCAGTTTAGTCAGGTCGCTGATGGTGCCGTCCTGAACATAGTCAGACTTCACAATAAACTGCTCAACGTTTTGCCACAGCATAGAAACGGAACGCAGGTGTTGCTGGGGACCGGAGGATTTCAGTGCACCTTCACCGTTCCACGCCCATGCACCGTACAGACCCTGCATGATTGCGAACTGGGCTTCACCTTCACGCAGCAGCTTTACGTTCTCACCGGAACCGGCAGAGTTAATTGCAGACAGGGACAGTTTGTATTTTGGCTCCAGCTTCACCTTGGTCAGGGTAGCCAGTGCTACACCCACCGGATAGTAGGTACCACCGGTAGACGCGGTTGCCAGGATATAGGAGCGATCATCCGCAGCCTGTGCGCCAGACATGCCCAGTGTTGCAGTGACTGCAGCGGCAAGACCCAGTCGTTTCAGGAAAGTACGTTTACTGTTGTTCATTCGGATACCTTCTATGGTTTTGTTTTTTGTTGTACTTCCTTGATAGAGCAAGCAGGATGCCAATCTACCCAAAAAAACCTAAACCATTGAAAAAAATACAAAAAAATTTTTAAACACCGCCAACAGAGTTAAACAATGAGCAACTTCTTGCTTATTACCCCTGAAAACCATCGGCATAAAATTGCTTATTACTGAATGAAAGCCGAACCAGCAGCACCGGATAATAGGTCCACAACCGCGGGTAAAACCCGGTTTTTACTTCTGATCAGAGCAATAGGCAAAAAACTGCTTATGCTTGCCGAAAGGCTACTCTCCGGTGAAATCGGCACGGTTGATATCGTACTTAACCATCTTCTGATTCAGGGTCCGGCGTGGCAGGTCCAGCATATCCATGACCGCCTTAATATTCCCCTTATGCTGTTCCAGCGCACGGCTGATCACTTCACTTTCAAAGTTCGCAACCTGAACCGCCAGCGGAAGATGACTATAGTTCTGCCGACCGTTTTCGAATTCCGGCTGTGGGGGGAATAGCAGGTCCGCGACATTCAGCTCACCGTCCAGTGCATAACGGACCGCGACGTTCTTCAGCTCGCGCACATTGCCCGGCCAGCTGTACTGCTGCATGTTGACCAGATCCTGCTGGGTGATCCGGCGCAGGGATTTATCGTGCTGAGCGGCTGCCTGGCGGGCGTAGTGCTCAAACAGCAGCGGCACATCTTCCTGACGCTCCCGCAGGGGCGGCAGATAGAGACTGGTGACATTGAGCCGGTAGTAGAGATCCTGGCGGAACTGGTCATCGGCGCTCAGATCCACTTTCGAAGCAGCCACGACTCTGAGATTCACAGGAATCTGCTGGTTTGATCCCAGGCGCTCAATCACGCCCTCCTGCAGGGTACGGAGCAGCTTGATCTGAAGCTGTTGGGGCATGCTCTCGATCTCGTCCAGCAACAAGGTGCCACAGTCAGCATATTCGAACTTACCGATCCGCTTTTTCTGGGCACTGGTAAATGCCCCCGCTTCATGGCCGAACAACTCCGATTCGATCAGCGATTCAGGGATCGCACCACAGTTAATGGGGACAAAATGCTGGTCGGCCCTGCCGCTGTATTCATGCAGGCACTGGGCCACCAGTTCCTTACCGGAACCGGTTTCGCCGTAGATGATGACATTGGTATCCAGCGCGGCACATTTGAGCAGATCCCGCCGCAGTTTCTGGATCGACGGCGAGATACCGATGATCTTGGTATCGATACCGCTGCGGGAGGAAAGATCATGCTGCAGACGCAGATTTTCCAGCATCAGGCGGCGTTTCTCGCAGGCACGGTTAATGGTTTCCACCAGCCTTTCCGGTACAAAGGGCTTCTCGATAAAGTCATAGGCACCGTTACGCATGGCGCTGATCGCCATATCCACATCACCGTGGCCAGTGATCAGGATCACCGGCAATTCGCTGATCTCCTGCAGGGCTTTCTGCATCAGCTCCAGACCATCCATCCCTGGCATTTTTATATCGGTCACCAGAATACCGGGAAACTCCGGATTCAGATGCTGCAGGGCACTTTCGGCTTGATCACAGGCGATCACCTCAAAACCCGCCATCTTCAGCCACTGTTCGGTGGACTGGCGAATCATAGGATCATCATCAACCAGTAGCACAGTACCTTTACTCAATTCAGTTCTCCCCAGATCCATTCCAGCTGTCGGTTTCTTTCTGTTGATAGTGTGGCAGGACAATGCGGAAACAGCTCCAGCCGTCATCAGTATACGCCTGAATAGTGCCGCCAAGATCCTGCACGATGGAACGCACGATCGCCAGCCCCAGCCCCAATCCCTGACCGATCGACTTGGTGGTGAAGAAAGGCTCAAACATCTGCTGAGCCATCTCGGGGTCCAGTCCACCGGCACTGTCTTCAATGGTGATTAACACCTGCTCTCCATCCAGCCGGATAGCGACTTTCAAGCGGGGATCGTCTTGTCCCTGCAACGCATCACAGGCATTACTGATCAGGTTAACAAAGATCTGCTCCAGACGGGCGGAGTCCCCGGCCACGACAACACCTGATTCAGGCAGATCCTGCTCTACACTGATCTGCTGTTCCTGCAGGCGACCACTGTAGAGGTTTAAGACCTGCTGCAATGATTCTGCCGGTGCCACCGGTTGCAGATGTTCCGGCTTCTTGAAAGCGAATACCTTTAACTGCTGGGTAATGGTTGCCATGCGGGCGGTCAGGTCATTGATCAGTTGAAGGTTACCATCCAGCTGAGCCAGATCATGCAGTTCAATCAACTGCCGGCAGATCGCGACGTAGGTTTTCAGTGCGGTGAGCGGCTGATTCAATTCATGCACAACCGCTGAAGACATTCGCCCCAGTGCCGCCATCTTTTCCGCCTGCACCAGCTCGCCCTGAGTCTCTTCCAGTGCCCGGGTACGCTCCCGCACCTTGCTTTCCAACTGGTCGTTGGCTTCCTGTAACGCCCGCTCCAGTCGCTTACGGGGCGTGATATCGATGACGGTGACCAGATAAACGGCTTCCGGCTCCCGGCTCATCTGCTTAATGGAAAACAGCATCGGAAAACGGCTATGGTCGGAACGATTGCCAATGGTCTCCTGCGCGGTAATCGGTGCAAAACTGTTGCTACCCAAACGAGACAAGGTTCGGCGCAGTACTTCGGCCGCGACATCCGGGGCAATCAGATCGGAGATATGCAGCCCCAGTATTCGCGGCATCGACACACCAAACTGTTGCATCGCCATCGGATTGATAAATGTGATCGCCCCCGTGCTGTCGAGGCTGATCAGCCCCACATGGGCAGTATTGATGATGTCCCGCTGCTGGGCTTCATGTTGTTCCAGCGCCCGTCGGGTTTCCTGCCGGGAGAGGTTTTTCAGATGTCGCTCCCGCAGGAACAGCAGAAACAGAGAGAAAGCGATACAGCCGCCCAGAGCATATAACTGCGCCTGCTGCTTCACTCTGGCAACATTGCCCAAACGGCTGATCACCGCCACCTGCCAGCCAAGATCATCCAGTTGTACCGACTGCATTAACACCGGGGTTTGATCAGGCAGCATACGGATATCGATCTCACTGCCATCACTTAGTTGCTCGTGCCGCTTAACATTCAGCACATCCGCCTGGGCCTGCTTCTGCCAATTGCTATTGCTGGCCAGCAGGATCTGTTGCTGGTAGCTGAGAAGATACTCTTCCTGTTGCGGTAACTCAGGTTTCAATCGTTCCAAATCCACCCGCACGGTGGCTGCCCGACAAACCGGCCACGGTCATAGACCGGCGCAGACAGGTAGAAACTGCCCACAGTGTTGGCATCATCGAGATCAATGTAGATCCCCTGTTCCCCTTGCGATGCCTGCTGAAAATAGGGGCTATCAAAATGGGAGAGCTGATAGAAATCCTGCTGTTCCCGCCAGTGACTGAATGCTTCGGCATGGCCTTTACGGTTGAGAACAAACTGGGCGGTAGAGCCCGCCACCAGGTTGGTCTGCTCGAGGAACCTGCTTACCGACGCAACCCGGTCAGGAGTACTGTGAATCAGTAGCTGCTGCACATCCCGGTTCTGGGAGATGAGAAAAGGCAGGTGTTGATAACGACCGATCAACAGACGGATCTCGCTGATGGTCGACAGTAGACGATCTTCCCCCTGCTCTTTCAACTGGATCAGGGACCAGTCACGGGCATACTGCCCCGCCTGCCAGGTTACCAGCGCCGACAGCAGGGTTACGATAATGGCAAAGGGGAATATTCTGATCGACATGTGAAACCCCGACTCTGAGATCGCCTCAGGTTACCACGTTCGCTTCGCCGCCGTCCCCTCACGTACAGACTGATACCAGGCGGACGGATCCACCAGTTCATAGTCGTCGGTCATCGGTGGGTAATCCAGGCCATTCTTGTAGCAGTACTCCGCCAGATCCGGATAACCCCAGGCAAACATCGTCTCCCGGAATTCAACCTCGCCGATATGGCATTCTTCATACATACCCGCTTTCAGACGCTGATTCTGAGCTTCCACCAGAATAATACCGGCGGCGGTGGAGACGTTCAGAGATTCAACCATGCCCATCATAGGAATCAGGATATGCTCATCAGCCATGTCAGCGGCAGCATCACTGACTCCCCACTTCTCAGCCCCCATTAACACGGCGCAGGGCTGAGTGTAGTCAACCTCGCGATAATCCACAGCCCGCTCAGAAAAGTGTGCGGCGTAGATTTTCATCCCTTTAGATTTCACCGCAGCCACTGCATCTTCACATTCAGGATGATGAATCGTGTTGATCCAGCGATCACTGCCCGATGTAGTGCCCCGGTAACGGTAGCCTTCTTTAGGGATAACCGCATGAATCTCCTGAATTCCTACTGCATCACAGGTACGGATCAGCGCCGCCAGATTGCGGGGTTTATGTACCTGATCGGTAATCAGACTGAGGTCTGGCTGACGATGCTGCAGGGTTCGGATCAGTTTGGCTTTACGTTCCGGAGTCATTTTGATGCTCTACAATTAAATCGAGCGGCAATATTACTGAAAAATATCGGTCTTCTCACTCCCATATTGAAGACAGCTGCGACATAATATCGGCCTCATTTTTTACCAGCAGTGGAGTGACCATGTCACCATCATCAAACATCATCGCCTATCAGGGCCACGAGGGCGCGTATTCTCACCTTTCCTGCCGCCGGGTTTTCCCGGATATGGAACCGTTTGCCTGCGAGTCATTTGTCGATGCGATGTTTATGGTGGAGCGAGGCGAAGCCCGTCTGGCGATGATCCCGCTGGAGAACTCTACCGCTGGCCGGGTAGAAGAGATCTACCGGCTGATGCCCAAAACTCAGCTGCACATTATCGGTGAACATTTCGAGCCGGTGAATCATTGCCTTCTCGGCCTCAAGGGCAGCAGCATCGATGGCCTGAAAACCATTTCCTCTCACCCTCAGGCGCTGGCTCAGTGTGACGGCAATATCAAACAACTGGGACTGGAACCGATCGCTGGCCTTGATACTGCCGGTTCTGCCTTTGAGCTGTCTCAGAATCCGGATCCGACCCATGCGGCCATCGCCTCCAGCCTTGCAGCAGAACTGTATGATCTGGAGATCCTGCAGGAGAACTTTCAGGATGTGAACGGTAATACCACCCGTTTCCTGATTCTTTCCCGAGAACAGGGAGTTCCTGAAATGGAAGCTGATACCCCGTATATCACCTCTCTGATGTTCACTGTGCGCAATATTCCCGCAGCACTGTATAAAGCGCTGGGTGGTTTTGCTACCAACGGTATCAACATGGTGAAACTGGAAAGTTATATGGGTAACGGCCTGACTAAAGGCAGCAGTTTCCACCTGGATGTTGAAGGCCATCCGGATGATCGTCTGATGCAGTATGCACTGAAGGAGCTGGACTTCTTCGCCAAAGAGGTCCGTAACCTGGGCACCTATAAAGCGCACCCGTTCCGGGCTCAGAACCGTCCGCTGCCCGAGTAATTCAGCACTCAGCAGATAAAAAACGGCGACCACTTCAGTGCTCGCCGTTTTTTATTGTCCGTTAATTATCAGGCGCGGCCGATAAATTTACGATCTTCAACGTTGACCTTGATGCGGTCGCCGGTGGAGATGTGCTCAGGCACCTGAATGATCAGACCGGTGCTCAGAGTCGCAGGCTTAGTCCGCGCTGTTGCAGAACCGCCTTTAATGGACGGATCGGTCTCGGTGATATCCAGTTCAACAGTACCCGGCAGATCCAGCGCAACCGGTACATCATTCACCAACACCACGTGGATACCCTGAGTATCTTCGGCAATGAATTGCAGTTCATCAGCAATGGTATCTTTGTTCAGGTTGTAAGAGGTGTAGTCCTCAGTATCCATAAACACGTACTCATCACCATCGGTGTAAGAGAACGTGGCTGCACGACGAACCAGGTCAGCCAGATTCAGCATATCGGAATCTTTAAAGGTTTCATCAATCTTGTGATTCGTCGCCGCATTGTACATACGCATACGGTACAGGCTGCCACCGGCACGTCCCTGGGGAACAGAACGCTCAATATCACGCACGATATACGCTTCACCGTTCATCTCAACGGCCATATTTTTCTTGATTTCGCTGGCTTTAGGCATCTTTATAACTCAAGGCTGGTTAGAAAATTAGCGATAGGATAGCACTTAGCTGGCAGCACGCAACGGATCAGTCAGGGATAATTAGCGATCCAGTACCAGATGCCGGCCTCTGGCCCGGGATACACAGGGACAGATAAGCCGCTCAATCTCCCTCTCATTATCTGACAAAGCCGCATCCCGGTGATCCGGCTCACCTGCCAGCACCCGGGTAGCACAACTTTTACAGTTGCCGGCCCGGCAACCAAATGGCGCATCAATACCTGCATTCAGCATGGCATCAAGCAGAGTCTGACCGGCTTCAACATGCAGGGTAATACGAGAACGTTTCAGCTCCAACGCCACAGGCCGGGCATCCCCGCTCTGAGGGACAACAAAACGCTCGAAGTGAATCCGGTCTGATGCGATCGTCAACTGCTCTGCGATCTGCACCACATTGTCAATCAGGCGACCGGGACCGCAAATATAGAACTGCGTGTCGTCCTGCGCAGAACTGAGGATATCTTCCAGATCCATACGCTGCCGGTTTGCCGAGCTATAGAAGCTGACATCACCACCCAACAGTTTCTGTAAGACCCCGGTATAGGCCATCTCATCATAGCTGCGCCCGGTATAATGTAGATGCATCGGACGGTTGCCGGCTCTTAGCGTGCGGCTCATGGCCAGAATGGGTGTAATACCTATGCCCCCGGCAATTAAAACCGCAGGCCGCTTATCACTGTGCAGATGAAAGTGATTCTGGGGAAAATCACAGTTTAACTGTAATCCCAGATCAAACTGCTCATGCACGGCAATCGACCCACCGGCACCGGATTCCTCTTTTAACACCGCGATCTCATAAAATTCACTCTGTGCAGGATCTGACGAGATCGAATAGTGCCTGATCACGTTTTCCCCGGAAGTCAGTCTTACCGGGACCTTAAGATGACTGCCAGCTGTCACCGCAGGCAGTTCTGAGCCGTCAGCTGATCTGAGCTCATAGGCTCTGACTCTGGGAGTCAGCTGTCTCATCGCGGCAATAACCAGCTGCAGAGGTCCATCACCGTTGTGGCTTTTGCCATCAGAAGTATTCAATGCTCATACTCCTTCGCAAAAATTCGGGTGCACTGGCACGATAGTCGATTTTTTCAGCTCTGCCAGTGACCACCCGTACTGAACACCCTCATTACCAGTACGTTATTTCCAGAATGGCAACCGCCCCTCTTTGAGCGCATCGGCACGACTGAGCCCGATATCCTTCAATTGTCCGGCATCCAGGCTCAGTAGCTGACGACGGCTACGGTAGTTCCTTTCCCACCGTTTCAGTGTCTCAGTAAGGCTCACAACCAAGCCTGCTCTGACATTACCATTTCTTTTACATGACTCATTAACATTCGTTTCACAGATCACTTTATCAGATAGTATCACATTCATATCAACCACCACATTCTTCAGGTTATGGCTAATATTGTTGATTCTTTGCCTGTAACCGACAAACGAGTTATCTTTCTTTATAAGTAAGTATTTCTTAACTGTATGCAGAACTATGAATCGACTTCCACCATTGAAATCCCTCCAGGCTTTTCGCCATGCTGCGGAGCTGGGCAGCTTTAAAGCGGCCGCAGAACAGATGCACGTTACCCAGGCGGCAATCAGCCAGCAGATTAAAACTCTGGAAGCTCATCTGGGCATGCAGCTGTTTCACCGGGGCATCAGAGAGATTGAACTGACCTCAGAAGGCCAGCTATTACTGCCCTATATCAGCCGTGGATTTTCGGCACTGGAACAGGGGGTAACCCAGTTGATCGATGATCCTCATCCGGAACGCCTGACTCTGAGTACCGTCCCCTCTTTCGCCAGTCGCTGGCTGGTTCCCCGATTGGGGCAGTTTCAGGAACAGGTCCCTGAGATGAATATCCGCCTGACACCAGGGCTGAGACTGGAATCTTTTGATGATGGCGAGCTGGATCTGACGATCCGTTATGGCGAGGGCAGGTATCCGGGACTGAAGGCTGAGCTACTGTTCACTGACAGCCTGATTCCGGTATGCCATCCCTTACTGATTGACCAGCAGCAGCCGATTACAGAACAACTGGCAAAACTGCCACTACTGGCGGACTCCGGTCCGGATGTCAGTCAGGTCTGGCCTGAATTTATCAGCCTGATAGGGCTGCCAGCGGAACAGAACAACACCCGGTTAGCCGCAACTGATTCGAATATGCTGGTCGATGCCCTGCTGGCAGGACAGGGGTTATCGATTCTGCGCTTTAGCGTGGTGTATGAACTGATCGAACGGGGGCAGCTGATCTGTCCACTCCACCACCCGTTACGTACCAGTTACCGGTACTATCTGGTGGCACCGGAACACCATTTTAAGCGCCCGAAAGTACGCCAGTTCACGGACTGGATAAGACAAGAGATTAAAGAGATTGAGTGCAGCTGGGAACGCTTTAACGCCTCAGCTTCGGAATAACCGTTTGATAACCGGCATCAGCGAGTCAACGGTTTCCACTACTGCAGTGTGATCCAGCGATGCCACTCCGGCGTCCGCCTGAGCTTCAGAAAATGACTTTGGAGTCAGAGCCGGGAGAAGGCTGCTCATATATCCGGTCAGAAATTCCGGATGCGCCTGAAACGTCAGACCGAAGCCGTTATACCGTAGCATTGCTGCCGGGCAAAAATCCGATGCAGCCAGCAGTTCAGACTGCTCGGGTAACACAGTAACCTGATCCTGATGGATAGCATTCATGGCGAACCGGACACGGCCAAACAGCGCCTCACCACTATCAGTAGCCTGATAACGATGCAGCCCCAGTCCCCAGCCAACATCGGCTTTCTGCACCTCACCACCTAATGCCAGTGCGATGATCTGATGTCCGAAACAGATACCCAGCAGAGGTTGTTGCGCCTCTGCTATCTGACGAATCAGGGCTTTCAGCGGCTCGATCCATGGCAGATTTTCATAAGCGCTGGCTGGCGATCCGGTAATCGCCCAGCCATCACATTCATCCAGATCTTCCGGAAAATGTCCATCACAGACATCATAGACAGGAAATTCAGCAGTCAGACCACAGTTTTTCAGCAACGTGATCGTCATATCGCAAAAGCTGCCGAACTCATCACGCAACTCAGCTTCGTTATCACCGGTAACCAGAATGCCTATTTTCACTGAATGTCCTTACGCCCGTTCATACAGAAGCGCGTAGCATAAAGTTTTTCATCCAGTTAGCAACCTGAAGTGAATCCGTTGCAGCACCATCAGCACGCAAAGTAGCCAGGCCGGCATCGGCGGTGTCATCCGGAATCACCGGCCCTTTACGCAACGCCACCAGATCCGTTTCATAAGCCAGATTGAATTCCGGATGCGCCTGGAAAGTCAGGATATTGTCGCCGTAAACCAGACCGGCAAACTCACAGAAATCAGACTCTGCAAAGATCCGTGCATTGTCTGGTTTCTCAGTTACCTGATACCGATGCATGGCACTGATAGTGAACTGTTCTGCACCATCGGTGATAAAGCTGTTTTCACCAGTCAACTTATAGCTGTGCAGGCCGACACCCCATCCACCCTGATAGGCTTCAACCTTCCCACCGAAAGCTTCAGCGATAATCTGGTGACCAAAGCAGATACCCAGCATTGGCCGGTCAGTCTGATCGATATCCAGTATCAGCGCTTTGAGACGCTGCATCCAGTCGGTATTTTCATCCACATTGAATTTCGAACCGGTGATTATCCAGCCTTCACACTGTTCAGTGTGCTCAGGAAAAACACCATCACGCACATCAAACACTTCATACTCAAACGCAACATCAGCCTGATTAAACAGCTGCACAAACATGTCAGCGTAGGAGCCATACTGACCAAGCAGTTCATCCGGGGTAATACCGGTTGCCAGAATACCTATTTTCATAACTCAAACCTTTTACAACCTAATCCAGTAAAAACTCAACCCTGAAACAACAGCGCCCTCACAGAGAGGGCGCCTGCAGATCATCCATCGATTATTCCTGACTGCCCAACAGTTTTGCCTGTCGGCGCATCTGGAACATCGCCGCAACCACACCAATCGCTACTACCAGAATCATCAGTGTCGCCAGCGCGTTAACCTCCGGTGAGACACCCAGCCGCACTTTCGAGAAGATAACCATCGGCAGCGTACTGTTACCCGGTCCGGATACGAAACTGGCAATAACCAGATCATCCAGTGACAGCGTAAACGACAGCAACCAGCCCGAGATAATCGCCGGTGCGATCATCGGCAGTGTCACCAGGAAGAACAATGATGAAGGCTTGGCCCCCAGATCCATCGCCGCCTCTTCCAGGGTTTCATCCAGCTGTGACAAGCGCGATTGCACAATCACCGCCACATAAGCCATACAGAAGGTAACGTGAGCGATAATAATGGTGCCGGTACCACGACCAGACGGCCAGCCGAACATACCTTCCATCGCCACAAACAACAGCAGCAACGACAGACCGGTAATCACTTCAGGCATCACCAGCGGTGCGGTAATCCAGCCTGACAGAATCATCTTACCCCGGAACGGTCCGAAACGGCTCAGGACATATCCGGCCATGGTGCCCATTACCACCGCCACACTGGCACTGATAAAGGCAATTTTAAGACTCAGTAATGCGGCATCGATAATCTGTTCGTTACGGAACAGTTCACCGTACCACTTCAGAGACCAGCCACCCCAGACAGTCACCAGCTTGGATTTGTTAAAGCTGTATACGATCAGGGCGATCATAGGTGCGTACAGGAAAATAAATCCCATAGTTGCCGTAGTATTCAGAAATAGTGAACGACGTTTCATCAGACCGCCTCCTCTTTGCCCTGGCTATTACGGATTAACATGATCGGCAGCACCAGAACGACCAGCATCACAATGGCAACTGCAGAGGCCATCGGCCAGTCACGGTTGAGGAAGAACTCATCCCACAATACCCGACCGATCATCAGAGTATCGGAACCGCCCAGCAACGCCGGAATTACAAATTCGCCCACCGCCGGGATAAACACCAGCAGACAACCAGCGATAATACCTGGCAGAGCCATCGGTACCGTGATCAGGAAGAAGCTGGTAGCTGGCTTAGCGCCCAGATCTTCTGCCGCTTCAAGCAGGGTCATATCCATCTTTTCCAGCGCGCTGTACAGTGGCAGCACCATGAACGGCAGATAGGTATAAACGATACCGATATAGACAGCAAAGTCGGTCTGCAGCATGGTCAGCGGCTGATCGATAATACCCAGCCCCAGCAGGGTTTCATTGACCAGACCGTTCTTCTTCAGGAATCCCATCCAGGCATACACCCGCAGCAGGAAAGAGGTCCAGAAAGGCAGAATTACCAGTGACAGCAGCAGCGCACGACGTGAAGGGCTGCTACGGGCGATCAGATAAGCAATAGGGAAAGCGACAATCAGCGTGAGTATCGTGGAGATCGACGCGATCTTGACCGAGCTGAGATACGCATCAAGGTAGAAGGTATCCTCGAACAGGAACAGATAGTTTCCGAGGTTTATCTTGAGGTTAACGTAGGCCTCTTCAAGATCCCACTCCAGCAATGAAGAGTACGGAGGAACCGCAATTGCTGTTTCCGATAGGGAGATTTTGAACACCACCAGAAACGGAATAAAGAAGAAAATTGCCAGCCAGACTGAAGGCACCGCCAATACGGCAAAGCGCCCCCAGTTTATACTCCGCAGAAAGTTATACTTTGCCAGGCGTGAACCGGAGCCATCCACCCAGGCAGAACCTGTCTGAATACTCATGCCGTCAGTACCACGCTGCTATCTACATCCCAGGACAGAAAGACTTCGTCATTCCAGGTCAGGCGCTCACCCATATTACGGGCAAAGTTCGGCTGGGTTACACGAACCTCTTTACCACTTTCCAGACGTACCCGGAACACCGACAGGCTGCCCATATAAGCAATCTCTTCGACGATGCCTTTAATGCAGTTCTCGTTCTGCCCCGGGTTGGTCTTACCGATGCGGATTTTCTCCGGACGCAGCGCCACATGTACCTTCTGATTCGGCGCACAGCTGATGCCGTGATTCACATACAGATGACCGCCCGCCTCTTTCGATTTGATGCGAACAAAGTCAGGCTCATCCTCAACCACTTTACCTTCGAACAGGTTAACCGAGCCGATGAATTCAGCAACAAAGCGGCTATTCGGGTACTCATAAACATCATGAGGTTCTGCGGTCTGAACGATCACACCGTGGTTCATTACCCCGATCCGGGTTGCCAGCGTCATCGCCTCTTCCTGGTCGTGGGTCACCACCACAAAGGTCACGCCCAGTTCTTCCTGAATGTTAATCAGCTCAAACTGAGTTTCTTCACGCAGTTTCTTATCCAGCGCACCCAGCGGCTCATCCAGCAACAGCAGTTTTGGTCGTTTTACCAGTGAACGCGCCAGTGCAACACGCTGACGCTGACCACCGGACAGCTGATGCGGTTTCCGTTTACCCAGATGCCCCAGCTGAACCATATCCAGCATCTGCGCTACACGCTGCTTCACCTCTGAGCGGGCTACGCCTTCACGCTTCAGACCAAACGCGACGTTCTCTTCGACCGACAGGTGTGGGAACAATGCGTAAGACTGAAACATCATATTCACCGGGCGCTTCCAGGGCTGAATACCAGCCATGTCGACACCGTCGATCAGAATACGGCCGGAGGTCGGAGTTTCAAATCCTGCCAGCATACGCAGCAGTGTACTCTTACCGGAACCGGATCCACCCAGAAGACAGAACAATTCGTTCTTGTAGATATCCAGCGAAATATTATCGACTGCGGTGAATTCACCAAACTTCTTGGTAACGTTCTCAATCCGCAGGAATGGTTCAGCACCGTCCTGTTTCCACAGGGGCAGACTGGTGTTAGCCACCGGCTCTGCACCATCCTGCTGATTGATCATTGGTGATGAAGTCATAGTAAACCCTCGATATTTATTCTTATGACGAGCTTATAATGTTCTTAGCAGAACTGTATAAATTATTCAGGAAACCTTCGCCTATCCTGTCGGATCTGGCTGCACCAGAAACAAAGGCTTGCTGTATAACTCACAGTGGATGAGCCCGGTCCACCACCGGACTCATCCCGACCGGCATTAACGTCCGGTTTTAACTGAGGTCCAGGCGCGGGTCAGCTGACGATCGAACTTAGCGGTGTGCGCGTTCTGAGTGAACAGATTCGCTTTCACCTCGTCAGACGGATAGATACCCGGATTATTCAGTACTTCCTCCAGCACCATCGGCTCTGCCGCTTTGTTCGCTACTGCGTAGTAAGCAAAGTTAGAGATCGATGCAGCGCTTTCAGCTTTCAGAATGTAATCAATCAGTTGATGAGCTTCAGCTTTGTGAGGTGCATCGGCAGGAATCGCCAGCAGGTCAAACCATACCAGAGTGCCCTCTTTTGGAATGGCGTAACCGATGTTCACGCCCTGACCAGCTTCTTCCGCACGGCTCTGAGCCTGCAGAACATCACCGTTGTAACCCAGCGCTACGCAGGTCTCGCCGTTGGCCAGATCAGAAATATACTGAGAAGAGTGGAACTTCCCGTAGCTTTCACGCACTGACCTCATCAGTGCAGTGGCTTTTTTAAGGTCAGCTTTTTTCTCGGAGTTAGGATCCAGTCCCAGATAGTTCAGCGCGATAGAGATCACTTCTGCCGGAGAATCCAGCACGGTAATACCGCAGTCTTTCAGCTTGGCGGCGATCTCTGGCTTGAAGATCAGATCCAGCGTATTGACCGGCATATCACCCAGACGCTGCTTCACCATATCAACGTTATAACCCAGACCAATAGTACCCCAGGCATATGGCACATTATGCTTGTTACCTTCGTCGTGACGGGAAATCTTCTCTACCATCACGGTATCCAGATTGCCGTAGTTGCTCAGCTGACTGCGGTCGATCTCAGAATAGATACCAGCCTGCACCTGTCGCTCCAGGAAGGAGCCGGTTGGTACAACAACGTCATAACCGGAACCACCGGACATCAGTTTCGCTTCCAGCACCTCATTGGAGTCATAGACATCATAGTTAACCTTGATGCCGGTATCTTTAGTGAAGTTTTCCAGAATTTCAGGGCTGATGTAATCGGACCAGTTGTAGAAGTTTACAACTTTCTCTTCAGCAATGGCGGAGGTGGAAACTGCAACAGCCAGAGCAGCTGCGAGACCGAGTTTCTTTGGATTCATTGTTTTACTCCATTTAGGCGCTCGATGATGCCCCAGAGCACATCATCAGATTAAGCTTTGATCCGGATTCTGAGTCTTACATCAGTAAAATCAGAATCTGTACCGGACCACATCTTTTTGTTGTTATTTTCCTGGCTACCCTGTTATACAGAAGTAACGCTATGGCCTTTCTGACTCACTGACTTGCTCGTTTAGTGAGTATCAAAAAATGTACGTTAACTCTCCCTGTCAGCTATATACCCCCCAATAGGTATCGAAAGGTGCATATTTAAAATCAATAAGTTACAGAATACCCAGATAGGATTCGTACTCGATATCAGAAATTCGCTCGCTGATTTTTCGCTGTTCCTGACGCTTGGCAGCGGCAAAAACCCGCACAAACTCTTCTCCCAGATAGGCTTTCAGTACATCACTGCCAGCAAACATCTCTGTGGACTGGTCCCACTTATTCGGCAGCACCATCTCATGGTTTGCCTCGGTGTAGGCATCCCCTTCAATGGCCGCAGGTGGCATCAGCTTATTCTCAATACCGTACAGTGCACCGGCCAGAATCGCCGCCAGTACCAGATACGGGTTAGCATCTGCCCCCGCGACACGGTGTTCGATACGACGCGCCACACAGGGACTTTCCGGAATACGGATCGCCACAGTACGGTTCTCATAACCCCAGCTGGCAAAGGTCGGCGCATGGGCTCCGGCCATAAAGCGGCGGTAAGAGTTGAGATGTGGTGCAAAGGTCAGCATGCTGTCGGCCATGGTATGCATCAGACCGGCAACCGCATGCTTCAGAGTATCAGTCCCCTCTTCACCACCGTTGTCGAAAACATTGATGCCAGCTTCATCCACCAGGCTGAAGTGCACGTGGAAGCCGTTACCGCTCTTGTCCGCATAAGGCTTAGCCATAAAGGTGGCTGAATAACCGTGCTTCCGGGAGATACCTTTAATAAGGCGCTTGAACAGAATTGCCTGATCACCGGCCGCCAGCGGATCAGCCACATGGTTCAGGTTAATCTCAAACTGACCGGGACCCAGCTCGGAGATGATCGTGTCGGCAGGTACGCCCTGAATCTCACAGGTTTCACGCACCTCAGTAAAGAAGGACGACAGACCATCCATCTCATCAATGGAGTAGCAGTCGGTTTCGGTCAGGCGGCGTCCATGACCTTCCGCCAGTACCGGCGGTTTCGGACGCTGAGTCTCATCAGACTCACCATCCATCAGGTAAAATTCCAGTTCGGTGGCCATCACCGGGGTCAGACCGATCGCTTTAAAGCGCTTCACAATACCCGCCAGCACCTGACGAGGATCGGCACCAAAAGGCGTACCATCCGGATTAGACATCATCGCCAGAATCTGATCCCGCGGCGCATCTGCCCAGGGTACCGCAACAGGGGAATCGGTTACCGGCATACATACGCCGTCGCTGTCACCGGTTTCGAACACCAGACCGTTGTCCAGTACATCGTCACCCCAGAAGTCAAAACCCAGTACTGAACGAGGCAGCTTTACACCCTCTTCAAATACCTTACCCGCGGCGCTGGCTGGCAGACGCTTTCCGCGCAGGTTACCGTTCAGGTCGGTAATAAACAGATCAAATTCTTTATCATTATTAGATGGCATAAGATTCTCTCTCGAAATCTCTCTGCATGCCCGTCCGGGCATGGAAAATAACTCTCTGCTGCAATCAGAATAGATCAAAACTCACTTTGTGATCACAAACAGCAACTTAATGTGATCACATTAACCTTTGCCGGTCAATATGAACTTTTGGTATAAAGACCGTGTGACCGATTTCGTGATCGCATTACAATAACAAGACCTGAGGACAGATCTGACAGAGACAACAGTCAGAATCTGTACAGATTATGGACAAGAAATCTCCGATTAAGATTACCCTAACCGAGCGTGATGACTCTGTAACTATAACCCAGTGGGTATACAGGACTCTGCGCAACGCCGTCATGTATGGCGAGATTCTTCCAGGACGGGCCCTGACAATACGGGAACTGGCCGGCATTCTCGACGTCAGCCCGATGCCGGTGCGGGAAGCCCTCCGCCAGCTTGCAGCAGAAAATGCATTAGAGATTCAGGGCAATCGCCGCGTCATGGTTCCGCGAATGACGGCAATGAAGTTCAATGAGCTGTGTGAAGCCCGCATCGCAATCGAATCCCATGCCGCCGCCCGGGCCCTGCCTTATATAGATACGCCGTGCTTACAGCGCTTACGTGATCTGGACAAACGCATAGATGATGCTCAGGAACAAGGTGACCTGGAGCAGATCAGCATCCTCAATCAGAACTTCCACCGGGCCCTATACACCGCAAACCCTCACCAGGTGACACTACCACTGATCGAAAGTCTGTGGTTACAACTGGGGCCATTCATGCGTTTGGCAACCAGCAAACTGGATGAACATTATCTGGTTGATCGCCATAACGAAGCGATGGCTGCTATCGAAAAGAAAGACGCATTTGCGCTGCAACTGGCCATTTCTGCCGACATCAGAGAGGGTATCGCATTTGCCGGTACACCTGAGCTTTTACACTCCTTTATTGAACAGTCCGGCCAGTAAACGCCGGACTTTTTCTCCCTCTCCTTTCACTCTTTAGGCGAATATTTTTCATAATCGTCTGCGTATTTTTTTGTTGACTTATTAATTTTGTGATCACAAAATGATTTTCATACACAGCAAGCATGGTGAATAATCCATGCTTTTTATGATCACATTTGAGTTCCGGCAAACCACTTAATAATCCGCCGGAGACCGGTAGGGAGAGAACAATGCTCGCAGATAAAAACAATATTTCCTCCGCCACTGCAGACCTGCAGGCGATGGATGCCGACCATCACATGCACCCTTTCACCAACACCGGCGCCCTGAATAACAAAGGCGCACGGGTGATCACTAAAGGTGAAGGTGTCTACATCTGGGACAGCGAAGGCAATAAGATCATTGATGGCATGGCAGGCCTGTGGTGCGTTAACATGGGCTATGGTCGTCAGGAACTGATCGATGCCGCCAATGCTCAGATGAACGAGCTGCCTTACTACAACACATTTTTCCAGACCACCCACTCTCCGGCTGCCGAACTGGCAAAAGAGATTGCCAGTGTGACCCCTGGAGACCTGAACCATATTTTCTTTGCTAACTCCGGCTCAGAGGCGATCGATACCATAATCCGTATGGTCCGCCAGTACTGGTGCATTAAAGGTAAGCCATACAAGAACATCCTGATCTCCCGCGAAAACGCCTACCACGGTAGTACCGTTGGCGGCACCAGCCTGGGCGGCATGAGCGGTATGCATAAACAGGGCGCGCCACTGGTGCCGAATATCGAGCGTATCCGTCAGCCATACTGGTACGGTGAAGCAGGTGACATGTCCGAAGAAGAGTTCGGTCTTGCCTGCGCCAAAGCGCTGGAAGAGAAGATTCTGGAAGTGGGGCCCGATAACGTTGCAGCCTTTGTCGGTGAGCCGATTCAGGGCGCAGGTGGTGTAATTGTTCCACCAGCCAACTACTGGGCTGAGATCCAGAAGATCTGTGACAAGTACGATATTCTGCTGGCCGCTGACGAAGTCATCTGTGGTTTTGGCCGAACCGGCAGCTGGTTCGGTAGCGAAACGCTGGGTATTAAGCCAGATATCATGTCGATGGCAAAAGGCCTGTCTTCCGGCTACCTGCCGATCGCGGCAGTTGCAGTAGGTGATCGGATTGCCAACGCCTTTATCGAACATGATGATGACTTCAACCACGGTTTCACCTATTCCGGTCACCCGGTCGCTGCAGCGGTTGCGATTGCCAACATTAAACTGATGAAGCAGGAAAATATCGTCGAGTACGTGGGCAAGGATATTGGTCCATACTTCCAGCAGAAACTGCGCGAAACACTGGCAGACCACCCTCTGGTGGGCCATATCGAAGGCACCGGTCTGGTTGCCGGTATCGCACTGGTGAAAGACAGAGAGACCAAAGAGCTGTTCGGAGATGATATCGATATCGGCCTGATCTGCCGCGATCACTGTTTCAACAATGGCCTGATCATGCGTGCCGTTGGCAGCCGTATGGTTCTGTCTCCGCCGCTGGTTATCAGTCGTGAGGAAGTTGACGAGCTTTGCGAAAAGGCCCGTCTGTGCTTCGACCTGACACTGAAGTCTGTCAGCTGATAAACGGTTGTGTCTGTCCGGTATCAGAGAGCAGGACAGACCTCGATTCACCAGATTTGCCGCCTTCACTATCGTCGGCATATCGAGTCCTGACAGCTTGCTGAGGACTCCTTGTATCTGATTACAGTCTCCGGAACCGACTGTAATCAGATCTTTTTGATCTTCGGGAGCCAGACATGCAGAACCGTGCACCCCTCTCAACTGCCGAGCAGTGGCCAAAGGCCCTTGCTTCCCTGATCGACAGCGTTCGCCTGCCCAGTTTTGGTGGCGCACTGGAGAAGTTTCTGGCAACCCAGTGTCACTTTGACACGCTGTTAATGGTTACTTTCAAGAAATCATTCAAACCCATCGTTCTGCACCCGACCGATCCGGCAGAGCAAAGCCTTACCCTGCATAATTACATTAACCGATCCTATGTCCTGGACCCTCTGTTCAACGCCATTCAGGGCGACCTGGGCGAAGGCGTCAGCCGTCTGATCGACATCGCTCCGGACAGTTTTGAAACGTCCGAGTACTACCAGACCTGCTATAAAGATTTTGATCTGATCGACGAGATCAACCTGACCATTGAGCTGGACAGCAAAGTGACCTGCGCTATCTCTCTGGGGCGACGTACCAGCCGCGGAACGATTACCCGGGCAGAATTGACCCGCCTGAATGAGATCTACCCGATTGTTAACTCGCTGGTTCGCCAGTTCTGGCTGTCGCAGTCGCAGGAATACATCAAGTACGAGAAATCGGAAGGTGCAATGAAGCAGGCCCTGAGCAGCTTCGGCAGCGGTATTCTCACCCCACGGGAGCAGGAGATCACCGGTCTGATTCTGCAGGGACACTCATCCAAAGCAATTGCAAACATGCTGGATATCAGTCTGGGGACAGTTAAAGTACACCGCAAGAACATTCACACCCGACTGAACACTTCGACACAATCAGAAATCTTCACCCTGTTCCTGGCCCACCTGAAAGAACTAGACCCCACCGCTTCAATCTGAACATCCCTCTTGGCGAGTGGCGAGTGGCGAGTGGCGAGTGGCGAGTGGCGAGTGGCGAGTGGCGAGTGGCGAGTGGCGAGTGGCGAAAAGAATATATCAGGCTTTGTAGGGTGCAATAGCGTCAGCGTATTGCACCAAAATTAAATAAGGTGCGTTATAACGCACCCTACGCATCACAATCAGTTGCTTACTACCGAATACTGTCAAGATTTTTGCTTTTTACAGCTAGTCACGCTCGCGTGACGATCCAGCCACCAGCAATGTGAGCTCTGCTAACCGTCCAGCCACCAATTACCGAATTCCTTATCGGCACGAGGTCGTGCCTCGCTACACAATAGTTTCAGATTCCGCAGCGTTCTCCGCTTTTTCCAGCAAGGCGGATTTTATCCGCCGGTCTCGCTACTAGTCAGTGCTTATCCGTCCGCACAATCTGCGACAGATCCGCGACCAGCTTACCCAGCTCATCAGTTGCCTGATTGGTCTTATGCATAGTCTGCATATTCTCATCGGAGATATCCCGGATTGAGATAATACTGCGGCTCAGGCTCTCTGCTGTTTCATTCTGTTGCTCAGCGGCATGGGCGATCTGCTGACTCTGAGCGGAGATTGTATCCATGGATTCGGCCACCTGATCGAATGCCTTACCGGCATTCTGTGCCTGTTCGATACTGCCTTTCGCCTTGGTGTAACTCTGCTCCATCGCCCCGGAGGTTTTATCAACATAGAGTTTGATGGTTTCAACGGTGCTTTTAATTTTCTCAGTCGATTCCTGAGTTCTCTGCGCCAGCGTTCTCACCTCATCCGCAACCACTGCAAAGCCCCGGCCATTGTCTCCTGCCCGGGCCGCTTCAATTGCAGCATTCAGAGCCAGTAGATTGGTCTGGTTAGCGATATCATTGATCAGCGTGGTGATATCACCGATTTCTTCGGTTTTCTGATGCAGCTGACGGGAGGACTCGGACGCAGTGCCGACCTCTGCGACCAGAGTTTCAATCCCATAGAGCATATCGTTGACGATCTTACGACCACTCTTGGCATCTTCCGCCGCGGTATGGGTAACATCGGAGGTCTGGGAGGTATTATTCGCGACATCCTGAGAAGTAGCAGCCATCTCAGTACTGGCAGCTGCCAGCATGTCACTTTCTGCATTCTGCTGTTTAATACCATCGGTGGTGTGCCCCAGAGAATCCTGAGTCACCTGCATAACTCCGTTAACCGTGCCAATCGCATCTTCGACCCGGCCAGTAACGGTACGTAATCGTGCGCTGATCATTGCATTGGCAAGCTGACAGGCGCCGACCTCATCCATCCGCCCTGTCAGCACCTTCTGCGCCAGCGGATTGTTATAAATATCCAAAGAGCCAGGCAGCGTCTCCCGCAGAGGCTGGGTCGCCTTAAAGGTGAGCCCCAATGATACGATGGCAGCGCCAGCCATCAGCAGGCCCTTCATCAGCATATCTACCGGTAAAAGTGCTGCACCGACAATCAGCAGAAGTCCCAGCAACTGGCATAACAGCATGGTGGTTGAGAACTGACTACGCCCAAGACTGGCTTTACCTGCCTGATTAATTCTACTGTAGAGCTGTTCAGCGTTTCGCTTCGCCTCTTCAGGCAGGCATGTTCTTACCGACTGATAACCGATCTTTTTGCCCTGCAGATCATATTGCGGGGTGACATAGGCCTGCACCCAGTAATGATCACCGTTTTTGCAGCGGTTTTTTACCGCTCCCAGCCAGGGCTTATCCTCTCTTAGGTGATCCCAGAGATCTTTGAATGCCGCTTTGGGCATATCGGAATGACGCACAATATTATGGTGCTGGCCCACCAGCTCGTTCAGGCTATAACCTGACACATCAACAAAATACTGGTTGGCATAAATGATACGACCATCTAAGTCAGTCGTTGAGATGAGTCGAACATGTTCAGAAAAACTCTGTTCAACACCGGTAACTTGCTTATCAGCCACTTGCCCTTTCTCCTTAACAAGGCAACTTTCTCCGGACGAGCGCTAATACATTACCGCTGGCAACGTGCACGGAGAACTGCAATTGACCCCATCCATGAAATACGCAGGCCGTGTACAACTCTGCCACTTGCCATCAAATGGAACTTAAAAATCCTGTGAAAGGACTATGCACGGAAATCATTAATAAACCTAGTTCATGCCGGTCGATTTTCCAGTAATTAGTAACATCAGTTACCCAAAATGGTGGAACCTCAGACAACCTAACAAGATTTGAATTGCGACCCTGATTTTTCTGTATCAGAATCATTCTGAAAGGTTTCTATATGCAACTTAAACAGGGATGAATCAAAATGCAGGACGACACCATTTATCGCCCACCCACCGCCGCACTGGAACAGCCTGAAAGCCAGACGGATCAGGAACTGGCAAGCCGCTGGAGTCGCCTTGGCGCGGCACTGCTGGATACGCTTTTCATTATGCTACTGTTCTTCCCTCTGGTCTGGTTTGTCGGGATCTGGGACATCTTATTGAACGAATCAACCTCACTTAGTATCGATCTGTTACTGAGTCTGGGGGTACTGGTTACCTATCTGATTCTCAACGGTTACCTGCTCGCAACCGAAGGTCAGACACTGGGTAAAAAGCTGATTGGTATCCGGGTAGTGGACTCTGAAACCGGGCAGATTCTGAGCTTTGCTAAAATCTTCGGCGTTCGCTATCTGCCGGTGTTTATCTGCAGCCAGATACCCGCTGTTGGTCAGATTGTCGGACTCGTCGATTCCATCTTTATCTTTCGTAAAGATAAGCGCTGCCTGCACGACCTGATTGCCGATACCAGGGTGATCAAAGCCAGATAACAGCGATAAAAAAAACCGCCATAACGGCGGTTTTTTTTGTCTTCTGAACCAGCCTTAAAGGCGGATCATCACTTTCTTAATATCAACGTATTTTTCCATCGCGTGCAGTGACTTATCCCGGCCATTACCGGAAGCTTTCACTCCACCGAACGGAACCGTGGTATCACCTTCACCCCAGGTGTTTACCCAGACCATGCCGCTCTCGATCTTGCGGCTTACACGATGCGCCCGGGACAGATTCTCGGTCCACAGTGCTGCGCCCAGTCCGTACATAGAGTCGTTGGCCAGCTCAATAGCCTCCTCCTCTGTCTCGAATTCACAGACAGCCAGTACCGGCCCGAAAATTTCCTCTTTAACAAAGGTCATATCATTGTTGGCACCATCAACAATCGTAGGCTTAGCAAAGAAGCCCTGCCCCTCCTGATAGTCCGGCAGACCACCCATCACAACCTGACCACCTTCATCCATGGCAGACTGGATATAATGCTGTACTGTATTGAGCTGCGCACCATCGACCATCGGCCCCATAGTGGTGGCAGGATCCAGCGGATCACCCGGCTGGAAACGGGCAGCCGCTTCGATCAGTTCAGCCAGAAATGCTTCTTTGATACTTTTCTCAACGTACAGGCGGGAACAGGCAATACAAACCTCCCCCTGATTGGCAAAAATCGCATTCGCGGAAGCCGCTGCCGCTTTTTTCAGGTCTGCATCAGCAAAGACCAGATTCGGAGATTTACCACCAGCTTCCAGCCAGACACGTTTCATGTTGGATTCACCGGCATAGCCCATCAACATACCTGCCACCCGGGTAGAACCGGTAAAGGCCAGTACATTAACATCCATATGCAGCGCCAGTGCTTTACCGGCGGTGTGGCCAAAGCCAGGCAGAACGTTCAGAACACCTTGAGGCATACCCGCCTCTACCGCCAGCTCAGCCAGTCGCAATGCACTCAGTGGAGACTTTTCTGACGGTTTCAGCACCACGCAGTTACCTGCTGCCAACGCCGGTGCTATTTTCCAGCTCACCATCATCAGTGGATAGTTCCAGGGCGTAATAGCACCGACAACACCGACGGACTCGTGGTGGATCAGTGCCAGAGTATCTGTTCCGGTTGGCGCGATCTCGCCATACACCTTATCGATGCACTCAGCAGTCCAGCGGAAGCAGTCGATCGCATCCGGTACATCAATGCCGACCATCTCTGAGATCGATTTACCCATATCCAGCGTGTCCAGCAACGCAAATTCATCTTTGTGCTGTTCAATCAGATCCGCCCATTTCAGCATCACCTGCTTGCGCTGACGGGGATGCATCTCAGACCAGACGCCGGATTTAAACACAGCTTTGGCATTGGCTACCGCCAGATCCACATCCGCAGCATCACAGCTGGAAACCTCAGCCAGCAACTGCTCTGTTGCCGGGTTAATACAAGGGAATGTTTCACCACTCACTGCCGGCTGAAATGCACCGTTGATAAATGCCTTATCACGGAAGGTTAGGGTCTCACTCAGGCTTTTCCATTCAGAATAGCTTTTCATCTGTTTTGTTCTCCGCTTTCTGGAACCGGGTACCGGCCAGCCGGATTACCCTGATTGAATCGCATCAGTCTATGCCTCTACAAAATCCGGCTCTATATACCCGAGGGGGTAGCGGGCACAGACTGAAAAATCGCCAGTCTCAATACCTACCGGGGTATACCTATCCAAGGGTATGTTTTTAAACCTACCGCTTTCCGCACAATCGGCCTGCTCTATAAAAACAACTAATGGGTAATTCAATGAAAAAATCTGTTACAGGTCTGGCAGCAGCGCTGCTGTTATCTGCCGGCGCTCAGGCTGCTGAAGTCAGTGGCACCGTATCTTTTACCAACGATTATCGCTTCCGTGGTATTTCCCAGTCCGCAGGTGACCCTGCGGTACAAGGCAGTCTGGATGCCGCCTTTGATAATGGTATTTATCTGGGTGTCTGGGGCAGCAATGTTGACTTTGAAGACGATGCCAAGGTTGAGATCGATTACTACCTCGGTTACGGTGGCGATATCAATGATGACTTCAGCTACGACGTTTCCTACTCGTTTTACACCTATCCGGGATACAACACCGATGCCGAATACGGCGAACTGATGTTCGGTCTGTACTACGGTGATCTGGCTCTGGGTGTGACTTACTCCGATGACTTCTTCAACTCCGGTCAGTCCGCTCACTACCTGAGTATTGATTACAGTATCGGTATCACTGAAGAAGTCAGCCTGGATCTGCACGCCGGCCATAGCGGCGGTGATTACTGGGATGGCGATACAGACATTAACGAGTATCAGGATTTCTCCGTTGGCGTTTCCGGTTCTGTCGCAGGACTGGACCTGTCTGCTGCATACCTGTTTAACAGCGTGGACAGTGCCGATGAAAGTGATTCAGGCGCGTACCGCAACGATAATACGCTGCTGCTGACCGTTTCACGGACTTTCTGATCAACAGTGAGTCCTTTAGCTGACGTCCCCCTTCACGCCAGCTAACAGAAACAGGGCTATCTCATTATCGGAGATGGCCTTTTCTCTTTTTCAGCTCAGTAGTAGACTCGCGGTTTGTTCAATTGTTTTGTTGTCTGAGGCACGGATGTCAATCGCACTGCTTTCCATCTTTATCCCCACTTTTTTCTTTGTCTCCATCACACCGGGGATGTGTATGACGCTGGCGCTGAGCCTTGGAATGTCAGTCGGAGTACGACGCAGCCTGCACATGATGTGGGGTGAACTGATCGGTGTCGGCATTGTTGCTGCCTCTGCAGCGCTCGGTGTTGCAGCTCTGATGCTGCAGTTCCCTGAAGCCTTTATCATTCTGAAATTGGGCGGTGGTGCTTATCTGGGCTGGCTTGGCGTTCAGATGTGGCAGTCAAAAGGCAAACTGGTCATGCCAGAGCCCGGCCAGGAAGTAGCGGTGCAGGGTAATCTTCAGCTGGCTTCCAATGGTTTTATTACCGCCATCGCAAACCCTAAAGGCTGGGCCTTTTTTATCACCCTGCTGCCGCCATTTCTGAATCAGGATCAGCCGCTGGCACCACAGCTGACCCTTCTGGTGGCGATGATTCTGTTGCTTGAATTCCTCTGCCTGCTGATTTATGCATCCGGCGGTAAAGCGCTACGCCATCTGCTGCTGGACCGCGGCAATGTAAAACTGATGAACCGCATTGCCGGCTCTCTGATGATTGGTGTCGGTATCTGGCTTGCTGTTGGCTGAAGCCAGATCAGAACCGCCTCAGTAGCGGTCGAGGCTCTTTAAAACCTGCAATGCCGTCATCATCCCGGTACAGATCATAATCCTCCTGTGCCAGGATATCCCAGACCAGATGCGTCTCATATCGCGGCGGAATACGATACCGGCGATCACCCAGATATTCAGCCTCATACTGCTGCTGCGGTGGGCTGATAATCAGTTCCGCCAGCTCATCTGCCTGCCAGCTGTAATAACCTTTCGGTAACCCATACGCTTTAGCAATCTCATGGTCGCCAAAGGCCGGACCGATCAGGGTCAGGGTATAACAGTTACCGGTACCTTCGATACAGTAACGGCCTTTGTTCAGATCCAGAATATAATTTTCCTGTGCATAACGAACACCCTGTCCACCGCAGGCTGTTAACCCCAGAGCAACCGCTGCAATCATACCACCTGAAAGCATTCGCCCTAACAAACTGGCTGCCATTGAATTTCCCTCTTTTCGCTTAAACGTTTTTAAATAAGTTTTTAAAGTAAGACAGACAACAGCCGCTTACCTTTATTCAGGACTATGCTGAATAGACAAATTATTCGGGAATTATATCCATAGGGAGGTGCTACAGGTGACTCAGGCAGAAAAGTTTACCTATGTCGCGTTAGAAAAACGGACCAAAGCACTGGCTCTGGCACTGGGCTATCGTGACCAGGACACTCTGGATCACTCGGCCAGAGTACAGGCTCTGGCTCATGAGCTGGCTATGGCAGTAGGACTGAGTGAAGAAGACCTGGGAGCACTCAGGGTCAGCGCCAAGTTTCACGATATCGGAAAAATCGGTATTCCCGATCATGTGTTAATGAAGCCCGGACGGCTGAACGAAGAGGAGTGGGCAATCATGCATCAGCATCCTCTTATCGGAGAACAGATCGTCGTATCCACTGAGCTGGATGGCGCGTCACAGACTGCCCACATTATCCGTCACCACCATGAACGCTTCGACGGCAACGGATACCCGGATAACCTCTATGGCGAAACAATCCCGATCGGTGCCCGGATTATCAGCATTGTGGACAGTTATGATGCGATGGCCCATACCCGCGCCTACCATCAGGGCCGCAGCCATGATGAGATCATGCGGGTCATTGAAGATGAAAGCGGCGTCAAGCATGACCCTTATCTACTACGCCATTTCAACCGCCTGATTAAACAAAGCCGGCACAGAGTCAGGTAATCAGTCCGGTATCAGCTCTCCAATAACCCGGGTCACCGGTTTTACACCAGCCCAGACATCCAGAGTCAGATCTTCCGGCTCATCATTTGGGCCTCCGGTGCGAACCTTGGCCGACACCTCTTCGATGGGGAATGCAAAAACCGCAGTAACATCCAGCTCTTTCTGGGTGGGTGGTCGTGCCTCTGCAGAGCGTCCAGGGCTGTAATGATCCAGCATAATGTCAAACGCATTTCGTTTCTCTTCTGCATCTTCCACTAACCGGCCTTTGGCATACAGCACCACCGAACGGAAATTTACTGAGTGATTATACGCTGAGCGGGCGAATACCAATCCATCCAGAAGACATACGGTTATGCAGGCAGTCTCGCCTCTCAGCAACGCCTTGAACAAACCATTCTTTACCGAGCCATGCAGCATAAGCTCATCTCCAACCCGCCAGTGTGAACTTGGCTGAACCATGGCCTGCCCTTCGACGCTGACACCGATATTACACACCAGTGCCTCATCCAGTATCTGGTATATCGTTTCACGGTCATAACTGGCTTTTTTGCGTCCTCTCCGCACCCGGTTTCTCTCAGTAATCTGTACCTCACTCATCTTCTTATTTCCTGCAAACTGATTGATTTACAGCTAGCGTAACCACTATATTGGTACCAAATGAGACCCATTAAACAAAAACATATAAGATCCAATTTTGACACAGCCCAACTATACAGAACTGTTCATTCCTTTCCTGAACCAGGAAACCATCCCCCGACCTCGTTACAGAGCACTGTTTCTATACCTGCAACAGGCGGTCATTACCGGACAGCTTCCTGCCAATAGCCGACTCCCGGCAACCCGGGAACTGGCTCAGCTACTTCAGCTGTCCAGAAATACGGTTAAACAGGTTTATGAGATGCTGCATGCCGAAGGCTATATTGAAACCCGACAGGGAGATGGCAGTTATGTATCCCCACAGCTGGACAACCGCTGTCTGAAAGACTCCGGCAGAACTACTCAGACCAGAACCAGCAGGGTAAGACTGTCCCGGAAGAGCCAACAACTGGAGCAGCTACGTTCGCTGTACAGCCATAACCGCAAAGAGCTGTTACTACCCGCGATGCCCGCGCTGGATCAATTCCCCTGGGCTCAGTGGCAGCGCTCTGTGGTTCAGGCCGGCAGGCAGATGAAATTCTGCAACAGCAGTTCACTGCTGGGAGATAGCACACTTCGGGGACAGATTGCGGCATATCTGGAAAGCAGTCGTGGTATCCGCTGCAATCGCGATCAGGTCATGATCTGCTCTGGCTCACAACAGGGGCTGCAGCTGGCATTTTCAATGTTGCTGGATCCGGGTGATGAAGTCCTGGTAGAAGACCCCGGCTTCCCTGGTATCGACGGTGCCATCAGCAACGCTGAAGGAGTCAAAGTTTCAATCCCGATTGATCAGCAGGGATTCAGAACCGATTCTCTGAACGAGCACCCCAAAGCCAGGCTGGCATTCATTACCCCATCCCGGAACTATCCGATGGGGTACACCCTCAGTCTTGATAGACGTTTACAGCTATTACAATGGGCCGATGATCATGAATGCTGCATTATCGAAGATGACTATGATAGTGAGTTCCGCTTCGACGGCCCGCCCATCTCGGCTCTTCAAGGGCTGGAAGGAGAACAGCGCGTCATTTACTCGGGGACTTTCAGTCGGGTACTTCATCCAGCAATAAGGCTTGCCTATCTGGTAATACCTGAAGCCCTTGTTGAGCCCTTCTGCCGGATGCGCAGCATCCAGGATGGCGGACTGTCTGCCCTGCCACAGATGGCCTTGGCTGATTTCATGGCGCGAGGGCATTTTTCCAGTCACCTGCGTAGAATGCGCAAACTGTACCGTAACCGCAGAGATTACCTGCTGCAGCAGATTGATCTGAAATTTTCCGGATTACTGAACTGGGAACCCAGTGATGGCGGTATGCACTGCGTGTTCAGATTGAACGAACAGTACGATGATCAGAAGATTGCTATGACCGCTAACGAGCAGGGCCTGGGCCTTCGTCCACTGTCATACTATTTCGATCAGCAGCAGCCGATCAACGGTCTGGTAATTGGCTTTGCAGGCTTCAATGAACAACAGATAGATCAGGGATTGCAGCAGCTGCAGACAATTCTTGAATCGGACCAAAAAAAGGGCTGATCCGGATACAGATTCAGCCCTAAGATAGTGACTCTCTTATTCAGCAGCCTGCTTGTTGGCTGCCAGCACATACAGATACTCCAGCGCCAGCGTTGCCCCCGCCAGGGAGGTTATTTCGGCATGATCATAAGCCGGGGCTACTTCAACCACATCCATGCCCACCAGATTGAGCCCCTGCAGTCCGCGGATCACTTTCAACGCGCAATCC
This sequence comes from uncultured Amphritea sp., assembly GCA_963669425.2. Lineage (GTDB taxonomy): Bacteria > Pseudomonadota > Gammaproteobacteria > Pseudomonadales > Balneatricaceae > Amphritea. Next base: position 2,195,138 of record CAXXNC010000002.1, read on the forward strand.
ATGGTCATACCCCCTGACACCGGGGTACCGGTACCCGGCGCATAGGCCGGATCCAGACCATCGATATCAAAACTGACATAGGTCTTTTTATCACCCACGCGGGCTTTAATCCGCTCCAGAATACCGTGGGGACCATGATCACCCACCCAGGCCGCATCCAGTACTTCAAACGGGTGACCATCCAGATCGTAGGCCGTCCGGATACCGATCTGGATGGAATGCTCTGTATCCAGTAACCCTTCTTCCACTGCATGATGAAACAGCGTGCCGTGATCGTATTTAGTGCCGCCGGAATAGGTATCGGTATGGGCATCGAAATGGATCAGCGCCAGAGGACCATGCTTCTTTGCATAGGCCCGCAGTACAGGCAGTGTAATAAAGTGATCACCACCGAATGTCAGTGACGACTTGCCCGCATCCAGAATGCCACTGATATGGGCTTCCAGATTTTCTACCATGGTCTGGGGCTCACCATGCTTGAACAGTACATTACCGGAGTCAGCCACTTTCAAGTGATCATCCAGAGCAAACTGCCATGGCCAGCGAGCACCTTCCCAGATCAGCTGGGCAGAAGCCTGACGTACACCTTGCGGCCCGAAACGAGCACCGGAACGGCCCGAGGTTGCCATATCAAACGGCACACCCGCCACAATCACCTCTGCATCAGGGTTTGCCGGATCATTCACCACCGGAAACTCCATAAACGTCATACCCAAAGAACCGTAAATTGGCAGATCAGCATCCGCGACTGTTTTCGGCATATCAGACATATCTCACCTTTTGTTGTTATAGGCTGTTATTGATATTAAGAATACGCCAGACCTTATAATTACTAAAATGCATAGTTATAATCATGATATGCACATAATTAATAATACTTAGAGAATGAAATCACTTCGACAGTTTGACCTGAATCTGCTGTTACTGCTGGAGGCCCTGCTTACAGAGTGCCATGTCAGCCGGGCAGCGGAAAAAATGTACCTGAGTCAGTCGGCCATGAGTCATGCACTGAACCGTCTGCGAACACAGCTTGATGATCCTCTACTGGTCAGGACATCCAAAGGACTGCAGCCAACGCCCCGTGCCCAGGCGATGCTGCCTGAGATCCGTAAAGCGGTTCAGATGATAGAGCGAACCCTGATACCGGATCAGCCGTTCGATCCCCAGCAGAGTAATCGCTATTTTCGTATCGCCTGTACCGACTATTTTGAAGCGACTGTCCTCCCGGAGCTCTTCTGTCATCTGCAGGAGGTAGCACCAAAGGTCTATATAGAAGTCGAGGTTATCCATGAGGCAAGCTACGGAGAGAAACTGGAAAACAGAGAGCTGGACCTGATCGTGGGGCTCGACAGTTTTTCAAAAGTCCCCGGACATCTTATATGTCACCCCTGGCTCACAGAAAAGCTGGTTTGTCTGTCAGGCAATCAGAATAATCACCTTCCAGAAGCACTGACACTGGAACAATTTCTTGATTTGAACCATATCGTTTTCAGTGATTCTGAGGGCGAGCACAGCAGCGTTATTGATGAGTGGCTGGAAGAACAATCCTTAGCCCGGAACTCCATCGCCCGAACCACTAACTATACGGCCGCGGCTCGTATAGTAGCCCAAACGACCAGCATCATGACTTTGCCAGAAAAGATGGCACGACTATTCTGCACTATGTTACCACTGCGCATCATTCAGCCCCCTTCCGGTTTGCCGGACAGTCATATGCAAATCATTCATCATCCACTTCAGGAAAAAGACCCCGGTATTGAATGGTTGCTCAAGCAAATCCATACGATATCAGCTGGTTAATAAACAGACGTACCTTCAATAAAATTCATGAATATCCACAAGTTGCGTACTACCTATCAGGATCAAGCAGGCATATTTACTCTATACTGTTCATCAGGAGGCCCACCTCTATGTATAAAAAAGCTAACACCTTATTGCATCGATTGTGTAAAGCATCCGTTACAACAGGTCTGGCACTAACCCTGATGGCTACCCCTACGATCATTGAGTATCACTCAACTTTTGATCTCGGCACCAGCGCATCTGCCCGCGGAAGCGGTGGCGGCGGCGGAAGCGGCGGTGGAAACGGCGGAAGCGGCGGCGGAAGCGGCGGCGGAAGCGGCGGCGGAAGCGGCGGCGGAAGCGGCGGCGGAAGCGGCGGCGGAAGCGGCGGCGGAAGCGGCGGCGGAAGCGGCGGCGGAAGCGGCGGCGGAAGCGGCGGCGGAAGCGGCGGCGGAAGCGGCGGCGGAAGCGGCGGCGGAAGCGGCGGCGGAAGCGGCGGCGGAAGCGGCGGCGGAAGCGGCGGCGGAAGCGGCGGCGGAAGCGGCGGCGGAAGCGGCGGCGGAAGCGGCGGCGGAAGCGGCGGCGGAAGCGGCGGCGGAAGCGGCGGCGGAAGCGGCGGCGGAAGCGGCGGCGGAAGCGGCGGCGGAAGCGGCGGCGGAAGCGGCGGCGGAAGCGGCGGCGGAAGCGGCGGCGGAAGCGGCGGCGGAAGCGGCGGCGGAAGCGGCGGCGGAAGCGGCGGTGGAAACGGCGGTGGAAACGGCGGTGGAAGCGGCGGCGGAAGCGGCGGTGGAAACGGCGGTGGAAACGGCGGTGGAAACGGCGGTGGAAACGGCGGTGGAAACGGCGGTGGAAACGGCGGTGGAAACGGCGGTGGAAACGGCGGTGGAAACGGCGGTGGAAACGGCGGTGGAAACGGCGGTGGAAACGGCGGTGGAAACGGCGGTGGAAACGGCGGTGGAAACGGCGGCGGAAACGGCAATGGCAACGGAGTCGGCAACGGCAACGGGGTCGGAAACGCCAATGGCCACGCGGGAAAAAGTGCAGACAATTCCAGCCGCGGCAATGCGTTTGGACACAGTAAAGGACTCGGTAATCTGGGCAATAACCATCGCTCAGTTGCCAGCAAGCTGGGCAATCTTAATGCAGCTCACGCATCCGCAACAGCTCGTGCTAATGCCTCACCAAATTCTATGGTTGGCAAAATTGCAGCCTATGAAGCGGCAGCACTGGCTTCACAAAACCCTGAACTGAGTGAATTGGAACGCACTGAAGCAGCACAGGAGGCTGTTGGAATTCTGGGTGATATTGCAAATAAAGAGATCAATCAGGAAGTGGTTGCAGCAGTGAATGATCTGCTCGGCATTACCCCTGCAGATGACGATTCGGATGATAGCGGTACGGATTCTGATAATACAGATAATGAATCTGCCACCTAGCAGATTCATTATCCCATCCGGGTGATCGGTCAGTGACGCATCAACTCCAGGATTGACCAGTCAATAGCCACATCGGTAAGCAGTAGTTCTTTGCGGGTATATTGTTCATACGCAGCAGCACTCTGCTTACCCCATACACCATCAACCACGCCCTTCAGGTATCCCATTCTTTTCAACTGTTGCTGCATATATTGCGCGGTAGCCCGATCAGGGTAACGACTATCGTTAAGCCGCATACGCTTGCTGATCAGATCACGCTGCGCCTGAGTCGATTGACTCTGCATTTTCCGGCGCAGCTTCGAAGCATTCTCAATCCTTGCAAATTCGGCCTGACTGAACCAGTACCAGGCAGCAGCCGGACGGTTTGGCAAGCCCATTCCCCTGGCGTAGCCTACACCAACATCAAAAGCCGCCTGCTGATGCCCTTTATGTGCCGCGAGTGAGGCAAGAAACATGGCCCAGACTTTGTCCTGTTCCACACCTGCGCCATTCAGATACAAAACCGATAGCTGGTACTGCGCCCTGACGTGACCACCACGGGCAGCCTGATCCAGCCAACGTGCGGCCTCGGTCAGATTCTGCTCTGTGCCTCTTCCGGTTAAATAGGACATGCCCGCCATGTAGGCGCCATTGTGGCTACCATATCGGGCAGACTGCAGAAAATGGGACAGCGAACGGGAATAATCCTGAGGCACTTCGACACCCTGAGCGTATGCCATTGCCTGCCTGTATTGTTCCTGTGCCAGTTTCGGATCAGATGCCTGAGGTGCGCTGTTTAACTGAGATAACGGCCCGCAGCCAGCAAGCCACAACGAAACGCATAATACCAGCCCCCCCGGTATCCTTCGTAGTATCATACATTGCTCCTTACAATGCCTTCAGTATAAGACAATCTGTACGAGACGCACCATCAAAACCCTGCGCAGGAATTCGACTGCGTGCATTTGATACCCATTCCGTGTATCTGACATCGAAACAGCGCAGAAGTCCCAATTAAGAAACACTGTTTTCTCCTTCCGAAACTCTATTCTAGCGCGTTCATAACCGATCAGCTGTTCACCTGATAACCAATTTTCCGATGAGCCGGACTGATCCGTACGAAAGTCACGCACAATGCCAGATTACGGTTGTATGAAACCCCAAAGCAGGCTTTAATTAGCCATTCGGTATATGGGTATAACATTAAGGTTGTGTGATCTGTGTCCAAGTATCATCGCGTAGCAAAACAGCCCCTGATGCAGTGGCATGACGCCATTGCCGGAATCATCACTCACGGTGTCACCGATGAAGCCGTGGACGGCCTGATGGATACTCTGCGGAAGATCGTCGAAGCCGACGGCTGCAGCCTGCTGGTCTATCCGGACGGCTCCCAGCCCTACTGCCCTTTCCGTAAGCGCAGAAAGGGAGAGGATCCGCGCATCCATATCGACCAGTACCTGCAAAGCGCATACCTGCTGGACCCGTTCTACCGACTGGCCGTCGATGGAACTGCCGAAGGTGTTTATGCCCTCAGCAGCATTGCACCCGATGCATTCAAACAAAGCGAGTTTTATCGGGTCTATTACCGACTGGTCAATTTCGGTGATGAGATCTGCCTGATTATCCCAACCCCGGACGAGGCGACAATCCAGGTATCTGTCAGCCGACAGGATGACAAACCCAGGTTCACGGCCTCACAACAGGCTTTACTGGAACGGGTCTTTTCCACAGTACGGGCGATTCTGCTGAAATGGTGGGCAGCGTCCCACGCTCAGAACAAAGAAAACTTCCTGGAATCTCATCTGGAATGCGCTCTGAGCAATTTTGGCAGCTCAGTACTGACGCAGCGTGAAACTCAGATTCTGCAACTGGTGCTGCGGGGCTATGCGGTTAAAAACATTGCCCAGAAGCTGGAAATCAGTCCGGAAACAATCAAGCACCATCGGAAGAATATCTATGCCAAGCTGGATATTAATTCGCAGGCAGAACTGTTCCACCTGTTTATCGACTCTCTGCGTATGGTCACCCCAGACTCTCCGCCTGATCCGCTGACTAATTACCTGAAACCCCCTGGTCAGTAATCACGTCACCACCCGAATGTGACAATTTGATGAAGTTTAGTTTACCTGTTGCTGGGTCGACTAAACTTCAGTCATGTCCTGGAAAAAAACAACAATAACAGGGTGTTGTCTTGCTTTCTCTATGCTGACACTCCCCCTCTCACTACCTGCTGAGGAATTACTGGTCGGGAAAACCTGCCCGGTTTACTACCAGCAACAGCCTGTAGGATTTCTCGTTTTCTCCCGGGAGTGGTATCACACCAGTCGCTCTCACCCCAGCTACACCGCGACTGATAATTCCACGGGGGTTGGTCTGGAGATCCATTTTTTCAGCAATGACCGGGGCGATGTTGATATCCTCAACCTACCGGACTGCAACCGCTATCGTATGCTGCAGATACGAACCAGCAACGCCAGAATGCTACCCGGTGAAAAAACCACTCAGGTCGATGTACCTGACAGCTCCACCTCCCCTTTCTACGACAGTTCCCCCCTCGAGTATGGCCGTGGAGTTCATCTTGCTCCGCCTGATGACACGGATAAGCCCTGGAACGGTCGCCCGACACGGGCGTCCACTGTGGCCATTTACGATACCCCCTACGTTTCAGATGCCTGGGGAGTATGGGGCGACAATATCGATGTCAATTTCGAAACCTGTGTCGTGTGCGAACGGGATCAGCAATACGATGAACTGCTTTCCTGCGGCAACTGGGGGTATCGTCGCACATTTATGGGCGGCATGACGGGCTGGGCCGAACCTGAGTTCCAACCGGTTCAATGCCAGGCAACCGCATCAGAACTGTACCGTCAGACTCTGAACGCCTCCAACCGTATTGAATACAGTTACTGGATCAACTGGCGCTGAGCCTGTCAGGTTGAGCAAAAGTTTCTGCGCTTTTTCGCCAGACTTTGCTTCAATACTATTCAGGGGCGGGAACCGGACAATCATCATGAGCTATGAAGTGAAACTGGATGTACTGAATAGCTACGTGCGGGTAGAAGTCAGCGGCACCCGGATTCCAGGCGAAGTAGCGGATAGCTCACTGACGGTCTGGAAAGAGGTCGCAGAAACCTGCAAGAAGCATCAGATCAATCACGTACTGGCGGTGTTCCATCTGAAAGGACAGCGCACCATTACTGACACCCTGAAAATCATCGAAGGGGCTAAACCCTGGGTCTGGCCAGAGCTGATGATGGCCTATATCGACAGCGATGAAAACAATCAGGCTAACAACGCAATTCTCGAGCAGATCACCCTCTCCCACGGCATCTCTTTCAGAGCATTTTCCCATGAACAACAGGGCATCCGCTGGCTGAAGAATTTTCAGCGCTGACTACAAAAAAGCCGCTCAAAGAGCGGCTTTTTAAGATAGATCTGTTCAGATCAGCCAAAAATCTTATTTGGCAACCAAAGCGCGATCTCAGGATAGATAACCACCAGCGCAAGACCGATAACCTGCAGAATAATAAACGGGATAACCGCTTTATAGAGGTCATAGATAGTGATCGATGGCGGCGCTACCGAGCGCATATAGAACAGGTTATACCCAAACGGCGGCGTCAGATAGGCAGTCTGCATGCTGATAATAAACAGTACTGCAAACCATACCGTATCGAAGCCAAGATCCTGCACAATCGGTACAAACAGCGGCACGGTAATGAAGACAATCGCGAAATCATCCAGGAACATACCCAGGATAAAGTAGGTTGCCAGCATCGCGATAATCACCACATAAGGTGACAGGTTGGAATCTTCAACAAACTCCGTGATGAGCATACCGGCACCCAGACCGATATAGATCTTACTGAAGAATACCGCGGCAATGGTGATCCACAGCAGCATACCCATCAACTGAGTGGTACTCAGCAGAACCTCTTTGAGCATCTTGATATTCAGCGAGCGATAGAGCGCCGCACATACCAATGAGCCTGCCGCACCGATAGCTGAGGCTTCAGACGGAGAAGTGATACCACCGATAATAAAGCCCAGTACTGTAGCAATCAGCGCACCCGGCAGCACCAGAGCTTTCAGTGCCTTGATCTTATCAATAGCCCCCAGACGCTCAGACACCGGGATGGACGGCGCACGGTCCGGATTCTTCAATGCGAACAGGTAGATATACAACATGTAGATACCAGCCAGCATCAGACCAGGCATCAGACCCGCAGCAAACAGCTTGCCCACGGATTCCCGTGCCAGGAATGCGTAGACGATCATCAGTACGCTTGGCGGGATCAGAAAGCCCAGTGCACCACCAGCCATAATAGTGCCGGTGACCAGCTTCTTATCGTAGCCGCGCTTGAGCATTGCCGGTAACGCAATAATACCCAGACTCACCGTCGCAGCCCCGGAGACACCGGCCATCGCCGCAATGATGGCACAGATAATCACGGTTCCCATGCCCAGACCGCCGGGAATACCACCCATCAGTTTATTGATCATGTCGAACAGGTCATCGGTAATACCGGAACGCTGCAGCATCAGGCCCATGAAAATAAACATCGGCAGCGCTACCAGCAGGAAGTTATCCATAGCTGAGAAAGCACTGAGCGCCAGCAGTTCAAGACCAGCTGGACCCCACAGGAAATAAGCCGAGCCGACACCAACGGTCAGCAGCGCCCAGGTCAGTGGCGCCCCCATTGCCAGCAGGATCAGCATGGAGAAGAACATGCCGGAGGTTACCAGTAAAGGATCGAGATCTAACACACAATCACCTTTGTGAGAGTTATCTGCGGCAGGTTTTCACTGCCTTCAGGCAATAGTTGCCCGTCAGCCTGAAATCCGGCCTGCCACGCAGAAATTCATCGTTTTATCAGTTGTCTGATCAGATCAGACGCAGGGAGTACAGAGTACTGGCTGAGGTACAGCCGGAATCAGTGTTGTGGTTCCAGCTGAACACCCAGTGCAACACACAGGCTGCGGATAAAGGCAACCAGGCTCTGCAGAATCATCAGGCCAACGGCCAGAGGGAGCACGGACTTAAATGGGTACACAATCGGTGCCCAGGTACTTTTTGAAGACACTTCTTTAATCGCCCAGGAATCGGCAGCGAAATTGAAAGTAACGACAAAGAAAACCCCGAACACAACCAGACCAATAGCACCCGTAATCAGATCCAGCACTGCCCGTCCCCGTTCAGAGAACAGGTTGTAGATCACTTCACTACGGACATGGCCGTGATGCTTATGGGTATAAACCCCGGCCAGGATACAGAACGTACCATACAGCATGGTGGTGGTTTCGTGTGCCCACGAGGTAGGGCTGTTAAACAGATAACGCGCACCCACCTCGTAGCAAAGCCCTGCAATCATGACCAGACACAACCAGGAGAAGGTCCGGCCAATCCACTCAGATACCCTGTCTTGATAAGCAAGATATTGAGACAGTTTCGACATTAAGCTCTCCCGGTAGCCTTCGCTGTCGCAGTCAGAGCTTCGATCGCCTTAGCGTTACGAGGAGACTTCGCCGCCTCTTCTGCCCAGACATCCTGTGCTGCAGCAGTCAGGGCGTTGGAGTCTTCAGCTGGCAGAGAAGCAAATTCGAAGATACCTTCGCTGTTCACGTCCAGGCAGCCGTTAACGTTCCAAGCGTGCATGTTAGTCGCATGCTTAGCCGTTGCCAGTTCCAGTGCTTTCTGCTGGTCTGCAGACAGAGAGTCCCACTTAGCCTTATTGATCAGAACGCCATCGGCATAGCCTGGGTTGATCATGTTCAGGTGGGTGTAGTATTTCGCAGTCTCATGCAGTTTCAGCGCTTTATATTCCAGAGAACCGCCGTAGATAACACCGTCGATAGCACCGGTAGACAGAGCTACGTACAGCTCCTGGCTTGGCAGGTATACAGTCGGGATACCGAATTTTTCCAGAACACCGGCAACAGTCGCAGTTGCACGGATCTTCATGTTCTTCAGATCTTCCAGGCTGTTAACAGGCTTGGTGGTCAGCAGATCGTATGGACCGCCGAATACAGGGCCCAGGTACTTGATGCCTTTCTCTTCGTAAGCTTCTTCCAGCAGAGCTGTCAGGCCTTTCTTCTGGTGCAGGTACATCGCTTCATCGTAGCTGGTCCATGCGCCTGGGATACCGGATTCAATCTTAGCGATATCCAACTGACCCGCCCAGTAACATGCGTAACCCTGACACATGTCCAGAGTACCTTTAGATACAGCGTCCATCATCTGGTCGTTAGGAACCAGCTCGGAACCACGGAAAGTCTGGACACGAACAGTCTTGTTGGAAACAGTCTTAACGTCGTTAGCAAAAGCCTTGAACAGTGCGTCGGTCTCAGTACCGTACAGGGACTGCATACGCAGACGTACTTTGTCGCCTGCCTGTGCAGTAGCAGAGGACAGGGCCAGTGGTGCTGCTGCCATACCGGTTGCAGCTGCTTTCAGCAAATCTCTTCTTTTCACTATCGTCTTCCTTTTTTTATATGCTCTGATGGCTAGGGTTACTGGAATCGCCGCTTTGTCCAGCCAGGAACAATGGCCCCGATTCCCGATAACGGTACTTTTCACAGCGGAAAAGTGTTCGTTATTCTTAACATCATTGATTACAAATAAAAAGACAGCTTCAGTCGCAGTGCTGTCCGGTTCACTCTGTAATCACAGCAGTTGCCCGTTGGTTGCTATGGACAATTCACTATCCTTTCAACCACTGAGCATCACCCTATTACTGCTGCTCTCTATGATGAATTCTTTACTGGCAGATAAACTCCCAGTTTCTGCAATCATTCTACTTGTTCAGCTGAAGAACAGGACTCCCCCTAAGAGGGGAGTACCAATGTTCAATATTATTGACAACTGAAAAATCGCCTGAGTAAGGCCTTATAACTGCGCTTCGAACGCCGGTAACGCCTCAAACAGATCCGCAACCAAGCCATAATCCGCAACGGAGAAAATCGGCGCTTCCTCGTCTTTGTTAATCGCAACAATGACTTTCGAATCTTTCATACCGGCCAGGTGCTGAATCGCACCGGAGATGCCCACGGCTACGTACAGTTCCGGAGCGACAATCTTACCGGTCTGGCCCACCTGCATATCATTAGGCACAAAACCCGCATCAACCGCAGCACGCGATGCACCAACAGCTGCGCCCAGCTTATCCGCAATACCGTCCAGCAGACTGAAGTTTTCACCGTTACCCATGCCCCGGCCACCGGAAATCACAACCCGGGCCGCCGTCAGCTCAGGACGATCAGACTGCGCCAGCTCATCGCTCACATGACGGCAAGTACCGCTATTTTCAGCAAAATCTATTGCTTCGATTGCTGCTGAACCCGCTCCAGCCTCTACCGCGTCGAACGCCGTTCCACGAACAGTAATCACGTGCTTTGCTTCACTGCTCTGCACCGTAGCGATGGCATTACCGGCATAGATAGGCCGTTTAAAGGTATCAGAAGCCTCTACTGCGATAATGTCTGAGATCTGAGCCACATCCAGCAGGGCTGCAACACGGGGCATGCAGTTTTTGCCACTGGTCGTCGCCGGCGCAAGAATATGCGTGTAAGCCGGCGCCAGCTCTGTGATCAGTAAACTCATATTTTCAGCAAGCTGATGAGCATAGACAACGTTGTCCGCCTGCAGCACCTTACTGACACCGGCAACTTTCGCTGCGGCATCCACTACAGCCTGACAACCAGAGCCTGCTACCAGTACTTCTATCTCACCACCGGCACCTTTTTTGACCAGTTCAGTCGCTGCCTGAATCACATTAAGAGTGACCGGCTTCAGTTCGGCATTATCATGTTCTGCAATTACCAGAATTGTCATCGGTTGATCCCCTTATCAGATAGCTTTGGCTTCGTTCTGCAGTTTCTCGACCAGCTCACTCACAGAGCTCACCATAATGCCGCCCTGACGCTCCGCCGGCGGCTCGACCTTCAGGGTCTTCACGTTGTTTTTCAGTTCTACACCCAGCTCAGCAACGCTCTTAACATCCAGCGGTTTGCGCTTGGCTTTCATAATGTTGGGCAGGGATGCATAGCGCGGTTCATTCAGACGCAGATCGGTGGTTACCACCGCAGGCAGGGTCAGTTCCAGCGTTTGCAGACCACCGTCGACTTCACGGGTTACAGTCGCTTTACCATCAGCTACCTTCAGCTCTGAAGCAAAAGTTGCCTGAGGCATCGCAGTCAACGCAGCCAGCATCTGTCCGGTCTGGTTGTTATCAGAATCAATCGACTGTTTGCCCAGAATAACCAGCTCAGGTTGTTCTTCTACTACAACCGCTTTGAGTAACTTAGCAACGGAGAGAGAGTCGACAGTTTCTTCTGACTCAATCTGGATACCACGATCAGCACCCAGTGCTAAAGCGGTGCGGATCTGTTCCTGGCAGGCTTTATCGCCCACTGATACCACAACGACTTCAGAGGCAACGCCCTGCTCTTTTAAACGGATAGCCTCTTCCACTGCTATTTCACAGAACGGATTCAGGGCCATCTTGGTATTCGCCAGATCGACGTCCGAACCATCGGATTTCACCCGGACCTTAACGTTGTAATCAATCACACGCTTTACTGCGACCAGTACTTTCATATCCACTCCTTCATAAAGACCGCTGCGCTAGCCGTTGAGCGCAGAGATAGCCCCACCTTAATCATTGATAGCACCATTATTAATTCAGCCGGCAATTGCAGGTATACCCCGAAAGGGGGAGCGCTATTCAGGACCTGGAAACAGTGAGATAAAGCAGTAGATAATCGGGCAGCCGGGGATTTTATTGCGGTGCATCAATAAATCCACCGGTTCTGTGGCGCGCGCTATAATTTGTCATGATCAGGACTTAGAATGCCGGCCCGCCAGTGACATAAAAATACCCAGATCTGGTTCCCTGATTACTATGTATATATGCCCGCTGGATACCTTCTCAGATGTCTGGAGCTATCGGGCATTCCAGAACAAGGTGCTCATTACTGAGCCCTTCACAAGGAGCCCTGATGTCTCAAGCATTACTGCTTGCCCCAACCGGAGTTGGTGCAGGCCTTACTACCGCGGTTCTCGGACTGTTTCAGGCGATGAACCGACAGGGTATCAAAGTCCATTTTTTCAAACCCATTGCCCAGCATCATCAGGGTACCGATCAGCCAGACAGTTCTGTTGCAATGCTACAGGGTGACTGCACCGCCAGCATCGCTGAACCGGTCAGAATCCGTACCGCAGAGCACCTTGTCAGTCAGGACAAAGGCGATGAACTGCTGGAACAGATTGTTGCCCGCTACGAGCAAAGCCTGCCCGCAGATAATGAGATTGTGATCATCGAAGGGATGGTGCACACCGAAAGCCAACCCTACGCAACCCGGATTAACAAAGAGATCGCCAAGGCGCTGGACGCTCAGGTTGTTCTGGTGGCCGCACCGGGCACCGATACTCCCGAAGCGCTGGAAGATCATATCGACATTACCGCCCGTGCCTATGGCGGTATTCGCAGTAAAAAAGTACTGGGCTGCATTCTCAGTAAGCTCGGCGCACCGGTAACCCGCGAAGGCCATCTGCAGCCTTTTCTGGGACCGGGTAATGCGGTGGCACACAGTCTGACCGAAGAAGTCATCCGCGAGCACTGCTCGATATTTAACGACAAATTCCGATTACTCGGAGCCATCCCCTGGAACCGCAATCTGATCATCCCCCGGGTCAAGGATATCGCAGACTATCTGCATGCCAGCCCGATCAACACCGGCGATATAGCCAACCGCAGGGTCAGCCGTATCACTATGTGCGCTCGCTCGGTTGCCAATGCCGTCAGCGAATTTCGTCCGGGTACTCTGGTGTTCACACCGGGTGATCGTGACGATATGGTCATCGCCGCCTGCATGGCTGCCGTCAACGGCATCGAACTAGCCGCACTGGTGCTTACCGGAGGCTTTACACCCTCGGCAGCGGTACTGAAACTCTGCGCCAAAGCCTGCGAGTCAGGTCTGCCAATTCTCAGCGTTCAGGCTGACAGCTGGCAAACAGCGATCGCTATGTCACATCTGAATACTGAAACCCGTGCTGATGATCTGCCCCGAATCCGGGACATTAAAGAAGCCAGTGCCGCACACATTAACAAAGACTGGCTGGCAACGCTGGTAGACAACACTTATCAGCGCCGCCTCTCACCTCCGGCATTCCGCTATCAGTTGATCAACCGCGCCAGACAGGCAGGTAAAACCATCGTGCTGCCAGAAGGCAGCGAACCACGTACAGTTAAAGCAGCGGCAATTTGCGCCGAACGGGGTATCGCTCGCTGTGTCCTGCTGGGCAATACCAAAGAGATCATTGAGGTAGCTAAGAACCAAGGCGTATCCCTTAACGATAATGTCATCATCCGCGATCCTGAACTGATCCGCACTGACTATATTCCTCGCTTGATCGAACTACGCAAGCACAAGGGTATGACAGACATCATCGCAGAGGAACAGCTGCAGGATAATGTCGTACTCGGCACTCTGATGCTGGAGATGGATCATGTCGATGGTCTGGTCAGCGGTGCCGTTCACACCACCGCCAATACTATCCGTCCTCCCCTGCAGCTGATCCGCACCGCACCGGACTCCAGTCTGGTGTCATCGGTATTCTTTATGTGTCTACCAGAGCAAGTACTGGTTTACGGCGATTGCGCGATTAACCCGGATCCTGACGCAGACCAACTGGCAGATATTGCGATTCAGTCGGCGGATTCCGCCGCTGCTTTTGGGATTCCTCCACGGGTAGCGATGATCAGCTACTCCACCGGGGCTTCCGGTCAGGGGGACGATGTCGATAAGGTTCGCCGTGCAACGACTATCGCCCGTGAAAAACGTCCCGACCTGCTGATCGATGGCCCCCTGCAATATGATGCTGCCGTGATGGAAAGTGTCGCCCGGTCCAAGGCACCGGAAAGCTCTGTAGCTGGTCAGGCTACTGTATTCGTATTCCCGGATCTGAATACCGGCAACACCACCTATAAAGCAGTACAGCGAAGTGCGGATGTGATCAGTATCGGTCCGATGCTGCAGGGCATGCGCAAGCCGGTAAACGACCTGTCCCGAGGTGCATTAGTGGATGATATTGTGTTTACCATCGCACTGACTGCAATACAGGCTGGGGCGCAGAACTAAAGGTCGTGGCTCGGAAAAATTCTGTGGGAGGCGCGCCCTCGCGGCGACAAAAAGGTTCACAATAAAACCTCGCCGCGAGGGGCACCTCCCACAACCAGAAATACTCTGGTTTTTGCTTTTTCGAGCAACTAGCAAGCATTGCTTTGCAATGCGGTCGAGCAAGTCACGCTTGCGTGACGTTCCAGCTACGCCATTACCTTTCGTTTACATAGCCGTCTTCCAGACAAAAAAAAGCCGCTGTTCTGGCAGCGGCTCTAAAGGGTCACATATAAAAAGCTTGTTGGGAACTTTCTAGTTGACCACAGCAGTTGAACTTCATGTTGATCAGAACCTGAGTAATGAGAGGGAGACCCCGGAATTACCTGATCAATTTAGTAGGCTATTCTATAAAACCTACTCAATTAGTCAACTATTAATTTGAAGTGATCCAAAACCGGTCTACAGTCGTAATAGCAGTTAACTGTAATCAGAACAGGGATCGACTAATGACACATTCAAACAATGACACCCAACTTATTCCCGTTGGCATCAGTGCCTGTGTTATGGGCGAAGAAGTTCGTTACAACGGTGGCCACAGCCAGTCGCGCTTGTGCCGTAACCAACTCACAGAGTACTTTCGTTTCCAGCCTTTCTGTCCGGAAGTCGCTGCAGGTTTTGGCATTCCACGCCCTACCATGCGTCTTATCGGTGATCCGGAACAACCCACGCTTACCTTCAGTAAGGGCGACGGTGAGGATCTGACTCAACGCCTTCTGGATGCAGTTGCACCGATGGTGAAACGCTGCGCCGGCCTGGATGGCTTTGTTCTAAAGAAAGACTCCCCTAGCTGCGGCATGGAACGGGTCAAGGTATATCAGGAATCCGGTTACCCCCATGAGCAACGGGGTGCAGGTCTGTTTGCCCGGGAGATCATGAAACAGTTCCCGAATCTGCCTATAGAGGAAGACGGCCGACTTAACGATGCTCGTCTGCGGGAAAACTTTGTCATGCGGGTATTTGCCCACCACCATTTCCGTAAAGAGGTGCTGGAGCAACCGAGCTATCACAACCTGCTACAGTTTCACAGTAGCTACAAGTACCTGCTGATGGCCCACAGCCAGCAGGCCTATAAAGAGATCGGCCAGATGCTCGCTTCGGCACATGACCAGCCTCTGCCCGAACTGCTTGATGAATACCTGACCCGCTTTATGGAGGCGATCCACAAGCCTGCCTCCCGAGGTGCCCACTGCAATGTTATGCAGCATATTATGGGATATCTGAAACGCAGCGTAGACAGCAATGTACGCCAGGATATTCTACGGGTATTTGAACAGTATCGTCTGGGGGAAGTAAATCTGGCCACCCCTATGACATTGCTGGCCCATTACATCAATCAGAAAGGCAGTGAATATATCCGTGCTCAGCGCTATCTGGAGCCTTACCCAGCCCACCTGGGACTGCGTAACCAGCTCTAAGAACTACTTATAAGAACTACTATCAGAACTGCTAAAGAGTGCCGCTGAATGTCTGAACGCCCCTGCATTGTCTGGTTTCGAAACGATCTGCGCCTGGCTGATAACCCGGCGCTTTTTCATGCCGCAGCCAAAGGTCAGGTTATTCCGGTCTATATCTGGGATGAAATAAATCCCGGGGAATGGGCTCCGGGCGCTGCCAGCCGTTGCTGGTTGCATCATGCCCTGAACAGCCTGAACCGCAATCTTGCTGGCGCCCTGCGTATTTTCAGCGGCAATCCGGAGCAGATTATTCAGCGTCTGGTGGATACGACTCAGGCCCGCGGTGTCTACTGGAACCGCTGTTACCAGCCATGGGCAATTAAGCGCGATAAACATCTCAAGCAACAACTCTGCAGCTGTGATATTGAAGTAAAGAGCTTTAATGGCTCTTTGCTATGGGAACCCTGGACCGTCAACAAGCCTGATCGCACACACTACAAAGTCTTCACGCCATTCTTTAATAAGGGTTGTCGCAACGCAACAGCTCCCCGGTTGCCCTACCCTAAGCCTCAGCCTCTGAGGCTCAATTACAGTTCAGACCTCCCTGAACAGAAAGAGCTGAATGAACTTAAACTACTGGATAATCGCCCCTGGGCTGAAACCATGTCATCCCATTGGGATATCACTGAAACCGGGGCGTCGCTGGTGATGCAGCGTTTTATTTCCGAGCGGTTGGAATATTATTCTGCCGGCCGGGATTTCCCGGCGCAGGAGAATACCTCCTACCTGTCCCCCTATCTGGCCCATGGACTGATCTCTCCGAACCAGGTCTGGCATCACAGCCTGCAGCAGGCGATTCAACAGCAACAGGAATCGCAACTGATTAAGTTCCAGCAGGAACTGGGCTGGCGGGAATTTTCTTACTACCAGCTATTCCATAATCCGCACATCACCGACGCCAATCTCAACGAAAAGTTTAACCGGTTTCCATGGCGAGATGATCCTGACCAGCAACAGATCTGGCAACAGGGTAACACCGGTTTTCCGATGATCGATGCAGGTATGCGACAACTCTGGCAAACCGGTTATATGCACAACCGGGTCAGAATGATCGTTGCGTCGTTTCTGGTAAAAAATCAGCTACAGCACTGGATTCATGGTGCCCGCTGGTTCTGGGATACTCTGGTAGATGCCGACCTGGCCAGTAACAGCGCCAGTTGGCAGTGGGTCGCTGGTTGTGGTGCCGATGCAGCACCCTACTTCCGGATATTTAATCCGGTGACCCAAGGTGAAAAGTTTGATCCGGAGGGTGACTATATCCGCCAGTATGTTCCTGAGCTGTCCACACTGCCCAATCGCTATATTCATAAGCCATGGGAAGCACCTCAGGAAGCTCTGCAGCAGGCAGGCATCACCCTGGGTAAAGAGTATCCAGCACCGATACTGGATCTGAAAACCAGCCGACAGGCTGCTTTAAATGCACTGGAGCAAACCAAAGAGCCGGTTCTGGAGCAGCAATAAATCACCGCTGTTGGCAGCGTACATCGTTCTTGAGAAGGGAATATTCGGCTTGACCAATGCTGTTCACTCAAATGACGCAGCATTGTTATTCCGACCCCATTGGGCTTAATTTCGATTGCTGGTTCATCTCATGGCCCGGTAATACCTTCCTTTTCTATATTTAAAAACTGTAATCGGGCCTGGAAGGCCCTCGCTACAACGATTCTGTTCTGTAGCGAGGTGCTTCCAGCGCCGATTATGAACGGTATGGCTCTTCAGCTGGCTATTAACTACAACTCAGTTTTCGAAACATATCTAAAGCTATAGGTTATGTCCGCTTTGTGCTGTAGATTCAATGGATCTTTGTAACCACAGCCAAAAGCTTACCTGGAGCAGGCATCTGGATGTTCTTAGGCCTGCTGTGCAATAAGTGAGCGCCATACAAAGCCCATCGTAGAGTAATGGTTTCACTCTTAATTACACACCATATTTTTTAATGGGGCTTTAAAATTGATATCAAGGATGAAATTATAAAATGTACAATCAAGCCCTACTGCCACATACTAGATACCCAAAACTTTATCTAGAAATTATTACTATAACACACTGATTTTATAAAGAAAGCAGGGATGCACCTAATTTATATCATACCAACTTTGTTGATTTTGTTTTTTGTGTTCGTGAAAAACAAATCGTTAAGGATTATTGCCGCGGTTTTGTGTTTTTTGTCGATCATTCATCATATAAATGAAGAATACTATTCTAAGAAAATATTATATGGGGTTGGCTGCATTACTCAAAAGAAGTCTGGCTACAATGTATCTACTTACATCTCAATTAGAGAAGAATCGGGTTCTTACAAGTATTCTCTAAAAGGGTTTTCTGGAGATGGAAGTAAGATATATTTAGGCAACTGCATTAACTTTAAATATTACATGGATTTTTTAGGATATAGGGTTCTAATTGATATTGATTGATAAGATAGTAGAGATGGCAAGTTGTATGTCCGCTATGAAGAAGTATCGATTGAAGGTGGAAGCTGAAGCCATCTGGTCTCCATTGTCTTCAGTGTGTCGAAAGCAGACATTTTTTAATCCTGAGCTTAATTTATCTCTGATCAAATTGTATGCCGCTATTTTAGGAGAGGTTTACAAAATAACTCTATTTGGGTTAACACCCCGACTCCTCTCCCCCCTTCAGAAAACAGCGACTCAGTCACGCTGGTTGAGCATTTTAAGAAACCCTGTATAAGCTGATTCATGGTTGCCCTGGTGATTCTTCATACCCGGTCGGGTAAGTACACCCCGAGGCGCAATATAGCTTCTGATGATTTTTTCGGGCTGAGTGCTCCAGCGGATGTTGAACGAACACAGCTTCGGAAAGAAGCAGAGCGAGCAGTAGTCCGGAATATTGTCATGGATCCACCAGGCCAGCGCCTGCCAGTCTCCGGTGGTCTCGTAGTAATCCAGAAATGAGTTAACCACAATACAAGCGGTTGCTCCCTGCACACCGCTGGCATCCGGGTAATCCCAGATATGGCAGGCATAGGTGGCTTCGTTGCGGGAGCAGTTATACTGATTTTTATTGGCCGCCCCGATCGCATTCACCGCAGGACTGCGATACCCCGAACGGATAGAAATCCGGCCCAGCGCCTGCTGAATAGGCTCCAGCACCTGCTGACACAACTGGCTTCCCGTTTCGATCGCAAGATCAGGATAATCAGGAATGTTAGGCACACCCTCTATCTGCGAAATTTCTGAATAGAGAAAATCCCGCATAAAGAACGATTCAGAAAGGCGCACACGGCCCAGAGTTTCAAGAGACTTGACTGTTTTTGGTGATTGCATAGCGGTACACCTGATACCGATACCTGACGCTTAAAATCTGGGATTCTGGATGCAGCAAAGTGGTTTACATCCCTTGGCAAGGTAAAAACCACCGCCTTAGAAAGTAGCTTTGCTTTTTTCCTTCTAGGGAACCTGCGAATAAGTCCCGTCTTCTAACTCATTCCGACGATCAAGCTGCATTTACGGCTTAGCCGCGCGATTATTGGTCGTTTCTTAGTGCCTGTATGCCGATTCATCAGCATACAGACGGACTTGTACTACGCTCGCAGCATCTGATCCACGCGCACGACATTCGCTAACGCGAACAGCATGGCCAGCTTGCTATCGTTCTTCATCAATCCGCGATAACGAGCCTTGGTAAAGCCAAACTGGCATTTAATAATCCGGAACGGATGCTCAACCTTGGCGCGGATACTGGCTTTCAGGTACTCGGTCTTCAATTGGACCTTATTGATTCGTGGATGTTTCTTCAGCTCTTTGACCTTGCTGGGGATTTCAGCAATATGCCAGTCGGCCTCCACTTCTTTGAGCTTTTCACGATTATCTGCGCCACGATAACCACTATCAGCGAAGATAAAGCCTTCTTCTCCGTGAAGAAGGTGTTCAGCTTGGTTGAGATCATGCTCATTAGCAGCGGTAGTGGTGAAGCTGTGCGTCAACCCTGTTCTGGCATCAACACCGATATGGGCTTTCATACCGAAGTGCCATTGATTACCCTTCTTGGTCTGGTGCATCTCAGGATCACGCTCACCCGCTTTATTCTTGGTGGAACTGGGGGCTTCGATAATAGTCGCATCCAGCAGTGTTCCTTCTTTTATCAGCACGCCAGCTTCGCTCAGCCAGGTGCTAACCTCGTTGAATATTTGGCGAGCTAAGCCATGCCGTTCCAGTAGATGGCGGAAGTTCATGATAGTGGTGTGATCGGGTATCGCACCATCCAGGGAGAGGCCGGCAAACAAACGCATAGAGGCGATTTCATAGAGCGCATCCTCCATGGCGGGGTCGCTCATGCTATACCACTGCTGCATGCAATGGATGCGCAGCATGGTTGGTAATGGATAAGGCTTGCGACCATTACCAGCCTTTGGATAGTGAGGCTCAATCACTGACTCAAGTCGCTGCCAGGGAATCAGTTTTTCCATGCGACCGAGAAACTTCTCTTTGCGGGTTTGGCGACGCTTGTTGTTGAACTCGCTGTCAGCGAAGGAGAGTTGGTGATCCATGGATAGTCCTCAGCACATCAGAGTATTGATTATCTCATGCTGCGGACTTATTCGCAGGTTCCCTAGTAAGTGGGCGTTACCTTTGTTATTGCACCGCAGCTCATTCATGGCACAAACCATTTCCCCCTCTGTGCAGCCGAGCACCTGATTTTATAATGGATCAGAGGGGCAAACTGTCTGAGGCGCTCTTTGCCGAGTTTTTGCCACTCCCATTATCAAATCAGGCGCACAGGGAAGTCGGTTCACCGACCAAACAGCGGGGCGGCCTTTAGGTTGTCAGGACTTTTGGCCGCGCAAAAGTCCTGACTCGCCTACAGGCGAAACCATTGTCAAAACATAGCACAACACACTGATATTACTTTTCAGGCACAGCCTCGACTAAATAATCATCGCCTCCATAGGAGATAATTTTAGGCTGAAAATAAAAAAACACTACTCAACGAGCAGCGGTTTTAAAATATCGTCATCATCAATATATCAGCAGATTACTTCCAACCCTGCCGCCAACGCTCGCTGTCTTTCAGCTCACGCCAGTCTGTCAGGGTATAACTGTCCTGATTTATCACCGCTTCGAGTACGCAGCCTGTGATCACTTCGTCTTCATCACGAATCAGTTCTGTTACCAGAAAGTGCTTTTCTCTGTTTTTCGGCACCTGAGCCGTCCACTTGCTCAGGTGCAGCTTGCGGGGATTGACCTGATTCGACATCAGAAATCAGCCGATCAGAAACCAGTGATTGGCTGCACCAGCTTGCCAAACAGGGTGGTAAAGCGCAGTGGTGCGTCAGTAGCGATCAGACAGATGCAATCCTCCTGACTGTCTACCAGCGGCTGATGTTCAACCTGATCATCCAGATCAGCGATATCACCCGGCCCGAAGCGCCCTATTTCATCAGAGAACGAGCCTCGCAGTACCAGTGTCAGTTCATTGCCATCATGAGTGTGAGGCAGCATCGACTTACCCGGTGAGATTCTCAGCAGCCGGGAAACGCCACGGCCCTGCCAGGGCATATCATAGTAAGAGACGCCAGGCACAATGCGCTTCCACTCCAGATCATCAAATGATCCAGGAATATACGCCTGCAGAGGAGCCGGGATCTCCGGATCGGAATATACTGGCTGAACCGGCGCTTCAGGCTCAAGATCATCCAGCTGCATCAGAATAGTATCCAGCATGCTGGCGGATACCGCTTCTGAATCCAACGACTCAAGCAATGCGCCGCCGACAGAATCAGCTTTACGGCTACGTTCCTGACACTCAGGACAGAAAGCCAGGTGGCATGCCACAACCAGCGCCATTCCCTGAGACAGAGAGCCAGCGGAATAGCTCAGCAGTGTTGCTTCATCCAGATGGTGATTAATGTTCATATTCACCTCCCCAGATCAGTTTCAGTTTTTCGGCCGCCAGACGGATACGCGATTTAACACTGCCCAACGGTATATCAAGCCGGCTGGCTATATCTCCGTGGGATCGTCCTTCGAAGAACGACATGTAGATCACCTGAGCCTGCTTTTCAGGCAGAGTTTCAATCGCTTTAATCATACGGTCTGATGTCACGGTTTGTTCACCCTTGCCATCCTCCATCGCGGTTTCACTCCACTCTTCGAGGCTGTACTCAGGGTATTTCTGTTTACGCATCCAATCGATGCTCTGGTTACGTGCCAGCGTGAAGATCCAGGTGCTGGCTGCCGCTTTTTCAATATGGTACATGTGCGCTTTACGCCACACAGAGAGCATCACTTCCTGAGTCAGCTCTTCAGCGGCCGCACCGTTAACACCCAGACGAATAATGTAGGCCTTCACTTTTGGCGCAAAGTGATGGAACAGCTGGGCGTATAGTTTTTTGTCGCGACTTTCAGCAAGACTGGCAAGCATCTGGCTCCACTCCTTGCATGTCGGTTCCGACTGTTTAATATTCACGATGTTACTCACATCTTCACCCGGTGGTTTGTTATCCATAACCCTCTCTACGTAGCCTTATCGGAAACAGATCAGTGATCCTTTCAGCAATTTCTGTCGTACATGGAAGAAACAATCAGTATGGATATCCCGATGAATATCTCCGCAATCCGCCCACAGAAAATAGCTGTTATCGGTTCAGGCATCTCCGGCCTTAGCTGCGCCTGGCTGTTGAATAAAGCGCACAATGTCACCTTGTATGAGAAGGATGACCGGCTCGGCGGCCATTCCAATACTGTATCGTTTACCTTAGATGGCCAGCAGGTAGATGTCGACACTGGTTTTATCGTATTTAACCCTGTTAATTACCCGAATCTGGTGCAGTTCTTCCGTCATCTGGATGTTGAAACCTGTGCCACCGACATGTCCTTTGCTGTATCCATTGATAATGGTGCTGCTGCACCACTGGAATACAGCGGCTCAGGGCTGGGGGGACTGTTCGCGCAGAAACGTAATCTGATCAGTCCCTCCTTCTGGTCAATGATCCGGGACCTGTTACGTTTTTACCGTAATTCCGAAGCACTGGAACAACAGCCGGGGTTGGATCAGATCAGCCTGGGCCAGCTACTGCATCAGCACGGTTACGGTGACCATTTTATATATAACCATCTGCTACCGATGGGTGCCGCTATCTGGTCCACCCGGTTAAACAGATGCTGGATTACCCTGCTCTGAGTTTCCTGCGTTTCTGCCGCAACCACGGTCTGGTACAGTTAAAAGATCGCCCACAGTGGAGCACTGTGGTGGGCGGCAGTATTCGCTACGTTAACAAGGTAGCCGATGAACTGCAGGACAAAATTCGTCTCAACAGCCGGATCCATCGGGTTATTCGTAACGATGGCGAGATCATCATTGAAGATCTGCATGGTGGCCGTGAATACTACGACCATGTAGTACTCGCCTGCCACTCCGACCAGGCCCTGGCACTGCTGTCAGACCCGAGCGCTGCAGAGCAGACACTGCTGAACAGTTTCCCCTATCAGCGCAATCAGGCATTCCTGCATCTGGATCAGTCTTTGTTGCCTGAAGATCCTGCTGTCTGGTCCAGCTGGAACTATATGGCAAACGGCCAGATGGATGATCGCCAGGTATCCGTCAGTTATCTGATGAATCAGCTGCAACCGCTGAACACGGATACTCCGGTTATCGTCTCGCTGAATCCTTTAAAAGAACCTGCTCCTCACACACTGATCCGCAGTTTCTTCTACGACCATCCGGCATTCGGACGTGACAGTTACTCGGCTCAGCAAAAGCTCTGGCAACTGCAGGGCCGGCAAAACACCTGGTACTGTGGCGCATACTTCGGCTATGGTTTTCATGAGGACGGTATTCAGTCAGGCCTTGCAGTGGCTGAACAACTGGGCGGAGTTCCTCGCCCGTGGCATCTGGATAACCCAAGCAGCCGTATTTTTGTAACAGAGCCACCAGCCAGGCAGTCGGTGACAGGACAACCGCTCAGGGAGCAGGCTAATGGCTGATTCTGGCAATGCACAACCATCCCTTTTGAATTCTGCCGTTTATCAGGGCCATGTGATGCACCATCGCTTTACACCCAAACGTCACCGGTTTATTTATCGGGTCTTTTCGGTGTGTCTGGATCTGGATGAGCTGCCGCAGCTTAATCGCCTGAAGTTGTTTGCCGTCAACCGTTGGGGCCTGTTCTCGTTTCATGAGAAAGACCACGGTACCGGCCAGGGCCAGCTGCGCAGCGAAATTACCGAACTACTGACACAACGGGGTTATGGCTCAGCCACGGCCAGTATCCGCCTGCTGTGTTACCCACGTATTCTCGGATACACCTTTAATCCACTCAGTGTGTACTTCTGCTACAACAGCGCTGATCAGCTCGAAGTTATTCTGTATGAAGTCAGCAATACCTTCGGTCAGCGTCACAGTTACCTGCTACCAGCATCAGACAACGATGATCCGGTGGTACGCCATCACTGTAACAAGCTGATGTACGTCAGCCCGTTTATGCCGATGGATACCGCGTATGGTTTCCGTATCCGGCCACCGGAAAATCAGGTGTCGGTCTGTATTCGTCAGAGTAACCGTGACAGCCAGGAAACCGTATTGCATGCCACCTTCAGTGGCAAAAGGCGAGCGCTGACCGACAGTAACCTGACCCGACTCTTTATCAGCCACCCTCTGATGACACTGAAAGTGGTTGCCGCGATCCACTGGGAAGCACTGCGACTGTGGAGCAAAGGGCTGCGACTGCAACCAAGAAAAACAAGCCGAACCTGCAGCATCAGTTGGTCTGACACCAAGGGAGAACATCATTATGAAAACCTGTAACGATTCTGCCAGCCGTTTTATCTCTCAGCAGAGCTCACAGCCCACCTGGCTGGAGCAACGGGTGATCAGTTTTCTTCGCAAGCGCCTGCAGAACTGTCAGGGCCATCTGTATCTGACTCTGCCCAGCGGATATCACTGCGATTTTGGTAGCGGTGATCCAGCCGTTCGTGTGCAGCTTCACAGTTTTAAATCGCTGTTACGGCTGTTCGTCGGTGGCATCAACGGCTGGTCTGAAGGCTACATCGCCGGTGAATGGAACAGTCCGGATCTGACGACTCTGGTTCGCTGGGCGCTGCAGAACGAAAAGCACCTGAGTCAGATCGCCAAAGCCAGTTTCCTGACAGAGATGCTGCATAATCTCTATCACCGCAGAAACCATAACAGCCGTAAAGGCAGCCGCCGTAATATCGCCGCCCACTACGACCTGGGGAATGATTTCTACGAGCTCTGGCTCGATCCCAGCATGACTTACTCCTCGGCACTGTTTGAATCAGAAGATCAGCCCCTACAGGCGGCTCAGACCTCTAAATATCAGCGTATTCTGGATATGCTGGCACCGCAGTCCGGCGACCATGTGGTCGAGATTGGCTGCGGCTGGGGTGGTTTCGCCGAACATGCGCTGCAACAGAGTGATATCCGTCTGCACGGGATAACACTCTCCGAAGAACAGCTGAGCTGGAGCCGCGAACGCCTGCAACAGGCCGGTCTGGCGGAACAATCAGATATCAGCCTGACCGACTATCGGGATCTGTTAAAGCAGTATGACGGGGTGGTGTCCATTGAGATGTTTGAAGCCGTAGGCGAACAGTACTGGGATACCTATTTCAGCACGCTTAATAAATGCCTTAAACCGGAAGGCACCGCGGTTCTGCAGGTCATCAGTATCGAAGATGAACGCTTTGAACGCTATCGCAATCAGGCCGATTTCATCCAGCGTTACATTTTCCCGGGCGGTATGCTGCCCAGTATCAGCAAACTTGAAGACAAGTTCCGCGAGCATGGTTTTGAACTGGTCAATAAACACCTGTTCGGCGCCGACTATGCCAGAACCCTGAAACTCTGGCGTGAAGCCTTCGAACGCAAAACAGAAGAACTGGCAGCACTGGGATACGATGAGACTTTCCGTCGTCTATGGCGCTACTACCTGTGTTACTGCGAAGGAGGGTTTGATGAGGGCAGCATTGACGTTGGCCTGTACCAGATCCGTCGGATTCAGTAAGCCCTTCTTTTAAGCGTTTGTCCTCATCCTCGCTCACTGGTTTGCGCTAGCTGGGTCAGTCTTAAAATGCTGATCCAGCTCAGTTTATTAAATACCCATTCAAAACAGATGTTGAAATCTATCGATAAAGCAGATAGTTTCTATCGCGCCTGTACCACAGGCGACAAAAGTATAACTATGAAACCCTCGATGTTATTCCTGCACACCAACGTCGACCAGATAATCACGGTGTAATATCCTCATGAAAAAGCTTTTCAAAACAGTCGCTGTTGCTGCGGCTATGCTGACTTCGTCCGTCGCATTCTCTGCGGAAAAATCCACTCTGGACAGCATCCTGGATGCTGGTGAAATGAAAGTATGTTTCGATGCGGGTTACATCCCATTCGAAATGAAAGCGAAGGACGGTGGTTTCATCGGTTTTGATATCGATCTGGCTAAGCAGATGACCAAAGCGATGGGCGTTAAATTCACACCGGTAAACACTGCGTGGGACGGTATCATCCCGACTCTGCTGACCGGTAAGTGCGACATCATCATGGGTGGTATGACCATCACCGCACAGCGTAACCTGAAAGTAAACTTCGCTGATCCATACGTTATCGTGGGCCAGACCATCCTGCTGCGTCCTGAGCTGGAAGGTAAAATCAACTCTTACCGTGATCTGAACAGCGGCGAGTACACTGTAGCAACCAAGCTGGGTACTACTGGTGAAGCAGCTGTTAAACGTCTGATCGGCAAGTCCAACATCAGCCTGTTCGAAACTCAGGCCGATGCGGTACTGGAAGTGGCTAACGGCAAAGCGGATGCATTCGTCTACGATCTGCCATTCAACGCACTGTACGCGAGCCAGAATCCGAAGCAGGTTTCTCACATCGATCAGCCATTTACATTTGAGCCACTGGGCTGGGCTGTACGTAAAGGCGATCCTGATTTCCTGAACTTCCTGAACAACTTCCTGCGTCAGATTAAAGGCGACGGTTCTTACGATCGCATCTACGCGAAGTGGTTCAAGTCTGACAAGTGGCTGAGCAAAGTTCAGTAATCACACCGTCATTCCAGACCGTTGTATCTTGCCGGAAACAGTGATCCTGTTTCCGGCAAGCTTGTTTATAAGCCTGAGTGATTTCCGGCTTAACTTTTTTAACCTTAACAAGGTCACCTAACATGCGTGCAACACAAAGAGCGCTGCTCTGGAACAGTGTATTCGTCGCTGTTCTGGTCGGTCTGTGCTTCTCGGTGTACATGTCCGGCAAGCGTATCGACTATACCTGGCGCTGGGATCGTGTCGTCCCTTACATCATCAATACCGACCCGGTTGAGATCTCTGCTGAACGCAGCGGCACTGTCGAACTCAGTGCAGATAAATCTGAATTAGTCCTGATTCCGGATTCCGGTGAAGACAACTACACCATTACCGGATTTGACAGCCTGATGGTCAGCGACGGCGATCTGGTATTTGAAGGCGATACCCTGGCGCGGATCGAAAGCTGGCGGACCGGGCCCATTATCCATGGTCTGATCGTCACTATAGAAATATCTTTTTACTCTCTGATCATCGCTCTGGCACTGGGCCTGGTGGTCGGTCTGATGCGTATAAGCAGTAACCCTGCAGCGCGCAAACTGGCGATAGTCTATATCGAGGTTATCCGGGGTACACCGCTGCTGGTACAGATCTTCATCATGTACTTCTTTATCGGTACGGTACTGGAGCTGGAACGCTTTACCTCCGGTGTTGTTGCGCTGTCCGTATTCACCGCGGCCTATGTAGCAGAAATCATCCGTGCCGGTATTCAGTCCATTCCCAACGGTCAGATGGAAGCTGCCCGCTCGCTGGGTATGAGCTATCCGAAAGCGATGATCTATGTGATCCTGCCACAGGCGTTTAAACGGACTCTGCCACCGCTGGCAGGTCAGTTTATCAACCTGATCAAGGACTCCTCTCTGGTATCGGTAATCTCCATTACCGATCTGACCAAAGCCGGCCGGGAAGTGGTCAGCGGCAGTTTTGCACCATTCGAAGTCTGGTTCACTGTCGCCCTGCTCTACCTGATTCTGACCGGAGCCCTGTCGCTTGCCATCCAGCGTTTAGAGAAGAGGTTATCCGCCAGTGACTGATCGTGACGACATCATTATCGCCAAAAACGTCGATAAATATTTTGGCAAAGTACACGCACTCAAAGATATCTCCACCTCGGTCAAACGCGGTGAAGTGGTGGTGATTATCGGCCCATCAGGGTCGGGGAAATCCACCTTCCTGCGCACGCTGAATCAGCTTGAAGAGATCGAAAACGGTACGCTGGTTATCGATGGTATCGATATGTACGCCCGTTCGACTAACATCAACAAGCTGCGTGAAGATGTGGGCATGGTGTTCCAGAGCTTCAACCTGTTCCCTCACAAGACAGCGATCGAAAACGTCAAACTGGCGCCGTTGAAGGTTGCCGGACGCCCACAGGATGAGGTTCACGAAGACGCCAAGGAACTGATGTTCAAGGTCGGCCTTTCTGACCGTATGAACAACTATCCGTCACAACTGTCCGGTGGTCAGCAGCAGCGTGTTGCTATCGCCCGCGCGCTGGCGATGAAGCCGAACATCATGTTGTTTGACGAACCAACCTCAGCGCTTGATCCGGAGATGGTTGGTGAAGTGCTGGACGTGATGAAAGGACTGGCGAAAGAAGGTATGACCATGGTGGTGGTCACCCACGAAATGGGCTTTGCCAAAGAAGTGGCTGACCGGGTGCTGTTTATGGAAGATGGCGCACTGCTGGTAGAAGACACACCCGAAAACTTCTTCGACAATCCAACCCATCCCCGATTGGTGCAGTTCCTGGGTAAGGTGCTTTAAGGCCTGAGCCTGCGATAATCTGAATGCTGTTCAGGTTTGTAGCGAGGCTACGTCCTCGTGCCGATTGAATCATTTTTCGGCACGGGGCGCACTCGCTATAAGTTAAGGCTACAGGTTAAGACCGCCCCGCTTTCAGCCAGACCTTCGTATCATGGAATACCGCACCACCATCCGGCAGCGCGGGTTCTGCGCTGACCAGCGCGTTAATCCCGATACCATCAATAAAAGCATGGTTGGGCCAGATCCCCTCTACAATCACAACACCAGACTGCACACCGGCAAAAGGCTTCGCTTTAAGCCTGACTTCACCCAGGCTGTTACCCAGCGTCACCCAGTCTCCCTCTTCCAGCGCCAGCGCAGCGCAATCATCAGGATGGATAAAGGCCATCGGTTGTTTCTCTTTCTTCACCGATCCCGGCGTTTCAGTAAAGCTGGTATTGAGGAAAGTACGGGCTGGTGCCGTTACCAGTCGGAACGGATGATCCGCATCGGCAGCATCGATCAGTTCGGCATGATCCGGTAACCGGGGCAGTACACCCTCTTTATCGCCCAGCGCCTGCCAGTCCGCATAAAAATGGAAACGGCCATCGGCATGACCAAAGCCGTTCAGGAAGTGGGATTCTTCAAAGCTGCCCAGCAGATCCAGTCCCTGCTGCTGATGAATCTGCTCCGCGGTTGGCAGATCACTGTCCTGCAGAGACTTTTCAATAATCTCCAGCGCGCTGACTTCAAACAGTTCATTATCAACACCCAGTCGTTTAGCCAGTTCACTCACAACATCATGATTACTGCGACACTCACCCTGTGCATTGATAATTGCTTTGCTTACCTGCAGATGAGTATGGCCACTGGCGGTGTAGATATCATCATGCTCAAGGAAAGTAGTAGCTGGCAGCACAATATCCGCCATGGCCGCCGTTTCCGTCATCATCTGTTCGTGGACCACAACAAACAGATCATCACGGCGGAAACCTTGGTGAACTTTATTCAGCTCCGGGGCCACCGCCATTGGATTGGTATTCTGAATAAACAGCGCCTTCACTTCAGGGCCATCGCCCAGATCACGTCGATCTCCGTTCAACACCGGACCGATGCGGGACATATCCAGTTCACGTACAGAAGAATCCGCCAGATCAGTACCGTGTAGCGGTGCTCGGTCCATACCTTTATAGATTTCACTCTGACCGTACAGTGCTCCGCCGCCAGGATACTGCCAGGCACCGGTAATGGCTGGCAGGCAACTGACAGCATGCATATTCGGTGCGCCATTTCGGGAGCGGCTCATACCATAGCCCAGCCGCAGATAGCTCTTCTTGTGTTCACCGTAGAGTCGGGTAAATGCGATAATTTCATCGACACTCAGCCCCGTAATCTGAGCGGCCCATTCAGGTGTCTTATCTGCCAGATGCTGGCGCACATCCTCGTCAAAATCGGTATAGCGGGCCAGATAATCGGCATCCTCATAGCCATCCTTTAACAGCTGATGCATCACCGCACAGGCCAGCGCACCATCAGTTCCCGGCTTAAGCATCAGATGCATATCGGCTTTAGCCGCGGTAGGCGTACGATAAGGATCAATTACCACCAGCTTAGCGCCCTGCTTTGCCGCTTTGGCAATATGGGTCATCACGTTAATCTGCGTGTGCACCGGATTACCACCCCAGACCACAATCAGATCACTTTCTGCAATCTCCCGGGCATCAACGCCACGCTTTGACCCGGTACCGGCTTTCCAGCCCGCGTCAGAGATAGAAATACAGATAGTCTCTTTCTGACGGGAATAACCCCTGGCATAACGCAGCCGATGATTGGCTCCCCGATGACACCACCCCATAGTACCGGCATAGAAGTAAGGCCAGATCGCCTCTGCTCCATGCTCCTGTTCGATCTGAGTGAACCGTTCAGCGATGGTATCTAAAGCGTCATCCCAACTGATCGGTTCAAAAGCTGAAACGCCGATGCCTTTTTCACCGACCCTTCGCAATGGCGTCATCAGACGGTCAGGGTGATGCACACGCTCGGCATAGCGAGCCACCTTGGCGCAGATTACACCGGCGGTGTAGCTGTTATTTTTACTGCCGTGCACACGACCAATCGTATTGTCATCCAGTTTTTCCACCTCAAGCGCACAGGTGCTCGGGCAATCATGAGGACAAACAGCGTAATGCCGGGATGGGGCTTGTCGGGATTCAGACATGGAAGATATTCACCAGATAGAACTCAGCAGAGCGGCACTCTGCGCTGAAACACAATAGAAACGCTACCCTACAACCTTTGATACGGCTTTAACAGCCAGCACTGGATAATGATTAGCCAATCAGAGCGGTTATCACAAAAATATTAACCGTCAGACCTGTCAGCACAGGTTTAGTCTCAAACAAGCCATTTTTGGACGCCACCAGATAATTAACAAGGGCTATTAAAGGACAGACTACGCAACATAACGGATGCTTTAAAAAAACCAGCATCATCAACAGCTAACAGCGTGTCCTGGTAAGGTAATAAAAAATATGTCCAGTCCTGAAGTTATCTCAAAATTCCTTAACGGCTTCACTGCCGAAACCACTCCTGGCGGCGCTGCCAAGATTCCTGATTTTCGCGAGCACCTGCGTGAAGGTACTGTGGTTTACATCACTTTCCTGCCAGGTTCTGACTTCAAGGACACTGTTGATGTCGCTGTACGCCTGCGTAAAGAAGGTTTCATCCCTGTACCACACTTTGCTGCCCGCAGTATCACCAGCGAGCAAGTACTGGAAGAGAACATCAAGCGCGTTGTTGGCGAAGCAGGTGTTGACTGGGTACTGGCGATTGCAGGTGCTGTAAACAACCCTCTGGGTCAGTTCACTGATTCCATGCAACTGCTGCAAACCGGTCTGTTCGAAAAGCACGGTATCAACAAGATTGCTGTAGCCGGTCACCCGGAAGGCAGCCCTGATATGCCAACCTCTGCGATCATCGATGCGATGCGCTGGAAAAATGCTTACGCTCGTGAAACCGGTACTGATATGTACATGGTTACCCAGTTTGCATTCGACGTTGAGCCAATCATCGCCTGGGATAAGGCAATGCAGGCTGAAGGCAACGAGCTGCCAATCCATATCGGTGTTCCGGGTCTGGCCTCTCTGAAGTCTCTGCTGGCTCACGCTAAAGCCTGTGGTGTTGGTGCTTCCATGAAGGTACTGACCAAACAAGCTAAGAACCTGTCCAAGCTGCTGGTTGTTAACACTCCTGACAAGCAGGTTCACGATCTGGCTCACTACCATGCAACTGATCCGAACTGCGGTATCACCGGCGTACACATGTACCCACTGGGTGGTCTGCGTCGTACAGCTCAGTGGAGCTACGAAGTTGTTGACGGTCGTATCGAGATGGACGGCAAAGGTGGTTTCAAAACCATCAACAAGATCGACTGATCTGACTCTACCCTTCACAAAAAAGCCCCGCTAATACGGGGCTTTTTTGTGCTCTTTCATATTCAGCCTGACTCAGACTTCAACCGCAGGAAAATAACAGGCCAACAGGTCCAGCGTCTCTGAAGGATCTTCGGGCAGATAAAAAGTCCAGCCCTGATCAAGCAGAGGCACAAATACCGACCTCAGGCAGGGATTTACCAGACAAAGCGCCTGCAAAGGATCAATTCCGTAACTGCGATGCTGAATGGAGAGCTCGGGAATCTCGACGCGACAGTAGAAATCGCCATTGTCGTCCCTTTCATCCTGCTCCGGCGGTGTGACTGTTACGATCAGCGTCAGCCTGCTGCCACCTGGCTTCAGGGCAATAAAGGTTCTCTTTATCACTGATTCATCCATAACTCTTCCCTCAGTCGCCACCACACCCGCCGCCACAACCAGAATCGCTGGAGCCTGTATCACTGGAGGCTGAATCACCACCACACCCTGAGCTACACCCGATATGACCGGCACAGTAATCATCACGCCCGGTGCAGTTCAGTGAGTAGCGAAAGCCATCAGGGATATTCAACTGCGCATCAATAGCGAAGATCAGGGGCAACCGGTGAGCATTATCCGGTTTGATATTGTCCCGTACACAGGCATGCTTCCATGCCCGTTTGATACCCTCCTGCGCCAGTGTCGGGGCTTTCATTGCTTCTGCCGGTGTATGGTGCAGGAAACGCCCCAGAGCCTGATCACAGAACCGCTCATACTTACGGGTAAACAATATAAATTCGTGCCAGACCACATCAACAGCCTGAGACGGCATAGAAACCATACGCTTGCCGGCGCTGTTACAGATATGGAAATAATCACGGAGCGCGGCAACAACCAGCGCGGCGTCCTGATCGGTCAGATGCGGATAGCGTTCACGTAGCCGGGTTGTCAGGGTCTGTGGAAAGGCATAATTATCAATCAGCTTCTCACGCCGGGCTGCTACAGCTTTGCGGTGAATTCTGTATGCCAGAATCGTGATCACGGCAACAGCAATCAGGGGTATCAGTTTTTCCATAAACAGTGCCTTCAGATAAATTCTGTGACCATCATAACCGTTCGTGGAAGTGCGATTAAAGGCTCTCTCTTCGGCAAGAGACAAATCACAAAATAATTGTACAAAAAATGATCGCTTCACAGATCAACTGCGTAAACACAGATAAATCTCAGGACAGACCGTGTATGGACACTCAACCCTAAAGCGCTAATGTCGCACATTATTGGGAGTAATTACCGTGAAACGAACAATCTCTGCAGTCGTCACTGCAGCCGCTCTAAGTCTTCCTTTTACAGCCATTGCTGATCACCATAAAGGCCCGCAAGATATTGATAGTCTGGTTGATGTTGCTGTCACCGTTAATGGTCCGGAAAGCCCCTTTGAGGGAGCATTCGACACCCTGATCGCCCTGCTGACCGAAAACGTCGCTGGCCGCTCAGATATACTGACAACGTTGGATAGTCGGGGGCAATACACCGTCTTTGCTCCCACCGATACTGCTTTTGAAAATCTCGAGAAAACGGTTCTCACGCTTGGCTATTGCAGCCTCGCAGATCTCGATCCCGAAGTAGTGAATGCAGTGCTGCTCTATCATGTGGCCAAGGGCCGCCGTTATGCCGCCGATGTCCTCGACTCCACACAGGTTAATATGCTGGCCGGCGGCTTCCTGCAACAGGACTCCGCCATTCTGACAGACAATCTCAACCGGACATCTAATCTGATTCCGGGCGCCCTGGATGTTGAAGCTGATAATGGCGTCATTCACGGTATAGATACCGTTGTCTTACCTGTTCTGCCAGACCCGGGTCCCGGAGGCTGCGCCTGATATTCCCCCGACTATAACTCATGATCACAGAGATCTTGACCGGTCATGAGTTATACCCCTTTTCTGAGAACCCGATTCGCTAATGGAGAAATACCATGAAACATTTACTCACTGCGGTCACCGCTGTAGCCGCACTCAGCTTTTCAATCAATGCCCCAGCGGGCAACGCCCACGCACACAAAGATATCAACAGTCTTGTGGATGTCGCAGTAGCAGTGAACAGTGACAGCCCTTTTGCAGGTTCCTTCGATACACTGATCACCCTGCTCACTCAGGATGTAGAAGGCCGTTCTGACATTCTCAGAGCGCTGGACAGTAAAGGCCAGTACACTGTTTTCGCTCCTACCGATGATGCTTTCAGCAAGCTTGAAGCCACCGTACAGACTCTGGGCTATTGCAGCCTTGGCGATCTGGATCCGAAAGTTGTCAACGCCGTTCTGATGTACCACGTTGCTAAAGGCCGCTGGAACTCTGATCAGGTCGTCGGTGCCCGTGAGATTAATATGCTCTCCGGAGGTTCGCTTAGGCAGGACTCTGCGGTTCTGACTGATAATCTGGATCGCACCTCAAACCTGATTACCGCTGCGCTGAATGTCGAAGCCGATAACGGCATTATCCATGCAATGGATTCAGTGGTGCTCCCGGTACTGCCGGAGCCAGGCCCGGGTAACTGTTCTTAACAATGCCACAGCAGGAGTGAGCAACAGTTCAGATTGTTGCCGCTCTTGCCTGCATCAAAAACACTCGCCAAACCCGGCCGATGCCATTACCATGCACAGCAAATTCACCGAAAGAAGCGATTGTGTATGTCTCTGCCTGCCTGCCCTAAATGCAACTCTGAATACGTCTATCAGGATCAGGAGATGCTGATCTGTCCTGAATGTGGCTACGAATGGAACCCTTCAGAAGAACCTGAAGATGACACTCCGAACGTTAAAGATGCTAACGGCACCCGACTGGCAGAAGGTGACAAAGTCACACTGATTAAAGATCTGAAAGTAAAAGGCAGCTCCCAGGTACTGAAAATCGGCACCAAAGCGCTGATCAAACGGATCGTCGATGGTAAAGATCACCAACTGGACTGTCGGGTCGACGGCGCTGGTGAGATGATGGTAACAGCGGCGTTTGTTAAGAAAGCCTGATTGCTCACTGCGTCTGAAACTACGGGGGCCTGCGCCCCCGTTAGCTTATTCCGACAGCTCCCCGCACAATGACTGCTGCATCAGCCCGGCAATTGCCCCCGCTGGCTGAGTGGCAATCAGATAATGCAGCTTGGTAAACGCAGCTTCCAGAGTCAGATCACTGCCCGGCACCACGCCAATGCGATTCAGCGTTGCGCCTGTTGCATAGGCCCCCTGGCTAACACGCCCTTGCAGACACTGGGTTACATTCAACACTGTCACCCCAGACTGAACGGCCCGCTCCAGGGTCGACATCAGTCCGGCATTGGCATCAGGCGGATTTCCCACGCCGTAGCTCAGCAGAATAAGTCCCTTTACGTCTGAATGATTCAGCATATCCTCAGCGACCCGCGCCGAAAGGCCCGGATAAACTGGCAGCACAACCACCGCATCCGGATTAAATTCTGGGATTTGATAGCCACTTTCGAGAAAGTCCGGGCTGCCACTGGCTTGCAATAAATTAGGGTGCAGATCGATATGAATTCCCACCTGAGCAAGCCAGGGATAATTAGGCGTATCGAATGCATCAAAACCGGTACTTTTCAGCTTACTGCTACGGTTGCCTCGCAACAGCCGGCCATTGAAGTAGATACAGACTTCAGCAATGTCATAGTTACCCGCCAGAATCAGTGCGGTTATCAGGTTATCCTGAGCATCATTACGCAACTCCGACAGCGGAATTTGTGATCCGGTAACGATCACCGGTTTATCAATTCCCTGCAGGATAAAGGACAACGCCGAAGCGCTATAGGCCATGGTGTCAGTGCCGTGCAGGATGATAAAGCCATCATAATCACGCCACTGGCTGATCAATCGCTCAGACAACTCACTCCAGTGCACAGGCTGCAGGTTAGAACTGTCGATCAGTTGATCCAGTTCCTGAACTTCAAAGTCCGGCAATTGCTGGGTAGCCCCTGCACGTAACTGGTCACGCAGCAGCTGTTCAAAGCCACTGACGGGTACGTAGCCGTACTCGGACGCTTGCATGCCGATGGTACCGCCGGCATAGAGAATCAGTATTTTACGTTTCATGGCGTAACTATAACGCCAATGAAAACAGCAAAAAAGGATTTGCAGGCCCCACAGCAATTTGTAGCGAGAGCCTTCCAGGCCCTCGCTACGACATATGAAGTAACACCAATAAAAAACCCGGCACTCATAGCCGGGTTTTCTGTATTTATTCTGAAATCAGTTCTGCAGCTTCCAACTGACTGACTGGCCGGCAAAGAACGGTACAATCGGACGGCCGTCCGGCAGAATGATCTCTTCCGGCAGCGTCCACTCCTCACGCACCAGAGTAATAGTCCCTTCGTTCCGCGGCAGACCGTAGAAGTCCGGGCCATGCTGACTGGCGAAGCCTTCCAGCTTATCCAGTGCATCCAGCTCTTCAAACACATGAGCATAGAGCTCAATGGCACTCCAGGCGCTGTAACAACCGGCACAACCGCAAGCATTTTCTTTGGCTTCTTTAGCGTGCGGCGCTGAATCTGTCCCCAGGAAGAACTTAGGCGAGCCGGATTTAACCATTTCACGCAGAACCTGCTGATGGGTATTACGCTTCAGTACCGGCAGACAGAAATTGTGCGGGCGAACGCCGCCAACCAGCAGATCATTCCGGTTCAGCAACAGATGCTGAGGCGTGATCGTCGCTGCAACATTATCGCCAGCGTCCTGAACAAAGTGCGCTGCGTCACCGGTGGTGATGTGCTCAAACACAATTTTCAGCTGTGGGAAACGGGCCACAATCTTACTCATCTTCTGATCGATAAACTCTTTTTCACGATCAAAGATATCCACGTGGTGATCAGTGACTTCACCGTGTACCAGCAGCAACATACCTTGTTCGGCCATAACCTCAAAGATCGGATACATCGCATCCAGATCAGTTACAGCAGCAGATGAGTTAGTCGTTGCTCCCGCTGGATACAGCTTGGCCGCGACAACACCAGCCGCTTTAGCATCGATGATATCTTGCGCAGATGTTGCATTGGTGAGGTACAACGTCATCAGAGGTTCAAAATTATTACCGGCAGGACGGGCATCCAGAATCCGCTGTTTATATGCCATCGCCATCTCAGCATTCACAACCGGCGGAACCAGATTCGGCATTACAATTGCGCGTTGGAAGCAACGGGCTGTTGCAGGCACAGTTTCCGGCAGCATATCGCCATCGCGAAAATGCAGATGCCAGTCGTCAGGAGTCTGGATAGTCAGAGTTGTCATAAGTGGCGGTATCCTTCAGGAAGATCATCAGTGCTTTGTAAAAAGCATTTTGGCTAACCGCTCAATTATACCACCGACAGTCGCTTCTGAGGATGCCAACTGAATTGAAAGTGTGTTCAGGCCGGAGGATTAGCGCTGACTATTTCGCACACTTCATCAGTCACATTGCGAAAACGGTGAGGACGGTTACTGTTGAAATAGAAACCATCGCCCGGTTTCAGGGTGTAGACCTGAAAATCTACAGTCAGCTCTATCTCGCCACAGATAACAACCCCGCCCTCCTCGCCTTCATGGCGAAGCATTTCAGGACCGGTATCGGCACCGGGTTCGTAGCGCTCTTTATAGATATCCATCGCCCGGTCTTTCACCGAAGCACCGACCAGAAACAGATTAACGTTGTTGATACCAACATCCGGCTGCTCTTCGGCTCTGAAGACCACACCATCATGCTGCAGATGCTCCAGATCGAGGGTAAAGAAATCCCCCAGAGATATAGGAATACCGCCCAGTACTTTTTTCAACGAGCTGACAGAAGGACTGACCCCGTTTTTCTCGATCATTGAGATCGTACTGTTGGTCACTCCGACACGTTTGGCCAGCTCTCGCTGCGAAAGCCCTTTCATCTTACGAATGGCTTTTAATCGTTCTCCAACGTCCACCACCGACACCTACCGCCTTATGATTGTTTTCAGTGTACTTAGATCTACGGGCTCACCTCCCGTACAGATCTCCGCATTGGATATTCAGTGCGCAGATCATTCTATAGAATTAACACTTAGGTGTAAAAAAACGTTTGTTTGAAAACGACTAAGAAGCACCCAACAGTTATCTTCTGAGGTCTGCCTGCTATGCGCCAGTCACAGCAGAATCAGAGACTTTAAACCAATCCACGGCGCCTTCTGGTACCAGCCTCTGATATCGACTCATCTCAGCTAAGATTCATTTGTATTTACCCTATCAAGCCACTATGATCGCGACATACAGTCGGGGAACCAGAGATCTGGTTGAGATGGCAGATGCCGGACCCGTTGAACCTGATCCAGATAACTGGCGTAGGAAATCTGTACCGACCTCACGTAGTAACGCTTTTCGTGCCCGGCCTAACAGATTGACCGTCATCCAGCACAGGAAAGCTCTATGTCACAATCATCCAATACCCCTATTGTTCTCAGTGTTGCTGGTTCTGACAGCGGCGGTGGTGCCGGTATTCAGGCTGACATAAAAGCGATCTCTGCCACCGGCAGTTTTGCCTGCACCGTTATCACAGCGCTCACCGCCCAGAATACTCAGGGTGTAACAGGCGTGATGGGAATTCCGGGAGACTTTATCGAACAGCAATTTGATGCGGTGTTCAGCGATATCGACATTGATGCTGTAAAGATCGGCATGCTGGGCGATGCTGCCACTATCCGGACTGTTGCAGCCGCCCTGCGTAAACACAAACCCCGATTTGTAGTACTTGATCCGGTAATGGTAGCCACCAGCGGTGATGTTCTGCTGGCAGAAGATGCTATCGAGACACTGATCACTGAGCTGATTCCGCTGGCTGATCTGATCACACCAAATCTTCCGGAGGCCAGAGCCTTAC
Source organism: uncultured Amphritea sp. (assembly GCA_963669425.2). Lineage (GTDB taxonomy): Bacteria > Pseudomonadota > Gammaproteobacteria > Pseudomonadales > Balneatricaceae > Amphritea. The sequence continues at coordinate 2,234,061 of CAXXNC010000002.1, forward strand.
TGCAGGCCCGCCCGGAACTGAATAGTGCAGCGGAAGATGATACCGCCGCACACTGTAAGCAACTGCTGAGCTATGGCTGTCGCTCCGTGCTGATCAAAGGCGGCCATCAGGAAGCTGATTCCAGTACTGATTTCTGGCTCGACGACAGCGGCTTGCGCACATACAGCAGCCCACGCATTGATACACAGAACACCCATGGCACCGGCTGTACCCTGTCTGCCAGTATCGCATCGTATCTGGCGCAGGGACTGGCAATGCCAGAAGCAATTCAACAGGCAAAAAACTATATCCAGGGCGCCATTGAACATGCCGATCAGTTAAAGATCGGTCAGGGATCCGGTCCGGTGCATCATTTCTACCGTCAGGGTCACTGATGCAACCGATCAGCATCTCAATTAATCAGGCGGGCCTGCATTACCAAGGCATCACAGAACCGGTATTCAGCGACCTGAATCTGGAACTTCCGGCCGGTCAGTGGACCTGTCTGCTGGGTAGCAGTGGTTGCGGTAAAACCAGCCTGCTGAGAATGCTGGCGGGATTGATTGAAGCAGAGCACGACTGCAGCGGCACAATCACCGACCAGTCAGGCCAGCCACTGAATGGCCGGATCGCCTACATGGCACAGCAGGATCTGCTACTGCCCTGGCTTAAAGTCCGCGACAATGTCTGTCTGCAGGCCCGACTCAGTAAAGGCAAACCCAGCGCCGATAATTATGCCCGTGCAGATACTCTGCTGGCGCAACTGGGTCTGGCTGATTCAGCACATCAACGGCCTGACTCACTGTCCGGAGGAATGCGTCAACGGGTCGCGCTGGCCCGCACTCTGATGCAGGACACTCCGGTAGTATTGATGGACGAACCCTTCAGCGCACTCGATGCCGTCACTCGCCACCGACTCCAGGCACTGGCAGTCAAAGCCCTCAAGGGACGTACTGTATTGCTGATTACCCATGATCCTCAGGAAGCACTGCGTCTGGGCAATAATATCTGGCTGTTCCAGCAGCGTCAGTTACAAGCCGTGGCAACTCCGGAAACGGCGATACCCCGCCCTGTAGATGCCGAACTGGGGCAGTATCAGCAACAGTTACTGACAGCACTGCATGCTGCTGATGAATATTATCAGGGGGAAGCTATCAGTGAATAAACCACTTACCCCGATCAGAATGAAGCACACAAAAAGTGTGCGGAATCATGATGCAGCTCCCGCTCAGATTCTGTTCCGGCTGACGGTGACCACACTGGTATTACTGGGAGCCTGGCAAGCGATTGTCATGATCTTCGCTTTACCACCCTTTATCCTGCCATCGCCCATGGCTGTGTTTGGCAAACTGATCAGTAAACCCGGACTGTTATGGGATCATAGCCTGATCACCCTGAGCGAAATTGTACTGGGTCTGCTGCTCGGCCTGTTTATGGGTATCACCCTGGCCTTGCAGATGTTGCTGTTTAATCCGGTTCGCCGCTGGATACTGCCGGTACTGATCGCCAGCCAGGCGATTCCGGTGTTTGCACTGGCACCAATCCTGATGCTCTGGTTTGGCTACGGTATGACCTCCAAGGTAGTGATGGCGGCACTGATTATCTTCTTCCCGGTCACGACAACCTGTTTTGATGGCCTGCGGCATACGCCAACCGGCTATCTGGATCTGGCCACAACCATGGGCGCTAGTCGCTGGCGACAGCTCTGGCATATTCGCTTCCCGGCTGCTTTACCCACGCTTGCTTCAGGTATCCGGGTTGCCGTTGTAGTTGCGCCTATCGGCGCAGTGGTCGGGGAATGGGTGGGCTCATCTGGCGGGCTGGGTTACCTGATGCTGCAATCCAACGCCCGGATGCAGATAGCAGACATGTTTGCCGCGCTGTTTATTCTGGCACTGTTTTCTATTCTGCTTTACTACAGTACCGACCAGTTACTTAAAAAAGCGATTCCCTGGCACCGGGAAAAGATCACCCGGACCTGATACAACAACGTTACAAAACGAACACCTGAAATAGTTAATACGGACTCTGTTATGAAAAAACTCCTCGCAATTGGCCTGCTCCTGATCAGCCAGCAGGCACTGGCTGAAAAAGTAACCCTGATGCTGGACTGGTTTGTTAATCCGGATCACGGCCCGCTGATCGTGGCTCAGCAACAGGGACTGTTTAAAGCTCAGGGACTGGAAGTAGAAATTACCGAACCGGCTGACCCGAGCATGCCGCCGAAGCTGGTTGCTGCCGGTCAGTATGATCTGGCTGTCACCTACCAACCGCAGCTGATCCGTGATGTGGTTGAAGAACTGCCACTGACCCGCGTATCCACCCTGGTCGCAACCCCACTGAACACAGTGATGGTATTGAAAGACAGCGGTATCAATACCCTGGCTGACCTGAAAGGTAAGAAAATCGGTTACCCATTTGACGGTGGTCTGGTGAATGCCACCATCGGTACCATGCTGAAAAAAAACGGCATCACCATCGATGATGTGGAGCTGGTCAACGTGGGCTGGTCTCTGTCCGCCTCTCTGGCCAGCGGCAAAGTGGATGCGATCTACGGGGCTTACCGTAACTTCGAGATGCATCAGCTGAACATGGAAGGCTTTGAGGGCAAGGGCTTCTATCTGGAAGAAGAAGGTGTACCACCTTACGACGAACTGGTTGTGGTTGCTAACAGCAACAAGCTGGATAAGGAGATGGTGCGCAAGTTCAACCGTGCCATTGAACTGGCCACCCAGTTTACCGTTAATCACCCGGATGAAGCCTGGACTCTGTTCAAGTCCTACGGCGACGGTAAAACACTGGATACCGAACTGAACCGTCGTGCCTGGAAAGACACTCTGACCCGCTTCGCTCTGCGCCCTCAGGCTGCCGATCCGGCACGCTACGACAACTATGCGCAGTTCCTGCTGGATAACGGTGTGATCAGCAAGAAACCGGTTGTCTCCGACTATATTCTGCACTGATAAGACCATCACAATAGGACTCTGACTATGAACCATCAGGATCTGATTAAAGGCTGCCAGCAGGACTGGGATCTCTATATTAAGCATCCCTTTGTGCAACAGCTCGGCCAGGGCACTCTGCCACTGGCCAGCTTCCGTCACTATCTGGAGCAGGACTATCTGTACCTGATTCACTATGCCCGGGCCTTTGCATTGGCGGTATTCAAGAGCGACAGTCCGGCTCAGATGCGTGCCAGCATGCCATCCCTCTCAGCACTGGTTGAGCATGAGATCGGCATGCATATCGAATATTGCAAATCCTGGGGCCTGCAGGAAGATGACATTCTGGCGCTACCGGAAGGTGTCGCCACAGTCGCCTACACCCGCTATCTGATCGATGCCGGGCTGCAGGGAGATCTGGCCGACCTGTACGCAGCACTGGTCCCCTGCGCGCTGGGTTATGCGCATGTCGGCCAGTATCTGAACGAAGCAGGCAACAGCACCACTGAAGACAATCAATATTCCAACTGGATTGAGATGTACGCCGGTGAGGAGTATCAGGAAGCGGCGTATGCGACTACCGCATTCTTTGATGAACTGATCGCCGAGATTCCACTGGATTCCCGCCGTGGCCAGCAGCTACAGAAGCACTTCACCACCGCCACCCGGATGGAGATAGCCTTCTGGCAGCAGGGCCTGGATCTGTCTGCCTGAGCCCTGATCTACAAAACGAACCAAAGCCACCATAGCGGTGGCTTTTTTATGGTTCTTCGCGGGTTAGGGGGAATTAGGAAGGAGACGGTGGTGCCTTCCGGTTAAGCTGTTGTCGACCAAAACCTCAGCTAACCAACACCACCGCCAACATGGATGCTAACCTGCTTAACCTTTTCTGGGAAGGCTTCGAGATTGATTGCTATGAAGCCTTCTCTGACCAATCGCTGTTAATCCTACTGCGACCTGACCCTGACTACACACCTCGCTGCAGTGGCTGTAACGCACCCTGTACTCAGATTCATGACCGACGGATAAGACGGGTTCGTGAGCGAGATCTTTTCGACTACAAAGTCTGGCTGGATGTACCCGTTCGGCGCCTGCGATGTACTCACTGCGGCCCAACGCTGGAGCGCATCGACTGGCTGTCAGGTCGATTTCGTCTCACCCACGCCATGCGCTGTTGGGTTGAAGCTTTAACCAAAATCCTGCCGATACGTCATGTCGCACAGTTGCTGAGCTTGCACTGGCATACGGTCAAGAATATCGATAAACAGCGTTTGGCCCGCGATATTGTTCCACCGGATCGGAGTAAGCTGCGACGGTTAATCATGGATGAATTCGCGCTTCACAAGGGGCACCGCTACGCGACCGTCGTGATCTGTGCCGATACACAGCAGGTGCTATGGATCGGCGAGGGGCGAAGTCGTGAAGCGATACGACCGTTCTTTCACTGGTTGGGCGAGGCCTGTCAGAACATAGAGGCTGTCGCGATGGATATGAACACAGCATTCGACCTGGAGGTTAAGCAGCATTGCCCAAAGGCTTGCGTGGTCTACGATCTCTTTCACGTGGTTGCCAAGTACGGTCGCGAAGTTATCGACCGGGTGCGGGTCGATCAAGCCAATCAACTACGTCACGATAAGCCAGCAAGGCGTATGGTTAAACGCAGCCGCTGGTTGTTATTGCGTAACCCCGAGAACCTCGCACCCGACCAAGTAAACAAGCTGGATGAGTTGCTTGCCGCAAACGCGCCATTAACGACCGTTTACATTCTGAAAGCGCAGCTCAAAGAACTCTGGTATGCACCTGATGAGAAAACCGCGAGAGCCCGTTGGGAAAGCTGGCTAGCTATGGCTGAAAAGAGTGGTATTTACGCCCTGCAGCTCTTCGCCAGACGTTTAGGCAATTATCTTGAAGGAATCGTATCCAGTGCCCGTTACCGCTTAAACACCAGTGTTCTGGAAGGGATGAACAACAAGATCAAAGTGCTGAAGCGGATGGCCTATGGCTACCGGGACAAGGCTTACTTCTTCCTGAAGATTAAGGACGCCTTTCCCGGTAAAGCGCGATGAACCTTTTTTATTTCTCGCCGCGAGAGCGCGCCTCCCACAAACCGCATCAACCAAATAAAAACCCCGCAGGCTCATTCGAGCAAGTCACGCTTGCGTGACGTCCAGCCACCCGCGAGAAAGCTTTGCTTCCAGTCCCGACATTATTTCTCGCCGCGAGTGCGCGCCTCCCACAAACGGTATCAACCAAGCAGAAGCCCCGCAGGCTTATTCGAGCAAGTCACGCTTGCGTGACATCCAGCCACCCGCGAGGAAGCTTTGCTTCCAGTCCAGACACTATTTCTCGCCGCGGGGGCGCGCCTCCCACAAACCGCATCAACCAAACAGAAGGCCCGCAGGCTCATTCGAGCAAGTCACGCTTGCGTGACGTCCAGCCACTAGCAAGGAAAGCTTCGCTTTCCGGTCTAGCCACTATTTCTCACCACAAAAAGTAAAAATCCACCTTCTAAAGAAGGTGGCTTTGATGAAGCCCCCTCGAAGGGGGCTGACTTCTATAGCAGGTTCAGTTGGCTTCGTTCCATCTCTTTTTCAACCTTTTCCTGATGTCTTACATAACGCCTGATTATTTCCTCATTGATTCCAACCGAATCAACAAAATACCCCCTCCGCCAAAAGTGATTTCCCCACAACTTGTTCTTTCTCAAATAGGGATATTTACTGAATAGCTTCAGAGCTATCTTGCCCTTGAGTGCACCAATCAGCTTAGATATTGCCAACTTAGGCGGTATCTTTACCACCAGATGCACATGATCTATTTGGACATTCAGTTCTAAAACTGTACAGCCTAGCTGCGCACAATATACATGGATACTTCGGTAAACATGTGATGCTTGCTCATACTTACTCATGTTAGTTTCCTCACGACTTCGCTAAAAATCGCTGCGGCTTCTAACATGGGTAGGTATTCGGGCAAAGCCCAAATTGCTGATAACCACCTACTGAAGTAGGTGGTTTAGGGCTGAAAACAAAAAGCCCCCACAACCTTCCGGCTGCAGGGGCTTATAACTCTTAAAAACTATACGCGGAGGAAGCCTTACAACCCACCCACCAGCGTGTATTTAATTTCCAGGTAATCATCCATACCGTACTTGGAACCTTCACGGCCAGTACCGGACTCTTTAATGCCACCGAAAGGCGCAACTTCTGTGGACAGGATACCCTCGTTGACAGCGACCATACCGTATTCCAGACCTTCGGAAACACGGAATACACGGGCGTAATCACGAGTGAAGAAATAAGCAGCCAGACCAAACTCGGTATCGTTAGCCATCTGTACAGCTTCCTCTTCGCTATCGAAGCGGAACAGCGGTGCAACCGGGCCAAAGATCTCCTCTTTTGCCAGACGCATATCAGAGTTCACATCAGCTACGATGGTTGGCTCGAAGAAGTTACCACCCAACTCATGGGGCTTACCGCCAGCGATGATACGGGCGCCCTTCTCTTTTGCATCTTCAACCATGGCATTCACTTTCTCTACCGCAGCACGGTTGATCATCGGTCCCTGTTGGAAATCACCTTCCAGGCAGTTACCCACTTTCATCTTCGCCACTTCTTCAGCGTAACGCTTGGCAAACTCTTCGTAGATGCCACTCTGAATCAGCAGACGGTTAGCACAAACACAGGTCTGACCGGAGTTACGATACTTAGACGCAATCGCTGCAGGAATGGCCTTATCCAGATCCGCATCATCAAAGATGATCAGCGGTGCGTTGCCACCCAGTTCCATAGAGGTTTTCTTCACAGTATCTGCACACTGACGCATCAGCTGCTTACCTACCGGTGTAGAACCTGTGAATGACAGTTTGCGTACCACCGGGCTGTCAGTCAGAGTCTGACCGACTTCAACCGGACGCTTGGTGGTCACCACGCTGATTACACCTGCTGGAATACCGGCACGATCCGCCAGTTCCATCAGCGCAAGTGCTGACAGCGGGGTATCTTCTGCTGGCTTGATAATCATGGTGCAACCTACAGCCAGTGCTGGTGCACACTTACGGGTAATCATGGCATTCGGGAAGTTCCACGGCGTAATCGCGGCGGTCACACCGATCGGCTCTTTGGTCACAATAATGCGCTTATCTGCTGCGTGAGTCGGAATCACATCACCATAGGCGCGCTTACCTTCTTCTGCGTACCACTCAATGAAAGAAGCACCGTACATCACTTCACCAGCGGACTCAGCAATCGGCTTACCCTGCTCGGCAGTCATCAGCACCGCCAGATCGTCTTTGTTTTCAACGATCAGCTCGAACCATTTGCGCAGCAGCGCAGAACGTTCTTTAGCAGTTTTCTTTTTCCAGCTCTTAAATGCCACTTCAGCCGCAGCAATTGCCGCCTCAGTTTCTTCTGCGCCCAGGTCCGGGACGGTAGCGATCTGCTCACCGGTGGCCGGGTTCAGTACCGGGTTCACTTCACCGTTCAGGGCATCAATCCACTGACCGTTAACATACGCTTGCTGCTTCAGCAGAGAGGGATCTTTAAGGGTAATCATGAGCTACTCCAACGTATCGTCGCCGTTTTATTATTCATCAAGCTGGCGGCAATATTAAACAGAACTGTAAAGGGTGACACTTTAACTGAGAGAGGGCTCCAATAGAGCCCCCCAAACAGGTAGTTTACGCACATCGCAGACCGTCAGCGATCAACCAATGACTTTACCTGCTTTAAGCTGTGCGATCTCATCGGCAGCCACCCCCAAGCCAGCCAGCACTTCATCGGTATGCTGTCCGAGTACAGGCGGTGCCGAACGATATTCGATCGGTGTTTCGGAAAATTTCACCGGATTTGCCACGCCCGGCACAGTACCCGCTTGTGGATGTTCCAGCTCGATCTGCATCTGACGGTGTTTAACCTGCTCGTCTTCAAAGACCTGATCCAGCGTATTAATCGGACCGCAAGGAACCCCTTTGATAGCCAGATTTTCCAGCCACCAGTCACTGCTGTGATGGCTCATCAACTCCGCCACCAAAGGAGTCAGATCTGCACGATTTTCAACCCGTAATGCATTGGTTTCAAATGCCGGATTGGATGCCAGCTCAGGGGCACCGGCCAGATCGCAGAATTTAGCAAACTGACTGTCATTACCCACGGCCAGAATGATATGACCATCCGCCGTTGGAAACGCTTCATAGGGCACAATATTCGGATGCGCATTACCCAGACGGGCCGGCGGTTTGCCACCGACCAGGAAGTTCATCGCCTGGTTGGCCAGGGTCGCCACCTGGACATCCAGCAGCGCCATATCGATATGCTGACCAATACCGGTCTGCTCCCGATGCAACAAGGCCGCTTGTACCGCATTACAGGCGTAAAGACCGGTCATTACATCAGCCAGAGCAACACCCACTTTCATCGGTGTGCCATCCGGCTCACCGGTAACACTCATCAGACCGCCCATGGCCTGAATCATAAAATCGTAGCCGGCACGGCTGGCATAAGGACCATCCTGGCCAAAACCGGTCACCGAGCAGTAGATCAGCTTCGGATTAACCTGTTTCAGACTGTCGTAATCGAGTCCGTACTTTTTCAGGCCGCCGACTTTATAGTTTTCCAGTACCACGTCGACATCCGCTGCCAGACGTTTTATCAGTGCCTGCCCCTCGGGTGCTGTAATATCGATAGCGATTGATCGCTTACCCCGGTTAGCGGAATGAAAGTATGCCGCATCGGTCGGGTTACCGTCCTGGTCTTTAACGAACGGAGGCCCCAGCCACGGGTATCATCACCGCAGCCCGGACGCTCCACCTTAATCACTTCGGCACCAAAATCCGCCAGCATCTGGCCGGCCCAGGGGCCCGCCAGAATGCGGCTCAGATCCAGTACCCGGATATGGGACAGGGCACTCATAAGGGCTTGTTCCTGCTTACAGAGTTACTTTTGCTGTTGCCTGAAAAGGTATACAGCAAGGCAGAATGAATGACCTGTGACAATCTCACATGAATGAATGATAACGCCGCTGTAGACCTTTTCAGGAACAGCCCTGCGGGGCGAACGTGATATACGCCACTCTGCGTCCTTCTTCGTTTATTTAGATTCACTAAACTACACTCCTCACTCCTTGATTGGCGTATCTAACGATTCGCCAAAAGCGACTCTGGAAGCTGAAAAAAGCCCTCCTGTCCTTAGAAGAACGCCTGAATGCCGGTCATCGCACGACCCAGGATCAGGGCGTGGATGTCGTGAGTACCTTCGTAGGTATTCACCGCTTCCAGGTTCATTACGTGACGGATAACACCGAACTCATCGGAGATACCGTTACCACCGTGCATATCACGGGCAACACGTGCGATATCCAGTGCTTTACCGCAGTTGTTACGCTTCATCAGGGAGATCAGCTCAACCGGACACTGCTTCTCATCCATCAGACGGCCCATCTGCAGGCAGCCCTGCAGACCCAGAGAGATCTCGGTCTGCATATCCGCCAGCTTCTTCTGAATCAGCTGATTCGCTGCCAGAGGACGTTGGAACTGGATACGGTCCAGAGTGTACTGACGCGCGGAAGTCCAGCAGTATTCTGCCGCACCCAGTGCACCCCATGCGATACCGTAGCGGGCTTTGTTCAGACAGCCGAACGGACCAGCCAGACCTTCAACACCCGGCATCAGATTCTCTTCCTGTACAAATACGTCTTCCATTACGATTTCGCCGGTAACGGATGCACGCAGAGAGAACTTACCTTCGATCTTCGGTGCGCTCAGGCCTTTCATGCCTTTTTCCAGGATAAAGCCACGCACCACGCCGTCCAGTTTAGCCCAGACAACAAAAACATCAGAAACCGGTGAGTTAGTGATCCACATTTTCGCGCCTTTAAGCACGTAACCGCCGTCCACTTTGGTAGCGCGGGTTTTCATGTTGTTCGGATCAGAACCCACATCCGGCTCAGTCAGACCGAAACAGCCAATCCACTCACCGGACGCCAGCTTAGGCAGATACTTCATACGCTGCTCTTCTGTGCCGTAGGCATAGATCGGGTGCATTACCAGAGAAGACTGAACAGACATTGCAGAACGGTAACCGCTATCAACACGCTCAACTTCGCGGGCAACCAGACCGTAACAAACGTGGTTTACTTCAGCACCGCCATACTGCTCTGGCAGAGTGGAACCCAGAAAGCCCAGCTCGCCCAGCTCCTGCATAATTTCGGTGTGGAATACTTCGTTACGGTTAGCTTCCATCGCCCGCGGCAGCAGCTGACCCTGGCAGTATTCATAGGCGGCGTCGCGCACCATACGCTCTTCTTCGGTCAGTTGTGTTTCCAGTGAGAAAGGGTCTTCCCAGTTAAATGCAGGCTTCATAGAAGATTTGCTCATTGCACATGCCTCTTTATATGTTTATCTGCAGCACAGGGGCTTTGCCGCCCTGAACCGCTATATTCGTTCCAGAACAATAACCGCATAATGTTCATTATTTTTTACAAAATCAAGCAACACCCTTGTTTGCTTCGATACCTGATTCCGCATGAAAATCCATACTACTACCGGGGGAATTCAGGGGGGAATGCCCCTTAAAGGGTATAAAATAATCAGTGGCAGCCAAGTCCTTGAATTCACTGGCTCTATCGCATGTCTGGTCAGATTTCACCGAATCGCTGAGTGCGCTTTTTTTGACATAGAACAAATGCCACAGATCACTGGCTGTCGCGTGAAAAGATCTGCTAGGATGCAGTTATCTGATGACCCTGACGGAGTTTGTGTGAGACAGCATCTGACCCGGACACTTTATTTTCTGGCTGGCGGCCTCTGTGTTCTGCTTGGCCTGATCGGCGTTATTCTGCCGCTGCTACCGACTACTCCGTTTATACTGCTGGCGGCATTCTGCTTTTCCCGCAGTTCAGAACGCCTGCATCAGTATCTGCTGAATCATCGGCTATTCGGCCAGATCATCAGAGACTGGGAAGATTATGGGGTGATCCCTCTGAAGGCGAAAATCATCGGCACCAGTATGATGCTGGTGATGGTGAGCTACCCGCTGATCTTCCGTGACTTCCACATCGGTCTGAAAGCACTGGCCGGCGCCACTGTACTGTTTGCGATCTGGTACGTCTGGTCACGCCCATCCGTACCCGGTAAACGCAAGAAAGCTGAACTGGAAACCCTGGGCTGATATGGCGCAATGCCCGGCATCGGCAAACGGTACCGGGCTACATCGCTTATCAGGCTGACAGTGACTCCGGTTGGCCGATCCTGTACTGGACAACGTCTTCGATGGTCAGCACTGGCATACCCCGCAGGCGGGCAAATTCCACCAACACTGGTAAACGCATCATAGTGCCATCCGGGTGCATCAACTCACAGAGTACGCCGGCAGGCTTCAGTCCAGCCAGAGAAACCAGATCCACCGTGCCTTCAGTATGGCCCCGACGACTCAGTACTCCACCTGGCATAGCACGCAGAGGGTAAACATGACCGGGGCGGGCCAGATCATCAGGCTGACAGTCATCGGCAATCGCGGTGCGGATAGTGGTTACCCTATCAGCTGCAGAAACACCGGTCGTTACACCCACTTTCGCTTCAATTGCTACGGTAAATGCAGTGCCATTGGTGCAGGTATTATTCTGCACCATCGGCGGTAGCTCCAGCTGTTGCAGTTTACTGTCTGGCAGAGAAAGGCAAACGATCCCTGTACCTTCGCGAATAAGCAGCGCCATCTGCTCCGTTGTAATGGTTTCTGCGGCATAGATCAGATCGCCTTCATTTTCACGATCTTCATCGTCCACCAGTATCACACCCTGGCCCTGCGCCAGCGCGCTGATTGCTGCTTCAACGCGCTGCTGCGCATCACCAAAAGGGGTCAATAGAGACTGATTCATGGTAAGTCCTCAATAAATTAATACCAGAATCAGGGCGTAGAGAAGCCGGGCAGGCATACGCCGCCCGATACCGTTCCTGAGAACGGAGGCATACCAAGTGATCCCGCTGCGAAAACAGGGGGATGATTCACTTATCCTCTTCCATCCGGACTATAACCGTCGGCTCTGGCCTCTCACCAGATCTGCTTGACCCTGCAGCAGTGACTGCAGGCGCTCGCGGGCTCTCCGTCTGCGCCATGCAGTCCGGAATACCGCCGGTGGGGAATTCCACCCCGCCCTGAGAATAAAGTGCCCGAAGGCCCGGCAAGAATAATCGAAACTTTCGTGCGCAGGCAACTGCATAAAACCAGGCTAATAACCCTATGGAATATCGAGATTACCCAAAGTGGTTGATTTAAATCACCTTATTGACTTGAACAAACGCTCAAATGACTGCTAAAACTGGACATTAATTTCCGACGCTTATTTCACTATAGGATTCTGCCTGTGAACTCCATTAGCAAAAAAGCCCTGCTTGGCTATATCGCTGTACTGCTGGTTTCCACGGTTGCTGCACTGATGCTGATCAGTGCCAGTAACGATGTTCGCAGGCATACCGCGATGTTTGTTCAATCCACCCTGCCCTCCATTCAGGCTCTGGAGAGAACCGGCACTCTGATCGATAAGATTCAGAACGCCGCTTATGCGTACTACGGCACCTCCATTAACCGGGAACAGTTCACCAAAACAACCGCTGAGCAGAAAGCAGAGTTGAATTCTCTGCTGACCAGCCACCCGGAGCTGACCCGGATTCTTGTGAACACGCCATTGCAAAGCAATGTTGAAAAGACCTACCCACAGCTACAACAGCTGGAGCAGATTATGTCTGCCAGCTCTGTGGACTGGGACGCTGCACGAACCACGTTGACCCGACTCAGTGAGCAGTCAGCACTGGTGCTGGAAAACATCCATGAACTGAAAGTGATGGTTGAGAATCAGGCCAGTGACAGTGCCATGAGCATTGAAGATCAGCTGCAACAGATCGTTACACTGATTATCGGCATGATCGTACTGATCTTCCTGGCCGCGCTGGCCGCTTACTTCATGACCCGTAAAACCATCGCCCGTCCGATTCAGCAACTGTCTGAAGAACTGGGCAATGTTGCCCGGGACTACGACCTGACCGTCTCTCTGAAGCAGACCAGCAATGACGAAGTGGGAGCTGCGGCATCCAGTATCAATGGCCTGCTGGCCTCCTTCAAAGTTGCACTGCAGGATGTTTGCGAAGCGACCCAGGGTATCTCTGATTCGGTTCACAACCTGAATGGCCAATCGGCAGATGCTGATCACCAGATCGCCTATCTGACCAATAAGATAGATAATCTGGTAGCCCGGATGAGCGTGCTGGAAGAAAACATTTTTCAGTGCGTCAGCCGTTCAGAAGAAGCTTCCGCAACCGCTCAGAAAGGTGCTTCTGAAATGCAGCAGGGCAGCCAGGAAGTCGCGCGCACTTCCAGCAGTATCTCCACTCTGGCCAGCGACATTGAACAGACTTCCCAGAAGCTGCTGGAACTGCGCGGTGTCGGCGATAAAGTAACCGGTGTTCTGAATACCATTGCTGATATCGCCAGCCAGACCAACCTACTGGCACTGAATGCCGCCATCGAGGCGGCCCGGGCCGGTGAATCAGGTCGGGGCTTTGCGGTTGTTGCGGATGAAGTACGCACTCTGGCTATCCGAACTCACCAGTCCACAGAAGAGATCAACAGCATGCTGGCAGAGATCGTGGCAGCGATCACAGACTCCGTTGAACACATGGAAGCGAACAAGAAGCAGGCCAGTGCGTCGGTCACTCTGGCTGAAAACACAGTGAACACCCTGTCAGAAATTCAGAACACCATTCTGACGCTGAGTGATACCAGCCTGGAAGTGGCCTCAATTACTGATCAGGCCCGCAACGATGCAATAGAGATTCGTAGCCAGATCGATCAGTTCAAAGAGCTGGGCGAGACTGTTAAAGAAGGTACGCAGGAAACTCGGAATACTTCTCTCGGACTGAACAATCTGGCAGAAACCCTGCACATGCAGGTACAGCGTTTTAAGCTCTGATGTTTATAAAGAAGCCGCTCCGTAGAGCGGCTTCTCATCTGCTACCAGTATCAGAATTCATACGAACAAAGAGACAGCGATACTCAGTACGAATCCACTGATGAACATCAGCACAGCTGCCAGCAGATATACACCTCCCAGGTACAGAATCATCTTCTTCAGGTTCATACTGTCCCTCCCTGAGTTTGTTACATCCATAACAAACTGAAGGCATACACGTTTCAGACCCGAAAACCGTGTTTCTTTGAAATTCAGAGGATTAAGCGGAGTTAGATCAGCGCTCCTGAGTATGAACAAGGCCCGGATGTAAACCCTTCTTTACATCCGTGAAACCAGTATCAGCGGCGCTCAACAGAATATATTCGCTACCATTTTCTGCGAAAGCCGTTTACCAAGGCAGTTCATCTCCGTTGGAGTGCCAGAAGGTACCGCTGTTTTCCAGCGTCAGACCATCAATCCGCTGAGACAAACGCTCCGCCGCTTCATCCGGGGTAATATCGCCATAGCCACCGATCATCTCGGTTCCTACCAGTCCTGGGTGCAGAATCGCCACCGCGACACCACGGGGTTTCAGATCATGAGACAGAGACATACCGGCAATATTCAGTGCCGCTTTCGACATCCGGTAACCGTAACGGCCGCCACTGGTGTTGTCTGCGACAGAGCCCATACGGCTGGTGATCAACGCCACTTTGGCGTCATTCGCCAGATTGTCCATTAATGCTTCAGTAATCAGCAGCGGCGCCAGGGCATTGGTTTCGAACTGTTGACGTATCTGGTCCTGATCAATACGCCCCAGTACCTCATCCCGCAGGATTCCGGCATTATTAATCAGCAGATCAATGCTTATGCCTTTCAGCGCCGATACCAGACGCTCAATACCCGCCTGAGAGGTGACCTCCACATCTTCAATCACATTTACACCAAGACTATTCAGCGCTTCAGAAGCCTGACGGCAGGCGCCATACACTTCATAACCCCGTGCCTTGTAGAGTTTACAGAAAGACAGACCAATACCCCGGCTGGCACCGGTGATAACGACGGTAGAAGACATGAATTAACTTCCTCAGATAGATTGATGCTAGTGGCTAGTGGCTAGTGGCTAGTGGCTAGTGGCTAGTGGCTAGTGGCTAGTGGCTAGTGGCTAGTGGCTAGTGGCTAGTGGCTAGTGGCTAGTGGCTAGTGGCTAGTGGCTAGTGGCTAGTGGCTAGTGGCTAGTGGCTAGTGGCTAGTGGCTAAATAGTATTTAGTCTCGCCCTGAATCTCGTCAAGCTTTTTCTAGCAAGCAGCTTTGCTGCGTCTAGCTAGTCGTGCCCGCACGACGGCCCAGCCACTATTTTTGAGGGCGCGCCTCCAACACAATCATAAATACCCAGGCTTTTCGCTTTTTCGAGCAATTAGCGAGCATTGCTTGCAATGCGGTCGAGCAAGGAAGGCTTTGCCTTCCGTTCTAGCCACAAAGCTGTCTAAAACAGCCCGCAATCTGTCTCTTTTGGCTTTTTTCAGCCATTCGTCCGCTGCGGATAATAGATAAAAATTCACAGGAGCTGAAAATGACCATTAAACCCAAAATCCCACTTCTGGAAGAGATACTGTCGCCCTGGCAGGAAACCATTGGTGCCGACTATGAGGGCTATCGCAACCATGTCTACCGCATGCTGCATTTCTGTTTCTATCTTCACCCGACAACCCGGGAGGAGCGCGAAAAACTGATTATTGCTGCGGCGTTTCATGATATCGGAATCTGGAGTGAAGGGACGGTGGATTATCTGCCCCCATCGATGGTCGCCGCACAGGACTATCTGAAAGCAGAGGGTTTATCCCACTGGGAAGATGAGATCACCCTGATCATCGATGAGCACCATAAGATCCGACAGGTTCGTGATGACCGTTATCCATTGGCGGAGTTATTCCGCCGGGCGGACCTGGTGGATTTCTCGCTGGGGATGGTGAAATGGGGCGTCCCCAAACACTATATCAATGAAGTAAAAGCCGCTTTTCCCAATGCTGGGTTTCATAAACGACTGATGCAGCTGACCTGGCAGCAGTTGAAAAAAGCGCCGTTGAATCCCCTGCCTATGATGCGCTGGTAAAACGCCGGCGAAACTCCGCCGGGGAAAGCCCCATCTGCTTTCGGAAAGCCCGGCGGAAAGCAGTGATATCTTCGTACCCCACCGCATTGGCGATAGAGCTGACGGTATCATTACTGCTCTCCAAAAGATCGCAGGCTTTTTGTACCCGCAATTTCTGCAGGTATTCCAACGGTTTGAATCCTGTCGCCGCGACAAAGCGACGCAACAAAGTCCGACCCGAAACCGCCGCCTGCTCAGCCATTCTGTCTGCCGTCAACGGTTCGGCAAAGTGGCTCTGCAGATACTGTTGAACGTTGAGTATCCGGCTGTCACCATGATCAAGGACAGGCGCAAAGCTCTGATAAAAGCGCTGCTGCCGGGCACCGGTATCCACCACCATATTACGCCCCAGTTGGCGCATCACCGCACTGTTGGAATAGCGTGAAACCAGCTCCATCCCCAGATCCACCCATGACATCAGACCACCAGCGGTGATGATATCGCCATCATCAATCAGGATCTGACGGGTATCCAGATTCAGCTCCGGATAGCTCTCGGTAAAGTTTTCCGCCAGCCCCCAGTGAGTGGTTACAGGTCGCCCTTCCAGCAACCCGGTCGCAGCCAGAATGAAAGCACCGGCGCAGGCACTGCAGATCACCGCGCCCTGTCGGTGCTGTTCGTGCAACCACTTAAGCAGCGATGGGCTGGGCTGATTATAGAAATCGGTACGGATACTGGGCGGAAGAATAACGACAGTAAAGCTCAGATCATCAGGCAGTGTATTGGCACTGAGCAGCTCCGGATCAAATCTCAGTGCCAATCCCTCATCAGCACAGATATCATTCGCCAACAGGAACTGTTCCTGCAGCCCGTATACCGCCGACTGCAGAGATTGCGGATAGTTAACGATAGCAATACGAATCTGTTTCATAATCCCTCATTGAACAGCCAGTTATGATGAACCTTTGCACAGTATTTACTTAAGGTACCGGGTCAAAACGGGAATGCCAACCGTAATCAGAAACAGTTGCAGATTCAGTGCCGAAACAGCTCTTCCTCCTGCTCAAACATCTGTTCCAGCAGTTCGATAAACGCCCGGGTTTTCGGTGGCAAAAAACGGCTCTGAGGGTACAGCGCATAAATGCCCACCCGCCTGTATAGCTGACTTTCCAGTACCGGTATCAGATCGCCAGAACCTCGTTCATGGCGCACCATATAGAGCGGCAGAAAAGCGATGCCCATACCATCCAGTGCCGCTTCACACAGTGCCAATAAGGAATTCGCCCGGAAACGCCCATTAACACTGACAGAGGTTTCACCTTCCGGCGTGATACAGGGCCAGTCAGCCTCACCGGTCTGCTGATGGCTGAACAGCAGACATTCATGATCTGTCAGATGTTCAAGAGACTCAGGGGTACCCTGCCGTTCAATATAAGCCGGTGAAGCAAACGCATGCCAGCAGGAGGTCACCAGCCGTTTACAGATCAGACTGGAATCCTCCAGCGTGCCGGTTCTAATTGCCAGATCAAAGCCCTGCTCAATCAGATCATCAAAGCGGTCCTGAATCACCATATCCACTTCCACCCCCGGATACAACGCCATATAACGGCGGATCACTTTTGGCAGAAACAGCTGCCCGGAAACACCCGGCGCACTGATCCGCAGAACGCCAGTCGGCTCTGACCGATAAGCACTCAGCTCTTCGCTGGCCAGTGCCACATTCTGCTCCAGCTGCTGACAATGTCGGTAAAGCAACTCACCGGCTTCGGTCAGATTCAGTTTACGGGTACTGCGGCGCAGCAGTTGCGTGCCCAGATCCGATTCCAGCCGGGAAATATGCTTACTCACCACGGAGCTGGCGACACCGCGCTGATCCGCTGCGGCCCGGAACGATTTCAACCTTACCACCGATGCAAACAACATCAGATCATCGACACGCATCACTACCTCACCCACACTCTGCGAACAGCATTAGTAAACTTTTGGAAACTATCAGCTTCTTTTATTTCTATTAATTTATGATACCACGCTTTTTATACTGCATGGATCCGATTCAGAATCCACGGAGAGCACCATGCTTAGCGCCCCTTACCAGCAGTTCTACCAGCAGGCTCAGGCCTTCATTCCCGAAGAACGATTGATCACTGACCGCTTCAGAACCCTTGCTTATGGTACGGATGCGAGTTTTTACCGGCTGGTGCCGCAGATTCTGGTGCAGGTACAGAATGAAGAGGAGATGATCACGCTGATGCGCCTGGCTTCAGAGCTGGAGTTACCGATCTGCTTCCGCGGTTCAGGTACCAGCCTGTCCGGTCAGTCGATCACCGATTCAATCATGCTGGCACTGACCTCCGACTGGAAATCCCTGACCGTGCTGGATGAAGGTGAGCGTATCCGAATGCAGTGCGGTGTACTGGGCAGCGAAGCGAATAAAGCGCTGGCGCCTCACCAACGGATGCTGGCGCTGATGCCTGCTTCAATTGATGCTGCTACCGTGGGCGGAATGGCGATCAACAATGCCGCTGGCATGAACTCCCTCGACACCTACACCATGATGGAGAGCATACGACTGGTGCTGTTGGATGGCACAGTGCTGGATACCGCCGATCCTGTCAGTCGCAAAGCATTCCGTCAGTCTCAGGCAGCGTTACTGGCTGGTCTGGAACAACTGGCAGAGCAGCTGCGTAATAATCCGGCACTGAGTGAACGGGTTGCGCGTAAATATCAGATAAAAAACACCACCGGCTACGGCCTGCGCAGCCTGCTGGAGTACGACGATCCCATCGATATGCTGGCGCACCTGCTGATCGGTTCTGAGGGTACTCTGGGCTTTATCTCTGAAATTACCCACCGCAGTATCCCTATCGAGCCCTACAAAGCGTCTGCATTCCTGGTGTTCAACGATATCCGTAACGCCGGTGTGGCAGTGACCCGTTTCAAGTTAGATGAAGCGCCGGTCAGCGCCGCCGAGATGATCGATTATTATGCCCTGAAAGCGGTACAACATATGGATGGCGTTCCCGCCTATCTGGCCGATATTCCGGCCGGTGCAACGGCTCTGCTGGTTCAGGTTGAAGGCACTACCCCGGAACAGGTATGGCAGAAAGTCGCTGAAGTTGAAGCGATGATCGCTGATCTGGAACTGGCAGTCCCGGCTCACTTTACCGACCGCCCGGAAGAGTATTCTGCTTACTGGCAGGTTCGCAAAGGGATCTTCCCTGCCGTAGGGGCGACCCGCGCGCCAGGTACAACTGCACTGATCGAGGATGTTGCGTTCCCTATCGAATCACTGGCCGATGCACTGGTTGAACTGCAACAGTTGATGCAGGAGTTCAACTACGATGACGGTGTGATCTACGGCCACGCCCTGGACGGTAATCTGCACTTTATCTTCTCTCAGGGCTTCCAGACCGAAGACGAAGTACAGCGCTACCATCGCTTTATGGACGCTGTCTGCAATATGGTGGTGGGCCGCTACGACGGCTCTCTCAAAGCGGAACATGGTACAGGCCGGAATATGGCACCCTATGTGCGCAGTGAATGGGGTGATAAAGCTTACGGCATCATGCTGGAGATCAAGCGTCTGTTTGATCCACAGGGCATTCTTAACCCCGATGTCATGATCACTAATGATCCGGAACTGCATATCCGTAATCTGAAGCCGCTGGCTCAGGTCAGCGACATCGTCGATCAGTGCATCGAATGCGGTTTCTGTGAGCGGATGTGCCCATCAAAAAATCTGACTCTGAGTCCGCGCCAGCGTATTATCGCCCGCCGTGAACTGATGCGACTGGAAGGTAAAGATGCCGATCAGTTCTCCGATCAGTACGATTACATGGGCATTGATACCTGCGCCGGCTGCGGTCTGTGCTCCACCGTTTGCCCGGTACAGATCAACACCGGCGACCTGATCCGTCAACTGCGTCATGATCGCAATATCAGTCATAGCGGTATGGCGCAGTGGGCCGCCGATCATTTTGGCAGCCTGGCTGCTGCCGCAAGAACCGCCTTTGGTATCGCAGATACCAGCCACCGGCTGCTGGGCAGTAAAGCGATGAAGGCGGTCACCCGTGGTGCCCGCAAGTTGTCGGGTAATCGCGTTGGCCACTGGAGTCCGTCAACACCCACTGCAGCACCAGCGCTGTCAACACTAGCAACAAAAACGCCTGAGCTTATCGCCAGCACGCAACCCAGTAGCGCTCAGTCGGATAACACTCTATCAACTAAGAAGAAACCCAAAGTGGTTTACCTGCCGAGCTGTGCCAGCCGTACCATGGGGCCAGCCCGGGGCGCAGAACATCAGCAATCACTGCAGCAGGTCACCGAACAACTGCTCAAGCGAGCAGGCTTCGAGGTAATCTACCCTGCCGGGTTGAAAGAACAGTGCTGTGGCATGCCGTTTAAGAGTAAAGGGATGTTCGATCAGGCGGAGCAGAAGGCTGATGAAACACTGGCAATGCTGAAACAAGCCAGCTATAACGGTGAAATTCCTATCTACTGTGACACCAGTCCCTGCGTGATGCGACTAAAAGAAGAGCTGGCAGAAAAGAACAGTCCTCTGAAGTTATTTGAACCGGTGGAGTTTATTCACGACTTCCTGCTGGAGACGTTGCCGCTGAAAAAACTGCCTGAGCCTGTTGCACTGCACATTACCTGTTCTGCCCGCCGTATGGGGCTGGCAGATAAAACCCTGGCCATTATGCAGGCCTGTAGTGATGAGGTCGTCGTGCCAGAGCAAATCACCTGTTGCGGCTTTGCTGGCGATAAAGGTTTTACAACGCCTGAGCTGAATGCCTCAGCCCTGAGCACACTGGCTACCCAGGTAGGTCACTGCGATAGCGGTTACTCCACCAGCCGGACCTGTGAGATCGGTCTGAGCGAGCACTCAGGTATCGACTATCAATCGATCGTCTATCTGGTCGATCAGTGCAGCGCCTGATAACAGACAAAACAGCCCGGCAGATCAGCCGGGCTGACTGTTCATTTACAGCTCGTTAGCGATCCGTTTATAGCCTTCCACCAGCCAGTGGTTAGCCGCCACAACGGATTCTGAGAATGAAGAGTAATCCGGCGGCACCTGCTCGATCTGGTTGAGATCAAACTCTGGACCGATATTGGTCATCGGCGGTACATGCATCTGCTCCGGCAGATCCATACCATCGATCACGCAGTTGTGGCGAATCACACAACCATCATGAATATGGGAACGGAATACCACGCTGTTAAAACCGATAAACACATCATCACCCACTTCGCATGGGCCGTGAATAATCGAGCGATGAGCAATCGAGCTACGTTCACCGATGGTAACTGCAGCACCGGACTTTGAGTGAATCACTACGCCATCCTGAATATTGGAACCGCGCCGGATAATGATTGGTTCCATATTGCCTTCGTCATCCACTTCGTCGGCACGAATCACCGCATAAGGCCCGACAAACACATTATCCTCAATCACCACCCGACCGCAGATAATCGCAGTAGGATCAATAAAGGCTTTCTCTGAGACCTGCGGTGCAAAACCGGAAGGATTTTTTCGTAACATAAATCAGTTATCCCCTGATACTTCTGATGGTTACAGCCAGAGCGAGAGCGGACGTTCCTCACCTGCTGCTCCGATCTGTAACCGGCTCTTTTTATATTCTTAAGATACAAATGTATCTGACGGGCTCCCCATTAACGGGCGAAACGCAGCTCCATCGCCGATGATTCAGCACTCAACTGCTGACCATCAAATACCCGTGCTCCATTAACCCAGGTTGACTGAATCCGAGAACTGAAACGGTGACCGTCGAACGGTGTCCAGCCACAGTGATAGTGGACAGAGTCATGACTGACCGGCGTCTCAGCATTCGGATCCACCAGCACCAGGTCAGCAAAGTAGCCTTCCCGGAGATAGCCCCTTTCAACAATGCCGTAACGGATTGCCGGGTTATGAGCAACCTTCTCAACTACTTGCTGCACGCTGAGCCGTTTATTTTTGACATGGTCGATCAGCGTCAGCAACGCGTGCTCAACCAGCGGCAGACCCGCCGGAGCCTGCCCATATGGCTGCTGTTTTTCTTCCCAGGTGTGCGGCGCGTGATCAGTAGCAATAATATCGATCTGACCGGTGTGCAGCGCCTGAATCAGAGCCGCCCTGTCACTCGCGGATTTCACCGCAGGATTACACTTAATCAGATTGCCCTTTTCCGGATAATCCTCATCCGAGAACCAGAGATGATGCACGCAGGCCTCAGCAGTGATGTTTTTGCCAGCAATCGGACCGGCCTCAAACAGACTGAGTTCCTTCTCTGTGGTGATGTGCAGCACATGCAGCTGGCTGTTGTGCTGCTTAGCCAGTGACACTGCATAGGAGGATGAGGCATAGCAGGCATCAGCTGAGCGGATCAGAGGGTGATCCGTAATTACAGGCTCCCGGCCTTCGGCCAGATAACGATCCAGATTCTGCTGAATCAACGGACTACTTTCGCAATGAGTAACAATCAGTCCCGGACTCTCTCTGAAAATAGCATCCAGCGCCTGCGGTGCTTCGACCAGAAGATCTCCGGTAGAAGCCCCCATAAATACCTTCACCCCGCAATGCCGGGAAGTATCCAGCTGCTTAATCTGTTCCAGGTTGTCATGGGTAGCGCCCAGATAGAATGAGTAGTTACCCATCGATGACTGGCTGGCTAACTGGTATTTACTCTCCAGTGCATCAATGGTGGTGGTCGATGGGCTGACATTGGGCATCTCCATGAAACTGGTGATACCGCCTCTCACCGCCGCGCGGGATTCACTGGCGATATTGCCTTTATGCGTCAGTCCCGGCTCACGGAAATGTACCTGATCGTCGATCATTCCCGGTAATAGCCAGCAACCTTCTGCTTCAACCACTTCATCACCGGCTTCAACAGCTATCTCTGAAGCGATCAGATCTATTCGCTGGCCGCGGATACGAAGATCCGCTACCTGCTCATTGCCCTCATTGAACAGTGTCGCATTTTTTATCACAGTGGTTTTCATGTTCAGTCAGGGTCTCCGGTCGTCATTTGAAAAGCTTGGTACAGAGTCCGATCCAGAATCTGACAAGCGAATTAAAAACAAAAAAACATGTTATAACATAACATTTTATTCATAAAGCGACGCCTAGCCTCAATCCATCTCAAATCAGTCTTCAAGTGAAAACAAGCTGAATTACTTATCGCCTTCCTGCTGAGACGGGACATAGATAAAGATCGTAACCACAATCAGAATAATTGCCGCAGCAATATAACCAAAGCGGGCCAGACTCATTCCTTCCATATCATGAGCCTGAAAAAACAGAAAAACGGCCAGACATATTGCAACAATTGCACCCAGTATTTTCATTTTTGCCTCTCTATTGGTTAACAGACCTTAACTTTCAGACTTCAGATCAAATACAGCGATACGATACCTGCACAAGTGACTCAGAGGCGGGCTTTGATCTCCTCAAGGGTACGCTCCAGTTCAGCGACCCGTTGCTCAAGTTCTTCTATTCGCTCAGCACCGCCCGGACTACTCTGCACAGGTGCAGCTTCAGATGGGTCAGCGGCTTCCACCGGACCACTACAAAGATGGGCATAACGGGACTCCCGTTTACCCGGCTCTCTCGGCATTCGGACGACCAGATGGTAATCTTCCCGCTCACTCATTTTCTGCAGCACCTGTTCAACCTGATGTACATCATCAAAGCTGCACAAGCGATTGGTGCGGGTTCTCAGCTCGCCAGGGGTCTGCGGACCGCGCAGGAAAAGCACACAAAGAATACCCAACTCCCGTTCACTCAACTGCAGTTCGCTGAACTCAGTATTGCAGAAACGGTGCCGGTACTTTGACACGCGACTGCCAAAGCCACTCTCTTCGCGAATAAAGCGTTTCTTTGTGAGCTCTTCGACAACATCGAGTACTTCCGACTCGGTCAGTGACATCACCGGTTCGCGGTTACTTTTCTGATTACAGGCGGTAGTCAGAGAATTCAGTGACAAAGGATATTGATCGGGGGTGGTGATCTCTTTTTCAATCAGACAGCCGATCACCCGTGTCTGCGCCAGGCTCAGATCCATTTCCATAACACTATCCCCTTTATAAATAACAAGTTACTACCGGTACCAGTTATACATCCTGACTCTGGTGAATACCATTGTCAGAAAGATTTAAGGACCAGAAGTTCACTTTCAGGATAGCCGGAAACCTGCCGGAAAGAGAAGCATCTTCGGCATCAGAGACTCGCAACAGGACTCAGAATCGCCCTATTCCAAACACCCTCTGTAGCAGGAATGCCACCAGATAAGTGACTAATAATACACTTCCGATTTCGCCCCACAGGCCCCATTGGCTGTAAATCCAGGATTCACCAACAGGTACCGGCTGCCCGAGTATGCGCAAAACAGCGCTCCAGGCATTCACAAATTCTGCTTCTGCTCCGATGACATAGTCCACCAGCAGCATGATCAGAACGCAGATAAGCCAGATCGGAAGCAGTCCATTACGCTGCATCCAGCTCCCCCATTCTGTTTTTGAAAGCTCTTAAGACAGGCTCTAAAGCTTCGGTAAAGGTACTCGTCGACCAGGCCATATCGACGAAGAGATACGATATACCCTTCAAGTATTGGTTATTTTTTAACCAATATCAAAATCATCACCTATACTTCAGTGCTAACGCTCCGATCAACCCCGAAAATCTATGTGAATCCGATGAAGCCTCTGCGTCAAAGAACTCTGCCAAAACCACCACCCGCCAGAGAAACACACGAGTCAATCCGCCATCAGACCGATCAGTTCCTGAAGTCCGGGGGACGGATTACAGTGATACCTGCAGGATTCAGTGGCATACCCAGAATGCAGGGACCACATCAGAAGATGGGTAAAAAGCTCTACCTTTAATCCTGAGCCTGACGGGCCAGAAAGCTTTTCCGGTCGATCCCGCGATCGCGGACCAGTAGCTCATTAACCCAGTCAGCATCAAGGGGATCATTGCCCTGCAGGTAGAGTTCGATGTGTTCCAGCTGATCGTTACCCCAGAACAACTGATCATCGATGATGAAGGTCGGGACACCAAAGACATCCCGGCTGATCGCCTGCTCAGTAGAATACTTCAGTGCCTGTTTGACGGCCTCGCTGTCTATAGTAGTGAGCAGATACTCGCTGTCCAGCCCCTGTTGCTGCAGGATACCAGCAAGAGTGTCACGACAGGACAGATCAGCGCCGCAGGACCAGCCAGCTTCAAAAATGGCACTGATCAGCCGGTGCTGATGCCCTGTACCACATACTTCCGGTAACGACAGACGCAATGCTGGTAATGGATTGTAGGGATGACGGGCAGGTGGATTAAAATCAAAACCGTGCAGCCGGGCATAACGATCACAGTAGCGATACAGAGCCGCTTTCTTAGGCCTGACTTCCGCCGGACCCAACTGACCCCAATGATCCAGCAATTTACCAAACACCACCGGATGGGCCTGCAGCTCAACATCATACTTCTGACATAACGCTCCCACCTTCAGCCAGCTGAAGTAAGCATAGGGAGAGATATAATCGAAATAGAAATCCAGCGTACGCATAGAGACCGCTCCATGGTGATTGTTATGTGAATTCAGTGTGGCACGTAAGCCAGGTTAGACAACTATACTTTCGTGGCTCGTAGTTCGTGGCTCAGTAATAACTTGTGGGAGGCGCGCCCTCGCGGCGATCAATACCCAGCACGCCCACTAATCGCGACTGGAAGCTGCCCCACAAAGAGAATCGAGTCATTACCCGGCGTTATATTTTTACCTCTTTAAGCACAAATTCACCGTCGATGAACTTCAGATAGTCACCTTCCGGGGTTTCATAGACAACATAGCAGCGGGTACTGTCTTTCGCGGAACGGATATTCCACTTGCGGCACAGCTCATTATTCTCGACCCACCACTTACCGTCGATCTTCCGATTACCCCAGCTCAGAATCGCCTTGCCGCTACTTTTAAACTCGATAGTCCCGGTATCCTCACCTTCATACCAATCAAATTTCTGACCGCTATAAGCTTCATTCAGCTGCGCATCTGCCAGCGCTGGTGTATCAGGCTGATCATAATCAGCTGCCAATACTCCGGCAGAGAAAAAGCTCATCGCCAACACAAAAGAAAGTGAACGTTTCATATAACTCCTTTTATTCTCTATACATTCAACGGGATTCAGGAAATGCTCTGAAACGTACGGCGCTTTATCATCCGCAGCAAACAGAAACCTGATAACTCATCATTCGATACCTATGTGCTTTCGATACTGCCAAAAGCAGAGGTTAATCACAATCAGAGGAACCTGTTGCTGTGTATACGCGGGTACCCACTGCAAAGTCAGCAATTTTATCCAAGCCCTGCCCTCCCTTGCTGCCTATACTCCCCTTGTATCGGGATTAGACTTACAATGCCCGAAGCGGTGAAGAATATGAGTAACAACAATCAGTTCCATTTTGCAAAAAGCCACAACCTGAATCAGGTGTCAGCCCTGCAGGCACAGATGAGCGACTTTTCTTATGGTAAACACGCCCATGAGGAGTACTCGTTCGGCGTTACGCTGGCCGGTCGGCAGGACTTTTTCGCCAATGGTGCATTTCATCGCAGCCCCCCGGGCAACATCATTGTTTTCAATCCCGGTGATATTCACGACGGCCACTCCGGTGTTGATGACAATCTGCAATACCGGATGCTCTATATCCATCCGGATCAACTGGAGCCGATGCTGCAAAGCGCCGGAGTAAAGCAGCCCGAAGGTTTCCGCATCGTCGATACCGTTCTTAATGATGCAGCCCTGCGCGAACATATTCTGCGGATGGCTCGT
This sequence comes from uncultured Amphritea sp., assembly GCA_963669425.2. Taxonomy (GTDB): domain Bacteria; phylum Pseudomonadota; class Gammaproteobacteria; order Pseudomonadales; family Balneatricaceae; genus Amphritea. The sequence continues at coordinate 2,260,837 of CAXXNC010000002.1, forward strand.
TTGATCGGCGATGACAATCAAGACTCACTGCGGGAAGAGCATGCTCTCTATCTGATGGCAGAACGGATCGCTCAACTGTACGGTAGCTATTCATCGAACCGTCAGGTAAACAAAGCTGACCGTTTACTGTTGCAGGCCCGTGACTATATTCACGAGCACCTGGATCAGGATATATCACTGGATCAGATCAGTGACAGCGCCAACCTATCCAAGTATCACTTCTTACGCCTGTTCCGGGAACAGTTCGGGATTACACCGCATCAGTACATTCTCAATAGCCGGATCAACCGGGCCCGGGAAGCGCTGGACGCCGGTATGTCACTGGATGATGTGGTGTATCGCTACCGCTTCAGTGATCTCAGCCACTTTAACCGGCGTTTTAAACCTATCTTCGGGATGACACCGAAACAGTATCAGCAGCATCTCACCGATCGCTGATTCTGCTCAGGGCTGAATCCGGCCCACCTTTATTTTCAGAAATTTCAGGAGTCTGCTTTATGGTAGAGATCTTCGCGTACGCGTTCGGCATCATGTACAGCCCGGGACCGGCCAACCTGCTCAGTATGAACGGTGGAATTCACGGTTCAGTCAGCCCGACTTTCCGCTTCTGTATCGGCGTTGGTTCAGCGATGCTGATTCTGTTTCTTCTGTTCGGTTACACCGGATCGCTGTTAGTGACGCCCGAATCGCAACTTGTCATCAGCGTGCTGGGCTGCATCTATATCAGCTATCTCGGCTACAAGCTCTTCTATATGCCCGGCGGTAATCCGGCAACAGAGCTGAACAATACTCTGGAAAAATCACCCGGTTATCGCGCCGGCCTGGTGATGCAGTTGCTCAATCCAAAATCGTTCATCGCCATACTGCCAATCGCAACGGTGCAGTTTCCAGCCTCAGATATTGACGGTTTCGAAATAATGCTCTGGTCCGGAGTGCTATCCGTGATGGCCTTTGGCGCCCCTTTCGTCTATCTGCTGATGGGCGCGCGATTGAGACAGCTCATCAAACAGGGCTCATATTTTCTCTGGCTGAACCGGGGGATGGCGCTGCTACTATTCTACGTTGCAGCGGATATTGCCTACAATCATGTCTGGATAAAACTCTGATCAACCGGAGCAGATCAGTGGCTACCGCCTCCGCCGCCCTCACTGGCACCAGCACTGTGGCTCCCGGGTAGCTCTTCACCGTTGCTACCCGGACCGCCTTTCAGTACCGGTTTATCCCGGATAACCAGACTGAATGGCCAGGGAATCAGAAACCGGGCAACCACTTCCGGTGAGTGATCATTCACCATTCTTAACACCACCGTTGCCCCTAACAGGGGAATCAGTAAGACGATGGCCAGCTGCCCCCAACGCTGCACCGGCTCCAGATCCGGATCAAGGAACAGGCACAGCATCGCCAGAACTGTTATCCAGAGCCAGAGAACACTCAGCGACAATCCCAGAATAAGCAGAACAATATCCATATTTTTCGTCCTTAACAGGTCATCCGGATGGGTAAATCAGTTGTCCGTATAGTAATCCAGAATCCGATCGCCGATCTGCTCCAACGACGTTACGATCAGATCCGGTTCTACTTCCCAGTCATCGAAGATCGCTTCCGGGGTGCGCTGTACCCAGACAGCACGCATACCAGAACTGCGGGCACCAATCACATCAAAGGGGTTGCTGGAGATCAGCCAGCTACGGGCTTTATCACCCTGGCTGCGCTGCATAAAGTAATCATAGGTAGCCGGATTCGGCTTAAAGGTTTTCAGATCATCGACACTGACAACATCTTTGAAAAACGATCTGATTCCTGCATGCTCAAGCAACCCACGAACCGCCGCTTCGGTACCATTGGAAAACGCAAAACAATCAAACTGCTGAGGATCTAACTGCTGTAATCCGGTCAGGGTATCGTCAAAGGCCGGAAGCTTACCGTAGAGTTTGAGCAACTCCTGCTTCTGTTCGTCACTTAACTCAACTTTATGTAACTGACAGGCATACTCCAGCGCACTGCGGGTGCATTCTGTGAAAGGCAGATAATTATTCATCAACCCTCTGCGAAAAGAATACTCCAGCTGCTTTTCACGCCAACTGATCGATAATGGCTGCGCTTTATCACCCACCAGCGTTTCCAGTTGCTGCAACAGGCCGTGTGTATTGATAAGGGTGCCGTATACATCAAATGCTAATGTGATCGTCTTCATATTATCCTTCTAGTTGCAATGGCTGTCGTTACTGTCTGTCGGAGCCTGTTTCCGTTCATTCATACCGTAATCCCGAATCACAGTTGCAACCCTTAACCGGTAATCGGTGAATATTTTCTGCCTGCCTGTTTGCTGAGCCTCTCTGTGCACCATCAAATTCCGCCATTGTTTCACTGCCGTTTCGTCTCGCCAGAACGACAGAGATAGATATTTCCCCGGTTGTACCACACTTTCGAATCGCTCCACAGAGATAAAACCATCAATATCCTGAAGATATGACTTAAGCTCGGCCGCAATATCAAAGTAATCAGCAGTTTCATTTACTCTTGGGTAAAGCTCAAAAATAACCGCAATCATCGGATTTCGCCTTCGTTGTCTTGTCAGTATGATAGTCATGCTATCGAATTAATGGAGCCTGTACTTCGACACAGGCCGAAATAGGTGAACCATGTATCTGGAGCCCATTGTTGCTGATCTTGCCAAACTGCTTAGCCATCCGGCCCGCGTGAGTATAGTAATGGCACTAATGTCTGGCCGGGAGATGACCGCCACTAATCTGGCACTGGAAGCCGATATAACAGCTCAGACCGCCAGCAGCCATCTGGATAAACTGGTCAGGGGTAAAGTTCTGAGTGTGCGGAAGTCGGGTCAGTATCGTTACTTCAGAATCAGTGGCCGGGATATCGCAGAACTGATTGAAATCCTGCAGGGCCTCTCTGCCCGCCAAGGGCATCCAACGGAGGATTCGGATAACCGCTATCTGGCTCTGAAGAAAGCGAGGGTCTGCTATGACCATCTGGCGGGTGAACTGGCGGTAGACATGTTGGATCAATTCAAAGCCCAGCAGCTTCTGGAAGATCGCAACGGCGTACTAGAATTAACTGCAGCAGGCATAACCCTGTTCCGCAAAAAGGGATACAATCCGGATGCAGAAGATGACACACAGCAGTTAGCCTGTAAAAACTGTCTGGATTGGAGCGAACAGCGTTTTCATCTGGCAGGTAGTCTGGGCCGGTGGATAATGACGGATATGCTGCAGCGCCGCTGGGCAGAGAAGCTGCCAGATTCTCGCATTGTCCGAATTACTGAGCGCGGACTTAAAAAGCTGGAAAAAGAATACAGTATCAGGCTTTCCCCGCAGCCTTCTGAAGCCAGTGAGTCAGGAGCTTAACCCGTTGGTCGTCGATTAAGCGTTCAGATACAACAATCCCCCAGCGGCCTCGACCTTCAGTTTCATCCTCAACAGGTCTGGTCAGCCTTCCCTCTGCTATGTCATCTTCCGCTACGGGCCCGTTAACTAACACAATACCTTGTCCCGCAAGTGCCATTTCCAGCGCCACCGCCAGGGTATCAACAACAACCGGACTGTGTACGGGCTTAAAATCAATATTCAGATCCCGGAACCAGTCATCCCAACTCCAATAGCCCTTTTCACTTGACACTGTCAGCAAGGGATACTGTAGCAACGATTGTACAGACAACTCACCAACACCCTCCATCAGCGCTGGCGAACAAACCGGATAAACCCGCGAGGGAAACAGATCAATCCAGTGCAGATGTTCTGACACAGGCTGACGGCTGTAGATAAGACCTATATCCGCGTGGGACTCATCAAACTCCCAACCACTGTTATTGGCCTGGAGATATATATCGATCTCCGGATACAGTTTTTTAAATTCACTCAATCGACTCGCCAGCCATCTGATCGACAATGTTATATAGGCTTGAAGCCTTAACGGTGGATTCTCTGCCTGTTGTCGTAACACCTCACAGCTCTCGACTAACAAACCCAGTACCTGACATACCACCGGGTAGAACGCTTCACCGGTTTCAGTCAGCCGGACATTACGTCCACGGCGGGTAAATAGCTTCAATCCAAGATCATCTTCCAGTAACTGGATCTGATGACGAATAGCAGGATGGGTAAGGTTCAGCTCTTCCGCTGCGCCACGGATACTTTGCAGACGAGCCGCAGCTTCAAAGCCTTTCAGCGCTTTCAATGGTGGAAGCTTGCGCAAGTCCAGAGCCATATCACATATCCATCATCCGGGTTCAGATTCAATTGATAGCTCATCGCCCCACCAATTGGAAGATTTTATTTACCAATCGAACAAAAAAAGATCAATTGTTGTAACACCAGACCCACTCTATTTTTAACCAACGCTCAAAAAGCAAAAATAACAAACACAGAGGGCAAGCTATGAAAATCGGATTTATCGGTCTTGGAAACGTGGGTGGTAAACTGGCAGGCAGCCTGCTCCGTAACGGCATGGAGCTGACGGTGAGAGATCTGAATAAAGATTTTGTTGATGACTTTGTCGCCCGGGGTGCTATCAGCGCAGACTCGCCAAAACAGATGGCAGAAACCTGCGATGTAGTTATTACCTGCCTGCCTTCGCCGGCGGCCTGCTCTGAGGTAATGGAAGCTGAAGACGGTATTCTGGCAGGTCTTTCCTCTGGCAAGATATGGTTGGAGATGAGCACCACCGACGAAGCAGAGGTCCGTCGTATCGGGGAACTTGTCGAAGCAAAAGGCGCTATGCCGGTCGATTGTCCTGTGTCCGGCGGCTGTCATCGGGCCAATACAGGTAATATCTCAATTTTTGCCGGATGCAGCCGTGAAGCGTTTGACCGTATTCTGCCAATTCTGACCACCATGGGCCGACGTATTCTTCACACCGGTCCGCTGGGCTCAGCGTCGACACTTAAAGTAGTCACTAACTACCTTTGTACCGTCCATCTGGCAGCTCTGGCCGAGGCACTGACCGCGTCTAAAATGTTGGGAATGGACATGAACGTCACCTACGAGGCGATCAAAGCCTCATCCGGCAACTCTTTTGTCCATGAAACAGAATCCCAGGTAATCCTCAACGGCAGCCGGGATATCAGCTTCACCATGGATCTGGTACTTAAAGATGTCGGCTTGTTTGATGAGCTTACCAAACGAGCAGGTTTACCCCTTAAGGTTGCCCCACTGATGGTGGACATATTCAAAGACGGACAAGACCGCTACGGGCCGAGAGAATATTCTCCGAATATTATCCGCCGTCTGGAGGAGGCCTGTGATATTCAGGTGCTTGGCCAGGGCTTCCCTGCTGAGATGATCGATGATGAGCCTGAAGAACCTGGCTACGAAGTCAGGGTTCCACTGCGTCAGGATTATCAGAGCGCATAAGCGGGGGTCTGACTATGAAAACATATAACAAGCTTTATATCGACGGCCAATGGCAATCACCGGCTCACTCAGACTACATTGAGGTTACCAACCCCAGCAATAATGAGACCTTCCTCAGAGTTCCCAGAGGCACAACTGAAGATATTGATCATGCCGCAGTAGCTGCCCGTACAGCTCTGCCTGACTGGGCTTCCAGCCTTGCCAGCGAACGGGCCGATCTGATGCGAAGTATCGCCAGAGAGATGCAGAACCGTTACGAAGACCTGGTCACTGCTCATGTTCAGTCGATGGGCTGTCCCCGTCATCTGACCGGTACTTATCATGTGGATGCCCCCATTCAAGCGATGCAGTACTATGCCGATCTGGCCTACAAGATGGAAGCTGTAAAAGAACACAATCAGGTTCTCCTGCTAAAGGAGCCAGTCGGCGTTTGTGCTTTTATCAATCCCTGGAATTACCCGCTACATCAATTGATCGGAAAAGTCGCCCCCGCCCTGGCCGCAGGCTGTACGATCATTGCCAAGCCTGCCGAACAGACTCCGGAGCTGGATTTCCTGATGGCGGAGATCTTCGATACTGTCGGTCTGCCAGCAGGTGTCTTTAATCTGGTTTCCGGTATCGGTACCGAGATAGGTCCGGTTATGGCAAGCCATCATGAGGTGGATATGGTCTCGTTCACCGGCTCCACCCGGGCTGGTATCGATGTTGCCCAGTCCGCCGCTCCCGGTGTCAAAAGGGTTTGCCAGGAGCTGGGCGGTAAATCGGCCTTCATTATTACGTCGGATGCTGATCTCAGTGCTGCCGTGCGCTACGGCATTGAGGATGTTATGGCGAATACTGGTCAGACCTGCAACGCTCTGACCCGGATGCTGGTCCACAAAGATCACTATGAATCAGCCCTTGAAATCGCTGTATCTGTCGCCCGGGAACAGGTTGTAGGAGATCCGGAAGAATCCAACACCACAATGGGGCCGATGGCTTCTCATAAGCAAAAGCAGACGGTCGAGGACTATATCTGCCTGGGTATAGCAGAAGGAGCCCGTTTAATTCATGGCGGACCGGGCGCACCTGATTATCTTCCAGCGCATCTGGCCAATGGCGCTTTCGTGCAGCCTACATTGTTCGCCAATGTCGACAACCAGATGCGCATCGCCCGGGAGGAGATCTTCGGTCCCGTACTGTGCATTATTCAGTATGACAGCATAGAAGAAGCCATTGAAATCGCTAACGATACACCCTACGGTCTCTCTTCCGGCGTCTATGCAAAAGACGTTGCCAGTGCGATACCTATCGCTCGGCGCCTGAAAGCCGGACAGTGTTATATTCAGGGGGCTTACTTTTCACTGGACGCCCCTTTCGGGGGCTGTAGGCAATCCGGTAATGGGCGTGAATGGGGTGAACAGGGACTTGAGGAATATATCGAGACCAAAGCCGTTATTTGTGGCTAGTGGCTAGTGGCTAGTGGCTAGTGGCGAAACAATGTTTTCCTGGCATCGAGCCGGTCAAACGCGTATCCAGAAAACATTTCTGATTATCATCGTAGGGTGCAATAGCATCAGCGTATTGCACCAATAATAGAAAAGGTGCGTTATAACGCACCCTACGATTATCGAACCACGAATAAGATTCGTCCTTTCAAACCAGCCACTCACTCCCTCTTATCAGCACGAGGGCGTGCCTCACTACAGTCTACTTTATGACCCCGTAGGTCTTTCGCTTTTTCGAGAGAATTGGACTCCCCTCGCCCTGATATCAGCAGCGAGGTATGCTGAATTCGACCAAAAATTAGCTAGGAGCCCAATACATGAACAATACCATTGTCGGCGTCGATCTGGCCAAAAAAGTGATTCAAGTGTGCGTTGTTAAACGCCATAAAGTCTTACTTAATGAAGCGATGAGCGCTTCAGAATTCAGTCTGTGGCTGGCAACCCAAAGCTCTGTGGTTATCGTTTTTGAAGCCTGTTCTATGTCGAATTACTGGAAGCAGAAGGCTCAGGAACACGGTCACATCGCACGACTGATCTCTACTCGCCTGGTTGCAGCGGTTCGCCAGCAGCAGAAAACTGATAAAAATGATGCACTGGCGATTGCGCAGGCCGCACAGTTACCTGAGGTGCAGTTCATCTCCGGCAAAACCTTTGAACAGCAGGAATTACAAACCATTCTGCGCATGCGAGAGCTGGGCGTTAAACAAAAAGTGGCTCTGGGTAATCAGATCAGAGCACTACTCGCTGAATTTAATATTACTGCATCTCCGGCTCAGGCAGGTCTGAGCAGAGCGGTTCAGGACACACTGGAAACGGCAGACAACGGCTTCAGCATGATCTTCAGGGAGGCCTTGCATCTGACCTGGCAAGCCTATCTGGCAATCATTGAACGTATTCAGCACTATGATCAGCAGCTGGCTAAGGTCATCAAGCAGCATCCGGACTGTCAACGTCTGATGGCGCTGGAAGGGGTATCGGTGATCAATGCGATTAATCTTTTCAACCTCCTGAAGCTGGGGGACGACGTGAGTTTCAGGAGTGGTCGGGAAGCGGCCGCCTGTGTTGGTCTAACGCCAATACAGCACTCCAGCGGTGGTAAGGCCGTGCTGGGTAGCATAGGTAAACATATCCGTAACCAATTGGTGCGAAGTCAGCTCATCAGCGGCGCGATGGCCGTGGTGGGGGCACTGAGCCGACGATCCGCTAAATCCCAGAAAGAAGTCTGGCTGAAAAATCTGATCGAGCGGCGGGGTAAACGCTGCGCCGCCGTGGCTTTAGCCAATAAAACAGTACGTACCGCCTTTGCTTTATTGCGGGATGGCAGCGAGTATCAGGCTCAGGCAGTCACCGCCTGAACCTTTAGGCAATGAAAAGCGCTTGATACAGATGCAGTCTTAATCAGTTAGTGGCTAAGAGCTCAGCGCTCGCTTTCGAGAGATGATAAGACTGTTCGCGCAAATCTCAGTGAGCCGGGGATCGCGTCCCCATAGTGAGCTCGGACATAAGCTTGCGTTTTTTCTGTTAAAGGGCGATTCATTGTTGACAGAGGGGAGTCCACATAAGCCACTAGCAAGCGGCTTTAGCCGCGGTCGAGCGAGTCTCGCTTGCGAGACGGTCCAGCCACATCCCCCCTCTATCGCCGCGAGGGTGCGCCTCCCACAGGAAATAGCAGAAATTGTCGCGGCTGGAGTTCCATCACACAGCCCTTTCTACTGGCTGCGTAATTACCTCCCTGCCCGGCTCAGGATTTTCAGGTACCAGCCTTGCCAGCGCTAATGAAACAGCAGCCATCGCAGCACCGGTCAGGAATACCGCTGCCGGGGAAGCTACCCACAACAGGCCATACGCAGCAGGGAGAACAACCGCAGCAATATGGTTAATCGAGAAAGCCACACCCGCTGTAGCTGCCATATCTTTAGGATCGGCTATTTTCTGCAGATAAGTCTTCTGCGCAATCGCCATAGAAAACAGCAGGTGGTCAATAATATACAGCGCCACTGCGATCCAGGGATCAGAAACAAAAGCATAAGCGACGAAGACGATGACCAGACCGATATACTCGATGGTCAGGGCTTTACGCTCGCCCCAGTGACCGATCAGTTTGCCGATCTTCGGCGCAAATAGCATATTTAGCAAGCCGTTTGCCAGAAACATAATCGAGATTTCAGCAGCGGAGAAACCGAACTTTTCCACCATCAGAAAACCTGCGAACACCACAAAGATCTGCCGCCGGGCACCTCCCATAAAAGTCAGCGCGTAGTACAGCCAGTAACGGCGGCGCAGTATTAACTTTTTATGCTGCTCCACTTTCTCCGGCATCTTCTTGAACGCCAGCCAGCAATACAGGGTTATCACTATCGTCACTCCACCGCCGATCAGATACACCGTTTCCATCGCCAGCCCGGCCATATCCAGTGCCAGCCAGACCATGGCGAATGCCACCAGACTGGAAAACGAACCGATCGCCAACATCTGACCTAAACGATGTCCAGATTCTTTTTTGTCGAACCATTGCAACGACAGAGACTGATTCATAGTCTCGTAGTAATGGAAGCCGATCGACATCAGTACAGTGGTGCAGTACAGACCAACCTCGGTTGGGAAATAGCCGGTAATCGCTGTACCGATCCCCAGCAGCATCATCGACACCAGCGCCAAAGTCTGCTCGCGCATAAACACCAGTAACAGCACCGCTGCAAAAGACAGAAAACCCGGAATCTCCCGCAGTGACTGAAGAATACCGATCTCCACCCCGGTAAATGCGGCACGCTCGATAGCAAAGTTATTCAGTAGCGCCTGCCAGACACCAAACGAAATCGGCATCGCTGCGGCCAGCAGGAACAGAAACATTTCAGGACGACGAACAAAACTCACGATTTTTACCCCGGGTACCAGACCCTGTTGATCATTAAGAGTAGTCTCACTTTAAAATGGTGCCGTTTTGTCGTATATACATAAACATGCCAACATATGTAGAGAAACAGACAAAACTGCCCGCCGTGCCAAAGCACTGGACAGAGTTTGATGGAATCAACAGTCCCAGAATTGAAGACACGCCCCGTAAGCTGGTCGTACGCAGAGTGAGCCATGATTCGGGAGCATATGCGCCCTATCACAGCCATGGCTGGGGACAGCTGCTGTTTATCTATGAAGGGCTGATTCAGGTCTCGGCCAAAGATATTGGCTACTGGATTGTGCCGCCGCAACGGGCGGTATGGATTCCTGCCTACACCGTACACGATGCACGCACGATCAATTCCGTACTGATGCGCAATGTTTACATATCACCGGAGGCAGCCCGCGATCTGCCCGACAACTGTCAGGTGATCCACATTACCCCTTTGCTGCGCGAACTGATTATGGCGATAGGCCAGCTGGATCGGCTGTATGATGAATCCGGTGCTGAAGGCCGCCTGGTTGAGGTGTTTCTCGATCAGTTAAAAACCCGGCCGGAGTTACCCCTTTATCTGCCCAATCCCACCAGCAGCTCGCTTAAACAGATCGCTCATCAACTGATTGAAGATCCTGCCGATCCAAGGTCGATGGAAGACTGGGCTGATCAGCTCAACATCAGCTCCCGCTCTCTGGCACGCCACTTCAAAGAGGAAACCGGGCTGACATTTGGTCAGTGGCGACAACAAGCCAGACTGCTGGCAGCCCTCACCCGACTGGCGCAGGGCGAGCCGATTACCAGAGTCGCACTGGAACTGGGTTATAGCAGTCAGAGTGCGTTTACGGCCATGTTCCGTAAAGCACTGGGAAAAACACCGGCGCAATACTTTTCTGATTAGATCAGACGGATTCATCCGTTGCCGACATTACCGCCCTATCATTTCACCTGTTTTTCACCTTGCCTGTCCGATACTCCTGTACTCAACCACACATTTACGCAGCAAATCTGATGCACTGACAGGAGCATTCAAATGGATACCCGGGACAAACTCTCTCCCACAACAATTTACCTGCACTGGCTGGTCGCCGTGCTAATGATACTGATGATCGCTCTGGGCCTGTTCATGGAAGATCTGGAAAGCCAGTTTCTGTTTGACACCCATACCACTTTTGGCTGGATTGTACTGATAGTGATTCTGCCAAGGGTTATCTGGCGCATGAAGAATGGCTGGCCAGATGCTGTGGGTAATTACTCTGAGATTGAGCACCTGAGCAGCAAGGTGATGCACTGGGTACTGATTCTGGCGACCTTGCTGATGCCGCTATCCGGCATATTGCTGTCTGTTGCCAACGGTCATGGGCTGGCTTTTTACAGCTTTGAGCTGATCCCGGAGAATCCTGATCCGAATACGGTTGGCGAAGTTCTGCCACTGGCACCCGGTCTGGGTGAGTTCGGCAGCCTCATTCATGGCTTTGTCGGTGAGATACTGCCATTTGCGATCGCTTTACATGTGGTCGGCGCACTGAAACATCATCTTATCGATAAAGATGAAACCTTGCGCCGCATGCTGGGGATGAAAACCCGCTGATTGAATTCGTTACCCTATTGGCAGGGTAGCGATCTATTAACGCTTAAGACTCTCCAGCAGTGCCGTCGCGGCATCTGCGGCGTGATAAACCTCTTCGTCGATCAGCAGATCGGCGAAGATAATCTCCAGCGCACGATCGTCGGTTAACAGCAGAACAATGGTGTAGTCTTTGGCTTTTTCCAGCTCGTATACGCCGGGTTTAAACCAGCTGTTCGCCAGTTCCATCTGCTCCAGATAGCCTTCACGATCCAGCGCGTGAAACTCCAGCGGTACCTTATCACTGCCCTTAAAGCGTACCAGCGTATAAGTCTTCGGGACCGACAGAAAATCTCGCTCGGTCGCATACACCAATGACAACACCGCCTCGCCATCGAGGTTATGACAAAGGTGGACTGCATCCGTGTGAGGCTCTTTTTCCAGTGCAGGCAGTTCGCTGTAGCTTTTAAGAATCATGATCGGTCCTTTTTCTTCTTGGCATGCCACTCGCTCAGGAGAGGCAGGCTGCGCAGTATATCGGAATAACGCCGATCCAAAAAATTAAATCAGTTCACTTGCATAAAAATATAGTTCGTATATAAACTTATTTAGTACGCATGCAAACTAATACCAGGTCATCAACTATGGATAACAGAATCTTCTTTATGATCAATAAGGTACAGCGCCGTATGCTGAACCATGCCGATCAGCAGTGCGAAAAATCACTGGATACTTCCATCACTCAGATGGCAGCGCTGTTCTACATCGACAAGCATCCGGGTTGCCTGCAGAAAGATCTGGGTCAGGCTCTGGGACTGAAGAAAGCAGCAATCACCGGTCTGCTGAGCCGCATGGAAAGCAACGGTCTGATCACTCGCCTGGTCTGTGAAACTGATTCCCGGGCAATGCGTCTGCAGGCAACTACCACTGGCCTGGAAAAAGTGACTGCGGCCAAACCTATGCTGAAAGATATGAATCAACAGATATGTGAAGGCTTCAGCGATGCAGAGATGACTGTGATTATCCGTTTCCTTAACACTATGCTGGAGCGCTTTTAATGTCTCAGACCAAACCTCATACCGAATATCTGAAAACCCCAGCCGGTCACAGCATTACCGCACGGGTATTTACTCCTGATGATCAGGCCAGAGCCGTAGTGGTGGTTGCACCGGCCACTGGTGTTGCCCAGTATCTTTATGATGACTTTGCACACTGGCTTGTCACACAGAACTTCGCCGTCATCACTTTCGACTATGACGGCATCGGACTCTCGATTGATGGACACGTTAAGAGTAGCAAGAGCGATAAGCTGAGCTGGGCGCACAATGATTGCCCGGCGGTGCTCTCGCTTGCCGAATCCTCCTTTCCCGAGCAGAAAATAATCTGGATCGGGCACAGCGTCGGCGGTCATATGCTGGGCATGATGGAAAACACCGACCGCATTGACCGGGCAATCACAGTTGCAGCCGGAACGGGTACCTGGTGGCTTAACGCCCGCCCTACCCGTCGGGTTGCCTGGTTCCTGTGGTACTTTCTGGTGCCATTGCTGGTGCCGGTATTCGGTTATTTTCCGGGCAAACGGCTGCGAATCATGTGTGACCTGCCAAAAGGAGTGGTCATGCAGTGGCGTCGCTGGTGTCTGAAAAAAGAATACGCGATCGGCGCAGAGGGAAGCTGGTTAAGACAACGCTTTGCCAGTGTTTCGATGCCGATCACGGCCTTTGCATTCCGGGATGATGAGATGATGTCGATGAAGAACATCAACATGCTGCACAGTTTCTTTACCGGCACAGCCGTGGAACAGATTACCGTTGCGCCTGAGCAGATTGATCAGAAAAGGATCGGCCATATCGGCTGGCATCGCAGCCGCTATCAGCAGTTCTGGGAGAAATTCCTGCTACCGGCTCTGGAAGCCTGAGCCATAAGAAGAAGGAGTGCGCCGGTAAAAAACCGGACGCACTCCAGAGAGCACTTTTCAAATTACAGCTTAGAGATCTTTTACTAGCCGCAGTGCATCATAGATGGCAGCGTGGACATTACGGGAAGAGACCGCATCACCTATACGGAACAGCTGGAAGCTGCCTTCCGGATTGTTCATCTGGTGCTGTACCCGCCCTTCAATCAGATCGTCGTAGTTCACTTCACCCAGATTGGTTGAGTGAGGCTTCAGATCAAAGTAGATATCATCCATCGGAATCACACCGTGGTTCACTACTACCTGATCAACAATGCGCGGCTTACCGATGGTACCGCCGGCGGTTGCAAAGTAATCACTGCCCACCAGCGCTTTCAGCTTATCGCCTTCTCGCACTACATCGTGCAGTCGGTACGTGACGGTGAAAGTGACATCCTTTTCCTGCATCGCCCGCATATATGGCACCAGGTTCATCGCCATCACATCCGGCGCAAAAGAGCGATCCGGTGTCATAATTTCCAGTTCCGCACCGGACTTAGCGATGATCTCAGCAGCCTGCATCGCAGCATGGTCACCGGCATCATCAAACAGCAGTACCTTACTGCCCGGTTTCACATCACCGGCGATAATATCCCAGGCAGACACCACCAGATCATTACCGGTTTCCAGCACCTCGGTATCCGGGAAGCCGCCGGTGGCGATGATCACTACATCGGGATTTTCCGCCTTAATATCCGCAGCTTCCGCCCAGGTATTGAAACGGAACTCCACACCGTGCGCGGCACACTGCGCCATGCGCCAGTCAATAATGGAGATCAATTCGTGACGGCGCTCACTCTGGGACGCCAGTCGCACCTGACCACCCGGATCAGGCTGTGCTTCCAACACCACGACCTCATGGCCACGTTCAGCAGCAACCCGTGCCGCCTCCAGACCACCCGGGCCCGCACCGACAATAACGACCTTTTTCGTCGTCTCAGCTTTTTCGATCTCATGAGGCATGGTCAGCTCACGACCGGTCGCCGCATTGTGAATACAGAACGCATCCCCGGCCTGATAGATCCGGTCAAGACAGTACGTTGCCCCCACACATGGACGGATATCATCTTCACGCCCTTCAATGATCTTACGAACGATATGCGGGTCTGCCATATGCGCACGGGTCATACCGATCATATCCAACTTGCCTTCAGCGATGGCATAGCGGGCAGTCGCCACATCCGGAATCTTCGCCGCATGGAAGGTCGGGAAACCGGTGGCTTCACGCACGGCACCGGCAAAATCCAGATGCGGTGAGTTCATCATCCCCATCACCGGAATCACATCGGTCAGTGCCGGGTCGGTATCGATACGGCCACGGATAACGTTAAGGAAGTCCACCTGGCCGGTATCACGCAGAATACGGGAGATCTCCAGACCTTCATCCCGGCTGATACCGCCCTGCACGATCTCATCAGCGGTGTAGCGCACACCAACAATAAACTCATTACCAACCCGCTTGCGGATCGCATCCAACACATCCATCGTGAAACGGATACGGTTTTCCAGTGGTCCACCATAAGGACCATCCAGCGTATTGGTCAGTGGTGACCAGAACTGATCCATCAGGTGACCGTAGGCCTGCAGCTCGATACCATCCAGACCGGCCGCTTTCATCCGCTCAGCGGCATCAGCGTAATCACGGATAATCCGGTCGATATCCCAGTCTTCCATCTTTTTCGGGAACGCTTTGTGAGACGCTTCCCGATGATGGGAAGGCGACACCACCGGCAGCCAGTCGCCTTTCGACCAGCCCGTGCGGCGGCCCAGATGAGTCAGCTGAATCATCACCGCAGCACCGTGTTCGTGGCAGGAATCTGCCACATCCTTCAGCCATGGCACGACTTCATCCTTGTAAGCGAGGATGTTGTTAAACACCGGCGGGCTGTCTTTTGAGACCGTTGCCGAACCTGCAGTCATGGTCAGTGCCACACCCGCTTTAGCACGTTCCTCATGGTAGGCACGGTAGCGCTCTTTCGGCATACCATCCTCAGGATAAGCCGGCTCATGGGAGGTGGTCATGATGCGGTTTTTCAGCGTCAGATGCTTGAGCTGATAGGGCTGCAGCAGCGGATCTTTGCTTGTGAAGTCTTGGCTCATAGTCGCTCGCCTATGGTTCTGGACGGCACCTTTGGCTGGCCCATCCCGGTGTTATTTTTATCAGTATTGCCTGTTCACTATTTATGCCGCTGTTATCCCGTCGCTTCAAATGATATTTTTATAACCTCTGGCATGATTTAAAATCATGCGAAAGATCATCTGAGCCAACCGAGGTGGATATGGCCGGGTTAAAACAGAAACTACCGCCACTCAGCACACTGGTGACATTCGAATCTGCTGCACGCTTGCTGAGCTTCACACTGGCCGGTGAAGAACTGCATGTCACACAGACTGCAGTATCAAGGCAGATCCGTACGCTGGAAGAATATCTCGGAGTTGCACTGTTCCACCGTGGTCATCGCAGTGTACAACTCACCGATGCCGGCAAGCAGTTACTGCAGTCGGTCAGTATCGGCCTGGAACATATCGCCGGTACCGTGACAGAACTTCGCCATACCCAACCGGAAAGTTATCTGACGGTGTCGGCAACCATCGCTTTTGCATCCCTGTGGTTATCACCAAAACTGCTGACATTCAAACAGTTATACCCGCATCTGGAGGTCCGGATTCTGGCAACCGACCGGGATATCAATCTGCAATCAGACGGCGTTGATCTGGCGTTCAGCTGCGGTGATCCGGTCGGTCAGGCCGGTGTTCACTCCACCTGGCTGTTTGCGGATGAAGTGTTCCCGGTGTGCAGTCAGAGCTATCTGGACAGCCACCCGTTCGATCAGCCGGAACAACTGCTCAGTCAGGAACTGCTGCATCTGGATGATGACCACTGGCGTAATCTCAGCTGGAAAGCCACCGACTGGCCCCTGTGGCTGAAAACCCAGGGCGTCACAGGCTCGATACCGGGTGGTGGTATACGGATGAATAACTATCCCCTGCTGCTACAAACCGCCATCAATGGCCAGGGCATCGCGCTGGGCTGGAAACACCTGGTTGCGGATATGCTGGAACAGGGTCTGCTGGTGCAACCACTGCAGGAAACCCTGGATACCGAGCGGGGTTATTACCTGATCGAATCCAGTCGCCGGCCGTTATCCGAGGAAGCCCGGGTATTCCGCGACTGGATTATCGAACAGGTGCAGTTCAGCCACGGCTGAATCAGGCTTCAGCCAGCCATGGCGGTACCAGACCCAGATAGTTTTCCACGGCTTTCACCCCGGCGGTATTCCGCGCCGCCAGCTCGGCCGCTTCCTGCTCTGCATGGCTGTAGACGATACCCCAGAGTTGCACTGTGCCCTGATTCACGGTGACATTGATCCGGCCTGTCACCAGACCTACCTCATCAGACAGCTCATGCATCAAGCTATCTCGGATAGAGCGGTCATCAGCATGACGCTCAGCTGCATCACTACTAGCCCGCAACGTCAGCCCGTGCAGCAGGTTTGCCCGGCTCACCAGCCCCACTAGCTTTCCGTCACGGGTCACCGGCACCCGTTTAATATGGTGTTTTTCCAGCAGTGCTGCAATTTCATGCAGCGGCTGGTCTTCTGTCACCGTCACAGGATTACGGGTCATCACCTCGGCCGCTTTACGGCCGTGGGTTTTCAGATAGTGTTCAGCGTCATGTTGTTCAGCAAACAGGTTCTCTATCCACCAGGAGTGCCTCTCTTCCGAGTCATTCTCGAGCCTGCGCATCAGGTCGCCTTCGCTGACAATCCCCAGAACCCGTTCGTCAGAATCCACCACCGGTACCCCGCTGATCCGCTGTTGCAGCAGTATGCCGGCAATATCCCGGACGCTGGTATCTTCGGTTACCGAAATCACCGATGTGGTCATAATATCTGCGGCATGCATAGCATTCTCCCCAAATAATTACTTCAGTGCCTGTAAGTATAGGGCATCCCTTCAGAGCCATTCCCAGATGGTCTGAAAGCCTTTAAAATCCGGGGTTTAACTAATGCGCTAAAGATTGACCGGGGACATTTATTTACCGCTCACGACAAGGCAATGTCGCAAAAGCGCAACCCGGAAGGCGGAACCTGAAGGGTGAAAGATCAGATTTGCCTATATAACTATACGTGCCAGACTAATATGACCTTACTGATCGAAGACTGAGCGACCGGTAAGAGGCTGTTATCAGCGGGCAGCTTGCAGACGGTAAATACCGTGATTGCAGGCCAGTCACCCAACTGTGTTTATTTTATTATCAGTTTAGTGACACAAACCTCATGACACAGCCTAATATGGATTTTTTATCTAGCAGTATCATATTTATAGGCAAAAAGACTATTACAGGACCAATATACTGTGATACTAATTCCCGAACCCGAAGCTTCCGATGGCTTCGATTCGGGGATTCCGACAATAAAACGCAAAGCCTGACTTAGGAAAGACTATGAAAAGAAGAAATATTCTGAAGGCCGCAGCAGCGGGTATTGCCGCAGCGCCACTGGCAATGAGTGCTTCTAACGCCCAAGCAGCTGATAAAGTTCGCCTGCGTATGCAGACCTACTGGGGCACCGAATCTGACGATATCCACAACGAATTCATCGACGATATCAAAGTTTCTTCTAACAAATCTCTGCGCGTTAAGCGCTTCCGTGGCAGTGAGCTGGTTCCTAACGCTGACATGCTGCAAGCAGTAAGCAAAGGCACCATCGACATGTGTCAGGGCTACGCCGGTTACTGGCCTGGTCAGTTGGACATCGCGTCTATCGAATCCGGTCTGCCAGGTGCGTGGACTGATTACGACGAAGCTCAGTACATCTGCGAAACTAAAGGCCTGAACGACCTGGTTCGTGAAGCTTACGCAGAAAAAGGCGTTCACTACCTGGGCCCAATCATGGGCGGTCCATTCGACCTGCTGACAACTAAGCCGGTTAAAAGCCTGGACGACCTGAAAACCATGAAGATCCGTGCAACGCCTTCTGTTGCTAAGATCCTGGAAAAATTCGACATCCCAACCGTATACCTGCCAGGCGGCGAGCTGTACCTGGGTCTGTCTACCGGTACTATCGACGGCGTAATCTACGCGGGTACCAACGAGTACAAAGCGATGAAGCTGTATGAATCTGCTAAGTACTACACTTTCCTGGGTATGGTTAACCCTGGTTACTGTGACGACATGCTGATCAACAAAGCGAAGTGGGACTCTCTGTCCGACGAGCACAAGCGCATCATCGAAATGGCGTACGCTAAGCACGCTCGTAAGATGCACACCTGGATGGTTTCCGGCTCTATCGATGCTGGTACTTCCGGTCTGTTCGAATTCAGCACTCTGCCAGAATCTGACCAGGCACGTCTGCGTGAAGCAGCTCGTGTAATCTGGGAAGAAGAAGCGGCTAAATCTCCACGTAACGCTGCAGCGATCAAGATTCTTGAAGAAGCTGCGAAAGCGACTGGGAGAGCATAATGTCCTGGATATCTCGGCTACTTAATACACAAGACGAGATATCCGACTTCATCGGCAAGGCCGTCTCCTGGATGTGCCTTGCCATGATGGCTGTTCTCGCTCTCGAGATCAGCGCCCGATATCTGTTTAACAGCCCAACCTCATGGGCCCATGAAACCACGACCATGCTCTATGGTACCTTCTGTATCCTGGCCGGTGTTTACACCCATCGTCATCACGGCCATGTTCGAAGTGAAGCGGTTTATCACCTGTTCCCTGCCCGGGGCCGTGCAGTGCTGGATGTTATCACCGGCGGTATTGGCCTGGTTGTGTTTGCAGTGTTCTTTTATGTTGCGTGGGAGTTTGCGTATGACTCCTGGGTCAGCAATGAGCACTCTTCAAAAAGTACCTGGGCACCACCGATCTACCCATTCAAGTCAGTCCTGCCTCTGGCAGTTGGTCTGATGTGGCTGCAGAGCCTGGTCCACTTTATCCGTGATGTACGTGTTGCGGTGGGCATTGATGAGCCGGTAGAAGTGGTTGAACAATAATTTCGTTGTGTTTGTTTTAATAAATAAGCAGCTCACAAAATAACTACACAATAATAAAGGACGCTAACTGTGTTAGATCTCGATCCGTTGGTAGTCACAGGCGGCATGTTTGGCTGCATGCTGTTGCTGCTGATCCTGGGCGCTCCACTTACCTGGGCGCTGCTTACAGTGGGCATAGGCTCCGCATATTTCCTCTGGGGGCCTGCTGGCCTTGAACTGCTGGCGATCAGCACGTTCTCCTCGATGGATAACTTCCTGCTGGTAGCCCTGCCAATGTTTATCTTTATGGGCCTGATGCTGCAGCGCTCCGGTATCACCGACGACTTGTTTGACATGATCAACAAGCTGATGGGTGGCACACCGGGTGGTCTGGGCATGGGTACCGTTATTGTCTGCGCTCTGATTGCTGCAATGGCCGGTGTATCCGGTGCGGCGACCGTGAGCCTGGGTATCATTGCTCTGCCAGCGATGCTGAAACGCGGTTACGACAAGAAGCTGGCAACCGGTACTATCATGGCCGGTGGTGCACTGGGCTTTCTGATTCCGCCAAGCGTACTGATGATCATCTACGCCTTCCTGGCTCGTGAATCCGTAGGCAAGCTGTTCGCAGCTGGCCTGATGCCGGGTCTGATGCTGGCGGGTATCTACATCCTTTACGTACTGATTCGCGCCAAGATGAATCCGCAACTGGCACCGCCAATTGCAGAAGAAGAGCGTGTTGACCTGAAAGGTAAGCTGATCTCTCTGAAGGCACTGATCCTGCCGGGCGCGCTGATCGCAACCGTGCTGAGCTTCATCGTATTCGGTGTAACATCACCGTCTGAAGCGTCTGCTGTGGGTGCCATAGGCTCTCTGGTCTGTGCTGCGATCTACCGTACTCTGACCTGGCCGGTACTGAAAGAAGTACTGATCGGTACCACCAAACTGATGGGTATGCTGCTGTGGATCACTCTGGCAGCAGTATTCTTCAGTAAGGTATACATCGGTCTGGGTGCCGGTATGATTCTGGAAGAGTTTATCGAAGACGCCGAACTGTCTCCGTATCTGGTAATTATTGCGATGCTGGCGTGCTACTTCATTCTGGGTATGTTCCTGGATGACTTCGCCATCGTATTCATTACCGTACCGCTGTTCGTACCGATCGTTGACTCACTGGGCTTCGACACTGTCTGGTTCGCTGTACTGTTCATCATCAGCATGCAGTCCGCGTATCTGACACCACCCTTTGGGTATAACCTCTTCTATATGCGATCGGTGGCGCCGCCGAGTGTCACAATTTATGACCTCTATAAAGCGGCTATTCCATTCGTTATCCTGCAGATCATCGGCCTGGCACTGGTAGTAGCTTTCCCTCAGATCGCTCTCTGGTTACCAGAACAGATCTTCGGTTAACCGTTAAACAGATTACAAAGCCTCCTTCGGGAGGCTTTTTTATTGCCTGATCGCCAATCAGATACACAAAGTGAGTAGCGAATAAGCGACAGGCATAAGAAATATTGATCCCTCTGCATGTTTTCTTCCCGGTTAATTACTAATATCCGCTTGATAATTAACAAAAAAAGATTCAGCACAGTGACAGACTCCGAACGTCCTGAAACCACCGCCGAAACCGGCAACCAGATCAGTACTGTTGCACAGCAGAACCTGCTGACCTGTTCACCGGATACCAGCCTGCAGGCAGTGACACAGCTGATGCAGGAGAACACCTGCAGCTCGATTCTGGTTATCGAGAATAATCAGCCGGTCGGTATCTGGACAGAGGCCGATGCGCTGAATATCGATTACACCTCTTCCGATCAGTGGCAGAAACCAGTTGCTGACTTTATGAGCACCTCACTGAAGACCATCTCCGGGCATCATCCATTGGAGGAAGCCGCAGTGCAGATGAAGCAGCAGGGCCTGCGTCATTTGGTGGTCACTGACCATAAGGATGAAGTATCAGGCATCCTGACGCAGTCCGACGTCATCAATCATCAGGAAGCTGAATTCTTTGTCAGTATGACCGAAGTACGTACCGTACTACCAAGCCAGCAGGATCCGCTGCTGGAACAGCATCATGTTCTGGATGATGCTGTAAAACTGATGAAAGAACGTAAATCCGACGCTCTGGTCGTTACCAGAGAAGGCGCTCCGGTCGGTCTGATCACACAGCGGGATCTTATCCGCTTTATCAGCAAAGGAAAAACCAGCACACAGCTGCATCAGGTGATGAGCTCTCCTCTGCTCTCCATTCCTCAGACAATGAGTCTGCTGGCGACCCGTTCACTGATGCAGAAGCGCCATATCCGCCATCTGGGGGTTAACGGTGATAATGGCCAGCTACTGGGGTTAATCTCATTTCAGGACATCCTCGACAGCATCGAGCAGACCTACGTGCGCCGGTTACGCACGGCGCTCACCAGCAAGTCCATCGACCTTCAGAACGCCAGGCAGGAACTGCATATGGCGCATACGCTGATAGAGGCGTCGATGGATGGCATTATGGTCACCAATGAAGATGGCTATATCGAAATGATCAACCCTGCCTTCAGCATCCTGACCGGGTATTCGGAAGCGGAAGCGCTGGGCAAGCCAGCCAGTCTGATCAGCTCAGGTAAGCATGATGCCGAGTTCTATAACAGCATGTGGGACAGCATCCGCCAGAACGGTTTCTGGAAAGGCGAGATCTGGAACCGTCGCAAAAGCGGTGAAACCTATCTGGAATGGCTGACCATCACACGCATTGTCGAACCTAACAGCGATCGGGTGCTGTACGCCGGTATCTTCAGTGATATTACCGAGCGTAAGAAATCAGAACAGATTATCGAAAACCTGGCGTACTACGATCCTCTGACCAAGCTGCCTAACCGTCAGTTACTCTATGATCGACTGGATATCGCCATCGCCAGTGCACACCGTGACAAGCATAAGGTTGCCCTGCTGTTTATCGATCTCGATCATTTCAAGCGGATCAACGATACCCTGGGCCACACCACCGGTGATCAGGTGCTGATCATGGTTGCAGAAAGAATCCGTGGTGTTATCCGTGAAGGCGATACTCTCTCCCGTCTGGGTGGCGATGAACTGATCCTGCTTCTGACCGAAGTCTCCGATGAAGAGATCGTCAGCCGCATGGCAAAACGGATCATCGATATTCTGCAGGATTGTCTGCGCATTCAAAGCTACGAACTGCATATCTCAGCCAGTATCGGCTGTGCAATGTACCCTGACGATGGCAGCAATCGGGAAGAACTGCTGCAGAAATCCGATATTGCGATGTACCGGGCGAAACAGGGTGGCCGTAATAACTTCCGCTTCTATTCAGCCAAAATGGACGAGCAGACCCACCAGGCGCTGAAGATGGAAAGCCGCCTGCGCAAGGCCCTGCAAAATAAAGAGTTCTATCTGGAGTACCAACCGAAGATAAGCCTCACCGGCAATCAGATTCTTGGTGTAGAAGCCCTGATCCGCTGGCACGACCAGGAGCTGGGACAGGTCCGACCGGATCAGTTTATCCCACTGGCTGAAGACCTGGGACTGATCAACGAGATCGGCAGTTGGGTCCTGATTGAAGCCACATCACAGAGCCAACGCTGGCAGGCAGCGGGACTACCGCCACTCAAAGTATCGGTGAATGTCTCCGCACTTCAGTTCAAACAGGGCCGGGTGATCGAACAGGTTGAGAGCGCGTTGGAAGCCACCGCACTGCAACCGGACTGTCTGGACCTTGAGATCACCGAAACCTGTCTGATCAGCGATCTGGAGTCCGTCACCGGCAGCCTTAAGTACCTGCGCGGTCTGGGTCTCAGTATCTCACTGGATGATTTTGGTACCGGCTTCTCCAGCCTGAACATGCTCACACAGCTGGATATCGATCACCTGAAGATCGACCGCAGCTTTATGCAGGGCATTCCGGGCGCAAAAGATAAAGAGGTACTGGTCTCCACCATCATTCTGATGGCCCACAACCTGGGCTTTAAAGTAATTGCCGAAGGTGTGGAAACCAAGCAACAGATGCAATTCCTGATCGACAAAGGCTGCGACCAGATGCAGGGCTACTACTTCAGCAAACCGGTCTCCGCCGATGTCATCGCCGAGATGTATCGCAAGCAACTGACCGCTGAACCTGCCTAGCGAACCAAATAAATTTTAGAGCTAATCAGCCTCTCAATAGAGAGGCTTATCGCTTGCCAGAAAAATGCACTACAATGCCCTTCCCAGCCACTGATCTGTGAATACACCGTGCGCAAAAGCGATAAGAAACTCGAAAACCAGCTCCGCATCACCCTGACAGAAGTCTGCGAAGCCAGCCTTAAAGAAGACACCGGTTTCCAGTGGCTGACCCACACCGTAGACTACCAGAGGTTTCCGGACAGCCTGCAGATCACCTGCATGTTCGATACGCCCGAGAACCTGGCTGAATTTCTTAAGAGTGCCCATAAAGCAGCGCTGACAGAAATGATCAGAGATAAACTGGACAGTGTTGGTATACGTCTGAAGAAACCTGAGAGACAGGTAGTCTTTGATATTGAGGGCGATGAGAATATGGGGGAATGGCACTGATTGTTACCAGGTCATCCCTGAGACATCGCACTGACTGTTCATAGATCTTGCATTTCCACCGGATTGATTAGATATTAACCATTCAGGGAAGTTGCTGTCATATACCAATTGCAGCTAGCCATCAAAAAACAGGCTCATTTTTATTGGAAGAGAATGAGATTGCTACCCGAAAGCTCAAGGCTACATTGCTTTTTAAACAGAGGCATTGCTGTAAATATTGTCTCGTACACCACAACAACCAGAATGAGCTAGCAACAACCTGCCAAATCAAAATCTATTTTTACTTCAAGGATGAAGAAAATGGCAAAAGCAGCACGTTTAGGCGATATCGGTTCTGGTCATGGCTGTTTTCCACCAACGCCAATCGTTTCAGGCAGTGGAAATGTTGTCATCAATGGTCTGCCTGCCGCCCGACAAAATGATACCCTTGCACCCCATGGTTGCGGTAAATGCCCTCCTCACGGGAGATCCATTTCAGGAGGCTCTGGATCCGTATTCATTAACAATCAACCAGCGGCAAGAGTCGGAGATAGCGTTAGCTGTGGTGGATCAGTGGTTGTTGGATCAGGCGATGTTCTGATTGGCGATCAGTTTAACCCTGGCGCTTCTGTTTCAATCACTGAAGAATTTCCTTTTTCCTCAGTACAGCAAGTAGCTCACTCGCATATTACATACGATGAATTAACTAAAGTAATAGATAGCGCAACAGGAAACGTTATCTCAGACTTACCTTACTTCATCGAATGCTCTGATGGATCAATCTATAGCGGTAGAACGAACATAAAAGGTGAAACTGAAAGAGTCACGACAAGCCAGGAAGAGTCTCTGCAGGTCTACTGGGGCGATGAAGCACTAGCCAAAACAGAGACGCTTTCATGAGCATACTTACTAATCAGCAAAGCGGCTCTGTTCACACAGCCAAAACGAAAGTGATCACTTTCAATGAACTATGGAATAGCTACCCTGACGATGACCCTTGTTCTGATGAATTTACAAATCAATGCGCTATTCGCATAAGCCAGGCTCTCTTCGATTCAGGTATACAAATGAAATCATTTCGGGGGGCAAGGTGCTGGCATGGCCATCAGCCTGAACATGTATTAAGAGCACAAGAGCTGGCAAATTGGTTCAAGAAGAAGCCTTTTGCAGGTTGCGGCGATACAGAAACATACACTGGTGTAAACTTTGTTGAGAAACTAGATGGAAAAACCGGAGTTATCTTTCTCGCTGATTATTGGCAGCGAAGAGGAGAAACAGGAGGCAACAGAAGCGGAGATCATATCGACCTTTGGAATGGTTCGAGGATGACCAACTTTTCTAGTTACTTCAGAGCGCAGTTCGGACTATCCTGGGATGGTTATTGGAGCGACTACAGATTGGCAAAAGAAGTATTATTCTGGGAAATAAAATGATTAAAAACCTATGCCTTAACACTGCAGGTGGTGCTTTGGGAGCATTACTATTCGTTCTGATAGCTTTCCTGATTGAACAATCAGGCCTCCTCTCTCCTGCGAATGGAGAAGATAGTATGAACCTCAGATTTATATTCTTTTCTCTAGGATATACCTTTTTTATTATTCTTGGCTGTACAGCTTCAGACATTTTTAAAAAATAGACTAAAATCATTACCACAAGAAATAATTCAAATTGTAAACTTTTGAATTTCAGAAACAGTTTTAGCTCCAAACTTTTCACAAAGACTATTTACAAAACTTGGTTCTACCGAGGAGCAATAAGCCAAATAACCACAAAGGTAAAGTTTCTCTTCAGGCTCAAGAAAATTCCATTTATAAACCATTGATTTTATACGCCTTTTCTGAGAGCGTCCAATAGAAACCTTACCATCAACTGTAAGTGTTAAACCTGTCACTCCCATCTTGTACTTTTTTGATGTATGTATTGTCTTATCATAATTAATCCATAAAGCTTTAGGATATCTAAGTGAACGAACTATTCGCTTTACCTTTTTAGGTAGGTCATACAAAACCTTTGGCTCAGAGCATGAAAAATACATATCATCGGCATACCGGGTATATTTAACATTATCTGAAGCACAGATACCTACTATTCTTGCATCTAGTTCATAACAAATAGAATTGGTAAGCAGTGGTGATGTTGGTGAGCCAACAGTAAGGCTATTATTGAAACAAACTAGCTCACCAAAAAGGGATGAATCTTTTTCATCCCAGTCTGGAAACTCTGTAGGAAACTTTTCGGATGCAAACCTAATAACATCTTCTTTCTTGATCGACTCAAAAAAGTTCTTGAAGTCCAGTCGAAGCATATATTTTGCATTTAAATGCACCTTAGCATGATCCTGTATTCTAGAGCCTTTTCGGTATGCAGCAGATGCCTCATGTATAGGCAGCTTCGATAGAATTTCATCATGAATAATCCGCTGTAGTGCTTTTAGCTCTTTGCTTGGGTGAAATATATCTCGCTTCTCTTTTCCGCCTTTTTTATCTATTTCGAACCGAAAGTATCTTCTTGAAGCAGTGCTCGCGACAATATCTATATAATCAGGATTCAAAACCAGCCTGTGAGAAAGCAGCTCAAGCAGCATCTTCTACGACCTTTCTAAGCGCATTTTTATAATCTTGAATCATCATTAGTGTTGAAACAGTCCTTGCTCTTGATCTTTGAATGCCATGTAATAATTTACTTGTTTCGTCGTGCCTGAATAGTTTCTCGTAATCAAAACAAGTAAAGTACGATTCACCATTAATAATATGCTCATTAAATAAACCCAAAGCAACACCAATAGAAAGCACGAATGAAATTATCTTACGATCTTTGTACTGAATTACATCATTTACTATACCAACAACCTCTTTGGTTGGAACAGGCCCAAATGAAGAAACAATATATAGAATAAAAAACAAAAGTACTTTCTTAGAATATCGATATAATCCATAGAGCTGATCTTGCGATACTAATCCATATCGATTTTTTGAAATCCTGTGCTCTACCTCGGGCATGCAAGTAAGTATGGTTGAAAAATCCGTATATATAGATGGGCCATATTTCGAATCCAAATCAACCCACCTGACAGGCCCGGTATTTATAAATGATTCATCTGTAGAGTAGTTCTTGTCTAAGATAGGAAGTAATTTTTTTCGAAGAGCAGGACTTAAAGAAAATGCACCAAGCTCGGCAACTGTTCCAAAGCTCTCAACAAGGATAATAACGACATCAGAAAAGTCAGCTAGCCATTCCTCAAGAGATAACGCATTCACTGACTTTTCATGCAGAGTTTGCTTGTTAATAACCTCCCAAGCGTACTCAGCACGAAATGTAAGTAAATTTGGATGATGCTTTCCGATATAACCTTCTAGGACGCTACGGTTCGGACAATACTTCGCATCACCTCCACAAATAAATAATATTTTAGGTAGATAGGAGTGTAAGTTTCGGAGGTTGGTTAAAGAAAGTTCAGAACAAAACCTTGATCTAGCACACAAATATTTAGGGTGATTAAACCACATAAAAAACAAGACCCTTACCAATAGAGGCGAAACACAAGGATAACTTTTGTCTGGGGACACAAGTTATCCTTGTGTTGAGAGTGCCAGACAATCTAACCGGGTTGGCTGTACACCAACCACTAGAAATTCCTATTTTCTTAGGACTTTCCGACTAAGGGCAGTAAAACTATAACTCTGCATCTATGTTTTCTCAAGCAGATTATTACCGTCGTCGAAAATTGCTCCTAACGAAAAGCTTCGATACTACTTAAAGCTGTTCGACTTTAAATCAGTAACCATAGTTGGTATTAATGCCTTAACCACTCTTCGCCAGTCATCCGATACAAACGCACTAGTCTGTTATGAAATTCCTGCACTGTATAGCCACAGAATCCGGCCTTTTCAGTGACGCGAACCGAAGCGATATGGTCCGGCTCGATAATTACAACCACCGACTCACAGCGTTTCTGCTCGAACGCGTATTGCAGCACGCCCTTAACCGCTTCGGTAGCAATCCCCTGCCCCCAGTGCTTGCGGGCAAGCCGATAGCCCAGATTCGTTTCTTCAACTCCTCCGACCCGCTCTGGCCCGATACCGCAGAAGCCGATCAGCTCACCTGAGCACCTCTCCATCAGTGCCCAGGGACCGATTCCGTGGGATTCATAACAACTGAGGCACCAGTCTATAAATTGTCGGGTTGCTTCCTCATCGCACACACCTCGCACGGAATACTTCATCACTTCCGGATCACTCAGGATTTTGGTGAGCTCAGGAAAATCATTAAGCGACAGCCGTCTTACAACCAGTCTTTCCGTTTCAAATAGGTACATTAGATGTTCCCGTGACATTTTTTCTCATTAAAAGAACAGAAACCTGTTTTACTGCTCTGGTAAAAAAATCCGGCAATCGCCAGCTTTCAAAAGTTGCAGAATCAACAGTGTACACCCATCACTGTTGCGGTATCAGCGATACACCTACAGCAGCTGTCGAAAATGTAATCTGCTTCTTTTTCCGCCTCTCGGAACCATACAACTCAGATATATAGCCTATACCTGCACTCTCGATTGTTTCCGCATAACATGAGAAACGAATGCCCCTGTGATTGTATAAAAAGGCCCACTCACTACATCCGGTAAACCCGATTAGCTATACCGGTCTGGCCACTATGAAACTGTAAAGCCCGGCAGCCGGAATGTAAGGCGGCTTTTACATATTTCTTGCTTTGCCTTTTGTGCGTTTTTTTTAACTCCACATAACTAGTTATTAAGCAAATAGTTATCCCTGTGCAGTATGAACCTTGCTTCTTTTTTCAGGTTCTATGGTGGTAGTGATGTGTTTTATCCAACCACATTGTTCGTTCATTTTGTGCACGGGAGAAATGAGATGTATATAAGTAAAATAATAATGGCTGCCGTCTTAATATCTCTGGGCTCTGTGGCTCAGGTCTCTGCAGAGAGTAACGGCGGAGGTAATCATTATGTACTGAATCTGGTTGGATCCGGCGGTATGTATCTGTCCACAGTGCCGGACATTGACGGTGACGGCTATGACGATGATGCACTGTGTTTTGATATTGGATTAATCAATGCTAAAAACCGCCAAATGATCGGTAGCGCCACGGACTGCCTCTCTCAAATTCAGTTAGTGGGCACAGGAATTCAGCTCGTTGGCACCACTTATTTTCATATGCCAGAAGGCACACTGGTCACCCGGGGAAATACCTCTGTTCAACCGGTGTTACATCCTACTGTCACGCCTGATGGCCAGGTGATTACCCATATCACCGGAGCATCAGGAGATGGCAATGGAATAATTTCAGGGTCAGGTCGCTTTGCAGAGCGTGAAGGAACTGTCCGTTTATCAGGCATGGTCGATATGACAAACTTCACCGGTGAAGAAGGCACACCAATAGCGTTTGACTGTTTGTTTGTTATCGATCTGTATGAATGATCAAGACTGCCTTCCAGGCACTGTCTGGCCACAAAAAAGCCCGGCATATAGCCAGGCTTTTTATTGCTCGAAAGCGGAATTAACGCTCGTCGAAGTCAACCACTACGGTGTCAGTCAGCGGGTGTGCCTGACAGCTGAGGATGTAACCGGCTTCGATCTCGTGCTTCTCAAGACCGTGGGAGATGTCCATGTCCACCTCACCTTCTACCAGCTTACACTTACAGGTAGAACATACGCCTGCTTTACAGGAGTACGGCAGGTCCAGGCCGTTGTGCATACCGGCATCCAGGATGTTCTCACCCACAGTCGCCAGATCGAACATAACAGCACGGCCGTCAGCACGTACGGTGACTTTAGACATCTTGTCCTCGCCAAACTCTTCCTTACGCTTAGCGGCTTTCTCCAGACGTTCTTTAGAGTCTTCTGAAGAGTTAGCAAACAGCTCGTAGTGAATCTGATCGTCGGTCAGGCCTTCCATCCGGAAACCGCGGGAAACCTCAGACATCATCGCTTCAGGACCACAGATAAAGGCCTCATCCACGGCTTTGATGTTGATCAGACCGGCTTTCTGCAGCGCGTAGCCTTTAGCGTTGTCGATGCGGCCGTTCAGCAGATCAGCTCCCTGATCTTCGTAGTCCATCACGTTGATCCACTGGAAGCGGTTCATGTAACGGTTTTTAACGAAGTTCAGCTCGTCTTTGAACATCACCGAGTTACTGCGACGGTTACCGTAGATCAGCGTCACTTTAGACTCTGGCTCTGTGGACAGAACCGTCTTCATGATAGAGATCATCGGCGTGATACCGGAACCTGCCGCGATACACATGTAGTTCTTCTTCTGATCCGCTTTGACTTCGGTATAGAAGCTACCCTGTGGTGGCATCACTTCGATGCTCATACCCGGCTTGAAGTTATCATTGGCGTAGTTAGAGAACTTACCGTTCATGACGCGCTTGATACCCACACGCAGGTGGCCATCGTTCACGCCGGAACAGATAGAGTAGGAACGACGAACGTCCTCACCATCGATCTCGGCGCGCAGGGTCAGAAACTGGCCCTGGATAAAGTTAAATTTGTCCTGCAGTTCAGCCGGAACTGCAAAGGTCACTGCAATCGCGGTATCCGTTTCTGGCTGGACGTCGGCGATTTTCAGCGTGTAAAAGTTGGTGTCAGACATGCTTCACCTGTTCTTTTCAGATCTGATCAGTGATCAGATCTTTTTGAAATAATCAAAAGGCTCACTGCAGTCATCACACTGGAACAGTGCTTTACATGCAGTCGATCCGAATTCACTGACCCTGCGGGTATTACGCGAACCACAATGCGGGCAGGCCGCATGGGCATCCGGTGTCAGGCCATCTTCATCCAGGTCGGCATCTTCCGGTGGCGCAATGCCATATTCGCGAAGACGTTTACGACCTTCTGGCGACATCCATTCTGAACTCCAGGCTGGCGACAGTGACATGTTCACTGTTACATCCGCGTAGCCATTGTCGTTCAGCAGCGCCGTTACATCGGTGCTGATATTGTCCATCGCCGGACAACCTGAGTAGGTGGGCGTAATGGTGACGGTGATGCTGTCGCCACTACGCTCAATATCGCGCAAGATCCCCAGATCCCAAATGCTCAGTACCGGGACTTCAGGGTCTTTGATCGCATCGAGCAGATCCCATAGTTCCTTTACGTCGGCAGCGTTACGTTGCTGTAAACGCTGGTATTGCTCTTCGGGCATCAGTGAGATTTCGTTCATAGCTCTTTACCTTTTCTTACCACTTACAGCCCGGGTGGGAACGATGCACAATCTGCATCTCTGTCAGCATATGGCCCAGATTCTCGGTGTGATAACCGGTACGGCCACCGCGGACAGCCCATTCGTCTTCAGGCACAGTCAGGGTTGCTTCGGTCAGGATATCGCTGACCATCTTCAGCC
This sequence comes from uncultured Amphritea sp., assembly GCA_963669425.2. GTDB lineage: Bacteria > Pseudomonadota > Gammaproteobacteria > Pseudomonadales > Balneatricaceae > Amphritea. The sequence goes on from CAXXNC010000002.1 coordinate 2,291,984, forward strand.
ATGTTTCACGCAGGCTGGCAACATCCACTGCGATACCTTCGTTCACCAGCAGCTGCTCAGTCTCGTCCAGCTCAAACATCTCATGGGTGTAACCCCACAGTTGATTGACCGCTTTCTGAGTGCGCTTGTGGCTCTCTTCAGTACCGTCGCCCAGACGCAGTACCCAGTCGCGACTGCGACGCAGGTGATACTTAGTCTCTTTGATCGCTTTAGCAGCGATAGCAGACAGGGTTTCATCCTTGGACTGCAGCAGTTCAGGCAGCAGAACAGTGTAATAAACATCCGCGAACAACTGACGCACCTGAGAGTATGCGAAGTCACCTTTCGGCATCTCCATCAACAGCAGGTTGCGGTATTCACGGTCGTTACGCATGTAAGCGAAATCGTCTTCGTCACGGCCATCGTCAGCCAGCTCAGCCGCGTAGGTGTAGAACATACGGGCACGGCCGATGTAATCCAGTGCAACGTTACCGTAAGCGATGTCTTCTTCCAGGAATGGACCGTAGCTTACCCACTCGGAGATACGGTGGCCCAGTACGACTGAATCGTCGCCCAGACGGGTCGCGTATTCCTGAATAGCGTCTTTAATCTGATCACTCATTCTTAATACTCCCGCCAAATTACATGTTGTTTACTGGGTCAGGCAGGACGTAGTAAGTCGCGTGACGGTATGGCTTGTCATCGTTAGGATCGTAGAAGCAATCCGCATCGTCTTCCTGAGAAGCACAGATATCAGAAGACTTGATTACCCAGATGCTTACGCCTTCACTACGACGGGTGTAACAGTCGCGAGCGTACTCCAGCGCCTGTTCATGATCTTCAGCGTGCAGGCTGCCAACGTGCTTGTGGTCCAGGCCGCGCTTGGAGCGCACAAATACTTCAAACAGTTCCAGTTTTTCAGTGATGTTAGTCATTACAGTTACCCCTTACGCCGCTGCCTTTTTGGCACGTTTCTTTTCGTTATATGCTGAGATTGCGTCACGTACCCACTCGCCTTCATCGTGTGCGGCAACGTGGTGTTCGATACGCTGACGGTTACAGTGACCGTTACCGGCAATCACGCTCCAGAACTCATCCCAGTTCAGGTCAGAGCTGTCGTAGTGACCGCGCTCTTCGTTCCACTTGATGTTCTTATCCGGATGCTCCAAACCCAGTACTTCGATCTGTTTAACGGTCTGATCAACAAACTTCTGACGCAGGTCGTCATTGGTTTCACGCTTGATCTTCCACTGCATGGACTTCTGAGAGTGCGCAGATTCGGAATCGTGAGGACCAAACATCATCAATGCCGGCCAGTAGAAACGATCCAGTGCGTCCTGAGCCATCTGCTTCTGTCCTTCAGAACCTTTAGCCAGTTCCAGAATGGCTTCATAGCCCTGACGCTGGTGGAAAGATTCTTCCTTACAGATACGGATCATGCCTCTGGAATAAGGGCCGTAAGAAGTACGCTGCAGCGATACCTGGTTAACGATCGCAGCACCATCTACCAGCCAGCCGATTGCACCAACATCCGCCCAGGTCAGGGTCGGGTAGTTGAAGATAGAGGAGTACTTAGCCTTACCGCTTTGCAGCTGCTCGATCATTTCTGAGCGGGAGATGCCCAGAGTTTCACAGGCACTGTACAGGTACAGACCGTGACCGGCTTCATCCTGAATCTTGGACAGCAGAATCGCCTTACGACGCAGAGAAGGTGCACGGGTCAGCCAGTTACCTTCCGGCTGCATACCGATCACTTCTGAGTGCGCGTGCTGAGAGATCTGACGGATCAGGTTCTTGCGGTAGTCATCCGGCATCCAGTCTTTTGGCTCGATCTTCTCTTCGGCCTCAATCTTCTGCCAGAACTTTTCTTCTTGCGGTGTCATTTCATCGCCTCCACAATGTTGTTTGACTCGCGATTGACGCCGGGATTCCAAGGGGCTGGTATTCCGGCTGGTCGCGATGACTCCTGCATTTCAGCGACGCGGTTCAACTGCTGCAGTCGCTGCTATTCTTTTTATTAAAAGTGTTGTTATACGAGTGTTATTTCGTATCTTGCTCTCAAGGACGTTGCCGCCCTCTTTTACTTACTTCTTGCTTACTTCGGGCGGTTATCAAACACCCGTTTTGCCTTACCTTCAGAACGAGGAATCGAACCGATCGGTACGATCTCGATTCTGGTAGAGATACCCACCACAGACTTAATGTGGTGTGCCAGCTCTTTACCGGTTGCAGCCTGATCAGCGCCCTGCGCCTCAGCTGCCAGCTCAACCTTCACCAGTACGGTGTCCAGGTTGCCCTCTTTGTTCACCACGATTTCGTAGTGTGGTGCCAGTGCCGATACTTTAAGAATCTGCTCTTCGATCTGGGTCGGGAATACGTTCACGCCACGGATGATCATCATGTCGTCGGAACGGCCGGTGATCTTGTCGATACGACGCATCGGACGGGCAGTACCTGGCAGCAGACGGGTCAGGTCGCGGGTACGGTAACGGATCATCGGCAGTGCTTCTTTGCTCAGCGTGGTGAATACCAGCTCGCCGTATTCGCCGTCCGGCAGTACTTCGCCGGTATTCGGATCGATGATTTCCGGATAGAAGTGGTCTTCCCAGATGGTCGGGCCGTCTTTGGTTTCGATACATTCCTGAGCCACACCCGGGCCCATCACTTCAGACAGACCGTAGATATCAACCGCGTCGATACCCAGGCGACCTTCGATATTCTTACGCATCTCATCGGTCCACGGCTCAGCACCGAAAATACCGCAGCGCAGCGCCATCTTGTGCGGATCCAGCCCCTGACGCTCCATCTCATCGATGATGTTGAGCATGTAGGACGGGGTTACCATGATGATGTCCGGATCGAAGTCGGCCATCAACTGAACCTGCTTCTCTGTCTGACCACCGGACATCGGGATAACCGTACAGCCCAGACGCTCAGCACCGTAGTGCGCGCCCATACCGCCGGTGAACAGACCGTAACCGTAAGAGATATGTACTTTGTCACCGGAGTGGCCACCCGCAGCGCGGATAGAACGGGCAACTACATCAGCCCACAGATCGATATCGTTCTGGGTGTAACCCACTACAGTTGGTTTACCTGTGGTACCGGAAGATGCGTGTACCCGTACCACTTCATTCATAGGTACTGCGAATGAGTTAAACGGATACGCGTCACGCAGGTACGCTTTGGTGGTGAACGGGAAGTTCGCCAGATCTTCCAGTTGACGCAGTTCGAAAGGATGTACACCTTTCTCATCGCACAGTGCTTTATAAGCAGGCACATTGTTGTAAGCGTGGGCAATACTCCACTGCATACGAGTCAGCTGCAGGCTGCGCAGCTCATCAATGCTGGCCGTTTCGATCGGGTCCAGTGCCCGGCGGGATTGCTTATCGAATTTCATAATTATTATCGTCCTGTAAAAAGTTGTTCAGAACTTATTCTGTCTTGTTTCAGGTTGCGATCTGCCCGGCATTCGGTTCCGTTGAATCGCAACTCACCCTGTCCTGTCTGTGTAAATACCCGGTTAAACCCGTTCAATGATCAGCGCAATGCCCTGACCCACACCGATACACATGGTGCACAGTGCATAGCGACCACCGGTACGGTGCAGCTGATACATTGCTGTTGTTACCAGACGTGCGCCGCTGGCACCCAGTGGGTGGCCCAGAGAGATCGCACCACCGTTCGGGTTTACATTCGCAGCATCATCGGCCAGTCCCAGATCACGCATGACTGCCAGACCCTGAGAAGCAAACGCTTCGTTCAGTTCAATGACATCCATCTGATCCAGCGTCAGACCAGTTTTATCCAGTACCTTCTTCGCCGCTGGTGCAGGGCCGAAGCCCATGATGCGTGGTTCCAGGCCAGCAGTCGCCATGCCTACAACGCGGGCTTTTGGCGTCAGGCCATGTTTTTCAGCCGCTTCTTTAGAAGCGATCAGCAGTGCACAGGCACCATCGTTAACACCGGAAGCGTTACCCGCGGTCACTGAACCACCTTCACGGAAAGGTGCTTTCAGTTTAGCCAGTGCTTCAAGGGTGGTAGAGGCACGTGGGTGCTCATCGGTATCAACGACCAGGTCATCACCTTTACGCTGTGGAATGGTAACCGGCACAATCTCTTCGTTGAACAGGCCAGCTTCCATCGCTGCAGCGGTTTTCTGCTGACTGCGGTAAGCAAACAGATCCTGATCTTCACGGGAGATATTGAAATCTTCGGCAACGTTCTCAGCGGTTTCCGGCATGCTGTCCACGCCGTATTCAGCTTTCATCTTCTTGTTGATGAAACGCCAGCCGATGGTGGTGTCGTACAGACCATTCGGGTTACGGCTGAAAGCGGACTCCGCTTTGCCCATCACGAATGGCGCACGGGACATGGATTCACAACCACCGGCGATCATCAGATCGGTTTCACCGGCTTTAATTGCGCGAGCCGCCATACCGATGGCGTCCATACCGGAGCCACACAGACGGTTAATCGTGGTACCCGGTACATCGGTTGGCATACCTGCCAGCAGTGCCGACATACGGGCAACGTTACGGTTATCTTCGCCGGCCTGGTTCGCATTGCCATAGATGATGTCATCTACCTGCGTCCAGTCGACCTGCGGGTTACGATCCATCAGTGCCTTGATAGGCACCGCACCCAGATCGTCAGCCCGAACAGCTGCAAGCCCGCCACCATAACGGCCGAATGGAGTACGGATAGCATCGCAGATAAAGGCGTCTGTCATTGTCATTTCCTCTGTTTTTCACGGTCAGGGATCTACGCCCCTGTGCGGCTCAGCATGAAAACTTTCTAACTCTCCCGGGTTACAGCATTACCCGATCTCATACCATGGATATATATTACACAATATTTATCTCTTATCAATTTTTTTGTATCACTTTAATTCATACGATTTTCTCTGTTTATAACTCCCTTCTCTATATAGGAGACTTTGGTCTGATAAAAGTGAGTCCATTACTGCACTGCAACATATTTTTCCGTATCAGTTTAAAGAAAATTGATGCCTGTCAGTCTCAGACAGACGTTTGAAGTTGTATGAGGAATCAATGAATAAGCCCCGTTGAGCTTCTGGCTTTCGGGAAGATTCATAATCAAGACGAGGCTTTGCAGGCATACCGGGGTACGTCAAAAAGCATCAACGCAGAGTATGGATCTTCCCGAAAGCCCTTCCTTAATCACTTATATGAGGGTGGGCCTTACAGCCTGCATCTACTGTGTTACTGCGCTTGGAAATGGAAAACCATTCCCTGCACACAGTGTCGTGTAGCTACAGGCTGTAAGACCCACAGAAGCTTAACGGGGCTTGTTCATCGATTCCTGTGTAAATAGAATGTAAACAACTCTTGCTCTATGGCGGTCACAACCCTAGGTTTAGACCTCAGAATAAAAACAACAGATCAGCGGCCCGCCCATAGCGGACACCGCGACAGAACGCTATGAATACTGATGCCCACATTCTTGTTGTCGACGATGAAGAACTGACCCGGCAGGTACTGAGCAGTTACTTCGAGGAAGAAGGCTACAACGTCCGCGTGGCCGAAACTGCCGAACAGGCCGAAGGCATACTCAGCAGTGAACCGATTGATGTGATCCTGCTGGATATCCGCCTGCCCGGTAAAGATGGCCTGACGCTTACCCGTGAACTGCGGGTGCACAGCGAGGTAGGCATTATTCTGGTTACCGGCCGTCAGGACGATGTTGACCGTCTGATCGGGCTGGAATGCGGTGCCGACGAATACGTCACCAAACCTTTTAACCCGCGTGAGATTCTGGCCCGCACCAAGAATCTGGTCCGTCGGGTCCGTCACAGTACCCAGACCAAGCCCACCAACGCCCTGCCCCATACTTTCAGGAGCTTTGAGCGCTGGCGGCTGAATATGGACCGGCGTCAGCTGATCGATGAGAATCAGCAAACCGTGCAACTCACCGAAGGTGAATTCCAGCTGCTCAATACCCTGATGCAGAACTCCGGCCGGGTGATGACACGGGATCAGATTCTGGAACAGATCCGCAACCGCGAGTGGGTACCCAGCGATCGTACCGTCGATGTACTGATCGGTCGGCTCAGGAAAAAGCTGGGCGATGATCCGGCCAACCCCAAAACCATTCTTACTGTCCATGGCGCGGGTTACCTGTTCACCCCGAAACCGGCAGAGATGGAATGATCAGCTTCCGCTCGCTTGGCGCACTGATACTGTTGCTGGCCTCTCTGTCAGCCTCCGCCGAAGAGAAAACGCTGAAGGCCTGCGGCCACCCTTTCTATCCACCGGTTTCTTGGATCAGCGATCATCAGCTTCATGGCCTGGCAGCCGAAGTCAGTCGTCAGATCTTTACTGAACTCGGCTACCAGATCACTTTCGTCGCCGACTATCTGTGGAAGCGCTGCCTGCGGGAAGTCGAACTGGGCAATGCTGATATCGTTGTTGCCGCATACCGGATTCCCAGCCGTGAAAGTTTCCTGCAATTCAGCAAGGAACCGGTAATAGCGGACCACGTCTCCCTGTTTATCAACAACGACAACCCAATCGACTTTAACAGCCTCGACGACATCAAAGGTAAAACCGTGGGCCTGTTACTGGGCGACAGCTTTGGCCACCAGCTGGATCAGTTCCTGCTCCAGCATACTGAAATTGAATACGTTGCCCGCAACCACCAGAACTTTGCCAAACTGGCCCACCAGCGTATCGACTTTATGCCTCTGGGACGCCTGTCTGGTCAGTTACAGAACCAGAAACTGGGCTATCACCCTCAGATCAGTCCGCTGGATTACCGGGTTGCCACGGAATATTACTATCTCGCCATCGGCCGCAAGAGCGGTCTGGCTGAGCACCTGCCCTACATCAATCAGCGCCTGCAGGAGATGCACAGCGACGGTACCATCAGACGGCTGACCGATCAGTCCAGCCGCCACTATCTTGAACTCGGCGCAGAGGATGGCAGCCAATGACCAGAGAACGGGGTCTGCTGAATCATATTGCCCGTTACTCGAAAGAGCATCCGCTGGGCTACCGCATTATGCGGTATGTCTGCGCCTGCAGTTTTATCTTCATACTGCTCTCCACACTATTGCAGCTGATGCTGGATTATCGTCGGGAATTCAAAGCCGTTGATCAGCAGGTAGAACTGGTCCGTTCCGGCTATCTGGCCAGCCTGGCAAAAAGTCTGTGGGACATGGATGAGGCTCAGTTGAAACTACAGATACAGGGGATCGAAAACCTGCCCGATGTTGCCTACCTGACCCTGAACAGTCAGGAAGGCGGTACCATCAATCTGAGTGAATTCACGGAACCGCAGGATAATCGCAAAGTCCTCAGCCACAGTTTCAAGCTGATTCATGAAACCGCCAGACAACCCCGACCGTTGGGCGAACTGCAGGTGCACTTCGATCTGCAGGCGATCTATGACCGGATTTGGAAAAAAGGTCTCAGCAGCCTGCTCTCCCAGACCCTGCTGGTGGTAATGATTGTACTGGTGATTCTGGTGATCTTTCACCGCCAGATCACCCGCCACCTGGAAGCGATGGCTAACTACAGCCGCGATATCGGTGCCGGCAAACTGGAGCATCGGTTATCACTGGACCGAACCGCCCCCAACAAACGCGATGAGCTGGATCAACTGGTACTGGCTCTGAATGAAATGCGTCAATCGATCCGAAGCGATATCGCCCGGCGGGAACAGGAACAGGAAGAACTGCGTTTTAACCGCGATCAGCTCCAGGCGATGGTGGAAAAACGCACCGCCAGCCTGCAGCAAGCGAAAGACGCTGCAGAGGAAGCCAGCAACGCAAAATCCCGCTTCCTGTCGACCATGAGTCATGAGATCCGTACCCCGATGAACGGTATGCTGGGTATGATCCAGTTGCTGGAAACCGGTGAACTGAGTAAGCGCCAGCGAGAACAGGTAAAAGTACTGCACGACGCCACCAACGCGCTGCTGGAAACGTTCAATAACGTGTTGGAATACGGTCGTCTGGTGGAAGGCGCTTACAGTGCCAGCAGCGGACCATTTTCGCTGCACCATCTGCTGCATAACATTACCGCTCTGCTGACACCTGAGGCTGACCGGAAACAGCTCCAGCTGAGTCTGGATATGTCCGATGATCTTGCTGATCATCTGCAGGGAGAATCCGGCAGTCTGCGTCAGATACTAACTAACCTGCTGGCCAACGCTATCAAATTTACAGATCACGGCCTGGTATCGGTGCAGGCCTCCGCTCTGATGACAACCAGTACAACCCAGCAGATACGCTTTGAGATCAGAGACTCAGGCATCGGGATTGAACCGGAACTGCAACAACATATCTTTGATCGTTTTACTCAGGCGGATGAAAGTATTACCCGGCGTTTTGGCGGGACCGGTCTCGGTCTGGCAATCTGCCGGGAACTGGTCGAGCACCTGGGCGGCGCTATCGGCGTGGATAGTACACCCGGCTCTGGCAGTTGTTTCTGGGTCGAGCTCAGTCTGTCACTGGCTGAGCTACCTCAGCAATCCGTAACAAATGCAGAAAAAACGACGGATACTGCTCCACTGAATATCCTGCTAGTGGAAGATGTGGAGATCAATCAACAGGTCGTACTGGGTCTGTTAGATCAGTACCAGCACCGGGTAACCATCGCAGCGGATGGTCATCAGGCGTTGCAGATCGGCCAACAGCACAGATTCGATCTGATCCTGATGGATATGCATCTGCCGGGATTAAGCGGTATCGAAATCAGCCGCCGACTGAAGAATGATCCCGCCTGCCCTAACCGCCAGACCCGGATTATTGCACTGACCGCCAGCGTCAGACCGGAAGATGTACACGGTTATCTGGAAGCGGGTATCAGCAGTGTAATCGCCAAGCCAGTACAGAAAAGCCAGCTGCTGGATGCCATTGCGGGCAATTCACTGGCTGTACACAACGCCCTGCCGGACAGTGATCAGTTACCGTTACCGTTACTGGATGAGAGCATTATCGATGTCCACCGGCAGATGCTGGGAGCCGAAAAGCTCTCGGGATTAATGCAGGGGTTCTGCAAAGTCGTTGATGATCTCTGGCCTCCTCTGCAACAGAGCATCAGAGATAATGACAGTTACGACATCAGCCAGCAGGCCCATAAACTGGCTGGCGCCTGCGACACTCTGGGCTTCAGCCGGGCCAGCCAGCAACTCAGAACGCTGGAGCAGCTTGCCGACAGTGGTGACAGCGATCCGGCCAGCCAGCTTGAAATTCTGACGGATACCCTGCAGGCATCGAGAGAGCTGGCCGCTGCATGGCAGGCCCGATAATTCTAGAGATTGCTGAGCACGTGCTGATCGATACCGCCATAGATCGCATGGGAGTGACCGGTGGTGTAAGCCCAGAAGCGGTCGCCGTAGGAGAAGTGCCACCACTCCTCCGGATAATTCACAAATCCCGCGTCCGTCATCACAGCCGCTAAGAGCTGACGGTTATCCCGTGCTCTCTGTGTCAGGCCCTGCGCATCGGTCAGGCACAGATCGGGATCAACCTCGGTCCAGCGATGGATATCCATACCAAAATCCAGCGGGTGTCCGGCCCAGTTGACCAGCTCAATATCCACCGCGGCACCGGTGTTATGGGGCGGGATATTGTTACTGCCATCAGGATACTGCACCGCAGATACCAGACGGGTCGCCTCAACAAACACATCGTCTTCACACAATTCCGGCTGACGTTCCCGGACCCTGGCCTGCTCCTGCCCGAACAACATCTGCTGCACTTCGAGACTGCGATAAGCTTCATAGACACGGATAAAAATACCATCCGGCAGCAGCTTCTGAGCCCGGCACAAGCGCATATACACCCCTTCGCGCATCAGAGTGTAGTCATGAACAGTTTCCGGACACTCCGGCGGTGGGCCAAACTGTAGCCCCGGCTTAGCGCGAATATCAACCAGATGTTCAAAACACTCTTCGATCGGTACAGCCAGTATTTCGGGTGAAGACGGGGTAAGACGGTGCATAGATATCCTTCTGTCGATCAGCTCAAGCATGAAAATGCCCTTATCTGAGCGTAGGGCCTTTTTCCTGTTACGGCAATTCTGAATGCCTGAAAAATGCCGGAAGCAGATCCGCAAGCCAATGATTTTTCTGTGGAATCCAGTAGGCCATTGTGACATGTAAATGGCCGTTTACATCTTTGTACAGAGTTTTACACCTATCTGCTGAGAATCCCATTAATCTATTTGAAACCATTGCTGGTAAGACAATAAAAACAACAGGCGGTACCCGGTTACCAAAGCCTGTCAGGAAGGTTTGCGATGCACTGTACACAAGAAAGACGGCACTTCAGCCCGGTTATGCTGGATACTAACCGTCCCTATCTGCCTGTCACTGAGCAACAGGAACGCCCGCTTCAGGTTGGTTTTATTCTGCCCCCCCACTTCTCAATGATGGCCTTTACCGCTGCAATGGATGCTCTGGTCACTGCGAATCTGGTCAAAACTGTCCCCCTGTTTGATTCCAGAACCATCGCCATGACTGAGACGATGACGCTGTGTGATCTGGGCATTGAGATCCGCTGCGATCAGACCGTTAGCGAGCTGCAAACCACCGGCGCACTGCCGGATGTGCTGATCGTTTGTGGTGGATACCGCTGTTCATCGGAGCTGGACCCTGCTCTGAATCAGCTGTTACAGGAAGCCGATCGCCAGGGTGTGATTCTGGGAGGCCTCTGGAACGGTGCTATTCATCTGGCTCACGCGGGTCTGCTGGATAACACAGACTGCGCCCTGCATCCGGAAAACCATATCTTCTTGCGTGAACATTTTCCAAAAGTACGGATTACCGGTCAGGCAATGGCCCGCAACCCACAACGACTGACCAGCGCGGGTCCTAACAGCGCTCTGGACATGATGCTGAGCCTTGTCAGCGAAACCCAGGGGCAGTCAGTCACCCGCGCGGTACGTGAGATTCTCAATTGCGATCAGAGCCCGAAGCCTGATCAGGAACAAACGATCAGCCAGATTGGCGATGATCCGCTGCTGCCGCAAAAGCTGCGCGATATGCTGCAGATTATGGCCGCTAATATTGAAGAACCAATCAGCGTTGATGAGCTGGCGGAGCTGGTGTGTATTTCCCGCCGTCAGGTAGAACGCTTATTTCAGACTCACCTGAATACCTCGCCTGGTCGCTATTATCTGGAACAGCGCATCACCCACGCGCGTCGCCTGGTCCTGCAGAGTAATGATTCAATTACCAACATCGCCATCGCCTGCGGCTTTGTCAGCACCAGTCACTTCAGTAACTGCTACAAGGAGTACTACGGCATGTCACCGAGTATTGCCCGTGAGCAGGCCCGGGAAGAGAAGAAAGTCGCCTGATCAGACGATCAGCTGCTGAATCTGCCAGGCTCCGAGACAAAGTAACAGCCCTCCCGCAGCCTGGTTGATTCGCACCATCAGGTGGACACTGATGCGATGCCTGATCAGTGCTACCGTTGTCACCAGAAATACCCACCACAGAGCCGATCCCAGAAATACACCTGAAATCATTGTCAGCGCCGATTGCTGAGTCAGCTGCAAAGTGCCACTCAAAGCGGAGAACACCGCGACAAACGAAACAATGGTCATCGGGTTCGCCAGAGTCAGTATCAGCGCCGATGCAAAGGCCCTGAATGTGCCTCCGGAATGGCCTGCGGCGGCCACGGTTTGTCCCGGCGCATGTCTTAACAGCTGTACTCCCATCAGAATCAGAAACACTCCACCGGCAACCGCCAGGGGCACTGCCAGAGCGGTTAAAAAATAGGTCAGCGCAGCCAGACCAAACGCGCCGATTGCACCATACACTGCGTCAGCAAAAGCCGCTCCAAACCCTGTCGCCAGGCCTTTCTGCGCCCCACCATTGAGCGTACGCTGCATACACAGCAGCCCGATAGGGCCCACCGGGGCCGCGATGGATAAACCAATAACAGACGCTTTAGCCAACAGAAACAGATCCATAATTGTCACTCATAGTCATAGAAAGATAGTCATAGAAAGAATGCAGACTATTGTGACAATCAGCATGAAACCGATGAATAAACAGGTTACGGAAAAACAAGCTCTTCAGCTAAACTATTCAGGTCAGACAGAGGTAATACCTGAATTATGAATATCGACCCTATTTCCTGGAAAATTCTCAGCGCTTTGCAGAACGACGGCCGTATCTCCCTCAAAGCTCTGGCCGCTGAAGCAGGCCTTTCCCTGCCGGCAACCTCAGAGCGACTCAAACGTCTTGAGGAGGCGGGTATTATCGAAGGCTACCAGGCACAGGTCCGGCCGGAATCCGTTGGCTACGGTGTCACCGCAATCATCGGTATGACAACCCTGCAACCGGACAAAGCAAAGCTGATAGCGACGCTGACGGACATGCCTGAGGTGATCGAATGCCTGCATGTTACCGGTCAGGATTCCTATCTGATCCGCATCGTTACCCGGAACCTGCAACACCTGGAGGATTTCGTCGGTTCGGTGAATCAGTTTGGCGAGACCCGAACCTCCATTGTGCTGTCTCATCCTATCCGGCAACGTCCGCTCAGTCGACCGCCTCTGCCAGACGATAACCTGCTCGATAAGCTCTGAACGCAAAAAAGGAGGCTACAGCCTCCTTTTTAATATTCACCCATCGTGATTACTGCAGACTCACCGAACCAAAGCTTGGTTCTGCCTGGGCACTGCTCAGGGCCGATGCGGAGCGGGCCAGTTCCAGTTCAGCATCCTTGAGTGGCTCACGGATAATGGCATTCGGATCGGCGGCTACCCAGACCCCTTTACGTTCATCCCGTGGCGAGAGACCGATATGTTTGCGGTAGCAGCGGCTGAAGTGCGGCGTTGAGACAAAGCCGCAGGCAGCAGAGATCTCAACGATCGACATGCTGGATTGCTTCAGTAACTGGCGAGCACGATCCAGTCGCAACTTAAGGTAGTAACGAGATGGCGAGCAGTTCAGATACTTATGGAACATCCGCTCCAACTGACGGCGGGAGACCTCAACAAAGCTTGCCAGTTCGTCCAGTTCAATCGGCTCTTCCAGGTTGTTTTCCATCAACTCGATGACATCCACCAGCTTCGGTTTCGGCTCGCCGCTGTTATGCAACTGACGCAGCGGTACACGTTGCTGGTCAAATTCACTGCGGATACGGTCACAGATAAACATATCCGATACCGCATTAGACAGCTTAGGGCCATGCTGCAGAGACACCATATGCAGGAACATATCCAACGGTGTATTACCGCCGGATGAGGTCATGCGGTTTTTATCAATCGTGAACAGACGGTTATTACAGCGTACTTTCGGGAAACGCTCCTGCAGCGCCGCCATACACTCCCAGTGTGCACTGCAGTCGTGATCATCCAGCAGGCCAGCATGCGCCAGCACGTATGCACCGGTACAGATACCACCCAGAGTGATGTTACGTCGTCCCATACCCTGCAGCCAGTTGATCTGCCGCGGCGTGAAACTGCGGGTGATATCCACACCACCAGCCACCACCAGCAGATCAAACTCCGGCGCATCGGTCATAGAAAAATCAGGGGTAAAGCTCAGGCCGTCACTGGCGCTTACCGGCGAACCGGTTTCTGAAACCATATGCCAGCTGTAGAGTTCCTCTCCGGACAGCTGGTTCGCCATACGCAACGGCTCCACGGCGGAGGCCAGTGCGATCATGGTGAAGTTGTCGAGTAGCAGAAAACCTACCCGGGTTACCTTTCTGGAATCCGTTACCGGATTCAGAGCAACAGCTGAAGTCATGGACATGCCCTCTTTAGCATCTGAAAACATAATCAACAGGTCTGTTTTTGTTGTGCAAGAAACAAACCTATCTGATCCAGAATGCGATTTTTTATTATGTAGGACGGATAGCCTGGTCGTTTTTTCACCGTTTATTTTTCGAACCAGACCGCCTGACACTTCTGCATTGCCTGCCTGCGTCTGTGGAGTACCAGAAGCGTCAGTGTCAATAATATGGATTCTGAAAGGTTGCGATTACCCAAAAGCGACCAGTGGAAAGGTCAATTGCGTCTGAAAACGACCCGCCTGAGGATAACTTTGTTGACTCAAATCAAGCCTGTCAGCCGGAAAGGTCCCGCACTTTCGTCGCATTCAGTCAAGAAAATCATTAATATTCAGCGGGTTATAGATCAAAAAACGACCAATGCGGTCGTAAATCAGAGCTTGGGCTGGATTATGGTCCGAGCGGACGCTCTGACACTGTCTGCACCATCGGTGCGATATTTATCGGCTGCTGCCCGGATTGCGGGCAATAAAAAACGCGCTGTATAGCGCGTTCTCTGATTCAGGATCTGCGGTTATGGGTCCACAGTACCCTGAACTATATCCCTATACTCAATTCCTTAATTTTATCTCTGCTCTGACGCTCCAGCTCAGATCAGCGGTTTAATATTCACTGCGTGAATACCGCCCTCTTTGCTCAGAGTTTCAAATTCGACGTCCTGTCCTGATTTAAGGCTGCGATAACCATCCACTAGAATCGCTGAGTAATGTGCAAACAGATCTTCATCAAAGTCCTGGGATACAATGAATCCAAACCCCTTTGCATTGTTAAACCACTTTACCTTACCCGTATGCATTAACTGCTCCTCAGTCCACTAAAGACTCTCAACGTCAAAATCAGAGCATTACTACTCAGAAATCCGCATGAAAAAAGCTCACACAGCTCCCCTGAAAAGCTCAGATGTAATTGTTAACAATGATTTAAGGCGGGTATATAAGAAAAAATCCTATTCTTCAGTGATCCAGCGTATGATGAATTTTTTTCATGTTAATGCGCACTACAACCAGATGCTGTCCAGCGTAGTGTCTGTGCTATAGCGGTGCATGATCTGTGCCTGCAGCAGTTCTGCTGTGGCAATGGCATCAGTAAGGGCATTATGCTGACCATAATGAGGCAGATTATAGCGTCCCCGGCTGTCCCCCAGACGGATCGAAGTCTGACGGCGACCAATCAGCCGGCCAACCAGATTGCCAAACCCTTTGCGATGGATCATCGCTTCCAGCTCCATGGTATCAACCACCGGGAAACGGATGCCTTCACCCAGTCGACGGAACAGCGCAGCCTCAAGGAATTCGCGTTCTATATAACGGTAATGGGCCACCACGACTCTGCCAGCCAGCGCCTCGACCAGTCCCGGTAACACATCCAGCAGATCAGGTGCTTGCTCCAGATCAGAGTGGGTAATACCGTGAATGACCACCGACTCTTCAGCCAGTTCCCGACGGGGTTTAAGCAACCAGTGACGGGCTTCGCGAATTCTGATTCGCTGCAGATCAAAGGGTACCAGGCCTATACTGATAATCTCATCATGCTCAGCATCCAGACCGGTGGTTTCAAAATCCAGCGCCACAAATGGCGCATCACCCAGCAGGGTATCCGGGGTCGGGCAGCCTGCTTCATAAAACAGCTGCAGACGTGAATCGTTTACATGCAGGGCCTGCTCTTTATAGAAAGCAGGCCAGTCTACGGTGGTATCTTGCGTTGTCATACTCAGTACTCCGCTTATTTACGGCTGTACGGGTAACGGTATTTCAGGAATCGCTGACTGTTACTCAGCACCTGGAATGCCTCTTTCAGATTGCGACGTTCAAAGTCCGACAGGTTTTCCGGCTCAATATTGTTATCCGCTTCACGGCCAGCCTCAATATCCAGCGCCTGATGGCGAATCCGTACCATGGATATAAACTCCAGCGCGTCACGGATATCAGTCTCCCGCCCTTTCGGCAGAATATCGGCTTTGATAATGTCATCCAATCGTTCAAATGAGTTCTGGGCCTTTGAGCCCACAGCCAGCGCGTGAACCCGGATCAGGTCTGCAAGCGGCGCAGTACCCCGACGTTTCAGGTTCATCGAGTTACGGTGCTGACCGTCTTTCTCAACCACAAAATCTTTAAAGAAACCCAGTGGCGGCGTCCGGCTCAGGGCATTCCGGGCCAGACAGGCGAGGAAGTGCGGCGAACGCTTGGCTTTTCGTACAATGAAGCTGTTGAGTTGATCAGCCCAATCCGTCTTACCCCAGACACCGTCCAGATCGAAAAAGATCGATGCATTCAGCAGCGCTTCCGGATCAGGGTTTTCAATCCAGTCGGCGAAGCAGGCTTCCCACTCTTTGCGGGTTTTACGCCACTTCGGATTGGTAGCCATAATCAGGCCGGTACAATACACATACCCGCAGGCATCCAGACCATCGCTGACAAACTGCGCCAGTTCATCAAAATACTCACCATGAATTTTAGGGTCATAGCGGTTATCGAGAATCAGCGCATTATCCTGGTCGGTTTTGACCAGTTGTTCATCCCGCGCCATAGAACCCAGCGCCAGGAAGCAGTAGGGCAATGGTGCCGGTCCCAGTTTTTCTTCACCCAGTTCCAGCAGACGCTGCTTGAAGCTACGGCCGATAACCGACATCGCACTTCCGATCATATGGGAGTTAGCATCCTCATTAACCATCCGCACGAAGCAGGCATTCACCTCTTTCGCCAGCTGGGCCAGCTCTTCAACACTGTTCTGGCGCATAATGGTACTTACCATAAACAGGCTGCTCTGAGACTCGTAGCGGACAATATCCGAGGTTGCCAGCACGCCGACCGGCCGCTGATTATCGAGAATCGGCAGATGATGCAGATTGAAGCGCAACATGGTCATCATCGCTTCAAATGCGTAGGCATCGTCGTCCAGAGTGACGGGGTTTGCAGTCATCGCCTCAGTGACCGGAGCATCATACGCCAGCCCCGGAGCCACCACCCGACTGCGCAGATCCCGGTCGGTCAGAATACCGGCCAGGACCTTCTCAGGTTCATCTTCTTCAGTGCCAGGACGCATAATCAGCAGCGAGGATACGCCCTCTTCCGACATAGTCTGAGCCGCTTCACGAACAGTACAATCCTGCGGCATACAAACCGGCTCGCGGGAGATCAACTGGGTCACTTTGGACACCATCAGATCATTGCTTTCATTCTTGCTGGACACCGCATGACTGAGACGGCTGTTATCGTCCATCTCAACAAAGTAAGCAAACTCTTCGAAACGGTCGCAAAGCTCGAGGAAGAGGCTTTCCGGTACAAAGTAGATCAGCGTGTCTTCCAGCGCCCGGGCCGGCAGTCGAACCCGGTTGTTCATCAACAGTCCCAGCTGGCCAAACAGATCACCCTCACTGAGACGGTTGTACAGATCTCCGTTACGGCGATAGATCTCAACCGCACCACTGCGAATCACACAGAACTCATGAATCTCATCGCCAAACTGGAAGATGTCACTTCCGGCACGAAAATAAGAGATCTCGACCTGTTGGGCAATCTCATTCACAACATCTTCGGGCAAACTGTTAAACGGTGGGTACTTACTCAGAAAGCTGGCAATCTCGATCTGTTCGGCTTGCATCTGATCGTCCTGTTGACTCACTTATTGTTATGGTTGCGGCCATTATGCCAACCGCAAGACAAAAAAGATCGCCCGAAGGCGACCTTTTCTTAATTATGCTGAAGCGTGATGTTCAGGGGCTGCAGTGATCAGTATTCAACGACCACATCGCTCTTAGGCACACTGCAGCAGGACAGTACGTAACCCGCTGCGATATCGTCATCGGTGATACCACCGTTGTGCTCCATGGTCGCTTCACCCTCTTTAACCATCACTTTACAGGTACCGCAGATACCCATACCGCAGGCTTTCGGAATGTGAATGTCCAGTTTAGACGCCGCCGCGTGCAGGGTTTCACCTGGAGCCAGTTGTACGCTCTTGCCATTGTTAGCAAACTCAACGCGCAGCATATCGGACTGAGTCAGTGCTTCCGCTTCTTCTGCCGCGATATCCGCCTGCTCAATCGCCTGTTCAACTTCTTCCTTCGGTGTCTCACCAAACGCTTCTTCGTGGTAGTGAGACATATCGAAGCCGTTGGCTTTCAGCAGATTGCGTACCGCTTTCATGTATGGATCAGGGCCACAGCAGAATACTTCACGCTCCATGAAGTCTGGCGCGATCATCTCCAGTTTTGCCTGATCCAGGTAGCCACGGTAACCGTGCCATGCCTGACCGTTCTCAATATTTTCACAGATCAGGTGCAGGCTGAAGTTGCTGACGCGGGATGCCATATGATCCAATTCGCGCTGGAAGATAATGTCACGAGGGGTGCGGGCACTGTGAACAAAACACATATCCACTTCGGCATTGGTATCGAACCACCAGCGCGCCATAGACATAACCGGCGTGATACCCACACCACCTGACAGCAGCAGTACTTTACGAGCCGGGAAATCGATGCAATTGAACGGGCCAACCGGACCGTGGACCGCCAGCTCATCGCCCTCTTTCATATTGTCGTGCAACCAGTTAGATACCAGACCGCCCGGCGCGCGTTTAACAGTCACCGAGAAGCTGTAAGGTACAGAAGGTGAGCTGGAGATGGTGTAAGAACGCATTACGGTCTTCTGATCGATCTCCAGTTCCAGCGTTACAAACTGACCCGGCTTGAAGAAGAACATAACCGGCTGTTCTGCCATAAAGCAGAAAGTTTTCACGTCCGGTGCCTCATCAATCACCTTTACACAACGCATTTCGTGACGACCGTTGGCCCAGGTCTGTGTGTTAACCGGGATAAAGCTGTCGGTTTTGCTGACAGCATTGTTGGCGGTTGTGGTCGGAGTCATGGCTAAAATCTCACTGGTTCTGGCGCTTAGCGCCGGTATTCATTGTCGTTATCGTCCAGTTGTCAGGCCGTCACTGCTCTGATTGATAGCTCACCCTTAAAGAATCAGAACAGCGCTATTACAGGCCCGCCTGTGCTGTTGCGGCCATTGTCGTTGTAGCCCTGTTTTTTAAATTATCCATTCACGACAAAAACTTGCTTATTGCAGCCAACCCCAGTAACTACTGGTCCTAAGGTCGATTTGAGATCCATTTGGTGTCGTAAATGGTCATTCCCGACAAGCCTTCTTGAAGGACTATTGCGCTGCAGTTGTACCGACATGCTTATTAAAGGCCATCCACCTTGAGCAATGTTCAAACTATAAAAACCAGTGCCCAATAAGAGTGCACGCTGAGGATAAAAGCCAATGAACCAGAACGATCTGCTGAACACCACCAGCGCAACCTACTCCGATGCCAAACAGGATATGGCGAACATGCTGGAAAGTCGTCCGGCAAATTACTCTCTGCCACAGCCTTTCTATAACGATCCACAATTCTTCCGTGCCGATATGGAAGAAGTGTTCCAGAAAGAATGGCTGTTTGTCGGTATGACCAGTGAGGTCCCTGAGCGGGGCGACTACTTCACGGTTGAGATCGGCCAGAACCCGGTACTGATCGTTCGTGATGCCGACGGCAGTGTTAACGCATTCCACAACACCTGCCGCCACCGTGGTTCCCGCGTGTGTACCGAACACCGCGGTAAAGTGGCTAACCTGGTATGCCCTTACCACCAGTGGACTTACGATCTGAAAGGCAACCTGCTGTTCGCCGGTACCGAGATGGGCGAAGGCTTCGACATGAAGCAGCACGGTCTGAACAAGGCGCACACTAAGACCGCTGGCGGCTTCATCTTTATCTGCCTGGGTAAAGAAGAGCCACAGGGCGATTTCGATCAGTTCCTGGAAACGCTGGAAGAGTACATGGAACCGTATGATGTGGAGAACACCAAGCTGGCGGTGGAATCCAACATGTACGAAAAAGCTAACTGGAAACTGGTTCTGGAAAACAACCGTGAGTGCTACCACTGCGCCGGCAGCCACCCAGAGCTGCTGAACACTCTGCTGGAGTGGGATGACACCAACGATCCACGTGCATCTGAAGAGTTCAAAGCACTGGTTGCAGAGCAATCTGCAGAGTGGGATGCAGAAGGTATTCCTCACGAGCACAAGAGCTTTGGTCCGGGCCTGCGCAACCGTATCGTGCGTATGCCACTGAAAAAAGGCACCAAGGTTATGACCATCGACGGTGAAGCAGGTTGTAGCAAACTGCTGGGCCGTATCAAGAACCCACACATGGGCTCCATGCGTATCCTGCACCTGCCAAACTCCTGGAACCACATGCAGTCTGATCATTTCATTGTGTTCCGTGTACTGCCAATTTCCGCTCAGGAATCACTGGTAACCACTAAGTGGTTTGTGCACAAAGATGCGGTTGAAGGTGTGGATTACGATCCTGCCCGCCTGCGTCAGGTATGGGATGCGACCAATGATCAGGACCGTATTCTGGGTGAAGAGAACCAGCTGGGCATCAACTCCGTAGGTTACCAGCCTGGCCCTTACTCTGAGACATTCGAGTTCGGCATCATCAACTTTATGGAGTGGTACAGCTCCACCGTTCAGAAAAATCTGAAAGGCTGATCCTGCAGCCTTTCAGGCATTACCCAAAACCCGGCACTTAGCCGGGTTTTTTGTGCCTGATCAAAGATATATGAAAAATCACATATACGAATAATTGAATATACGATTTTTCATATATACTATATAGCCATCATTCGGGGCCACTCTTTCAGGGCCACTATCGGTTGGCGTCATCACAGATCAGACAGGCAGAAAATTATGGGTATCTTTGAGCGTTATCTCAGCCTCTGGGTTGGGCTTTGCATCATTGCAGGCGTAGTTCTGGGCAATCTCAGCCCTTCTCTGTTTCAGCAGGTAGCAGCACTGGAATTTGCCCATGTAAATCTGGTGGTCGCGGTCTTCATCTGGGTGATGATCTACCCGATGATGGTACAGATCGACTTCGGCGCTATAAAAGATGTCGGCCGCCGCCCCAAAGGGATCGTGCTGACGCTGATCATCAACTGGCTGATCAAACCTTTCAGCATGGCGTTACTGGGCTGGCTTTTCTTCCGGGTTCTGTTTGCTGACTGGGTCGATCCGACCAGTGCCGGGGAATATATCGCCGGCATGATCCTGCTCGGTGTGGCTCCTTGTACGGCGATGGTCTTTGTCTGGAGCCAACTGACCAAAGGTGACCCCAACTACACCCTGATTCAGGTCTCGGTAAACGACATCATTATGGTGTTTGCCTTTGCACCAATTACCGCTTTCCTGCTGGGTGTCAGCGACATCACCGTACCCTGGAACACCCTGCTGCTATCAGTAATCCTGTATGTGGTTTTGCCGCTGATTGCCGGAGTACTCACCCGTCAGATGCTCAACCGAAACGGCAATGGTGAACGGCTGGATAGTCTGTTGAGTATCCTCAAGCCCTGGTCCGTACTTGGCCTTCTGGCAACCGTAGTACTGCTGTTTGGCTTCCAGGCCGAAACGATTATCGGGCAGCCACAGACCATTGGCCTGATCGCTATTCCACTACTGATTCAGACCTATGGTATCTTCACGCTGGCATACCTGTCTGCAAAATGGCTGAAGCTCCCCCATAACATTGCCGCACCGGCCTGCATGATCGGCACATCAAACTTTTTCGAATTAGCGGTGGCCGTGGCTATTTCATTATTCGGCTTACATTCCGGTGCTGCACTGGCCACGGTGGTAGGTGTGTTGGTTGAGGTGCCGGTTATGCTGTCTCTGGTCGCGTTTGCTAATCGAACCCGACACTGGTTCGATCACAATAAGGTTGCAGCAGAAGGTAGTATACGACAATAGAAAAAGACATTACCCACTGTCGCAACCATACAAGCTGCAGCTTTATATTTCCTTTACCATGCAGATAAATAGAGGAGAGCATTATGCAAGCACTGGGTATTTTAGGCGTCGGCCATCTGGCCAGTTACACCGTGAAAGGATTACGCAACGGTGGTGATCAACGCCGCATTATTCTCTCCCCCCGGGGACAGGCGACCGCCAGGACGCTGGAACAAGAGTGCCAGTGTGAAATCGCTACAGATAACCAGTCAGTGATTGATCAGGCCGACATTGTATTACTGTCGGTACGCCCGGCAGGGCTCGGAAGCCTGTTACAGGGACTGACCTTCAGGCCCGGACAGATCGTTGTCTCTGTGATTGCAGGCCTAACGCTGGAACAGCTGAACCAGTACAGCAATCTGCAACCAACCACTCTGGTACGTGCACTGCCCTCTGCCAGTGCCGAAGTTAACTCGGGGCCGGTTCCCCTCTTCCCTGCCAACGACGCGGTAGAAGCCCTGTTTGACACTCTTGGGCAAGCGGTCCCACTGACCTCTGAATCACTGTTTGATGTCGCACTGAGTCACGCCTGCCTGCACGGCTGGAGCTATTTTCTGGTGCAGCAACTGATCGACTGGAGCATTGCCCAGGGTATGGATGAAGCCACCGCCAGAAAGATGGTTGCTCACTCCATCGGCAGCGCGATCGACTTTGGCGAGGCACGGCCAGAATTATCCTATGGTGGAATTGGCCGCTCAATTGCGACCAAAGGAACTTTCACCCTGATGGGTCAGCAGCATATAGCTGCCAATAATGGTTATCAGGCCTGGGCCGATGCTATGCAGGATGTATCGCTAAAAACAAAAAAGGGGGGATAAACTCCCCCCATGATGGGTAGACTGAATGGACTACCACCATCTCCTGAGAGTGGCGACCATTCAGGCTTTAATCAGCCTATCTGATAGCCATCATCGCCAATCAGAGAGTCCTGATACCCTGGAACTGACAGCCCAACCAGAATGACATCAGTGCGACTCAGTGAGCCGTCATCAAGCTGCCCGGCATAGTTTTCCAGAACATCGGTATTCAATGCCACATCCAGCACCCGATCAGCAATCTCGCCGACAAAGCTGCGGTTATCCAGTCCACCTAACTGGTTCTGGTAAGCGTCTTCCTGCATCAGCACCGTAGCTAATTGCTCCAGACTCAGCTGACCGCTGTAAATCTCATTCAGATCTTCCAAATCAGGTCCGGCTCCGGTCATCAGTCGATACAGAGCTACGCTGTTCAGCAGGACTTCAGTGCTCAGATTAGACCCGCTGACATCCACACTCTGATCGCCAAACACCAAGGTCTCCAATCGCACCAGGGTATCTCTTTCATCCTGGCCGCTGATGCCGGAGCGCAGTTGCAGCAGCCCTTCGTCGGTCACAAACAGGCTGTAATCGTCGCGGTTGAGTACCTGAAGAGCCTGGTCATTGCCAGCACCGCCATCCAGCAGATCGCTGCCCCGGCCGCCGATCAGTGTGTCGTCACCAGCGCCGCCCAGCAGGGTATCGTTACCCAGGTCGCTGGACCAGCCGGTTTCATTAAGGTTGTAAACCTGCGCCAGTTGCAGCCCACCGTCGTTGTCCAGCAGGTCATCACGGTGACGCGCCTCACGGCTGAGATAGAGCATCGCCTCGCCCCAGTTGCCGCCGTTGCTGAAGTAAGCCACACCGTCGTCAACCTCCTGCGCGGTTGCCTGCCCTTCGCCCCAGAAGTTGTTGAAGGCTGCCGTGACCCGCGCTTCCAGAGACAGGCTGGCATCGTTTGCCCGGCCCTGATAAGCCTGATAGGCAAGCGCCGCCAGCTCGGTTTCCGATAACCCCAGCTTCGCCAGGCTGTTCAGTACTTCGACCTCCGGCAAGCGACCGAACACGCCATGATAGAGCAGGGTCAGGGTCTCCAGCGCGGCACCCTCGCTGGCGGTAAACGCCAGCCGGTCATCCACGGTCCAGGCCGTGCCGTCGGTCTGCCACAACCAGTTGCTCTGCTGAACTCCGGCAATCGCCGCATCGCTGGCCTGATAGCCGATCCTGACACCCTCATCGGTCAGCACAAAACGCCAGGCACCGGCGTCACTCTGGCCGCCGTTGAGGGTATCATCCCCCTCCCCGCCGTCCAGATAGTCGTCCCCTTCGCCGCCGATCACCCGGTCGTTATCGGCACCGCCAAACAGGCGATCATTACCGCCATGGGAGGCGATGGTGTCATCACCGGCGTTGCCGTGCAGCTCATCATCCTCGGCACCGAGCACGATAAACTGATCATCGCTGTCGCCGTACACCAGGTTACGACCTTCGCCGCCGATCACCCGGACATCCCCCAGAATCACCGCAAACTCAACCTGATCCAGTTGCAATACGGTGCCCGCTGGCAGCGCCCGGGCGTTGATCACCAGAGCCTCCTGGCGTTCCGGATTGGCCTGATCGTCTTCGCCGGTGCCCGAAGCCCCGCTGATCAGAATCGACGCCGGCGCAGAGGAACCGCCTGCGACCTGCAGATCGATGGTCCGGACCGTAACCTGCTGCTCATCGCTCACAGTGGCGACAAAGTCATCGATGCCGTCGGTCGCCCGGCTCAACTCCTCCTGACTCACCTGTTCCCGCTGCACCGAGGCGATCAGGGTTTCGCGCAGGCCCGACAGGCCGCCGACCTCCTCCGCAGAAGCCTGCACACCCACCGGCAGCGCCAGCTGCAGCAGCACGGTGCCATCATCGGATTCCGCCAGCGGAATATCCGCCAGGGTCTGGTTTTCGGTAGAGGAGTCTTCACTGCGGTCATCGGTGACCAGCGGGATCTCGGTTGTGGTCACCACCAGGATGTTATTGTTGTCATCCTTTTCCAGATCACTGTCCTGAGTAACGGTGACACCGTCGACGGTATCCTGATTATCCGGTGTTGGTGACGGCGTCGGCGCTGGTGGTGGAGCCGCGACGTTCAGGGTGACCGTGTTCGGGGTAACGGAACTGTCGGTACCGTCATTCACGGTAAAGGTGAAACCGGCGTAGCCATTACCACTGCCGCCGGCATCCGGTTTAAAAGTCAGCATGCCACCATTCAGGTCCGCCAGACTCACCGCAGTGTCAGTAGCGGTGATGGCAACATTGTTGAGGTACAGATCACCATCCACCGGCAGGGTTTTGATGGTAATCCCCTGCAGGCTATCGCCGCCATCACTGTCGTTAAAAGCAAAATCCGCTGCCTGGAAGGTGTAGCTGCCGTTGTAGCTCACGGATTCCGTGGTATCCGCCGAAGTGGGTGCCGTATTCAGGGACACGGTAATAGCGTTGCCGGCGATGTCAGCCACATTCACCGCAGGATCTGCACCTGCCGCCCAATCCTCTGCCGCCGAGAGGTTATAGGTGGTATTATCGCTGGCCGCCGTGCCCGCTTTATCCAGCAGCGCATCGACCGCGGCCTTATCCGCGCCATTGAGTGTGATGCTGAACTCAGTGGCGGAGGTTATCTCGACATTTGTGCTTGTCAGTGTGCGGGTAGCACCGCCCTGACCCAGCAGAGTCAGTTTAGTCAGATCGATATCATTGGTCGCGCCGGCTTTCTGCACAAAGTTATTGCCGGTTATCACCAGCACGCCGCTTTTAGCGGAGTAGGTGGCTGAAGTGATGGTCGGCGTCGGCAGATTGGAAACCGTGATGCTGTTACCGGTCAGATCGGCGACCACTACGCTGGCATCGGCGCCGGCGGCCCAGTCTTCCGCTGCCGCCAGGTTATAGGTGGTGCCGGAACTGGAAGCTGTGCCCTGCTTATTGAGGAGCTGCCCTACCGCAGCCCGGTCGGCGCTGTTCAGGGTTACCGAGAACTGGGTACCACTGGTAATCTCCACACCGCCACTGGTCAGGGTATGACTGCTGCCGCCCTCACCTGTGAGGGTCAGTTTAGTGACATCGATATCATTGGCTGCGCCATCCCGTTTCAGCAAGCCGGTACCGGTTACCACCAGCGTTCCGGTGCTGGCATCATAGGCGGCACTGGTTACGACGGGTACAGCAACATTACTGACGGTCACCGGATTGGTTGCATCAGAGGTATCCCCGGCGGTGACCTGGGTGTTCCAGTCATCCCCGGCGGCAAGATTAAAGCTTGTGCCTGCAGTGGCAGCGCTGCCATTTTTATTAAATATCTGGTTAACCGCTGCCCTATCTGTGGCAGACAGAATCAGGGTAAACTGCGTCGATGAGGTACGCTCAACGTCGGCGGTATCGGTCAGTTGATAGGTCTGGCCGCCTTCACCGGTCAAACTGAACTGAGAAGCATCAATATCGCTGCCCCCCCCCATTGGCTGCGATTCCGGAACCGGTAACAACCAGGCTGCCAATGCTGGCATCGTAGGTAGCGGTGCTGATTTTTGGCACCAGCTGCAGCGTCAGTGTCGAACTGACGGTCAGGTTTTCTGCGGTATCATCGCCGCCATTGGCGGTACCGCCGGAATCCTTCAGGGTGGTGATGGTGAACACCCGGTTATTGGTATCCATCCCCGGGGCAGTATTGCGATAGCTCAGACCATCAATCAATGTCTCATAGTTCGCAGCAGTGTCTGTCCTGGTCACCGTAACTGTCGCGGTACCGGCGTTAAGCGCCACAGCATAAGCAAAACTGTTACTGGCGGTGGTGCCGGAATTGTTGTGACTCAGCGCAATCTCGCTACCATCCAGGGTGATCCGTTCGTCTGAGCCATCCCCTGCCACATTGGTGACGGTAAAGATAACCGACTCAATCGACTCGGTTGTTTCAATCGTATCCACCGCCGCCGCGCTGAACACACTGACGCTGCCGCTCCCTTCCAGGTAGATTGAGTTGTCACCGGTGGCTGAAACCGTGGGCTGATCATTGACCGCGTTCACCGTGACCGTGGTGGTAACCGCTGTACTGGAAAGACCGATATCATCGGTCACCACAAACGTAAGCGTGCGGCTAGCGGTGGCAGGCTCCTGGCTGATATTGGTGTAGGTTGCCGCCTGCACCAGAGTCTGTACGTTAGCAGTGGTGGCATTGCTGTTCAGATTCACCTGCAGGGTATTCCCGGCGGCGATATTATTCGCCAGTGTACCGATCACCGTACCGCTGACTGATACGTTTGATCCGGCTGTATTGCTACTCAGTGAAACAGCCCCTGCGGTCGAGAAACTCAGCAGATCCTGTGCGGCATTGGCATTGCCTGTCACCGAAACGGACAGGTTGCCGCCATTAAGATTAGCCGGGGTATCTGCATCGGTGACGGTAGCATCGCCGTTCTGATCAATGAGTACCGCTCCGGCATCTTCGGTAAAGGCGACACTGTCGCCATTCAGATTGCCGATCACCGGCGGGTTACCGATAGCCACGCTCACCTGCTCGGTGACGCTTTTGGCACCACCGGAGCCCTGACTACCACTATTGCCATCGTTCAGGGTGACATCGATGGTCACCGTTCCGGTTGCTGCCCCATTAGCATTGGTGTAGCCGATCGACTGGAAGAAGGTATCAACCAGGGCCGAAGTGGCACTGCTGTTGAATGTAATACTAATACTACCGCTGGCAGCGCTACCGGATGTCACAGTACCAATATGGGTTCCACCTACGGTTACCGTTGAGCCATTGTCCAGCGCGGTGGTTCCACCGGCCAGGCCGAACCGGTCTTCAACATTCGCCCCCCCATTGCGTACCAGAGTGACTGTAGCGCCATTGTAGTTTCCGGCGCCACCATTCAGGGCATCCAGTTCCACATCCTGAAGGTTAGCGGTGGTTCCTGAGTCGAAGGCTACAAAAGTGGTGCTTCCCCCGATATAGCCCACATTACCGGCGTCAGGACCAAAACCGGTCAGCGTTGGTGCATCATTCACCGCGGCGACGGTAACCGTCGAAGTCAGGTTCGGCGCAGCGGTGGCAACCCCACCGTTCAGAGTACCGCCGTTATCAGCGATACCGGTAACAGTAACAACCCGGTTACCTGCCGTTGTCGGTGTGTCAGAGGTGTTGCGATATGTCAAAGCATCCACCAGCGTCTGCATCTGCGCGCTGGTCAGGCTGGCACCGGTAAACGAAACCGTCGCCGTCGTCCCCACCACAGACACCGAAGCCAGGAGACTATTGGTCGCGGTCGTAACAGCGTTGCCGTTGGTCAGCGCAATATCTGAGCCATCCAGACTAAGTACTTCCGCCCCGCCATCGCTGACATTGGTCACGGTCAGTTGCAGGGTGGTGAAACGATCCGCCGCCTCCACAGTGGAAGCGCTGACGGTGTTAAACAGGTCCTGGGCTGCACCGTCCTCGGTGAAGGTTGGATTCCCCCCCGTCGCCGTCAGGGTTGGCGCATCATTTACATTGGTGACGGATACGGTCGTCGATCCTGTTCCGGTACCGGGATTAGGGCCGGTACCCTGAGCGTTGCCGCTATTGCCGTCAGAGAAGGTCCAGTCTATCTGCACACTGGCGGCCGGATCGCTGCTGCTGTTGGCGTATTCAACCGCTTGCATCACCTCATTCACCAGCGCCGTGGTCGGCGTTGTGCCATTGGCGCTGATAAAGCTGATGGTGACCTGGCCCGCCACCGAACCATTATCAAAGGTGGCAAAGATATTGCCACCGGCGCTGATATTGCTGCCGGCAACGGCTAAGTTACCGCCGGACTGAATCGAAAACAGATCGCTGCTGTTAACACCGCCATTGCGCGCCAGCACCAGGGTCGCGCCATTAAAATCACCATTACCGCCATTGAGCGAACCCAGCTCCACATCCGCGACGCTAACGTTGGCATCGAGAATCTGCGCTGCTCCGCCTTCCGTGAAGGCCGGCGTACCATCCAGGCCGCTGAAAGCCGGCGCATCATTGACCGCGGTCACATTGAGATTCACCGTGCCCATATTCACATTACCGGAACCCGCGCCATCATTTGCGGTCACCGTGATCGTGGCGGCTGCATTGCCACTGACGTTGGACAGTGGGGTGTATTGAATATTGCTGGCGGTGTCCAGATAGGTATTGATATCCGCCGCGGCTCCCACCAGGGTAATGGTGGTTGAATTAATCAGAGTTTCAGTGACGCCACCGCCAACACCCGCGCCATCCGCAGGTGTGGCAAATGTACCTGCCGATGCGGTCAGAGTCAGCGTCACATTATCACCGTCGACATCCCCGAAAGACGCAGCCCCCAGAGCCACATTACTCTGGGTATCTTCGGTAACCGTTATGGACGCCGGCAGACTGGCTACGGTGGGGTTATCGTTAACCCCCGTGATATTGATATTGACAGTGCCCAGTGCGACATTGCCGGAACCGTCACCATCATTACCGGTGACGGTGATCGTCGCCGCCGCATTACCGCTGGCATTGGTCGCGCCGGTGTACTGAATATTACTGGCAGTATCCAGATAGGTACTGATATCTGCAGGCGCACCCACCAGTGTAATCACAGTGGGCGATTGCAGTGTTTCCGTGACACCGCCACCAACGCCGGCACCATCCGCCGGTGTGGCAAAAGTACCCGCGCTGGCGGTCAGGGTAACGGTGATACTGGCGCTGTCGACATCCCCGAAGGTTGCGGCGCTCAGATCAATATTGCTCTGAGTATCTTCAGTAACCGTCACCGACGCCGGCAACGTGGCAATGGTCGGGTTATCATTCACGGCGGTCACATTGAGATTCACCGTGCCCAGATTGACATTGCCGGAGCCATCACCGTCATTGGCGGTCACCGTGATCGTAGCGGCGGCATTACCACTGACATTAGACGCCGAGGTGTATTGGATATTGCTGGCGGTGTCCAGATAGGTATTGATATCCGCCGCGGCTCCCACCAGGGTAATGGTGGTTGCATTCACCTGGGTTTCTGTGACGCCGCCGCCAACACCCGCGCCATCTGCAGGTGTGGCAAAAGTCCCCGCCGATGCGGTCAGAGTCACAGAAACACTGGCGCTGTCGACATCCGCGAAGGACGCGGCGCTCAGATCTATATTACTCTGGGTATCCTCGGTCACGGTGACGCTGGCCGGCAGCGTCGCCCCCGTTGGATTATCATTCACCGCACTGATGGTGATATTAACGGTGTCTGCTGTACCATTTGCAGTGCCATCATTCGGGGTAACTGTCAGTACCGCGGTCGTCGTATCGTTCGCGGCGGTGGTGTAGGTAATCTTCGAGGTGTTATCGAGATAGGTATTCAGATTCGCGACGCTGCCCTGCAGGGTCATGCTGGCGGTACCGCTGTTGGAAACGGTCACCCCGGCGGTTGTGCCATTGCCATCGGTTGAGGCGATCGTACCGCGATCAACCGCCAGTGTTAATGTCACCGTATCACCATCCCCGTCGGAGATATTGTAAGCAGACAGGTCGATGGCGGTAGCCAGATCTTCGGTGGCGGTATCGTCGGCGGGGGTACCACCTAAAACAGGGGCGGCGTTGCTGCTTCCGGTGGTAAAGCTCAGAGCGGTTTTATCGGTAATCCCCATAAAGGTCATACCGTCAGCATCGTAAAATGCCTGAGATGCAATCAGGACGTAATATTCAGTATTATCGGATAATGTTGAGGAGGGATTGATGGTTATGGTTGTTCCACCAACACCGGTTATCTTTGCATCATTGCCGGCGATAGATTCCACCAGGGAATCGTCCGATGCCTTATAGATTCTGACAACCCCTGTGCCCGCGGAAGATATAGTCTCATCGAATGTCAGGGTCAGGTTTGCAGAGGGATCGACACCGGTAGAATCATCCGCCGGCGAGCTTGCAGTGAGCTTAGGAGGCCGGTTATTGGTGCCCGCGACGGTACCGTTCTGAACAAACAAACTTGACGTGGTTGCACTGGGGTTGGCGACCAGAATATCCTTGTCACCATCATTATCAATATCGACAATATTGAAATTCTCGGCGTTTGATAATGGGAAAGTCACATTGGGAGTAACTTCAGTAAAACTGCCACTGCCATTGTTCAGATAGACCTTATATGCAGCACCGTCATAACCGATAAAGTCCTGATCGCCATCTGAATCATAATCTATCGCGGTAATCAGCGCAGTACCATTCCCCGCAGTTTGAGCGCCTACGGCGGCTACAGGATCAGCCTGAACCGAAAAAGTACCGCCATCATTTCTATACAGCTTCGATGTATCTGCGCCCGCATCTGGCGCAATAAAATCCTGATCGCCATCCCCATCAATATCAACGACGATATAGTTTGGTCCGTTGACTAACGGAAAGACAACGGAGGGGTTCTGCTGGCTAAAAGTGCCACTGCCATTGTTTTGATAGAGCTTGAAAGCAGAGCCATCATAACCGATGAAATCCTGATCACCATCGGAGTCATAGTCTATAGCGGCTATCAGAGAAGCCCCATTGCCGGCGGTTTGCGCCCCGGCAGCGGCCAAAGGGTCAGCCTGGATGGAAAATGTCCCACCATCATTTCTGTAAAACTTAGAGGTACTAGCACTTTGATCAGGGGCGATGAAATCCAGATCACCATCGTTATCAACATCGGCCACCGTATAATCAGCCGCATTAACCAATGGGAAAGTGACGGATGGATTTACCTGACTAAAACTACCGCTGCCATTATTCTGGTATAGCTTATAGGCTGCCCCGTCATAACCGATAAAGTCCTGATCCCCATCTGAATCGTAGTCAATCGGCACCACCAGAGTGAAGCCATTGTTTGCCGTCTGCGCTCCAGCGGCTACCAGCGGATCGACACCCGAAGCATACTGACTGCCCAGGGTTGAACTGAAACTGAAGCTTTCAAGTGACCTCGATTCGATAGCACCGACAGATCTCTCCAGCTCCCAGTCGCCATTGAGAGTTTCAGCCCCGGTCAGATCATCCGACGCGGCAATATCTGCCCCGGTCAGCGAAGCCAGTTGCTCCAGAAAAGCATTGCCCTTATCGCCAGCGGCAACGTTACAGCCGTACAGCAGCAGATCTGCATCGTCTGACAGGCTAACCCCGATCGCCTGCAGGCTCTCGCTATGCTGTTCCAGTGTGTCGCTGTTAAGGGTATCTCCGGCTAAAAGAAGCTCGCCTTCTGAACCATGGGAAAACAGATGCAGCGCGTCTATATTACCGCGCCCCTGCAATTGCTCTGCCAGACCACTGATACCCGTGTCAGACAGCAGGATAATCTCCATTCCGGCGGCTTCAGCGGCGCGCTGAAGCGCCTGGTAGTCACTGACGCTGATGTCTATTACAGCAATCTGGTTTGCAGCTGAAAGCGTTTTCATTGCAGTTCCTCTGTTTAAAAATCCATTGATCCGATTGCTGAATATCTGACGCCGTCAGCGGTGTCAGGCAAGGTCGGATTAAATACTGGCAGGCAGTTAAACAGATCGGATGACGCTTAAACAGGTGGGCAGTTAATGCTTTATTGGAGAACGATTCGGAGAACCAGTAATCCATACCGCTGCTTTATGAAAAAAGCCCCACGTTCCATATGATCTGATTACCCCGGCCAGACCGTGTACGCTGCAACATGCACCGCATACAGTTAAATAATTGTTATATTAAAAGCGAATCTATCAGTACCAGCTATTGATTACTATACAGTGAAATAGCACTCACCATTGAGCCCGACAGCGCCAGTTTAATTATCGATAGTACTGTTACCACCGGCAGATTACCCGGCAAGGTACCCCAGTATGGGTATATCCATAGTGGTAGTAAAGAATAAACACTGATACGCCCCCCGGCACTGATCAGCAAGGGGACCCGGGTTATGACATTGAATGAAGGCCGAACATATTGCCTTCGCTATCAGTGGCCATGGCGATGAATCCATGCTGACCAATGGCCATCTTGGGCTGCATTAGCCGACCTCCGGCATCCACCACCCGGCTCGCTTCGACCGCGCAGTCCTCACAGGAAAAATAGACCAGAGTACTGTTGCCTCCTGCAGCCATCCCCTCCATCTTCACCAGCGCCCCGGTGGCGCCATAGCTCTCCATATCAGACGGGAAAGCCCACATTTCCAGCTCTGCTTCGATCGGGTTATCCAGCTTCTCGAGACTGACCTCCAGCACCGTTTCATAAAATGTCCGGGTTCGGGATATATCGTCTACATAAATTTCAAACCAGCCAATCGGATTCTTTAACATGATGCACCTCATCAGGCCTCTTTTTGAACGGACAATATAAAAGTAGTTCAGGTGTTGCCAAAGGATAGAGCGACATCGGTTTCAGGCATTAAAAAAGGCGTCCGAAGACGCCTTTTTTAATCGCTGGTCAGTATCTCCAGTGCATCCCGTACTTCGGGCAGCATCACCGGAATCTGTTCCTGCAGTTCAGCAATGGATACATCAAACTGAGTGCGGACCACTTCATTCTGATCGACCAGCCATGCCAGTGTAGCCTGACTGCATTGCTGAGGTGTCCAACCCTGTTCGACAGGTACCCCCAACCCTTTGATAAACTCAAAAAAGTCGTCCTGATCAACAAGATCTACAATCATCATTGCGCTTTACCTCACCCAAAACACTCAAACGTTATATATACAATAGACCACACCGGTATGCATATAAAAAGCCGACACGAGGCCGGCTTTTTTATCGGAAGTATGAACTCCCTGCGACTGAATCAGACTTCTGATCTCAGTCCTTTATAGATGCTCACACACATCAGCAGCAGAATCGCTGTAAACGGCAGACCGGTAGTGATCGCACCGGCTTGCAGCGCTTTCAGCGCTTCGTTACCACCACCGTACAGCAGTGCACCAGCAATAACACCCTGCAGTACAGCCCAGAAAATACGCTGTGGTACAGGAGCGTCTACTTTACCACCTGCGGTGATAGAGTCGATTACCAGTGAACCGGAGTCAGAAGAGGTGATAAAGAATACCAGTACCAGAATTATTGCCAGACCAGAAGTAATCGCAGTCATTGGCAGGTTTTCCAGCATCTGGAACATCGCCAGAGATACATCGCCCAGACCATTAGCCAGTTGGCCTACACCGCCCTGTACCTGATCCAGTGCCTGAGCACCGAAAGCAGACATCCATACAGCAGATACCAGAGTCGGGATCAGCAGTACAGCGATCATGAACTCACGTACGGTACGGCCTTTGGATACACGTGCGATGAACATACCTACGAATGGAGACCAGGATACCCACCATGCCCAGTAGAACACAGTCCAGTCCTTGTAGAACTTCTCATCTTCACGACCGATCCAGTTACTCAGCGGTACAACATCAGTGGTATACGCACCGATAGTCATCGCCAAGTTGCTGAAGAAGCCAGAGATAGAGCCTGCAAATATCACGAACAGCAACAGGATCGCTGCAATGCACATGTTCAGGTTAGACAGCAGTTTTACACCACCATCCAGGCCACGTACTACAGAGAAGATCGCGATAGCAGATACTGCAACGATGATCGCAATCTGAGTGGAGATGTTGTTCTCAACGCCGAACAGGAAGTTCAGACCACTGGACGCCTGAGATGCACCCAGACCCAGAGAGGTTGCCAGACCGAAGATAGTCGCCAGTACTGCAACAATATCGATCACGTGACCCAGAGGACCCCATACACGCTCACCAAACAGCGGGTAGAACGCAGAACGGATAGTCAGAGGCAGACCTTTGTTGTAGGTAAAGAAGCCCAGCGCCAGAGCAACAACACCATAGATAGCCCATGGGTGCAGACCCCAGTGGAACATGGTTGCGCCCATTGCCGCAGCAGCACCTTCAGGTGTGTTAGCTGCAGCGTTCAGTGGCGTACCCCACCAGTCGGTGTAGTAAGCAACAGGTTCTGCAACACTCCAGAACATCAGACCGATACCCATACCCGCTGCAAACAGCATCGAGAACCAGGACATACGGCTGAAGTCAGGTTTAGCGTCGCCCCCCCCCAGACGTACCTTACCAACAGGCAGGAAAATGAGCAGCAGACAGAAAACAACGAAGACGTTACCGCCAATCATGAACAACCAGTCAAAGGTTGTGGTAGACCATACCCGGGCACCTTCCAGCATTGCTTTAGCGTCTGCAGGAAACATCAGTGTGAGTACGATAAAGGTGAGGATAGCCAGTGCGCTGGTGGTGAATACAGGGTTGTGGATATCCATCCCCATAACCTGCACGTTATCCTGTCCGGCCTTATAATCCGAGGTATATTCCTCAGACTTATTCGGGCCGCCTTGAACTTTCTGGTTCATAGAACTACTCCAGTTTTTTTTATTATCTGACTGTACTTCAGTCGTCAGTCATTCAGATGAATGACTTACTGCGGCGAAATCGCAGGACTCCAGTCGATGATGGATGGGGTCAGTAAAATAGAAAGGTGCCAGCCCCTCGTTGTGCCTAATTACTGACCAGTTCCTATTTCATATTACGATAGTGGAAATAAGGAAGTTATCTCAAAGCGACGCCTATACAGGCAGGATGTCTTTTTCCGACATCTCGGTCTGATTGAAACTTGATCTGGAACAAGTTTTTCTGAAAGTCCGGTTGGAAGGAGGCGAAATTTCAGGCAAAAAAAAGCCACTCTGTGCCGTGAAGTACAGAGTGGCAATATGCCTGGTAAAATTTCGGGTCAGGCTGTTTCAGATGAAACAAAAGTGCAAGAAGCAGGATCTATAGTACATACCCCTGACACCCGTAAAATTTCCTTTAGCGACTGATACCTACCGAATCGCGACTTTTAATATCAAGATAACGTTTTTTCGTAACGCGACTGCAACATAAATGAAGCATATGCGGAACTAATTTCCTTTAAGAAAATATCCTTTCTGAAATGCTTCAGACATAAAAAAACCACTCCGGGGAGTGGTTTTATTCGATCAGATCAGCAATTACTTCGCAGCAAGGTGCTCAGCGTGGAAACGCAGATGCTCCTCAATGAACGACGCAATGAAGTAGTAGCTGTGGTCGTAACCCGGCTGCATACGCAGTTCAAAATCCAGACCGCTGGACGCTACCGCACGTACCAGACGCTCAGGTTGCAGCTGCTCAGCCAGGAAGCTGTCATCGCTGCCCTGATCCACCAGAATCGGCGGTACCTCACGGGCGGTACGGATCAGTTCACAGGTATCGTACTGACGCCATTGCTCACGATCATCGCCCAGGTAGTTACCCAGCGCTTTCTGACCCCATGGCACTTCCATCGGATTGCAGATCGGGCTGAAGGCAGACGCAGAACAGAACATGCCAGGATTACGCAGGGCAATCATCAGTGCACCGTGGCCACCCATCGAGTGACCGCTGATGCTCCAGCTGTCAGATACCGGTAGTTCACTTTTCACCAGTGCAGGCAGTTCATTAACGATGTAGTCATACATCTGATAATGCTTCGCCCATGGCTCCTGAGTGGCATTAACGTAGAATCCCGCACCCAGACCGAAGTCGTAAGCACCTTCAGGATCATCCGGAACACCCTCACCACGCGGACTGGTATCCGGTGCAACTATGGCAACCCCCAGCTCCGCAGCCACCCGATGAGCGCCCGCTTTCTGCATGAAGTTTTCATCGCTGCAGGTCAGACCGGAAAGCCAGTACACCACCGGTACTGTCTCACCCTCTTCTGCCTGCGGCGGCATATAGACAGCAAAACGCATGTTGCAGCCGAGCACTTCAGACTGGTGCGTATACTGTTTGTGCCAGCCACCGAAGCTACGGTTGGCGCTGATGGTTTCCATAGTCATAGAGATCAACCCTTGTCGAATTCGATTACGGTACGGATACTCTTACCTTCGTGCATCAGATCGAAGGATTCATTGATCTGTTCCAGTGGCATACGGTGAGTGATGAAATCATCCAGTGCGAATTCACCGTTCATGTACTGATCAACGATACCTGGCAGTTCGGAACGGCCTTTTACACCACCGAATGCAGTACCGCGCCATACACGACCCGTTACCAGTTGGAACGGACGGGTAGAGATTTCCTGACCAGCACCGGCTACACCGATGATTACAGACTCACCCCAACCCTTGTGGCAACATTCCAGAGCCGCACGCATAACGTCTACGTTACCAATACACTCAAAGCTGTAGTCAACACCGCCATCAGTCAGTTCAACAATCACTTCCTGAATTGGCTTGTCGTAATCTTTCGGGTTGATGCAGTCAGTCGCACCCAGCTTCTTAGCCAGTTCGAACTTACTTTCGTTGATATCGATCGCAATGATACGGCTGGCCTTAGCCATAGTGGCACCGATAACTGCTGCCAGACCGATACCGCCCATGCCGAAGATAGCAACAGTCGCGCCCTCTTCAACCTTAGCCGTGTTCTTCACAGCACCCATACCGGTGGTGACACCACAACCCAGCAGGCACACTTCATCCAGTGGCGCTTCTTTATTTACTTTTGCCAGAGAGATCTCAGG
The DNA here is from genome assembly GCA_963669425.2 of uncultured Amphritea sp. Classification (GTDB taxonomy): domain Bacteria; phylum Pseudomonadota; class Gammaproteobacteria; order Pseudomonadales; family Balneatricaceae; genus Amphritea. The sequence goes on from CAXXNC010000002.1 coordinate 2,328,859, forward strand.
CAGTACGGTGTACTCAGAGAAGGTAGAGCAACCCATGTAGTGATAGATCGGCTGACCGTCTTTATAGAAACGGGTAGTACCGTCTGGCATCAGACCTTTACCCTGAGTCTCACGCACTGCCTGACACAGGTTAGTTTTGCCAGATTTACAGAACTTACACTCACCACATTCAGCGGTGTACAGTGGAATTACGTGATCGCCCACTTCTACGCTGGTAACACCTTCACCCACCTGCTCAACAATACCGCCACCTTCGTGACCCAGAATCGCCGGGAAGATACCTTCCGGGTCTTCACCGGACAGAGTGAACGCATCAGTATGACATACACCTGTCGCTACAATACGTACCAGTACCTCACCCGCCTTTGGCGGCATTACATCGACTTCTTCAATAGACAGGGGCTGCCCAGGACCCCAGGCGATCGCAGCTTTGGACTTAATCATTTATTCGCTCCAGCATACAGATTGTTATAGGAATTCGGTCCAGAGTAGACAAAGAACCAGAAAGAGATATGCCCGAATGCGACTTTTTTCTTTCTCAGAAGGGTCGCATCCGGGCATGGAGAATCTATAGCCAGATTCTCAGTGTTCAGTAGCTTATCTTAGAACACCTTCTTCGATCAGCAAATCAAAGATTGCCTGAGCCTGTTCTGCAGCAGACTCATTTTTCATGACCTTACCGCCATCGCCCTGAGACTTCGCCGTTGCGGCTTTGAATCGCTCAGCAGCGGTCTTGGCTTTGACCACTTTCAGACGTTTAGGTCGTTTACGGGCAGGCGCCTCTTCCCAGGCTGCACGTACATCATCGGTAGCACTCTCAACGGCTTGCAGATCCATCAGCGCACGGCTGGCCGGACCATAAGCACTCTGACGCGCTTCCTGTGCTGCATTATCAACGCTGGCAACGAACGGCAGACGCACTTTCAGTGCCCGACGCTGACCACGGGGCAGCGCCTGCAGTACTTCCGCAACGCCATCCTTAACATCAACAATATCGGCAATACGCGGTACCAGTGGCCAGCCCAGCTGTTCTGCCAGTTGGTATGGCACCATACCGGAAGACTCACCGCTTTCAGCGCGAATACCCGTCAGAACGATATCCGGACCGTGCTGCTGGAGGTAGTTACCCAGTGGCGCCACCGCATCAGCTGCACTATCCAGCTGCAGTACGCGGATAGACTTCAGGCCCATACCGGCGTAGCTGCGCAGCGCTTGCTGTTGTGGATCACCGGCGTGGAGAACCGTAAGGTTTTCCGACGCCAGATTCATGCCCAGCTCAACGGCACGACCATCCTGCTCAGCACGACGCTCACGACCAGACTGCGGGTGCTTACCCACAGAGATCAGAGACACTACGTTCAGGTTCTGAGAAATTTGCTTATGCTGCATCCTGATCGCCTCCTTCAGCCTGCTTAGCACGGAATTCCTGCGCCAGTTTCAGCAGTTCAGCCAGAATTTCCTCACTGTCACCAATGGTGCTCAGTGCGGCACGCTTGACCATGTCACAGCCGGCATCGGTGTTGATCGCAACCACTTTGTCGCACTGACCAATACCCTGCATGTGCTGGATCGCACCGGAGATACCCACCGCAACGTAAACCCGGGCGGTAACCCAGGTACCGGTTGCACCGACCTGACGGAAACGCGGCATAAAGCCATCATCCACCGCCACCCGGCTGGCACCCTCGGTTGCACCAAGCGCCGTAGCCGTTTCATGGAACTGATCCCAGTTATGGATACCGTTACCGGCAGACAGAATAAACTCGGCCTCACCCAGCGGGATTGCATTCGGATCAACAGCCACCTGGCCCTGATCCTGCAGCTTAGCGATCACAGATGGAACACCATCAATCTCAACCGGCAGTGCTTCGTGGCGGGTCTCATCGATCTGATCGGCACACTCTTCCGCCAGCATCAGCAGGCGAGGTGTTGCACGGGTAATATCTGTGGTACCGCCGGCACCGCGGCTGACGGTAGTTTCAGCATCCACCTGCCATGCCTGAACCGCCGGACGCTCGCCCAGACGCGCAGCCAGACGGGAGCCCAGATCAGCACCGCCATTGACGCTGTCCGGGAACAGCCAGTATTTCGGCGTGAAGTTACGCTCAACTTCAACCAGCGCAGCCAGTTGCTGCTCCGGGCAGTAGCCCTGGTACTCTTCGCCATCCAGCAACAGCAGGCGGTCAACACCGGAAGTATCGAAACCTTCCTCTTTGCTGGTGCCGAAGGCAACGGCCAGTACTGCACCGTTACCCTCGCTTGCAGCAACCAGTTTGTGCGCCTGACCCAGGATATCTTTATCCTGACCGGTCAGACGACCACCAACCATATCCGGTACCACAACCACGTAGAAATCCGGATTCTCAACCTGATGCAGCGGCAGCTGTACTTCCTGCGGACCACTGCTGCGGCGACCACCACCGGCAGCGGCAGCATTACCTTTCAGGCGGTCGATACGCTTGATACCGTTCGGCCCGATGAAGCCAACCTTGTGCGGGTTCTTGCGCAGCAGACCGGAAGGTCCACGCACTTCAGCTTCTTCAGCCACACCCACGGTACCGTGCAGCGGGTGCAGGCGGTTACGGGCGATCCACTCAACGCGGGGATCGCGACGGATTACGTCACTCATCAGTGCACCTCCTCGATCAGCTGATCAGCCAGAATCTCGGCAATGTCTTTCACTTCCGGACGCGGCTCAACCACACCTTCCAGCATCGCAGTACACTGCTGACAGCCTACCGCAACCAACTCGGCACCGGTGGTATTCACATCTTCCATACGCATGTCTGCGATACGACGCTCACCCGGAATATCGGTAATCGGTGCACCACCACCGCCGCCGCAGCAACGGGAGCGGAAACCGGAACGTTCCATCTCAGCCACTTCGATACCCAGCGAACGCAGCAGCTCACGTGGCGCTTCGTATTCACCGTTATAACGACCCAGATAGCATGGATCGTGATAAGTCACAGTACCGCCGGAGAATGTATCCAGCTTCAGTTTGCCCTGCTGAACCAGTTCATTCAGGAAGGTAGTGTGATGCAGCACTTCATAGTCGCCACCAAAGTCAGCGTACTCGTTGCGCAGACAGTGATAAGCGTGTGGATCAGTGGTCACAATACGCTTGAACTTGTACTGGCCCATGATCTCGATATTACGCTTGGCCAGGCTCTGGAACGCAGCATCATCACCCAGACGACGGGCAACGTCACCACTATCCAGCTCTTCATCGCCCAGTACCGCGAAATCAACATTCGCCGCCTTCAGCAGTTTCACGAAAGAACGCAGGATACGCTGGCTACGCATATCGAAGGCACCGTCAGATACCCAGAACAGCACGTCAGCTTCTTTAACATCTTTCATCACCGCCAGGTTCTGGTCCGCAGCCCAGTTGGTACGGCTCGCTGGCGCATAACCGTTCGGGTTATCGGTAGCGATGATATTATCCAGTACTTCAGCACCCTTGTTCGGAGTATTACCTTTCTCCATGGTCAGGAAGCGGCGCATATCAACGATCGCATCCACGTGCTCGATCATCATCGGACACTCTTCCACACAGGCACGGCAGGTAGTACAGGACCACAGGGTTTCCGGATCAACCAGACCTTCAGTGATGATCTGGGTCGGGCCGCCTTTAGCATTACCCACGTCTTTACCCGGATAAGGGCTACCGGCGTAGTTAGCATCGGTACCACCGGCCAGACCTACGACCATATCCTGAATCAGTTTTTTCGGGTTCAGCGGCTGACCGGCAGCAAACGCCGGGCACATTGCCTCACAACGACCACACTGTACACAGGCATCAAAGCCCAGCAGCTGATTCCATTTGAAGTCAGTCGGCTTGGACACACCCAGGATATCCTGGCCCAGGTCAACCGGTTTCAGACCGGTAGAACGACCACCACCGAAACGCTCCTGACGACGGTGGAATGCCAGATGCAGTGCACCGGCAAAGGCGTGCTTCATAGGGCCGCCCCAGGTCATACCGAAGAACATCTCGCCCATACCCCAGATAATCAGGGCAGTCAGCACGATGGTCAGAATCCAGCCTCCGGTACCTTCTGGCAGTACGCCAGCGGCAGGCAGAGTCAGGACAAAGAATGCACCGGCGAAAGACAGCAGACTCTTTGGCAGACGCATCCACGGACCTTTAGAGATCCGGCTCGGCGGATTCTGACGGCGTTTTGCCACCATCAGACCACCGACGAACATCAGCGCCAGTGCAGCCAGCAGGCCCCAGGCCAGAATTTTACTCTCAATACCGAACAGATGAACCACGATGATCAGCACAGCGGAGAGTACGAAACCACCACCGGCAGCAACGTGGGTCTTGGCCATGTACTTATCGCGCTCAACGATATCGTGCAGATCGTGGAAATAGCGTTTTGGAATCGTCAGCAGGCCAGCGATCAGACTGATCGACTGCTCCGCTGGCTGGCCAGCACGCCACAGACTGATGCGGCGAACGGCACCGATTACAGCCAGCGCCAGCGCTGCTGCAATCAAGAGGGGGTGTAACCACTCAAAAATCATAACTCACCCTCACTAAACAGGTGACGGCAGTTTTATCTGCCCTGTTATTATCTACGGTCTGTCCTCAGACAGACAAAGAAGGACCTTGTCCGGACAAAGCCTGAATAAGCAACAGGCGGGGGAGCTCAGCGCCACCCTGCCTGTTTCATTGCGTTATTACAGGTCTTTACACAGACGCAGCGCGTCGTACATCGCAGCGTGAACGTTACGCTGAGACACACAGTCACCCAGACGCCACAGGATCATGCCGTCACCGGATTCAGACAGAACCGGCTGCGGTTTGATGTCGAACAACGCATCGTTGTCGATCTGACCCTTGTTGCGGGATTCTTCTTTCAGCTCGTAGTACAGCTCTTCGTTTGGACGGATACCGTTCTCAACGACAACCTGATCAACCACACGCTCTTCGCGCTGACCGGTGTACTCGTTCTCCAGTACAGCAACCAGGCTGTCACCTTCGCGGTAAACCTTCTCCAGCATGAAGTCAGAAGTCATGATTACTTCTTTCTCGTACAGAGAACGGTAGTACGTCGGGAAGGTAGTACCACCGATGCCTACACCCGGTTTGATATCGTCAGTTACCAGCTCAACCAGAGAGCCTTTCGCCGCGGCGTAGTCCGCAGTAGACATACCAGAGAATTCACAGATGGTGTCGTAGATCAGGATGTTCTTACCTGGCTCTACCTTGCCGCTCAGGATATCCCAGCTGGCAGTGATCAGGCCTTCTTCAGCACCCCACTCAGGGTTCTGATCGATGAACGGACGACCACCGGTTGCCAGAACACAGACATCCGGGTTCAGCTCGCGAACCAGACCGGCATCAGCAGCAGTACCCAGACGGATATCAACACCCAGACGCTCCAGCTCCATGACCAGCCAACGGGTAATACCAGCAATCTGATCACGCTGAGGTGCTTTCGCAGCCAGAGTCAGCTGACCACCCAGCTCTTCACCCTTTTCGATCAGGGTAACGTTGTGGCCACGTTCAGCTGCAACACGTGCAGCTTCCAGACCACCAGGACCACCACCGACAACAACCACTTTACGTACCGGACCATCGGTCTTTTCGATGATGTGCGGCAGACCCATGTACTCACGGGAAGTTGCAGCGTTCTGGATACACAGTACGTCCAGACCCATGTACTGACGGTCGATACAGTAGTTTGCACCAACACACTGACGGATCTGATCAACCTGATCCATTTTGATCTTAGCGATCAGGTGTGGATCGGCGATGTGCGCACGGGTCATACCCACGAAATCAACATAACCGGCTTCTACGATACGCTTAGCCTGGTTAGGATCTTTGATGTTCTGTGCGTGGATAACCGGCACGTCTACCACTTCCTTGATGCCTGCTGCCAGGTGCAGGAACGGCTCAGGTGGGTAGCTCATGTTTGGAATTACGTTCGCAAGCGTGTTGTGAGTATCACAACCGGAACCAACCACACCGAAGTAGTCGATCTGACCAGTTGCGTTGTAGTACGCAGCGATCTCTTTCATGTCGTCGTGGTTCAGACCGTCCGGGTGGAATTCGTCACCGGTAATACGCAGACCCACAACAAAATCAGGACCCACTTCTTCACGTACCGCCTTCAGTACTTCCATACCGAAACGCATACGGTTCTCGAAGCTGCCGCCCCACTTATCAGTACGCTTGTTTACACGTGGAGACCAGAACTGGTCGATCATGTGCTGGTGTACTGCAGACAGTTCAACGCCGTCCAGACCACCTTCTTTCGCGCGACGTGCAGCCTGTGCAAAGTCGCCGATTACGCGCCAGATCTCTTCCTCTTCGATGGTCTTACAGGTTGCGCGGTGAACCGGCTCACGGATACCGGATGGCGACATCAGGTTCGGCCAGTTTTCACCGTCCCAACGGGAACGACGACCCATGTGGGTAATCTGAATCATGATCTTACCGCCGTGCTTGTGCACCGCGTCAGCCAGATTCTGGAAATGAGGGATAATACGGTCAGTAGACAGGTTTACAGAGCTCCACCAGCTTTGCGGACTGTCGATGGAAACCACACTGGAACCACCACAGATACAAAGACCACAACCACCCTTGGCTTTTTCTTCGTAGTATTTAACGTAGCGATCGGTAGTCATACCGCCGTCGGTCGCGTAAACCTCGGCGTGAGCAGTACTGACAATACGGTTACGGATTGTCAGCTTATTGATGTTGAGTGGCTCAAACAGAACGTCAAACTGGGACATGGTCTTAAACCCCGTCTTCTGCACCAGCATAGATACTGGTATGTATTTATTATTCCCGCAGACTATGTTGCCCGCGTGGTCTCTTGTCTTGGCTTGAAAACAAAGGGGTGCCGGTCACATTATCTGGGTGCTGACCGGCACCGGTTTTCATAAGGATTTACAGTGGCGCTACTTCGAAGTAACCCACATCGCAACCCTCTTCAGCAGCACACTGAGTCTGTTCAGCTTTAGTGCGAACGTCATAACCCAGGCTTTCTGCGATCTGATCCATGGCACCGGCAAACCAGCCAGTGAACATGTAGTCAACCTTGCGGTTAACCTGACCGTACTGGTAAACAAATGCAGAGTTTTCCAGACGTACTTTGGCAGTACCTTTTTCCAGGTCCAGCTCTTCAGTGATGAAGAAGCCCCAGCCACGCTGAGACAGACGCTTCATGTAGTGATCCCATACGTCTGCGCCGGAGATACCGTGCTCAGCCGCTTCTTTTTCACACCAGTAGTGAGCAGACTTGTAACCAGCCTTGTACAGAATCTCAGCGTATTTCTCAGCGCCGATCTCTTCTTCAATGGCCATGTGGTTGTTTACGAAAAAGTGACGCGGCACGTACAGCATAGGCAGTGCGTCGGTAGTCCATACTCCGGTTTCGTCATCTACTTGGATTGGCATTTCTGGCGCATGTACACCCATTTTCTCTACCTCTGATCTCTTATTGTTCTAACAATCAATGTGTCGTGTTTATCAGGCCGAAGCCTCGAAAATTCTCAGTTCTGACTTTTTCAGGACAAAGGAAGCCCACAACGCTGTGTTTGAACCCTGTATAAGCAGGATTCAGACAGCGCCGTAAGCGACCTTTATGAATGGAAAGTCAGTGGTCGGGGATTACTCGCCCCAAACGTCTTTCAGCAGGTTGACCCAGTTATCACCCATGATCTTGCGAGTCTGAGTCTCGGAGAAACCGTGACGCAGCAGCGCTTCAGTCAGGTTCGGGAACTCACCTACGGTACGGATACCTTTAGGGTTAATGATTTCACCGAAACGGGTCAGGCGACGGGCGTAGCCTTTATCGTGAGTCAGGTATTCGAAGAAATCTTCACCGTGACCCTGAGTGAAGTCGGTACCGATACCGATCGCGTCTTCACCCACAATGTTGTACACGTATTGTACTGCCTCAACGTAGTCGTCGATGGTAGCGTTAACACCTGCACGCAGGAATGGAGTAAACATTGTTACGCCCACGAAACCACCGTTATCTGCGATGTACTTCAGCTCTTCATCGGAACGGTTACGTGGATGCTCTTTCAGACCGGAAGGCAGACAGTGAGAGTATGCAACCGGCTTCTTGGATTCATCGATAACTTCTTTAGCGGTATTAGGGCCTACGTGAGACAGGTCACACAGCACACCTACGCGGTTCATTTCAGCAACGATCTCACGACCGAAACCAGACAGACCGCCATCACGCTCATAACAACCAGTACCTACCAGGTTCTGAGTGTTGTAACACATCTGAGTGATACCCACGCCCAGATCCTTAAAGATCTGTACGTTACCGATCTGGTCTTCGTATGCGTGCGCATTCTGGAAACCCATCATCACACCGGTCTTACCTTCACGCTTAGCGCGGAAGATATCTTCAGTGGTGCGAACCTTCATCAAGATGTCGCTGCTTTCGTCGATCATCTTGTTCATATCAGCGATATTGCGCACGGTGCCTTCGAAGTTTTCCCAGAAGGAAACTGTGCAGTTCGCGGCTGTCAGTCCACCCTTAGCCATGTCTTCGAACAGTTCGCGGCCCCAGTTGGCGCAGATCAGACCATCGATAACGATGGAATCTTTGTGCAGTTCTGCTGCATTCATTATTTTTGTCCTACTTAATCGTCAACGGTTTTACTGCGCAGTTGCACTTACGCAGCAAGGCAAAGAACAAATAGGGGGCGTCCCTCCTATCATGCAGAGACAGTGTAAATATTCAGATAAAAGAGTATGGAGCTGGAAACGACTTACGCGATGCCAAAAGCGACTCTTTTTACCGTTAACGACATAACCAGACGCGACCCGGATTGTCATATCCGCATCAGGATAACGGTATAAACAGCTATAAACGCTGTTTCAGGTACAAAAAAGCCGGACATGAGCCTGGCGTGATGACGCAATCAGAAATCTGTTCAGCCAATCCTGTCGCTCAGCAACAGAGCAGCCAGCGTCCACATCATCAGGCAGACCAGACCATCCAGTACCCGCCATGCCATCGGTGAACGAAACAGCGGCGCCAGCCAGCGAGCACCGAGACTGAGACAGAAAAACCAGATAAATGAGAACAGCGCAGCGCCGGCACCAAACCAGTACCGCCCCTCTTCCGGATAACGCCCTCCAATACTGCCCAGCAGCACGACCGTATCCAGATAGACATGAGGGTTAAGCAGACTCAGGGCCAGCGTGGTCAGCAGCGCCGAGCGCAGATCAGAGAACTGTCGCTTACTGGCTTCCAGGCTACCCGGATTGATCGCTGCTTTAAGCGCATTCCAGCCATACCAGAGCAGAAACAATGCCCCTGCCCAGGTCACCAGTTTTAATAAAACAGGCGAACTGCTGATCAACGCGCCCATCCCGGCAATACCTGCCGCAATCAGCAGGGTATCGATCAGGCCGCACACCCCGGCAATGGGCCAGTGATACTCCCGTCGCAGCCCCTGGCTCAGCACAAATGCGTTCTGCGCCCCAATCGCAATGATCAGGCCGGCACCGGTGGCAAGTCCGGTAAAAAACGGGGTAGGAAGTGGCAATATATCGTACATCGGTGGTGGTTTCCTGAAGTCAGATTGCAGTACCGGGCAATCCAGCCCGGACAGTTACATCTCGTATCAAACTGGTGCTAGCTTCAACCATTCGCTAAAGTAAGTAAAACTAATAATTTTAAATACTCATTAACAAATTTTATGATCGATTATCGCCAGCTTCAGGCCTTCGCCACCGTATTGGAAGAGCAGAGCTTTGATAAAGCCGCACAGAAGCTGTTTATCACCCAATCAGCGATATCCCAGCGTGTAAAACAACTGGAAGAGAGTCTGGGGCAGGTACTGATCATCCGCGGCCAGCCACTACAAGCCACCGACACAGGCCAGCAACTCCTGAGGCATTATCAGCAGGTCAGCCTGCTACAGAACGATCTGTTCAAGCAGTTAGGCGATGAGCAGAATCAGGGGTTCACCCGGCTGACCATCGGCCTGAATGCCGATACTCTGGCAACCTGGTTTTTTGACGCGCTGGCTCCCCTGCTTGAACAACACAATATTCTGCTGGAGTTACACGTCGACGATCAGGATCAGACCCATAAGCTGCTTCGACAGGGCCAGGTAATCGGTTGCATCACCGCGTCAGACCAGCCAATCCAGGGCGGTAATTGTATAGCGCTGGGAATATGCCGCTACCGGGCGCTGGCCAGCCCGGCATTTATCCATCAGCACTTCCCTACCGGCGTTAACTCATCTGCCTTGCAACAGGCGCCTATGGTTGAATACAACCAGAAAGATGAGCTTCAGCAGCAGTATCTGCAGCGCTATTACCCCGACTGTGTAAAGCCTGCCGGTCACCGGATCCCCTCAACCGAGAGCTTTATGGAATTTATTGCCCGGGGTTATGCCTGGGGGATGGTTCCCGATCAACAAAGCCGTACTCTGCGCGAGCAGAACACACTTGCCGAACTGGTCGCAGATCAGCCACTCGATATCCCCCTGTACTGGCATAGCTGGAATCTCTCCAGTGACATTGCCCGCGAGCTCAGTCAGACACTGGAAGCTTTTTGCCGGAATACCCTGCTTCCTCTTAATTAACAGCTCTGCACCTATTCGTTTCATAGATAAGAACTGCAAATACTGGTGAAAAAAATTCGCTTTAATCCTGTCCTGCGCCGCCGATAATCTGAACACCTGCTCAAGTTCAACAACACTAGCTAAAACCGGGCAGTGAAACGGGTCAGAAGACCGCTATTTCTCTTAAGGGTGACTTGCATGGATGATAAATCGTGGACGACTGCGGCAATCAAGCGGGCTGTGGTAATCGCACTGATCGTTGGCACATTATTAAATCTCATCAATCAGAGTGAGGCACTGCTGGGTAATCAGCCACTGAAATGGCTGCAGACAATCCTCACTTACTCGGTACCGTTTATGGTATCCCTGTTCAGTAGCTGGCTGGCTATGTCGTCCCGTCCAGCACAAGAACCCTGCCCCGACACGTCAGAGTTGCAATTGCCTGTTGCGCCTCATATCGAAGAGCTGAGCGGTCTGTCACAGCAGGTTCTGACAAATGCTACCAACGTTAACCGCGCCTCCCGTGAGCGGCTGACCTTTTTTGAAGAACTCTCTGCCAGCATTCACAGCTCTATGACCGAACTACAGGGGATCGGCGACACTCTGCGAAGTAGTCAGGATGATCTGCAACAGATTCAGACAAACTTCGGTCAGCTCTGCCAGCAAACAGGTTCACTGGGACAGGAGATCTGCCAGTTTTCCGATGCCTCCGGGGCACTTAAAAGCGAGATCAACCAGTTTCTTAACTCGTTCGAAGGGATCTCAAACCTGGCCTCTGCCATCACCAATACCTCAGAACAAACCAATCTGCTGGCACTGAATGCAGCCATTGAAGCTGCCCGGGCCGGAGAAGCAGGGCGGGGATTTGCCGTCGTTGCCGATGAAGTAAAAATACTGGCGCAGAACTCACGCAATAACGCACAGAATATCGACCAGAATCTTGAAGATCTGAAACTCCATGAAGCGTCGCTGAAAAACCAGCTACAGCGTATTGATGAAAACGTGCAACGAGCTATGAATTCAGTCTCCGGCGATGCCGAGAGCGGTATGGCAAATCTGACCGATGAGGCCCAGCACCGTATTGAAGCCCTGTTTATCAGTATCAAACAGATCAATGAGCGCACCGCCCGGGAGCTGGAAAACTTTCAGCGTATCTCCAATCAGTTTGACAAAGTACTCAGCGACGCTGAGAAAGCGATTCACGGCTCCGCCGCAAATATGCAGATCGGTTCTTCAATGGTCGATCTGAGCAACGCAGCGGCCCGACAACTCACACCGGCGAACTAATTACCTGCGCCCCGGTCTGACAGTTCTGTGGTATTCATTAAACGATCAGGACTGTCAGTAATGCGCCTACTCAGATTAACCGGTTTTACCCTGCTTTTAAGTCTTCTGCTCAGTGGTTGCAGCGCACTGGTCACCCCGGATAAAACGGATCAGGTTGCTGAACTGAAACCCGGCGCCTACGAGATCGACCCTAAGCACAGCACCCTGCTGTTTAAAATCGGCCACCTGGGCCTGTCGACCTATGTCGGCCGCTTTAATGAGTTCAGTGCCAGTCTGGACTTTGACCCTGATGATATCGCTGCCACCCGGCTGGATGCCCGGGTGGATATCGCCAGCGTAGATGTGAATGACAGTTTTATTGAATCAACCCTCCAGGAGAGCGAATGGTTCCACAGTGAACAGTTTCCTCAGGCCGCCTTCACCACTACCCGGGTAACCCCGCAAGGGGACAACCGCTTTGCCTTCACCGGTGATCTGACCCTGCGTGGGGTCACCCGCGAAGTCACTCTTCAGGGCCGCTTTAACGGTGGTGCCACCAACCTGCTGACCTTTAAGTACACCCTGGGCTTCACCGCCAGTGGCACGATCAACCGAACCGACTTCGGTATCGATAGCTATACCGGCCTGGTCAGTGAGGAGGTTGAACTGGAGATCTATGCGGAGTTTCAGCGCCTTTAATTCGGCCTGCTCCGGTTAGGGGATGATGAGAAGCGCCTTTACCCCGCTCTCATCAATAGTACCGATTGGTGCAAACCGTACTGGCGACAGAAACCTGGGATCTGTGCCGGCAGTAATGGCCTGCTGAACAGATATCCCTGGCCATAGTCACAACCGTAACGGGCCAGCAGTGCGGCACTATCACGGTCTTCAATACCTTCTGCGACCACCCGCATACCGAGATCATGACCGATGGCGATAATGTTCTTTACCAGCGCAGCACTGGTTTCACAACAGATAATATCCTTAACAAAGCTGCGGTCGATTTTAAGCGCCTGCAGATTCAGCTGCTGCAGATGACTCAGCGATGACAGGCCGGTACCGAAGTCATCCAGTGCAATACTCACACCATGTTCTTTCAGCTCGGACAGTACAATCTCAGCTTCCTTGATCACCTTCATGGTGGTGTCTTCGGTCACCTCTATCCAGATATTACCGTCGCTCAGACCGTACTTACGGATCAGTTGAGTGATGGTATCGACCAGATCCAGTCGGTACATGGAAGGCGAGATATTGATCGAAACCGGAGGCATATCGGTATCACTCTCCAGCCACTGCTGGTACTGCTGACAAACCCGTTCGATAATCCAGCATCCCAGCTCATTAGCTACACCGTACTGCTCAGCCACATCAATGATATCCAGCGGCGATATCGGCCCCAGCTCCGGATGATTCCAGCGCAACAAGGCTTCCAGACTACGGACACTGCCGTCGGACAACGATACAATCGGCTGGTACTGAATATGCAGCCCGCCGCTGGCAATCGCTTCCCGCAGGTCCCGATTCAGCTGATGACGTCGCTGCTGCCACTTATCCATCTCCAACTGGAACAGACGGGCACTTGAAGTCGGCCCCTGCTCTTTGGCTTTATACATCGCCATGTCAACACGGCTTAACAGAGTGCTGGCATCATGACCGTGTTCCGGGTACAGCACACTGCCGATACTGGCACCGATATAACAAGCATGCCCTTCGACCAGGAACTCATCTTCCAGTGCATCGATAATCTGCCGGATAACCGGTTGCATCTCATCTTCTGTCGCAACGCCGTACTGCAGTACCGCAAACTCATCGCCACCGAGACGGCAGGTCAGACTTTTATGGTGATGGTCAACCAGCTCAACGAGGCGTGCCGCGACCGCTTTAAGCAGCAGATCTCCGGTGTGATGCCCCAGAGAATCATTAACATCCTTGAAGCCGTTGAGGTCAATCATATGCATCGCGAAGGGCCTTCTGCGATTACACAGATCAGTCAGTTCACGACGCAGATAAGCCCGGTTAGGCATCATGGTCAGACTGTCATGCAGAGCCTGATAGCGATTGCGGCGGTTCTCTTTCACCACCATATGTAATAACAGGCTACCACTGATAATCAGACCCAGAATCAGAATGACCAGCTTCTGCTGCAGAGCCGCTATCTGTGCATCCCCGCGATTAAATGCTTCGTTATTGAGGTGGTAGTTCTCCAGCGTGAGCCGCTCAATCGCTGCCAGATGCGGACTGATTGCATCACGCACCCGTTGGGCGCTTCGGGGGTCTGAGGCCAGCTGCTCGAAAACCTCGGCTTCCTGTTTTTTCAATTCGGAAAAGGCATTCTGCAGAATCAGGGTGCCCTGCTCAACATTGTGCAGATGCTCACCATCCAAACCTTCAAGCAGTACCGGGAAACGGCTCCAGAGCAGATCGTAGCGTTCCTGGATACGCTCAACATCGTGCTCATCTTCATGGTAGTAATCCAGCGCATCATAGAAACGGCGCATCTCAATGCGCAGCTGGAACATCGACCACACACTGGTGCCATAGCGCGCCTCGAGAATCTGTATCGATTCACGCAGCTGTACCAGACTGACCAGCGCACTGATAAAAAAGATCAGCACGATCAGGGCCAGAAAGACTCCGCGTTTAGGCGTAGAAATACGGTTAGAAAAAGAGTCGGACATTAACGAATCTCAATATCACGCAACTGCCAGATCATTTTGGCTGAACTCTCTCCCTCATTGAGATGCGGAAATTCATGAATAGGCAACAGCAACCAGAGTGGTCCTTTCTCCCGGACACTCAACTTCCTGCCATCCTGTTGCCAGGCAAGAATCGGGTCATACTGCTGAATAAAGGCACGATCGATATCCACTGAATAATCATTCAGTGCGGTCATGCGGATAATGTCACCTTTTGCATCCACCGCCTCAAGCAGGGCCGACAGTCTCGGGCCATGGTATTCATGGGCCGTGTCAGTCCAGCGAGTCTGGAAATAAAAGGCTTTACTGTCCAGTTGCTGTAACTGAGACAGATCAAAGCGGGCTACCTTGCCATCCTGAGACTTCCCTATCTTGCCTGCTATGCTGAGGATAACCTTGCCCTCAGGCTCAGGAAGCGGCTGCGCATACAACGGCAGACTGACTCCCAGAAGCAGACATAAAGATATAACAAACTTCTTCATTGTTAAGGCTTCAAGATCAGACGAAAGTAACAAACACAAATACCAGAGAAGCTTGACGCTGAGCAAGCGCTCAACAAACTTCTATATGGCAATTTGGGCACTACTGTCGCAAACAGGAGCGAAATGGTGACAAAACGACCAGAACATGCACCTTTTATAAGGGCTTTTACTTACCCTTAAGGTTGACGGAGCCGAAGGTTGATTCTGTTTTCGCCTCGGTGATAGCAGCCCGGGCAGTAGAATCTTTTGGTGCAGGTTGCGGTACCGCCGGACGGCCCGGTTTCCGAGAATCCTCCACGTCCGTGACTTCATCCGGCACCTTCGCCTGACGCTCTTCGCTGGGCGGTATACCCATCTGCTCACGGTAACATTTACTGAAGTGCGGCGTAGAAACAAATCCACAAGCCGCAGCGATATCGATAATCGGCATGGTACTTTGCTTAAGCAGCTGACGTGCCCGTAACAGACGTAATCGGAGATAATACTTTGACGGTGAACACTCCAGATACTTCTGGAACAGCCGTTCCAGCTGACGCCGGGATAAGCCGACATAGCTTGCCAGCTCATCCATTTCGATCACCTCTTCGATGTTCGCCTCCATCAGCGCCACTACCTCAACCAGTTTCGGCTGCGCGGTACCAAGCACATGGCGCAAAGGCACCTTCTGCTGGTCACTCTCATCACGGATACGGTCACAGATAAACATCTCAGAAATCGCCGCAGACAGCTGATAGCCGTGCTCCTGCTTGATCATGTTCATCATCATGTCCAGCGGCACGGTACCGCCACTGGAGGTCATCCGATTGCGATCCATCGTAAACAGCTTGTTGGAACAGTTCACCTTTGGAAACGCCTCCTGCAGTGAGGCCAGATATTCCCAGTGGGTGCTGCAATCATAACCGTCCAGCAAACCGGCATCGGCCAGCAGATACGCACCGGTGCAGACACCGCCGAGCTTGCAGCCCTTGCGAGCCATCTCCTGCAGCCAGCTGATGTGCCCTTTGGTATAGGCATTAGTAACATTCACACCACCGGCAACGATCACTGTATCCAGCTGCAGATCGCTGTGCATACTTGCATCCGGGGTGATCATAATGCCATCACTGGCACTGATCGGCTGACCATCATCGGTGAGGGTATACCAGGCATACAGCTCTTCGCCGCTGAGCTGGTTGGCCATGCGCAGCGCTTCTACCGCCGATGCCAGCGAGATCATAGTGAAATTGTTGAGCAGGAGAAAACCGATAACTCTGGAGCGGGCCGAAGTTACATCTGTCTGAGACTCAGTCATATACCAACCTGTTACCCGAGACGTCCGTTCGAAGGCTTATCCCTGACCGACTTAAAACGAAAGGGTGTATTGTTATTATCAGATCTGTGCAGCTGTGTGATGCTGCGAAACTATTCTTTATATTACTGCCAGAAACGCAAAATGCCATCCCGGAGGGATGGCATTTCTGATATCAGCACAAAGCTATTAACACTCGATAGCGTTAACCGCCAGACCGCCACGGGAAGTCTCTTTGTACTTCTCCTGCATATCCATACCGGTATCCCACATGGTCTTGATAACCTTATCCAGCGAGATAAAGTGATCACCATCGCCGCGCAGCGCCATCTGAGTCGCATTGATCGCCTTCATCGCAGCAATTGCGTTACGCTCAATACAAGGCACCTGTACCAGACCACCCACAGGGTCACAGGTCAGACCCAGGTTGTGCTCCAGACCGATCTCAGCCGCGTTCTCTACCTGCGCCGCAGTACCACCCAGTACCTGACACAGACCTGCAGCAGCCATCGCACAGGCAGAACCAACTTCACCCTGACAACCGACTTCGGCGCCGGAGATTGAAGCGTTTTTCTTACACAGTGCACCGATTGCAGCCGCAGCCAGCAGGAAGTCAGCGACGCACTTCTCGCTCGGGTTCGGAATAAACTCCATGTAGTACATCAGTACCGCAGGGATAATGCCCGCCGCACCGTTGGTCGGTGCCGTTACCATACGACCACCGCCAGCGTTCTCTTCGTTAACCGCCAGCGCGTACAGGTTAACCCAGTCCATCGCACCCAGCGTTGAGCTGATCACGTTTGGCTTGGTGGTACGGATCAGAGACTTGTGCAGACTCATCGCCCGGCGACGCACGTGCAGGCCACCCGGCAGGGTACCCTCTTTATGCAGACCGTTTGCGATACACTCTTTCATCGCACCCCAGATATCCATCAGGCCATCACGGATTTCCTCTTCGGAACGCCAGACTTTCTCATTCTCCATCATCAGTTCAGCAACGCTCAGGTTGTTGTCCTGACACATCTGCAGCAGTTCAGCCGCATTGTGGAAATCGTATGGCAGCTCAACCTGTGGCACCACGTGGGCATCCGCAGTCGCTTCACTCTCATCGATAACAAAACCACCACCGATGGAGTAGAAGGTATTTTCAAACAGCGTGTTGCCTTCACCGTCAAATGCGCTCAGACGCATTGCGTTAGGGTGATAAGGCAGGTTTTCTTCCAGCATCAGCATATCGCGGTCCCAGATGAACTCGATGTTGTGCTTATTCAGGAACTTCAGCTGATTGGATTCTTTCAGTGCATCCACTTCCGGAATGATGATCTCCGGATCAATGCTATTCGGACGCTCACCCATGAGTCCGACAATGATGGAGTTATCCGTGCCGTGACCGACGCCGGTCGCACTTAAAGAACCGTACAGATCCACACGGATACGCTGTACTTTTTCAGCAACACCCTGCTGTTCCAGATCCGCAGCAAAATCCGCTGCAGCTACCATTGGACCTACAGTATGAGAACTGGATGGACCTACGCCTATTTTGAATAGATCAAAAACACTGATAGACATACCGACTCCGTCGTGCACACCGATGCACAGATTATTATTCTGATTAAAAATGCGATTATGGTACCGGGACGGCTTTGACGAATGTCAGTTTACGACCTGTTGTTTCCTTTATGCGTTACATCGGTCATTTAAGGAAACAAATCAGATAAGAAAAGTAGGTGAATTAAGGCCAGAGAGAGGGTTGAGGCCGACCGGTGTGAGTAACCTGATCACTTCCTTGGGGAGAAATATTCAGGCTACGGCCGGCCTCAAAAAAACAAACCGGCCCAGTCTCAGGAGTGAGAACGTGAGCCGGTCAGATGCGGATCAGATCAGGCTTCTACAACCAGACCGAATTCGCGGCTGGCATCCTGAATCCAGAGCCAGATATAGTCAGCAAAACTGCGACGGATAACCAGTTCGAACTCTTTCTCACCGGTACGGCGAACCACAGCACCGCTCTTAGCGAATACAGTGGAAACCACTTTACCCACCGGGAACTCATTATCGTGCAGATCAACCGGTACTGACTTTTTCAGCATCTCGACAACGTTGTCGCCAGACACTTTCAGTACGGTAGAACCACCGCTGCTGTTTACCAGTGAGTAGTGACCGCCCATCTCGTCACGGAACTTAGACTCGATATCGAACGTCTCAGCACCCGGTACGATGATCAGCCACTCATCCGGGGACATCCAGCGGATAGAATAGTTACCGTTCTCGACAGAGGTCAGCGGTTGCAGCGGCAGACCAACACCCAGAACACGCTCAACTGCAGCCAGTTGATCAGCGTTCTCAGGGTTCATACGCAGCATCAGGTGACCCAGCAGCTTCAGCTCCTTCAGGTGAACACCACCCTGCTTAGGACCTTTCTGAGCCAGAACTTCCAGCTCTGCGTGGTGCAGAGGGGACTGACCCTGGATCTCCGCACCTGGCAGCTGGTTCATTACTGCAGCTTTAGTTGCTGCGACTTCTTCAGGAGTCATTACATTCAGATCAGACATTTTGACGCTCCCCTTTAGGATCCAGGAAGATCGGGCTGCAGATTTCAGCCTCAATTACAGTACCGTCAGCCAGTGGGTAGTACACTTTCTCACCCATGCGATCCAGGCCGCCTTTAACGAAGCCCATCGCAACACTGTGGCCCAGGTTTTCACTCCAGTAGCTGGAAGTCACGTGACCAACCATTGGCATCGGAATCGGTGCCTTAGGATCGAACACGCCCTGCGCGCCTTCCGGAATAACCGCTTTAGGATCAGTTGTCTTCAGACCCACCAGTTGCTTACGGTTTTCACGTACGCAATCTTCACGGGCCATACCACGCTTACCGATGAAGCTGAATGGTTTGTTCTGAGACACAGCCCAGCCCATACCCAGATCGTATGGGTGTACAGAACCATCAGTGTCCTGACCGGCGATGATGAAGCCTTTCTCTGCACGCAGAACGTGCATGGATTCAGTACCGTATGGAGTCAGGTTGTACTTTTCACCGTGCTCGAACAGTTTTTCCCATACATGCAGACCGTAGTTTGCCTGTACGTTGATCTCGTAAGACAGCTCACCGGTGAAGGAGATACGGAATACACGTGCTGGTACACCAGCAACGGTAGTCTGCTTCCAGTCCATGAAACCGAAGTTTTCATTGGCCAGATCGCAGTCGGTCAGCTCAGCCAGCAGTTTGCGGCTGTTCGGACCAGAGATAGTCATGGTTGCCCAGTGGTCAGTCACAGTGTTGAAGTACACTTCCATTTCTGGCCACTCAGTCTGATGGTACAGCTCCAGCCATTCCAGTACGCGCGCTGCGCCGCCGGAAGTGGTGGTCATCAGGAAGTGGTTCTCGCCCAGGCAAGAGGTAACACCGTCATCGAAGACCATACCGTCTTCACCACACATCAGACCGTAGCGGCACTTACCGACTGCCAGCTTAGCCCATGCGTTGGTGTAAACACGGCCCAGGAATTCACGGGCATCTTTACCCTGGATATCAATTTTACCCAGTGTGGATGCATCCAGAATACCAACAGACTCACGGGTCGCCTTACATTCACGGTTCAGCGCATCCTGCATGCTCTCACCCGCTTTCGGGAAGTACCATGGACGTTTCCACTGACCCACATCCTCAAACTTCGCACCGTGCTCTACGTGCCACTTGTGCATCGCAGTGTAACGCTCCGGATCGAACAGCTCGCCACAGTTACGGCCAGCGATCGCACCAAAGGTTACCGGTGTGTAGTTAGGACGGAAAATAGTTGTACCGGTATCAGGAATAGTCTGGTTCAGCACGTTGGCAGCGATTGCCATACCGTTGATGTTACCCAGCTTACCCTGGTCAGTACCGAAGCCCATCGCCGTATAACGCTTAACGTGCTCGATAGACTCGTAACCTTCACGACATGCCAGCTCGATACCCGCAGCCGTTACGTCATTCTGGTAGTCAACAAACTGCTTCGGTGCGGCACTGGTGCTCTTCAGGTGCGGGATGTGGAACAGAGACATTGGTGCGCCTTCTTCCACAGACTCAGCCGCAGGCAGAGCCACTTCAGAAGCCGCCAGACCGATTTCGCTTACCGCTTTCTGACCTGCTTCCAGACCTTCAGCCAGTGCAGCAGCAGTATCGTACTTACCGTTGATACCACCGGCAGTCAGTTGCTTCTGTACAGTTGGTCCTGGCAGGAAGCCAACGATTTCATCGTTCCATACCGGACGGCTGCCCGTGTGGCAGGACAGGTGAATAACCGGGCTCCAGCCACCGGAAGAGGCAACTGTATCTGCGCTCAGTTTGGTCACAGAACCGGTAACCTGCTTACCATCAGCACTGATTGGTGCAACAGATACACCAGACACACGCTTGCTACCCTGAACTTCGATAACCGCAGAACCGGTGATTACATTCAGACCACGTTTACGCGCCGCTTCAACACGTGCACCGCCTGGGTTAGCACGGGTATCAACAATAGCCACAACCTTACGTCCCGCATCATCCCAGTCCAGTGCGGTCTGGTAGCCGTAGTCGTTGGTGGTCATCAGCACCAGGTCATTACCCGGTACAACACCGTAACGGTTGATGTAAGTAGATACCGCACCGGCAACCATGCAGCCAGGTACGTCGTTGTTAGAGAATACCAGTGGACGCTCATGCGCACCGGTAGCCAGAACAACCCACTTAGCACGAACACGGTGCATACGCTGACGCACCTGACCTGCTGGCGCTTTGTCAGCAATGTGGTCAGTGCAACGCTGATGGATAGTCAGGAAGTTGTGATCGTGGTAACCGTTCACTGTAGAACGTGGCAGCATCATCACATCTTTGTAACCGGCCAGTTCTTCAACAACAGTGTTTACCCACTCAGTTGCAGGTTTGCCATCCAGCAGCTCTTTGCTGCTCAGCAGGCTACCACCAAACTCAGCTTGCTCATCAGCGATGATAACGCGCGCACCGGCACGAGCAGCAGTCTGAGCTGCAGCCAGACCCGCAGGACCTGCACCAACGATCATTACGTCGCAGTGCTGGTTGATAGTGTCATACTCATCCGGATCGTTTTCCAGTGGAGAACGGCCCAGACCCGCAGCCTTACGGATCACGCCTTCATAGGTGTGCCACAGAGACTGAGGGAACATGAAGGTCTTGTAGTAGAAACCAGGAGGCATCATGCTGCCACCGATCTTACCAACAACACCCATCAGATCGTTATCAACGTTTGGCCAGCCGTTAGTAGACGCTGAAACCAGACCGTTAAACAGCTCCTGCTGAGTCGCACGTACGTTCGGTACCTGAGTGGCTTCAGTCGCACCCAGCTGCATTACCGCATTCGGCTCTTCAGCACCGGCAGCAACGATACCGCGTGGACGGCTGTATTTAAAACTACGGCCAATTACATCGATGCCGTTTGCCAGCATCGCAGAGGCCAGGGTATCACCCTGAAAGCCCTGGTAGCTCTTACCGTTATAGGTAAAAGTCAGGGACTTGGAACGGTCAATACGACCGCCGCTCTGGAGGCGGTTTTTCTGTGTCATTATTCCGTCCTCTTACTCAGCAACTACAGATGGCTTTTCGCCAATCTTGTAAACTTCTTTGATTTCATAGGTCTGGGTGTCGCGGGTCACGTTAAAGAACTTACGACAGCCAGCAGAGTGAACCCACAGTTCGTGGTGCAGACCACGTGGATTCTTACGGAAGAACAGGTACTCACCCCACTCTTTATCAGAGCATGCTTCCGGATCCAGAGGACGGGCGATGTGCGCCTGACCTGCTGCGTGGAACTCTTCTTCCTCGCGGTATTCGCCACAGTGAGGGCAGTAGATATGTAACATCGATAAAGCTCCTCTTAGTGTGCTACGCCAGCTGCGCCGTGCTCGTCGATCAGCGCGCCGTTGTGGAATCGGAACATAGAGAATGGTTTCGCCAGCTCGTGCATTTCGCCCTTCGCCAGAGATGCCGCAAATACGTTACCGGAGCCAGGAGTAGCCTTGAAGCCACCGGTACCCCAACCACAGTTGAAGAACAGGTTCTTAACCGGAGTTTCGGAGATGATCGGACATGCATCCGGACAAGTATCAACGATACCGCCCCACTGACGGTTCATGCGTACACGGCTGAAGATCGGGAACATTTCCACAATCGCCTGCACAGTGTGCTCGATAGTCGGGTAAGAACCACGCTGACCATAGCCATTGTAGCCATCGATACCTGCACCGATTACCAGGTCACCTTTGTCAGACTGGCTCACGTAACCGTGTACGTGGTTAGACATTACAACTGTGTCCAGGATTGGTTTGATTGGCTCAGATACCAGTGCCTGCAGCGGGTGAGATTCCAGTGGCAGTTCGAAGCCAGCTTTCTTCGCCATCACGCCAGAGTTACCTGCAACAACACAACCTACGCGATCAGCTTTGATCTCGCCGTAACGGTTAGTCTTAACGCCGGTAATAGTACCGTCTTCGATGATCAGGTCGGTTACTTCGGTCTGCTGAATCAGATCAACACCGTGCATATCCGCACCACGGGCAAAGCCCCAGGCTACCGCATCGTGACGGGCTACACCCGCACGTGGCTGCCAGGAAGAACCCATGATCGGGTAACGGGCATTTTCAGAACAGTCCATGTGTGGAACCAGTTCCTGAACCTGCTTGGCATCCAGTACTTCACCATCGATACCGTTCAGACGGTTAGCGTTTACACGACGCTCGATATCACGCATGTCCTGCAGGGTGTGACCCAGGTTCAGTACGCCGCGCTGAGAGAACATTACGTTGTAGTTCAGGTCCTGAGACAGGCCTTCCCACAGCTTCATCGCGTGCTCATACAGGTGAGCTGCTTCGTCCCACAGGTAGTTAGAACGTACGATAGTGGTGTTACGCGCGGTGTTACCGCCGCCCAGGTAACCTTTCTCGATTACCGCAACGTTGGTTACGCCAAACTGCTTCGCCAGGTAGTAAGCGGTCGCCAGGCCGTGGCCGCCACCACCAACGATGATCACGTCATACTTCTTCTTTGGCGTTGGGTTGCGCCAGGCGCGCTGCCAGTTCTCGTGGTGACTCAGACTGTGTTTGAACAGTCCAAAACCGGAATAATGCTGCATTGTGTCAGCTCCCATAAAAACGAGGTGTCGGACAGTGCCCGACACCCAGGCTTTATTATCTAAGTTATTAAGAAGAGCTTTTATAAAGGGTTCTTAAATAAGCTCTTCGAATAAACCTGAACCGGATTAACGGTAAACAGGGTACTCAGCGCACAGCGCCTTAACTTTCTCTTTAACTTCAGCGATCTTAGCTTCCAGTGCTTCTGGCTGATCCAGAACGTCCAGCAGATCCGCGATCCAGCCTGCCAGTGTGCGACACTCTTCCTCTTTGAAACCACGGGTGGTAACAACCGGAGAACCGATACGCAGACCAGAGGTTACAAATGGAGACTGTGGATCGTTTGGAACAGCGTTCTTGTTCACAGTGATGTTCGCGCGACCCAGTGCAGCGTCAGCGTCTTTACCGGTCAGACCCTGCTTGATCAGGCTCAGCAGGAACAGGTGGTTCTTAGTACCGCCGGAAACGATTTCGAAACCACGCTCAACCAGTACGTCAGCCATTGCCGATGCGTTCTTAACAACCTGCTCCTGGTACTCTTTGAATGCTGGGTCCAGTGCTTCTTTGAAAGCCACTGCTTTAGCAGCAATAACGTGCATCAGAGGACCACCCTGGCCGCCTGGGAATACTGCACCGTTGATCTTCTTCTCCAGCTCGTTGTCACGGG
Organism: uncultured Amphritea sp.; assembly: GCA_963669425.2. GTDB lineage: Bacteria > Pseudomonadota > Gammaproteobacteria > Pseudomonadales > Balneatricaceae > Amphritea. The sequence continues at coordinate 2,352,946 of CAXXNC010000002.1, forward strand.
ACAGGATCAGACCACCACGTGGACCACGCAGAGTTTTATGAGTAGTGGTAGTACAAACGTCAGCCAGTGGAACCGGGTTCGGGTACAGACCTGCTGCAACCAGACCAGCAACGTGTGCCATATCGACGAACAGGTAAGCGCCTACTTTGTCCGCGATGTCGCGGAAACGCTGCCAGTCAACGATCTGAGAGTAAGCAGAGAAACCTGCAACGATCATTTTTGGCTTGTGCTCAACCGCCAGACGCTCTACTTCGTCGTAATCGATCTCTCCGGTTGCTTCGTTCAGACCGTACTGAACAGCGTTGTAGATCTTACCGGAGAAGTTTACGTGAGAACCGTGAGTCAGGTGACCACCGTGTGCCAGGCTCATACCCAGAACAGTGTCGCCCGGCTCACACAGCGCCATGTATACAGCAGCGTTTGCCTGAGAACCGGAGTGAGGCTGAACGTTCGCGTATTCAGCACCGAACAGTTCTTTAGCACGGTCCAGAGCCAGCTGCTCAACAACGTCTACATATTCACAACCACCGTAGTAACGCTTCTCAGGGTAACCTTCAGCGTACTTATTGGTCAGAGCAGAACCCTGCGCCTGCATAACGCGAGGACTGGTGTAGTTCTCAGAAGCAATCAGCTCGATGTGCTCTTCCTGACGAACTTCTTCTTTACCAATCGCTGCCCACAGCGCGTCGTCATATCCCTGAATCTGGTCTTGTTTTGTAAACATCTATACCTCCACACCCTGCCCAAACAGGCGAGTTAATTTATGAGTTCTTTATTTTTTTCTCCGCCCTGCCCGAAATATTAAAGGGGGTGCGACAGAACGGTAGGGCAGTAATACAAGTGGGATGAGATTCAATTCTCTTGTCTGAGCGATCTCAACCGAATCCCTGCATTACCAACATAACTCCCATGAAAGCGATAGTAGCGACTCTGGTGGAGCGCGCTATGCTTCAACACGTCTCAGGAATGCCAAATTACGACAGTCGCAATTTCGCATGAGGTCGCATTTGCGTAGGCAGGACAGAGATGTGTCGCATAGAGAAAACTCGGGCATCTCAGGGCCCTTCATCACGCGGCCGCACAAATCTGAGTTAACTAAAAGTTAAGCGAAAAAGCAGAATTAATCGTTTGTCGCCCTACCGCTGTTTTCGCATTATCGCTGCATCAAACAAAAATAAAGCGGGAGTCTCTCATGCGTTTTGAAAACAAAGTTGTAGTTATCACCGGTGCAGCCGGTGGTGTCGGTCAGACCCTGGCGCGGCTGTTTGCCAAAGAGGGCGCACGCCTGATGCTGTCTGACCTGAATGAGGAAGGCCTGCAGACAACAGCGGCAGAAGTTAAGCAGGCAGGCGCTGAAGTCAGCTTCCTGGCAGGTAACCTGCGTGAAAAAGAGTACTGTGAAGCAGTGATCGCTCAAACAGCCGAACAGTTCGGTGGTGTGGATATTCTGCTGAATAATGCTGGCATCATTCCCCGCGGCACCATCGAAGAAACCACTGACGACATGTGGTTCACTGCAATGGACGTTAACCTGAACGCCGTATTCTTCCTTTGCCGTGCCGCAATTCCGCATATGAAGCAGCGTGGCGGTGGCGCTATCGTCAATACCTCATCGGTCTGGGGGACCTATCCAGGCCCTAACCATGTCGCTTACTGCACCAGTAAAGGTGCCGTTGCCGCACTGACCAAAAACCTGGGCCGAGACTGTGCACCACTGGGTATCCGTGTTAACGCAGTCTGCCCGCACGAGATCAACACCCCTATGATCCGCAGCGGCTTTGAGCGTCGTGGTCTGGACCCTGATCAAGCGGTCGAAGAGCTGAATAAGAGCGTGCCACTTGGCCGCATTGCAGAACCGGAAGATATCGCCGACGTAATCGCCTTCCTGGCGTCAAATGAAGCCCGCTATATTGCCGGTGAAACCGTTGAAGTTACTGGCGCCAAGCCGGTATCTGGCTAACGCCCGTTTATACTCAGGAGTCTATGATGAATCTACAAGGCAAACTGGCCATCGTCACTGGCGGCGGCCGCGGTATCGGTCGCGGTATCACCACTACCCTGCTGGCTGCAGGTGCAAGCGTACTGATTGCACAGCGTCAGCCACTGGATGAAGAGCTGTCAGACAACCCGGCGGTGAGCTACCTGCATGCCGATCTGACTGACAAAGAAGCCCCTTACCAGATCGCCACTAAGGCCGCAGAACTGGGCGGCTGCGACATTCTGGTCAACAATGCCGGCTTTATGTTCGAGCAACATATTGAAGATATGACCGAAGAGAACTGGGACAAGATGATGGTGGTCAATATGCGCGCCCCGGTATTCCTTGCCAAGGCAATACTGGAGCAGATGCGTGGTAAAGGTGGCGGCAGCATCATCAATATCGGCTCCATCGAAGGGATCGGTGCCAACCCTTATCACGCGGCTTACTGTGGCTCTAAGGCCGGTGTGCACGGTTTCACCCGTGCGCTGGCGGTGGATTTGGGCAAAGACGGTATTCGCTGTAACGCCATCGCACCGGGCTGGATCAACTCAGACCTGAGCAACGACTATATCAATGCCCAGAATAACCCTGAACAAGCCTGGCAAGACCTCTACGCCATGCACCCTATCGGTCGTACCGGTGAACCGGAAGATATCGGTGGCATGGTCTGCTTCCTGGCATCGGAACAGGCAGGCTTTGTCACCGGCCAAATCTTTGTGGTTGATGGCGGCAGAACGGCCAAACTTCCGCTGCCATTCTGACACCTCGTGCCCTTGCAGGGCCCGTGGGACCTGCAATCGCTTTGCCCCCGTAAGCGTCCTTATTATCAACAGCCCCTATCTTATAAAACGCTCTTGCGCTCTGCCTAAGAGTATTGAAATCAACATTTATTAGCAGTATCTTATGAATTGCTGAAATCATCTCCGGATGAACCACTCTCAGCGACATGCAGATGCGTGCACTACCCCAGGACGGGGGATTTGAACAATAAGGATGTTACACAATGACGTTATCGATTCAGCCTGCAGGTCTGCTAACACTCTGCTTTTTCCGCAACGCATATGCGCAGCGCATCTATCTCCCCGGACCGATAAAGATAACTTCATTAAAAAAATCGACCATTGATCTTTTTAAGGGATCACCTCCGGTTTCAGCATTTTTCTCTGACCTCTCTGTTACAGAAAACAGGCCATTGGGTCCGGCTACTCTTTAGCCCGGCAGTAGACTCAGGGACACAGTCATATTCACACTATTCGAAGGATTTGAAGATGGAACTTAACGATGCCCGGTTATTTAAACTGACCAGCCTGCTGTTTGATGCCGCTCTGGGTAAGGACTATTACGATATTTTTTCCACCGAAGCCGCCAGAATCGGTATAGATGCCCTGGCTCAGTCCTGGGGACAAAGCAGTCTGGTCGGCCCCCTACTGGGTAATAATACCGCCCAGCAAGCCAGAGCCCTGACAGAGCGGGCCGGACTTAACCCCGATGCCACTGATCCGGCCAGCGCAGATGCAATCGCACTGCAGTTTTTCAAGACCAATCTGGATTCCGGTATGAATCCCGGCACCCTGGCGCTGGCTGCTGTACGTTTCCTGGAGCAGGATAACCTGGCAGCCGGCTTTAACAATGCCAGCAGTCATCTGGCCAATCGTGCAGAAGTTGCGTTCCAGTATTCCCGCCAGATGGAGCTGGGCGGCACCGACATTAACTATCTGCAATCGGTGATCTCGAAGGTCAACGAGACTCCGGAGAGTATTCAGTCAGCACTGCTTTCGGTGGCTCAGGATCAGTTCACCGCTATCCGTAATAGCAGCAGGCTGGACACTTACAGCGGCGAAGATGACTCAGTCACCGGCACTGCCGGCAGCGACTATATCAACGCCGGTGCCGGATACGACACCGTAGACGGCGGCTCCGGCAACGACATTATTCTCGGTGACAGCGGCGACGATGAGATCACCGGCGGCCGGGGTCAGGATTACATCGAAGGGAGCGATGGTTCAGATACGATCAAAGCGGGCTCATTCTATGAACGGGAATATATAAAAGGATACCGCGACACAGCCAACGGTGGTTATCAGTGGGTAGATGGCTATTACATATACCGGTTTGACGCACATTACGAAATTCTGGATGGCGGTAGTGGCCATGACAATATCTATGGCGGATTTGGCAGCGACTATCTGATCGGCGGTGATGGTTCAGATCGTATAAAGGGTGAAGAGGAAACTATCTACTTTTATTCAGACAGCCGGATACCCGAAGAGATTCAGGTACGGATGCATAACGACACCATAGACGGCGGCGCAGGGGCCGATAATATTGATGCAGGCTATGGTAATGACTCCGTACTGGGCGGCACCGGCAATGACACCATCTCCGCTGGCAATGGCAATGATACTGTCCACGGTGGTGATGGCGCCGACTCGATCAATGCCGGCGATGGCGTCGATTATATAGAGGGCGGCTCCGGTAACGATATCATCGAAGCCAACGGTTATAACAACAGTGACGAAACAGCAGCGGATACCGTCTACGGTAATGATGGCGATGACCGGATTACCGCGTCTAATGGTGACAATGTGGACGCCGGAGATGGTGCAGACAGGATCAACTTTATTCGCTCCGAAAATGGCGGCCACGGGGTGGTCATTGCAGGGGAAGGCGAGGATGTAATCGATATAGACAGCTATGGTTCATACGACTCTGGTTTCCGGGTCACCACCGCACTGACCATCGACCTGACCGAAAAGCAACAGGTACGGGATCTCATTTACTTTGATATTGCCAATAGAGACCAGCACGGCGTTGAAATAAAAGGCTTTGATCTCGATACTGACCAGATTGATCTGCAAAAGTATATTGATATCTATGACCCGGAAGCCCAGTACTATTATTCAACCACAAACTCGCAGGAGTTCCACTATCGGGGTGGTCTGTTTAAAGACTATGTCCAGATTGTTTCAGATATTTCCACGCCGTGGCATGAATACTCTTATGTCTATGGTGCTGACAATACATCGGACTCTTATGGCAAGGCCTTCTTTGTTATCCAGGGAGCTTCGATCGCCTCCTCCAGCACCTCCGATGCTGCGGCTCTGATTGATGCCTACGGCAACAACGCAAAGTATGGTGACTCAGAAGAACATATATTCCTGGTAAATATTCAGAACGTCGGTATTGGTATCTACGCCTTTGAGGATGACACCGGCGCTAACAATACTGTGATCAGCGATGAAATTCAGTTAGTGGGCACGCTGAATGACGTCTACACCGAGTCAATCACCACCAACAACGCTGACTTCATCATCTAACAACGGACTCTCGAGGTCGGGCTTTTGCTAAAGACGATCAACGGCATTCTCAGGATTGTCCCTTGATCGCCTCTGGCAACGCCTTCATCGGAGATGATATGACAATCACTCTGAAAATCACTTCATCTATGTCCTCTACCCCGCGATAGCAGCGAGCATCAGAACCCGGAAACCATGAAAACCATTCTTTTCATCCATCAGAACTTTCCCGCGCAATTTAAAAATCTGGCCCCCAGCCTTGTGAAGAAGGGTTACTCAGTTACCGCCCTGGCACTGCAATCAAACACCCCCGAGCATTGGCAGGGAGTACGGGTCGTCCACTACAGTCTCAACCGCCATTCCTCAACCGAGCTACACCCCTGGGTGGGAGATTACGAAGCCAAAGTAATCCGAGGTGAAGCGGTATTCCGACAAGCAATGGAGCTGAAACATCAAGGCTACTCTCCGGACCTTATTATTGCTCATCCAGGCTGGGGAGAAGCGCTGTTTATCAAGGATGTCTGGCCCGACACCAGATTAGCGCTCTATGGCGAACTCTATTATCAACCGGATAACCACAGTCATGGATTTGATCCGGAATTCCCTCAATTAGAGCAAGATTACCGCTGCAGACTCCGGCTTAAGAATACCTGCAACCTGCTCAGTCTGGAACAAGCTGACGCAGTGCTATCGCCAACACACTGGCAAGCCAGTACATTTCCGGAAAAATACAGAAACAAAATGTCCGTAATCCATGATGGGATCGCTGCAGACGTTATAAAACCTGACCCCAACGCCAGTCTGACAGTTAACAACACCTGCTTCACTGCCGCTGACGAAATTGTGACCTTCGTTAATCGCAATCTGGAGCCCCACCGTGGTTATCATGTTTTTATGCGCACACTCCCCCTTGTACTGAGGCGACGCCCTCACGCCAGAATAATCATCGTCGGTGGAGATGGTTGCAGTTATGGTGCTCCCCCAACCACAGAGAAAAGCTGGAAACAAATTTTTATTGATGAAGTTCGTCCCCTGATTCCGGACCGGGACTGGCAACGAGTGATCTTCGTGGATCATCTTCCCTATACCAGCTTCTTGAATTTATTGCAGATATCCAAAGTGCATGTCTATCTTACCTACCCATTTATTGTTGGTTGGAGCCTACTCGAAGCAATGAGTACAGAATGCTCGATTATTGCAAGCGCCACTGAACCAGTCAGGGAGATACTCGAGCATAATAAAAATGCTATTTTGGTGGATTTTTTCAGCATCCTAGACCTATCCGAACAGATATGTCGGTTGCTGAGCGACCCTGAATTACAGATTCGACTGGGCAAGGCCGCCCGGAAAAGAGTGATAGCCTCTTATGAGCTGAACTCGGTATCACTGCCCGCCCAACATCAATGGATTGATCGACTGCTTTCCTGAATCAGTATTCGAAGTAGCTTTCAGTCTTACCGGATACCTACAAGCTCTGCATTCAACGGACAATTAAAACAGATACATCCGTATGGGTTGCAAGATAGCCGGTATGGGATGACATAAAGTGATCGCGGAATGTCGGTACATGGGACGCCATCACCACCAGATCAGCTTTCAGCTCATGGGTCACTTTATTCAGTACCTTCTCCAGATCAACCGCCGGATCCGGCGTAATCGCCGCCCAGCTTTTGAACTGAATACCCAACTCATCTGATTTAGAAGCAGCAAAGGCCTCCAGCACATCATTCAACTCAGCCGGGTTATGCGCAACTTCACTCGGTGCCGCAGCCGCCACCGCCACCATTGTGACGGTTGCATCATAGTTACGCGCCATATCCGCAGCTACGATAATCGCTTTATTGAGCACCTCAAGGTGCTTCAGATCCACAGGAACCACAATATTTCTGAACATGGCCCTATCCTCCAGGTTAACTGACTTAAGTATAGGCAGTCAGACCGGAAAGAACCTGCGGGCAAAGCATCAAAAAGACGAGGGTTTCGGCGCCCTTAGAGCGCCGGATTGGGGCATCAGGCTGCGACTTCTTCGCATTTCAGTATATGACAACGGGCTTCCAGCTGTTCCTGATCAAGCCCGTAAAGGGTATCCAGAATATGCATATGCAAACTGCCCGGGCCGTTGGCCCGTTGCGCGGCAATTTCACCGGCCACCGCTACCGCCAGCATCGCCTGTACAGTGGCATCAAAACTACGCCGATTAACCGCCAAAAAAGCGGCAACAAAGGCGGTAGCTGCGCATCCCATTGCCGACACCCGAGTCTGCATCATGTGGCCGTTTGCAACCATCAGCGCCTTGCTGCCATCGGTGATAATATCCGCTTCACCAGACTGAGCCACGACAGCTCCGGTTTGCTGTGCCAGCAACCAGGCGGCTTCCGGAACGTCCTGCCCCAGCAGGGCTTTGATCTCAGCACTGTTACCGCGAATCACCGCAGGATTCAGCTCCAGCAGTTCCCGGGCATATTCACAACGGGTTTCAGAGGCATGAACAGAAACCGGATCAAGTACCCAGGGACGCTGATAATCCAGTGCGGTTTCAATAGCGGGACGGATCGCTGTCTTACGAATCTTATCGAGCGTACCGATGTTGATACTCAGGCTGTCGCAACTGGCAACAAATTCACGGATCTCATCAACTCCCATCGTCAACGACGGTCGCGCACCAACGGCTAACAGAATATCCGAAGTGAAATCCATCGCCACGGTGTTAGTAATGCACTGAATTCGTGGCTTCTGTCTCGCAATGGTTTCCAGCATTGCCGCACATGAGTGGGCATAGTCAGTATTACTGCGGGCTTCGATATCGATTACTTTAAACGTGGCAGACATAAGTCACCTCCGGTCAGGTTCAGGCAGCGTTCGGCGGCCCGATCTGAACATTCTGAATAGCGACCACCAGCTGGGTGCGATTTTCAATCTCCAGCTTGCGGAGGATATTGGACATATGGGTTTTGATAGTGTGCTCTGTCAACTCCATCTGCGATGCAATCTGCTTATTTCGCAGACCGGAGCGGACGAAGTGCAGCACGTGATTTTCCTGATTAGACAACCGCCGCAGCGCGTAACCCAGACGGGTTTCCTGATCTACCAGCGACTCATCAGCGAGATCGTTTTCATAACGCCAGGTACGACCTTCCATCACCGCCCGAACAGCCTGTTCCAGCTCGTTCAGGGCCGCCGTTTTGGCAATAACACCGCGTACACCACTGAACAATATGCGCCGCATCAGCGCCAGATCTTTATGTTCGCAGAGCATAAGCACCCGGTCGCAATAACCGGATTTAAGCTGGCAAAGCTGCTCGGTTCGGGCCAGTCCGGGTAAACGGGAGTCGGCGATGATCATGGTCGTTTCGCGCTGCTGATGCAGCAATGTGTGTAACTGCTCGTAATCTTCTGCAAAGTCGATACGGGCAGTGACATTCATCTGCTCAAGCAACTGACAGATACCTGCACGGTACAGCGGTGAGGAATCAGCAATGAGGATCTTCATCATCCCTGCCCTCAGCTCAGCTCGCGCTGCAGACGTTCCCGTTCCTCTGGGGTGTACTGGACCACGCCCACCGGGATGTGATCATTGATCGCGTCACGCACCGACTGCGCATCCTCTGGAGTGAAACCGCCGCACATCTCAATCAGCTGCACGCCCTTGGTGATCATCTCCTGTGCCACCAGCTGTGCCTGGCTGACATCAGAAACACCGGCTACCGACATATCAAAGTTTTCACTCTGCAGACGGGCATGATGTTTGAACATTTCCAGATCAGCGCTTTTTACGATGAAGCCGTAACGGGCTAAAGCCATAGCAACCTCCGGTTGGTTATTTTTTTTATTGGAAGATAGGGTTTATTAAAGACCGGAAAGCACTGTCTGATTAGAGCCAGAATTTCTGCGATTTTAGAACCAAGCCGATATTTATGAAGACGCTAAGGCATAGAGGTAAGCAAAAACACTAACATGAAAAAAAATCCGCTAACCCGGATCATTACTTAAGGAATATTGCATACAAGCAAACTAGGCTTAAATCCGCAGTTGTACCGATTAACAACACAAGAGAGAAAAGCAATGGAACAGCCTAGTCTTTATGAACGACTAGGGGGGGAAGCCAGAATCAAAGCAATCGCAACCGATATCTTTGATAATCATCTCAACAACAATGCAGTAAACGCACGCTACAAAGACAGCAACAGAACTCAGGTTATCGATACGGTCACCTCTTTCATCTGCGCCGGTACCGGCGGTCCTCAGGCATATACAGGGAAAGATATGCTGACAACCCATCGGGGAATGAATATAAACGAGACGGAGTACATGGCTGTCATCGATGACATTATGGCGGCACTTGATAACAACAATATCGGTGCGCAGGAAAAGCAGGAAGTACTGATGATTGCGTACTCCCTTAAAGATGAGATTTTACACACCTGAACACTATCAGGAGCATTCGGATGCTTGTTCTCTGAAGCCCTGGTAGTTGTGATTTTTTTTGTCCCGAGAAGCTGTATCACAGACATTCAGATAGCAATATATCCGGATTTTTCCAGCCTGACAGCAGGTATGACCCTACCTGATAAGGAGGAAGAAACATGATGATTGCAAGATGGCATATTGATGCCAAATTTGGCCATAAGCAAACAGTAATTGACTCATTAAACCGGTGGTTTCAGGAGATCGGCTCACAGATAGGATGGACCGAAGATAAATATCGGATCGTCACAGGTTCGTTAGGAGCAAAAGAGTCCGTCGTGATATCAGAGATAACACTCACCGGACTTACTGAACTTGATGAATCCTGGAACAAACTTGGCCAGATTGAAGCCCATAAAGCCTGGAGCAAAGAGCTTGAGCCTTATATTGTCTCTGGCTCTCAATACTGGGAGTTGTTCAGGGTCGTCGGATCCTGAAAAAAAATGCAGGCCGGAAAACCGGACCTGCATGGAGGTGTAAATCAAAGAGAGGATTTACGATAGAAAAGAACTGAGGGCGGAGAGCACCCACCTGCACGTGGATGCCCTCCGGTAGGTAACTAATATAGCTAACCTCAGCTAACTTATGTAGCTGACTTAAGTAAATGGCTTAAGTAAGTGGCTTACTTTGCCGTCTGTGACTGCACCACGGTGATCGCGATCACGTTCACCACATCATTGGCGCTGCAGCCCCGCGACAGATCATTGGCAGGCTTCTTCAGGCCCTGCAGAATCGGTCCGATAGCATCCGCCTTACCAATTCGTTCAGCCAGCTTATAGCCGATATTGCCTGCTTCCAGGTTCGGGAACACCAGCACATTCGCCCGCCCATGGGTTTCGGATTGCGCCACTTTACGTTCCGCAATCTCAGCAACAATCGCAGCATCCAGCTGCACGTCACCATCAATAGCCAGATCTGGCATCTGCGCTTTCACCAGACGGGTAGCTTCAACCACTTTATCCACCGCGGCGTGACTAGCATCCGCCTTACCAATTCTCAGCCAGCTTATAGCCGATATTGCCTGCTTCCAGGTTCGGGAACACCAGCACATTCGCCCGCCCATGGGTTTCGGATTGCGCCACTTTACGTTCCGCAATCTCAGCAACAATCGCAGCATCCAGCTGCACGTCACCATCAATAGCCAGATCTGGCATCTGCGCTTTCACCAGACGGGTAGCTTCAACCACTTTATCCACCGCGGCGTGACTGGCACTGCCACTGGTTGAGAACGACAGCATGGCAACTTTCGGATCTTCATTCAGCAGTGTCTGGGCACTATTCGCGGCAGACATAGCGATCTGTGACAACTGTTCAGCATCTGGATCGATTACCAGACCGCAATCGGAGAAGATCACACCACCTTTAAGCTCATGGAACGGCTCACACAGCATCATCAGGAAGAAACTTGAGATCATGCTGGCATTGTCCGCCATACCGATAATCTGAATCGCTGCACGAACTGTGTCACCGGTGGTATAAACCGCACCGCAGACAGAACCGTCGGCATCATCCAGATGTACCATCATCTGCGCGTAATGCAGTGGATCCAGCATCAGCTCAGCGGCCTTTTCTGGAGTCATGCCCTTGTGCTGACGCAGTTGATAAAGGGCATCAGCATAGCGCTCAACGGCACCTGAATCGGCCGGATCGATAACACTGATACCTGACAGACTCAGGTCAGCCGCTTCCGCTTTACCGCGGATAGTGTCTGCATTACCCAGCAAAGTCACATCAGCAATACCACGGCTGGTTGCCGTCACTGCCGCTTCGATGATGCGCGGGTCTTCCCCTTCTGCCAGCACAATGCGGCGCGGGTCCTGCTCTGCTCGCTTAAAGATATTGTTCAGGGCCTTCATGGTTTACAGCCTTCTGGTTATTGTTCTGATTCTGAAGCCTCTGAATAAGACACTCCGACAACCACGTCCGATTACCGGCAGGCTCGGACCTGTCATCAGCCGGACACGCCGGACTACAGTGCCTTATTCACAGGCATCTCTATGATCAGAGAGGAATAAATACCGGAGACCGAAGTCTCCGGTAGAGATACTGGAAGCCTCAGTGACAGAGGCTTCCAGGTCGGAAAAGCAGCAGGGATTAAACGTAATCCTTGTACTTGTCCAGGTGACGTACAGGCTTAGACAGTGCGTCGCGGCGGAACGGATCGCCCAGCTCACGGGTACACATGATTTCGATAACGGTAGTCTTACCTTCTTCCATCTGCTTACGGATAGCTTCCTGAAGAGCAGGACCGATATCTTCCAGCTGATCTACGGTTACACCTTCAGCGCCCATAGAACGTGCGATCGCTGCAAAGCTTGGGTTTTCCAGCTCGCCCGCTACGAAACGACGGTTGTAGAAGTCCACCTGGTTCTTCTTCTCTGCACCCCACTGACGGTTGTGGAATACGATAGAGGTTACAGGGATGTTCTCACGTACACAGGTCATGATTTCCATCATGGACATACCCCATGCACCGTCACCCGCGTAAGAGATACCCGGACGATGTGGCGCAGCTACTTTAGCACCGATCATAGTTGGCAGAGCGTAACCACAGTTACCGAAGGACATCGCCGCAAAGAAAGAACGAGGCTTCTCGAAGCGCAGGTAGCTGTTAGATACAGAGTTGATGTTACCGATATCGGTGGACACCATCACATCTTCTGGCATCGCTTTTTCCAGCTCGCGCAGAACCTGACGTGGGTGCAGGTAGCTACCCTCTTCACCCGCCTGCTCTTCGATCATCTCCATGGAGTAATCGTCGCGCTCGTGGATCCACTCATCCAGTTCCTTCTCCCATGCAGCTTTCTCAGCAGCGATCTGCTCAGCACGTGCTTCACGGTTTTCCAGACACTTAGGCGCTTTGTCAGCCAGCAGACGCATCAGAGCTTTAGCTGCTGCTTTTGCATCACCGCAGATACCTACGTCGATCTTCTTAACCAGACCCAGCATCTTAGGATCGCAATCAACCTGGATGATCTTGGCATCTTTCGGCCAGTAATCGATACCGTGCTGTGGCAGTGTACCGAATGGTCCCAGACGGGTACCCAGTGCCAGTACAACGTCAGCGCGCTGAATCAGTTTCATACCGGCTTTAGAACCCTGGTAACCCAGAGGACCACACCAGTTAGGGTGAGACGCTGGGAAAGAGTCATTGTGCAGGTAAGAGTTTACAACTGGCATACCCAGTTGCTCGGAGATCGCGATCGCTTCGTCAAAAGCGTCACCCAGAACAACACCGCCACCGGAGATCATTACCGGGAACTCAGCGTTAGCCAGCAGCTCAGCTGCTTCAGCCAGCGCCTGCTCACCACCTGCAGAACGTTCGATACGGATTGGCTCTGGGATCTCAACGTCGATATCGCCGTAGAACAGATCACGTGGGATGTTCAGCTGAGTCGGACCATTTTCCAGCATTGCACGGTCGAAGCAGCGTGCAGTCAGTTCAGCCATACGGCTGTTGTTTACAACAGATACCTGGTACTTGGTAATTGTTTCGAAGAATGGCAGCTGCTGTGCTTCCTGGAAACCACCCAGACCCTGAGAGTTAGTACCGGTTTCAGGAGTGATACATACAACCGGAGAGTGTGCCCAGTAAGCAGCCGCGATTGCAGTAACGAAGTTGGTGATACCCGGACCATTCTGTGCAATACATACACCGTGACGACCGGATACACGTGCATAACCGTCAGCCATGTGGCCAGCGCCCTGCTCGTGTACAACCGGGATCAGGCGGATACCTGCCGGAGTAAAGATATCCATGGCGTCCATGAACGCCGAACCCATGATACCGAAACAGTCGGTTACACCGTTTGCAACAAGTGTTTCCACCATCGCTTCACTAGGAGTCATACGAGGCATAGTCAGTATTCCTTATTATTGTCTGAAGCGGGCGCACTGCACCCGCGTAATTGTTAAAGGGTTAAGCGCTATAAGGGGTGTATTCACGCCCCAGAGCGACGGCTACTTCTTCACTGGTGATTTTGCCGTCATGTACATTCAGGCCGTTCGCCAGGTGTGGATCCCGGCGGATCGCTTCCTGCCAGCCAAGGTCTGCCAGCGCTACGATATAAGGCAGGGTAGCGTTGTTCAGAGCCAGAGTTGAGGTGCGTGCAACAGCGCCAGGCATGTTGGCAACACAGTAGTGAACGACATCATCAACGATGTAAGTTGGTTCCTGGTGGGTGGTTGCATGGCTTGTTTCAAAGCAGCCCCCCTGGTCAATCGCCACATCCACCACGGCAGAGCCAGGCTTCATACGGGACACCATGTCAGCAGTCACCAGTTTTGGTGCAGCAGCACCGGGGATCAGTACCCCGCCGATCACCAGATCAGCAGACAGTACATGTTCTTCCAGAGCAGCTGCGCTGGAGTAAACAGTTTGAATTGCAGTACCGAACTCAGATACCAGACGACGCAGTACGTCGACAGAGCGGTCCAGAATAACGACCTGAGCACCCATACCCAGCGCCATGCGAGCTGCATTGGTACCAACCACACCACCACCGATGATGGTGACTTTGGCAGGTTCAACACCCGGTACGCCGCCCAGCAGTACGCCGCGGCCCTGCTTGGATTTTTCCAGGCAGGCCGCACCGGCCTGAATAGACATACGACCTGCCACTTCGGACATTGGCGCCAGCAGAGGCAGGCCGCCACGATCAGAAGTTACAGTCTCATAAGCGATGCAGGTCGCGCCGCTGGCTTGCAGGTCATCAGTTTGCTCCGGGTCCGGAGCCAGGTGCAGGTAAGTGAACAGAAGCTGGCCAGGGCGCAGCATTTTACGCTCCACAGCCTGAGGCTCTTTAACCTTCACGATCATATCCGCGCTGGCAAAGATCTCTTCAGCAGAGGCCGCAATGGATGCGCCCGCTGCAATGTAATCATCATCAGAAAAGCCGATACCGGCACCGCCATTGGTTTCAACGACCACCTGATGGCCACGTCCAACCAGTTCCTGCACACTCGCAGGGACCATACCAATGCGGTACTCGTGGTTTTTTATCTCTTTAGGAACACCTATCAGCATTGCACCACTCCCATTTATTTTTATCGTTCGGTAGCGCTGGAGTCTTTTTTGGCATGACTCCATGCATTCAACTACTCGATCTGTAAAAGCACCAGATCACGATTAACAGATTAGGAGGGTGGCCCAAATCACAATAGAACCAGTTTTTGATTACCTGTTGAGCCAGCCTGAAAACTGGCACCAACGAATAAAATAAACCTTTATTTACAATAAGTTAAAGAATGGATCCAAAACAAAAACGCCACCTGATCCAGGTGGCGTTTTGAGTGTTTTTAAAGCGCTGTTCAAAGCCCGGAATGGATCAGATCAGCCAGTTTCTTGATTCCCAGTTCAATCCTGTCCGTCGAGATCGAAGAGTAGCCCAGACGGAAATAATTTTTCGGCGGTGGATCTTCAAGGAAATGGATCGCGCCGGACTCGATCAGGATACTCTCCTCCTTAGCCCGGCAACGCAGTTCATCGGCATCCAGGCCTTCCGGCCCTTTCACCCAGTAACAGGAGCCACCGAAGGTTGGCGCAGTATGGGATTCCGGCAGATGCTTGGTCAGCGCTTCATCCATTGCCCGCCAGCGGGCCTGATAGTTGCGGGTGATATTCATGATCAGTGAGTCGTGATAACCCCGCTCCAGGAACAGTGCCACCGAACGCTGGTTATTGGTTGCCGGATGGCGAACCATCAGCCGCCGTAACGCCCTGGCTTCTTTTATCAGCTCAGCAGGCGCCACCAGATACCCCATCCGCAGACCCGGTGCCAGAGTCTTGGAAAGACTGCCGATGTAGATTACCCGGTCATTCTTATCCAGGCTCTTCAGAGCCGGTATCGGGTTCGATTTAAAATTGGTTTCGCTTTCGTAGTCATCTTCGATGATCAGGAAATCATCTTCATCGGCCCGACGTAGCAGCTCATAACGGCGCTCAATCGGCATGGTTACGGTGGTCGGACACTGATGACTCGGGGTTGTGTAGACCAGATCACATCCCTTCAGCTGATCATCAACGATCATGCCATCCTGATCCACCGGAATCGGTTTAACCTGGGATGGATTCAGTGTGGCGATATTGCGGATATCTACGTAGCCCGGATTTTCCAGCCCCATCGTACTGTGTTTATCCAGCAGCAGTTGCGCCAGCATATAGAGGGATTGCTGAGCCCCTACGGTGACCAGAATCTGATCGGCCGAAGCCCAGACGCCACGCCGCGGTAGCAGTCGGGTACGGATCTGTTCCACCAGCAATGGGTCATCGTTGTCGAACCGGTCTGCCGCCCAGTCACTGATCGCCGGGCCACTGACCGCATCACGACAGCATTCACGCCAGTTAACGGTAGGAAACAGTGAGGAATCAAACTGGCCGTAGATAAACGGGAAATCATACTTCTGCCAGTCCCGCGGCTTTACAATATTTTCCTGGGCACTGGGTCTGAGTTTAAAGCGTTTTTCCCAGTCTGGCGGGGTGCGCTGTTCCAGCTCTTCACCACTGCCTGCGGGAATTTCAGCTTTGGCCTGATTATTAAGAATATCCGGATTAACGTAGTAACCACTACGCTCCCGGGCGATCAGGTAGCCATCATCAAGTAGATGCTCATAGGCCAGAACCACGGTATTCCGGGCCACATTCAGCTGTTGTGCCAGCTTGCGGCTCGAAGGAAGCGGGCTGTCCAGAGGTATATTGCCGTTCAGAATCGCGCTAGCGATCTGTTCACGCAGCTGTTGTTGCAAACTGCCGCCCTGTCCCGGCGTTAAATGGAAAAGCTGAAACATTCGTCCTGCCTTCTGTTCAGTTGCACATTCCGGAGACGGACTCAGGCAGAATAGCGTGGACTCTGCGCTCAGCGTATCCTCCGCTGGCAATCAGACGCTATCCAGACAACCTGTCTCTGTGCTTTTTATTATAGTTATTCATCACCGTTTGGTCGGGCCTCTGCACTTTTAAGCCCCGGTAACCTTTTGTTTTATCTTATTGTTTTTATTTAGGTATATGTATAGCGAAAAGTCAGACTTTTCACCAGAGCATTAACAAATAAATCCGGACTGGCCTGACCAGTTCCGGATTAAAGTGCCGGGACTATCACCTGTCAGTGGAGGCGATCAGACGATAGTCCCGGAGACGGACAACGGAATCGTTATCAGGCGACTGGCTTTATGCGTTTGGCGCAACCTCTGCCAGTGCGTTATCCAGCGCTTCAACGATAGTATCGATATCTGCGCGAGTCGCGATCAGCGCCGGGCTCATGCAGATGGTGTTGTTGAACTCGCGGAAAGAACGGTTAGTACGGCCCATGATCACGCCGTTTGCCATGCAGTGCGCGCCGATAGCAGCGGATACACTCTCATCCACAGGCTCTTTGGTTTCACGGTCTTTAACCAGTTCGAAGCCAGCAAACAGACCTTTACCACGCACATCGCCAATAACGGTGTACTTCTCTTTCAGTTCGTTCAGGCGACCACGCAGGTACTCGCCCTGTTCAACAACGTTATCCAGCAGCTTTTCATCTTCGATGATCTGCATGTTAACCAGTGCCGCAGCAGGACCCGCAGTACAACCACCGAAGGTGGAGATATCACGGAAGTAGTCCATACGGGCATCTTCAGGATCCTTGAACATGTTGAACACTTCTTCAGTGGTCACAGTACAGGAGATCGCAGCGTAACCGGATGCAACACCCTTAGCCATGGTTACCATGTCAGGCTTGATACCGTAGTGCTGGTAACCGAACCACTTACCGGTACGACCCAGGCCACAAACTACTTCGTCGATGTGCAGCAGGATGTCGTACTTCTTGCAGATCTCCTGAACACGATCCCAGTAACCTACAGGCGGCTCGATAACACCGCCACCGGCGGTGATCGGCTCCAGACACAGAGCACCTACAGTATCCGGACCTTCTTCCAGGATCACTTTTTCGATCTGATCCGCAGCCCATACGCCGTAGTTAGCCAGATCAGCACCTTCCTGAGCACGGTATTCGCAGCAGTGTGGAACTTCTACAAAGCCAGGAGTGAAAGGACCGTACTGGTTCTTACGCTCGAACTGGCCGGTCGCACTCAGTGCAGTAATGGTAGTACCGTGGTAGTCACGCTCACGGAACAGGATCTTATGTTTCTTGCCGCCGTACTTACGCTCAGCGATCTGACGAACGATCTTGAACGCTTTCTCGTTCGCTTCAGAACCGGAGTTAGAGTAGTAAACACGGCTCATGCCCGGCATTTTTTCGATCAGCTTTTCAGCGAACTGTGCCGCTGGCACGTTACCCGCTGTCTGAGCGAAGTAGTTCATAGTTACCAGCTGGTCGCGAACAGCATCGGCGATCTCAGTACGGCCATAGCCAACGTTAACGGTCCATACTGCACCGGATACAGCGTCCAGGTATTCATTACCCTTCGCATCCCACACGCGCATGCCTTCACCCTTAACAATCACCATCGGATCATTTTCTTCGAATGGCTTGTGCTGGGTCAGGTGGTGCCAGACGTGGTTACGGTCGTTACCGATTACTTCCTTGGCATCAAATTCGTTAGCGTTAAAAGTCATACTCGCCTCCTCTGAGGATTTTATTGTTATGCAGAGGTGGGAGTAACGACTCCCATTCCTTTTATCTGTTCTGCAAACCGGGCTGATATAAGCCCCGGCAGACACATTCAGGTGTGCCCCACTGCTTGTTGATGCCTTCTAAGCTACTCGCCCTCACCAAAAACCAGTTAGAACCAGTTAAATGGACCCTATGATGCCAGCACAGAAATCAGGGTTATGACCGGTTTGCTGGACTCAAACAGAGCCGATATCTGGCACTTAAAGCCGGTCCCGGGATTCCCCCAATATGGAACTACAGCAAAAATAAAAAACGCGGTTTTCCTCACACACAACCCGAAGAGATCCGCAAAACGAGGTTTGTACTTATGATTCGTCTGACTGTTAATGGCGAAAATATTCAGCTGTTCAGCGCCAATAATCTTGAGCAGCTACTGGAAACCCTGAATCTCAAGGAAAAGCGAATTGCCGTTGAGGTGAACCGCGAGATCATCCCCCGTAGCGAACACGGCGTTACCCGCCTGCGTGAAGGCGACCGGGTAGAGATCGTCCGTGCTGTCGGTGGTGGCTGAGCCCTCACCCTCAATTCTATTCACTGCTACAGGAGTATTCCGATGACTCAGAACATCGAGATGAACGACCCTTTAATTGTGGGAGAGCGCAGCTTCAGCTCCCGTCTGATGGTCGGTACCGGCAAGTATCAGGATCTCGAAGAAACCGGTGCCGCGATCCGAGCCAGTGGTGCAGAGATCGTCACTGTAGCACTGCGCCGGACCAATATCGGTCAGAACCCGAACGAGCCGAATCTGCTGGATGTGGTCTCGCCCAACGAGTACTGCATTCTGCCCAATACGGCGTTCTGTTATACCGCCGAAGAAGCCGTACGCACCTGCCGCCTGGCCCGAGAACTGCTGAACGGTCACAATCTGGTCAAACTGGAAGTGCTGGGCGATGACAAGACTCTGTACCCCAATGTTACTGAGACCCTGTCAGCCGCTGAAACGCTGATCAATGATGGCTTTGAAGTGATGGTTTACACCAGTGATGACCCTCTGGTTGCCAAGCGACTGGAAGAGATGGGCTGTGTTGCGGTGATGCCTCTGGGAGCGCCAATCGGCTCAGGTCTGGGACTGCAGAACATCAACAATATCCGCATCATTCTGGAAAATGCTCAGGTACCGATTATCGTTGATGCCGGCGTCGGCACGCCATCCGATGCAACTGTTGCGATGGAACTGGGTTGTGACGGTGTATTGATGAACAGCGCAATTGCCTACGCTAAGAAGCCGGTGCTGATGGCGCAGGCGATGCGTAAAGCGGTGGAGTGTGGCCGCGAAGGCTATCTTGCCGGACGTATGCCAAGAAAGATGTACGCCAGCGCGTCCTCTCCGATTGATGGCACTATCAGCTGAGCCCATCAGTTGAGCTATAGTTAACAATGAGTTCTGCGCAGCGGTAACACAGATCCGCTGCCGGAATCCGGGCGAGCGGGAGTATAGGCCCGTCTCGCCCTATCCGAAAAGATTAACCGGCTGCCGCCAGTACCTCACCCTCACGCCGCTGTCGACGCAGATGCCGGGTCCGACGCAGACTGTCGAGGGTAAACAGAATAAAGCCAACCCAGACCAGACTGAAAGTAATCAGCCTGTCACTGTCCACCGCTTCTTTGAACACGAATACCGCCAGCAGGAAATACAGTGTTGGCTCCAGATACTGCAGCACCGCAATACTGGACAGATTCTTCATCCGCTTCACGCCGAAGGCAAACAGACCCAACGGCAGGATCGTCATCGGCGCTGTCAGCATCAACAGCAGGCGGGTATTACCTTCGTCAGCGGCATAGCTGGTTTCCCCGGCCATACCGATCAGATAGAACAGCGCAAACGGCACCATAAGAATCGCCTCTGCGGTGAGACCATTGAGGGTATCGATTTTCACCTGTTTCTTAATCAGACCGTAGCTGCCAAATGCCAGCGCGATTCCGATCGTCAGCCACGGAAAAGCATCCAGACTGAGGCAGGCGTAAGCAAAACCTATAAGACAGAACCCCATCGCCAGCTTCTGCAGACCATTAAGCTTCTCTTTCAGATAGAACACACCGATCAGAATATTAATCAGTGGGATCAGAAAGAACGCGAGGCTCACCATCAGTACCTGTCCATGAGTCACCCCCCAGGTATTCAGATACCAACTGGTGGAGATACAGGCAGTCGACAGAAATAGCCAGAAAAAGGTTTTTGGCTCCAGCAATAGTCTGAAGACACGGGCAGGTGTCACTGTCACCCACAATAGCAGCGCCATTAACGGCACCGACCAGAGTACCCGGAAAGCAAAAATCTCCATCGCCTCAACACCTTTCAGGTGCTGATAGAACAGAGGCATCAGCCCCCAGACGATAAAAGAGGCTGTGGTCCAGAACAGACCACCCTGGCCCTGATTATGCTGCATTCCCGTATACCGATCCTAATACTTAAGTTTGAAAGGAAGCGGCATTATCCAAGTAATTCAGCGCGGGTCAATTCAAGATTTTTTTACTATCTATAAAGGCAGCTTATATCACCCTTTGAGGGTATAAGTGCAGAGTCAGTTAACCGGCTTTCACCTGACTGATAGCTATCGATTTGCGGTACTGCGCAGGGCTGATCCCCAGCTGCTCCCGGAACATATAGATAAATGCCGACGCAGAGCTGTAGCCCAGCTCCAGCGCGATCCCGGTAATACTCTGATCAGTATTGAGTAACTCAATGGCCTGCATCAGTCTGAGCTGCAGCCGCCACTGTTTCAGCGACATCCCGGTTTCTCTTCTGAAGCGCCGGTCCAGGGTACGCACAGAGATCGCCATAAAGTCAGCCAGTTGAGCGGATGTTTCAATATTATCCGGCTCCCTGTACAAACGATTACAAAGTAAGATCAGATCCTCTCTGACCGGCCAGGGCAGATATCGCGACTCCCGCTTTAACCGTGCCAGAGATTGCAGTATCAACTGCACCAGATCATTCTCATACCCCTGCAACGGATACTCTGGCTCAAACTCAGCCGCCACCAGTATCAGCTCCCTCACCAGAGCGGTCATATGCAGCACTGATGCTTTGTCACACCCCAGAAGCGGATAGCTGCTATCGATGTACAGACTTTTAAGATCTGCACCGTATTCGCTATAGACGCTGTGCTGGCAGCCAGCCGGAAGCCAGATTGCCTGTTCCGGCGGCACAAAATAACGCTCCCCGATCAGATCAACTACCAGCACTCCTTCAACCGCATACAGCAGCTGATGCCAGCTGTGATGGTGGGGCGCAAAGTAGTGCTGAGCAGGCATTTTTTCCTGACGTACAAACAGCTCTCTCGGGAGGGTCCGCATGGTCAGAAGGTTTAATTCGAAGGCACTGTTTCGCTGCATATCCGGCACTGTCCGAGATTAGATATATTTTGTCATTCTATAGAAAGAAAACATTGTAATCACGCATTACTCTGGCTCCATGATCAATCAAGTCTGTGTCGGAGAAAGCCAATGTCGGAGATCAGTAAAGGCCGCATGTTACTCACCTGCCTGCTGGGTGTTATTGCAACCGTGGGCATTGCACGCTTCTGCTACACCCCGCTGATTCCTGAAATGACCGAAGAAGCCGGACTCAGTAAAGCAGTAGCAGGCTACCTTGCTGCCGCCAATTATGCCGGCTACCTCAGCGGTGCCCTGCTGATCTCATTTATCAGGAATCTGGCGCTCAAAGCACAGCTGTTCAAACTCGGGCTGGCGACCGCGGTCGTAACCAGCTCAGCTATGGGGCTGACCACCTACGAACCGCTCTGGTATCTGCTGCGCTATCTTTCGGGTCTCAGCAGTGCCGCAGGAATGCTACTGGGTGCAGGATTGCTCATGCACTGGCTGATCAAGCACCGCTATCCTGCGGTACTCGGCCTGTTCTTTGCTGGTTTGGGTATCGGCATCGTGATTACGGCAATGACAGCGGTGCAGATCGAAACCCGCCTGAGCTGGTCAATGCAGTGGCACGTATACGCCCTGATTACCCTGGCTCTGATCATCCCGGTATTTTTCTGGCTGCCCGATTTCAGTCAGGAGCAACCTCTGACAAACACCGCTACGCAACACTCGGATCTGCCCGGTAGTTTTATGCCGGTACTGCAGTTTGCATACTTCTGCGCCGGCGCCGGTTATGTCATCTCGGCGACCTTCCTGATCGCAATATCAGAAAGCATCCCGGCACTGGATAGCCGCGGCTGGATTATCTGGCTGGTCGCCGGACTGGCCTGCGCTCCGGCCAGCGGCCTGTGGGACAGGGTCGCTGACTGTACCGGCCGATGGCAGGCTTTACTGCTCGCTTATCTGCTCAATGCGCTGAGCATTCTGATCCTGATTATCAGCCAGGAGTTCGTCGCAGTACTGATCAGTGCGCTGATATACGGAGCCAGCTTTATCGGTATTGTCAGTATGATGCTGGCCATGGTCGGCCGACTGTTTCCGGATAATCCGACCAAGCCCATGAGTCGTCTTACATTCAGCTACGGACTGGCACAGATGATTGCACCGGCTATCGTCGGCTATATGGCGGAGTACTATGGCAGTTTTGAGAATGGCCTGATTCTGACGCTGGCAGTGATGCTGGCAGGCTCAGTCGCCCTGCTGTGGGCCCGCAGAATAGAGACACGGGCAAGTCTGGAAACTGTACGCCAGACCTGTCCGTTATAGTGAGATTCTGTTGCGGAGTATTACTCCAGCAACCCGGCTTCACGGTAGTACTTTTCAGCGCCCGGATGCAGCGGGATAGTCACGCCGCTGAGTGCAGTATCCAGTTGAATCAGACGCGCCTTGGGATGACCGTTACTGAACAGTTTACGGGTACTGTCATTCCACAGCGCTTTGGTAATGTCATACACCAGCTGCTCTGAAACATCGGAACTGACCATCCACTGCGCCCCGCCAGCAACGGTCTGCACATCATACTCAACCCCCTCATAAGTACCGGCCGGAATCACCGTTGCGTAGTAGTAAGGCAGTGCCGTCTGAATAGCCTGTAGCTCCTGCTCAGTAAACGAGTACAGCTCCATGCCTCTTGTAGCGGATAGCTGAACCATTGCAGCTACCGGTGTTCCTGAGACATAGAAATAGGCGTCCAGCTGACCATCAGCGATCTGTTCAGCGCTTTGCGAGTTATTCAGTTCAGCCTCATCGATATTACTGCGATCAATACCGAACGCGGAAAGCAGATTCAGAATCGCGACCTGAGTCCCTGAGCCTGCCTGACCAATACCCACCCGTTTACCTTTCAGTTCAGCCAGTGAAGTGATCTGGCCCCCCTCCGGCAACACCAGATGCAACTCTTCCGGAAACAGATTCGCGATTACCCGGATTTTGTCGTAAGCCCGGCCTTCAAAACGCCCTTCACCATTAAATGCCGTGTGCACGATACCGGCAATCGCCAGTCCTGATTCCATCTGTCCGTTCTGTACGGCTGTGGCATTTGCCACAGAAGCATTAGATGACTGCGCCATCGCCACCAAACCAGGCACACCGCAACTGCCGCCCTGATCACAGGGACGTGATCCCGGTGGATTGCTGATGGCGTTAGCGATCAGCCCGGCGATGGGAAAATAGGAACCACCGGCACTGCCACTACCGATACGAAAAAACTGCATACCTGCCGCCTCGGACAGAGGTGCCAGCATCAGGCTGGCGGCGACCGTGATACCGGCTATCAGTTTCTGAAACTGCATCGAAAACTCCTGCTCACTTTGAATAGTCTCAGCTTAGCGGTTTTAGCGCGGAAATTTTAGTTCCAGTAGCACGCTATATCAGTTAGCCTGCCTACAATACCCGCTGAGGAAAAGCCGCTTTATGCGTCCATACGATCACAATATAAAAGCAGGCAATCAGGGCGACCTGATCAAACACCCGGCCCTGATGGCAGCCCTCAGAGCTCTTGGAGAAGCACACGCAGGTTCTGAGTTTAGCTACATCGATCTGTTTGCCGGATACGGTATTAACCCGTTGCTTGAAGGCAATGAATGGCAGCAGGGTATCGGTCAGATCCACCAAACTCAGAAGGCGGTACAGAATGTAGATCTGCAGAACTACCGATACTGGTATCTGTCCCGCCCGGCTTTGTCAGGTGGTATCTATCCCGGATCAGCCCTGATCGCCTCAGATACTCTTCACGCGCAGAGTATTACAGCATCTATGACACTCTATGATATCTCGGCGCCGGCGCTGGAAAGTCTGAAGCGGTGCTTTGGCGGCACTCATCACAGTATTGTCCCCTGCCCCGCGCTGCCCGAAGATACAGCCATCTCAACCGGTGATTTTATCTTTATCGATCCACCCGGGCTGTATTCGGAACAGAACCCGACATTCCCGCATCTGAACTATCTGCTGGAATTTGAGCAGCGAATGGCCAGCCCCGCGGTGATGTTCTGGTTACCGATCACCGGCACTGGAGAAACAGGTGGTGAAACAGAGCTGAGCCAGCAATCTGTCCGACAACTCAGGGATGCAGGCTATCAGGTTGATAAGGTTCGCTGGGCGGATCATCAGCGCACCGTTGGCTGCATTATCGCTACCCGCTTGCCTGCCAGTGCTCAACAGCGGGTATCTGACGCGATTAAAGCTGTCACTGAGCTGACCGGTTGGCAGCATCAGTACGATTGATTTTAAGGCTGTAATCAGGTGATCTGAACTGAAGGATTCTGTTTTGCCAACATCAACTGATGGGCAATCACCGGTACCAGCAGTACCAGCGCATACAGATCAGATTCACTCCCCGGCACAACCATCAGCAACGCCGCAATAAACGTCAACAAACGGGTAAACAGATTCAGATCCCTGAGCATATAGCCGCTAATAGCGATGCCGAACAGAAAGATGCCAGCCACACAGGTCAGGGTTGTCTGCAGATATTCCGCCCAGCTGAAATAGTCGTCCAGTACAATCAGCATCGCCGGCGAATATACAAACACGAACGGCATCATGATCTTGGCATTACCGAGGGAAAAGGCGGTCATTCCGGTCCTGAACGGATTGGCATTGGCGATACCTCCCGCGGCATAGGCCGAGGTACAGACCGGCGGTGTAATCTCTGAAAGTACTCCGTAATAAAGCACAAACAGGTGCGCCGCCAACGCCGGTACGCCCAGGTTAGCCAGAGCAGGTTGCGCCACGGCGCTGAGCATAATGTACAGCGCGGCTGTCGGGAGTCCGGCCCCCATCAGGATACAGGCGATCGCGATCAGCACCAGAGAAATAAACAGAGTCACCTCATTCAAGGTAAACAGTTCGAAAGGTAGCCAGGCAACCGTCTGTAACAACGATTCACCAATCTGCTGAGCTCCACTGGTTACCAGGAATCCGAGCCGGAAAGCCACCCCGGTGGTGGTAATTACACCCACTACGATACCAACCGCAGCACAGGCAGCCCCTACCGCCAGGGCATAACGGGCCCCCATGCGCATCGCATCGTAGATATCATACAAGCGGATGCTATTACGCGGGTTAACAAGCCCCACCAGTACGCAGGCCGTAATCCCTGAAAAAGCCGCCATATACGGTGTGAAACCACTGAACAAAACGGTGATCAGTACAATCAGCGGAATCAGTGTTGGCCAGCCCTCACGAAAGACAGCCAATAGCTGAGGGATATCTTCCTTTGCACAGCCCTTCAATCCCAGTTTTCTGGCCTTGAAATGAACGATAGTCAACACCCCGATGTAATGCATAATGGCCGGCGTGAGCGCTGCCAGCACCACGGTGCCATAAGGGATCTGAAGATTCTCGGCCATGATAAAAGCCGCCGCGCCCATGATCGGCGGCGTAATCTGCCCACCGGCACTGGCGGCAGCTTCCACACCACCGGCGAAATAGCCGGGGTAACCCAGTCGCTTCATATTGGGAATAGTCAGGGAACCGGTTGAGACGGTGTTTGCCACGGATGAACCCGAAATGGTGCCGAAAAAAGCGGAAGAAACCACCGACACTTTGGCGGGCCCTCCGGCATACTTTCCGGCGATCACCGTCGCTATATCGATGAAAAACTGTCCCAGCCCCATCCGCTGAGCGATCACCCCGAACAGTACAAAGTGAAACACAATGGTCGAAGCAACCCAGAGCGTAATACCGAAAATCCCTTCGGCGGGGAAATAGATGTTATTGATAAACTGCCCCCAGCTGACCCCGGGGTGGCGCAGAATATCGACCGGAATGTGCTGACCGAACAGCGCATAGCCAGCAAACAGCATAATAATCAGAGGCAGCACCGGCCCCAGCGTCCGTCGGGTTGCCTCCAACACCAGAGCAATCAGTACAGTTCCGGCAATTATATCCAGTGAAGCAGGATTACCCTGTCGTAATGCCTGTTCCTCCAGCGGCACTATGCCAAACAGGCTGAGATCCAGTCCCATCCAGGTAACACCGATATACAGAGCGGTGATGACACTGAGTCCGGCAAAGATGAAATCATAGAAAGGTACCGGGCTGACGCCATCACGGCTGCGCTGATCTGAACGTCTGAATCCGGCATAGTAGATAAAGATCATCGACAGCACACCGGACAGATGGATGCCCATATGCCAGTAGTCTGTCGGAATACCAAAGCCTGCGGTTATATAGTGATAAAGCGCAAACAGAAACAGAAACAGGCCGCAGACAGACTCCATGCCCGGAGATAACCGACGGGTTTGCAGCTCTGAATCGTACTTCTCTTCCAGCTCCTGCACTTGATCGAATTCATCTTTCTTCATCGGTTTACCGGCGGTATTTCACTGTTATATCAACAATGATAGCTACGATTAGTCTGCGAATTGAAACCACCGGGGAGAAAAAAGACAGCAGATACTACCCGGCTGAGGAACCGCGAAGTATACAGGATAGTATCTGCCAAAGGAGCCGACAGGTGTTCCGAATCCACCTTTGGCTCTGGAGCCGCATATATGCGAAGAGATCAGGCCCTGAGAACAGAGCCGCTATAAAGCAATCAGTAGTGAAACCGTCAGGCGATCTGACGATCAACCCCGGCTACCACCATCCGGGTCAGGCTGGAAAGGTCATACACCGGCAGGCCAAATCGGTCCTGCAGTTTCGGCGCGAAGTGCGACAGATCGGTGCATTCCAGCACGATGGCACCGACATCAGGATTCTGTTCCAGCATCGCTGCCACTACACCGGTCAGTTCCTGTTCAAAGATATCCATATCCAGATCATCAGTTTCACCGCGCAGAATAACCTCTGCAAACTGAGGCTGATGCTGCATACCGGCAACCACCATCGGCTCATCAGCAATACCCACACCGCTCAGGTGATCGGCCGTCAGTGCTTCTGAGTTAGCAACAACCACGCCGACCTTCTGATCAGCTTTCAACATCCGGGACACCAGTGGTACCTGGATCAGGCTGGACATGAATACCGGCACATTGACCGCATCAGCCAGTGCCTGCTGATGCAGTGCCAGAAAACCGCAGCTGCCGGTGATCGCTTTCACGCCTTCGCGCTCCAGTTCCTGCGCCGCTTCGATAAAAGGTTTAAGCAGTTCCGGATCACGCTCACGGATCAGGCGATCAATGGTTGCGCCCTGTACAGTTTTGTACAGGATAGGAAAATCAAAACTGGCCGGATGCTTGATATGGCCGTCCGGTTTCGGGAAGTAGGACTCCAGAGAGATTACCCCCAACGGAACACCACAAATATTGATACCACCCTTAATAATCATACTTTTACCTTAGCTAAATCGTTCCGGGGCAAAGGGGCTGAGATCAACCGACGTCGCCTCACCGGACAGTGTTTGTTTTATAAGTTCGCCGGTGATTGCGGCGAACGTCAGACCCAGATGACCATGACCAAATGCCACCGCAATCTGAGGATGCTGTTTCAGCGCCCCGATAACCGGCAGCGAATCCGGAGTTGATGGACGGCTACCCACCCAGGTCGACCTGATTTCAGGGTCCAGTCCCAACATAACTTTGGCATGTTCCAGCATCGCGTTAGCCCGCTCCTGATTCAGCGGAGCATCAGCATGCGCAAACTCCGCAGTTCCCGCCAACCGAACACCATCAGCCATCGGCGTCAGGAATACCGCTTTATCAAGCCAGCCCACCGGGCGGCTGAGCTGTTTGCCATCTATATCCAGTGTCAGGTGGTAGCCCCGTTCACTGACCAGCGGAAAGTTACAACCCAGCGGTTTCAGCAGTTTGACCGATGCTACCCCGGCGCACATAACCAAGCGGTCGAATGCTTGCGCGGTGTCCGAAAGCCGCAGATTTACGCCCTGCCCGCTTACCTCAACCTGACGTACCTCATCTTCAATCAGGACACCTCCCTGACTGACAAAGTATTCTGCGTAGCGCTGACAAACAGCCACTGGCGATACAGTGAACCGGGTATCGGGATAGTACACACCGCCGGCATGGAAGCCCGCCAGATCCGGTTCCAGATCAGCAACTTCTGCGGCACTAAGAAACTCAAGATTAACGCCCTGTTGCAGTCGTTCGGCCATATCGCCCTCACGGGCATCCGCCACGGTCTGCTCAGAATCAAACAGCGCCAGACAACCATTGGCTTTCACCAGATCCTCAGCACCGGTAAGTTGCAACAGGGTTTTATCCGCCGTTGGCGCAAACTGCTGTAAGGATGTCAGGGCTTCACGACCCGCTTCATAACGGGACTGAAAGCAGGACTTAAGGAAGCCCCAGCCATAAGGCAGCAGGTTAGGCAGATAACTACCCTGCATCGACAGAGGACTGGTACTGTCCATCAGCATGCCCGGCATTTTTCGCATCAGTGCAAACTTAGTGAACGGCAGACGCGCATAATCGGCGAACAGACCTGCGTTACCGAAAGAAGCTCCCATACCCGGAGCCTCCCGATCGATCAGGGTGACCCGGTAGCCTGCCTGCTGCAGGCTAAGTGCGGTGGAAAGCCCGACAATGCCTGCGCCAATGATGGCAACGTTATTATTTTCCATATGCATCCGGTGGATCAGATCCACGCCTCAGACTCAGATTTTCGCCGCAACGACCTGAATTTCCACCAGCAGCTCAGGGCGCGCCAGACGGGACTCAACACAGGCACGGGCCGGTGCATTATTGCTGTCTACCCAGGCATCCCAGACTTCATTCATCTGCGCAAACTGTCGGATATCGGACACCCAGATGTTGGCGCTGATCAGCTTGCTCTTATCGGTTCCGGCATCTGCCAGCAGTGTGTCGATCTGATCAAGGATCTGCTGTGTCTGTCCCGCCATATCCTGAGAAGGATCTTTGGCTACCTGACCGGCAGTCCATACCAGATTGGCAAAACTCACCAGTTGGCTCATACGCTGATTGGAGTGTTGGCGTTCTATCATCGTGTTCTCACTTGTCTGCTTATAGATGCCCTGCTGCCAGAACGAGCCTGGCCTCAGAAATACTGGCTACTGAAAAGACGATCAGAACGCATATAAGCGACGGGACCGGATACAACGGAAGGTCGAAGTGCAATGCACCGATAGCAGTCGCTCTGCATCAGTGAAAAGGCAAGCATCGAGGTTCTCCTTTTATTGTTGTTATCGGCCTGTCTCGACAGATCGATTCAGGTCAGAGCCTTGATGCAATTATTATTTGCCCCGAAAAATATAATCACAAATCGTATTTTTTTAATAAATCATCAGCTTTTCTTATGTTTTATTCCAATCAGCTTTTTGTGGTGCTTTTAATGCTTCAACTACCTGTCACTGATCTGCCGAATCCGTCTGACTCCCCACCTTTCAGATGCTGATTTCTTTTCAGCCGGATAACAGGCAACGAAGGAACAAACACCTCAGACACAAAACATAAGCAAAACTTATGAAATCAAATTTTTTTTCGAATTGTATCTATATAGGGTTTATTTAAACTGGATTAAATAGTGACCAGTTGCACAACAACTCTAAGGGGGTACCGAATACTCCTGAACAGAGTCACCGCCATCACAAGCGGAACTGGTCGTATAAAAATAAGAACTTGCTGGCAGTAAAATGGATAGAAGAAAAATTGACGTCGTTCTATCGACGCTACTGATCATCGCTGCGGTGATCATTCTGACCAACGATAATCTCGCAGAGGGTGGTGCTGAAAGCGACCTGGGCATTATGTTCCTGCCCCGGGTAGTTGCTGGTTTCATCATTATCTTTGCGGCCACTATCGGTATTCAGTCACTGAACAAACTGCTTAAAGCAGCAGCGCCTGATTCCAACGAAACCATCATTACCAATGGTTTCTCCGGCATCTTTATCTACATCGGTATTTTCGTTGCTTACTGGCTTGCGGTGCCGCACCTGGGTTTCCTGGTCACCACACCGTTTGTCATGCTTGCCGTGGCCATCCTGCTGGGTGGGCGTAACTGGATCCCGATCATCATCGTCTCTGTCATCACTCCCGTTCTGATCTATTACGGGTCCCGTGAATTCCTGCGGGTTTACCTGCCAACCTGGACGCTGTAAGGGAGCTATTCAGATGTTAGACAATATTCTCAGCGGCTTTGGTGCAATCCTGGCAGTAGGGCCGATTCTTGGCATTATTCTGGGCGTGGTAATCGGTATTATCTTCGGTGCGATTCCGGGCATCTCCGCTATTATGGCGATCGCCATCATGTTGCCGATGACCTTTTATGTCGATCCTATTATCGGTATCACCATGCTACTGGCGGTTTATAAAGCCGGTATCTATGGTGGATCAATCTCGGCGATTCTGATCAACACACCGGGGGCCGCCGCCTCTTTCCTGACCGCTCAGGATGGTCATGCGCTGACCAAAGCGGGTAAAGCCGGTAAAGCACTGGATATGTCGCTGTTCGCTTCAGTTTCCGGTGAGATGCTGGCAACACTGGTACTGATTCTGGTGGCTGCACCGATCTCCGCAATCTCATTGCAGGCCGGTCCCATTGAGAAGGTATTCCTGTTGCTGTTCGCGTTCACCGTGATCGGCTCTATGGCGGGCGAATCCATTCCACGTGGTCTGCTGTCCTGCTGTCTGGGTATGCTGTTTGCGATGGTGGGCATGGACTCCATCACCGGTTCTTCCCGCTTTACCTTCGGTGTCGATGAGCTGATCGGTGGCTTTACCTTCACCCCGATGCTGATCGGTGTGCTGGTTATGCCAGAGGTGATCAACGTCATCCGCCGCCGAAAAGTACCGCATCATGAGCTGGCAATTACCCGCTCAGCCAACCCGACAGATAACCGTATCAGCTTCAGCGAATACAAGAATGTGTTCCGTACCATTCTGAAATCCAGCGGTATCGGTACCTTTATCGGTGCCCTGCCGGGATTGGGTTCCAGTACCGCAGCCTTTATCGCTTACGGCGAAGCTAAGCGCACCTCTAAGAAGCCTGACCAGTACGGCAAAGGCTCAGTAGAAGGTATTGCAGCGGCGGAATCGGCAAACAATGCGGTCTGTGGTTCCAGCATGATTCCGATGCTGACTCTGAGCATCCCGGGGGATGATGTGGCAGCACTGCTGATGGGGGCATTCCTGATTCACGGCCTGACACCGGGTCCGATGATCTTCTTTGAACACACCGAGACGATCTACGCGATCTTTGCCGGATTCCTGATCACCGACCTGTTCCTGCTGGGTATCGCCCGCTCCGGCTTCCGTTTCTTTGTGAAGATGGCATCGCTGCGTCGCTACTACATCTTCCCATGCGTAACCGTGTTTGCCTTCACCGGCGCCTTCACCGCGGGCCAGAACATGAACGACATCCTGGTTCTGATCGGCTTTACCGTGGTCGGCTACGGCATGCGCATGGTCGGACTCAATCCAGCGGTATTCATTATCGGTTTCATTCTGACACCGTTCCTGGAGCAGAACCTGGATCAGGCATTCGCCATCGTTGGCGGTGAGTATCACCTGTTCTTCGCTTCACCGTTCTCCTGGGTGTTTATCGCACTGTCTGCATTCTTTGTTTACTCAAGCATGCGGGTAAAACGCAAAGGCTCTAAGGCCCCGGCTCCGGCGGCAGAAAAGCCAGCCTGAGCAGAACCGGTTAAACGAACCTATTTAAAGAACTTATATGAATCCCTTCACCCGGGCTCCGACAGGTTTACCAGGCCCGGTGAAGATACTTAAACGTCAATAAAAATAAATCGAAGGAAGTTAGTATGAAAAGCTCTAAAAAGACTCTGCTATCTATCGCAACAGCCGTTGCAATGACCATCGCATCCGGCGCAGCACTGGCTGAATATCCGGAAAAACCGATCAAAGTCATCGTGCCATGGGGCGCCGGTGGTGACTCCGATCTGACCACCCGTATCTGGGCAGATGCGGTAGAAAAAGAGCTGGGTGTTCCTGTTGTTGTTATCAACAAGACCGGAGGCGGCGGTGTCGTTGGCACCTCTTTCGTAGCCCGTGCTAAAGCTGACGGTTACACGCTGATCAATGCTGGTCTGAGTAACATGCTGGTAACCCCTAACTTCACCAAAACGCCATACAGCTTCGATACCTTCGAGCCAGTTGTGAAGTTCACCTCTGTACCTCTGGCAGTCGTTGTGGCTAAAGACAGCCCGTACAAAAACTTTGATGATTTCATCAAAGGTGCGAACAACGACACCGTGACTCAGGGTTCCTGGGGCGCATCATCTTCCGGTACCATCATGGCTAACATCATCGCCAACCAGTCCGGTTACAACGTCAAGTATGTGCACGCCAAAGGCGCTGCTGACTCCATGGTTTCCGTTGTTGGCGGTCACATCGATTCTGCCGTTTCCTTCCCACCAGCATTCGGTCCTCACGTAAAAGCTGACCGTGCCCGTGTACTGGTAATGGATCAGAAGATGGATGCTTTCCCGGGCGTTCCAACCTTCTCTGATTACGGTATCAAAGGCAGCTTCGGCGGCTGGTCCGGTGTCTTCGCACCAAAAGGTGTACCTCAGGAAGTGGTTGATAAACTGACTGCTGCAACCGCTAAAGCAATGAAAGATCCTGAAGTACTGAAAGCCTACGAAAACATCGGCGCGCTGGTAGACTTCCGCCACGGCCCTTCCTGGAAAACGGACCTGAAAGCAACCTACGCGATCTACACCGAAGAAGCGGCACGTACCAGCAAGAAGTAAAACTCTGCGGTTACCTCCCATCACCCGGCTCTGCTCTGGCATCCGGGTGATTTTAATTCTGTTTCCCGCCAGATTTCCCGCATTTTTCCCTTTCACCGCTATACGAATCTACCGCCCTGTAACATAATTAACAGCACAGTTTTCTACATCGTTTATCAGCCAGACTAATAATCTAAGGCAGCACAATGAATCTCAAACAGATGGAAGCCTTCCGTGCCGTCATGCTGACTGGGTCGGTCTCACAAGCAGCAAAACAACTTTTCCGAACCCAGCCAGCGGTCAGTATGATGATCAGCTCACTGGAAGAGGAGATCGGTTTTCAGCTGTTCGAGCGCCATAAGAAAAGGCTCTACCCTACTCCGGAAGCCGACTATCTGTATAAGGAGATCGAAGCGATCTTTAACCGGATTCAGGACGTCAGCCAGACGGTTCAGGATATCCAGAATAAACAGTACGGATTCCTGCGCATCGGCTGTATGCCGGGCCCTTCAACTTTCTTTATGCCTAACCTATTGGCAGACTTTCTGGAAGAACACCCGAAAGTACAGGCGTCACTGCAGACCCGAACCTCAGACCTTGTCGCTGAATGGGTTGCCTCTAAGCAGTATGATCTGGGTCTGGCGGAAGTCACCCAGCAACACGCTCTGCTGGCGGAAGAGGACCGCTTCACCCTGCCCTGTTTCGTGGCCCTGCCGGCTGAGCATCCACTGGCTCAGCATGAAGTACTGAATACTGAATTGCTGGACAGTGAGCCGATGATCACGCTGCATCCGGACCACATGATCTTTCATGACCTGTTGAAGCAATTTGAGCAGAACGGCCACCGGATGAACGTGCGGTTGCAGACCCGTTTCTATATACCCGCCCTGACCTTTGTAGAACGAGGGCTGGGCGTCTGTGTTATGGATCCGATCTCCATTAGCAGCTATCAGGGCTACGCCAGCCCGGGCAAGGTGGTATTCCGCCGCTTTGATCCCCAGATCGAACTGAAAATCGGCATCTTCTATCCGGACGATACCCCCCGTTCGATGATTACCCAGGAGTTCGCTCAGAAACTGAGAGATCAGTTGATTGAAATTCGGGACAACCCGGATAATTTATTACGCTAGGGCAACTAACAGCCCTTTCATTCCAGCGCTAACCGGGCCTGAACTGCAGGTTGTTCCAGATCCAGCAGAAATTGTTTAGCCTTCAGGCCACCGGCATAACCGGTTAATGATCCATCACTGCCTACCACCCGGTGACAGGGAATAAACAGGGACAGGGCATTGGCCCCGTTAGCACTGGCCACGGCCCTTATCCCTTTGCGATTGCCAAGGCTTTCGGCCAGTTGCAGGTAACTGACCTTTTCGCCAAAGGGTATAGTTTGTAAAGCCCGCCAGACCTGCTGCTGGAATTCGGTACCTGCCAGATACAGCGGCACCGAAAAGCACTCTCTTTCGCCAACGAAATACTCATCCAACTGAGTCACCGCCAATTGCAGCAGATGACTGTCGCCAACTCTGTAATCGCTATTCACAATTCGCTTTATTCGGCGGTCAACGGCCTCCCGATTACGCCGGTATCGCCAGTCACACAGGCATAATCGGCCATCATATTCACCGAGAAGCAGTTCACCACAGGGGCTGGAGAATTCGCGCAACATAATCATCAAGTCGATCCTTCCTACCGTCAGCGAATATAATCCCCTTCATTCATAATGACCGCAACCCGATAGTGGCGACCTAGCCCGGCATTGATGCGAACAG
The DNA here is from genome assembly GCA_963669425.2 of uncultured Amphritea sp. Taxonomy (GTDB): domain Bacteria; phylum Pseudomonadota; class Gammaproteobacteria; order Pseudomonadales; family Balneatricaceae; genus Amphritea. Next base: position 2,388,054 of record CAXXNC010000002.1, read on the forward strand.
GATCGGCGTCACAAATAGCACCATCATTACAGCAAACACCGACTGCATTCTTTTCTGTCCTACAGGTGTTCGGATAAAGCGTCCCAACACTCCCCCCAGCAGCAACCAACCGAAAGTTACAATGACCGTAGCGATCAACGCAACAGTTTCAAGAACCAGTACCGAAGCCAGCTTGCTGGACATGGTCGGCAGAAACTTACTGATCAGCAGCATAAACACGGCATAGGCTTTTGGGCTGAGAATGTTCATCAGGATTCCGGAACGAAAACCAAAATGAACCTTGCTTACAGAACACTCTTTACCCAGCGGCAAACGGAGCATCTGCACCGCCATATAAAGGATGAACAGCCCACCCAGTACCTGCATGCCCCAGCGGAGTTCAGGCCACTGACTGAATAGCACCAGCATACCAATACTGGTGAGCAAGCCGGTTAGCAGTACACCGACAGTCAACCCCAGAACCAGCGGCAGCCCCTGCCTTATCCGGTGACTGGCTCCCGTTGCTGCCAAAGCCATCGCTGCGGGACCAGGAGAGCCGATCAACAAAATTGCCATCAACCCCAGCATGATGATCGACTCCAACATACTCCGCTCCTTAATCGCTATTCATCTGGTATGTCTGCCAGGGAGTTTTATCGGCTAGCCGGTCATACACCGCCCGACCACGATAGTTATTCTCCGCAGTAATCCAGCGGACATAAGGCCAGTTATGTGCCCGGGCTTCCTGTTTCAGGCGTTCAAACATCAGATCCACCGCACCTTTGCCCCGACAATCCGGATCGATAAAGAGGTCATCCAGAAACCCCACTTCAGTGCCCCGTAAAGGCGACGGCATCGCACGATAATGCATCAGGCCAATAGCGTTATCCCATTCATCCTTGGCGATCAGGGCAAAGAAACGGTTATGGGGATCGAAGATCCACTGCCACACTGTATCCAGGGTCTGGTCAGGCATCGGCATGTTGTAAAACCCGGCATAACCTTTATACAGCCTCTCCCAGGATTCCCGGTCGCTGGGTTGCAGCGCTTTAACGTTTATATTCATGACTCAACAATTCCTGTTTTAAATTCCCGCAGTGAAGCCTTTTGCATCCCCTGCTCATCAAAGTTCTGCGGCGCTAACCAGCCTTCAAACATCGCCTTAACTTGTGGCCACTCCTGGTCGATGATTGAGAACCAGGCGGTATCCCGACTTCGGCCCTTGTAGATAACCGCCTGTCGGAAGATCCCCTCGAAGGTGAAGCCGAATCGTTCAGCGGCACGTTTAGAAGGTGCGTTATTGTTATCGCATTTCCACTCAAAACGGCGGTAACCCAGTTCATCGAACACCCGCTTCATCAACAGGAAGATCGACTCCGAAGCCACCGGTGTCCGCTGCATTAAAGGCGAGAAATTGATATGTCCTACTTCAATCACACCCATTACCGGATCAATCCGCATCAGCGCAAACATCCCTACCGCAAGCTCTGTGACGTTGTCGATAACGGTAAAGAACAACGGATCATCACCGCAGCAGCTTTCCAGCAGGTACTGCTGAAACTCTTTTTCGCACTCAAAAGGCTCGGAAAACAGGTAGGTCCAGTTTCTGCCCTCTTGATCCTGGCTGAATGCCTCGAACAGCTGCTTGCTATGCTGCTCAGGCACCATCGGCTCCAGTCGGCAATACCGACCAAAGATGCTGGTACGCAGCGGGCGTGGCCTCGGGCTCCAGTTTTCCAATGCCGGGCCGATAGGTTGCCCCAATTCATTCATGCGCTGCCGGGAAGATACCTTCCAGTCTTGTTTAGTTGTCATCATCATCTCACTGTATAACCATGAGTACTGAAACCCAGTGCTCCGGTGAATTTGATAACAGACTAATTCGGACAATGGATCTAAAACAGACCCATTAATAAACAATTATTAAGATCCAATTCAACCATCACCAGCTGAACGCAGAGTTGGTACTACATAGCACCAGATGCTGGTACTAACGCCATTTTCTTTGGTACCAGTAAGCTGAAATGAATATAAAAATAAAATGTCGTAGGCCGGTTCAGCGCACACTGAAAGGCCTGTGGAGTTAAGCGATGTTAAACCACCTGTTTCACCTCTCCCCGGACAGTGATTCCAGTCTGCAGCAGCAGATTCGGGAGCAGATCAGTAAAGCCATTATTGACGGTCATATTCCTCCGGATATTCCCCTGCCCTCTACCCGGAAGCTGGCGGAGATGCTGGGAGTTTCACGCAATACAGTCATTCTGGCCTACGAACACCTGATGTATGACGGCTATCTGGTTTCCCGAGAACGGGCCGGTTTCTACGTCAATGACGAAATTCTGAAAAGCTCCGTGAAGGAGGAAGACCAGGTAGAAATTGTCGGCGGCTCCAAACCGGACTGGAACCAGTTTCTTAAGCTACGTCCGGCAGAGCGGCGACTCAACAAGCTCAGCCGCTGGCAGGATTATCCCTACCCGTTCATCTATGGCCAGCTGGACCCAAAGATGTTTCCCACCAATCACTGGCGGGAATGCTGTAAAGAAGCGGTCACAGTACAGGCGATCAGTGAATGGTCCGGTGATCGCTACGATGATGATGACGCCCTGCTGGTCGAACAGATTCACTCGCGCCTGCTCCCTCGTCGAGGTGTCTGGGCCGATCCGGAAGAGATCCTGATCACCGTAGGAGCACAACACGCGCTGTACATGATTGCCCGGGTGCTGCTGAATAAAGACACCCGCTTTGGCTTGGAAGACCCCGGTTACCCGGACCTGATCAATATGGCCAGTTGCACCGGCACCGATATCAAGAACCTGCGCATCGACAGTGAAGGGCTGCAGGTAGGCGAACAGCTGAGCGATTGCGACCTTATATTCACCACACCCAGCCACCAGTTCCCAACCACGGTGACCATGCCAATGGCCCGACGACAGGCTCTGCTGGAACAGGCATCAAGAGATAATTTCCTGATTATCGAGGATGACTATGAGTGCGAAACTACTTTTGCAAAAAATCCGACACCAGCCCTGAAAAGCCTGGATAAGAATGACCGGGTAATCTACATCGGCAGCCTTTCCAAGACACTCTCTCCCGGATTGCGACTGGGCTATATGGTGGGTCCGAAAGAACTGATCCGGGAGATCCGCGAATTCCGTCGCATGATGTTGCGCCACCCGCCCATGAACAACCAGCGATCGGTAGGCCTGTTCCTGTCCCGGGGTTATCACGACTCCCTGGTCCGCAGCCTGGTTCAGGTGTATGAAGAGCGCTGGAAAGCGGTCGGCGACGCCCTGCACCACTGCCTGCCGGAGTCCGCTGAACCACCGGTGTTTGGTGGCTCTGCCTATTGGGTTAAAGGTCCGGACAACCTTGATGCCCGTGCACTCAAACAACGGGCAAGGGAACGCGGCGTGGTGATTGAATCCGGCGATATCTATTTCCACCGCGAAGATCCGCCACTTAACTTCTTCCGACTGGGTTATTCATCCATTGCCACCGAACGGATCCGCCCCGGCATCGACCGGCTGGCCGGGATTATCAGAGAATTGACGTAAATCGAGTGGCGAACAGAGTTTCGGTTCTACCATCCATTCGGTCAAGCTCTTATCCAGACAACATTTCTGATTATCATCGTAGGGTGCAATAGCGTCAGCGTATTGCACCAAAATTAAAAATGGTGCGTTATAACGCACCCTACGCATCTCGACCCATTCTTACCTATCGCGGCAAGATGCCGTTCCCACAGCAACGACTCAGCTACAAAGCCAGACTCTAGAGGATATATTCACTCTTGTGGAAGGCGCGCCCCGCGGCGACAAATAAGTCCTTACGAAAATCTCGCCGCGAGGGCGTGCCTCCCACAATCCAAAATACCCGCGCTTTTCGCTTTTTCACTTTTTCGAGCCGCTACCGAGCATTGCTTGCAATGCGGTCGAACAAGTAGTGTTTCACGACGATCCAGCCACAAATCCATCTCTATCGGCACGGGGACGTGCCTCACTACAAAAGTTCTTTCGGAACTCCGCATGTCTTTCGCTTTTTCGAGAGAATTGGACTCCCCTCGCCCTAATATCAGCAGCGAGGTATGCTGAATTCGACCAAAAATTAGCTAGGAGTCCAATACATGAACAATACCATTGTCGGCGTCGATCTGGCCAAAAAAGTGATTCAAGTGTGCGTTGTTAAACGCCATAAACTCTTACTTAATGAAGCGATGAGCGCTTCAGAATTCAGTCTGTGGCTGGCAACCCAAAGCTCTGTGGTTATCGTTTTTGAAGCCTGTTCTATGTCGAATTACTGGAAGCAGAAGGCTCAGGAACACGGTCACATCGCACGACTGATCTCTACTCGCCTGGTTGCAGCGGTTCGCCAGCAGCAGAAAACTGATAAAAATGATGCACTGGCGATTGCGCAGGCTGCACAGTTACCTGAGGTGCAGTTCATCTCCGGTAAAACCTTTGAACAGCAGGAATTACAAACCATTCTGCGCATGCGAGAGCTGGGCGTTAAACAAAAAGTGGCTCTGGGTAATCAGATCAGAGCACTACTCGCTGAATTTAATATTACTGCATCTCCGGCTCAGGGTGGTCTGAGCAGAGCGGTTCAGGACACACTGGAAACGGCAGACAACGGCTTCAGCATGATCTTCAGGGAGGCCTTGCATCTGACCTGGCAAGCCTATCTGGCAATCATTGAACGTATTCAGCACTATGATCAGCAGCTGGCTAAGGTCATCAAGCAGCATCCGGACTGTCAACGTCTGATGGCGCTGGAAGGGGTATCGGTGATCAATGCGATTAATCTTTTCAACCTCCTGAAGCTGGGGGACGACGTGAGTTTCAGGAGTGGTCGGGAAGCGGCGGCCTGTGTTGGTCTAACGCCAATACAGCACTCCAGCGGTGGTAAGGCCGTGCTGGGTAGCATAGGTAAACATATCCGTAACCAATTGGTGCGAAGTCAGCTCCTCAGCGGCGCGATGGCCGTGGTGGGGGCACTGAGCCAACGATCCGCTAAATCTCAGAAAGAAGTCTGGCTGAAAAATCTGATCGAGCGGCGGGGTAAACGCTGCGCCGCCGTGGCTTTAGCCAATAAAACAGTACGTACCGCCTTTGCTTTATTGCGGGATGGCAGCGAGTATCAGGCTCAGGCAGTCACCGCCTGAACCTGTAGGCAATGAAAAGCGCTTGATACAGATTCAGTCTTAATCAGTTAGTGGCTAAGAGCTCAGCGCTCGCTTTCGAGTGATGATAAGACTGTTCGCGCAAATCTCAGTGAGCCGGGGATCGCGTCCCCATAGTGAGCTCGGACATAAGCTTGCGTTTTTTCTGTTAAAGGGCGATTCATTGTTGACAGAGGGGAGTCCACATAAGCCACTAGCAAGCATTGCTCTGCAATACGGTCGAGCGAGTCTCGCTTGCGAGACGGTCCAGTTCCGCAATCCTCCTATCCGCATCCCTTAACCGACGCGACATCTCCCGGGACAGATTCAGAAGCAGTACACCAAAATCATTCGGCAGATCCCGATGCAGATCGCTGAACAGATCACAGCTGACTTTCAGTAACAGAGTCTTAACTGATGCATCACCATCCCCCAGGCGTGGATGCAAACCGATCATCGAAACGAATCCCAGCTCAGTACCAAAAGTGTAATCGCGGATATGGGTCCGGCCCTGCTTGCCCGGTTTATAAAAACCGATCCAGCCATCCAGGATGACATAAAAGCAGTCGGCAGGATCGTCCAGACTGAATAACCGATCACCCGGTTCCAGCTGTTCGATCTCCCCGTTCTGAAGCAGGTAGACCAACCCCTCTTCAGAGAGAGCGCCAAAAGTGGCTCCCTCTTTAAAGTAATCAAGGTCGAATTGCTGCATTAATTCGGAGTAAGTGACCACTGACGTCATACGCTCTATCTTCCCTACGCAAAGGCTCTGCATGAAAGAGTAGCCTGCGTTTCGAAAAAACATAACCCTCTGGTTATTAAAGATTATTTAATGATCATAACTGGTACATATCATTTATACCATCTGGCCCTAACTAGTACCAAAGTCAGCCCCTATCATAGCGCGCGAAAGCTGTTCTTCCGGTGATTTTTCCAACCAATCCTGGACCGCTCCGCACAGCAATCAGGGGCCCTGCCCACCCTGAAACAGCGATGAAATCTGCAAAGATCAGTCGATTCTGTCTCAGCTCAAACAATAATAATCAGGCGTGTTCATCAACGCTTCAGACCATTCAAGTGCGTGGTCTGCTACCTTTATCAGTGATGACTATGACGATAGAGGGAAACAGTCCAGAAGGACGACGGTATATTTTTTGAGCCCGACCCGCCTGAGATGGCCGGTCAACAACTGAGAACGTTTTGCTATGTCTGATTACCCGACCCTGAATAAGATGGGCATTAAGTCTGTAGAGAATGTAACCAAGTACACTCTGCGTCATCAGGGTGATACTGATGTTCTGAAGATCTACTACAAGCGCCCGAAAGGTTCTCTGCTGTCCCGCAGTAAGAAGTTCACTTTCCCAAGCGGCCGTGTATCGATGCCACTGGAAGCGCGTAACTCTAAGGCGTTCGATAAGATGTCCCGCATGAGCCCACAGCTCAAAGCTGCGCTTGAAGAGCTGAAGATGCTGGATGCCAGCCGTGCTGAAACTGCACCACTGGATCCGAAACAGGAGTTCGCTTCCAACCTGAATCACCTGGAGAAGGTGATGAACGCCAAGATCGAAGAGCTGCGCAAACAGTTAGACGAGCTGGACTAATCCCCCCCTGTCCACATAGCTCCGGTGCTGGCCTTATCGCCAGCACCCACTTCTGACCCGGCCAGCACTCACAACAGCCACGTTATCTTCGGCTAAGGATTCTCTGCATGGCTCTGGAACAACTCCTTCCTTTCTTTATGATTACCGCACTGGGTACCTACGTCCAGACCGTGACCGGTTTTGCAATGGGGATGATAGTGCTGGGCTGTGTCACCCAGTTTCAGCTGGCACCGGTTACTTTTACCTCCGTTGTCATCAGCCTGCTGATGCTGGCCAATGGCCCGATCGCTCTGAAAGGTAATATGAGGCATCTCGACCGACGGGTATTTATCTGGTCGCTGGCAGGTTTGCTACCGGCACTGGTAACCGGCGTCCTGTTACTAAGTTATCTGAGCGACGAGTTCGCCAGAATTCTGCAATGGCTGCTGGGATTAACGATTATTGCTGGCGGTCTTTTCATCATGCTCAAACCAGAACCTCTGCCACAACAGAGCCGAGCACCGGCTTTTGCGATGGCGGGCGCTGCGGCGGGTATTTTCGGTGGTCTGTTCAGCATTGCTGGTCCACCGCTGGTATATCAACTGTATCGTCAGCCAATGTCTCTGCCGACCATCCGCCTGACTTTGCTGGCGGTATTTCTGGTCATGAATACGGTGCGATTGCTGGTACTGGGTATTGAAGGTGAACTGACAAAAGATATGCTCTGGATAGCGCTGATTAGCGTACCGGTTGTCGCCCTGTTCACGATGATCGGAAGACGCTATCCACCGCCGGTTAGTGATAAAACTATGCGCCGAATGGCATTCGGAATGCTGATCATTATCGGTACGAGTTTGCTTTTCTAGATCTAGATATCCAGATACGTGGCAAGTTATAGTTTTCTTACTTTCTAACACTTTGCTCTTTAATGCAGTCAAGTGGGGTAAGTATTACTCGCTGTTCCAGCCACAGCTAAAAAACGCCTTCGGCGTTTTTTAGCTTACCAACCACACTTCCCGTGCCCACTCCCAGATACTGGTCCACTCTTCAATATCACCACTCTCAGGGGTCCAGTAGATAACCGCACCTTCCAGATTGACCACATAGTAGCCACCATCATAAGCGCAGATTGGCGTCATCTCACGGGATAAGCCGATCGACCAGGCATAGGCAGCTACTTCTGGCAAATGGGTATGAGAACCAGGATCGGCCACTGTAACAGGCTCCAAAGAGCCACAGATTACATCGCTGACAGTCAGCAGAAATTGTTTAAAATCAGGATGCAAAGGTACACAGATCGCTTCTTCTGCTTCCACAACGTCGTCGAAGTCTGGCAAATCCAGTGGCAGAGCCACTTCCTGATTGGCATCGCGCAGCGCATCAATTACATCTTGCATCGTCTGTCTCCCGAAAGCAGAAAGATAAAAACAAATAATAAAAAAGGGGAGCGGATTATAGCCACTCCCCTTCGTAATTACAGCACTTCAGCTATCTCTATAAAATCACCTGACTCAGAGCAGATCCAGCATCGCTTCAGCGCTACTGACTTCAAAGGTTTTAGGCTCTTCCAGGTTCAGTGCCGTGACGACGCCATTCTCAATGATCATTGCATAACGGCGGGAGCGAATACCACCAAATGAACCACTATCCATCTCCAGTCCCATCGCCTGGGTTAGACCGGCACCACCATCAGCAATCATAGTAATCTGCTCAGCGTTCTGAGCATCAGCCCAGGCTTTCATTACAAACGAGTCATTCACCGAAAGGCAGGCAATAATATCCACACCTTTAGCAAAGATCTCATCCGCTTTTACCACAAAACCAGGCAGATGGGACGCAGAACAGGTTGGAGTAAAAGCACCCGGTAGTGCAAACAGAACCACTTTCTTACCCGCAAACAGCTGATCTGCGCTGACCGCTTCAGTTTCACCGGCCAGAACTGTACTGACACTGACTGTCGGGATTTTATCGCCTACCTGAATCATAATTTCACCCTTTTGAATCGAACAATTAATCCGGGTCTTACTATAGCGCGTACCCGCCATAGTGCCATCCCCTGAGCAGGCCACTCTGGACTTTTTCAGGCTTCAGATTACAACCCCACTGCAAACCTCAACACCATAAAGCAGAGCATGCCGGACACAATAGTCGTCAACAGATCTTTACGCCAGAAAGCCACCCCGGCCGCAAACACCGCAGCCAGCAACCAGGGATTAACAGGCGACAGCCACAACTCACCCCTGGGCATCAGTACAGCCGGTACAATAATAGCCGTCAGCACCGCTGGCGGTACAAATCCCAGCGCGACATTCAGCCACTGTGGGAAATGCACGCGTCCGGCAACGGCAAACAGAACATAGCGGACGCTGAAGGTCACCATAAACATCCCGGCGATCAGAATAACCTCATTCATACAGTCTCCTCCCGCACTGTTGCAGCCCGCTGCGACAGCATATGCAGTGAAAGCCCCACAGCAATACCACAAATAGCAGCGACCATAAGGCCCAGTTTATGAGGCAATGAAATCGTCGCAATAGCGATAAAACCTGCAACAATGACCGCAGCCCACATCGGACGGCTGCTGAGGTATGGCACCACCATACCGATAAAGGTCACCGACATCGCAAAATCCAGCCCCCATTCGGTCATATCCGGAAACAACTCTCCCAGCGCGATACCAAGGCCGGTACAAAGTACCCAGTTACCGTACATAGCCAACCATGAGCCCAGATAAAACCAGTGCGCATGCTCAATATTATCCTGCGTCAGATACCGGTTGCTGACAGCAGCAAAGGTTTCGTCTGTCAGACCAAACGCCATCATCACCCGCCAGCGATGCGGCAGATGACGCACCTTCGGCACAAGATTCGCGGCATACAGCAAATGGCGGAGATTAACGACCAGCGTGGTGGCGATAATCACAGGTACCGCGGCACCGGCTGCCAGCAGACCTAAGGCGATGAATTGCGCAGAACCGGCAAAGACAATGATCGACATTGCCAGCGCCCCCCAGACGGATAAACCGCTGGGCTCAGCCAGAGTGCCAAAAATAATTCCGAAAGGGATCGCTCCAACAATCAGTGGAAAAGTGGCCTTTGCTCCCGCCAGAAATTCCTGTTGCGGAGTTTTATTTGTCTGTGTGTCTGTCATACCCATAACGGCATAATCCTAAGTTAATGACAGTGTCATATAGATATCTGAACGGGGATAAGCCGACTGCCCCTGGGGATGGGGCACCTTACGAAAACCGAAGTTACGATACAGGACCATCGCACTGGTGAGGCAGGTAGCCGACTCAAGATAGACCTCGTGAGCATTCAGTTCGCGGGCCTTATCCAGCGCTTGCTGCATCAGACGTCGCCCGACACCTGTCTGTTGAAAACCCTCCTCAACACCCATCTTGGAAATTTCGAACAGTTCATCACTGTGTCGGGCCAGAGCAACGCATCCGACTATTCGGTTATCCTGCGCGCTGCGGGCAAAGAAGATATAACCACCCCGGGACAGGTAATAGCCTTCCGGATTCTCCAGTGCCTGCCGATCCTGCTCAGTTCGCTCACCATCGAAGTATTTATCCAGCCAGGCCTCGTTCAGACGTTTAAAATCATCCCGCCATTCTGATCGCCAGTTTTCGATCACGATATGCTGGATCTGATCCTGGCGCTGCAGCATCTGCTGTACAGGCATTAAGAACCCCTGCTGTTCAAGCTCAGCCTCAAATTCTCCCAATGCTTCAAGCAAGGGATACTGTTGCTTTGCCATAAACTGATCCAGATAGTTTCTTATTGCCCACCAGACCGGCTCAATCCGGATTAACAGATGCTCACTCTGTTCCGTGAGCGCCAACAACTGACGCCGTTCATCATCAGGATCTGGTGTTTTGCTCAACCAACCTTCGGTTAGCATCTTTCGAGCGATCTTGCTGATTGCCGGATGCGTGACTCCCAGTTGTTCTGCCGCTTCAGTGACCGTCATAGCGCCTTGTTGACACAGCAGATTAAAAAGCGGGAAAAAAGTTGGATTCAGTTCGATCCCCTGACTTTGATAGAGCTGATTCACATCGCCCACAAGGCGATCAGAAAGCCTGCGTAACCGGCTTCCCAGCGACAAGCTGCCAAACTGGCGCATTCGATCCATTTCAAAATACCAAAACATATTACGTAACCAGTTACGCATTATAGTAAAAAAAAGGAAATCTTCAATCCCTCGAATGTTGGTTTGTGAATTCCAGAATGAGTCCGAATTCAATTCAGTCTGACATTGTTGATAAATACTACTTTTCATAGCCTATGAAATCTGTAAATAAGTCTTTTGAACTGTCCTATAAGCTATGTAAAACAGAAAGGTGGTTCATGATTTCTGGACTTATTCGCTCCTTTCTTAGCTGACCGCTGCATACTCTGACTATAGCGACTACTCCCTCCCAACGACCTGTTTTTATAAACTCCGATTCTCGTTTTTCCAGAAAACAACTTCGCAGCCTCTCAAAAGACAAACTTGCTAGCCATTCCCGGCTCACATCTCCTGACTTCGCATGTCTGTTTAGTACCAACCCCCTCCAAAATACCCCTCCAGCATTTTCAAACCTCCGCCATTTCTGGCCTGCAGCCTGGTTCTACATTTCGGCTTGGCGTTGGGTCTATTGGCTACTAAAAAGCCAAATTTATATTGAATGCTCGAGCAATCGGCAGCTCCGGTAACCCCGGTTCGCCGCTGCCGACTCGGCAATTTCAGGATTTAGCTTCAGTGCCTGCACTGGACCTTTGTAAAAAAATAACAAATACCCGAGGTTACTATGAAAATAACTACCCGCGCCAAATCCTTGCTTTCTACCTGCGTACTGGCTGCAACACTGGCCATGCCAACGGTTGAATCGGCACAGGCAGCTGAAGAGCTGCAACTGGCCCACGCCTATCCGTCTGATCATATCTTCCACCTGACATCCACCACCTTTATGGATGAACTGAAGAAGAATGGCGCGGACATCGAGGTCGACTATCATCCGGGCGGTGCCCTGGGTGACTGGGCGTCTCTGTTCGAGCAGAGCATGGAAGGCGTTGTACCGATGACTATGAGTTTCGGTGCATCTGAGTATGATCCACGCCTGGACCTGTCCTGGCTGAGCTATGTGGTTGCGGACTGGAAAGAAGCCCGTGAAGTGTACGGCCCGAACGGCAAGATGACCGATATCTACAACGAAATTCTGGGCGACCTGGATCTGGCTGTACTGGGCATTATCCCTACCGGCTTCGGCTCAATCGCTATGCGTAAAGGTGTCGAAGCAGTACCAACTACCTTCCCTGAAGACGGTCAGGGCATCAAGATGCGTGTACCCGCAATTCCTATCGGTATCGAGCGCTATAAGAGCTTCGGCTTCACACCGGTGCCTATGCCTTTCTCTGAGCTCTACACCGCACTGCAACTGGGAACTATCGATGCCCGGGGTACTGCACCATCGGTTGAGATCTGGCAGATGCGTGACGTGATCGAAAGCTACATTCTGACCAAGGACTACTTCGAACACGCCTTCTGGGTGGTGAACAAGTCCTGGCTGGAAGACCTGCCTGCCGCTGAACGTGAGAAGCTGGTTGCAGCTGCTGATGTCACCATGGCCAAAATCTGGGATGAGGCACAATCCATCGACGAAGGCTTCCTGGCTAAGGTCCGCGGTTCCGGCGTCAAAGTGGTTGAGCTGAGCCCTGCAGATATGGCGAAAGCGAAAGAGATCCTGTACGCCAAAGAATGGCCGTACATGGAAGGCATCGTAGGTCCTGAAATCATGACCATGATGCGCGATATCGCCGGTATCAAGTGATCCGCTGATTGCGAACGACAGGGCACCGTCCGGTGCCCTCATCTGCAACTTCAAGGATCAGTACCATGCAACACGAAAAACTTACTAAACCGGCGCAGTCCGTGGGTAAGACTAAGATCTACGATTACGATCCCGATCTCAGCTCTCACCCGATGCCGCCGCATCTGCACGCCATACCCGAACAGCCCAACAACCGGGTCGACAGTTTCCTGATGCGCTTCGAGAGAGTTCTGAACTGGATCTTCCGGATCATGATGGTAGCCACAGGACTGGGACTGGCCATTCTGATGTTCACCCAGGTTATCCTGCGGTATGTCATCGAGCTGCCTTTCACCGGTATCGAAGAAGCCTCCATCCTGCTGGCCGTGTGGATCTACTTTCTGGGGATGGGCTACGCCACCCGCGAGCGGGAACACATTCACGGCGGCATCGTCAGTCTGGTGGTTAAAGACCCCTACAAGGTTGGCATGATCCGCTTCTTTGGTTCCATCGTCTGTATGATCGCCGCCTGTATCTTCGGCTACTTCGCCTGCAAATATGCGTTCAAAGAGATCGATCGTGGTCGCGTCAGTATCAACCTGCGCTGGCCCCGGGGTATCTGGAGCGGCAGCATGATCATCGGCTTCGCCATGATGGTCGGTTACTTCCTGCTGGAAGCGATCAACGAGTTCCGCGATCTGCGCCGAACCCGTCGCAACCGTAACGCCTCTATTGAAATCCAAAACCGTCAGGAGGAGCTGTCATGACACTGTTTCTGCTTGCCATGCTGGTTGTGGTCATCCTGATCCTGATTGAGATCCCGGTGGCCTTTGCCTTTGGCATCGGCGCCCTGCTGTTTGCCTTTACTACCGGCAACAACATCTCGTTTCTGATCCCCCACGGCTTTAAAACCGCCAGTGGTTTCGCCCTCCTGGCCCTGCCACTGTTTATCTTTGCCGGGCTCCTGATGGCCGAAGGCGGGATCTCCGAACGACTACTGAACTTCGTTAACTCGCTTGTGGGTCGTATCAAAGGTGGTCTGGGTGCGGTGACTGTTCTGACCTGCGCCCTGTTCGGCGCGATCTCCGGTAGCTCTTCTGCAGCAATTGCCGCGGTAGGTCAGATCATGATTCCACGTATGGTGCGTGAAGGTTACCCGGAAGGCCATGCCACCGCGCTGGTTGCCTGCTCGTCGGTACTGGCTCTGCTGATTCCGCCCAGTATCCCGATGATCGTGTTTTCGATCACCGGTGGTCTGTCGGTAGGCGCAGCATTCCTGTCCACGATTATTCCGGGCATCCTGCTGACCATTCTCTACTGTCTGCTGAATATCTGGTTCCTTCGTAAGAACCCCGATATCAAGGTCGATCCGCCGCTACCAATGAAAGAAGCGGCAAAAGGTGTGCTGAGTACCGGCTGGAGTGCGTTCTTCGCCCTGCTGATGCCGCTGATCATCCTCGGCGCTATCTACAGTGGCATCGCGACACCCACAGAAGCGGCAGCGATTGCCGTGATCTATGCGATTCCGGTGGGCCTGCTGATCTATCGCGGTATGTCCCTGCGCAGTCTGGGCTCTGTGACCGTGCGTGCGGTGACCATGACTGGTTCGATCATGGCGGTACTGTTCTTCCTGTTCATCATGAGCCGGGCGATGATCCTTGAGCAAGTACCAAGAGACCTCGCCGCAGCCCTGCTGCAGATCTCTGAGAACAAATACGTTCTGCTGCTGTTGATCAACCTACTGTTGCTGCTGATCGGCATGATCGTGGACGATATCTCCGGCAGTGTGCTGGCGGCGATTATCTTCCTGCCGATCATCAACGAACTGGGGATCGACCCGATCCACTTCGCTGCAGTCGTGGGTGTGAACCTGGGACTGGGTAACGTATCGCCCCCCTGTGCCCCCATGCTCTATATGGCCGGCGGGGTCAGTAAGTTGTCGTTAGACAGGTATATCAAACCCACTTTGATGTTCCTTTGTCTGGGTCACCTGCCGATGGTATTCCTGGTGACCTTTGTTCCGGAACTGTCACTGTTCCTGCCAGAGCTGCTATTGGGTTACTGATATTACCGGAACGGCATGAACCGAGGCAGGTCCCGGGCTCTTTCAGATCACAACACAGGGGCTAACAGATAGTCAGGAGTACTGCGGAGAGGCTCCAGACTATAGCCCAGATAGCTCTGATGGCAAGCGCTTAAGAGCGGTTCTGAGGCATTGCTCATCAATGCTGTTAAGAAGTGTTCTTACAAGGGCTCTGCGACCTTTTAGCCCCCTGAATGGGGGCTCTTTTTTATTCACTTGACCAATGCTGACAGTGCTTCTGGCGTTGGAACTACAAAACGAAACGCCGTGGATCTAAGGCATTTCCACCTCACAAACTTATATTGAAAGCACTTAAAAAGTACTTCTCAAAAGTTGCTTAGAAATAATCCCGATTAACCTGACAGACAGGACCCTGGATATGACCTCTTACATCAAAATAAAAAACCACATCAACGGTCAGTGGCTGGATGAAACGAACGGCCAGTATGAGCCTCTCAAAAATCCATCTACGGGTGCCGTCATCGGCGAAGTACCACTGTCGTCAGTTGAGACATCCCGCGCTGCTGTGGCTGCAGCAGCTGAAGCATTCCCGGCATGGAGTGCAACCCCACTGCCTAAGCGTATGGATTACATCTTTAAGATGTACACAGCAATGGCTGAAAACAAAGAGATGCTGGCAGAATCCATCGCTATCGACCAGGCAAAGCACATCGCTGAAGCTCGTGGTGAAGTGGGTCGTGTTATGGAGATCCTGCAGATGGCGTGTTCCATTCCATCGCTGATCCAGGGTGAAACCGTACAGGGTATCGCCAACAATATCTCCGGCCGCCTGATTAAAGCCCCACTGGGTGTCTTCTGCGGTGTGGCGCCGTTCAACTTCCCTGCCCTTGTATTCGGCTGGTTTATCCCATTCGCAATCGGTACCGGCAATACCTTCGTGTACAAGCCATCCACTGAATCTCCTCTGTTTATGCAGAAGATGATGCAGCTGATGCAGGATATCGGCCTGCCAGACGGCGTGGTTAACATCGTACACGGCGACCGTGAAACAGTAGAAGCATGGTACGACGACGAAAACGTAGCAGGCGTCTGTCTGGTAGGTTCAACCCCGACCGCAAAAGCAATTGCAGAAGGCTGTGGCCGTCATGGTAAGAAGACCATGTTGCTGGGTGGTGCTAAGAACTTTGCTGCAGTCATGGAAGATGCACCGATGGACCTGACCATCGAAAACATCCTGATGTCCGGTTACGGCTCTGCCGGCCAGCGCTGCCTCGCGGTATCCAATATTGCGGTGGTATCCGAGATCTACGACGAATTCGTAGAACGCCTGCTGGAAGCATCCAGAAATATCTCTGTTGGTAACGCGATGGATCCGGACGTATTCATGGGTCCGGTGATCTCTTCTAAAGCAAAGGAGCGGATCGAGAACTATATCGAAATCGGTCAGAGCGAAGGCGCAACCCTGGCACTGGACGGTCGAAATCCGGACGTTGCCGATACAGATAAAGACGGTTATTACGTTGGTCCTACCGTGTTCACAGACGTTACTCCATGCATGCAGATCGCTCGCGAAGAGATCTTCGGCCCGGTTCTGAGTGTCATGAAAGTAGGCTGCATCAACGGTGCTCTGCGTGCCATTAAAAACCATGAGATGGGCAACGGTGCGGTAATCTTCACCCAGAACGCGTTCTACACAGAGAAGTTCATCAACGAAGCGGATGTAGGCATGGTTGGTGTTAACGTAGGTATCTGCGCTCCGCATCCGTACCTGCCATTCGGCGGAATCAAGGGTTCACTGGTCGGTAATAACAAGGTTCAGGGTAAAGATGCTATCGATTTCTTCACTCAGAACAAGGTTGCGACGGTGCGTGTGGTTGATCCTAAAGCGGGTGAAGCTACACCGGCTGGCGGTAACTCTGATGTACGCAGCTGCGTGGCATCTTAAGAAATAGTCAGCCCCCCTTATGACTTCAGATCTGTTTCAGCTCTGAAAACAAAACACCCAGCTTCGGCTGGGTTTTTCATCTGTATTTAACGTTAATCAAATCAATCACAAGCGATCACTCGATTCCGCCCCTGACTTTTGGCCATATAGAGTCGCTTATCCGAGATCCGTAACAAGCTATCAATGGTATCGCTCTCTTTCGGAATAACAGCAACTGCACCGGCAGAGATAGTCACAACGTCGCCGACCTCACTTCCGGCATTGGGAATCTCCAGGGCCTCTACAGCCTTACGAAGCTCTTCGGCATAGGCTTCTATCCAGCCAGTATCCTGCCCTGAAGTTAAAAACACAAACTCCTCACCACCAATTCTGAAGACAAAGTCATTCGGGCGGCGGGCCATTCCTTTCAGGCAGTTGGCAATAGTCTTCAGTACCTTATCGCCGGTTGCATGACCGTACGTGTCGTTGATGCCCTTAAAGAAATCAATATCGATCGTGATCAGATCAATGTAAGCCCCCTCCCTATGAGCACGTCTTAGCTCACGGCCCACTAGTTCCTCAAACTTTCGACGGTTATAGAGGCCTGTTAACTGATCAGTAGTAGACGAGAGCAAAGCCTTATCCCTTTCATTCTTCAACTGTATCGACAGGGCTTCAAGCTTAGCTGCCCGATCCCTAACCGAGTGGTGCATCGAAATTAAGGCCCGTGCGAGGATGCCAATCTCATCCGGAGAATCCATAGCTGATTCAAACTTACCGGGACTATTTTCGGGCCGTTCGGCGTCCCGGGCCATCTCCATCAATGGTCTGATCAGTTTTTTCTGCACATAGAGAAAAACCAGCAGTATCATCACTACAAGAACAACCACTTCGGCGACAAACAGCGAGGTCAATCGGCTCTGGCTACTTTCATAGGCGGCTTTTCGCAGGGTTAATAAGCGTTGCTCTTCATTCTGAAACTGATCCAGCTTGAGCCTGATCTGATCCATCAGATCCTTACCTATATCTTGGTTAACAATTGCCAGGGCCATATCAGGATTGCCCACCTTTGCATGCTCAATGGTTGCAGCCAGCTCAGTAAACTTACGATCTACCAGATCGGTAACCTGTTCTAATAACTCCTGCTGTCCGGTGTTATCAACGGTTAACGTCTTAAGCGATTCCAGCAATAGCATGGCTTCCCCGATCCCCGTGTTGTACGGGGCCAGATACTCGGGTTGAGCAGTAAGCAGAAAACCACGCTGACCGGTTTCAGCATCCTTAAGCTGGCCCAGCAAAGTTTCGCCGATATGGATTACCTGATAGGTATGCTCCACCCACTGCAGTTGTTGAGATGCTTCTTTTTCCGTGTGTTTAATGATCAGGTAGTTTGCCAGACTGATAGCCATCAGCAGACTAAAGAGAGTGACGAGTTTGAACCGGATACCTATACGCATAGCGAACTCTTGCTAAACGAGAGTAAAACAATTCATATAACCATAATAGTATTAATAACAGTAGGTTAAGACACTAATTAAAACTCTTTTGATCTAAATCCAGCTATCCAACCTCGTACAGAAATCCTTTTATCCGGGCTCTGAAAATTTATAGCATTAAAATCAAAGTGTTATGTGTGACTGATATCACTATAGAAGAGAACGAAAATTAAGCCCGGTTTATTGAGGTACCGGGCTGTAGAGGTAGAAGAAAATATCAGTTGGAAGGAAGGTTGAAAGCAATATTATCAATCAACCGGGTATTGCCCAGCTTAGCGGCTGCCAGAATGGCCAGTTTTTTATCTTCCAGAGCAGCAGGCAGTAAGGTCTCGCTGTGACAGATATGAAAGTAGTCTGGTTCAAAGCCGTGCTCTTCCAGTTGCTGATTGGCCTGCCTCTCAAGCGATTGGAAATCCCTCGCACCGTTTTCAATTCTCTGTCTGATTTCATTCAGTAATTGATACAGGAAAGCTGCCTGCTGTTTCTCTGTATCGCTCAGATAGCCATTGCGGGAGCTAAGGGCCAGACCCGATTGCTCACGCTTCGTGGAGACACCGATAATCTCAATCGGCAGAGAAAGGTCTTCCACAACCCGGCGGATAATGGTCAGCTGCTGGCGATCTTTTTCGCCAAAGAAAGCTTTATCCGGCAGCACCATACAGAGCAGTTTGACGACGACGGTCGCTACCCCTTTAAAGAAATGGGGTCGTGTAATACCGCAGTGAAGCGGAGAAAGTGACGGCAGATCAACAACCGTATCGACACCTTTACCATCCGGGTACATCTCAGTAACAGAGGGAGCAAACAGGATATCGCAACCGCTCTCCGTCAATTGTGCTTTATCCGCCTCAAGCGTACGGGGGTATGTATTCAGATCTTCGTGTGGAGCAAACTGTAAAGGGTTAACGAAGATACTGGTGATGACCAGATCGCAGTGCTCACGGGCCTGTTCCACCAGACTGATATGACCATAATGGAGATTCCCCATAGTTGGCACAAAGCCGACCTTAAGGCCATTCAAACGAGCGTTGAATACAGCGGCACGCAGCTCTGAGATAGTTTCGATCACTTGCATCTGGAATATCCGTTACAGAAAAAGGTAAGCATATAGTTAACCTTGGTTAACTGAAGTACCAACTCAGGACAAATACAGATACCAGAAGGGAAAACATACAGATCGAGGCTGAAAAGTATCTGATTATGTAGGAACTGCTTCCAGCAGTGATTCATTCTGACTGACTATCTGTAGGAGGCGCGCCCTCGCGGCGATTAATCTATACAGTGCTAATTGATCACCGCGAGGGCGCGCCTCCTACATTAAGGTTTACAGTTCGTTCGGGCTTATCGCGGCAAGATGCCGCTCCCACAAATTAAAGCGACCTCGGATCCCGCTCTTCCCTGCCACCCGCAAGCCGCAAAGTGGCGTTCCCGTCACTCCTCACTAGTAAAAATCCACCTTCTAAAGAAGGTGGCTTTGATGAAGCCCCCTCGAAGGGGGCTGACTTCTATAGCAGGTTCAGTTGGCTTCGTTCCATCTCTTTTTCAACCTTTTCCTGATGTCTTACATAACGCCTGATTATTTCCTCATTGATTCCAACCGAATCAACAAAATACCCCCTCTGCCAAAAGTGATTTCCCCACAACTTGTTCTTTCTCAAATAGGGATATTTACTGAATAGCTTCAGAGCTATCTTGCCCTTGAGTGCACCAATCAGCTTAGATATTGCCAACTTAGGCGGTATCTTTACCACCAGATGCACATGATCTATTTGGACATTCAGTTCTAAAACTGTACAGCCTAGCTGCGCACAATATACATGGATACTTCGGTAAACATGCGATGCTTGCTCATACTTACTCATGTTAGTTTCCTCACGACTTCGCTAAAAATCGCTGCGGCTTCTAACATGGGTAGGTATTCGGGCAAAGCCCAAATTGCTGATAACCACCTACTGAAGTAGGTGGTTTAGGGCTGAAAATAAAAAACGGAGCCTTTCGGCTCCGTTTTATTTACATGTTCGGATAGTTCGGGCCACCGCCACCTTCCGGCGTGACCCAGGTAATGTTCTGGGCCGGGTCCTTGATATCACAGGTTTTACAGTGCACGCAGTTCTGACTGTTAATCTGGAATTGCTGCTCACCGTTTTCATCTTCCAGCACTTCATACACACCCGCCGGGCAGAAGCGCTGTGCCGGTTCGTTGAACTTCGGCAGGTTCTGGCTCAGCGGGATGCTGCTATCGGTCAGCTTCAGGTGACAGGGCTGGCTCTCTTCGTGGTTGGTGTTGGACAGGAACACCGAAGAAGGCTTGTCAAAGCTCAGCACGCCATCCGGTTTCGGATAGTCGATCGCTTTACACTCGCTGGCCGGTTTCATCTGGGCGTAGTCTTCATGATTATCCCGGATGGTGAACGGCAGGCTGAAAATATTCTGATCAATAAAGTTCAGCGCGCCGCCGATCATGGTGCCGTATTTGTGCAGCGCCGGACCGAAGTTACGGCTGCGGTACAGTTCTTCATAGACCCAGGAGTTTTTGAAGTTTTCACCGTAAGCAGTCAGGTCGTTACCGCCCTCATCTTCAGCCGCAAACGCAGCAAATAGAGTTTCAGCGGCGATCATGCCGGACTTCATGGCGGTGTGCGTGCCCTTGATCTTGGAGAAGTTCAGGGTACCGGCATCGCAACCCAGCAGCAGTGCGCCAGGCATGCTCATCTTCGGCAGGGCGTTGAAGCCACCTTTGGTGATGGCGCGGGCACCGTAGGAGACGCGTTTACCGCCTTCCAGATAATCGGCGATCAGCGGGTGATGCTTCATGCGCTGGAACTCGTCGAACGGGCTCAGGTGCGGGTTATCGTAGTTGAGGTCGGTAATCAAACCGACCACCACCTGGTTGTCTTCGGCGTGATAGAGGAAAAAGCCACCGCTGGCACCGCCTTCAGTCAGCGGCCAGCCGGCACCGTGCAGTACCAGACCAGGCTGATGTTTGGCCGGATCGATGTCCCACAGCTCTTTAATACTGATGCCGTAGTGCTGGGCATCGGCGTCTTTGTCCAGTTCAAACTTGCTGATCAGTTCTTTACCCAGGTGGCCGCGGCAACCTTCAGTAAAGATGGTGTACTTCGCCAGCAGATCCATACCCGGCATATAGGTGTCTTTCTGCTCACCGTTTTCATCCAGACCCATATCACCGGTACCGACACCGGCAACACGCCCATCATCGCCGTAGATGATGTGAGAAGCCGGGAAGCCCGGGAAGATCTCGACACCCAGTTGCTCGGCCTGTTCAGCCAACCAACGGCACAGGTTACCCACACTGGCGATGTAGTTGCCGTGGTTGTGCATGGTTTTCGGCACCAGCCCGTTCGGGATCTTGCTGGCTTTCTGACCGTCTTTCAGCAGATAGATCTGATCTTCGGTGACTTCTGTGATCAGTGGAGCGCCCTGATCTTTCCAGTCCGGGAACAGTTCGTTCAGGGCGCGGGGTTCCACCACGGCACCGGACAGGATATGACCGCCCACCTCGGCGGCTTTTTCAACCACGCAGACCATCAGTTCCTGGCCTGCATCATTGGCCTGCTGCATCAGACGGCAGGCAGTGGACAGACCGGCAGGGCCAGCCCCGACGATCACCACGTCAAATTCCATTGCTTCTCGTTGCATACTTCTCACCTTATGCTCATTCGCTGTTTTGCTGCAGTCGCGCCAACCAGCTATCAAGAAAGTTATTGTTATTGTCGGCCCTGCTAAGGATTAAGAGAGCAGATCTGCCGGAATCTACATACACACAAATGAAATTTCAATCACTATTTTCACTCACAGTATGACTATTGTTTTAGTGCCCTACGCCTCTATAAAGGCAATTCACCCTCATCGTTCTGCCCGATAAAGCCATTACTTTCAGGCAGTTAAACCTAATAGCCGGGAT
Source organism: uncultured Amphritea sp. (assembly GCA_963669425.2). GTDB lineage: Bacteria > Pseudomonadota > Gammaproteobacteria > Pseudomonadales > Balneatricaceae > Amphritea. Next base: position 2,409,954 of record CAXXNC010000002.1, read on the forward strand.
AGACCCGAGCCTGATTCTATACAGCCGCCCGGTAAAAGGCTGTCGAAATACCGCACAATTTTTGATCATTTTTTCATTTTCATACTTGCAAGACCGGTTTTCTTCGTGCATACTCATGAAAAAATAATAATTAATTTCACGGAGATGTGAATTATGTCCAATATTTTTCCTGAGATCGACCCACAAGGTCTGATGGAATATTCCGTTGTTTACACCGATCGCTCACTGAATCATATGTCAGCTGAGTTCCAGACAGTCATGCGCGACGTTTCCACCACCCTACAACAGGTTTACAACGCCAACGCGGCGATTGTTGTACCGGGGAGCGGTACGTTTGGTATGGAAGCTGTTGCCCGTCAGTTCGCCCGCGATAAGAAATGTCTGGTGGTGCGTAATGGCTGGTTCAGCTTCCGTTGGAGCCAGATCTTCGAGATGGGTGAAATTCCATCTGCTTGCACGGTCATGAAAGCCCAGCGCATCAGCGATGAGCATCAGTCCCCTTTCACCCCGGCCCCGATTGAACAGGTTGTTGCGACTATTCGTGAAGAAAAACCTGATCTGGTATTTGCGCCGCATGTTGAAACCGCTTCCGGGATGATCCTGCCGGACGACTATATTCGTCAGTTAGCCGATGCAGTCCATGAAGTGGGCGGCATGATGGTGCTGGACTGCATCGCTTCCGGTACGGTCTGGGTCGACATGCAGGCAACCGGTGTTGATATCCTGATCAGCGCACCACAGAAAGGCTGGAGCGGCTCCCCTGCATTCGGTCTGGTGATGCTGGCGGAATCTGCTCTGCAGCGTATTGAAGAAACCACCAGTAACAGTTTCGCCTGCGATCTGAAAAAGTGGCTGCAGATCATGCAGGCTTATGAGAATGGCGGCCATGCTTATCACGCCACCATGCCTACCGATGCCCTGCAACGCTTTCATACAGTAATGCAGGAAACCGCGGAGTACGGCTTTGACACCGTTAAAAACAACCAGTTGGAGCTGGGTCGCCGCGTCCGTGCCCTGCTGGCAGATAAAGGCTTTATCAGCGTTGCTGCACCGGGATTTGAAGCGCCGGGCGTAGTGGTGTGCTACACCGACGAAACCAATATCCACAACGGCAGCCGTTTTGTCGCTGAGGGTATGCAGATCGCTGCAGGCGTGCCTCTGCAGTGTGATGAACCGGCGGACTATAAGACCTTCCGCATCGGTCTGTTCGGGCTGGACAAACTACAGAATATTGATCGCACCGTCGCTAACTTCAGCGCTGCACTGGATAAAGTGCTGGCCTGATCGCATCCGATTTCAAATAAAAATAAAGGTAACGACATCATGCGTATGGTACCCAAACTGACTCTGCAGGATGCCCAGATCATCATGCAGGCATGCACCGAGAAAGCCCGGGAAATCAATATCGATATGGATATCGCGATCACCGACGACAGCGGAAACCTGGTGCTGTTTCAGCGGATGGATAATGCCCGTGTCACCAGTATTGATATATCCATCGGCAAATCATTCACCGCCTCTGCCGCGCGAAAATCGACCCGCGCCTATGGTGAGATCAGCGTGCCGGGGAAACCCGCCTTCGGCATCAACACCAGTAACGGTGGGCGCTTCTCCATCGTCGCCGGTGGCCTGCCGTTGTTTGCCGATGATCAGATCGTCGGCGGCATCGGCTGCAGCTCCGGCACGCCGGATCAGGATGAAGAAGTTGCTCAGGCCGGGGTGGACTGTTTCAACCGCCTGATTCTGGGTTAATCCAACTCAACACTTTTAATTCCCTTTTATACAGACCGGGGCAATCTCAGTTGCTCCGGGCTTTGACTTTTTCAGGAGATTTTTCATGTTCAGTAAACAGGATCAGATTCAGAATTATGACGACGCGCTCTGGGCGGCAATCACCAGAGAAGAAGTTCGTCAGGAAGAGCACATCGAGCTGATCGCTTCTGAGAACTACACCAGTCCTCGCGTTATGCAGGCGCAGGGTTCTGCTCTGACCAACAAGTACGCTGAAGGTTACCCTGAGAAGCGTTACTACGGTGGTTGTGAATATGTAGACGTTGTTGAGCAGCTGGCTCTGGACCGTGCGAAAGAACTGTTCGGTGCTGAATACGCGAACGTTCAGCCTCACTCCGGTTCTCAGGCAAACGCTGCTGTATACATGGCGCTGTGTGAGCCAGGCGACACTGTTCTGGGTATGAGCCTGGCACACGGTGGCCACCTGACTCACGGTTCTCACGTAAACTTCTCCGGTAAGATCTACAACGCTGTTCAGTACGGTCTGAACGAAGCAACCGGCGAGATCGATTACGACGAAGTAGAGCGTCTGGCGGTTGAGCACAAGCCAAAAATGATCGTTGCAGGTTTCTCTGCTTACTCTCAGATCGTTGACTGGCAGCGTTTCCGCGACATCGCGGACAAAGTAGGCGCTTACCTGTTCGTCGATATGGCACACGTTGCTGGTCTGGTTGCAGCAGGTCTGTACCCGAACCCGGTTCCACTGGCTGACGTTTGTACTACCACTACTCACAAAACTCTGCGTGGTCCACGTGGTGGTCTGATCCTGTCCCGTGACAACGAGCTGGAGAAGAAGATCAACGGTGCAGTATTCCCAGGCGGCCAGGGTGGTCCTCTGATGCACGTTATTGCTGCTAAAGCAGTGGCTTTCAAAGAAGCACTGGATCCAGCATTCAAAGAGTACCAGGAGCAGGTTGTTAAGAACGCATCGGCAATGGCTGACGTACTGGTTGAGCGAGGTTTCGAAATCGTTTCCGGCGGTACTAAGAACCACCTGTTCCTGCTGAGCCTGATCAAGCAGGGTCTGACCGGTAAAGACGCTGACGCTGCACTGGGTCGCGCGAACATCACTGTGAACAAGAACGCTGTTCCAAACGATCCACAGTCTCCATTTGTAACCTCTGGTCTGCGTATCGGTTCTCCGGTTGTTACCACCCGTGGTTTCAAAGAGGAAGAGTGTCGCACACTGGCAGGCTGGATCGCGGATCTGCTGGACGTTCTGGATCAGCCAGAAGCACTGGAAGCTAAGATCGCTGAAGTTAAAGAGAAAGTGAAAGCGCTGTGCGCTGAGTACCCGGTCTACAAAGATTGAATACCCGGCACACTGGCCGGCAGCGCCAAAGCTGCCGGCTTCAGCTCAGACAATAAAAATAAGATGAGGTAAACAGATATGGCTATCAGTCTGTTTGATCTTTTGAAAGTAGGTATCGGTCCCTCCAGTTCCCACACCGTCGGACCGATGAAAGCTGCGCTGATGTTTATCGAAGAGATGGCAAGCCTTGGCAAACTAACTCAGACCGCTCGCTTGCGCTGTCGCCTTTACGGCTCTCTGGGTGCAACCGGTATCGGTCATGGCACTGGCCCGGCGGTCATCGCCGGGCTGATGGGACACCAGCCGGAAAGCGTTGATCCTGCCAGTATCACAACCAATATGGCAGCCGTTGAACAGAAGCAACGACTGAGATTGCTCGGCCGTCATGAGATCTACTTCGATCCGGCCACCGACCTGCAGTATCTGGCAGATACGACTCTGCCTCTGCACGCTAACGCGATGGATCTTGCAGTTCTTAACGCCGATGGTGAACAGGTCTGTATCCGGACTTACTATTCCGTCGGGGGTGGCTTTGTGCAGACCGCTGACGAGTTGGAGAACCCGGATCAGAGTGACGATGATGTCACCCTGCCCTATCCCTTCACCACCGCAGCGGGTCTGCTACAGCAGTGCCAGACCCACGATCTGAGTATCAGCGAACTGATGCTGGAGAATGAAAAAGTCTGGCGCAGCGAAACACAGATTCGCGCCGGCATTCTGGAGATCTGGTCAGTGATGCAGGCCTGCATCCAGAACGGCATCAGCCAGGAAGGCGTACTGCCGGGCGGCCTTAACGTGCGCCGCCGGGCACCGGCATTGCATCAGGAACTGCGGAACCGATCCCGTATGGACATGATCACCCCATCACTGGGGGCCATGGACTGGGTCAACCTCTACGCCCTGGCGGTCAGCGAGGAGAACGCTGCCGGCGGCCGGATGGTTACAGCCCCGACTAATGGTGCAGCCGGCATCATCCCAGCGGTGCTGAAGTACTACGACAAATTCTGCCCCAACTCCGATGAGGACGGCATTATCCGTTTTATGCTCAGCGCCTGTGCCATCGGCCTGCTATGTAAATACAACGCGTCAATCTCAGGTGCAGAAGTAGGCTGTCAGGGTGAAGTTGGCTCCGCCTGTGCGATGGCAGCAGCAGGCCTTGCCGAAGCGATCGGCGCGTCACCGGAACAGGTGGAGAATGCCGCCGAAATAGCCATTGAGCATAACCTGGGGCTGACCTGTGATCCGGTTGCCGGACTGGTTCAGGTGCCCTGTATCGAGCGCAATGCGATGGCATCGATGAAGGCGATAAACGCCGCCACCATGGCCATCCGGGGTGACGGTAATCACTTTGTACTGCTGGATGATGCACTGAAAACCATGCGCGAAACCGGCTATGACATGCTCGAAAAATACAAGGAAACCTCCCGGGGAGGTCTGGCGGTCAACGTCATTGAGTGTTGATTGTCGGCTCAGATACCCCCTTCATTAACTGACTTATTAACTGACTCCCTAACCTGATGGCACTCTGCCAGCACCTTCACCATCCGGACCCGGTCCGGGTGGTGCTTTTTGACATCCCCCTGCGCACATAGCCGCACCACAGACGGGCATACTCAGAGCCCGACGCAACCTGTTATTTTCTTTACAAATATCTGTCTAAAAATCAAACAGCAAAATGTAACCCATTGTTGATAAAGGGATATATGCACTAAAAAAGCGCATTCAAACCTGTTAGAAAAACTAACAATAAGAAAAATTTTCTCAATTGTCGGAGGCGTTTTTTCGCGGCAGTATCGATAGAAGATCACCTCAATGAGGTATCAGATTCCCGCCTGCACACGGAGTGCGGCACTGAATAAAAATAAGTAAAGCTGCTACGCAAAGACGAGGATCCTATGAAAAAAACTATCCCTACCGTTCTGCAATCTATCGCTTTTACTGCACTGGCAACCGGCGCCGCTATGACTCAGGCTGCCGATCTGCCGGATAAAGTATCCGTGGGTTACTTCCTGGAATGGCCTACCGCTAACCAGGCGGCACAGGTCAACAAAACCTACGACAAGGCGATGGGCGTCGAAGTGGAATGGCGCGCCTTCGACTCCGGTACCGCCATGTCTGCGGCGATGGCATCCGGTGACGTCGATATGGCCTACTCTCAGGGCCTGGTGCCGTTCACCGTTGCGGTCTCTCAGGGGCTGCCCATCAAGATGATCGGTATCGCGGTATCCTACGCAGAAAACGATAACTGCGTGGTCGGTAAGTCCACCAATATCACCCAGGATAATGCTCAGCAACTGCAGGGTCAGGCGGTCGCCGTACCATTCGGTACCGTTGCCCACTACAAGATGCTGCGGGTAATGGCTCATCTGGATGTTGATAGCACCAAGATCCGCCTGCTGGATATGCCACCTGCGGATGGTGCTGCTGCACTGGCCCGTGGCGATGTGGCAATGGCCTGTGGCTGGGGCGGCGCACTGCGTCGGATGAAAGAGTATGGCGATGTACTGATGAGCGCGACCGAACAGGAAGCGATCGGTATCCGCGTATTTGATGTTATCTCTGCCAGCAACCGTTTCGCCGAAGAACATCCGGAACTGGTGACCAAGTTCCTGAAAGTCACCGACGATGCTAACCGTAGCTACCAGGAGAATCCTGAATCGGTTCAGGATGTGATCGCCAAAGCGTCCGGTATGTCCGTGGAAGATTCCAATCAGGTACTGGCATTGTTCGACTTCCCGCTTAAAGACCAGCAGGTTTCAGTGCAGTGGATGGGCGGTACCGTGCAGCACTTCACCAAGGAAGTGGCTGACTTCTTCGTCAAGCACAAGCAGATTCCGAAAGCGCTGGATGACTACAGCGACACCATCGATGCCAGCTTCTACGAGAACGTTAACTGAGTCTCAGACCCGCTTAACTTAACTCTCTCATACCCACCGCAGCCCGGCCGGGCTGCGGTGTCAGATAATCATAAAAATAAGGGTATAAACCATGTCTGAGCTTATTGTGAATAACGTATCAATGATTTTTGATACCCCCGACGGCGGACAGGTTGAAGCGTTACGTAATGTTAACTTCAGCCTGAAACAGGGCGAACTGCTGTCGGTTCTGGGTCCTTCCGGTTGTGGTAAGAGTACCCTGCTGAACATCATTGCCGGCTTTCTGGCGCCGACCGAAGGCACCGTCAGCAATGGCACCACTGAACTGCACGGCCCTGGCCCCGACCGGGGTATGGTTTTCCAGCAGGGCGCACTGTTCGAATGGCTCACCGTCGCTGAAAACATCGGTTTCGGTCTGACCATGAAAGGCGCTCCGAAAAGCGAAATTAAACAGACCGTCGATCACCTGCTGGAAACTGTTGGTCTGCAGGACTTTGGTCAGAAAGCGATTTATGAACTGTCCGGCGGTATGCAGCAACGGGTCGCACTGGCCCGCTGTCTGGCAAACGATCCGGACATCATCCTGATGGACGAACCTCTGGGAGCACTGGACGCACTGACCCGTGAAAAGATGCAGAGTCTGGTGCTGAAGCTCTGGAAAGAAACCGGTAAAACCATCGTACTGATCACCCACAGTGTCGAAGAAGCCCTGTTCCTCGGTGAGCGGCTGTTCGTTATGGCGCCCCGTCCCGGCCGGGTTAAGCAGGAATATCTGCTGCCCTTCGCCGAAGCCGGCCTGACTCAGGATCCGCGAGAGATTAAGGCCTCACCTGACTTCATCAATAAGCGGGAAGAGATCCTCTCCATGATCTGGGAGATGGAGGAAGAAATTATGGGTCGCGGTGAAGCAGTAGGAGCCTGATTATGTCTATGATGCAAACATTTAAAGAACGGGTTGGCCTGAGTGAAACCGGGCTGGCAAAACGTAAAACCGTCACCTTCGGTGACAGTTCTTCGGTGACCGACGGCCGCTTCTGGAGCACCCTGTCGGTGATTACCATGGCTGTGGTCTGGTACCTCGGCAGCGCCATGGGACTGGTGAATCCAATCTTCTGGCCATCACCGGAAGCGGTCTGGCAGCAGTTCATCAGTATCTCAGGTGAAGGCTACCGTAACTTTTCATTGTGGGAACACGTCTGGGCCAGTCTGTACCGGATTCTGGTGGGCTTTGGTCTCGGTTGTCTGATCGGTATTCCACTGGGCTTTGCTATGGGCCTGTCCAAGGTGATCCGTGGCTGGTTTGATCCGATTGTGGAGTTCTTCCGTCCGATCCCACCACTGGCGTTTATCCCTCTGGTCATTATCTGGTCCGGTATCGGCGAACGCTCCAAGATCCTGCTGCTGTTCTTCGCGGCACTATGGATCATGGTGATCGCTGCCCGTGCCGGTGTCAGCAGTGTGAAGCTGACCAAAATCCATGCGGCTTACTCACTGGGTGCCAGTAAAAGGCAGATCCTGCTTCACGTAATCCTGCCTAACTCTCTGCCGGAAATTTTCACTGGTATGCGGGTCGCGATGGGAGTTTGCTGGGGTACCGTGGTCGCCGCAGAACTGGTCGCCGCAGAGTCCGGCGTCGGCTTTATGATCATGGTGGCCAGTAAGTTCCTGTCCACGGATATTGTGGTACTCGGGGTGATTATTGTCGGCCTGATCGGCTACGGCATCGATATCCTGATGCGCAAGATCGAAGCCCGGTTGATTCCCTGGAAAGGTAAGGCCTGATAAAAAACAAAAAAGGTCGCCTTCAGGCGACCTTTTGAAATCTGCAACTAAACAGCAGCTCAGTGTTTTACACAGTAAGCAGGGCTGTTGATGAAACGCATCTGCTTGCCGATGCGCTCCAGTACGGCAACGGTGCGCTCGATGCGCTGCTGACGAACTTCTTCTTTCTTCTTCGCTTTAAATTCGCGGTACATGCGCTCAAAAATCTGCGCTTCAGTCTCAGGGAAGCGAGGCTTCTGAATCTGCATGATGTATTTTGGATCGTAAACGTACATGATGGTGCTTCCTAAAAAAATTGGGTTTCGCTGTATCTTCCGGGAGCGAAAAGGCACTGTTCTGGTGCTCTCCCTATGAATTGTGCGCGATTTTATTGCACACTATTTAACCAGACAAACGAGATTTTCTACACCAACAGATGAATTTTATTCACCTATTATAATTATACGAAAGTCTACTTAATCCAGCAGTCACACAGGCCACCTGCTGAATGTTTCACGGCTGTTTATAAGCACTTGAATTTGTTCAGAAACCGGGCATAAAAAAGGCTGCATATTAGCAGCCTTTGATTTTCCTGAAAGGTCTATAATACGTAACCTACAGTAAATTCCTGTTACGCAGATTAACCGTCTATCCTGCTGTGCGTTGTTGGCGTTGCTACATGAAACTTAGGATTATCATATTCCCTACGTTTCATGGCGTAATAGTCCTGATAGAAGTTACCGTCTTTCGCCGCATTAAAGGTGAAGAACATTGCACGTCGGGTTTTCTGCGAATTGTTCTTTTCCGAGTAATGCGGCACATAGGAATCAAACAGCACGACATCACCACGTCTGGCCGGTAATGGCTGCCAGCGAATCTGCTCACAGATCTCCTGGCGGATGTTGCCGTTATCAGGGCCGCCATCATAACTGGCCAGTACCGGTAGCTTACCCAGCGGGGTATCCGTCACCGGACTATCCAGATGACTCAGGTCGGCACGGTAGTTCTCAGGAAAGTGCAGGCAGCCATTCTCCAGTGTGGCATCGTCAAGGAAGATCGCCGCGGTTACATGGTAAGCCGGTTTAAACTGATCGTAAGCGATCACATCCTGGTGGGGATCAAACGCGCCGCCGCCCGGATTCTTGGCGTTACATTTATCCTTAAAGAGAACAAACTCGCTGCCGGTAAGATCCTCAATATAGCCGCGCAGCTTAGCAACAATGTGCTCGCGCATGGTCTGACTGTAGCCATCAATATATTCGTAACGGCAGACTTTCAGAGGGTCATCGATCTCCGGTACAACAATCAGTTCATCATCATTGTGCTTGTAGAACTCACTGATCGGTTCTCCCTTCTCAGCCAGTTCAGCAAGCAGGTTTTCAGCACGCTGATAAAGCATCTGGCTATTCTGCTCCAACAGCTGCATATCCTCTGTATCAAGCCCCTGTGGCAATACGATGTATCCCTGTTTTCTGAACGCATCACTGTATGACATATCTCACTCTCCCGGCATTCAGTGTGTGACGCTGCTCAGTGCAGCGGTCATGCTCTCAAGGTAGTCAGCAATCTGCTTGTTGCTTAACTCATCAACCTTGCCCTCATCATCCCAGCGGCGCAGACGCAGCGCAGCATCAGCAAACGGTTCCTGAAGGAATGCTTCCTGCTCAACCGGGTCCATCAGCCCACCCTGATGCTGCAGCGAATCCAGAGAAGCATCGGAGAGGCCCGCCAGATAATCCTGCTCTACAGCGCAGAGATAGCGCTTAGCCTGCGCATGCAGACGAATCGGTTCAGTCACCGCCGGTGGATAATGCGGCGCCAGGTAGTCAGCACCGATAGAGTCGTGTTTGTAATTACCGAAGGCGATATCGGTTGTAGCCATCAGATGACCAACATCATGCAGCAGCGCAGCGGTAACCATCTGAGCGGATTCACCCTCTCTCATGGCCAGCTCCGCACACTGTACGGCATGCTCAATCTGGGTGATTCCTTCACCATAAGTGTGGTGACCTTCAGCATCGTAAAGTTCGATCAATTGTTGAATAAATGGGTGCATTTCAGCTCTCGTCAGCATAGTTATTAATCATTGGCATATACCAATTTAAGCGGACGATATTGGATGCAGGCAGGAAATATAAGGGGGGATTAGACGTAAGAGTGAGTTTTAATAGTTATGCAACAATCGCTGTAGTTAGTGAATTTTAAAGACAATATACCAACTTTTATTCATTATTTTCTGATAACGTTACTGGATATACTGCTGCAAAACCGGGTCCTGCATCAGCTCCCGGTTCAGCCAGTTAGAAAAGCATATCGCTCTGGAGTTAGCCAGATTGGCGTTCTGTTGTACCAGATACCAGGTGCCCCGTTCCGGCGCAGTCATTGGTAGCGGAACCACCAGCTTACCGCTGGCGATATCACCACAACCAAAGAATGCAGGCACAATAGCAATACCTGCACCGGTAATGGCGGCCTCCAGAGCCAGCAGATGATTATCGTGTTCACTGATCACACTCACCGCATCCCGCTCAAGCCCCATTGAGCTCAGCCAGTGAGGCAGATTGTCCGGCGATTCACTGACATCCAGAAACGGCTTTTCCAGCAGCTGTTCCAACGATTCACACTCCCCGTTACTGAATAGCTGCGGACTGCAGACCGGAATCAGGTTGCCCTGAAACAGACGCTGATAAGCCAGACTGCTGTCGATCTCTTCGGCATAGATAATTCCCACATCTGCCGCATCCCGTTCGTAATCCCAGCTCAGGTAAGAGTTATACAGTTCGATATGGATCGCCGGAAAACGCTGCCGGAACCCCCCAGACGCTGTACCAGCCAGCGCGAAGCGATGCCCATATATACCTGCACCGTCAGATCCCCCTGATCCGGCTCACCGAATAGCTCCAGCGTGCTGCGTTCGATCTGCTGCAGCGCCTCATGAATCTCTGCGTAATAGCGTTTCCCCAGTGGGGTCAGCACAATGGAGCGCCCGAGTCTGGCAAACAGTGCGGCCCCCAGCTCCTGCTCCAGCTTTTTGATCTGATGACTGACCGCCGAATGGGTGACATTCAACTCCCGGGCCGCCTGCTGAAAGCTCAGCAAGCGGGCCGTCGCTTCGAACGCCCTCAAAGCGTTAAGAGGGGGAAAGTGCCTTTTCACCGGTGATCATCTCCCTGAGGTAAACGGGTCTGACTCAGCAGCCAGTCGCAGAACACTTTCGACGCCTGCGACAGACTGCGGTCACTCTGATAACAAAGATAGTAGTTCCCCTCAGTGGGTATGCTATCGATAAACGGCGCCACCAGCTGCCGTGCCAGCACACCGTGCTCCATCATGTCGTCATACATCAGGCAGATACCGAAACCGTTCGCCGCCATCGCCACTGCACTGGCATGACTATCTGTATAGTGACGGGGCTGTTCCAGCAGATGGTCCAACTGCATTTTCTCCAGCCAGCTGTCCCACCCCTGAGAGGTACCGATCACCTCCAGCAACGGTAGCCCTTCAAGATCGGAAGGGCTGCGTAATCGCTTGGCGTTCTGCGGCGTACAGTAGGGACGCAGATCAGGCGTGATCAGGGGAAACGCCTCAAATCCCGGCCAGTTTCCGGTGCCGTAGCGAATCTCCAGCTCAGCGGTGGAAATATCAAAGTCCGTAGCCCAGTTAGTACCGAGCTGCCGGACGGAGATCTGCGGATAGATGGCACTGAAACGCTCCAGATGAGAGGCCAGCCACAGCACACCGAAGGCACTGTTCACGTTCACCTCCACCACCGATACATTCAACGGAGTAAAAATCTGTGCGGCGCCAGCATTCAGCTGACGCATGGCATCCTGCACCAGCGGCAGAAACGCCCTGCCGGCATCCGACAGCTGAATCGAGCGGTTGGCGCGCACGAACAACTTATGATCGAGATGATGCTCCAGCAGCTGAATCTGCTGACTCACCGCCGACTGGCTCATACTCAGCTCATCCGCCGCCAGGGTAAAACTGAGCTGGCGGGCTGCGGCTTCAAAGGTTCTCAGCCAGTTCAGCTGGATATTACTGGTAAAGGCTTTACTCATATGGGCTCACCTGGCGTATCTGCCAACAGATAATCAAATAAGCTGTACTTATCTATTTAGCATAAATATATCGTTTGTAGTGATTCTTATCGATTTATAACATCGGTCTGTATCAACACACAAGCTCCCCTTCAGAGCCTTAACATGAGAATAAGAAAAGATGAAAAACAAGACTGACGTTCTGATCATTGGTGGCGGTATCGCCGGTGTGAGTACTCTGTACCACCTGACAAAGATGGGCTGGAGTGATGTTATGCTGACCGAGAAACTGGAGCTGACATCCGGTTCAACCTGGCATGCTGCAGGTAACCTGCCCCACTTCAGTAACAGCTACAACGTAATGAAGCTGCAGCAATACAGTATTGCCCTGTACGACCGTCTGAAGAAAGAGACCGGACAGGTCGATCACCACATGACCGGCGCAGTGCGTCTGGCCCATACCCAGGATCGTATGGATGAGTTCGAGCGTGTCGCCGCGATGTCTGATCTGGCCGGTCTGGATCTTGAGATCATCGATAATGAGCGCCTGAAAGAGCTTTATCCGTATCTGGACACCACCGGCCTGGTGGGTGGTCTGTGGGACCCTGCCGATGGCCATATCGACCCGACCAGTGTTACCAATGCCATGGCCGCCGCTGCCCGTGAAGCCGGTGCAACTATCGTGCGCAATAACCCGGTTTCCGCCATCGAACAACAGCCGGACGGTCGCTGGAAAGTCACTACCGAAAAAGGTGTTATCGATGCCGGTGTGATCGTCAACGCGGCCGGTTTCCGCTGTAACGAAGTAGCGGCCATGGTTGGTCATCAGCTACCGGTCTGCTCAATGGAGCACCAGTTCGTGGTGACCGATAACGTACCGGAACTGGAAGCCCGGGACGATATGATCCCAATGCTGCGTGACCCGGATGTATCTTACTATCTGCGTCAGGAAGGTAAGGGCCTGATTCTGGGGCCGTATGAGAAAGGCGGTATCCCATGGGCGGTTGATGGCGTACCGAAAGAGTTTGGTCAGGAACTGCTGCAACCGGACCTGGACCGTATCGAAGAGATCATGTGCACCGCGATGGAACAGATCCCGATGATCGGCAACGCGGGTATCAAGACTGTTGTGAATGGTCCGATCACCTACACCCCGGACGGCCACCCACTGATCGGCCCGGTCCATGGTTACGATAACTACTTTGTCTGCACCGGTTTCAACTTCGGTATCGTTCAGGGCGGTGGCGCCGGTCACTTTATGGCGCAGTGGATTGTTGATGGTCATCCTGAACTGGATCTGTTTGAGCTGGATCCTCGCCGTTTCGGTGATTACGCCAATCACGAGTACACCGTGGCTAAAGGCACTGAAGTTTACGCTAACGAATATCAGCTGGGCTTCCCGAACGAATACGCCATGCGTCCGGCCAAACGAGGCCAGAAAAAGTCGCCGATCTATGAGCGTCAGGCTGAACAGAATGCCGTATTCGGCGCTTATTTCGGCTGGGAACGTCCGAGCTGGTTTGCACCACAGGGACAGGAGGCGACCGAGCAGCACAGCTTCCGCCGCAGTAACTGGTTTGAACCAGTCGCCGCTGAGTGTCTGAATGTGAAAGATCACGTTGGCCTGCTGGACCTGACACCGTTTGCCAAATTTGCTATCAGCGGTGACGGCGCTCATGCATGGCTGGAGTCGATCTCCCCGAACCGGATTCCAACGGAAGCTGGCGGAATCGCCCTGGCCCACCCATTGACCAGAGAGGGTGGCGTAGCATGGGAATTCTCCATCACTAAGCTGGATGACGGTAGCTACTACATGATGGCCCCGGCGGTGGGTGAACTGCTGGAAGAAGACTGGCTGCATAGCCGCCTGCCAGCGGATGGTTCTGTCACTCTGACCAACATCACTGCAGACTACGGCTGTCTGGTACTGGCAGGTCCTGATGCCCGTAAGGTACTGGCACAGCTGACCGATTCAGATCTCAACAATGCCGGTTTCCCATGGTTTACCGGTCAGGAGATTGAAGTGGCCGGTGCGCCGGTCCGTGCACTGCGGATGAACTTTGTCGGCGAACTGGGCTGGGAGCTGCACCACCCGATTGAATATCAGGTAGAGCTGTATGACGCACTCATGGAAGCTGGCCGTGCTTACAACATCGGTAACTTCGGTCTGCGGGCGATGGACTCCATGCGACTGGAGAAAGGCTACCCGATGTGGGGCCATGACCTGACCCACGAGTTCACCCTATTGGAAGCGAACATGGGTTTCTTCGCCAAGTTCGATAAGGGCGATTTCGAAGGTAAAGACGCGCTATTGGCTCAGAAAGAGAAAGGCATCACCCATAAGCTGATCACACTGGAACTGGATTCCACCGATGTTGACGCCTGTGTGGGTATGGAACCGGTTTACTGCAACGGCGAAGTGGTCGGTCAGGTGAGCTCCGGTGGTTACGGCTTCCGTTGTCAGAAAAGTCTGGCCCTGGCTTACGTGAACAGCGATAAGCTGGATGCTGATCTCACCGTCAAAGTACTGGGTACCGAGTATCCGGCCAGCCGTGTGAAAGGGGTCGCTTACGATCCGAAGGGTGAGCTGTTGAGATCAGATAGCTGATCGCCCTGCAACAGGCCTTTATGGATATCTTCATAAAGGCCTGTAAGACCATATCTAACAGAGTTCGTAATCCAAAAACTTGTCAGAAGAGTTTGGTAAGTGGCTCCTGAAATTAGCCAACCGGCACCCGGGTCCTGCCCCGGCTCTGCCGGATTTTTCTTTTCTGGTGCATAACAGTCATCCGTAGCTGACCCAGCCTCTCACTTTCAATTAAATCTATAAACTCATTCAGTTACAGCACCAATTATCATCCGTTGAATTCAGAATTAGAGTAGCTGTTATTCATTTAACAGAGGTCTTCCTGATGAAAGCGATGATTATCCAGAACTTCGGTGGTCCCGAAGTATTCCAGCCAGCCGATATTCCAACACCTGAAGCGCAGCCAGGTCAGGTACTTGTGCGTATTGCTGCCAGCAGCGTTAACACCGTCGACACCATGATCCGGGAGATGGGTAAAGATCTGCCGATCTCCCCCGAGCCGCCTGCAGTATTAGGCATGGACTTCGCTGGTACCGTTACTGCGGTTGGTGAGGGTGTAACCGGTTTCACGACGGGCGATGAAGTGTACGGTTGCGCCGGTGGTCTGGGTGATCTGCCGGGCACGCTGGCCGAATTTATCGCTGCTGATGCCCGCCTCATCGCGCACAAACCATCAAACCTGAGTATGCGCGAAGCAGCAGCCCTGCCACTGGTCGGGATTACCGCCTATGAAGGTCTGCAGCGCGCCGGTATCAGCGCTGGTCAGAAAGTTCTGGTACACGGTGGCTCCGGCGGCGTGGGCCATGTTGCTCTGCAACTGGCTAAACATTTTGGCGCAGAGGTCTGTGCCACTGGCGGCGGTGATAAACAGTTAGCGTTGATTGAAGAGCTGGGAGCGAAAGGCATCAACTACAAAACCGAGACGGTCACTGACTACGTTAATCAGTACACCGGCGGAGCCGGTTTTGATCTGGTTTTCGATTCCGTAGGCGGTACCAATATGGCTAACTCATTTGAGGCGGCGGCACTGAACGGCCAGGTAGCATCAACCGTCGCCATGGTTGAGATGGATCTGTCACTGGCTCACTTTAAGGGACTGTCACTGCATGTGGTGTTTATGCTGATCCCGATGATCCATGATCATGGCCGCCAGACCCACGGTGAGATTCTGGCTCAGCTGGCCAGAATCGCAGAAGCCGGTGATCTGACACCGGTACTGGATGAGCAGCAGTTTGCTCTTACCGAAGCAGGTCAGGCCCATGCACGTCTGAGCAGCGGTGAAGCGATGGGTAAAGTGGTGATTGATATCTGAGAAGGCAGATTATAAACCTGATTCAGCAGCAGGAACTCTGCGTTCCTACCTGCTGACAAGATGACATAAAAGACGAATCAGTAGCCGCCGCTGATGGTCCAGACCACAACAGCATCTTCTGTCTCAGAAGGATTACTGGCCCGGTAGGGCTCTTCACCGGTAAGCACAAAACTGTCACCCGGGTTCAGCAAAAAGCGCTTTTCACCAATCATCAGCTCCAGCGTGCCAGATTGCACCAGTCCGCCCTCTTCACCTTTCAGCTCCCGGGATTCACTACTTTTCGCACCGGGTGCAAAAGTGGTCAGAATCATTTTCAGCTGACCGGACAATTTTGGTGACAGTAACTCTTCACGGATACCGGTACCGGAAAAGTTCAGGCTGCGACGGGACTCTTTACGGACGATATGGTTCAACTCGTCCATCGGTACTTCACTATCGGTATGGAAGAACCAGCTGATCTGAACTCCCAGTACATCGCAGATCGACTGCAGCACAGGAATCGGCAACGCAGAAACGCCTCGCTCTACCTGGCTGACATAACCAACCGAACGCTGAATGGTTTCCGCCATCTGAGTCAGGGTAATTCCTTTTGCCTTGCGCAGATCCCGTATCTGTCGTCCGATACGCAGGTTTTCGCTGTCTGCGGCTTCCTTTTTGTTACTGCTCATAACCTTATTACCTTCCCATATGATGCTTTCACCCTACATCATATTTCTGAACAATGTGTAAATAATTTCATATTTTAACTTAAATTTTGCCTTTAAGTTCATTAATGTAGCTATCTCATTGCGTCATCAATGCAGATTTGATGTCGCACTACAATAAATACCCTGTTTTCAGCTAAAAAAGGAAAAAAACACGGCTAACCGGTAAATCTCATCTATATTAAGAACTACAACAACACCTCTGAAAGCCCCGTAGTTACTGGCCTAAGAGCTGGTCCCAATGGACCGGAATAGCTGGTCCTAAACTTTGAAAAACCATAGGCAGAGTATGTAAAGGTATTGTCACACCGGAAATCTGCCTGCCGGTACCCTTGGGAACCAGGTAAATTTTCACAGAACTCAGGGAGTGATGATTGTTCCGACATTCAACAGGTATTCAGCAGAAATACCACAGAATGGACAGGAACAGACCGGTACAGGCCGGTCGCATGACTCTCCCGCCCTCCGCAGGCAGGGCGGATCAAAAAAAATCAGGAGCTACTTATGAACCATAAGAATAAGATCAGTAAAGTACTATCCCTGACTGCTGGCGTGCTGTTTTCAGCCAGCACCATGGCGGCCAACTGGAACATTGCAGTTGGCGACGGCGGTGGCAGTGCTCAGGAGGCACTGGGTCTTAAATTTATCGAACAGCTGGAAGCTAAGACCGGCGGCAAACACTCCGCTAAGCTGTTCCTCAACGGTCAATTGGGTTCTGAGCAGGACACTGTAAACGACGCAGCGATCGGCACTCTGGATTTCTCCATCCTGGCCAGCAACAATCTGGCACCGTTCTCCCCGACTCTGGGTATCCTCTCTCTGCCATACATCTTCGAAAACCTGGATCAGGCACAACAGACTGTTGAAGGTCCTATCGGTGCTGAACTGGTTGAGAACACCATCCGTGACTCCGGTGTACGTATTCTGGGCTGGACCTACTCCGGCTTCCGTGTACTGAGTAACTCCAAGCAGCCAATCCAGAAGCTGGCTGACCTGGATGGCGTGGTAGTCCGCGTACCTAAAAATGAAATCATGATCGACACCTACAAGTCCTGGGGTAACAACCCAACGCCAATGGCGTGGTCTGAAACCTTCACTGCACTGCAGCAGGGTGTGGTAGACGGTCAGGACACTCCTTACACCACTATCTATGCGATGAAGTTCGGTGAAGTTCAGAAGTACATCACCGACCTGCACTACCTGTTCCTGCTGGAACCACTGATCATCTCTGAGTCTCTGTACCAGGATCAGGACGCTGCTACTCAGAAAGCCATTCTGGAAGCGGGTCAGGAAGCCACTGCTTACTCTCTGTCCTGGCTGAAAGAGAAAGAAGCGATGATCAAGAAAGAACTGGTCAGCAAGTACAACATGGAGATCCACTCCCTGGAAGACGAAGCTGAGTGGGCTAAGCGTGCACAGGACGCTGTATGGCCTAAGTTCTACGAGTCTGTAGGCGGCAAAGAGAAAGTTAACGCACTGCTGCGTGCTCTGGGACGTGATGAAGTTTAAGGCCTGAGAACCTTTCAGACTTTATCAACATAAAGACGGGTGCCTGCGGGCACCTGTCGATACCGGAGACATACCATGGGCAAGAAGTTCATCCATTTTCTCGATAACATCGAAAGTTATATCTGCCGAACCCTGCTGGCTGCGTTTGTGACCCTGCTGTTCGCTCAGATTCTGTCCCGACAGCTGTTCAACTACTCCTTCAGCTGGAGTGAAGAACTGTCGGTATACATGTTTGTCTGGTTTGTATTCTTCGGTGCAAGTTATGCCGCCAAGCTGGCCGCGCATAACCGGGTAACCTTTCAGTACAAACTGATGCCATCGTGGATGCCCCCGATTCTGGAATTCCTTTCCGACATGATCTGGGTGGCGTTCAACGCATATTTCGTTTATCTGGCATACGATTTCGTTTTCAACCGCATGAACCTGTTCTGGAAATCCCAGACCCTGGGCATCCCGATGAAGTATATCTACCTCATCCTGCCTATCGCGTTCGCGCTGATGACGTTCCGTATTCTGCAAGTGAACTACTACAAGCTGATTAAAGGCATCGATATCCGTGATCCGGACTCCCAGGAGTTGGAAGAGCTGATGGACCACGATATCGACGAGAACGATAAGAAGAAAGCCGCATAATCAGGAGCAGGTCATGGCTGAATCATCGATTGTATTAATACTTTTCGGGTCCTTTTTGGTCCTGCTGGTAATGGGCGCACCCGTTACCGTGGCGCTGGGTGTTGCCGCGCTATCTTCGTTTTTATATCTCGATCAGAACCCAATTAAGTTCGTTCAGATCGCATTTACCTCAGTGGGCTCATTCCCGCTGATGGCTCTGCCCGCCTTTATACTGGCCGGGGCACTGATGGAAGCTGCCGGTATATCCAAGCGGCTAGTTACCCTCGCGGAAAGCTTTGCCGGACCATTCACCGGCGGTATTTCTGCAGCAACCGTACTGGCGTGTATGTTCTTCGGTGCGATCTCTGGTTCCGGCCCTGCGACTACCGCAGCGGTAGGTATGCTGATGATCCCGGCGATGGTAAACCGCGGCTACGATAAAGGTTACGCATCAGCAATCACCGCATCTTCAGGTGGTCTGGGTATCGTTATTCCGCCGTCTATTCCGATGGTAATCTTCGGTATCTCGGCGATCGGTCTGACCGTGCCGCCAGAAGCGATTGCTGCCCATGGCGAATTCCAGAGCGTATCGATCACCAAGATGTTTATCGCCGGTGTACTGCCGGGTCTGGTAATCTCTATGAGCCTGATGACCCTGAACTACATCCGCTGTAAGCGTCTGGGTTATGCCGGTACATCTGACGGTTGGGATGTGCCTCACATTATCGAAGCCTTCCGCACCGGTTTCTGGTCGGTACTGGCACCGCTGGTTATTCTGGGCGGTATCTACTCCGGCTTCTTTACGCCAACTGAGTCTGCGATTGTTGCGATCTTCTATACCCTGTTTGTCGGTACCTTTATCCACCGCGAACTGACCTGGAAAGATCTGTTCCGCTCACTGGAGACCACCACCTGGTTGTCCGGTCGGGTACTGCTGATCCTGTTCACCGCGACAGTGTTCGGTCGTCTGCTGGTAGAGAACCAGATCCCAGCGATCGTGGCAGAATCGATGCTGAGCCTGACCGATAATATCTATCTGATCTGGTTCTTGATCATCGCCTTCCTGCTGTTCGTAGGTATGTTCATGGAAACCCTGGCGGCGATTATGATCCTGACGCCGGTACTGCTACCAGTAACCTACAACCTGGGTATCGACCCGATCCACTTCGGTATCGTGATGGTATGTAGTCTGTCGATCGGCTTTGCTACACCGCCGTTGGGCGAGAACCTGTTCGTCGCCTCGGGTATATCGAATATCTCACTGGAAGAGGTCACCGTGAAAGCACTGCCATTCGCGCTGATGTCTGCACTGGGCGTATTCATTATCGCCTTCTTCCCGGAGATCTCTCTGTTCCTGCCAAGGGTGCTCGGGTATTAGATACCCTGACCTCTGACCAAGCAGTAACAGCGTGACACCAGAACATGAACTCCCGCCCGCCGGGCCGGGAGTTCATCAGATCACAGGAACACGATTATGCTACCTGAAGTCCGAAAGATCCTTTACAGCACCGACCTGTCGAAAAGCTCCACCGCGGTATTTGAGCATGCCTGCTACCTGGCGAAGAAGACCGGTGCCGAAATCCATATCCTGCACATCGTTGAAAAGCTCTCTAACGATGCCAAAATCACCCTGCAAACCTACGTGATGGACTCAAACAGCCGTCGCGATCTGCTGCAGGAACGGGTACACAACGCTGAGGACAAACTGAATCAGCGCCAGGATAACTTCTGGGAAAACCTTCACCCCGACGATGCTGAAGTGCGTAAGCAGATCAAGTCGATCAATGTCGTCGAAGCCTATCCTGCCGAGACCATCATTAAGTATTCGAAAGACCTTGATGTCGATCTGATCATCATGGGTACCCATGAAAAAGGGATCATGCACAACTTCCTCGGCAGCGTGGCGAAGAACGTTCTGAACCGTTCTCATATCCCGATGCTGATTGTGCCAATCGCACAGAAAGAAGGTTAATTTAACCTTCTACAGGAAAATTCACTGGCAAAAGCGCATCTTCGGGTGCGTTTTTTTTGTGCTATTTTCAAACAACGCCTGAACAGAAAAAATCTCCTGCACCAGTACAAATCACTGGTTATTTCTCTGCACATTTTCTGATCAATACAGAATAAAGCTCTGCACCAACAGATAGCAAAAATCTAATAAAATCAATAAATTGGCACCATACCTAAGCATGAAGAACTGGCCCAAACCCGATGACCAGACTGGCCCTAATAATCATTTCTGGGACGGGCACTATGTAATCAAGCGTAACAAAACAGCAATAAGAACACGCTTCGTAGCCGGTCATCCGATTGGTTGCGTGACGGCAAAAATAAAAACTAGGAGCCCTTATGAAAAAGAACCGCACCTTGAAAAGCATGGTTTCCCTGACCGCTGGTCTGTTGTTCTCCGCAAGCACAATGGCAGCGAACTGGAATATTGCAGTAGGCGACGGCGGCGGCAGTGCACAGGAAGCACTGGGTCTTAAATTCATCGAACAACTGGAAGCTAAAACCGGCGGTAAACACTCCGCTAAGCTGTTCCTCAACGGTCAGCTGGGTTCAGAGCAGGACACTGTGAACGATGCAGCGATCGGTACTCTGGATTTTTCTATCCTGGCCAGCAACAACCTGGCACCGTTCTCCCCGACTCTGGGTATCCTCTCTCTGCCATACATCTTCGAAAACCTGGATCAGGCACAACAGACTGTTGAAGGCCCTATCGGTGCTGAGCTGGTTGAGAACACTATCCGTGACTCCGGTGTACGTATCCTGGGCTGGACTTACTCCGGCTTCCGTGTACTGAGTAACTCCAAGCAGCCAATCCAGAAACTGGCTGACCTGGACGGCGTAGTAGTCCGTGTACCTAAAAACGAAATCATGATCGACACCTACAAGTCCTGGGGTAACAACCCAACGCCAATGGCGTGGTCTGAAACCTTCACTGCACTGCAGCAGGGTGTTGTAGACGGTCAGGATACTCCGTACACCACTATCTACGCGATGAAGTTCGGTGAAGTTCAGAAGTACATCACCGACCTGCACTACCTGTTCCTGCTGGAGCCACTGATCATCTCTGAGTCTCTGTACCAGGATCAGGACGCTGCAACTCAGAAAGCAATTACTGAGGCGGGTCAGGAAGCTACTGCTTACTCTCTGGCATGGCTGAAAGAAAAAGAAGCGATGATCAAGAAAGAACTGGTCAGCAAGTACAACATGGAGATTCACTCCCTGGAAGACGAAGCTGAGTGGGCGAAGCGTGCACAGGACGCTGTATGGCCTAAGTTCTACGAGTCTGTAGGCGGTAAAGAGAAAGTTAACGCGCTGCTGACTGCTCTGGGTCGCGACACTGTTAAGTAATCCTTCCGCTCTCCACTGGAAGAAAAAAGCCCCGGTTCACTGAACCGGGGCTTTTTTTACTACTGACTTCAGGGGAACTTAAAGTCTTTGGGTAATCTTAACCAGCGATGCCGACAAAATCGTAGCGCGGTTGTTCTGCCTGAGGTGCTGGCTTGGCAGTTTCACGCATCATCGGCGCAACCGGTTTTATCGTTACACGAATGGTTTCAGCATTCGCGGAAGTTTTCACCGTTGGTTGTACCTTTACCTGAGTCTGCATAGCAACACCTCTCTGAATTGGGGCCAGAAGGCCTTTGAATATGGTGCCAGTATACAGCCGCTTCTTAGCGTGTAAAAGAATATAAAATTAAACATTTATGCCAAAAAGAAATATAAAAAATAACTCATTGATTTAACTAGCGTTTATTTGTTCAAAAAAGCATCAATAATTTTCCCTCGCCGCCCTGGTAGCGCCATTCTGGCCCAATAGCCAATCCCCTGCTGGCGCTTTGGCTACACCTGTTCTCTTCCTATAGTGAAGGCTGTAACGGCAATAAGCAGTACTGAGAGTGACAGCAGATGAACAGCAGAATCTGTAGCGTTAAAGCTCAACACATTCAGCAACAATGGAACCAGCCTTCGACTCAGGTCGGCAGCGGTAACGATATTCGCAGCAGCCACAATGGCCTGCTGACGATCTTTTATGGCAGCCTGGAAAAAGCCGCCCGCTTTGGCTGGCTCAACGCCGGCCGTACTCTGGTCGACAAAACCTATCTGAGCATCCTCTGGCAATCCGTTGGCCTGCCTTCTATCGGTGTCGATTTCACCCGTATGGCGTCCAATCTGGATGCATTTATCCGCACCGAGCTGGAGCCACGCTGGGATGAATTTGATCATCTTAACCACTATGAAAATCAGAGCCTGGCAACCGAGTTGACTGAAACAGCGGCTGAGCAGGTTTTCGGTAGCGGCTATCAGGAACAGTGCGCCAGCTGGTTACTGTTCTTTCTCTGTCCACAGCTGCCGCTGTTCCCGATGAACGATGAACTGGCGGATATTATCGCCAATCGCCTGCAGGAACCGGTCGCCGACAGCTACCAGGCTTATCAGTTGCAGTGCCGTCGGCTGTTCAGCCATATGTTGCCAGATCTTCATAACCCACCTCCGGTTGCCAGCTATGGCACTGAGCGGGAACAACAGGTAATCAACCAGATGCTCAAAGGTACCGACTGGTGGCAACGTCATTGCTTTATCAGTCAGTTACCCGAGTGACCTGACACGGGCCTGTCCACACCACAGGCCCCCCTTCAAAAACAATAATTCCAACTGCTTTTACGGAGACAGCTATGTCCGCTCTGCTACCTCACGTAGACCCTGATGGTCTGCTGGAGTACTCGGTGGTATACACCGATCGTGCCCTGAACCATATGTCACAGTCATTTCAGACCGTGATGAACGATATCTCAGTGACCCTGAAAGAGGTCTATCAGGCGGACTCCGTAGCCGTTGTTCCCGGCAGCGGCACCTTCGCGATGGAAGCGGTAGCCCGTCAATTTGCCCGTGATAAACGCTGCATGGTGATCCGTAACGGTTGGTTCAGTTTCCGTTGGAGCCAGATCTTCAGCATGGCCCGCCTGCCACAGGAAGAGATCATACTGAAAGCCCGTCGCATCAGCGATGAACCGGAAGCACCGTTCGCGCCGGTACCGATCGAAGAAGCGGTGAGTGCGATCCGTGCCAGTAAACCTGATCTGGTGTTTGCCCCGCATGTGGAAACCGCCTCTGGCATGATCCTGCCCGATGACTATATCCGCCAGCTGGCCGATGCAGTGCATGAAGTCGGCGGCATTATGGTGCTGGACTGTATCGCCTCCGGTACCCTGTGGGTGAATATGGAAGAGACCGGTGTCGATATCCTGATCTCTGCACCTCAGAAAGGCTGGAGCGGTTCACCGTGCTGCGGTCTGGTGATGATGAACAGCCGTGTTCGCGAGATGATTGAAGCCACCGAAAGTGACAGCTTTGCCTGTGACCTGAAGAAATGGTTACAGATTATGGAAGCCTATGAAAATGGCGGCCACGCATACCACGCCACCATGCCGACCGATGGCCTGACTAAGTTCCGTGATGTGATGATTGAAACCCGTGAATACGGTTTCTTTAAAGTCTGCGCCGCGCAGAAAACACTGGGCGAAAAAGTCCGTCAACTATTGCGTGACAAAGGTATTAACAGCGTTGCTGCTACAGGTTTCGAAGCGCCGGGTGTGGTTGTCAGCTATACCCGCGATCCGGAAATCCAGAACGGCCGGAAGTTCCTCAACGAAGGTTTGCAGATCGCGGCAGGCGTGCCGCTGCAATGCGACGAACCGGATGATTTCCAGACCTTCCGTCTGGGTCTGTTCGGGTTGGATAAACTGCAGAATATCGACCGCACCGTGGCCGAACTGGAAAAGACTCTGAACCGGATTCTCTGAGTCAGACAGTGCCCGGCAACAACCTCCGGGCACTCTTTTCTATCGTTTACGAACCGTTCTTAAGCCTCAGAACAGCAGCGCCATATCGTTCCACTTTACCCCGCCGTGTACAGAATCCGACACGCCCAGCAACTTAAAACCACCCTTCTCGTACAGCGGAATCAGCGCATCCTTACAGGTCAGAATCACCCCTTTGCGCCCACGGGAGCGGCTCATCTTTATGAAGTGTTCCAGCAACATCAGGGCATAACCACGACGCTGAAACTCCGGCAACACGGCGATCCCGAACACCGTCTGATAATCCCCGTCGGTAATGTGGGACTGCACATCTTCATAGAGACGATCGGTGATCCTCTGGTCATTACAGACACAGCCATTGATAAAACCGATCACCTGACCATCACTTTCCAGCACCACAAAGCATTCCGGGAACACAGCAAAACGCTGCTGAAACGCCGCCGGACTGGCAGCCTCGGTGGCAGGAAAGCACAGCGTTTCTATTTCGGCCATGCGGTTAACATCGGCGGCATTTGCCTGACGGATCTCCAGCATCTGATTCCTCACTCCTGATACAGCGTTAAAGCCGGACCACTGTTATTGACAGTCCGGGCGGGTAGTTTATGGTAAAGGAAGCGATCAATAAATTCCCTTTTGCCTGTTATTGAACGGATACAAAGAGCTGGTACAAAACCGATGTCTATCAAAACCTTACGTACTCTATGCACCATCGTTCAACAGGGTAGCTTTGCCGCTGCGGGCGATAAACTGGGCCTGACACAGGCCGCGGTCAGCACACAGATCAGGCAACTGGAAGAACAGCTGGACGTGCAACTGTTTGACCGGATCGGTCGTAACCAGGTACTGAATCATGATGGCCGCCTGGTACTGGAGCGTGCGCAGGAGATTGTCCAGCTCTACGATCAATTGGGCGATGGTCTGGGCAGCGAAGGTCAGTTCAAAGGTGAACTGCTAATCGGCGCGGTTTTCAGTGTACAGATAGGCTTTCTGGGCCCGGTACTGGCCCGCTTACGGGATCTCTATCCGGAACTGAAGATCAAGGTAATGCGAGGGATGTCGATCGATCTGGCGCAACGGGTTGAATCTGGCGAACTGGATGCCGTACTGATCACAGAGCCACAGCGGGTAATCGCTGCCGAATACCACTGGACCACACTGGAGCAGGAGCCGTTCTACGTTGTCTGTCATCAGGACACACCGGCAGAATCCGACGCTCAGGTGTTGCAGCAGCAACCGCTTATCCGACTCGATCCCCGTGCCTGGGCTGGGACCATGATCGAGAACGAACTCAAGCGCCGGGGTATAACACCGGAAGAGATGATGGAGCTTGATTCACTGCAGGCGGCATTGATGATGGTAGAACAGAAGTTAGGGGTTACTATCATGGCACTGGGCAAGCACCGTGGGGATTACCTGCGCAAGCAGTTCCGGCTGGTTCCCTTTGGCGACCCGGTTATCCACCGTAATGTCGGTGTCTATCAACGCCAGAATCATAATCGCAAAGCCTTAGTCGACGAGCTGATTGAACAGTTCAGACAGCTCTGAACGGCACAGCCGATTGATAATATTTTTTTAACAAAAACAACAAAAAATATAATTTTTTATCTTATTTAATTTTCCTTAAGCTAGCGGCAGACATCATCCAAACACCCGATCCAAATACGCGAGATCTGCCATGCCCGTCGCTATTGAAGCCCTGATTCCCGTTACCCTTACCGTGCTGATCGGTTATCTGGCACGTCAGTACTTTAAGGTCGGCCAGTCCGTCTGGGACGGTCTGGAAAAACTCACCTACTATCTCTTCGCCCCGGCACTACTGATAGTATCACTGGCCAACAAACCACTGGATACCCTGCCCTGGCTGCAGATTTTCTCTACCCTGGTCAGCGTACTGCTGCTCTGCAGCCTGCTGTTGGCGCTCTGGCAGTGGCTGGTCCGCCCTGTGGATATGGCGTCATTCACTTCGATGTTTCAGGGTGGCGTACGGTTTAACAGCTTTGTCGCGCTGGCACTGGCCAGCAACCTGTTCGGTGCTGACGGTCTGATGATCGGCGCACTGGCCACCGTGGTGATCGTCATCACGGTTAACATTCTCAGCGTCTCGGTATTCTCGCTGGCCAATAAGCAGAACGGCGGCTGGCGCAAACTGCCCTATCAGTTAATCAGCAATCCTCTGATTCTCGGTTGCATCGCCGGGCTCAGTCTTAACCTGACGGGTCTGGGCCTGACCGGCGCGCTGGAAAACCTGCTGATGATGCTGGGCAAAACTGCCTTGCCGATGGCGCTGCTGGCGGTTGGTGCCGCCCTGCGAATGCGGAGTGTCGGCAGCAGCCTGGATATGATCCTGCTTACCTCAGTGATTCAGTTTGTTATCAAACCATTGGCGGCCCTGTGGATCGGCCAGTGGTTGGGGCTGGACGGTCTGAGTGTGATTATCGTGGTGATCTTTATGGCAGTGCCGACGGCTCCTTCGGCTTACGTGCTGGCGCGTCAGCTTGGCGGTAACCATCAGGCGATGGCATCGATCATCACCGTGCAGACGCTGCTGGCCTTTTTTACACTGCCGGTAACGCTGAGCCTGTTACTTAAATAAACTCCCGGATCTGCAGAAACTGAAATAAGAATGTAGTGAGGCACGACCTCGTGCCGATGCTCTGCCTATTCGGCACGGGAACGTGCCTCACTACATTAACTCCGGGATAGATAACACCGCTCTGATAACAATAAATAAGGCCCCAATAGGCGCTCTTAAATACTCACTGATTACTGCTTAGCAGAGGCTCGCTCGGCTGCCATGCCGATCAGGGACCAGCAATCAACAAACAGATGCCCTTATCTTTTGCCGGTTTTTAAATCACAGAAATCTGTCAGACTTAAAAAGATATTGAGAATAAATTTACAGGCGAAACATGACTCAGCAGTCCCTATCCGGTCTTAATGATCTGCAATTCGACAACCGCTTTATCCGCGAACTGCCCGCCGATATCGAGCCGGGTAACTTCTGTCGTCAGGTGCACAACGCCTGCTACTCGAAAGTGACCCCAACCACAGTACTGGCGCCATCACTGGTGGGCTATGCCCGTGAAGTGGCGCAGATGATCGGCCTCGATGAACAGGCCTGCACGACCCAGGCATTTGCCGATACCTTTGCCGGTAATAACCTGCTGGACGGAATGGACCCTTACGCCCTCTGCTATGGCGGCCACCAGTTCGGTAACTGGGCCGGCCAGTTGGGCGATGGCCGGGCGATCAACCTGGGTGAAGTCGTCAATGCAGAAGGTCAGCACTACACCCTGCAACTGAAAGGTGCTGGCCGTACGCCCTACTCTCGTACCGCTGATGGTCTGGCAGTACTGCGCTCTTCCGTGCGCGAATTCCTGTGCAGTGAGGCGATGTTCCATCTGGGCGTACCCACTACCCGTGCCCTGAGTCTGGTACTGACCGGCGAGCAGGTAGTGCGGGATATGTTCTATGACGGTAACAGCAAGAAAGAGCCCGGCGCGATTGTCTGCCGGGTTGCTCCATCCTTTACCCGCTTCGGCAGTTTCCAGATCTTCTCTTCCCGTGGCGATCAGACCAACCTGAAACAGCTGGTCGACTTCACCATCCGTACCGACTTCAGCCACCTGCTGCCTGAGGGCGGTGAGCCGGATAAAGAGGTCTATATCGAGTGGTTCCGGGAGATCTGCCGCAGCACCGCTGAGATGATCGTGCACTGGATGCGGGTCGGCTTTGTTCACGGTGTGATGAATACCGATAACATGTCGATTCTGGGCCTGACCATCGATTACGGCCCTTACGGCTGGTTGGAAGATTACGATCCAGACTGGACCCCGAATACCACCGACGCCAGCGGCCGCCGCTACCGTTTTGGTAATCAACCAGCGGTGGCACAGTGGAACCTGTTCCAACTGGCCAACGCCATCTATCCACTGGTCGACGAAGCCAAACCACTGGAAGACGCTCTGGCCGAATACGCCGCGGCATACCGCCAGATGACCAGCAATATGCGCGCGGATAAACTGGGCCTGAAAGCCTACAACCCAGACACAGATGACGCTCTGTTCGAAGAGCTGGATGAGATTCTGAAACTGGTCGAAACCGATATGACCCTCTTCTACCGCAAGCTGGCCGACGTTCAGTTGGACAGCGATCTGGTGTTTGATGAACTGATCGCCCCACTGCAGGAAGCGTTCTACCAGCCAGAACTTCTGACCGACGAATACGACAGCCGTCTGGAGAAATGGATCGAACAGTACCGCCAGCGTATTCAACTGGACGGCACCAGCGATCAGGATCGCAAAGCCGCTATGAACCGGATCAACCCGAAGTACGTGCTGCGCAACTACCTCGCTCAACTGGCTATCGACAAGTCAGAACAGGGCGACCACAGCATGGTCAACGAACTATTGGAACTGCTGCGTCACCCCTACGATGAACAACCGGAATTCAAACACTACGCAGAAAAACGCCCGGACTGGGCCCGCACCCGGGCAGGATGCTCGATGCTCTCCTGTAGCTCATAGAGCTACAGGAGCAGTGGCTGGTGGCTGGTGGCTGGTGGCTGGTGGCTGGTGGCTGGAAAAATTTAGTTTAGTAAATATATAACGCCAGCCATCACGGCAAATTGCTTTTAGCGGCGAAGCTCGCGCTACTACTAGATCTTTTATATTTCTTTGAAAGTGCCGTATGGAGAACGCAATACACCAAAACACAAGGCAACCCACCACCACGCTTAGCCCTACTACCAATAAGACCCCGAAACCAACCCAATCCCCTGCCAACTGCTCCGTCTTCAGAATACTGGCGTAGAAGTCGTATACAAATGGAGCGACTCCCATTAGGAGAAAGAAAAAGCAAAGGATGTACCCTCCAACCTTGCTAAATAGTCGAATAATGAAAAGGACAACGAGGGCCATAGCTGCCGGAGCAGCTAATATCATCCATGCCAACGCATTAATCTCCTGAAAACATAACGCTCGCAGCACGCGCATTTTTTGAGCGCAGCGAGAAACATGTCGCCGTGACTGCGTTTGTTATGCTTTTTTAGCTTTAAGTTGAGATCGAACATATTTCTTGTAGTCACTGGTAATGAATCCTATGGGGCCCATTCCAGGTAGAAATTTATCGAGAAAGAAATCCACACCACTGAATATAGTTCCTGATACCGGCTCGAGAGATCCCAGTCCAGTAGAAGATAACCAACGCAATCCCTTTGCATTGTCGGTGCCAATAATTTCACCCAATTTCTTCTTCCAGTTATGTACAATGTCTTTGACCTCTTGATCCGACATGCTCGAAGATTTATGAATCCAATTACGGAAGGCGGCAGCCTCATCAGAGTCGCGAAGCTTTACTAAAGAGTTGATATCAAATTTCGCGCCGACAGGTAATTTAGGAATGTCTGCAATTTCAATGATTCTAGTCAGTTCACCTCTAGTATCATTTTCAACGTGAACTCTAGAAAGAAAATCAAGTCGCTTCGCCGTTATGCTTGCTTGAACAGGGTTTAAGCCAGCAATGGCATCAACAGCCTGCATGCGTTGAAGCTGCAAATTTGTTCCAGTTATATCAAAAAATCGTTTCTTGAATAAATCATGAATTTCAACGTCATTTTTACCAAGAAGGGAACCGAGATTCGTATTAATTTGAAATATATCTGGCGACACCTCTTCTAACGTAATCTCGGTGTTCAGTGAATACACAGGAATTGAATAATCCTTAGCCAATGAGTCCAGTAATGTACTAGTTATTAGGTTTGGTTTTGCCTTTAAGTCACCACGAAAATCATTGCTTGTATTAAGTTGCGAACCGTCAATAATTCGTTTATTTGATAAGGTTACTGTATGAAGTCTTTCAAGATCTTTTTTTGTAAGGTGATGGCCTTTCGCATCTTTATGTGCGGGCCAACCTATCTTCAATATTTAAATTACCAGCCGTGTTTGGATCTACATAGATCGTTTCGAAGGCAAATCGAAGCGGGCGATTCAAGGGTCTATCTAAAAAAAAACCTGGGCTTTTATAGTCACAAGTGGCCTGGGATGTAGGTCCCCCGCATTCTACAGCGATTCTTCCCTCTTGAACTAAATTGCAAAGCCCTTCGACTCCAATTGATTCAGAAATTCGTGGAATAATTGCAGGATTAGAAATTATGATCGTCTCATATAGCAAAAATGATTCGACAAATTTCCCGGCATCAAATTTACCGTTGTCAGCGGTAAGTCCGTCATAGAGCGTACTTGAGATCATAGACATTCTCTTTGAGCATAACGCCCGGCTTAGGGGCGGACTTGGAGCTGCGAAGCAGCGGAAAGGCCGTCCCAACCCCTAAGGGGCGACTACAGCCGCTTGTTATGTGCATTTATAGGGAAAACCCAAAAACAGCTAAAAAACCACCTGACAACAAACAGATATAAAATATTATTTTAACTCCGAACTCAACGAACCTAGCCTTCCATAATGAAGAGTAGCTTTCGAATTGCTGGATGCCACCATCACTTGTACGCTCAAACACTCTCTTCTCTTGCCACATGTAGGCTACAAAAGAGACGGCGAGTAAAATAAGACCAGAAATTATAAACAACATTTAACATCCTTATTTAAGTTGTAAACTGCACATAACGCTTTGCGAAGGGGCGAAGTGCGCAGCACTTTGTCCCGCTTGCGCAACTTGTTATGTGTGCCGAATGCACAGGGCTACCAACGTTCTTCAACGATTGTATTTCCC
Organism: uncultured Amphritea sp.; assembly: GCA_963669425.2. GTDB lineage: Bacteria > Pseudomonadota > Gammaproteobacteria > Pseudomonadales > Balneatricaceae > Amphritea. Next base: position 2,441,013 of record CAXXNC010000002.1, read on the forward strand.
GAGTTATCTTTTTGTGTCAGCGACTGGGAAACCTTAAAACCCTTAACAGCTGTGTGATGAGTATACTCAGCAGTGCCGACGACCTCATTATTGGAGTCGACTATTTCATATGAATAAATATCAGTTTCTCCCATAAAACCTTTAGTGCGTGACCCTTTGGACTTTAAAGATTCACCACTATTCAATTTTATTCTCTTTTTAACTTCCTCGTTCATGAGTTCTCCCTCGATGTATATATAAAGATATTTTAAGAGAGCCCCTTCACTGCTGCGCTTGGCTAGTAGACTAGCAGCAAGATAAGGACTGGATGGATTTCAACTGAAACCCCGTTAAAGGCTAGTTTCATCTATACCTCCTACATAATGCTACCCGGAGAAAGCCGGGCCTCGCCATACTCCGAATGAGCTGGGCACGCCTATGCAGGAAGGGGCTCACTTAAAATACCTCGTGCTGTCTTTACACATAACGCTTCAAACATAGGCGCTTTAGCGTCCTATGCTTTGACTTGTTAACTGCTGGTTGGCACAAACTATAAATCCTGAACTACTTCATGCCGAACTTTAAATAAAGCATCAGATTGAGCACCGATTAACGATGGGAAATTTGAACGTATAAAGTTATCAAATTTCTTCTTTTGCTTATCGTCACCATTTACACCAAGTACATTTTTGTAATCAGAAACTAGTTCTCTGGCTATTATTTGATTCCTAAGAGATGAACTAGATGTAATATATGGCTTTAACTCTTCATCCAAATGACGTACATATCTGATGGTTACAGAAATGAGTGTCGTGAAGTCTTTGAGGGTTATTTTTCTAGCGTCGAAATTTGATAATGTTTTAGCTATATCTATAGCAGCATGCCTATCTTTAATTATATTAGCATTATCTAGTAGAGTTCTACGCAAGCTTGGAGACAAAGAGGTTTTACTATTATGCACCACTTGGTTTCGCCACCTAACGAGTAACACAACCATAGGCATCCAATAGCTTTCCAGCCTTGGTACTTGAGCAGAGAGTTCTTCTACTTTCTTTGCTGCACCGTCAACCTTAACCGCTGTAACTATTTTTGGCGGTTGCTCTGGGCAATTACTCAAATATTTAAAATACTCAAGTAATGCCTCCTCAACAAACACTAAGGAGGATCTAACAGCAAAGCTTCTTGCTTGAATCGAAGTTTGCTTTGGATCATTGGCGTCCCATGAAATGGTTAGGTCATCAGGTTTTTCAACTCCGCCATTAGAAACAGCATTTAAGCCAACACATATTGTATTTAACGAATAAACCGCATCACCGACAGAATTTAAAAAAACCTTTAAACCTTCACTTTCCATTTTACACCTTTAATTGGTGGTGCCGTGAGGACTCGAACCTCAACCTCCTGCTTTAACTTCACAAAGTAATAGACAGGTATCTTAAACCAATTAGACCACAGCACCTTTTTCATTGAAGCAGTTAACGTCTCAAGAAGGGGCGCAGCTTTGCTGCGTCCCGCTTGCTTGACTTGTTAAATGCTGGTGCACTGCCTCGATACTATTTAGTGGTGGTGTACCTTCCACGTAAGAGACTTGCGGCAGCATATTGATTAATGACTTTCCCTCAGGATTTGGTTCTAGGTGATATATGCCTGAAACCACTGAAAAAGAGCCTCTCTCGTTTGGTTTTGTAAATACTACTTTCAAGGCCTTCCCCTCACTATCCCAGAACTCACAGGGAGAATCTTCGACGTCAATTCCTTCGCAAGCTGAGATTGCGTCGTTCTCACTTTGGAAAACTTCCAAGCCTCTATCGTCATGGTCGAATACGAAGATCATAGGCATTTAACATTTTAATAACGAGCCAGCGCGTTTTTCTTCCAACGAGAGAAAAGAGAGTAGCGGTAAGAGCTTGAATCTAAATAACTTTCAGACAGCACTGCCATTTTCCTCCGATAAAAACGAGCGTGCGCGTTTTGATGATTCTGCTTGCGCGTTATTCTGCGAAGCGATATCCCTAAGTGCTTAATATGTAACCAAATTAGTAAAAACGCAAGGACAAAAGCGAGCCATAAAAAGCGACAAACCGAGCCATAGTACGCAGACTTATCCAAATACACTGTATATACAACCAACTCATTGCGTCAGTTTATCCACAACGAAGAAAGACTGTTCTGAAACATCACACAACGGCCACATTCAGCCAATTCCAAACCTTAATTCGCTTTTTCGAGCCACAAGCAAGCGGCTTTAGCCGCGATCGAGCAAGGCTCCGCCTTCCGTCCAGCCACGAGCAAGCTAAGCTCCGCTTACCGTTCCAACCCCTATTTCTCCCCGACCTTTGGCAGTGCCGATTCTTTCAGCGCCTGAAAGCCGTCAAGGGTGATATAAGCGATACGGGAGCTGCCCTCCTGATTGTATAGCACCACCAGTTTATTCTGACCAATCAGCTCATATCCCAGCACAGCATCAACCTCATGCAGAATTTCTGTGTAGCCGCTGCCCTCAGGGGTTGTTAGCGCCAGAGTCAGCCGATCATTCTCGGTTAGGCGTTTATCTTCATTGGTGTCCTGCTTTACCAGAGAGATCAGGATGGCCCGGACCGGCTGCTCCTTATCCCACTTACCGGAGGCAGTCAGCAAGCGATGCTCAGCAACCAGAAACTGACTGTTGGGAAGCAGCCAGTGGCTGGTTTCATCTTTCAGATTGGTAAACAGGAGATTGCGGGTCGATACGGTCGACTTACCTGAATACTCCAGTGAGAAATCCTGATCCGAGTACAGAGGAATAATCACCGAATCACTGCCACTGATCTGTTCTACACGCCCCATCCGGAAGTGCTCTTCAATCTCTGCCTGCGGATCGATATTCACAATTTCATTGTGATGCCGGGTGCGGGTGACATCCTGATAGAGCATATAGATGACAAACAGCAATACGATCACCCCCAGTATCCCCGCGACCGCGATGATCAGAGCATTAAAGCGCCAGAGGTTTTTAAACAGTTTGCTGTCTTCCATGAGTCAGATTCCCGGGTAATAGAGTGGATATGTGAGTACTATAATGTAACGACCAGAGATGTATCCAGAATGAACGGCGATATCCTGTTTCGCTTTATATCAGCTCTGTATAGGGGAAAAACAAGGGATGAACATCGAGAAGGGAGTGAACCGAACGATCAGCCAGGGATTTTTCGGTGGTGAATACCGCTTTTTCCAGCAAGGAATGCTGTGCAGTCCGTCCAGCTACCAGCAAGGTAAGCACTGCTTACCGTTCTCGCCACTAACGCCACTCTTTCGAGCTACAAGCAAGCGGCTTTGCCGCGTCAGGCAAGGCAGGCTAAGCCTGCCGATCGAGCTACAAAGAGCCTAATCAATCATCATCCTGCATAGGCATGGAGTACTGGCCCAGCTCAAGACCTGCCAGTCTCTGAGCGATACTCGCGCCGTCCAGATCAGAGATAGCGACAGATGCATCTGCAGGATCGAACACGTGCTCATCTTTGAGTATGTCGAATCGTATCTTCCCAAGAATATCGCCATTGTCGCTGATGCAATCAAGATCTTGTTGGTTTGGCAGGAACAGCATCTGAAACCTCTTCTAAAACTTATCTCTGGATGAGTTATATGTGCAGCAAACAATGCTCTTTCGAGCTACAAGCAAGCGGCTTCAGCCGCGTACCAGATAATTATGCTCTCCGGTCTTGCCTGCCCACTTCTATCGGCACGGGGGCGTGCCTCGCTACAGTATTTTAATAACGCCCACTTACTCACTCTTTCGAAACACAAGCAAGCAACTTTAGTCGCGTTCCAGACAGGCAATGTTCTCCGGTCTTACCTGCCCCCTTCTATCAGCACGGGGGCGTGCCTCGCTACAGTTTTTAATAGCTCTCCACCTACTCACTTTTTCGAGCCACAAGCAAGCAGCTTCAGCCGCGTTCCAGCGAGGCAGGCTTTGCCTGTCGGTCGAGCCACGCAAAAAGAAGCGGATTACTTCCGCTTCTTTTTGGCTCCATTCTTACTTTTCACAATCTTGGTGCGGGTCGCTTTATTGGTCTTTACCTTGCTGGTACGGGTTTTACGACCGATCTGTTTCAGCAGATGGTTGCGGCTACCGACTTCGTAGCCTTTGCGGTTGATACGTTTGATGCGTGCGCCAATCAGGTGCTCGATAGTATCCAGCGCCTGCTCTTCTTCACGGCTGACAAATGAGATCGCTTTACCCTTCGCGCCTGCACGGCCGGTACGACCGATACGGTGAACGTAGTCTTCTGCCAGATATGGCAGGTTGTAGTTCACTACCAGCTCAAGGCCCTGAATATCCAGGCCGCGGGCCGCAACTTCGGTCGCCACCAGTACCTGAATCTTGCCAGCTTTAAAGTCCGCAATCGCGCGGCGGCGGGAACCCTGGGTCTTATCACCATGGCAAACGGCAGCAGGAATGTTATCAATCTTCAGATCGACCATCAGTTCATCGGCCTGGGCTTTGGTGCTGGTAAATACCAGTACCTGGAACCACTGTTCTTCTTTGATCAGCTCAGCAAACAGATCCGCTTTACGCTTCTCTTCAACCGGATAGACCACGTGCTCTACGGTATCGGCGGTCACGTTTACCTTCGCGACGCGGATCACTTCATGACGCGGCATCAGTTCACGAGCCAGTTCATTCACTGTCGGTGAAATAGTTGCGGAGAACATCAGCGTCTGACGTTTTTCCGGGGTTTGTTGCAGCAGTGTGTGTACGTCAGCGATAAAGCCCATATCCAGCATACGGTCGGCTTCATCCAGTACTACAAATTCCGCTTTCGCCAGACTGACGTTGCACTGTACGGTGTGTTCCAGCAGACGGCCCGGCGTTGCAATAACAATATCCACACCGGCTTTCAGTTTGTTAGCCTGACCTTCCAGATTCACACCGCCGTAAAGCGCGATCACTTTCAATGGCAGAAACTGCGCATAGCGATTGATGGTTTCTGCCAACTGTTCCGCCAGTTCGCGGGTCGGTGTCAGAATCATCGCACGGGGATAGCCTGGTTCGGTGGGTTTCGGGTTGTCCACCATCTGCTGCAGGATCGGCAGGCTGAAGGCCGCGGTTTTACCGGTGCCGGTCTGGGCGTTGGCCAGCAGGTCTTTACCACGACGGGCAGGAACGATGGCCTGCTCCTGTACCGGAGTCATCTGGCTGTAGCCGCAGGCATCCAGTGCCTTCTGAATATCGGGGGCCAGATCTAATGCGGAAAACTTCATGGAAAACCTCTGCTGGATTGAACGGAGGCCAATGATACGCAGTCAGCGCGGTCAATAAAAGTCACAACCTGTTATAGCCACCAATACTGATGCATTAACCCTATAGAAACTGGACGAATCCGGATTTTGCACTAGGCTTTCTGTTATAGCTGCTTAAGGCGTTCGGGCACGTTCCGGGGTGTTAAGCAGTATGCCACCTAAGCGGCAGGTCCATGTCCCCGGACCTGCCGCTTTCTATTTCTGGCTCAGCCCGCCCGTTTTAACGGATTCGTTTCACCGCGGAAAACCGCCGTTTCATTGAGTAGCCATTCACTCAGCAACTGCATCTCCGGGCGATGCATCAGATCTTTACGACAGACAAAGTAATGTCCCCTGCCCGGTGCTGGGTAATGCTCTTCAACCGGCCGGACCAGACGCCCACTGTCCAGCATGTCCTGCACCAGATGCTGCCAGCCCAGTCCGATTCCCACGCCTTCCAGTACCGCATCGAGCAGCATCGGGAAATGGCTAAAATAGAATTCCGGTTTGATCTCTTTTGCACGCGACTCTTTACGATCTGTGTCAGGCTGTTCAGCGTCATCAAACTGGGCCAGCCAGAAGCGCCAGTCCACCGGCGACCACAGCCGGGCACGCCAGTATTTAGGGTCCAGATCCAGTAGCGGTAACTGTTGCAAGCCTTCCAGCGTGGCAGCCTCGGGATGCTGCTGAAGAAACTCCGGGGTACAGACCGGGAAAATGTCTTCACCAAACAGAAACTGAGAATGATAGTCAGGACTCTCTTCAAGTCCCAGCGTCACCGCTGCATCAAACTTTTCCTGAACCTGTGGATTCTCCTCCACGCTGATCAGGTGCAGATGGATATCCGGATGCTCCTGACGCAACTTGGTCAGCTTAGGCACCAGCCACAGACGGGAAAAAGAGCTGGTTGAGTACAGGTTCAGATAGGCAGGCGCCTGGCTCTGGCGCAGATCGCGGGTCACCGCCGCAATCTCATCAAAAGCACGATGACAAACGCTATAGAGCTTATGACCGGCGCCGGTCAGCTCGACCCGGCGATGGCTTCGGGTAAACAGCTCCAGCCCCATTGACGCTTCCAACTGACGAATCTGTCTGCTGACTGCAGCCTGAGTTACGCACAGTTCATCGGCGGCGGCTTTAAAGCTGCTGAGACGGGCAGCGACTTCAAAGGTTTTCAAGCCGTTAAGTGGCGGCAGATTCATGATTGTATGCTCATAGTCATAAGCTCTCAGTGTTCGTCTTAAACAGCATTGCCCGAAATCAGCCAGCGCGCTAGCCATAAACAGAGCATACCGCCCACCACAGGCCAGAATACACTGCGGCTGAAGTGTGCGATCAGCACCGTCACCAGTCCGGCCAGAATCTGAATCCAGTCCAGCTGATATTCGGTGGTAGGCCGCTGAAATACAATGGCCGGAATGCAGAGTGCTGCCAGTATTGCCGGCGGCAGCAACATCAGAATGGTCTTACTGCGTTCCAGCAAAGCCTGAGTAGAACCGTGCAGCTGAATAAACGACAAGCGAACCAGATAGGTGCCCAGTCCCACCGCGAAGAACAGCCCCCAGAGGGTCAGATTATCCATTTGACTGACCTCCACGACGCACTAGTCCGGGCAGCCAGATACCGCAACAAACACCGGCGATCACTGCCAGTGTAAAACCAAGATTATACGGTAGCAGCTGAAAAGCGATGGCTCCGAGACCGGCCACCACCGCAACAATGAACAGTAATCGGCTGGTAATCGTGGAAACCAGCATCGCCAGAAATGCCAGCGGAATGGTGAACTCCAGCGACCAGTGCGCCGGAATACTGGTACCGAGTGCGACACCCAGCAGCACCGACAGAATCCATGCAACACACATCGAGGTGGCCACACCGGTCAGATACCAGAGCCGCTCACCGGTACTGCGGTTAAGCTGTTCAGGCACATTACAGAGGCCGTAGGCCTGATCAGACAGCAGATAGGCCAGAGGGTATCGATAACGAGCCTTCAGAGGTGCAATCAGCGGAGCAAAGGTAGCGCTGTAGATAGCAAAGCGCAGGTTCACCACCACCGACGTCAGCACAATGATGACGAACGGCGCGTTATCCTGAATCAGTTGATAGGCCGCCAACTGTGCAGAACCGGCGTAGAACAGCACCGTCATGCCCATGATCATTTCCGGGCTCATACCCAGCGCGACACCGGTAGCACCGGCGATCAGGCCGAAAGGCAGTACCCCGGAAACCAGTGGTAACAGGTCCCGCACACCTTCCCAGAACTGTTGGCGGTAGTTGCTGAAGTGCATTGGCTTCTCTCTTATTGTTATCGGGGAATCTGTGAGTGAATTCCCATATCAGCAAAGAAGAGAGAGTAATCAGTGAAGGCGGATTGTGTCCAACAACTAATTGTAATTGCAGAGAATAACGCCGGGTTATGAAAAATCCGGGCACAAAAAAGCAGGGCCGAAGCCCTGATAAAAAAGTTGTAGTCTATGAACCAGATTTCGGACTACAAGCACGCACCGATCTGATCTGGCAATCAGATCAGTGAGTTTCGTTCAGCGCGTCAACCGCTGGAATTTCCTGCTCACGACGGGCGATGAAGTCCAGCAGCTCTTCGTTCTTCGCTTCGTCCAGCTTAGGCTCCTGGTACTCGCTCAGTAGCTTCTTAGCATACTTGATAGCGCGCTCGTTGATCTCAACAGCACCTTCCGCTTCCCACTGCTCGATAGAGTTGTTGTCGAACAGTTTCGGCATGTAGAAGGCACGCTGGAAGTTAGCCAGGGTGTGCGGGTGACCCAGGTAGTGACCGGCAGGACCCACATCACGGATCGCCGCTACCGCTTCATCGAAGTCATCCCAACGCAGGCCGGAAGCCATACGGTGACCCATGCCACACATATCCGCATCAACCACAAACTTAGCCATAGAGCAGTGCATACCTGCTTCGTTCCAGCCCGCAGAGTGCCAGATGTAGTTCGCACCTGAGTGCAGTACCGCGTTCATGGTCATCGCACTTTCATAACCTGCCTGTGCGTCGAAAGTCTTCGCGCCACCCAGGTTGTTAGAAGTACGCCATGGCACATCGTAGTAACGAGCCATCTGACCGATCATGAAGTTCATCAGACTGATCTCTGGCGTACCGGCCATTGGCGAACCGGATTGCATGGATACAGTAGACAGGTAGTGACCGTAGATAGCCGGAGTACCTTTACGTACCAGCTGAGTATAAGCCAGACCCGACAGCGCTTCTGCGTTCAGCTGTACCACTGCTGGTACTACGGAAGCAGGCGTGTTTGCGCCACCCAGTACGAATGGAGAACACAGTACCGGCTGGTTGTATTTAGCAAATGCACGCATCGCACCCAGCATGGTCTCATCCCATACCAGCGGCGAGTTACCGTTGATGTTACCGGTGGTGACCGGGTGGTTCTGCATGAACTCTTCACCGAACAGAATCGCACACATCTTCATCACATCTTCGGCGTTCTTACCGGAAGAGGTCATGCCCATGAACATCTTGTCAGAGTACTTCATGGAAGAGTACGTGATACGCAGGTGACGGTGAGATACTGCGTGATCCATCGGCTCTACGATGTGGTGAGCAGTGGAGTGCAGTGATGGCAGCATGTGTGCCAGCTTGTGGAAGTCACCCAGGTCAGCCAGGGTTGGCAGACGGCGCTTATCTTCCAGGTCGCGCATGAACGGCGCACCGGTCATCGGTACGAATACAGAGGAGCGACCACCCAGGTCCAGATTGTTCTCCGGGTTACGGGCGTGATAAGTAATCTTGGATGGAATAGAAGAGATCAGCTCACGGATCATACCGCGGTCGAACTTAACCAGTTCGCCCTCAACGGTTGCACCGGCTTCTTTCCACTGTTGCAGCGCGATCGGGTCGCGGAACATAACGCCTACTTCTTCAAGCACCTTCATCGATTCTTCATCAATGCGCTTGACCTGCTCTTCATCCATCAGCTCGGTGAAAGGCAGTTTATTGTTCAGACCTGGCAGCATTTCAACAACGTTCTGGGAACGCATTTCGCGCATTGCACTTCGGCCACCACCGCGGCGGCGGCGAGATCGGGTTGCAGTACTCATAACTTCAGTTACCTTCTTATTATGGGAGGAACTACAAATACCCCCAGATCCTCACACCAAGATCGAAGAGATATCAGCTCTAACGTATAGGTCACACACCGGGAAACCTGAGATCAGTTTCCCTTATTATTAGTACGACTTTACAGAGGCCTCAGCTACCAGTAAATTAACTAATTCAGGTAACAGCTATGAGCATTACTAATGGCAAAAGTGATCAATATGGACATCGTCGCCCTGCGCAGCTTTGTCCTGTCTGAAAATCTCGGTTCATTCTCTGCTGCAGCTCAGGCACTGCACTGTTCTCAGTCGGCTCTTTCCTTACGGATCAAGAAGTTAGAAGAACAGTTAGACTGCGAACTGTTTCTCCGCAACTACCATAACCTGCGCCTCACTGAGCGGGGAAAACAGTTACTGGATGAAGCCATCAAGGTGCTGAAAGCCCACGACTCGATGCTCAGCATCGCTCAGAACAGTGAAGGCAATGAGCCAATCCGATTAGGCCTGCCAGAGGACCTGACCACCCAGTTTTTTCAGAACTTTCTTGCCCGCTATCCTCAGTATGTCGATCAGATCGAACTGAGTATGGATCTGTGTAAGAATCTGATCCGGATGATCGAGGAAGATAAGCTCGATATTATTATCGTCGATGCGATGCCAGACGATGCCGGCGGCTACAATCTGGGCGCCAGAGATCTGACCTGGATCTGCTCTCCCAAATTCAACTACCAGCCAGGTCAACCCATTCCATTGGCACTGCATCCGGATGGCTGTATTTTCCGGAAACACATTTTCAAAGTTCTGGATGCGATTGGCAGACCCTACCGACTGGTCTTTACTGGCCAGGGAGCGGTGAGTGTGCATGCAGCCGTAATGGCGGGTATGGGGCTGACCATAAACTCAAAGGGCAGTATTCCTACAGGTATGATGCAGGTACCGGATGACTGGGGCCTGCCCGCACTGGGCCATACAGAGATCCGCGTCTATGAAAAGTCAGAACCCTCTCCTGCCCTGCAGGCGTTCTCCGAGATTCTGAAGAAAGAGCTGCCTCAGAGCATGTAAGACTGTTACATCCCTGAGGCTGATAGAGAATACATTCTCAGATCAAGCAGCAGCCTGTTTGCACAGCGCTTTTGGCGGGCAACCAAAGCGCTCTTTGATGCTGCGGCTGAAATGTGAAGGGCTGGAAAAACCACAGGCGATAGAGATTTCCAGAATACTTTTATTGGTCTGCTGCAGCATTTCCCGAGCGCGCTTAAGGCGCACTTCCATGTAATAACGGGATGGCTGGCTGTTCAGATATTTGCTGAACAGACGCTCCAACTGACGGCGGGAGATACCCAGTACATCCGACAGTTCCTGCAGTTTAAGCGGCTCTTCAATATTGGACTCCATCAGCGAGATCGCTTCATCCAGTACCGGTGGAGAATACCCTAGCAGTGCCCGGCGACAGTTACCACGCTGTGGTTCACTGCCATGACGTACTCCACAGACCAGCATTTCAGATACCGCCAACGCCAGTTCAGGGCCGTGTTCGGTGCCAAGCAGGTTCAGCATCATATCCTGCACATCACCACCGCCGGCACAGCTGAATCGGTTACGATCGACGACATACAGTTGAGAACTCAGATTCAGTTGTGGAAAAGTCTCTTCCAGAGCTGGCAGATATTCCCAATGACTGGTGCACTGATAGCCGTCCAGCAGTCCGGCACGGGCCAGTGGATAGCAGCCAGCGCCCAGAGAGCCAACCTGCACGCCTTGCTCAGCGATACGTTTTAAGCTGCGCAGGACTTTATGTTCTCCAAAACGGTATCCGCCACAGACCACCAGTTTATCCAGCGTTTCAGCATCGGCCTGTTCGATCGATTCTCCGGCACCGATTTCAAAGCCCTCTTCGGTCATGACCGGCTGTCCGTCTGTGCTGTACAGACGCCACTGATACAGTACGCGACCGGAGACTTTATTCGCATGGCGCAGTACATTGATCGCAGAACTGAAGCAGGTCATGGTGGTGCCCGGCAACAGCAGGAATCCAACCTGACGCACCGGTGCATTCGGCGAAACTTCCACTGCCGGTACGGTCATGGTCATCGGAATACATTCATCACCGTTGAGTACACGACTCTGTTCCGGCAGGTTTACAGGGGCATCCAATACAGCGGGCATCTGCAACTCGGCTTTAAGCCAGGTGCGCGCCATCTGAGTATGTATAGAGTTACAGGATTCTAAAATCTGCTGCGGTAGTAAGTTCATTATTATTCTCTCTTTACCTGCACAGCTGAGCGGCAGTCTTATCTCCATACGACTCCGGCCAGTAACCAGCTGATCAGCGATATTAAGGTGTGTTCTGTATCAGTTGCTCCGACTGATACACCTTCTTTTTGTAATAGTATCCGGCATCATAGAATCAGTTTTACGGCCAGTAAATCCAATAATTTCTATAGCGGCTAACAGTTTTACTCAAAGCTGAATTCACACTTCTCAGGGGAAATCCATTGAAAAAACTGTCATCGATCTTCGTTATAGCGAGCAAAACCAGCAGCAGATTCAAGCCTGACTCTGCTGCCATTCATAGGGATCAGTAATCGATCACCATATCGCCGTCCACTGTGGTACAGCAGGATAGTACATAACCAGCTTCAATCTCTTCGTCACTGATACCGCCGTTCTGAGTCATGGTACGTTCACCGGAAACCACCTGTACCCGGCAGGCGCCACAGATACCCACACCGCAGGCCTTAGCGATATTCACGCCAGCTTCTACTGCCGCCTGATTCAGGTTGGTACCCATTTCCACCTGCACCTCTTTACCAGCATCGGTAAAGTTCACAGTCACCATCTCTTTCGGCTGTTGATTTTCCAGTTCGGCTGCATCCGCATGCTTCTCAGCCTGCTTAACATCCTTCACCGGTACTTCACCGAAGGACTCTTCATGGTAGCGATCCATATCGAAGCCCAGTGCCTGCAGCATCGCTTTCACAGCGCGCATATACGGCTCAGGACCACAACAGAACACTTCACGCTCCATAAAGTCGGGCGCGATCAGGCTCAGCATGTGCTCATTCAGGTAACCACGATAACCACTCCAGGCTTCACCCACATTGGTGTCTTCACAGATCAGATGAACCTGCAGGTTATCGATCCGGGTCGACATGAAGTCCAGTTCGCGCGCGTAAATAATGTCCTTCGGAGAACGAGCGCTATGAGCAAAAATCATATCCACTTCAGAGTCGGTATCGAACCACCAGCGCGCCATCGACATTACCGGCGTGATACCCACACCACCAGACAGCAACAGTACTTTATCTGCCGGGAAATCCATGCAGTTAAACTGACCTACCGGACCGTGTACCGCGATCTGATCACCGGACTTCAGGTTGTCATGCAGCCAGTTAGATACCACACCGCCCGCGACACGTTTAACGGTGATCGAGAAGCTGTACGGGATCGAAGGTGAGCTGGAGATGGTGTATGAACGCATGACACGTTCACCATCGATCTCGAGTTCCAGCGTTACAAACTGACCAGGCTTAAAGAAGAACAGCACCGGCTGGCTCATGGCAAAGGTGAAGGTGGTAACATCGTGGGTTTCCGCGATGACCTTAACGCAGCGCACCTCGTGACGGCCGTTGGCCCAGGTGACAGTCTGCATCGGATTCAGAAAGTCTGACGTGTTGAAGTTACTCATTATTTTTCTCCTGACGCTCACACCAGCGCGTAATAAAAACGGGGGCTCTGATGGCCCCCGGATATAACCTGAACCAGATGGTTCCTTACAGTTCAATTCCCGCCTGCCATTCTTTCCATTTCATCATCATGTTCGCCCCAAGCGAAAGGAAAGGTTCAGGTGGTAGTTTTTTCGGTTGCTGATGGTCAAGGAATTCCTTGAGCATCGGCGAGGTTCCCAGCACGGCCTGCTCAGCAGCCATCATGCCGGACAAGGTGCCTTTCACCGTGCCCAGGCCGTTCTGACAGCAGGCCGACCAGACCCGGTTCTCCAGTTCACCAAAGGCAGGCATCGAGTTCCAGGACAGACAGAGCCGGCCGCCCCAGCGGTGCTCCATCCCGACCCCTTCCAGCATTGGGAAACGGTTCGTAAAAGAGCGGTCCTGCATCTTCGCCGCAATCCGCATATCACGTTCTCCCACTTCCAGGCTCTGGCTCAGATTGGCGTGGTTGCGGACGACGATACGGTTACCACTGCCCATGCAATCAGAGCTGCGACGCACTGTTGTACCCATCGGATCTGCCGGCAGAATGCCCCAGTCCGCAGCACCGCCCAGACGCTTCACCTCTTCCGGTGTCAGCGCACGGGTCATGGACGCATAGGTAAAGACATGCAGTAATTGGCGAGGGAAGAAACCGAACGACTGAACGTGACCATTCACCGCCAGGATCACCCGCTTGGCACGAATAGAGCCTTTCGGGGTAACCAGTACATGGTCATCACCGAGCTTCATCTCGGTAACCGGCGTATTTTCGTAGATCGCAACCCGGCTGCTCAGACCTTCCGCAGCACCCCGAATAAAGGCCGCCGGTTGGATCATCACCGCACCCGGCGTAAACAGCCCCTTGGTGTAGAAGTCGGTACCGGTCCACTCCTTCATCTCGGAAGTGCTCATCAGACGGTAGCCTTCACCCAGGGCATCCAGATGTTTGCCGTAGCTGTCGATATGCGCTTCGCCTTTGGCGGATGCAGCACCGGTTACCTTACCGCAGGGATCAAATACAGTTTTATCCATGCCGTACTCTTCAGCCGCACTGCGGGCAAAATCAATCGCTGCACGGTTGAGGCGGATCTGTTTCAGATCCTGATCATGAGCACCGGCATAGGTTTCAGAGTTCAGATCATGAGGCAGGTCGATCATGAAACCACTGTTACGGCCCGCCGGACCATCTGCCAGACGACAGGCGTCTACCAGTACAATACTTTCGTCACCGACCAGTTGGCTAAGACGGCGTGCTGCAGCAATACCTGCAAAACCACCACCAACCACAACCCAGTCTGCCTGGATATCCTCAGTCAGGGCAGGATATTCACGGGCATCAGGAAGAATACGATTCCAGGCCGCAGGCCCCGGATCTTTTGGTAAACGTTTGGCTTTAATATTCTTATTCATTTAGCGTTACCATCGGTTCTAACACAGATTTCAGGCCAGCCGGTGCCGTAGCACTACTTAAGAGCGCCGTGAAAGCGGTCGGCATCAGAAAAAGCCTGTCTGTAAGTGCCAGGTTAATCCGCGGATGAATTAACCTGACAAGGAGTCAATCCTTAAAGACTCAGTCGACTGCGCCGTCTACAGCGTCATCGCTCAGATCAATCCAGATCGTTTTCAGTTCGGTGTACTGATCGTGTGCATGGATTGAGTTATCGCGACCGCCGAAGCCAGACTGCTTGTAGCCGCCGAATGGTGTAGTAATGTCACCTTCACCGAAGCAGTTAACGGTCACAGTACCAGCACGTACAGCCTGAGCCGCACGGATCGCTTTCTTCGCGTTGGCAGTAAACACAGAAGCTGCCAGACCGTATTCTGTATCGTTAGCAACCTGGATCGCTTCGTCGTAGCTGGATACAGTGATCACAGACAGAACAGGGCCGAAGATCTCTTCCTGAGCCAGCTGATCAGAGTTGCTGACACCGTCAAAGATTGTTGGCTGGACGTAAACACCGTCCTCAGTCTCGCCACCCAGAACCAGTTCGTGACCGGCTTTCTTGCCCAGATCCAGATAGCTGGATACTTTGCTGAAGTGACCTTTGTCAATCAGTGCACCCAGTTGGTTATTCGGGTCCAGTGGGTTACCGGTTTTCCAGTCACGGGAGTGTGCTTTGATGCGTTCCAGCAGGGCTTCTTTAACGCCTTCCTGAACGATCAGACGGGAACCTGCAGAGCAGTTCTCACCCATGTTCCAGAATGCCGCAGCAACAACCTGCTCAGCCACTTTGTCCAGATCTTCCGCGTCATCCAGTACGATGCATGGGTTCTTACCACCCAGCTCCAGTACCACTTTCTTCAGGTTAGAATCGGCTGCATAACGCAGGAAACGACGACCAGTTACGGTAGAACCGGTGAAGGTCACCATGTCGACATCCATGTGCATACCCAGAGGCTCACCGACTTCAGCGCCGCCACCGGTAACGATGTTCAGGATGCCACGTGGCAGGCCTGCTTCCATCGCCAGTTCAGCGATACGCAGAGCTGTCAGAGAGGTTTGCTCAGCAGGCTTAACAACCATTGAACAACCTGCAGCCAGTGCCGGAGCGATCTTCCATGCCAGCATCAGCAGTGGGAAGTTCCACGGCAGTACCGCACCCACAACACCGATTGGCTCACGCACGATCATAGAGATAGCGTCGTTACCGACAGGCGCAGTCTGATCGTAGATCTTATCGACCGCTTCTGCGTGCCAGGTCAGGGTGTGAATGAATTCCGGGATATCGATGTTTTCACAGTCAGCAATCGGCTTACCGGAGTCCAGGCTTTCCAGTACCGCCAGTTCACGGCTGTTACGCTTAACCAGCTTGCACAGTTTGATCAGTACTTCTTTACGCTCGCCCGGATGCAGTTTGCTCCAGCGGCCATCTTCAAATGCTTCGCGAGCTTTGTGTACAGCAAAGTCCACATCTTCCGCGTTGCACGCTGCAACATTGGTGATCACTTCACCGGTTGCAGGGTTGACAGTTTCGAAGGTGTTACCGCTAACAGAAGGACGGAAAGAACCATCAACAAAACTCATCGATGGCGGATTCAGTTCCGCAGCAATCGCTTGGTATTCTTCCAGAGTCAACATATCAGACATCGCTTACTTCTCCTTCTTATCTTCAGCAACAATGCTGGCAACGGTGGTCTTCAGGGTTTTAACTACCTGAGCCATCGCGCGCTTATCATCTTTGTTCAGGCCACGCAGCGGCTTACGCACGGTGCCAGATTCACGGCCATCCAGTGTTACGCCGTACTTAACGCACTGAATGAACTTACCGCCCTGTTCCAGTACACGCATCAGCGGCATCATCGCAGACATAATACGACGGCCTTTGTTGAAGTCGTTTTCAACAACACAAGCCTGATACAGTGCGATGTGCTCTTCTGGCAGGAAGTTAGAACCGGCACATACCCAGCTCTTAGCGCCCCAGGCGAAGAATTCCAGCGCCTGGTCATCCATACCACAGGACACCTGAATGTGCGGATAGTCACGGGCCAGCATGTGCAGACGGTTGATATCGCCGGAGCTTTCTTTGATACCGCAGAAGTTAGAAGAGCGGCCAACACGGTCCAGGAATTCCTCTTCCATGTTCACGCCCATACGATCCGGGTAGTTGTACAGCATTGCAGGCAGGTTCGCTGCGCGATCTACCGCCAGTGCATGCAGAGCCAGCTCACGCTGAGTTGGCAGGGAATAAGGAGGCGTTGCAACCAGAATCACGTCTGCTTCATTCTTCGCCGCATCTTCTGCCAGCTTGATAGAAGCGTCCGGATTCACGGAACCAGTACCAAAAATAATCTGTTGCTTGTCGCCTACGATCTGCTTGGCGATCTGCAGCAGCTTCACCCGCTCTTCGTGGCTTTCAACGTAGTACTCACCGGTAGTACCGCCGATCATCAGACCGTGAACACCCGCATCAGACAAGAACTGTACATGGGTTGCGTAAGCATCGTAATCGATGGAGTAATCTTCCGCAAAAGGCGTGATTACAGGAGTGTAAATCCCTTCGAAGTGCATTTAGCTCACCTTCGTTATCATTGTTGTTGTAAGGCTCTTTTGCAGAACCAACTGAAGGAAATCGCAGCCAGACACTGCTATTCACAATGAACAAAATGGTAACGATGGGGGGGCTACCGTCACAATCAACCTTTTTTTCGCAGAAAGCATAACGGTAGGTTATTGAATATTTCAGACGGGTTTCAGACACAAAAAAGCCCACAATTTGTGGGCTTTCAGATCATTCACTGGTTCAGTTACAGGTTCTCACCGCCAACCCAGGTCTTCTCTTTCTCGATACAGCTGAGGAACCAGTCCTTAAACAGATTGAAGGCTTCGCTGTTTTCACGGTTTTCCGCATAACTGAAATAGTGCAGTTTTTCCCGGAACACCGCCTCGTGATCTGCAACGCGTACCAGCCAGCCCTGCTCTACCATCGGTGCCACCAGTTGTTGCCAACCCAGACAGACACCCTGATGGTTCAGCGCCATCTGTACCAGCATGTTGAAATCATTGGCATGGAATACGTGACGTTGTGAGTCCGGACCGATATCGATATCCATATCATGGAACGCGAACCACACTTTCCAGTCGACGTGCTCAGCAATCTGCGAACGACCGTAAGGACTGAGATTCAGCAGCGTTGAATCCGCCAGACCTTCCAGGGTTTCAATCTCTGGATGTTCTTTCAGATAACGGGGTGAACAGACCGGATACAGCAGATCATAAAACAGCGGGATGGAGTGATAGCCTTCACGGGGATCGCTGGTCTTATAGATAAAAGCATCCGGGTGCACACCGGGCTCCATCTGCAGGAAGTTGTTGGTGGTAACGATATTTACATCGATATCCGGATGCGCGGCAAAAAACTCCGGCAGGTGGCTGGATAGCCAGAATGCAGAAAACGCCGGCGAGCAGCAGATCGTCAGCGCCTGTTTACGGTTACCGCTGTTTTCGATGCGCTGGGCCGCCTGGGCAATATTTACAAACGACAGATAGGCCGCATCATAAAAGATCACACCGGCTTCGGTCAGTTCTACTGCCCGCCCCGCACGCTTGAACAGTTCCACTCCGAGGGCTGCCTCCAGCTCACGAATCTGACGACTGATCGCTGCCTGCGTCACACATAACGCTTCCGCTGCACGGGTAAAATTCTGGTACTTTGCCGCTGCTACAAATGACTTCACCGCCCGCAACGAAGGCATCTTCACCAGTATCTGATCCGGCTCTACATGTTTAACCATAACTTCAGGTATTTAATTCTCTGAATAAAATGTCGCTTTACCGATTTTCGGCTCGAAATATAGACTGGCTTCCTTCTGGAACTGCCCTGTTATATCAGCCCTCCGGCGTTATTTCATTACAGTATACGCCTGAAAACTCTAATACTGAAAGGCACTTAGATAACTCATCACCGTATACCCGGGGAGCAATTCCAGATTTACAAAAGAGCCCGGGTTCTATCCTGAATCCACAGATTGCAGACGCTGCTTCACAACAGGATAGAGCACCATAAAAACAAAAACTTATGGATAACCTCTCTATGCTAACCGGTTATCCTTTGTGGAGTTAGCACTATGACAAGCAAAATCAGAACCCTTGAGCTGGTCAACCAGCGCAAGCCGCGCCACGCCCTGAGCCGTGAACTGTACCGTGACGAAGAAGTATACCGCCAGGATCTGGAACAGATCTGGCACTCGCAGTGGATTTTTGCCGGTCATACCTTTGAGATTGAGAAATCCGGCGAGTACATGACCATTCAGGTCGGCGACTACCCGGTCGTTATCGTTCGTGATGACAGCGGTGACGTTCGCGCATTCCACAACGCCTGTCGCCACCGCGGCTCCCGCGTTTGCGCCGAGAGTAAAGGTAAAGTTGCTAAGCTGGTATGCCCATACCATAAATGGACTTTCGGACTGGACGGTAAACTGCTGTTCGCCGGCAACATGGGCGAGAAATTCAACAACGATGATCACGGTCTGATGCCGGTTCACTGTGAAGTGGTTAACAGCTACATCTACATCTGCGTGGCTGAAGAAGCGCCGGATTTCGAGGCGTTCCGTAAAGACGTGTCACCGTTTATCACACCGCATAATCTGGATAACTGTAAGGTTGCTTACGAATCCAACATCGTTGAGAAAGGCAACTGGAAACTGGTATTCGAGAACAACCGTGAGTGTTATCACTGTGACGGCAGCCACCCGGAACTGCTGAACTCCTTCGTTGAGAACCTCTCGGTTGCCGGCGTAGGTGGTGATGACGATCCAGAACTGGTTGCACACTGGGACAAATGCGAAGCGGCTGGTCTGCCAAGCCGTCTGGTGATGGATGCTAACGGTCAGTACCGTATGACCCGCATCCCACTGTCTGCCAAAGCGGTGAGCTACACAATGGACGGTACTCCGGCAGTTAATGGTCGTCTGGATGAGTCCGGCGTTGAAGATATCGGCGCTCTGCTGTACTTCAACTACCCTTCTACCTGGAACCACTTCCTGGGTGATCACGCGCTGAGCTTCCGTATTCTGCCACTGAGCTCAGGTGAAACTCTGGTGACCACCAAGTGGATCGTGCCTAAGGATGCTCAGGAAGGTGTTGATTACGATCTGGATAAGCTGACCAAAGTCTGGCTGGCCACCAACGATCAGGACCGTGAGCTGGTTGAAGAGACTTTCCGCGGCGTAAGCTCTCCGTCTTACATCCCGGGCCCATTCTCTGATATCGCTGAAAACGGTGTCTGCCAGTTTGTCGACTGGTACTGCGAAACGATGAAGAACAAGCTGAGCGACTAAACAGCAGCTCAGTTTCCAAAGCCCGCAGAGTCTCCCCCTGCGGGCTTTTTCGTTCCTGCTTTCAGGTTATGTCGCATTCTGACAATAGTCTGAATGCGACACCACACCATTCAGTGATTGCCCGGATATCGTGCAGATTGCTATTGTCCGCGTTTTCCTGTGGTTCAACGGAGTTCAACAATGACCGCCGCAGTACTGACTCAGAATAACAACAACAATTACCTGAAAGGCTATCTGCTGGTTCTGGTTTCCGCCATCAGCTATGGCCTGCAACCGTTGTTTACCCACTTCGCTTATGATGACGGTGCCAATCCTGTGGGCCTGCTGCTGATGCGATTTGGCTTTGCTGTTGCCATTATGCTGGGCTGGCTGGCGTTCCGGCGCATGACCATTCCGCCACTGAAGCACTGTATTCAGTATCTGTTAGTGGGGTTCGGCTACAGTGGTGCAGCACTGGGTTACTACAGTGCCAGCCATACAACATCGGTCAGCCTGGCGGTGATTCTGATGTTCTCCTTCCCGGCGTTTGTGGTGCTGTTTTCCATTACCGTACTGAAAGAGCAGGCGACCATTGGCCGCCTGATCAGCGTTATACTGGCTATCGGTGGTGTTATTGTGGCTACCGGACTGGATCTGCGCGGTGATATGACCGGTATCTTCTGGGCACTGTTTGCAGCAATCAGCTATGGTTCCGCGATTCTGTATGGCTCCCATAAGGCCAGCCCTGGCTACCCGGTACAGTCCGCCTGTATTGTACTGATCGGCTGTCTGACGACGTTTGCAATCTCCGCGCTACTCAACGATGCGCAACTGCCACAAACCGGTACCGGCTGGACCGCTACCGCAGGACTGGCACTGTTCGCCACCATTCTGCCGATTGCCACCTTCATCGCAGGCTCTCCCCGTATCGGTGCGTCTAACGCTTCAACACTATCAACTCTGGAGCCGGTCACAGCTGTTGCCATCGCGGTACTGCTGATCGGTGAGAATATCAGCACTGCGATGCTGTCTGGCGGCCTGATGGTGGTTGTTGCCGCGGTTATTCTAGCGAAGAGCAAATAGGCAACTGATCTTCAAAGAAGTCGATACCTGAGAGATGCTCTCTCAGGTACTCCACGAATACCCGCTGACGCTGAGGCAGATGGCGGGTCGCGGTATACAAAACCCACACCGCACCCTGATAGTTGGTAATGAACTGCCAGTCTTCAAACAGACGGATCAGCCGCCCGGATCTCAGGTCCGGCGCCGCTGTGAAGGTTGGTAACGTCGCGATCCCCAGCCCTCGACGTACCGCATCCAGACGCACCCGGGTGTGGTTCGCGGCATAACGACCGGTCACGTCGATATCCACCACCTCGTTATCTTTTTTGAGTCGCCAGCGGCTGTCAGCCGGGTTATTACCAAGATAGATACAGCTGTGCTGGCGAAGCTCTGCCGGATGTTCAGGCATACCGTGCTGTTCAATATACTCCGGCGACACGCAGAGCATGTGATCAAGCCTGAATAACTCTTTACCCAGCATCCCCTGCGGTGGCTGATCAGTAATCCGCAACGCCAGATCAATACGGTTATCGATCAGATCCAGCGCCCGGTCATCCAGGATCATCTGTACATTCACCAGCGGATATTGCGCCAGAAAGTCCGGCATTAGCGGATGCAATACTGTACTGCCCAGTGCTTTAGGCACACTGACACAGATATCCCCGGAAATATCCTGATTCAGGGTATCGCAGGTCTCCAGCACCAGGTCAGAGGTCTCCACCATCTGCCGGCAGCGGGTATACACCTCTTCCCCACTGCTGGTCAGACTCAGCTTGCGGGTGCTTCGCTGCAACAGATGGGTATTCAGCGCATCTTCCAGCTTTGTCACGCTACGGCTCACCGAAGAGGTCGAGCTACCCAGTGACTGAGCGGCAGCTGTGAAACTGCCCCGCTCCACAACTTCCGCAAATACCGCCATCTCATACAACAGAGAAAACTGTTTATTTTTGCGCATGGTGCAACAATCCTTTCCATATAAGGGATCTAATCAAGTATTCATTTATTTTATATCGTTAATACACCGAATAACTAATAGAAAAGTGGAAACAGCAATGGATCTTTTTCAGGGCCTGGCACTGATTACGGCAGTGCACTTCTTAGCCGCAGCCTCTCCGGGACCGGACTTTGTTCTGGTCTCTCAGCAGACACTGAGCCACGGTAAACGTACCGGTCTGCTCTGCAGTCTGGGTATCGCGCTGGGCCTGTCGATCCATATTATCTACTCCAGCCTCGGTCTGGCGGCGGTGATTGCGAATTCCACCACCCTGCTGTGGATCATTAAGATTCTCGGTGGCGCGTACCTGATCTGGCTGGGCATTAACGGCCTACGGGCCAAAGCAGTCACTGAGGATGAAGAGCAGATCGCTGTCACTCAGCAACGCTCTGCAGTGCGGACGGTTGGTATGGGCTTTCTCTGTAATGCTCTGAATCCGAAAGCGCCGGTGTACTTTATCTCTCTGTTCACGCTGGTGCTGTCCGCCGATATGCCCGCCTGGCAACTGGCCATCTACGGCGCATGGATGATGGTAATACAGCTGGCCTGGTTCTCCAGTGTGGTAATGATGCTGTCTAATCCCACCGTTAACCGCCGCTTTAAAGCGATCAGCCACTGGATCGACCGTGTGCTGGGCGGCGCTATGGTGTTGCTAGGGCTGAGGGTATTGATTAGTCGGGTATAAGAAAAGGCGCATCGCGCCTTTTTCCGTGGCTCGTTGCTCGTGGCTCGAAAAAGCATGCATCGTAGGGTGCAATAGCTTCAGCGTATTGCACCACCATCATTGATCGGTGCGTTATAACGCACCCTACAAACGAAGCATTTCATACCTAACGTGGGAGGCGCGCCCTCGCGGCGATATAGTCAATCGCGGCAATACGCCCCTCCCACAAACAAAACCCTGGCACTCTGCTTTACGCTTTTTCGAGAGAATTGGACTCCCCTCGCCCTGATATCAGCAGCGAGGTATGCTGAATTCGACCAAAAATTAGCTAGGAGTCCAATACATGAACAATACCATTGTCGGCGTCGATCTGGCCAAAAAAGTGATTCAAGTGTGCGTTGTTAAACGCCATAAAGTCTTACTTAATCAAGCGATGAGTGCTTCAGAATTCAGTCTGTGGCTGGCAACCCAAAGCTCTGTGGTTATCGTTTTTGAAGCCTGTTCTATGTCGAATTACTGGAAGCAGAAGGCTCAGGAACACGGTCACATCGCACGACTGATCTCTACTCGCCTGGTTGCAGCGGTTCGCCAGCAGCAGAAAACTGATAAAAATGATGCACTGGCGATTGCGCAGGCTGCACAGTTACCTGAGGTGCAGTTCATCTCCGGTAAAACCTTTGAACAGCAGGAATTACAAACCATTCTGCGCATGCGAGAGCTGGGCGTTAAACAAAAAGTGGCTCTGGGTAATCAGATCAGAGCACTACTCGCTGAATTTAATATTACTGCATCTCCGGCTCAGGCAGGTCTGAACAGAGCGGTTCAGGACACACTGGAAACGGCAGACAACGGCTTCAGCATGATCTTCAGGGAGGCCTTGCATCTGACCTGGCAAGCCTATCTGGCAATCATTGAACGTATTCAGCACTATGATCAGCAGCTGGCTAAGGTCATCAAGCAGCATCCGGACTGTCAACGTCTGATGGCGCTGGAAGGGGTATCGGTGATCAATGCGATTAATCTTTTCAACCTCCTGAAGCTGGGGGACGACGTGAGTTTCAGGAGTGGTCGGGAAGCGGCGGCCTGTGTTGGTCTAACGCCAATACAGCACTCCAGCGGTAGTAAGGCCGTGCTGGGTAGCATAGGTAAACATATCCGTAACCAATTGGTGCGAAGTCAGCTCCTCAGCGGCGCGATGGCCGTGGTGGGGGCACTGAGCCAACGATCCGCTAAATCTCAGAAAGAAGTCTGGCTGAAAAATCTGATCGAGCGGCGGGGTAAACGCTGCGCCGCCGTGGCTTTAGCCAATAAAACAGTACGTACCGCCTTTGCTTTATTGCGGGATGGCAGCGAGTATCAGGCTCAGGCAGTCACCGCCTGAACCTGTAGGCAATGAAAAGCGCTTGATACAGATTCAGTCTTAATCAGTTAGTGGCTAAGAGCTCAGCGCTCGCTTTCGAGAGATGATAAGACTGTTCGCGCAAATCTCAGTGAGCCGGGGATCGCGTCCCCATAGTGAGCTCGGACATAAGCTTGCGTTTTTTCTGTTAAAGGACGATTCATTGTTGACAGAGGGGAGTCCACATAAGCCACTAGCAAGCATTGCTTTGCAATGCGGTCGAGCAAGTCGTGCTTGCACGACGGTCCAGCCACTGATTGTTTTCCGTGGCTTCAGCCACGGGCAACAATTATATCCCCGATCCGCTGCACATCAGCCAGCAACGCATCAATATCACCCTGCTCTACCTCACCGTTTGCCAGAATCAGACGAATACCGGTTCGGCCTTTAAAGCGGGCATAATCCACATAGGCACCACCAGAGCGGCGCATCTCGGCGCAAATCTCTATATTCAGCTTACGCAGTTCTTCCTCATCAGTGATATGTGCTGGACGATAACGGAACAGTACATTCAGATACAGTGCGGGTGCCAGCATCTCCAACTGGCTGTGTTCTTCAATATGATCAACACAGTACTGTTTGATGCTCTGCAGATAATCGATCTTTGCTGCAAAACCGTTATTACCCTCGGCTTTCCAACTCAGCCAAACCTTAAGCGCATCCGCACGACGGCCGCACTGAATCGAACGCTCTCCCAGGTTATAGGCGGCATTTTCATCAGAATGGAACAGATAATCAGCACCACCACCAGAGCAGGCAGCCTGTAACGCCCCGGGTTGTTTTACCAGAATAACTGCGGCAGTGATCGGCACATTCATCAGTTTGTGGGCGTCCCAGGTAAATGAGTCTGCCAGATGACTGTTTGCCAACAGATTCCGGTGCTGGTCTGAAAACAGGATCGGACCGCCCCAGGCGCCATCGATATGCAGCCAGAGGTCATGTTTTCGCGCCACTGCGCTGCACTCAGCCACCGGATCATAAGCACCGGTCACTGTGGTTCCCGCGGTCAGGCTGATATAAAACGGCGCATGCCCTTCAGACAGAGAGATCTGAATTGCCTGATCCAGCGCTTCCGGAATCATCCGGCCGTAATCATCGGTCTCGACTGCGATCAGGTTATCGGTGCCGATACCCAGCACATTCGCCGCTTTCTGTGCCGAATAGTGAGCCTGATCGGATACGTAGGCCACCAGCGTCCGGCCATCAGCGCCACGGGTTTTAAAATCAGGGCAGGCCTTGTGTCGCGCCAGCATCATACCAATCAGATTGGCCTGACTGCCTCCGGCGACCATCACGCCTTCGCCGTCATCAAACCCCACCAGCTTGTTCCACTGACGGATCAGCTCAAGTTCCATCAACGTAGCCACCGGACCGACCTGATAGGTATGCATGGTGGCGTTACCCAGACTGGTAATCCAGTCACCCAGCAAGGCTGGCTTATTGAGCCCGGAATAGAGCAGTTTGAAGAATCCAGCTTTGGAGACATCCGGGTTGTAGTGCAGATAGTCACGAATCCCCTGCTCCAGCGCGTCCTGACCGGCACCTTCATTACTCAGCTGCAGATCCAGCAACTGCTCCAGCTCGCGGGCAGGCGGTGCCTGAGAGACCGGACGGTCAGCGGGAATCCAGTCGTGAATAGCACGGCTGAGAATATCGAGATTATCTTGCATAGCACTGCCCTTACTGTCGGTTGATGATCCGGCATTCCGGAATACACCTGCAGTATAAACAGCCCCCGGAAAGGCTCACCAATGCTGTTTTGCTTAATCTCAGTTACTTTTCGGCATAACCGGTTCACCCGGATTGTAGAGTTCTTTGAGATAATCCCAGAACTGCTGCGCACCGGGATTGTGCGACTGACGCAGTCGGTAGAGGGTGATCTGCAGATCAACGCTAGAGAGCGGCTGTGGCAGCTGTACCAGCAGTTGCTGATCCAGTTCCCGCCGGATCAGACTCTGTGGTAACCAGGCAACGCCGTAGCCGTTCAGCACCAGCGCTTTAAGTGCTTCAGAAAGGGCATTTTCGCAAGCGATATTAAACTGAACATGGCCCTGTAACCGGTTATAGCATTGCTGTTCCAGCAGACGACCAAAGAAAGATTGCGGAGGATGGCGCAGGAGCTTTAAAGGTGTTTGCTGATCCAGATGATGTAATGGCTGACCGGAATGATCGCAGCCACTGACCGGCACCAGTTTATCCACCCCCACCTGCAGTGTTTCCACATCTTCCCGTTGCAGCTCACTGAACAGATCACCGCTGCTGTAGCAGAGCAGAAAGTCACTGTTACCAGACAGAAAGGTCTCGACATTATCGTGCAGATTCCCTGCTTCAATGCTGATCAACGCGCCGTCGGTGAGGCTTTCCAGAGTATTCATCCAGGCCGGCAGAAAGGCCACAGCCAGCGCATGCTGCGCCAGTATTTTCAGTTCTGAGCGACCATCACTGAGCGCCTGCATCTGCTGCTGAACACCGTAGATCTGGCTCAACAGTAACCGGGCCTGTTCTGCAAATGCTTCACCTGTAGGGGTCAGTGTTGTGGGATGCTGGTTACGATCCACCAGGCTGACACCCAGCCAGTTTTCCAGTGAACGGATACGGCGGCTGAACGCAGGCTGGGTAACAAACCGGGCATCCGCGGCCTTAGAAAAGCTGCCCTGCTCAGCAAGCGCAATAAAGTCTTTCAGCCACTTCAGTTCCATCAATCATCTCCGCCTGTAGCACCGGGTATACCGAAAAGTAACCGGTGCCGTAGAAATAAGCATTGGCCTGTTTCCGGCCTCAACTCCTAGTATCTAAGCATCAACGGTTCGGCGTCGTAAGGGATCCGAACTGCGAGTTACACCAAAGTACCAAAAAAATAATCATTAGGACGTGCTCATGGAATACCTGAAACGCTCAACAGCACCGGTTGCAGAAAACGACGAAAGAATTCAGGCAACGGTGAAAACAATGCTGGCCCGGATCGACGCCGAAGGCGAATCTGCAGTACGGGAATACGCCGCTCAGTTCGATAACTGGCAGGACGACTTTATCCTGTCGGATGCCAAGCGTGCGGAACTGATCGCTCAGGTACCGGAACAGACCAAACAGGATATTCAGTTTGCCTACCGTCAGGTCAAAGCCTTCGCTGAAGCTCAGCGCAGCAGCCTGACAGAATTTGAAGTGGAAACTGCCCCGGGCGTAAAACTGGGACAGAAAGTGATCCCGGTCAACTGTGCAGGCTGCTATGTACCGGGTGGTCGATACTCCCATGCAGCATCGGCACTGATGAGTATTGCCACTGCTAAAGTGGCTGGTGTAGAAACGATTGTGGCCTGCTCGCCGCCTAAAGATGGCAGCATTCATCCGGCGATTGTTTACGCAATGGATCTGGCCGGCGCCGATATTATTCTGGAAATGGGCGGCGTCCACGCCGTGGCAACCATGGCCCGCGGTCTGTTCACCGGTGTTGCCGCTGATATTCTGGTTGGACCGGGTAATGGCTACGTTGCCGAGGCCAAACGGCTGCTGTTCGGCGAAGTCGGTATCGATGTTTTTGCCGGACCAACAGAGTCGGCCATCATTGCCGATCACAGCGCCGATCCGATGACCATTGCAGTGGATCTGGTTTCTCAGGCCGAGCACGGCTATGACTCACCGGTATGGCTGTTCACCACCAGCCGGGAGATCGGTGAAAAGGTGGCTGAGCTGATGCCGAAAGTTGCCGCTGATATGCCCAACCATGAAGTGGTTCAATCCGCCTGGGCTAACCACGGCGAGATCATCTACTGCGATACTCGTGAAGAGTGCGTGGAAGTAAGTGATCGCTATGCTTCAGAGCACCTTCAGGTGATCACCGAAGACCTCTACTGGTGGCGCGATAATCTGAAGAATTACGGTTCCCTGTTTCTGGGTGAAGGCGCAACGGTGACCCACGGTGACAAATGCTCCGGCACTAACCATATTCTGCCGACCAAACGGGTCGCCCGTTACAGCGGCGGTCTGAACGTGCAGAAGTTCCTTAAGATTCTCACTTATCAGGAGATCAGCGAAGAGGCCAATCTGGCGTTCAGTGCCGCCGGTTCCCGGATATCCCGTGCCGAAGGTATGGAAGGTCACGCCCGCGCCTGTGACTGGCGTCTGCGTAAGTACTACCCGGATACCGAGTGGAACTTCCACGTGTACGATCAGAAGCGTTACGACTGAGGCCCTGCTATGAAAATTTTTGAAAAGTCATTTACCCAGCAGGAAGGCATTCCTGAAGCAGGCATCATTTCTGCCATTGAAGTCATGCGTTCAGGACGTCTGCATCGCTATAACACCCTGCCGGGTGAAAAAAGCGAGACCGATCTGCTGGAACTGGAGTTCGCCGAATACATGGGCGTCCCCTACTGTCTGGCCTGCTCATCCGGAGGTTACGCCCTGCATATCGCAATGCGCGCCGCCGGGGTTCAGGCCGGTGATAAAGTACTCTGTAACGCATTCACCCTGGCGCCGGTACCCGGCGCTATCCACAACAGCGGCGCGGTGCCGGTGCTGGTCGATGTCGCCGAAGATTACTGTATTGATCTCGATGATCTGGAAACCAAAGCAGCCGCAAGCGGTGCCCGTTACTTTATGCTGTCCCATATGCGTGGCCATGTCGCCGATATGGACCGGATTATGGCGATCTGCGAGCGCTACAATCTGTTCCTGATTGAGGATTGCGCCCACACCATGGGGGCCAGCTGGAATGGCACCAAAAGCGGCACCTTCGGCGATATCGCCTGTTTCAGTACCCAGACCTACAAGCATATCAATTCCGGTGAAGGCGGCTTCCTGACCACTCGCCATCCGGAGGTAATGGCCCGGGCAATTATTCATTCCGGTTCCTATATGCTATTCGAACGCCATTTCGCCGCGCCACCAAAAGAGGCTTTCGAGCAGATTCGATACGAGACTCCGAACTACAGCGGCCGGATGGATAACCTCAGGGCAGCGATCCTGCGACCACAACTGGCAGACCTGGATCACCAGTGTCAGCGCTGGAACGATCGCTACCGGATTCTGGAACAACAGTTCAATCAGTGCCCGGCTATCCGCATACCAACCCGCCCGGAACAGGAACAGTTTGTTGCCAGCTCGATTCAGTTTTCACTGCCTGGCTTCAGCGCCGAACAGATCCACAAGGTCGTCGGCGAATGCGCCGAACGGGGCGTCATTCTGAAATGGTTTGGTGATGCCGAACCGAAGGATTACACCAGCCGTTATGACAGCTGGCGTTATATCGAACAGCTGCCTCAGCTGCCAAAAACCGAGGCTATTCTGTCGGAGTTACTGGATATGCGCATTCCGCTGACCTTCTCAGAGAGCGACTGTCAGCTGATCGGCGAAATTATCTGTGATGTTGTCAGCCAAAACTGAATCCTTCCTCACTATCGCAGCCCTGTAGCAGGGGCTGCCTATCTCCCTCCTGGCTCTCCTCTTCCGACTCTCCTTTCTGCAGTGCTTAACCAGATTTTGACATGATAATCATCATGCGATATTGTTTTCGCATGATATACATAATGTGAGATGACAGTATGACTCTGCGTTCAGAACTTAAACAACAGTCACGGGATCGGATCCTGACTTCTGCCGCTCGCAGAATGCGTGAAGAAGGTCTTGATGGCTCAGGTATCGCTGCGGTGATGTCTGATGCCGGCCTGACCCATGGTGCGTTCTACTCTCACTTTAAGAACAAAGATGAGATGCTGCTTGCCGCGCTGGAAAACGCTCTGGATGAAAACCGGCAGCGCTGGATCAGCAAACCTGCTAAAGAGAGCTGGATGCAGCGGCTGTCCCGACTGGCAAAGCGCTATCTCACTGCGGCGCACCGTAACGAACTGGCGAATAGCTGTGCATTGGCCACTCTCAGTTCAGAAGCGGCCCGCAGTGACACTGAGTTCAAACAGAGTTACGAGCAGGAGCTGATCAAGACACTGTCTGCAGTTTGCGGGGATGACTTCAATAGCGCAGATGCTCAGAAACAGGAACAGGCACTGGCATTTATGTCACTGATCATCGGCTCAATGACCCTGTCACGGGCAGTGCATTCCAAAGAACTTTCCGATCATTTACTGGAAGCCGGAAAGAATCTCGCAGGCCGGTTCGCTGACGATCTGCAGAACGATACTCAGAGGTCACCACGATGACAGAGACAACAACTCAGACAACAACGCAGAACCTGAACTACTCTGACTTCACTTTCCAGACCTACGACAAAATCCGCTATGCCGACACTGACCGTCAGGGGCATGTGAATAACGCAGTATTTTCTACCTTTCTGGAAACCGGCAGGGTCGAGTTTCTCTATAACCCGGAGCATCCTCTGGCTGACAGCGATGCCTCTTTTGTCATCGCCAATCTCAGCCTCAATCTGCTGGGTGAGATCCGCTGGCCCGGTACTCTGGAGATTGGTACCCGGGTGACCAGAATCGGTAACAGCTCACTGACTCTGCAACAGGGGCTATTTCAGGAGCAATACTGTGTTGCAACCGCCGACACCGTGATCGTGCAGATGCATGATACGACCCGTAGATCCCATCCGTTATCTGATCGCTGCAGAGCCTTTCTCCAACAGCATATGCCCAGTCCGGTTCAGGAGGCATCCCGTGATGAATAATTCCATTGTTTACGCACTGTTTATGCTGCTTGCCGGGATCGGCATTCCCACCATGGCGATGCTGAATGGCGGTCTGGGCAGCAGACTTCTCAGTTCAACTCTGGCGACAACGATCTCTCTCGCTGTCGGCTTCACCGCAGCTACTATCTACCTGCTGGCAACAGAAGGGGTTCCCACGAAACTGTTCCAATCGGACACACCGGTCTATTTCTATCTGGGCGGTCTCTGTGTCGCTTTCTATATCATCAGTGTGACCTGGATCGCGCCTCGCTTCGGCATCTCCAATGCCATCGCCTTTGCCTTGTTGGGGCAGCTGATTTCAATGAGTGTTATCGATCACTTCGGTCTGTTGGGGGCACAGCAGTTCAGCCTCAGTACCCAGCGCATCATCGGTCTGACGTTTATGGCCGCCGGAGTGTTTATGGTGCTCAACAAGGGAACGCCGGTGACTACATAGTGCTACCATCATCAATGTATCCCCAGCTCCTTTTCGCAACAGCATAACTACCTGCCAGTCATAAAAGTCTGTTATTGCAGATATCCGGGCGAAGCAATGTCTCTGATTTCTGACACTTTATTGATCCAGGACAGGTCAATCTCTTCAGAATGAGTACAAAGCTGATTGGTGAACCTGATACTGGTTGCTAGAATTTTGCGCTTCTAAAAACTTGAAGTCAGTGCTCAACCAGATGGATTTGTTGACTAATTTTCTTCGTTTTTTCCTGCCGTTTCTTATGCTTGTGCTGACAGGAGCTTTCTATACCTACAGCGAAGAAACCGACAGAGAACAGGACCGTCTTATTGCCAGCCTGCAGGACCGGGCTATTATCGGCACGGCGGCGCTTAACCGTGGCCTGGAAAACGCCGCGCTGGACCTGCACGTTCTGGCCGAACTGGCCGAACTGACTCAGGTATTCAATCACCCCTCAGCCAGTAACCAGCAACACCTGGAACGGGCATTTATAGTCTTTTCCCGTAACAAAGGCATTTACGATCAGATTCGCTGGATCGATGAAAGTGGTCAGGAGCGAATCCGGGTTAACAGTAACGGTACTGACACCTATCTGGTCGCCACCCGTCATCTGCAGAATAAGAAAGGCCGCTACTACTTTGACAACACCCTGTCGCTGGAAAAGGATCATTTCTTTATCTCACCACTGGATCTGAATGTTGAACGGGGTAAAGTCGAATGGCCGCTGAAACCGGTGATCCGCATTGGCACTCCGGTCTTCGATGCTGCCGGTAATTCCCGGGGTATACTACTACTCAACTACTCCGGTCAGGATCTGCTTGACCGCTTCCGGGACAGCTTGCCGGAAGGCCCTGGCTCGATAGAATTACTCAACCAGGACGGTTTCTGGCTCTACAGCAAAACACCTGATCGGGCCTGGGGCTTTATGCTGAATCGCCCGGAAACCTATGACAGTCTCTATCCGCAAAGTTGGCAGACCATCAGCAGCGGGCGTCAGGGCAGCATTCTTAATTCTGAGGGCGGATTCGTATTCCGTACAGTGGAACCTCTGCAACAGATCTCCAGTCGCTGGACATCGCATACATCACCACAATCCCACCTGCAGGAGCAGGCATTCTTATGGAAAGTTATCGGTCATGTTGAAACTGCCGATCTGTATGCAGTTAAGCAAAATGCGGTCATGCGGGTCAGTACCATTACTGTTTTTCTGCTGTTTATGGGGAGCCTGGGTAGCCTGATCTATGCCCGTGGTCAGCGCCGACAGACCCGGATGCTGGCCGACACCCTGCGTCTGACCGAGCGGGAAACCCTGCTCACCCGCCTGGGCGAAGGTGTCTTCGGGCTGGATAATGCCGGCAACTGCACCTTTATTAACCCGAAAGCCTGCGAATTACTGGGCTATGAACGCCATGAACTAATCGATCAGCCGATACTCGAACAGCTGAACCCGAACATCGCGATAACAGGACTGATCCAACAGAATAGCCATGATAACAGCGGCTCACATACCATAGAGACCCAGTTAACCTGCAGGGATGGCAGCAGCATCGATGCCTATCTGATGGTCTCGCCGCTGTTCAGTACAAAGAACCTGATTACAGGCTATGTCATCGCATTTCAGGATACATCAGACCGTAAGCGCTCAGAACTTGAGCTACAGGAGACCATGATCGCGCTGGATAATGAACACCAGTTCATGAAGACCCTGATCGAAACCCTGCCCGACATGATCTGGATGAAAGACACTGAAGGCCGCTATCTGACCTGTAATCCGGAATTCGAGCGTTTTATCGGTCACAGTGAAGCCGCGATTATAGGCAAAACCGATTATGACCTGGTATCTCAATCACTGGCTGACCATTTCAGGAACAACGATAACAAGGCGATCAGTGAAGGCCATGCCGTGGTGATTCAGGAGTGGGTCGAATATGCCGAGGATAATCGCCGGGTGCTGCGCCAGACTACTAAAACCCCGATGCGGGATAATCGCGGCGAGATTATCGGCGTACTGGGTATTGGCCACGATATCACCGAACTGAAAGAAGCCGAACAACGCCTGATGCTGCAGGCGCAGGTGCTGGACCAGATCCAGGACCATGTCACCGTCACCGATCTGGATAGCCGGATCATCTACATCAACGCCGCCCAGGCCACTGAGCTGGGCTATAGCAAAGAACGCATTATTGGCCATAAAATTTCCATTCTGGGCCACGCCCCGGATGCCAATACCTCGCAGGATGAGATCATCTGGCAAACTCAGTATCAGGGCGAATGGCAGGGAGAGATCCTGCATGTCTCCGGTACCGGAGAGCAGAAGCATATGGATCTGCGTACCACACTGGTGCTGGACGAAAACCACAGACCTATCGCCATGGTCGGTGTCAGCACCGATATCACCGAACGGAAAAATTATCAGCGCCAGCTGGAACGGATCGCCCACTTTGACCCGCTGACCAACCTGCCTAACCGGGTGCTGCTAGAAGACCGGTTCCAGCAGGCAATGGCACAGACTCTGCGACACAACAGTTGTCTGGCAATCGTTTATCTCGATCTGGATGGCTTTAAAGAAGTCAACGATACCTATGGCCATGCCCAGGGTGACTATCTTCTGGAACAGGTCGGCGCGCGGATGAAAGAGGCTCTTCGTGAGTGTGACACCCTAGCCCGGATCGGTGGCGATGAATTCGTCGCGCTATTGCTGGATCTGTCTGCACCGGAAGAAGCGATCCCTGTGCTGGACCGGCTGCTGCAACAGGCCTCGATGCCGGTTTTATCCGGGGACAATCAATTGCGGGTATCCGCCAGCGTGGGTGTAACCTTCTTCCCTCAGGGCGATGAAAAAGATACCGATCACCTGATCACTCAGGCTGATCAGGCGATGTATGAAGCCAAGCAGAAAGGGAAAAACCGTTACCACCTTTATCAGGAACCGGTTGCCGAAGCTAACTGAAACCAGCCGGACAGCACTAACTAGTTAACCGGTTTAATTACCTCAACCCGGTTACGGCCATTGGCCTTAGCCCGATAAAGTCCGCGGTCAGCGCGGGCCAGCACATGAGCGATCTCTTCATTCCCCTGAGTCACCGTAACACCAATACTGATGGTAATCGGTGGCGTATGCTCCCCCAGTTCCTGCTGCAGATTACTGCGCAGCTTTTCGGCCAACTGGTGAATATCATTCAGACCGGTGTTATGGGAGATCAGAATAAACTCTTCGCCCCCCCAGCGGGATACGATATCTGAACTGCGTACCGACTCTTTCAGAATCTCAGCGATCAGTCGCAACACCTTATCTCCGGTTTCATGACCGTAAAGATCATTAACCGGTTTAAAGTGGTCGACATCCATATAGGCAATTCCCAGAGGCAACTGCAGCCGCTGGGACAGCTCCATCTGCTCTTTCAGTACCCGCATCGCTTCGCGGCGGTTAAGCAGACCGGTCAGAGAATCGTAGGAGGCCAGTTCCTGGAGCTGTTGTTCGATATGTTTACGATCGGTGATGTTATAAACCAGACCGACCACTTCAGCAGGATTGCCCTGCTCATCCCATTCACAGACTTTGCCCCGGTCATCGACCCAGAGATAATGGCCGTTCCGATTCCGTATCCGGTACTCAGCGTGATAGCGGGACCTTTTACCGTCCAGGTGTTCCTGCAATGCAGCCATCACCAACGGCGCATCATCGGGGTGCACGTTATTCTTCCAGGTTTCCAGAACACCGGGCATCTCATCCGGACCATAGCCTAACATCCGTTTAAGCTGAGCACTGAAGTGCACTTGTCCGGTTGCTATCGTCCAGCGCCAGGCGCCATCTACTGCATCATTCAGGGCTTTAAGAATTCTGACCTCGCTGCCAGACGCAGCACTTTCCTGAACCAGTCGATTGGTTATATTTCGGGCTACCGAAAGAAAATATTCCGAGCCCTGCCAATTGAAGTGGGTGGTATTAACCTCAACATCAACCTCATGTCCCTGCTTATGCAGGTGTCGGCCAATAAAGCGAAAACACTCATCCGAGCGGATAATGTTGGCAATCTCATTCCACTGCGGGGCTCCATGAACGTCCTTCTGCAGACTGAGAACACTGTGATTGACAATGTCCTCAGGCTCCATACCCAGCATTTCCCATGCCTGCCGATTGCCCCAGATAATGTCGGATGTTTCCGGATTAAGCAGGTAAACCGCGTCCGCCATATGGTCGAACAGTTCACTCAGTCCGGGAATATTCAGGTTTGGCATGTCATCTTCACAGTACTGTCGGGGAACAGCAACAGCTTACCATCTTTATTGCAACAGCAGTACCTATAAGTGATGATGCAGACTAAGGTCTGATCTGCCTCCTGCCCACGCAATCTCTGACATCGGGGACAGGAGACTATAAAGGCTTCAGCGCTTCTGGGCCGACTCCAGAGTCTGGCTGATCAGGGCATTGATAGTCATTGGACCAACACCGCCCGGTACCGGCGTCAACGCAGCAACCCGCTGCTCCAGACCGGCTTTTTCAATATCGCCAATACCGCCGGGGTGATAGCCAGCATCCACGACCACAGCACCGTCTTTAATCCACTCTGCTTTGATCAGCTCTGGCTGCCCCACCGCTCCGACAACAATATCAGCCCGGGCAACCTGTTCCGCCAGATCCACAGTACGGGAATGGCAGATAGTGACGGTAGCATTAGCATTCAGCAGCATGGCCGCCATCGGCTTGCCCAGAATCGGACTGCGCCCCACCACAACGGCATGCTTGCCGGACAGTTCAACATCGTAATGCTTCAGCAGAGTCATGATGCCCGCCGGAGTCGCTGAACCGAAAGCCGGCTCTCCCATCGCCATCAGACCAAAGCCTTTAGTCGTCACGCCATCGACATCTTTTTCGATAGCGATCGCATCGAAACAGGCCCGTTCATCGATCTGCTCCGGCACCGGATGCTGCAGCAGAATACCGCACACATCCGGGTTACTGTTTAATTCATCAATGACCGCCAGCAGCTCTTCCGTGGTGGTTGATTGCGGCATATCCACCCGCACTGAATCCATGCCGACACGGCCGCAGGCATTCACTTTCATCTGTACGTAGGTTGCCGAAGCCGGGTCACTCCCCACCAGAATGGTCGCCAGCGCTGGCTTTTGACCGCCGCCCGCCAACAGTTCCCCGACTGCGGCATGTAGTTGCTGTTCCCGGCTTTTGGCCAGGGCTTTTCCGTCCAGAATCAATGCAGACATTGTGAACCTCTTTTATAGTTTTTAAAGTAAACAGCCAGGTGCTGTTGTGGTAGCGACCTGGCTGTTGCAAGTGATTCGTTATTCCGGATCCTGCTTCGATCCGATATGAAGCAGCTATACGGCCCTGTGTTCAGGACGCAATCTGAACAGTCGGGCGGGCAAACACCCATGCAGGAAACGGCAGGCCGTATAGCGCTTCAAAGTCTGGCTGATCTCAATTGTGCTGAGACACAGTGATCAGCACTTAATTTTTTCCATATCCGGGTCATAGACCGAACGCAGTGAAGGCTTCACGGTATAGCGCTCACACTCCACTTCAATTTCAAAGTGCGTGTTGTCCAGCCACTCTTTGGTGACACCGGTCGCATGCTCGACATATCCCATCGCTACTGTTGCACCCACAGTATGACCAAACATACCGGCGGTGGTCCGGCCAACGATTCTGCCATCCGCCCAGATCGGTTCTTCGTGGTAACAAAGCGGTTCAGGATTCTCGAACTGGAAGGCCACAAAGCGTTTGGTCAGCGGACCGTTCTCTTTCTGTGCCAGCAGTGCTTCCTTACCGATAAAACCGCCCTCTTTGTTGAAGTCAGAAGCAAAGCCAAGACCGGCTTCCAGCACTGTATCTTCGTCGGTAATATCGTGGCCCCAGTGACGGTAGCACTTCTCCATCCGCAAAGAGTTCATCGTGTGATAACCGTATGGACGGATGCCGAACTCTTCACCGGCCTCCATGATTGCCTCATAGACGCTTGGTGCATATTCCGTCGGGATATACAGTTCCCAGCCCAATTCACCCACGTAAGTGATCCGGGAAGCGCGCACAACCGCATAGTGCATCTCGATCTCGCGGGAGGTTGCGAATGGGAAGCCTTCATTAGACATATCGTCACGGGTCAGCTTGCTCAGCGTCGCACGGGAATTCGGCCCCATCACAGTGACAACCGCGTACGCCGAAGTCACATCAGTGAAGAACACCATGGCATCTTCCGGCTTGTTACGACGCAGCCAGTCCATATCACGGTTCTGACAAGCCACACCGGATACCACCAGATAACGGTCCTGTGCCAGACGGGTCACGGTGACATCCGCTTCAATACCACCACGCTCATTGAGCCACTGGGTATACACCATCTTGCCCACCGGCACAGAAACATTGTTCGAGCAGATACGGTTCAGGTAGCGCTCGGCATCCGGACCTTCCACCTGATACTTGGAGAAAGAGCTCTGGTCGATCACACCAACAGCGCTTCGCACGGCCTCGTGCTCTTCTTTATTGTTCTCGAACCAGTTCTGACGACCGAAGGAGTATTCGTACTCAGCAGCCTGGCCCTCTTTAGCAAACCAGTTAGCACGTTCCCAGCCGTTTTCGGTACCGAATACTGCGCCCTGAGCTTTCAGCTGTTCATGCAGAACCGAGCGACGAACACCGCGGGACGTTTTGAACTGCTTGAACGGGTAATGGGTTTCATACAGCAGACCCAGCGTTTCGGTAGTACGCTCCTGCAGGTAGTTCTGAGTCCCCTGGAACGGCATATTACGGCGAATATCCACATCCCACAGATCCCGTGGCGCATGGCCTTTATGGATCCATTCCGCCAGCATCTTACCGGCACCGCCCGCAGACTGGATGCCCACGGAGTTAAAGCCAGCTGCCACAAAATAGTTACGCAGTTCCGGGGCTTCACCCAGATGGTAACGATCATCCGGGGTAAACGATTCCGGGCCATTGAAGAAGACCTGCAGACCGGTTTCCATCAGCTTGGGTACCCGGTGCATAGCGGCTTCCAGGTACGGCTCAAGGTGTTCAAAATCATCCGGTAGCTGATCAAAGAAGAAGTCTTCCGGAATACCGTCCATGCCCCATGGCTTAGCCCCCGGTTCGAACATACCGATCAGCAGTTTGCCGGCATCTTCTTTGTAGTAGCAGTAACCGTCCATATCACGCAGGGTCGGCAAGCCTTGCTGCAGATCAGCCATATTCTCGGTTACAACATAAAAGTGTTCTGCTGCATGCAGTGGTACGTTAACCCCTGCTTTCTTGCCAAATTCACGGGCCCACATACCAGCACAGTTAACAACGTACTCGGCATCGATATCGCCCTGCTCGGTGATAACCCCAGCGGCCTTGCCATCACGCATCTTCATATCCAGCACTTTTACGCCTTCAATGATCTGGGCACCGCCCATACGCGCACCTTTCGCCAGTGCCTGAGTCACATCCACAGGGCTCGCCATACCGTCCATCGGCAGATGGATCGCACCGCAGATATCATCGATATTCAGCAACGGCCACAGCTCTTTCGCCTGATCCGGTTCAATTACATCACACGGGAAACCGCAGACTTTAGCCATGGATGCACCGCGCTTCAGTTCCGCCAGACGCTCCTGATTGGTAGCAATAGTCAGGGAACCGTTGCGTACGAAACCGGTTGCCTGCCCGGTCTCCTCTTCAAGCTGGTCGTACAGGCTGGCACTGTAGTTCGCCAGCATGGACATGTTGTAAGTTGCCCGCAGGGTCGGCACAAGACCGGCTGCGTGCCAGGTTGTACCGCAGGTCAGTTGACGACGCTCCAGCAGGACAACATCAGTAATGCCAAGTTTGGTAAGGTGGTAAGCAACGCTACAGCCGATGACGCCGCCACCGACGATCACGACCTGAGCCGAAGTAGGAAGAGTCTTAGTCATTCTTATTCTCCTCATCTCTGCCCACAGAGATGATTCTTATTGTTCTTATATCGTATTGTTCTTATATATTGGTACGCTGCCACGCGCTGCCCATTCGAATGCAGGCGCGGCAGCGAGCCGGTTCTGCTATCAGAACACGACGGTCTTATTGCCGTGTACCAGCACCCGGTCTTCCAGATGAGCACGCAGACCACGGGCCAGTACGGTTTTTTCAACGTCTTTACCCAGACGCACCAGATCCTCGACTTTGTCGCTGTGAGTCACCCGGGCAACGTCCTGATCGATGATCGGGCCCTCATCCAGCTGTTCAGTCACGTAGTGGCAGGTTGCACCAATCAGTTTAACCCCACGGCGGGAAGCCTGATGGTAAGGTCGGGCACCGATAAACGATGGCAGGAAGCTATGGTGAATATTGATTACATGGTGACGCAGCTTTTCACACAGTGATTGCGGCAGAATCTGCATATAACGAGCCAGCACCACACAATCAGCCTGGTACTCCTCAATCAGCGCTTCAACCTGTGCAAAGCCTGGTGCTTTATCATCCTTGTCGATCACCACATGGTGAAACGGGATGCCATACCACTCGACCAGACCGCGCATATCTTCATGGTTGGAAATAACACACGGGATATCACACTTCAGATCACCGCTCTTCCAGCGATCCAGCAGATCCGACAAACAGTGGCTGCCCTTACTGGCCATCAGCACCACCCGCTTACGCTGGTCGGTATCCACCAGACGCAGGTTCATGCTGAACTCCTGCTTCAGCTCAGCAAACTTCTGCTCCAGTTCATCGACGCCGAATGGTAGAGAATCCGCCTGAACCTCAAAGCGGGAGAAGAACCAGTTACTCTCCTCATCGGAGTGATGCGTCGCTTCGTTGATCCAGCCGCCGTTCGAAGTAATCACCTCACCCACACGGGTGACGATGCCTACCTGATCGGGGCAGTCCAGTACGATGCGATAAGTTTGGTGTGTCATCAGAGTTCTCCGTTGTTGATAGCGCTCAGCTAAGCTGAGCTTCCAGTTCAGGCAGGGCATCGAACAGATCAGCATGCAGACCGTAGTCGGCCACGCTGAAGATCGGTGCTTCTTCATCTTTATTGATCGCGACGATCACTTTGGAATCTTTCATACCGGCCAGGTGCTGAATCGCACCGGAAATGCCAACCGCGATATACAGGTCCGGGGCAACGATCTTGCCGGTCTGACCCACCTGCATATCATTGGATACAAAACCGGAATCGACTGCGGCACGCGAAGCACCAACGGCAGCGCCAATCTTGTCGGCCACCTTCTCCAGTAACACAAAATTCTCGCCGTTCTGCATACCGCGACCA
This sequence comes from uncultured Amphritea sp., assembly GCA_963669425.2. GTDB lineage: Bacteria > Pseudomonadota > Gammaproteobacteria > Pseudomonadales > Balneatricaceae > Amphritea. The sequence goes on from CAXXNC010000002.1 coordinate 2,481,264, forward strand.
CCGGAAATAATAGTGCGGGCTGCGGTCAGTTCAGGACGGTCAGACTCAATGACTTCCTCACTGATAAAGCGCGACAGGCCAGCATCTGCAGCGGCATCCAATGCAGCCACCGAAGCACTACCACCACTCATTTCAGCCGCTTCAAATGCCGTACCGCGCACAGTGATAACTTTCACAGAGTCTGCACTCTTTACCGTCGCCAGTGCGTTACCTGCATAAACAGGACGCACAAAGGTGTCAGCATCAATCACTTCAGTGATATCGGAAACCTGCGCTACGTCCAGCAGCGCAGCCACTCGTGGCAACAGGTTTTTACCCTGAGTGGTTGCCGGAGCCAGCAGGTGAGTCACCGCTTCCTGTGACACCAGATCCGTCAGCATCGGTGCCAGGTTTTCCGGCAACTGATTCGCCAGCGCATCGCAATCACAGACCAGTACACGGGAAACACCGGCAACAGCCGCTGCCTGTTCAGCAGCAGCACCACAGTTCTGACCAGCCACCAGTACTGTTACAGATGCACCGGTTTTATCAGCCAGCTGAGCAGCCGCAGTCACAGCATTCGCAGTCGCCGCTTTCAGCTGCTGATTATCGTGTTCAGCAATTACCAGAATAGTCATTACAGTACTCCCGCTTCGGTTTTCAGTTTCTCTACCAGTTCAGCTACGCTGCCTACCATCTGGCCTGCAGCACGGGCCGGCGGATTATTCACTTCAACAGTGGTCAGGCGCGGTGCAACATCGACACCCAGCTCTTCAGGGGTCACCGACTCAAGCGGCTTACGCTTGGCTTTCATAATGTTTGGCAGAGATGCGTAACGAGGCTCGTTCAGACGCAGATCGGTAGTGATCACCGCTGGCAGCTTCAGGCCAACCTGCTGCAGACCACCGTCAACTTCACGGGTAACCAGCACTTCATCGCCTTCAATCTTCACTTCAGAAGCGAAAGTACCCTGCGGCATACCAGCCAGCGCGGCCAGCATCTGGCCAGTCTGGTTGTTATCGCCATCGATAGACTGCTTACCCATGATGATCAGACCCGCTTCCTCACGAGTAGCAACCTGATTCAGTAGTTTAGCCACCGCCAGTGGCTGCAGCTCAGCATCGGTAGCAACCTGAATTGCCCGATCAGCGCCCAGCGCCAGCGCCGTACGCAGCTGCTCCTGACATGCATCATCACCTGCGCTGACCACAATCACTTCAGACGCCTGACCGGCCTCTTTCAGTCGAATCGCTTCTTCAATCGCAATTTCACAGAATGGGTTGATAGCCATCTTCACGTTGGCCAGTTCTACACCAGAGTTGTCCGCTTTCACGCGTACCTGCACATTGGCATCAACAACCCGTTTTACCGCGACCAGTACTTTCATCTTGACCTCGACTAAAAACGATCACGCAAAATCACATGCATGAAATTATTTTGATTATTTTCATTCGTATATTCGTTAAAGCATCTTTTTATGTCAAGAACTTTTATCTTCTATTTTTTTATAAAGATGATGATTAGATGGAAAGAAATTCATTCAGGTGGAGTTTTGGGAATTATTTTTTAGTTTTGGATGAAATTTGGAAGGAGGAAGGTAGGACCTCGTGCGTATCTAAGGGATAGGCGGGAATCGTGGCTGGACCGGAAGGCAAAGCCTTCCTCGCTCGAACGCATTGCAAGCAATGCTTGCTGAAAAAAGATAAGAGAAGCGCCGACAAAGGATATGTAGTGAGGCACTCCCCGTGCCGATATAAGGAGGATAAGCATCGTGGTTCGACCGGAAAGCAGAGCCTTCTTCGCTCGAACGTATTTCAGGCAATGCTTGCTGGAACAGCCTACAAAAGATAATTAGTAGATTGAACTTGTAGGAGGGGCTCCTACAAATGGAACAGAACTCATTCCCTGCTTTTTCCAACGAGTGACAAAGTCACGTTCCCGACACTTGCTAGATTTAGATACTAGTGAGCATTGCTCTGACAATGCGGTCAAGCAAGTCGTGCTTGCACGACGGTCCAGCCACCGCTTTACAAACTACACCTTACTCAGTTTGTTCACCTGTGTCCGTAGATTAGCGCAGATAGAATCAAGATCGATAATTTCCCGGCTCATTTCGCGGGTCATATTGATCAGAAAAATTACAAAGTCATCGGGATAGCGCTGACAGACCTCATGGAACAGTTCACAGGGCACCTTGAGTACATAACCTCCGCCTTCCACCACCGCGTCTCCGCGGCGCTCATGCAGCCCGATCATACTAGCAAATCCCAGTTGCTCACCAGGCTGGTAGCTACGTAGATAGACCCGTTCGATACTGTTATGACGATAATATCCGAGCTGACCTCTCAGAATAATATAGAAACCATCTGAAGGCTCACCCTGCGAGAACAGCTGTTCGTCTGAATCAGTCGCACCTATCTCGCCATGTTGTAGCAGAAACTCAATGCAGGGCTCACTGAGCGCGCCGAACATGGAAAGAGAACGAAACTGCGCCGTTGAAAACAGCGCTTTCAACTGCTCCAGGGTGATCGCTTTCATCGATCATTTTCCTCCCACCTTTGTTCTGTTTTCAGCATAGCTCATTCCTGTCAGGGGCATATTACCGAAACCAAGAATATCTCCTGCAGAACCGGAAACGTCGCCTGTGCGACTAAAGCGCCAGTTTTGCTCTGTAACAGAACTGTCATCGTCTGGCCCAAAACGTAGATTTATTTTGGTCTATACCAGTTTTTCACTCTTTAGTTATATTGGCTCCATACTGATTATTCATCTGATGAGGATTTACCAATGGCTTTCTCTTATAAGCGTTTCTATACCGGCCCGGTGCAGGCTGTTGTATTCGACTGGGCAGGTACCGTAGTGGACTACGGTTCTATCGCACCGATCGATGGTTTCTGCATGCTGTTCGAACGTAACGGTGTGCCCATCACGCTGGCTGAGGCCCGTGAACCGATGGGGACTGAAAAGCGCGAGCACATCAGCCAACTGGTGCATATGCCACGCGTTCGCCAGGCCTGGACAGAGAAACACGGTGCCGAGCCGACCGAAGCCGATATTGATCGCCTGTATGAGGAGTTCATTCCAATTCAGGTAGAAGCCATTGATAAGCGCGCCGATCTGATTCCGGGTGCAAAAGAGACCTTTGAATATCTGACAGAGCGCGGCATCAAGGTGGGCGGCAACACCGGTTACAGCCAGGATATGATTGAAGGCCTGATCGCTAAAGCCGCTCAGCAGGGTTACAAGCCACAGAGTATTGTTGCGGCAACCGATGTACCTCGCGGTCGCCCCTTCCCACACATGACTCTGAAAAACCTGCTCGATCTGGAAGTGGAAAACCTGCACGCCTGTGTCAAAGTAGATGACACTGTACCAGGCATTGATGAAGGCCTGAATGCCGGCATCTGGACTGTAGGAATTGCGGTATCCGGTAATGAAGTCGGTATGGAACTGGCGGACTGGAATGCCCTGTCAGAACAGCAGCAGGACGCACTGCGTCAGAAGGCGGCTGATAAATTTTACCGCGCAGGTGCCCACTACGTCATCGACTCTGTCGCAGAGCTGCCAGAAGTCATTGCGGATATTGAAGCGCGCCTTGCAGCCGGCGATCAGCCTTAATCAGGTCCGTAACGACTATCGGTAATTTCTGACTGATACGTATAAATAACCCGGCCTATGCCGGGTTATCTGTTTCAGGAAGCGGCCTGCAACCGTTTACCGACTAAGCCGACTTCTAGCGCTTCAAACCAGTCCAGAAAACGGTGCACATCATCACCCCGGAAAATCCGCCCATGCTGTGGGCAGAGCATTTTCACATCCAGTTCACGCACCCTGTTAATCCAGTCCTGCTTGGCCTCATTGGATGGCATCCAGCGCTGATGAAACAGCTTCATACGGGGGATGTGGGCATCAAAATCATCCACAAACAGCGGCGCATCGTCAGTGTCCATCGCCGCCCCGATATCACCGGACATCAGAATACCGGATGCCGGATCAAACACATTAAAGTTACCCGACGAGTGCAGATAGTGAGCCGGGATAAACTCCAGGCCGACACCATCCAACTGAATGCGGCCCCCCTCATCTTCAATCGGGCTGTAGGTAATATTCTGCATCCCGAAGTGACGAATAAATCCCTCCCAGATCCAGGGTGAATGGAGAGTCGCGCCCTCCAGCACCTGATCCCACAGCCCCAAAGATGAGATGATGTCGGGATCCTGATGGGAAGCAAACAGATGAGTGATCTTATCCACCGGCACACTTTTAATGACAGCCGTAAGCATCGCTGAGAAAAGCTCAATGCCTCCCGGGTCCATCAACAAAGCATTGTCATTGGTGACAACCATATACTGGTTGGTATCGATTATTTTCTCAGGTTTTTCCCCATCCCGACCAAACATCAGCCAGGTATGGGTACGACCTTCATAGAGTTTGTGTGTCTTCATCAGAGCTGTTTCTTCAAATCCAGCACAAGACGCTGTGCGCTATCAATCCGTTGTTTTATTGCCGTGGTCACATCCTCAACATTGTCGGCCACATTATTCAGGGAATGCTGGTAAATACTGTCTGCCTGCAGCGCCTCAACCCGTGACATGGTCACCAGCATCGTCGCTGCGCGTAACTCGCCGGCCAGAGTTTCCAGCTCTGCCCGCAACAGATTTATCTGAGCACAGTAGGACTCTTTAAGATTCTGCTGACGCTGCTCAGTACGGGCGCTCACCGGGTTCATGCTCTCCAGATAGGGCGAATCACCGGCACGTTGATAGACCTGATTGAAGTATCTGAGCGCCTGCTCGGTTTTCTCACGCTCGGTTTCCGTTCGGCTGAGATCACACGCCAGTTGATTAATACGAAACGAGGAGCTGGCCGTGAGGGTTGCCAGCCGATTGATATAGTCTGTCAGCGGACGAAAGCCCAGCGCCCCACTGCCCGCACGGAATGCCAGTGCTCTGGCGTTGCTTGCAGTGATAGAGAGTTTGCGCGCGATCTGCATCGCATCATCGATATGCGATGCGATAACAGCTGTAACAACGAAATTATTCTGCACGGTCCGACTACACCCCGGTATCTACCAGTCAGATTAGATAAGCAGTAATTTTACTCTCTCACCGTTGGGAAAGCTGTCGCTGTTTAGTGAAGCCTATTGACGGACATCAATAAGACTAAAGGTTTATAAACACACAATATTCTCTGGTTCTACAACCCAATCAGGGGAGTCGAAACTCCCCCGAATAGCGGTTCATTTGAATGTGGTTATCTGGCAGCAAATAACCAGATCGCCACCAGTGCAGCCAGGAAAAGAGTTTCAGCGACCATCAACGCAATCGGTTGCCACCCCATCTGTGACAGCTCCTTAAAGGAAGCTTTCATGCCCAGTCCGACCATCGCAATAATCAGACACCAGCGGGACAATTCTGTCATCCCTTCCAGAACCAGCTGTGGCACATAACCGGTACTGTTTATCGCCACGATCACCACAAATGCAATCAGGAAGCCTGGCAGGGGTAGCTTAGACTTTCCTTCGGTTTTCGCTGCTCCTTTCCGCGCCACCAGCAGAGAGATAACCACAACCACGGGTACCAGTGCTGCCACCCTCAGCAGCTTGGTAAACGTCGCCACGTCACCGACATCATCAGACATCATATAACCGGCACCCACCACCTGAGCCACATCATGAATAGTGGCGCCGAGGAAAATACCACTCTCAGCTTCGGTCAGGTTAAAGCCGGTAACCACCAGCGGGTATGCGATCATCGCCACCGTACTCAGAGCCGTTACCCCGATCACGGTAAAGATCAGGTTACGCTCAGAATCTTTATCCTGCGGCAGGACCGCCGATACCGCCAACGCAGCAGACGCACCGCAAATTCCCACAGAGGCTCCGGACAGAATGCTCTGATTCTTACCCAACCCTAACCAGCGACCACAAGCCACACCAAACAGAATAGTTGCCGGTACTCCGACAACAACAATGGCGATCGGGGTAACCCCCAGACCAAGCAGCTGTTCAAAGGTAATCCGGGCTCCCAGTAAGGCGATACCGAAACGCAGTATGGATTTAGCGGCGAACTGAATACCCGGCGCGCACCGGCCCTCTTCCGACAGATAATTGAGCGACATGCCCATCAGCAAAGCATACAGAATGGTCGGCCCACCATAGTGTTCAGACACAAATTTAGCGGCCATACCGACAACAAAACAGAGCATCAGCCCCGGCATATGAATGGAAAACCACTCTTTCAGCGCCGACTGATTGAATGAAAGGCCTGAATCTTTAGTGGCCATGAGTTTTACTCCAGCTTAGATACCCTAATAAAAACATACAGTTAAACAAACAGTAAATGTCAGGCATCCAGTATAGGAATAAAACTGTAGCAACGGGTAGAGGCAGGAAGCACCTGCCTCTGGTACCAACGTCTTATACAGTAAAGCGTCCGATCAGCTCTTTCTGCTGAGTGGAAATATCCAGCAGGTCATTACTGTGGGTAGAAACCTTTTCTGCCCCCTGAGCCGTCTCACTGGCGGCACTGTTAATCTGCTCCAGCGTGCGGGCCATCTCTTCCACTGCCTGATTCTGCTGACTGGTCGCTTCGGTAATCTGAGTGCTCATGCTACGGATATTTGCGATCGCATCCTGCATATGCACCAGTGCTTCCTGAGAGCTATGAGCATAATCGACACAGGCCTCGGTCTTATCGACACTCTGCTGCATCACCCGAACCACTCCGGCGATACTGCCCTGCATATTCTCGACCATCTCCTGAATCTCCTGGGTGGAGTTCTGGGTGCGAGTCGCCAGACCACGAACTTCATCTGCAACTACAGCAAAGCCGCGTCCCTGTTCACCGGCACGGGCCGCCTCAATAGCCGCATTCAGTGCCAACAGGTTAGTCTGTTGTGCGATATCACCGATGGTATCCAGAATCGAACCGATCTGGTTACTGTAGTGGTTGAGGTTATCGCTGAGTTTTACTGCTTCAGAGATCTCATCCGCCTGCTGCCGGATACTGGTCACCGTGTTCTGTACCTGCTGGTCAGCATCCACTCCCAGCTTTTCACAGTCCTGCACGGCCTGCAGCGTGGTACTGGCAAACTGGCTGACTTCACGCACCATCAGTTCCATCTCTTCTGAAGCCGATGCGGTTATGGTGAGTTGCTCACTCTGCTGGGTCATCGCCCGGTTAGTATGCTGGCTGGTTACAGCATTACTCTCTGCTACATTGCTCAGACGTTCAGAGCCGGACGCTATCTCCTCCAGAATATCGTGCAGATTGGCCACCACTTCATTGAGGGCACGCCCCAGATCACCAAACTCATCCTTGCGGCTGTCGTCAAAGGTGATACGCATATCCCCGTCAGCCATCTGGGTCAGGCTCTTAACCGTTCTTGAAAGCGGCTGGTGAATACTGCGTACCGTCAGCATGGCGATCAGCACCGCCAGTACCACGTTACCGACCAATAGGCCGATAATCATGGTTTCGGAAATTTGTGAACTCTGATCCGCTTCACGCTTATGATTAGCTGCCTGCAACATGGACGCTTCGATAAAGGCATCCACTACACTCTGGGCGTCAGCCTGCAGAGCTGCGGTTGAATCCAGTTGCTGTGACAACAACTTGTCGTTGTTATCCATCTCACGGTACAGGGCGACCATACCCTTATCACCATAAAGATCGGCCAGCACATCATCGACAAGTCGACCAATACGTTTCGCTTTGGAGTCAATCGCGGCCAGGGATTCAAAGGTTTTCTTCAACTCGCCCTCACTGCCTTTGAGCTCCTTGTCGAAACGACCCATATCACGGTGCTGACGGAAGTTAATCAGCTGCGTACGATGAGCATTCGCGGCCCGCAGGAATGCCCGGACACGCACCAGTCGCTCACTGATCACATTCTGATTAATGTATTTCTGCCCCCAGGTATTCAGGGTATCGGTTTTACGCTGAAAGCTGCTCTCTTTCTGACGCACCCGCTCAGATAACATCAGGCGCTGTTCATGGGACTGCATCGCCTCGGTTGCTGCCAGAGTAAAGCGCTGTTCCGTTTCACTGGCCGTTTTCAGTTGCTGATGCTGCTCTTCACTCAGCTCATACTGGGTATCCAGTTCGGCAATCCGGCTCTGGAATGCCTCGATCTGCTGTTGAAACCGGGCTTTCTGTTCTTCCCGCAGTTTCTTGTCTTTATCATCAGACAGTACGGTCAGCAGTGCCAGATTGGCCTGCTGCAGAGTAATCATCTGTTTCAGACTGCCAGAAACCGTGGGTAACGACTGACTGGTAACCTGGTTCAGACCTTTACTGATGGTGCCCGTACCCCACAGACCACCGCCGCCAACCAGCAGAATTGAAAGCACCAGGAATGCGAATCCCAGCGCAATTTTATGAGATACCTTTAACTGCATAATCTCAGCTCCGTCATTTCAACAACGCTCAGAAACTAAGCAATTCGTCTACAGCTAGCAACATTATTAACCCCATTCCGAGGATTGGCACCAGATAATATTCTGAACTGGCACCAAAACCAGAAATATCCTCTACTACTAAATGGTCCAGTACTGGCCCTGAATCACCCTGAAATTTGGTCCTAACCAAGCTGAAAGGCCACTGGCTATAGTTAGCCTCACACTCGCCGGCAGTACTCTCATCACAGCTGCCGCAGCGCGTAACAAAAACAACAAAAGCGAATACATTAAGGTGGTAGTTCTATGTCAGATCGTGATCAGGTAATGGGACAAGCGTCCGGGGCAGCCAACGACTCTGTTCAGCCGTTTCCAAAATCCCGTAAGGTTTATGTAGAAGGCTCACGCCCGGATATCCGCGTACCCATGCGTGAGATCACGCTGGATGACACGCCAACCGGTTTCGGTGGCGAACAGAACGATCCACTTTATGTATACGACACCTCCGGCCCATACACCGATCCTGACGTCACTATTGATCTGAAAAAAGGTCTGGCACCACTGCGCGCCAACTGGATTCTGGAACGCGACGATACCGAGCAGCTTGAACAGCTGACATCTGAATATGGCCGCGGTCGTGAAGCGGATATCCGTCTGGACCACCTGCGTTTCCAACTGACCCGTAAGCCGCGTCGCGCCAAAGAAGGCAAAAACGTTACCCAACTGCACTACGCACGCCAGGGCATCCTCACGCCGGAGATGGAATACATCGCCATCCGCGAGAATATGAAGCTGGCTAAAGCCCGGGCCGAAGGCAATATCGTTGCCGAACAGCATCCGGGTCATAACTTCGGCGCGCATCTGCCGGAAGAGATCACCCCTGAGTTTGTCCGTCAGGAAGTGGCCGAAGGCCGCGCAATCATCCCATGTAACATCAACCACCCAGAACTGGAACCGATGATCATCGGCCGTAACTTCCTGGTGAAGATTAACGGCAATATCGGCAACTCAGCAGTGACCTCTTCGATCGATGAAGAAGTCGACAAGATGACCTGGGGTACCCGTTGGGGATCTGACACCATCATGGATCTGTCCACCGGTGACAACATCCACGAAACCCGTGAATGGATCCTGCGTAACTCTCCGGTGCCGATCGGTACCGTACCGATCTACCAGGCCCTGGAAAAAGTAAAAGGCGTAGCAGAAGACCTTAACTGGGACGTGTTCCGTGACACCCTGATCGAACAGGCTGAGCAGGGTGTGGACTACTTCACCATTCACGCAGGTGTACTACTGCGTTATGTGCCGATGACAGCCAAGCGTATGACCGGTATCGTATCCCGCGGTGGTTCCATCATGGCTAAATGGTGCCTTGCACACCACACCGAGAACTTCCTTTACACCCACTTCGAAGACATCTGCAAGATCTGTAAAGAGTACGATGTCGCGTTCTCTCTGGGTGACGGTCTGCGTCCGGGCTCTGTCTATGATGCCAACGACGAAGCCCAGTTTGCCGAGCTGGAAACGCTGGGTGAGCTGACCAAAATTGCCTGGGAACATGATGTCCAAGTAATGATCGAAGGTCCGGGCCACGTGCCGATGCACATGATCAAAGAGAACATGGACAAGCAACTGAAGGAGTGCCACGAAGCACCGTTCTATACGCTTGGCCCACTGACTACTGATATTGCTCCGGGCTACGACCACATCACTTCCGGTATCGGTGCGGCGATGATCGGCTGGTACGGTTGCGCAATGCTCTGCTATGTAACGCCGAAGGAGCACCTGGGTCTGCCAAACAAAGATGATGTGAAAACCGGCATCATCACCTACAAAATCGCAGCACACGCGGCAGACCTGGCGAAAGGTCATCCGGGTGCACAGATCCGTGATAATGCGATGTCCAAGGCGCGTTTCGAATTCCGCTGGGAAGACCAGTTCAACATCGGTCTGGACCCGGATACAGCCAAGGCATACCACGATGAAACGCTACCGAAAGAGTCAGCAAAAGTTGCTCACTTCTGCTCTATGTGCGGGCCGAAGTTCTGCTCCATGAAGATCTCTCAGGAGGTACGTGATCTGGACGAAACCCAGGTTGCTGCGATACAGGCAGAAGCTGATAAAGGGATGCAGGAGAAGTCACAGGAGTTTAAAGAGACCGGTGCAGAGATTTATCACAAGATCTGATCACCGATGAAAGACCCCAAAGATCTGATCTAACTCTCTCAGATCCACCATGGTGGGAATAACCCAGACTACTTCGGTAGGGCCGGACTCAGGATTGCTCGTCCTGTAGCGGCTAAATTCCCACCTTTGCCACCCTGGCACCACTACTGCGGCGCACCGCATAGCTATTTATCCCCAGCTAAAACGTCGCAGTAGTGATTTTTTTCGTAAGCGTAATCAACTAAGTTCTCCGGCTCTGGCCAGCAGCGCCTGAATTTCAACGTTTCTTCGATTATCGCTTTCCCAGTCTCTGACACAGTACCAAAGAAGATCCAGTGCTTCGGAGATCCATATCGCCTGGGACATCCCCGATTGAAATTCACTTACCGACATATTCTCCCATGCCGGTAACTGCTGAATATCGGTCATAGGAACTGTCAGATAGCGATAGAGTCCCGCAGCATCAAACCAGGGATTACCGATCCCCGCGTACTCCCAATCCAGCACGACCAGCACTCCATCATTCCAGCATAGATTACCGCCGTGGAGATCGTGATGAGTCAGACACCGTTGAACCGGCGGTAACCCAGCCTGTACCTGCTCAATTTTTGCTAATAATAGCAGTCCATCCCGATCCTGCTTTCGCTGTAACTGACGACGGTATCTGGTGAAGAGCTCCATATAATTCAACTCAGGCCCTCCCCAAACAGACTGCCACTGACGCAGGCTGTGCAGCAACGCATTATAAGCCTCTATAGGTAGCGGCTGTTTCAATGAAACCCCGTGATCCTTCATCAGACACCAGCGTAACTGTTCATCCATCAGTAGCACCCGAGGCGCCCAATCATAAGATTGGATCAACTGAAGTATTTCCGCTTCAGTGTTTCTGTTGACACCAAAGGCCTGCCGGCCAGTTGCATTGCACCTTAACACCAGCCTTTGATCGTCGAGGACAGCAGTCAGAAGGCTGTTGCTACTACCGCAATGATCCATTCTCTGCCAGCGCAGATCGCAGTTCAGCTTCTGATTTACCTGAGCGATTGCACTAACTTCCTCAATGGACAAAGTAACTGAAGACTTTTTAGATTCAGATGATTGATGATGGTTTGTCACACATCTCTCCGAACTGATCACAATAGGGACGGTCCGAAAGGCAGATTTGAGCCGCTGCGTGAATCAATGAATCTGATCAATTAACTGATTCAGGAGTGACAACAACCTGATGAACGTAGCGTTGAACCCACTCTCTCAGATTATTAATCGGCATAGGTTTTGCGATCAGATAACCTTGTAAGAAATCACACTTAGCGTCTATCAGGCAATCTCTCTGCCCCTGAGTTTCTACGCCTTCGGCAACCACTTCAATATTCTGTATATGGCAGAGATCAATCAGTGCTCTGGCCAGATGCTGTCGATCTGCTTCGGTAATCCGTGCGGTTAGCTTCATATCAAACTTGATCACATCAACCGGGAAATCTACCATCTGCATAAGGCTGGTATAACCCGTACCAAAGTCATCAATCGCAATTCTGAAACCCAGTTGCTGCAATCGTCCCAGCCATTTGACCGAATTTGAACTCTGATCCATTGCGAAAGTCTCAGTGATCTCCAACATAAAGTACTTTGTAGATACGGGATACTGAGCACAAAGCATTTCTAAGTGCTCTATAAAGCGTTCTGAATTCAGTTCGGCAGAGGATATATTGATTGAGATAGTAAACTGCTCTCCCAGGATTGCTTTCAAATCAGGCAGATCTTGAAAACACTGTTCAACTACCCAGGCATCGATGACCTCAAAAACCCCGGTTTCCTCAGCGATTGGAATAAATACGGCCGGGGAGATTATTCCCAGATGTGGTGAATTCCAGCGAAGTAAGGCTTCACAACCCTTTGTATTACCTTCAGGATCAACTACTGGCATATAGTGAAGTGAAAGCTCCTCATCTGGATTCATCTCTTTCAGCAGAGATTCAATCTCTTTAACTTTCCGATCATTTTTTGCCAGTTCTTTAGAGTATGCCGAAATACGATTTTTACCGCCCTTTTTCGCCTGATACATTGCCAGATCAGCGTTAGATACCAGCTGCGACAGGGTATGACCGTCTTCCGGATAACTGGCAATTCCCAGACTCACCGTGACACCGAAGTTTCCCCTTTCAAAGTGGAAGCCATTTTCAAACTGCTTAAGAATCTTCTTGCCCAGCTTTTTAACCTCTTTATTGCTGCAATCGGGAAATACCGCTATAAACTCGTCACCAGACAACCGATAAAGCGATGGGACATCAGATGGACCAAGGTTAATTGCCAACAGATGCCTGAGTTTCTGGGAGATCGACCTTAAAAGCTCATCACCCATTTCATGACCATATTTGTCATTCACAAACTTAAAATTATCAAGGTCGATATAGACGATACTCAGCAGAGTCTGTTCTTTCTCCGCCTGTAATAACTGAGCATTAACGGTGTCATAGAATGAAGCCCGGTTAGGCAAATCTGTCAGAGAATCAGTTCTGGCCTGATTAAAGGAGGTCTGAAATGCCTGATTCAGTTTCTCGTACAAGGTATAAAACTTCTGCCCTAGACGACCAACTTCATCCCGGGTATCCGGGCAGTCTATATTCTCTTTCTGGTTATTGATCACATCGGTCAGCTGTTCGTCCAGATTGGCTATCGGGTTAGTGATAAATTTCCGAATCAGCAGCTGCAATACAATAAAGGTGATAAGGCTACTGAAGACCAGCACGGAAAACATACGTAGTTGCAGTTGCTCCATCTGCGTATCCATATAACTGGGGTGCGGCTGAATAACCAGAAAGTAATCCTTCCCCAGTTTTACTTCTGCTTTTAACTCCGTCTGTCCGTCAGGAGAATGTGGCCAATTCATGTAGCGGATATCTGCACCGTATTCATCTTTAGTTATCTTCAGCAGCCTATCGAATCGACTTGGTGCAACAGCAACAATTACTTTTGAAGCACTACTCAATTGTGAGGGAGTAGGTTTAGCCAGAGTTCGGGAGTCGATCGCAACAGCTTGCTGCAACAACGAGGAACCGTCATCAAGATTAATATGTTCCCAAACGCGAAGCTTTTTCTCGTTTTCCATTTTTCGGGCAAAAAAGATCTGCTGCGGCCGTACTTCGGCAAACGGATCAGTACTGTTTTCGATATAGAAGCTGACCGAATGATCCGGATTAAGTACCGTTAGAGAAGCAAAGGTATTCTGTTCGGCCCTGACTCGCTCTAAGGCCGCCTTGAGATGGCTATCCAGCATTCGACCACGGTAAATGTTCTCTGGCTCTTTCAGATAAGCGGAAAGTGCATCCCCTTCAATTAACGAAACCAGATACGCCTCAAGGAAGGTGCTGTAGGAAAAAAATGCTGACTGAATCTGACCTGCCCGATAGTCCAGGCGATTCTTCTCGAGCTGATGCAACGTATCGCATTCCTGCTTATAAACAACCCACGCCACCATCAGATAGCCGATGATGACAACAGGAAGTATCAGCAGGCTAGCGCGTTTTCCCAGATTCATGAATATTCACTATGGCATTGGTTATTCTGAGCCTTAACTCAATGTTTTTATTACTGAGTTCTTTATACAACTGGCTTCGATCCAGAATCACCTGGTTTGGAAACACTTCGGGATTATTTCTGAATATCTCTGGCAGAAGCTTTTCCGCTTCACGGTTGGGGGTCGCGTAGTAAAGATCCTCAGCGTTGATTGCAGCGATCTCAGGCTTATTCAGAAAATCCAGAAACGCCAGCGCCAGCTCCTTGTTCTCAGAATTACTGGTAATTGCCAGACAATCGACCCAGAGGACAGTTCCTTCTTTCGGTACCGTGTATTTCCAAAGGCCTTCCTGTCCGACACTGTCGTTCATACTGTACTGATCACCGCCGTACACTACAGCCATGTGTAATTGATCTGCCCGTTTGTCGCTGTCCAGAAAAGTAATCGGATATTCAAAAGTCAGAATATTGTCAGTCAGCTCTTTCAGTGTCGCAAAAACCTGCCTTAACTCAGTTTCGTTCTCAGTATTAAGAGAGTAGCCGTGCTTGAATATCACCGGCGCAAGCATATCAGTGTAATCATTCAACATACCGATATGTCCCTTCAGAGAATCAGCAGGCTGGAGTAGTGCGTCCCAGGAATCCGGAGGCTGCTTGATAATGTCTGAGCGGTAAGCAATCCCAAGCGTGCCCCAGAGATAAGGTACAGCATAATCACCGCAACGGGCCCTCCAGAAAGCATCCACATAAGCTAATGAGGGTACATTCTGCTCATCCACTTTAATCAGACGCCCTTCACGGCCAAAGCGGCTTGCAACAATTTCATCAACCACAGCTATATCAATACTATGCTCATCTGAATTAATCAGAATCGCATCACGCTTTTCATCGCTGTCGAAAAAAACAGGCTCGATCTGATGCCCACTCTGCTGCCAACGCTGTTCGACATCAGGACTCAGATAATCTTCCCAATTGAGCAGCCGCAGAGTCTCTGCACTGACAGATAGGGTTAAAGAGAAACACAGCAAAAAACACAGCAAAGGTGCGTACATCAATAGAACTCTTTTATTTTTATTCTTATAGATTGCCGTCGGGTAACTACCCCAACGCATTAGACTTTCCGACTATAAACCAGCCAGTAAGAAAAAGATTGGCGTGGTGATGTTATCCAGTCCCCAAAATGAGACACGTTATGCCTGGAAATTGCATCATACAGATGGGGCGCAGCACCAACGCAAGCCTGACCATTGGCGTACTAACGGGCACCAGTAATCACGACCAACTCCGTGAACACGCGGACCATTTATTAACCAACGTCGCAGAGATCTTTGATATTCTGGATAGCCACTAATCTGATACTGCTGCTAGTCACCAAGCAAGCCTATGAAAAAGCCAGCAAGTTGCTGGCTTTTGGTCTTCTTAACAAAGGATTCTGACCTTTCCTCAGCACCTATTATCCTTTAGTTTAATGCTATGATTAACGTTTGAGTCAATGGTGTCTTTTACGATGCCAGTGAATGTTTATATATGGCTAGCATCTACCAACTACAGGGAAATCTAATAATGGCTAAAGACCGACAAATTACATTGCGCTTTCTGGCTGAACCGGCTGATCAGAATTTCGGCGGGAAGGTTCATGGTGGCGCGGTAATGAAGTGGATTGACCTGGCGGCCTATGCCTGCGCAGCTGGCTGGAGTGGCAAGTACTGCATTACAGCTTACGCAGGAGGTATACGCTTTGTTAAGCCTATCCATGTCGGTAATATTGTTGAGGTGGGTGCGAAAGTAATCTACACCGGCCGCACATCCATGCATATTGGCATCGATGTCCGAGCAGGTGATCCTAAGAACCCGGAACGTCACCTTACAACGCACTGCATCGTGATTATGGTTGCGGTAGATGATGCCGGTGTTCCATCTGAAGTTCCGCAATGGGTACCAGAGACTGAACAGGATAAACAGCTACATCAGTCAGCCATAAAGCTTATGGAGATGCGCAAGAAAATCGGTGTGGAAATGGAAGCTCACGTTAACCTTTCAGAGAGCACATAAGCAGAGTGCTCCGAGCCTTTCACCAGAAGCAAAACTCCGATAACGCCAAACCTCAGGCACAAAAAAACCAGCATTAAGCTGGCTGATGTTGCTTTAAAAAACAGAAGAAATGGTGGAGCCTAGCTCTACCGAATACTTAACCTATCCTATTGTTACATATGCATCTTAAACTCTCTTAAGGGTTCTACCCTAATTTCACGGACACATCCAAAAAGAGGCATACTATGCCCATAAGGAGTGTTCATGACCAAACGTAGAAAATACAGCCCTGAGTTCAAGCGCGAAGCCATCGCGCTGACAAAGCAACCAGGCGTGAGTTGCCGCCAGATCGCTTTGGAGATCGGCATTAACCCCAACCTACTTAGTCGCTGGAAGCGTGAAGCGGAAGCCGCCACAAATAAAGCCTTTCAGGGTAGTGGTAGCCCCCGAGATGAAGAAGTTGCGCAGCTTAAACGTGAACTAGCCCGTGTTAAAAAGGAACGGGATTTTTTACGAGAAGCGGCAACGTTCTTCGCCAAGGAGTTACCTTAAGGTACCAAGCGATCCAGCGTTGCCGCGACGATTATCCAGTACGACTTATGTGTCGCTGCCTGCAAGTATCACCGAGTGGTTATTACGCTTGGTCATCGAGAAAACCATCACCTCGACAGGTTGAAAATGCCAGGCTAATCCAGCGAATCAGGATCATTCATACCGATAGCGGCGGCGTTATTGGGGCGCCTCGCATGCACGAAGACCTCCTTGCAGAGGGCGAGCTCCTTAGCTTAAACCGTGTCGCAAGGCTTATGGCTACTGAAGGACTACAGGGTTGGCCTCGGAAGAAAGGAAGGGGTAGAAAGGCGGCATCACTACGACCTTTGGGGATTAGAAACCACCTGAAACGTGATTTCACAGCACTTGAGCCTGATACAAAATGGGTGACAGATATTACTGAGGTCAAAACACAGCAAGGTAAGCTCTACCTCTGCGTGGTGCTGGACCTGTTCAGTAAGCTAGTGATCGGCTGGTCGATGCATCATCGGCAGGATCGCCGCATGGTGATGCGGGCTGTAGAGATGGCGGTTTGGCAAAAACAGGGAGATGGCTCCTCTGTCCTACATTCAGATCGAGGGTCTCAGTTTACCAGTGGGGACTATCAACGCCTGCTGAAAGAGCATGGTTTGGTCAGCAGCATGAGTGCTGTTGGACATTGTGCTGATAATGCGGCCTGTGAGGGGTTCTTTGGGGTACTGAAACGTGAACGAATCAACCATCGAAAGTATCGGACACAAGATGAAGCAAGAGCCGATATTTTTGAATATATTGAGCGGTTCCACAATCCAAGAATGAGACGTAGACTAGCGGTGCAAGATCAGAAGTTTAACTCGTTTTTAAACCGTCCGTAGAAACGGGGTAGAACCCCTCCCTACCTTTGCGAGCTTGTTTGAGTGTTACTTTGGGATAAACACCTAAAGCAAGCCGCTTCTCCTTTCTCGCAAACCGATATTTCAATCGCCAGTATTTCGAGCCATTGGGTTGAATCTCAATATACAGCCCCTCGCTATCACTCAATCGATAAGGTTTATCTCTAGGTTGAGACTGCTTGATTTTGGTATCTGTAAGCGCCATAACGCCTCCCATATCAATAGCTGGGGGCATATTTATTGAGAACGTATCGATATGAACTTTGTGCCCCCAAACATGCCCCCATTTAACATGGCTGCTAATGGACTGTTTTGGACTAATATGGAGTCAGTATAGACAAAAAAACCCGCATTTAGCGGGTTTCATAGACGATTCTGGATTTCGTCGGATATGTATTTGGTGGAGCCTAGCGGGATCGAACCGCTGACCTCAACACTGCCAGTGTTGCGCTCTCCCAGCTGAGCTAAGGCCCCTTTCCAAGTGCCGGGTATATTATCATTCCCCGCCGAGGTGTCAAGAAAAACGCCAGACTAATTCTTCGGTAAACCTGTAGGCATTTCAATCGGTTAATCAAGTGTCAATCAGTATTGTATCTAGGCAAGTCCCCGTGCCGATCTGAAGTGATATCGGCACGTGGGCGTGCCTCGCTCCCCAGGGATCTGACCTGAACAGCGAACATAAAAAATCCGATACTGATGTACAGCATCGGATTTTTTTAGAAACGAGAAGAGCCCAGCAAAAGCAGTGCTGATCGTTTTTTATGCCAGCGCTTTAGCCAGTTCGCGGTACTCTTTTTCCCAACGCTTGGCTTCTTTCTTGGACGGACCACCAACAATGTTCAGCGCGTGACGCACACGGGCGCGGCTCATATCCGGGCCGAGGATCTGCATAGAATCCACGACAGAAACACTGGCACTGGTGCCGGCAATCGCTACGAACAGCGGGAACAGGAAGTCACGAATCTTCAGCTCCATGCCGTCTGCCAGTGCTTTGCACTGTGCGAACAGGTGATCACGGCTGAAGTTCTGCTCAGCATCCAGCATCCAGGAAGAGAACTGCAGTACACGACGAATATCTTCCTGCTGCAGGCTCTTATGTTCGAAGCTGGACTCATCAATCGGCAACATACCAGACAGCAGGAAGCTGGCAACCGGCGCAACATCGGAGAACTTCTCAACCCGCGGTTTGATCAGCGGAATGATCTGCATCAGATACTCAGGGTTCAGTGCCCACTGCTGGAATGCCGCCGCAAACTGCTCGTCATTCAGCTCTTCACGGATCCACAGACCGTTCAGCCAGCTCAGTTTCTCCTGATCGAAGATCGGACCGCCCAGAGACACACGGCTGATATCAAAGTTCTCGATCATCTCTTCCAGTGAGAACTTCTCTCGCTCATCCGGCATAGACCAGCCCATACGCGCCAGGTAGTTCAGCAGTGCTTCGGCCATATAGCCCATGCGCTGGTAGTAGATGATGCTAGTCGGGTTCTTACGCTTGGACAGCTTGGACTTATCCGGGTTACGCAGCAGTGGCATGTGGCACAGCTTAGGCATGTCCCAACCAAAGTAGTTGTACAGCAACTGATGCTTAGGCGCGGAGCTAATCCACTCTTCACCACGCAGTACGTGAGTGATCTCCATCAGGTGATCGTCCACGACGTTGGCCAGATGGTAAGTCGGCATACCGTCAGACTTCATCAGAATCTGACAATCAACCTGAGACCACTCAACCTCGATTGCACCACGCAGCATATCGTCAAATACGCATACGCCCTCTTCCGGTACTTTCATACGTACTACATATGGTGCGCCTTCAGCTTCGCGTTTCGCTACTTCATCAGCAGACAGCGCCAGATCACTCTCTTTCAGCGCACCCTGCAGGCCAGCTTCACGACGCTGGTTACGCAGTTGATCCAGCTCTTCAGATGTGCGGTAGCACTTGAACGCTTTACCTTCGTCCAGCAGTTGCTGAGTGTACTTAGCGTAGATATCACCACGCTCGCTCTGACGGTAAGGACCGTGTGGGCCCGGCTTATCCGGACCTTCTGCCCAGTCCAGTCCCAGCCAGCGCAGGGAGTCCAGAATCATCTGTTCAGATTCTGCTGTGCTACGGGTCTGGTCGGTATCTTCAATACGCAGAATAAATTCACCGCCGTGCTGGCGCGCGAAAGCCATATTGAACAGAGCGATATAGGCGGTGCCTACGTGCGGATCACCGGTCGGTGACGGTGCGATACGGGTACGTACGGTCATCAGAATCTATGCATCCAGAATGATTAATGGAAATTGCCGCGCATTATACCTGCCGAACGCGGCTAACTCTATCGGCGCAGCAAGATAACTCTCGAGACGAGTTCAAGACGAACTCAAGACAAATCCAGAATAAGCTCAGGATAAAAAGAGTCAGACAATCCAGCCCAACAATCAGGCAAAAATACCTGAGCCTGTCAGCTTTGCACCACCTTAGTGCAAAAATGCCGTTTTTCCCTCTCAAATCGGCTGGCACGGTATCTGCAATAACAATCTAACCACTTATGTAAACCGCTTAAAGTAATGCTTCCCGTATGAATGCAGCTCCTCATATACAGGAGCGGGTACTGGTTATCGATAAAGATGCCGCCCGCTCAGCCCTTCTGGAACAGGCTCTGAATGATCAGGGCTATGAGGTAGTGTGCCGCCTGGATGATACCGAAGGCCTGATCAACCGGGTCGAACAGATCAAGCCGGACATCATCATTATCGAGCTGGACTCCCCCGACCGTGACGTACTGGAGCATATGGCTACCCTGAATACCCATATCCCCCGTCCGGTGGTGATGCTCGCCGAATCCGGGGACAGCAACACGATCCAGCAGGCAATTCAGGCCGGCGTCAGTGCCTATGTTGTGGATGGCATGAGCCCTGACCGGATTCAGTCGATTATGGATGTTGCCGCCGCCCGTTTCCGGGAATTTCAGGCTCTGCGCAACGAGCTGGATAACGTCCGTAATGAGCTGGAAGACCACAAACAACTGGATCAGGCCAAGCGACTGATTATGAAGCACCAGAACTGCGGCGAGGAGCAGGCCTATCAGGCGATGCGCAAGATGGCGATGGATCAGGGTAAACCGATGACCCAGATCGCTAAAAATATAATTTCAGTATTACAGATGCTGGATTGAGATCCGGCATAGCAAAGGGCACAACCATGACCATACTCCATAACCCCGCTCTGGCGACACCGGAGAAGCAGCAGATCAGCCTTGGCTTTCTGCCATTGCTGGATTGTGCGCCACTGGTAATTGCTAAAGAGAAAGGCTTCTTCAGTGAGCAGGGGCTCGATGTCAGCCTCAGCCGGGAAGGCTCCTGGGCATCAATCCGTGACAAGGTCATTCTCGGACTGCTGGACGGTGCGCAGATGCTGGCCGGTATCCCGCTGGCATCCAGCCTTGGGCTGGGTTCACCCAAAGTCCCAATGGTCACGGCCTTCAATATCGGCCTGAATGGCAATGCGATCACCCTTTCCAACCCGGTGCTGGAAGAGATCAGTACGCTGACCGACCAGCCAGTGCACAGCGCTGAAGGTCTGGCGCTGTTGATTCAGCAACGAAAAGAGAACAAGGCACCGAAACTGACGATGGCTTCGGTATACCCCTACTCCGCTCACAACTATCTGCTGCGCTACTGGCTCAGCGCTGCCGGAATTGATCCGGACAACAACCTTAATCTGACCGTTCTGCCCCCAACGCAGATGGCGCAGGTGATGAAAAAAGGCCAGATCGATGGCTACTGTGCAGGTGAACCATGGAACCTGATAGCCCGGGAGATGGGAGTAGGCTCCGCCGTCATCAGCGGTTATGAGATCTGGAACAACTGCCCGGATAAGGTATTTGCCGTTACCCGTAGCTGGCATGATGCCCACCCCGCCAGTCACCAGGCGCTCCTATGCGCCCTGATTCAGGCGGCGGCCTGGCTTGATCAGCCCCAGCATCATGAAGAAGCGCTGGATCTGTTACTGAAGCCGGAGTATCTCGGCCCGGCACTGTCCATTCTGCCTCGGGAACAGCTGAGCCTGAGAACCACCTGCTTCTTCCGCTATGCCGCCAGTTATCCATGGCGTTCCCATGCGCTGTGGTTCCTGTATCAGATGCAACAGTCGGGTCAATTGAATCAGCAGATCGATCTCAAGCAGGTGGCCTGCCAGGTGTATCGACCGGATATCTATCGCGAAGTGGCTCACGCCATGCGCTTTCCTCACCCGGCTATCGACTGTAAACCCGAAGGTTTTCACAGCCAGGAATGGGTGCTACAGGGCAGTGGCGGTGCTGTAACAATGGGCAGTGACCTGTTCTTTAATGGCGCCACTTTTGATCCGAATGTTTGTTAAAACATCTTTAGCTCGACCGCATTGCAGGCAATGCTTGTGCTTATGATGTAGGAGGGGCTTCCAGCCGCGATTTTTTATCCCGAATCAGTGCCAATTAATCGCGGCTAGAAGCCGCTCCCACAGAAGCCACGAGCCACGAGCCACGAGCCACGAGCCACGAGCCACGAGCCACGAGCCACGAGCCACGAGCCACGATTATCAGCATAAATTACATTCCTTCTGAAGATCTGCTGATGATCCAAAAAAATTCTGAATGACGTTTCCATCCGAAACTCACCTTTTGACCGCTCTCTGAGCGGTCTTTTTTTGGTGCACCGTTTAGTGCATCTGCATTACGCAAGTGCACCATAAAATACATCAGCATAGCCCGGGCACATACAAAACATATTAACCAATTGAATTTAAATACTTTTTATTTTTTGGCACAGGCTATGCTTTATCTATAACAAATAAAAATAAAAGCTAGTCGAACCGATCTGGTATCTGCCCTCAGTACCCACCCGGTTCAGCTCAGGACAACGGCGTCTGTGGTTATCGGAATTTTTCTGATAACCACAGGCGCTTTTTTTTCGACTTTTTTCGCATAGTGGAGCTCTGTAATGACTCAAAAGAAACTGCACAAACACTTAGGCCGCCGTTCCCTGCTTAGCAAAGCAATCAAAACAGCCGGTGCCATCGCCATGGGCAGCCTGCTGACTCTGAGCAGCGCTCAGGCCGCCATCGGTGAACCTGAAAAAGAGGATCTGAAGTTTGGCTTTATCAAGCTGACCGATATGGCGCCACTGGCGATCGCCTACGAAAAAGGCTTCTTTGAAGATGAAGGCCTTTACGTTCAGCTGGAAGCACAGGCGAACTGGAAAGTCCTTCTGGACCGGGTGATTGATGGGCAACTGGACGGTGCACATATGCTGGCCGGCCAGCCTCTGGGAGCGACCATCGGTTTTGGTACTCAGGCACACATTATCACTGCCTTCTCGATGGATCTGAATGGTAACGCTATCACCGTTTCCAACGATATCTGGGAACAGATGCGCCCTTACGTGCCAAACGGTGAAGATGGCAAGCCACTGCACCCGATCAAGGCTGACTCACTGAAGCCGGTCGTGGAAGCGTATAAAGAGGAAGGTAAGCCATTCAACATGGGCATGGTATTCCCGGTATCCACCCATAACTATGAGCTGCGCTACTGGCTGGCAGCCGGTGGTATCCATCCGGGTTTCTACGCCCCGCATAAAGGTGACACTGCCGGTCAGATCGATGCCGACGCCCTGCTGTCCGTCACCCCACCACCACAAATGCCCGCAACCATGGAAGCCGGCACAATTTACGGTTACTGCGTGGGTGAGCCATGGAACCAGCAGGCGGTATTTAAGGGTATTGGTGTACCAGTTGTCACCGACTATGAGATCTGGAAAGACAACCCGGAAAAGGTATTCGGTGTATCGAAAGCCTGGGCTGACGAAAACCCGAACACCCACCTGAAAGTGGTCAAAGCGATGATTCGCGCGGCGAAATGGCTCGATGACAACAACAACGGTAATCGCCCGGAAGCTGTGGAAATTCTGTCCCGCTCTGAATATGTCGGCGCTGACTATGACGTTATTGCTAACTCCATGACCGGTACTTTCGAGTACGAGAAAGGTGATAAGCGTGACGTGCCAGACTTTAACGTCTTCTTCCGTTACAACGCCACCTACCCTTACTACTCCGATGCGATCTGGTACCTGACTCAGATGCGCCGCTGGGGTCAGATTGCCGAACCGAAGTCTGACGACTGGTTTATGGAAACAGCGAAGAAAGTATACCGTCCGGACATCTATGCCAAAGCAGCTCAGGAACTGATCGAGGAAGGCAAGATCGCCGCATCTGAATTCCCGAACTTTACAACTGAGACCGGCTTCCGTGCACCACAGACCCACTTTATTGATGGCATTACTTACGACGGCACCAAGCCCAATGAGTATCTGACCAAGTTCAATATCGGTCTGAAACCTGAACAGCAACTCTAATCAACGTTACACAAGTAAAGCCTACGGGTGGTCACTGACCACCCAATGGAGATCACTATGAGCAGTATCGCACTTAAACTTCTGAAACCGTTCGGGGTCGATGCCCAATTCGATTTCAATCCCACCCAGATGATTAAATCACTGATCGTGCCACTGGCCGGGATTCTGGTATTCCTGTTTATCTGGAATATCGGCGCCAAGAATATTCACACCTCACTGGGCGAGTTCCCTGGCCCCGCGCAGGTGTATGAACAAAGCAAAAACCTGATTGCAGAACATAACCGGGAGCGGGACAAAGAGGTCGCGTTCTATGAGCGTCAGGAACAGCGTAATGCCAAAAAGCTGGCAGCCAACCCTGATGCCAAAGTAAAAATCCGCCCCTACACCGGTAAACCGACTTTCTTTGATCAGATTGTTACCAGCCTGGTTACAGTACTGGCAGGCTTTATTCTGGCATCACTTATCGCCATACCTGCCGGGATCGTTATCGGTCTGAATAAGACCCTGTACACCGCTTTCAACCCGGTGATACAGCTCTTTAAACCGGTCTCACCACTGGCCTGGCTACCTCTGGTCACAATGGTAGTCAGTGCGCTGTATGTCAGTAAGGATCCGATGTTTGCCAAATCCTTTGTTACCTCGCTAATCACAGTATCTCTGTGCTGCCTGTGGCCAACTCTGCTGAACACCGCAGTGGGCGTATCCGCCATCAGCCCGGATCTGAACAACGTCAGTAAGGTACTGCGCCTGTCCTGGCTGACTCACGTCATCAAAATCGTACTGCCTTCGGCGATTCCGATGATCTTCACTGGTCTGCGACTGTCGCTGGGTATCGCCTGGATGGTACTGATCGCCGCTGAGATGCTGGCGCAGAACCCGGGGCTGGGTAAATTTGTCTGGGATGAATTCCAGAACGGCAGCTCCAGCTCACTGGGCCGTATTATGGTTGCCGTGCTAGTGATCGGTCTGATCGGTTTCATGCTGGACCGCATCATGCTGATGCTGCAGAAGAAAGTATCCTGGGATAAATCTGTTGAACTTCGATAACCGGACACGAGGAGAATAAGCTATGTCGACTAAAACGCATCTTGAACTGACCGGTGTTGATATCGAGTTTCCAACCCCGAGCGGCCCTTTTAAAGCCCTGAACGACGTTAATCTGAAGATTGATCGTGGCGAGTTTGTCTCCCTGATCGGCCACTCCGGTTGCGGTAAATCCACCGTCCTGAACATCGTTGCCGGTCTGTATCAGGCGACCAAAGGCGGTGTACTGCTGGACGGCAAAGAGGTCAACGAACCGGGCCCGGAGCGCGCTGTAGTGTTCCAGAACCACTCCTTGCTGCCCTGGCTGACCGCCTACGAAAATGTTGAACTGGCAGTAAAGCAGGTATTCAAGAACCAGAAAAGCAAAGCCGAGATGAAGGAGTGGATCGAACACAACCTGCATCTGGTACATATGGATCACGCCATGCACAAACGCCCGGATGAGATCTCCGGCGGTATGAAGCAGCGCGTGGGTATCGCCCGCGCCCTGGCGATGGAACCCACCGTGATGCTGATGGATGAGCCATTCGGCGCGCTGGACGCCCTGACCCGTGCTCACCTGCAGGACTCGCTGATGGAGATTCAGGCCGAGCTGAATAATACAGTGATCATGATCACCCATGATGTCGATGAGGCGGTATTACTGTCTGACCGGATTGTGATGATGACCAACGGCCCTGCGGCGACAGTCGGCGAGATTCTGGATATCAATCTGGAGCGTCCCCGTAACCGTATCGCCCTGGCAGATGACCCTGAGTACAACCACTACCGGGCTGCCGTGCTGAGCTTCCTGTACGAGAAGCAGCGCAAGCCTGGCGAAGCCGCTGCCGAAGAGAAGCCTGTAGAAGCAGCGACTGAGGCTGCCGTGTCAGAAACCTCCGATGGTGATAGCGGTAATGAAGAAACAACCCACCCGCGAGAAGTAGCAAAGTGCATCAATAAAAAAACCGAGGTGGACAACCAGGCGGCCTGATCTCCAGCCTGGCCATCAACAACAAGCTACTGCTCACCTTGCCCGGCCCTGCGCCGGGCTTTTTTGTATTCTCATCTATATCCGCATAACCACCCACCCTGCTCACTCAGGGTGAGCGGCAGTCTTATGATCGGGCCTGGAAGGCCCTCGCTACCACGACATACCTGTAGCGAGGCGCTTCCAGCGCCGACTTACGTACTCACTTCAAGGCTTATAAGTTAAGTGAACAGTATTGCGGTTTGACCATCAGCGTTATCGCCACTGAAAGCTGCTCGCTACAGTAACAAACAAAGTTAGTGCATATGGTGCAGGCACCACGAACAACGCATCAATTCAGTGCAGCCTCTCTGCCTGATTCAAAGAAAAACGCCCTACAAAAAACCTAAACAATTGATTTTATTTGATTTTTAACAATTGGCACAGGCCATGCAATAGTATCAAGTGCCTATCTTAGGCTTCTCATATCTTTTTGGACAATGGCGTTCACCCCTGGTACCAGCACAGTACCAGTTGGTGTTCGCCATTTTTTTTGCGCTTTTAAAACGGGCTGTAAAAGGTAACGAAATGGCAAAACCGCATCTGGTAATCATTGGTAACGGCATGGCTGGCGGCCGTCTGCTTGAGGAGATCCTTAAGCGCGACCCCGCCCGTTACCGCATTACCGTATTCGGTGCCGAGCGCTGGGATAACTACAACCGCATTATGTTGTCACCGGTTCTGGCCGGTGAGATAGAAAAGCCGGAAATCATCCTGCATACCCGGGAGTGGTATACACAACAGGGCATCGAACTGCATAGCGGCGATCCTGTTGTTTATGTAGACACGGCTCAGCAACAAGTCATCAGCCAGCAAGGGCTAACAGTGCATTACGACAAGCTGGTTTTCGCAACCGGCTCTGAAGCAGCGCTGCCCGCAAACCTGCCGGGGGAAAATACCCAGGGCATTTTCAGCTTCCGGAAAATGGATGATATTGATGCCATCCTCAGTGCCGGTCAGCACAGCCGTCGGGCCATTGTACTGGGCGGTGGATTGCTGGGGCTGGAAGCTGCCTACGGACTGAGTAAACAGAACATTCCTGTGACTGTGATCCATCGCGGTCCCTGGTTGCTGAATCGTCAGCTGGACCCGAAGGCCGCAGAACTGCTGCGTCAGGAACTGGAGCTGCGAGGCATTGAGATCCGTCTCAATTGTGAAATTCAGGACTATATCTGCACCGCTACCGATACAGGTAATGTACTGAGTGCTGTACAGATGGCCGATGGCACACTGCTGAATTGTGACCTGGCAGTCATTGCCATCGGCATTACCCCGAATACAGAACTGGCCCGAAGCAGCAAACTTAATTGCCAGCACGGCATTGTTATCAACAGCCTGCTGGAAACCAGCGCTGACTCTGTTTATGCGCTGGGTGAATGCTCTGAATTTGAAGGTGAAACTTTTGGTCTGGTAGCACCGATCTGGGACCAGGCACAGGTTCTGGCGGATCATCTCTGCGATACATCTGATAGCCATTTTGAACTCTCTCCCTACGCAACCAAGTTGAAAGTGTCCGGTATTGATCTGTTTTCCGCTGGCGAGTATCTGGACCAGGAAGATACCGAATCACTGGTCTATGAGGATCCGGAACACAGCGTCTACCGCAAACTGATTTTTCGCGGACAAACACTGGTCGGCACCGTGCTGTATGGCGCAGTGCAGGATGGCCAGTGGTATTTCGATCTGATTCAGGCAAATACCGATATCCGCCACCTGGCACCGGTGATGTTGTTCGGTAAGCAGTACTGCAAGGCACTGCTTGCCGAACAGCCATCATCCAATACAGCCGTTGAGGCTGAACCCCATACAGAATTTGTCTCTGACACCTTGCTGCCGCCCGGCGCAACCCCGATTTCTGCCAGTGAACTGGCTTCAGGAGTGACCCCATGAGTAAAACAAAATTAGTTGTCGTTGGTAACGGCATGGTTGGCCATCAGTTTTTGCAAAGCCTGGCCGACAGTGGCCAGCTGGCTCGGTACGACATTACGGTGTTCTGTGAAGAGAGCCGCCTGGCCTATGACCGGGTGCATCTGAGCGCCTACTTTTCCGGCTCCAGCGCCGAAGATCTGGCTATGGGTGATGCCGACACTTACCGCAGTTGGGGTCTGAATGTTCTGACCAATGAGCAGGTCACCAGCATTGTCCGGGAAGCCAATCTGGTGACTACCGATCAGGGTACCACCTTGTATTATGACAAACTGATTCTGGCTACCGGCTCCTACCCGTTTGTGCCTCCTGTGCCGGGTCATGATCGTGACCGTTGCCTGGTCTACCGCACCATTGATGATCTGGATGCTATCGCCGTTGCGGCAGAGCAGTCGAAAGTCGGTGTGGTTGTCGGCGGTGGCCTACTGGGTCTGGAAGCGGCTAAAGCCCTGAAAGATCTGGGGCTGGAAACCCACGTAGTCGAGTTTGCCCCGCGTCTGATGGCGGTACAGCTGGACGATGGTGGTGGTGCGATGCTGCGCCATAAAATCGAAGACCTGGGTGTATCGGTCCATACCGGTAAGAATACTCAGCTGATTGACGACGGCCAGCAGTGTTTCCACAAGATGAACTTTGCCGACGG
This sequence comes from uncultured Amphritea sp., assembly GCA_963669425.2. Classification (GTDB taxonomy): domain Bacteria; phylum Pseudomonadota; class Gammaproteobacteria; order Pseudomonadales; family Balneatricaceae; genus Amphritea. Next base: position 2,509,769 of record CAXXNC010000002.1, read on the forward strand.
TGAAGTACTGGAAACCGACCTGATTCTGTTCTCCGCCGGTATCCGTCCCCGTGATGAACTGGCCAGAGAAGCTGACCTTGAGCTGGGCGAACGGGGCGGCATCGTTATCAACAACAGTTGCCAGACGTCAGATCCCGATATCTATGCCATTGGTGAGTGTGCCCTGTGGAATAAGCAGATCTTCGGTCTGGTTGCACCTGGCTATCAGATGGCCAAAGTTGCGGTTGATCACCTGAACGGCGGTAGCGAGCAGTTCACCGGTGCCGATATGAGCACCAAACTGAAACTGATGGGTGTGGATGTTGCCAGTATCGGTGACGCCCATGGCCGCACACCGGGCAGCATCAACTACACCTTTGTCGATGAACGTGCAGAGGTATACAAAAAACTGGTGGTTTCAGAGGACGGCAAAATTCTACTGGGTGCCATTCTGGTAGGCGATGCCGAAGAGTACGGTACCCTGCTGCAATACATGCTCAACGGCATCCACCTGCCTGAGTATCCTGACACGCTGATTCTGCCAAACCGTGGCGATGATCATCAGACCGGTCTGGGAGTTGCTGCACTGCCTGAAACAGCACAGATCTGCTCCTGCCATGATGTCACCAAAGCTGATGTCCGGGCAGCTCTGGACGGTGGTTGCTGCACCGTAGGCGATGTTAAAGGGTCAACCAAAGCCGCGACCGGCTGCGGCGGCTGTGCAGCTCTGCTGACCGATCTGGTCAACCACGAGCTGGAAGAGATGGGTGTCGAGGTAAACCGGGACATCTGTGAACATTTTCCCTACACCCGTCAGGATCTTTATAACCTGATCCGCGTTAACGATATCCGTTCCTTTGAAGCGCTGCTGGCAGAGTACGGCAGTGGCCACGGCTGCGAGATCTGTAAGCCTGCGGTCGGCAGTATCCTTGCCTCCTGCTGGAACGATTACATCCTTGAGAAACCGCATATTCAGCTGCAGGACACCAACGATACCTTTATGGCGAATATGCAGAAAGACGGTACTTACTCGGTTGTCCCCCGAGTGGCGGGCGGCGAAATCACCCCGGACAAGCTGATCGTGATCGGCGAGGTCGCTAAGAAATATAACCTGTATACCAAGATTACCGGCGGCCAGCGGGTTGACCTGTTCGGCGCACGTCTGGAACAACTGCCACTGATCTGGCAGGAACTGGTGGATGCGGGTTTCGAGACCGGCCATGCCTACGGTAAATCCCTGCGTACAGTGAAATCCTGTGTCGGCAGCACCTGGTGCCGCTTCGGTGTCGATGACAGTGTCGGCCTGGCAATTGAACTGGAGAACCGCTACAAGGGCCTTCGCGCCCCACATAAGATCAAATTTGCCGTATCGGGTTGTACCCGGGAATGCGCCGAAGCACAGAGTAAGGATATCGGTGTAATCGCCACTGAAAACGGCTGGAACCTCTGCGTTTGTGGTAACGGTGGCATGAAACCCCGTCATGGTGATCTGTTCGCTACTGATCTCGATAAAGAGACGCTGGTGCGCTACATCGACCGTATTCTGATGTTCTACATCAAGACTGCCGATCGCCTGCAACGCACCTCTGTGTGGATGGAAAATCTGGAGGGCGGTCTGGAATATCTGCAACAGGTGATCATCAATGATTCTCTGGCACTGGGTGAAGAGCTGGAGCAACAGATGGATCTGGTGGTGGATAACTATCAGTGCGAATGGAAAACCACGCTGAACAATCCGGAAGCTCTGAAGCGTTTCCGCCCGTTCGTGAATGCACCTGAAGCACAGGACGACAATATTCTGTTTATTGAAGAGCGTGATCAGCCTCGCCCGGCAACCCGCGAAGAACGTCAGGCTGCGACCGCTGAGCCGATCAAACTGGTCGGTTAATAACAACTGCTTAGGAGGATTCCGATATGAGCCAATGGACCCACGTCTGTAATCAGTCTGATCTGGTTGAAAACTCCGGTGTCTGCGCACTGGTAGAAGACAAGCAGATCGCCCTGTTCTATCTGCCCACCGAAAATCAGGTATTTGCGCTGGCCAATTTTGACCCGTTCGGTGAAGCCAATGTCCTGTCCCGGGGGCTAATCGCATCCCAGGGCGAAGATCTGTATGTCGCTTCACCCTTGTACAAACAACATTTCTGTCTGCGCACCGGACATTGTCTTGAAGACAGTGAGATGAGTATTCAGGCATGGTCAGCCCGCTGTATCGACGGCAAGGTCGAGATCAACCTGTAAGGTAATAATCTGTATTTGTAGTCAAAGGTCACCGGATATGCATCAACCAGCTAATTATTCTGAAACCACCAAGATAAAAACCACCTGCCCTTACTGCGGCGTCGGGTGCGGGGTTATCGCCGAGGTCAGAGACGATAAGCTGATTGCGGTGTCCGGTGATACTGAGCACCCGGCCAATCTTGGACGCCTCTGCGTAAAGGGGTCAAGCCTGCATGAGACCACTCATCTGGAAGGCCGGCTGCTGAAACCGGTGGTAGATGGTCGGACGACAAGTTGGTCGAACGCCATCGACCGGGTTGCTTCAGGCTTCAGTGAAATAATCGAAAAACATGGCCCGGATGCAGTCGCATTCTATCTCTCAGGGCAGATCCTGACTGAAGACTACTACGTTGCCAATAAGCTGATGAAAGGATTTATCGGCAGCGCCAATGTCGATACCAATTCCCGGCTTTGCATGGCCTCTGCCGTGGTCGCCCATAAGCGGGCATTCGGCGCAGACCTGGTACCGGGCTGCTACGAAGATCTGGAACAGGCCGATCTACTGGTTCTGACCGGCTCCAATACCGCTTGGGCTCACCCGGTGATTTTCCAGCGCATCAGTGCCGCTAAACAGGCTCGACCGGAAATGAAGGTGGTGGTCATCGATCCCCGCCGCACCGCTACCTGTAATATTGCCGATCTGCACCTGCCGCTATCTCCGGGTAGCGATGGTTATCTATTTTCCGGACTGCTGCGCTATCTGGCGGATAACGACTCCCTGAATCAGGACTTTATCAACCAGCATTGTGAAGGTTTTGAAGACAGCCTGAAAGCTGCCAGAGAGGTCACCCCTTCTGACAAACAGGTAGCAAAACTGAGCGGATTAAAGCTATCCGACCTGCAAACCTTCTATCGCTGGTTCACGGACACTGAGCGAACAGTCACGCTGTTTTCTCAGGGGATCAACCAATCCTCCAGCGGCGTGGATAAAGGCAATGCCATTATCAACTGCCATCTGGCTACCGGGCGCATCGGCAAACCGGGAGCTACACCCTTTTCAATTACCGGACAACCCAATGCAATGGGCGGCCGCGAAGTTGGCGGTCTGGCCAATCAGTTGGCGGCTCATATGGACTTCAGCAATGAAGACAATATCGATCTGGTGAGTGCATTCTGGCAGGCACCCAATATCGCCCGCACAGAGGGCCTGAAAGCAGTTGATATGTTTCAGGCGATTCACGATGGCCGGATAAAAGCAGTGTGGATCATGGGCACGAATCCGGCGGTGAGCCTGCCCGATGCCAACTTTGTCGCTGAGGCGCTAAAGAAGTGCGAGCTGGTCGTTGTGTCAGATTGTATCGCCGATACCGACACTACCGCATACGCCGACGTGCTATTACCGGCAACAGGCTGGGCTGAGAAAGACGGCACCGTCACCAATTCTGAGCGTTGTGTCTCACGCCAGAAAGCCCTTCTGCCGGCAGCAGGAGAAGCCCGACATGACTGGCAGATCATCTGCGATGTTGCCTGGGCAATGGGCTATACTGAACACTTTAACTTCCAGTCACCTGCCGCGATCTTCCGCGAACATGCGGCACTGTCAGGTTATAACAACACAGGCCTGCGACATTTCAATATATCGGGTCTGCAGAATATCGAAGACCCTGATTACGAGACACTGCAGCCACAGCGCTGGCCCATTCATGAAGCAGGCCAGACAACAGACAGATTATTTACCAATGGCCAGTTTCAGACCGATTCCGGCCAGGCTCGCTGCATCGTCGTCGCGGCGCAGAAACCCGCCAGTGAAACATGCGCTGATTATCCGTTGATTATGAACAGTGGCCGGATCCGTGATCACTGGCACACCATGACCCGCACCGGTAAATCCCCCCGGCTCAGCACTCATATAGAAGAACCTTATATAGAGATACATCCGGCTGATGCGATCCGGTACGGTATCGACCATCTGGCCTTGGTAGAAGTGAGCAGTCGCTTCGGCTCCTGCCTTGTTAAAGCTGCAGTCAGTGAAGATCAGCAACCGGGTGTTCTGTTTATGCCGATCCACTGGAGCGACAATAACAGCGCGCAGGCCAAAGTCAGCAACCTGATATCACAACAACGCGACCCTCTCTCAGGTCAACCGGAATCCAAATTGGTTCCGGTCAGTGTTAAAGCTACTCACTCACACTGGCAGGGTGTTATCTTCAGCCGCCAGAAACTGAATCTACGTCAGGTCCGCGAGATCCATTACTTCAGTGAAATACCGTTCGATAATGGTTATCGATATGAAATCAGCGGCGAAAAAACGGTACAAAACTGGCTGAATAGCCTCAGAATTGGCCTTCACTCAGATAAGAGCAAGGTTGAGCTGCACAGTTGTCAGAAAGCAATCTACCGACTGGCAATGTTTGACGAAAAGGGGGGGGGATGAAAAAGAGCTTGATGACCAACAAGCGGATCAACTCAAGCTGGTTATCATGACAGAACGACAGCGCCCCGAGATTGCAAATCGCTGGCTGGAGTCATTGTTCAATGAAAAAGTAACATCCAGCCAACGCATGGCTATTCTGGCGGGCTTTCCGACGGAGCCTCAGCTGGACTGCGGAAATATAATCTGTAGCTGCTTTCAGGTGGGTGAGAAAACCATCCAGGCAGCCATATCAGCAGGCGCTGCTGATTATGAAACGCTGGCAGATGAACTGAAATGCGGCACCAACTGCGGTTCATGCATTCCGGAAGTAAAATCCCTGCTCAGCGCCTGAACAGTTTCATAGATCAGGTTTATCGGGGCTTTTACAGGATCTATCAAAAAATAAAGCTGAATAAACCATTATCGTAAGCGATACAGGCCCAGATAACCCAGGTCATATGCAGCATCATAAAAACTGCAGCCGACCCCATGTCTTTAGCCCGTCCCGCTAATTCATGGTATTCAGGCCCCCAACGATCAACCACCGCCTCGATTGCAGAGTTAACGATCTCAAACGCCAGTACCATGAAGCAGCAAGCCAGCAACAGCGCCAGCTGAATACCACTTTCAGCCAGCCAGAATGCGGCCGGAATCAACACAGGCAAAGCAGCTACTTCATAACGAAACGCAGGCTCTTCCTGCCAGGCCGCTTTTAATCCCTGTACAGAATACTTGGTCGCAAAATAGAATCGCTTCAGTCCGGTTTTCTTAATCTGATGCATCACTCTGAACGCCAACAATAATAAAGCGTCATTAAAGCATGATTCTCGCAGCCAAACTATTTCGATGAGGTTAAACAACTGTTTCTACAGACAGTTTTTATGCAATTTACTTAATAAAGCCGGTATCGGGTGCTATAGTTAGCCTACAGTTAATAACAATCCCCGCCACGGAAGACCCCTTAGAAAATAGTTCTTATTCTGTGCTTCTGGCACACCTGTTTCTAAGACCCAGTAAGGATTAGTTTGTTTTAGTACTCGCGAATTTCCGATGAATCTTAATGAAGTCGATAACCGGCTGCATAGCCTGAGCCTTGATCAGCTCAGCAAGCTGCTGATAAAGCTACAAGATACAGTTCAAAGTAAAAAAGCCGCGCTGAAGGAAGCAAGCAAAACGCCACCCCGCAGTCAGTCAGATATCGAGAAACTGGCAGAACTGCAGGGCCTGGATCTGAGTGGTCTGATGCGGGAGATATCCAAGCGCTAACGCGGTTTTTATTTGCTTCTATGAATCAATCATCCACATCGTCTCCAGACATCAATCGCACGTTTTGCGTTGCACCGATGATGGACTGGACAGACCGTCATTGTCGTTATTTCCACCGACTAATCAGCCAGCAAGCCGTCCTCTATACCGAGATGGTCACTACCGGTGCCCTTATCCATGGAGATCAGGATCGCTTTCTCAAATACAGTGAACAGGAACACCCGATAGCCTTGCAACTGGGCGGTAGCAATCCAGCAGATCTGGCCACCTGTACGAGTATGGCTGAAGAGTATGGCTATGACGAGGTTAATCTGAACGTTGGCTGCCCTAGCGATCGGGTACAGAATAATATGATCGGGGCCTGCCTGATGGCACATCCGGAACTGGTAGCAGAGTGCCTGCATACCATGCAACGGGATGTATCCATACCGGTTACGGTGAAGCATCGGCTGGGTATAGACGATATGGACAGCTACGAACAGCTCTATGCTTTCGTCAACACCGTGAAACAATCAGGCTGTAAAGTGTTCATCATTCATGCCCGGAAAGCGATCCTTCAGGGCCTCAGTCCGAAAGAGAATCGTGAAATCCCGCCACTGAAATATGAGTGGGTCTATCGCATTAAAGAAGCATTTCCTGAGCTGGAAATCATCATCAACGGTGGTATTAAGACAATCGACGAATGCAAGGAGCACCTGAAGCATGTCGACGGCGTAATGATAGGACGAGAAGCCTATCAGAATCCTTACATGATGGCTGATGTCGATCAGCTATACGGTGCTGAAAATCGCCCTGCCTCCCGCAAAGCTGTGATAGAGTCGATGTATCCATATATAGAACAGCAACTGGCTAACGGCGCCTATCTGGGCCATATCACCCGTCACCTACTCGGGCTTTTTCACGGCCAGCGCGGTGGTCGCCAGTTCCGACGCTACCTTAGCGAAAATGCACATATTTCCGGCGCAGGACTTGATGTTTTAAAAGGCGCTGTCGAAAAAGTTACTGATTAACAGGATAGAGATATTATGGAAAGCCAACTGGACCAGTTGAAGAAGCTCACAACGATTGTTGCCGATACCGGTGATATTGATGCCATCCGTCAGCTCCAGCCACAAGATGCGACGACTAATCCATCACTGCTGCTGAAGGCTTGCCAGGATGATGCCTATAAGCCTCTGATTGAACAGGCTAAACAGTGGGCTATCGCGCAGGATGGCAGCACTGATAAACAACTGGAAAATATGACAGATAAGCTGGCTGTTCTTGCAGGCTGTGAAATTCTGCAATCCATTCCTGGCCGGATCTCCACTGAAGTCGATGCCCGCTTGTCTTTTGACACTCAGGCAACACTGGAGAAGGCACGCAAACTGATCCGCTTGTATAACGAGGCCGGAATTAATAATGACCGGGTTCTGATCAAGATCGCATCAACATGGGAAGGTATTGAAGCAGCCAGACAATTGGAGAAAGAAGGCATCAACTGTAACCTGACACTGCTGTTTGGTTTTTCTCAGGCGGTTGCCTGCGCCGATGCCGGCGTCTTCCTGATCTCCCCTTTTGTCGGCCGGATTCTGGACTGGCACAAAGCTAACTCACCGGAAGGTACAGATTTCGCCGGCGCTAAAGATCCTGGTGTTCAATCAGTTTCCCGAATATTCAATTACTATAAGTCCCATAACTACGACACGATTGTTATGGGCGCCAGCTTCCGGAACAGCGAGGAAATCCGTCAACTGGCAGGCTGTGATCGTCTGACAATCAGCCCAGCGCTGATTAATGAGCTGGCAGGCACTAACCTTCCTCTGGACCAGAAACTGTTCAAAGATAATGCCTTAAGCGATGAAACGCTACAGGAAAATAGTGAAACACTGTTCCGCTGGGGTATGAATGAAGACGCAATGGCAACTGAAAAACTAGCTGAAGGGATTCGTAACTTTGCTGCGGATCAGATCAAACTCGAGCAACTACTCAAAGGCTGAGTCTCTTAAAAGGCATTAAAAAAGGTTCTTCGCGGGTTAGGGGGAATTAGGAAGGAGACGGTGGTGCCTTCCGGTTAAGCTGTTGTCGACCAAAACCTCAGCTAACCAACACCACCGCCAACATGGATGCTAACCTGCTTAACCTTTTCTGGGAAGGCTTCGAGATTGATTGCTATGAAGCCTTCTCTGACCAATCGCTGTTAATCCTACTGCGACCTGACCCTGACTACACACCTCGCTGCAGTGGCTGTAACGCACCCTGTACTCAGATTCATGACCGACGGATAAGACGGGTTCGTGAGCGAGATCTTTTCGACTACAAAGTCTGGCTGGATGTACCCGTTCGGCGCCTGCGATGTACTCACTGCGGCCCAACGCTGGAGCGCATCGACTGGCTGTCAGGTCGATTTCGTCTCACCCACGCCATGCGCTGTTGGGTTGAAGCTTTAACCAAAATCCTGCCGATACGTCATGTCGCACAGTTGCTGAGCTTGCACTGGCATACGGTCAAGAATATCGATAAACAGCGTTTGGCCCGCGATATTGTTCCACCGGATCGGAGTAAGCTGCGACGGTTAATCATGGATGAATTCGCGCTTCACAAGGGGCACCGCTACGCGACCGTCGTGATCTGTGCCGATACACAGCAGGTGCTATGGATCGGCGAGGGGCGAAGTCGTGAAGCGATACGACCGTTCTTTCACTGGTTGGGCGAGGCCTGTCAGAACATAGAGGCTGTCGCGATGGATATGAACACAGCATTCGACCTGGAGGTTAAGCAGCATTGCCCAAAGGCTTGCGTGGTCTACGATCTCTTTCACGTGGTTGCCAAGTACGGTCGCGAAGTTATCGACCGGGTGCGGGTCGATCAAGCCAATCAACTACGTCACGATAAGCCAGCAAGGCGTATGGTTAAACGCAGCCGCTGGTTGTTATTGCGTAACCCCGAGAACCTCGCACCCGACCAAGTAAACAAGCTGGATGAGTTGCTTGCCGCAAACGCGCCATTAACGACCGTTTACATTCTGAAAGCGCAGCTCAGAGAACTCTGGTATGCACCTGATGAGAAAACCGCGAGAGCCCGTTGGGAAAGCTGGTTAGCTATGGCTGAAAAGAGTGGTATTTACGCCCTGCAGCTCTTCGCCAGACGTTTAGGCAATTATCTTGAAGGAATCGTATCCAGTGCCCGTTACCGCTTAAACACCAGTGTTCTGGAAGGGATGAACAACAAGATCAAAGTGCTGAAGCGGATGGCCTATGGCTACCGGGACAAGGCTTACTTCTTCCTGAAGATTAAGGACGCCTTTCCCGGTAAAGCGCGATGAACCTTAAAAAAGGGCTCTATGACATCCAGTCATGAGCCCTTCACCCAGCATCCTTGCCGGCAGTTGCAACATCCCTAAGCAACTGTGGATTGGACAACTCATATCAGGCTATACCCAATACATCGCTCCCCCCTTGCAGATTCAGATCTTCAATCCCTGAAGTTCATCGGGAAAACCGACACATCCCTGTTCTCTGCATTCCACAAGGACAATTTTATCCGGATTACGATCTGGATCTATAGGAAAAACTCCTATTTTAAGACCTCAGAACAAGAATCCCTCCCTGATGTAGAGCACCAGATAGCAAGAAGCCCGGATAAACCGGGCTTCAGAAAAAAGATTAACCTGTCAGAAAGCTTCATCATCGAAATTAGCATCAACCTGACCATCATTGACCATGAACTCACGTCTTTGCAAATAAGCATCCCGGATCGCTGTATAGCGGTCACCGTTAATCAGATTCTCCGCCGCCAGCAGGCGGGCACGATCATCAATAATGCGCAGGGCATACAACTGATTACGGGTACGAATCGGATCTACTTCACCAACCGGGTCCACCGCACTGTCTGCAACAAGCCCGACACCGTCCCTCACATTTGAAGGACCAAAAAATGGCAATACAAGGTAAGGCCCGGTTTCAACTCCCCAATATCCCAAAGTCTGGCCAAAATCTTCATTATGTTCAGGCAAACCAATTGGCGTCGCCACATCGATCAATCCAGCCAAGCCGATTGTACTGTTAATCAGCACTCTGATCATATCCTCTGCCGCGGCCTGACCTTTGAACTGCAGCACATTGTTCAGCAGACTACCCACATCTGAGAGGTTACCGAAAAAGTTACCAACTCCGGTTTCTACAATATCCGGAGTTACTGCTTTATACCCTGTAGCAACAGGTTTCAAAGCGTAGGTATCAACAGTTTCATTAAAGCTGAACATTACCCTGTTAAAGCCTTCCCAGGGATCAACATTAATCTGCTCTTGCTCTTTTTCCATAGCGTTTGCAACCATTGGGGTTGAAACCGCCAGTACCAAAGCAGCAATAACCTTAATCAGCAGTGAAGCTCCCTTCATAGCAAGCCCTTATAAAAACAGATATGACAATGCAAAGAATTGTGCTCCATAACAATAGCAAATGCACGCAAACTTTACCAAGGATGAGTTAAAAGACTACTTAAAATTGACTCAATAAATATCCGGGGATAGCAATAACACCGATGGTTTTACACACGACTGTAAACCGATTCGAACAAGCAAAAAAAAGGATCCCTAGGGATCCTTTTTTTACTCAAATCTATTTAAAAAATAGATTAGAAGTCTACGCGGTAGCCCAGCTCAACACCGTCACCACCGTCAGCGACGTCACGGTCCAGGTATGCAGCGAATGCACGAGCCTGGTTACCCAACTTCTGCTGAACTTCCAGAGAAGCCATGTTGTCAGCGTTAGCATCGTCATCGATGTAGTTAGCGATCAGCTTAGTGTTACCCATGGTGTAAGAACCAGCAACTTCCCAAGCATCCTGGTCAGCAGCCAGACCAGCGAAACCAGCTTCACGATCTTCGTAACGAGCAGCTACGTAAGCTGCGTCCATGCTGTAAGACAGAGCAGCAGAGATAACGTTAGCGCTGTTTACTTCATCACCCAGGTAAGACAGACCAGCAGTCAGACCGCCAGCAGCGTACTGAGCAGCAACGTGAGATACGTCAACGCTGTCGTTGTTCAGAGGGTCCAGACCAGTGTTACCAGCAGCGATAGCAGCAGCAACAGTCAGGCCAGACATGTTAGGTGATACATAAGCGATCAGGTCAGACGCACGGTGTAGACCAATCTGGTATACAGAAGAAGCAGAAGTAGCGTTGTCTGCGATATCAGTTGGTGCACCAGTGAAGTTGTAGTATGGAGTCCATGCACGACCAAACAGAGCAGTACCGAAGTCGCCCTGGATACCCAGGTTAGCCAGACGACCACCAGCCAGAGCACCAGTATCAGTAGATACAGCCTGCTCGTAGTGGAAGAATGCAGTGTTACCGCTGAACAGCTCAGAAGAACCCTTGATACCGATACGGGAAGAGTTATCAGTAACGTTCAGGTTTTCGTTAGTACCATCAGTGTGTTGTGCTTTAATACGCAGAGAGCCGTACAGAGTAGCATCAGCTTGCGCAACCATTGGAACAGTCATGGCACCAGCAACAGCCAGAGCAATCAGTGACTTTTTCATCAACATTTCCCCTTCAATATTTAACGTACTAGTAGTTAAACTTTATTTTTTCTTAGTGCCTCCACCTTATAATGGCGGTTGGCTAACTAGGAAAATACTATAATTCAGGAATATTTCAATCCTGTGAAAGAAAAAAATTCCCTCTGACAGAATATTCCCTTCGAATAAAAGACTGATTAGTGCTTTCTTTTACTCTAAAACTGTTATCGCTGTATTTCTGGAGTTCTTTAATAAAGAGTCTATCTTAGCGTCGCTTTAGAGAGACAAAACAGATAAAGAACCCTTCAAATACTGCGCTAAAAAATAATTTGACGCATTAGATCATAGCCGTAACGGCATCGCAACCATTTAAAACAGGGATTCGACCTTTTGGGGAAACAACCCCGGAATGCTTTAGCTGATTATGATCTGTATCAAGACCCGCTGCTATCTGATCGCTTCCCAAAGCTGTTTCAGGCGTTTTTCAGAGACCGTTACTTTTGTCCCCAGCTGCTGAGCAAACAAAGATACCCGGTATTCCTCCAGCATCCAGCGGAACTGTTCCAGCTCATCACTGTGCTGCAGATGTTTATCCAAAACGCTTTTCTTATTCAGATATTGCTGCCAGAACAGCTGCAGCTGTTCACTCAACATGCGTTGACGTGGCAATTCCCGCTGATACTTTTCGAATCTGAGCTCAATAGCCTTGAGATAACGCACCAGCTCCTGCAATTGACCAGCAGGCAAATCGGCCAGAAAACCAGAACAGATCAAAGCACCCAATTGTGACTTAATATCATTCAGTATGGTGATCGATTGCAGATCCACCTTTCCTGTAAGCTGCTTTGTAACGGTATGGTAACGACTAGCAATCTCGCCCAGCAATCTGGCCTCTTTAATAACCTGATCACAATAATCAGAACGGCATTCGGTCAGGCGTTGTTCAAACTGCTGCTTGGTCAATATAGCCTGCTGATAACCCGAATGGTCAATAAAGGTCGAGATAACACCACTGAGCAGAAGATCCTCCTCCAGCGACTTTTTGCTCTGAACCTTGCCCAACTGCATCGCGGTTTGTTGGAACGTCGGCAGTTTATTCTTCAGATATCTTACCTGCTCGCCCAGTTGCAGCAGGAATAAACGCGCTAGCCCCCGACGCGTGGTCTTGCGTGCCATATCCCTGCTTTCAAAAACCTTCAGCTCTACACTATCACCGTTATCCTGAATGCCCGGATATACCTCAACCTCCAGTCCTCCAGCCTGTTTCAGGGTGATTGCATCATTAAGATCATCAAAGTCCCACTCGGTTATGCCTTTGCGTCCCCAGCTTTCAGACGGTGCTGCTGTCAATGCCTGCTGTGCTTTCTGACCATGCTGGCTCTGCAACTGTTTAAGGTCCCGCCCTTCGGCAACCACCTTTTTACGATCAGCAAATAAACGGACATTCACTTTATAGTGGTCATCCAGCTGAACAGCATCCAGATCCTGAGCCGTAATTCTCGCTCCGGTCATCCTTTTAAGGTGCAGTGCCAATGCTTCATTGAGAGACCCATCACCGAATACCGCTGCATCAATAAAGGCATCAACATAGTCTGGAATAGGAACAAAGTTCTTACGCAGCGCTTTAGGAAGGCCTTTTAACAGTGCTACACACTTCTCTTTCAGCATCCCTGGTACCAGCCAGTGCAGACGCTCTTCAGGTAACTGATTCAACAACACCAGCGGCGCATGCAGGGTAACCCCATCATCTTTCACTCCCGGTTCAAAATGATAAGACAGTTTCAGTTTCGCACCGCTGAGATCAAGCTGCTCGGGATAACTGCTCTGACTGACGTGATCAGCAGAGCGTTGCAGAATATCAGCCTCCTGCATGAACAGTGCCTGAGGATCGTTTTGCTCAATCTTCTGACGCCAGCTCTCAAATCCTGCACCGTTAACAACCTGCTCGCCGTTCAGGCTATGCAACTTATCCTGATAGAAATCGGCTAGCGTATCTTCATCCACCAACAGATCGCGCCGACGACTTTTAGCCTCAAGCGATTCAATACTACTGAGCAGTTCGCGGTTATGACTGAAGAATTTTCCTTTAGTCTGGAAGTGACCTTCTACCAGCGCTGAACGTATAAAGATCTGCTGACTGACTTCCGGATCAACTTTGCCATAATGCACAGTCCTTCCGGGGATAATGATCAGACCATAAAGAGTGACCTGTTCCTGCGCCACCACCTGAGCTTTTTTCTTCTCCCAGTGAGGTTCCAGATAACTGCGCTTGACCAGATGATCAGCTAAGGGCTCGGCCCATAACGGATCAATCCGCGCCACCATCCGGGCAAACAGCCTGCTGGTCTCAACCAACTCGGCCGCCATAATCCATTTCGGGGCTTTCTTGTACAGCATGGAACCGGGAAAAATTGAGAAGCGGCGGTTTCGCGCCCCCAGATATTCTTTGCCTTCCTGTTTAAAGCCCATATTCCCCAGCAACCCTGAAAGCAGGGCTTTATGCAGGGACTCATAACTGGCTGGAGCACTGTTCTCTTTATAGTCGAGATTCTTACAGATCAGATGTAACTGACGATGAACATCCCGCCATTCACGCATCCGCATATACGCCAGGAAATTCTTCTGACAGTACTTACGCAGCTGATTCTGACTGAGCTCCTGACGCTGCTCTTCATAACGGTGCCAGAGATTGATCAGCGTAACGAAATCCGACTCTTCATCAGCATATTCCCGGTGTTTCTGGTCAGCTGCCTGCTGTTTCTCCATCGGCCGCTCACGAGGATCCTGCACGCTCAGCGCACTGGCGATAATGATCATTTCGCTCAGGCAGTTATTCTGCGCAGCAGCCAGCAGCATACGGCCGATCTTTGGATCCACCGGCAGACGACTGAGTTGTCTGCCCAAACGGGTCAAATTGCGTTTGCCATCAACCGCTCCCAATTCCTGCAGCAACTTAAAACCATCATTGATGTAACGGGAATCTGGTGGGTCGATAAACGGGAACTGATCAATACTGCCCAGTCGCAGATTCAGCATCTGCAGGATAACCGCCGCCAGATTGGTGCGGCGAATCTCGGCATCAGTAAACTCCGGACGACTTATAAAATCCTCTTCGGAATACAGGCGGATACAGATACCTTCCGCTACCCGACCACAACGCCCTTTTCGCTGATTGGCGCTGGCTTGCGATACGGCCTCAATCGGCAACCTTTGCACCTTTGAGCGATAACTGTATCGACTGATACGCGCCAGACCAGGATCGATCACATAGCGGATGCCCGGTACGGTCAGCGACGTTTCAGCCACGTTGGTAGACAGCACAATCCGTCGCCCTGCACCACGGCTGTTAAATATCCGGTTCTGTTCTGCCAGACTGAGGCGAGCATACAGAGGCATCACCTCGATATGTTTAAGTCTTCCCTGTTGCACCGCTTTACGCAGATATTCAGCCGCCTCCCGAATTTCCCGCTCACCGCTGAGAAACACCAGAATATCACCAGCGCCACTTCGCCCCTGTTTGCGCTCCATACGTACCAGCTCTTCCGCTGCAGAAACAATCCCTTCAGATACAGACTTTTCTGTGCCTTCATCAAGATCTTCCAGCGGCCGGTAAAGCACGTCTACCGGATAAGTCCGACCGGAAACTTCAATCACCGGTGCATTATTAAAGTGCTTTGAGAAACGTTCCAGATCGATCGTTGCAGAAGTGATAATGACTTTAAGATCAGGACGCTTTGGCAGAATACGATGCAGATAGCCGAGCAGGAAATCGATATTCAGGCTGCGCTCGTGGGCCTCATCGATAATCAGTACTTCATAGCGCTCCAGATAGCGGTCATTCTGAGTTTCTGCCAGCAGAATACCGTCGGTCATCAGTTTCACCATGGTGTTATCCGCCACCTGCTCGGTGAAACGGACCTGATAACCAACAGTTGATCCGAGGTTTGTTTCCAGCTCTTCTGCTATACGGTTTGCAACCGTTCTTGCTGCCAGCCGGCGGGGCTGGGTATGACCGATCATGCCTTTCTGGCCTAAACCCAGCTCCAGACAGATCTTCGGCAACTGGGTTGTTTTTCCAGAGCCGGTCTCACCGGCGACGACCACCACCTGATTCTCAGCAATAGCTTTAGCGATTTCATCCCGTCGGCCGGATACCGGCAGATCCGGATATTTAATCTCTGCAGTGTACTGTCGCTTACCAACCTTTTCTTCGGAACGCTCCAGCAGCTGAATCACTTCATCCTGTAAACGATCGGCAGGCTTCTTCTCGCTCAGACGCCTTTGCAGCAGTTGAATCTTTTTACGAATCGGGAAACGATCAGCTATCAGACACTGATCAAGACGCTCATAAAGCTGTTTGATAGACACAGTAGGTTCAGACTCAGTTACGGTGTTTGGAAATCAGTCGGGGCTTGGTCGACAAAGAACGCCGGCGAGAAACGCCGGCACGGCATCAGGAATGGCCGAAGCACTGACTCAGTGGCTGCTGCACGCCTTCGCAAAAGACGATCATCTCGCCAGTTTGTAGCTTACGCCAGTGCTCATTATCGGTCAGTGGCTCGGTAGCTATCACAGTCACAATATCATTGGGTGTGGTTTCTTCACAGAAATCCACCGTCAGCTCTGCATCCGTCAGCTGTGCTCGTCCGAACGGTGCCCGTCGGGTGATCCAGGACAGTTTAGTTGAACAATAAGCGATCAGATACTCAGACTCAGTGAGCAGCATATTAAATACACCCAGCTCACGCAGCTTATCGGCACAGCAATGTATCAGCTCGATCACCTCAGAAAAATCGTCCGGACGCTGTGGGAACCGGTTACGAATCTCACCCAGCATCCAGCAGAAAGCAAACTCACTGTCGGTTGTCCCTACCGGCGTATACTCGCCCAGTTTCAGGTCGAACAGTTTGGGATCGAGCTGGCCATTATGGGCGAATGTCCAGTATTGCCCCCAGAGTTCCCGGGTAAACGGATGGGTATTCTCGAGATTGATTTCGCCAACATTGGCCTGACGAATATGACTGATCACCGTTTTACTTTTAATCGGGTGATTCTTGATCAGCCGCGCGATCTCTGACTCACAACTCGGTGCCGGATCATGAAATGTCTGCAACCCTTTGCCTTCATAGAACGCGATGCCCCAGCCATCTTTATGGGGTCCGGTTTCACCGCCCCGCTGCATCAGCCCGGTAAAGCTGAAGCAGATATCCGTGGGCACATTGGCACTCATGCCGAGCAGTTCACACATGGTTTACAGCACTTCCTCATTCTCTTTCAGAGTGATTTTGTCAGGCAGGGAGTCAATTGCATCCACACCGGATTCCAGCTGCGCGACATGTTCAATATTACCCACCTCTTTCATGCGCCGCTCACCGATAAAGTTACCTTCCGGATGAATCGCCATCACCTTACTGACCACGGTGGCGACGACTTTACCGCCTTTATCGATCTGCAGCTCATCACAGACGATCTCACCTTCCAGCAAGCCGCAGACAGAGATATGGTTAGCTTTAATCACACCATGAACGTGGCCATTCTTACCGATGGAAATATTATCGAGGGAAGAGATATTCCCTTCAAACACACCATCAATATGCATCTTTCCGACGATGCTCATATCGCCGCTGAACTTGTTACCCTCAGCAATAATGGTTATTGCTGTGCCGTTTGCAGCACTTGATTTAGCGGGTACATTTTTTTTAAGGAAGCCCATTTCACACCTTTAACATTTTCGAACAGCGAATCAAAATTGCTTATGTTCCATTCTACAAACGGTTCCGGATCAATCGGGGTAAACAGATGACGCACTTCATAATGCAGATGCGGTCCGGTCGAAATACCGGTGTTACCACTCAATCCTATCAGCTGTCCTTTGCTAACAAAGCTACCAGTTTTAACTTTTAACTTACTCATGTGCGCATAGTAGGTTTTAAACCCCAGACTATGCTGCAGAATTACTAAGTTACCGAAACCACTCTGCTTGTGATATCCGGCATACTCAACAACTCCGTCAGCGGTAGCGTAGATCGGTGTACCGGTATGCGCTTTAAAGTCGATACCGTTGTGTCTGACACGCTTCTTATGCACCGGATGCATTCGCATACCAAACCGGTCACTGACGCGAATACCCTGAATCGGGACACCGTTGGGAATGTTGTTGAGGAAATAGATCCGTTGATTCGCCATTACCTTCAGCTCATCAGCACGGACCTCTGTCATCTCTTCTGATGGCGGGAGACCGAGCAAGTCCTCAAGACCGTACAAACTGGCATCGAGGGTTTCGTTCAGTTCACCTATGCGCAGGTTTTCTTCCTGCAGCTGATCCCGTTCAACAGTCAGTTCCTGCAGTGTGCGGGATAACTGATCCAGTTGTCCCTGCTGTAACTGCTGGGTACCCAGTGTCAACTCATACTGAGTTGCCAGGGTATCAATGCCCTGCTCAAGATCACTGAGATCATCAGAAGTTTTCATCAGCAATGTATTGGAGATAAAAAAACTGAATACCGACATTAACAGGAACAGCACCAGAAAATAGCGGGATACCTGCCCCAGCGTAAACTGACGCGACCCCTGTGCAGTCGTTAATGTAATAACCAGTTTTTTACGCAACATCACCGGTAACCGAAATATGAACAAAAGTTTGAGGGAATATACCTGTATTACGAAAAAAAGTCATAAAATCAGGCCGTAAAACCCTCAAACCTGCACTTATTGTCGGTATGGATCAATCTTCTCCGCGGTCAGCTCCTCCAACCGAAGGCGCTGCTGCAATAATCCGGTCCGCAAGACGGGAGAACGGCAGACTCTGAACCCAGACAGTTCCGGTCCCCGAGAGTGTCGCCAGCCACAGACCTTCACCGCCCAAGAGCATCGATTTAAGTCCTTTAACCATCTCGATATCGTAATCAATGCCTTCACTGAACCCCACCAGACAGCCAGTGTCGATACGCAGGGTTTCATTATTCAGCTCTTTCTTCACCACGGTGCCACCAGCCTGGATGAAAGCCATGCCATCGCCTTCCAGTTTCTGCAGGATAAACCCTTCACCACCAAAGAAACCTGCCCCCAGTTTTCTGGAGAAAGCAACAGAGACCCGTGTTCCCAGAGCGGCACACAGAAAAGCATCCTTCTGGCAATAAAGCCGCTCGCCGGTTTGCGCCATATCCACAGGCACCACCATCCCCGGATAGGGCGCTGCAAATGCCACCTTCCGTTTAGCACTGCCGTTATTGGTGAAGTGCGTCATGAACAGAGACTCACCGGTAATCATTCTCTTACCCGCAGAGAACAGTTTGGAAAACATCCCCTCTTCAGGATCTGCGCCATCGCCCATCTTGGTCTCAAAGCCAATATCCTGCTCCATGTAATTCATGGAACCCGCCTCAGCAATCACCGTCTCCGCCGGATCGAGTTCCACCTCCAGCATCGGCATTGCACTGCCGATCACTTCGTAATCCACTTTATGACATTTCATTCTTCATCCCTCTTTATCCGCCCCATGCTTTGACCACCGGCAGCAACAGCGCCAGTGAAATAACTGAAACCAGTGTAGTAACCATAATCGTCGCCGAAGAAAGTGTCACCCGGGTCTGATACTGTTGTGCCAGCACAAACACCATAGCGCCGGTTGGCAGCGCCGCCAACAGCACCGCACTGGCAGTCCAGAATGGATTCAGGCCGATCATTACAGCCAACCCCCATGTCGCCAACGGATGCAGTAACAGCTTCACCACTGTCAGCCATATAAGATCAAATCCAGCCTGTTTTACTTCCAGGCCGTAAAGTGAAATCCCCAGCGCAAACAGCGCAACAGGTGCTGCAGATGGTGCCAGCATATCCATTGGCGTCACAATGACTGCGGGTAATTCAATTCCAGAAATCGAGACAACCATACCCAACAGCGGAGCCATCATCACCGGATTCTTTAACAGTGCCTGCATCAACAGAGACTTCAGTTTTTGCAGCACTCCGCCGGAACTGTTCTGTAACTCGGATACCAGCGCCAGCACCAGAATGAAGATCAGATTACTGGCCAGTGTGGAGATCACCACAGGCAACGCTCCCCGTTCTCCGAACAGGAAATAAAAAATCGGCACGCCCATATATACGGTATTCGCCCAGGCAGAATTCAGAGCTATCACCGTCCAGTCCAGAGGTTTCTCAAGACGGAATCTCCGCCACCCCAGAAAGGCAAGCAAAACAGCTATTACAGAGCCACCCAGATATACCGCAATAAAATCCCACTGCAGGACGGTTTCAATATCCACCCGGGCAGTAGACAGAAACATCAGCGCAGGTACCGCGATGTAAAAAACATACTTATTCAGAGCTGCTGCACTGCTTTCCTCCAGCAGCCCGGATCGGCGGCACCACCACCCCAGCACCATCAGCAGAAAAACGGGAATAACAATATCGAATAGTAGTTGCATAGACGCACTTAAACAGAACGGGAGAGATCCGCCAATTGTTATGAATCTTTAACCAATTATCTAGATGTGTTTGTCATAAACAGGTGTTAACGTAACAGAACTGACTGCAACTATTCTTCAATCGATAACAACAATAAGAAACACAACACACAAAGGACTCAATCATGAGTAAAAGAGAAGTAGTAGTACTCAGCGGTGTTCGTACCGCTATCGGCGGTTTTGGCGGCAGTCTCAAATCCAAAACCCCATCAGAACTGGCCGCAGCCTGCGTTGCAGAAGCAGTATCACGCTCTGGGGCGGCACCTGAAGATTTCGGCCACAGTGTATTCGGTAATGTAATCCATACTGAACGCCGGGATATGTATCTTAGCCGGGTTGCCGCAGTGAATGGCGGCCTGCCACTGGAAACACCCGCTGTAACGGTTAACCGTCTGTGCGGTAGTGGTTTACAGGCAATTATCTCTGCCACTCAGCAGATCGAACTGGGCGTATGCGATGCCGCTGTTGCCGGTGGTTCGGAAGTAATGAGCCAGTCGCAGTACTGGATGCCTGCGGCCCGCTTTGGTCAGCGTATGGGCGATGCCGCTGTTGTGGATGCAATGGTTGGCGCACTGACCTGCCCGTTCGACAACACTCACATGGGTATCACTGCTGAAAACATTGCCGAGAAATGGCAGATCAGCCGTGAAGATCAGGACGCTCTGGCAGTTGCCAGTCATAACAATGCTGAGCGAGCCATCAGCGAAGGGCGTTTCAAAAGTCAGATCGTGCCCATCGAGCTGAAGTCCCGCAAAGGCACTACGGTATTTGATACCGATGAGCACCTGCGTTATGACTGCAAGATCGCAGATATGGCAAAACTGCGCCCTGCATTCAAGAAAGACGGCTCAGTCACCGCCGGCAATGCATCTGGCCTGAACGATGCCGCAGCAGCAGTGACACTGATGGCAGCTGAAACCGCAGCGGCTAAAGGCCTGAAGCCAATGGCCCGACTGGTTGGTTACAGTTTCGCGGGGGTTGAACCTAAATACATGGGTATTGGCCCGGTACCGGCAGTACGTAAACTTCTGGAAGAAGCTGATCTGGGGATCGGTGACATCGATGTCTGGGAAGTTAACGAAGCCTTCGCTGCCCAAGCTCTGGCAGTTTGCCAGGATCTGGAGTTGCCGATGGATAAAGTGAACGTCAATGGCAGTGGTATCTCGCTTGGTCATCCGATCGGTGCTACCGGTGCCATTATTACGGTGAAGGCCCTACATGAGCTGGAGCGCAGTAACGGACGCTATGCCGTAGCTACCATGTGTATTGGCGGCGGTCAGGGTATCGCTGCACTGTTCGAAAGAATCTGATCCTGAGATCATAATCCCATCCCCCGCTGGCTTTCTGCCTCGGGGGATCAGACTTCCCCATTTTGGCAAAAGACTCCTCACAGACATATCGCTCAGTCACATCGCTGACGCTATGATAGCGTCTGATTGTATCAAGGAGTTGTTATGTTCCCTCTATCCCTCTACTTTGCCGGGCAGTCAGTAAGATGGAATGAAAGGCAGTTATGGACCAACATCGGCGCTTATTACTGTGCTGATGAGGCAGATATCGCCGAACAACTTCTGGCGCTGAACCCAGAAGAAACAGAGGCTGATCGGGAACAGGCTATTCAATGGCTGAATCAGGCCCGTAAAACGCTTTCTGAATCCAATCCACTGCAATCACTCATTGCAGACTTCAGGCTACAACCGACAGACTGCATTGCAATACTGGCAGTTGCAGAGTTGCTGCTTCAGATACCTGATCCGGCCGCTGTCGACAGTTTAATGAGTGAATACGCAACGCCTTCAGAAGAACCCGGACAGGCAGAAGAGATCAACGCACTGATCAGTCATACTTCCGTGTGGCAGATCGCAATCCGCCAGCATTTCATTCAATCAGATCAGGCCCCTGAAGCTCTGATCAGACAGCTCCGGGCTAACACTGATCATTCAGCTGTTGAAACAGCGATCCGACAAGCGATGTCAATTATCAGAGAGCAGCTGTCATCGGCTGACAGCCTCGAAGCCTGCATTCGGCAAATTCGTGAACTACCACCGAACCAGACCACCTGTTTTGATCCGCCCTGCAGCAATGCTCTGACACAGACTGAGGCGAAACAGAACTTCAGCACCTATCTGAATACGATCGAAGCAATTGCCGCTGACAAAGCAACATCGCATCCGCCAGCTTCGGTATCGATCAAGCTAAGCGCACTGCACCCGGACGTAAGTGCGCTGACATCAGAAAACACGATCACCGAGCTGTGCGAAAGAGCTCTTCATCTGCTGATCATCGCCCGCAATCTGAATGTTCAGATTACGATTGATGCCGAGCAGGGTGACAAGCTGGATCTCACCCTGAGAGTATTCTCGCAGCTGATTCACAGTGATATCTGTCAGGACTGGGGCGGCCTTGGCCTGACCGTTCAGGCTTATTCTAAACGTGCCGTTCCGATACTGGGGTGGCTGAATTTCATTGCCGATTCGTTGCGCACCCGGATTCCTGTCCGACTCGTAAAAGGGGCTTATTGGCAATCAGAGATATGTCGCGCTCAGCAGTCAGGTTTACCGGACTATCCGGTCTTTACCCTGAAACAGAATACCGACATCTCCTATCAGGTGTGCGCCAGCTATCTGTTCAGTGAGCAGTGTCGTTATCTGCAGCCACAATTTGCCAGTCATGACGTCAGTACACTGGTAAGAGTCCAGCGTTATGCAAAAGACTCTGAAAAACCACTGGAGCTTCAACGCCTGCATAGTATTGGCGACTCATTGTTCGAAACGCTGTTACAACAACTGCCCGAGGCAACACTGAGAACCTGTGTGTCTGTCGGTACGGATCATAAACAGATCAGTTATCTGAAACAGCACAGACTGGCGCCGGATACAGTGTCACAAGTTACCCTGCAGTTATTGAATCCGGACGTCCCCTCTCACCTGTCGATCAGTCAGCCGGAACAGCAGCTTCGCCAACTGAATCTGCAGCGTAATGAATCGATCGCCCGACCGGATACCCTCTACCACGCCATCAAAGCCGATACACTGGGTATTGCTCTGGATTCAAATCTCCACCGCGACGCGCTGATTCAGGAGATCGGTCAATTCCAAAACCAGCAATGGCATGCAGCCCCTGTTATTAACGGTGAAGCGGTACAGTCTTCATCGGCACGCGAGCAGTTTTCTCCGAACGATCAATCACAGGTCGTCGGAACGGTCCTGAACAGCAGTGAAGAAGATATCCGCGAGGCATTCTCGGTCGCCCGAACAGGCTTTATTCAGTGGAGCAGAACCTCTGTAAAACACAGAGCAGAGATCATTGAACGCTTTGCCAGGGCTCTGGAGGGTAATTACGTCGAACTGATTGCACTGAGCATGCGGCAGTCTGGCATCACCCTGCAGGCCGCCATCAACGAAGTGCGGCAGAGTATTAACAGCTGCTATTACTATAGCCATCAGGCAACCAGGCAACTGACTCCCATAACGGTACCCGCCATCGCCGGACAGCAGCACCAGCTCAACTATGAAGGACATGGCGTTTTTGCCTGCATCAGCTCATACCGCTCACCACTGGCAGGCTGGACGTTGCAGATCATCAGTGCATTACTGGCGGGTAATGCAGTCTTATCCAAACCGGCATCCTGCTCAGCGCTGATCGCTGCCCGGGTAACAGAACTGCTGCTGGAAAGTGGTTTACCCAAAGATGTATTCAGTCTGCTGCCGGCTGATAGCTCAGACAGCAGCGATGCACTGCTGAATGATTATCGACTGTCCGGTGTGGCCTTCAACGGTTCAGTCGCCACTGCCAGAACTATTGCCAGAACTCTGGTTCAAGGTCAGCACAGCACGGCTTTGCCGCTGATCACCACCACCCGCAGCCTGAATGCTGTGATCGCAGATAACACCCTACCCGCTGAAGAGATTGTTGAGAGTATTATCCACTCCGTTTTCATAGCTCCTCACAATCAGCGCACAGCGCAGGGCGTTCTCTACGTACCGCAAGAGATCGTCGAACAGATTGAAGCTTTGCTCATCGCTGCAATCCGCCAGCTTGGCGGTGGTTTTCCGCAAGGTTCAGACAACCCAGCGTGCCCAATCACAGAGATCCGCAAACTGCAAACAGCCTGCGATCATATCGAGCAATACCGGGCCCAGGGTATGGTTGTATATGAACAGGACGGTGAAGCAGAGCACAGGGATGGTTTGTTCCTGCCTCCGACGCTGATCCGTCTGCAGAGCCTTGAACAATTTACCGGTGAACATTGTGGCCGGGTACTGCATCTGATCAGTTACCCTGGAGATAACCCTGACCGTGCTTTGGAGGAACTCAACCGTTCAGATATACCGGTTGCCCTCAGGATTCATTCCCGAAGCGCCAGACTGATCAGCAAGATCAACCGTCAGGTCCGAGTCAGTAGTCTCAGCATCAGCTATGATTCACCGGCGACCTCTGTCGGTATACTGCCTGACAGCCAGGCCTTTTCAGGCACCGGCCCGGGGGCCGGTAGTCCTGATTATCTGAAGCGCTTTGTGCGTGAAACAAGCAAGTACATCCGGGGGAATCAGGCCAGCTCAGCTTCTACCAATCGGTAGCAAGGCTGATACTCCTGATAATTAATCTTCATCCGGCGCTGATCGACAAATGAGGTTAATAGTTCATCCAGTGCAGCAACCAGCTCAGGCTCTCCCTGCAGCTCGAAAGGACCATGCTCCTCAATAGCCCGGATTCCCGGTTCTTTGACGTTGCCTGCCACAATACCCGATAGCGCCCGACGCAGTGTCGCAGCCAACTGGTAGTCTGGCTGATCCCGACTGATATTCAGCCCGGCCATATTCTCATGGGTCGGCTCAAACGGCTGCTGAAACTCTTCGGGGATATGCATCTGCCAGTTAAAATGGAACGATTCGCTGGTCGCTTTACGGTATTCGGTTACCCGATCCAGACCTGCTTTCATCTTCACAGCCACATCATAGGGATCATCAACCACAATCTCATATAGCTCCGCCGCCTGCTCGCCCAGGGTACGGCGGATAAAACGATCGATGGTTTCAAAGTACGCTTCACTACCCGCAGGGCCAGTAAAGATCAGCGGTAGCGGCAGACTATGATTCTTCTCATGCAGCAATACCCCCAGCATATAGAGGATTTCCTCTGCAGTACCTGCCCCGCCCGGGAATACAATTATGCCGTGTCCAAGCCGTACAAAAGCTTCCAGACGCTTCTCGATATCCGGCATGATGATCAGTTCGTTGACTATCGGATTAGGTGATTCTGCCGCGATAATACCGGGCTCGGAAATGCCCACATACCGGGCGTCAGCGAAACGCTGCTTGGCATGCGCGATAGTGGCGCCCTTCATCGGCCCCTTCATCGCTCCGGGACCACAGCCGGTACAAACACCGTAGCCGCGCAGACCCAGTTCATAACCAACCTGCTTGGTGTACTGATACTCTTCACGCCCAATGGAATGACCACCCCAGCACACCACAAGATTCGGCTTAATGTGCGGTTCGATAGCCTGAGCGTGGCGCAGAATATGGAACACCATATTGGTAATCTGTGCGCCGCCCTCCAGGCCATCACAACACTTATCCAGCTCATCACCGACGTAAAGCAGGTCCCTTACCACAGCAAACAGATGTTCTCTGATACCCTGAATAATCTCGCCATCCACAAAAGCACTGGCCGGCGCGTTGACCAGTTCAAGCTGAACGCCCCGGTGCTTCTGACTCACCTGGATATCAAAGTTCTTATACTTCTCGAGTACCTGCTTGGTACTGTCCAGTTCGCTGCCGCAGTTCAGCACCGCCAGCGCACATTGGCGAAAAAGACGATACAGGCCCGCCTGATTGCGGTCCTGCAACTTGGCTACCTCATAAGGTGAAAGAGTATCCAGACTATCCAGTGGCGTAATATTCGCCGATACAAACTGTTCGCTCATCATAATCTTGCCCCTCTGAATCGATGAAAAACGTACCTGTAAACAGGGCTGAAAACCGGCGAATACATACCAGAACAATCACACCGGTTTAAATTTTCGACATTAAAGAATCAGGATAAGTTCAGATTATTACTATAGGAAGAAATTCAAAAGACCGCCAATAAGTCATTGAATCAACTAGAAAAGCTGTTCATATTCTGTTCAGAAGTGTATCCACAAACCCCGGTACTTCGCGGGTTGCCGGGCCATAAATATGGCGATCAAACGCCGATTGTTTCTTCGACGGCTCGAGATTAATCTCAACCGTTTCCGCACCTACACTGTTGGCGATTTCGACAAAACCTGCTGCCGGATAAACATGTCCGGAGGTACCGATAGAGAGGAACAGATCGCACCTTTCCAGCGCATCATAGATCAGATCCATCTGCATCGGCACTTCACCGAACCAGACAATATCGGGCCTTAGTGTCCCGGAGTGATCACAACATTGGCAACGGATATCCGGCTGCACCGGCTGATACTGCTTGAACACCTGCCCGGAAGTCGTGCAACGCAGATTCAGCAGCTCACCGTGCATGTGTATGAGATTTTCAGTACCAGCCCTTTCGTGCAGATTATCGATATTCTGAGTCACCAGCAGAACCTCACCGGAAAACTCAGATTCAAGCCTGGCCAGCGCCTCATGAGCAGCGTTGGGGGAAATATCCGGGTGCAACAATTGCTCACGACGTTCATTGTAAAAGCGCTGTACCAGGTGAGGATCACGCTCAAAAGCTTCCGGCGTGGCGACATCCTCAATGCGATGATCTTCCCACAATCCATCCGCAGCACGGAATGTCCGGATACCTGATTCAGCCGAAATACCGGCGCCGGTTAATATGACAATATTGTGATACTGCATACGCTGGGTTCCCGAATTGGTTATGCATGACTTCCCACCTGCCAAAAGATCTGGTTAACTGAATATGACAGGACTCTGTCAGATATAACACAGGTTCGGCTGGAGAAGGAAACCCCTATGAGTGCATCAAAACTCTATATCCTCGATACCAACGTTCTACTGCACGACCCCAACTGTCTATACGAGTTCAAGGAACAGGACGTCGCCATTCCGATGACGGTTCTGGAAGAGCTCGACAGCATCAAGGACCGCAAGCGCAGCGTGGCACAGGAGGCTCGTCACGCCATCCGTGTGATCGATAATATCCTCAGTGACGCTGTCACCCCGGCGCAGATAACCAAAGGGGTTCAGATTCTGGTGCCCGGCACCGATGACGACACTAAACTGGGTAAGCTCACTATCTTCCCTGATCATGAGCTGACCACCCGACAGGGCTTTCTGCCCGATGTGAAAAACAACGACAACCTGATCATCAACTGCGCCCTTCACCTGCAGGCCAGTGATCCACACCGTGATGTGGTACTGGTGACCAAAGATATCAATATGCGTCTCAAAGCCCTCGGCGCAGGTCTGCTGAAGGTCGAAGATTACCGCAAAGACCAGCTGGTTTCCGATGTTGAACTGTTGCCGGCAGGCCACTACCACATCGAAGGCAACTTCTGGGAAAAGGTCGATGAGGTGAAAAGTTACCAGGATGGCCCTTACACTTTCCATAAAGTGAATCCCGACCTGCTACCGGATGCCTACGCCAACCAGTATATCTATGATGATTCAGAAGACTTTGCCGCCCGGGTGGTATCTGTCAGCCATGAAGAGATCATCCTGCGGGATCTGGGATACGAGCATCTGATGCAGCAGGACTGCTGGGGTATCTCACCGATCACCATCCAGCAGGCCTTCGCAATGCAAGCGGTACTCGATCCGGATCTGGATCTCTGTGTACTCAACGGCGCAGCCGGTTCAGGTAAGACCCTCATCGCCCTGGCCTGTGCGCTGGAACTGGTCATTGAAGAAGGTCGTTTTAACAAGATCATTGTTACCCGCTCCACACCTCCGGTGGCCGAAGATATAGGCTTCCTGCCTGGCACCGAAGAAGAGAAAATGACCCCGTGGCTCAGCTCTATTCACGATAACCTTGAAGCGATGCATGAGGGTGATGAGCGGCCACAGAGCAGCGTTAAGTATGCGATTGAAAAGGCCAATATCCAGTTCAAGTCACTGAACTTTATCCGCGGCCGCAGCATTCAGGACGCGATTGTGCTGATCGATGAGGCACAGAACCTGACGCCACAACAGCTGAAGACCATTCTGACCCGTTGCGGTAAAGGCACTAAGATGATCTGTCTGGGTAACCTGGCCCAGATCGACTCTAACTACCTGACGCCGTTGACCTCTGGTCTGACCTACATCGTCGAACGCTTTAAGGGCTTTGAAGGCGCTGCCAATATCCACTTTGAAGGTATCTTCCGTTCCCGCCTCGCGGAGTACGCTGAAGAGCACCTCTGATCAGTCGAACAACGGGCTACCTTATTCAGGTAGCCCGCTTTCACACCATGTGTGATAAAATCACCCTATGATTATTCGTCGCGCCCTGATCTTTCTGATCCGCATCTACCAATACATGATCAGCCCTTTTCTGGGACCGAACTGCCGTTTCTATCCAACCTGCTCTGCCTATACTCTGGAAGCAATAGAAACCCACGGCATAGTGAAAGGGCTCTGGCTGAGCATCAAACGTATTGGTAAATGTCACCCTTATCATCCCGGAGGGGTAGATCCTGTTCCACCAGCCAATCATCATACTTGCGGCTGTAGCACAGAGAACTCAGCAAAAACCTCAGAGAAATAACGCATTTCAGCGTTTTGAGCAGTGCAATCATTGACCTCAGTTCCGGCTGGAGCTATAGCTTAAGGGAAACGCTAAAGATCCCACAGAATAAGGATTCTGATGTTTAGCTCGCTGACCGTAATACTGACGATTACCCTCTACATGGCTGCGCTGTTCGGCATAGCCCAACTGGTCGAACGCCGCATAGAAAACCGCGGAGAAGGTTTTAAAGGCCCCTGGATCTATGCTCTGTCACTGGCGGTTTATCACACCTCCTGGACTTTTTATGGCAGCGTTGGCTTTGCCGCCAGTTCCGGGCTGTTATTCCTCGGCGTTTATGTCGGTGCTATTATCGGCATCGCGTTCTGGTGGTTTACTCTGCGGCGCATGGTTTTTGCTAAAGAAGCTTTCCGGATTACCAGCATCGCCGACTTTATCTCAACCCGGTATAACCGTTCCCAGAACATCGCAGCGCTGGTCACTATTATCGCCCTGCTTGGCCTGATCCCCTATATTGCATTGCAGCTGAAAGCGGTCGTCAGCTCATTCCAGTTAATCACTGATCATGAAAGCTCCAGTATGGGCTGGGGCTTCAGCGGTCTGTTTATCACCCTGTTTATGATTGTTTTTACCATCATGTTCGGGGTTCGCCGTCTGGACCCGACGGAAAGGCATCAGGGTATGATGACCGCACTGGCTGTCGAGTGCGTGGTAAAGCTGATCGCTTTTATCGCCATTGGTCTGTTCGTCAGCTTCAGTCTGTTTGACGGTTTTGACGACATCACCAACAGAATATTTGATCAGGGATTTGAGCGGGTTGTCAGCCTCAGCGGAGCCGATAATGCCGGATTGATGTGGCTGACACTGATCGTGCTGAGTTTTGCTGCAGTTCAGAACCTCCCTCGTCAATTTCATGTCGCGGTTGTAGAGAACGCCAACCATCAGCATATCAAAACCGCCATGTGGTTATTCCCACTGTATATGATACTCATCAACCTGTTTGTGGTACCTATTGCGGCTGGCGGTTTGTTGATGGGCCTCCCCGAAAGCAGTGCAGATTTTTTCGTAATTCTTTTGCCTCAGTTGGCCGGTAATAATGGCCTGACACTGCTGGCGTTTATTGGCGGTTTCTCAGCAGCCACCGGCATGGTCATCATCACCACCATGACTCTGTCGACCATGGCCTCCAACCATCTGGTACTCCCGCTGCTGGAACGGATTCCGTCCTGTTCCGGACTGCGATCCTATCTGTTACAGATACGCTGGGTTCTGGTGGCACTGATCCTGCTCGGCAGCTACGGCTTTGCCATTGAATTTAGTGATTCACATATTCTGGTCGCCTTCGGCCTGATCTCATTCGTCGCCATTCTCCAGTTCACCCCGGCACTGTTCGGCGGTATTTTCTGGAGCAAAGGCAACAGTATGGGGGCCTTTGCCGGTTTGCTGGCAGGCTTTATCTTCTGGTGGATCACCCTGATCATCCCGACCTTTGTGAAACACGGCTGGATGGCTCAGACCATTCTTGATCAGGGACTGTTTGGTCTTGAAATTCTCCGCCCTCAGGGCCTGATGGGTATGGATGATCTGGGCGGCATTCCGCACAGTGTATTCTGGACCATGCTGTTCAATATCGGTTTCTATATCCTCGGCTCACTGCTTTACAGTCCCCACAAAGCTGAACGCACCCACTCAACAGAATTCATGTGCGCTCTCACCCCAGCGCCGAGTAAAAAAGCCCGCCCCACTGGACTGGACCGCTATATCGCACTGGACGACAAACTCAACGAAGCCCAGAGTCTGCTTGAAGGCTACATTAACCGTGATAAAGCTGCTGAAGCACTGCAGCGTATCACTGAGGACCTGCAGGTAGCCGGCAAGAGCCACATCGCCATCATTGAGTTGCTGGAGTTCCACCGAATGGTCGAACATGTACTGGCAGGCTCAATCGGTTCTGCCAGTGCCCATAAGGCGATGGAAACCGGTATTCGTTACAACAGCCGTGAAGAGTCGGATCTGAAAGCCCTGTACAGCCATCTGATGACCGAGCTGAACCAGCAACGTATTCCGGAACATGATGAGCAACACCGACCAGAACCCGGCAGCTCCAGCTATGGCCTGATTAATAACCTACAGGCAAAAATACAGAAACTCGAACAGACCATTCAGCTCAGAGATAAACAGTTAGAACAACTGGAGGTTAAACTGGAAAGTCGCTATCAGGAGATTTTCCGCTATCGGCTGGAAACCCAGAAGATCCGCCAGGAAAACGAAACCCTGAAACAAAAGCTGGAACAGAGCCTGCAGATAGATACCCAGTCACAGGATCAATAGCAACAGCAGGAACAATGACCTGTCAGCAGAAGCAAAAACAGCCGCATATGCGGCTGTTTTTTATGACCAGTACAACTTACTTGGTTTCGTGCTTGTACTGATGAACATCCATCTGTGGATAAGGAATAGAGATACCTTCCTCATCAAAGCGCAGCTTCACAGCTTCTGTGGTGTCGAACAGTACTGCCCAGTAATCAGCAGAGTTCACCCACGGACGTACAACAAAATTCACACTGCTGTCAGCCAGTTCGGATACCGCAATCACCGGTGCAGGATCTTTCAGAACACGCTCATCACTGTTGATGATATCTTCCAGTACCGCTTTGGCCTTTTTCAGATCATCGTCGTAACCGATACCGAATACCATATCCACACGACGGGTATCACGGGCAGAGTAGTTCACAATAACACCGCTGTAGATATTGCCGTTCGGTACGATCACTTCTTTGTTATCTCCGGTACGCATGATGGTGTTAAAGATTGAGATATGCTCAACCACACCAGCAACACCGGCAGCTTCAACAAAGTCACCCTCTTTGAATGGGCGGAATACGATCAGCAATACGCCAGCAGCAAAGTTCTGCAGCGACCCCTGCAACGCCAGACCCACAGCCAGACCAGCAGCACCCACTAGCGCAATCAGTGAAGTGGTATCAACACCCAGCTGATCAAGCGCTGCAACGATGATAACCAGCAGCAACAGAATATTGGCGATAGAAGCGATGAAATTAATCAGAATGTCTTCCATCTTTGACTTGCGGAGCAGCTTCTCCAGCAAGTTGATCAGGATCTTGGCAACAAAGCGACCGACAACAAAGATTGCCGCGGCGAGCGCAATGTTAATGATCCACGGAAATACGTAGATATCAAAAAAGGACTGGTCCATTTTCTTGTTTCCCCTAGCAGACTTTTGTACCCGGTTTATAATCCTATCAGCGACTAACCGGATCTGATCCCTTTACAGCTGGGACAGCGCAGAAGCTCTATAGAAAAACTCATCTTAATCACAGAAAACATCCCACTTCCCCAACGAAGCTGATGCTTCACTGATGATGGCAATACCTATATAGCATGCCTTAAAATCATACGGTTACGGGATATCGGACTTCTGCAGACAGTGTTGATCTATAAGCTTAAGCACTTACAGTATATACCATTAACATGAACAGAATATGAGTAAAGAAGGCACACGTGCTGCATAACCAACCATTCAAACTCCGGGAATATCAGCAGGATGCTGTGGATGCCACTCTGAGCCACTTTCGCCGCAGTAATGACCCGGCCGTCATAGTACTGCCAACCGGTGCAGGTAAGAGTCTGGTGATTGCAGAACTGGCGCGTCTGGCTAAACGTAAAATTCTGATACTCGCCCACGTTAAAGAGCTGGTTGAACAGAACTTTGAGAAGTACCGCAGCTATGGATTAAAAGCGGGTATTTTCTCCGCGGGACTGAATCTCAAAGAGAGTGAATATCAGGTTACCTTTGCCAGTGTGCAGTCTGTCGCCCGCAATCTGGACGCCTTCGCCGCTGAACACTCTCTGGTCATTGTGGATGAGTGCCACCGTATCAGCGATGATGAAAACAGTCAGTATCAACAGATTTTCCAGACCCTGCAGGAACATAATCCTGACCTGAAAATATTAGGCCTGACCGCCACCCCCTATCGCATGGGCATCGGCTGGATCTACCGCTATCACTATCGGGGCTTCTGTCGCGCCGAACAGGAACGCCCCTTCCAGCACTGCATCTATGAACTGCCTTTACAGTATATGATCAGCCGCGGCTATCTCACCGAGCCCCGCATGGTTGACGCCCCCATTGCCCAGTATGATTTTTCCCAGCTACAAGCCAGCAGTAACGGGAACTATCCAGAAGCTGAGGTGAATCAGTTGCTGGTCAGCCACCCACGGGTTACCCGGGCAATCTGCGACCAGATTATCGAATTGAGCGAAGACCGTCAGGGTGTCATGATTTTTGCGGCAACGGTTGAACACGCCAAAGAGATAACAGGTTATCTGCCTGATGCCTCTGCTGCTCTGATTACCGGAGCCACCCCTCTGGCGGAGCGGGACGCTATCATTCAGCGTTTCAAGCAGAAACAGCTGAAGTATCTGGTCAATGTCGCCGTACTGACCACCGGATTCGATGCCCCCCATGTGGACTTTATCGCGATTCTGCGCCCTACTCAGTCGGTATCGCTGTTTCAGCAGATTGTCGGCCGTGGTCTGCGTCTGGCAGAAGGTAAACAGGACTGTCTGGTAATGGATTACGCCGGTAATGGCTTCAACCTGTTTCACCCTGAAGTCGGACAGCCGAAACCCGATCGCACCAGTGAGCCAGTCCAGGTATTTTGTCCGCAGTGTGAGTTTGCCAATATTTTCTGGGGAAAAACGGACGAAGAAGGCAATATTCTGGAACACTATGGCCGCCGCTGTCAGGGACTGGTAGAAACGACAGATGGACAGACTCAATGTGACTTTCGCTTCCGTTTTAAAGAATGTCCGGTGTGTAACGCTGAGAATGATATCGCTGCCCGGCGCTGCCATCAGTGTGATCATGCCATTATCGATCCCGATGACCAGCTCAAAGCCGCATTAAAACTCAAGGATGCGATGGTCATCCGCTGTGCCGGTATCAGTGTTACAGAGGTCAAAGGCAAGCTGAAGGTCATCTACCACGATGAACAGGGGGAGGAGCTGAGTGAGCTGTTCAATCTCGAGCATACCGCGCAGCGTAAGCGCTTCAATCAATTGTTTGGCCGACGCTTGAATCAGGGCAGCCAGCCGGTCACTTTTCACAATGTCGAAGAAGTTCTGAAGCTGGCACCGCTGTTAAGCGCACCGGACTTTGTCGTAGCCCGGAAATCAGGCCGGTTCTGGAAGGTGCAGGAACGGATATTTGATTATCAGGGCAACTACCGCAAAGCCAATCAGATGTAGTCTAGCCAGCCTTTTCCGGCCACCATTGCAAAGCGGTAAATAACCGGGCCATGATTTTCAGTTCAGGCGTGGTTCGGTGCTGAATAAACTGAGTCGGTACCAGCGCAATCTCATCCGGCAAGGGCTCATAGGCCAGATTATCCCGATAGATAGAACTTTCCACCACATACTCCGGCATCAGTGTGACTCCCAGGCCCTGCGCAACACAACCCAGAATGCCTTCCAGCGTCCCCAACTCGCTGACATCATAGGTCTGCGATTGCTGATCCCGCCACTGCAGCGCTTTAGTACGATAGCTACAACCATCCCGGAATAGCATCAGATTCAGATCAGCTTCCATGCGCTCAGGTTTCACAAGCACCAGACGCTGCTGTAACACATCAGTTACTACCAGATCAGGATGTTTGACCGGCCCGCCGACAAACGCACAATCGAGTCGGTGCTCCAGCACAGCCTCAACCAGATCCTGTGTCGTCGCAGCAGTGATACGGGGTTTCATCTTCGGGCAGATTTCGCGCAGTGCCGCAAGCAGTTGTGGCAGCAAAATCGCCGAGAATGACTCCATCGCCCCGATCTTCATCTCCGCGGCGCCCCGCTCAGCTAACCGCACGGCGACCGCAGCCTGCCGTTCCAGTTGCAGTATCTGTTCGGCATACTCCAGCAGAATATGGCCACTGCGACTCAGTTCGAGTCCCCGCCCTTTGCGATGAAACAACTTAACGCCCAGCTCCTCCTCCAACCGCTGAACCCGGGTGGTGATGTTGGACTGAACAGTATTCAGCTGTCTCGATGCCGCCAGAATGCCACCTTCACGGGCAACAGCAGCAAATGTTTTAAGCGCGATCAGCTCCATATATAAATTCTCATAATCAGAATTATTTGTTCTTAATTATTCGCTTGTTTAGAACAATATCAAGAAATACGCTTACATGCATCGCTTTTACAAAAGCACAGCTATGTGGACTGAGATATGACAGCAACCAGCGAAACACTGAATCATGACAACGCACACCTGAAAGTACTGGGCTCAGGTCTGCTGGGGTTGATTCTTACCATTGGAATCGCCCGTTTCTGTTACACCACCCTGCTCCCGGCAATGCAGCTGGAAGCCGGTTTAAGTGATCTTGCAGGCGGATACCTGGCGACGGTCAACTACATTGGCTATATGTGCGGCGCAGTGATGGCAGCGACCATATCCAGTCTGCAGATTAAGGACTTCCTATACCGTGCCGGACTGATTGCAGCGATAGTCACCACCGCAGGCATGGCACTGACCGATAATATCTGGCTCTGGGCAGCACTGCGCTTTGTTGCCGGTATCAGCAGCGCCACCGGCATGCTGATCAGCGCCGGATTAATCATGAACTGGCTGATGCGCCACGGCCACCGTAGTGAACTGGGCATTCATTACGCCGGTGCTGGCCTGGGCATTATTGTCAGTGGTATTGCTGCGGAGGCGATGTTCGGATACCTGGACTGGCGGGAACAGTGGCTCGCCGTGGGAATGTTAGGCATTGTGGTCGCCATTCCGGCCTGGCGCTGGCTGCCCCGCCCGGACAGTAGCCACCAGACCACCAGCGGACAGCAACTGCAGGATAACCCTCCCAGTCGTCGCTGGTTTATCCTGCTGAGCATCATGTACTTCTGTGCAGGCTATGGCTACGTGATCGGCGCGACGTTCCTGGTTGCTATTGTCGAAGCCGTCCCCTCCCTGCAGGGTCAGGGACAGCTGGTCTGGATCGCTGTCGGACTGGGCCTGGTACCGGGCGCGATTCTCTGGGATCGGGTCGCTCGCCAACTGGGTGAACTGAACGCCCTGCTGGCTGCCTTTGTGTTGCAGACTATCGGCATCATTCTTCCGGTGATGAGCGATAACTTCGGACTGGCGCTTTTCAGCGCTTTTCTGTTTGGTGGTAGCTTTATCGGTATTGTCAGTCTGGTACTGGCGATGGCCGGTCGCTTCTATCCGACAAAACCGGCAAAACTGATGGGCAAACTGACCCTGATGTACGGCATCGCTCAGATCGGCGCACCTGCGATCGCTGGCATTATTGCTGACCAGGGCGGCAGCTACGCGGACTCTCTGTATATCGCAGCAGCCGTATCAGTGGTAGGCGGGATAATGATTCTGATTATGCAGGCGACAAAAAGAAGGGAAAAGTCGTGAATCGATTGTAGCTGCATTCTGTAGAAAGCTCGCCCTCACGGTGATCAATTTGCACATTACAATAAAGCCGCGGCAAAGATACCGTTCCAAAAAACATCATAGTAATTCTGATCTGCGCGGGCTATTCAAGCAATTATTGTTTACGAAGCGGTCTAGCTGTGATCTTTCAGTAGGTTGTTCATCTGGGGCCGATCTGGAAAATTGGAGGCGCCAACCAAACCAAGCTTCCAGGGACCTCAGATGAACATCCATAAAAATGCCAGATTAACTCCTCATGGTCGAGAACTCCTGATTCGTCGCGTACTGGAAGAGGGGCTTCGACCAATTGAGGTAGCTCAGGCCTCTGGCGTCAGCGTCAGGACTGTCTATAAATGGCTTAAGCGCTTCCAGAGCGAAGGCACGAGTGGTTTGAATGATCGTTCCTTTCGCCCTCTGCGTTCTCCTCTTGCCACGCCAGAGGCTCTTCGCCAGCAGATTATTGAATTACGGCGCAGCCGTAAAACATATCGTCAAATTAGCCAGTCCCTTAATGTAAGTGCCAGCACAGTTTCTCGCTTGCTTCGCAAGTCAGGTCTTAACAGGCTATCGTCCCTTGAACCAGCAAAGCCCGTCATCAGATATGAATATGATATGCCCGGCGGCCTACTCCATATGGATATCAAGAAGTTAGGGCGATTCAACAGGCCTGGTCATCGGGTGACGGGCGATAGATACGTTCGTTCCAGAGGTACTGGCTGGGAATTTTTGCATGTGGCGATAGACTCTAATTCCAGAGTTGCCTTCAGCGAAATACTGCCGGATCAAACTGGTCGTAGTGCCTGCGTCTTTTTGATTAAGGCTATGCGCT
The DNA here is from genome assembly GCA_963669425.2 of uncultured Amphritea sp. Classification (GTDB taxonomy): domain Bacteria; phylum Pseudomonadota; class Gammaproteobacteria; order Pseudomonadales; family Balneatricaceae; genus Amphritea. Next base: position 2,546,560 of record CAXXNC010000002.1, read on the forward strand.
ACTACACCAATTTAGGGGTACGTATTGCGCGAGTTATGACAAACAACGGTGGATGCTATAAATCGAAAAGATTTAAGCGTCTCTGCCAACGCTTGGGGGTAAAGCATATTAGAACCAAGCCTTACACCCCGCAAACAAACGGAAAGGCAGAACGCTTTATTCAGACGAGTTTAAGAGAGTGGGCTTACGCCCACTCATATGACAGTTCAGAGCAGCGTAAAGAGCACCTGCTGTACTGGCTTCATGAATATAATTGGCATAGGCCACACGCCAGCCTCAAGTATCAGCCTCCAATTAGTCGGCTTCTTCCAGTGAACAACCTATTGGCTTTACACATCTAGCCACAGCTTTTTATCCCAAACATAAAAAAAGCGCATCACTTTCGTAATGCGCTAAAAATCCTTTTTTGGCAAAGGACTATATCGGGATACTTGCTTACTGAGCTTCCGGTACCGCCGCGTAAGCAACGATTTCGCACAGCATCTCTTCACGTGCCAGACCAGCAACGATCATCGCCGCACGGTTTGGATACGGTGCTTCAAAGTAGTCTGCGTAAACCTTGTTGAATACTGGCAGTTGCTCACGGTCTGTTACGTAGATCAGAACCTGAGTTACATCAGCCATTGTCAGCTCAGCTGCTTCAATGGTGTGCTTGAAGTTTTCCATGGTCTGACGCGCCTGCGCTTCAATACCACCTTCAACCACTTTACCTTCAGCGTCGATTGGAATCTGTGCAGTAGACAGCTGGCCATTGGCAATAACAGCCCATTCCAGCGGTGCTTTTGAGGCAAACAGGTCAGTTTTTACAGGTTGTTTCATAACATTCACTTCTTACAGATAAAAAAGAGGAAGCGGCTTTCGCCGCTTCCATGACACCTTTAACGGTCCGAAATATTACAGTCTGAGATCACAGGCCCTGATCGTCCGCCATCTTGCGAGCGATCTGTGGTGCAGTCCACAGGGACGGCAGCAGTACCAGAGATACCGGTACGGCAGTCACTACGATGAAGGATTGCAGTGCAGAGATACCACCGGAACCGATGGAGATCAGCAGTGCTGCAACCAGACCCATCATGATGCCCCAGAACACACGCACAGAGGTCTGTGGGTGATCAGTACCGGTCATTACCATAGATACTGCATAAGTCATGGAGTCACCGGTAGTTGCCACGAAGATCGTAGTCAGGATCAGGAACAATACAGAGACAACGAAGCCCATTGGCAGCTGTTCGGTGATCGCCAGCAGCGCTGCAGGCAGGTTGAAACCAGTGAACGGCTCGGAGATTACACCCGGATTCGCCAGTTCGAATGCCAGACCGCTACCACCAACAATGGTGAACCAGAAGCAGGTGATTACAGGCGCTACGATAGAGATCAGCAGTACCATTTCACGGATGGTACGACCTTTAGAGATACGCGCTACAAACATCGCCATCAGAGGACCGTAACCCAGGAACCAGCCCCAGAAGAACACTGTCCACCAGTCCAGCCAGCCCGGGCTTGCACGGAAGGTTGCCATTGGGATGAACTGATCCAGATAGATACCGAAAGAGTGCAGGTAGCTATCGATGATGAAAGCAGTCGGGCCGAACAGCAGGATGAATGCCATCAGCAATACCGCCAGAAAGACGTTAGCACGGCTCAGAATCTGGATACCGCGGGTTACACCGGTCACAGCAGACAGGGTGTAGATAGCGATCAGAGCAACCAGAATAGTCACCTGAGTAGCGTAGGTATTCGGGATACTGAACAGTTTTTCCAGACCGAAGCTTACCTGCAGACCAAGGAAGCCGATCGGACCTACGGTACCGGCAACAACCGCCAGTACACAGCTGGCATCAACGATTGCACCCAGAGGACCGGTCATCACTTTGTCGCCGAATACAGGGTAAAGCAGAGTACGCGGCTTCAGCGGTAGGCCTTTCTCGTAGTGCAGGTACATAAAAACAATGCCGGTCAGGCTGCCCAGAATTGCCCATGCCAGGAAACCCCAGTGCATGAAGCTCTGTGCCAGTGCGTTGTATGCTGCCTGAACACTGCCCGCTTCTGTGCCAGCAAACAGAGGTGGCGCAGAGGTAAAGTGAGCCATTGGTTCAGCCGCGGCCCAGAACACACCACCGCCGGCCAGCAGAGTACACATGATCACAGAAATCCACTGGAAAGTAGGCATTTCAGGGACTTTAACGCCACCCAGTACCACAGAACCAGTGCGACCAATCGTCAGGAACAGACCGATTACGAACGTTAACAGCAGCAGTACCTGCCAGTAGGCACCGAAGTATTTAGTGGAGGTAGCGAAGGCAGTGTTTACCCAGCCAGACACCAGCTCAATGTCATACAGGGCGAAAGCTGCAAACAGTGCCAGCACACCACCACTGATCAGAAACACTGGCAGGTCGACACCTGCCAGCAACTTCTTATCTGTCATAGCCGGCTGTGTGGCAGCGGCCGCTTGAGTTGTGTTACTCATTTTAGTCTCCTGACGGATCTTTATATTTATTGTTTCAGGCAAGCCTGTGGCGTGAGCCGGACTCTCAGCAGCCCACTCCACAAGCAGTTTTTTAAGGAATTATCGGCGCTTCAGGCCATCTTCCAGGAAGTTAAGCCAGTTCAGTCCCATGATTCTGGCGACGTCGTTTTCACTGAAGCCACGCTCCAGCAGACCGCGGGTCAGATTCGGGAAATCACGGCTGTCACGGAACCAGGACAGTGGTCGTGGCCAGTCGGCGTTGGACTTGGAGCCTTCGCCGTAGTCCATCTCTTTAGACCAGCGGCCATTGCGCATCCACTCCAGAACAGACAACGGTTGCTCCTGACACAGGTCGGTACCGATACCGATATGCTCCACGCCCATCAGGTCTGCAGTACTCGCGACCATGTCGCAGAACTCTTCCAGGGTGCAGTCCGGGCCATTCTTGAGGTGGAACGGATAGAGACTGAAGCCCAGCAGACCACCGGACTCACCCAGCGCTTTCAGTACGGTATCGGACTTATTACGCTTAGCCGCGTGGAAGCTGGTTGGATTGGCGTGTGAGATCACAATCGGACGCTCGGAGATCTCAATGGCATCCAGCGTGGAACGCTCACCGGAGTGACTCATATCCACGATCATACCCACGCGGTTCATCTCTCTGATCGCCTGACGTCCGAAGCGGGTAACACCACTATCTTCCGCTTCGTAGCAACCGCAGGCCAGCAGGCTCTGGTTGTTGTACGTCAGCTGCATGATCATCAGGTTCAGCTCACGCATCACCTCCACCATGCCGATATCGTCTTCGATCGGCGAACAGTTCTGCGCGCCGAACATCACACCGACTTTACCCAGCTGTTTAGCCAGACGAATATCCGCCGCGCTCTTAACAGGCATGATCAGGTCGCTGTTCATTTCGAAGTGGCGGTTCCACTCTGCGATCCGCAACAGCGTTTCCCGGATCTGTTCGTGGTAGACGATAGTGGCGTGAACCATGGTCACCCCACCTTCGTGCAGCTGTTCGAAGATCTGACGGTTCCAGTTGGAGTACTGAAGACCGTCGATCACGATCATCTCGTTATGAAGCTCTCTGCTCATAGACCTGCTCCCGTTACGCGCGGATGTAGGTGGTTTTCACAACGGTGTAGAATTCCTTAGCGTAAGTACCCTGTTCACGAGGACCAAAGCTGGAATCCTTACGACCGCCGAACGGTACGTGGTAATCAGTACCCGCAGTTGGCAGGTTAACCATTACACAGCCGGTCTTGGCGTTGCGTTTGAAGTCAGACGCGTACTTCAGGGACTCGGTGCAGATACCTGCCGTCAGACCGAAGTTAGTGTCGTTCAGGGTCGCCAGCGCTTCTGCGTAATCCTTAACTTTGATAACACAAGCGATTGGTGCAAATGCTTCTTCACGGTTGATCTGCATGCCGTTGCTGGTTTCAGTGAACAGTGCAGGCTGCATGTAGTAGCCTTCCTGCTCTTCGTTCAGTACTTCACCACCGTAGACCAGCTTGCCGCCTTCGTTCTTAGCAATTTCCAGGTACTTCAGGTTGGATTCCATCTGACGGGCATCAGCCACCGCACCAATGTGAACACCTTCTTTCAGAGGGTGACCCACAACCAGCTTCTTCATGCGCTCGATCACTGCATCAACGAAGCGATCGTGAATGCCTTCAGTGACGATCAGGCGGGAAGATGCTGTACATTTCTGGCCAGTACCACCGAATGCACCGTTAACAGCACACTCAACAGCGTTATCCAGATCGGCATCGTCCAGAACAACCAGTGCGTTCTTAGAGCCCATTTCCAGCTGACACTTAACCAGGTTTACAGCAGTTGATGCTGCAACCTTACGACCTGTTTCCAGGGAACCGGTAAAGGTCAGGGCATTGATACCGCGGGAGTTGATCATTACATCACCCACTTCCGCCCCCGGGCCCATAACCAGGTTCATAGTACCGGCTGGCAGGTTCTGACGAGAGATGATTTCAGTCAGTGCCCATGCAGACGCAGGTACCTGGTTAGCTGGCTTCCATACAATGGCATTACCAAATGCCAGTGCCGGTGCAATTTTCCAGGCGCCCGTTGCAGTCGGGAAGTTCCACGGCGTGATGATACCCACAACACCAACAGGCTCGCGGCGGGTTTCAATTTCAACACCCGGACGCACAGAGTCAGCGGTTTCACCCATCTGACGCAGTACTTCAGCCGCGTAGTAGTGGAAGAACTGACCGGAACGGTAAGTTTCACCCACACCTTCTGCCAGTGTTTTACCTTCTTCACGTGCCAGAATCGCACCCAGCTCATCTTTACGTGCGATCAGTTCGTCACCAATTGCCATCAGGACGCTGTAACGCTGCTCCAGACCACTCTTAGCCCACTCTTCCTGACCTTTTGCTGCTGCAGCGATCGCTGCCTCTGCTTGCGCTTTGTCAGCCTGAGCATACTGACCGATCACATCGCTGGTATCGGCAGGGCTGATGTTTGCCACGCTGCCTTTGTTACCTTCTACCCACTCACCTGCGATGTAATTACGAAAAACGGAATCAGACATATAAACCTCCTGAATGTAGTTGGCTTCATCTTAGGCTCCGTGATTTAATAATAAAAATTAATAATTAATATCTGACGATAAGGTTTACTTATCGGATCAACTTTAAGCTGTGGGAGGTGCGCTATGCTGCCTGAATTCAAAATCGCCCAATTACGTCACTTTGTCTGGGTAGCTGAGCTGAAAGGCTTCCACGCCGCGGCAGAAAAAGCCCACCGCACACAACCGGCGATCTCGCTTTCAATAAGAGACCTGGAAAACAAACTGGGTGAATCCCTGTTCGAAAAGCGCAATGCTAAAACCGCCAAAACCGAGCTCACCCCTTTTGGCCAGCTGTTCCTGCCCAAGGCAAAAGAGCTGATCGAGCATCACGATCGCATTTCCCAGGATATGACGCTGCTGGCGGAGCATAAAACAGGCCATCTGCGTCTCGCCTCAGTGCCTTCGATTGCCAGTCAGGTACTGCCAGAGTTACTCCAGCAGTTTGTCGCGGGTAGTCCGGAACTGCATATCAGCTTCTATGACGATAATTCCGATGCGGTACTGAAGATGGTGGAAACCCAGCAGGTGGATTTTGGTATCTGTCATCTGTTCCATGAGTATGAACACCACGACAAGGTGTACACCCAGATCTGGGAAGACCAGATCGGTGTGGTATGTCCGGTTGATCATCCACTGGCGGAAGAAAAAGAGCTGCACTGGAAAGAGTTACGTAAACATCGTCTGATCGGCAACGGTACTTCGCGACTACTGGAAGACAGCGAAGCCAGCCCTCTGTTAGGCCAGTCACAATTCTACGTATCTAATATGATCTCGCTGATCGCCATGCTGGAAGCAGGCTTCGGTATCACTACCCTGCCCCAGTATGCCTTTCCCCGGGACAGTAAAACTCTGCGCTTTATTCCATTATCAACGCCGACAGTCGTCAGACGGATAGGTATTGTGCAGCTTAAAGATAAATCCATGACCCCTCCGGCACAGGCCCTGGTGGATTTTATTCTGCAACACAGCGGCTGATTAACCATAGAAAAAATAATAGTTTCAAGCATCCCGATAAGTTTCACTTATCAGGCGATATAACCTTCTGATTTGTGCGCGATCTGCTTTATCGCTGATGATGTATGCAGATCAAAACAGATGGCTATGGCCTGAAAAAGTGCCAGACTTAGGTTACAGCCCTCGTTTGATCGCTCACTCTGCATAACTACACAACAACCGTAACCGGCAGAGCCACGAGCAACAGAACCGCGTATAAGCGGTTCAGGTTACCGACACATCTGTGCTGTACACCCGATGATGTGCTGTTAAGAATGAGGATAATTAAAATGACCACGCCAGCTGCAATTCAGGCGGCATTACGAGGCGACAATGCGCTGCCTCTGCGTCCTGCTGATCAGGTTATGAATCTGGAGCGACTCGGTTCAATCCACCAGAGCCGACTGAGCTTTATGCGTACTCTGGTACGCCGTATTATGCGTGAACGCTGGCAGATTGAAGCGGCGCGCTTCGATCTGGATAACCAGGGTTACGGTACCGTTGTTTACGAAATTAAAACACCGAACAAGCTGTACAGCTTTGTACTGTTTTCCGACTACCTGTCGCCGGAAGAACGTAATGACCGTGTAATCGCCACCAAGTGGGACCTGACTATGGCCCTGGTTGACGGTGAAGTTGACGATATCTATCTGGAAAAGCTGCGTCAGAACGTACCGTTGCAAGAAGCCGGTCGGGTTGATGCCCGTGTATTCGTCCTATCCCGTGCTAACCGCAGTGCCCGTAACTTTGACTATGTGGTCGATCAACTGGCAAAAGGCGAACAGCCGGATGTCGCACAGATCGCTAAAGTCGGTTACCTGTACCGTACCACCGCCGTATACGGCAGCGGTAAGCTGGGTATGGCTGACTGGGAAAAAGTAGCTTCCCGCCATGCCGATTTTGCCCGCCCCTTTGCGGCCGAGATGTTTGTCTGCCTGATGCTGCGTAACTTCAGCCTGCTGCAGGCTGAGCACATCGCTAAGCACAATGCACCGGATACTTACACACCGATGCTGCCGGAAGTAAAACGCTTCTTCGGTATTGGTAACTCCACCGGTCTGGGTATGGCACCTTACCTGATTAACCACCCTCTGCTGATTAACCAGTGGGTTGAGATGCGCGAACTGGCGCTGGCCCGTGTCCGTGTGCTGGGTAACATCAACGATAGGGTTAAAAACGAATTCTCTGAGCTGCTGAACCGTTCCGGTGTCCACACTGCTGAAACAGTGACCGAGGACGAATGGCAGACTGACAACAACAAGCAGGTTCTGGACGATCTGGAAAAGATCAGACAGCACACCAGCAACGGTATCGAAAGCTGGGACAGCCTGCTGCACTGGAGCGAAGAAAACTGCTCCCTGCAGGGTCAGGAGTTACTGGTTTCAGTGATGCTGGAACTGTACCCGGAACTGGTCGATGATCTCGAAGACTATCACACCGCTGAAGAGTTCCTGGATCTGGATCCGGTGATGCCGGTTTCCGAACTGCAGCAGGTAATCGAGAACCGCTACAAGTGGGCGCTGGATTATGACTTCTCCATCAATGGTGCTAAAGATACTTTCTGGTACCGTTCAGAGGAGAAAATGGAGCCCCGGCTCGGTGATGCCACTGAAGAAGATGGCAAAGAGAAGCAGATGGCACTGGGTGTCGCCTACGCTGTGCGTAAGTGCTACGACCAGCTGTGCGAATACGCTGCAGAAAACCCGGATCACAGCACTGCCCGTTTCATGGTAGCGCGTCCGAAACTGCGCGGTATTGTCCGTCGAATCCAGAGCATGAATCGCTGCATCTACGGCGATATTCAGGCCAACCTGCTGGACCGCGAAATTCTGCCGATGCACCTGCTGCGTGCCAAGCTGGCATTCTTCGGTGTTGGTAAGTTCGATCCCCGCTCCAAGCTGTGGGTGCGTAACACCATGTTCCAGGGCGCTCCTCTGCTGGAGGATATCGGCCACACCTTTAACGATGACTGGTTTATGCCACTGGCGCCAACGCTGTAAGGAGAATACCGATGCATGTATCTATGATCGAACTGAAAGCAGCTTTACGTCGCTGCTTCGAAGCCACCGGTTACTTCGTTGGTAACTATGAAGACGCCGCCAACATGATTCTCTGGCTGGAAAAGCACGGCCTGAACGGCCTGGCTGAACTGCAACGTGCACTGCCCTATATCGATAAAGACAGCGATAAGCCGCTGAGTACGGTTATCTATGAAGACAGTACTTCCGCAATTATCGACAGTCACGGCCGAAGCGCACTGAACAGCATTGCAGCATCAGTGGATCTGGCTCACGCCAAAGCGCTGGAAACAGGAATCGCAACGGTGACCGTGCATAACTGCCATAACCGGATGTTTATCCTCAAGGCGCTGACCGATTGCGGTCGCCGTGGTATCAGCGTTGCAGCTTACTGGCAGAACGGCAGCCAGACTGTAACCGAACATACTGCTGCGATTAAGGCCGGAGAACGCTACCCCAGCTACAGCGAGGCTACAACCACTCTGTCTGTCAACGAAGATGATAAGCAGGCACTGACCATTATCTGTAGCTCACGGGTCGATCTGACCTCTTCGCTGCAGCACTCTAAAGGCAATCGCAATGCCCGCTATATCAGTGCTGAAGAGATCGCTCTGAATAAAGAGCACAGTGTCGATTTCGGTATCGACATTGATGAAGCCCTCTGGGCTGATATTAACCGTATCGGTGCAGGCGTACTGGTCGAAAACAGTGAGCGTTCCCAAATGGGTGCAGGAGGTCGCTAACAGGCCAACCTGAATCTGGTATAATCTGAACTTCAGGTTAAACCATTTCACAAGACCCGCAACAGGTAGCACCACCTGTCTGCGGGTCTTTTATTTCTGAGGCGTTCAGCAACATATGTACAGCTATCCGGAACTGCTTGCGATCATTATTGTGAGTGTGGGTATCGCTCTGCAAAGCATCATCGGCATTGGCTACGGCCTGGTGGCTGCACCGCTGTTGTTCCTGATCGATGAGCGCTTCGTTCCCGGCCCGATTCTGGTACTGGGCTTCTGCCTCTCTCTGCTGATGGTTCTGAAGGAACGACAACAACTGAGCTGGCGCCGGATCACTCCCGCCATCGTCTTTCGCATCCCAGGCTCTCTGATCGGAGCATTTATTCTGACCCTGGTTTCTCAGCACTGGCTGCAGCTTCTGTTCGGCAGCACTCTGTTAATGGCGGTACTGCTAAGTTGGAAAGCCTTCAGCATTCAGACCACACCTGTCAGTCTCGCCATCGGCGGCTTTTTCTCCGGTGTACTGGGCACCGCAACATCGGTGGGAGGCCCCCCGATTGCACTGGTCTACACCGGCCAGGATAAAGTCACCGCCCGCAGCGAACTGGCCGCTTTTTTCCTGATCGGCACACCAGTCTCTATCGCTGCCCTGGTATACAGCGGCAGCATGGATAGCGAAGGATTTATGCTGAGCCTGAAGATCCTTCCGGGTGTATTCATCGGCTTTCTGATGGCCCACTATCTGGACAAATATCTGCCAGGATCAAAGGTCAAAACGGCGCTGTTGGCAGTTTCGTTTGTGGCAGCGGTGGTGGTTTTAGGGAAGGGAGTGGCCGGTTTATTGTGAGTGGCTAGACCGGCAGGCAAAGTGGATGAATTGTGGCTAGACCGGCAGGCAAAGCCTGCCTCGCTCGAACGGCTGGCAAGCCAGCCTTGCTAGTAGCTGGAAAAAGCCTGCACTGCACCTTCATATCGAATAGACAGCTTGTAGAGGGTATTGCAATGCCCCTGTATTTTCGCAATATTGGTGTAATACGCTTCCGCTATTACACCCTACGCTACTAATGAACAGTTATTATCGCGACGTTATGATTCAATGGAATCGGAGCATAAATAACGGAATATAAAGAAATTATAATGATCATTGCTGTTATTGCAGGACCAGTTCTGGCGGTGCAAGCACAGAAGTATCTCGAATCACTGAAAGAAAACAAAACCAGGAAATTAAGAATATTCCACACTCTGATGTCTACCCGCGCTACAAGAGTTGCGCCTGACCATGTCGCGGCCTTGAATATGATTGATATTGAATTTTACGGTAAGCAAAGATTTGGAAGACGCTCACAATCAGAAGGCGAAAAGAAAATAACTAATGCCTGGAAAATATACAACGACCACTTAAACACGCCAAAGAGTGATGAGCAACTTAACGCATGGATTGATAAAGGCGATGACTTATTTACCGCCTTACTATACGCAATGTCTCAACATCTTGGATATGAGTTTGACGAAGTACAGCTTAAAAGAGATTGCTACAGACCTGTAGCTCATGAAAATATTGAAAATGAGCAGCATAAGCTTCGCGAAGCATTAGTAGCCGTACTAGAAGGTAAAAAATCGATCCCCATGGCCGTAACTGATTTACCTCCATATCATCCAATCAGCCCAGCAACAGAAGAAACATCGTATAGCAAATCAATTAAACCTATAACTGAAGCTCCAACAGATTAAGATAATGTACGCCTGACAGGCTCTTTGTCCACAAATCCACCGCAGGCGTTTTCGAGCCACAAGCAAGCGGCTTTAGCCGCGTTCGAGCTAGGCAGGCAAAGCCTGCCGGTCTAGCCACGCGCAGCTCTGCTGCGCTACCATATCCCCATGAACAAAGACAAACGCCACCAAATATTTACCCGCCTGCGGGATGCCAACCCGAATCCGGAAACCGAACTGGAATACAGCAACCCTTTTGAGCTTCTGGTTGCCGTTACACTGTCAGCTCAGGCAACCGATGTCGGGGTGAATAAAGCGACCCGTAAGCTATTCCCGGTCGCGAATACGCCAGAAGCGATCTATGCTCTGGGCGTCGACGGGTTGAAGGAATATATCAAGACCATCGGTCTGTATAACTCCAAAGCCGAGAATGTGATCAAGGCCTGTAAGATCCTGATCGACAAGCATGATTCCGTGGTACCGGAAAACCGGGAAGATCTGGAGGCATTGCCGGGTGTGGGCCGAAAGACAGCGAATGTAGTGTTAAATACCGCTTTTGGTCAGCCGGCAATGGCGGTGGATACCCATATTTTCCGGGTCTCGAACCGCACTAAGATCGCACCGGGTAAAACGGTGCTGGAAGTTGAAAAGAAACTGATGAAGTTTGTACCGAAGGAGTTCCTGCTGGATGCGCATCACTGGCTGATACTCCACGGTCGTTATACCTGTGTCGCTCGTAAACCTCGCTGTGGTAGCTGTCTGATCGAGGATCTGTGCGAATACAAGGAGAAGACTGAATAGCGGTTTTTTCTTTTTCTGACGACCTCCTTCACAGGCACTGAGCGATCCAGCCTGGTGCCTTCTCCCCCCTCAGACACCACCCTTTTTTCACCAGACAAGTTGTGCACATTTTCTGTGGATAAAACTGTTAGTTGTTTTTGGGAAAGTGGCTCCAGACCGCATTCTGTAAGGCCCTGAAACAAATCGTTCACATAAACGACACAGAAAAAATAACTCTTTATTTTCAATAGGTTAAATAAATCAAGTGATTTACATCACTGTTTTTGAATTATTTTTGTGAAACACGTAAAAGGGATGTTTCACATTGTGCATTAAATCTTGCTGTAAGTAGTTTTACCTATGCTGGTATACACAATAAAAAGGGTTCAGCGAGAGTGAATACTAACACCCCCATTTGCTGAAAAGCCCTGACTGAATATCTGACTGCTATACTGCCTTTCATCTCACAGCATTGGATAAAAATTATGGCGATGATATTCCAGCAGGTTGCTACTGATCGGGGTTGTCAGTCCTACCTGATTGGCTGTAGCGAAACACGCAGCGCTGTCATAGTAGATCCGGAATCATCGCTAACAGACCGTTATCTGGCACTGCTGAATCAGGAAGGCCTGAGACTGCACTATCTGATCGATACTCATACCCATGCAGATCACTTCAGCGCCAGCCAGACGCTGTCATCCCAGCTGGACGTTCCGGTCATCATGCACCGGGCCAGCCCTGCTCCCTTTGTTGCTTTTCATGTGGATGACGGTGAAATGATCCGGGTCGGCAACCTGAAACTTGAAATAATGCACACTCCGGGGCATACAGGCGATTCTATCTGCATCCTCGCCGAAGACAGGGTACTTACCGGTGACACCTTACTGATCGGCGGTACCGGACGTACCGATCTGCCTGGTGGCAACCCCTGCGAGCTTTATCACAGCCTGTTCAATAAGCTGCTGAAGCTTGATCCTGCAATGACTGTTTACCCTGCCCACATCTACAGCAACAGAAGCTGCACAACGCTGAAAGAAGAACTGGCTAAAAACCCTCGCCTTCAGATCCATGAAGAGTCTGCTTTTATTGAGATGATGAGTAATCTGAATCTGAACATGCCTGATCATCTGACAGAGGCGCTGAGAACCAATCTGACTGGTGGTAAAACAGTTGCCGGACTGATTGCCGAGGCCGCAGACAAAGTGCCTTTTATGTCACTGGCGGTACTGGCCAACAGACTTCGAGACAATGACTGCGATCTGCTGCTTCTGGATGTCCGGGAAGCTGATGCATTCAGGCGGGCTCATATTCCGGGTGCCATTAATATCCCGCGGGGACAGCTTGAATTGAGAGTGAATACTGAGTTGCGTGACCCAACCCAGCGCATCCTGATCTACTGTCAGTTGGGTAAGATATCAACACTGGCGGCAGCCACCCTGAAGCAACTGGGCTTTGACCGTGCTATCGCGCTGGACGGTGGTTTCAGTGCCTGGCAGGAACACAACTATCCGGTCAACCAGCCCGGTTGAGGCAGATCCCTCTCCTTCAGAAAGGCTGGATTGTAGAGTTTACTCTGATAGCGACTGCCAATATCACACAGAATCGTCACAACGGTATGGCCTGGCCCCAGCTCATTTGCCAGGGTAACAGCTCCGGCAATATTGATCCCGGAAGACCCTCCCAGACACAGTCCTTCATGAATCAGCATGTGAAAGATCCACTGCAGGGCCTCAGCATCATCAATTTCAAATCCGGTATCCATGGCCGTGTCGGTAAGATTATCTGTGACCCGGCTTTGCCCGATGCCTTCCATAATCGAACTGCCTTCGGCTTTCAACTCGCCCTCAGTGAAATAACGAAACAACGCTGCGCCTTTCGGATCTGAGATCGCCACAGTGATTGCGCTGTTCTTCTCTTTTAACTTAGCACTGACTCCAGCCAGCGTACCGCCGGTGCCCACTGCACAGCAGAAAGCATCCACGGTTCCGGCCGTCTGTTGCCAGATTTCAAAGCCCGTGGTCTGATAATGGATCTCACGATTCGCACGGTTATCAAACTGATTAGCCCAGATAGCGCCCGCCGGATGCTCATCATTTAACTGTTCTGCCAGTCGACTGGATACTTTGGTGTAGTGATTCGGATCAGCCAGGGGAACCGCAGGCACCAGATGCAGATCGGCACCACACAGACGCAGGGTATCCTTCTTTTCCTGGCTCTGGGTTTCCGGCATCACGATAACCGAGCGATAACCCAGTGCATTTGCAATAAGGCTGATACCAATTCCGGTGTTACCAGCGGTGCCTTCCACAATAGTTCCGCCGGGCTTAAGAGTTCCACGCCGCTCCGCATCCTGGATAATCCCAAGCGCCGTCCGGTCTTTTACCGAACCGCCGGGATTAAGAAACTCCGCTTTACCAAGAATGGTGCAGCCGGTAATTTCTGAAGCTTTCTTCAGGTGAATAAGTGGGGTATTGCCGATCAGACTGATCAGGGCGGGTTCGTTGCTCATAGCTATCTCCACAAGGTGAGATCGCTATCAGTATAGTCAGTGTAAATCGTCAGGACACAGAGCGGTTATTTTTTCCAGATCGATTTTGCATCCTGCAGACGCAGCCAGAGCTGTTCAACTTTCTCTCGGGCCCAGGGCGTCTTACGCAGAAACTTCAGGCTCGACTTGATACTGGGATCATGCTGAAAGCAACGGATATTGATCAGCTCACCCAGCTCTTCCCAGCCATACTCTGCTTCAAGATCAGTCACGATCTGCTGCAGCGTGATACCGTGCAGAGGATTGTTCTTCTGTGTACCGCTCAACTTTCACTCTCCTGCTCCGCCATCGCCTGACGTTCAGCTTTTGAAATGTAACGAGGCTTATTGGTAATGCGCAGCTTGGCATTAGCTTTTTTTGCCTTCTTCTTAAGGATGCTGTTGATCTTCTTTTTTCGGTTCATTGGCTCTGGAGATTGGAGAATAAGAAAGTTATACCAGCCAGGGTAATCGCTATTTTAACCAAGCTGTCAACTTTTCCCTATGCACAAAAACTGTGGATAACTCAGTGAATTACTTTTTAGCAAACACCTGAGACATTGATTATACGGGCTTCTCAGCAAATTGAGCACAATTCCACCTGAATATTTATTAACCAATAAATTCATACAGTTACACATAAACAACTGTTTAACTGATCAATAAACACTCAATTAATCCACAAGGAAAAGGAAGAAGTTTTCAACTGTGCAGAACTTTCGCCAAGCAGAAGCGCCCCGTTAACTTACGCTAACGGGGTGAAACTAACAGATAGAGCAGATTTCAGTCTTCCGGAATCTCAATTTCGACGTGAGTCACCGGCTTCGTGCAACAGGTAAGGATTTCGTCACCAACGGTGTCGTAGAGCGCATCCTGCACCTCTTCTACCTCGCCATCGATCAGACGGACGCGGCAGCAGCCGCAGTATCCACCGCGGCAGTTATATGGCGCTGGAATCTCCTGAGCTTCCAGCGCATCCAGTAGCGAAAATTCGTACTGGTAGTAAAACGTACTGTAATGGTTGACCTTAATTCGGGGTATACCGGCCATCGCCTGTTCCTCAGAGGTCGAAATCGTCGAAGTCGTCTTCACCCACTTCATTATCGATCGCACCTACCAGATATGAGCTGATCTCGGCTTCCTGCGGTGCAACCTGCACATTGTCGCTGACCAGCCACGCATTCATCCATGGCAGCGGATTCTGTTTCGCCGGGAAGATCTCTTTCAGATTCAGCGCCTTCATCCGCACGTTAGTAATGTATTCAACGTAATCGGCCAGAATCTTAGCGTTCAGACCGATCATGGAGCCGTCCTTAAACAGGTATTCAGCCCACTCTTTTTCCTGCTCAGCCGCTTCACGGAAGATCTCGTAGACCTCCTCTTCACACTCAACAGCAATCTCTTTGAATTCCGGATCATCAGCACCGGACGCCAGCATATTCACCATGAACTGGGTACCGGTGAGATGCAGCGCTTCATCACGGGCGATCAGCTTAATGATCTTGGCATTGCCTTCCATGATGGCACGTTCAGCAAACGCAAAGGAGCAGGCAAAGCTGACGTAGAAACGGATCGCTTCCAGCACGTTGATCGATACCAGCGTCAGGTACAGTTTCTTCTTCAGATTGCGCATGGTCACATCGTAGACCTTGCCATCGATAGTGTGTACACCCGGGCCCTGAATCAGATACACATTCATCAGCTCGATGAAGGCATCGTACAAACGGGTTACGCTCTCGGCACGTTTGATGATCTCTTCATTGGTAACAATAGTATCGAACACTTCAGACGGTTCGGTAATGATGTTACGGATAATATGCGTGTAAGAACGGCTGTGGATGGTCTCACTGAACGACCAGGTTTCGAGCCAGGTTTCCAGTTCAGGCAGTGATACTACTGGCAGAAACGCAATGTTTGGTGAACGGCCCTGCACGGAATCCAGCAGCGTCTGATACTTCAGATTGCTCAGGAAGATGTGCTTTTCATGTTCCGGCATGCCCATGAAGTCTTTACGGTCGGTGGACAGATCCACCTCTTCAGGACGCCAGAAGAAGGACAGCTGCTTCTCAATCAGCTTTTCAATGATCGGGTATTTCTGTTTGTCGTAACGGGCAACGTTAACGTTATGGCCGAAGAACATCGGCTCTTTGGTTGCATCATTGAAAGACGGATCAAACGTTGAATATAACATTTCGTTTCGCTATCTAGCGCCTGTGTCTTTACAGGCATACGTGATAAACCGGAGCCCGGAGCATCGCACTCCGGACCTGACTAGTGTATTTCTTGTCGCTGTAATGGATTACAGCTTGCAGGCGCCGCCTTCACAACCACCGCTCAGATCATCATGCTGATCGGTCGCACCGTCGCGGGTGTTATGGTAGTACAGGGTCTTAACGCCATATTTATATGCGGTAAGCAGATCTTTCAGCAGCAGCTTCATCGGCACTTTGTCGCCCGGGAACGCCGCTGGATCATAGTTGGTATTGGCAGAGATCGACTGATCAACAAACTTCTGCATGATACCCACCAGCTGCAGATAACCCTCGTTAGTCGGGATATTCCACAGCAGCTCATAATCATCCTTCAGGTTGGTGAAGTCAGGCACAACCTGCTTCATAACCCCATCCTTGCTGGCTTTTACACTGACGTAGCCACGTGGTGGCTCGATACCGTTAGTAGAGTTGGTGATCTGAGAAGACGTCTCGCATGGCATCAGTGCTGTCAGAGTGCTGTTACGCAGCCCGAATTCACGGATATCCTCACGCAGGGTTTCCCAGAAGTAGTGCAGTGGCTCTTCACAGAACTCATCCACTTCACGCTTGTAAGTATCGATCGGCAGCAGACCTTTGGCATAAGTTGTTTCGCTGAACAGCTTACAAGGGCCCTGCTCTTTCGCCAGTTCGTTTGATGCTTTGAGCAGATAGTACTGAATCGCTTCAAAGGTTTTGTGTACAAGACCGTTAGCGCTGCCGTCAGAGTAACGGACGCCGTTCTTAGCCAGGTAATAAGCAAAGTTGGTAACACCGACACCCAGAGTACGACGGTTCATAGATGCAGTACGTGCCGCTTCGATAGGGTAATCCTGATAATCCAGCAAGCTGTCCAGTGCACGGACGATCAGATCAGCCAGGTTTTCCAGCTCATCCAGATCTTCCAGCGCGCCCAGGTTAAATGCAGACAGGGTACACAGTGCAATCTCGCCGTTTGGATCATTCACATCTTTCAGCGGCTTGGTCGGCAGTGCGATTTCCAGACACAGGTTAGACTGTTTAACCGGTGCGACAGCCGGATCAAACGGGCTATGTGTATTACAGTGGTCAACGTTCTGAATGTAGATACGGCCAGTCGAAGCACGCTCAGAAGCCATGATACCGAACAGCTCAACGGCTTTGATTGTCTTCTTACGTACGCTCGGATCGTTCTCATACTGAACGTAGAGACGCTCGAACTCATCCTGATCGGCAAAGAAGGCATCGTACAGACCCGGTACTTCATCCGGGCTGAACAGAGTGATATCGCCACCTTTGATCAGACGGGTATACATCAGTTTGTTCAGCTGTACACCGTAGTCCAGATGACGAACACGGTTTTCTTCAACACCGCGGTTGTTCTTCAGTACCAGCAGAGATTCAACTTCCAGGTGCCAGATAGGATAGAACAGGGTTGCTGCACCGCCACGCACACCGCCCTGAGAGCAGGACTTAACCGCTGTCTGGAAGTGCTTATAGAAAGGAATACAACCGGTGTGGAATGCTTCACCGCCGCGGATCGGGCTACCCAGCGCACGGATACGACCGGCGTTGATACCGATACCAGCACGCTGACTGACGTACTTAACAATGGCACTGGCGGTAGCATTGATTGAGTCCAGAGAGTCATCGGACTCGATCAGGACACAGGAGCTGAACTGACGGGTTGGCGTACGAACACCCGCCATAATCGGCGTTGGCAGAGACAGTTTGAACAGAGAGCAGGCATCATAGAAACGCTTAACGTATTCCAGACGGCTCTCTTTCGGGTAATTGGCGAACAGGCAAGCAGCAACCAGCATATACAGAATCTGCGGGCTCTCGAAGATCTCACCAGTAACACGATTCTGTACCAGATACTTACCTTCCAGCTGCTTTACCGCCACATAGCTGAAGTTCATATCACGGCTGTGATCCAGGTAATCATTCAGCTGATTGAATTCGTCCTCACTGTAATCTTCCAGCAGGTGCTTATCGTAACGGCCATCATCGACCATTTTAGCAACGTGGGTCAGCAGGTGCGGCGGTTCAAAGCTGTCGAATGCGCGCTTACGCAGATGGAAAATAGCCAGGCGAGCTGCCAGATACTGGTAATCAGGCGCGTCTTCAGAGATCAGATCTGCGGCGGACTTAATCAGGGTCTCGTGGATATCAGCTGTCTTGATGCCATCGTAGAACTGGATATGGGCTTTCAGCTCTACCTGGGATACAGATACATTTTCAAGACCGTGGGCAGCCCAGATAACGACTCGGTGAATTTTTTCCAGGTCCAGTTTTTCCTGACGACCATCCCGTTTCGTTACCAAAATGTCCTGCATTGCACTTTCCTGACTAAATAATACTGAATAATTACAAGGCTTCTTTTACTCGAGCCCTTGCCACAGACCGCGAGCGCTGTACTCCTTACGCGCCCCACAACTCTTTCACTTCAAAGCAGTTTTCTAAGTCGTGTTCTGAAACTGACTTACACACTATATCTTGTGCGTCCCGTTTAGATAGCCACTAAATATAGTTAGAAAGAAGTTAAATACAATACTTGATTTTGATATTTGATATGTGTAGCCAAACAGTTGAATCGAGGCAAAAGCCCGGCTCATAAGCACTTCAGGAAAACACTCAAAAAGTTGAATATTTTTAATCGACAGAAAAAGTTCAATAGAATTTATCTATTACCTTTTCAATCACACAAAATATGTAGTAAAAACAAAAAATGTTGCCATGACTGCTTTACAAGCCAATGACAAATCAATAGTATACGCGCCTCCTCTGACGAGGTACTTTGAGGTGGGGTTCCCGAGTGGCCAAAGGGATCAGACTGTAAATCTGACGCGCGAGCTTCGGTGGTTCGAATCCACCCCCCACCACCAGAATACAAACAAAAACGCCCCGCACCTGCGGGGCGTTTTTGTTTGTATTCGGCGAGATCAGAACCAGCGAAGGTGGTTCGAGCCGAAGGCAACGTTGCGCTCTTCGCAACGGTCATCCACCCCAGTCTCATCTATCTAAAGACAAAACGCCCGTTCCCTTCACAAGCCTACAGGGCGTTTTTGTTTGTATTCGGCGAGATCAGAACCAGCGAAGGTGGTTCGAGCCGAAGGCAACGTTGCGCTCTTCGCAACGGTCATCCACCCCAGTCTCATCTATCTAAAGACAAAACGCCCGTTCCCTTCACAAGCCTGCGGGGCGTTTTTGTTTGTAAATCAGACCGTCGAGCAGAGCTCGACTCGCTCGACCGGAAGGCGAAGCCTTCCTCGCTAGACCGCATTGCAAGCAATGCTCGCTGATCGCTCGAAAAAGCAAAAGCAAAAGCAAAAGCAACCATAATAGTAAGAACAGCACTTTGCGCGAGCCACGAGCCACGAGCCACGAGCCACCAAAGTGTATATCCTCTACCCGCTTTACAAATCTCGATCTGAGTCAATCCCCTGTCTTTTAAAGCAATTTCCCCTGTACCTTCCCATAATCCTGTGCCAAGGTGTGGAAAACTATAGCTGATGCAGGAGATTGCCCATGCCTTGTAATAATCAGATTCAGGAAGAGATCAATATGCTGATCCGGTTCAGCCAGAGCAGTGACCATCAGGGACTCAAGGTACATCAGGATGCAGCCCCGGAGCTGGTCTCTGCGACCCGCCGATTATTTGATAAAGATCTGATTACACAGATGGACGGTGGTTACCTGACACCACTGGGCCATGAAGCGGCCGATCAGGCCCATGCTCTGCTCAACATTCTTAACTCCGGTAAGTAATTTAAGAAACTGATTCATGCAACAACCCGAAGTACTGATCGAAGATATCACCGTCTGGGAAACCCAGATGTTCACCGTGCAGAACCCACTGCACGATCAGATCAAACAACCTCTGCTTGAACTGATCTATAAACTGAAAGCAGAGCAGACCCTGGCGATTCAGAGCGAAGTGGCACCGACCGCCAAGCATGCCCTGCATGAAAGTACGCTGGATCTGTTAGAACAGCCAGATCCAGCGATACAACAACTCCGCGAATTTGTTGAAGATATGCTGACTACAGTTGCCAGTGCGGTAAATGCGCCGTTCTGGCCTGAAGGCGCTGAAGCCCTGGCTAATGTCGTGGAATCATGGTTTCACGTCACCACCAATGGCGGCTATCACGACACTCATGCCCACCCCAACTGTTCCTGGTGCGGGATCTATTACGTTGATGCCGGTGAATGCGATATCACAGAGCGCAATGGTGTAAACCGCTTCTATGATCCACGACACGGCGCGGACCAGTATCTGGACGCGGGCACCGCGTATCTGAACGGAACCGGCAGTTGGGACTTCGCAGCTGTTGAAGGGCAGATGGTTATCTTTCCATCCTATCTTAAGCATGCTGCAATGCCCTACTTTGGCAAGCAGGACCGGGTAATCATCGCTTTTAACAGCCAGGTTAATTTTGTCGAAGAGTGAATTAACTTTCTGAGTCTGCAGAACTTTTTCGTTCTGCCGGACTCAGAGAAGCAGTTTTAAGGATCACGGAACCGGTCATGCTTACACTCCTTACCGCTTTTTCAAATATCGGACGCAATCCCCTGTACTGGCTGATAGTTCTGCTTATCGGCCTGACGATGGAAGGCATTGCTCTCTATTATCAGTACGGCCTGGGCTATGGTCCATGCGTCCTGTGCATCCATATTCGCATCTGGATCATGGCCTTTATTCTGCTGGCTATTGTCGGACTGATCGGAGGCCGCAACAAGCAGATCAGCAAAGTACTCCATCTGCTCTCACTGATAGCAGCAATTGGTCTGACTGAACGCTCCTGGCTGACTTTTGCGATTGAACGCAATCTGATTGATGGTAGTTGCACCATGGGCTCAGGCCTGCCTTCCTGGTTCGCTCTGGATCAATGGCTACCTTCAGTATTTGAACCCTGGGAACTTTGCGGCTGGACTCCCGACCTGCTGTTCGGTATCACCATGGCTGAAGGCCTGCTGCTCTTCTCTGCATCAGCAATCATTATCACCCTGCTCAATACTATTGCATCCTTCCGCAAGCAGGACTGAAAAGTCCTGCTGCTATCCTTGCCTTATCATCGTATACTTACGCCCCGCCGGAGAAGAGGATCTGTACCGGCTATACTGAATTTTCAAACGCTTTAACAATACTGAATGGATTCGCACAGTATGGTTGAGAAAAAGGTCGTCTTTTTCGGCCCCGTCGGCGCCGGAAAAAGCACCGCAATTCGCGCAGTCAGTGACAAAGCCTGTGTCGAGACCGATGCCAGCATTTCTGACAGCACCCGACTCCGCAAACAGCAAACCACTGTTGCTCTGGACTACGGCATTCTGCAACGCAGTAAAGCCCGTATACATCTGTATGGTACACCGGGCCAGAGCCGCTTCCGTTTTATGTGGGAGATGATCGGTAACGAGTTAGCTCCGGATAGCGCCGGTTACGTTCTGCTGCTGGATTACCGCCGCAACCACCCGGAACAGGACCTCAAATACTACCTGCGCCAGTTCGGACGTTATCTGCAGGATAAGCCACTGATTATCGGCGTAACCGGCATGGATCAGACCGGCGAACCGGACCATCAGGCATTTCAGACCTGGTTGAGCAATCAGAACTGCAACGCCCCGCTCTATTTCATCGATGGCCGCATCCCCGGCCACATCCGCTTTCTGCTGCACCGCCTGTTGCAGCCGCAGTCAGAAAAGCCGGCTCCGGCTGATGTTATCCCCCTTCAGTCAGGTGCGACATCGGAAACCAGTGAGCCGACCACTGAACCACAACCCCGGTTACGGCGTAGAAAAAGCAAACAGTACTTTCACTCCGCCCTGTTACAGGAGGTAGAAGCACTGAAACAGGTAACCGGAATTGCTCTGATCAACAAGAACGGTTTCTCGGAGTACAACACTCTGCCGGAGCTTCAGTTTCATGAGATGAGTCAGTTCATCGCTAATCTGCTGAAAAAAATTCCGGAACTGGATGGCTTCGAGTATATCCGCAGTACTCAGTTGAATGAGGGCACTGAAGGCTTTTTCACTCTACTGGTTGCTGAGAATAAAATTCTTGGGGTTCATGCCACGGAAAAGACCACCAGCCGGGCCTTGCAACAGGAAATTGAAAACCTGCTGCAGTGGGGACCAGAAGAGTAAGAAATCCCTCACTGCTCTTATAACAGCCACAGGAATATTTATAACTATTCGATATTGGTCCCACCAAAATTGGTCCAACTGTGCATTGCCACAAGCAGACTGCAATCTGTACAATCGCTAACCAATTTTTTCAGACAGTTATGAGGATGTGCCATGCGCCTGGCAGAAATCGAAAGTATCGCTCTGAATGTAGGTCTCGCAATTTTCGCAGCCTATATCTTCTTTATCATCTACGATCTGGCAAAGAAGTCTAACGCCGGTAAGTTTGGTACAGTGGTACTGTTTTTTGCTCTGGGCCTGGGCCTGGCGGCCTTCCTGGTCAAAAGCGTCGTGGTACACTTTATAGAAGGTGCGTAGACCGCGCCTCAATGCCCCATAAGGCCGACATCGTCGGCCTTATCTGTTTCGTCCCAGCATTTCAGCATCGATATGTTGCAGTATCATTTGCGGCAGCGTAATTTCCATCGCTTTGCCAAAACCGACCACCAACCGCCCCTGCAACGGTTTAAGCTCTAATAAACGAAAGTCTCCCAGAGTCCTGAGCAGATCAATGGTATTACCCTGCTTTTCCGCCAGTTGATCCAGCAAAGCGCTATAACCCTCCGCAGAGCGGCTGACTTCACGAACATCACACTGAAAAGTCACCCGCTGTCGAGCAAAGAGATTCCGACTATCCTGCTCATCATCGATCAGCATGACGCCGACTCCGGGCTCACGCAGCATGTTCTGGGTATGCCCGGCTAGATCGCTGATAAACAGATAAAAGCAGCCACCGCTGAACAGAAAAGGCGCATAGCTTGCCTCAGGCCCCTGCTCCCCCTGAGTAGCCAGCTGTAAAGTCTTGCGATCGCTGAGCATTCCCTGCAACAGCTGCTGATATTCCTGTAACTGTGATTCGCTTAAACTCATTCGCGACTATCTTCCATCGAAATTAATGCCTCCAATATACCCCAAGGCTGAGATTATTCACGTATAATGTCGGGCGTATTTTTTTGATGGGATTTGCGCACATGCAACAGAAAATCGTAAAAGTCGCCGGTATTGAGATCGGTAATGAACAGCCAATGGTGCTGTTCGGTGGAATGAATGTTCTGGAATCAAGGGATCTGGCACTGCGCATTGCCGAGCATTATGTCGAAGTGACCAATAAGCTGAATATTCCTTATGTATTCAAAGCCTCCTTTGATAAAGCAAATCGCTCCTCTCTGACCTCTTTCCGGGGACCGGGTCTGGATGAAGGCCTGAAAATTCTGGAAGAGGTGAAGAATACATTCAATGTGCCACTGATCACCGACGTACACGAGCCCTATCAGGCGGCACCGACTGCTGAAGTGTGCGACATTATCCAGCTGCCGGCATTCCTGTCCCGCCAGACCGATCTGGTCGAGGCGATGGCCAAAACAGATGCGGCCATCAACATTAAAAAAGCACAGTTCCTGGCACCTCAGGAGATGAGCCATATCCTTAACAAATGTGAGCAGGCTGGCAACAGCAATCTCATTCTGTGCGAACGCGGCAGCAGTTTCGGTTACAACAACCTGGTTGTGGATATGCTGGGCTTCTCAATCATGAAAGATCTGGGTTACCCGGTTATGTTTGATGCCACTCACGCTCTGCAGATGCCTGGTGGTCGCAGTGACTCTGCTGATGGTCGCCGCGCGCTGGTTGCGCAACTGTCCCGTGCAGGTCTCGCCCAGGGCATCGCCGGTCTGTTTCTGGAAGCCCATCCTGATCCGACTCAGGCAAAATGTGACGGTCCTTGCGCACTGCCTCTGGATAAGCTCAAGCCTTACCTGCAACAGATGAAGGCTGTTGATGAACTGGTGAAAAGCTTCGAGCCACTGATCACAGAGTAATCGGCTCCGCCCCCTGTAACGGCAGCCACTGGCTGCCGTTATCATTTCCAGAAGTATTCTAAGCAATTGAAAACTTACCGTTTTGGCAGGTGAACACCTTAACTCTCAGCGCAGCTTGTTCTATTATCGTCTGATTACACCAGCAGGCTGGCAGCTATGGGAAACGCCAACGAACCACTCTATGACGGATTGGACACAGGACAGGTAATCGGTCCGGACCACCACCAGTTCCGATTGACCGAGCAACTGCGATCAGATCAGTTCGGACAGGTCTGGAATGCAGAAGATATGACCACCAGCACTTCGGTCCCGGTCACTCTGCATATTTTCAATCCGACCATGCTCAAATATCAGGGCTTTATTGAAGCCACTAAAAAGCACGTCACCCTGAGCAAAAAGATCAAGCACAAGCACCTGGCAGAATACTACGGTATGTTCCGCCAGAAGGGTGTGCTGCTGTTTATCGCCACCGAGGTTCTTGATGGCCTGACCCTGGCACAGCTGATCGAGACCGGTAAAGCCAAAAAACTGACCGAAAAACAGCAACAGGGTCTGCTAATGCAGATCGCAGCAGCCCTCGATACTGCTCATGCGAAGGTCGGCCAGCCACACCGGGCACTCTGCCCAGAAGTGGTTTATATCAATAAGGGTGCAGGCGTAAAACTCAGCGGCTTCGCCTTCCATGAGGCGATGGAGGAAGCTGCTGATATTCATGACACCGATCCGAGCCATCTGCCCTATAAAGCACCTGAAGCGTTTCACCCTAATCCCCTGAGTACCCGGGCTGATGTCTATTCACTGGCTTGTATCGCCTATCACCTGATCAGCGGAAAAGCGCCCTTCAGTGCCGCCGACGATGAAGCGATCCGGATCCACAAGGAACTTAAAAAGCCGGGCAAACTAAAAGCGCCTCAGTGGGAGGTTTTACAAAGCGCACTTGCCACTGATCCGATGGAACGCCCCGCGACAGCACTGGAATTTATCAAAGCGTTGTTTAAGTCCACAGAAAATGACACAGAATCAGCGGACGATGAAGAGAATCCGACACCACTTTCAGAAGAGAAAAAAGACTTCAGTCTGGGAAAATTCCGCATTCCCCGGGGTGGCTTAATATCACTGGTATTCGTCTTTGGTTTTCTGCTGGGATTCGCTCTCGCATTCTACATGGGCTCGCAGAACACCGCGGACGTTGCTAACCATCTCAGCGCTGCTGAACTGCAGATCGAAAATCTGGAGGAAGATCTCGGCCAGCTGGAATACAACCTGCAGCAAGAGAACAAACAGCACATCCTGGAGACGGAGCAGCTACAGTCCTCCCTGAAAGAGCAGACTGAAAAAGCCCGGGCACTGCATAAGGAAGTGATCGAACTGAAATTTGCTGATCCGGATAAACTGACTGTATTTACCGACCAATTGGAAGATGGCTTTAAAGGTCCTCAGATGGTGATTATCCCCCGAGGAACCTTCATCATGGGTGACCAGCAGTTGGTGGGCGATGACAATGAGTTACCCACCCGGGAAGTAACCATCAGCCACCGCTTTGCGATCTCCCGCAATGAAGTCACGTTCAACGACTATGATTATTACGCCCGCTCCATGGGACGGGACCTACCCAATGATGAAGGCTGGGGCCGGGGCAACCGACCGGTTATTAATGTCACCTGGAAACAGGCAAATGCCTATGTTGAATGGCTGGCCCTGCTCACCGGTGAGCCCTACCGCCTGCCCACAGAAGCAGAATGGGAGTATGTCGCCAGAGCCGGTACCGATACCAGCTACTGGTGGGGAGAAGAGCTGGAAGCTGAACGTGCCGTCTGCGGTGAGTGTGGCAATGAATTTGATGGCAAGCTAACCGCCCCGGTTGGCACTTTTCCGCCTAATTCATGGGGCATTCATGATATGAACGGTAATGTCGACGAATGGGTCGAGGATTGCTACCAGGACTCCTATTTTGGCGCCCCTGTGGATGGCTCTGCGATGCTCGAAGGAGGCTGTGAGTTCCGCGTAATGCGAGGCGGTTCCTGGTTTGATATTGGCCGGGTAATCCGTTCATCCAGCCGTTATCGTCATCCGACTGAGAGCAGCAAAAACAGCTGGGGTTTCCGCGTAGCACTGGACCTGCCTGACAACACAACTGAGGAATAGTTGATGCGTAAGCTTTTATCCCTGTCACTGCTCGGAGCAACCATCGGCGTAGCAATGAGCGCTCAGGCGGCACCGTTGGTGGTCGACAACAGCCAGCAGAATGCACTGGCCATCACGCTTTACAATCAGGATCTGGGGCTGATTCGGGATGTCCGCAATCTGCCCCCGATCAACAATAACCAGACGCTCTATATCGAGGACGTCAGTCATCAGATTATGAGCGAAACCCTGCAGCTGGAAAATGCCGGCAAGGTACTGGAACAGAACCTCAACAACAACCTGATCTCGGGTTATGCCCTGCTGCAGGCTTATATCGGTAAACAGCTGCAATTGGCCCGGTTTAACAGCGTCAGCGGAACTGAAACCGTCAGCAACGCCCGCTTACTCAGCGTTCAGGGAGACCAGGCAATTGTTAAACATCAGAATCGGATTGAAACCGTACCGGTTAACCAGCAGGGCTGGCGGTTTATCTTCCCTTCCATTCCTGAAGGTATGCAATCACGGCCAAGTCTGGAGATTCGTAGTGAAGGTACCAAAAAGGCCGGTGAAGCAGTCCTGACTTACCTGACCCGCGGGCTGAGCTGGCAGATGGATTATGCCATCGTACTGGATAAGTCCGGTGAACATGTCAGTCTCGACGGCCTCGCAACGCTGCGAAATCAGACCGGCGTTGACTATCCGGATGCAAAGATACTGCTGATGGCAGGCCAGATAAATCAACCACCGGCGATGCTGCGACAGCGCACAGAAATGGTCATGGCAATGGCTGATGCCGCTCCTAAAAGTGGTGCGCCGGAGGCCTTCCAGGATTATCAGCTGTATCGGTTACCTCAGACTGCCAGCCTGCTCAATGGCCAGACTAAACAGGTCAGTCTGATCGGTACTGAACGGGTTAAAGCAAACAAAACCTACCATTACGACTTCCCGGTTTACGCGTCGCTGGATCAGCATCTGTATGATCAGAAGCCTGACATCAAAGTCAGCTTCAACAATGTTCAGACTGATGGACTTGGTTTCCCTCTCCCAGCCGGAACGGCCCGGGTATTCAGCCCGGATAAACAGGGACTGCGTCACTTCATCGGTAGCGCTCAGATTCAGCATACTGCTAAAGGACAGCAGGTCGAGCTACCGATCGGTAAAGCCTTTGATCTGACTATCAAACGTCGTCAGGCACGGTTCGACAAAGTCTACAATGGTCATCAGGTCAGCCAGGAACTGGAACTGAAAAGCAGCCGGGATCAGGACAGCCTGGTCACCATTGCGGCTAATTTCGGCCAGCCCTGGGAGATCAAAACTACCAATCATGACTTCTCAAAAGCCAGCGCCAGCCGCGCTGAATGGACGGTGAAGGTACCAGCGAACGGCACAGCCACACTGCACTTCACTGCGACCCTGAATAAGCTGTGACAGACCATCATGATCAGGCAGACAGATCAGCACCTCTGATCTGTCTGCTGTTGCATGAAAATGAACCCGGAAGAGCCAGTGCAACTTATCCACTGATTCAGCAGCAACTGCCTGATACCCGCCTGTTTATCTGGTCCCGAACGGAACCGGATTCAGAGCTGCTGGAACTGCTCAACAGACCCGATCTCGCCCCCTGCCTTATCTTTCCGACAGACAGACCTGAAACTCAGGCTCGCGCAATCTCAGCACTACAAGCGAATGGCCGACGCCCGCTGCTGATTATTCCTGATGGAACCTGGAAAGAAGTACGGAAAATTGTGCGTAAAAGTCCCTATCTGGACAACCTGCCGGTATTTGGCCTCACACCACAGCAGACCACCCGCTACCGGTTACGCCGAAACCCGGATGCCGGGCATATATGTACCAGTGAGGTAGTTGCCGAATTATTCCGCAGTTACGATGCCGCTTGCAGTGAGAAGCTGGAGCAGGCGCTGGAGCAGTTTCAGACAGATTATTACAGTCAGGAATAACCTTTCAGCAGTCCTTATCCTGCCAGTAACGGATCTCAGCCTCATCCCTCTGTTGTGACAACTCTCCCTCGGTATAAACCGTTATCAGCCGACGAATAGCCAGGATATGACCCGCTTCAGCAGACCTGCGATACAGCTCCAGTGCCCTTGGATGATTGACCGGGTAGTTCTGATATCCTTCTTCGTAGATCTTTGCCATCTGATAGGCAGCCTTTGCATCCCCTTTATCTGCCGCTCGCTCCAGATAGATCGCGCCCTGAATCCGGTTGGTCAGCCCTTCGCCACGAAAGAACAGCAGGTGTCCGTACACTGAAAGGGCCCGGGTACTGCCATTATCAGCCGCAAAGCGGAACAGCTTCATGACAAAGTTGTGCTTTTTCCGCGAGCGCTTCAGCAGTGGCAGATGAAACAGTTTAAAGGCGATCCAGCCCAGCAGTGGAGCCAGCAGAGTCATCAGTGAACGCATCGGTCAGTATCCCGTGATCGGATGAGAGTGCGGCAACCATATCAGATTTTACTAATATGTATAACCTGTCGGATAGCGGTATACGATTCACTGCAACACTCCTGAACCAATATGGTGCTTGCTATAGACCGGAATATACGCTTAAATCCTTTGCTGAAGAGAATAGAAAAAAGATTTTTTATATCCATATCGAATAAACAGATCTCCCAGAGGCGCATGAGTCATACTCAGTCAGAAGACTCACGACCCGGGCCATATCAATCGACAGGTATTTAGATGAAAACGTTTGAAGATAACTCCCTCTCCATCGGCAACACACCTCTGGTCCATCTGAACAAACTGGCTCCGGGCGCAAAAGTCTTCGCCAAGATTGAAAGTCGTAATCCAGCGGGCTCTATCAAATGCCGTATCGGTGCGAACATGGTCTGGGCTGCTGAAAAGGATGGTTCTCTGAAACCAGGTATGACTCTGGTAGAGCCAACCTCTGGTAACACCGGTGTAGCGCTGGCATTCGTAGCAGCATCACGGGGCTATAAGCTGGTACTGACGATGCCATCATCCATGAGCCTTGAGCGCCGCAAACTGATGAAAGCACTGGGTGCCGATATCGTGCTGACCGAGCCTGCAAAAGGCATGAAGGGCGCGATCGAGAAAGCACAGGAACTGGTGGATAACAATCCAGAGCAATACCTGATGCTTCAGCAGTTTGAAAACCCGGCTAACCCGGAAATTCATGAGCAGACTACCGGTCCTGAAATCTGGGAAGATACAGAAGGCACTGTTGACCTGTTCGTGGCGGGTGTTGGTACCGGCGGTACCATCAGCGGTGTATCCCGCTACATCAAACAACAGCAGGGCAAAGCGATTACAACCGTGGCTGTAGAGCCAACTGATTCTCCGGTAATCAGCCAGACGCTGAACGGCGATGAAGTGAAACCATCACCACACAAAATTCAGGGTATCGGTGCGGGCTTTGTACCGAAGAATCTGGATCTCTCGCTGGTTGATCAGGTTGAGCAGGTCAGCAATGACGATGCCATCGAAACAGCCCGCCAGCTGATGATGAAAGAAGGTATTCTGGCTGGTATCTCCTGCGGTGCAGCCGTATGCGCAGCACTGCGTCAGGCAGAGAAAGAAGAGAACAAGGACAAAGTCATCGTGGTGATTCTGCCGGATTCCGGTGAACGTTACCTTTCAACTGCGCTGTTTGAAGGTATGTTCAGTGAAAACGAGATGGTCCAGTAAACATTGACTGACCATAAAAAAACCGGGCCATGCCCGGTTTTTTTGTATCTGCTTCTGAAGGATTCAGGAAACCATTTTCCGAATCTCATCATGACTTGGAAACGTTGAAAGATGGTCTACAAAAACCCGACCATCACTCAGTTTCTTTACAGTGTACCAACGTGCCTTACGCTCATCGCCCTGGTAGTGTCCATCTACTTCAAAGTTTTCGCCATCGACACCCAGTACCGCAATCGTTCGTTTAATCGCCTCAGTTCGCATTTCGGGCTCCCTTATTATTATGGGTGCCACTATCGACACCTTTTCTTCTGCACTTTATTTTTGCATTTCCTTTTGCACTTATTGCTAAGCTCTATTATCTGAGCTTTTACGCACTTTGCTTTTTGCAGTTTCCTGCCGCAGCTTTGCTTATAGTTCAGGAAACAGGTTGATCCCATTCCTTTAAGCGTAGCTTAAATACGTAAATTGACAAATCTGTGACGCTTTGCAGAAGTTCCTGTGACAGCCCTGATGCGATTCAGGCGAGTTTTTCTAACCAGGCAGGAGCTGGTGCAAAGAAAGCCTGACCGGTGACCGCCCGGGTATACCGAAGCAGATGATCAATGTTTCCCTCACCGTCCCCGATTACCATACTTTTCAGCATCTCTGTAAAGGGTTCAGGGGAACGCCCGTAGGACGCGAACAACAGACCTTTACGGGTCATATCACCGTACGGCATGCTGTGGCGCAGGATTTCAACAGAGCGCCCCTCATCGTCTTTCAGAGACGTACGTTTGGTATGCGAAAACAACGGCTTATCTGCGCTGGCATACTCAACATTCGCAGCCTTGGTGCGACCTATAATATCTTCCTGCTGCTTAACCGCGATGCGGTTCCAGGCTTCCAGATCATGTTCGTAGCGCTGCAGGTGGATATAACTGCCTCCGGCAAACACACTGTCTTCATCGCCAACCACGGCGACTTCAGCCCGGTGGTCGCCCTCAGGGTTTTCAGTTCCGTCCACAAAACCGGTCAGGTCACGACTATCCAGATAACGGAAGCCATGCACCTGATCAACCAGCGATACTGATTTACCTAACAACGCCATCAGCACAGCTGCAGCTTCATAGTTCAGGTCGTGACGTTCGGAACGGATATGCAACAACAGATCAGCAGGTGTATGGGGTGCCGTACCACCGCCACCGGACATAGCCGGAAAGCCTGTTAATTGTGACGGCCGCTGTGTCGGCGCCAGCAGATCCCAGAACTCACTGCCGATGGCCGCAGTAATGTGAAGATCCGCTTCCGGATAGCGCTGTCTGAAATTCTGTTGCGTTGCCGGGATCTGAGCCAGACATTGTTTAATCAGCTGCAGCGATGAGCCATCACGGCTGCCATTGAGAGTAATAAAAAGTGCATCACTGTTTGCTTCGGCAATGACACCAGACTGACAGTCAGCCATACATTGTCTCCCTGTGAGAATCTAACCTATGAAAGCAGTATAAAAGACCCGGTCGGGTATGTATTGTTAAGATAGCTTATCCGGATCATAGCTTTTTTATATTGATTTGGATTTTAAAACAATCAGTTATCGATAAAGTTCTGCCTGACCGTACTTCAATTCCAACGGTAGCCTTTCCTTTCGGGTCATCCCTTTCACCACCAGTCCGTAAGAACGGTCAATCATCCGTTCAACCTCTCCGGTCGGCAGAGAACCATCCAGTATCACGGTATTCCAGTGCCTCTTATTCATGTGATAACCCGGTTTGACCGCTGCAAAAATATCCCTGAGCATCACTGCTTCCTGTGGTTCACACTTCAGATTCATCTGCGCTGTTCCACCGTCAATGCTCAGTGTGGCGAACATCTTTTTACCAATCTTGAACACTGCGACATCCGGGTAAAAAGGGAAGTCCTCCCAGGCTTCTGGCCGACTCAGTAGATAATCCCGTGCCTGACTGTAATCCATCAACACCTTTCCCTTTTAATATTCAGATTTATGACGACTGAAACAGTTGCTGTACCGCGCTGACCCGATCCAGCGGTGACAGATTCTGAGGGATGACTGTTTGCAGCTGGGACATACGCTGCTCAAGTCCGACGTTGTTGGCAATCTGTATCGCCAACCCCGGTCTGGCATTCAGTTCCAGTAGCATCGGTCCCTGATGAGCATCGAGTACGATATCCACCCCCAGATACCCGAGACCGGTTATTTCATAGCAACGTGCCGCCATGATCAACAGCTTACGCCACTCAGGAATAATCAGTTGATCCAGCGCCTGACCGGTATCGGGATGTTCAGCCACAGGCTTATCAAACTGTACCGCAAAAGCAGCTTTGCCGTTATCAATATGTAACCCTACCCCGACAGCCCCCTGATGCAGATTTGCTTTACCATCTGAGGCTTCGGTGGATAACCGCATCATCGCCATGATCGGATAGCCACAGAACACAATGATGCGGATATCCGGCACCCCTTCAAAGCTATAACGCACAAAGCGGTTATCAAAATGGATCAGCGCTTCAATGATTGCCTTGTCAGGCTGCCCACCTAAGGAGAATAACCCTGCCAGAATATTCGACAGATGACGCTTAAGTTCCGTCTGGGACAGGCACTGATTATTAGGCTTGTAGTAGTTCTGGTTATCGTGATCATGGATCACCAGAATACCTTTACCACCACTACCCTTGGCGGGCTTAATGCAGAAACTGGAGTGAGCTGAGAGGAACTGTCCGATCTCCCGAACCTGATGCTGGTACTGAATCAGGGATATCAGCCCGGGCACTGCAATGCCTGCCTCCTGAGCCAGTTGCTTGGTTTTCAGTTTATCATCCACTAACGGGAAGCGACGCCGATCATTATGCTGCCCGATCAGCATAATGTTGCGTCGGTTCATCCCCAGCACACCCCGCCGTTTGAGCTGTGCAGGCGAAGCGATCCAACTCACGGCTTATCCTCCTGACGCAACATAGGACTGAAGCGCATCAGCTCAACTAACCGGTAACCGGTGTAACGGCCCAGCAGCAGAATGGCGCTTAACAATACCAACTGCAATCCGGGGAAGTTAAAAGTAAGATGCTGAATCACGGTATTCGACATCACCATATAAGCCAGCAGGGCAACCAGTAAAGAACCGCCCCCCTGTCTGATAACCTCTTCAGCGCCTTCTTCTTCCCACAGCAGCGACAACCTCTCAATGGTCCAGGCGATGATAATCATCGGGAAAAAGATGATATTCAGGCCAGCCACAATGCGCAGGTTATAGGCGATCACAGAAAACGTTGCTGTCAGCAGAATCACAACAATAATCACGGCACTGATCCGTGCCACCAGCAGCAGATTCAGGCGGGACAGATAACCACGTACAACCAACCCGGCCAGCACCACCAGCACAAAGCCGGCTAAACCGGCTCCCAGTTCAGTCTGCATCAGCGCCAGCGCAATGAGCACCGGCATGAAAGTGCCTGAAGTACGCAAACCAACCAGCACCCGCATCATCAGTACCACCATCACCCCAACCGGGATCAGGAGTAACCCACGGAACAGTTGCTGCTCCTGTAACGGCAGACTGTGAAGTGACACCTGCACCAGACTCAGATCATCATATTTCTGTTCCAGTGCATCCTGAACTGCCAACTCTTCTCGCAGCATAGAGAAGCTCAACCGGGTATTCCGTCCTCCTTCTACATCAATCAGGGGCTGATCGCGCATCTCCCAGATCAGCAACCGTTGCGGGCGTCCCTCTTTGCCGTTGGTCAGATTAAAGAAAGCCACCTGTTGATCGCCGTATACCATCAGATAGGGTTGGCTGTTCTGGTTACGCCGTCCGTTTTTTAGCTGCAGGGCGGACACCGCACGGGCAGGCAGGGCGGCGATCTGCATCAGCAACATGGCCGCCTCACTGTTACTGCGGTCCTGTCGTAACAACTCACCCTGCTGGTCTTCAAACAGTAAGCGCATCAATTGCGCCGCCAGGGTGATCTGATCCGCCGCCCTCTGCCGCGCCTGACTGACTAGCTGATCTGCCGCCAGCCGGGTCTGCTCAGTGATGATCGGTACCCCAATCAAACCGGGGGCTTCGGGCCAGGCCTGTTGCGCGTCAGCATCCACCAGAAACCTCGCCCGGTAATACAGCACCTGCTTGCCATCGGCCAGTTCAGTGGACCAGCGCACCGCCGGAACCTCCCCCTCCGTCAGATAGCTGAGACCATAGCCAGGCGAGGCCGTCCCCTGTCGCAGTAAGGTGAAGCCCGGCTGCGACTCAGGGATCGCAAGTCGCGCGATTACCCCTGTATTCGGCGCGGTAAACTCCAGCCTCGCCTCAACATCCCAGATCTCACCGGTCTGACCCGGCAACCAAGGCACCTGCTGATTCAGGTGGCGATAAACCGCGCTGCCGCTACCGATAACGGTTAACAGAATAACAAGCAGATAAAATGGAATGCGTTCCTGCATGGGGGCTCCGGTATCAGGACTACTCAGGTTGACTCTGGACGGGCTTAGCGCCCAGCATATAGCGTTGCGCGACATCGACCACCATCAGATCCCGCAGCAGATTGCGGCCCACCAGTACTTCATAGTTGAGATGGCTGCGATTCTTCAGGGTGAATTCCGCCACCTGTTCAATTTCGCCCAGCCGGACGCCCAGCTTGACCACCAACCGCCGATCTTTCTCAGAACCGGCCTGGGCAATATTGGCATAGCGTTCGAGTACCAGAGCGACATCTTCACCATCGGCCAGACGGAAGCGCACCCAGCGCTCGCCGTTACGCTCAAACTCGGTGATGTTGGTTGCATTGATCGATGAGGTGGTCGCTCCGGTGTCCATTCGGGCTTTAGCCACCCGCTGGTGGTTACCGTAGTCGATCACTGACCACTCAACAGCGCCAACCACGGTTTTATTATCCAGCGACTGTTTGATCTGCTGACAGGATTGCTCTTGCTCCTGAATCGCCCTGCTGCGTTGCTGGGCCTTAGCATGGTCCCGGAGAAGTTTTAATGATTGCTGTTGCTGGTGATTCAGAACGGCTATATTCGCTTGCAGCGCGCCACAGGTCTGGTCAGTGGCAAGCACTGCATCGTATGTCGCCTGCTGCTTTTCCGCGGTTGCCAGGCAGCCCTGCAACAGCACTATAGATATGAGGACAGCGAAACGCCCCATGGGTAACCCCCTTGCTCTGCCAGTATTCCGAACAGCCAGAGACGCTTTATTCTATGGGCTTAACAGGCCCGTAGATAAGCATAGTCGGCGGTCAGGTTCTCGTCGATTGCAGTCTGACAGAGCAACAGGAAAATGGTTCAACTCTCGCCGCGACTCACCGGCCGTTCAATATCCTTGATCCACTCACTCCAGGAGCCCGGATAGAGTTTTGAACCAATAAGGCCGGCGTGCTCCATCGCCAGCATGTTGTGGCAGGCGGTGACACCGGAACCGCAGTAATGAACAACGTGCTCCGGAGCGACGCCATTAAGAAATGAGAGCCATTCACTGCGCAAATGCTCAGGGGTTTTAAACAGCCCCTGATCATTCAGGTTCTGTTGTAATGGCCTGTTGATTGCGCCCGGAATATGCCCGGCAACCGGATCAATGGGCTCCTGCTCGCCGCGATAGCGCTCCGGGGTGCGTGCATCCACCAGTTGCCAGCCGCTGGCCAGGGCCTGAACTTCAGCCGCGTCACGCATCATCTGCGCATTGATTGTATAGGCCAGAGACGCACCTTCGGCCACCTCAGGCAGCGCATCAGTGACCGGTTGCTCCGCCTCAGTCCAGGCCGGGAAACCGCCGTCCAGTACGGCGACTTCCGTTAAGCCCATCAGTTTCATCAGCCACCATGCCCGTCCGGCCATTGCACCGCCACAGTCGTCATACACAACGACCTGTCTGGCAGCGGTCACACCAGCCCGGGCAAGGGTTTGCGCCAACGCGTCAAAGTCGGGCAGAGGATGACGGCCGGTACGAAAACCGATCATCGAAGAGAGATCATCATCCAGATGCAGATAATGGGCCTCCGCTATATGCCCCTGCTGGTACTGCTGCTGCCCACTCAGGTACTGCTGTCCTTGAGCCGGAACCATCAGTATAAAGCGGCAATCAAACAGCACCGGCTGATCGGCACTGCGCTGCAGGGCCACCAGTTGTTCCACGCTGATCAGGGTCTGGTACATCATCGTTCTCCTGCAATGAATCCGTGCTGATTATGCCAGCAGTTGCGCCAGCTCTTCACGCAGCAGATCCAGCTCATTCTGAGCTTTCTGCTTCGCTTTCTTCTTCAGAGTAGCGACCTGTTCCTCTTTCTCTGCGATCAGCGTCCGGGCTTCAGCGGCTTTATCCTCTGCTGCCTCAACACGGTCCAGCATCGGTTTCAGCTGCATCAGGATGGCACGGCGGCGGCCTTCCTCAGCACGGGCTACCTGCTCAGCAGATTGCTCTTTCTCTTTTTTATCTTCAGCCTGCGCCGGTTGAGCACCCTGGTAAGTCAGCGGACGGATACCTGTCGCGATCCGGATCTGCTCAAGGAATGGCGTTGCATAGCTACGGGCTTTCTCTGCACCTTTATGTAGCTGCTGCTCAACATAGGCCATATCTGCCATCAGGCGGTTATATTCTTCGCGCGGACCGGTCAGATAGCTATCCAGATATTCGAACAACGCTTTCTTAGCATCGCCCCAGCCAATACCGTTCTCAAACTCTTTGCGCATCGCCGCCTGCTCTTCAGCAGTCGCAAAGTTAGCAAACAGCTGGAAGATAGTGCTGTTATCAGCATCTTTCGGCTGGCCCGGCTCCAGAGTATCGGTCTTAATCTGCTTGATCAGTTTATACAGTTCATCAGAACTGCAGAACAGCGGAATGGTATTGTCGTAGCTCTTCGACATCTTCCGACCATCCAGACCCGGAATCAGCTGAGTCTGCTCATCAACCTGCGCCTCTGGCAGATGGAACAGGGTGCCGTAGGTATGGTTGAAACGACCGGCAATATCACGGGCCATTTCGATATGCTGAATCTGATCCTTACCTACCGGGATAATACCGGCGTTAAACATCAGAATATCCGCGGCCATCAGAATCGGGTAGCTGAACAGCCCCATGGTGACATCGTCATCATCCTGTTTACCGGCTTCACGGTTAGCATCAACTGAAGCCTTATAAGCATGAGACCGGTTCATCAGGCCTTTTGATGTCATGCAGGTCAGAATCCAGGTCAGCTCGGTGATTTCAGGGATATCCGTCTGACGGTAAAAAGTTGCCTGATCGGTATCCAGTCCCAGCGCCAGCCAGGTTGCAGCGATCTCACGGGTGGAACGGGCAACACGCTCTGGATCATGACATTTGATCAGTGCGTGAAAATCCGCCAGGAAAAAATAGCTGTTAAAGTCCGGGTTGCGGCTGGCTTCAATTGCCGGCTTGATCGCCCCCAGATAGTTGCCGATGTGAGGTGTGCCTGTGGTAGTAATACCGGTCAGTACCGTCTGCTTTGTCATGTTGTGTTCTTCTATCCGGAAATCCTGAAAAAACTGACGCTTATAATACAAGAAACGAGGCGGCTCTCACACCATCGGGGACTATCTTTCACCCTGCAAAGGGTGATACAAATAGCCCACTTGCGATATCCCTAAGGAAACACCATGCTCGAACAGATTCCCTCCTTTATTGTACTGGCCTCTTTGCTGACTGCTTTTGTTGTACTGCTGAAACGCGCGCCGAACCGTAGCGCAGTGACTGTTGTGAACTGTCTGCTGATCAGTGCCCTGTGTTTTGTTGGCGGCCTGATTGTCTCTTCAATGTACATTCTGCTGGTCGGTAATGAAGGGGCTAACCAACTGCTTAAAGCTATTCTGGTTGCCGCCGGTACCCTGGGCGCACTGATTGTATATATCAAAATCGATAATAAAGAGAAGCTGATCAAAGCTCAGCGGGAAGACTAAGGAACCTACGAACAAGTCAGGCACACCTCAGGCTTTCAGAGCGGTTCGAGCTCACGACAACGATTACAGGCATGCTGGTTGCCTCAGGTGTGCCTGCCGGACGAAAATCGTTAACACAGAGATCGGATCGCTCTGCAAGCCCCGTAGGGCGGGCGCTAAAGCCGCCTTCTACAGTGTCAGCGCACTTGCAAAGGGCTCGCCATTCACTGCGTACGCTTTCGCGTATAAGGCGGCTTTATCGTCCCGCAGAGAAAGTGCCTGACTTACTCACAGGCTCCCTAAGGCTTTTGACAAAGCCCATTCCGTGACCAACACTTTCTTCACTGCTATCCCCCTTTGTGAAAATGCAGGAGGTCACGATGGACAGATCAGATCACAGTATGAATACACTTTTCGAGCAACTGGGCCTGCCCAGCGACGATATGTCCATTGATCAGTTTATTCGTACCCATACCCTGTTCAGCCAGTCCGTTAAACTCGATGAGGCAACATTCTGGACCACCAGCCAGGCCAGTTTTATCCGGGAATGTCTGGAAAGCGATTCTGACTGGTCAGAAGTTGTCGATGAGCTGAACATCCGCCTGCACTCGTGACTATAGCCACGATTGACAGAAGTAATCAGGCCAGCTCTTTTCAGGGCTGGCCTTTTTAGTTTAGGATCACTGCAAATAATCGAATGACAGATACAAGACTATGCTACTGGTAATCTCACCCGCAAAAAACCTGGATTATGATACTCCGGCCCAGACTGAACAGTTCAGTATGCCGGTGCACCTTGATCACTCACAGGAACTTATTGAGCAACTGCGCACACTGTCTGTCCAGGATATCGCCGAGTTGATGAAACTCAGCGATAAGCTCTCGGCCCTGAATGTGGCGCGCTATGAAAGCTGGAGCCAGCCGTTTGACAGCAGCAACGCTAAACAGGCAGTGCTGGCTTTCAACGGTGATGTATACAGCGGCCTTAACGCTGCTGACTTCAGCGAAGAAGAGCTGAACTTTACCCAGCAGCATCTGCGTATTCTGTCCGGGCTGTACGGCGTATTGAAACCGCTGGATCTGATGCAACCTTACCGCTTAGAGATGGGCACCAAGCTGGCCAATGGCCGGGGCAAGGATCTGTATGGCTTCTGGAGGGATATCGTCACCGACGATCTGAATCAGACACTGGCAGAGCAGAGTGAACCGGTACTGGTTAACCTGGCTTCCAATGAGTACTTCAAGTCGGTAAAACCGAAGAATCTCAACGCCCGCACCATTACGCCGGTATTCAAGGACTGGAAAAATGGTCAGTACAAAATCATCAGTTTCTTTGCCAAGAAAGCCCGTGGTCTGATGTGCCGCTACGCGATCAAGAACCAGATCACTGACGCTGAACAGCTGAAAGGCTTCGACCTGGCTGGCTATCAGTACGATGAAACTCTGTCTCAGGGGGATACCTGGGTATTCACCCGTAAAGAAGCGGCCTGATCAGCCGGTTCCCGCAGGCCTGCCTCAGGCAGGCCTCTTCTCTATTGCCTGACGCTCTCCGGCATAGCTCTTTCTAGGTGTTTTTCATGCAATCTGATTGTATTGATCAGCGATACCAGCACAAAGCTCAACAACATCAGAAGGTACCAGGAACTGAGCTTTGAGAAAGAAACCATCTGCCACTGTCCTGTCTGGTTCGGATAGATCCAGATATTGGTGTAGGTCGCAATATTTTCAGCAATCCAGATAAACAGCGCCACCAGAAACCAGCCCAGCAGCACCGGCATCTGCCGATACCTGCTATTCACCCTGAAAAAGATATGCGTGCGGTAGAACAACACAACGGTTGCCGCCAGAAGCCACCAGCGGAAATCGTAAATAAAGTGATGACTGAAAAAGTTCAGATAGATCAGCACTACCAGCACCACGCTCAGCGACTTTGACGGATATGAGGAAAACTCAAAATCAAAAATCCGCCATATTCTGGCAATGTAACTGCCCACCGCGCTGTACATAAACCCTGTGAATAAAGGCACATTGCCGATCCCGAACACATACTCTTCAGGGTAGTACCATGAGCCAATCGCATCCGAGGTTTTAAACAGTTCCATCACCGTGGCAACGATGTGGAAAATTATGATAACAAGTGACTCTCTGAGTGTTTCCAGCCGGGTCAGCAACAGCAGTATCTGAAAGCCGATAGCGGCCAGAAAGATGAAATCATACCGGTGCAGACTATCCAGCGGATACCAGTATGCCGTCACTATCATGACCAACAGCAGAAAACCGCCAAACAGACAGGCGTAAGCCTGCTTAAGGCCAAACAACCAGAAGTCTTTAAGGAATGGTTTTACATCCATGTATGCGTTGCAACCTGACAATGATCAGTCAAATACGTGAGGACAACCACCGTAGTGGTTGAGCTGATCATTCCAGCGCCGGACATCATTGGCTCTGCGCCAGCGATTGTGGAAAAACTCCATCAGGCAATTGCCCTGCTCCAGTTCAACCAGAAACAGATCAAACTCTCTCACCTGGCTGTATTCCGGATATTCTGATCCCCGCCCCCAGGTCAGACCGCCTTTTGACTCGGCATAATTCAGCCAGAAGCGTTCCACATCAACCCACTGCATCAGAGTCTGATCCCATATTTCAGTGTTCTGCCCGGATACTCTCATCTCCCCATGCTCTTCAGCACTGACAGAAAAAGTAATTATCAACAGCGAAACAGCTATGTATCTGAACACTAACATCATCCCTTATCTCCTTTGAGTCTGATAAAACTATCCAAGGCCCTGGTCAGACCATACCGCAAGCTCATTTCCGCTGGGCTCCGTAAAATGAAAACGACGTCCGCCGGGAAAACTGAATATCGGTTTACAGATGACGCCACCAGCCGCTTCGACCTTCGCCTGTATGCTTTCAAGATCATCATGATACAGCACGATAAGTGCTGCACCGGTACGGGTGTCAGAAGTTAAATCTGCCTTAAAGAAACCACCCTGAATCCCCTGTTGATCAAACGCGGTATATTCCTCGCCAAAATCAGTGAAACTCCAGCCAAATACCTGGCTGAAAAACGCTTTGCTCTGTTCCAGATCCCGGGCCGGGAACTCAACATAGTTGATCGTATTATTTTGCAATTGCATTGTTCTCTCCCTGATACATTGAATCTTACAGGGAGTATAGAAATAAAAAACGCACCGGGATACGGTGCGTTTTCTGAGTCGTTATGGACTGATTTAACAATCAGTGCTGCTGAATACCAACAATCATCCAGTCAGCATTCGGCTGAGTCATATCACGGGACAGATGCCACAGTTCACTGAAGTCTGCGGTCTCATGGCCGTCTTCACGCAGCCAGCCATAGAAGTTGATCGTTGCAACCACGTGATCACCGTTATCGGTAAAGTTAGCCAGTTCGGCCATCACTGAAACCACTTCGGTATTCTGATTCGAAGGCTGTTTCGCACGCTCCTGCTGCAGGACCTCCAGCAACTCAGGTGTGGTATAAGTAGCAATCTCATTCCAGTCTGAATTATCCCAGGCCTTTTGCAGATGGTTGAAGTGCTGCTTAGCACCTTCAACAAATGCAGCTTCATTAAACCACTGTGGCAGTTGCATCTCAGATTCACCAAAACTGAAACCGGCACCCGGAGTCGGTGACAGAGGTTCCTGTGGTTGTTGGAATGTCTGCGGTTCCTGATGCTGCTGACGGTACTGCTCAGCGCTGTTACTCTGATTATTCTGCTGATGCCCGGCATACTGCGGCCCCTGGGCTTTCTTTATTCCCGAGAACAACTTGATCGCAACAAAGATCAGCAACCCAATCAGGAGAATATCCATAAACTGGATACCATCAAATGCGCCACCGAAGAACAGCGCCCCCAACAGACCGCCCGCCAGAAGGCCAGCCATCATGCCGCCGAAACCACTGCGGCGTGGCTGTGCTTTCTGAGTTGCAGCATTAGTGCCCGTTGCGGCTTTTTGCTGGGTTGGTGCTGCTGGCTTAGCTTTCTTAGGGGTAAAGAATGATTTACCAAGACTTGAGCCACCACCTAAACGCTTTGCTTCTGCATCGGGTACAGCAACACCGAATCCGATTACCAGAGCAAAGAATGAGATCAACAGGGTACGCATAGAAACTCCTTGAATGGAAAACATCCCGGCTGGCGCAACTGCTTGCGGTGCCAGGCATTTCTTATACTGACTGACGAAACAGGGCCCGGTTTCAGGATTGTTTCGCCAGTGCATTTTTACGGGCCGACAGAATCGCCAGATAAATGCCGGAAAATATTAAACTGATA
Source organism: uncultured Amphritea sp. (assembly GCA_963669425.2). Lineage (GTDB taxonomy): Bacteria > Pseudomonadota > Gammaproteobacteria > Pseudomonadales > Balneatricaceae > Amphritea. The sequence continues at coordinate 2,588,591 of CAXXNC010000002.1, forward strand.
CCGACAAAATGGAAAGTTTCCACCGTCTCGTTCAGGAACAAAACTGACAGTATTAACCCGAACGGCGTCATCAGATGGATAAATAATCCTGCTGTCGCCGCCCCCAGCTCTGCCACACCACGGTTCCAGAAAATATAGGACAGAATCGATGGACAGATCGCCATATAAAAAATGGCTGAAACAGTTTCAGTTTTCCATTCCGGTCGCTGCCCCGCCAGCCATTCAGAAAGCATGAAGGGTGATAACACAACGACTGCTACCAGCACAGTGAAACCAAAGAACGTGAAACCGTCCAGTTCAGCCGGTTTCCACCGCAATAATACGGAATAAACCGACCAGCAGACCACTGCTGCAATGATCCATAGGTCACCACTATTGAATGACAATCCCAGAAGGTTATCGATACTGCCCCGCGCCACCAGCGCCATCACTCCAGCCAGCGAAATAAATACTCCCAACCACTGTTTACCAGCCACCCGTTCCCCCAGAAACAACGAACAGATCACCAGGATCATAATCGGAATGGCTGACTGCATCAGCGTGGCATTACTTGCCTGCGTGGTTTGTACACCGATATAGATCAGCGAGTTAAAGCTGGCTACCCCGACAACTCCCAGCAGAATTAATATTTTCAGGTGCTTACGGATAACATCCCGCTTACGCCACAACCGCGGCAGAACAAACGGCAGGATAATCAGAAACGCCAGACTCCAGCGCATAAAAGACATTGTCAGCGGCGGAAAATCCGCATGAACGCCCCGTGCAGCAACGAAATTACCGGCCCAGAACAGCACCGTCATAGTAAGCAGAAAATATGGCATCAGATTTTTTTCAGGATTCTGGCCAGCACATTATGGCTTGGCTCCTCTCCTGTCAGCAGGTAATAGAGAATATTGTAGTTATTGACGCTCCATTCCATTTGCGAATGGGCTTCACTCAGACCACAAAACAGGATTTCATCACCGGCCTGAAGCAATGTCAGTTCACCGGGTAGCAGGTCCAGTTCATCCTGTCGTCGCAGCATCAACGGAAAACAGGGTAACTGATCTTTGCGGTGGCGAGGATCTTTCAGTAACTTGCTGAGTTTCACCTCCATACCATCATCGATTATCTCGAGGATGGCAGGTGTAGTCTCTTCACTGACAGTGAATGACCAGCTATCCAGTTCCCGATTCGATGCCAGGCTGCTCATACGGTTCAACAGAGTATGCGCCCAGACATCATCATGTTGCTGCATCCGATCAATAAACACAGGTAGCAGCGGAGTCTTGATCTTAGCCAGAATCCGGTTCGCAATAATATGCCCCGGCTCCATCACAAAATCAGCCTTGGAGTTCTTATACACCAGCTTGTTGGTATTCAGATTCTGCCGGACCACCGTGACCAGCTTCGGATTCAACTCACGGGCGGTCATAATGATCGACAGGTTATCGGCATCATTATCAGTACCGGCAATGATGCCGACCGCATCGCGTACACCGGCCTGCTCCAGTGTCTGCGCCTCAGTCCCCAGACCGATAACGAAATTCTCAAAACCGGTGAGTTGCTCGGGGTTATCATCCAGCAATACCAGTTCTACATCGTGGTCGTTAAATTCTTTATAGAGCGCCTTACCGAAGCGACCAAAACCACAGATTATCCAGCGCCCGGTGGTTTTCTTGTATGCCGCAGAAAGTGGTCGGTGATAAGGATTTACCAGCCAGTCATACACAAGGTGCATATAAGGAGCATGAGCCGCCAATGAAAGATATTCTGCGTAGGCTCTGAATGGGTCAACAATGTGATCAGTGCCGAATGACGCCAGATTACGAGCGTTCACATCACTTTCTGTGCGGCTGATCACTATCCGTTCGGGAGCAAGCAGTTTACTGGCAATCGAGATTGACAGGTTAACGTTGTCATTGTTGGTCAGCGCCAGAACACCGACACAGCTTGAGTGCTGCAATCCGGCATCATCCAGCGCCTCCGGTAGTGAAGCATCCGCACAGAGTCCCGGCACCCGGATTGGCAGATCATCCATCTCCAGCCGGTCAATTCGTTCTTGATTAATATCGATAACGACGGTCCGCATACCCCGCTGGCTTAGCTTTTTGACTATTGCACCGCCGGTTATCCCGTAGCCACAGATAAGGTAAAACGGTTCGTTAAAGTTGCCCACTTCATTGGCAAAAGAACGGCGTCGCAACATACGCCCGAATACAGGTTCCTGTAGCAAAGCCAGCAGAGAGCCAATACCGTACAACCACGCGATAACCGTGCCGTAGATCGATACCAGCGTCCAGGCCCGCTGAGCAGATGTGAAGGCATAAGGGATCTCACCGAAACCAATGGTAGAGCCCATAAAACTGACAAAATAGATGGCATGGAAGAAATCCATATGCCAGACATTACCCTGATCATCCTGGCCCGGAATCAACACAAAGCCTACGGTAGCGACCGAATAGATAGTAATCAGGGTTATCAGCGGCATTCGCAGCCGCCGTAACATCAGATAGAAGATATCACCCATGGTGAATGCTCAGCGGCGCACCACGATAGTTTCAACCATCAACAGAATAACCGAGACAATATTGGCCAGCAGCGCACCACCAGACAGCGATACAACACTGCTCATCACCTCTGGCGTCAGTCCTGCAGTTGACAATTGAACCGCCCAGCCCCACATAATCGCAGCAACCACCAATTGCATATCGGCGACCAGACTGGTTGCCAGCATCAGCGCACCAATATGCGTGCGATCACCAAACTTAAGCACCGTACAGATCATGCTGACAACAATCGCAGCAAAGAATTCAAATACGTTATGGTGGGCAGGGTTATCGATTTCTCCGAGGAAGAAGCCAAAGTTCAACGTCAGAGCCAGAACAATAAAGAAGGCAAAAATCACTTTTTCGCGATTCATAGAATCCATCCCGGTCACAGAAAGTGGGTATGACCATCCGGAAGGTCCGGATAATTCAGGTAGATTGTAAAGCAACAGCCAGCGTAAACGCTATATCCACAGAACCGGATTAGAAAATACTTGTCACAGGCAAGGAACACTTTGAAAATCAGACAGATAAGATCTTACAACTGAGCCGCAGCGCTATACTAAAGAGCTCATACTGCAGATCAATCAGGAATTCGGATGGATTACCACCCAGCAAGAGGCTTTATTGCATGACCCAAGCGTTAACATCGACCTTCTCCCGCTTACTGAGTATCAGCCTTTTGTTACTGGCGTCGCTAGCACAGGCCGCCATAGAAAAAAGCCCGAACGATTCCCGGGATTATCTGAGCTTCACACTGCCTAACCAGATGAAAGTACTGGTCATCTCTGATCCTGCCACAGATAAAGCGGCGGCATCTCTGGATCTGAACGTGGGCACCAATGCCAACCCGAAAAACCGCCAGGGTCTGGCCCATTTCCTCGAGCATATGCTGTTTCTGGGAACCGAAAAGTACCCGGAAGCGGGCAGCTATCAGGCGTTTATCAGTCAGAATGGGGGCAACCATAACGCCTATACTGCCTTCGAGAATACCAATTACTTCTTTGATATCCGGGCCGATCAGCTGGAACCGGCACTGGATCGCTTCGCCCGGTTCTTTATTGATCCACTCTTTACCGAAGCATACGTTGATCGTGAACGCCATGCGGTCCACTCAGAATATCAGTCAAAACTCCGCGATGATGGACGGCGTAGTTTCTCAGCCACCAAGCAGGTTATGAACCCGGAGCATCAGTACAGCCAGTTTGCAGTCGGCAGTCTGGAGACTCTGAGCAATGATAACGGCGATCTCAGACGTGATCTGATTCAATTTTATAACCGCTATTACTCCGCCAACCTGATGACACTGGTCGTTCTGGGTAAACAGCCGACCGCCGAACTGAAGGCGATGGTGGAAGCCCGTTTCAGCGCCGTGAAGAATCACGCGGCTACGATTTCTAACTCACCGGTACCGGTTTATAAAGATCTGCCTCTGCAACTGAACATCCGCACGGTCAAAGATGTAAAACAGCTGAAGCTGACATTCCCGATTCCGGCCATGCGACAGCATTTCCGCGACAAACCAGCCTTCTATATTGCGGCGATGCTGGGTTATGAAGGAAAAGGCAGCCTGTTCTCTGTTCTTAAGCAACAGGGACTGGCTAACGGACTGGGAGCGTACAGCGGTATTGATCTGCCGGATCAGTCGAGCCTGACGATCTCTGTATCGCTGACAGAGAAAGGTTTCCAGCACTACGACCAGGTTATCGCTACAACCTTTGAAGCGATTCGCCTACTACAGCAGAAAGGGATCTCTGAAGAACTGTTCCGGGAAGAGCAGCAGATCAATGAACTGCAATTCCGTTTTAAAGAGGCGTCACAACCCATCCACTACGTTGGCCAACTGGCCCGTAAACTCCAGTTTTACCCGACCGATCTGGTTATAAAAGCCGACTATCTGTTGGAAAATTTCCGCCCCGGGCTGATCGATGACACCCTGTCAAAGATGACACCGGACAACGTGCTGATTACCCTGCTGGGTCAGACTGTGGATACTGACAAAACCGATCCCTGGTTCAACGCTGAATACAGTGTATCGCCTGTCCCTGAGGAACGCCGGAAGCAGTGGCTTAATGCAACGACGACTCCGGAGCTGACAGTCCGTCAACCTAACCCATTTATCGCCACCGATCTGGCTCTTAAGCCCGGCACTGAAAAAGACACCGTTCCTGAAGTATTAATTGAAAACAATGGCCGCACCCTTTGGTACCAGCAGGATACTGAGTTCGGTGTGCCCAAGGCCGACTTCTGGTTTACAGTGATCACAGACAAAGTACGGGAATCTGCCCGCAACGCAGCGATGACTGCACTATTTACTGATCTGCTTAAAGACAGCCTCAACGAGACGCTCTACGATGCCTCTCAGGCAGGCCTTAATGCTCGTATCTATGCTCATGCACAGGGCTTTACCATCCGGATTTCTGGCTACAACGATAAGCAGAAAGTTCTGCTGGAAGCTGTATTGCAGCAATTACAGAACGCTCACTTCGAGCAAAGTGACTTTACCCGCATCAGAGAGCAGTATATCCAGGAGCTTGAAAACAGCCTGAAAGATAAACCTTATAACCAGACCATCGGCGAGATCTACACCCTGCTGATGCAGAACTGGAGTACTGAAGACAAACTGGCAGCACTGGCGGATCTCGATCTGCAACAGTTACATGCTTTTATTCCCCTGTTACTTGAAAATACCGAAGTCCGCATGCTGGCTAATGGTAATCTGACCCCGGAAGAAGCAATGATTCTGGCTCAGCAAGTGATCAGTACCATTCCAGCCAATCCTGAATTCAGTGGTCGGAAACCACTACCGGTTGTCTTGCTGAATCCATCGCAACCTCTGACTCAGACCCTGCCTGTACAGCATAATGACTCTGCTATCTCGGTCTATCTGCAAGGAGCCGACTCCGATATTAAAACTCGCGCCAGCTTCGCACTGCTGGGTGAAATGATGTCTGCTCCCTTCTATAGCAAGCTTCGTACGGAACAACAGTTGGGGTATATCGTCTTCGAAACCCCACTGTCTCTGCGCAAAGCGCCGGGACTGGCGTTTGTCGTACAATCACCGAATACCGACCCAGTCACTCTGGAACAGCATATTGATCAGTTCCTGGCAGATATGACTCCCCGTCTGGAAGCGATGACAGATGAAGAGCTGGAAGGTTTCAAGGCCAGCGTACTATCCCGGATCAACAGAAAGGCGACTCGCCTTGCTGAAAGGACCAACCGCTATTGGCAGGAAATTGACCGTGATGAAAAGGCTTTTGACAGTCGCCAGCAGCTCAGCCAGGCAGTAGAGAATATAACTCTGGAATCTTTGCAGAAAGCCTTTTCCGAACTGCCTCTTCGACGCCTGACTGTACGCTCATTCGGTGAGCAACACCGCCCCGGGGAAGAACTGGCTCAGGTATCAGATCCGGAAATCAGTCGGTTAAAAGAGGAACAGCAGTTTGTACCAGGGGCCTGACAGGAAAAAGGGAAATTAATTTTCTGAAACCCGACGAATCTGTCGGTCAACAATACGCCGGGATCGTGGTTTCTCTTCCGGAACTACGATCTCGACCCCTTCACAATTTTCCAGCGTATCTTCGAGAATACATTCCATTACCAGCTGATCTTTTGCGATCTGATCAAAGATCTTGTCTTCACCTTTCAGTGGCGGAGCTTTACGTTGAGCAGCGACCACCCGTTCAACCTCAGAAGGCCCGCTGTGCGGAATGACCACTGGCGGAGGCAACTGACGTTCAGGAATAAGATAAGGCTTTATCTCATCCATAGGCTCGGCGTCGACATAACCACGGCGCTTGAACTCATACACAGTGGCCGGATCAATCGGGCTATCAATATAGCCCGTTGGCTGGGTTACCACATAAGGGATCGGATTCAGTAAATCTTCTTTACGATCAGCCCACGCCAGCCCGCTGATCAGTGGGATCAGTATAAGAGCCAGCGGTTGCGTTGATCGTTGTTTCACTAAAAAACCTCATCCATTGGATAGATTGCTTCGGCGTACAACGCCAGTTCTTCCAGAATACCGCGCTTTTTATCCGTCATATCCGGCTGCTGATAAAGGGTGTTCAGTTGCTCAAACAACTCTGGCATTGTCAGATAGCCGCCATTATTCGGCCCCAGCAGGCGTAATCTCCGGTACTCTTCCCAGCGTCCACGCTCCTCTTCACTGAGAGTATGCGGGTAATTCCGGGCCCGGTACCGCAAAAACATCTCCTCCAGACGATTATCCTGGAAAGGCAGTTCCAGAGCGCCTAACTGCGCCGGTGGCGTTGAGCGAATGGTATCCATAATCTGTTTATCGGCATCAGAGAAGAATCCGCCACTATAAAGCATATGATCAGGATCATAGTCTTCTTCAAAGGGCGATTCAGAGAACACTTCCGCCAGTTTCTGTTTCAGGTCAGCACTGCTCCGCAACATCGCCAGATGTGCCCGACAGAGATCTCCAGAGATATTCAGACGCTCAGCCTCAACCGCTGTCAGCATTCCTGCAGGAGCGATAATCGGGGATTTGTTGGTATGAATCTGCTTCAGGGGAATTCGCTCCTCCCCTTCGGCCAGATCTTCCTGCCGGGTATACAGTAACCGGCGGATCTCTTCGGCCGGCAATTGCAGCATAGGTGTCGGATCAACCCTCAGATCATAGGCCAGTACCGCATTTTTATTCACCGGATGACTGGCCACCGGCGCAACGATGGCAGCATTACCCCACTCCACCGGATACATAGATGAGATATGCAGCACCGGTTTCATGGTAATCACATCCAGCATTCCCTGAATCGCCCGTTTTGACCGGTTATTCAGTGCATACTGATACAGTTTGGGTTGCCGCTCCTTTACCAATCTCGCCATGGCAATCGTGGCGTGTACATCGGACAAAGCATCGTGGGCATTGCCATGCTCGATACCATTTGCCTTAGTCAGGTCTTCCAGACGCATGCTCGGACGGCCATCTTCATATTCCGGCCACTCAATACCTTCAGGTCTCAACGCCCGGGTCAGACGCATCATGTCGATGATATCCCAGCGGGAACAACCGTTCTGCCACTCCCGGGCATAAGGGTCGAAGAAATTGCGATACAGACCGTATCGGGTGATCTCATCATCAAAGCGGATACTGTTATAACCCACACCACAGGTGCCCGGTCTGGCCAGCTGTTCATGCACCATCGACATAAACTCAGCTTCGCAATATCCTTCCTGCATCGCCTGTTGAGGCGTAATACCGGTAATCAGACACGCCTGTGGATGAGGCAGCAGGTCTTCAGCGGGCTGACAATAAAACATTACCGGTTCTTCGATGATGTTCAGCTCCATATCTGTACGGATACCTGCAAACTGCAGTGGACGGTCACGCTTTACATCCGCCCCGGAGGTTTCATAATCGTGCCAGAAAAAAGTTGCGCTTGTCGCCATGGATATCTATTCCAACTCATTAATGCTTTTGATCAATATGCTTAATCATTCAGCCCTTTATAATATCGATCACAAAATAACCGTCGCGTCTTAAGGGACTTTCATGCTGCACACTCAAAATGATACAACGATGACCTGCCCCTGTGGTTCGAATAAACCGTTCGCATTTTGCTGTGAACCGGCAATCGAAGGTCATAAACCGGCGAAAACCGCCGAAGCACTGATGCGATCACGTTACACCGCTTTCGCACTGGGAGCAGTCGACTATCTTATCAATACCACAGCAGAAGAGCATCGAAATCCTGATGATGCAGAGCTGATTAGTGAGCAGATTAAAGTCACAACATGGACCGGCCTGAAAATAGTCAGCACCGAAAGTGGCGGCAGCGGTGATGATCAGGGGACTGTCGAGTTTATCGCCCGATTCGAGACCGATGATCAAACCGGTGAGCTGTGTGAGAAGTCCAACTTTCGCAAGGAAAACAACCACTGGTACTACGTTGACGGTGAAGTTGAAATCCGTAACGGCTGAATTTCCTGCATTCTGAAAAAAGAGAATGACTTTCTCGCCTGTCAAGCCTTTTCCTGCATGACCAAAGGCCGGTAGAATATCCGGCCCAGGTCACAAGTATTGTTGTTTATAGAGTGACCCCTGCAGGATCGATTGAATGTTTGCGAAGTTTTTCAAACCCCGTTGGCAACACAGTAAAGCGACAGTCCGGGTCCAGGCGATTAACCGCCTCAGCCCGGAGAAAGCTGAGCACCTTGAAGTACTGACCCAACTGGCGCGCCAGGATCAGAGCGCCGAAGTCCGCCAGGCCGCTGTCGAGAGACTGGTCCTGCCAAAGCTGCTGTCCGAAATTCTTGAAAAGGATGCCGACCCGGGTATTCGCCGCAGTGCGGCGCAACGCCTCTGCAAAATCATTCTGGACGATGAGTGCCCGGCGTCCCAGCGAATCTCCTGTGTAAGCCGTCTGCGTGACGATAACATTCTGGCCCATATTGCCCTGAACTGCGAAGACAGCAAAGTTCAGATGGAGGCTGTTGCCAACATCGAAGATCAGCATTGCCTGACTACACTGACGATTAACGGCTCAACATCTCAGCTCCGCCAGCGGGCAGCAGAGAAGTTGGAACTGCCAGAGCTTCTGACTCAGGCAAGCAAGGCAATTAAGGGTAAAGATAAGTCCGTTTTCCGTATTATCCGCACCAAACAGCAGCAGATTCAGGATCAGGCCCGCCTAACAGAACAGTTAAAGCAGCGTCAGTTGGAATTGATAAACAGCCTGCAACATCTCGCTGCCACAGAGTATTTCCCGCAATACGCTGCTAAATATGATGCACTGTTACTGCAACTGAATGACAGTCTGCTACCAGAACTAAGCGAGAGCTTCCATCAGGCTCAACAGCAATGCCTTGCTGTATTGGAAACCGAGCAACAGCGTATCACCGAAGCACAGCAGAAAAAGCAACAGCAAGCTGAACTGCAACGGCTTCAGGAACAACTGATTGATCAGATGAACACTGCAGCTGAACGCTGCGAATCACTGCTGCGTACAGCACACTTCAACGGACTGGATCTTGATGCTGAACAGCAACATTGGCAGAGCCTGGTTGAACAGTGGGAAACCCATAGCAAAGGTCTTCCTTCCAAAGCCAGCAATACGGTCATCAAACGTCAGCAAAGTACACTGGCAACAGCACAGCGCTGGTTAGATCATCAGGCTGCTATCACACCGTTGATCGAACAGATTCAGCGCTCTGAAGAAGACAGCAGTAAGCCATTGCTGAAAACCGCTCAGCAGCTTTACAAAGAGATTAACTGGCCGGTAGAAATTCCTGCGCCTCAGGAACTTCAGGATCTGAAACAGTGTATCCAAAGCCTGCAAAGTCAGGTTAATGAGATAAACCTGCAGACACGCAGTGAATCTGACAATCTGGCCCAACTGCTGAGCCAGCTGGAGATCCGTCTCAACGACGGAGAGATTAAACAGGCAAGTCGCCTGGAGCAAAAAGCGGCAGAACTGCTTCAGGGCATGAACGGCAGCACACCTTCGCAGCTCCAACATCAGTACCGCTCGCTGCATGCTCAGCTGCATGAGATGCTGGATTGGCAGGGCTATGCTGTTGTGCCGAAAAAGGAACAACTCTGCACCGCGATGGAAGCTCTGGCTGAGACACCACTGGACCCTGCCGAACTTGCGCGCAATATTAAAGAGTTACAAAAACAGTGGAAAAAGCTCGACGCTAACGATCCGTACCACTCGCATGCACTGTGGCAACGTTTCAAAGATGCATCAGATATCGCCTACAAGCCATGCGAGGCTTACTTTGCTGAACAGAAGCAGCAGCGTGAAGATAACCTCGCCAACAGAAAACAGCTGGTAGCAGAGCTACAGGCCTTTCTTACCAATACCGACTGGGAAAACCCAGACTGGCAGGCTATCGAACAGCAAACACGCAATGCCAAACAACAGTGGAAACACTATGCTCCGGTAGACCGTACCCCTGGCAAAGAGGTACAGAGTCAGTTCAATGCCCTGTTGAAGCAGATGGATAACCGGATCAAACAGCGTCGTGAACAGGTCGCGGAACTGAAAAAAGAGTTCCTCGCCCAGGCCAGAGACCTACTGCCGAAGACAGAAGCAATCAGTCACGGCGATCTGGAAAACGCTGCAGAGCAGATTAAAACCCTGCAGCAGCAATGGAAGCAGGTGGGCAGCACCTTCCACTCGCTGGAGAGAACCCTGTGGCCCGAATTCAAGGAAGCCTGTAATCAGGTGTTCACAGCCCTGAATCAGCACAAGCAAACTCAGCGCCATCAGCATAACCGCCAGCAACAGGAGCTGGAAAGTTTCCTCGATAGCGACAGCTATAAAGGCTTGCAGCGACGCATTAACCTGTGTGATCAGATGGAAGGGATGCTACTGGATGGAACACTGGATCAACTGGCTCTGGATGAGTTCCAGTCAGCCTGGAATCAGGGCGAATACCCTGAACCACCGTTTGACGAACTGATCGACTACCGCTACCAGAACCTGCTGGCACTGATCGCCGGCCGGATAGAGATGGAGCAACTGACTGAGATCACTGATCAGGCACTACGCCAGCTATGTATCCGCCTGGAAATTGTGCTGGGGGTAGAGTCTCCGGAGCAGGACCAGGCCCTGCGAATGGAATACCAGATGCAACGATTACAATCAGCGTTGCAACAACAGAACCAGGACGCGTCTCTGCTTGAAATGAAGCATCTCGAGCTGGAATGGCAGTGCCAGCCATTTGCGCAACACCATGAAGCGCTGCAGTTGCGGTTTTACAGTAAGCTGCAACTGAATTGAGCACTGCTTCAACATTCTGGTTGATACAGAGCTTCAGATATAAAAAAACCCGCTATAGCGGGTTTTTTTATTGTATGTCGACACCCGGGTATCAGGACATATGCTGACCACCATTAATGGAGAAGTCAGAACCTGTTACATAACCACAATCATCGCTGGCCAGATAGGTAACGGCTTTACCGATCTCTTCAGGCTGGCCCAGACGACCAACAGGGATCTGGCGAACAATCTTCTCCAGCACCTCGTCAGGAATCTTCGCAACCATCGGTGTCAGTACATAACCCGGAGATACCGTGTTAACTGTTACGCCCTTGGCAGCTACTTCCTGCGCCAGCGCTTTAGTAAAGCCGTGAATACCGGCTTTCGCTGCAGAATAGTTACACTGACCAAACTGACCCTTCTGAGCATTCACAGAAGAGATATTGATAACCCGACCCCAGCCTTTATCCAGCATCGGATTAATCACCAGACGGGTCATGTGGAACATAGAGTCCAGGTTCGCAGACAGTACCTGATTCCACTGATCCCAGGACATTTTACGGAATGTGCCATCACGGGTGATACCCGCGTTATTTACCAGAATGTCGACGCTACCGCCGGCAACCTCTTCAACCGTTTTAATACATTCGGCGCAGGACTCTTCATTAGTCACGTCGCCATAAGCTACCAGAATATCGTAGCCATCCTGCTTCTGCTCTTCCTGCCACGCTTTGGCTTTCTCGTGATTACCGCCTGAGTTATAGCCTGCTACTACTTTTACACCTGCATCTGCCAGTGCGCGGCAAATTGCTGTACCAATACCACCTGTACCGCCGGTTACCAGAGCAATTTTCTGTGTCATGCTCACTTCCCCTTTGCTTCTTGAGTTGTTCTCTGTGTGAATTTGTTATTGTTATTTACTACGTTACTTGATCATATTCTCAACAGTCCCTGCTGGTAATATGACTTTGGTTTAGTAACAAAATAGCAATGCAGTATTACAACCTGAAGACAAAGTACAACGAATTGTAGGGATATAAAACCCCTTTCTAAACCGTAACGGGGACTTTCAAACGATTCAGGTGGCGCTTCATCCACCAGAATGCCATCCCGGCAGTGCACATATTGGCGATAACAAAACCAATAAACATGCCCTGCAAATCACCCAGATAACTGCCGATATAACCGAGCGGAACATAGAGCACAAACAGCCGGAAGATACTGATTCTCATCGCCCTCATCGGTTGATGTAAGGCATTAAAACTGGAAGCAGACAGGAAAGTTACTGCCTGGAAACCAAAGCCCAGCGGCACAATCAGAATCCAGAGACTGATCAGATCTACGACTGGCTCCTGATCACTGAAAAGACTGCCAATCCCCCCTGCGAAAACAAACAACAACAGATACACGCCTGCCTGCCAGCACAGAGCAAAAACAACCGCCGAACGATAAGCACACTCTACCCGTTCGATGTTTCCGCGTCCGAAATTCTGAGAAATAAACGGCGGCAGGGTCATCGACAAAGCCAGGTTAGCCAGTAATGACAGTGACTCCAGTCGGTTACCTACCCCGAAAGCTGCCACCGCCTCGGGTCCATGGGTAGCAACCACCGCAGTCATGATCGCTGCAGCAATCGGTGTCATCATGTTAGACAACGCAGCGGGAAAGCCGATTTTCATGACCATAAGCCAATGACGCACAGCCTGATTGACCGATTGTATCCGTAAGACCAACAGCCCTTTTCGGGCATAGAGATTCAGCAACGCCAGACACGAAGTAAAGCCCCAGGCGATGACACTGGCAATCGCCGCCCCCTGAATGCCCATCGCGGGTACCGGTCCCCAACCAAAAATAAACAGTGGATCAAGAATCAGGTTCAGTAGTGCAGAGAATGCCATCACAATGGCTGGTGTTTTGGTATCTCCGGTCGCCCTCAGCGAGCTGTTAGAGACCATGATCAGCACATAGAAGACGGCCCCCAGAAACCAGATCGACATGTAGTCATCAATGTAGGGCAACAGGTCTTCACCGGCACCTAATATTCGGAACAAGGGATCTATAAACAGGATCGCCAACAATCCGATAACAATCATCATCAGAGAGGTAATCAGCAGGTTATCGGTGGTCAGCTGTTTTGCCTGATCGCTATCGCCCGCCCCGATCAGCTTGGCAATCGTTGCAGAGGTCCCGATACTCAGACCTATCGACAGGCTGATAATGGTAAACGAGACAGGAAAGGTGAACCCCAGCGCTGCCAGCTGCGCCGTGCCCAGGCGGCTGACAAAGTAACTGTCGACCAGATTAAAAAGCATCAGACTGACAATGCCAACCATCATTGGCAGCGTCATTCTGATCAGCGTAGGTCTGATCGGATCATTCAGGAGATCGGGCTTCACGGAGTACCTGTCGCGGGCGGAGAGAGATCGGCATATGATACCATTTGCGACACAAAAGCTGCGCTTTTTGTTGGCTATTTATTTGATCCTGCGAATAACTATAAGAAGCATCCTTTCTGGTTGTTTTCGCCTCGTACATCTACAATAGCGCCCCTGCTTACTGAGTCCACTGTTCTGTTACGGAGCCATTGAATGAACCTGATCCTGCTGTTTGAAACTGATCTGATAGCTGCGGATACTGCGGTGATCCGTGATCGTCGCTTTCAACATATCAGTACAGTTCACAAAGCAGAGGCAGGTCAGTCGCTTAAAGTCGGCATGCTGAACGGAAAGATGGGCACTGGTATTGTGACAGAATTAACTGAACAAGCCGTGACTCTGCAGATCGATCTGACCTCCGAACCGCCATCCCCCCTGCCATTAACGATGCTCCTCGCGTTACCCAGACCAAAGATGCTGAAACGGACATTACAAACAGTGACCAGCATGGGGGTGAAAGAGCTGTACCTGATTAACGCTTATCGGGTCGACAAGAGCTACTGGTCCAGCCCGGTTCTGCACCAGGACAGCATTCATGAACAGCTGCTGCTTGGCCTTGAGCAGGCTGGCGATACCCGACTGCCCAGGGTGCATCTGCGCAAGCGCTTCAAACCCTTTGTCGAGGATGAACTACCCGCCATCGCCAAAGATAGCCGTGCTCTGGTTGCCCACCCTTATAACGCTGCAACCTGCCCCGAACCGGACAATACACCTACTACTCTGGCAATCGGACCAGAAGGTGGTTTTATCCCGTACGAAGTTGAAAAGCTGCAACAGGCCGGCCTCCAGTCCATCCATATTGGCCAACGAATTCTCCGGGTAGAAAATGCAGTACCGGTGTTGCTATCGCGCCTGTTCCCAGTCTGATCTGGATAAATCACCTGACTCAGGTCAAAAGGAGTGAGAATCACACGCATTTAGATTGACTTCAACGCCTGATTAAATGAGAATATTTCGCATTATTTTTACACGCTATGCGAGTGTCTCCGATGTATAAAACCGCTAAACGACTGGCCGCAATTGCATTACCTGCCGCCCTTGCTTTTACCTCTTTCACCGCTCAGGCCGCTGACGAAGTTAACATCTATTCCTACCGTCAGCAGTTTCTGATCCAGCCTATGCTGGATGCATTCACGGCTGAGACCGGCATCAAAACCAACGTTGTTTTTGCCAAGAAAGGTCTGATCCAGCGCCTGAAACACGAGGGTAAACACTCACCAGCGGATATTATCCTGACCTCCGATATCGGCCCTCTGTATGATGTTGTGAATGAAGGACTGACTCAGCCGGTTGAAAGCGCAGTGTTGGATAAAAATATTCCAGCCCAGTTTCAGGATCCTTCTAAGCACTGGTATGGCCTGACCTCCCGTGCACGCATTATTTATGCTTCCAAAGACCGGGTAAAACCAGGCGAAATCACAACCTATGAAGATCTGGCTGATCCTAAGTGGCAGGGCCGTATCTGCAGCCGCAGCGGCAAGCACACCTATACTCTGTCCCTGATTGGCTCAATGATCGCGCATCACGGTGAAGCAGAGACCCAGAAATGGCTCGAAGGCCTGAAAGCAAACCTGGCCCGCAAGCCTCAGGGTAACGATCGCGCTCAGGTAAAAGCAGTAAAAGAAGGCGTTTGCGACCTGGCTCTGGGTAACACTTATTACTTCGGCAAAATGCTGACAAACGACAAGAACCCGGAACAGAAAGAGTGGGCGATGTCTGTAAATCTGCTGTTCCCGAATCAGGATGACCGCGGCGCTCATATGAATATCTCAGGGGCTGCGCTGACAAAATATGCGCCTCATAAGGAAGCTGCGATCAAACTGATGGAGTTCCTCAGTAAAGAACAGGCACAGACCATGTACGCTAAGGCAAACTATGAGTTCCCTGTTCGCCCGAACACTCCCCGGGCTGAACTGATCAATGAATATATGGGTGAATTTAAAGAGGATCAGATTAATCTCCAGGAAGTTGCTGAGCTGCGTGCAACCGCAGCCAGACTGGTGGATAAGGTCGGCTTCGATAACTGATCAGTCGACAACGGGAAATGAAAACGGTAGTCTGCGCGCTACCGTTTTTTCATTTCCGAATGCTGATATTCAAGACAGGCGCAGACCTTGCAGTCCCAACCCGATACCCGCGTTACCCAGCCTCCCTTAAAGACCCGAAGCCAATATCTGTTTGGCTGGTACAGTTGTACCTGGTCAACTGCGCTGATGGTAGCTCTGCCGGTTCTGTCGATTTTTTATCTGGCCTTTTTCCCGACCGAAAATATCTGGCCCCACCTGGTTGAGACTGTATTACCGGTCTATATCATCACCACTCTGGAGCTGATGCTTGGCGTCGGAGCGCTATCCATTGCTATCGGTGTCTGTGGTGCCTGGCTGGTCACTATGTGCCGTTTTCCGGGCCGCAAGATTTTCGAATGGGCCCTGCTACTGCCTTTCGCGGTTCCCGCCTACGTTATTGCATACGTTTACACCGATCTGCTGGAATACTCAGGCCCTCTGCAGATAATGCTGCGGGAACTGTTCGGCTGGCAAACTGCCAGAGACTACTGGTTCCCGGATATCCGTACACTGGGAGGCGCAATTCTGATGCTTGCGCTGGTGTTGTATCCCTATGTGTATCTGCTGGCCCGTGCCTCTTTTCTCGAGCAATCCACCACCATCCAGGATGCCAGCCGCACCCTTGGCTGTACTCCGTTTCAGAGCTTTTACCGTGTCTCACTCCCTATTGCCCGTCCGGCCATTGCCGTGGGCTTATCGCTGGTATCCATGGAGACAATTAACGACTTTGGAACCGTCGACTATTTTGCGGTAAAGAGTATGAGCGCGGGCATCTACGATACCTGGCTTAATATGAGTAACCTGGGCGGCGCCGCTCAGATTGCCAGTCTGATGATGATCTTTGTGGTAATCCTCATCTCTCTGGAGCGTATAGGCCGGGCCAGGCAAAGACAGTTTCACAGCGCGGATCGCTTCAAGAAGCTGACCGGATATCAGCTGAGTGGCTGGCGCGCCTGGGGCGCAACAATACTCTGTGCTCTGCCGGTTATTTGCGGTTTTATCATTCCGGTCTGGGTGCTTGGGCGCTATGCCTTGAGAAATCTGGATCAGCTCTGGACCGAAGACTTCCTGACTCATGCCAGCCATAGCTTTATTCTGTCCAGCTGCGCAGCGATACTGACGATTGTGATCGCCCTGCTTCTGGCCTATTCAAAACGACTACACAGAAAACGCAGCCTGAAGCTGGCCGCTCAGTTTTCCAGTCTGGGATACGCCATGCCGGGTGCGGTACTGGCGATCGGCGTGATTATTCCTCTGGCCGCATTCGATAATCTGCTCAACGACATTACCGAGCAGCTGTTTGACACCTCCGTCGGCCTTTTACTCAGTGGTACTGCGTTTGCGGTCGTGTTTGCTTATGTGGTTCGCTTTCTGGCGGTCTCTGTCGGCTCAGTCGAATCAAGCCTGAACAAAGTGACTGAAAGCATGGATATGGCATCCCGCTCACTGGGCTATACACCTCTGGAAACGCTTTTCAGAGTGCACCTCCCCCTGATAAAAGGCGGCATTCTTACCGCCGCACTGGTTGTGTTCGTTGACTGTATGAAAGAGTTACCGGCCACACTGATTCTTCGACCATTCAACTACGACACTCTGGCAACCTATGTTTACCAGTTTGCATCCGATGAAATGCTCGAAGCCTGCTCTCTTGCAGCGCTGCTGATCGTACTGGTGGGGATTATTCCGGTAATTCTGCTGAGCCGGACGATCTCAGCTACACGCAGTAGCTGAGACCTAAGACTGTTCCAATAAGCGGCCCAGCCGCCAGATGAAGTCGACTGAAAAGTCTTTACAGATTGAATGCGATAGGTCGATGAGACGCCACATTCAGTGAAACCTCAGCTCCGACATCCAGCATCATCGGTTCAAAGATCTCTGCTTCAATGGTCCGTCCTGTCGGCAATGCCAACTGATAAACAATCGAGCTCCCCAGAAACTCTTTCTGCGCAATCCGGGCCATCACCGGCCCGGGCTCAAGGCTTGGCCGGATGTCTGTAGGACGCAGAAACAGTGATAACTCCTGCCCAGCTTCTGCGTTCAGAGGCTCAGCGAACTCCAGCATACCCAGCTCCGTTTCAACACAGGAGCTTGAGTGACAACGGGCAGCAAACAACTCACCTTTGCCGACAAAGCCAGCAACCAACGGATTGACCGGTTGATAATACAGCTCTGAAGGAGTCCCCCATTGCTGCAACCGGCCATTAGCCAGGATGCCGATCTTATCACTGATCGCAAAGGCTTCTTCCTGATCATGAGTTACCATGATAGCGGCAATCCCCTGATCTTTCAGAATACGCCGCACTTCCAGCGCCAACTGACGGCGCAGATCGGTATCCAGATTGGAAAACGGTTCATCCATCAATAGCAGCTTGGGCTTAGGAGCCAGCGCGCGCGCTAACGCTACCCGCTGCTGCTGCCCACCGGAAAGCTCATGGGGGAAACGGGAGGAAATATCAGGTAGCTCAACTAACTGCAGCATGTCATCCACAGCCTGCCGCTTTGCCGCCGTACTCAGACCTTTGAGGCCAAAGGCAATATTATCGAACACACTCAGGTGCGGAAACAGGGCATAATCCTGGAAGACAACGCCAATCCCCCGTTTTTCCGGCGGTAGCATAAACTGTCGGGTCGAGATCAGTTCGCCATTCTGCTGGATACTGCCAGAGAGCAAAGGACTGAACCCTGCAATAGCACGCAGTACTGTTGTTTTGCCGCAGCCACTGGGTCCCAGCAAACAGGCAATTTCACCTGCCTGCAGCTCAAAGCCCAGCTCATCAATAATCACTGTCTGGTCATAACCACAACTCAGAGAATCCAGTGCCAGCAGATGCGTCATACAAACTAATCCGTTCCCGGCCCAGCATGCCTTCATCAGGCTATGGTGGACAACAAAAGCTATACAAAACTAAACCGCATTATAAATAGAAATGATTCTCGCTAATATAGAGAAACAGAGAAAATTCATCCCGTAAGAAGAAAAGACTGTTGAATCCGGTGCTTCAGATCAAAGCAATGCTTATCAGTAGAGTGGCGATTCAAAACCGATCATGGTGAATACCCCGAACATGATCAGCCAGAGCACAGCCGAGCGTCGAATTAACACCACCAGCGCATTTATTTCATCAGCAGCATGGTGTCTGAACTCTTCATCGCAGAGCTCATCCAGCGAACACTGGCTGGAAAAATGATTATCGCCTATTGCGCCAAGCGCCACTGCAAACAGCCAGTCACTGTCATTTTGTTCCCGGCTGCGCTGCAAGCAATCATAGGCACCCCGTCCATTACCAACAGCAAAAAAAGTGAACCCCAACAGCAAACCAGGCAACCAGCATATTAATCTCGCCAATCGATGAACACCTCCAGCCGAAGTTTGAGACGGCGATAACCACAGTGCCCATAACGCGATAAACACCCCAGGCATACCCATCAGAAAGAACCATAGCAACAGGGTGAAGAAACCGAGAAGACTGCGCGTCACATAGGAATGACACACTGCGTAGTGAACAGCGCGACAATCCTCCAGGCTCTCTGTCTTCGGGATTGACAACTTCTCACTCAGATCCAGAAAGGCAGCCTGATAATCACCACGGCACCAGTCTGTATAGTACTCACCTTTAATATCAAAAGCAGACCAGTGTGGTAATAACAGATAAAGCAGAGCAATCTCCGCAGCCAGTATGAAACCCGCCCAGAACAGCCCACTCGTTTGCAGCAGGAGATATTCGGCGATAGCCACACAGAGCAGCACAGCGAACCAATTAAACCCTGTACCCGGTATCAGATTCTGCCTACCCCACTGTTCTGCCCAACGGGGGTGAGAACGATATCGTCCAAGTATAAGTAACAACATCAACGCAACAAACTTCATAACTTTACCTGCATGAACAACTACGTTTCAGGGAATACTACACAGAATCTTTTAACAAACGCAGGAAATACTGCCAGTTAAATGCCTCACCCGGATCAGTCTTACGACCGGGAGCGATATCGCTATGCCCGGTAATCGCATCCAGACTCATCTCAGGATAGTAATTCAATAACGCCCGGGTAACATCTGCCAGGCTACTATACTGGCGATCGGTGTACGGGATGGAATCACTGCCTTCTAACTCAATGCCGATAGAAAAATCATTACACTGAGAGCGTCCCTGATATTCCGAGACACCGGCGTGCCAGGCTCTCGCATCAAAGCTGACAAACTGTAACAGCTCACCACCACGATCAATCAACAGATGGGCTGACACCTGCAGCGCACTGATCTCTTTGAAATAAGGGTCATCATCAACCGGTAAGCGATTGAGAAAGAACTGCTCAATATAGCCATTCCCATACTTCAGGGGCGGCAGGCTGATATTATGCACAACCAGCAGTTCAGGCGTGGAGCCATCAGGTCTGTCATTATAATTCGGGGAGGGACTGTGTCTGGCCTTATCCAGCCAACCATCAACAATCTGCATAAAAAACCTCTGCAGTGCCTGCATCAGTAGCGCTGTTTCCGTTAGAATAGCCACCGATAATACCATAACGCGAGAAGGACTCGCATACGGAGAGACCCCATCCATGGCAAACACCCTGCAGCAGACTGAAATCGTCGAGACCGTTCGAGTGGCACTGGCCGAAGATATCGGCGATGGCGATATTACCGCCCGCCTGATCCCGGAACAGCAGCAGGGTCAGGCCCGGGTCATCAGCCGCCAGGATGCGGTTATCTGCGGTACCGCCTGGGTCAACGAGGTATTCCGTCAGGTCGACCCCTCTGTCGCCATCACCTGGCTGGTGCAGGATGGTGACCGGGTCAGCCGTGACCAGCCGCTGTTTGAACTGCAGGGTTCCGCCCGGTCACTGCTGACCGGCGAGCGTGGCGCGCTGAACTTCCTGCAAACCCTGTCCGGCACTGCCACCATCAGCGCCTTCTACGCCGACCTGGTTGAGGGCACCGGCGTCAAACTGCTGGACACCCGTAAAACGATCCCCGGCCTGCGTAACGCCCAGAAATATGCAGTAACCTGCGGCGGCTGCTTTAACCACCGGATCGGCCTCTACGATGCCTTCCTGATCAAGGAAAACCACATCATGGCCTGCGGCTCCATTGCCAATGCGGTACAGACCGCAAAAGCCAACGAACCCGGTAAACCGGTGGAGGTGGAAGTGGAGTCATTTGATGAGATGCAGCAGGCGCTGGACGCCGGTGCCGATATCATCATGCTGGATAACTTTGATCACGCCGAATTGCGGGTTGCGGTACAGAAGAATAAAGAGCACCCGACACCGGCGAAACTGGAAGCCTCCGGCGGTATCAACGAAGAGACCCTGAGAAGCATCGCAGAAACCGGCGTGGACTATATCTCCATCGGCCTGCTCACCAAAGATTGCAAAGCGGTCGACCTGTCGATGCGGTTTATCTGAACAGGAATCCCTCCTGTAGGGAGGGAGGCACGCGCCCGGTGCCGACAGTCTGGGTTAGCTACCCAGATCAAATCCAAATCGCGACGGGGGCGTCGCTCCCACAATAGCTGCAGAATCTCTTTGTAGCGAGGCACGCCCCGTGCCGATAGTCTGGCTCAGCTACCCAAGTCTAACCGCGACGGGGGCGTCGCTCCCACAGGCATCGCTCCCACAATACCTGCTCCCACAAGGCTTGCAGAATCTCCTGTAGTGAGGCACGCCCCGTGCCGATAGTCTGGCTCAGCGACCCAAGTCTAATCGCGACGAGGGCGTCGCTCCCACAAGAGTCGCTCTCACTGGCGCTCCAAAGAGCAATAAAAAAGCCTGCTATTATTTCCAATATGGAAATAATAGCAGGCTTTTTCACCATACCCAGATTGGGTAACTGCTGACTGTGTCGCGATCAATAAACAGTTGCTAAACCGACCATGACGCCGAAAGGCATCACTTCCCGGACCCGTTAATCGGCTTTACGGCGGCAATCCGCGGCCCCGATCAACTCCCAGTCATCGCTTTTCTGAATCAGCAGAATATCGTATATCTCAACCACCGTACCATTCACACCGTGCTTCCACAGCATCGGGCAAACGGACTTTGCGGTATCGTTATGCTTTTCACCGTTTTCGCGGGGCAGTACCCCCACCGCCAGCACATCACCATCGGACCACCACACCGGCGTCGCCGGGAAGGTTTCAGGCTGCTTCGCCAGCTCGGCCTCAACCGCCGCGCGCTTTTCAATTGAGAGCGGCTCTTTATACAGGTACCAGGTAACAGCGGCGGTAATCGCTATCAGGAACAGGAGGATTGTCTTTTTATTCATTCTATTAACTACTTATAAACAAAAAAAACAGCACACTTATCAAAAAAAAACCTCGCATAAGCGAGGTTTTTCCTAGAATCAATATTATCTACATTCAGCAGGCGCAAAACGTGCCAGCAATGTACCTACACCAAGCCCGGCATAGTTAGCGTCAACCGTGCCAGCAGCCGCACATCTCCATGCAGTTGAACCCTGAGGTGGCTGGAACGCACCAGCAGTAGCATCAGGAAGAGCTGTACCACGAGGAGCATTAGGTGTCAGGACCACTGTTCCGCCGCCTGCTGCTGCAGATAAAGTAACAGTAATTATCCCGGTAGCACCAGCAATTTGCACGTTAGTAACGTTCTCACTCTGAACCCAAGCAGGCCAGTTTGCTGCATATCCCGCCGCGTTAGCGGAAGGGTTACCACTGGACAGTATATCCGCCACGTGAAGCTTAGCGGAAGATGCCGCTACCAAGCCTTCAGATACACGTGCACGCACCGTATAATCCTGATACGCAGGCAGCGCAACCGCAGCCAGAATACCGATGATTGCAACCACAATCATCAATTCAATCAGGGTAAAACCCTGTTGTGCTTTTTTAAGCGTAGTTTTCATTTGTTTCTCTCCAGCGAGTAAAGTATTCATCATCGTCCCTGCTCCGAACGACTTTTTCCCTTGCCATAACGGCCCTTCATCCCTGCTCCTTACGAGCCTGTTATGAATAGTAACCCTTTTTTTATGGCTGTCCAGTGACGTAAAGCAAGTGTCTGTCGATTCTCAAACCGACGGATAGATGTTACTTTACAAATAGATGATAATACAAGGCAGTTTGAACAGTTGTTTAACAGGGAAGTTCTGATTGTTAAGACAGCAACAATAAACACCACTGCTAAAAGGGATATAACAGAATTATGAGCGTACAACCTTTTCAACCCCTGAGTGGTCTCGCCAGACGATTGGTTAATGACGGCGTCTTCTCTTCTGATGTGGCTATGGATGCCCTGAAAGCTGCGCGTAAAGAAAACAAGCCTTTTATTGCTCATATAATAGACAACCGCTTGGTCAGCGCCTATCGGGCAGCAGCTGCAGCAGCTGATGAATTCGGCATCCCATTGTTCGACCTGGATGTCATCGACTTTAGTTTAATACCCAAAGATCTGGTCGATGAAAAGCTGATCACAAAGCACCACGCTCTTCCGCTGATCAAACGAGAGGGGCGCCTCTACGTAGCGATTTCAGATCCTACTAATATACAGGCCCTGGACGAGTTTAAATTCAATACCGGCACAACTACCGAGGCGGTAATTGTCGAAGAAGATAAGCTGGTTCGGCTAATCGAAACCTTTCTCGATGAAACTAACTCTGCTCTGGACGCCCTCGATGATACAGACCTCGATAATCTGGAAATCGATCAGGATCCAGCCTCTGAAGCAACAGAGACAACCGAAGAAGAAGATGCAGCTAATGATGCCCCCATTGTCAGATTTGTTACTAAGATCCTGCTGGATGCTATAAAGACCGGTGCGTCAGATATTCACTTTGAGCCCTACGAAAAAACCTACCGTATTCGCTGCCGTACGGACGGTGTGTTGCAGGAGGTAGCAAAGCCTCCAACCAAGCTCGCCGCTCAGCTCTGCGCACGCCTCAAAGTGATGTCCAAGATGGATATCTCCGAACGACGCATTCCTCAGGATGGCCGGATTAAGATGAAGCTATCTAAAAACCGCGCCATCGACTTCCGGGTAAACACCCTGCCAACGCTGTGGGGTGAAAAAGTAGTACTGCGTATTCTCGACCCAACCAGCGCCCAGATGGGTATCGAAGCACTGGGTTACGAAGACGACCAGAAAGACCTGTTTATGAAAACCCTGCATAAACCCCAGGGGATGATTCTGGTGACAGGTCCGACAGGCAGCGGTAAAACCGTTTCCCTGTATACCGGCCTTAACATCCTGAACACTGTTGAACGAAATATATCAACTGCCGAGGATCCGGTAGAGATTAACCTTGAAGGTATTAATCAGGTACATGTAAACACAAAAGTAGGCCTTACATTTGCTGAAGCATTGCGCTCTTTCCTTCGACAAGATCCAGATGTCGTGATGGTTGGTGAGATTCGAGATCTCGAAACTGCGGAAATTGCCATTAAGGCAGCCCAGACAGGCCACATGGTACTCTCGACCCTTCACACCAATAGCGCTCCGGAAACATTGACCCGACTACGCAATATGGGGGTTCCAGCCTTTAACATTGCTACATCTGTCTCTATGATAATCGCACAACGTCTTGGAAGACGCTTGTGTAGCAGCTGTAAGAAGCCAGCCTCTATCCCTGAGGCGTCACTGCGGGAAGAGGGTTTTACCGATGAGCAGATTGCATCGGGGCTACAACTGTTTGAGCACAACCCCGAGGGGTGCAATAAGTGCAATAAAGGTTACAAAGGCCGGGTAGGTATCTACGAGACTCTTGAAATGACTCAGGAAATTGCCGAAGCCATTATGGACAACGGCACCTCCCTGGATATTTTAAAAGTCGCGGAAAAACAGGGGTTCCGCGCTTTAAGAAAGTCTGGCCTTCTTAAAGTGATACAGGGCGTCATCAGCCTGGAAGAGATGAACCGGGTTATTAAGCTTTAAAACTGAAGATCGGCGGACGGAACTTGCTCAGATGGCTAAACAGAAAGCAGCTAAAGCACCTACAACCTTTAACTGGGAAGGGAAGGATAAGAGCGGCAACCCCAGTAAAGGCTCAATCAATGCAGACAGTTTAAACGAAGCAAAGGCTCAACTGCGTAAACAAGGCATCATGCCTAAAAAGGTCCGTAAGCAGACCTATAGCATGTTCAGCAACCACAATAAGCCGGTAAAACCACTGGATATTGCCCTATTTACCCGACAGATGGCGACCATGCTGAAGTCCGGTGTCCCGCTATTACAGGGGTTTGACATTGTTGCTAATGGCGTTGAAAAGGCGCAGATGAAACAGATTATCTATGATCTGAAAAATGCAGTGAATGGCGGTAGCAGCTTTGCCCGCTCACTAGAACAACACCCGAAATATTTTGACGACCTGTATAGAAGTCTGGTTAATGCAGGTGAAAGTTCTGGCGCGCTGGAGACCATGCTGGATCGTATAGCCACCTACAAAGAAAAAATTGAGTCTCTCAAAGCCAAGATAAAGAAAGCGCTCACATATCCAATTGCAGTTATTGTTATTGGGCTGATTGTCTCGGCGATCCTTCTTATAAAGGTAGTTCCTCAATTTGAAGCTGTCTTTTCAAACTTTGGGGCGGATCTTCCTGCATTTACACTGTTTGTTGTCGGATTATCAGAAATAGCTCAAGACTGGTGGTTTATTGCGCTCATAGCTATTGTCATCGCAGGATTCAGCCTTAAAAAGGCCCATGAGAAATCGCGCGGTTTCAGAGAGTGGCTTGATCGCTCAACACTTAAACTCCCTATTATCGGCCAGATCCTTCACAACTCAGCTATCGCCCGTTTTTCACGAACACTGGCTACAACCTTTGCCGCAGGCGTCCCCCTGGTGGACGCGTTGGATTCGGCAGCGGGAGCATCAGGCAACGTTGTATATGAAACGGCCATCCTTCAGATAAAGAATGGCGTATCTACCGGCCAGTCACTACAAAATGCTGTAACCATGACAGGTCTGTTTCCAGCCATGGCCACCCAGATGATTGCCATTGGTGAGGAAGCAGGTTCACTGGATATGATGCTCGACAAAGTCGCCAGTTACTATGAAGAGGAAGTCGACAACGCTGTTGATAACCTATCGACTCTCATAGAGCCGATGATCATGGCTGTTCTTGGCATTCTTGTTGGTGGCCTGGTAATCGCAATGTACCTGCCTATATTCCAGCTGGGTAACGTTGTATAACCCAGCTTGGCAAGAATAAGTCAAACTCGCACAAACTGTAATTAAGGCGAAATTACTTTGAATACCCTTCTTCAACCTTTTGCCGACAATATCTGGCTGGCGGTTTCGCTGGCGTTTGTTTTTTCTTTGATGGTCGGTAGCTTTCTTAATGTTGTGATTCATCGCCTCCCCATCATGATGGAACGGGAGTGGCAGCTTATGGCTGCTGAAGCGGCCAATCCTGATAACCCTGAAATTCCTGATGAGCTTCAGCAACGTTACAATCTGGCGGTTCCAGAATCTTCCTGCCCTAAGTGCCAGCATAAGATCCAGTGGTATGAGAACATTCCATTACTGAGTTATGCACTCCTGAAAGGCCGCTGCGCAGGTTGTGCTACGCCTATTTCGATCCGCTACCCTCTGATTGAACTGTTCACAGCGCTTCTATCTGCACTTGTTGTATACCCTTACGGTTTCAATGTTGTTGCGCTCAGTGCCGTTTTCTTTACCTGGTGCCTGATCTCATTGACGGCTATCGATATTGATCATCAGCTTCTGCCTGATAAGATCACCCTCCCCCTCGTCTGGCTGGGTCTGATCGTCAACAGCTTCGGTTTGTTTACCGACCTTTCCAGCGCGCTCTGGGGAGCTGTGTTTGGCTATCTATCCCTATGGTCTATCTATTGGTTGTTTAAGCTGCTGACCGGGAAGGAAGGTATGGGGTATGGCGACTTCAAACTGCTTGCAGCTTTAGGCGCCTGGTGCGGTGCCAGTATGCTCCCGCTGATTATTCTGGGCTCCTCCCTCATTGGCGCTGTTATCGGTGGGTTATTGATTGCCACCCGGAAGCATGAATCTCAGAATCCGATACCATTTGGCCCTTATTTAGCAGGTGCAGGCTGGGTTGCTCTGCTCTGGGGACAAGAACTGATAGACTGGTATATGAAGTTACTGGGCGTTTAGAAGTCCTTTTCAAATAACAGACAAAAGAGAGTCCAATCATGTTTGTTGTAGGCCTGACAGGCGGTATTGGCAGTGGTAAATCTGCTGTCTCACACCAGTTCGAAGCTTTGGGTATTACTGTTATCGATGCCGATGTGGTTGCCCGCGAAGTAGTTGAGCCAGGAGAAACCGCCCTGGTACAGATTGCCGAGCGTTTCGGTGATGATATTCTGCTGGAAAGCGGCTCTCTTGACCGGGCTAAATTACGTCAGATCGTATTCGAAGCTCCGAAGCAAAGAGACTGGTTGGAACAGCTGTTACATCCGCTCATTCGGGAACGAATTATGGATCAACTGGAAAACTCCGGCTCCGGCTATGCAATCCTCTCTTCACCATTATTACTGGAAACTGATCAACATCTGCTGGTTAACCACATATTGGTTGTAGATGTACCTGTCGAAACTCAGATCAAACGCACAATGGCGCGGGATAATAATTCAGAAGAGCAGATCAGAGCGATTATCTCTGCGCAGATGGATCGTGAAGAGCGACGTTCAAGAGCAGACAAACTGATTGATAATAGCGGCAACGAAGCAGATCTTAAGGCCGTAGTTGAACAGCTGCATCAGTCTTTTCTGAAACAAGCACAACAGGACTGGGAGCAGGATCATGGCCGATAACCGCCCAAAACCGACTGTTGCCTGTCCTCAGTGTGGCAAGCAGAAAGAATGGTCAACAGAGAATCAATACAGGCCGTTTTGCAGCGAACGCTGCCGCATGATCGATCTAGGCGCCTGGGCAGCAGAAGAGTATCAGATCGCCAGTCAGACCAGCGAAAACGATTACAGCAGCAGCTTTGAAGATCCTGAAAGCCGGGATTATATGGATAAGCCACTTCATTAAGTGGCGAGTGGCGAGTGGCGAGTGGCGAGTGGCGAGTGGCGAAGTTTGAACTACCGCCAAAAACTGTCAAGCTTTTTGCTTTTTCCAGCTAGTCACGTTCTCGTGCCGATCCAGCCACCAGCAAGGTGAGCTCTGCTCACCGTCCAGCCACAAATTACCGAATTCCTTATCGGCGCGAGGGCGTGCCTCACTACATGCGATTTATAAACTCCGTAGTAAACCCAGCTTTGCTCACCGTTCCAGCCACCGGCGAAGCTAAGCTTCGCCCGCTCCGAACCCACTAATTCCCGCGACACCCTGAGCACCATTCTCGATAGCCTCTTCCAGACTTTCAAGTCCAACGCCACCGAGTGCATATACCGGTAAAGGTACGCTATTAGCAAGCACCTTAAACTGCTCCCAGCCCATTGGGATATCATTGGGATGGCTCTGAGTATGATTGACCGGGGATAAGGTTACATAATCCAGGCCAAGCCTCACAGCATGCTCAAGCTGCTCTGCATTATGGCAGGATGCACCTATCCAGCGCCCCCTGAATTCAGAGCGATCTTCTAGCGTCATTAAGCGCCGAGAATTCAGATGCAATCCATCAACGACTGCATCATTTGCCTGCGAGACATCACTGTTCCAGATTATCCTGCCTGGAAAAGAATGCTGTAACTGAGCGGCAACTTCAGCCTGCTCCGCATCAGTGAGATGCTTAGCACGAAGCATTAACCACTGTGCACCATTGGCGAAAGCCTGCTCGGCATAGTCCTGATACTCAGAAACTGGCAGCTTCGGCGTAATAGCCAGTGACTTTGGTAACAGGAGTGAGTTCAGGATAGGCTTATTCGCGGCTGGAAACTGATACTGCTCAAGAGCCGTGCGGGACACCCACTCAATGGGCTGCCCTTCACGCCCAAAAGGCTCGCCGGTAAATGCTGTGACACTGAAAACATCCAGCAACACCGATTTATCCGGATAGTGATAAGGCACCTGTATCAATGGCTTAACAGATGCCTGATCAATATTGATGCCCAGCTCTTCATTCAGCTCACGGGCCAGAGCAGCAATGACAGGCTCCCCGGCTTCGACCTTCCCTCCAGGAAACTCCCATAGTCCTCCCTGATGCTGGGATTTATCCCGCAGCGCCAGCAGCACACGATCCTGATCATCGAAAATTGCAGCCGCCGCTACGTGAATAAGCTTCGTCATCGTATTCAGCCTTCAGCAAAACCAGAATCAGGAACGGTAGTCAGCGTTAATGGAGACGTAGTCTTTACTCAGATCCGTCGTCCAGACAGTTTCATTAAACTCACCACGCTTCAGAGCGATACGAATAGTAATATCCTCTTCATTCATCACCGCCTGGCCCGCTTCTTCGGTGTAACTGGCTGCCCGACCGCCATCGGCTACGATGCAAACATCACCCAGATAGATCTCCAGGGCATCAACATCCAGATTATCCACTCCGGCATAGCCAACGGCTGCCAGAATACGGCCCCAGTTAGGATCACTGGCGAACAGTGCAGTTTTTACCAACGGAGAGTGAGCAACAGCATACGCTGCTTTAAGCGCTTCTTCTGAAGACGCTGCCTGCTCAACAGAGATAGTGACGAACTTGGTTGCACCTTCACCATCACGAACAATCGCCTGAGCCAGCTTCAGCATCACTTCATCCAGTGCTGCAGTGAATGCAGCCAGCAACGCCGGATCGGTATCAGAAACCGCAACACCACTGGCACCGGTAGCAACCAGCATGCAGGAATCATTAGTAGAGGTATCGCCATCGATCGTTACACGATTAAACGTCTTGTCCGCGGATACACTCAGCAGAGACTGCAATAAGCCTGCTTCGACCTGAGCATCTGTCGCCACATAAGCCAGCATCGTCGCCATATTCGGACGGATCATACCCGCGCCTTTGGAGATGCCTGTCAGAGTAATCGTCTGCCCAGCGTGCTCAAGTTGTAGGGAATAGGCCTTTGGACGGGTATCCGTGGTCTGGATACCGATAGCAGCCTCCAGCCAGCCATCGTCCGTCAGTGCGTCAAATGCCGCCGGAACTGCAGCCACAATCTTTTCTACCGGAAGTTTTTCTCCGATTACACCAGTAGAGAATGGCAATACCTGCTCGAGCGATACGCCTGCATGATCCGCCACAGCCTGACAGCAAGCCAGTGCGTCATCATAACCCTCTTTACCGGTACCCGCATTGGCATTGCCGGTATTGACGATCATGAAAGAAGATTCCGCCTGCGCAAGATGAGACTTGCTGATCTGAACCGGCGCGGCGCAGAACTGGTTTTGTGTAAAGACACCAGCCACAGTGGAACCTGGCGCCAGCTCCATAACTACCAGATCACGTCGCCCCGGCGTTTTAACTCCTGCAGAGGTTGTACCTGAACGAAAACCTGCAACCGGGTGCAGGGTTGGAAGTGTATCCGGACCTACCGCCATTTTGGACTCCATGAACTAGTGAGCAGCACTTCATGACTGCTTTAAAGGACTATAAAAAAAGAAAGCAGATTCGCTGCTTTCCGGATAGTTTGCAATACCCATTTCAGGCCAGTTGTTCCAGCCTGAAATGGGGTCTGTCAGATCAGGACAGTTTGCCGCAACACTGTTTGTACTTTTTACCAGAACCACAAGGGCATGGCTCATTCCGGCCAACCTTTTTCTCTTCACGGACAAATGGCGCCGCAGCCACCTCATCCCCTTCAGGCTGTTCTGCTGGTTCTGCGCCCTCAGCAGTTGCCATCGCGGATGCCTCTTCATGTTTGAAGTTCATCTGCTGTCGTTCAGCCTGCTCACGACGCTGACGCTCCATCTCTTCAATCTCTTCAGGCTGACGTACCTGAACATGGCTCAGTACTTTAACTACATCGGTCTTAATATTCGCCAGCAGCTGTTCGAACAGAATAAAAGATTCGCGCTTATATTCCTGTTTCGGGTTCTTCTGTGCATAACCACGCAGATGGATACCCTGGCGCAGCAGGTCCATAGACTGCAGATGCTCTTTCCATAGCGTATCCAGTACCTGCAGCATCACCTGCTTTTCAAACAGGCGCATATTCTCAGTACCGACTATCGCCTCTTTAGCCTGATAATCCTCTACGATATCACGCAGAATGCGCTGACGCAGGCTCTCTTCATGCAGCGTGTCGTCTTCATCCAGCCACTTCTGAACCGGCATTTCCAGACCGAACTCAGCCTGAAGATGCTTCTCAAGACCCGGTACATCCCACTGCTCTTCCAGGCTCTGTGGCGGCACATATTCACTGATGCCGTTATCAACCACTTCAGCACGAATTGCTTCAACCGTTTCTGAGATGTCATTGGTCGCCATCAGTTCGTTACGCTGTTCGTATACCGCGCTACGCTGATCGTTTGCAACGTCATCATACTCAAGCAGCTGCTTACGGATATCGTAGTTGCGGCCTTCAACCTTGCGCTGAGCCTTCTCGATGGCATTGGAAACCATCTTATGCTCAATCGCTTCACCCTTCTCCATACCCAGCGCCTGCATAAACTGACGCACACGCTCAGACGCAAAGATACGCATCAGGTCATCTTCCAGAGACAGGAAGAAGCGGGAAGAACCATTATCCCCCTGACGACCAGCACGACCACGAAGCTGGTTATCAATACGACGGGATTCATGACGCTCAGTACCAATAATGTGCAGACCACCGGCTTCCAGCACAGCATCATGACGAGCCTGCCACTCGGACTTAGCTTGCTCCAGCTGCGCTTCAGTCGGGTTATCCAGTTTTTCCAGATCAGCCTCGAGCTTACCGCCCAGCACGATATCCGTACCACGACCAGCCATGTTAGTAGCGATAGTTACCGCGCCAGCCCGACCAGCCTCTGCGATAATACCTGCTTCTTTACCGTGATTTTTCGCGTTCAGTACGTTGTGCGGAATCTTCTTTTTCTTCAGGAATGCAGAGATCATTTCAGACGACTCTACAGATGCTGTACCTACAAGCACCGGACGTTTCTCTTCAACGCAGTACTCGATCTCTTTCAGAATCGCTTCATACTTTTCTTCAATGGTCAGGAATACCAGATCATTGTAGTCCTTACGGGCAATCGGAACATTGGTCGGAATAACAACAACATCCAGACCATAAATCTGATTCAGCTCGAACGCTTCAGTATCCGCAGTACCGGTCATACCGGACAGTTTCTCGTAGAGACGGAAGTAGTTCTGGAAGGTTGTGGATGCCAGTGTCTGGCTCTCCTGATTGATGTGCACACCTTCTTTTGCTTCAACCGCCTGGTGCAGACCTTCAGACCAGCGACGTCCCGGCATGATACGGCCGGTATGCTCATCGACAATTACAACCTGACCGTCCTGCACAATGTAATCGATATCACGCTGGAACAGATTGTGAGCACGCAGCGCAGCCAATACGTGGTGTAACAGGCTGAGGTTCTGTGGCGCATACAGGCTCTCACCTTCACCCAGAATACCTTCCTGAGCCAGCAACTCTTCAGTACGCTGATGACCACGCTCAGTCAGTTCAACAGTACGGTTTTTCTCATCAACAGCGAAATCACCTTCAATCTCTTCTTCGCTCTTCGGATCGATCTCGCCATCATACTTCTCGAGCGCAGGGATGATGGTATTCATCTTACGGTACAGCTCAGAGCTGTCTTCCGCAGCACCAGAGATGATCAGTGGTGTACGCGCCTCATCGATCAGGATCGAATCCACCTCATCGACTACGGCGAAATAAAAATCGCGCTGCACTTTGTCTTCGACACTGAACGCCATGTTGTCGCGCAGATAGTCAAAACCGAACTCGTTGTTAGTACCGTAGGTAATATCAGACTGGTAAGCAGCGCGTTTGGTCATCGGATCCTGACCAGACAGCGCAACACCGACGGTCAGTCCCAGGAATTCATACAGCGGGCGCATCCACTCAGCATCACGACTGGCCAGATAATCATTCACGGTCACTACATGAACACCACGTCCGGTCAGTGCATTCAGATAGACAGGCAACGTCGCTACCAGAGTTTTACCCTCACCGGTACGCATCTCTGCAACTTTACCCTGATGCAGAGTGATACCACCGATCATCTGGACATCAAAGTGGCGCATTCCCATCACCCGACGGGATGCTTCACGAACGACAGCAAAAGCCTCAGGCAGAATCGCATCAAGCGCCTCGCCCTGCTCAAGCCGCTGTTTGAACTCCGCTGTTTTTGCCTGAAGATCACTGTCAGACAAACCTTCCAGCTCGCTCTCAAAGCCGTTGATCTGTTTCACAGTTTTGCCCATCTGTTTCAGGACACGGTCATTTTTACTACCGAAAATCTTCTTAAACATCGAAGTCAACATAATCTGTTCTTTTTACCTGTGAGCGCTTAAGTGAGAGTGCAATATTCTACCTTTATTGGGGCAATATATTGAATCTCAATAGGGATATTTTTTTAATCGAGAATAAATCTCAGAAATAAAAAAGCCGGGAGATAAAACCCGGCTTTTTTCATATAAATCAATCAGATCAGCAAGTGAGTCTGATTACCCGACAGCCAGAGGCTGAAGGTAAGAGATCGGCACACTATCTTCCTGATCCTCGAAGGTCACCACTTCCCAGGCACCTTCTGTTTCCAGCAGCTTGCGCAGCAGCAGGTTGTTCAGATAATGGCCGGACTTAAAGCCATGGAACTCACCGATCAGGCTCTTACCGAGCAGATAAAGATCCCCCACCGCATCAAGTACTTTATGCTTAACAAACTCGTCATCGTAACGCAGGCCGTCTTCGTTCAGAATCCGGTAGTCATCAACAACAATGGCATTGTCCATGCTGCCACCCAGAGCCAGGTTCTGTGCTCTCAGGTATTCGATATCACGCATGAAACCGAAGGTACGAGCGCGACTAACTTCTTTCACGAAAGAAGTACTGGAGAAGTCCAGGCATGCTTCCATGTTGCGATCAGCAAATGCCGGGTGATCAAAGTCGATAGTAAAGCCAACCTTAAAGCCGTTAAATGGTTTGAAGGTTGCTTTCTTGTCTTCCAGCTCAACCGTTATCTCTTTCAGGATACGGATAAACTGCTTAGGCGCATTCTGCTCTTCAATACCGGCAGACTGAATCAGGAATACAAATGGCGCGGCACTGCCATCCATAATCGGTACTTCTTCAGCACTCAGTTCGACATAGGCATTATCAATACCAAGTCCCGCCATTGCAGACAGCAGATGCTCAACGGTCGATACACGAACATCGCCTTTCTGCAGATTGGTAGACAGCGTAGTATCGCCAACATTATCGGCACTAGCGTGGATTTCGACCGCAGGGTCAAGATCAACACGACGGAATACAATACCCGTATTAACAGGCGCAGGCTTAAGAGTCAGATACACTTTTTGTCCGGTGTGCAGACCCACACCAGTCGCCTTAATACTGTTTCTCAGTGTACGTTGTCCGATCATATTTCCTGCCAAGGTTCGTTTGCGCAATATTAACCCGACATTCTACTAAAGAATGGCCATATTCATCAATTCCCATTTAGGGAAAATGATAAATATCAATCGGCCTGTCGACGCAGAAATGTCGGAATATCGAGATAAGACTCCGTCTCATCATCCATTCGGGACTTTGACTCCTCAAAAGAGGAAAGTTCCTGCTCCGCCGGATTATTTTTTTCAGCACTGATGTGATCAGCCTTACGACGCAAAACCGCCGGTAATTCAAGCTGTTGCAAATCCAGTTCACCGCTGGGCTTGCGGCTATTACTGTTGCTGACAACTTTGACTGTTTCACTGGCCGGTTCAGGCTTCTGCAGACCGGTAGCGACCACCGTGACCTTGATATCATCTACCATTTCAGGGTCGATTACCGTACCCACAACCACTGTTGCGTTTTCAGACGCGAACTCTTCAACCACCTGACCTACTTCTGAGAACTCACCCAGGCCCAGATCCAGACCGGCTGTGATGTTTACCAGAATACCGCGAGCGCCCTGCAGATCGACATCTTCCAGCAGCGGGCTGCGTACTGCCGCCTCAGCCGCTTCGACTGCACGGTTTTCACCACGAGCAGAGCCGGTACCCATCATCGACATGCCCATTTCGGACATGACGGTACGTACGTCAGCGAAGTCGACGTTAATCATACCCGGACGGATAATCAGGTCGGAGATACCCTGAACCGCGCCCTTCAGAACATCGTTGGCTTCATTGAATGCGTTGATCAGGCTGCAGTTCTTACCCAGTACCTGCATCAGTTTTTCGTTCGGCACGATGATCAGGGAGTCGACGTTCTCGGACAGCTCCTTGATACCTTCATCAGCGATCAGCAGACGCTTACGGCCTTCGAACGGGAATGGCTTGGTTACCACTGCCACGGTCAGAATACCCAGCTCTTTTGCGACTTCCGCAACGATTGGCGCCGCACCGGTACCGGTACCACCACCCATACCGGCAGTGATGAACACCATGTCGGCACCGCTGAGCATCTCAACGATCTGCTCACGGTCTTCCAGTGCCGCCTGACGGCCGATATCCGGGTTTGCACCCGCACCCAGACCTTTGGTGATATCACCACCCAACTGCAGCACGTTACGTGCATGCATGTTGTTCAGTGCCTGTGCATCGGTATTGGCACAGATAAACTCAACACCGTCGACATCGGTCGATACCATGTGCTGGACTGCGTTACCGCCGCCACCGCCAACGCCGATCACTTTAATGACCGCGTTCTGCGCTACATTATTGACTAATTCAAACATCTCCCTTCCTCCAGGTATGGTGCCCAACCCGCACCTGTTGTCGCGGTAAGGATGTCTTGTTCGTCACCCTTACCATGAATTGCTGTGTCATGTGCTCCACCGCAACGCCCTGTTACGGTGTCACCCTGTGAGCCTTCGACTCATCCCTCAGACCGATACTGCGTCACTGCTGAGGGCTTCACACTTAAAATTTAAATCTCAAAACTTAAAAGCTTAAAAATTCCCCTGAAACCAGGCTTTCATCCGGTTCAGTACATTCGGGCGCTGCACGATCTCTTCCTCGACCGGTGCCGCTTCGCCCAGATGCTGGTTATCCTGTTTGGCATACTGCAGCAGGCCAATGCCGGTGGCGTAGATCGGGCTGGACAGAATATCTTCCATGCCCCGTACGCCTTTCGGTATCGCCAGTCGTACCGGCATATGGAAGATCTCTTCCGCCAGTTCCACTGCACCTTCCATTTTTGCCGTGCCGCCGGTCAGCACGATGCCTGCCGCGGCTAAATCTTCAAACCCGCTGCGACGCAGTTCCGCCTGTACCAGGGTGAACAGTTCGTCATAACGGGGTTCCACCACTTCCGCCAGTGCCTGACGGGACAGGTCACGGGCCGGACGGTCACCGACACTCGGGACCTTGATGGTATCCTCCGGGCTGGCCAGCTGAGCCAGCGCGCAGGCGTATTTAATCTTGATCTCTTCAGCATGCGGCGTCGGTGTCCGCAGCGCCATGGCGATGTCGTTGGTCACCTGATCACCGGCAATCGGGATCACTGCTGTGTGACGGATCGCACCGCCGGTGAAAATAGCGATATCGGTGGTACCACCGCCCATATCCACCATGCAGACACCCAGCTCTTTTTCGTCCTCGGTCAGCACCGAGTAGCTGGACGCCAGTTGCTCCAGTACGCTGTTGTCCACTTCCAGACCGCAACGCTGAACGCACTTTTCAATGTTCTGTACTGCGTTCACCGCGCCGGTCACCAGGTGTACCTTAGCTTCCAGACGCACGCCAGACATCCCCAGCGGTTCACGGATACCTTCCTGAGTATCGATTACGTATTCCTGCGGCAGGATATGCAGAATCTTCTGATCTGCCGGAATCGCCACCGCTCTGGCCGCGTCAATCACCCGCTCCAGATCGTGTTCCATTACTTCACCGTCACGCACTGCGACGATGCCGTGGGAGTTCATACTGTTGATGTGGCTGCCCGCCACGCCCACGGTGACCGAGTGAATCTTGCAACCGGCCATCAGTTCGGCTTCTTCCACGGCCCGCTGAATGGAGTGCACGGTGGATTCAATATTCACCACCACGCCCCGTTTCAGTCCGCGGGACTCATGGGAGCCAATGCCGACGATATCGATCGTGCCATCCAGGCCGACTTCGCCCACCAGACACACCACCTTGGAGGTGCCGATATCCAGTGCCACGATCATGTTGCTCGCTGTTGCCATCATTTACTCGTTTTAACTCTGTTTCGCTTCATCTTTCTGAGGATGCCATTTCACCGCCATCCCATTGTTGTAACGGATATCGATCTGTTCGATCCGTCCGGCATCGGCCTCTTCTTTAAGCCGTACCCGATAGACCGTCAGAAACCGTTCCAGGCGCTCAACCACCTGCTCTCGCCCGATCACAACCCGAATGCCATTTTCCAGTGTCAGGGTCCAGGCCCCCCGGGCTTCAAACTTCAGCTCAGTTACCTGTAATCCGACAGTACGAAGCATCTGATTCAGGTCGTAATATTGCTCCATCATCAACGCGGTATCGCCAGCAGGTCCCTGCATCAACGGCAGATCGCTGTATGCCTTCATCTGTTCCGGCCAGAAAATATCCCCCTCATGATTGAGCAAGCCATTGTTTCCCCAGCGGGCTACCGGAACTTCTTCCCGAATCTGCAGATACAGTGTTGCCGGCCACTGCCGGGCGACCCCCACCTGATAAACCCACGGATGAGCCTGAATCCCCTCTTTGAGCTCAACAAGATCTGCCGAAAGCAGACCACCGTTCATCAGGGCTACCGATTCATTCGCCAGCGCCTGCCGCTGCAGATGACGCATTTCACCTTCGATCACGACCTGATCGACCGGCTGATCCAACCAACTGTAGACGTGGCCATACAGTTTTCCTGAAATAGCGACAAATACTGCCAGGGCAGTCAGAATAGTCGCCGGTTTCAACCACCAGTCACTGTCGATATTGAAGCGCGGTAGTTTCCACTCAAATCCAGCCTTCGGGCTATCTGTCTCTGGCTTACGAACAACGCTGGCCCCACGCAAAACAGGCTCTTCCTCCTGTTGCTCAGGTGCGCTATCCAGGCCCGGAAACAGCTTCCGCAGCATGATTACAGACTGCTCCGTAGAATCATCACCACCAACTCCTCAAAAGAGATGCCCGACTCTCTGGCAGCCATCGGCACCAGACTGTGGTCTGTCATTCCCGGTAACGTGTTCACTTCAAGCAACTGGAAACCGCGTTGCTGATCCAGCATCACGTCCACACGCCCCCAACCGGAGCACCCCACCATATCGAATGCAGTAACAGCCAGTTTTTGTAACTCCACCACCTGAGCATCGGTCAGGCCGTGATCGAAGTGGTATTGCGTATCGCTGGACTGATACTTAGCTTCAAAATCATAGAACTCATGCGGTGTTTGCAAGCGTATTACCGGCAAAGCCTGGCCATTGAGAATGGCCACTGTGAATTCGGGACCATTAACCCAACTCTCAGCCAGTACTGCGCGGTCATAGCTACGGGCATCATCAATGGCATCCACCAGCTCAGCTCCAGAAGTGACCTTGTGCATACCGATGCTGGAGCCTTCATGGGCAGGCTTTACGATCAGCGGCAACCCTAACTTTTCAATCAGGTCCGCAGGTTCTGCATTCTCATCCGGCACGCAATAAGCAGGTGTTGGCAATCCTGCTGCCGCCCAGATCTGCTTACATTTCACCTTGTCCATACCCAGCGCCGAAGCCATTACACCGCTTCCGGTATAGGGTTTGTGCATCAGTTCCAGCAACCCTTGCAGTGCACCATCTTCACCACCCCGGCCGTGAAGGATCAGGAATGCCCGATCAAACTCAGACTCCTGCAGTTGCTGCACCGGGTCAGCACCATCACCGTTAAGATCGATACCAAAGGCATCCACGCCAGCACTCTGCAATCCTTTCAGGACCTCAGCACCACTCTTCAGAGAGATAACACGCTCAGAGGATTCTCCGCCAAACAATACCGCGACCCTGCCGAACTCAGTCCGTTCAGTGTCAGAGATGCGAAAACCTGTCATGACTCGCTACCTCCTTTTGTCAGATCCGCCCCCTTAAGCTGATGTGCCAATGCAGTAATATCACCAGCTCCCTGGGTCAACAGCAGGTCGCCTGGCTGAAGCAGGTTACGCAGTACATCATTTACTTCATCAAGGGACTCGATAAACACCGGATCAACACTGCCACGCTGACGAATACTGCGACACAGGCTGCGACTATCAGCACCGGCAATCGGCGCTTCACCGGCTGCGTACACTTCCATCAACAGGAGTACATCCGCCTCGGAAAGTACCTGAACAAAGTCTTCATACAGGTCACGGGTACGGGTATAACGGTGTGGCTGATTAATCATCACCAGACGCTTATCCGGCCAGCCCTCTTTTACAGCTCTGATTGTTGCCTGCACTTCACGTGGGTGGTGACCATAATCATCCACCAGCATGACCGTACCACCTTCAACCGGAACATCGCCCAACACCTGGAATCGACGCCCCACACCCTGGAATTTTGACAAGCCATCGCAGATAGCCTGGTCTGCAATACCTTCATCAGTCGCGACGGCAATAGTAGCCAGAGCATTCAACACATTATGGCGACCAGGCATATTCACAGTAACGTTAAGGTCAGCACGACCATCAGGACGCTTCACAACAAAGCTGGTCTGCATGCCATTCTGCTGGATATCCACAGCCCGATAGTCTGCTTCTTCATTAACGCCATAGGTCACATAAGGTCGACTAACCCTTGGCAGAATATCTTCAACGACAGGATCATCACTGCACAGCACAGCCAGACCGTAGAAAGGCAGATTGTGCAGGAAATCGACAAAAGTCTGTTTCAGCTTTTCAAAGTCGCCGCCATAGGTATCCATATGATCAGCATCGATATTGGTCACAATGGCGACCATCGGTTGCAGATGCAGGAATGACGCATCACTCTCATCGGCTTCGGCAACCAGGTAACGACTGCCCCCCAGCTTGGCGTTAGTCCCGGCACTATTCAGACGTCCACCGATGACAAAAGTCGGATCAAGCTTCGCTTCAGCAAACACAGACGACAATAAACTGGTCGTGGTGGTCTTACCGTGGGTACCCGCAACCGCAATACCATGTCGGTAGCGCATCAGTTCAGCCAGCATCTCTGCGCGACGCACGATCGGCACACGGCGCTCCCGGGCAGCCATCACTTCCGGGTTATCTTCCTGTACCGCCGTCGAAGTAACGACCACATTGGCTGCCGTAATATTTTCTTCAGCATGGCCAATAAAGATTTCCGCGCCCATATCGCGCAGGCGCTTGGTAACTGCTGAATCACGGATATCGGAACCAGAGATCTGATAGCCCTGATTCAGCAGCACTTCCGCAATGCCGCACATACCGACACCGCCAATACCTACAAAATGAATACGACGAATCCGGCGCATTTCCGGTACTTCATATACAGAGGTGTTATTTTCAGTCACTTTTTCATTACCTCCAGACAAACATCAGCCACAGTACGACTGGCCTCAGGACGGGCCAGTTGACGCGCATTATTTGCCATTGCGAGCAACTGCTGACGATCATTCAGTTGCTCTGTGAGAATTTCTGTCAGACGATCGGCGTCCAGATCCCGCTGCTGTATCAGCAGCGCTGCATTGGCATCCGCCAGATAACGGGCATTACCGGTCTGATGGTCGTCTACCGCAAACGGGAAAGGTACCAGCACGGAGGCTACCCCTGCGATACTGATTTCACTTACCGTTAACGCTCCCGCACGGCAAACCACCAGATCAGCCCAGGCATACGCTTCATCCATACGCTCAATAAAAGGTACAACCCGAATTTCTGCTCGCTCAGACAAGCCCAGCTCTTTATAAAGAGACTCCGCCTCATCAATATTGCGGCGCCCGACCTGATGCCAGACTTCCAGTTCTGTACCGGCCGGCAAATGAGCCAGAACCTGAGGCACCAGATCATTAATCGCTTTAGCGCCCAGACTACCGCCAACTACTAATAAACGAATCGGTCCATCCCGATCTGCGAACCGCTGCTGCGGCTCTGGCAGCTGCAGAATGTTACCACGAACCGGATTACCGACCGGTTCAGTTTTTGTTCCGGCTGGAAAAGCATTACCAAAGGCTTCCAGCACTCTGCGTGCAACTCTCGACAATATTTTATTTGTCATGCCGGCACAGGCGTTCTGTTCATGAATAACAACGGGTACACCGGTCAGCCATGCAGCCATACCACCGGGACCAGAGGCGAAGCCCCCCATACCCAGTACTGCATCCGGTTTCACACGGCGTAAAACGCCAAGAGCCTGCCACAATGCCAGCACCAGTTTGAAAGGCGCCAGCAGCAGACTCAGTTTACCCTTGCCCCGCAGCCCCTTTACCTCAATACAATGCAGTGTAATACCTGCTTTAGGGACGACATCTGCTTCAATCCCAGCCGCAGTACCCAGCCACTCGACAGCCACACCATCAGCCTGCAGACAATCAGCGGTAGCGAGCGCCGGGAACACATGTCCTCCGGTACCTCCGGCCATGATCAGGACCTTTCTGTCTGTTACCTGCTGATCACTCATCCGTGCTTTCCGCCTTCTGCTTTTTCTTTACCGGCGGAGGAACAACACCTGCACATTCCATCCGCTTCAATTCATAATCAACCCGCATGACAATCGCCAGCATCACGCAACTGACGATCAGACTACTGCCGCCATAACTCAACAGAGGCAATGTCAGCCCCTTAGTTGGCAATGCGCCTACATTCACACCGATGTTAATCAGTGCCTGACCCGCCAGCATAATGGCAAAGCCGTAAGTCATATATGCCATAAAGAACTGCTGCAGTTTTTCAGCCCGACGGCCAATCCGGAACATCCGCACCGCCAGCAGACCGTAAAGTGCAACAACAACTAATGCCGCAATCAGCCCCATCTCTTCAGCCAGTACCGAAAATACAAAATCGGTATGAGCCTCCGGCAGATAAAACAACTTCTGCACACTGTTGCCCAGCCCGGTGCCAAACCAGTCGCCACGGCCAAACGCAATCTGCGCCTGCGCCAACTGATAACCTGAACCGAACGGATCCGCCCAGGGATCAAGGAACGTCTTCAGACGGACGACACGGTAGGGCTGCAGCATCGCCAGTGATGGAATCACTACAGCACAACCGATGATAATCAGCGCAAACTGACTGAAACGCATACCGCCGAGGAAGATCATCCCCATCACGGTCCCCATCAGCACCACCGCGGCACCGAAATCCGGCTCCAGAATCAGCAGGAAGACAAAGAACGCCAGAGGCAGAGCCGGTTTGGCAATCCCCTTCCAACTGCTGCGTACTTCAGACAAACGCCTGACCAGATATCCGGCCAGATAAATCACCATGGCAAATTTCGCCACCTCAGATGCCTGGAGGTTAACCGGCCCAAGAGGAATCCAACGCACACTGCCATTGATCTCGCGTCCGACCAGTAGTACAACGATCAATAAAATAAATCCCA
Organism: uncultured Amphritea sp.; assembly: GCA_963669425.2. Taxonomy (GTDB): domain Bacteria; phylum Pseudomonadota; class Gammaproteobacteria; order Pseudomonadales; family Balneatricaceae; genus Amphritea. The sequence goes on from CAXXNC010000002.1 coordinate 2,630,816, forward strand.
GCAGCAGCCACCATGGTCCGGTACGTTGCCAGAAGCTGATCGGTATCCGGAACATAATGACTGCAGCACTCAACGCCAGAAAAATAAATATCCCATGACGAATCATGTAGAAAAACGGATTGCTGTTTTTTACCGCAGCCACCTCAATAGAGGCGGAACTGATCATGACAAAGCCGATCAGGATCAGGCATAAGCCTGCCGCCAGAAACCAGGGATCAAACGGCAGAACCTTTACCGGTGCCGGTAGTTCACCATGGCTAGCCACCGCGGCAGTCACTGCTCCACCTCTAACTGTTCGACAGCCTCAATAAACGCATCCCCCCGGGCAGGAAAACCCGAGAACATATCAAAGCTCGCACATGCGGGGGAAAGCAGAACAATATCTCCCGGTATAGCCTGCGCCGTCGCCACAGCAACAGCCTCTGTCATCGATCCTGCATACTGACCTTCAAGCGCTGTCAAAGCAGCATCAATCTGCGGACCATCCTCACCAATCAGTACAAGACTCCGACCGGCCTGTTTCATCGGTTTATTCAGATCGCTAAAATCTGCACCTTTACCCACACCACCAGCAATCAGGACAATTTTATTTTCCGCTGGCAGAGTCGCGGCCAGACCATCAATTGCAGCAACCGTGGCCCCGACATTAGTCCCTTTACTGTCATTGAAATAGGTAATGCCGTTAACATCTGCAATCCACTGGCAGCGGTGTTTAAGGCCGGTAAATGATTTCAGGGTTTCAAGCATCGCGGCCATTGGCAGCCCGGCAGCATCACCAAGGGCAAGTGCTGACAGCGCATTGGCAACGTTATGCTGTCCACGTACTTTTAAATCAGCGACAGGCATCAATGCTTCCAACCCACGAGCAAGCCATTCAACACCGTCTTTATTCAGTACACCAAACTGGTTCAGATCCGGGCGCCCCAGACCAAAACTGATCTGCTTCACAGAGCTGTTCACCAGTGGCGAGGTCAACGGATCATCCCGATTAATAACGATCTGCTGAGCCCCCCGGAAAATCCGGTGTTTTGCCTGGTAATAAAGCTGCAGGTTGTCATTGTAGCGATCCAGATGATCCGGACTGACATTCAGTACGGTAGCCACTTCAGCCCGCAGATCACTCACTGTCTCAAGCTGAAAGCTGGACAGTTCAAGGACATAAAGCGCCTGCTCACCTTCAGCCAGCATATCCAGCACCGGTGTACCAAGATTACCGCCAACACCGACATCAATACCTGCGGCTTCTGCCATCTGCCCGACCAGTGTCGTGACCGTACTTTTAGCATTAGAGCCTGTAATCGCGATCACCGGCGCAGTAATTGCCTGGCAAAACAGATCAATATCACCACTTAGTCGTGCTCCAGCTGCAACAGCGGTCTGAATCTCCGATTGATCTTTGGCGACCCCCGGACTCAGCAGTATCTCTGATGCACGGCAGAGGACTGATTCATCCAGCCCACCACAGATCAGCTCTGCTTCAGGAAACTCATTGCGGATATCTTCAACGCCCGGTGGCTCAGCCCGGGTATCCATCAGGACGAAAGGCAAAGCCTGCTTTTGCAGATAGCGCGCGCAAGAAAGCCCGGTCTTCCCCAGACCGACAACTACACGCAGCTGATCAGTTGCAATAAGGCTCACTTTCTCTCCTTAACGTATTTTCAGGGTTGCCAGGCCGATCAGCACCAGTACCACGGTAATGATCCAGAAACGCACAATTACGCGAGGCTCAGGCCAGCCTTTCAGTTCAAAGTGATGATGCAGCGGAGCCATACGGAAAATCCGGCGTCCAGTCAGCTTGAAAGATGCGACCTGCAGAATCACCGAGACCGTCTCAATAACAAACACTCCCCCCATGATGAACAATACCAGTTCCTGGCGCACAATCACCGCAATCACACCCAGTGCGGCTCCCAGTGCCAGTGCACCTACATCCCCCATAAACACCTGAGCCGGATACGCGTTGAACCAGAGGAATCCCAGCCCGGCTCCGACAATCGAGCCGCAGATAATAATCAGTTCGCCTGAACCCGCGATGTATGGAATATGCAGATATTCCGCAAAATTCACGTTACCACCGAGATAGGCAAATACCCCCAGTGCCCCGGCCACCATCACCGTTGGAAGAATCGCCAGACCATCCAGACCATCCGTCAGGTTTACCGCGTTAGATGTTCCGACGATGACAAAGTAGGTAAATACAATAAAGAACAGTCCCATATCGATGGCGACTTCTTTAAACACAGGAATAATGAGCTGAGTTTCGACAGCCGATTCCGCCGTCATGTACAGCACTATCGCGGCCCCGACACCGCCAACGGATTGCCAGAAATACTTCCAGCGCGCCGGCAGACCACGGGAGCTTTTCTCAATAACCATACGGTAGTCGTCGACCCAGCCAACGGCACCGAAGATAAAGGTCACACCCAACACAATCCAGCTATAACGGTTGGTCAGATCCGCCCACAGCAGACTGCTGATCATAATAGCCAGAATAATCAGTGAGCCCCCCATTGTTGGGGTGCCCGCTTTACTCAGGTGGGATTGCGGGCCATCATCACGAACCGTCTGACCAATCTGCAGGCTCTTCAGCTTGCGAATCAGCGCCGGACCCAGCGCCAGAGATATAGCAAGTGCCGTTAGCACTCCCAGAATGCCGCGCAGCGTCAGGTAGCTGAATACCGCAAAAAAACTATTATATTCAGCCAGCCACTCGGCCAGAAGTAATAACATCAGTTGCTCTCCCCATTATTATCAGCCGCCTTCATCGCCGCGACCACAATATCCATTTTTGCACTGCGCGACCCTTTCACCAGAATATTCCGTTGCGCAGAAGGCAGTTGTTGCAGGGCATCACACAGGACTTTCTGATCTTCAAAATGAAGCCCGTCATGGCCACCTTGTGCTTTGAAACCCTGCACAGTTTTTTCGCTCAGAGTGCCACAGGCATAGAGTCTGTTTACGCCGTGTTCCGCTGCATACTGACCGACACCATAGTGCTGTTCCTGCTCGTCAGCACCCAGTTCGCCCATATCCCCGAGCACTAACACTGACTCTCCGGACAGTTCTATCAGTGCATTCACTGCAGCCTTAACTGCATCAGGGTTAGCGTTATAACTATCATCAATCAGCAGCGTATTATCGGTCAGTGTGGTCGGCTGCATCCGCCCTGCGGCTCCACGACATTGAGCCAGACCATCTGCAACAACCTGCAGAGCACAGCCGTCAGCCAGAGTAGCTGCAGCGGCAGCCAGCGCATTGGCAACATTATGTAGTCCCATCAGACCTAAACGCACAGTAACCGTCTGCCCCTGATAGTTCAGTCCGAACTGGTAACAACCGTTAGCTTGCTGCTCTATATCAGAGGCATAAACCGTCGCAGAGCTGTCATTCAGAGAAAAAGAGTAGGTTGGCTGTTGTAGCAGCATGCCACGCCAGTAATCCACATGGGGATCATCCAGATTGATTACTGCAGTGCCCTGCTCGCTCAGACCACTGAAGATCTCGGCTTTCGCTTTGACAACTCCCATCAGGCTACCGAATCCCTCAAGGTGAGCCCCCATCGCATTATTCAGAATTGCCACATCGGGTTTTGCTAACCCGGTGCTGTACGCAATTTCGTGAGGCCCGTTAGCCCCCATTTCGATCACAGCGTACTGATCACCGGAAGACAATCGCAGCAGTGTTAAAGGCACACCAATATCGTTATTCAGATTGCCCTGCGTCGCCAGAGTCTGGCCCCTTAAGCGGTTAACGGAAGCCATCATCTCTTTAACGGTAGTCTTTCCGCCACTACCAGTGACTGCGAACAGAGAACCATTGAAACGCTCACGGTTATAAGCAGCAATTTGCCCCAGTGCCAGACGGGTATTGGTCACAATTAGCTGAGGTATTGCCAACGGCAATTCACGCTCAACAACGGCCGCTACCGCGCCGCTTTCTGAAGCCTGCGCAACAAAATCATGGGCATCAAAGTTATCGCCTTTCAGTGCGATGAAAAGGTCACCTTCATTAATCGAACGGGTATCAGTGCTGACACCCAGGATCTGAATATCCTCACCGACTAATTTTGCCGACAGGGCTGCTGCCAGATCTTGCAACGAAAACGGACCGTTCATCAGACTGCCCTCCCGGACATCGCATCTCTGGCGATCGCCAGATCATCGAATGGCATTTTTACCCCTTGAATATCCTGATAATTCTCGTGACCTTTACCGGCTATAAGCAATATATCGCCAGACTGAAGCCGCTCTACGGCATAATTAATGGCCTGTTTCCGATCACTATCAACCACTGGTTGCGAGACTTTTATACCCTCAAGAATCATATCAATGATCTGCTGAGGTTCTTCTGTGCGAGGGTTATCACTGGTCACAACAATCTTATCTGCATACTGATCGGCTACACCGCCCATTAAGGCGCGTTTGCCATTATCCCGGTCACCGCCACAACCGAACACGCACCATAGGTCCCCCTCACAATGGGTGCGCAACGATGTCAGCGCTTTCTCCAGTGCATCAGGTGTGTGGGCATAGTCCACAACCACCAACGGTAACTGTTTACCGACCCGCTGCATTCTTCCGGGTACTGCTTCAACGCTATTCACCGCCTGCGCCAGCTCATCGCCAGCAAGCCCCATCTGCCCTACCAGAGCAATAGACAGCAACAGATTGCTGAGATTAAAGCGACCGATAAGGCCGGTCTGAAGCACGAAAGTTCCCCACGGACTGACAATATCCGCAGAAATACCGCTATTGGATAAAACCACGTTTACAGCCCGAACCTGAGCATGCTCAGACTCACCAAACGTCACACAGTGCGCTACAGCATCCTCCTGGCTCAGTTCAGCACCAAATTCATCATCCACATTGATGGCCTGAATCTGAATATTCAACGCCCGGAACAATCGCGCTTTAGCTGCGCCATAGCTCTTCATATCACCGTGATAATCCAGATGATCACGGGACAGATTGGTAAACCCGGCTGCATCAAAGTCCACACCGGCAACACGCTGCTGATCCAGAGCATGGCTGGATACTTCCATCACCACAGCTGTAGCACCCTGTCGGTACAGATCAGCCAGCATTCTGTGCAGAGATATAGCATCCGGAGTTGTATGAGTAGCCTCACTCAACTCGCCTAACAAACCATTGCCCACGGTACCGATCAGACCACATCGCGCACCGGTGCTTTCTAGCATCTGGGCAATATAATGAGCACAGGATGTCTTCCCGTTCGTGCCGGTAATACCCACAACCTGCATCACTCGGGATGGCTCACCATAAAATCGGGAAGCGATCTCACCGATCAGCGCAGCAACATCTGCCACACCGATCAGCGGAATCGCCACCTCAATAGGGTCCGCTGCAGCCAGTTCTGCTTCATCAACAATCGCAGCAACTGCCCCTTCTGCTGCAGCGGAGCAAACATAGTCAATGCCTTTATGGCTCACACCATTGCGGGCAAAGAACAGATCACCAGGCTGTATATAACGGCTATCCTGGCATAAGCCGGTCACATCCAGCCCCTGTAAACGGTCATTATTGACCGCACCGGGCACCAGCCCGTTCAACAGACTTATCAGGGAAAAAGCCTGCTCACTCATTTCATCACCATCTGTGTATTGGCGGTCTGCCAGTTATCCGGCGCCACATTCAACATGCGCAGTGCGCCACCAACAATCCGGGAAAATACCGGCGCGGCTACTTCACCACCGTAATATTCCTGATTCTTAGGATTATCCACCATCACAACAGCCACAATTTCCGGATTGATCACCGGGGCTACACCCGCGAACACTGCGATGTATCGGTCATCGGCATAACCACCATTACTGGCTTTGTGCGCGGTACCGGTTTTACCGGCAACACGATATCCACTGATCGCCGCGCGACGCCCTGTACCACCCTGCTGAGTCACGGTTTCCATCATTCTCAGCACACTGTCAGCGACTTCTTTAGGCATCACCCGAGTCGCAGGCTCAGGCCGGTCAAGTTTCAGCAAAGACACAGGGCGCATCACACCGCCGGTTGCAAATGGCATGTATGACTGTGCCAACTGCAGAGGGGTTACTGATAATCCATAGCCATAAGACATAGTGGCCCGCTCAACCGTGCGTTTTTTAGGGTAGTAAGGCAGTACACCAGCCTGCTCACCCGGAAATCCAGTGCCCGGCACACGCCCTAAACCCAGATTCTGCATGGTATTGCGCACCGCATCTTCATGCATACTCAGCGCCAGCTTAGTGACACCGACATTGCTGGATTTAGTGATAATGCGACCAATATCCAGTTCACCATAATTGCGGTGATCCCGGATTGTCTTACCACGTACACGCATATAACCTGGTGAAGTATCAATGACACTCTCCAGGCTGTACTGACCGCTCATCAGAGCGGTAGCAACCGTTAACGGCTTCATTGTGGAGCCTGGCTCAAACGTATCGGTCAGCGCACGGTTACGCAGCGCTTTCATACCATCACCCAGATTACTCCGGTCATTCGGGTTGTATGATGGCTGGTTAACCATCGCCAACACTTCTCCGGTGTGCACATCGAGTACCACCGCAGCACCGGAATCCGCTTTGTGAGCCTGAACTGCCGCCTTCAGCTCACGATAAGCCAGATACTGCAGGCGCAGATCGATACTCAGCTGCAGATCATGCCCCTGAGTCATCGGTTCAACTTCGCGGATATGCTTGACGGTTCGCCCAAGCAGATCCTTCATAACCAGTTTTTTACCCGGCACACCCTGTAACCAGTCATCAAAAGCCAGCTCAATACCCTCCTGTCCCTTACCATCGACATTGGTAAAGCCAACCAGGTGGGTCGCAACTTCTGCGGCTGGGTAAAAGCGCTTATATTCCCGGTCAACATAGACTCCCGGAAGATCCAACGCTTCGACTTTAGCGGCCTCCGCCGGAGTCATCTGACGCTTCAGATAAAGAAACTGCTTATTGCGGAAACGGGATACTTTTTTCACCAGTGCCGGGCGATCACTGTTCAGCAGTGCTGCCAGACGGTCAATTGAGCCATGCTTCAGGTCAAATTCCTGGGGATTAACCCAAACAGTAGAAACCGGTGCACTGACCGACAAAGGTTGACCATTGCGATCACTGATCATCCCCCGATGCGCGGGAATTACGGCAGTTCTCAATACACGGGCATCACCTTGCTGTTTCAGGAATGCCTGTTCCTGAACATTCAGCGAAAGCATTTTGCCGGCGATCGCCATTGCGATCAGCAGTAGCAGACCGAAAACCAGCCACAGACGCCAGCCACGTGCCGCACGAGTCTGAATAGACTGCTCATCGCTCATCTCTGATCACCTCAACCTGATCCGGAATCCGCATACTCAAACGTTTAATCGCTACCGACTCAACCCGACTGTTCGCCGCCAGCGTCCCTTGCTCCAATAACAATTGTCCCCATTCGACCTGGAGCTCATCCCATTGCTGTACCAACTCTTGCTGCTGGTTAAACAGCAACCGATACTGGTGTGCTGACCAGATAACCCACAATGCCGAAACAACCACCGCAACAATCAGTCCGATAGCCAGCAGTGCAGGCTTTACCAGCTTTACCAGTTCAACCAGTTCTCCTGGCTGATACTCCTCTTCCTGCTGCGTCCAGCGCGGCAGTTTCCAGCTCAGTTTCATTTAACTTTCAGCGCTGCCCGCATCACCGCACTGCGTGAACGCGGATTATCAGAAACTTCCTGCTTGCCAGCTTTAACCGCCTTACCTACCGCCTTCATGCGGATTTTAAGCATGTCATCGGTCACAGGAATCCCCGGCGGCAGATGCTCATCACCTTTTACATGGCGGCGAATGAAGCGCTTCACTATACGGTCTTCTAATGAATGGAAACTGATTACCACCAGACGACCACCGGGCTTAAGAACCTCAAGAGCCTGGTCGAGGCATTCTTCCAGATCTTCCAGCTCGCGATTAATAAAAATACGGATACCCTGAAATGCTCGTGTGGCAGGATGTTTACCCTTTTCCCAGGATGGATTCGCTTCAGATATGATTTTCGCCAGCTGCCCCGTGGTTGTAATCGGGGCGTCTTCACGCGCCGCCAGAACAGCCCGGGCCATGCGACGGGAATGTCGTTCTTCACCGTAGGTGTAAAGCACATCGGCGATCTCTTTCTCACCAGCACGAGCCAGCCATTCAGCGGCGCTCTCACCAACATCCGGATTCATCCGCATATCCAGCGGCCCATCACTCATAAAACTAAAGCCCCGAATAGGGTCATCCAGCTGTGGAGAAGATACACCCAGGTCCAGTAACACACCGTCGACTTGTCCAAGCAGACCACGGGATTCGACAAAGGATTGCATCTGAGCAAATGAACCACGCTCAATAGAAAAGCGCGGCTCCTCACCAAAACGCTCTGCAGCACAGGCAATCGCCTCAGGATCTTTATCAATCCCCATCAGACGGCCCTGTTCAGTCAGTCGACTTAACACCAGCGAAGAGTGTCCGCCCCGCCCAAAGGTACCATCGATATAAAAGCCATCCCCGTCGCCGACCAGGGTATCCACAGCTTCATTCAGCAATACTGTGATGTGTTTAAACTCTGCACTCATGTGCTAACCCCGTCGGTTAAAGTGATAAATTCTGTAATTCGTCCGGCAAAGCAGCAACACCCTCAACATCAGCCAGATATTCTTCCCGGGTGCTCATCCAGCGCGCCTCACTCCAGATCTCAAATTTGTTGCCCTGCCCCAACAACACAATCTCTTTGTCCAGTTCAGCGTATTCCCGCAGAGGTGCTGGCAGAAGTAAGCGACCGTTAGAATCCATATTCAGATCGGTTGCGTGTCCGATTAGTAACCGCTGGATTCTACGTGCCGCCGGGTTAAAGCTGGGTAGTGCTTCAATCTTTTCCTGAATGTCTTCCCATTCAGCCAGCGGGTATAAAAGCAGACAGCGCTCCTCAGTATCGATGGTCGCAACCAGATGCCCACAGCAGTGCTCCGTGATCTTGTCACGGTAGCGCGCCGGTATGGCCATACGGCCTTTGGCATCAAGATTGATTGGATTGACCCCTCGAAACACTTTTTCGCCCTTGCCTGTTCGTTTATTCCCTAAAAACCCACAATTACCCACAATTACCCACTAAGGCACACTATAGAAATTAACCCCGCTATTTGCAAGGCTGCCAGACACAGTCTGAGACGGTTTCAGAGAGATTTATTAGGGATATAGATGCAGGCTTTTCAGGATCATTAAAAGGTGTTTAAAAAAGCCAACAAAAACATAGAACTATGTAGACGCAGGAAAGAGACAGAGCGCTAAAACTATACAATCACATGAATAAAAATTGAGACAAACAAGAAAAAGTGGGAGAGCATCCCATAGAAGCAATCTAAACGATCAGAACACTGAGTAAGTTAAGCCCTAAGCCGTTCTGAAGAGTCGTCGTGGACAATCATTCATCCTTACAACCTTTCAAAACAGCTATAAAAGATTTGCAGAGTTCGCCGTAAGCCCCGCGTGGTTCTGAAGAGTCGTCGTGGACAATCATTCATCCTTACGTTGATCAAAACAGATTTGTAAAAATTGCAGAGTTCGCCGTAAGCCCTGCGTGGTTCTGAAGAGTCGTCGTGGACAATCATTCACCCACTCACCTTCAAAACAAAAAATAAAATTGCAGAGTTCGTCGATAAGCCCTGAGCCATTCTGAAGAGTCGTCGTGGACAATCATTCACCCACTCACCTTCAAAACAAAAAAATAAAATTGCAGAGTTCGCCGTAAGCCCCGCGCTGTTCTGAAGAGTCGTCGTGGACAATCATTCATCCTTACAGCCATTCAAAACAGCTATATAAAAATTTGCAGAGTTCTCCGGTAAGCCCCGAGCCGCTCTGAAGAGTCGTCGTGGACAATCATTCACCCACTCACCTTCAAAACAAAAAAAATAAAATTGCAGAGTTCGCCGATAAGCCCTGATCTGTTCTGAAGAGTCGTCGTGGACAAGCATTCCCGCCGTATCTTCAAAAAAATAAAGTTGCAGAGTTCGCCGGTAAGCCGGGTTCTGTCGTGGACAATCATTCATCTAGGACCTGCGTCGCCACAGGCCTCAAGCGACCTACCCGAATCCAGTATGGGCCATACCTTAGTGGATTCCTATTTGGTCTTGCTCCAGGTGGGGTTTACCATGCCGTGTTGTGTTACCACACACGCGGTGCGCTCTTACCGCACCCTTTCACCCTTACCGGCTTCCGAAGAAGCTTAGGCGGTCTGCTCTCTGCTGCACTTTCCGTAGGCTTGCGCCTCCCAGGCGTTACCTGGCACCCTGCCCGATGGAGCCCGGACTTTCCTCCCCCCTGCGAACAGGGCGACGATTGTCTGGCGAACTCTGCGGCGCAAAGGATACCAGCAACCGGATGGGAAGCAAGCGAAAAGAAAACATGTCGCGATCAATCCTGCTTACGATCCAGCGCAGCCTGATATAGCACCTTCTTTTTTACACCGGTAATCTTCGCCGCCAATGCTGAAGCCTGCTTTACAGAAAGCTCCTCAAGGAGAATATCCAGCACCTCTTCTGCCCGGGCATCCAGCGCAGAATCATCCTTCTCCGGCGCCCCCTGAATCATCAGCACAAACTCTCCTTTACGCTGATTCGGATCAGACTCAACTTTCTCAAGCACTTCTGCTGCTGAGCCATTCAGGAACGTCTCAAATGTTTTTGTCAGCTCACGAGCAATGGCAACGGGTCGCTCAGCGCCAAACACCTCAACAACCGCTTTCAGGCTATCAATAATCCGGTGAGGCGATTCATAAAAGAGCAATGTACGGGATTCCTGAGCCAGCCCGGAAAAGTAATTCAGACGCTGCTGCGGCTTCGCCGGAGGAAAGCCCTCAAACGCAAACCGGTCAGAAGGAATACCCGCCGCTGATAATGCCGTAATCATGGCACAGCAACCCGGCACCGGTACTACCTGGAACCCTGCCTCACGCACTTCGCGGACCAGAATAAACCCCGGATCAGAAATCAGCGGCGTGCCGGCATCCGAAATCAACGCAACATCGTCACCTTTAGCCAGAATTTCGATAATTTTTTGCTGCTGCTGGCGTTCATTGTGGTCATGAACTGCTATCATCGGCGTTTTAATACTAAAATGTGCCAGCAACCGACCGCTATGACGGGTATCTTCAGCTGCAATTAATGCAACAGATTCCAGAATGCGCTGAGCCCGGGGAGTCATATCCTCGAGATTGCCAATAGGTGTTGCAACAACATATAAAACTGATTCGGACATCGGTATTCGAGCTACTTAAATTTCAGGGTGTGAAAGTATATGACGTTTCCAAGCCGTCTGTCTCTTGTACTGGCTGCTTCAGCCGCGCTTTTTATTGCCGGGTGTAGCGTCCAGCAGACAGGATCCTCTACTACCGGCCAGCCTCTGACAGAGATGGAACAGGTATCACAACTACTCAGTCAGGCAGAAACCGCTGCACCGATTCGAAGCGCCGAACTGAAAGCTGAAGCGGCTCGCATCCTCATGCGATTGGACCGCAAAGAAGAAGCAGCCCTGCTACTCGAGGAGATCGACTTACAACGACTGGCGCCCGCACTGCAATTCGAAATTGCACAACTGAAAGCACGTGCCGCACTGGAAAAAGAGGATGGCCGTCAGGCGCTGAAATATCTTCAGCAACTGCCTGAAAGCACGACCAGCTCACTGCTTCCGGAGCAGCAATACTCTATCGGGGAGATGCAGGCCGAAGCCTACCGGTTCCAGCAGGATCGCCTGAGCGAACTGCTCCAGCTGATCCAGCTCAGCAGCTACAGCCCGGAAGACAAGGCCCAGACACTGCACAACCGGATCTGGGAGGTTCTGGGGGAACTGCCTTCTGCACAGCTACAACAACTCAGCCGCCAGCCCGCAAACACCTACTATGAGCAAGGCTGGTATGAACTGGCACTCAGTACTCGCGGCGCTACCGATCTCAGCAGCCAGGCCAAGCAGATGGAACAATGGCAATTACTCTGGGAATCCCATCCAGCCCAACGAATTGCTCCAGAAGCTCTGCAAGCGATTGCCCAGGCGAGCACAATTGAAGCCAATCGGATTGGCTTGCTGCTACCATTGAGCGGCCGCCTGCAGAAACCAGCAGAAGCGATCATGAACGGCTTTATGACCGCTCATTACAATGCCTCCCGAGAAGGAAGAGCCACCCCGGAAATCATCGTCCTGGATACTGAGCAGTTTGAAAACCCTCAGCAGCTATATCAGGTGGCAGAGGAAAAACAACTGGAGCTACTGATCGGCCCACTGCGCAAAGAGATGGTAGAACTGGCTCTGGATTCAGGTCCTGCACCGATCCCGACACTGACCCTTAACACCGTACTGGGCAAATATCAGAGCAACATCTATCAATTCGGCCTCGCAGTTGAAGACGAAGCCATCCAGGCCGCAGAACAGATGTGGCAGGATGGCCATAAGCAAGTTCTGATGTACATTTCTGCAGCCGAGTGGGGACAGCGCGCCGAAACAGCATTTGCTAACCACTTCGAATCACTGGGCGGCACTGTTCTGGACAGCTACAGCTTTGCCCGCGATGCGAACTACTCTGAGCAGATCGCCACACTGCTGGCAACCGAGGCAAGCACCGAAAGACGAAAACAGCTGACCCGTATTATTGGCGAGCGCCCGGAAGCAGAAGAGCGACGCCGACAGGATGTCGATGCCATTTTCCTGTCTGCACCACCACAAGCCGCTCGCCAGATTAAACCTACGCTGGCCTTCCACTATGCCGGCCGGATACCCGTGTATGCCACATCACACATCTACACTGGCAACGAGTCTGCCATTGAAGACCAGGATTTGAACGGTATACGCTTTGTTGCCACGCCATGGCTTATCAACGAGCCTTCTAATGCCCACCTACAACTTGCACAACAGCAGGCCAACACCAACAGTCGCTTCGGCCGACTGTACGCATTGGGCATCGATGCTTTTCAGCTATACCCCTATCTCGCCCAGATGGCAGCTTCTCCGGAAGCACAGATAAATGGCGAGACAGGCACTCTATCTGTCAACAGCAGCAATCAGATACAACGCCAGCTTAACTGGGCTGTTTTTAAGCAAGGAGTCGCTACAGCTCAATAATCCTTATACGGAGAAAGTCATGGACAGACAGTCAATCGGCAAGGAAGCCGAACAAAAAGCCCTGAACTACATCAGACAGCAAGGCTTGAAATTAATAACGGCAAACTATCACTGCCGGCTTGGCGAAATTGACCTGATCGCCAAAGAAGAGAAAACACTGGTTTTTATTGAGGTACGCGCGCGCTCGCATCAGCAATGGGGCGGCGCATCCGCCTCAGTCGATTTGCGCAAGCAACGCAAGATCGTCAAAGCCGCAGCGCACTTCCTGAGCACGCACAATGGATACAGGAACACTTCATGCCGGTTTGACGTTATTGCATTTGAAACAAAGCCCCACACAGACACTGGAGATTCCTGTCCCGTGTGGTATAAAGACGCCTTTAGACCTGAAGCTACTTTCTGACTGGAGCCACGATGGTATTGCAAGACCGGGTGATTAGCCTGTTTCACAACTCAATGGAGGTGAATGCCCAGACCATCGAGGAGTATACGCCACATATCTCGCACGCTGGCGAACTCCTACTGAACTGCCTGATGACAGAGAATAAGATTCTTTGCTGCGGCAACGGTGGCGGCGCTTCACTGGCTCAGCATTTCAGCAGCCTGCTACTGAACCAGTTCCGCCATGAACGCCCCGGCCTTCCAGCGATAGCGCTCAGCGCAGACGGCGCCGCCCTGTCCGGCATCGCCCATGACAGCCAGTTTAATGACGTATTTTCAAAGCAGATCCGCGCCCTGGGACAACCCGGCGACCTGCTACTACTGATATCCACAGACGGTCGCAGCGCCAACCTGATCCAGGCCATCCAGGCAGCTCACGACAGGGATATGCTGGTTATCGCACTGACCGGCGGAACTAATGACGATATTCACTCTCTATTACTGCCGGACGAGGTTGAATTCTGCATCCCGGCAGAAGACCCTGCCCTGATATATGGCGCACAGACACTGGTATTGCACGCATTGTGTGATCTGATCGATTATCAACTTTTTGGCGGAGAATAAGTCATGAAACGACTGCTGGCCGTGACCCTGGCATGTGTTGTAATGAGCGGCTGCTCTACAGTTGTGAGCACCCTGAAAGAGGAACCTATTCAGGAAGACGTAGAAAACCGTACAACCGGCAGTTACGTGGAAGACGAGATCATCGAGATCAAAGCCAACGTAAACATCAGCAAGGCCTCTGAAGAGCTTCGCAGCAGCCATGTCAACGTTACCAGCTTTAACGGTGTGGTGCTGATCACCGGCCAGGTAGCCACAGAACAGAGCCGCCTCGAGGCAGAACAGATTGTCAGCCAGGTACGCAAAGTCCGCCGTATCCACAACGAACTGACGGTGACCAGCCCGACATCAACCCTGACACGCACCAGTGACACCTGGATCACTGCGAAGATCAAAGCCAATATGCTGGGCAACGAAAACGTCGACGCAACCCGCGTAAAAGTTGTTACAGAAAACGGTGTTGTTTATCTGATGGGACTGGTTACCCAGGTGGAAGCAGATAACGCTATTAACCTGGTCCGCGGCGTAAATGGCATTCAGAAGATTGTTAAAATCTTTGAGTACATCGACGCCTGACAATCCCTTTTAAATGAAAAAACCGCCCTATGAGGCTGTGTAAAAACAGCTTTAATTGAGCGGTTTTGATTATCAAGAGCCCTGCGTTAGCGGGGCTCTTTGCTTTTCAAGTGATCAATTAATCATTATGCCCGCACCTGAAGCAGTCCGAGCAATCGTTCCGCCCCTATATGGTTCATTAACCGCGTCAGGTTATAAGCCAGCACGCTTAACCCCATTTCTGCATCCGCACCGTTTTTTCCCCAACAACTGAAGCGTCGCAACCCCATCATCTGTTTTATATGCCCGAAGGGACGCTCTACCGTCGCTGCCCGTGTTTTCATTAAACCGGGATCATCATCTATCCGTTTCTGACTCCGCTCTAATGCATCTTCATAAAAGTGGCGACTGATCCAGCGCTGTTTGGCGCTTGTGCAGCGAGACTGCTGAGGACAGGTGTCGCAGCCAACGCGGGTATACTGATACAACTTCTTTGCTGTGTTTTTCGTCTTCTGCGTCAGGATCTGGCCTGCCGGACAGGCGTACTGATTCTTCTCTGCATCATAGCGGAAGTCGCTCTTCTGATAGTGATCTTTTTTCGGATTGCTGGAACGGTTAGTCGGTACATTCGGCGTGATATCTGACTCTTCACAGGCCGCTAATTGTTCACCATTGGAGTAGCCTGCATCGGCGAGTATCTCCAATGCCTTTGCCTTCAGTTCCGTTTTAACGGCTTTGGCCATCGGCTCCAGCTGGCGATTATCTGAGCCTTGATCGGTGATGTCGTAATGCACGATCAGCCCCGTGTTTGTTTCAACCGCTGTCTGGACATTGTAGCCGACCACGATCCCGTCCCGGCCTGAACGCATACGCCGGGCTTCGGGCTCTGTCTCACAGCAGTGCTTTGCTCCGGTATCCGCCATTGTCTGAGCACCCGCGTTCAGCGCTCTTTGCCGGTTCTGCAACTGCTTTAACGCTTTCTGGATATCCCCCCGGTTTTGCGTGTCGTCCTGCTCTGAGGCTTTAAGCTGTTTAAGATAGTCGTCGATGCGATACTCAAGATGGCGTTGAAGTTTACTTAGTTGCTCGGACTTATAGGTTTTATCCATACTCGCAGCGGCTTTAAACTTGCTGCCATCAATGGCTACAATGCGGCCATCGAGCAAATCTGCCTCCCGGCAAAAACGGATAAAGGCACGGCAGGCTTGCCTTATCGCATGACTGTTCTGCTGCCGGAAGTTGGCCAGTGTTTTAAAGTCCGGCGCCAGGCGTTTCAGCAGCCAGACCACTTCCAGATTGCGATGGCACTCTTTTTCAAGTCGGCGGGTACTGCGCAGCTGATTGAGGTAACCGTACAGATAGAGCTTGAGCAGATCACCGGGATGGTAGGGTTTACGGCCTGTTGTTTTGGTTTGGGCATAAGTAAACCCCAGCGCCGCCATATCGAGCTGATCAACGTAGGCATCAATAATGCGTACGGGGTTATCAGCACTGACATAGTCATCCAGTCTTTCAGGGAACAGCGTACTTTGCTGCCGGGACTCACCTTGTATATGACGCATAAAAAATACCCGCATAAATGTATGCGGGTATTTTTACCGATTATGAGGCGTTTTTACACAGCCTCCTATGGCGGTTTTTTTTATTTCTGATGACTACTTCACCACTTTCAGCGAAGGACGTCCTGAAGGCTTCTCTGGACCGGAAGGCGCTGGCGGCTCATCATCCGGCTCAGGCGGAAGATCAAACGCCTCAACACCCGGCTCAGCACCAAATCCCATGCCCTTCCCGTTTTCACGGGCATAGACAGCCAGAACCGATACCATCGGCGCGTAAATATTCATAGGCACACCACCGAAGCGCGCACTAAAACTGATGGCATCATTATCAATCATCAACCCCTGCACGGCAGAGGGTGAGATATTCAGCACAATCTGACCATCATTTACGAACTGCTCAGGAACCATTACACCCCGAATCTCAGCATCGACCACAACATGAGGAGTCCAGCCCTGATCCAAAATCCACTCATGCAGCCCTCGCACCAGATAAGCACGGCTAGATTGCATCACATTCTCCAATTATCAAAGGTCAGTACCAGAACAAACCAATAAAAAAGGGATGCACAGATGTCATCCCTTTCTATAGATAGTCCCGTCAGTATCAGTCGCGCATTTCGCGCTCTTCCTCAGACAGACTGATCTGGAAAGACTCACGCTCAAACAGGCGCTCCATGTATTTCAGCAGATCTTTACTCTGAGCTTCCGGGAGCTCAACACCCAGAATTTCCAGACGCCACAGCAGAGGAGCAATGCAGCAATCAACCAGAGTAAACTCTTCACTCATGAAGAAATCTTTCTCGCCGAAAATAGGAGAAACTGCAACCAGACTATCACGCAGCTCTTTGCGCGCCTGATCAGCTTCATCGGCATCTTCAGTGGTCAGAATAGTATCTGCAAGATCACACCAGTCACGCTGTATACGGTACATATACAGGCGGCTTTCCGCGCGAGCAACAGGATAAACAGGCAGCAATGGAGGATGAGGGAAACGCTCGTCCAGATACTCCATCATCACATTCGGCTCATACAGAACCAGCTCTCTGTCCAGCAGAGTTGGCAGGCTGTTGTATGGATTCAGTGACGCCAGATCCTCAGGCAGATTGTTCGGATCGCAATCATTGATTTCAACGGCGACACCTTTTTCTGCCAGCACGATACGTACCCGATGGCTGTAATGATCATTACCATCGGAGTAAAAAGTCATTGAAGAACGCTTGGCCACTACGCCCATTAAATCACCCCGTTACACATATTCCAGAAAAAAAAACATACGCGACCCACAGAATGAGCCGCGTACGGGTATTTGTCGACTATCGGACGTATTAGTGTACGTCTTTCCAGTACTCTTTCTTCAGCGCAAACGCGAACACGAAGAAGATAGCCAGGAAGATCAGCACTTTAGTACCGAGAGAACGAGACTCCAGCATTACCGGGTTACCCATGTAAGACATGAAGTTAACCAGATCATAGACAGTCTTATCAAACTCTTCAGCAGACTGAGTACCCTTCTCAGCAAGTGTCAGACAGCCACCGATTTGCAGACCAGTCAGAGGATCAATCTCCTTCTTCTGGTGAATCAGCTCTTCCTGAGTACAGTGGTTCTTCTGAACACCCTGCAGACCTTCCAGCACGTTAGGCATACCTACGTCCGGGAAAACCACGTTGTTCACACCCCAAGGGCGGGACTTATCTTCGTAGAAGCTACGCAGGTAAGTATACAACCAGTCTTCACCACGCAGACGGGATTCCAGAGTCAGATCCGGTGGCGCAGTACCAAACCACACAGCCGCTTCTGCCTTGGGCATCGCGTTAGTCATCTGCTCACCCACTTTCTGGTCACCGAAAATCAGATTTTCCTGAACCAGCTCGTTAGGCATACCCAGATCTACAGCTGCACGCTCGAAACGCTGATACTCAGCAGAGTGGCAACCCAGACAGTAGTTAACAAAAGTCTGCATACCACGCTGCAGAGACTCTTTGTTTGCGTGATCAATCTCAATGTGATCCAGCGGCGCTTTGGCGCCAGCAGCATTCGCTGCTACTGGCATCAGCACCATCATGATAGCGATAAAAAACTTTTTCATTAGCCTGTTACCCTTTCTGGTACCGGTTTAGTGCTTTCCATTCTGGTGTAGAACGGCATCAGGAAGAAGTACGCGAAGTACAGCGCAGTACAGATCTGTGCAACCAGCGTACGACCCGGAGAGGACGCTACAACACCCAGGTAACCCAGGATCACGAAGCATACGCAGAAGATCAGCAGCCATACTTTGCTCATCCAACCTTTGTAGCGCATAGACTTAACAGGGCTACGATCCAGCCAAGGCAGAACGAACAGGATAGCAATCGCCGCACCCATCACAACAACACCCGGGAACTGAGATCCAGCGATTGGCGGGATCGCACGCAGCATTGCGTAGAATGGCGTGAAGTACCATACCGGAGCAATGTGCTCAGGCGTCTTCAGCGGGTTTGCAGGCTCAAAGTTTGGCTTCTCAATGAAGTAACCGCCCATCTCCGGGAAGAAGAAGATGATCAGGCAGAAGACAAACAGGAATACCACAACACCTACGATATCTTTAACAGTGTAATAAGGGTGGAATGGGATACCGTCCAGCGGAATACCGTTCTCATCCTTCTTATCTTTAATCTCGATACCATCAGGGTTGTTAGAACCCACTTCGTGCAGTGCGATGATGTGCATTACAACCAGCGCCAGCAGAACGATTGGCAGTGCAACAACGTGCAGAGAGAAGAAGCGGTTCAGAGTGATACCGGAAATCAGGTAGTCACCACGGATCCACTCTGCCAGCTCAGGACCCACAACAGGTACTGCAGCAAACAGGGATACGATTACCTGAGCACCCCAGTAAGACATCTGACCCCATGGCAGCAGGTAGCCCATGAAGGCTTCAGCCATCAGCGCCAGGTAGATAGTCATACCGAAGATCCACACCAGCTCACGAGGCTTACGGTAAGAACCGTACATCAGACCACGGAACATGTGCAGGTAAACAACAGCAAAGAAGGCAGACGCACCGGTGGAGTGCATGTAGCGCAGCAACCAACCGTAGTCCACATCACGCATGATGTATTCAACAGACGCAAACGCACCGTCAGCGCTTGGGTTGTAGCTCATAGTCAGCCAGATACCGGTCAGCAGCTGGTTAACCAGTACCAGCAGCGCCAGGGAACCAAAGAAGTACCAGAAGTTGAAGTTCTTTGGAGCGTAGTATTTAGACAGGTGATCTTCCCACATCGCTGTCAGCGGGAAACGATCATCAATCCAGCCCATCAGGCCCGGATTACCTTTATTGCGAGTACCAGCCATTATGCATTCTCCTGATCAAGGCCAACGATGATCACATTTTCGCTCTCATAGAAGTGAGGCGGGATCACCAGGTTGCTTGGTGCCGGAACACCGCTGTATACGCGGCCGGACAGGTCAAAACGAGAACCGTGACATGGGCAGTAGAAACCACCAACCCAGTCTGCACCCAGATCTGCAGGTGCAACTTCCGGACGGTAAGTCGGAGAACAACCCAGGTGCGTACAAATACCTACCAGCACGATGATATCGTCGCGCAGCGCACGGATTGGTGTTTTAGGAATGTATGCTGGCTGCTGAGGCACCTCAGACATTGGGTCAGCCATACGATCGTTGATTTTTGGCAGTTCAGCCAGAGCTTCGTCGCCGCGGCGAACAACCCATACCGGCTTACCACGCCACTTAACAATCATCTGCTGACCTGGCTCCAGCTTGCTGACATCCACCTTAACAGGCGCACCAGCAGTCTTTGCTTTGGCACTTGGATTCCAGGAAGCTACGAATGGAACTGCAGCTCCCACGGCACCGACTGCCCCAACAGCAGACGTGGCACCGATCAGGAGACGTCGCCGCCCCTTATTCACGCCGTCATTACTCATTAAGATTATCTCCCCTCACTCAACCTTTCCGCCCCCGCATTGTTGCAATGCGACAATTGTCCGGCTGCTCAGTAATGAATACCGAATTAACGGATTTTTAAAATGGCCCAAATAGTAAAGAAAATCCCCTCTTCTTACAAGGCAATTTCCGGCCAAAAGCGCTGATTTACGCCTATAGTTGATCTCGCACCGACAGCATATTTTCTACTGCCAAAAAAAACGCCCGGACCATTGCTGGTGCGGGCGATTTTTTGTGCGATACAAAAAAGTATCGAAGCGAAATTAACGCTTGGAGAATTGTGGCTTCTTACGTGCTTTACGCAGACCCACTTTCTTACGCTCAACTTCACGTGCGTCACGGGTAACGAAACCAGCAGCACGCAGTTCTGGACGCAGAGTCTCATCGTACTCCATCAGAGCACGAGTGATACCGTGACGGATAGCGCCAGCCTGACCGAAGCCACCGCCGCCTTTAACAGTCACGTATACGTCGAATTTTTCAGTGTTACCTGTCAGCTCCAGAGGCTGACGAACGATCATGCGAGCAGTTTCGCGACCGAAGTAAACATCCAGCTCACGCTGGTTAACGGTGATTTTGCCAGTACCTGGACGCAGGAATACACGTGCAGTAGAGGACTTACGACGGCCAGTGCCGTAATACTGAGTTGAAGACATAGTTAGCTGCCCCTTAGATGTTCAGTTCTTGTGGCTGTTGAGCCGCATGCGGATGTTCTGCACCAGCGTACACTTTCATCTTGGTGTACATAGCACGACCCAGGGGACCTTTTGGCAGCATGCCTTTAACGGCCAGTTCGATGGTGCGTGTTGGGTGAGTTTCAACCATCTTCTCGAAAGAAGTTTCACGCAGACCACCAGGGTAACCAGTGTGACGGTAGTACATCTTAGCTTTACGCTTATTACCGGTTACGTTAACTTTCTCAGCGTTAACAACGATGATGTAATCGCCAGTATCAACGTGAGGAGTGTATTCTGCTTTGTGCTTACCACGCAGACGGCGTGCAATTTCAGTTGCCAGACGGCCCAGAGTTTTACCCTCAGCGTCAACAACGTACCAATCGCGTTTTACCTCTGCAGGCTTTGCGCTAACTGTAGTAGACATATTCAATTTACCTTTACATCAGCCTAATCACTGAAACAGTGATCGACGACCTTATAATTATTGGTTGTAACCGGTCGGCTACAACGTCATAAAACCCCGGCCTGAACCGAAGGAGCGCGGATTATACTGCAACCGCAAAATAAAGCCAATAAAATTTGTGGCTAGTGGCGAGAACGTCGCGGAGAGCGCGACTTGCTGGACGCAAAATAAATTTTACTTGCTGGAAAAAGCGTAAAAGCCATAGAAGCTCCAGAAAATGCTTCTTCTAGCAAGCGACGGAGTCGCGTCCAGAAAGGCTGGCTTACCAGCCGCTCTAGCGAGGCGAGCTTTGCTCGCCGGTCTCGCCACTACTTAATAAAAACTGCGTTTTTATTATGCTCTATGCTCTCTCGCCAGATACTCGTGAGACTGCATCTCCAGCAGGCGGCTCTGGGTACGTTCGATCTCAAATTCCAGACGGCCTTCACTGTAGATCTCAGGAATCGATTTTTCAGCAGAGATAATCAGTTTTACACCGCTATCATAGAACTCATCGACAAGATTTATAAAGCGACGGGCAGCATCGTCATTACTGCGTCCCAACTGCGGCACATTACTAATCAGCACAGCATGGAAGATCTTCGCCAGCTCAATGTAATCATTCTGACTGCGCGGCCCTTCGCACAGCTCAGCAAAATCAAACCAGACTACGTCTTCACAGCAGCGACGACTCTTGATGTCTCGACCATTAATATCCAGAACTTCTGCTTCCACAACCTCTTCCAGATCAGGAGCCAGACTTTCAAAGCTCTGGTTCAGACTGACATCAGCCTCAGCATCCAACGGGAAGTGGTACAGCTCGGCCTGTTCCAGGGTACGCAAACGGTAATCAATACCGCTATCAACATTTACAACTTCAGTGTATTTGTTCAGTAGCGCAATCGCAGGCAGGAAGCGAGCACGCTGCAAGCCATTCTCATACAAACCATCCGGGACGATATTGGACGTTGCTACCAGCGACACACCGTTATTAAACAGCTGCTCCAGCAGACCACCCAGAATCATCGCATCAGTGATATCGGTAACAAAGAATTCGTCGAAGCAGATAATCTGAAACTCATCGGAAAACTTCTTGCCGATTGTCACCAATGGGTTCGGCGTACCATCCAGAAGCTTCAGCTCTTTGTGTACACGCTGCATAAAGCGGTGAAAGTGCGTCCGCTCTTTATTCTCGAATGGCAGGCTATCGTAAAATGTATCCATCAGATACGTTTTACCGCGACCTACACCACCCCAGAAGTATAGACCAGTTACTGGTTCAATCGTCTGCTTCTTAAACTTGCTGGACAAACGATTCATAAAGCCGGTCGGCTTTGGTTCGTTATGTCGGGCAACCAGATCATCATAAAGACGCTGAAGATGCTTTACTGCCATCTCCTGAGCGGCGTCGTAAGAGAAATCATCCCGTTCAAGGTCTTTTTTATAGCGTTCGATTGGGGTCATACCAGAACCTGTATCTGCACAAAAACTCAGGCCGGGCACTTTACTCCCGCCGCCTGACTTTTGCAACGCAACAAAAGAATGAAGAGTAAGCCTGAATCACGACGAGGTCGTCGCTCGCTACAAATGCATGCCAAGCACAATGTAGTGAGGCACGTCCTCGTGCCGATATTATCCAATGCCAAGCAAAGGAATTAGCAACGGCAGCATAAACGCGGTAAAGGCTCCGGTCATGCCCATCGCCAGACCACCAAATGCGCCTGCCATCAAGCCATACTCAAAGGCGAAGGCAGTGCCCATACCGTGAGCAGCAACCCCAAGGCCAAAGCCTTTTACCGCCTCATCCTGAACATTCAGAATACGGTAGATCGGCGGTGCCAGAATACAGCCCAACGCTCCCGTCACCAGCACCAGACCTGATGCGAGAGAAGGATAACCACCCAGCTTTTCAGCAATACCGATAGCAATCGGAGAAGTCACAGACTTAGGTGCAATAGATAACAAAGTGCCGGTCGATGCATCCAAAGCCTGAGCGACTAACAACGCGGAAGCGGCTGCTGTAACAGCCCCTGCCATACAAGCCACCACTAACGGAAGAAGCATCTTCTTTACTCGCTCAAAGTGATCATACAGCGGCACAGCCAGAGCCACCGTCGCGGGCCCCAGCAGGAAGTGAATAAACTGCGCACCTTCGAAATAGGTTTCATAAGGTGTTCCCGTCATCAAGAGGAATGCGATAATTAAGGCCAGCGATACCAGAACAGGATGCAGTATAGGGGTACCACCTAAACGACGATTGAACCAGGAAGAAGACAGAAAGACCGCGATAGTGATAATCAACCACATCAACGGTTTCGCAGAGAAGAAAACCCAGAATTCCATTATTTCCGCTCCTCCAGCTGTTGCAGCTTTTTCGCAGAGCGATTCAGAATCAGGGTCGTGATAAGAATTGCCAGCGCCGTACTGACCACCAGCGCGACAGATATCGCCAGCCAATCATCTTTCAGCAGCCCGAAGTGGAGCATCAATCCCACACCGGCAGGCACAAACAGTAACGCCAGGTGCTTCAGTAATGCCTCACTTGGCTGACGAAGCACTTCTGGCACGCCACCGTTGACTATCAGGCCTATCAGCAACAACACCATGCCAACCACCGGCCCGGGAACCGGCATGCCGGTATACATAACAATCAGCTCCCCTACAAACTGCAGTAACAGCAACACCAGAAAACCGATCAGCATAACTTCCTCAGCGACTTATAACGTAAGCAATAACCACAACTTATAGAGTGCAACCGTGGCAAACAATAGGAAAATAGTGCCACCCAGACGATGCATCCACTGCACAGAGATATACTGACTGATAACCCGTCCGGCCATCACTCCCAGCACTGTAGTCATCGCAAGCGCCATCGTCGCACCAATCCAGACAGCAATCCAGGCCTCAGATGCCGCTAATCCAGCAACCGCCAACTGTGTTTTATCACCCAGTTCTGCCAGAAAGATAACAGAGAATGCCGTTACGAATGCACTTCGGGCCGCACCATTCTGAAACCCATCGTCCTCGTCATCATCATTCAACAGGGATTGAATACCAAACCAGAGGAATAAGAATGCAACAATAAGCAGCACCAGCCATCGCGGCAACCACTCTGCCGCCAGAGCCCCCAGAGTAACAGCCAGAAGATTAAGCACTGCGAACGCAAGAACAGCACCAAAAATAACAGGCTTAGCGCGATAGCGTGCAGCCAGCGCCATACAGACCAACTGACTCTTATCGCCAAACTCGGCTAGAAAAACCAGTAAAAAAGCCCCACCCGCAGTTACAAACAGCTCCATAAAAAATGCCCGCCAGATTCAATCAGGCGGGCATTATATAGTAATCCAGAAGAAATCGAGGATTCTTAGCTTACCTCAGCGGTTTTGCCTCAGCTGTTCAACCGAAGCTCCTCAAGGGTATTCAGGTTACTCAATTGCTCTGACAGATCAGTGACATCGACCTCAACCATCGGATGATTTCGCATCCAACGCTGCACTGCGCGCTGCCCGCCATCCAACCATTGTTCCAGATCTGAAGCCAAAGCCACAGGGATAACCGCATGTAACGGATGCAATCGCCCCTCTTCAGCCAGCACAACAATCGCTTCCGGGTTCTCCCCGGCGACAGAAGTCAGCCGATTCAGAACCTCCGCATTAAGCAAAGGCGTATCACAAGGCAACACCAGCAGCGATTCACCATCAGCATTCTGCAAGCCAGCCAGAATCCCCATCAACGGTCCTTGAAAGCCTCCTACAGGATCGGCCACGGTGATATCCGCCAGTTGCTGATACTCAGGCTCATTACGGTTACAACTGATAATAAGCTCGCCGACAAACGGCCTGACCAGACGAACAGTATGTGTAATCATCGGCTGATCGCGAAACCCAACCAACCCTTTATCCACCCCCCCCATTCTGGAACCCTGACCACCAGCCAGAATCACTGCACTCAGAACGCTCATCTAACCGCCAGTAACAGGAGGGAACAATGCCAGCTCATCACCATCATTCAGCACAGCATCAAAGCTCGCCATTTCCTGATTGACAGAGCACAACAGCTGACCTTCAAGCGCGCTGGCCCAGGGCTCCCCCTGAGACTTCAGGTTATCCACAAGATCGGCAACTGTTGCGCCACCGAGGTCATGACTGGACTTCGCAACCCCGACCGCCTCACGCAGCGAAGCAAAATAGAGCACCTCAATCATCACATCACCTAATTAATTACTTCACCGAAAGGCACGAACTCCAGTTCATCCCCTTCGTTAACTTCAGTTTGGGGCGGCACAACCAGATATCCAGCCGCAGCAACCGCTGAACTCAGCACACCGGAACTCTGACTGCGTCCGAGTACCGCGATACCATTATCAAGCTCTGCACGCAGATATTCCTGACGGCCAATCTTCTTGGTGCGGGTAAAGCCTGCTTTAACCTTAAAGATATTCGGCAACAGTACAGATGCGCCCTGCACCTTAAGCAGATAAGGTCGCGCCAGAATAGTGAAAGTCACCAATACCGCTGCCGGATTGCCTGGCAAACCAATAAACGGCACACCTTTCACATTACCATAAGCCATCGGCTTACCCGGCTTGATCGCCATACGCCACAGGTTCAGTTCACCCAGCGCTTCAACAGCCGGTTTCACATGATCCTCTTCACCGACAGACACTCCGCCAGTACTGATAATACAGTCAGCCTGCTCAGCAGCCCGCGCCAGAGCATCAACAGTCCCTTGCAGGGTATCTTCAACAATCCCCAGATCGACGATCTCAAAGCCCATACCACGCAATAAGCCCTGCAAGGTAAACAGGTTTGAGTTATAGATCTGACCGGGCTTCAGCTCATTTCCAGGCATCACCAGCTCATCACCGGTTGCCAGCACCGCGACTTTAAGAGGACGATAAACCCTGACCCGGGCAATACCTACAGAGGCAAGCACACCCAGATGAGCCGCCTGTAAACGGGTACCAGCAGGCATAACACACTGTCCACTGACAACATCCTGCCCCTGCTCACGAATATTGCCATTCAATTCAGGCAACTGATTAATCTCAACCCAGGCGACATCGCCATCTTCGCCGGCAGTGGTGTTTTCCTGCATCACTA
This sequence comes from uncultured Amphritea sp., assembly GCA_963669425.2. Taxonomy (GTDB): domain Bacteria; phylum Pseudomonadota; class Gammaproteobacteria; order Pseudomonadales; family Balneatricaceae; genus Amphritea. Next base: position 2,657,222 of record CAXXNC010000002.1, read on the forward strand.
CCGCATTAGCGCCTTCGGGGATTTCAGAGCCGGTAAAAATACGTGCAGCAGTACCCTCTTCTAAGGGTAAAGGCGCGGTACCGGCAGGGATTCGCTGCGAAACTGTCAGTCGCTGTCCTTCGGCCAATCCACCAACATTGATGGCATAACCATCCATTGCACTGTTATCCCGTGGCGGTACATCCACCAGCGACAACTGATCTTCCGCCAGCACACGACCTAACGCATCATGCAGCGAAACCTCGACTGTTTCGGTAACCGCAATCGCATGATCCAGCAGTTGCTCCAATGCATCGGCAACCGGCATTAAGCCTGGCTGCACAGCATCACATCCGCAGCCACTCATCCCCGGCTCCCACAAGCGGTATCCACCTGTTTCTGGGTCATCACCATCTCAACGAAATTACACGGACGATGACGGGCATCCAGTTGCTCACGGATAATGCCATTCCAGGCGGTCTTACAAGCCCCGGTCGAACCCGGCATACAGAAGATAACCGTACGGTTTGCAACACCGGCAAACGCGCGGGACTGGACGGTAGAAGTACCGATCTCCTCATAGGACAGCTGACGGAACAGCTCGCCATAACCTTCGATCGCTTTATCAAACAGCGGGGTCAGAGCCTCCGGCGTTGTATCACGCGCTGTAAAACCGGTGCCACCAGTCACCAGAATCGCCTGAACGTCGACATCGGCAATCCACTTCGATACCACTGCACGCAGCTGATAAACATCATCTTTACAGATCGTACGATCCGCAAGATTGTGGCCGGCTTCAGTCAGACCCGCCACCAGTGCGTCGCCCGAAGTATCATTCTCCGGCGTACGCGTATCTGACACAGTTAATACTGAGATCTGCAATGGCTGAAAAGGTACATCTTTCTTCGCGTGACCCATGAGCGGTCTCCAATTAAAAACTTTGCAAAAACTATCTCCTGGATTAGCCAGGAACTCTTAACAGCCTATTTATCGCCAAACCGGCGCCAACTGCAATAACTAAGATCAATTGTGCCGTAATGTACCACTTTATATCCAGCTATCACTGTTGAGGAATATTCCTACTTAGGCAGTACAATGTAGCAGGTAACGCTTCATCAGCCGAATCTAAGGAATCGACGAACAACTCATACACACCTCCGGCTCTCAGATAAGTCCGGGATCAAGCAGAACATACAGCCAGGCTGGCTGCTGAACTTTCAAACAAAAACTTCGCTCTGCAACATACTCGCAACAACCTGAGTATAGAGTTTGCTTCTGGGTGATATAGCGCATGCGATGGAAAAAATAGTCAAACAAAGCAGCCGCACAAACAGCGGTAAAAAAATGCACATTTTTTCGCCAGATAAAATTTCATCCATAACGACGCCATGATATGATTGCGCGGTTAATACAGGCCTGCCAGCTGTAATGATTCCCGCTTATCTTCGCAAAGGGAAAACAGTGCCTGCTTCAGACAAGGATTCAAAAGGACTACGGCACATGATAAACCGGACTTTTAACAGCGCTCTGGCGCTACCTGTTATTCTATTCTCCAGCCATGCTGTTGCGACCATTGAACCAGCGTCTGTCGATGCCGGCCCGGTCCGCATCGTACCAATGGCAACTATTCAGACGGGTTACGACGACAACATCCTGAGCACTTCTGACAATGAACAGGATGATGTAATCACCGTACTGACACCGTCCGTACAACTGATCGCAGAAGATGGCGTCAACGCCTACCGGGTAGCGTACCGCCTGAGCAACGGTATCTATAGTGATAGCTCCGACGACAACTACCTGGATCATGATCTCTCTGCAGATGCACACCTCGAGTTCAGCCATCGCAGCATGCTCGACCTTAAAACCGCTTACAGCAAAAGTCACGAGACTCGCGGCACCGGTCTGAGCGCATCAGGCGGCATCGCCAATGCGATCGACTCACCGCTGGAGTTCGACGTTAAAACCGCAGGCTTCAAATACACCTACGGCGGCCAGGACGCTACCGGCCGCGTTGAAGTGTTCGCCGACCATCTGGATCGTGAGTACACCAACTTCCGCTCTATCACTGAATCCCGCGATGTAACAGAAACAACAGCCGGTGCGGTGTTCTACTATCAGGTAGCACCGAAAACCTCCCTGCTGTTTGAAGCCCGCAACAAAAATATCGATTACGATGTCGATGGCGGTAACTCCCTGGACAGCAATACCTGGAAGTACTTTATCGGTGCCACCTGGGAGTCCACGGCGAAAACCACCGGTACAGTCAAGCTTGGCCGCACCGAGAGAGACTTCGACTCCTCCGCCCGTAAAGATTTTTCCGGCACCAGCTGGGAAGCGTCTGTACGCTGGCTGCCACGCACCTACTCCACCGTGGACCTGACCACCGGCCGGATCGAGAAAGAAACCAACGGTAACGGCGACTTCATTGATAACAGCTTCGTCAGCATCAACTGGAACCACGCCTGGAACGATATCATGAGCACCGATCTGGGTATCGGCTTCTCCAGCGATGACTACGAAGGCGCGGCGGATGAGCGTAAAGACGAGACCACCAGCCTGAATCTGGGTCTGAACTATGATTTCCGTCGCTGGCTGACCTTTGGTCTGCTGTATCAGTACAACGATACCGACTCCAACGTTGCCAACGCAGATTACAAGAAGAATGTCTACCTGCTGACAGTTAATGCATCACTGTAACTTGCTGTAATTAGAGACGCTTTTTATATGATACGTTGCAATGCCTATCTGCGAGCCGTGGTTACCGCGGCTCTGCTCTTGATTGCCAGTTTTGCCAATGCCCAGGGTGAAGCGCTGTCCGATTACCGACTCGGTTCCGGCGACCTGCTCAGCATTCAGGTGTTCGGCGAAGAGGATCTGAGCATGGAGATCCGCCTGAGTGACGCAGGCACCATCGCCTATCCGTTTCTCGGCGAACTGAAAGTGCTCAATATGACCATCGGCAAACTCAGCCAGACCATCACCCACGGTCTGGCCGACGGTTATCTGGTCAACCCCAATGTCAGTATTACTGTGGTGGAGTATCGCCAGTTCTTTATCAATGGCGAGGTTAAAGAGCCCGGCGGCTACCCCTACCAGCCCGGTCTGACACTGCAGAAAGCGGTGGCGCTGGCCGGCGGTTTTACCGAGCGGGCATCAAAAAGCAAACTCTATGTTGCCCATGAAGATCAGACTGGCGATCCGCGTCTCGTACAACTGAATACCCAGATAAAACCGGGTGATGTCATTACGATTGAGCAGAGCTTCTTCTGATCAGAAGCCTCCGCAAACCACAGGACATCAGCGCAACAACTCTACCGGAAAAGATCGGAAAGTATGGATACTCAAAAGCCCCAGGAACACTATTCCCGCATGATGGCGGACGATGTCATCGACCTGCGCCAGTACTGGAACACAATTAACCGCCATAAATGGGGCATTCTCGGGTTTGCCATTGTTATCACAATGCTCACCACCCTGGTGGTTTTCTCAATGCAACCGGTGTATCGCGCCCAGGCGACCCTGCTGATCGAATCCCAGAACGCCAACGTAGTGTCCATCGAAGAGGTGTACGGACTCGACTCCAGCAACAACGAGTACTACCTGACCCAGTTTGAGATCCTTAAATCCCGCCAACTGGCGGAAAGGGTGATCCGGAAGTTCAACCTCACCGAGCATCCGGAATTTAACCAGCCGCCGGGCGTGGTTGCCAGGGCCAAAGCTTATATCAAAGATCTGCTGCCCCTGGGCGTGGAAGTAACGCCAAGCGAAGAGGAGCAGGCCCGGATCAAGCTTCAGGAAGTAACCGAGCAGTTTCAGGAAAACCTGACCATCTCCCCGGTGCGTAAAACCCAGCTGGTGAAGATCAGCTACGAATCCTTTGATCCGGTGCTGGCGGCGGAGATCGCCAACGCTATCGGCGAAGCCTATATCGAAAACAATCTGGAAGCCCGACTTGAGCTGACCAACAGAGCCTCCGAATGGCTGATGGAGCGTTCCAGTGGTCTGTATGATCAGTGGAAAGCGGCGGAAGGCAGACTGGAAGCTTATCGCCAGCAAGAAGGTATTGTCGGCGAGGATGGCGGTGTTGATATCGCCAACAGCGAACTGGATCTGGTCTCCACCAAGCTGGTTGATGCTCGCCGCGACCGTATCTCGCTGGAAAACCTCTACTCCCAGATCCGCCGCCTGAACAAGAACAATCCGGAAAGCTTTGAACGCATCCCTGCGGTACTACAGCATCCGCTGGTACAAACCCTGAAAGGGGCAGTGCTGGAAGTGGAACTGAAAAAGTCGGAACTGGCCAAACGCTATGGCGCTAAGCACCCGAAAATGATCGCTGCAGAATCAGAACTGGCCAATGCCCGGCGCAGCCTGAACGCTCAGATCATGTCTGTAGTTAACGGTATTGAAAATGAATACCGCGCCGCCCGCGCTGGCGAACAGTCCCTGCAAACCGCGGTCAATCAGGCCAAGCAGGATATCCGCTCCATCAGCAGTAAGCAGTACCGTCTGAAAGAGCTGGAGCAGGACGCCGAAGCCAAGCGCCAACTGTATGAAACCTTCTTTAACCGTCTGAATGAAACCAACGCCACCGGCGACCTTCAGACCGCCAATGCCCGGGTTGCCGATCCTGCGCAGCCACCGCAAAAACCGGCTAAACCGAAGAAGGGACTGATCATCGCCCTGGCGTTTGTGGTCAGCTTTATGTTCGGCATTATGTTCTCCTTCCTGCTGGAAGCCCTGAACAACACCCTGAAAACAGCGCAGGATGTGGAAAATAAACTCGGCGCCACCATGCTGGGCCTGCTGCCGAAGCTGCCTAAGCGCGGCAGAAAAACTAACCCGAGTTATACGGAATACCTGGAGCAACCTCAGGCCACCTTTGCCGAAGCGGTCAGAACCATTCGTACCGGTATCGTCCTGTCGGCGCTGGATAATCCCCACAAGGTGCTCAGCTGCACCTCATCCGTTCCCGGTGAAGGCAAAACCTCCACGGCGCTGAGTCTGGCCTACTCCCTGGGGCAGATGGAAAATGTTCTGCTGATCGATGCCGATATGCGCCGCCCTTCTATAGCAAAAGCCTTTGAGATCTCCGGTAAAGCGCCAGGACTCTCCAATCTAGTGGCCGGCACTGCCAAACTGGAAGAGTGTATCCACACCATTGGGCACGCCGGTATTGATGTTATGACCGCGGGTATCATTCCGCCCAACCCACTGGAACTGTTGTCATCCCGCCGCTTCGCTAAAGTGCTGGAGATTCTTGAAACCAAGTACGACCGCATCGTGATTGATACCGCACCGACTCAGGCTGTGAGTGATGCGCTGGTGCTGGCTCCCCACGTCGGTGCCATGGTCTATGTGGTGAAAGCGGATACCACCAACCATCAACTGGCGAAATCCGGCCTGAAACGACTCAACGACGTCAACGCGCCGGTGATCGGCGTGGTGCTGAACCAGGTGGATCTTAAGAAGGCCGCCAAATACGGTGGCGAGTACGGCGGTTACTACGACGCTTACGGCTATACGGCGGAAGAGCAAAGCGCCTGATGATCGATCTGCACTGCCATATCCTGCCCGGCATCGATGACGGCCCGGCGACACTGCACGAGTCGCTGGAGCTGGCCCGCATCGCCGTGGCCGATGGTATCAGACATATCGTGGTTACCCCCCATATTCATCCGGGCCGCTATGAAAACAGCATTGCCACCATCGAACCGGTGCTGGAACAACTGCAGGCTCAGCTAATCGAGCAGGATATTCCACTGACCCTGGGGCTCGGCGCAGAGGTTCGCATCTCGGTGGAGATGCTGAGCATGATCCCGTCCGGCAAGATCCCGTTTATCGGCAGCTGGGAAGGCAAGCAGGTATTGCTGCTCGAACTGCCCCACAGCCATATTCCACCGGGCAGCGACAAGCTGGTTGACTGGCTGCTGGCGCGGGATATTCTCCCCATGATCGCGCACCCGGAACGTAATAAAGATATCGTCAACGATCTGAATAAGATCAACCCGTTCGTCGAACGGGGCTGCCTGCTGCAGGTCACAGCGATGTCCGTTGCCGGCAAGTTCGGCGATAGCGCCCATAAGCGGGCCTGCGAGTTGCTGGAGCGGGACTGGGTCACGATTCTCGCCTCCGACGCCCACAACGCCAACCGACGCCCACCGGTTCTCAGTGAAGGCTATCAGGCCGCCGCCGAACTGGTGGGTGAAAGCGATGCCCGCCAACTGGTCATCGGCAACCCTGAAAAGCTGATCGACCGGGCCCATGGCTAAATCCCGCTTGCTGGCACTCCCCCTGATCGCCCTGCTCCTGTATCTGAGCTACCTCGCCGCGGGAATCGGCATCGCTGACCTGTACGCCTACTCCCCCCGACAGCAGGTCGAACACTGGCAGCAGAGCAATACCGCTCCCCAGAGCGAAGCCATCACCACAGCACTGAACAGCATTGATCAGGCTATCGACTGGGCGCCGGACAATGGCGAATACCGGGATCTGAAAGGTATTCTGCTCTACTACCGGGCGCTGGAGCTGACCGCAGCAGGAGATCAGCGCAACTTCACCGAACTGACCAGCGCATCGCTGGCAAGCTACCGTATCGCTTCGCAGTTAAGGCCCAGATGGCCCTACAGCTGGGCCAATATCGCCCTGATGAAAGCCGCCCTGAACCAGTTCGATGAGGAATTTGCGCAGGCGGTGGATAAAGCGACCCGGTTCGGCCCCTGGGAAAACGCCGTCAATATCAGCATCACAGAGGCTGGATTCGTCGGCTGGCACCAGCTTAGCGAGACAACCAGACAGCAGGTGCTGGAAAACACCCTGCGCGGTTTAAAGCGTAACAATAATCAGATAAAACAACGCCTTAAAGCATTAAACAAACTTACGCTAGCCTGTATTCACATCCCATCCGGCCCTGCCAGGGAAATATTGTGTGGCTACTGAAAAATCGATAGCGGTCACAGCGTTGCGCAGATCAACTCCGTGGTATACTGCCCCCGCTGAATGAAGTTAAGCCGGAATCGATCGACCCATATGTGGAGCACAGATGAACACTGTACGTAAAGCCGTTATTCCCGTTGCAGGCCTGGGTACCCGGGTACTGCCCGCCAGCAAAGCGATTCCGAAAGAGATGATGCCGGTGGTGGATAAACCGGTGATTCAGCATGTGGTGGAAGAGGCGATCAACGCCGGTATTAAAGAGATTATTCTGGTAACCCGCAGCGGCAAATCCGCCATCGAGGACCATTTCGATAAGCACTACGAGCTGGAAGCGGAGCTGGCACGCAAGAACAAGACCGCAATTCTGGAATCGATCAGCACCATTGTGCCTGCCGATGTCACTATCTCCTCGGTGCGCCAGCCCGAAGCGCTGGGACTGGGACACGCGGTCCACTGCGCCGCCAGTCAGGTCAACGGTGAGCCCTTCGCGGTGATCCTGCCGGATGTACTGGTCAATAACCACCAGCAGGCCAGCAACGATCTGGAGCAGATGATCCGGGCTCACCAGAGCAAGTCAGCGGCACAGATCATGGTGGAAGCAGTACCGGACGAACAGGTCCACCTGTACGGTATTGTCGATTGTCAGGGTTGCGATCCTGCGGCAGGTGAATCAGTCGCCATCAGCGGTATGGTTGAAAAACCGGCACAGGAAGCGGCGCCATCCAATCTGTCCGTGGTGGGTCGCTATATTCTGCCGGGCCGGGTCATGGAACTGCTCAGTACCACTCAACCCGGCGCTGGCGGCGAGATTCAGCTGACCGACGCCCTGGACGCACTGCTCCGGGAGCAAGCGGTGGATGCCTATCGTATGACAGGAAAGACCTACGACTGCGGCAATAAACTGGGCTATCTGCAGGCGAATATCGCCTATGGCTTACAGCATCCGGAAACAGCAGAAGGATTATTGCAGTTCCTGAATCAGCAATCTTAATCACAGGAACCTGTTAATGGCAGTCAACAATAGCCCGGCATGGAAAGCCCTGCAATTTCACGCTACTGATCTTGAGCGGCAGCACCTGAAAGATCTGTTTCTCAACAACCCTGAGCGCTTTGACCAGTTCAGCTTCAGCGCTGCCCATTGCCTGCTGGATCTGTCAAAGCAACGCATGAGCGCCCAGACACTGGATCTGCTGATCAACCTGTCAGACCAGCAGGGCCTGAGGCAGAAGATTCAGGCCATGTTTGACGGCGAGATCGTCAACCCATCGGAAGATCGTCCAGCGCTGCATACCGCCCTGCGGCAGCCTGCCGGAGAAACACTCAATGTTGGCGATCAGGATATCAATGCGGAGGTTCACCGCTCCCTGGCAGAGATGGAAAAGCTGGTACAGCAGATCCACAACCAGCAGTGGCGGGGCTTTGATGGTAGCCCGATCAAAAGCGTGGTCAATATCGGCGTCGGCGGCTCAGATCTTGGCCCGCTGATGACCTGCCGGGCACTGGGACAGTTTGCCCCGGAGCATATCCGCTCCCTGGATATTCACTTTGTCTCCTCCATGGATGGCAGCCAGTTGGCGCGCCTGCTGAACAAGCTCAATCCGGCGTCAACCCTGTTTATCGTGTCGTCGAAGTCGTTCACCACCATTGATACCCTGGCCAACGCCAATACCGCGCTGGAGTGGCTGATCCACGCCAGCGATGTGCCGCAGGAGATCATCACCCAGCACCACTTTATCGGCGTCACCGCCTCCCCCGCCAAAGCGGTGGAGTGGGGCATTCCGGAGCAGAACCAGCTGCGTTTCTGGGACTGGACCGGCGGCCGTTACTCTATGTGGTCGGTGATCGGGATGGCGATCGCCCTACAGATCGGCTACGACAATTTCCGCCGCTTCCTCAACGGTGCCTGGGAGATGGATCGCCACTTCCTGGCCGCAGAGGCACGCTCCAATCTACCGGTACTGCTTGCGCTGACCGAGATATGGAATATTAACTTCCTGAATATCCATGCCCACGCCATCCTGCCCTATGACGGCCGGCTGGAATATCTGCCCGCCTATCTCGAGCAGCTGGAAATGGAAAGTAACGGTAAAAGCGTCAACCTTGACGGCGAGTATGTCGCCCACTCCACCTGTCCTATTCTCTGGGGTGAGGTCGGGCCCAATGCCCAGCATGCTTTCTATCAGTTGCTGCATCAGGGCACAGAAGCGGTAATGTGCGACTTTATCGCGCCAGCACTGCGCTATGAAGACCAGAGCGAAGAACTACAGAAACAGCATCAGTTAGCACTTGCTAACTGTCTGGCGCAGTCCCGACTGCTTGCATTGGGCGACAGCGTACTGGATGACGCAGGTGATGCCCCGGCCCATAAACGCTACCGGGGCAATCAGCCCAGTACCACCATTATGCTGGATCGTCTGACCCCGGAAAGTTTTGGCGCGCTGATCGCTCTGTACGAGCATAAGGTCTATGTGCAATCAGTTATCTGGGAAATAAACCCGTTTGATCAGTGGGGTGTCGAGCTGGGTAAGAAGGTTGCCACATCACTGATGAGCAGTTTCGATAACGAAATCCCCGAGGATACCGACAGCTCCACCGAAGGCCTGATCCGTTATGTGCAGCAGCAACGGCGGGAGAGTAAACAATGAATGTAAAAGTCTACGGAGCGGACCTCTCTGCCTGGGTTGCCGCAGCCTGTCTGGCCCGATCCGGCAATCAGGTGATTATCGAAGGCCCCGACGATCAGCGGGACAAGCCCTTAGAAGAGATCTCAGCGATCCGGGATGAGCCAGGCCTGCTGGATCAGATCGCCGATCAGATCGCGAAAGGACAACTGCTGCGCAGCAACCACAACGATCCGCACAGCCACGCGGATATTCACTGGTTAGCACTGCAGCCGAACGAACAGTCAAAAGCGGAATCACTGGTACAGAAGCTTGCCCGTGAGATCCCGCAAAACCTGCTGATTATCAACCAGTGCAACTTCGGTGTCGGCTATACGGACCAGCTCCAGAGCACTCTGGATCTGGAAAAAGATCAGGCGGTTGTCTATATCCCGGACAACCTGCAGGAAGGTAAAGCCCTGCAAGGCTTCAGCCAGCCCAAACGAATCATTCTGGGTACCGAATCCCAATGGGCGCTGACCATGACCCGCTCGCTGATCCGCCCCTATCTGCAAAATATCGAACACCTGCAGGTGATGACTGCACGGGAAGCGGAGTTTACTAAGTTCGCCGTTACCGGTATGTTGGCGATCCGTCTTGGTTATATCAATGAGTTAGCTAATCTCGCGGATGAAATGAACGTCGATATCGATGTTATCCGTGATGGCATGGGGGCAGACCCCCGAATTGGCCGCCATTATCTGTCACCGGGCTGCGGCTTTGGTGGACAGAATTTCAGCAATTATATCGCCCGCTTCTCCGATCTGTTCGAAACCCAGCGGAAGAACTCTCTGCTGAAAACGGTCATCTCCGAAAATGAGATTCAGAAAGAACTGCTGTTCCGCAAACTCTGGAAGCACTACCAGTGCAATCTGAATGGTAAAACCGTCACCCTCTGGGGCGCTTCTTTTAAACCCGGTACCGCCAGCATCGATAATGCACCGAGTCTGAAACTGATCGAGGCCCTGCTGGCCCAGAACGTCACCGTTAAAGTCCATGATCCGGAAGCACTGGAAAATATCCGGGAGTACTTTGGTGATATTTCGCTACTTCAGCTGTGTCATGATCCCTATTCAGCGGCTACCCACAGTGATGCTCTGATGCTGGTTACCGAATGGCCGGAGTACTGGTCACCGGACTACAACAAGCTGGCTTCACTGATGAATACGCCGCTGATTCTGGATGGCCGTAATATCTTTGACCGGGAAGCCCTTGAGCTATACGGCTTCACCTGCAAAGGCATCGGCCGATGATCCTTCTCAGACTGATCTTTGTGGCCTGTGTGGTGGGTATCTTTTACGGCTTGTTCCGTGACACCCCACCACCTAAGGTATTTGATCAGTCTGACAAGGTCGGGCATCTACTCGGCTTTGCCGCCCTGACCCTGTCAGGCCTGCTGGCACTGCCGAAACGCTGGCAGCCGGTGTTTATCGCTTTAACCCTGGTACTGGCAATCAGCGCCGAGTTTATCCAGCAATGGCTGCTGCCCGGACGGTTCTACTCCCTGAAAGATCTGTACGCCAATCTGGCGGGGGTCGGGGTTGTCCTGCTGCCCTGGCTGGTATGGTTTTTTTTTCGAAAACGGCCCCCAAAACACAAACCCGATTACTCCATATCCGAGAGAACACAATGACAAAACTTGCCTGCTTTAAAGCCTACGACATCCGTGGCCAACTGGGTACGCAACTGGATGAAGATATCGCTTACCGCATCGGTCGTGCTTATGCAGCCTTCATCAAGCCCGACACAGTGGTTGTGGGTGGTGATATGCGCCTGTCGACCAAATCACTGAAAGAAGCGCTATCAAACGGCCTTCGTGATTCAGGTATTAACGTTCTGGATATCGGACTGTGTGGCACCGAAGAGATCTATTTTGCTACCGCACATCTGGGTGTATGCGGTGGCATCGTTGTGACTGCCAGCCATAACCCTGAAGATTACAACGGTATGAAGCTGGTACGCAAAGGCTCTCGCCCTATCAGTGGTGATACTGGTCTGGATGAGATCGAGCGCCTTGCCCGTGAAAACGACTTTAAAGAGATTGATCCTGCAGGTCGTGGAGGCTATCAGAAGATCGATACGCTGGCACCTTATGTTGAGCACCTGATGGAATACGTAGATACCAGCAAGCTAAAGCCCATGAAGCTGGTTGTTAACCCCGGAAACGGTGTTGCAGGCCATGTTATTGATGCCCTGGAAGCGCAGTTTAAAGCGGCGTCTGTGCCGGTTGAATTTATCAAAGTACATCACCAGCCGGACGGCACCTTCCCCAACGGTATTCCTAACCCGATTCTGGTCGAGAACCGTGACGATACCATCAAGGCGGTGCTGGAGCACAAAGCCGATATGGGTATCGCCTGGGATGGCGACTTCGACCGCTGTTTCCTGTTCGACGAGAATGGCCGTTTTATCGAAGGCTACTATATTGTTGGCCTGCTGGCAGAAGCTTTCCTCAATAAACATAAAGGCGAAGCGATCATTCACGACCCACGCCTGACCTGGAATACACTGGATATTGTCGAAGCTAACGACGGCCGTGCAGTACAGAGCAAAACCGGTCACGCTTTCATTAAGGAATGTATGCGTGAAGAAGATGCCGTGTACGGCGGTGAGATGAGTGCGCACCACTACTTCCGTGACTTCTTCTACTGCGACAGCGGTATGATCCCATGGCTGCTGGTTGCTGAGCTGATGTGCAATAAGAACCAGCCTCTGTCTGCATTGGTTGATGATCGTATCCTGAAATACCCTTCTCCGGGTGAGATCAACAGCAAACTGGAAGACCCGAAAGCATCCATCGAAAAAGTGTTGAACACTTACAAGGACGATGCACTCTCAATCGACCACACCGACGGTATCAGCCTGGACATGGGTGACTGGCGTTTCAACCTACGCTCCTCCAACACAGAGCCTGTCGTACGCCTGAACGTCGAAACCCGCGGTGACGAAACTCTGATGAAGACTAAAACAGAAGAACTGCTGGCATTGCTGAGAGGGTAAATAACAATCGCAGCAGGAAGCCCCTCCTACAAAAGCTCTGTAGCGAGGGCCTTCCAGGCCTGACAAACCAAAGAACAAATCGCCGCTGGAAGCGCATCCTACAAAAGCACCGTAGCAAGGGCCTTCCAGGCCCGATAACACCAAACCAAAAATCGCCGCTAGAAGCACCTCCGACAAAAGCACCGTAGCAAGGGCCTTCCAGGCCCGATAACACGAAACCAAAAATCGCTGCTAGAAGCACCTCCGACAAAAGCACCGTAGCGAGGGCCTTCCAGGCCCGATAACACCGAACCACAAATCACCGCTAGAAGCGCCTCCTACAAAACCGTGTAGCGAGGGCCTTCCAGGCCCGATAACACCGAACCACAAATCACCGCTAGAAGCGCCTCCTACAAAACCGTGTAGCGAGGGCCTTCCAGGCCCGATAAAACCGAACCACAAATCGCCGCTGGAAGCGCCTCCTACAAAAGCACCATAGCGAGGGCCTTCCAGGCCCGATAACACGAAACCAAAAATCGCCGCTAGAAGCACCTCCGACAAAAGCACCGTAGCGAGGGCCTTCCAGGCCCGATAACACCGAACCACAAATCGCCGCTGGAAGCGCCTCCTACAAAAGCACCGTAGCAAGGGCCTTCCAGGCCCGATAACACGAAACCAAAAATCGTCGCTAGAAGCACCTCCGACAAAAGCACCGTAGCGAGGGCCTTCCAGGCCCGATAACACCGAACCACAAATCACCGCTAGAAGCGCCTCCTACAAAACCGTGTAGCGAGGGCCTTCCAGGCCCGATAAAACCGAACCACAAATCGCCGCTGGAAGCGCCTCCTACAAAACCGTGTAGCGAGGGCCTTCCAGGCCCGATAACACCGAACCACAAATCACCGCTAGAAGCGCCTCCTACAAAACCGTGTAGCGAGGGCCTTCCAGGCCCGATAAAACCGAACCACAAATCGCCGCTGGAAGCGCCTCCTACAAAAGCACCGTAGCGAGGGCCTTCCAGGCCCGATAACACCAAACCACAAATCGCCGCTAGAAGCGCATCCTACAAAAGCACCGTAGCAAGGGCCTTCCAGGCCCGATAACACGAAACCAAAAATCGCCGCTAGAAGCACCTCCGACAAAAGCACCGTAGCGAGGGCCTTCCAGGCCCGACAAAACCAAACCACAAATCGCCGCTAGAAGCGCCTCCTACAAAAGCACCGTAGCGAGGGCCTTCCAGGCCCGATAACACCGAACCACAAATCGCCGCTAGAAGCGCATCCTACAAAAGCACCGTAGCAAGGGCCTTCCAGGCCCGATAACACGAAACCAAAAATCGCCGCTAGAAGCACCTCCGACAAAAGCACCGTAGCGAGGGCCTTCCAGGCCCGACAAAACCAAACCACAAATCGCCGCTAGAAGCGCCTCCTACAAAAGCACCGTAGCGAGGGCCTTCCAGGCCCGATAACACCGAACCACAAATCACCGCTAGAAGCGCCTCCTACAAAACCGTGTAGCGAGGGCCTTCCAGGCCCGACAAAACCGAATCACAAATCGCCGCTAGAAGCGCCTCCTACAAAAGTACCGTAGCGAGGGCCTTCCAGGCCCGATATCAACTTACCCCTCCGGCACCCAAACCCGACAATCGGGTAGTAAACTTGCCAGCTCCTTACACTTTACCAAAGCCCTGAAGATCCTCATCACTGCGTAACGCATGATCATGAAACTTAGCCTCAGAAGTTTTACATCCAACAGAAGGATGACTAATAGACTTTACAACGAGTCACCATGCACAATCCGAATCTCTGAGGGCTTCCGTTCCATCCCCATCACAAACTGAATCAGATCCTGCTGATCGGCATGGGCAGAATACCCACTGATGGTATGCACTACTGCACGAATATCGACTCTCTCGCCCTCCAGAAAAACATATCCACCTCTTGGACCATATCTCTGAATATCCCGTCCAGGCGTGCCTTCAGACTGATAACCCACAAACAGAACATCGGTTCGGGAATCGCCTAGCAGTGCCTTCAGATAATTAGTAATCCGCCCACCAGCACACATACCACTGGCGGCAATCACAATAGCAGGTCGTCCCGATTGCTTGAGGTAATTCACTAATCGCTGATGATCACCATGGGAGTCAATGGTAATAAGTTGTTCAAAGTTCAGCGGATGCCTGCCAGAATCCACTCGCTCTCTTGCCTCTTCATCCCAGAGTTTCCTGAGCGCTGAATAATGCTCAGTAAACCGAGCAGCCAGAGGAGAATCAACAATCACGTCCAGTACAGACCAACCCCCGCCTACTCTGTGGATAATATCTTCAATCTCATAGAGTAGCTCCTGAGTCCGGCCAATACTGAATGCAGGAATCAGCACCGTACCCGCATCTTCAAGACAGTGTTCGATCACTCTCTGTAAACGCTGTTGCCGGGCCTTCCTATCCTCATGCAGCTTATCTCCATAGGTGCTCTCAAGCACCAGGCAGTGAGCTTCAGACGGTGGCACAGGATCTGCCAATAATGGAGAATGCGGAGCTCCCAGATCCCCTGAAAAGACAACCGCTTCATCACCAGTCTCACACTCGACATAAGCAGAACCTAGAATATGGCCTGCACGCCGAAAGCAGCACCGAAACGCAGTATCAGGAATATCAAAGTGCTGATTGTAGGGAACCGCTATTATCAGTGATTCAAGAAAGAGAAGTACGCGCTCTATTAATGCTTTGTCCCTGGTTACACCAATCTTTAGCGCATCTTCAATCACTAATGGCAGTAACCGGGCGGTCGCTTCCGAGGTGTAGATCGGCTTATTAAACCCGGCAGCCAGCAACTGCGGCAGACGACCCACATGATCAATATGACAATGGGTAATCAACAGTGCCTGAATACCCTCCAGAGGGAAATCGATAGCAGGATTTTCAGAGTGGATCTCTTCACCCTGAAACATGCCACAATCGATAAGCAGAGACTGGCCAGCCGTATCAAACAGCTGATGGCAGGAACCGGTCACACCGGTAACCGCACCGTGGTGAAGAATCTTAGCCATAAAACCTCCCTGTTAGATGACAAGATTGATTAAAAGAGTATAGAGCTAGCCGCTACGATAGCCATTCGGATTTTGCGACTGCCAACGCCAATGATCAGTCACCATTCGTGCAATATCAAAACGAGCCTGCCAGTTTAAAGCACTATGGCTATGCGCAGGATCAGCAAAACATTCAGCGATATCACCAGGACGACGATCTACAACCTGATAAGGAACGTCTTTCCCTGAAGCCTCTGCAAATGCTTTGACCACTTCAAGCACCGAGTAGCCATTGCCGGTACCCAGATTATAAGCCTGGCATCCGTGCTCAGGGTTCAGCGCAGCCAGGGCCTTCAGGTGGCCTGCAGCCAGATCCACAACATGGATATAATCCCGAACACCGGTGCCATCCCGGGTATCGTAGTCACCGCCAAATACACTTAGGGCAGCCAGCTTACCAATGGCCACCTGAGCCACGTAGGGCATCAGATTGTTGGGAATACCCGCCGGATCCTCGCCGATTAAGCCACTCTCGTGGGCACCCACCGGATTAAAGTAACGCAGAATAGATATCTGCCATTCGCTATCGGATACAGACAGGTCCCGCAAAATATTCTCGATCATCAGCTTCGACTGACCGTAAGGATTGGTCGCCGACAGCGGGAAATCCTCGCGGATGGGTACCGAAGCAGGATCACCGTAAACCGTCGCCGAAGAGCTGAACACAATGCGCTGACAGTTAAATTCCTGCATCACCTCTAACAGCGCGACAGTACCTGCGACATTGTTATCGTAATAAAGAATAGGTTTATCGACGGACTCGCCCACCGCCTTCAGGCCGGCAAAGTGAATAACCGAATCGATCTCATACTCACTGAAAGCGCATCTCAGATCGGCCTGATTCCGGATATCCCCTTCCACAAAATGCGGGCGTTTGCCGGCAATTGTCTCAATGCGATTAAACACCTCGGGATGGCTATTGCAGAAGTTATCCAGCACGACTACGTCATAACCTGCTTCTAACAAAAGAACAACCGTATGGGAGCCAATATAACCGGCTCCACCTGTCACTAAAATTGCCACCAATAATCCTCGTTATAACGACCCAAACACCCGTAACAAGGGCCTTCGAACGGCCCACGTAGCGAGGGCCTTCCAGGCCCGATAAACAACCCCAATCGCCGCAAGATGCGCCTCCTACAACACACGTAGCGAGGGCCTTCCAGGCCCGATTAACCAGCAACCAATCGCCTCTGGCACCCAAAGGACATGATAAAGCACCTCCTACAACACACGTAGCGAGGGCCTTCCAGGCCCGATTAACAGGCAACCAAACGCCTCTGGCACCCTAAGGGCATGATAAAGCACCTCCTACAACACATGTAGCGAGGGCCTTCCAGGCCCGATAAACAGGCAACCAAACGCCTCTGGCACCCAAAGGACATGATAAAGCACCTCCTACAACACACGTAGCAAGGGCCTTCCAGGCCCGATAAACAGGCAACCAAACGCCTCTGGCACCCTAAGGGCATGATAAAGCACCTCCTACAACACACGTAGCGAGGGCCTTCCAGGCCCGATTAACCAGCAAGCCAATCGCCTCTGGCACCCAAAGGACATGATAAAGCACCTCCTACAACACACGTTAGCAAGGGCCTTCCAGGCCCGATAAACAGGCAACCAAACGCCTCTGGCACCCTAAGGGCATGATAAAGCACCTCCTACAACACATGTAGCGAGGGCCTTCCAGGCCGATAAACAGGCAACCAAACGCCTCTGGCACCCAAAGAGCATGATAAAGCACCTCCTACAACACACGTAGCAAGGGCCTTCCAGGCCCGATAAACAGGCAACCAATTAATAGAGATCAAACCCGCCCATAATCATCTTCAAGGCGAACAATATCATCCTCGCCCAGATAAGAGCCTGACTGCACCTCGATCAATTCCAAAGGTATTTTCCCCGGATTCTCCAAAGAATGCACCTCACCAATGGGAATATAGGTCGATTGATCCTCAGACAACAACTTAAACTCATCGCCACAACGCACCCGCGCGGTACCAGAAACCACCACCCAGTGCTCTGCCCGGTGATGGTGCTTCTGCAACGACAACTTCGCCCCGGGATTCACCGTAATCCGCTTAACCTGATACCGATCACCAAAATCAATCGAATCGTATTTTCCCCAGGGCCGGTACACTTCGCGGTGCTGAAAGTGCTCATTCCGCTGCATGGTCTTGATACGGGAAACAATCTTCTTAACATCCTGCACCCGATCCTTAGCGGCAACCAGCAAAGCATCCTTGGTATCCACCACCACTAGATCATCTACACCCAGGGTCGTCACAAGCCTATCATGGCCATAAACAAAGCTATTGCGGGTGTCTTCAAGAATCACATCGCCATCAGTGACATTCTGGTTAGCATCTTTATTCCGGATATCCCACAACGCTGACCAGCTACCCACATCGCTCCAGCCGGCATCCAGTGGAATAACAACGGCGCTATCGGTCTTTTCCATCACAGCGTAATCGATGGACTCGTCCGGACAAGCCTCAAAAGCCGCCTTATCCACACGCACAAAGTCCATATCTTCAGCGGTTTCGGCCATCGCCTGTTCACAGGCTTCGAGAATATCCGGACGGAACTTACCTAGCTCTTCCAGATACCGATCAGCACGAAACATAAACATACCGCTGTTCCAGTAATAGCCACCATCAGCTAAGTAAGATTCTGCTGTAGCAAGGTCTGGCTTTTCCACAAACTCAGCAACGGGGTAAGCAACATGATCTGCCTCAGACTTATCCGCACGGATATACCCGTACCCGGTTTCCGGATGCGTCGGGACAATACCAAAAGTCACCAGCTTGCCATTGGCAGCCATCGCATCGCCTGGTCGATAACCTTCCGGAAGGCTTCAGAATCCTCAATCACATGGTCCGCAGCTAACACCAACAGAGGCTCTTCACCTTTACCCTTCTTCACCGCGTCTATCGCAGCAAGTGCAATGGCAGGTGCCGTATTTCGGCCGACAGGCTCAAGAAAAATAGAACTTTGCTGCCCTAACTGACGCATCTGCTCAGCAGCCAAAAAGCGATGCTCTTCGTTACAGATAAGAAAGAGATCTTCGACACTTCCCAGCCGCTGCACAGTCTGCTGCAGCATGGTGTGTTCGCCATCAAGAGAGATAAATTGTTTGGGATAGTTGTTCCGAGACAAGGGCCAAAGGCGCGTACCGGAGCCCCCGGCCAATAAGATAATGATCAATACTAAATACGCTCATTTTCATCTTTAGATAAAAGCTTACTCCTGAATTCATCCGCGGATCACGATTAGAACAAGTCCGATATATACCGTTCACCTGAAGATAGCTAAAGTATTAAACCCAAGCCTTCTTTTAACCCAGTAAACCGCAATTAAATTCTGAGTAGATATAGCAACAGCTGTCGCAATTGCACTTCCAACAGCCCCATATATAGGAACAAGAATAAAAGCTAATCCAATCGCGGCAGGTCCAGAAATAAGAACTGTATTTCGATAATCTTTTTTCATGCCCAGACATTGTTAGTAAATATCCAACTGATCCTGTCGCGGCATTGATAAATTGACCAATCACTAGTATCTGTAAAAGAATAGCTCCCTCAGAAAAGCCACCGCCAAAGACAGACATTAGCAAATTCAGGAAATAATAACATTACTGCTACAACTGGTAATGCAAATGCAATCATGAGCTTTCCAGAGGTAAGAGCAAGCTTTTCTAGCTCTTCCATCTCTCCTCTCTTGTACATAGATGCAAACCTTGGCGCAACTACGAGGTTTACTGCCAGAAGAATAAAGCTCGTGAGTAAAGCAGTTCTTTGCGCAACTGCTAGTTGAGCTACCTCTTCGGCAGGAACCCATGCTCCAGCAATGAACTGGCCGGAGTACTGAGTGAGCTGGGACATGATAACCACAACCCAAATAGGGAAACAACTTTGAAATAGAGCGTTCCAGCTAACATTTCCGTCTCCTGAGCCAAGAGTCTTTTTATAAAAGATTAAACCAGCAGCAACTGCTATCAGGGAAGCACAGCTGTAGGCCCATGCAGCCTGCTCAGGTGTATTGAGCCCCCAGATAATAAGAGAGGCGATAACCAAAAAGTTAACGATGATGTTCATGGTCATCATAGACTCAATGATTTTTTCTGAGCCCCTGAAGCCCCATAGCCAATAAAGTTAAGAC
This sequence comes from uncultured Amphritea sp., assembly GCA_963669425.2. Classification (GTDB taxonomy): domain Bacteria; phylum Pseudomonadota; class Gammaproteobacteria; order Pseudomonadales; family Balneatricaceae; genus Amphritea. The sequence continues at coordinate 2,677,030 of CAXXNC010000002.1, forward strand.
TGACAATCCAACAATACCAGGAGAGAAGCCTTTGAAGACATCTGCCAAATCCGGCTTATCGAAAACCTGATTAGCCAATTCATCACTTACCCCATACAACGCAAGAGAAAGCGGGATACTAATACTCAAAGTCAGAAGCAGTGAACGCTTAACTACAGCTCTGACAGCCCCCCATTCACCATCAGGCATAGCAGCACCAGTGAAACGCATTACAGCATCATCTAAGCCAACCCTTGATACAGCAGAAAGCACAGTAATAATGCTGAAAGCAAGGAAATAAAGACCTGCACTTTCACTCCCTAATTTGCGACTCACAGCAATGCTAAGAATAAGGCCCGCTAATGCAGCTACAGAACGGATAGTAAAACTGACGGCAGTCTGAATAAAAAAGTCAGCATTTCTGGACTTTAATAGTTTCAATGAAAAAAAAATTCATTTAGACAGTCAACTCATCTCACTTTTTGAAAACACCGACAACTTTAGTATTATCTGTAACTAGAAGTGATGTTATTTTTTTCGACTCCATTAACTGCAGTGCATCTTCAACACGTGTACTGGCTGAAACACTGATAGGGTTAAGTGACATTAAGTCACTAGCATTCTTGGTAAACACAGCTTCCTGATGTGTTTCAATAGCACGGCGAACATCCCCATCAGTTACAACAGCAAAATTAGTTACATCAGAAACTATTGCCAGACCAAGACGTCCCTCACTCATAACCTGAATAACATCAACCAGTGACGTATATGATTTAACGAGAGGTAAATTATTTGTATGCATTTCATCGCTGACACGTGAGAGCAGACGACGTCCTAATGAACCGCCTGGATGAAACCTAGCAAAATTCTCAGGTTGAAAACCTCTAGCCTTCATGAGTGTGACCGCAAGAGCATCCCCCATTGCAAGAGTCGCAGTCGTAGAAGCAGTTGGAGCAAGCTGCAAAGGACAAGCTTCTTCTCTTACACCAATATCCAGATGACTATTAGCAGCGTGCGCTAGTGTTGAATTCGCATTTCCAGTTAAAGAGATAAGATAATTACCATTATCTTGCAGAAACGGGATAAGTTTAACAACTTCATCAGTTTCACCAGAGTTAGAAATAGCAACAAAGATATCTGCAGGCGTAACCATCCCCAAGTCACCATGATATGCCTCACCAGGGTGCATAAAGAAACTAGGTGTACCTGTGCTGGCAAGGGTTGCAGCTATTTTTTTACCGATAATGCCCGACTTTCCCATGCCACATACAATAACTCTTCCGTGGGTCTCTAAAATACATTTGATCGCCTGTTCAAAATCATCGGTAAGTTTCTCAGATAGCTGCTGTAGCGCTGCAGCCTCAATTCTGAATACTTCTTTTGCGCTAGCAGAGTATAGCCCTTCCATAGTTTTTATCCCTTCAATACTTTAATAACTCGTTCAACATCTTCTAGAGTGTCAACACCATGAGAAGAACATCCATTCCAGTGAAATACTCCAATACTGTACCCCAACCACAATGCTCTAAGCTGCTCCAGCTTTTCTGCACGCTCACTTGGAGCGACCTCGGAATTTGTGATTCTCTTTAAAACATCTACTTTGTAAGCATATATACCTATGTGCTTTCGAAAAAAATCTAACGGCCAGGATCGAGGATCCGGCAAATCACGAATGAATGGAATAGGGCTTCTTGAAAAAAAACTGGCGTAACCCGCTTGGTCACACACAACTTTAACAACATTAGGATCAATAATATCATCCGGCTCAAGTAGGGGTGTTGAAACTGTCGCTATATCTATTGAAATATTAGCCCTAAGATAATCATAAAACGCCAACAACATTGGTTCAGGCACAAGTGGCTCATCTCCCTGAAGATTTATTACTAGATCACTATTATCCCAATCTTTAAGAATGCATACTTCAGCAATTCGGTCTGTTCCTGATTGGTGATCAGACCTCGTCATAGTCCATGGAACTGAATAACGTTCAAGGACTTCTGCAATGCGATAATCGTCAATTGCGACAATAACTTCTTGACTTATAAAGACTGACTTCGCTTTCTCAAACACTCTAACAACCATCGGCTTACCGCCTAGATCAACAATTGGCTTACCGGGCAGTCGACTCGATCCATATCTTGCAGGGATAACTATATGAAACTTTGAAGTACTCATCCTATTGAGCAACCTCAACCAGTGACCAGCGATCTAACAAAGGCTTATAGGCTGTGCTTAGAGAAATACCACGGCCGCAAATAATATATTCATAAACATCGCGCACAACACCATCCCTTCCTTTGAAAATAGTTATTTCAACTACTTTATCTTTAATCAGTATACGGACATCCGATGGAGCAGACCTTGGCGAAGCTGACTCTAAAAAAGAAAAAACAATCACATCATCCCCCACAAAATCTATCTTAGATAAACTCAAGCCATGTCCAATAGCGATAGCTTTTAAAACTTTTTTATTATGATATACAGCCACCATAATATTAAATTCAAATTATTCGAAACATACTAATAAATCCATAATCTGAACCCCTTAGATTACAGAACTATTAAACCATGAATCTTTAGTAAAGCGAAATACACGCCACCTCTCGCATTGAATTTTATATATTACTCACCACTACTCAGAACGCCGTCTACATCAAAAAACCTTAATATCATTTTAGAGTGCGTTTCTGTCATTGTATTTTTACTTCCGGAAAAGACTTTACAAGATCACCTATAGCTTTAACTTGTTTCAAGAACGGATCTAACTTACCTAAAGAAAAACTAAGATTTTCTGCAACCCTTACACATTCAGAACAAGAGAATAAAATTGAGTCAAAATCGTAAATTACATTAATACATCCAAACAAAGGAAAACTAATATCATTAAAAAAAACCTTCCCAAAACCTTTAAGTAGTTCAACTCCATTCTGAAGGCTTGTCTTTCTTCCAATCAGACATAGCCTCATGAAATGAGTACTTATAAGAATAATTATTCTTCACAAGAAACCCTGGAAGTATATTGTTTGATCTTACTAATTTCCTGATTCTTACAGGACTTATAGGCTGATTAATACCAAGCAAACGCGCAATCGGATCTATAATGTAAGAAGCAGCTAAAAGAAGCCAATAAGGTACCGATGGAACATACCTTTTAACGCCAGCGGTAACACAAACTGATTCTACATACTCCTCAATAGTTGGACCTGGGTTCATCGACATATTAAAAACAGCCACCCCAGATTCACTTTTATTATCAAGAACCCACCACATTGCGTTACATAATTCCTTTACATAAGTACCCGCTTTTCGTGTCTTTTTATTTCCCATATAGAAAAAATATTTTTTAAGAGTCGCTTTAACCAGCCTAGATACATTCCCTCCTTCGCCTGCGCCGAAAACAACTCCAGGTCGAACTATTACTAGTCTTCTAGATGCATCTTTAGCCTGCCAAATTTGATGAATTTTTTCAGCAGCCAACTTTGAGCCGCCATATGCTGAAGTGGGGACTGGAATAGTATGCTCATCGATAGAGGTTTCAGAAGGACCATATGGAGCGATACTACTTGTAAATATTATACTCTTACATTCGATTTTCTCAGCCCACTTACACACATTCTCTGCACCTGAAAGGTTCGTCTCGTAGTACTCGTTAGGATTATGCCCAGGCTCACGGTGTATAGCGGCAAAGTTGGCTATAAGAAAAACCTTTTCCATTATGTCCACTTCAATTTTTTCGCGAACATCAACTTGATAAAATATTATACTTCCATCTTCTATGTAATTAAAATATTGAGAGGTTATCCTTTTTGGATTCAAAGGCTTAATATCACACACAACAACTTTATCAAAGATATTATTATCCAGAAGATACTGACTGAAATGACTACCAATAAAACCAGAACCTCCAAAAACTACAGCTACACCCTTCTCTTCCATAACTATTCCATCATAATAATTTTATTCATATCGTCAACATATCGCTCTTTAGAAAATCGAATCAAGCAGCTTTCACGACTTGCTAAAGAAACTTTATTTGTCAATGGAAGACCCGTCAAAAGTCTCGATATTATATTTACGCAATCTTCAATAGAATCGTATATAAATCCAGTTTCACCATGAGAAACAATATCAACATTTCCTGCACAATCAGACAGTATCGGAACACACCCAGCTAACATGCTCTCTATAGGAGAAACAGGCATCCCCTCCCAAAGAGAGGTAGAAAGATAATACTGACTATTCTCTAATAGCTTTTTAACTTCTTCCCGCTCTTTCCATCCCGTAATTTTAACACCAGAATCAAGCAAGTACTTTTTATATACCGGATCTCCGTCTCCAACCCAAACAAATTCGACATTATTATGGATTTCACAGACCCTACTTGCTATTTCCGAAAATCTCAAAGGATCTTTTTGCAATCTGATTTGTCCAACAGTAATAATTACCACCGAACTTATATCACTAACATCTCCCACCGCCCACTCATTAACATCAACTGCATTTTCTACAACAACACACTTACTAAAAGGTATATTTTTTTGTATTGCCTTCGCCTCGCTGGTCGAGCATGCTAAGTAAGTCGTTTTTTTAACCGAAGCGATCCATTCCAAAAAAACAAACAAAATAAACTTAATACGAGATATATCCTTCCTCATGAAAGATATACAGTGCGGTATATAGAAAACCTTAACCCTCTTAAATAACAGAGCTAATCGCCCCAAAAATCCAGCAAAAGAAGAATGTAAAAAAACAACCTCTACACTACTTTCATTTACAATATTTCTTATTTTTAAGAAAGCTTTCAGCCTATCAGACAAAGAAGACATCTGCACATTAACCAGCCCCACTCTGTCATCAAAATAGCTTTCAATTTCGGATGGTGTTTCATCTCTTCTTGAATATACAACCGAAACCATATGCCCTGCCTCAACCTGTGAGTTGGCAACAAGCCTCACCATTGAAAGTGTTCCGGTTGCGGTTGACTCTACTATATGGACTATCATAAAAACCTGCCAACAAATCAAAGTAAAAAGACAAAAAAACATCACTTCAACATAAAATACTAAAAACAAAAAAATCTAAAAAATATCAAAAATCAAACAACACCTCTACGGCTTGCACTAATCCATCTTAAAAATTGATCGAAAAAGTATATAATCAAAAACTGATACAAATAGAACCAAACATATGTTTTTACAAAATTATATAATTCAGACCTAAATAACCTATACATTACGTATATCGAAGTTACAGTCAGCATCAAACGTAGAGCGCCTCCGGCCCTCTCGAAAACAGCAAAAACAAATCCAAAAAAGAAGAAGTGAAGAAAAACTCCAACAGTTCCTAGATACAAATAACCTTCAATAAGACCGCTAAAACCATAAGTAAGACCGCTAACCACTCTATCCGAGTAAAACTCAGCTATAAACCATTCAGATAACGCTTGCTCCTCCGGCGATATGACAAAAATCGATTTAACCGCCAACCAATAACTATTGTTCGGCAAAAAGCTTGAATCGAATGCATGATTCATTATTATCTCAGAGTTCCTTATCCAATTTATAAACTCACCTGGATTAAAAGACTCATACTCTTGGTCTAGGATCAGACCATAGAGAAGCCCCTTATAAAAGAACATTAACAAAGCCATACCTACGCCAGACAAAACCAAAGTTCTTCGCTTAATATAACCATGCAACTCTAAAAAGAAGAAAATACAAATAAAGTTATAGACAAGCGCACTCCTTGAGATCAACATAATTGCAAAAAACAAATTATGCATAATAACAAAATACATCAAACACTTATCCATACTACTTCTTGTCAGAAAATACCTAGCCATAATAAAAGGCAAAGAAACATCAACCAAATTCACCAAATAAAGAACAGACTGATACTTTTTAAGTATAGGAAACCTATCTAGACGATCCACAAAAAAGTAGTTATATGGACCTACAATACCTATTACAAAAACTTCAGCAAGTATAGCCACCACGACAATAAAAAAAAAGGGTATCATACCTAGGAATATACCCTAAGCCATTAGGAACTATCCTATTAATATTACGCGTAAAAATAATATAAGAAAGATTAAAAGAAAGAACAGCTATAAAACACAAAAACCAAATCAATTCAAGAGTTCCAGATATACCCCCTAAATAAACAAGATCAGAATATAGATAAATCCCAACACAAAAATACAAAACAGCATACAAATTAAAAAAAACAGCTGAATTAAACAAACGACCAGACCTAACTGACTGCAACCATGCAAAAGCAGCAATAAATATAAACAAGAACAAAACTTTTATCATTTACTTTTCAGCCAGCTAGATAAAAACCTATATAGTTTAGAAAACCTATCCTTTCCAACTTCAATAACGCACCTTGATAAATACTCAAGCGAAATTTTACTCCCTACTGAGTCAGTATTTCTCTCAAAATAAGTATCTTTTATTGAATCTAGGAAGGCTTCATTTATATCTCGGTCCTTAATCAATAGATCTCTTTGCATTTTCATCCTTGCATCGTCTCTTGCCATCATTGATTTAACAACGTCGATGACTCTTTCTTTCGATGTTATTCTCCATGCACTTTGTGAAAATAGGGGGCCATCCCTATAATCGATAACTGCAACTGGAATATCTACCGATGCTACCTCACTTATTAATGTAGATGGTGTAGTGATTACACAGTCTACATCTTTTAGCACATCACACAGTCGCCCATCAGTATGATTAAAATCATCTTTACAAACAACATCAATTAACTCTCTATCAAAAACTCTCCACTTATATTTAATACCCCTCTCTCTTAACAAGGAGGCAGCTCCACCAATAATATCAAAAAACAAATCTTTCTCTTTATCATTAAAATATGGATTATTCGCAGTGGTTAATAAAACACAAAAATCCTCTCTATCACTTCTTTCGAAGTCTTCAATCCGCTTCGAGTACATATAGCTTAAAACACCTTTTCTTTTCAAAACACCGTTCAATAAATCATCCATAACAATTGCTTTACTATAATAAAAAGGATGAAGTAGTTTGATACCTTTCTTACAGAGAAATGGATTAACTGTTGCATTCGACCATTCAAAAATACCATCTGCAATATAAAGAGTCTCTATACCATTCTCATTCGCAATAGAGACAATTCTTCGATTAAATATTGAATGATCTATAGCATTAACTACTAGCGAATAATTCTCCATCTTATAAATAAAAGAAAAAGTTGATATACACCCAAAATCCATATAGAAATCTAATTTAGAAAAGTCAACACCTAATCTTTCATAGTACCTTTTAGGTTGTAAAAACAATACTTTCTTCGCCATCAAGTTAAAAACCTCACACAAACAGTATAATCATCAATAGATATTCGTATTTAACAAGCTGCATGGTGTTTTAACCAATATTTTAATGTCCAGCATAACAGACCAGTTATTGATATAAGCCAGATCAAACTCAACACGCTTCTGCATCTTATCAATGGTCTCGGTTTCCCCCCGATAACCACTGATCTGCGCCAGACCAGTTATCCCCGGCTTAATACGATGGCGCGAAAGGTAGGCGTTAATCTTGTCTGAGTAATAATCATTGTGCGCAACCGCGTGGGGTCTTGGGCCAACAAGCGACATCGTGCCTTGCAATACATTAATAAGCTGAGGAAGCTCATCGATCGAGGTACGGCGAATAAAGGCACCGACCTTAGTGACCCGGCTATCACCTTTGGTGGCCTGCTTCACTTCTTTATCGTCATGGAGTTTCATACTGCGGAACTTCCAGACTTTGATAATTCGTCCATCCCAGCCATGGCGGTCCTGCTTGAAGAACACCGGGCCAGGCGATGAGCGTTTCACCGCTATTGCAACGGCAGCAAACACCGGACTAAGTAAAAAAAGCGCCAGCAGTGCTACCGACTTATCGATCACATTCTTCATGAATACGGAGCTCCGTCGGCTTGTCATCGGGCTCTCGTTCAATGAGATAAGCGGCATACCGGCCACTTCGCGTACGGAGTGGTGTAGCAGACTGAGGCCAAAGATATCCGGTACCCAGATTACATCGACGTTCATATCCAGCAGGTCGATATTCAGCGCTTCAATCACTTCTGAGGCTTTTACCGGCAGGGCGACGTATACCCGTTTTATCTTTTGCTCTTTGATCACTTCGCGGACGGATTGCAACTGCCCCAGCAGGGGCTGTGACAGCTTTTTCTCATCTTCTTTTGCAAGAGGTTCTTCCTCAGAATGGATAAACCCCACTACCCGGTCCCGTAACCAGCGGTTATTGTTCAGATTACTGACTAAGTGCTGGGCAACCGAGCCGGTGCCGATGACAAGGGTAGGAATATCCCTGGCGAACATCTCTTTGTATTGGCGATACAGCGCACGGATCAGAAAGAAATTAGCCAACTGAAGCGCAAAGCCCGCCACCGCCCAGATCAGAAGGATCTCGCGGGAGAACTGTTCGCTGGACTTTGTCACAAAACCGGTGAGCGCCAGTATTAACAGCACCTGGGACCAGGCGGAAGCCAGCCGGAATATGGATTTGCTTAAACCCGAAGACTGTCGGTAAACCCCTTGTGCCCGATAGATGATCCAGATGCACAGCACAGTGACGATTGCCAACAGGCGATACACCGGCGGCACTGAATCAAATTTTATAAAGCACAGGGTAAACAGGAGAACACTGACAGCGACGATATCTGCCAGATTCTGAACCCAATAGACTAATGACTCATGATTATTGAGAAGTCGACGATTTCTCTGCAATGGCAGAGATGGCGTTGCGCCCGCTTTAAGATCCATCTTCGCTCGTAGTTTGGCAGTATTCCAGACTGTATCTACGTGGCCCGGCCGACTCCATACTGGCCTTCCAACATATCTGCAGATCCTTTTAAAATTCAAACAAAAGTATCTTTTGCTGAACTATCCTTTTTGTAGCTTAACTCCTTTGTGTGTCAGCCCTGTGTATTGCGAAAATACTCATGTTTCGAGGCTGTAGCACATAATAAGCTACAGAATATGTATAAGTGGATTTTACCGATTATAAAAACAAACAACAATGGTTAAAAATCAATCAAAAGCTGTTTACGCTGCCCACCTGGAGCTGATAGAATTTTCGCTGTATGTCATGTGAAGGCAACAGCCTTTCCCTTACACGCTTGAAGATCCCAAGGATCATTTATTTAGAAGGAGCTACACAGCTATGCGCCAAGTAATCTTAGGTGTCGTTGCAGGTATGGTCATGCTGCCTATGGCTACTGCACAAGCTGCTACCCAGGATCAGTCTGTTGTCGATCAAGTTAAAGCAGCCACTCAGGGCATCGATGCGACTGCGCTGCAGTCAGCCATTGAAAGCATGCTTAAAGATGCTAAAAATGATGAACAGAAAGAGGCTATTCTTTCTGCCGCTATGAGTCTTAATTCCGAAAACGATGATGCCATCAAAGCGATCACCCTCGCGGCGGTTAATTCAAAAGTTTCTCAGGACATTCTGAACAGTGCCGCTAATACGGCAGGTACCACTGGTCAAATGCTGGGCTCTCTGCCAGATACCGCAGCCGGTAACTCCCTGAATCAGGGACAGGGACAAGGCCGTGGACTAGGTATTGCGCCAGGTCAGACCGGTAACGGTATTTCTCCACCGCCATTCGGTAACAATGCAGGTTCAGGCGGTGGCGGCACCGCCAGCCCGAACGCGTAAGCGTTAACCTTTTATCAAAAAGCGCTTTCTAAGCGCTTTTTTTATGCTCCTATTGGATTGATACAGGGATACAGCACTCCAATGACCGCTATCGACAGTCGTCACGCTTCCAGCAATGCCCTATTTTATTGTTTTCTTGTGTTATTAGTCTGGCTCCCCCTGCCATTGGGCAGCAATAAGCACTGGGCTGTTTCATTGATGTCTCTGGCGAGCTTCGGGCTGTTTTCCTGGTGGGGCGTGTTGTTTGCGCTTAGCCGGGTCAGTGTTGGAGACTCATTCAGGAAAACTCTTCCGGTAATCTGCCTGCTCGCCTGCGCCCCGGTTCATGCCTATATCCAATACTTTACTCATACCAGCCTCGATCCGGCTAATAGTCTTCAGGAAGCGCTTCAGGGCTTTGCGCTTATCTGTATTCTTATGCTCAGCCTGCTGTTGATCAGAACAAAAGAACGGATAAAGCTTACCTGCTATGTTCTTGTATTCAGTGGACTGTTTCAGGCCCTGTACGGTAGCATGATGACCCTGACCGGAATCGAGTACTCCTTCTTTATCCCTAAAGAGTCCTATCTTGACCGGGCCACCGGCACCTTTGTTAACCGGAACCACCTTGCAGGTTATCTTGTGCTCACACTCTCTGTCGGTATCGGCTTAATGATCTCAACACTGAAGGGATCAGGCGCAGCTGGCTGGCGGGATATGACACGCCGTCTACTGACCACACTGCTGGGGAGCAAGGCCCGCTTGCGTATTATTCTGGTGATGATGGTTGCCGGATTAGTGCTGACCCATTCACGTATGGGTAATACCGCGTTTTTTGCCAGCCTCGCCATTGCTGGCGTGATCGCTTTGATACTGAGTAAGCGCTCGACCAGGTCCACGGTTATTCTGATTACCAGCCTGATTGTGATCGATCTCTTTGTGGTAGGTACCTTCTTTGGTGTGGATAAGGTGGCGCAGCGACTGCAAACCACATCCGAGCAAAGTGAAACCCGCGACGAGGTAAATGGCTATACCCTGGATGCTATCGCTCTGGCACCCTTTGAAGGTTACGGGGCGGGTACATTCTATACCCTTTTCCCCGAGTATCGTGAAGAGGATGCAGGCTACCGTTTTTATAATCACACCCATAATGATTATCTTGAGTTTGCCAGTGACTATGGCTTGGTGGTTACCGGCCTGCTGATGCTTGCGGTGCTGCTCTGTTTTATTTCCGCGATCCGGGCGCAGATAAAGCGTAAGGACCCTTTAATGCGAGGCATTGCTTTCAGCTGCACCATGGCGGTGATTGCTTTGGCGATTCATTCGACTGTTGATTTCAATCTTCAGATTCCAGCCAATGCTGCCACCTTTATGGTGATTCTGGCGCTGGGGCAGATCTCTTTGTATCAGCGGAGTAAGAAGCGACGCAGTTCCCGGGTTTAGATTTGTTGGAGGAGTGGGTTATCGCGACGAGGTACAGAGATATTCGCCGCTGGCACCCAAAGGGTATGATAAAGCGCCTCCCACAGCGAAAAGTGCAGCGCCCTGTAGCGAGGGCCTTCCAGGCCCGATTGTCGCATGGCGCAGCTCATGTGGGAGGCGCGCCTTCGCGGCGATTAATAGATATTTGGAAATTATCGCGGCTGGAAGCCCCTCCTACAAGGGCAAGGTACTTTGTAGTGAGGGCTTCCTACAAACTGCAGGAATCGCGACGGGGGCGTCGCTCGCTACAAGGCATTGATAATCGCCGCTGGTACCCTCGGGCATAATAAAACGCCTTCGATAATCAGATCTGAACCTTGTAGCGACTCAAGGTATTACAGCGCCCCTCACTTTCTGTAGAATGTGTTGCATAGACGCAGGAACTGTAAATATGTCCGATCAACTGATTCTCACCCCACTCGGCAAAGCTGTAAACTCTTTAGAGAAAGCCATTCAGCAACCCAAGGATGAATTTATTCGTGATGCTGTTATTCAGCGTTTTGAGTACACCTACGAGCTTTGCTGGAAGTTTATGCGACGCTATCTCTCTGAAGATATCGGTAACGAGACTGTTAGCAGTTACAGTCGTAAAGATCTTTTCAGAGTCGCGGCAGATAAAGGTTTAATCGATAATCCTATAAGCTGGTTTACCTTCCATAAGGCGAGAAATGAAACCTCTCACACTTATAATGAAGAGACCGCTGAGGCCACTTACCTTATTGCTATTAAATTCCTTGATGCAAGCAAGTCACTGTTGACGAAATTAGAGCAACTGAATCATGACTTTGACAGCTGAGCAAAGAAACGAAGTCGTTTCAATTCTCTCCCTAATGGAATGCCCCGCTGATTTTTATATTTTTGGCTCCAGAGCAGCGGGGACAAACCGGCCATATTCTGATCTGGATATATTAATTAAAGCAGACCAGGCAGTTCCTTTTGAGCAGATAGTCCTGATTGAAGAAGCTTTCTCTGAGTCTGACCTGCCTTTTTTAGTTGATGTTGTCGATTGGAATAGGATTTCCAAAGAATTCAGAGAACGCATTGCCCCTGAGATGGTTCGGTTTTCTGTAGAGAAAAGTTGCGGATAAATAATCGCCACTGCTCTTAGTTCGATTGGCATATAAGGGCAAGAATCGCGACGGGGACGTCACTCGCCACAATATCGCCGCTGGAAGCACCTCCTACAATTAGATCGTAACTCTGTAGCGAGGGCCTTCCAGGCCCGATAAAGCAATCAAAAGATAGTCGCGAGGGCGCGCCTCCCACAGAGATGGAAGTGCCCCCTCAGATTCAGATCTGATAGAAATCGCGGTACCAGTCAACAAAGCGCTGCATACCGTCTTCGATGGTGGTGGCGGGTTTAAAGCCGGTTTTAGCCTGCAGGCTGTCGATGTCGGCGTAGGTTGCCGGTACATCACCGGGCTGCATGGGCAGGTATTCCTTCTGGGCTTCTTTGCCGGTGGCGGTTTCAATGGCCTGGATAAAGCGGCTCAGTTCGATCGGTTCGTTATTACCGATATTGTATACACTATACGGCGCTTTACTGCTGTCCGGGCTGGACATGGAGTTGTCTGGATCTGCCTGCGGGATCACATCCTGAATACGGATCACCCCTTCAACAATATCATCGACATAGGTAAAGTCGCGCAGCATCTTACCGTGGTTAAAGACCTTAATCGGGCGATCTTCCAGAATGGCGCTGGTGAACAGGAAAGGCGCCATATCCGGACGACCCCACGGCCCATACACAGTAAAGAAACGCAGGCCGGTGGTTGGGATGCCGTACAGGTGCGAATAGGTATGCGCCATCAGCTCGTTGGACTTCTTGGTCGCCGCATACAGTGACACCGGGTGATTCACTTCATCGGTGGTGGCGAACGGCATTTTGGTGTTCATGCCATAAACAGACGAGGATGAGGCGTAAACCAGGTGCTTGATATTGTGGTGGCGACAGCCTTCCAGAATCGTCAGCATGCCGGTCAGGTTGGAGTCGGCATAGGCAAACGGATTTTCCAGCGAGTAGCGCACGCCAGCCTGAGCGGCCAGGTGGATAACCCGGTCAAAACCGCTTTCAGCAAACAATGCTGCCATCCCTTCCCGGTCTGCCAGATCGACTTTCCGGAACGTAAATTCCGGAAACTGCTCCAGGCGCTTGAGACGTGCTTCTTTAAGCGCCGGATCGTAGTAGTCGTTCATGTTATCCAGACCCACGACTTTATGACCCGCCTGACACAGGCGCTCTGAAACATAGTTACCGATGAAGCCGGCAGCGCCGGTGACGAGATAAGTGAGTTGCATGTGTGGATAACCTGATGGTTGAGGATTATTTAATACACACAATCGCGGCTGGAAGCCCCTCCTACAAACAATAGCCCTGTAGGAGACGCGCCCTTGCGGCGATTGGTCAGCTGATTACTGCTGGATAGACAGGCCACGACCGATAGCGTAGTAATCGAAACCACGTGCTTCCATACGGGCAGGTTCGAACAGGTTACGACCGTCGAAAATTACTGGGTTCTTCAGCTCAGCTTTGATTTCATCAAAGTCCGGCGCACGGAAGTTCTGCCATTCGGTGCAGATCACCAGCATATCGGCATCTTTCAGGGCCGCTTCTTTGGTACCCATCAACGCCAGATCATCGCGAGAACCGTAGATGCGCTGAGTCTCTTCCATCGCTTCCGGGTCGAACGCCTGCACTTTGGCACCGGCTTCCCACAGTGCTTCCATCAGCACACGGCTGGATGCTTCACGCATGTCGTCCGTTTTCGGTTTGAATGACAAGCCCCATAGCGCCACGGTTTTACCTGCTACATCGCCATTAAAGTGACGATTAATCAGTTCAAACAGTTTGGTCTTCTGTTTAGCATTCACCGCTTCCACTGCTTTCAGAATCTTAGAGTCGTAACCGATCTGTTCTGAGGTCTTAACCAGCGCCTGTACATCTTTCGGGAAGCAGGAACCGCCGTAGCCGCAGCCAGGGTAGATGAAGTGATAGCCGATACGTTCATCAGAACCGATACCATTACGGACCTGTTCGATGTCCGCACCAACCATCTCAGCAATGTTCGCCATCTCGTTCATAAAGCTGATTTTGGTTGCCAGCATGCAGTTCGCAGCGTACTTAGTCAGCTCTGCACTGCGAATATCCATGAAGATGATGCGATCATGGTTACGGTTGAACGGCGCGTACAGCTCGGTCATTACATCTTTAACGTGCTCGCTGTCATCCGTGCCGATAACGATACGATCAGGACGCATGCAGTCGTTTACTGCTGCACCTTCCTTCAGGAATTCCGGATTAGAAACAACATTGAAGTCGATATCAGCATTGCGAGCAGCCAGGGTATCAGCCACTTTCGCTTTCACTTTGTCACCGGTACCCACAGGCACTGTGGATTTGTCGATGATGATTTTTGGTGACTGCATGTGAGTTGCAATGGTTTCTGCAACTGCCAGAACGTATTTCAGATCGGCTGAGCCATCTTCATCCGGTGGTGTACCTACTGCGATAAACTGAATCTCTCCGAATTCAACGGCATGTTTGGCATCCGTAGTGAACTGAATCCGGCCCGCCTCATAGTTGGATTTAACCAGAGGCGTAAGGCCCGGCTCATAGATCGGGATTATCCCCTGTTTCAGGTTTTCAACTTTTGCTTCATCAACATCCACACAGCAGACATCATGTCCTACCTCGGCCAGCACGGCAGCCTGAACGAGTCCTACGTATCCTATACCGAAAACTGTGACTTTCATTTCGCTTCTTCGCCTTCGCAATCGTAAAAATATTGCCGCACAGTATACCGTGTGGAACGTGCAAGTCGCTAGGCCGCTACTCTCAGCATGGGTTGATTTGAGTTATTTTTTGATGAAAGTTTTTGAAGGTGAGTTTTGTTGTTGGATTGGATGGGCAGGTAATCAGTACCTTTTACATATTTAATGCGGCTTTTTTGTCGCGGTATTTTTCAGGTCCGATTTGTAATTATTGCGGTTTTCATTTGGGAGATCTGCCTTCGCGGCGATTGATAGGGTTAGTAGTAGTTATCGCGGCTGGAAGCCCCTCCTACAAAAAAACGACACTCTGTAGCGAGGGCCTTCCAGGCCCGATTGGTAGGAAATACAAAGATCATGTAGGAGGCGCGCCCTCGTGGCGATTGATCAGGTGTGTAGTAATTATCGCGGCTGGAAGCCCCTCCTACAAAAAAGCGATACTCTGTAGCGAGGGCCTTCCAGGCCCGATTGGTAGGAAATACAAAGATCATGTAGGAGGCGCGCCCTCGTGGCGATTGATCAGGTGTGTAGTAATTATCGCGGCTGGAAGCCCCTCCTACAAAAAAGCGATACTCTGTAGCGAGGGCCTTCCAGGCCCGATTGGTAGGAAATACAAAGATCATGTAGGAGGCGCGCCCTCGTGGCGATTGATCAGGTGTGTAGTAATTATCGCGGCTGGAAGCCCCTCCTACAAAAAAGCGATACTCTGTAGCGAGGGCCTTCCAGGCCCGATTGGTAGGAAATACAGAGATCATGTGGGAGGCGCGCCCTCGCGGCGATTGATGGGGGTTAGTAGTAATTATCGCGGCTGGAAGCCCCTCCTACAAAAAACGGCACTTCGTAGCGTGGGCCCTCCAGGCTCGATTGATAGGAAATACAGAGATCATGTGGGAGGCGCGCCCTCGCGGCGATTGATGGGGGTTAGTAGTAATTATCGCGGCTGGAAGCCCCTCCTACAAAAAAGCGACACTCTGTAGCGAGGGCCTTCCAGGCCCGATAAGCTAAGCAATAAATCGCCGCTGGCACCCACGGGCATGATAAAGCGCCTCCTACAAAAGCGGATCGCCGCGGGGACGTGGCTCACTACAAATTAAAACAAAAAAAGCCCCTGTCCAAAACGGCAGGGGCTTGAGTCATCGGCTTTGGAATAGCCATGAGAAAAGGTTTGCTGGCAGGCTTTGCCCACCAGCAGAGTTGCTTCAGGTGATGATTACATCACCATGCGACGGACGTCGCTCAGCAGTTGGTTCAGGTAGGTCAGGAAGCGACCAGCATCACCGCCGTTGATGGCACGGTGATCGTAAGACAGGCACAGTGGCAGCATCTTACGTGGCTCGAATTCCTTACCGTTCCAGCGCGGTTCAATATCCGCTTTGGATACGCCCAGAATTGCAACTTCCGGTGCATTGACGATTGGCGTGAAGCCTGTACCGCCGATACCGCCCAGACTGGAGATTGTGAAGCATGCGCCCTGCATCTCTGCAGGCTTCAGCTTACGATCCTTAGCCTTGCCAGCCAGTTCAACGGCTTCTTTAGACAGTTCGTAGATGCTCTTCTTATCAGCATCCTTAATAACCGGAACCATCAGACCGTTCGGAGTATCAACCGCCATACCGATGTTCACGTACTTCTTGTAAACGATGTGCTCACCGTCTGCATGCAGAGACGCGTTGAACTTCGGATGCGCTTTCAGTGCCAGAGCGATCGCTTTCAGCATGAACGGCAGTGGAGTCAGCTTAACGCCGTTACGCGCGGCTTCTTCCTTCATCTCTGCACGGAATGCTTCCAGATCGGTGATATCCGCTTTGTCGAACTGAGTCACATGCGGGATGTTCAACCAGCAGCGAGACATGTTGTCACGGGTAACTTTGGCGATCTTGGTCAGCTTCTCAACTTCAACCTCACCAAACTTACTGAAGTCCACTTCAGGGATCGCCGGGATACCTGTACCACCGGTTACACCAGCAGCCGCTGCAGGCTTCTCAGCCAGTTGCTTCAGGGCACCTTTCACGTATGCCTGTACATCTTCTTTCAGAATACGGTTGCGAGGACCAGTACCGGTTACCAGAGACAGATCAACACCAAACTCACGGGCAATGGCGCGAACCGCCGGACCAGCGTGAACAGTCTTGTTCTTCTTCTCCAGCGCTTCACGATCAACCGCGTTGCCAGCTGCAGGTGCTGCTGGAGCCGCTGCCGAAGCAGGTGCTGCCGCTGGAGCTGGTGCAGAGGCTGGAGCCGCTGCTGCCGGAGCTGCCGCTGGTGCTGCGCCGCCAGCAACTTCCAGTTGCATCAGCAGATCACCTTCATTAACCGTACCACCTTCAGAGATCTTCATGGACTTAACCACACCGGCTTTCGGTGCTGGTACTTCCATGGATGCCTTATCGGTTTCCAGTACGATCAGGGAATCGCCTTCTTCTACGCTGTCGCCGTCTTTCACCAGAACTTCAACAACGTCAACATCGGTCGCGCCGCTCAGATCCGGGATCAGAACATCTTCTACACCGCCCGCTGCGGCAGGTGCCGGAGCCGGTGCAGCAGCAGGAGCCGCTTCAACCACTGGCGTTGCTGCTTCTGCAGCAGATGCAGCCACTGGTGCTGCGCCTGCAACCTGCAGATCGCACAGGTGATCGCCTTCGTTAGTCGTTGAACCTTCAGTAATCTTAACGGAAACCACAACACCTGATTTAGGTGCTGGCACTTCCATCGATGCTTTGTCAGTTTCCAGTACGATCAGGGAGTCGCCTTCTTCAACGCTGTCGCCGTCTTTTACCAGCACTTCTACAACGTCAACGTCGGTCGCGCCGCTCAGATCAGGTACTAATACCTTCTCAACCGCTGCTTCAGCAGCTGGTGCTGCCGCTGCAGGCGCCTCGGCAACCGGTGCTGGCGCAGGTTCAGCAGCCGGAGCGGGTTCTGCTGCCGGAGTTGCTGCTACTTCCAAACCGGTATCCAGTACAACAATCGCCTGACCTTCGTTACAGGTACCGTCTGCTTCAACCAGAATCTCTTTAACTGTACCGGCGTGAGTGGATGGCACCTCCATGGATGCCTTATCAGTTTCCAGCACGATCAGGGAATCACCCTCAACTACGCTGTCACCTACCGCTACACAAACTTCAACGATGTCTACGTCTGCGTAACCGCCAATATCAGGAACCGTAATGTTTACAGTAGTCACGTTTCTATCCTCTCTTAAAGTTCAGCTTCGGGTTACACAGTCCAAGGGGCTGGCTTTTCCGGGTTAATGCCAAACTTCTGCATCGCTTTGGCTACAACAGAACGTTCGATCTTGCCTTCTTCTGCCAGGGCAGTCAGAGCAGCAACTGTTACGTAATAACGGTTAACTTCGAAGAACTCACGCAGTTTGGTACGGGTGTCAGAACGACCGTAACCGTCGGTGCCCAGAACCTTGTAGTTGCGAGGGATATATTCACGCAGCTGATCTGCGTACATACGCATGTAGTCTGTAGATGCGATTACCGGACCTTCACGGTCTTTCAGGCAATCTTCCAGGTAAGAAGTCTTCGCTTCTTCTTCCGGATGCAGCAGGTTCCAGCGCGCAACGCTCTGCGCATCACGACGCAGTTCGTTGATGGAGGTAGTGCTCCAGATGTCGGATTCAACACCGAACTCATCACGCAGGATATCCGCAGCGGCCATCACTTCACGCAGGATAGTACCGCAGCCCATCAGCTGTACTTTCTTGTCGGAATCTTTGCCTTCCTGCAGTACGTACATACCTTTGATGATGCCTTCTTCAGCACCAACAGGCATTGCAGGGTGAGCGTAGTTCTCGTTCATCGTAGTGATGTAGTAGAACTTGTTCTCTTTGTCCTGGAACATGCGCTTCAGACCGTCCTGAACGATTACAGTCAGTTCGTAACCGAAGGTCGGATCGTAAGAAACACAGTTCGGGATCATCTGCGCCATCAGGTGGGAGTGACCATCCTGGTGCTGCAGACCTTCGCCGTTCAGCGTGGTACGACCAGAGGTAGCACCGATCAGGAAGCCACGGGCCTGCATATCACCGGCAGCCCATGCCAGGTCCATGATCCGCTGGAAGCCGAACATAGAGTAATAGATGTAGAACGGCACCATGGTGCAGTTGTTGTTGCTGTAAGAGGTCGCACACGCCATCCATGCAGACATTGCACCGGCTTCGTTGATACCTTCTTCCAGAATCTGACCGGTCTTGGACTCTTTATAGAACATGATCTGATCAGAGTCGTGCGGTACGTAGCGCTGACCTTCAGAGGTGTAGATACCCAACTGACGGAACATACCTTCCATACCGAAAGTACGTGCTTCGTCTGGTACGATCGGTACCACACGCTCACCCATGTTCTTATCTTTCACCAGTGTGCTCAGGACACGGTTCAGAACCATCTGGGTGGACATTTCACGCTTACCGCTCTCTTTCAGCTGTGCCGCAAAAGTATCCAGCGCTGGAATTTCCAGGGCATCGAAGTCAGCGCGACGTGCAGGGTACATACCACCCAGCTTCTCACGACGCTCCATCATGTATTTCATTTCCGGAGAGTCCGGAGATGGACGGTAGTAAGGTACGTCTTTCAGCTGGTCGTCACTCAGAGGAATGTTGAAGCGATCACGGAAATCTCTCAGATCATCCATCGCAACTTTCTTCATGGAGTGAGTGTCGTTCTTCGCTTCACCGGACTTACCGGTACCGTAACCTTTAACGGTTTGCGCCAGAATAACTGTTGGCTGACCTTTGTGGGTCATCGCCGCGTGGTACGCTGCATACACTTTGTATGGGTCGTGACCACCACGGTTCAGGTTCAGGATATCCTGATCGGACATATCCTTAACCATCTCAGCAAGTTCAGGGTACTTACCGAAGAAATGCTCACGGGTGTAGGCACCACCGTTCGCTTTATAGTTCTGCAGTTCACCGTCACAGACTTCGTCCATGCGCTTCTGCAGCAGACCTTTATCATCTTTTTCAAACAGTGGATCCCAGTGACGGCCCCACAGACACTTGATTACGTTCCAGCCAGCACCGCGGAATACGCCTTCCAGTTCCTGTACGATCTTACCGTTACCACGTACCGGACCGTCCAGACGCTGCAGGTTACAGTTAACGACGAACACCAGGTTTTCCAGCTGCTCACGACCGGCCAGGGCGATAGCACCCAGAGATTCCGGCTCATCACACTCACCGTCACCCAGGAATGCCCATACTTTACGGTCAGCACGGTCGATCAGGGAACGTGCAGACAGGTAACGCATCACGTGTGCCTGATAGATCGCCTGGATCGGACCCAGACCCATAGATACGGTCGGGAACTGCCAGAAGTCTGGCATCAGCCATGGGTGAGGGTATGAAGACAGGCCAACACCGTCTACTTCACGGCGGTAGTTATCCATCTGCTCTTCAGTCAGGCGGCCTTCAAGATAAGCACGGGAGTAGATACCCGGAGAGATGTGACCCTGGAAGAATACCAGATCGCCTTCCTGCTCACCTTCGGAGCCACGGAAGAAGTAGTTGAAACCAATATCGTACAGTGTTGCTGAAGAAGAGAAGCTGGAGATGTGACCACCCAGACCATCAGCATTGTCGTTGGCACGCATAACCATTGCCATTGCGTTCCAACGAATGAAAGAACGGATACGACGCTCCATAAACAGATCACCCGGCATACGCACTTCATCTTTAGGTGCGATGGTGTTCTTGTACGGAGTATTCAGGGTGCTGGCAGTACTTACACCCAGATCGGATGCTTTCTCACCCAGTTTCTGCAGGATGTAGTGAGCACGGTCGCTGCCTTCATTCTTAGCAACAGATTCCAGCGCATCCAGCCACTCGTTAGTTTCAATCGGATCGATATCGTCAATAATGTCTTGCACTTTGCCTTTCTCCACTATTCTTGCACTCAAAACCGGGCTACCCAATCAGCCCGCCGGTGAATACAGCTCTGTAAAGCATAGAAGCAAATAAAGCGGATACAGCAGAAACAACGAATCCACCTAGCGAATGGGTGGAATTCTTCAGCGCCTTGCCTGGTTATTTGCCCCTTGAACAGACCTTTACAGAGTCTGCGAACAGGTTTCATGCTGCATCGCAGCAAGCCTGCCTTTTTTAGTTGTAGTCAAAATTTGTGTAGTAATACTACAAAAAAGAGGTAAAGATGTCTACTAACACCGTAAAACCCCTACAAGGTGTAGTTTTTATACAGACATTTTATGACAGCGGTGTGACGTCGGCCCTTCTCAAAGCACGTTTCAGGCGGGTATTTTCCTTACCCTGCTCTAACAATGCTTCTTCTACATAAGCCAGATGATCATGTGCTGCTTTACGGGCTTTTTCCGGTGCCCCTTCAATGATCGCTTCCATCAGCACGGCGTGCTGGTCATGAATTTTGCTGCGGATGTCTGATTTCGGATAGATGTCCTGAAGGTTTTCCCAGATATGCTGACGCAGCAGACTGAACAATGCACGCATCATATGCAGCAGTACCATATTGTGAGTTGATTCCGCGATTGCCAGGTGGAAATCCACATCGGCATATACCTCTTTATCAAACTCTTTACGGTCATGATGCTCTTGCAGAGCATTGTAACAGGCACGAATATTCTCTTTATCTGCCGGTGTACTTCGCAGTGCCGCATAATAAGCAGACACACCTTCAAGCGCGTGTCGGAATTCCAGCAGATCATACTGAGCTTCCGGATGGGTCTTAAACAACTCCAGCAGTGGATCAGAAAATGCACCGCCAAGATCTTCGGAGACATAAGTGCCTCCCCCCTGCCTGCTGACAAGAATTCCTTTTGCTGCCAGTTTCTGTACTGCCTCTCTGAGTGAAGGGCGGGAAACCTCGAACTGTTTTGCCATCTCCCGCTCTGGTGGCAGCTTCTGGCCTGGTTTGAGCGTACCCTCAAGTACCATCTCCTCCAGCTGCCCCATAATCACATCAGAAATTTTAGGCTGTTTAACCCGTTGATAAGCCATTTGATTCTCTCCACCGGTCACTGAACCGCTACTCGATCAGCCACCAGCATTTACCACATATCTCTTATATATAAGGTGCAGCACTATATAGAGTTCCAATTACAGACCCAAATATAAATTGGTCTGACCAACTCTAATTGCGCTACTACCCATTGTTTTTATTGAATTTAAGGTATTTTTCGGCAAATACGTCTAAATTTTATAACACAAAAACCGTTGACAAACCGCAGCGGTTAACTTTAAGGTAGCGACTAATTGCATGGTAAATTGGTAATACCAATTATTCAAGAACTATTTAAAAGGTTCCCGAATGGCCTGTTTTTGAAGCCCATGCAGCTAGACAAAAACAACAATCATCATGAGGGCACATCATGAACTTCAAGTCTAAATCCAGAGTTTTCACCGTCACGGCACTGTCTGCAGCGATCGCTTTCGGTCTTGCAGGTTGCGGCGAAGATAAGAAAGCGACCTCTTCTGCAGCGGCTCCTGCTGCACCTTCAGTTAGCGCTGTTCAGCTGAAGACTCCAATCGCGTTCGGTTCTCACCTGCCAGCACTGGGTACTCCAATCAAGTGGGTTTCCGAGCAGCTGCCTGTAATGAGTGATGGTTCCGTTAAGATGAAAATCTACGAGCCAGGCAAACTGGTAGGCGCGAAAGAAATTCTGGATGCTGTTTCTTCCGGTAAGGTTAACTCCGGTTACTCTACTGCAGGTTACTGGCAGGGTAAGATGCCAGCTGCTGCTCTGTTCTCCGCTGTACCTTTCGGTCCTGAGGCGGGTGAATACATGGCATGGCTGTACTACGGTAACGGCATGAACCTGTATCAGGAAATGTATGACAGCAACGGCTTCAACGTAAAAGTACTGCCTTGTGCGATCATCTCTCCGGAAACCTCTGGCTGGTTCAGCAAAGAGATCAACAGCCCTGAAGACCTGAAAGGTCTGAACATGCGCTTCTTCGGTCTGGGTGCTTCTGTAATGGAGAAACTGGGCGTATCTACTTCTCAGCTGCCTGGTGGTGAAATCTTCGGTGCACTGGAGAAAGGTGCGATCGACGCAACTGAATTCTCCCAGCCTGCAATCGACCAGCGTCTGGGTCTGCACAAGATCGTTAAGTACAACTACTTCCCAGGCTGGCATCAGCAAGCAACTGTATTCGAACTGCTGATCAACAAAGACACCTGGAACGGTATGTCTGACGGTCAGAAAGCTATTGTAGAAAACACCTGTAAAGCGTCTATGACTAACGCGATTGCTGAAGGTGAGTCTATGCAGTTTGAAGTTATGCAAAAAGCTCAGGAAAACGGTGTAAACATCCGTTACTGGAGCGACAGCATGCTGAACACTTTCGAAACCAAGTGGGACGAAGTAGTTGCTGAGAAAACTGCTGCTGACCCATTCTTCAAGAAAGTATGGGATGACATGAGCACCTTCCGTGAAGGTTACGACCTGTGGGAATCCAACGCATTCCTGCCACGTGCTAAAAATAACTAAGCACTGATATCCCGTGCGGGGGAGCAGCTCTGCTCCTCCGCTTTTCCCGTGCGCTTGAGCACACCCTCGAGAAAGATCTGTAAAGCAGAGGCATACGTGCGCCTTTTTTTCACATCTTTTTCTGAAGATTTTTTCTAAAACTGATTCGTAATTAGCTACTTACGAGCTATACGTTAATACTATAACAACTGGTTAAGGTGCATTATCGTGAACGAGCCAAGCAGCCTGCCCTCTGTTCCCCTGGCGGACAGCATTGATCGGGCAATCCAGAAGATCGGACACATGATCGCCTGGGTGTACGTACTTCTGGTACTTGTCATTATCACTCAGGTCGTTCTGCGAAAGGGTTTCTCCAGCGGCCTGATTATTTTCGAAGAACTGCAATGGCATCTGTATGCCGTCGGCGTAATGTTTGGTTTGTCCTACGCCCAGACCACCAATTCACACATCCGTGTGGATCTGTTCTATAGCCACTTCCGGGCTAAGACTAAGAACGTTATCGAGATTCTCGGCATCCTTCTGCTGGTACTGCCGTTTATCGCTGTGATTTTTATTCACAGTCTCGACTTCGTGGCTGAATCTTACCGTATTAACGAACACTCCGAGTCTCCTTCCGGCCTGCCCTGGCGCTGGCTGATCAAGAGCGCTATCCCGCTGAGTATGATTCTGCTGGGCGTTGCTGTTCTGTCCCGTCTGTACCGGGACACTGTTCTGCTGTTTAAACGATAAGGAGCCGATAATGCCGTTTAATGAGATTCTTGTTATCGCGATGTTCCTGTCGTTCATCGCACTACTGTTTACCGGTATCCCTGTTGCATGGGTACTGGGTGGTATTGGCGTAACGTTCGCCTTTATCGGTTACCTTGCTGATATCTACATGGGTACTTTCACCGGCCTGGACTTTAATACTCTGGGTCTGGTGGTAAACCGTCTGTGGAAGATCATGGACAACTGGATTCTGGTTGCCCTGCCAATGTTCATCTTTATGGGCATCATGCTGGATAAGTCCGGTGTTGCTGAGCGCCTGATGAAATCCATGCAGGAACTGTTCGGTAACGTTCGTGGTGGTCTGGCGATCACTGTAACTGCGATCGGTATTATCCTGGCGGCATCTACCGGTATTATCGGTGCTTCTGTTGTACTGCTGGCAGTTATGTCTCTGCCTTCGATGACTAAGCAGGGTTACGCGATGCCGCTGGCGCTGGGTACTATTGCCAGTGCCGGTACGCTGGGTATTCTGATTCCACCAAGCATCATGCTGGTAATCATGGCTGACCAGTTGGGTCTGTCTGTAGGTGACCTGTTTATGGGTGCGGTTTTCCCGGGCCTGATGCTGGGTGCAATGTATATTCTGTACATTCTGATCACCGGTATGGTTAAGCCTGATGCAGCACCTCTGCCTGCTGACGCTAAGCCTGTTACAGCCAAAGCGTTTATCGGTGTGATGAAAGCGGTTCTGCCAACACTGGCACTGATCTTTGTAGTACTGGGTTCTATCTTCGCCGGTATCGCGACGCCGACTGAGGCATCCGGTGTGGGCGCATTCGGTGCGACTATGCTGGCAATGTACAACCGCAAGTTCAACTTCAAAGTACTGAAAGAAGTGATGAGCGGTACCTACAACACCACTGCGTATATCTTCGCAATCTTTATCGGTGCGACCTGTTTTGCACTGGTACTGCGTGAGCTGGGCGGTGACGAACTGATCGAGTCCTTCCTGACCGGTCTGCCATTCGGTCCGTACGGCATCATCTTCTTCATCCTGGGTGTTATTTTCCTGCTGGGCTTCTTCCTGGACTGGATCGAAATCACCCTGATTATCCTGCCGCTGCTGGCACCGGTAATCTCGGCGCTGGGACTGGATATCAACGGCTACGGTGTTGTGGATAATCCAGAGCTGGTGTGGTTCGTGATGCTCGTGGCGATGGCATTGCAGACATCGTTCCTCACACCGCCCGTCGGGTTTGCACTCTTCTACCTGAAAGGTGTTTGCCCACCAAACGTAAAACTGAGCGATATCTACAAGGGTGTAATCCCGTTCATCCTGCTGCAATTGGTTGGTCTGCTGATCCTGGTATTCTGGCCTCAGCTGGTACTGTGGTTACCAGCCGCTGCATACGGTTAATACGCCGTCATATATCGCCCCGCATGAAGAGGGCTGCCAAACCCTCTTCATGCTTACCCCTCCGTCCAGGTATGGACAGAACAGAAGAAATACAGGGTAGCCCCTGCGAGCCCGGCTGCCCGAGGTGAGGCTTTCCATGAAGCAGGACTACCAAGAATTTAAATCACTGCTGGAAGAATTTCTGCCCGCTGAGCAGATCATTTCTGATCCACTGCGCACCCTCGCATACGGTACCGATGCCAGTTTTTATCGACTGATTCCACAGATGGTCGTGCGCCCTCAGACTGAGGAGCATGTATCACAGATTGTTCAACTGGCGAACAAGCACAATATTCCGGTGACATTCCGGGCAGCAGGCACCAGCCTTTCCGGTCAGGCAATCACTGACTCGGTTCTGATTCAGTTACGCGATGGCTGGAAAGGCTACACCATCAACGAAGACGCCACGCAGATAACCCTGCAACCAGGCGTGGTTGGCGGACATGCCAATAAGTATCTGGCACCGTTTAATAAGAAGATCGGCCCGGACCCTGCATCCATTAACACTGCGATGATCGGCGGTATTGCCGCGAATAACGCCAGTGGTATGTGCTGTGGCACCGCTCAGAACAGCTACCGCACCCTGCACAGTATGAAGGTGGTGCTGTCTGACGGTACTCAGGTCGATACCGGCGATAAAGAGTCCGTTGCGCAATTCCGTCTGAGTCATCGTAACCTGCTGACTGCACTTGAATCTCTGGCTCTGCAAACTCAGACAAATGAAGCACTGCGGGAACGTATTGAGCATAAATACCGCCTCAAGAACACCACCGGCTATGCACTGAACGCTCTGGTCGACTACAGCGATCCTATCGACATTCTTCAGCATCTGATGATCGGATCTGAGGGGACTCTCGGCTTTATGTCTGAGATCACCTATAACACGGTCGACGAACATCCGAACAAAGCATCCGCACTGATCTTTTTCCCAACGGTTCGGGAAACCTGTGAAGCGGTTGCCATTCTGAAGAACACACCTGTTTCTGCGGTAGAGATGATGGACCGTGCCGGGCTTCGATCAGTCGAGAATAAACCCGGCATGCCAGGCTTTATTAAAACCCTGCCTGAAGATGCGGCAGCACTGTTGGTCGAAACCCGCTCTGGCTGCGCCAACCATCTGGCTGAACAGGTTGAGCAGATCAAAGCCTCTATCGCCGCTCTGGAGACGGTACAACCGGTTGAGTTCACCACAGACCCTGCCGAGTACTCTAAGTTCTGGGCGATCCGTAAAGGCTTGTTCCCGGCAGTTGGCGCAGTAAGAGAAACCGGCACTACCGTCATCATTGAAGATGTCGCGTTCCCGGTACCGCAATTGGCTGATGCTGTGCATGACCTGCATGAGATCTTCCATAAGTGGCATTACAACGAAGCGCTGATCTTCGGTCATGCTCTGGAGGGTAACCTGCACTTCGTATTCACCCAGTCCTTCGACACTCAGGCTGAGATCGATCGTTATGAAGGGCTGATGGATGATGTCGCAAAAATGGTTGTGGAAAAGTACGACGGCTCACTCAAAGCGGAGCACGGTACCGGTCGCAACATGGCACCTTATGTTGAAAAAGAATGGGGCTCTGAAGCGTACGCGCTGATGTGGGAGATCAAAGAGCTGTTTGATCCTCGCAACATTCTGAATCCAGGTGTTTTGCTGAACCGTGATCCTCAGGTGCATCTGAATAACCTGAAACCGATGCCGGCGGCTAACCCGCTGGTTGATAAGTGCATCGAGTGCGGCTTCTGTGAACCAACCTGTCCTTCCCGTGATCTGACCCTGACCCCACGTCAGCGGATTGTGATCTGGCGGGAAATCGCACGCCTGGAACGCAGTGGAGATGATCCCGAGCGCCTGGCTGAGATGCAGAAGCAGTACCTATATCAGGGGATTGATACCTGTGCAGCCTGCGGGTTATGTTCCACCACCTGTCCGGTAGAGATCAATACAGGCGATCTGACCCGGGCGCTGCGACACGAGAACAACAAAGGTCACAGCAAACTGGCCAACTGGCTGGCGGACCACTACGGCGGTGTAATGAAAGCCAGTAAGGCTGCCTTCAAGGGTGCTGATCTGGCCCATGGGATTCTTGGCACAAAAGCGATGAGCGCTGTGTGTAATACCACCCGTAAGCTATCCGGTGACCGCGTCCAGCAATGGACCCCCTCGATGCCAACGGCAGCTCCGGCGATCAGAACCGATCGTCCGGTGACAGATCCGGATGCACCGAAGGTTGTTTACTTGCCAAGTTGCGCCAGCCGCGCAATGGGTCCGGCTCGCGGTGATGCGGAACAGACCTCACTGGCAGACAAGACGGAACAGCTGCTTCGCAAAGCAGGTTTTCAGGTTATCTATCCTGATAATCTGGATCAGCAGTGCTGTGGTATGCCGTTCCAGTCGAAAGGGATGTTCGATGCCGCAGATACGAAAGCAGCCGAAACCGGGAATATGCTACTGTTGGCAACCAATAATGGTGAGTATCCGGTGTTTTCTGATACCAGCCCCTGCAGTCTTAGACTAAAGGATAACCTGGATCAACGAATCAAGCTCTACGATACAGTAGAGTTTATTCATGAGTTCCTGCTGGACCGTCTGATCATTACACCGGCTAAAGAAACTGTAGCGCTGCATATTACCTGTAGTACTACCCGGATGGGCATTGCCGATAAGCTTAAAACCATTGTTGAGCAATGTGTCACCGACGTTGTGATACCGGACCAGATTACCTGCTGTGGTTTTGCTGGTGATAAAGGTTTCTCAACCCCGGAACTGAACAAGTCGGCTCTGCGAACTCTGAAACCGGCAGTGCAGGAATGTACAAGTGGTTATTCAACCAGCCGCACCTGTGAAATTGGTTTATCCCATCACAGCGGCATAGATTACAAATCAATTGTGTATCTGTTGGACCGGGTCAGCCAACCAAAACTGACCCACCAGAACACAACATTGGAGAACACGCTGATTCAGACTCACAACAACTGATCAGCTGATTAAGAGGATATAAGCGCATGGCACTTCCTGAAATTAAGACGATTCTGTACACCACGTCTCTGGGTAAGCACACCCGTCCGGTCTTCAGACAAGCGGTGAATCTGGCGAAGCAGTTTGATGCGCATATCGTAATGCTGCACGTCATCGAACCGATTGGCGAACTGGGTCACGCCCTGATTCAGAACTATCTGCCTGAAGACGTTGTGAAGAAAATGCACGACGAAGGCATCTCTGAAGTTAAGGAACAGATGAAAGCCCGCGTTGCTAAGTTCTGTGAAGAAGAGCTTGGTTCACTGGAGCGCGCTGTTGATCTGGATATCGAGCACGTTATCGTTGAAGGCAACTACACAGACTCCATCCTGAAAACCGCCAACGACCGCAGTGTGGATATGATCGTAATGGGTTCTGAGAACACCTTCGGTCATCACAGCCAGACAACTCGTCAGGTTATTAAAGGTGCGAAGGTTCCTGTGGTTGCAGTACCGACCGGTAAGAAGTTTAAGTAATCACCATATTTGTGAAAAGCCTGTCACCTGACAGGCTTTTTTTTGTCTTTTTTATACCAGCTTGTGGTTATGCGCTCCTGGAGCCGATTCACCTGACATTCGGTAGAAGGGCGTGCCTCACTGCATTTTTTATCTGCAAAACACCCAAAGCCTTCTGGTTATAAGGAACTTTATGGTTATATCCAAATCATAGTTCCGACAACGTATGGGCTGACGAGGCTAAGAAGAACAATGGAACTCACTCTGATCATCGCTGTAGCACTGGTTGCTGTAGTATCAGTTCTGATCACCCCTAAAGCAGCAGGCAACGGTGCCTTTTTTCAGGGACTTTCCCCGAAAGGCAAACAACCCGGCCTTTTACTGCTGACCTTTTCTCAGGTAACGACATGGATTTTCGCCCGTTCGTTACTCAACGCGGCTATTCTTGGTTTCTACTACGGCATCTGGGGAGCATTGGCTTATGCGGCCTATTACCTGTCATTTCTGACCGGCGCCAAAATTGTTGACTCAGTCAGGTTCCAGCACGGCTATGAAAGCATTCAGGCATTTCTGACCGACCGCTTCGGTAGCTGGGGCAGCCGCTGCTATAACTTTGTAATCGGTGTACGGCTCGTCAGTGAGGTATTCGCCAATATACTGGTTATCGGTATCCTCTTCGGTGTGGCTGGCAGTACCTCTTACACTATCGCTGTTGCCCTGTTTGCCATCGTCACCCTGCTCTATTCCATGATGGGCGGCTTGCATGCATCCTTGCGAACAGACCTGTTCCAGATGCTGCTTTTCCTGGCAGTCATGGCTGTATTGACCATCATGATCGCAGGCAGCGGTTATATGACTACCGATGCCCTGCTGTTCAAACCATTCAATATTTCTGAACCCGGCCCGATTCTGCTGATCGTTGCTCTGATGCAGGTATGGAGTTATCCGATGCATGATCCGGTCATGATGGACCGTGGCTTTATCGCCGACCGGGAGACAACCCGCAAAAGCTTTTACCATGCCGCCTGGATCAGCGTGTTCTGTATTACCCTGTTTGGTAGCTTCGGTGTAATCGCCGGTGCCAATGCAACCAGCGGCGAAGCGATGAATGATGTGCTGATGCGTCTGCTGGGTGAATTCCCGATGCTGCTGTTCAACCTGACGCTGGTGATCTCAGCCATGTCGACGCTGGATAGTACACTGTCCAGCTCATCTAAACTGGTTGCTGTGGATATGCGCTGGGTCGAACCGTCACTGCGTAATGGCCGGATCACGATGCTGGTATTTGTTCTGCTGGGTCTGTTGCTGGTGTTCATTGGTAACAAAGATCTGTTCAGTGCGGTCGCTGTGAGCGGCACAGCATCTATGTACCTGACACCGGTTATCCTGTTCTCACTGTGGGGCAGCCGTAACGATATTCCTGTCTGGAGCTATCTGGGTAGCTTTGCTGTCGCACTGGCCGGCGCGGCGCTGTACTTCGTTGAATCAGCTGGACATACTGCGCTGATGGGCGACTACCATAAATACACTAAGTTATTGTTTATCTGTGTATTTGTGTTGGGGGGCGGTTGCTTACTCTTCTGGCTCGGGATGATCAGCAATAATGAGCGCAAAGCATTGAGCGAGGCGGCAGGTTAATGGCTGAATTCAAGCCTGATGACGCATCACCATTACTGATTTTCGGTGGCCCGTACAGTAATTTACAGGCCACTGAAGCCCTGCTCCAGTATGCTTCAGAGAATCATATTCCAGTCGGAAATATACTCTGTACCGGAGATCTGATCGCATATTGCGCCAGCCCGGAGGAGACCGTAAACCGGATTCGTGATGCCGGTATCGCTGTTGTGATGGGCAACTGTGAAGAGTCTATCGGCAACGATGCTGATGATTGCGGCTGTGGCTTTGATGAAGGCTCAGCCTGCGACCTGCTCTCTGCGGCCTGGTATAACTTTTCCAGACCCAGAGTCAGTGACAACAACAAGGCATGGATGCGCCGGTTACCGGAACAGATAGACTTCATCTATCAGGGTACTCGTTTTTCTGCGATTCATGGCGGTGCAGAGCAGATAAACCAGTTCATCTTTCCATCCGATTCTAACGCTGAGAAACAGCAACAGATGGCCAGACTTGAGTGTGACATTGTCCTCTCAGGTCACAGCGGGATTCCGTTTGGCAATCAAACGGATTCAGGCTTGTGGCTCAATGCCGGCGTGATTGGTATGCCCGCTAATGACGGTACGCCGGATGGCTGGTTTATGGTGATCAAGCCTGAGGCAGGTATGCTGAAAATTGAGTGGCAGCGGTTACCTTATGATTATCAGGCAGCAGCAGAGAGCATGTCTGAAAACGGTTTAAAGAACGGTTATCAGCAGGCGCTCAGTTCGGGCTTATGGCCCAGCCTAGATGTTCTGCCTGAAGCTGAGAAGCAGCAGACTGGGCAAGCTTTGCAACCTGCGGCGATGACTTTCTCCCACTGAAGGACTGAGGGTAAATCAGATTACGCGACGGATCGTCTGATAACGGTTATTGAAGATTTCGAAATAACCGTCCAGATGCTCCGCCGCTTTCTGATCTTCAATCTGCTCCAGCAACCCGATTGCAACTTCTACCGTACACAGCTGATTCTCATGATGCGCTTTGCGTAACTTGTAGCGACTGGTTCGGGGGGTATCCAGACTGATGACCGGCAGATCCTGGAGATATTCACTGAGACGGAACATGCGCCGGGCCTGACGCCAGGTACCATCCAGAATAATGAATACCGAGCGCTTGCCCGGCTTAGCTGAATAGCTGGTCATACGATGGCTGTAATCGGCGTCTTCAGGGAAAACGATATACGGGTCGATCTCTTTGCTTCTGATCAGACGCAGAAACTCAGGATCAGGATCAGTCCGATGCCATTGAAACACTCTACTGCCAGCAATACTGTCCACAATCAGACGGCCAGTATTGGTCGGCTTGTAGATCTCGTAGGGATGGGTCAGTAACCAGAATTCCACCTCAGACTGAATTTCTGAACGATGCTCACACAGACACCCCGCCAGATCCATCAGGCAGGATTCACAACGTTTTACATTGGAGCCTCGGGCCAGAAACGGCTTGCGGGGAAGTTCTTCGATATACATTTCAATACACAACTAACAAATTGACAGCCCGCACTATACCGGCTTTAGCTATGCACACAAGCTATATTCAGTGCCGGCTTTCCCCTATACTTGTTGGCTATGCAGAAATTCTTACCCCTACTCTGGTTGGTACTGTTTTCAGGTGTTCTGATCTGGTCCGGCATCAATCCGAAAGACACGTTCACCTGGTTTCTTGAAGCATTACCGGCCCTGATCGGTATCGTCATTCTTGCACTGACCCGCCGTAGTCATCCACTGACACCATTACTCTACCTGCTGATACTTATGCACTGCATCATTCTGATGGTAGGCGCTCACTATACATACGCGGAAGTTCCACTGTTTGACCGGATCAGTGAATGGTTTGGCTGGCAGCGTAATAATTATGACAAGCTGGGGCATCTCGCTCAGGGCTTTATTCCGGCGATTATCGCCCGAGAAATTCTTATCCGCTCAGAGGCCGTCAACGGCAGAGGCTGGATGAACCTGTTTGTTATCAGCGTTTGTCTGGCGTTCAGTGCGTTTTATGAACTGATTGAATGGTGGGTGGCTGAGCTCAGCGGCCAGTCTGCCGAAGCTTTCCTGGGTACTCAGGGATATGTCTGGGATACCCAGTCTGATATGTTGTGGGCACTGACCGGCGCGATTCTGGCACTGATCACTCTGAGTAAAATGCACGACAAACAACTGCTTACTCTGAAAAGACAAACACCGTCTGACTAACTTAATGGCTGACCAGTACAACTATTATGCGTGAAGATACCAGTAATTACCGCGAGCTTTTCCTCAATGACACGCCGATGGTCGACCTGCGGGCACCCGTGGAATTTAAGCAGGGTGCTTTTCCAAGCGCTGTCAGTCTGCCACTGATGACCGATGACGAGCGGGCCAGAGTCGGTACCTGCTATAAACAACAAGGTCAGCAAGCAGCAATTAAACTGGGTCACGAGCTGGTTAGCGGTGACATCAAAGAAGCCCGGCTGGCCGCCTGGTCGGAGTTCTGCAGAGCCAATCCTGAAGGCTATATCTACTGCTTTCGTGGTGGACTGCGCTCCCGTACAACTCAGCAATGGCTGAAAGAAGCCGGCATTGAGTATCCGCTTGTGCTTGGTGGTTACAAAGCATTACGTAATGCGTTGCTGGATGTGCTGGAAGACGTTTCCGCACAACTGCCCTTCTATATCGTCGGTGGTAAAACCGGCTGCGCGAAAACCCTGATGGTAAATTCATTAGATAACGCAATCGATCTGGAAGGCTGCGCTAACCATCGGGGTTCCAGCTTCGGTCGTTATGTAAAACCGCAACACAGTCAGATTGATTTTGAAAACCGCACGGCCATTGCGTTACTGAAACAGCAGAACGCCGGACGCAGCAATCTCGTATTCGAAGATGAAGGACGGATCATCGGCAGTGTCGATCTGCCTCGTCCGGTTTATCTGAAGATGCAAACCTCTCCTATTGCAGTGATCGAAGATCCGTTCGAAGTACGCCTGGAGCGTCTGGTTAACGAATATGTGATCAGCATGGTAGAGAGCTTCACGGAAACCTACGGCTTAGAGAAAGGCCATGAACTCTGTTCGGAGTACCTGCTCAACGGTCTGGATAAAATCCGTAAGCGCCTGGGTAACGAGCGCTGGCAGGAACTTCGCACAGAGATGCTCAAGGCGATCGATATCCATCAGCAGAGCAACAACTACGAAGCCCACCTCAACTGGCTGTCACCACTCCTGCAGTGGTACTACGATCCGATGTATGACTACCAGCTAAGCCTGAAAGCCGAGCGCATTGTGTATCGCGGCAACTGGCAGGAATGCCACGAATACCTTAAGACTATAGCGGCGTAAAAGAGTAGCTGGTAGCTGGTAGCTGGTAGCTGGATAGTATTCCCTTTTGTAGGGTGCAATAGCCCCAGCGTATTGCACCAATAACCTCTGACAAGTAGTGCGTTGTCACGCACCCTACGAGTCTCGACAAGCTTTTGTGGGAGGCGCGCCCCCGCGGCGATCAGTTGGTAAGCAGTAACTCCATCGCGGCGAGGGCGCCCCTCCCACATCAGAACACAAATCGTGCCAGTCAATCGCGGCTGGAAGCCACTCCTACAGAAAAGCACCATACTCTGCGAATGAGTCAATCAGATCTCCAATAGACTAAAAGTCTTAAGCGAGTGGCGAACATCATTAATAATGTAGGGTGCAATAGCACCAGCGTATTGCACCAATAACCTCTGATAAGTGGTGCGTTGTCACGCACCCTGCAAGTCTCGACAAGCTTTTGTGGAAGGCGCGCCCCCGCAGCGATTAGCAGGCCAAGAGAGCTTCATCGCGGCTGGAAGCCCCTCCTACATCATAATCAAAACGGTTCTCGCTCTTCGCTTTTTCGAGAGAATTGGACTCCCCTCGCCCTGATATCAGCAGCGAAGTATGCTGAATTCGACCAAAAATTAGCTAGGAGTCCAATACATGAACAATACCATTGTCGGCGTCGATCTGGCCAAAAAAGTGATTCAAGTGTGCGTTGTTAAACGCCATAAAGTCTTACTTAATGAAGCGATGAGCGCTTCAGAATTCAGTCTGTGGCTGGCAACCCAAAGCTCTGTGGTTATCGTTTTTGAAGCCTGTTCTATGTCGAATTACTGGAAGCAGAAGGCTCAGGAACACGGTCACATCGCACGACTGATCTCTACTCGCCTGGTTGCAGCGGTTCGCCAGCAGCAGAAAACTGATAAAAATGATGCACTGGCGATTGCGCAGGCTGCACAGTTACCTGAGGTGCAGTTCATCTCCGGCAAAACCTTTGAACAGCAGGAATTACAAACCATTCTGCGCATGCGAGAGCTGGGCGTTAAACAAAAAGTGGCTCTGGGTAATCAGATCAGAGCACTACTCGCTGAATTTAATATTACTGCATCTCCGGCTCAGGGTGGTCTGAGCAGAGCGGTTCAGGACACACTGGAAACGGCAGACAACGGCTTCAGCATGATCTTCAGGGAGGCCTTGCATCTGACCTGGCAAGCCTATCTGGCAATCATTGAACGTATTCAGCACTATGATCAGCAGCTGACTAAGGTCATCAAGCAGCATCCGGACTGTCAACGTCTGATGGCGCTGGAAGGGGTATCGGTGATCAATGCGATTAATCTTTTCAACCTCCTGAAGCTGGGGGACGACGTGAGTTTCAGGAGTGGTCGGGAAGCGGCGGCCTGTGTTGGTCTAACGCCAATACAGCACTCCAGCGGTGGTAAGGCCGTGCTGGGTAGCATAGGTAAACATATCCGTAACCAATTGGTGCGAAGTCAGCTCATCAGCGGCGCGATGGCCGTGGTGGGGGCACTGAGCCGACGATCCGCTAAATCCCAGAAAGAAGTCTGGCTGAAAAATCTGATCGAGCGTCGGGGTAAACGCTGCGCCGCCGTGGCTTTAGCCAATAAAACAGTACGTACCGCCTTTGCTTTATTGCGGGATGGCAGCGAGTATCAGGCTCAGGCAGTCACCGCCTGAACCTGTAGGCAATGAAAAGCGCTTGATACAGATGCAGTCTTAATCAGTTAGTGGCTAAGAGCTCAGCGCTCGCTTTCGAGAGATGATAAGACTGTTCGCGCAAATCTCAGTGAGCCGGGGATCGCGTCCCCATAGTGAGCTCGGACATAAGCTTGCGTTTTTTCTGTTAAAGGGCGATTCATTGTTGACAGAGGGGAGTCCACATAAGCCACTAGCGAGCATTGCCTGCAATGCGGTCGAGCGAGGAAGGCTTGCCTTCCGGTCCAGCCACTATAATTACCTTGATCAGACAGATGATGACCTACAATGGGTGACGAGCAGTGCTCGTCATCGCAAGCGACGCCCTTGGCGCCCAACCCCCGTTCCGCTGGAACAGGGGCTTTCACATGGCAAGCCAGAGGCTTGCTTTACGGAACAGAAGGTATCGAACAGATATAAAAAAAGGGCCATCCGATTGGATGGCCCTTTTTTCATATTAGGTGCTTGGCGATGACCTACTCTCACATGGGGATGCCCCACACTACCATCGGCGCTAAGACGTTTCACTTCCGAGTTCGGTAAGGGATCGGGTGGTTCCATCTCGCTATGGTCGCCAAGCAAAACTGGTTGCTCTTGACGCGTTGCGTCTAATTGAATCCTGTGTCTTACGAGAGTCTGTACAAACTCTAATCCTTCGTCTGGCTGATTGTTTTCTGCTTTCGCTTACTTAATCAACTCAGTCATGTATCTATCAGCTTTCTTCAAACGCTTTTGGCG
This sequence comes from uncultured Amphritea sp., assembly GCA_963669425.2. Taxonomy (GTDB): domain Bacteria; phylum Pseudomonadota; class Gammaproteobacteria; order Pseudomonadales; family Balneatricaceae; genus Amphritea. Next base: position 2,713,424 of record CAXXNC010000002.1, read on the forward strand.
TTATATGGTCAAGCCTCACGAGCAATTAGTACTGGTTAGCTCAACGCCTCACAACGCTTACACACCCAGCCTATCAACGTCCTGGTCTTGAACGGCTCTTCAGGGGACTCAAGGTCCCAGTGAGATCTCATCTTGAAGGGGGCTTCCCGCTTAGATGCTTTCAGCGGTTATCCTGTCCGAACATAGCTACCCGGCAATGCCACTGGCGTGACAACCGGAACACCAGAGGTTCGTTCACTCCGGTCCTCTCGTACTAGGAGCAACTCTTCTCAAATCTCAAACGTCCACGGCAGATAGGGACCGAACTGTCTCACGACGTTCTAAACCCAGCTCGCGTACCACTTTAAATGGCGAACAGCCATACCCTTGGGACCGGCTTCAGCCCCAGGATGTGATGAGCCGACATCGAGGTGCCAAACACCGCCGTCGATGTGAACTCTTGGGCGGTATCAGCCTGTTATCCCCGGAGTACCTTTTATCCGTTGAGCGATGGCCCTTCCATTCAGAACCACCGGATCACTAAGACCTACTTTCGTACCTGCTCGACGTGTCTGTCTCGCAGTCAAGCGCGCTTATGCCTTTATACTCGTTGCATGATTTCCGACCATGCTGAGCGCACCTTCGTACTCCTCCGTTACTCTTTGGGAGGAGACCGCCCCAGTCAAACTACCCACCACACAATGTCCTCGATCCCGATAAGGGACCTGAGTTAGAACCTCAATATTACCAGGCTGGTATTTCAAGATTGGCTCCACTCTAACTGGCGTCAGAGTTTCAAAGCCTCCCAGCTATCCTACACAAGTAATATCAAAGTCCACTGCGAAGCTATAGTAAAGGTTCACGGGGTCTTTCCGTCTAGCCGCGGATATACGGCATCTTAACCGCAAATTCAATTTCACTGAGTCTCGGGTGGAGACAGTGTGGCCATCGTTACGCCATTCGTGCAGGTCGGAACTTACCCGACAAGGAATTTCGCTACCTTAGGACCGTTATAGTTACGGCCGCCGTTTACTTGGGCTTCGATCAAGAGCTTCGCCGAAGCTAACCCCATCAATTAACCTTCAAGCACCGGGCAGGCGTCACACCCTATACGTCCACTTTCGTGTTTGCAGAGTGCTGTGTTTTTAATAAACAGTCGCAGCCACCTAGTATCTTCGACCACCAACAGCTTACGGAGCAAGTCCGATCACCGTCAGCGGCGTACCTTCTCCCGAAGTTACGGTACCATTTTGCCTAGTTCCTTCACCCGAGTTCTCTCAAGCGCCTTGGTATTCTCTACCTGACCACCTGTGTCGGTTTGGGGTACGATTTCTTGTTATCTGAAGCTTAGAGGTTTTTCCTGGAAGCATGGCATCAACCACTTCGTCCAAAAGAGGACTCGTCATCAGCTCTCAGCCTAATGAGATCCCGGATTTTCCTAAGATCTCAGCCTACAGCCTTAAACACGGACAACCAACGCCGTGATGGCCTAGCCTACTCCGTCACCCCATCGCAATAACAAGAAGTACAGGAATATTAACCTGTTTCCCATCGACTACGCTCTTCAGCCTCGCCTTAGGGGTCGACTCACCCTACCC
>CAXXNC010000002.1:2717500-2778495 GCA_963669425.2 uncultured Amphritea sp.
CAGTATCAGACCAGGTGGTCGCCTTCGCCACTGGTGTTCCTTCCTATATCTACGCATTTCACCGCTACACAGGAAATTCCACCACCCTCTTCTGTACTCTAGTTTGCCAGTATCAGGTGCAGTTCCAAGGTTGAGCCCTGGGCTTTCACATCTGACTTAACAAACCGCCTACGCGCGCTTTACGCCCAGTAATTCCGATTAACGCTCGGACCCTCCGTATTACCGCGGCTGCTGGCACGGAGTTAGCCGGTCCTTCTTCTGCAGTTAACGTCACAGCTAGCAGGTATTAACTACTAACCTTTCCTCACTGCTGAAAGTGCTTTACAACCCTAAGGCCTTCTTCACACACGCGGCATGGCTGCATCAGGCTTGCGCCCATTGTGCAATATTCCCCACTGCTGCCTCCCGTAGGAGTCTGGACCGTGTCTCAGTTCCAGTGTGGCTGATCATCCTCTCAGACCAGCTACGGATCGTCGCCTTGGTGAGCCATTACCTCACCAACAAGCTAATCCGACGCAGACTCATCTGATAGCGCAAGGTCCGAAGAGCCCCTGCTTTCCCCCGTAGGGCGTATGCGGTATTAATCCAAATTTCTCTGGGCTATCCCCCACTACCAGGCAGATTTCTACGCGTTACTCACCCGTCCGCCGCTCGTCATCTTCTAGCAAGCTAGAAATGTTACCGCTCGACTTGCATGTGTTAGGCCTGCCGCCAGCGTTCAATCTGAGCCATGATCAAACTCTTCAGTTTAAATCAGTGATCGGAATATGATCACTTAAATCTAGCTCAAAGCATTAAACAACTTTGCATAAAAACATCTTAAATGAATTCACTAGGTTGCTTATCTTTGATAAAGCTTTTGTGCTTCATCTCAACAAGCGCCCACACGAATTATCTGATCTATCTGTTAAAGAGCGTTGCTGACCCTGGTCAGCGGCTTGAGAAGCTTGTCTCAAGCGAGGTGCGCATTCTACTCAACACCCCGTTGAAGTCAACCGTTTTGTTTGAGAATTTTCAGAAAATTTTCAAACCGCCTGGCTGGCTTCGAACTGAGAAAAGACACTTAAAAAGTTGTTGCTTATCAAGCGTTTATTTTCAGTTCTCTCGCTTGTCTCAGCGACCGTTTCCAGTGGCTGTCTCAAGCGAGGAGGCGTATTCTACAGACAGGCGGTTTAGAGTCAACAGGGGATAGGGAAAAAGTTACAAAATTGTCATATTTTCTTTTCCTGAATAGAAAAGAAGTGGCTGGACCGGAAGGCGAAGCCTTCCTTGCTCGTGGCGGGTGGCTGGAAAGAGCCTTCTATATAGGTGTATGTGAAAACGCGCGCTGTAAGGGAGGATGGTGTTCTTTTCGAAAAGAAGTCGACCTCTTAAAACATAAAACCGCCTGACGGCGGTTTTATGTTTTGCTGTTTCGAGCAAGGAAGCTTCAGCTTCCGGTCCAGCCACTAGCGAGTCTGGCCTTGCCAGCCGGTCTCGCCACGCTTTCTATTCCTTCACCAACCCGACTTCGTTGTAATACCTCAAAGCTCCCGGATGAATCGGCGCGATCAGCCCTTCGCTCACCATCTGTTTCTTATTCAGGCCCGCAAGTGCCGGATGCAGCTTCTGGAATATTTCAAACTGCTCAAACACAGCTTTGACTACTGCATAAACTTCCTGATCCGGCATATCGGAAGAAGCCAGCATTGTTGCGCCAACACCGAACGTCGCTATAGGTTTGTCATTGCCCCGATACATGCCACCCGGAATAACCGCTTTCTCGAAATAGTCATTACCAGCCAGCATGGCTTCTATCACTTTTTCATCCAGCGCGATCAACCGACTGTCACAGGATGTTGTTACTTCTTTTATTGCTCCACTGGGATGACCGATCATATAGATCATTACATCTATATCACCCGCACAAAGGGCTGCGGCCTGTTCTGATGCTTTGAGCTCGATTGTTGCGCTGAAATCTTCTTTATCCCAGCCTTTCACTTTCATCAGGGCATCCAGAGTACTGCGCTGGCCCGCACCTTTTTCTCCAATGTTAACTCGCTTCCCTTTCATATCATCCAGAGAATCGATACCGCTGTCAGCACGGACAACCAGAGTGAAAGGTTCGGTATACGCAGAAAACACTGATCTGAGTTTGCCATCTCCGCCTGAAGATTCAAACTCATCAATACCGCGCACAGCTTTGTATACTGAATCGGACTGCGCAATGCCCAGATCAATATCACCTTCGCGTAAGGCATTCAGGTTATAGATTCCACCCGCAGTACTTTCTGTTGAGCAGCGGAAACCATGATCATTCCGCCCCCGGTTCACCAGACGGCAGATCGCTCCACCAGCGGGATAATAAACTCCGGTTACGCCACCTGTACCTACAGCGATATATTGTTCATCCCGGGCGGCATAGACATTGATTGACCAGGCCCACAGTAATAGGAGACCTAATACAGTCAGGGCGGACGGAATTTTGTAATTATTATAAGAAGGATGTAGCGGCATTTTCATCACTCCATTTGATCGCTGTCAGTCCATAATCCCAGGTACATCTGCCTGCTTATCCTGAGTCAGTCTATCCAATATACCCAGCTTTTCCAGACTGTCCACAATTAACGACACACCAAATAAAAAAGTGTCGCGTATCTGTCAAAATGCGGCCTTCTCTGTTGTTTTTCTTAGCAGTTCCTGACGATACTCATAGATGAGTTGTAACATAATCTGAAAAACTGCTGTCTACACTTGAACTATCGTACTGTTCTGGAGCCATGCTATGTACCGTTTACCTGAACTGGAGAAGTCAGCCAATATTAATGCCATTGCCGTGTTAACCAGTGGCGGGGATTCTCCCGGGATGAATCCCGCTATCCGAAGCGTTACCCGGGCTGCACTTAATCAGGGTATACGGGTGTTCGGGATTAACCGCGGTTACAGCGGCCTGATTATTGGCGATATGACCGAGCTGACCTCTTCTGATGTCTCCAACATTGTTCAGCGCGGCGGCACTATTCTCAAAAGTGATCGTTGCGAAGCATTTAAAGATCCGGTCGTACGGAACCAGGCGGCAGCTATTCTCCGTGAACACGGTATTGATGGCCTGATTGTTATTGGTGGTGATGGATCGCTCAGTGGTGCCCATCTACTCACGCAGGAAACCGGTATTCCGGTCATTGGCCTGCCAGGAACAATCGATAACGATGTATTCGGTACAGACGACACCATCGGTTTCGACACTGCCGTTAACACAGCACTGGACGCGATCGATAAAATTCGGGATACCGCGGTTTCACATGAACGGATATTTCTGGTCGAGGTGATGGGACGGAATTCAGGCCACATAGCCTCTCAGGTAGGCATTGCCTGTGGTGCAGAATTGATTGTTGTACCCGAGTATGAATTCAAACTTGAAGCACTGTGTTTCTCATTAGCCAATAAGCGAGCAGAAGGTGAAGGCAGTAGCGGCATCATCGTTGTAGCAGAAGGACCTCGCCCGGGATTAACCTACAGGCTGGCGCAGCAACTGGAAGGCCAGGGCGAGAATCCCGGCGTATGCATTCTGGGTCATATTCAACGCGGCGGTCAGCCTACCGGACATGACCGGGTTTTATCTTCCTGTCTTGGCGCATCTGCAGTGACATACTTACAGGCTGGCTTCAGCGATATCATGGTAGGCATGGTGAACAATGAGATCACTACAACATCATTGCAGCAGGTTATCGAGAACAAAAAGCCGCTGAATCCGCAGTTAGTAGAGCTGGCCCAACTGCTTCATAAATAGGCCACCTCACAAACAGATCGCTTCATAAATAAGCAGAAGCATTCCGGAGGATCGGAACTTTATTCAGTTACCGGTCCTAATATGTTGAAGTCATCGGGAAGAGCGCACTTCAGGGCGACAAGAATATCCGATAGCAACTGCTGTGCATTCTGACCTGAAAGACTCTCGGCATCACAATTAAGATCTGCCAGCGCCTCCCCCTGCTCAGGATTATCCACAACAATGCGACTCAGTGCCGACCAGTCACTGTGCTGAAGATGCAGGCCGCTTACCAGAGCAACCCCTTTGCGTTTACGGATCTGAGCCAGACCAACCAGTTTACGGTTATCCTCACTGACGATTTCACCGTGAGATAAAGACGCATAGCAGGCCCACTTTAACTTTTGCTCCTCACTGATCTCTTTGGAACGATCGATGATCGGCTGATCAACGCCTTTGCAAGGCACGCCACACTGATGCAGAGCTTTAATCCATAGCTGCTCAAACCAGCTGAAAATTTCGATAATGTTCTGCTCTGCAATCGGATGGTCTGGCGGAATAAACAGGGTTACACTCAGCATCCACGGACCGACAAGGACAGCGCCACCACCGGAGCCCCGACGCATGATCGGAAAACCGGCTGATTCAGCACGCGACTGTTGGCCTTCATCGGGCCTTTGCGAACACCCCATAATTACCGCTCCGGCATCATACTGCCAGAACAGTGCGGCTGGCTGAGTAACTCCCTGCTGCAACTGATCAGTGATCCACTGCTGCTCTTCAGGCATAGAACCACGAACCAGTATGTCAGTGACTGTGGATTGATCTGTATATCGAGTACTCATTAAGGTGTCCCCCGTTTCGCCGCAGCAAGGTTACCCTATACCGGGTTCAGGTAAAACATTACTATGACTCTAATTTCCAGCCAGTAATGATCATTCTATTGCATGCAGCATTCTGCCCCACCCCAGAGCTTTACCCGGATCTTTCATGATCATGTTAATAACGCTTCCCTCCAGCCAGATCCTGCACAGGAACAACTTGCTGGTTCACTGGAACGTATCTACGGGATTATGCATTCCAGAGAAAAGCTCACAGATAGCAAGGGTCTGTATATCTGGGGCCCCGTAGGCCGGGGAAAGACTTTTCTGATGGACCTTCTGTTTCAACATCTGCCAGACGATGCCCTGCGGCTGCATTTTCACCGTTTCATGTCCTATGTGCATCAACGCATGACAGCTCTGCAGGGCAAGAAAGAACCTCTTAGCCTGATCGCATCAGAATTAGCACAACAGTACCGTCTGATCTGCTTTGATGAATTCTTTATTAATGACATTGCTGACGCCATGATTCTGGGCCGGCTGTTGGAACGACTATTTGAAAGCAATGTTATGCTGGTCAGCACTTCTAACCGGCCACCTGAGCAACTCTGCCGGGACCCACTGTTTCAGGATCGGATGCGGCCTATGATTCAGATGATCCAGCAGCAGATGCTTGTTCATCATATGGATGGCGATACCGATCACCGACTGAGACAACTGACATTGCAACAGAACTACTATCCAGTCTCTGTCAGCAATGCCGAATGCCCACTCAGCAAACGCTATGAGGAGCTTGCCCGGACCGCCCCACTGCCAACTCATGTAACCATACTGAATCGTGAAATCCCCGTCAGGGCGATGTCTGACTCCTGCATCTGGTTTAACTTTGAAGACCTGTGCCAGGGCGCTCGCAGCCAGTTGGATTATATCGAGTTGGCAAATCAATACCGCCATGTATTAGTCAGCGACGTTCCGCCGATGGGAAGTAAAGCCGGGGAGCAGATAAAAGCCCGGGGTACAGAGGATGGGAGCGAGGCAGTAAAAGCCGGTGAACGCCAGATTATACTCGGCAGAATGGATGACTCAGCCAGACGCTTTATCAGCCTGATTGATGAGCTGTATGACCGGAACGTAAACTTTTATATGACCTGCCTGGTGGCAACAGAACATCTGTATACCGAGGGCAGCCTGATGTTCGAGTTCGACAGGACACATAGCCGACTCACTGAGATGCAGTCACTGGAATACCAGCAACAGACTCATAAATTACTGGGGTAACAATAAGTTAAGGCTCAATGCAGATCTGCATCAATGACGAGTTTGCCCAACTCAAAACATTGTTTGATAGCTTCAGCCTCACAGCTGGCAACAACCTGATTTTCCGGCACACTTTCCAGATCTCCCGCATTATGGAAGATCGTGTCCTTGAGATCCTTATGATAAATTTTGGGCTCTAAAGACCAACGATTTTTGCCTACAGGTCTGACCAGTGCCGTTATGCGATAATCACCATAGTTTATCTGATGCATTGATCACCTCCCGCAATATTCAGCACTGTTACAGTATAGCTGAAGCCCCCGTCATTACTGACGATTAGCAGGAAATTTATTCATGCAGACAAGCATACTGAAGCAGTTCTGATAATTGGAAACTGCTTCAGTCTATGGATAGATCAGCCCCGGTGATCGCTAACAAAAGGATTGGACAGGCGCTCCTGCCCGAAAGTAGACATCGGCCCATGCCCCGGAATAAACGCAACCTCATCTCCCAATGGGAACAGCTTATCGCGAATCGAACTGATCAGGGTTGGATGATCCCCTTTCGGAAAGTCAGTACGGCCGATTGAGCCCTGGAATAACACATCGCCGACCAGCGCCAGCTGGCTTGGCTGATGATAAAAGACCACATGCCCCGGGGTATGTCCCGGACAATGCAGAACATCGAGGGTCTCATTCCCCACAGTGACTGAATCACGATCACCCAGCCAGCGATCAGGTGTAAACACCTCTACCTGTGGAAAACCGAACATCTGACTCTGCTGTGGCAAACCTTCAATCCAGAACAGGTCTTCTTCATGAGGCCCTTCAATCGGGATACCCGCAATATTAGCCAGTTCGGCAGTTCCACCAGCATGATCAATGTGCGCATGGGTAAGCAGTATTTTCTCGAGGGTCAGGCCCAGTTCTTCAACCTTTGCGGTAATACGCTCAATATCACCGCCCGGATCGACTACAGCGGCCTGACGGGTGGCCTCGCACCAGATCAGGGTACAATTCTGCTGAAAAGGGGTAACGGGAATAATACTGTATTTCATAAATATGCCGCAGTGGTTGAAAACTGGTCACTGAGTATACCCTAAAACTGAACTATTCTGTGATTGAGCCGCAGAAAACTCTGTGACTGTGGTCATCTGTGCCTGCGGCAATTACAGACTCCAGGACAAGCAGTACAACTGTCGGGAGGATACTTTAATGTCTGTTTCACCTACCGTACAAAATTACCTGAATCACGGCGATATTCCCTACCGCCTGATCAGACATCCCTACGCAGAAACCTCACTCAGTTCAGCGATAGCCGCACATGTTCCGGCACGTCGCATGGCCAAGGCTGTAGTGTTAAGAGACGACGAAGGTTTTATGATGGCTGTTGTGCCATCGGACCGCCTCGTAGACATGCACGCCATCAACCGTCAGATGGGACGAATTTTCTCACCGGCCGCTCAACGGGACGTAAAAATTCTGTTCAGCGATTGCGAGAAAGGGGCAGTTCCTGCGCTTGGACAAGCTTACAATATGAAAATGATCTGGGATGACCATCTGGGCGAAGAGCCGGACTGCTACATGGAAGCTGGTGATCACCAGGATCTACTGTGCCTGTCACAATCCACCTTCAGGCGGGTAATGGCTGACCAGCCTCATGGTCTCATCAGTCACTGACACAGGCTATAAAATAGATTTACGGACAGCCCTGACCCGGCTGTCCTGATTTATTTTTCATGCGAAACCACGATCCGACTGGCATCCTTCATCAGTTGATCAGGGATCACCACCGTAAAATAGGAAGCACGGTCTGTTTTACGGTGCACAAACAGCGGTTTGTAAGCCCCGGTCATCACCGACACTTCATTGCCATACTCATCTACGGCTACCGCCTGCACTAGCCCTTCCGGCACTTTTATATCCTTATCAGCACGGGTGATACGGCCCCGTAACAACCAACCGCGTTCATCATCATTCTCAAATCTGACATATAAAAAACGCGCTTCCGGCGACTCCGCACTGTCAATTTCAATGACCGGATTCGCCAACACAGGCATGGCCAGTACGGTTATCACCATAGCAAACAACAGCCGGCAAATATTCTTCATTGCACCTTCCCTCTTTCTGTTATCCATAGCTATCACTGAAGTACAACTTATAGTAAAACATTACTAAGTACAGCCTAGCAGGATTCACCAAGAGGATCTCCCGTGAAAAAACTGAAACACGAAGCTGAACTGGTAAAAGAAGCTATCCGCGTCGGTGGTGTATATATGCAGAAACGCGGTGCAGGACGGTTTGAAGCAACTGACAGCGCCGGCGATAAAATAAAAGCCGTCTATCGCCTGCTGGTCCTTGATAAGCTGATCCAGCCACTGGCTAAAGGCGAAGATAACGAACCAAACATGAAGCACAAACTGGCACTGTGGATCAGCCGCCAACTGCCGGCTGATCACCCGTTACTGAAAGAGTGATCATGAAAACCATCTATCTGGCCGGGCCGGACGTCTTCTGGCCCAACGCAGCTGAACTGGGTCATGCAAAAAAACAGCGCTGTCTGGAATTTGGTTTTCAGGGACACTTTCCTCTGGATACCGAACTGGACATCACGGCGATGGAGCCCTTTGCAGCAGGCATGGCAATCTATCGTGCAAATATCGAGCTGATGGATCAGTGTGATCTCATCATTGCGAATATGACCCCTTTCCGGGGTCCGAGCATGGATGTTGGTACAGCGTTCGAAATGGGCTACATGACCGCCCAAAATAAACCGGTGTGGGGATATTCACTGGATGGCCGCATCTATAGCGACCGCGTGGAAGGCAATACAGTGGATGCCGGCGGGTTTACCATTGAGTCATTCGCCATGGCCGACAATCTGATGATGATCGGCGCTACGGAATCACAGGGTGGATTGTTTGCAGAGTCACAAACTGAAAATATCGATAATCACCTGCGGGCTTTTACCCGGGTATTAGAAAAGCTCTGCCCGTGAGCCTGCCGCCTTTTAATCCAGCAATAAAAAAACCGCTCAGATCCGAAGACCTGAACGGTTTATTCAATACGCTCTCAGTTACACTTTATGATAAAGCTCTGAACCGCTTTCCATAAACTCCTGAGATTTCTCCTGCATCCCTTTATCCGCCTCTGCCTGCATCGCAGCAACCTGGGTTTCGTCCAGATCCCGGACTTCCTGAGAGATCTTCATAGAGCAGAACTTAGGTCCGCACATAGAGCAGAAGTGAGCCACTTTTGCGGACTCTTTCGGCAACGTTTCGTCGTGGAATGCACGCGCAGTATCCGGGTCCAGACCGATGTTAAACTGATCTTCCCAGCGGAATTCAAAACGGGCTTTAGACATCGCATTATCACGGATCTGTGCGCCCGGATGACCTTTTGCCAGATCCGCCGCGTGTGCTGCGATCTTATAGGTGATGATGCCGGTTTTCACGTCATCTTTATTTGGCAGACCCAGGTGTTCCTTCGGTGTTACATAGCAAAGCATTGCACAACCGTACCAACCAATCATCGCCGCACCGATACCGGAAGTGATGTGATCGTAGCCCGGTGCAATATCGGTGGTCAGTGGGCCAAGCGTATAGAACGGTGCTTCATGGCACTCTTTCAGTTGCTTGTCCATGTTCTCTTTGATCATGTGCATTGGCACGTGACCCGGACCTTCGATCATCACCTGTACATCATGCTCCCAGGCAATTTTGGTCAGCTCACCCAGCGTTTCCAGCTCGGCAAACTGGGCTTCGTCGTTGGCATCATAGACAGAGCCCGGACGCAGACCGTCACCCAGAGAGAACGCGACATCGTACTCTTTACAGATCTTGCAGATGTCTTCGAAGTGGGTGTAAAGGAAGTTCTCGGTGTGGTGCGCCAGACACCATTTCGCCATGATGGAACCACCGCGGGATACGATACCGGTCATACGCTTGGCTGTCATCGGCACATAACGCAGTAGTACACCGGCGTGAATGGTGAAGTAGTCCACGCCCTGTTCTGCCTGTTCGATCAGGGTATCGCGGAACACGTCCCAGTTAAGGTCTTCTGCTACGCCTTTTACTTTTTCCAGCGCCTGGTAGATCGGTACGGTACCGATCGGCACAGGGGAGTTACGCAGGATCCATTCGCGGGTTTCGTGGATATTCTTACCGGTAGACAGATCCATAATGGTATCGGAGCCCCAGCGGATACCCCAGGTCATTTTCTCGACCTCTTCCTCGATAGAAGACTGCAGCGCCGAGTTACCGATGTTACCGTTGATCTTCACCAGGAAGTTACGGCCGATGATCATCGGTTCCAGTTCCGGGTGGTTGATGTTGCAAGGGATGATCGCACGACCCTCGGCTACTTCCTGACGCACAAACTCAGGGGTAATCTCATCCGGCAACTGAGCACCATAGCTGTGACCCGGATGCTGTTCTGCAACGATGTTACCTTCTGCACGGGCTTTCGCCAGTTTCATATTCTCGCGGATAGCGATGTATTCCATCTCAGGGGTGATGATCCCCTGACGAGCATAATGCAGCTGGGTAACGTTTTTACCTTCTTTGGCCCGGCGAGGTTTGCGTGTCAGTTCAAAACGCAGATGATCCAGACGCAGATCCTGTTCACGCATGCGACCGTATTCCGAAGTCATACCATCCAGCAATTCGGTATCATCACGCTCTTCAATCCATTGAGCCCGTAGTGGCGCCAGCCCCTTCCGGACATCGATCGCAACTTCCGGGTCGGTATAAGGGCCGGACGTATCGTAAACAAAAATAGGATCGTTCTTCTCGCCGCCCATATCGGTTGGCGTATCGGCCAGGGTGATCTCCCGCATCGGTACTTTGATATCCGCACGGGAGCCTTCCACATACACCTTACGCGAGTTTGGGAATGGCTGCACAGAGGCTTCATCCACCTGCGCACTGCGACTAAGAACTGTATTTGTATCTGTCATTACTTCACCTGCTTGTTATGCTTTTTTTGTCTGGAGCACCCGGACTCAGGGCTGTTGCCAGAATCTGATGAAATCTTGCAGTGGCCAGAATCCGTATTGGAAGGCAAACCTGAGGGGAACAAACAGAAACCTGTTAAAGCAGTAATGCACAGACAGATTTTTGCTCAGAGTAGTGTTTACAGAAACAGCTACCCGATCAGTAAGCAGACAGATGAGAGTGAATCAGACATCCGACAGTCCAGCTACTGATGAGCTAAACCGATACGGATTAAAGACATGGATCATAACGGTTTATCTCGATTTCCTACGCCGGCACTAACCGGATCAGGTTCGCGGGTTACAGTCATTCTTTGATGATCTGCTCTCAGCCTCAGGGCACCCCGACAAGATAGCCTTAGTGTATGTTGTCGTTTGACAGCTGTCTATGCCCGCCTTTTCAAACAGACTCTATTGTCGCCTCTTTTTTAGCCCGGATTTATAAAAAATAGGAATTTTTCCTATATCCAGATCTCCGTATTTAGCAGAGAATTAGTTTCAAGGATTAAGTAATGTTCAGGACCGAACGCGGAAGGCCAAGAAACGCGGAAAGGAATGCATGGACAGCAGGCAGGAAGCCTTGGAAAAGACTGCAGGGAAAATGGAAGCCAACAAGAAGAGAGTGCTTAAGGGGAACTAGGTACTCTCTTTTTTTTTACAGGTTTTAATCAACCTTCTGAAAAAATAGGATTTTTTCCTATATCCAGAAGGGTGACAGGAAAGCATACTAACCAGCATTGGATTGATGCTCTTCAAGGATGAAGGGGTTAGGGACAACAAAACGGATGGCGCTCAGGAAGAGTATACGAAAAAGGATACAAGGATGTCGGCAGGATGCCGATTAAGATTTCGAAAGGAATCCACAGGTAAGTGGAACGACCAGCGAGAGAGGGTACTTCGGGGGAACTGAGTACTCTCTTTTTTTTGCCTTCAGAAAATTAAAAAGCCACTTCAACCCGACTCTTTCATGCGGAGAAACCTTCAGTGAAGCTAACGACTCTGAAAAGGGAATAGTAAGTGCTTCAGACTGAATAGCTTTGTTCAGTATCCTGCCAAAGCTGCTGAGCCAGCTGCTCCGGAGTCTGCTCACAGCCTTCAGCAATCCAGCGGGCTAATGCCGAAGCAACATCCGGATAGGTCACCGGTTCTGGCGATGGCTGATCAGCCCAATCATAGAACTGCTGCGGGGTCAGATCTTCGAACACTTCTGCCAACCCAAGATGCTCAAGCACGGCAGCATTTGATACCTGTTCCGGTTGGCCGGCAAGCGGTTTGGTCAGAAGCTTTTTACCTGCCTGCAGCACCTCACTGCTTAGACCAAAACCACAGTTCGCAATGACACCGGCACAGCGCGCCTGCGCCTCCTGAAAGCCACTCCTGGACAGAGGACGCCAGAGAATATGGCCATCCTCTTCTGGTTTCTGAATATCACAGTAAACGTGGAATTCGTAACCCTGCAGAGGCTCCAGCCAACGCCGGATCTGTTCACGACTTTCAAATGGCAGATAGACCAGAATCATACCTGCCTGTTCAGACACCGGATAATTCTGAGGCTCAATCAGAGGCGGCAGAATCGGACCGTTGAAATGGTGCCAGTGCAAGCCAATCCCCTGCTGCACCGGTGCGAAGAAACGGATTGCAGGCATCATAATGCCGCCCACTTCAGGCCCGGGAATGGGGTAACGAAAGGCATACTGATGCGCAATACCGATACAGGGCTTATTCTGCAGCTTAGCTGCCCAGGCACTGACCGGCTCAAAATCACTGATGACCAGATCATATTCAGACAGGTCCAACTGCCGGATATCCCGGATCAGTCGCAGCACATTGTTGCTAAGCACTGTTTTTAGGCGCCGTACAGAACCATCTTCAACCACGAATGTCAGGCCCTTACGCACCTGATAATTACCGAATGGCTCCATATTGAATAGTTTTTCTGGTTCCCTGCCACTGAACAGGTAATCAACCTCAATTCCCTGTTGCTGTAAGGCCGGTGTCATTACGCGGGCACGAGTAATATGGCCGTTTCCGGTTGCCTGTACACCATAAAGAATCTTCATTGACTGTCGCTCCGACTCAGAAAATTTCAATCAGATTCAGACCGATCACTGCGCACCCGGAACCCAGCACAGCGCCAGCGATGATATCTGTTGGATAGTGTACGCCGAGGAATACTCGGGATAGCGCGATCAGAGATGCTACGGTATAGGCAGGCAACATCATGCCCGGATAGTAATATGACAGTGCAGTGGCAAATACGAACGCCGCCGCTGCGTGTCCGGACGGCAAACTGAATTTATCTGAAGGCGTGATCTGAGGAGTAACATCGGCAAAGCGATCACAGGGCCGGTCCCGCTTTATGGTCTGCTTAAGAACCAGATATACAGGCAACTCGATGGCAAAAATCAGCAGGCCCGTGGTCAGGAAATCCGTACCCTTCAGTGGTTCCAGCCAGGCCACCAGCAAACTAACGACAAGGTAAAAGCTGCCATCACCAAGACGGGATATCCAGCGGCTGATTGTCGGCATCGCCGGTAACCGGCATGTACCGAAGCACAGGTAATACAGAGTTGTATCAAAGGCCACCAGGCGCTGCTGAAGTGCGTTCATAATGTCTGAACCCAATGTTTGCTGTTTGGCAACATTGTCCGCCACAGACTATTACAAGCCGATGAAAGGCTGTTGAAGGTTAAATTACAGCACTGGAGATAACAGGATTCAGATCCTGGCTTCAATCTTCTGCAGCAGAGCCTGATCTATCTTTTCAACAGTTTCCGGCCGGCAGAACAGATAGCCCTGCGCCTGATCACACCCCAGAGATGCCAGAAGCGCCTGTTGTTCCGGCGTTTCAACACCCTCAGCAATGACTTCCATATTCATCGCCTGGCCCATACTCAGCGACGCTTTAACGATCTGAAGGGTCGAGTTATCTTCAATGATGCCAGCGATAAATCCCTGATCCAGTTTCAGCTTGCTGACCGGAAACTCCTTCAGATAGAGAAGAGAAGAAAACCCGGTACCAAAGTCATCAATGGCAAAGCAGACACCTTTGCTCACCAGTTTCTGCATGGCCTCGCGCACCTGCGGCTTATCCCCCAGAAACAGGGATTCAGTGATCTCCAGCTCAAGTTTCTCTGCCGGGAAACCGGTCTCAGCCAGGGTATCTGTGACCTTACTGACAAAGTCAGCCTCAAAGAACTGTTTAACCGAGACGTTAACCGCCAGACGGTCAAACTCAATTCCCTGCGCCAGCCAGTCTACTCCCTGAAGACAAGCCATTCTGAGCACCTTATCACCCAGGGTAACGATCATTCCTTCCTGCTCGGCAATTTCGATAAAGTGATCCGGCCGGATCATCCCCAGTGAAGGATGAAGCCAGCGTGCCAGCGCCTCAAAGCCACAGACACTTCCTGTTCTCATATCAATCTGAGGCTGATACATCAAAAACAGCTGATCAGTTTCCAGAGCCGTTTTAAGTGCTTTAGCCAGCTGTTGCCGCTCCTGCAATTCAGTTGCCATAGTTTCGGTGAAATACAGGTGACCACCCGCATTTTCTTTTTTGGCATGATGCAAAGCCATATCCGCGCATTCCAGCAGCGCGCTGTAATTCATCTGTTGTTTCTGGATGGCTATACCGGCTGATGCCCCGACAGTGAAGCTCTGATCACCGCAAGCGACCGGTATACTTATTTCAGCAATCAACAGATCTGCAAGATGACTCAGCATCACAGTATTGGCTTCGCAACGTTGCAGAATCGCGAACTCATCCCCCCCGATCCGGGCAAGCACCGCATTACCCGGCAGGCGCCCCCTCAGCCTCCTGGCTACTCTTTGCAGCAGGTAATCACCAATTTTATGGCCAAAGAAGTCGTTTATTTGTCGGAAGCTGTCTAAACCGATGACAATAATGCAGGTTGTGTGATTATCGGTAACCGGTTGTTGCACATACTCTTCCAGCGTGGAGGTAAAGAAGCGTCGGTTTTTCAATGCCGTCAATTCATCATGAAAGGCCATAAAATTGACCTCTTTTTCCACCTTCTCTCTTGAGGTGATTTCACGCTTAAGAGAACGGTTCCACACGATCATCAAAAACAGCCCTACCATCCCCACACCGATCACGATATAGAGCAGCATTGTCTGTACTGTGCTGACATCCATGCGCTGGCTGTCTTCCGGCAGAATCCAGCGAGCATCGATCTCCGCCCGCGCCTCAGAGGACAAACTGTTAAGGCCTTTGGTCAGTACTTTGTTCAGCAATGGCAAATCTGACCGGGAACCAAAGGCGATATGGTAGTCATACCCCACACTGCCCACCAGGCTGGTCTTTATGCCTTTCTCTTTAGTGAAGTAGTAACCGGAAGAAGCATAAGCCCCTACTGCGTCAACTTCGCCTGCCGCCAGCTGATTAAACGCACCGCCCAGCCCCCTGGTTTCGACCAGCTCAATCAGTGGATAATTCGCCTCAATGTACTCAACCAACGCTGTACGGGCGGGCACAGCAAAACGCTTACCTTCAAAGTCACGCATTTCAGCGGACTGGTATTCATCGCGACGGGTGAATATTTTATTGGCCAGGTGTGCGTACACTGGCGTGAAATTCAGAAAAGCATCCCGTTCAGGCGTTCTGCTGACCGCAAATACTGCGTCCACCTGGCGCTCCCGAACCGCGCCGATCATGGCGCCATAGTTAGGAAAAATCAGAAACTGAAACTCAGTATCCAGTTGTTGCTCGATGGCACGCAGATAATCAACAGAGATCCCGGCCATATCGCCGGTATCAGGATCAACATTCAGAAATGGAGGGATAGGCGCAAAACCTATGGTGATCTGCTGTTTCTGGTCGAGCCATTGCTGCTCTTCAGCATCAAGAATGCCACCAGCCTGAGCCAGTGGTAACCACAGCACCAAAAGATAAAACAGACAGCGAGTAACAACAGAAAACATCAATAAAGATCCAGAAGATAAACCTCTGAATCTTAATGGTTATTATGCAGCCAGTCAGCGACAACGCCTGCCAGTTTGAGAGGTGCTGTGAGCGGCATCATATGCCCCTCTCCGGGTACCGTTATTAACTCAATCTTCTGAGCTGTTTCATATTGCACACGGCGACTGTATCCCAGAGACAGAATCTCATCCTTCTCACCCTGCACTATCGCCAGTTCAAATGGAAAGCTGTGCTGCATTACACCGCTGCGATGACCGAAGAGACTGGAGAGGGTTCTGAATGGATAATCCAGCACCAGCAAAGGATCTTCATTAATCAGTTCGCCGGCCGGATGCCCTGCCAGCAACTGGTGAAAATCGACCATGACTGAAAGCGGCATTTTCATGTTCGGAAACAGTAATCCACTCCCCCAGGTCCACTGCCACCCCATATAGTGAAACAGATCTGGCGGTAATTCAGTCATCAGCAAGGTACCGCAAATGACTTTGCTGATACGGCTATCCCGCTCACCAGCGGCGACAGCCAGCAGAGCGCCAATTGAATATCCAAACAGATAAACCGGACCTGAGTAACGGGCTTCTACCGTATCCAGCACTTCGGTCACACACTGACATACCTGCTCTACAGTATACATCCCGCGAGGGCCACCACTGTAACCATGCCCTGGCAGATCGATAGAAAGGACATTAAAGCCCTGCTGGCACAGCGCATCAAACATCTGTGCGTAAAGCTCACTGTAAGTACCGATACCCGGCAGAAAAATCAGCAGCGGCGCATCAACCTGAGACTCATAGAGTTCGCAATGCAGCGGCAACTCACCAATTCTGAGTACCTGTCTCGACTCCAGCGCAGCCTCTGCCCCTAAGGCTTTCCGTAACCGCTTACGGGCTTCTGAGATCACTACCCGCTCATCTGAAATGTGCTCCAGAATTCCCATCAGCGCTGACACTCCCCACAGTAAACTGTACTTCTCTGCCCCAGACGGATCTCTTTCAGGGTTGCATCGCAAGTCACACAGGCCTCACCGCCCCGACCATAAACCTGCAACTCCTGCTTGAAATAACCCGGTTTGCCATCACCGCCAACAAAATCCTTAAGCGTGGTGCCGCCCTGCTCAATCGCCCGACTGAGCACCTTTTTGATCTCACCGACAAACCGTGACAATCGTTCTTTAGAGATTTTTCCTGCGGCTCGCTTGGGATGAATACCCGCACTGAACAGTGCTTCATTGGCATAGATATTCCCCACACCGACCACCACATGGCTGTCCATGATCAACTGCTTAATCGCCTGCTTGCGCCCCTGGCAGCACTGCTGCAGATAGTCTGCCGCAAACTGCTCAGAAAGTGGTTCCGGCCCCAGCTTTGCCAGCAGTTCATGGGTTGTGCCCGCAGGCTGCCAGAGCACCGAACCAAAACGTCTTGGGTCAGTTAAGCGTAATGCCATACCACTACTCAGTTGAATATCAACATGATCATGGTAGGCCGCTGACTGGTCTGCCGAAACGATATACAGGCTGCCGGACATCCCCAGATGAATCATCACTGCACCGTTATCCAGTTCAATCAACAGATACTTACCACGACGATTAACCACCCTGATCTGTTTGCCTTCAATCAGAGAGGCCAGATCATCAGGCACAGGCCAGCGCAGTTTTGGCTGCCGCACTATCAGCGCCGTGATTTGCTGGTTTTCAAGATGCGGTTTCACACCGCAACGGGTTGTTTCAACTTCCGGTAACTCTGGCATCGGGACGGCTCTTGATTTAACTGCTCTGGATTTAACAGCTCGGACTTTAACAATAAGCCCATCTTACAGGCACAAAAAAACCCGGGCCAGCCGGGTTTTTCTTAATGCGAATTCAATTACTTGATTTTCGCTTCTTTGTACATTACGTGCTGGCGAACAACAGGATCGTACTTTTTCATTTCCAGTTTGTCTGGAGTAGTACGCTTGTTCTTAGTAGTGGTGTAGAAGTGACCAGTACCAGCAGAAGAAACCATTTTGATCTTATCGCGCATGATAGTGCTCCTTAAACTTTAATGCCGTTCTTACGGATTTCAGCCAGCACAACATCGATACCTTTCTTATCGATGATACGCATACCTTTAGAAGAAACACGCAGACGTACGAATTTCTGCTCGCTTTCAACCCAGAAACGGTGCCAGTGCAGGTTTGGCAGGAAGCGACGACGAGTGCGGTTCAGTGCGTGGGAAACGTTGTTCCCTGTTACAGGACGCTTACCTGTAACCATGCAAACTCGAGACATTGTATATACCTTATAACAAATTAAGTTCAGTTAACTTCTATCAGATACTTATTGGAGAACTGACCAGACATCCTGAAACATACCCAGGCGGCTCAGCAATCCTCAGGCGGAGCGTCCGAACTTACAGACTAAATCCCGTACCGGTGGATAGAAGAGCGCGCATTGTACAGAAAATAAACGTCTATAGCTACAGCAATTTACATCTATTTTCCCAGACCGGAAACCGGTACGGCAAAGCCCTCATAGCATTCCCCGCTCTGCCATCGAGGTGGTCACTCCATCCCCTACGACCATATGGTCCAGCAAGCGGATATCCACCAACGCCAATGCTTCATTTATTCGCTGGGTAATCTGCTGATCCGCCAGACTTGGCTCCGCCACACCCGACGGATGATTGTGCGCAAGAATGACCGCCGCAGCGTTCTTCTCCAGCGCCTGTTTCACAACCTCTCGGGGATGAACCGAAGCACTGTTGATAGAACCGTAAAACAGCTTATCGAAGCTGATCACACGGTGCTGATTATCCAGCATCAGACAGGCGAACACTTCCCGGGACTGATCCCTTAACTGTAATTGCAGATAACGGCGCACTGCATCCGGTGATTCCAGCGCGGAATCGCGCTGCAGTGTTTCAGCCTGGGTTCGACGAACCATTTCAATGGCTGCCTGTAACTGAACATACTTTGCAGGCCCAAGTCCCTGCTGCTGGCAGAACTGCTGCTGACTAGCCTCCAGCAATACCCGCAAACTGCCAAACTGCTGCAACAGATTCCGGGCCAGATCAACTGCACTCCAGCCCTTGGTGCCTGTGCGCAAAAAGATCGCCAGTAACTCGCCATCTGACAAACTTTCTGCGCCCTGTCGCATTAACTTCTCACGCGGCCGTTCCGCCGCAGGCCAATCCCTTATCGCCATAACTCTCTCCCGGACATCCTGTCCTGTTACCTGTTTCGGAAACAACACCACTCACCACACTGGTTACTGATCTGTAACACATGGATTGCTTCGAAAAAGCAGGGCTGTATATTGTTTCCGGTTGTCATTATGTATGAGAAAAAGCCTCATGTCTGTCATTCTGAAACGTAGCAGTATTCATTATCTGCTGGCGCTGTTTATTCTCACGTTCTACGGCGTTCAGGTCTGTCCATTTCTGGACTCGCTGACCGTCACCGAACTGATTATGCCGATTGTTCTGGTGTTTCTGCTGCTGTGGATAATCCGCTTACAACTGGAAAAAAGCATCTGCCAGCAGGACTATAAGCATCAGGTCAGCCAGCAGTTCAAAACCGATCTCGGGCTGTTTCTCGGCGGTGCTGTGATTCTTGGCAGCTACAATTCCCTGATTTACAGTTTTCCTGCGGAAAGCGCTGGCAAAGTTCTGGTAGGCATGGCAGTGCTTGGCTACTTCAGTGCCTGTGAGTTATCACTGTTCAGGGAATATCAGATAGCTCAGACTCTGCTACGCAACGGTCAGCACCTGACACCCGACGCGACACCTTTCCCACTGACCCGTAAATTCAATCTGTTTGCCATCATCTGCGCATTTTCAGTGGTCGGAGTGGTATTTCTGGTCATCAATAAGGATCTGGAATGGCTGATTCATACCGGCAGCGAAATCCCGCTGGAAACATCACAGGGCTACATTCTGGGTGAGATCAGTTTCGTTGTGGCAACCATCATGGCCTACGTTTTAACCATCATTCTCGGTTATTCCCGCAACCTGAAGCTGTTTATAACCAACGAGCACAAAACACTGGAGCAGGTCACCCGCGGCGAACTCCAGGCACGGGTTCCGGTCACCAGCAACGATGAGTTCGGTCTGATGGCACAACACACCAATGCCATGATTGAAGCCCTGTCCGAGCGTACCCGGGAACTCAATATCACCCGTGACGCCAGCATTCTGGGCCTTGCCAGCCTGGCTGAAACCCGCGATAACGAAACTGGCGGCCATATTCTGCGCACCCAGCACTATGTCAGAGTACTGGCGCAACAGCTTGCTCTTCTGCCTGAGTATCAGCCTCAACTGACCGAGGATGT
Organism: uncultured Amphritea sp.; assembly: GCA_963669425.2. Classification (GTDB taxonomy): domain Bacteria; phylum Pseudomonadota; class Gammaproteobacteria; order Pseudomonadales; family Balneatricaceae; genus Amphritea. The sequence continues at coordinate 2,737,573 of CAXXNC010000002.1, forward strand.
CATCGAATTGCTATATAAGTCAGCGCCGCTACACGATGTCGGCAAAGTCGGGATTCCCGACAGTATTCTCCTCAAGCCGGGTAAGCTGACCTATGAAGAGTTTGAAATCATGAAGGGCCATCCACAGATTGGCGCCGATGCTCTTCAGGTTGCAGAAGATCAACTGGGCAGTAACTCATTTCTGCAGTACGCTCGCGAGATCAGCCTCACCCACCACGAAAAATGGGATGGCTCCGGCTACCCGAACCGACTGCAGGGGAGGGATATTCCGGTATCAGGCCGCCTTATGGCACTGGCCGATGTCTACGATGCCCTGATCTCTAAACGGGTCTATAAACCCGCGTTCAGCCATGAAAAGGCCCGCGACATTATCCTTGAGGGCCGTGGCACTCATTTTGATCCGGACGTGGTGGATGCCTTTATCGCAGTGGAACAACACTTCATATCTATCGCACAGCAGTACGCCGATCAGCAGACGGAGGCCGCCTGAAGTGAGTAACCACTGCAGTTGTGGTATCTTAGCGCCCCTGTTTAGCAAACATATATAAAGTGTACAGGCATGCAGAGACTGACAAACAGACAGATTGTATTGGGCATTACCGGTGGCATCGCCGCCTACAAGAGCGCCGAGCTGACACGGATACTGAAGGGTTCAGGCGCCGATGTGAGAGTCGTTATGACCCCGGCTGCCACCGAATTCATTACTCCGCTGACGATGCAGGCGCTGTCTGGCCACCCTGTACATCTGCATCTGCTGGACCCTGAAGCCGAAGCCGGCATGGGTCATATCGAGCTCGCCAAATGGGCCGACATGATTCTGATCGCTCCCGCCAGCGCAGATTTTATGGCGCGGATGGATGCCGGTCAGGGCAACGATCTGCTAACGACTATCTGCCTGGCCAGCGATGCGCCTATCGTGCTGGCACCGGCTATGAATCAGGCCATGTGGCGTGATCAGCAAACTCAATCCAATGCCGACAGCCTGCGCAGTAAAGGCGTTACCCTGCTGGGTCCCGGTGTTGGAGAACAGGCTTGCGGTGATACCGGCCCCGGCCGGATGCTGGAGCCTGTGGATATCGCTCAGCAGGCAGCAGAACTGTTCGATCTGGGCCTGCTAGCCGGGCAAAAAGTGGTTATCACTGCCGGTCCGACACGTGAAGCACTGGATCCGGTACGTTACATCAGCAACCATAGTTCCGGCAAAATGGGCTATGCGTTGGCGGAAGCTGCGCTGGACGCCGGCGCACAGGTCACTCTGATCAGCGGCCCGGTCAATCTGACACCCCCTGAACGCTGCCAGACCGTACAGGTAGAAAGCGCAGAACAGATGCTTGACGCTTCGCTTAATCACCTGGAAGGCTGCGATATCTTTATTGCCTCTGCCGCTGTGGCTGATTACCGCCCCGCCGCGGTAGCTGAGCATAAGATGAAAAAAGGCAAAGAGGAGATCATGGAGCTGCATCTGGTGAAAAATCCGGACATTGTTGCGACAGTCGCCGCTCAGGAAAACAAACCCTTTACCGTTGGCTTTGCTGCAGAAACCCGTGACGTAGTCAGCTACGCCCAGGGCAAACTGGTACGCAAGAATCTCGATCTGATCATCGCCAATGATGTCTCCCGTTCCGATATCGGATTTAACAGCGACCAGAATGCGGTTACTGTCATCGGACCCCACAGCGTTGAACCTCTGCCGCAAGCCAGTAAACGTCAATTGGCAGCCCAACTGATCGCTCAGATCGCAATCGCTCAGCAAAAGACTGCCAACTAACAAATACAGAAAAGCAGAATGCAGGAACACAGCGCTCAGGACGACATGCTTAACAGACAGATCTTTCGCGCCTACGATATCCGGGGCATCTACCCGGATAATCTGAACGCCCGGACAGCCGAACAGATCGGTCAGGCGATCGGCAGCGAAGCCCTCGAGCGTGATCAGCACAGTATCTGTGTCGGCTACGACGGCCGTCTTTCCAGCCCGGAACTGAGTGATGCGCTTATCCGCGGCCTTCGCCGAAGCGGAGTCGACGTTGTCAGCATTGGCGAAGCCCCCACTCCTGCTCTCTATTATGCTGCCACAACCCTTTGCAACGGCTCTGGTGTGATGGTGACAGGCAGCCACAATCCGAAGACGTACAACGGCTTTAAAATTATGCTGGGCGGCCATACGCTGGCTGACACTGAGATCTATGACCTCTATCACCGTATCACGGCACAACAGTTGAGCTGCCGCGGTAATGGCCAGCTGAACAACGAAGATATAAGCGATGCCTATCTGCAGCGCCTGCTGCAGGATCATAAACCAGCTCGCCCCCTCCGGGTTGCGCTGGATTGCGGTAATGGCGTTGCCGGCCCCTGGATGCTGAAAATGCTGGCACAGGCCGGTTGCGAAGTGCTGCCTCTGTATTGTGATGTTAACGGCCACTTCCCGAACCATCATCCTGACCCGGAAAAGCCAGAAAACCTGCAGGACCTGATCTCACTCGTAAACGAATCCGGTGCCGACATTGGCCTGGCACTGGATGGCGATGGTGACAGACTGGCGGTTATCTGCAATGAGGGAGAGATCATCTCCCCGGATCAACTGATCTGCCTGTTTGCAGAAACTCTGCTGAAAACCCACTCCGGAGCGCGCATTGTTCACGATGTGAAATGCTCACTACTACTGCGTCAGTTGATCCAGCAACAAGGGGGCGATGCTGATATGTGGAAATGCGGCCACTCCATGCAGAAAAACAGGATCCGGGAGACCGGAGCAATGTTTGGCGGAGAGTTCAGCGGCCACCTGTTCTTTGCCGATCAGTGGTACGGCTTTGATGACGGACTCTACGCAGCAGTCAGATTGCTGGACCTTGTTGCCGATTCATCGCAACGCGTTGCTGATATTTTTCAACAGTATCCATTACTCCCCTGCACACCGATCATCAATCTGGCCACCAGTGAAGATCAGAAATTTGCCTTTGTCGAAGCACTGTCACAACAGAGCTTTGAAGAAGCAGAAATATTTACAATGGATGGACTACGGGTTGAATACAGTGACGGCTGGTTTGGCCTGCGAGCGTCCAATACGACTCCGATACTGACACTCAGGGCTGAAGCTCAGAATGAGACCTCACTGAAAAGAATCTGTGCAGATCTTGAGCAACGCCTGCTAAAAATCGATCCGGACTTGCAAATACCGGAGTTAGCGGTTACAAACTCACCCACACAGTAATATCAGCGACTTAGATCTATCGGTAGATCCATCAGGAAGTCCTGCACCGAATTACATAAGAACGAAAGACAGAGATGAAACGAATGCCACTTACACGCAAAGCTGCGATCAATACAGCGAACGTACTCAGCGAGGCCCTGCCTTATATTCAGCAATTCACCGGAAAAACCGTCGTCATTAAATATGGCGGTAACGCGATGATTGATGACAAGCTGAAGAACAGCTTTGCCCGTGACATTGTCATGATGAAACTGATCGGCATTAACCCGATCGTTGTACATGGCGGTGGCCCACAGATCGGCGACCTGCTGGATAAACTGTCTATCGAATCCCACTTCGTCAACGGCATGCGGGTCACTGATACCAAAACCATGGATGTAGTTGAGATGGTTCTGGGCGGCATGGTTAACAAAGATATCGTCGGCCTGATCAACAACAACGGCGGTAAAGCGATCGGTATGACCGGTAAGGACGGTCAGCTACTCGGCGCCCGTAAGCTTAAGGTCAAACACAAGACGCCAGAGATGGAAGCTGCCGAGATTATCGATATCGGTCACGTGGGTGAAGTTGAGCACGTCAACGTCGATGTCCTGAACATGCTGGTGAATTCTGACTTTATTCCGGTGATCGCACCGATCGGTGTCGGTAAAGACGGCGCTTCATACAACATCAACGCCGATCTGGTAGCAGGTAAGGTTGCTGAGGTTCTGCAGGCTGAGAAACTGATTCTGCTGACCAACATCGCCGGCCTGATGGATAAAGAGGGTGAAGTACTGACCGGCCTGAGCACCGAACAGGTCGATGCTCTGATCGCAGACGGCACCATCTACGGCGGCATGCTGCCAAAAATCGACTGTGCCCTGGGGGCAGTGAAAAGCGGTGTCACCAGTGCGCATATTATCGATGGCCGGGTTGAACACTCATGCCTGCTGGAAATCTTCACCGATGAAGGTGTCGGTACCCTGATCACCAACCAGACCGAAGAGATCGAAGATTAATGGATGCTAAAGAGAAGATCTCCCGCAGGGAGCAGATTCTGCAGTCTCTGGCAATGATGCTGGAAAATGACCCGGGCGCGCGAATCACCACCGCCGCCCTGGCCAAACATGTGGGCGTGTCGGAAGCAGCGCTGTATCGCCATTTCCCCAGCAAGGCACGGATGTTCGAAGGCCTGATCGCGTTTATCGAAGAGACGATTTTCAGCCGTATCACGATCATTACCGCCTCCGATGCCAACGCCATCAAGCAGTGCGAACAGATTCTGACCCTGCTACTGGCTTTCGTTGAAAAGAACCCTGGTATGGCCCGGATCCTCACCGGCGATGCTCTGTCCGGTGAAACAGACCGCCTGCGACAGCGTATCAACCAGTTCTTTGAGCGACTGGAAACCCAGCTTAAGCAGATTCTGCGTACCGCTGAGCAAACTGAAGGCCTTCGCACCCAGCTACCGGGTGGTGCCACTGCTAACCTGATGCTGGCCTGTGCCGAAGGGCGTATCCGCCAGTTCGTGCGCAGTGAATTCCGCACTCGCCCAACCATTGGCTGGGGCGACCAATGGACTGTTATTGCTGCGGCCTCTGTCCGCTCATAATACTCCATGTTCCCTGAACTCACCGCAGACCTGCTGCTCCAGCAGTCAGGTCTGCTGCTGATCTCTTTTCTGGCTAACGGCCTGTCGGCAATGGCTGGCGGTGGTGCAGGCTTACTGCAACTGCCAGTGCTGCTGTTCCTCGGTCTCAGCTTCAGCACGGCTCTGGCAACCCATAAAATAGCCAGTGTTGCTCTGGGTATTGGTGCAACACTACGCCACCTCCGGGAAAAAAGCCTCAACCTGCGCTTCTGCGGCTATATCCTCGCCTGCGGCCTGCCCGGCGTGGTTTTTGGCGGCATTATCATTCTCAGGTTACCCGAAGGGCTGACTGTATTAAGTCTGGGCTTGTTAACGACAGGTCTGGGACTTTACTCCATCTTAAAGCAGCAACTGGGCATGGAGCATCAGCCGCGCAATCGGGACCTGAATGGAATGGTACTGGGCGGTATTGTGCTCTGCCTGATCGGCATTCTGAATGGTTCTCTAACATCAGGAACCGGCCTGTTCGTCACTCTGTGGCTGGTACGCTGGTTTGGACTGGACTATAAGACCGCTGTCGCTTATGTCCTGATACTGGTCGGGTTGTTCTGGAATGGCTCCGGCGCCCTAACCGTGGCGCTGCAACAGCCGCCTCAGTGGGACTGGTTACCGGCGCTTCTGATCGGCGCAATAATCGGTGCCTATACCGGTGCTCATCTGGCAATCGCCAAAGGCAACGGACTGGTTAAAAGAGCCTTTGAAGCACTGACAATTCTGGTAGGAATCAAGCTGATCTGGGACGGGCTGCTACTGGTTTAATCCCAGTATTAAGTCGGATCAGCGTCTTTCTTCACCAGCAAAGACTGACAGTGACCTTCTTCCGGATCACACTGGTGACCAAATCGCTTCGCCGCACGGCGCGCATCCACCAGACGACGATTTTCAGACTGCTGCAACAGGAAATCACTCGGCGCCACCAGCTGAATCCCCTGCTCTCCCAGAGTCGGCAGCGCTTCCTGCAGATACCGGACTGTGACCGGATAAGGATGACCGATCAGGACCGCAAAACCCTGCTGTCGCGCCAGTTTCAAACCATAACGGAACTGCTTATCAACAAACTCGGTAGTTTGCTCATGATCGAGAAACACATCACGCATCATCCAGGGGACTCCACGTTGATACGCCGCTTTCCAGGCTGTGGTTTTAGGTGTGGTAATACTGTCGAGGAAGAACAGCCCCTGTTCGGCCAGAATATCCATCACCCAGCTCATCTGCTTGCCACGCTGGGTCAGCAAACTGCCCATATGGTTATTCACACCCACCACATGCGGCACTGAACGGATACCTTCCAACAGGGTTTTCTGTAGCTGGTTGCGATTCAGGTCAGGCGTCAGCGCTCCTGGTCCAAGCCTGCGGTTCGACAGGTTAGCCATCGGTACATGCAGCATGACCTCTTTGCCCTGCCGGTGAGCCATTTCCGCAAGTGTCACGCTATGAGGCGTGTGCGGCAGCATGGCATAGGCCACCGGACCAGGCAGGCTGATCGCGGCCATACCCTGATTGAGGTTATCACCAATATCATCAATTACCACGATCAGTCGTGGCTGGGGGACTTCTGCAAAAACAGCACTGCTACAGAATAACAGTGCTGTTATCAGAAAGGTTCTGAGTTTACTGACAGGTGTCACTGAGCGGCGCTGTCCTGATCTGCTTCAGCCGCTCGCGCAGTCTGTACGTTATTCACAATACTCAGTGCTTTAAGCAGACCCAATGCTTCATAAAGCTGGAAGTCGGTTTGTGCCAGAGAGCCCGCATTCTGTGTATGGCTCATGCTATCTTCATCACCATTTTCCAGATGACCGCTCAGGTCACGCTCTTTCACAAAGTTGCCATTCTCACGCAACTTCACATCCGCTTCGGCAACATAAATATCCGGCTCAATACCCTGCGCCTGAATCGAGCGCCCGTCCGGAGTGTAATAACGTGCAGTAGTCAGCTTAACAGCACGATCTTTGGTGAGTGGCAGAATTGTCTGCACTGAACCTTTACCAAAACTGTCGACTCCCATAATCACCGCCCGGCTATGATCCTGCAACGCACCAGCAACAATTTCTGAAGCGGAAGCAGAGCCCTGGTTAATCAGGACCACCAGCGGCAGATCAGGAACCAGAGTATTTTCGGTGGCGTTATAGCGCAGTTCAGAGTTTGGCAGACGTCCCTGGGTATAGACAATCAGTCCCTGATCCATGAAGGCATCACTGACTTCAACAGCTGCCCGCAACACACCACCCGGGTTGTTTCGCAGGTCAAGCACCAGCCCTTCCAACTCGGTTTTCTCCTGCAACCTTTCAATGGCTTTTTGCAGATCTTTACCGGTGTTCACCTGGAACTGAGTGATTCGCAGATAACCGATACCGTCATCCAGCACCCGCTGTTTCACACTGGCAACCCGGATCACATCGCGCACCACGGTTATCTCTAGCGGCTTATCTTCACCATCCCGCACAATGGTCAGGATCAGCTCGGCCCCAGGTTTACCTCGCATCAGCTTAACAGCATCGCTGAGATCCATCCCCTGCACCGGCTGGTCACCCAGCTTAACAATCAGATCGCCGGCTTTGATTCCCGCACGCTGGGCTGGCGTGTCATCAATTGGAGCGATTACCCGAACAAAGCCATCCTCCATTCCTACTTCGATACCCAGACCACCGAATTCACCGCTGGTGTGAGTCTGCAGCTCTGAGAATGCCTGCGGTTCCAGATAGACTGAGTGTGGATCAAGTCCCTCCAGCATCCCCCGTACCGCATCTTCCAACAGTTTGGCATCATCAACCGGCTCGACATAAGCGTTTTTAATGCGCTCAAACACCTCCGTAAACAACCTGATCTCCTCCAGAGGAATCGAGGTCCCCGGGGTAGCGTCAGTGTCTGCGGCGATACTCAGTGGCGATGTGCACAGTGCACCGGTCAGCAATACAGTTTTTGTCAGTGCGGATAGCTGTTGGGTCAGCTTCATGATCAATCCTTCTTTCAGTGGATAGTCAGAGCATAACGCTCTGCCTACCTTCTAGCCAGCCATTTCAATGGGTCAGTGGGTTTTCCATTGTATCTGACCGCAAAATAGAGCCCCGGTTTAGTGCTACCGCCACTATTTCCGATAGTGGCCAGCTGATCTCCGGCAGCCACCCATTCGCCAACCTCCGTCAGCAAGGTTTCGTTATGACCATAAAGGCTCATATAGCCATCGCCATGATCAACAATCGTCAGCAAACCAAAGCCCTTAAACCAGTCAGAAAATACTACCCTGCCATGGTGAACCGCTTTAACAGCGCGACCACTGCGACTACTCAGCAGAATACCATCGTAAGCGATGCCGCCCTGACGGTTACCGTAACGTCGTGAAAGCGAACCTTTAGCAGGCCAGGGCATACGACCTTTCAGTTCCCGGAATGTCCGGTCCGCCCCTTTCAGTGAGATTTTTGCAATTGAGGAACGGATCTGTACCAGCAGCTTTTCCAGCCGGGTCTGGTCCGCCTTAAGGGACTTAAGTTTACTGCCATCACTTTTAAGTTGTTTTTCCAATGAAACCAGTACCGTACGACGCTCTTTACGTACCTGCTCAAGACTGTCAGAGCGCTGCTTCAGGCTATCCCGATGATCAAACACTTCCTGTTGGGTTGAACGGATATAGAGCTCAGCCAGTTCCAGCTTATCGAGGTCTTCTTTGAATACCCGTAACCGTTCAGCCAACTGCTGGTTGATACGGTCGTAGTAAGTCATCATCCGGGATAATTGTTCGGGATCACGTTGTGTCAGTAGCAATTGAAGACGAGGCAGGTTCCCGGCCTTGTATTGCTGACGCAGTTGCTTTTCCAGATCTCCGGCCTGTTCTCTTAACGACAGTAATAACGGTTCCCGCTGTTGCTTAAGCAACCGGAGCTTCGCTTCCGAACCCGCTAACTGATCGTTCAGGATCATAATATCCCAGGCCAGTGCGCCAATTTTCTTGTCTGTGCGCTGCAGTTCAGTCTGAACCGAGTTACGCTCCCCTTTTACCTGATTCAGCGTACGGGTTAATTCGGAGATACTTTTTTTCAGCGAGTTAATCTGCGCTTCGGTGGCCTTTTCACTGGCAGCATTAGTCCAGGAGGTCAGCAGACACCCGAATAGCAGAACAAAAAAGAATGTAAAACGTTTCAGCATAAACAGAACGGCCGCTGAAGCAGCGGCCGTGATCCGGTCATTAAGCCTGAACCAGCGATTTGCCGGTCATTTCGGCGGGCTGAGGCAACTCCATCAGCGCCAGCAGTGTTGGTGCCAGATCACACAGGGCACCATCATTAAGCTGCAGAGTGTCGCGACGAGGACCGTCGTATACCAGCGCTACCGGCCAGGTCGTGTGCGCAGTGTGCGCCTGTCCGGTTTTCGGGTTCACCATCAGTTCGACATTACCGTGGTCTGCAGTAATCAGGGTTTCACCGTCTACTTTTTCCATGGCCGCCAGCACTTTTGCAATACAGCCATCCACCGCTTCAACCGCTTTGACTGCGGCATCGAAATTACCGGTGTGACCAACCATATCCGGGTTAGCAAAGTTGCATACAATCAGATCATACTTACCGCTTTCAATCGCTGCCACCAGCTTATCGGTTACTTCTGGCGCACTCATCTCCGGCTGCAGATCATAGGTAGCAACATCCGGTGAAGGCACCAGAATCCGGTCTTCACCGGTGTAAGCCTGTTCTTCACCGCCATTGAAGAAGAAAGTTACGTGAGCATATTTTTCTGTTTCAGCAATACGCAGCTGGGTACGTCCCTGTTGCGCCAGATAATCGCCCAGGCTGTTTACCAGCTTCACTGGCGGATACGCGCAGCTGGTATCAATGTCCGCTGCATATTCCGTCATCATTACATAATCAGCCAGCTTCGGTGTTACCGCGCGGTTGAAACCGTCAAATTCAGTATCAACAAACGCCCGGGTAATCTCACGGGCACGGTCTGGACGGAAGTTAGCACAGATCAGAGTATCGTTATCCCCTACCAGACCAACCGGCTGACCGTCAGCACCCACAATAGTGGTCGCCTGAACAAACTCATCATTTTCATCACGCTCGTAAGCGTTGGTCAGAGCATCCATAGCGGATGTTTCATAACAAGGTGCCTGACCCTGAGTCATGGCATCGTAAGCCTGTTGTACCCGATCCCAACGGTTATCACGATCCATTGCAAAGTAACGCCCTACAATCGTAGCGATACCGCCCATACCCAGTTCGGCAAATACTTTTTCAGCCGCTTCAATTGACGCCTGCGCACTGCGGGGTGGCATATCACGACCATCCAGAATACCGTGCAGATAAACCTGTTTTGCACCGCGATCAGCAGCCATTTTCAGTAGTGCAAACAGGTGCTCTTCATGAGAGTGCACACCGCCCGGCGAGAGCAGACCGGTCACATGCACCGCACCGCCTGCGGCAATAGCTTTATCGATAGCACTGATCAGTACCTGATTTTCAAACAGCGTACCCTCTTCAATCGCCTTACTGATGCGGGTGTAGTTCTGATATACGATCCGGCCGGCACCGATATTCATGTGGCCGACTTCAGAGTTACCCATCTGACCTTCAGGCAAACCGACCGCCATACCCGAAGTCGCAATACGGCTGTGAGGAGCACTAGCCATCAGACGATCCCAGGTCGGGATGCTGGCGGCGCTGATCGCGCTGGATTCGGTCTCTTCCACACCAAAACCGTCAAGGATAATTAGAGCTTTCGGGGATCGCAGGTCTGTCATATGTCTCGGTTCTTTATCTGAGTGGTTTGCATGATTACTGAAGGCCCAACATTTTACTGGGAAATCCCTGCGAAGGCGAATTCGTACGCTTTTTTCAATGCCCGCAGGATTCCCTGATTTAACACCGGATTTTTCCTCAGGATTTCAGTGTCAGGCTGTTACCAGTTTCTGTTCAGCAGGGTATACTTAGCGCCTTTAAAAATAGATATGGCGGATCTGAGCCGCCCTCTGACCACAAGGCCGGATAAATAGAATGGAACAACTGCTCGATTTCATTACCAATAATATGATGCTGGTAGCTGCCTGGGGACTGACTCTGGCAATGCTGCTGTGGACCGAACAACAGAAAGGCGGTAAATCTGTTGGCACCCACGAAGCGACCCGTCTGATCAACAAAGACAGCGCGGTGATTCTGGATATCCGTCCGAAGAAAGAGTTCTCCACCGGCCACATCACCAATGCGCTGCATATCCCGATTACCGATCTGGATAACCGCATGACTGAGCTGGAAAAGCACAAACAGAAACCGATCATTGTTGTATGCAATCTGGGTCAGACCGCGGGTTCTGCTACCAAGAAACTGAAAGCAGCTGGATTTGAAAACGTTGTGCGTCTGTCCGGCGGCATGACTGAATGGAAGTCCCAGAGCCTTCCGATCGTCAAGTAACCCGGTCGGATCGCAATGAAAGAAATTACCATTTACAGCAATAGCTGGTGCCCGTTCTGCCGCCGCGCCAAAATGCTGCTTGATCATAAAGGCGCAGGTTACAGCGAGATCAATATCGAAGCTGAACCAGCTAAGCGCCAGGAGATGATCGAGCGCACCGGTCGGACATCGGTCCCCCAGATATTTATTAATGAACTGCACGTCGGTGGTTGCGATGATCTGTTTGCTCTGGAACAACAGGGCAAGCTGGACGCACTGCTGGCCTGAAACACTTTAATTACAGGATTTCATCATGGCTGAAAACGAAGCTACCAACCAGGAACAACAGGCTCCACAATTCGCTATCCAGCGTGTTTACATCAAAGACTCTTCTTTCGAAGCACCGAACTCTCCACAGGTGTTCACCAAGCAATGGCAGCCAGAAGTAAACCTGGACCTGAACTCTGCAACCAACCAACTGGATGAAGGTCTGTTCGAAGTTATCCTGACAGTGACCGTTACTGCTAAGAATGACAACGAAACTGCTTTCCTGGCGGAAGTTCAGCAAGCAGGTATTTTCAGCATCACCGGTCTGGGTGAAGCGGAACTGCATCACACTCTGGGTGCTTTCTGCCCGGGCATCCTGTTCCCTTACGCTCGCGAAGCAGTCGATAACCTGGTAAACAAAGGCAGCTTCCCTGCCCTGATGCTGTCTCCGGTTAACTTCGATGCCCTGTACGCACAACAGATGCAGCAACGTGCTCAGGAGCAGGGCGAAGCTCAACACTAAGCGCTCGCACTTAAGAGTTAAAAACTCTGGAACAGCCTGACAGGCAATAAAAAACCGGACGACTATGTCCGGTTTTTTTGTTTCTATCGATTGCCACCAAAGTCCAGCTGTCGCCAGGCTTCATACACCATAATTGCGACGGTATTGGAAAGATTGAGACTGCGGCTATCCGGTTTCATCGGCAACCGCAGACGCTGTTCAGCAGGCAGTGACTCCAACACTTCGGGGGGTAATCCCCGGGTTTCAGGGCCAAACAGCAATACATCACCCGCTTTGAACTCAACATCGGCATAGTTCTTTGAGCCTTTGGTTGTCAGTGCCCAGACGCGCTCAGCCCGGATCTCATTCAGGCAACTCTCAAGATCCGGATAACGGCCAATCTGAGCAAACTCATGATAATCCAGTCCCGCGCGGCGCAGCTTTTTGTCATCGAGATCAAAACCCAGTGGCTCAATCAGGTGCAGCTTAAAACCGGTATTAGCACAAAGACGGATAATATTACCCGTATTCGGCGGAATCTCTGGCTGGTAAAGAACAACGTGTAGAAAGGCTTCATTACTGGCAGACATCAGCACTCCAAAATCTCTTCGATCGGAATTAACCGGGCTGCTATTCTATGCCTGACAATCCTCAGATAACAGTTTAAATAATGCCTGATAGTGAAAAGCGACTCAGAGACCTGCCCGGACTGGGCGTCAGATCAGAAAAGATGCTCACAGCGGCAGGGATCAAAAGCGTGGAGCAATTGCATGACACAGGCCCTATTGCTGCCTATATACAGGTGCATAAGTCATCCGGGGCCAAACCCAGCCTGAATCTGCTGTATGCTCTGGTTAGTGCGACCGAAGGCACACACTGGCTCAGTGTTGCCAGGGAGCAAAGGGAGTCCTTGCTGATGGCACTGGAAGGGTACGATGAGCTTCAGAAACTGTTTGAAGCTCATCGTACTGATTGAAAGTACTTATCAGAAGTGCTTATCAGAAGTACTTACTAAAAATACTTTGGCTTACCCATCACCCGATAGACCATGGGCTCAAAGTAGCTGAGCGGTTTGCTCGGATAGTCAGGGTCGAAGCAGTTCTGATCATACTTCTCACAGAAATTCACCGCCGCCTCATAGAACGGATGGCCCTTGTATTTATCCCGCACATCAGGGTTCTTACCCACCTGACCTGCCCAGTAGTACATCTGGAACTCACCATGCTTTTCCAGAATCCAGGCGATCTCAGGGCGAACGTAAGGTCGCATGATCGCTGCAGCCAGCTCCGAATGGTTCGCCGGTGCAAACATATCCCCTATATCATGCAACAGGGCCGCAACGACCATCTCTTCATCGCAGCCATCGGCTTCCGCCCGGGTGGCACTCTGCAGCGAATGCTCAAGACGTGACACCGTATAGCCATCCAGAGTATCACCCAGCTGCGAAAGCAACGTCATTATTCTTGCTGGCAGCGCCTCGATATACGCCTTTTCATGCCCCATCAGAAATTCATATTCTTCACGGGTTCCATCTTTCATCTGTGTAAAAGAAACCTGTTCCATTTTTCTCACCTTAGTTTTTATTATCTGTTTCGCTGACTGATCCGATAGGCACTGCGCATCGCATCAATATCGACATAACAACCACGCAAATGCCGCGCTCCCGATGCCGGATCGAACTCGGTTCTGCCATGCAGCATGCGACGGTTATCAAAGATCATCAGCTCACCGGGCTTGAGTTTGAAACGCAGCTCAAGCTGATCACTGTTGAGCAGATCATTGAGATACTGACGCGCCTGATGGAAGCGACGGTATTGCTCCGGCGGCAGCGGATAGGCAAAGTCCAGACGCGGACTGTAGTTGATAATGGCGATCTCGCCGAACTGATTGCGCTCAAAAATAGTCCGCCACTCACTCAACTCTGCATCAACATCGGTAAACCAGAAACGTACCGGGGTATTCAGCAGCAGCTCGGCATACTCAGGCTGCTCTCGCTGAATGATCCGGATCGCCTCCATACTGTCCATCAGTGTGGACTCACCACCCTCAGCCTCATTTTTCAGGCAATGCAAACACTGAATAGTCGGCACCGGATCTCGGTAGGGGTTATCGGTATGCGGACCGATAGCCACACTGGTGTACGCCAGATCATTGGCTTCAACTTCTGTTCTTACCTCAAATAAACGACCGAAATTAGTGGTCCGAATCTCCAGCTGCTTACGCGCCAGATAGCGTTCCATACTTTCAGTATCTGTCCCCACATTCCTGATAACCGCAAAACCATAGGTCAGGAAGAACTCCAGCATATCCGCATCATCACCATCGGCATCAAACGTTTTCAATTCGCCCGTAAAGGTTTGTTTCGGCGGACAACCGACATCAGGATCGATCGCATTAATCAGTGGCTGCAGTTCAAACACCTGTCGATAGCCATCACTGAACTCAACATCCACCCCCTGCTCTACCGGTGTCAGTCTGGAAAATTCAAGATCAGGATCGATCGTATGGGTAGCAAACAGTCGCTGCTGTGTACGGGCGTCCAGATACTCAGGTGCATTACTGAATTCGCGCAGCCAGATAGGCGATAGTGGATACTCACTACTCCCTGTAAACAGGGTTAACAGGGCTGCTTGTTCATTTACGACAAACCTTGCTTCAGACATATATTCTATTCTCTGCTGGTATTATTATTTTTATCTAAAGATTGATACTGCCCAATGTGCCAGAATCAGAATTACGCCAACAGCGGCTAAATTTTCATTAAAGTATAAAAATAACTAATGAGTCGTCTGATCTCCCGACTACCACCACTGAAAGCCCTGCTGGCCTTCGAAGCAGTGGGTCGTCTTGGTACCGTCACCCGCGCAGCTCAGGAGCTGGGCAGCACTCAACCGGCGGTTTCCCATCAGTTGAAGAACCTGGAACAGTTTCTGGGTATCCAGCTATTCAATCGGACCTCACGTACCCTGGTACTGACCCACCAGGGCAGGGACTACCACGCAGCAGTGTCTGAGCATCTGGCAGGCATGGCCAGAGCCAGCGACCTCCTCAGAGGTACAGCAACCAAGACTGTTGAGATCCTGTCTCACCCTGCCTTTATCAGTCTCTGCCTGATGCCGCTGGCACAGGAGATCAGACAAGCACTGCCGGGCATCAATATAAAACTCACCGCCCGGGAGGTGTTCGGCGCACAGGAAATCAAGAAAGCCGATATCGTGATTGAATACGGAGAGATAGGCGCAGCAAGAGCACCACTACTACTGACAGAAAGCGTTGTGCCGGTCGCCAGCCCTGAATTTGTACAGCGGTACAATCTCACCAACACAGAACTGGATGCCAGCACCCTTCACCAACTGCCGGTACTTGAACTTGATGACGGCAGCTTCTGGATGAGCTGGCAGCAGTGGCAGGATATAAAGCAATTGCAGGCTGAGCCGTCTGATATCAGTATCTACAGCAACTATGCGCTGGTCGTTGAAGGTGCCCGGAATGGCCAGGGGGTTGCCCTAGGCTTTACAGCGCTGATCAGCCAGCTGCTTGAACAGGGAGAACTGATCCCATTAGGAGAGGTTATCGATGTACCGGGCTATGGCTATAGCCTGAAGCAGAACACTCCGGACAATCCATCAGCCCGCCAACTGAGTAACTGGCTGATGGATCACTTTGCCTGAAATAAACCATTTCAGGCTTAACCAAAGAACCTATTCTTCGGTATCTACCTCAGGTTCTGCCTCCATACCCAACTCTTTAATCTTACGGGTCAGAGTATTACGCCCCCAGCCCAGCAGTAAAGAAGCATCTCTTCGACGGCCAGCGGTTTGTTTCAACGCCGCTTCGATCATAATTCGTTCGAATGCAGGCACCGCATCATCAAGAATCGCAGAACGTCCCTGCGCCAGTTGCTGATCCGCCCAGTTACGCAGCGCTTTTTCCCAGTTCGCCGTGGTAACCACTTCGCTACCGGTTTGCTCCATCAATTCAGGCGGTAGATCAGCTACCAGCACCTCTCGCCCAGAAGCCATAACCGTCAGCCAGCGACAGGTGTTTTCCAACTGACGCACATTACCGGGCCATGGCAGAGTACTGAGGAGCTCTTCCGTATCCGGGTGCAGCAGTTTGGTTTCTACATTCAGCTCTTCTGCAGAACTCTGCAGAAAGTGGCGTGCCAGGCGGGGAATATCCTCACGCCGTTCAGCCAGCTTCGGAATATGGATACGGATGACATTCAAACGGTGAAACAGGTCTTCTCGGAAGCGCCCCTGCTCGACCAGTTTCTCCAGATCCTGGTGAGTCGCCGCGATAATCCGCACATCGACTTTAACCGATGTATGCCCACCGACCCGATAAAACTCACCTTCAGCGAGCACCCGCAGTAAGCGGGTCTGGGTATCAGCCGGCATATCCCCTATCTCATCCAGAAACAGGGTACCGCCATCGGCCTGCTCGAATCGACCAGGACGGGCTGCTGCCGCACCGGTAAAAGCACCTTTCTCATGACCAAACAGCTCAGATTCAATCAGATCTTTTGGAATCGCCGCCATATTCAGCGGGATAAACGGTGATGCTAAGCGCGGACTGTGCTGGTGCAGTGCATTGGCTACCAACTCTTTACCGGTACCGGATTCACCGTTAATCAACACCGTAATGTTAGATTGGGATAAGCGCCCGATAGCACGGAATACTTCCTGCATCGCCGGGGCTTCACCGATAATTTCAGTCTGCGCTTCCGGCTCTTCACCGCGCTGCTGCTGTTGTTCACGAGCATGCTCAACCGCACGCATCACCAGCGCTGCCGCTTCATCGATATCAAATGGTTTCGGCAGATACTCGAAAGCACCACCTTTGTAGGAAGCAACCGCACTATCCAGATCGGAATGCGCCGTCATAATAATGATAGGTAGCTCCGGATGTTCCGCTGTGACTTTCTCAAGTAACGCCAGCCCATCAATACCCGGCATGCGAATGTCGCTGACCACAACATCAGGCACCTGCGTCTGCAATTGCTGCAGCATGCTGTCACCACTCTCAAACAGAGTAACTCTCACGCCCTCCCCTGATAGAGCCTTGTCCAGTACCCAGCGGATCGAGCGATCATCATCGACGATCCAGACATTGGCCGCTTTTGTCATAGTTCTTTCTCCAGAGGAATGAGTAATTGAAATACAGTTTCACCCGGCACACTGCGACATTCGATCAGGCCATGATGCTGAGCCAGTACCGACTGGGCGATCGACAGCCCCAATCCGGTACCTTCAGCACGACCACTGACCATGGGATAAAACACTTTACTGAGAATTTCTTCCGGTATGCCCGGGCCGTTATCGATGATCTCAACGCTGCAAACCAGTCGATGCATCTCCGATCCGAGGGTCAGGTTACGCACTATTCTGGTGCGCAGCGTAATCCTGGGCTGCTCAACCTGAGCTTCCTGCATCGCCTGCATACCGTTACGAACAATATTGAGAACCGCCTGGATCAACTGCTCCCGATCACCCATAAATTCAGGCAGACTCGGGTCGTAATCTCTCGCCAGACGGATAGCCCCCTCTGTTTCGGCATGAGTTTCTGCATGAACAAGACTGCAGACGTGCTCCAGAATTGCATGAATGTTGACCTCCTCCAGGCGTGGCATCTTGTGAGGCCCCAGCAGCCGATCCACGAGATTGCGCAGGCGATCAGCCTCTTCGATGATCACCCGGGTATAGTCATGCAGCGCAGGATCAGGCAATTCACGCTCAAGCAGCTGCGCTGCACCACGTAAACCGCCCAGTGGATTCTTAATCTCGTGAGCCAGACCACGCACCAGCGATATCACTGTTTCATGGTTACTGAGCAGCTCTTCTTCACGGGAGATACGGATCAGACGATCTCTGGGGGTCAGCTCAATCAACACCAGACGACCGTACTTCTGTGGTAACGCATTCACACTGTAGTCGATAGTGATCTCGCGTCCCGCCAGAGTTGATAACTTCGCCTCACGCTTTGTGAAAGGGTGTCCGTCTCTGATGGCGCCATCAAGCGCATTCTGATCATCATCCACCAGAAACCATTCAGTAAAGGGGAGTTGCTGCAAGCGTCGGGAACTGGCCTCCAGCAACATCTCTGCTGAAGGATTCATATAGACCAGCTCCAACTGACTGTTGATCAGAATCGTCGCTGTGGTCAGATTATCCAGTATATTTTTATGCAGATCTGTCGCTTTCATAAGCTATCCCGAAACTCCAACTGTCTGTGTGTGCCAGACGTATACAATGTAAAAGCAAAAAGCAAACCAACTTGGTGCGTCATTATTATTTATCCAGGCCCAGTAACTACGCGGCCTGGCATCCCTAAGCATTTCTTTCTAAAGCAGAAATTGCATTATATTGGCGCACCACCTATTACCAGAGACCTTTATGCACCACTATAGTGCATATATATTACAAGCATAAAAAAAGCCTCCCCGAAGGAAGGCTTTCTTATTCTGTTATTCTGCTAAGAATTAAACAGAGTAGTACAGATCGAACTCAACTGGGTGAGTTGTCTGGTTAACTTTATCGCACTCTTCACGCTTCAGACTGATGTAAGCGTCGATCATGTCATCGGTGAATACACCGCCGGCAGTCAGGAACTCACGATCGTTATCCAGAGCGTCCAGCGCTTCTTCCAGAGAAGCTGCAACTGTTGGGATTTCAGCTGCTTCTTCAGCTGGCAGATCGTACAGATCCTTATCTGCAGCATCGCCAGGGTGGATCTTATTCTGGATACCGTCCAGACCTGCCATCATCAGTGCCGCGAAGCACAGGTATGGGTTAGCAGATGGATCAGGGAAACGGGTTTCTACACGGTATGCCTTAGGGTTAGTTACGTAAGGAATACGGATAGAAGCAGAACGGTTACGGGCAGAGTAAGCCAGCATTACTGGTGCTTCGAAACCTGGAACCAGACGCTTATATGCGTTGGTAGAAGCGTTAGTAATCGCGTTCAGTGCTTTAGCGTGCTTGATAACACCACCAATGTAGTACAGCGCTTCTTGACTCAGACCAGCGTACTGATCACCGTGGAAGATGTTCACGCCATCTTTAGACAGAGACATGTGAACGTGCATACCGGAACCGTTGTCACCTACCAGCGGCTTAGGCATGAAGGTAGCAGTCTTGCCGTATGCGTGAGCAACGTTGTGTACGCAGTACTTCAGGATCTGAACTTCGTCAGCCTTAGCAGTCAGAGTGTTAGGACCAACACCGATCTCACACTGGCCAGCGGTCGCTACTTCGTGGTGGTGTACTTCGATGGTCAGACCCATCGCTTCCATCGCATCACACATAGCAGCACGCAGATCGTGCAGGGAATCTACTGGTGGGACCGGGAAGTAGCCGCCTTTAACACGTGGACGGTGACCGGTGTTACCACCTTCGATGTTGTGGCTGGAATACCAGGACGCTTCTTCAGAACCGATGGTGTAACCGCAACCGGAGATATCAGCATGCCACTTAACTTCGTCAAATACGAAGAATTCTGGCTCAGGACCGAAGATCGCAGTATCAGCGATACCGGTAGACTTCAGGTAAGCTTCAGCGCGCTTAGCAACAGAACGTGGATCACGCTCGTAACCCTGGCCGGTCGCTGGCTCAACGATGTTACAGCGAACGATGATAGTAGAATCTTCAGCAAATGGATCCATTACAGAAGCAGAATCATCCGGCTGCAGAATCATGTCGGACTCGTTAATACCCTTCCAGCCAGCGATAGAAGAACCATCGAACATCTTACCGTCTTCGAAGAAGTCTTCACCAACTTCGCTTACAGGAATAGTAACGTGCTGCTCTTTACCGTGAGTATCGGTGAAACGTAGGTCAACCCACTTAACTTCATTCTCTTTGATCAGATTCAGAGTCTCTGACATTTGACTTTCTCCACTAGATTAAATTGCCAGACGCCTACCCTACCGCAACCGTTACTGTTTTCCTTGCTGAAAAACGGCACCGACTGTTGTGCCCCGGGTAAGATTGTTTCGCTATAACAGAGCAAGGGGTGTGCCAACTTTTAAAAATGCCCTAACCACCTGATCTTAAGCGTCTTACATGGTGCATAACCAAACCCATATCGCACCAATATAGTGCAATGTAGATTAATATTGCACCAAAACAGTGCTTTCGCACCATAAAGTACAGACGTCCAGACGTACTGCCTCAAAAAGGTGCCATCACTATACTGCAACAGTTCGGACTTATCCTCTAAATCAGATCAATAAACCGTAAAAAAAAACTGAATTCACCTTTCTCCGCACAAGAAAGACGCAGTTGTTCTGAAACCTGCAATCAGGTCGGGTATCTGCTCTTATGATCAGCCAGAACGTTTTATTCGTGAAATGTGCACAGAAAAGAACCATCCATTTTCAGCGACTCCGACATTCAGTAAAGCGGCTTGAGCACCACCTTAGTATCAAACCTGAATAATAGTCAGAGCCATGCATGACTTATTCGCAGGATCTTCCGGTCTCATGTATAATGCCGGCTTCAAAAATTTGTCTGCACAGGTTCTCAGACGTGATCGAAAAATTAAGAAACATTGCCATCATCGCCCACGTTGACCACGGTAAAACCACTCTGGTCGACAAACTTCTGCAACAGTCCGGTACACTGGGCCGTCGCGACGAGGGCACCGAGCGCATCATGGACTCCAATGACCAGGAAAAGGAACGCGGTATTACCATCCTGGCGAAAAACACTGCGATTGAGTGGAACGACTACCACATCAATATCGTAGACACACCGGGACACGCCGATTTCGGTGGAGAGGTTGAACGGGTTCTGTCGATGGTCGATTGCGTCTGTCTGCTGGTTGATGCAGTGGATGGCCCGATGCCACAGACCCGCTTCGTAACCCAGAAGGCGTTCGAGCAGGGCCTGCGTCCAATCGTTGTAGTGAACAAAGTTGACCGTCCGGGGTCCCGTCCTGACTATGTAATCGATCAGGTATTCGATCTGTTCGACAGTCTGGGGGCAACCGATGAGCAGCTGGACTTCCCGATCATCTACGCATCCGCGCTGAACGGTATCGCAGGTCCTGAACCTGACGAGCTGGCTGACGACATGACGCCGCTGTTCGAAGCGATTGTTGAACACGTTGAGCCACCAAAAGTTGATACCGACGGTCCGTTCCAGATGCAGATCTCCGCTCTGGACTACAACAGCTACGTTGGCGTAATCGGTGTTGGCCGCGTTACCCGTGGTACCGTGAACCTGAACCAACCGGTTAAGGTTATCGACCGTGATGGTGAAGTGCGCAACGGTAAAGTACAGAAAATCATGGGCTATCTGGGCCTGGAACGTGTTGATGTTGAATCCGCTCAGGCTGGCGACATCATCTGCGTCACCGGTATTGATGCGCTGAACATTTCCGACACCCTGTGTGATCCGGCCAATGTTGAAGCACTGCCTGCACTGTCTGTTGATGAGCCAACCGTATCCATGACCTTCCAGGTGAACGATTCACCATTTGCCGGTCAGGACGGCAAGTTCGTCACCAGCCGTAACATTAAAGACCGTCTGGACCGTGAACTGATCCACAACGTGGCACTGCGCGTTGAGCAGGGCGACTCCCCTGAGAAATTCATCGTTTCCGGTCGTGGTGAACTGCACCTGTCAGTACTGATCGAATCGATGCGTCGTGAAGGCTACGAGCTGGGTGTATCCCGTCCTGAAGTAATCCAGAAAGAGATCGACGGTAAGATTCAGGAACCGTTTGAGATGGTGATGATCGATGTTGAAGACCAGCATCAGGGCAGCATCATTGAAGAGCTGGGTAAACGTAAGGGCGACATGACCAATATGGAAGTGGACGGCAAGGGCCGCGTACGCCTGACCTTTATGATCCCATCCCGCGGTCTGATCGGCTTCCGTTCTGAATTCCTGACCCTTACTTCCGGCACCGGTATCATGACCTCTATCTTCGACCACTACGGTGAAGTAAAAGAGGGTGAAGTGGTAAGCCGTATCAACGGTGTACTGGTTTCCATGGTCTCTGGTAAAGTGCTGGGTTACGCCCTGTGGAACCTACAGGATCGTGGTCGCCTGTGTGTTGACCCGAACATCGATGTCTATGAAGGCATGATTCTGGGTATCCACAGCCGTAACAACGATCTGGCAGTTAACCCGACCAAGGGTAAGCAGCTGACCAACGTTCGTGCATCCGGTTCAGATGAAAACATTCAGCTGACTCCACCGATCCGCTTCACTCTGGAGCAGGCACTGGACTTCATCGAAGACGACGAGCTGGTTGAGGTAACGCCGAACCACATCCGTCTGCGTAAGAAAATGCTGACCGAAAACGAGCGTAAGCGCGCCTCCCGCGCCGCTAAGTAAGTTTTCAATCCTGCCTCAGGCTTCGACCTGAAATAGCCCGGACAGCGACCGCTGTTCCGGGCTATACTCCCGGTGTTATTCGTACCAGAAAAGGACACCGTGCTATGAACACCCTCTATCCTGATATCAATCCTTATAAACAGCACCAGCTGGCGGTTGATGATGTGCACACCCTGCATGTTGAGGAGAGTGGTAACGCCCAGGGCATCCCGGTCCTGTTTGTTCATGGCGGCCCTGGTGGTGGCACCAGCCACTACCACCGTTGTTTCTTTGATCCTGAAAAATACCGCATCATCCTGTTCGATCAGCGCGGTTGCGGGCAGTCTTCTCCTCATGCAGAACTGGAAGGCAATACCAGTCAGAATCTGATCGCCGATATGGAGAAGATTCGCGAGCATCTTCAGATCGACCAATGGCTGCTATTTGGTGGTTCCTGGGGCTCAACCTTGAGCCTGCTCTACGCCGAACAACATCCTGACCGGGTACTGGGCCTGATTCTGAGAGGAATCTTCCTTTGTCGCGAGCAGGATATCCGCTGGTTTTATCAACAGGGTGCCAGCGCAATCTTCCCGGATTACTGGCAGGACTACGCCAAAATCATTCCGGAACAAGAGCAGCATGATATGCTCAGCGCTTACTATCAGCGCCTGACATCAGACAACGAGATTGCCCGAATGTCTGCCGCCAAAGCCTGGTCTGTATGGGAGGGTCGGTGCTCCACGCTGGATCCGAACCATGATGTCGTTGATCATTTTGCGGATCCCCATGTCGCTCTGGCCATGGCACGCATTGAAGCCCACTACTTTATCAATCAGGCATTTATTGAACCTGATCAGATATTGCGTGATGCCCATAAGATTCAGCATATCCCAACCACCATTGTGCATGGCAGATATGATATGGTCTGCCCGGTCGAACAGGCATTTGCCCTATACCAGGCGCTACCCCAGGCAGAGCTGCATATCGTGCGCGATGCCGGCCACAGTGCAATGGAAGTTGGTATTACCGACAATCTGATCAAAGCCACCAATCAATTCGCCCTGTCACTGGCGTAAGGAACACTTTTTGAAAGCACTGATTCAGCGGGTCAGCTCCGCAGCTGTGGATATTAACGGTCAGCGACACGGTGAGATCGGCCCGGGCATTCTGGTTCTTCTCGGCGTCGAGAAAAAGGACGATCAGGCCAGTGCCGATAAACTTCTTAAGAAAGTGCTCGGATACCGTATCTTTTCTGATACTGGAGGCAAGATGAATCTCAATCTGCAGCAGGCTGAAGGCGGACTGCTTATCGTATCCCAGTTCACACTGGTTGCAGATACCCAGAAGGGCCTACGCCCAGGCTTCTCTTCCGGCGCCACACCAGAACAGGGTGAAAAGCTGTATGACTACTTTGTGGAACAGGCCCGCAAACTTCACCATGATGTGGCCACGGGCTCATTCGGGGCTGATATGAAAGTCAGCTTACTGAATGACGGTCCGGTCACCTTTATGCTGGAGGTTTGACGCTGTGGAAAGCACCGCGCAGTTATTAGCTGAACGAATTTTTCAAACCGTTTTTCCGTTGTTTGCCGTGGTGCTATGCGGTTACCTCTACGGTCGTTACAAAAAGCCAGATATGGGTCTGGCTAATCAGCTGAACATGGACATTTTTGTGCCAGCACTGGTGTTCTTTGTGCTGTCCGATAAATCGTTCGATCTGGTCAAATTCCAGTCACTGGCCATCGGTGCAATCATTGTCATGCTCGGATCGGGGCTGCTGCTCTGGCCCTTCTGCAAGCTACTGAAGGTCAATGCCAAAACCTTCCTGCCACCGATGATGTTCAGTAATAGCGGTAATCTGGGCTTACCCCTGATTATTCTGGCATTCGGTGAACAGGCACTGCCCGCAGCAGTAATCCTGTTCATTATGGAGATGACCCTGCATTTCACTGTTGGCATCTACATAATGGATCATCGTACCAACCCTATGCGTTTGATCCGCATGCCAATCATGATCGCAACCATTGCCGGGCTCTGCTGGAGCAGCTTCTCCCTGCCGATGCCGACACCGGTATCGATATCACTGGATATGCTGGGGCAGATCTCCGTACCGTTGCTGCTGTTTACATTAGGGGTACGTCTGACCTCTGTGGACTTCAGCGCCTGGAGAATCGGGGTCAGTGGTGCGATTCTATGCCCTGCTGCGGGCATTCTGGTCGCGATTGCTGCACAGCAGGTATTGCAGCTGGATAATACACAACTGGCTTATCTGATCACCTTCGGGGCCCTGCCACCGGCGGTACTGAACTACATTGTTGCAGAACAATACAATCAGGAACCGAAAAAGGTCGCCTCTATTGTATTACTGGGCAATATGGGAGCACTGATCTTTATCCCACTGACACTGATCTTTGTGCTGTAAAAAAGGCCGCATTCAGCGGCCTTGGACAGTTTCAGACCACTACTCTTTGACTTCGGCAACGGCCGCCGACTCAACAGTGATCATCCCCTTATTCTTCTCCAGTGTTTTAACGCCAATGCCTTTTACCATGGCAAGCTCAGAAACATTGTTGAATGGTCCATACTCCTGACGATAAGCAACGATAGCTCTGGCTTTGGACGGCCCGATCCCCTTCAGACTACTGGCAATCACCTCAGCCGAAGCCGTATTGATATTCACAGGTGATTCCGCACTGACAGAGAAAGGCAGGGCCAACAAAAGAACAAAAAACAGACGCGTGAAAAACTCAGATCTTTTCATAACTAAATCCTTTTAGTGAAAGACTGTTTTGAAGTTTGAAAAAAGGGCCGACCCTTCCCGGGTCAGCCCTTACAGATATACCACAAAATCACAAAGTGACAACTAGCGTGCTGCAGCAAGCTCCTGCTCAATCGCCGTCAATGCGGCTACAGGATCTGCTGCCTGAGTAATCGGGCGACCAATCACCAGATGCGTACTTCCGGCAACGATAGCCTGACCCGGCGTCATAATCCGCTTCTGATCACCGACACTGGCATCAGCAGGTCGAATTCCTGGCGTGACCAGTTGAAACTCAGGTGAAATAAGCTCCCGCAGCGGTTTTACCTCCTGCGCAGAACAGACAACACCATCCAGGCCACAATCTTCTGTCAGCTTCGCCAGTCGCTTAACATGTGTCAGAGGCTCGATATCCAGACCAACTTCTGCAAGATCCTGCTGTTCCATACTGGTCAGTACAGTTACCGCAATCAGTAACGTGTTGGAGCCGTTGACCTGCTCCAGCTCATTGCGGGCGGTTTCCATCATCCGGCGACCACCGGATGCGTGCACATTTACCATCCATACACCCAACTCTGCAGCCGCTCTCACAGCCTTTGCCGTGGTATTAGGGATATCATGGAATTTCAGATCGAGAAACACCTCAAAACCACGTTGATGCAGCGCTTCTACGATTTGCGGACCGGCTCGGGTAAACAGCTCTTTGCCGACTTTTACCCGGCAACGGGAAGGGTCCAGCTTATCAGCCATTTGCAGGGCAGCTGCCGCTTCAGGGTAATCCAGTGCGACAATAACCTGTTTCTCTTTACTCATTTCTTACTCTCAAATGTACTTTATTCGCCTTCCAGCCCGACAATCGGTTTGGTCGAACCCCAGTTCTGACAGGAGGGGCACTGCCAGTGCAGTGACTTACCGGAAAAACCGCATCGCCTGCACTGATATACCGGCTTACTCTGTTCCAGCTGCCCCGTGAGGCCTCTGAGCACCATCAGGCTCTCATTGGCGCCTTTCGATGCATGGGCAATATACAGATCTATCAGCCGATTAAAACCCTTAATTGATGGACGTTTTTTGAGTTCATCCGTGATAAAAGCACCGGCAGCATAGGCGCCCTGCTGCTCCAGAACCTGCTCGGCAATTGCCAGCATAACGGATGTGGAAGGACTCTTGCTCAACCATTGTTTCATCAGCGTCGCAAAATCATTCAGCAGATTCAGTTCTGCATAGCAGCGCTGCAGGTCGGGGATAACCTCTGACAAAAACAGAGGATCCTGAGAAGGGATCTGTTTAAACTCTTTGATTGCCGCCCGCCAGTTTGATTCATTCATCGCGATCTGAGCACGTAGCAACGTTGCCCGCACTGATTTCTGATCAAACTCTAACGCCTGACTGAGTCTTTCCCGGGCTCTCCGGTAGCTCTGCTGGGCTATATCCCGCTCTGCAAGCTCACAACTGTAGTGACTGAGCTCCGTCTGCATTTCGGACGTCTGCTGTGAAGCCAACTGACTGGCGACTTTAAGAGCCCTCTCCCACTCCTGCTCCTTCTCATAAAGCTTAGTCAGCAGGGTCAGTACTTTCTGACGGGTTGCCTGAGCCGGACGCTGAGCATCAATCTCGAGGAGCAGGTTTTCTGCCCGATCAAGCAGTCCAACGGCATAGTAATCTTTTGCCAGCGCCATCTGGATACGCAGAAAATCATCTCTGGACAGATCAGGGCGTGCAAGAAGGTTCTGATGAATCTGAATGGCTCGCTCAACATCCCCTTTCTTGCGAAACAGTTTAGCCAGCGCGATATGAGCAGGAATGGTATCGGAGTTAATCTCCAGCGCCCGGATGAAGCTTTCGATCGCTTCATCGGTTTTTTCACTGAGGAGATAATCCAGACCGGTAAAGTATTCCTGCTGCAGTGATTGTTGAGGATAACGGTTTACCCGCTGTCGCCGCCCAAGCAGCCAGCCTATCGCCACCGCCAGAAACAGCGGGATAATCAGCAGGTAATCAGCTATCTCAGACACTGTTTTTCAGAGAGCCTGTACGCAGCTGATCCAATTCTTTATTCGCAGCGTTAATTTTGCGACGGGCGTTCTGTAGTCGCAGCTTAAGCGTCATCAGGGCCAGTCCACTGATCAGGACACCGGCAATGCCCCCGACAACGAATGCAGCCATTAACCAGACTGACAAGCTGGCTTCAGGCAAGGTGAAGAAGAACAGATTGATTGAAACAAGCTCGGTATTGAGGACGGCAAAGGTCCAGCCACAATATAGAAAAGCGATACTCAGTATCAGTACCAGCAGCGTCTTAACAAAACGCATTATTTACCCCTAATAATTAATAACCTACTTATTCAGGCTGTCATTGACCTGCTCACGCAGCTCTTTACCTGGTTTAAAGTGAGGTACGTATTTTGCCGCCAGCGAAACAGAATCACCAGTTTTTGGATTCCGACCAATGCGCGGTGCCCGGTAATGCAGGCTGAAACTGCCAAAGCCACGAATCTCTATACGATCCCCATGCGCTAAGGACTCAGTCATATGATCCAGCATTGTCTTAACTGCCAGCTCTACATCCTTAATGGATAACTGTTCGTTCTGGTCGATTAACCTTTCGATCAGTTCAGACTTGGTCATGCTTTCACCCCCTGAATGAGTGCCGATTGTCCGGACCGGCGCTGTTCAATACGGTCTTCCGATAGCCGACTGCCTCACCACAGCCATTATACCGGTTACGAATTATTATTTTTTATCCAGTTGTGCCTTAATCAGGTCGCCGATAGTCGTCGGCCCGCTGACCTCAACCTGCTGCTGTTTGATGGCATCCATCGCCTGCTTCTCATGGCGCTTTTCAACCTGTTTCACAGACAGCACGATATTGCGGGTACGGCGATCAACATTGACGATCAGCACTTCAATTTCATCACCCGCTTTAAACAAGGTACCCAGATCATCGACCCGCTCTACGGTCGCTTCCTGAACCTTTACGGTTCCCTCAATGCCTTCAGCCAGCGTCACCAGCAACTGCTTCGGCGCGACTTCGGCAATGGTGCCTTTAACAATTGAGCCTTTGCCATTGGCTGCAGCGTAGTCAGAGAATGGATCACTGCCCAGCTGCTTGATCCCCAGCGAGATACGCTCACGTTCGGAATCTACCGCCAGTACCACCGCTTCTACGGTATCGCCTTTCTTGTAAGCTTTCACGGCTTCTTCACCGTCCAGATCCCAGGACAGATCAGACAGGTGCACCAGACCATCGATGCCGCCCTCAAGACCAACAAACACACCGAAATCAGTAATCGACTTGATCACACCGGAGATCTGCGTGCCTTTGCTGAATTTCTCTGCAAAAGCATCCCATGGATTTGCCTGGCACTGCTTCATACCCAGAGAAATACGACGACGCTGATCATCAATATCCAGCACCATCACTTCAATCTGATCACCGATCTGAACAACTTTGGATGGATGGATATTTTTGTTGGTCCAATCCATTTCGGAAACGTGAACCAGACCTTCAATCCCCGTCTGGATTTCTGCAAAACAACCGTAATCAGTGAGATTGGTGACTTTGGCGTTCGTTTTGGTTCCGACAGGATGGGCAGTTTTGAATTCATCCCAGGGATCGGAAGTCAGTTGCTTCATGCCCAGCGATACGCGGCTCTTTTCACGATCAAAGCGCAGCACTTTAACATCGATCTCATCACCGATAGTCAGCAATTCACTCGGATGCTTAACCCGCTTCCAGGCCATGTCAGTAATATGTAACAGGCCATCAACACCGCCCAGATCGATAAAGGCACCATAATCGGTAAGGTTCTTCACCACACCCTTGATGACAATACCTTCTTCCAGGGTTTCCAGCAGTTTTTCACGCTCAGCGTTATAAGCGGTTTCCAGCACAGCCCGGCGGGATACAACGATATTGTTGCGTTTGGCATCCAGCTTGACGAGTTT
Source organism: uncultured Amphritea sp. (assembly GCA_963669425.2). Classification (GTDB taxonomy): domain Bacteria; phylum Pseudomonadota; class Gammaproteobacteria; order Pseudomonadales; family Balneatricaceae; genus Amphritea. The sequence continues at coordinate 2,766,591 of CAXXNC010000002.1, forward strand.
GAATTCCAGTTCCTGATTTTCGATATGCGAGGTGTCACGTAACGGTCGGATATCGACCAGAGATCCGGGTAGGAAGGCGTTGATAGAATTAACGCTGACTGTGAAACCGCCACGGACTTTACCGGTAATACGTCCAGTGACGATCTCATCGTTTTCATAAGCCTGTTCAAGAACCTGCCAGGCTTCAGCACGTTTGGCTTTTTCGCGGGAAAGTTGAGTTTCGCCAGAGCCATCTTCGAGGGAGACCAGCGCCACCTGAACCTGATCTCCGACCTGCAGATTCATTTCGCCGTTATCGTCGACAAACTGACTGCAGGGGATAATACCTTCAGACTTGAGACCAGCATTTACCGTGACATAGTCGCCATCAATGGCAACCACAATACCAGTAACGATGGAGCCCGGCTGCATATCCAGCTCTTTAAGGCTCTCTTCAAACAGCTCTGCAAAACTCTCACTCATACCGGCGCTACCTCGCGTGTTTGCCGTTATCGCAGGCCTTTATGCCTCGCATGATCCAGCACAGATGCCAAAACCTGCTCAATACTCAGTGTAGTTGTATCAAGACTTATAGCATCCTCTGCTGGCTTGAGTGGCGCGACCGAACGGTTCATATCCCGTGCGTCCCGAGCCTGTATATCCTCTAATATTGCCTGAAGACTAGCACCCAGTCCCTTATTTATCAACTGGTTATACCGGCGGTTCGCGCGCTCTTCAGCACTGGCCGTCAGATAGACTTTCAGCTCCGCTTCCGGAAACACCACAGTGCCCATATCACGGCCATCTGCGATCAGTCCCGGCTCTGAAACAAAGGCCCGCTGACGCTCTAACAGCGCTTCACGAACAGGCCCCAGTGCAGCCACGACAGAGGCATCAGCACCACACTCTTCAGTACGGATAGTGTTGGTCACCTCTTCTCCCTCAAGGATGATAATAACCTCGTTCTGATCCTCAGGTGTTGCAAACTGAACATCCAGATGAGCAGCCAGAACCACCAACGCATCCACATCATCCAGCGCTACACCGTGATGACGCGCCGCCAGCGCAACCAGTCGATACAGCGCCCCGCTATCTAACAGGTTCCAGCCCAGCTCGCGGGCCAGCAGACTGCAGATAGTGCCTTTTCCGGAACCACTTGGTCCATCAACAGTAATAACCGGGAAACTTCCCATGTTATTGCTCCTCCTTACGAACCTGGATACCTACCTGCTGAGCCAGCTCAACAAAGTTAGGGAAGGAAGTCGCAACATTGTCACACTCACGAACCTCGATATCGCCCTTCGCACGTAGCGAGGCGATCGTAAATGACATCGCAATACGGTGATCGTGGTGGCTCTCGATCACACCGCCGCCCAGCTCACTGCCACGGATGATTGCGCCATCCGGAGTACCTTCAATATCAGCGCCCAGAATTTTCAGGCCATCGACCATGGCCTGAATACGGTCACTTTCTTTCACCCGCAGCTCTTCTGCACCGGTCAGCACTGTTTCACCTTCAGCACACACAGCCGCAATAAACAGCGCCGGGAACTCATCGATAGCCAGCGGCACCTGATCTTCAGGGATATGAATACCTTTCAGTGGCGCGTAGCGAATACGGATGTCTGCCACAGGCTCGCCACCCACTTCACGCTCATTCAGCAGCTCCAGATTACTTCCCATCTGACGCAGAATATTGATCACACCTACACGTGTCGGGTTAATACCCACATGCTCCAGCGTGATATCTGAATCAGGGGTGATCGCCGCTGCAACCATAAAGAAGGTTGCCGAAGAGATATCCGCTGGTACGTCAATGTTACCCGCTTGCAAAGCTCCACCACCGTTCAGGCGTACATTACTGCCATCAACATCGACGTTGTAACCGAAACCACGCAGCATACGCTCAGTATGATCCCGGGTTGGTGCAGGCTCAGTCACTGACGTTTCACCTTCAGCGTACAGACCCGCCAGCATGACACAGGACTTCACCTGAGCACTGGCCATTGGCATATCGTAGTGGACCGCTTTCAGAGACTGACCACCTTTGATCTTCACTGGCGGACAACCGTTTTCACCGGTTTCTACTTCCGCTCCCATCAGGCGCAGAGGTTTGGCAACACGTTCCATCGGACGTTTGCTCAGTGATTCATCGCCGCTCAGCTCAGAATCAAATTGCTGACCGGCCAGCAGACCTGACATCAGACGGATAGTAGTACCAGAGTTACCCACATAGATAGGCCCTGGAGGCTGTTGCAGACCGTTCAGGCCTACGCCGTAAATTTTCACCTGGCCCTGGTGCGGTCCTTCGATGACAACACCCATATCACGGAACGCCTGCAGAGTTGCCAGGCTGTCTTCACCTTCCAGGAAGCCGGTTACCTCAGTAACGCCATCGGCCAGTGAGCCAAGCATAATGGAACGGTGAGAGATCGATTTATCGCCCGGTACACGGATGGTGCCCTGCACCTGACCGCCCGGCTGAGCATGAAAAACAGTTTCTTTAGTAGTCATATTCTGAGAGTAGGCTGAGCCTGATAATATTTTTGAAAAATGTTCCCGGGCGGCTTTAGCGCGGGTAAAGATACCCAGCATTGCACGGCTATCTTCAGTTTCGATTGCCTGTTTCAGCTGTGCCAGCCCATTAGTAAATTCGTCTATTTTCTGCAGTATCGCCTGCTTGTTCGCCAGTCCGACATCGTGCCACATGGTCGGATCACTGGCGGCAATCCGGGTAAAGTCACGGAATCCGCCTGCAGCATAGCGGAAAATATCGGTGCGCTCCTGCTCCTGCGCCAGAGTATCCACCAGTGAAAAGGCCAGCAGATGAGGCAGGTGACTGGTCGCCGCCAGTACTTCATCGTGACGGTCAACATCCATCTGCAGTACTTCAGCCCCTACGGCCTGCCACATCCGGGCAATCTTAGTCACTGCGGCCGGATCGCTTTCCGGTAGCGGCGTGATAATAACTTTGTGATGTTCAAATAATGTTTCATCCGCCGCCGCAACACCGCTTTTTTCAGAACCTGCAATCGGATGTCCCGGTATAAAGGTCGGCGGTATATAGCCATAGATGCGCTCCGCTGCACGGACAACATTGCCTTTAACACTGCCGACATCGGTGACCAGAGTCTCATCCCGCAACGAAGGCCGGATATCGCTCAGCACGGTTTCCATCACTTTAACCGGTACTGCCAACACCACCACATCGGCTTCAGTGACAGCAGCGTGCAGATCACTGGCAGCTTCATCGATAATGCCCAACCGTAATCCGGTTTCCAGCTCATCAGCATCACGATCAAACCCCACAACAGTGGTCACTGTCCGCTTTACACGCAGGGCTTTAGCCAGAGAGCCGCCGATCAGGCCCAGGCCAATAATTAATACTCGTCCGGTCAGCCTGCTCACGCCTTTACTACCTTATTCAAACTCGTCGACCTGCCTCAGAGAACCGCACTAGGGTATGAGCCTAGCTGCTTCAATTCAGTGGATTGTACTTCCAGCTCCCGTAACACCGACTCAATAGCTGGCTCGGCCGCATGGCCCTCAAAGTCGATATAAAACATCGACTGTCCGCTTTCCTGCATACCAGGACGGGTTTCGATCCGGGTCAGGCTGATCTTATGCTTCTGGAAATGCTCCAGAATCTCATACAGCGCACCGGCTTTATCTCTTACAGACACCAGAATTGAAGTTTTATCATGACCACTCGGGCCGACGTCCTGGTCACCGATAATCAGGAAACGGGTGGTGTTGTCCGCCTGATCTTCAATGTTGCGGGTCACGATGTTCAGTTGATACAGATCGGCCACCATATCACTGGCGATCGCAGCGACAGTCTCGCCCTCTTCTGCCGCCAGACGCGCCGCTTCTGCATTACTGCTGACAGCAACACGCTCCACCGATGGGAAGTGGCTATCCAGCCAGCTGCGGCACTGCGCAAGGGACTGCTGATGGGCATAGATCCGGGTGATACCGTTAAGATCCGTAGCCGTGCAACGCAACAGGTGATGGTGAATTTTCAGTTCAACCTCACCGCAGATCTTCAGACTGAAACGTTTGAACAGATCCAGTGTGTGGTTAACCATGCCTTCAATGGAGTTTTCAATCGGCACGACACCGTAGTGCGCACCGCCGGCTTCCACCTCGCGGAACACCTCATCCATCGAACTGAAAGGGATACAGTTGGCAGAGTGACCGAAATGCTTATTCGCCGCTTGCTGAGTAAAGGTACCCCGCGGTCCCAGAAAGGCAACATGCATCGGTTTTTCCAGCGCCAGACACACAGACATCACTTCACGGAACAGACGCGCAACTTCTTTATCAGCCAGAGGGCCTTCATTGCGTTCCATAACCCGGCGCAATACCTGAGCTTCACGCTCAGGCCGATAGAACACAGCATCCTGCGCGCCCTGGTGTTTTTCTTTCACCTCAGCAACCTGCTGCGCGCAGCGGGCCCGGTTATTCAACAGGGTATGAATCTGCTTATCGATCGCATCGATCTGATCCCGTAGAACCCTGAGTTCCTTTTCCTGATCACTCATCACTCAGACCTTAATCTTGCTCAGCCGTGCTGACGGGCAAACGCCAGCATAAATTCAATCAGTGCATCGACACCGTCTTCCGGGACAGCGTTATAAATACTGGCACGCATACCACCAACGGAACGATGACCCGGCAGATTTAATAATCCGGCGGTTTCAGCCTCCTGCAGGAACTGCTTATCGAGATCATCATTGGCCAGAATGAACGGTACATTCATCCAGGAACGGGCATTGTGGGCAACCGGATTACTGTAGAAATCACAGTTATCAATGGCCGAATAAAGCTTCTCCGCTTTGCGGCGGTTCACTTCTGTAATGGCGTCTACGCCACCCTGATCTTTCAACCACTGGAACACCAGCCCTGCCAGATACCAGCCATAGGTCGGCGGGGTATTGTGCATAGAACCGGCATCAGCCGTTACTTTGTAATCGTACAGTGCCGGAGTGCCTGGCAGAGTCTCACCCAGCAGATCATCACGGATGATCACCACCGTCAGACCTGCAGGACCGATGTTTTTTTGCGCACCGGCGTAAATCATACCGAAGCGGCTGACATCCACCGGACGGGACAGAATGGTGGAAGACATATCTGCCACCAGCGGCACATCGCCGGTTTCCGGAATGTAATCAAATTCCAGACCGCGAATGGTTTCGTTGGGGGTATAGTGCACATATGCGGCATCCGGATTCAGCTTCAGCTCAGCCTGTGTGGGAACCGAGGTGAAGTTATCTGCTTCCGTCGTTGCAGCAATATTGACATCACAGTAACGGGCCGCTTCTTTGATCGCTTTCTTCGACCAGTCACCGGTATTGATATAATCCGCCGTGGTTTTACCCCGCAGCAGATTCATCGGAATCATGCTGAACTGACTGGTCGCCCCGCCCTGCATAAACAGGACTTTATAGTTATCGGAATCGACATCAGGTCGCGCAGATCCAGCTCTGCCTTTTCAGCAACAGAGACAAACTCCGGGCTGCGGTGACTCATTTCCATGATCGACAGGCCATGGCCCCGCCAATCCAGCAATTCCTGTTGTGCTTGTTCTAATACCGCTTGCGGCAGTGCAGAAGGGCCTGCGCTGAAGTTGTATTTGCGTGTCATTATAATTCTTATCCTAATCGATCTTTACTATCTCTGATAACCAGAGTCTGATAACTAACGCCTTATAACAGCCGCCTCATAACAGCGCTCTGCAGAGACAAAATGTGCGGCTAAAGCCGCACATTGTCCTGTTGCAACGGTTATGCTTCGTCGCTTTCATCCGGCGTTTCAGTCTGATCTCCAACCTGATCAGTTGCATTCTGTTCGCCTTCGGTCTGAGACTCATCAGCCCGATCTCTGGAATCAACAGCATCGGAATCAAGCGCTTCGACGTCTTCTGCGTCTTCGTCAGACTCCGGCTCGTCAATGCGGGCTACGCCCACCAGATTCTCATCATCGGCAACCCGGATAACCCGAACGCCCTGAGTGTTACGACCCAGCACCGAAATTTCATCACTGCGGGTACGAACCAGTGTGCCCTGATCACTGATCAGCATCACATCGTCGCCTTCGAACATCTGCACCGCGCCGATCAGGTTACCGTTACGTTCTGTGCACTGCATGGCGATAACACCCTGGCCACCACGACCGTAGGTCGGGAAGTCTTCAACAGCAGTTTGTTTACCAAAGCCATTGATACTGGTCGTCAGAATCCGGCCACCTTCCTGAGGAATAATCAGAGAGATAACCTGCGCTTCTTCAGCCAGCTTAATACCACGGACACCGCGAGCGGTACGGCCCATCGGACGTACATCATCTTCAGGGAAGCGGATCGACTTACCCTGATCGGACACCAGCATAACCTCAGCAGTGCCGTCAGTAATTGCTGCACCGATCAGCGTATCACCTTCGTCCAGCGCCAGCGCGATAAGACCGCTGGAACGCGGACGGGAGAAGTTTTCCAGTGGCGTTTTCTTAACAGTACCGGCAGCGGTAGCCATGAATACATAGTGCTCTTCCGCGTACTCATTAACCGGCAGGATAGTGGTGATACGCTCACCTTCCTGCAGTGGCAGAATATTCACAATCGGTCGACCACGGGCAGTCCGGCTGGCTTGCGGAATTTCGTATACTTTCAGCCAGTACACCTTACCGAAGTTGGTAAAGCAGAGAATAGTATCGTGGGTGCTGGCAATCAGCAGCTTCTCAACGAAATCCTCATCCTTCACTGCGGTAGCAGATTTACCCTTACCACCCCGACGCTGCGCCTGATACATGCTCAGTGGCTGGGTCTTGGCATAACCGCCGTGGGAGATGGTAACAACCATATCTTCTTCGGCGATCAGATCTGCAACCGTAAAGTCCTGCTGGGACGCGATGATGTCAGTGCGACGCTCATCACCAAATTCTTCAACGATCAGCTCCAGCTCTTCACGGATCACTTCCATCAGGCGCTCGGCGCTGTTGAGAATTTCCAGCAGTTCAGCAATACGTTCCAGCAGCTCACGGTATTCCGCGATCAGCTTATCGTGCTCCAGACCGGTCAGACGGTGCAGACGCAGTTCCAGAATTGCCTGAGCCTGTGCCGGAGACAGGTGATACACACCGTCATGCATACCATACTGAGCTTCCAGATCTTCAGGGCGGCAGGCGTTTTCACCGGCACGCTCCAGCATCTCTACCACATCACCCGGCTGCCATGGCGTACCAATCAGACGCTCTTTCGCATCGGCAGGTGTCGGAGAGGATTTGATCAGTTCGATGACCGGATCAATGTTCGCCAGCGCAATCGCCAGACCTTCCAGGATATGGCCCCGTTCACGGGCTTTACGCAGCAGGTAAACGGTACGACGGGTCACCACTTCACGACGATGACGGATAAAGGCTTCCAGAACTGATTTCAGATCCAGGGTACGTGGTTGACCATCAACCAGCGCCACCATGTTGATACCGAATACGTTCTGCAGCTGAGTCTGAATGAACAGGTTGTTGACGATAACGTCCGCCACTTCACCTTTACGCAGCTCAACCACGATCCGCATGCCGTCCTTATCGGACTCGTCACGCAGCTCGGTGATACCTTCCAGCTTTTTCTCTTTAACCAGCTCGGCAATCTTTTCAATCAGACGAGCCTTGTTCACCTGATAAGGGATCTCGGTGAAGATGATCGACTCTTTACCGTTCTTATCGTTGGTTTCAATATGGTGCTTAGCACGGATATAGATCCGGCCACGGCCTGTCTGGTAGGCCTGCAGAATACCTGCACGACCATTGATAATTGCGCCAGTCGGGAAGTCAGGGCCCGGGATATAATCCATCAGCTGATCGATAGTAATTTCAGGATTATCGATCAGTGCGATACAGCCGCGTACCACTTCACTCAGGCTGTGTGGCGGGATATTGGTCGCCATACCCACTGCGATACCAGCAGAACCATTGACCAGCAGAGCCGGCACCTTGGTTGGCAGTACTTCAGGGATCTGTTCCGTGCCGTCGTAGTTAGGTACGAAATCTACGGTTTCTTTATCCAGATCGGCCAGCAGCTCGTGAGAGATTTTGGCCATGCGGATCTCGGTGTAACGCATCGCTGCCGCGGAGTCGCCGTCAACAGAACCGAAGTTACCCTGACCATCCACCAGCATGTAACGCATCGAAAATGGCTGAGCCATACGTACAATGGTGTCGTATACCGCGCTGTCACCGTGAGGGTGATATTTACCGATTACGTCACCGACCACACGGGCCGACTTTTTATATGCCTTGTTCCAGTCGTTGCCCAGTTCGCTCATGGCGAACAGCACCCGACGGTGTACTGGCTTAAGACCATCGCGCACGTCTGGTAACGCACGACCGACAATTACGCTCATCGCGTAATCAAGATATGACTGCTTCAGCTCATCTTCGATGTTTACTGGCAGAATCTCTCTGGCTAAATCACCCATAATAGCTCTGGCTATCCTTGAATCTGATTGCTGAGAAAATAAATAAACCCGGGTTTTCACCACCGGCAAATCAGCGCTTGCGCAGGGCGGGTTCACTGGCCATAGATAGCCGGACTAAAACCGAGCTTAGAGCCGAACTTAGCGGCGGCCATTAAAGGCCGGAGTATACCACAAACAAACTGCAATATTCCCGTAAAATTAAGGCGTTGTAGCATCCATAGCAACCCACCTGAGGATTCGGGAAAGCGCGACTGTTTTCAGAACCGGCGCAATGCTAGAATGGCGCCTCTTTAATAGGTCTCAAAGCGCAGTGGCAACCGAACATGACAGAACACAGTAACTCACAATCAGCGAACATTGACCCTCAGGAAATCGCCAAATTTGAAGAACTGGCCAGCCGTTGGTGGGATCGGGAAAGTGAGTTCAAACCACTGCATGATATCAATCCACTGCGGGTCGATTTCATTGACCGTATTGGCGGTCTGCAGGGCAAAAAAGTCCTGGATGTGGGCTGTGGTGGTGGCATCCTTTCAGAGTCGATGGCACATCGCGGAGCAGGCGTTACAGGTATCGACATGGGCGAAGCCCCGCTGAAAGTAGCCAAGCTTCACGGTCTGGAAACGGGTGTCAGCGTCGAATACCGTCAGATCACTGTAGAGGAACTGGCTGCCGAACAGCCGGAACAGTATGACATCGTCACCTGCATGGAGATGATGGAGCATGTACCGGACCCGGCCTCCATCGTTGAAGCCTGCAGTAAACTGGTTAAGCCAGGCGGTTTTGCGTTCTTCTCTACCCTGAACCGCAATCCGAAAAGCTATCTGATGGCAATTGTCGGCGCCGAACAGGTACTGAAACTGGTACCGAAGGGCACCCATAATTTCAATAAATTTATCCGCCCATCAGAGCTGTCCAACTGGATCCGCACCAGCGGCCTGCAGAACCTTGAAATGACCGGACTGACTTACAATCCACTGACCAAGTCATACAAGCTGAATGCCCGTGATGTGGATGTAAACTACATGATCGCTACCCGTAAGCCCGACTAAAAAGCCGACCGAAAAAAACGATTAAGTTATGCAGATCAGTAAACCTGCTGCCGTGCTGTTCGATCTGGACGGCACGCTGATTGATACCGCGCCGGATTTTCACTTCGTTATCAACCAGCAGTTGCGCCAGCATCAACGGGACGAAGTCAGCTATGAGTACCTACGCCGTTATGTATCCAACGGTGCCCGTGCAATGATCAGTGCCGCCTTTGGCCCTGAAGAGGGCGAACCCGGTTTCGATCAGCTGCATCAGGAAATGCTCAACCTGTATATTGAGCACATCTGCGTCAAATCAGCCCCTTTCCCTGGTATTACCGAGCTACTTAGCTGGTTCGGCCAACAAGATATTCACTGGGGCATCGTGACCAACAAACCAGAGCGCTTTACCACACCGCTGATGCAGGCACTGAATCTCAGTCCGGCTTCCAGCAGTACCATCTGTCCGGACCACGTACAGGAAAAGAAGCCTCATCCGGAATCGCTATATCTGGCCTGCAGAGAAATCGGCGTCGATCCCGCTGACTGTATTTATGTCGGCGACCATCGCCGGGACATTGAAGCAGGGCGCCGCGCAGGTATGACCACTGTCGCGGTCAGTTATGGCTATATTGACGATGGCGAAGATCTGAATGACTGGCAAAGCGATCACCAGGTAAACCATGCCAGCGAGATTAAACCTCTTCTGGAACAGCTCTACAAAATTCCAGCCAGCTAAGGACACACTATGTTTGATTATCAGGCCCCTGAGGGGCTCTTAAATGAGCGAATTATTCTGGTAACCGGCGCTGGCAGCGGTATTGGCCGGGCGGCAGCGCTGAGCTTTGCAGAGCACGGAGCAACCGTCATTCTGCTGGGCCGCACCGAAGAAAAGCTGGAAGCGGTCTATGACGAAATTGAAGCAGCGGGCTGCCCACAACCCGCGCTGATCCCTTTCAATCTGGAAACTGCGACCGAACAGGACTACGACAACCTGGCAGCCACCCTTGAGCAGGAGTTCGGTCGTCTGGACGGCATTCTGAATAATGCCAGTCTGCTGGGTTTACGCACCCCGATTGAAGATTATGACCCCGCCGTATGGCAGCAAGTCATGCAGGTCAATGTAAACTCGGCCTTTATGCTGACTCAGAGCCTGCTTTCGCTGACAGAAACCTCTGCTGACGCCTCTATCGTTTTCACATCATCCAGTGTTGGCCGTAAAGGGAAAGCATACTGGGGTGCTTACGCGGTATCTAAATTTGCCACCGAAGGCATGGCACAGGTACTGGCCGATGAGTTGGAGCATCTGGGCAACATACGGGTAAACTGTATCAATCCGGGTGCAACACGCACCAATATGCGTGCAGCCGCTTACCCGGGTGAAAACCCATCCAGCAATCCGGCCGCAGAAGATATTATGCCGGTATACCTCTACCTGATGGGCGCCGACAGTAAAGGCACTAACAGCCAGTCACTGAATGCACAGTGAGTCTTTTCCTGAATAACAGGTAATAAAAAACGCAGCTCAAGGCTGCGTTTTTTTTGTAACCGGGGGTAAGCATCAACTCTCGGAGCGTTTTGGCCCTACTTCGCGACGTGGCCGCTGACGTTTGGCACGACGCTCCGCCTGCGCCTTCTCTTTCACTGTCAGAGATTTGTTACGCTTCTTCTTCATGCCCATCATGTTAGACAGCATGTTTATCTCTTTCTGATCCAGCTCTTTCCAGGTACCGGCCTTAACTTCGCTTGGCATAAAGAACGGCCCGTAGCGCACCCGCTTCAGACGGCTAACCTGAACGTCCTGAGATTCCCATAGACGACGAACTTCACGGTTACGACCTTCCATCACCACCACGTGGTACCACTTGTTAGCACCCTCACCATCAAAGTACTGCACATCGGTAAAACGCGCCATCCCATCATCCAGCAACACACCGGCCTTCAGACGCTCAATCATTGCATCATCAACATCACCCAGAATCCGTACAGCGTATTCCCGGTCAATGTTTGCAGACGGGTGCATCAGGTTGTTCGCCAGCTCACCATCAGTGGTAAACAGCAGTAGACCGGAGGTATTGATATCCAGTCGACCTACCGCGATCCAGCGCCCCTGCTTCAATGGAGGGAGGTGATCAAACACCGTAGCACGCCCTTCCGGATCATGGCGCGTCGATACCTCACCCAGCGGTTTGTTGTAGATCAGCACCCGGCGTTCGCTATCATTGTCGAACACCATCTTGCTAGCCCGGCCATCCACTTCAACCTCGTCCCGTTTGGAGATCCGGTCGCCGAGCGTTGCAACCTGACCGTTCACACTGATACGGCCAGCTTCTATCCAACGTTCCATCTCACGACGTGAACCCAAACCGGAACGCGCCAGAACTTTCTGTAACTTCTCGTCACTCATCGACGCATCCTCTTACATTTGTTTAA